>JAKJDF010000009.1 GCA_022706085.1 Candidatus Latescibacterota bacterium | reverse complement strand
GATCGGGTACTGGGGGGCGGGGCGTACTGGTCGTAGAGGGCCCGATGCGACCCATGGGCCGCGGCATGCGGCGTGCGCGAGGCGCACGGTTCGGGGCGCACGGCGTGCGCCCCGCCGAAGGATTGCCCTCGTGGCACTTTTGTCCCCATCCCGCCGTGTGTAACTTTTTAATTCCCCCGTTTGACGGCAGGTGCCCCGCTGTCAAATGGGAGATCGCGTTCCGCACGTTTTGCCGCCCGCCTCCCTGTGTTCCCCGGCCGAAGGTATCCGGCAGGTTTTCCAGAGGACGCAGGCTGTGCACGGTCTTCATGGCAACCGGCCACGCCGGGGAAGCATTTAGCCCTCAGGTTCGCATCCAGGACAAACAAAGGAGTTACCGCATGTCGTTGATCACGGTCATCGGCCGAGGCCACGGAGGGACACGCGCCATGTCCCAGACGCTTGTTGAGAGCGGCGTATACATGGGTGAGCCGCTGAACGATTCGTACGATCTCGTGCCGCCGGAAGCGATGTACGACGCGTGCCGCGTGATGGCCCGGTACGTCAAATGGCACGGCGGGTTCAGGTGGGACTGGTCGCAGTTGCACACAATGGACATCCCGGAGGAATTCACCCGATTGATCCGGACGTATCTGAAGTCGGTTCTGGAGAGCCCTGCACCGCGAAAAGGCTGGAAAATTCCCGAAACGACGCTGGTGTTCCCGTGGATCGTCCGGATGTTCCCCGAGGCGAAGTATATCTTCTGGATTCGTGACCCGCGCGACAGCATTCTGGGCGGGCACGTGACCGACGACCTTTCCGATTTCAACATTCCGTATCCCCTCACGGACGACGAACGCCGACGACGGGCGATTTCGTGGAGATACCAGTTCGACCTGGTGAAGGCGACACCGAAACCGGCGCACTGGATTGAGGTGCGGTTCGAGGATTTCGTGCTGAACCAGGAGGAGACACTTCCGAGGCTGGAGGATTTCCTCGGGATCAAACTGGCGAAGATCCCGGTCCGCCCGGAGGCGGTGGGCCGCTGGAAGACGGCTGAAGGGCCGCACACGTTCGATTTCTTCGGGCCAGCGATGGCGGAATACGGGTACGAGAAGGGGTGATTCTACTGCGCCAGGCGCGGAGGACCCGACGGAGCGCGTCCCTCCATGACCACGAAAAACTGCGGGCTGCCCCCGGGCGTTTCGATCCAACGTGCCGGCATTTGCACAGGCTTCCTGCGCCGAAAGGGGCAGGCTCCCTCACCCGGTCGTACGGCAGCGACAGGTCGTACAGGACGTATGGGACCCGTCGGCCGGGCGGTGCGGTGGGACCCGACGAAGCGGGCCCCACCGCCAGAACCCCGCGCCCGCATTTCGACAGGCTCCCGCGCGGCGGGAGCAGACTCAATGACCGGCGCTTTGCTCGCTTACGTACAGCCGCACCTCGTACCCCCTCATGGGCGTGATCCAGCCTTCATCAATGCGGGTAAGAGGCGCGGATGGCTCGCAGACCGGGCGCATCTTGCTCACGTCGAGCCAGTCCACTCCGGTGATGATGGCTTCCTGATCGAACGGATCCTCGTTGGCAAGCACCAGGAGGGTGCCATCCCCGGCGCGGCGGCAGATGTGTCCGATCCCAAGCGCTGTGGCCGGGTAGGCACGGGTATCCGCCACCACACGCACGGAGAACACTTCTCCCCCGATGAGGAACGCGTTCAACTGACTGATCTCCGACACCACCTGCATTACCGTGTCTACGATCTGCGCGGGGCGGTCCTCGTACGATGATCCCCACCAGAGAAGCCCCGTCGCGCCGTGTAGAATCGCCTGCCACGCCATGAAGCGGCTCTCTTCCAGCGTCGGGTAGATGGGCGCTTCCGCCTTTTTCCGCTCCGGGTAGAGATTGTTCCACGAGAAGGCCTGCTCGACCATCCACACCTCTTTGTTCGGCGCGGCCGCCCGGAACCGGTCGATATCGAGCCCAATGTGGTGAACCGGCTTTTCGATGCGTGGCGGGACGGGATACGCGTCCACTGAGACGATGTCGAGGGATGACACGCACCGGGCAAGGGTGAGTTGGTTCGCGCCGGATTCGTTCAGCCAGAGCGGACGCCCGGGATCGATTGACCGCACCAGCGCAGAGCCCCGCGCAAGACCGTGTACGACTGCGTCGAGACGCTCCTGCACGGATTTCTGATCCTCGGGCGGGAGCGACCAGAGTCGTTTGGTGGCCCAGTTGGTCGGTTGCCGGTGGGCGTGCCAGATTGCTTCATCGGGCGCTTCCCACACCGCGAGGGCGGGGTGGTCGGCAAGGGCGCGAATGCGTTCGGCGAGTTGTGCGCCGTCGTCTTCCGGGGCGAGTATCATCGGAACGGGCACCCAGCCGAACATGCCCCATCTGTGCGCGGCGTCGAGGTGTTCCCGCGCACTGCAGCAGACGAGATTGACACCGGCCTTGCTCCACGCGGCCCATTCGTCGTCGTTGCGCGGGCGTTCGTACACGCCGAGGGTGAAAAGCGGGTTACCGTTGCGTCGCAGAACCATGGGTGGCCCTCCCTGAAGTGGCGGTTTCGCGGATGTGTGTTGATGGTAGCACGATGCTTGTGGCGCCGCAACGCCTGCTCGGGAGTGACATGGCATGGACTGGCAGCGGGGCACCGCGGCGTGGGAGGTCAATTGTTTCGTTCAGAATGACACGGCGGGGTGCTCCCCGTGGGGGCTATGGGT
This sequence comes from Candidatus Latescibacterota bacterium, assembly GCA_022706085.1. Classification (GTDB taxonomy): domain Bacteria; phylum Latescibacterota; class MWCZ01; order MWCZ01; family MWCZ01; genus MWCZ01. The sequence goes on along the minus strand of JAKJDF010000009.1, from coordinate 134,595 downwards.
CATATAGGATACGTAGATACGTAGGATTTTGAGGGACCCCTACGCGGCGCCCTGAGGACAGGGCGCCCTACCTGTGGGGTTTGACGTGGAAGCGAGAGAGGGAGCGCGGGGTGGTGTTCGCTACCCGTCGCGCTCCCTCCGTCGTTTTTGGAATGATTCAGCCTCTGATTTCCGACGTGCAGTTCGGGCAACGAGTCGCCTTGATGGCGATGGTCGAAAAACAGAACGGGCATTCCTTGGTGGTCGGTTCCGCGGCCGGTGCCGCCTCTTGCTTGCGCTGCATGGCATTGAAGCTTTTCACGAGCAGGAATACCGCGAACGCGACGATGAGGAAGCTGATCACGGAGTTGATGAACGCCCCGTAGGCGATCGTCACGGCGCCGGCGGCTTTCGCATCGGCAAGGGCGGCGTAGGGACCCGCCTTCTCCACCCCATCTTTCAGAACGACGAAGAAATTCGAGAAATCGACGCCACCGAGGAGAAGCCCGATCGGAGGCATGATCACGTCGTCCACGAGGCTTTTGACGATGGTTCCGAACGCGCCGCCGATGATGATACCGATGGCCATGTCGAGCACGTTGCCGCGCATCGCGAACTTTTTGAACTCTTGAAACATTGCGTCCCTCCTTGTTCAGTGCCCTCTGCACGGTCGTTCCGGCTGCTGCGATTCAGCATGGACCAACGGCCGCGCACCCGTGCCTCAACGCGGTTCCAGAACCCAGAAATCTGATTCCACAAACCCGACTGATTCGAGCATGCGCGCCGCGCGCTCGAACCCGACCGTGTAATGCGGCGCGTGGCAATCCGACCCGAGTGAAAGCTGCACACCGCGGTCCTTGAGTTTTGCCAGATACACGAGATACTGGAACTTGAACCCTTCGGGATAATGGGGATTCAACAGCAACGCGTTCAGGTTGATTTCCACCTTCTTCCCGTGTTGGATCGCCGCGGCGGCAAACTCGTCGTGCATGGATTCGGGAATGCAGGCAAAGTCGTCAAACCAGGGCTCCGCGGACAAATTGTGCTGTGCGTCCTCCCATCCGCCGTGCCACCACCACGGATGCGCAACGATATCCACAAGCGGGTGCGTGGCGAGGAACATGTTCTGGCGATGGTAGTCGCGGATCACCGCCTGCCGTTCCAGCGGGACATACATCGGCCAGTGCGTGCCGCCGATAACGTATTCTATTTCGAGTTCCGCGATGTCTTCCGCGGTGAGGGCGATAGCGAGTTCGCACCCCGGCGGGCCGCCTGTGCGCAAGCCGTAGACGGGATTCTCGTGACCTCCGCGGGCGATCTCATCAATCTCCCATCTGGAGACGCAACTTGCCTCTACCCCGAAGTGGAATCGCGGGTTATCGCGGACGCCTTCAAACTCGAGGCGTGAGGCTACGATATCCGGGCGATTGTACGGGGTGTGAATGTGATCCGTGACGCCGAAATCGGTAACGCCGTTCGGCGCTGCTTCGCGGATGAGATCCGCCATTCTGAGGGCAGCTTGATCACACGAGTGGTGGGAGTGAATGTGCCAGTCTGAGCGAATAACCATGTGTTCCTCATCACATTACGTCTTCAGTCTGTCCCTCCAGTAGGTTACCCAATCCGCATCCATTTGTGCAAGTCTTTTCTTTTTCAGGTTTTCCTTCATCACCCATCTGACGTCCGGGCTATCCGCGGCGAACCACCTTTCCATGGTGGCCTTTCCCAATTCCGGCACCGCCGCGACGACCACGCTCCAGCAGTACCCGAGCCCCTGCCGGAGCGTTTTGAAGTCTTCCGTGCGGCGGTCAGGTGCTCCCGGGAGAGCGCGGGTGATGGTATCGAGGAGGGAAAGTGCGCGAGTGGCATGGGCGGGGTTTCTGAGGAGCGCCGGTTCCGCCACTGCCGCCGCGGCCGCGCGTTGCTCAAGCCGGTTTCCGACGGCCCAGTGCTGCATCTCGTCGAGAAGAGCCGCCATGTCGGCTCTGCCCCAGCGCTGGAGCGCCATCGCAACTGCTTCGCGGGTTCGCCAGCGGAAATCGGACGCGTAGCGGCGGATGCGCGGGAGGAGGGAATGATCGCCCTCCGCCAGCAGGCGCCCCAGACCAACAACTCCGCAGAAGATCAGAAACTCGTGCGGTGAATTCACCGGCGCCTGATCGTGCGGGACGGACAGGAACCGGTCGAATTGCTCCCGCGTGCCCATATCGGCAACGACGGCCGCCAGTTCCAGGTTCCCGCGCGGGCCCGGGAGACCCGATTCCGCAAGGAGAAAGGGCTCCCAGTCGGGGAGGCGCGCCAGCGTTGCGCGGTAGTTTCCCATCTTTCGCATTGCGCTGTTCCCGCGTGACTGCAAGGCCCAATTTGCTGCTCATACACCAGAAAGGTATTTTCCATTTGCGGGAGGCTAACTGACACCACAGGGCGGAGTTTTCAGATGATCACAAAAATGAAGATATGGAACTTCAAACGCTTCGATGAAGTAGTCATCGATCTCGGTGAGAACGTCGTCTTTATAGGGCCAAACGATTCGGGGAAAACCACTGCTCTCCAGGCACTGGCACTTTGGGACATAGGGTACCGGCAATGGCGTGCAAAACGCCTGGGGAAAAGCTCCGCGAAGCAAAGAATAGGAGTCGCGATAAACCGTCGCGACCTGATATCCCTGCCAGTTGCGACGGCGGACCTTTTGTGGCGTGGTCGTCGCGTTCGCAGCGGGACTAGTCGCGACGGGAAACAACAAACCTTGAACATCCGCATCGGGGTCCTTGTGGAAGGGATCGGCACGAGAGGTGATTGGCAATGCGGCTTTGAATTCGATTACGCCAACGTGGAGTCGATTTACTGTCGCCCGTTGGGAGCGATTGGCGAGGGCGAAGGACAGAGGATGGATGTTCCCGAAATCCCGGAACCGCCGAATATTGCCTTCCTTCCTCCTATGTCAGGATTGGCGGACAGGGAGTACCTCAAACAGACCGGGGAGATCGGTGTTCTGATCGGCATGGGCCAGACCGCACAGGTCCTCCGGAATGTCTGCTACAAGGTGTGCGTCGAAAACCAAGAAAAGTGGGCCGAAGTGAAAGAACATGTCAAGAGGCTTTTTGGTGTCACTCTCCTGGACCCCGCATTCGAAAATACGACAGCCGAAATCACGATGTCTTACCGCGATGGGGCATCGAATGAACTCGACCTGACCTGCTCAGGTCGAGGGCTTCTCCAGACATTGCTGCTCACTGCCTACCTGTATGCACATCCGCAAGCTGTTTTGTTGCTGGATGAACCGGACGCTCATCTGGAGGTGCTTCGACAACGCCAGATTTACGATCTGATCACCAATATTGCCAGGTCGCAGAAATCACAGATCATTGCTGCAAGTCACTCAGAAATAGTACTGAGCGAAGCGGCCTCGCGGCGGGACAGGGTCATCGCGTTTGTCGGCAAACCCCACTCCCTAACCGACAAAGGAAGCCAAGTCCTGAAGTCCCTGCAGGACATTGGATTTGACCAATACTTCCAAGCCGAACAGAAGGGGTGGGTGCTGTACGTCGAGGACGCCTCGGATCTCGCTATCCTCAAAGCGTTCTCTCAATTACTGGGTCATCTCCTCTACCAGCATCTTGACAGCGCTTTTGTCAAATACGTACAGACAGACCTGCCACAACGCGCGCGAGACCATTTCTTTGGCCTCAGGGAAGCAAAGCCCGATCTGAAGGGCTTCGCTTTGTTCGATCGGCTGGACAAGCAATTGCAGAGCCATTCCGGCCTGGTGGAGCGGATGTGGAGCGCGAACGAGATCGAGAACTATTTGTGTTCGCCACACGTCCTGCTTCGCTACGCAAGTGCCCCAGGCAATCTCTTTTCCGAAAGACAAAAGCAGGCGATGGAAGAGGCAATCCGTGAAGTCACTCAAGCACTGGAGACGATCGGCCAACCAAGCCCTTGGTCGCGAGACATCAAAGCCTCAGAACAGGTTCTGGAACCTGTCTTCAGGAACTACTCAAAAAAACTGGGGATTCCACTGGCGTTACGGAAAAGCCAGTTCCACGAACTTGTGCAATATATGCAACCGCAAGAGATTGATCCCGAGGTAGTCGAAGTCCTCAATGCGATCCTTGCCACCGCTGAGGAAGCGCGTCCAGCGTAGCAGGTGCGACGGGGTTGCGTTTCGAACGGAACAGCCTCTCGACGCAGTGAGATGGCCCCCTTCTAATACGCCTTCGCGAAGACCACCCGTTGTTTCGAGGGTTTGCCCGTGCGCACGCAGACACCCGGTTCCTGCGGGTTGTCGAGCGGAATACAACGAATTGTCGCTTTGGTCTCTTCCTTGATCAGCGCTTCGGTTTCCGCCGTGCCGTCCCAGTGCGCAAGAAGAAACCCGCTGCCGCCTTCGCCGGCGGTGCGCTCCCGGAACTCCTCCCACGTATCCACCCGGAACGTGTTCGCGTCGCGGAACGCCTTCGCCTGCTCAAACAGCGTGCGGTGGATGTCGTCCATTGTCGCGCAGACGTGCTCTGCCAGCCCTTCCTGCGGCAGGAACTCTTTCGTGCCTGTATCGCGGCGTGCCAGTACCACCTGCCCCTTGGCAAGGTCCTTGGGGCCCATTTCCACGCGGAGCGGCACGCCCCGGAGCTCCCACTCGTTGAACTTGAACCCGGGGCGGACGGTATCGCGGTCGTCCAGTTTCACGCGAGCGCTCGTGCTCAGGGAATCCACGAGGCGGTGCGCCGATTCGAGAACTGTCGTCTTCTCGTCCTCGGTCTTGTAAATCGGCACCACGACCACCTGATACGGTGCAAGCCTTGGTGGCAGACGCAGCCCCTTCTCATCGCCGTGCCCCATGATGAGTGCGCCGATGAGCCGCGTGCTGACGCCCCAGCTTGTCGCCCACACATGTTGCCGGCCACCCGCCTCGTCCTGATACGTCACATCAAACGCTTTCGCGAAGTTCTGTCCGAGAAAGTGTGAGGTTCCGGCCTGCAGAGCCCGGCGGTCACCCATCATCGCCTCGATGCAGAGCGTCTGTACGGCGCCGGCGAATTTCTCCGACTCGGTCTTGATTCCGGGTATTACCGGCAGCGCCATCCACTCCTCGGCGAAGCGCCGGTACACACCCAGCATGCGGTGAGTTTCCTCGATGGCCTCCTTTTCGGTGGCGTGTGCCGTGTGGCCTTCCTGCCAGAGGAACTCGAGCGTGCGGAGGAACAGACGCGTGCGGAGCTCCCACCTGAGCACATTCGCCCACTGGTTGTAGAGGAGCGGAAGGTCGCGATACGACTGTATCCAGTCCCGGTACGTATTCCAGATGATCGTTTCGGAGGTGGGCCGAATGACGAGCGGCTCCTCGAGCTTTTTGCCGCCGCCATGAGTGACAACGGCGCATTCCGGCGCGAAGCCCTCCACGTGTTCGGCTTCCTTCTGAAGGAAGCTTTCGGGGATGAGGAGCGGGAAATAGACGTTTTGATGGCCGGTTTCCTTGAACATGCCGTCGAGGGCCTGCTGCATCAGTTCCCAGATGGCGTATCCGTACGGGCGGATGATCATGCAGCCACGTACGGGCGCATAATCGGCAAGCTCACCCTGCAGAACGACCTCGTTGTACCACGCGGAGTAGTCTACGGAGGGGTTGGTCAATCCGGGCATGAAGTTCTTCCTGAGATGGATGGGGTTCCTGCAAGCAACCGTGTCCGTTAACGAATTGGAGTTTAGAAAGATACGGATCAACAGGGCATCCCGGCCAGCCGGCGGCGCCGCGGTTCCCTCGCCGGCCTTGCGCCTTCCCGCCTCCGCTGTAACTTTTCCACAAGGAATACCGTCACATCGTTCAGTGGGTACATCATTCAAGGGGCGTGGTTTTGGCGGCAGGCGACAGCGAACTGGTGCGGCAGACACTGAAAGGCGATAAACGCGCCTTCGGTGTGTTGATCCAGCGCCACCAGGATGCCGTGTTCGCCCTCGTCAGCCGGCTCATCCGCAACCCCGGCGACGTGCAGGACGTGGCGCAGGACGCCTTCATTCGGGCGTACAGGGCGCTGCCAACCTTCCGCGGCGATGCGCAGTTTGGCACCTGGCTCTATCGCATCGTGTGGAACACCTGTCTCGACCGGCGCGAACAGCACGCGCGGGTGCAAGAGCGCGAGGTGCAGATTGCCCCGGAGGAAGAAGACTGCAACGGTATCGACGGGTTTGCGGACGAGGAAACGCCCCTGCCGGACGCGGCGTTCGAAGCGGATGACGTTCGCCAAGGGCTGGAGGCGTGCCTGAGCCGGCTGCCGGTCCATTACCGCGCAGTTTTGACGTTATATTATTTTGAGCAAAAAAGTTACGAAGAAATCGCGATGGTTCTTGATCAGCCGATGAATACCATCAAGGTTCATCTGTTTCGCGCGAAATCGCATCTCAAGAAGGCGCTCCTTGCCGAGCGTTCTTCCGAGGAGTGGACCGCATGACATGCACGGATTTCCGCCTCCTTGCCGAGCGGCGTGCCGCTGGTTTCCCTTTGAAGGCCCGGCAGGAAAAAGCCCTCGAACGGCATCTTGCAGAATGCTCCACCTGCGCCGCCGTTGCGCGGTTTGAACACAACCTTGCGGCTGCGGTGCGAGAGTTCCCCGCCGTCACCCCACCGGCCGACTTCGCCGATATGGTGCTCGCACAGCTTCCCGACCCGGTGGCCGTGCCGGAACCCTCATTGCGCGAATACTGGTGGAACCTGACGCTGGGGGTGCTGGCGGCGGGTGCTGCTTCGTGGGCGCTCTGGCAGAAAGCGCCGAGCTGGATTCCCTGGCTTACCGGCGAAAAGGAGAGAACACAGATCGCCGACATCCTGTTCAACGCGTACATGTCCATGGGAGAAGTCAGCCTGCCCACGATGTCGGTCGTCTTCCTGGCCCTGATCGGCCTGACCGCGTGGGGGGCCTCCGCGCTTGTGGCGGGGGAGAGGTAAGCGCCGGCGGCGCGATGCCATCCGCTTTCCGTTGGCAACTCGTGATTTCTGTGATATACTTCACACTGTACGCACTTCCCTCCCTGGGTCCTGTGCTTCTGTCGCGTCCGTTCCCCCTGCGACGTGCCAACCCCACGCCCCCCGGGTCGGACCAAGGAGGTTCGCCATGCGAATGAGAACCCTCCTGTACGCCGCCCTTGTTTCGACGTGCGCGTTCTACAGCACTGCCGCCGCCGTGGACGTATCTGGCACCATCTCCACAACCAACTGGACGAAGGCGAACAGCCCGTACCGGGTGACAGCGGAAGTCGTCGTTCCGACCGGCGAGACCCTCACCATTGAACCCGGCGTAGATGTGCTGTTCGATGCGAATGTCCATTTTCTCGTTCAGGGGACGCTGGTCGCCATCGGAACGGAAACCGACAGCATCCGGTTCATGAAGGGCACCTCTCCCGTGTGGAACCGGCTCCGGATCTTCGGCGGAACGGCTGACCTGCGATATGTGCGGATCAGCGACGGGCGATCAGTGGCCGGTGAGACGGAGAGCCCTGGCGGAGGAATCTTTGCCGACGGGGCAATGCATCTCACGCTTGATCACTGTGTCATCAACAACAACGTGTCGGAAGGCGATGGTGGCGGGCTGGCCTTGTGGGGCGGCACGGCCACCGTCACCCGTACGACGATCTGCGACAACGTGGCGATCTACAACGGCGGCGGGATCACGGTGGGCGGAGGGATCATGTTCACGATGACCGACTGCCTGATCGCGCGCAATGACGGAGGGGTGCGAGGTGGGGGCATCAACGCCTCACGGCCGTCGGTGCAGATCCTGGTTCAGAACTGCACCATCGCCGACAACAAGGCAGGGTCCGGCAGCGGCGTCTGGGCGAAGTACCAAGCAGTCCTCACCCTCATCAACTGCATCGTCTGGGGCAACGCGCCGAGCCCGGCAACGTTTTCCCAGCTTGAGGGAGTAGTGAACGCGTCGTATTCCGATATCGAGATTCCGGCGGGTGCTGTTTACCACCCCACCAGTGTCATGGGGAAGATGGCGGCGGACGTGTACGCAGGGGTCGGGAATATCAACGCAGCCCCGGAGTTCCTCATGCCCTCCGTGGGCGATTACCGGCTGGCGGCTGGCTCGCCCTGCGTCAACGCCGGTGACCCGGCAACACCGAACGATGCGGATGGAACCCGTGCTGACATGGGCGTGCGTCCGGGTAACGGTACCCTCCCGCAAGCGTTCGTCGTGCTGATTTCGACTGACACCACCTGGGTGAAAAGCACAGGTCCATTCCACGTCAGCAAGCCGGTGGTAGTTGCCGTCGGAGCAACACTGACGATCGAACCGGGAGTGGATGTGCTGTTCGACGCCCCGGCGCAGATGGTTGTCAGCGGCAGGCTGGAAGCCGTTGGCACGGCGGAAGACAGCATCCGATTCCTGCCCGGTCTTTCCGCGGTGTGGGGCGGGCTCCGGTTCGCTTCCGGGGACAGCAGCACTCTCGCGTTCGCCCGCGTGAGCGGCGTAGGCAACGCTTCGGATGGGATGGGAGGCGTGTTCGTGACGGGAGCCGGGACGCGACTCCGTGGTTCGCATGTCGTCATATCCGGCAATGAAAGCCAGGTCGCGTGCGGCGGAGGCCTTGTGAGTTCCGGGGCCCTGCTTGACCTGTCGAACTCGCTGGTGTGTGACAACCGGACGCCCGGGTCGGGGGGCGGGCTGCTCGCAACCAGTGGGGCCACGTTGTCGCTTGACCGTTGCGGCATCTTGCGGAACGAGGTCACTTCGTACCATCACGGCGGAGGCCTATATCTCGAGTCAGTGACCGCAGTAATCACCGGTAGTACGATCGCCGGCAACAAAGCGGCCGGGAACAGCGGCGGAATCCGCCTTATTGGCGCGGACCTCACGCTGGCCAACTCCCTGATCGCCGGGAACTCCGCCTCCAAATACGGAGGCGGCATCTGGATGTCGGACGGCTCCACCGCGCAGATCGAAAACTGCACGATTACCGACAACACAGGTATGGACGCCAACACCCCGGCCGGAGGGATTGGCGTGTGGGCTTCGGTGGCGAGGCTGAAGAACACGATCGTCTGGGGCAACGCAACCCGTGATACCGATACCGGTTCAGGCGGCGCCATCCTCGCCAGCTACTGCGATCTTGGCGTCACGTTAACGGGAACCGGCAACATAAACGCCGATCCGCTGTTCGTCGACCCGGCGAACCAGAATTTCCATCTGCAGAACAGTTCTCCCTGCATCGACGCGGGTGACCCTTCCTCGCCGAAGGACCCTGATGGAACCCGTGCCGACATTGGTATGCGCGAACTCGCGGGAACAGGCCGGCTCCTGGCGCTGCCCCGGCTGATGACCGACCCCGGTGCTTCACTTTCGGTGCCCGTTCGGGCCAGTTTCACGCCAACAGGAGGGATCAACTTCGCGTTTGTGGCGGACGCATCGCTGCTGACCCCGGCGGACCCCTTCGTTACCTCGGTGCGGTTCGGGGACTCGCCGGATGTTCAGGTGTTCGCGAACATCGTTGGTGACACCGTTTTCGTGTCCTTGTCCAGCAGCGCCTTGGCGGAAATGAGCGACGACACTCTTATGGTGTTCTCGTTCACCGTAGCGTCCGGAGTGACGTCTGGAACCGTGATTCCATTGCGGTGGGTGCCCTATCCGGTGTCCAACATCGGCGAAATGCCGGCCGGGCTCGTGAACGGGCGGGTGCAGATCGGCGTTGAGCGGTACGGCGACGTCACCGATGACGGGACCGTATCGGCGCAGGACGCGTCACAGGTCCTCAAGTTCCTTGTGCGGCTGGTTCCGTCTATCATCGAAAAACGCGCGGACGTCACGGGGAACGGGTATGTCTCGGCACAGGACGCGTATTACATCCTCCGCCGCGCGCTCGACCCCGCCCTGGTGTTCCCGGTTGAGGAGCAGGAGGCGAACCAACGGCCCGGCGCGGGAGGCATTTGCACGCTTTCGTGGGTCTTCGCGGAAGGGTCATGGAATCTGGTTGCCGACCGCGCGGACGCAATCGAGTCCGGCGAACTGACCCTCATTTTCAACACGCCGTCCGGTATCCACTTGAACGGTGGCACGATGATGGCGACACGGTGGGTGGAGAATGCGCTTTCCGTGGCATTTGTCACGCTGCCTGCCGGAAGCAACATCGTTCTCGCCGTCACGTCAGCGGATCCTCTGTCCGCTCCGCCCGAAGTGCGTTCCCTCCAGTTCAACGAGGGGGCATTGACGGCGCGAATAGCCACACAGCCGCATGAGTTCTCGCTGGAACAGAACACACCGAACCCGTTCAACCCGTCCACCACGATCCGCTTCGCCCTGCCTGAGGCGGGGAGTGTGACGCTGGCGGTGTATGATGTGAACGGCCGCCTCGTGCGCAATCTGGCAGCGGGCAATTCCGAGGCCGGCCAGCACTCCGTCGTCTGGGATGGTTGCGACGCCAATGGCCGTGACGTTGCCAGCGGGGTGTATGTCTACCGGCTGACCGCGCCGCAGGGGTCGGTGACGAGGCGGATGGTGCTGGCTCGTTGACACTCGCCCGCAGCGCAAAAGGAGGCGGGCCGGTTAACCCGGCCCTACGTAGCGCTTGGCAAACCCGGAAAGCACGCGCAAGCCAATAACGACCGCGTGATTCCTATTCCGCTCGTTCCCGGGTTCCATGCAACCGTTGCCACAAATCCCCACCCCGTTGCTCCGAGCCGATCCGCTGTCGGTACCTTTGGTTCCGGTGCAGGATGCATGCGCCCCGGATCACTGCACGAGATGGTGTACCGTCGCAATTCTCAGGAGATGCTCGATGAACGAACGGATTGCCCGAATTCGCGCCCGGGCCCTTCGCAGCTACGGCGTGCACGACCCCGAACGCGATGCTCTCCGAAAGGAGTCCCTGGCGCAAACCGAAGGGGAGCCGGCGGTCATCCGCGAGGCGAAGGCATGGGCCCACTACCGGCGGAACCAGACGCTGGTAATACTCGAGGATGAATTGATCGTCGGGGGACACATCGGCATCGCGTACGATCCGGAGAAGAACGTGGTGCCGGAGATTTTTGGCCGGCAGGGGTTCAAGTGTTTCTGGAACGTGTCCGACGAGGTGCAGAAGTTCTTCAACGAAGGCATGTTGAGTGGCGCGGGCAACCACACCACCATGGACTACGCCACCATTTTCGACATCGGGTTCGAGGGGCTGATCCATCGGATTCGGAACCGCGCCGCCCGCCTGCAGCAGGATGAAGAGGACCTCCTCGAAAAGCGGGACTTCCTGGCGGCGCTGGAGATCATGGCGGAAGGGTATATCGCGCTCTGTAACCGGTATGCCGACTACGCGGCGGAACTGGCGGCCGAAACAATAGACGAAACACGGCGCGGCGAACTGGAGACCATCTCGCGGAACTGCCGCAGGGTTCCCGCGAAGCCGCCGACAACATTCTGGGAAGCGTGTCAGGCGGCGTGGTTCTGCTTCTTCTTCCTCGCCGATGCGCCGGGTCGGGTGGACCAGTACCTCTATCCGTTTTACCGTTCCGACCTCGAGAAGGGCCTGATCACGCCGGATTTCGCGGGGGAACTGCTTTCGTGCCTGTGGGTGAAGTATTTCGAACTGGCGGGTGCGCGGGGCGCGGTGAGCGCGTTCCACCACCTCACCCTCGGCGGAGTGCACGCTGATGGCAGTGACGCAAGCAACGACGTGACGCTGCTGTGCCTCGACGTCACTGAGGACCTGAGGCTCAACCGACCGCAGATAGGCGTACGGTGGAACAGAAACATGCCCCGGGAAGTGCTCCGCCGGGCGGTGCGGGTGTTGCGCACCCATTGCGGGAATCCGGATTTCTGTAACGACGAACAGATCGTGCCGGCGCTTGTCAGAACCGGAATCCGAATCGAGGATGCGCGCGATTTTTCGCTTTCGGGCTGCCATGAGGTGATCGTTACGGGCAAGGCGCAGATGGGCAGTGTCGAGGGGTTCATCAACCTGCCGAAGGTTCTCAGGCTGATGCTGGGGCTTGAACCGAACCTCGGCCCCGGAGCCAATCTCGCCGCCATCACGGATGAAGAAACGCTCTGGGCGGCGTTTGAACAGGCGATGGATACCGTGGCCGAACGAGCGCACCAGGCGTCCCTCGCCCGCGACATCGCCGCCGCGAAGGAACCGGGCGGAAATCTCCACGCATCTCTGGTCGTGAACGATTGCATCGAAAACGTCCGCGGGTACACCCAGGGTGGTGCGCGGTATAACCACTGCAACTGGGATGTGATCGGTATCGCAAACGTGACCGACTCCCTCGCGACAATCCGGTCGCTGGTGTTTGAAAACCGCGAACTTACCCTCCAGCAGCTCGCCGACATCGTTGGGGATAACTGGCAGGGGCACGAAGCGCTGCGGCAGCGGGTGCTGAACCGGTGTCCCCATTTCGGCAACGACGACGAGACGGTGGATGGCATCGCGGTGCGCATCATAAAGACGATGTCGGACATCATGAAGCGACGGAAACCGTTCCGTGGCGGGGAATACATCCTGGGCACTCTGGCGGGCGGCGAGAATATGCACGTAGAATTCGGCCGCATGACCGGCGCGACCCCTGACGGCCGCCTGAGCGGCAACACGTTCGCCGACAGCATCGGACCGGTTCACGGGAGGGATCGTCGTGGGGTAACGGCGATGCTGAATTCGGTGGCGAAGCTGCCGCATGCCCTTCTGCCCACCGCCGTATCGCTCAACATCAAGCTGAACCCGGAGCTGATTGCGGACGAACGCGGCGTGAACAACGTGGCGGCGCTGATCGAAGGGCACTTTCTCGCCGGTGGACAGCAGTGCCAGTTCAATATGGTGACGCGCGAAATGCTGGAGGATGCGCGGGAGAACCCCGAGAAATACACCGGGCTGATGGTGCGCGTAGCGGGATACAGCGCGCCCTTCACCTCGCTATGGGCGGATCTGCAGGAGGAAATCATCGCCCGGACCGAACACACCTGCTGAGGGGGGCGGTCATCTCGATACCGCCGGCGGTCACGGGGGCCGTTGGCCGCTTGCCAATCGACGACCGGTCAAGGAGGCGCTCACCGCGCAGATCCTGCGCGAGGTGGCGTTCGAGGACATCAGCTGCCTGCCCCGCGAACACGGGGCGACTGTTCCGGCGTAACGGTGCTCCAACCCTTTCGATCGGGTCCGGATGGCATGGATGAGGCTCCACAACCGCCCCGGAGGACTGCTCTCCGGCCCGCCGCGTGGGCGGTCGCCTTCTGGATCGCAGGGGAACTCAGCGGTTTTGAGTGGGGCGGCTCACCGGGCCTCCTGGTTATCGGTGCGTTTGCATTGGCCACGGTGGCGGGAGCGGCCCTTGTCCGCCACAGACGCGGCATCGTCCCGCTGGTTGCACTGAGCGGCGCGTGCATGCTTCTCGGATGGGGCCGTGTCGCCATCTGGCAGGAAACCCGCCCGTCTCCGGCCATTCTTTCCCGTCTCGTGAACCAGCGCGTCGCTCTTTCCGGGACACTCACCACCACCCCGGAGCCGCGGGGCCGCGTGTGGCGGTTCGGCCTGAAGGCGGACACGCTTGCTTCGGCGGAGAACGCGGCGCTGGGGCCCGTTGACGTGTTCGTGCGGATGGATACTGCCCTCGGCGCTCCCCGCATCGGCCAACGCGTGCGGATCACCGGCTCATTGCGCGCGCTGCCCCGTATGTCCGCACCCGGAACCATGGATTACGGTGAATACCTCCGCTACCGCGGGTACTCGGCGACGCTTGCCGCCTCCGAACCGGGCGGTCTTGCGCCGCTGCCCGTACCACGAAACGCGTGGACCGCATTCTGGGATCACGCACGGAGATACGTCAAACGCGCGATTACGACTGGAATGCCGGAGGAGGCCGCCGGGCTCGCCTCGGGACTGGTGCTGGGAGAACGCCACGGGCTCTCCCGCCGGACAATGGAGGCATTCAGTGCGTGCGGAGTGATCCACATCCTTTCGGTGAGCGGTTTCCACGTCGCCATCGTGCTGGTGGGGATCGGGGTGCCGCTGCGCCGGTTTTTCGGCTTCGGGCTCTGGCAGGCGCTGGTGCTGATCGCATGCGCATGGTGTTATTCGCAGCTTGCCAACAACGATCCGCCGATGGTCCGTTCGTGCATCATGGCGACGGTGCTTCTGCTTGCCTACACGGTGGAGCGCCGCTCCGACCCGTGGAACGCGCTTGCCCTCAGCGCCCTCATCACGCTGCTCATCCAACCCACCGCGCTTCACGACATCGGATTCCAGCAATCCTACGCAGCCATGGCAGGCCTGATGGGCTTCGGCTCCCTGGCGGAAGAGCGGCTCAAACGGTTCCGGTTCCTCCAGCAGCATGCGTGGGCGCGGTATCCCGTCAGCCTCACTGTCGCGACAATTGCTGCCAATCTCACCACTGCGCCGCTCACCGCGCATTACTTCTGGCGCATGTCGCTGCTCGCGCTTGTCGGAAACCTTCCAATCACGGCGCTTGTCAGCGTGGGCATATGGGCAAGCGTAGCATCGGCGCTGGTGGGATGGATTCCATTCGTTGCGATTGCGATCAATGCCGCAAATGCGCGCGTGCTCGAAGCGGTGCTGCGGCTCGGAGAATGGTTCGCCCAGTGGCCCTACGCCGCAACCTGGGTCCGTTCCCCCACATGGCCGGAGATGCTTGTCTACGGCATGTGCACCTGCGCCATCTGGTGGATCTCAAAAAGAAAGGGGTTGCGAAAAGGCGCGGTGTTTGCCTGCCTCATCTACGCGAATATCGCCGTGTGGTGGATATGGATACACCGGCCCCGGACGACCGAAATCGCGTTTCTCGATGTGGGACAGGGCGACGCCGCGGTGTGCCGGTTTTCCACCGGGCACACAATCGTGATTGACGGAGGACCCGCAACAGCCGGCTGGGACGCCGGTGACTGGGTGGTTGTGCCGTATCTGCGGTCGCGCGGCATCCGCCGGGTGGATGCAATCGTGGTTACGCACAGCGACAGCGACCACCTCGGTGGCCTGCCCGCAGTCGCGCGAGCAGTGGATACGCGTGCCGTCTGGTACAACGGGTCGGGAGACACCGCGTCCGCGTTTCGGGTGCTTGCCCTGAACATTCGGCAGCGCGGGGGGCGACTTCAGGTTGCAGGCGCAGGTGATTCGGTGGCGGGGCTGGGTACCGCGCGGCTGACATTCCTGTCCCCGATGCGGGATTCAGCTTGGTCCGCGCGCTGTTCCGACAACGATCGCTCCCTTGTGCTGCGGATCGTGGAGCACGGCGACACGCTGCTTTTCACCGGAGACACCGGGCAGGAGACGGAACGGATGTACAGCCGGCTCCTGCGCACCGAGTCGGGCGCGCGCGTTGACGTGCTCAAGGTGGCTCATCACGGGTCCCGCTTTTCCACCGGCGATACCCTGCTGGCAGCCGCCCGGCCGAGGTACGCCGTCATCAGCGTGGGACGCAACTCCTACGGCCACCCCGCCCGGGAGACGCTGGAGCGGCTCCGCGTGAGCGGGGCAACGGTGCTTCGAACGGACCGGCAAGGCACGCTTATCTGGAGGACGGAACCGGCAGGAGGCGGATGGGTTGAATGGAGATGAAAGGGGCGCAGAAACCAAACCAATGCCTCTGCGCCCCGATTGTGTCATCCACCCGTCTAGCGAATCGGCACCGACATCATGCCTCGCATCCCGTGCGGCCCGGGGCAGAGCCCGACTCGTACGCCGGTGAGGTCCCGATAGAGCTGACGGTTGTAATCCTCCGCCTGGGAGTGAGCGTCGAAGATGTTCCAGACGTACAGGCCGAGGGCGCTCGTGAGCCCGGTCAGCATCACGGCCTTTCGCGCGGTGGATATCTCGCTCAGGTCCCGCGTTCTTTTCTTTTCCCACGCCCGGTATTCCGCAACCTCCACTACGCCGTTCGCGTTGCCCCCGTGGGCCGGCATGTCGTAGTCCTCGACGGTCAGCGCCAGGTTATCGGCGGCCAGCCCTACCGCAACGAAGGATCCCACGACACCGGTGAGGAATGCGGCTCCCCGTTTCCAGTTGCCGACGTAGAAATGCCCCATGCCGGGCGTTCCGAGCGCCAGAATCGCGGCGAGGTTCGGGTCTTTGAGCGGCATAAGGCGGATGGTGGCCTGTTGTTCGCCGATCACCACGGCATCACGCATACGCGCGGGTCGGGCCTGCTGACCGGGCGGCTCCTGCGCGTGTACCTCGAACGCACTCACAAGCATCGCGGTTGCGATGCACACCGCGGCAACGGTTCCGTGTCTCATGTTCTCCCTCCTGGCGAGGTTCTCCCGCAGCTTCTTATGTTTTCTTATCCACTCTCCGCGAACTGAGCGGAGGACATCTTCGCACCATTCTGAACCGGTCACGGCTCCGGCGCGGAACGCCGTGCAACACCCCACACACCGATGGCCGCAATCGCAGCGAACGCTGCACCGGCAAGAAACGTGGCTGCCGCGCCTTTGGTGGTCCACAGCGCGCCGGCGACAACGCTCGCCGCAAGCAGCATTGCCCCCGACACCAGATGAAACACACCAAAAGCCGTGCCAAGGAGTTCGCCCGGAGTTGCGTCTGAAACGAGTTTTGCGAGCAATCCCTGTGTCAACGCCATGTGAAGGCCCCACAGCGCGACGCCGAACAGCACGGTTGGGGAGTGTGTTGCGCCGGCCAGCACGAGGTTGGAAGCAACCAGCAGCGCCAGCCCGCCGAGAAGAAGAACCCGGCGATTGATGCGGTCGGCCGCTGATCCTGCCGGGTACGCACCTGCCGCGTAGAACAGGTTCATGACAACCAGCACCAGTGGAACCCGCCCGTCAGGCATCCCGGTATCCCTCGCTCGCAGCACGAGAAATGCTTCGCTGAAGCGGGCCAGCGTGAATACGGCGCCCAGCAGAACAACAATCCAGTACCGCACCGGCAAACGCCCCACACCGGCGAACATCAGGCGTGGCCTGGTTCCGCCGCGTACTTCCACGCGCTCAGGCTCGCGCACATACGCGATGAGCACCAGCACGGATACAACCGCCGGGAAGGTGGCAACCCACAGCACGGAACGGATGTCGCCGAGGAACCAGACCATCAGCGGCACCGCGAGCAAGGGCCCCGCCAGCGAGCCGACCGAATCGAGCGCCTGACGGAGCCCATACGCTGCGCCACGCATCGTGGCGGGAGCCACTTCCGCGACCAGCGCATCCCTGGGCGCACCCCGGATGCCTTTTCCCACTCTGTCAACAAAACGACCGGCAAACACCCATGCAACGGAGCCCGCGAGCGGAAATACCGGCTTGCTTGCGGCTCCGAGCGCGTACCCGAGAATCAGCAGAGGTTTGCGACGCCCGAAGCGATCGCTCAGAGCACCGGAAAAGAGCTTCACGAAGGCGGCGGTCGCCTCGGCTGCGCCTTCGACAACACCGACCACAACCATGGAGGCGCCAAGGGAACTCACCATGAACACAGGGAGAAGACTGTGGATGAGTTCCGACGAGATGTCCATGAACAACGAGCCGAACCCGAGCGCCCAGATGGCTGCGGGAAGAGCCCGCCGGCGGGCCGCCCGTAACGTCATCTTCGCCACCTGCACCTCCCGGCCATTTGATGTCTGGAACCGAAACAGCGCGCGTTTCCCCCGCCGCTCATTCGTATTTTCTGTACACCAGGTTGTTCAGTACTCGTTCGCCCTCGCACAGGTACACTCCGGAATGGTTCTTCTGCAGCTTGACAAAATCTCCCACTCATACGGCGCGAATGAAATCCTCCATCGCATCACGTGGCAGATCAAAGATGATACACGCACAGGTCTGATTGGCCCTAACGGGTGTGGCAAGACCACGCTTGCGCGCATCATAGCCGGCGAAATCGCACCTTCGAGCGGCACGATTACGCACTCGGGTGCCGTATCCATCGGCTATCTCAGGCAGGAATCAGCCGCGCCGCCGGGCCACACGGTCTGGAGTTATATCGCCGGGGCGGACGCCCGTCTTGCAGACCTGCGCAGTCGCCTCGCGACCCTCGAGGAAACCATTGCGCGGGATTACCAATCGCCTGCCGATTCATCCCCGGGCAACGTGCCTCAGGACCTCATTGCTGCCTACGGGGCGGTGCATGACGAATACCAGCACATGGGTGGATACGAGTACGACGCCCGCTGTGCGTCGGTACTCTCGCGCATGGGCTTCCGCGCGGAGGACTATGATCAGCCTGTGGAGCTGCTGAGCGGCGGCCAGCAGAGCCGGCTCACCCTTGCGGCGCTCCTCGTGCGTCAACCCGACGTGCTTGTGCTGGATGAGCCGACAAACCACCTCGACATCGAAGCGACAGAGTGGCTGGAAGGATTTCTGTCCTCCTACAAAGGCGCAGTGATCGTGATTTCCCATGACCGGGTGTTCCTCGACCGCGTCGTGACGGAAATCGTCGAAATCGAACGCATGCGGCTGGTCCACTACCGGGGCAACTACAGCGCATACGCCGCTCAGAAAGAGGAGCGACGGCAGCAAGAGAGGAAAGCCTACGAGTTGCAGCGCGAGATGATCGAGCGCACCGAAGAGTTCATCCGCCGCAACATCGCAGGACAGAAAACCAAGCAGGCGCAGGGACGACGGAAGCAACTGGAGAAACTGGAGCGTCTCACCCCGCCGCCGTTCCAGCGGTCGGTGAGCCTTTCGTTCGTAGCAAGCCATCGCGGCGGGAATGAGGTGATCGAGGTCCGTTCGCTGAGCAAGGCGTACAATGGACTCCCGCTGTTCGAAGAGCTTTCGTTTCTCGTGCGCAGGGGCGAGCGGGTTGGCGTGGTCGGGCCGAATGGGTCGGGAAAGTCCACTCTCCTGCGGATGCTGGTCGGTGAGGAAGAGCCGGACGGCGGCATCATACGCTTCGGCGTCGGCGTGGAGGCGGGATACTACGACCAGCGCCGCGAAGGGCTCGATCGGGAAAGCCGCGTCATTGACGAGGTCTGGAGCGTGAAACCGAGCCTCACGACCGAACAGATCCGGACGTACCTCGGTTCTTTCCTGTTCACCGAGGAGGAACAGTTCCGCGTCATCGGCACGCTTTCGGGAGGGGAGCAGAGCCGGGTCGCGCTGGCGAAACTCGTTCTGGCACAGGTCAACCTGTTGATCCTGGACGAACCCACCAACCACCTCGACATTCCCGCTCGTCTTGCGCTGGAGAATGCGCTCGATCGGTACGATGGGACGTTGCTCGTGGTTTCGCACGACCGCGCGTTCCTCAGACGACTCACGACGCGGGTGATCCGAATTCAAGACGGTGCCGCGCAGGTGTTTGACATGGGCTATCGCGCGCTTGAAGCCGCTCAGGCCGAGGCAAGGGAGAAGCAGGCGCAGGAAACCGTTGCCCGTGCTTCGGCAACCGATCAGGCGGCACCGAAACAGGTTGTACCGGAGACTTCTCCCGCGGATAAGGCGGCCCGGCTTGCCGCTTACGAGCGAAAACGCGAGCTGGAGCGCAGGCGGAGGCAGCGTGAACGTCGTTTCGCCGACATCGAGGCAGAGATCATGGACGTGGAAAACCGCCTGATGGAGATAGACGACGAACTCGGTAATCCTGCCCATGCCGCCGACTGGGAGATGCTTCGCACCCTCACCGCGGAACGCAGCCTCACCAAGGAGAAGCTCGATTCACTGTACGAACAATGGGCGGAGATGGAGCACCACAGTTCAGCAGGATTGGATTGACGGAGGATGAGGCAGGGAGGAGAACGGACATCTCCATAATCCGGGATGAGATTCCTCGCTACGCTCGGAATGACGGCCCCTGCGTGGATAAGCGAATGGAAACGTCATTCTGAGCGCAGCGAAGAATCTCCGGTGAACCGGCGGGTCAGACTCTGGGAACACGGACTGGGAGACAAGCATGCCGACCCTCGCAGACATCATCTGTTTCATCGAGATGCGCTCCGGCCACCCGCTGAACGGGGACGAAGGCATTCAGCACCGCCCGGACGGGGCACCCCAAAGCAACGGTGACGCCGCTGTTTGCGGCGTCACCGTTGCCTGGATGGCGACGCCAGACGCGCTCCGATTTGCCACGGAGAAACGGCACGATCTGTTCGTCGGCCACGAAAGCCTCTATTATCCGTACGACGTCATCAATGCGAAGAACCCGCCCGCCGGCTGGCAGGGCTGGAAAGTCAACCGGCAACGGAAGGAACTGTTGGATGCAGGCAGCCTTACCTTCCTCCGTGCTCACGGTTCGCTGGATGATATCTGCATCTTCGACGATTTTGCCGCTCTCTTTGATCTCGGCG
Organism: Candidatus Latescibacterota bacterium; assembly: GCA_022706085.1. Classification (GTDB taxonomy): domain Bacteria; phylum Latescibacterota; class MWCZ01; order MWCZ01; family MWCZ01; genus MWCZ01. The sequence goes on along the minus strand of JAKJDF010000009.1, from coordinate 114,401 downwards.
CACCGGTGCACGAGAACGGCCTCGTAAAGGTGTACGAGATCGAGCCGACGACGGTGGGTGAGCTTGTTCAGAGAGCGAAACGCGTCTGTCAGATGCCTGCCGTGCGGGTCGCCGCCCCGGAGGGTATGGACCAGATCGTCCGCCGCGTGGGGTTGCCGTGGGGCGGGCTGGGTTTGTTCGTTAACGTGGGTTACCAGCAGGCGCTCGTGGAACTCGGGTGCGAGGTGTTCATTGCGGGCGAGGCTGATGACTACGGGCTTCGGTTTGCCGCGGAAGCCGGCATTCCCATGATCGAAACGAGCCACGAAATCAGCGAGAACCCCGGCTTGCGGCGCTTCTCGGAGATGCTGGCCGAGGCATTCCCCGAGCTCAACGTCGCATTCTACGAGTGCCCCTGCGTGTGGGAGGTAAGGTAAGGGGCCTGAAAGAACAACTCCGTTCATCCCCTGCTTTTGCCCGGCTTCTCTGGCCCATTGCCGTACGCAGTGAAAAACTGCCCGATGAGCGTCTCCTTCGGCATTGTCCTTGCCACGAAGCTGCAGTTTCGCACTATCGCCTCGAACACGCGGTTCGCGATAATCCGATGCCCGAGATCGTTCGGGTGACAATGGTCGTTGTCTATGATCCAGTCTACCCCCGCTTCCGCCGCGTAGATATCGGCCAGAATGCAATCGTTCGCCTCCGCGATCTGGCAGATCACAACGTTATAGAGCTCCGTCACGTCGTAGCTGCTTTCCTCCCAGTGCGGGCATTCCGAATAGAGCACCTCATGCATGTAGTACGTGTTCAACATGACGATGATGGGGGCGATTTCCGCACGGATGCGGTCAATGAGCTGCTGGTACGCCCGACGGAACACTTCCGTGGGAGTTCCACCCCGTGAATCGTTCAAGCCGTAGGAGAGAAACACCATGTCGGGTTGAAGTGCAATCACGTCCTCGTCCACGCGTTCAACGGCCGCCCGGCCCCGTGAATAGGGGTACGCCGGACACTCGGGAGTAAGCACGTTGCTTCCGATACCCTGATTCACCAGTTCGATCGGCGCGCCTTGGAACTCCTCCAGCATGCGCACCACCTGGTTCACCCAGCACTTTTCCTTCGCCGAAACTGAATACCCCCAAGTAGTGCTTTCTCCCAACGCAACTACCCGGCGCACCGGATCCGAACGCATGTCCCGCACACGCAAAAACATCGTTTTCCCCGTGGAAGAAGTCGGCATCAGCTTGCAAGAAGTCTTTTCAAAGAGATGAGTCGTGGATCACGGAATCACGGAGCAGGTTCGTCGAGCGCCTTCCCGACGGCGTCGAGAACTTCCCTCGCAAGGCGGACCGCGGTTCGTGCTTCTTCGGCGGCAACCTCCCGGCCGATGCCCGGGTACCGAAGTGCGACTGCGAAAGGAGTCAGGGATTCTGTGTCCCGCAGTCGTTCCACCCATTCCGCATGGTCGGAGCATAAGTTGAGCAGCAACCGAATGTTGTGAGTGTAGGGGAAATCAACGTTTCTTGAGACCAGAAAAGCCTTGAGGCCCTTCTCTGCGGCCTGCTGGGCATGGAAAGCGACAAGCTTGTACGGAACAGGGCCCACAGCGCAAAGGCCCAATTCTGCGTAGGAAATGTCTTCCATCGCCGCCGTGTACCATGTCCTCGCCGCCGCGGCCAGTCCGTCAGCTTCTTGCATAAATCAGCTTCCCGTCTCTCGAAACGGCGCGGGCCAGCGAACCGGGTATGTGCCGGGAGAGCTCAAACTCCTCAGCCGTAACGGGCACGATGTCACACGCCACACGCAACTCCCCTATGGATCTGTCCATAGCGTCCATCACCGCGTAACGATCGCCGACGAAACGACCCACTACCAGGAGATCCACATCACTCCGGTCTTCCGCGGTGCCCCGCGCTTGAGATCCGAAAAGGAAGATTTTCTCGGGATCAAAGCCTTTCACAAGCCTCTCGGTGATTTGCTGCAAAGTGTTGTCGTCCACCATCTTCCTGTCCCCTGCAACCCCCAGTGGCAATTATATGCATCCGGGGCATCGGACGCAACTTTCGCTCACCGCGCAACCGTTTCCCCCCCGCCATGGCTGCCCGTATCTTTCAATTTGTGGCCGCGCGTTCGCGCAAATTCGCGCGAAGCGAGAACCGCGTTCGTACACCCCCTACACCAAAGAAGGCGTATGCGGTACATCCTTTTCGACATTGACGGCACCCTCACCGCGGACGGCGACGGCGGCGGCGCCGGATCAGCCGCGCTCAACTTCGCCTGCAAAGACCTGTTCGGCAAAGAAAACGGCTTCGACGGTATTCAGAAAGCCGGCAAAACGGATCTCATCATCCTGAAAGAAGGCTTCGCGTTGCACGGTGTGCCGTACACGCCGGAGAACGCGCAGGCATTCCGAGACCGGTACCTGCACTACCTTGCCCGCTTCGTGAACGAGGACGGAAGGCGCGCCCACAGCCTGCCCGGAGCAACAGAGCTTCTCGACGCACTGCGCGAACGCTCCGGTGAGGCTGCATTCGGGCTTCTCACTGGCAACTGGTCCGATGGAGCGCGGATCAAACTCAGCAGCGTCGGGCTGGCACACTACTTCTTCTCGAACGGCACCCGTCCGCTGGGGGCATTCGGGGAAGACGCACCCACCCGCCCCGAGCTCGTTCCCGTGGCATGGAAACGGTTCCGCGAACGATTCGGCAGTAACGCCGAGCCCGAAAACACCGCGGTTGTAGGAGACACGCCGCGGGATATTGAAGCGGCGAAAGTAAACGGCGCCATGGCGATCGGCGTCACCACCGGCCCCTATTCCCGCGCGCAACTGGAAGAGGCCGGCGCGGACGCGGTGCTTGACGGCATAAGCGATACGCAGGCGGTGCTCAAGGTTCTCCTCGACGGCGGGAAGTAGCGGCGCGAATGGGTGCTCCATATCCCAATCCATCGGATATTTCCGAGTATCCTCCTCCCGGAGAGGTGGCACGGCACAACGATGAGGTCCGCGCCGTATGGGAGGCCTGCCGCAGCGACCGGCCCACCCGTGTTCCGTGCAGCGGTGGCATCGGGCTCCGGCAGCACCAGGCGTGGTTCGGATACTCCCTCAAAGAGGTGTTTTTCGACCCGGAAGCAGCCTGGAAGCGGCAACTGGAAGTCCAGAAATTCAACCGTTGCATCGCCACGGGGGATGGCGAAATTGGCCTGCCGGAGAAATGGGCGCCCGTTGTCGTCCACTGGATGAACATCGCGGAACCGGAATGGCTCGGTTGCCCGGTTCATTTCGAGGAGTACGCCGCTCCCTGGGCGGATTTCGGCCCTCTCCGGAAGAGAAAAGAGATCCTCTATGAGATGGAGATACCGGGAGTCTTCAGCACGCCCCTCGGCCGACGCACGCTGGAATACATGGACTGCTTCCGCGACAAAGCAACCAGGGAAGAGTTTGACGGGCGCCCGGTTGCGCCGCCCACCTATGCAGGATTTTACACGCAGGGCCCGTTCGAACTTGCGTGCCATCTGCGCGGCAGCACCGAACTCTGCACGGACATCTATGAGGACCCGACCTATTTCCACGATCTGATGGATTTCTGCACGCGGGCAATCATCGTGCGCATAAAGGCCATTTTCGGCGGTCTGCTCAGCGTTCCCATGCCCTTCGAGCACTTCGCGTACTCGGACGACAGCATCGCAATGTTGAGCCCGGAAGCGTTCCAGGAGCACGTCTGGCCGTACCACAGACGGATGTTCGACGAACTTGCCACGCCCACGCGCACCCATTTCCTCCACCTGTGCGGCTCGGTGCAACAGCATATCCCCTTCCTGGCCCGGACGGGGTTGATCAACTACCTGGGCACGAGCTACCCGATAGATATCCCGCGGGCACGGCGAGAAGCGGGCGACGACCTCTGGCTGGACACGGCGATCCATGCGGACATCGTCCTGCGCGGCTCGGCGGAGACAATAGACGCGGCCGTGGCCGCCAAACTCACCCCCGAAGCGAAAGGAAAGGGACGGCTGGTGTTCATGGGGGGGAACTACATCGCACCGGGAACCACGCTGGACAAGTTCTTGATGCTCTACGAATCAGTGAAACGACACGGGGTGTACCGCTGACAAGGAGGAACACATGGCAGGCTTTAACGGACTCGGAATGAATCTCGGTAATCTCTCGCGCCTTTCCACGGCGAAAACACGTTCGATAAGCGCCGAGAACTTCACGGGCGAAAAGGGTAAGGGCGGAATGGCCACGGAGGGCACCGGTGCAAACGCGGCGCGTGACCTCGGCCAGGGCTGGAAAATCTCCCCGTGCGTGCGTTTAAAGGCGGGGGAGACGTTCGAGATGGCCAACATCGAGGGCCCCGGCGCAATCCAGCACATCTGGCTCACCCCGAGCGGCCACTGGCGGTTCCAGATTCTGCGCATCTACTGGGACAATGCAAAAACCCCCTCCGTCGAGTGCCCGGTAGGCGATTTCTTCGCGTGCGGCTGGAACCAGTACGCGCAGGTCTCCTCGCTGCCTGTGTGCGTGAACCCCGGCCGCGCGCTCAACTGTTACTGGGAGATGCCTTTCCGCACGCGCTGCCGTATGACAATGACGAACATCGGCAAGGAAGACGTCACCCTGTTTTATCAAGTTGATTACACCCTCACCGAGGTTCCGGACGACTGTGCCTACTTCCACGCGCAGTTCCGCCGCACCAACCCGCTGCCGTACAAAGAGGTCTACACCATCGTGGACGGCATTAAAGGGCGCGGGCAGTATGTCGGCACGTACATGGCGTGGGGAGTAAATAACTGCGGCTGGTGGGGCGAGGGCGAGATCAAGTTCTACATGGACGGTGACAAGAAATTTCCTACCATTTGCGGCACGGGTACCGAGGATTATTTCTGCGGATCATACAATTTCGATGTCGGCAAGGAGAACGGCGGTTACCGGGAGTTCACTACCCCGTACGCGGGCCTTCCACAGGTGATCCGCCCGGATGGCCTGTACGCGTCACAGCAGAGGTTCGGGCTCTACCGCTGGCACATCATGGATCCGATCCGGTTCGAAAAGGACCTCCGCGTAACGATTCAATCCCTTGGCTGGCGTTCCGGCGGGCGCTACCTGCCCAATCAGGACGACATGGCCTCGGTGGCGTTCTGGTACCAGACGTTGCCCACCGCACCGTTCCCCAAACTGCCGGATGCGGATTATTTGGAGGTCATCTAGCCGCGGATACGTGCTGCGGCAGAAGGCGTTGTATCGGTCCTGTGGGACACATAGGACCGATACGCCGGTCGCATTTTTTCTCACCCGGCGGCCCTTCGACAGGCTCAGGGACCGCCTTCGACAGGCTCAGGGACCGCCTCCGACACGCGACAACTCAGAATGGCGCGCGGGGTTCCTGCACGCAGGCGCGGGTTTACGAGTGGCGCAGGGAACGCAAGGCGTTCCAAGCGTTGTACCGAGGAGCCCGCGGCGGCTCACACGGGAACAGGCACGGGCTCCCGTCCGGCCGGGCACTCGGTTATTTCAACGGAAACCCGCCGTGCTCCTCGATTACATCGTCAATCTGTTCCATGAGGCGGATCGTTTCGCCGAGCGCGGCAACCACGCGCCCGTAATGCTGGATATCGTCATACGTGAGTGTGCGCCCCTTGCGGTCTTTGAGCCATTTGTGGCACACCTGATACCCGCCGATGTGAAACTCCCACACCTCCTGTGGCACGCCATCGAAATACTGCGTCTTGTTGATCCAGACGCGGCCCAAACCTCCCTCATCCCCGTTCCGCGTTGCGGAACCTCCCCTTCCCCCGGCGTTGGAAGGGGAATCAGGTTGCGCCGGCACGGCTCGTTCCCCTCGCCCACCGGGAGAGGGGAATGCCTCCGCGTGGTCACTGAGCGAGCTCCCGCCGCGCGGGAGCCTGTCGAAGTGCGCGGAGGAAGAGGTGAGGGGAACAAGCGAAAACTCCACCTTCTCCACCACATTGTTCCCCGCCACGGGATACCGCGCGGGCGCGTCCCCGTACTCCTTCATCAGGTGGAGCGCCACGAGCCGCCGGCCGAGGCGGCATAGCTCCGCGAAAAGCTCCCGGTCGGATGTGAGCGGCAGGCGCGGGAAATCGGTCTTGAGGTATTCCGCATAGCGGCGGCGGTACGCGGGCGAGTGGAACACGGAGTACATGTAGTGCAGCACATCTTCCGGCCCGAACGTCCCGCCTTGTTCGAGGTCTCCCGTGCCGTCCGGGACGAACCGCAGGCCGAGCCTGCCCGCCATGTCGGCCACGAACTTCGGCGAAAGGTTCGGGCGGCGGCCACCCGGGCCGGCGGGCCAGTGCGATTCCTCCCGGAAAAGGAGGTTCTGCTCAGGAACGGGGTAGAGGTAGAGGGGGAAGAGGTAATTGACCTCCTTGATTGAAACCGTGTGATGCTGGATCACGTTGGCGGTGCAGAACACGTGTTCCCAACCCCTTCCGATTTCGATGGAACGCGTGGTGGAGATCGCGATATTGTCACCGGCCAGCATGTGGTGCATGACTTCATCGCGAGTGAGTTCAACGACGCTGCTGTGGTGGAAAAATGGCCGCATGTCGAAAGGACGGTAGAGGCACTGCGTGAAGTACTGCTCATATTGGGAATTGGGCGCCAGCGCCCGGCGGCGCGCACCGAGCTTCCAGTCTCGCGTGTCCGGAAGGTCATACTGCGTTCTCAAGACATCATCCGAAATGCCGAGATCCCGGAAATCCCCTATCCGTTTACGTAACTCAGATTCGTCAAATGCCATGACAAAGTGATCGCGGTGTGTTTTGACCCCGGTTGATGTGAGAGGAAAAATGCGGGTAACTTGGATTCCGTTTTCGTATTCGGAAAGAAAGTCGTTGTTCTGGGGTTTCAGGAGAAGGAACGGCCGCCTCGGTTCCACCTCGTCCCAACTCGTGGATAGCAGATCCATGTGGTCGAGCGCGGCGTATTTCTCCTCGCGTGTGCCGTAGAGTTCGGCGTGGCGGATGGTTTTTGTTTCCCTCACCCCTGCTCCCCGCGGGGGAGCCTGCCCCATCTCCTGCGTGCGCACGGCGCACGGCGGAGGTAGAGGGGAAATGGCGTGTGGGGCGCTTTCGTTACTCCCTTCCACCCCCGGGGGACGGGATGCCGCGCACGGCGCGGCAGTGGCTCCGCGCAGCGGAGCAGGGATGAGGGACGGGGCCGGTTTCTTCACGAAAATGCCTATCGCCACGCCCTGCTGGATATCGAACACGTTCTCGTCTTTCCCGCCGTCGGGCGCTTTCTCTTTCTTTTTGCTGCTGCCGTGCAGGTCGAGGATATAGATGTCGTCGAACGTCTCCATGAGCGATTCGCGCATGCCGCGGAAGGTGGGGTTATCGAGGTAGCCATTGTTGGAGATGAACGCGAGAATGCCGTATCCCGTCCGCTCGATGCGCCACTGGGCGAAGCGGATGAATTTCACGTAGTCGTCATGGAGGAGCTTGGGGTTCTGTTCGCCCAGCGGCTTCCCCTCGCACAGGAAATAGCGTTCAATGAGTTCGCCGATCCACGTGCGCTGTTTTGTCGGCCTGCCGGTCTTGGAGTTTTCCACCATCGTCCAGCTTGCGTTCGCCGAATGGCCGGAATAGGGGGGATTGCCGAGAACCACCATGATGGGGGCATCCTGTTTCACCTCGCTTGCGGCATTCGCTTCCTCAGCGAGCCACTGGGCGAGCAGGGTGTCGGCCTTCAGCGTGGCTTCTTCAAGGGTGTTGGTCAGGTACACCCTCAACCGGTCGCCCAGGCCCAGATCGTACCCTAATTCCTGAAGCTGGAGGCCGAGTTTCATGTGGCAGATGGTGTACGGCGCCATGAGGAGTTCGAAGCCGAACAGGCGAGGAAGCAGATGCTCTTTCACGTAGAGCGGCCACGCGCCCTCGTTGCCGGCGAATGCGTCGCGAATCAGGTCCACCACGGCGTGGAGGAACGTGCCGGTTCCGGCGGCAGGGTCCAGTATCTGCACCCTGTGCACATCGTGTTTTCCGCCGCCAAGGGCGGTAACCGGCACCTTTCCGGCGTCGGCAAGGCCATTCGGCAGGCCGAAATCGATTTTCAGGATGTGATCCACGCTCCTCACGATGTAGCCGACCACCGGCTCCGGCGTGTAGTAGACACCGCGCAGTTCGCGCATTTTCGGGTCGTACGCGGCGAGGAACGTCTCGTAGAAGTGCACGACCGGGTCTTCCTGCCGGGTGCGCTGGCCGAAGTTCCTGAGGATGGCCTCCATGTCGGCGATGTCGAGGAGCCGGGCGAGGTCGTCCACCGCCCACGTGATGCGCTCGTCGAGGTCCGGCCCCGCCACGTGGGAGAAAAGCTGCCGGAGGAAGGGGTTGGTTTTCGGCAGGTCATAGGCGGCGTGTTCGCGGGAAAACGGGCGCACGGCCTTCGGGTTGCACCGCGCGGCGAACAGGCCGTAGCAGATCGTCTGCGCGTACATGTCGGCGAACTGCTCATCCGTCAGATCGTGCAGGAGAGTGGCCCGGAAGACACCCATCATGCCGTGCAGGGCGCCGTGCTCGCTTTCATGCCGGAGGGCGTCCAGAATCTTCCCGCGCATGAGCTTTCCCAGCGCGGCCATGCGCTCCGCCAGCTCCTTCGGCGTGGCGACGACGAGGACGGCGGCGCTGAGGAACCCCCGGAGAAGTCGCTCCACACGCTCCTCGCCGCCGTCTTCCCTGCGGAGCCTGCCGTCGTGCCCGAACGACCCGAGCCGTTCCTTCATCCGCAGTTCCCTGCCGACGTACCAACGGAATTGCAGGTAATCGGTGAGGATGAGGTTTCTGTACCCGTCCTGATACCGGCGAATCTGTTCGTCCTTCTCGATCTCGTCGAGGTTCTTGCCGACGTCTTTCGCCTCAACGTAGCCGACGGGATTGGGGCCTTTGAGGATGATGAAATCGGGTGCGCCGTGCTGGCTGTGGCGCGGTTCATTCACCGCGGTGATGACGTTTTCCAGCGATTCGATGAGTTCCTTGAGGAACGGGCGGTAGGTGTGTTCGGTAGCATTGCCCGCACGAAAAGCCTCGTTCACTTGTCTGAGATAGGTCTGGAATGGCGTCACAACGCTCTCCTCGTTATGCTGCATCTTCCGTTGCGGAACTACGAAGAAGATAACAGCCGTGTGGGAGCGTCGTCAGCAGACCCGGGCACAACCACACGGCGCTCTCAACGAGAGTGCCCTACCTGCGGGTGCCGGTTGGAGATAACAGAAAATCACCCGGCGGCCCTTCGACAGGCTCAGGGACCGCCCCAGGCTGGCTTTCGGCACGGGACGCACAGGCAGGTTGGCCTACTTCCCGTCTCCGGCCTGCGTCCTCAACTCCGCAATCTCATCGCGGATGGCGGCGGCCTTCTCGAATTCGAGGTCCTTGGCCGCTTCGAGCATGAGCCGTTCCAGTTCCCGGATAGTCGCCTCGAGGTCCTTGCCCTTCACCACCGGAAGCGCCACCTTCGGTTCAATCTTCGGGCGGCTGTCGGCCACTGCCGTCTGCGCCATCACCTGATCTATTGACTTCACGATGGAGCGCGGGGTGATGCCGTGTTCCTCGTTGAACGCAAGCTGGAGCGCCCTCCTGCGGTTGGTTTCGCTCATGGCTCGGCGCATGGAATCGGTGATGACGTCGGCGTAGAAGATCACCTGCCCGTTCACATGGCGCGCGGCACGGCCGGCGGTCTGGATGAGTGAGCGCTCGGAGCGGAGAAAGCCCTCCTTGTCGGCATCCAGGATCGCTACGAGGGAAACCTCCGGCAGGTCGAGCCCTTCGCGCAGGAGGTTGATACCTACCAGTACGTCGAATTCGCCAAGGCGGAGATCGCGCAGCGTCTCCACGCGCGTGATGGCATCCACTTCATGGTGCATGTACCGCACGCGCACACCCATTTCTTCCAGATAACTCGTCAGGTCCTCCGCCATACGTTTCGTCAGCGTTGCCACCAGCGTGCGCTCGCCCACCGCGATTCGCTTCCGTACCTGTTCGAGCAGATCGTCCACCTGCCCGCGAACCGGCTTTACGACGATCTCCGGATCCACCAACCCGGTGGGCCGGATGACCTGCTCCACGATCACCCCGCCGCTTTTTTCAAGTTCGTAATCGGCGGGCGTGGCGCTGACGAAGACCGCCTGCGGAATAAGCGCTTCAAACTCCTCAAAGAACAGCGGGCGGTTATCCAGCGCGGAGGGGAGCCGGAAGCCGTAGTCCACAAGCATCTGTTTGCGGGAACGGTCGCCGGCGTACATCCCGCGGAACTGGGGGATCGTCACGTGCGACTCATCCACGATCATCAGAAAGTCTTCGGGGAAGTAATCCAGCAGTACGGCGGGGCGCTCACCCGGTTGCCGTCCGGAGAGATGGCGCGAGTAGTTCTCGATGCCGGTGCAGTAGCCCACCTCCCGGAGCATCTCGATATCGAACAGGGTGCGGCTTTCCAGCCGCTGCGCCTCGACGAGTTTGTTCTCCCTGCGGAGTTCGTCCAGCCGCTGCGTGAGTTCCACCATGATGCTCTGGCAGGCCGCTTCAATCTGAGGGACGGTGGTGACGAAATGCTTCGCGGGGTAAATCGCCACTCGATCCCGTTTTTCCAGAACGTGGCCGGTGAGCGGGTCGGTGATCGAGAGCGATTCCACCTCGTCGTCGAACAGCTCGACACGGATCACGTAGTCCTCATCCGCGGGCCGAACCTCCACAATGTCTCCCCTGGCGCGGAACGTGCCACGCTCGGGCGCGAAGTCGTTGCGGCTGTAATGAATGTCCACCAGCCGGCGCAGCATCGCATCGCGGTTGACCCGTTTTCCGCGTTCCAGCACCACAAGCTGGCGGCGAAATTCCTCCGGCGACCCCAACCCGTAGATGCACGACACCGACGCGACGACCACCACGTCTCTGCGTTCGAACAGCGCGCTCGTGGCCTTCAGGCGCAGGCGGTCTATCTCTTCGTTGATAGACGCATCTTTTTCGATATACGTGTCGCTCTGCGGGATATAGGCTTCTGGCTGGTAGTAATCGTAGTAGCTGATGAAATACTCCACCGCGTTGTGCGGGAAGAACGACCGGAATTCCCCGTAGAGCTGAGCCGCAAGGGTTTTGTTGTGCGAAACCACCAGCGTGGGCTTCTGGACATTCGCGATCACCGACGCCATGGTATAGGTTTTGCCAGACCCTGTTACACCGAGAAGCGTCTGGAAGCGGTCGCCACGCAGGATGCCCTCGGTCAGTTCGGCGATGGCGCGGGGCTGGTCGCCCTGGGGGATGTAATCACTTTCGAGTTGAAATTCCGGCATGGGAAAGCTCATTCACCAGCGTGGGAGTCGCAACGCAGACAACGTCTTCCTAGAGTATACGAACGGGGGTGCTTCGTGGTGCCCGCGAAAACGGGGTGGTTCGCACCCGAACGAAATTGCGCGTATCATTTTTCGTACGACAATCCCATCGCGCGAACGCATCACCCCGGAGAGCACAGGAAAGGATGTGCACGATGAAACAACTGCACAGAATTGCGAGACCGCTGATCGTCGTGGGAATACTCCTCTTGCTGGGCGCCGTTCCGGCACCGGCAGAGGATGTTACGGCAAGCGCCACCACGACCAACCAGTCCATCTCCCTCGGGTCTACCACCATTGACGGCGAGCAATGGCAGCGGCTCGCATTCCGCAGGGAGATGCCGTTCGGAAAACTGGCTATCGCGGCGGATATTGAATTTTTCGTCAACAGCGAAGGCGGTCTCAGCAGCCGCGGATGGCAGTTTGGGAACTTCAATCAGGTCCTGAGCACATTGTATCGAAAAATATACTACATCCGTTACGGGCAGCCGCGAGACCCGATCTACGTCCGCTTGATGGGCCTCGACGACGTGACACTGGGCTATGGCTTCCTGATGTCCCATTACCGGAACACGCTGGATTACCCCGGTGTGAAGAACCTCGGCATCCACTTCGAACTGAATCCGGCGGGTGGCATCGCGGTACAGGGCGTGTTGAACAACCTGCTTGACATCACCAACGGCGGGCCGGTCGTCGGTGGTCGGGTGGCAAAGGGGCTGGGGCCTTTTGAAGTCGGCGCGTCGCTGGTGTACGACGTGGACCAGTACGGCGGCCTGCCGGATAACAACAACGACGGACTGCCAGACGCTCTTGAGCCGCGCATCGGCCCTGATGGCGTGAATTACAGCCAGATACGTAACCCCGCCGACCAGAATGCGCTCAACGCAATCCTGGTTGCAAACGGGCAGCCACCCATCGACTGGGCGAAATACGCGCGGCGGGACAGCCTCTACCGCGAAGGCAACCGCGAGACGGACAGCTACGGTATGGTGGGCGCCGACGTTGCGATGAAGCTGATTGACAAACCGAGCCTCGCGCTGATCACCTACGCGCAGATGGGTATCAGCCTCGACGACAACGACATGAACGGACGCGCTACGGGCTGGGGCTTCGGCGCACCGGGTCTGATGGCGGTGGTCGGGCCGGTACGGGCGCGCATAGAGTACCGTCACCTGCGCGACGAGTTCCAGCCGGAGTACTTTAATTCCCGGTACGACCACAACCGTGCCACAGTAAGCGCTGACTCCGGAGTGATCACCCTGAAGGACGAGTCGCTGAATGCCCTTGCCGGGCAGACGTTGAACGGCGTGTTCGGCGACGCCGCGGTTCGCGTGCCGCTTCTCGGTGAAGCGAGCGCTCAGTACCAGTACCTCCACGGACCAACGAATCAGCAGCGATTGTCCGCGCTGGCAGGGGTGGATCGGGGACTTCTGCAGATGGTGCCGAAACTCAGCAGGATCGAGGCATTCTATACCAAGGACAACATCGGGCTGTACGGGGACGGGTTCTTCCAGAAGACCGTGGACATGTCCTACGGTTACCGCGTTGGTTTCACACTTGCCCCGGGCGTCGAGATGATCTGGTCCACCCGCTGGTTGTTCCGGCCGGTTGGTTCAGACCCGCTGGTGGTAGAGCCGCAGCGGCAAATCACCTTCGCCACGGTGTTCAACTTCTGAAGCAGTTCGGGAAAACAAGACTTGCGGGAGGCGCCGGCGCGGGGGCCTCCCGTTTTCTGTTACAAAACGCGTACCCGAGAGATTTTGCGGCGCGCCTTCACCGGCGCTGTTCCACCACCTCCGCGCTTCTGAGCGTGCCCACGGGAACCCGCGGCACCATGCGGCCTTCGCCGAAGCCGAGAACCCAGAAGGCGTCCGGCGACACATTGTGCAACTCCCGCGCGTTCGCCAGCCCTTCCACCGGCTCGTTCTGACCGTCGTCCCCCAGCCGGAACGTGCCGAAATGCACGCCCATGCTGGTGCCAGCGCCAAGGAGCTGGTGCGCACGCACGGCCTCCTCGGGGGAGATATGCACGGCTGCCATGAACCACTGTGGCCTGAAGGCACCGATGGGCAGGATGGCCAGCCGAATCGGGCCAAAACGGTCGCGCACCTGCTCGAATTGCGGGCCCCAGCCGGTGTCGCCCGCAAAGTAGACGACCCCCGCGTCGCCCTCAAGGACGTACCCGCCCCACAGCGTCTCATTGCGGTCGCCCAGTCCGCGCGCGGAAAAGTGCTGCGCCGGAACGAATGTCAGCCGCAGGGAAGGCGACAGGAGCGTGTCCTGCCACCAGTCCATTTCATGGGAACCGGGTATCCCGTTTTTCTCCATCAGCGCTCTGTTGCCCAGGGCAACGAAGACACGCGGCGAATCGCGCTCGAAAAGCCGCTGGAGCGTCGGAATGTCGGTGTGGTCGTAGTGGTTGTGGCTGAGAATTACAACGTCTATCGGCGGCAGATCCTCAAACCGGATGCCCGGCGGCCGCACACGCTTCGGCCCCAACCACGTGGTAGGTCCGGCGCGGTCCGACCAGATGGGGTCTGTCAGGATGTTCAGGCTGTCCATCTGGATCAGGACGGTGGAGTGGTTGACGAACGTGACGCGCAATTCGCCGCCACCAATCCGTTCGGGGGGAGGTGGCCCCGGTGAAACACCGTTGGAGTCGTTCCACACGCCGGGCTCACGGTTGAACCGCCACCGGACCAAATCGCTGAACCCGTGGTCCGGCACCGGCGCCTGATTAATGAACTTCTCACCGTCGAAATGGGTTGACATGGGGCCTCGGTACGACGGGGCGCAGAACGCGCACCCCGCGAGAAGGAACGCGAAGAAGAATGGCATGGGGAGAAAGCGGATCATGCGACACCATCTGTCTCGACGCCGACAAAAAAAGCCCGTGTCGTAGAAACGCTCAAATCGTGCAGATTGGTTCCCTCGCCCCCCGATCTCACGGTTCGCTGTTGATCCGGTAGAGCGAGACAGTTTCCAGCTTCCCGATGCGCTGGGTGAACAGATGGGTCCCCTGTTCGCGAACCGCCTCCACTACCGGGCCAACCGCGCTCAGGTCGCCTTCCACCACAAGCACATGGTACAACCCCGGCGTGTTCATGATGATATCCCACACCGTCTGCGGCGGCCTCAGGTGTTCCCAGTCCTTGATGACGAACACCACTTCGTCCGTATGGAAATGCCCGGTGAACACGTAGTATTTCGGTTCGCCGCCAAGAACGTAGAGCGGCTCGCCGGGAAGCAGGTGGCTCGCGATCCGATCGCTCACCGCCATCTGTTGGGCCAGTTCCCCGCGCAATAGCGGCGGAATGACGTACGCGGCATAATGGCGCACCGTCCCGAGGGACAGAATCGCCAGTGCGGCGATCACCCACCGGCGCGGGAAGCGGACGAGCCAGCCCCTCGCCACGAGAACCGCGAGGAGGCAGGCCACGGGCAGGAACGCGGTAATGTAGTGCTCGTACGGCCGCTTCAGAATCGGGATGAGGGAAAACAGGACGATCAACGAGAGGAGCGCCTCGACCCGGTATTCACTCCTGCGCAGATAGCGCCAGAGAACAACCGGCACCCCCACGGCGAGGGGCACCCAGATGATCAATCCCCGTAATGCGACGCTGCGCGCGGCGTTGAGCACCCAGTCAACGAGGCTGAAACCGGCATACGATGCCGCACCCGACCAGGCGGCATACACGAACTCCGGGAACGCCCCGATGGCGAGATAGTAAAGAGCCCACGCGGCGAGGGGTACGGCGAAGGCCGCACAGAGCGCCACTGCTCGAACGATGAGCGACCCCTCATCAATGCCGTTCCGCCGGTTCTCCAGCCAGAGCCAGATCAACGCCGCCGGGAGCAGGAACGCGCCAACCTGTTTCGCGGACGCCGCGATGCCGATGACGAGGCCTGCGCTCACCCACGTGCCGACAGGGTGTGGCGGCGGACGGCGAAGAAGAAGCGCCGCCAGACCGATGCTGCACACCATTACCGGCACTTCCGTCAGCGCATGGGAGGAGTAGAACGCCAGAACAAGCAAAAGGTAGAGGGCGACCGCCGCGAGGCTCCACTGCACCGACATTTCGACGCTGCGTACGGCCCGAACCATGAGCCACGCGCTCCCGGCCACGCAGACAAGCATCGCAAGCCGGGCCGCCAGCACGCCTGCACCGGTCAGAGAGAACAGCCCGCCCACGAGGGAGAAGAAGAGCGGCGTTTTCCACTCGAAGTAATCCCGCGCGTACACCGCTCCGTGGGCAACGCGGTCCGCAATGAAGAGGTAGCCGCCTTCATCCCGGAGAACCGGCAGGAAGAGGGACGCCGCCACCGCGACACACCCGAGCGACACCATCAATCCGGTCACCCACGCCCACGCGCGAGGAGCCCGTTCCACGCCCATGCGATTACCTCCTCCGCACACAAAAAACCGCCTGTGCAAACGTACACACACAGGCGGGGTGGGAAAAACCGGTCTGAATGCAGGGCGGGTTACGGTTACCTGCTCAGCACCATCCGTATGACCAGCGTCGTGCTTTCCGTCTGCAGGCGGGCAAAATAGATGCCGCTGGCAAGGGGTATGCCGTTTGAATCGCGGCCGTCCCAAGCAACCTCATGGCTGCCCGCGGTTCGGACACCGCTCACGAGCACGCGCATCTCCTGCCCCAGCATGTTGTAGACCGCAAGGTTCACCCGCTCGGTAGCGCCGAGGGTGTACCGCACGGTAGTGGACGGATTGAACGGGTTCGGTGTGTTCCTCAGCGCATACTGGAGCGCTGTGGTGCCCTTGTCCACTTCTGTCGGCGTCTGCGCGGAACGCTCAGCTTCCTCACCGGCGGCAATGAGGTCCTTCACCACAGGGTCGGCGTTCCAGTCATCGGCAAGCTCTGTACGGGCCATGCGCAGGGCGTTCGCGGCGAGGGTCAACGCTTTGTTCGCCAGCGCGGCCGCCTTCTCACGGTTGCCGTCCGCCAGCGCGGCCGACACCTGATCGAGGAGAACCACCACCTGTTCGAGAACCACGCGCACGGAGTCACTTCTGGCAGAATCGTTGAGGGAGACCGCCTGCGCCACCCATTGCCGGGCGAGGGCCACCAGACTATCCAGCGGCAACGTGGTTACCGGCGGGACCACCGGATCGACGATGGGCGTGCGAAGCAGCGTATCAAGCGCGTATCGCACCTTCACGAGTATCTGTTCCGCTTTTGGGTACAGGCGGGCATTGAGCGCCACCTGAGCCGAATCCACAAGAGCCGACGCCCGCATAACGATAGCCCGTTCGCGAACCGCAGTGGCGGGCAACGACGACAGCAGCCGCGCGATGCGGGTCCTGAGCGCGGCGATTTCCCCCGCTATTCGGTCCGGCGCCGTGGCAATGAAGAGCGCACGGTCAAGGGCCATGTTCGAAGCCGCGATCAACGTTTCAGCCCGGCGGTACGCTCCCTCGTCCAGAGCCTTTCCTGAGCTGTCTGCGGAGGTTTTCGCCCGCTCGAAGAGCGCCAGGGCCACGGTGTCGCCGCTGGCCGCCACAATCGGTCCGACGCGTTCAGTGCGCTGCGTCAGTTCCCCAAGCATGCGCCGGAGTTTCGCCTCGAGCGCGATCATCTCATGCGCCAGCCGCAGGTGTTCCCGCGATCGTTGTAACACCGCGTCCGCCCGGAACACCCGCCCCTCGTCGAGAAGCAGGCGCACGGAATCCAGCATGGCCGGAACCGGCGCAAGCGCGTCCGACGCTCGCGCGTTCGGATGCAATGAAAGGAACAGCGCCAGCGAATCAGCACGTTGCTGAACCGGATCCACCCCGGCTTCGACGCGTGCCCGGACGGCAATCGCCTCGCGGATGCGTCCCGCCAGAATGCCCGCCCGTGTGGTCAAATCGAACGCCCGCTGTTTCGCCCCTTCGGCAAGGTATTCCCGCGCGCTGTCGATCACCGCGTATGCCCGCGGAATCATCTCGGAAGCAGGCAAATTGGGCTCCGACTGGACGACCACCGCGGCGCTGTCAACAAACGCCTGGATATGGCCCAGCCGCCCGGCGATCGCCGCGGAATCCGGCAGGACGAAGGGCGGCATGATGATGGCGACGCTATCCAGCGGTGGATACGGAAGCACCGGGTCCGGAGGCACGATGACTACCGAACTGTCGGGCGGAATTGGCGGCAGGAACGGTTGCAGTTGGCCCAGGAGTCGTTCGAGCGTGCTGATGATTCCCCACAGCATCGCGCGCGTGGGCTCGTCGTTCGACAGAGTCCCACTCGCGATGAGGTTCCGCAGAAGCGCTTCTGAACGTTCGATGATCGCCAGCGCAGTGGTATCGCCCTGCTGCATTGCAAGACCACGCAGGAACACGACGAGCCGCTCCGCCTTCTGTACCAGTTCCCGGATGTCCGCAGAAACCGGTTCGATGGGTGGAAGCGGCGGCCCAGGATACGGGGGAAGAATCACGACGCTGTCGCCGGGAATCGGCACGGGCGGAGGGGGCGGGGCAAGCGAACTCCAAAGGGCGCGCACCTTCGCGGCAAGCTCGGGAAGCCGAACCTGCGCGCAGAGGATATCTCCGGACGCGAACATGGCCAGTGCCGCAACCAGTTCCGACGAAAGAAGGTCAACCTGCCGGAGAAGCAGGCTGTCGCCCCGGGCGCTGGCGGTATCCCGCAACGCGAGAAACCGCGCCTGGAGGCCCGCAACGATATCGGGGAACGCAGGTACAGCAACGGAGGAGTCCGGCGGCGGAACCTGAGCGCGTACCGGGATTGCGGAAGCCGCAATGAGACCCGCGAGGAAAAGCCCGAGGATTCGTGGACGCATGGGAAGCCTCCGCCTGCAGGGCACGCCGGCACGCTTGCCCGCGTACGCGCGCACATCACGCGTGCTGCTCGTTGACAATGTACTCCTTTTCTTCTAGAAAAGCAATTCGCGTTCCTTCGCGCCCGCCTGCAGTCAGAAACCGGCGCGTGAGAGACTATTCCCGCGGGGTGTACGGTAACGTACACCCGGTGGTCCGCTCCGTACCGACGGGAACACCTGGCCCGCAGTTTTTACGGCGATTTAACGTTGACGAAACTGACCTGCAACGTGCGATGCCGATCATTAAAGAGGGTGTGTAGCGTGAAAACCCCGGACAAACAGCGGAGGAAAGGATGAAAAACAGGGTGAGGTCCGTGTGCTCGGTTCTTGCCGGCGCGGTATTGGGTGCCACCGTATCGGCGGCGAGCGCTTCCCCGTTACGTATCACTGCAGACGTGAGCGGCGCAAGCCACTATTTCTGGCGCGGGTACGATCTCCTGGGAGGTGCAAAGCTCCCCGTGCAGCCGGCTCTTACCGCAACGGCGGAGAACGGGCTATCTGCCGGCATCTGGGGCAGTGCCGCACTCCTCGACCGCGGCACTACAGATGCGGCGGATGAGATGGACTTCACGGTCAGTTATTCCCGGCCACTCGTTCGCGGCATCGAGGCGTCGGCCGGTGGGACATATTACTATCTGCCAAACAACTCCATTGCCTCAACCGCGGAGTTGTTCGCCAGCGCAGCATTCGTGGAGATTCCCTTCGAGCCAACCCTGACCGCGTACTACGACACGAAGTGGCTGGACGATTCCAACGCAGAGGCGGACGGGTGGTATTTTCTGGCCGCGGCCTCCCACTCCGTGTCGGTGGGCGGATTCCCCGTCGAACTCAGCGCAGGACTAGGGTTTGCGGCCAACAGCACGTTCACCGGTCCGCAGGACCTTACCCTGCGTGCCGCGACTACCATCCCCGTGGGCCGTGCAACGCTCACGCCGTTCCTGTCACCGATTCTGATTTTCGAAGACGCGGTGAACAGCGATGCTTTCGGATTTTGCGGTGGAGTAAGTGTAAGCTACGCCTTTTGAGGGCACTTCGCGCGCCGTTCTTGATCCGGCTTTGACACGCCGGCGGGGAATGTATCAGAACGACGGGTACGAACGATGCTGTACACCGGTGGTGATCAAAGGGCCCGCTTCGTCGGGCCCTTTGACACGGGTGCAACGATGGCCCAACCATGGCGTGATTTCGGCATTTCAAAGGGTTTGCCACGTCGAGAACGTGGAGGCGCCGTATGTGCGTACCCTGCGAAGAGATTCGTTGCTCCGTCCAGGATGACCGCTCAACCGCGGAATGTCCCGGTCGGGAGCCATTCTGAACGGCGGGCGCGGGCGCGGTTTCGCACCGGATCGGTTCGGTTGTTCTGGACATCGCGCGGCGCACCGGCATGCGCTCGCTGAACGACCGTTTTCATTGAAGAGATCACCTGTTCGGGGGCTCACCCCGAATCAGTGGAGGGCACATGGAATACTACGAAGAACCCAATGCCCGCGTGGCGCTTGGTTTGCGCCGTCCTGAACCGGGCGACTGGTATCACGGGTACCCCGAATATCACGTGGAACGCGACGACGACAAGTGCATCCGCTGCCTTGTCTGCGTGCGTCAGTGTCCTTACGACTGCACGTTTTACGATCCGTATCGCCACGGTGTCTACAACGTTCATGAGAACTGCGTAAACTGCCGCCGGTGCGAATTCATGTGCCCGACAAGCGCCATCCGGATGACGAAATGGGGCGCCGGTTTTCGTGATAACGACAACTGGAAGCAGAAGACAATCCGCACTGTGTACAAACAGGCGGATTCCGGCGCGGTAAGCCTGACAGGGCTCGGGAACGACCGTGAGTATGTCTCCTATTTCGACCGTATGGTGATTGACGCGTCGCAGGTTACAAACCCCAGCATTGATCCGCTGCGCGAACCGATGGAGTTGCGCGCGTACATCGGGAAGAAGCCGGAGCGACACACGAATCCGCCGGAAGTGTACCCGAACCTGAAGGCGGAATTGCCGGTTATTTTCGCCCCGATGTCGTTCGGAGCCATTTCGTTCAACTTCCAGCGCGGTCTTGCCATGGCGGCAAAGGAAGCCGGCACGTATTTCAACACCGGAGAGGGCGGCCTGCACCCCGATCTCCGCCAGTACGGTGACCATGCGATCGTGCAGATCGCCTCCGGCCGGTTCGGGGTGAGTCTCGATTATCTCAGCAACGCCGCGGCCTGCGAGATCAAGATCGGGCAGGGAGCCAAACCGGGCATAGGAGGGCATCTGCCGGGGGAAAAAGTGACGTGGGACGTCTCGCGCACGCGCATGATCCCGGAAGGCAGTGACGCCCTGAGCCCCGCGCCGCAACACGACATCTACTCGATTGAAGACCTGCGCCTTCTCATCTACGGCCTCAAAGAGGCCACGGAGTACACGCGGCCGGTGAGCGTCAAGATCGCGGCAGTTCACAACGTCGCCGCCATCGCAAGCGGCATCGTCCGCGCCGGCGCTGACATCGTGGTGGTTGACGGTTTTCGCGGTGGAACGGGAGCGGCTCCTGCCGTGATACGGGACCACGTCGGCATCCCCGTTGAGGTGGCGCTGGCGCAGGTTGACCAGCGGCTTCGCGAGGAAGGCATTCGGCACCAGGCTTCGCTGATCGCGGCGGGAGGCATTCGGAGCTCCGCGGACGTGATCAAAGGCCTCGCGCTGGGTGCGGATGCGTTTTACATCGGCACCGCGGCGATGGTGGCGGTGGGGTGCACGGCATGCCAGCAATGCCACCGCGGGCGCTGCTCGTGGGGCATTACCACCAACCGTCCGGACCTGGCTCCCCGACTGCAGCCGGAGGTAGCGGCGGAGCGATTGACGAACCTGCTGCACGGCTGGGCGCACGAGATCAAAGAGATGCTCGGGATGATGGGGTTGAACTCCATTGAAAGCCTCCGTGGAAATCGGCTCAAACTCCGGGGAGTCGGCATGACTCAGGTCGAACTGGACACTCTTGGCATCCAACAGGCAGGGCTCTGACGATGAAGCGCGTGTACCCCAGAGAAGAACGGTGCATCAACTGCCATCTCTGCGAAGTTGCCTGCATCGTCGAGCATTCCGAGACGAAGCTTCCTTCCGCGGCGTACCACGTGGAGGGACTCCGTTTCAATCGCGAGGACAGCCGGACGATCTGCGATCCGGCGGAAGCCCGGGCCGCGGGCGTTCCCAAGCCTCTCAACCGGACTCTGGTGCAGACGGCCGGGTACCTCTCGCTCAGCACGAATTGCCGGCACTGCGAGGAACCTGATTGCGTGCTCGCATGCAAGAACGGCTCGCTGTACGTTGCCGAGGATGGGCGCGTTCTGGTGCAGGAGGATAAGTGCGTCGGCTGCTGGATGTGCGTGATGGCGTGCCGGTACGGCGCGATCTCACGGAATCCTGCTCGTTCGAACGTGCCTGCCGTTGCGTTCAACGGCATTAACCATCACTGCGACCTTTGCCCTGAACGGGAGCTCCCCGCCTGTGTCTGGGTGTGTCCGACAAATGCCCTCGTTTTTGAAGACAGAGACGACCAATGAACCACGTGATCATCGGGAACTCGTTTGCAGCTCTGTTCGCTGTCGAGGCGATCAGGCGAACTGATCAGGATGCGGAGATCACCGTCATCAGCCGGGAACCGCAACACGTGTACAGCCGGGCGATGATTCACGAAATGCTGGCCGGGATGGTGCGGGAACCGATGGTGTACCTTCGCGACTGGGATTTCTACAAGCGGATGCGCGTGCGGACGATGCTCGGGCGGACCGTAACCAGGATCAATCCGGGGTTGCATACCGTATCCACCGGGGAAGACGAGACGCCCTATGACAGGCTGCTCATCGCCACAGGCGGAAAACCGTTTGTGCCGCCCCTGAATGGCCTGCAGGACGTTGCGTATCACTCATTCATCACACTCGAGGATGCGAAAAAGCTGAAAGCCGCGTGTGAGGGCCGACGCAACGCGGTCGTTCTGGGTGCCGGACTGATCGGCCTCCAGTGCGCCGAGGCGCTACGGCACATGGGGCTTGACGTGGCTGTGGTCGAAATGGCTGATACTGTATTGCCGATGGCGCTGGACACGGAATCCAGCCAGACCATCGCGAAAGAACTTGCCGACGAAGGTATCGCCGTTCATACCGGCGACACGATTGATCTGATTATCAGCAGTGACGGCCATCCCACGGAGTGCAAGCTGCGCAGCGGGGGAACGATTCCCTGCGATCTGCTCGTAATCGCAGTCGGCGTGCGCCCCAACATCGATCTTGCAAAGGACGCCGGAATCACGACCGACCGCGGCATAGTGGTCAACGAGCACATGGAAACGAGCGCGGAGCACATCTATGCCGCGGGGGATTGCGCGCAGGGACCGGAGATTGTCACCGGCATAACGATGCCGATTCCCGTCATTCCGGTCGCTTCCACGCAAGGGATGATCGCGGGGTACAACATGGCGGGGAAGCGCCGGCGGTACGGGGGCGCGTTGGCCCTGAATGCCATGCAGTTCGGTGGCGTTCAGGTCATCAGCTACGGGTTCGTGAAAGATGAACGCGACGGGGAGGTGCTCAAATACGTCGATCCGCCCCGGAAGATCTACCGAAAGGTGATCATCAAAAACGGGCGCATTACCGGGGCGATTTTCGTCAAGGATGTTGATCGGGCCGGCATTTTTCGCCATCTGATGGAAAAACGCATCGACGTAACGCCATTCAAGGAGCACCTGTTGTCGCCACATTTCGGTGTGGCGCACCTGCCCGCCGAAATTCGCGCGGACATGTTCACGCGCCCGCAATAAGAACCAGTCACCCGCGGATCGAAGGAGAACACGGGGCATGCCATCAATGAGAGGAAACCGCCACTTCATCCGGCGTCCGCATCAGGAGAAGGACATCTCCGCGTGCGGTATCATCGGCTTCATCAATCGCGATGGAACGAGAGTGTCGGGCGACGCGATCATTCGTTCCATCGCCAACATGCACGATCGTGGCAACGGGCTGGGCGGCGGGTTTGCGGCGTACGGGATTTATCCAGAACACGCCGACGCGTATGCGTTGCACATCATGTATGACGACGAACGCGCGATCGCGGAAACAGAAGCGTTGATCCGGAACACCCTGGAAACCGAGCATGCGGAAACGATACCGGTGCACCCCAACGGCACCGTGACGGAGTACCCTGAGTTCCGCCGGTATTTCTGCCACGCACCAGACGTGGAGGAACGCGATGCGGACGAATACATGGTACGTCTCGTCATGCGGATCAACGCGAAAATCGAGGGCGCGTACGTCGTTTCCAGCGGTCGGAATATGGGGGCGTTCAAGGGGGTGGGGTTCCCGGAGGACCTGGCGGAGTTCTTCTGCCTGCAGGAGTACGAAGCGTACCTGTGGACGGCACACAATCGCTTTCCGACAAACACTCCGGGCTGGTGGGGCGGCGCGCACCCGTTCACTCTGCTCGACTGGTCCATCGTGCACAACGGCGAGATATCCAGCTACGGTATCAACCGGCGCTATCTTGAAAGCTTCGGCTATGCCTGCACGCTGATGACCGATACCGAAGTGGTGGCGTACATATTTGATCTCCTTGTCCGCCGGCACGGGCTTTCGTTCGAACAGGCGGCCACGGTGATGGCTCCACCGTTCTGGCAGGACATCGACCGGATGCCACCGGACGAGGCTGCAGAGGCAACCGCGCTCCGCCAGACGTACGCCTCGGCAGCGCTGAACGGCCCGTTCGCGTTTTTGTTTGGGTACAACGGGGGCCTCATCGGCCTGAACGACCGGGTCAAACTGCGGCCGCTGGTGGTGGCCGAACGGGGAGATACCGTCTACATGGCGAGTGAGGAATCGGCGATTCGCGTGGTGAGTCCTGACCTCGACACGCTCTTTTACCCGGTCGCTGGCCAGCCTGTCATCGCGCGGCTCTATTCGGAGACGGCGGAAAAGACATCTGTTGCGCATGGAGGCACCGTTCATGGCAACTGAACCCACGTTGGCACCGGCCGTGATGGAACCGGTGGTGATCTCCGCGGCAGGCCTTTCCTACCGGCACCTCAACGAGCAGGTGCGGTCGGCCATTCGATCGGGCGCGACAGAAATCACTCTCAATGACGTGATGGGTCACCGGTACATCGGCACCGGCATCCATGCTCCGGGGGTTACTATCCACGTGAACGGCGTTCCGGGGGAAGACCTTGGCGCGTTTCTCGACGGCCCCCACATCATCGTGCACAACAATGCGCAGGATGGCGTCGGCAACACGATGAACGAAGGCCGCATCGAGATACACGGTCAAGCCGGCGACGTGGTGGGGTATGGCATGCGGGGTGGGCGCATTCTCATCCGGGGCGATGTGGGCTATCGCGTGGGAATCCACATGAAGGGTTACCGTGATAAGCAGCCGCTCATCGTAACGGGTGGGTGCGCAGGGAACTTCTACGGCGAGTACATGGCAGGCGGGTGCCAGGTGCTTCTCGGTATCGGGCAGTCGGACAAAAAGCCGGTTGTCGGGCAGTACTGCGCTTCGGGTATGCACGGCGGGGTGATGTATATTAGAGGGGAGCTCGACGGCTGGAAGCTGGGGAAAGAAGTGCAGCAGATTCCGCTGGACAGACACGATCGCGAGTTTCTGAAGCCCGTTCTTGAGGATTTCTGCGAGACATTCGCAGTGAAGGAAAAACTGCTGGAATTCGACCGGTTCGTCAGGATCGCACCGGTGTCAGCGCGTCCCTACGGGCGCCTGTACGTCTATTGAGGAGCCACCATGAACTTCACCAACTCCCTGAAAGCGCTGGACAAGTTGATCGGTTCAACCCTTCGAGCGCTCAGAGAGAGCCAGAAGCTTTACGACGCGGAGGGCATCCAGAACGAAGGACTGGAGAAGGCCCTCAAAAAGACCGGCGCCGAGTTGCGGGAGCTGCGGAAGTCATTTTCCGCGATTCTGGCCGCCCATGCCGGCACGTTTGAGATGGTTCGCTACCTGAACGAAGGTCTTCGGATGGAGTACCAGACCATTCTGGATTACGAGCGTTACGTGAACGTGGTGGAAGATGCCACACTGGCAACCCGTCTCAGAGATTTCGGAGCTGAGGAACGCCGCCACGCCCACGCGCTTTCCGCAAAGATCACCGAACTCGGCGGCGAACCGAAGTTCACCGTCGCCCATGAGCGACGCCCCGATCTGACGGCATTTGAGCTTTTGCAGCAACACCTCGCCACCGAGCGGGAGGCCGTAAAGTACTACGACATGGGGCTGGAGAAGTTCGACGATCCCGGATTCCGCTGGCTGATCGGCAAAGTCAAGGTTGATGAGGAGGAGCACCTGAAGAGGCTGGAGGCGTTGATCGAACAATACCGCGATACCGCGCTGCTCGTGCAGGAATCGAAGAACTTCAAGTGGATTGACCCCTACATGGGCAAACCGGGCGATCGCGCGTGGATTGAATAAGCGCGCGCCGCCGGTCCGCATCTTGACCACGCTGGAGGGGCCCGCATCGTCGGGCCCCTGCTTTTTCGTGGTGACTTCGCAGCGGGAGTGCCCGCACGAAAAAAAACGTACCGCGATTGGAACATTTTGGCGAGAAGCCTTGACACGAAGACGCCGCGTTGCCTGTGTCATGTGTAAGGCGGGAAAGAGTCTGGCAGCTGGCTGACGTCCGCGCCGTCTCTTGTTGGCGCTGGTATCCCGGTTGGCAAGGCCGTACTTTTTCGTAGGACCGCTCACCAGTCATCCATCCCCTCGAAGGAGCAATGATGCCCAGGAGTTATTCCGCACCGCCGCCGGTATGTATTGACCCGGCGGTATGCTACCATGCGAAAATCCGCACCTCGCGCGGCGACATTCGTCTTGAGCTGTTCGCGAAGGATGCGCCGGTTACCGTGAACAATTTTGTGTTTCTCGCGAAGGACGGGTTCTACAACGGGCTGAAGTTCCACCGTGTGATCACCGGGTTTGTCATTCAGGGCGGGTGCCCGAACGGCGACGGGCGGGGTGGCCCGGGGTATCGCTTCGCCGACGAGGTGGATAGTAACCCGCACCGGCACGTGGCCGGAGCGCTTTCCATGGCGAACGCGGGGCCGGGAACCAACGGAAGCCAGTTTTTCATCACGCACACGCCGCAACCGCATCTGGACGGGAAGCACACCGTGTTCGGGCGGGTGATCGAAGGCATGGACACGGTGCTTTCGGTCCGCCAGGGCGATGAGATTCAGCGCGTGGACATCATCGAACAACCCGCATGATACGGGGCGAACAAGGCGGGGGTGGAATGAGCGGAGTGATGGCTCTCCGGAGCACGTGGCGCAGGGCGATGCGTTGTGCGGCGATGGTGGCGCTGTGGGCTCTGGCGGGTGTGCTTGCGGGTTGCTCGTCGAACCCGGCCTCGCCCCAGAGCAGGCGGGCGCGCATTCCGTCAACACTTTTCCACGCGGATACGAGTCTGGGGGTCGGTGCGGCGCCGTGGTCGCTGGCGATCGCCGACTTCAACGGAGACAGCATTCCGGATGTCGCGATTGCGTGCCTTGGCGGCAGATCGGTGCTGATTTATACAAACGGGGCAGGCGGGGCGATATTCCACCGGCAGAAGAAAGCGCCGGCGGATACGACCTTCCGTTTTTCCGATGGGTTCCGGCCGCGTTCGCTGGCGGCCGCAGACGTGAATGCCGACGGCCTGCCCGACCTGGTGGTGGCGCTCGCGCAGGATTCCGTCGTGTCGGGTCTGGACCGGATCGTGGTTCTGCTCAACCAGCGGGTGTCCACGGGCGGCCCCGCCTATTCGGTGGGCGCGGATTACGTTGCGGGGAGCGGCCTGCGCGATCTGTTCGTCGGCGACCTTGATCCGGGCGACGGCGGGGTGGAGATCGTGGGCGCATCGTCGGTTGCGGGCGTTGCGCCGGTGGTACTTGCGCGAGCTGCAAGAGTGGCGCGCGCCGGGGAGGCGATAGACAGCACCATCAACCTGCTGGGTTTTTCTCCCGCGGATGGTGCGTCCAACCTTGATCTCCGCACCCCCGTGACGTTCTGGTTCGACACCGAAGTGAAGAACATGAGCGCGCTCGCGAACCCTGACAGCCAGTGGGTGCAAATAACGGGCACTATCGACAACAGCGGGCAGACGCGGCGCATTCCGGTCAGCGTGAGCAAGCAGACGCGGAGAGTGAACTACGCATCCTACACGGAGTATGTTCTGACGCCGCTTGCGCCGTACCGCCCGAACGAAACGGTGACAGTTGCTCTCACCGGCCGCATTTTGAGTCTCCAGTCGAACGACCGCCGCACGATAGCCCTCTCGAATCCCCGTTCGTGGTCGTTCAGCACCGAGGGCACGCGTATCGTGAGCAGTATCCCCCCGAACGGGGCAACCCATGTGCCTACAACGTTCCCCGTGTCGTTGCGTTTCAATTTCTGGCTCGATCCCGCGAGCATTGACGGTGCGTTCACGATGCTCGGCGCTTCGGGAACCATTCCTTTCGCGTATACCCATGCGGCAGACACCCTTTCCAGCGTGGTGACGCTTACCCCGCAACGGGCGTATGCACCGTATGAGACGATCCGGGTGATCGGGCTCCCGACCCTGCGAGACTCAATGGGGAGGCCAACGTTTTCGGGCGATACCGTCTCTTTCCGCGCAACCGGCCCGCAGGTGGTGGCAACGAGCCCGGTCAACGGCGCGACCACGCGGCTTCCCGGGAACACCCTCACTGTTTCCTTCAACACGCGGATGGCGATGGATAATCCGCAGGCGGTTTTGGTCGTGGGGGAACAGAGCGGCGCGCATTCGATTGCCTCCCTTTCCAGCCCGGATGGCGGCTACACGGCGCATGTCGCTCTGGGCGGCAGTTTCATCGGGGGCGAAGTCGTCACGGCGACGGTAACCAGCGCGTTCGTGTCCGCGGTGTCGTCGTTTCCGCTCGCCCGTCCGCACGTGTGGCGATTTTCGATCCAGCCGTCGGCACCGGCCAGCCTGACGAAACAGGATCCGGTGTCCGGCGGCACGTTTACCGGGGGATCGGTGGCAGCGGGGCGATTTACCGCGGTGGGTGACGGGAGGGGAGTGCTGTTGAGCGACCCGACGGGTTCCCTCGCGTTGTTCAGCGGGGGATCGGGAACCTGGGCACACGCGGCTTCCCTTGTCGGCATTCCCGGGCGCAGCTGCACGCGGGCGGGTGACCTGAACGGCGACGGCCTCCTGGACATCGTTGTGGCGGCGGCTGATTCCGACTTCGTACAGGTGTATTTCAACGCGTCCGGCAGCGCCTCTACGCCTGCATTTGAGCAGCCGGTGCGCCTTCCCGTCGGAGGGCAACCGGTCGGGGTATTCATTGCCGATCTGAATGGAGACGGGCGGCCGGACATCGCAACGGCAAACCGCGCCACGAATGACGTCTCCATCCTCCTCAACAACGGCAACAAAACGTTTTCCGAGGAAGCCTTCGTGGCGGCGGGCAACAACCCGCAGGCAATCGGCGGCGCCGATCTGGACGGTGATGGCGACATTGACCTCATAGTGGCGAACGCAACCGATAACACGATCACCTTGATCCGGAACCTCACCGGATTCCGGGAACCTCCTCAAACCGGTGCGAAACGTGGGAACGGAGGGGTGCGATGATCGGGGAAGGCCTTCCAGTGGTGGCGGTTGTGGTGGCGGGCGGGGCCGGAGTGCGCATGGGCGGCGGCACACCGAAACAATACCGGTTGATCGCCGGTGCACCGGTTCTCGCATGGACGCTGTGTGCGTTCGAGAAGGCGGCGGATGTGGACGAGGTCATACTGGTGGTGCCTCCCAGCGACCTTGCGTTTGTGGGGGAGGCAATTGTGGATGCGTTCCGGGTAACCAAAGTCCGGCGCATCGTCGAGGGAGGAGCCACCCGGCAGGAATCCACCGCGGCAGGCGTCGCGGCAGTCGAAGCTTCCGACGGTATTCTCCTTGTCCATGACGGAGTTCGGCCATTCGTTTCCGGAGAACACATCGCGGCGGTTGTGGAAGCCGCGTGGAGCGTTGGTGCCGCCATCCTCGCTGTGCCGGTGACCGACACCGTGAAACGTGTTGACGACAGGGGGTGCATCGAGGGAACCATCTCGCGCGAGAACCTGTGGGCCGCACAGACGCCTCAGGGATTCCGGTTGCCGCTGTTCAGAGAGGCGATGGCCCGCGCCCGTCAGGAAGGATTCGCGGCGACGGACGAGGCGATGATGGTGGAGCGAATGAACCATCCTGTGAGGATTGTTCCCGGCGATGCAGAGAACATCAAACTGACGGTTCCGGAGGATTTCGCGCGGGCTGCTCGGATTGCAGAGAGGAGGAGCAGGCCATGCTGAGGATCGGACAGGGATATGACATCCACCCGCTGGTTGCCGGCAGGAGGCTCATTCTTGGCGGCGTGGACATTCCCTCGGACGTGGGATTGGAGGGGCATTCTGACGCGGACGTGCTCGTGCACGCGATCATGGATGCCCTGCTGGGGGCACTGGCGCTGGGGGATATCGGCCAGCATTTCCCCAACACGGACGATCGTTACAAGGACACTGACAGCATCCAGCTGCTTGATAAGGTTGCCCAACTGGTGGGGCAGCATGGTGCACGGGTGGTCAACGTGGATTCGACGGTGGTAGCCGAACGCCCGCGGATCGCGCCTCACATTCCGGCTATGCGCGAGAGCCTCGGAGAAGCGCTTGGCCTTCCTCCGAGCGCGATTTCCGTGAAGGCAACCACTGCGGAGAAGCTAGGTGCACTCGGGCGGGGGGAGGGGATTGCTGCCTACGCCGTTGCGCTGGTGGAGGCGGGTGGCCAGAACTAGACTGCGTGCAAGAACCTCGGGGAATTAACCCCGGAGTCCATGTATCACATGTACTTCTCGTAGAGCGCCGCTATCTCCCGCACCCTGTTCTCCCATGTCTGTTTTTTGGCGTATTCGTACGCGTTGATGCCCATCTGTTCTCTCAACTCGGGTTCCCGCCAGAGCCTGTCGATCGCGGACGCCAGCCCGGCGATTGTCTCCTTCGGGTTGGTGACCGGAACCTTGATTCCGGCGTCATCCGGTATCCAGTCGTGAGCACCGTGGTGGTCGAGGGCGATAACCGGCATGCCGTGCGCCATGGCCTCCAGGAACTGGGCACCGGATGTATCGCGCAGACTCGTGAACAGCAGCACGTCATTCTCGAGGTATGCCCGTTTGACCTCAAGCCACGGGACCTGCCCCCACCAGTCCACCCGGTCCTCAAGACCTAGGCGTTTCAACCAGCCCGGGAGTTCCCGCGCAAGGGGGCCATCGCCTACGACCGTAAGTCTGTTCGGGCCACTCGAAGCTGCCAAAGCCTCAAGAGCCAACCGCAGGGATTTTCTCGGCATTAATCCCCCTACCCACAACACCCTCATGCATTCAACAACGTTACCTCGGGTAGGCCTCGAAGGAGCATACGAGTTGGGGATGCAAGCCTCCCAAATGAGCCGAGAATTTACACAACCTGCGGATGTGACTGTCTCCAGAGTCTCGCTGTTCGAGGCCATGACAAGCTTCGCTCGCCTTAAAGCCAATCGCACGAACGGGTTGACTCGAGCCAGAAACCGAACGCGCTGGTTTCGAATCCACTCAGATTTCCAAGATTTTCCGAAGTAGCTGGAAAAAGCGGCTGGCGCTCTTTGCCCCCCCCCAACCGGGCCTAGAAAGAACGGCCTTCGAAGTCTCCACAACAGGCTTCCGCCTTCGAACGTGTTCCACGACACATGGTGGCACAGATCAATCTCCTGCTCAAGTTCACGAGCTCGCTTTAACGCCACCCAGAGCCACATGAGGTACCGCAGCCGCATCGTCCCGAGGCCGATTTTCATCGCCCACGAGGGTGCATCCAGGTATGAGAACTCCACGTTCGGCAAGGGGTTTTTGGCAATCTCTGCTTCGATCTCCTCCCGGTTGCCTGCGTGCGTCAGCACATGGACCGAGTGCCCCAGCCGGCTCAGCTCAACCGTCCAGTTCCAACCGATGGCGAATTCGCTGCCTCTGTGAGGCCGGCAATTGTATGCCGAAAGCAATATCCGCACCGTCCCCTGCCTCCTCTCGCAATCCTCAAGCCAGCGCCGCAAGCACGCGGTCCGGGTAGTTGCTGATGATCCCGTCAACGCCCAGAGCGATCACGTTCCGGATATCCGCGGGATCGTCCACCGTCCAGAGCCACACCGCGCCATCCGCTTCGTGCACCGCCTTGACGAACGCTTCATCCGCCTGCTCGAAGGAAGGGGCATTGATGTGTGCTGTTTTGATGCGTTCCGCCGTCGGCTGCCCCAGCGCGAGACGTTCGCACCCGGGAAGGTGTTCCGCAGCCCACTGAAGAGTGGCGTCATCGAAGCATGCGATGATGACGCGGTCTTCTGCTCCTGCAGCCTTCACCACGCGTGCGGTTTCGCGGACGATGTCCTCGCCCTGGTCTTTGATTTCACACATCACGGGAAGGGATATCTCAGCCAGCATCTCCGCGAAAGCAGGCACTCTTTCCCCTGCGAACTGCACGCCCTTTTTGGAGCCGGCGTCAACCCGTTTGATTTCTTCCAGTGTGTGCTCCGCAAGAGCACCCGTGGCGTCCGTGGTGCGATCCAACTTCGCGTCGTGCATGATGACCACGTGGCCGTCGCGCGAGAGGTGGACGTCGATCTCAATCGCGTCGACGCCGAGCGCCACTGCTGCTCGGAACGCAGCCATGGTGTTCTCAGGGTACTCCCCCGAGAAACCACGGTGGGCGATAACCCAGCGCCCGCGAGGGGAGGATTTCGCGCGATATTTCGACTTCATTCCTGGTTCTCCTGCGGTGCACAAGCACCGTTGCGGCGGAAAACCGGCTGCACGCACTGTCTACATGTGGTCAAGACCGCCATAGTAGAACGGCAACGGCAGCTTGGGATGGCTCAATTCAGGCGGGCGTTCCGGTCCGAACATGAACTTGACGAGATCGCCCTTGCGCAGCGTCGCTTCGGCGCCTCCCGAGCGGACGTGCCAATTCCCTCCGTCTTTTTCAACCGCCACGTCCCGAATGCCGTGTTTGTCGAGGATCCGTTGCGGTTTGAGCGCCGCCAGCATCCCTGCGTAATTTGCGCGGACCGCAAAACCGCGTTCGATGAGGAGCGAGGCGACGGACTCGTCATCTTTTGGAGTATGGATCTGCGCTGTTCGCGCGCCGTATTGGCCGAACACAACACGGAGAAGACCTAGTACAGCAGCGCCATCGCCACCGAAATCCTCGACGTAGATCTGCTCACCAGGTGAGTACACGATGTACGCCACCGGAGCATCGCCGTTCATCAGCGCGGCACACCGGAAGCCCGTGCGAATGTTCAGAAGAACCTCGGTGAGCTCGCGGTCGCGCACGACTCCCGCCCTGCGGGCGGTGTGAAGCGACTCCACTGCGTGAATGACGCGGGGATCGAGTGTATCAGTAAGGATTTCCCCGGTCGGGGCGACCGGGAGATAGGTGATGGTGGTGGGATCGATGAAAAACGTCCAGTTCTGCCCCCCGTGTTCCCAACCCCATCGTCGGTAATAGTCGGGGATGCCGGTCCAGAGTATGGACAGGTCGCAGTCCAGTTCGTGGTCCATATATTCGAGGCAATGGGCCAGAATGGTTCCCGCGTATCCGTGCTTGCGGTAATCCGGGTCGGTAGCCACGCCGCCGATCCCGCCGATTTTCAGCACCGCGTCTCCCCACTGCACCTGCGCGGGGTAAATACTCACGTTGCTCACCACGCGGCCGTTCACGCGGATATGCCGGAAATTGTGGACATTGCGTTCGTTGTAAAGGTGCGGGTAGTCGCCGCCGATGCTGGGCTTCCGGCCTACGTTCGACCGAAACACGAAATTGAGGAAATCAAGTATCTCGCCGAACTCGTACCAGGTTCCGCCTCGAGGCCCTTCTGCATTCGGGGGGAGTGGCTCCATTTCGGAATTCCTCACAGAATGTGTTGTTTGCCGAAAAGATGGTTGCTCCGCATCAAAAAAGGGACCGGCCACCGGTCGTGTCCGTCCCTCGGAAAAAATGGAGGCGGCGGGCGGACTCGAACCGCCGAATAGAGGTTTTGCAGACCTCCGCCTTAGCCCCTTGGCTACGCCGCCGGATTGTCAAAATGTACGCGCGACGGAAAGGCGTATCAAGACCTGCAGCTGCCCCGACCGCGCCTTTGCGACGACCAATCACCGGGAGGAGTGTCTCACCGCCAGTCCTTTGAACGGTCATACCGCTTCTCCCATTCCGCGATGACATACTCGCAGCGCTCTCGATCCCTCAGCAATTCCTTACGCCGTTTTCGGACGGTGGATGAATCGGGAAGCTGCTGGAGCTGACTGGTGATGATTATGATACGCTTGCGCATGAGGTCAATGTCGGATTCTTTCATCCTGCGGACATTTCGGCGCCATACGAGGCGTCTGACCCATCCCGCGACACCCCGGGTGGTTCGTGTCGAAGGAGCCGGATTCTCGCTGCTCATAAGCGCATGTATTCCTCTGGTTCTATTGACGGGAGTCCATGTTTGCGGGACGCGTGGAAAGGGTGAGGTGTTCTCCACAGAAGGGGCATTTGACAGTCGGGTTTCCGTCGCCGCCCGTTTCCCGCGCGTGCTTCAGGGCTTCCGCGCTCGGAAACACCACTGCCGGCGCCCACGCGACGGGCGCTGCTTCACCGCCGATGTAACTTGCGCGCGAAAGCGCGAACGCGACGCCGCGGGAATCAGATACTACCCAAACCGGTTCCCGGCATGCCGCGCAGGATACACATCGGGGTTGCAGACCACCCGGGAGGCCGGGGGCTTCGTTTTCCATTGGTTCGTCCACTGCCGGGAGGAAGAACGGCTGGTTCATCAGATGCACGCCGAGTCGTTCCCATGAGCCGCTCATGCCAACGAGCGGTTTTCCCGAACGAGGCGGAGATCCCAGAATTCTGGTTCGTTGTCGGGCACTCATTGCGTCGGGCGATGCACGCGGGCGTGGTGCTCCTGCAGGGAACGCACGCTCATTTCCTCCGCGCGCAGGGCTGCGATCCCCTCCACCGCGGCGACCGCGGCGGCAACGGTTGTCATGTAGGGAAGGCCACGCCGGATCGTTTCGCGCCGGATGGCGATTTCATCCTGCGACGCGGCTTTCCCGTGAGGCACATTTATCACAAGGGCGATCTTCGACGATTTCATCATGTCGACCACGTGGGGACGGCCTTCCTGCAGTTTCGGAACGAACGTCGCGGGAACGCCGTTCCGATGCAGCATCGCCAGTGTTCCCTCGGTGGCGATGATGTTGAAACCGAGTTCGGCAAGCCGCCGCGCAGGCTCCACAAGAGCCCGTTTCTGCTCATCACCGCCCACGCTGATGAAAACCGTTCCCCTGTCCGGGAGGCGAAGATTTGCCGCAAGTTGGGATTTCGCGTAGCTCTCTCCAAGGGATTCCGAGATGCCCATCACTTCGCCGGTCGAACGCATCTCCGGGCCGAGCAGGATATCCACGCCGGGGAATTTGAGAAATGGCAGCACGGCTTCCTTGACGGAGACGTACGGCGGCACGATTTCCGACGTGAAGCCCTGTTCGGCAAGGCTTTTGCCCACCATGCAGCGGGCGGCAATCTTCGCCAGCGGTACGCCGATAGCCTTGCTGACAAACGGCACCGTACGCGATGCGCGGGGGTTCACCTCAAGAACGTACACCTCGTCGTCTTTGATGGAGTACTGCACATTCATCAACCCCACGACGTGGAGTTCGCGCGCAAGGTCCTTCGTATGCCGCATCAACTTCTCGATCATGTCCGAGGTCAGGCGGTAAGGGGGCAGCACGCACGCGGAATCGCCGGAATGGACTCCCGCCAGTTCAATCTGCTGCATGATTCCACCGACCACGGTCAGCGTACCGTCTGAAACGGCATCCACGTCTATTTCGATGGCATCGTCGAGAAATCGGTCAATCAGAACGGGGTGTTCAGGAGAAGCCAGCACCGCGGCTCTCATGTAATGCACCAGCGAGTCCTGGTCGTACACGATGGCCATCCCGCGGCCGCCCAGAACGTACGACGGGCGAACCAGCACCGGGTAGCCGATGTGGCTTGCCACGGCTTCCGCTTCTTCCTCACTGCGTGCGGTCCCGTTCTCCGGCTGGCGGATTCCGAGCCGGTTGATAAGCGCGCCGAAGAGTTTGCGGTCCTCCGCGACGTCTATCATCGCCGGCGACGTCCCGATGATCTTCACTCCCGCTTTCTCCAGCGGAACGGCGAGTTTGAGCGGGGTCTGCCCGCCGAACTGAACGATGACGCCGTCAGGTTGTTCCCTGTCATGGATGTTCAGCACGTCCTCAACGGTAAGTGGCTCGAAATAGAGCTTGTCGGAGGTATCATAATCTGTGGAAACGGTTTCCGGGTTCGAGTTGACCATGATGGTTTCGAAACCGTCTTCCCGCAGGGCGAACGCCGCGTGGCAGCAGCAGTAATCGAACTCGATGCCCTGCCCGATGCGATTCGGCCCGCCACCGAGGATCATGATTTTCTTTTTCGGGGAGCGGACCACTTCGCACTCGGTTTCATATGTGCTGTAGTGGTAGGGGGTTCTGGCTTCGAACTCCGCCGCGCAGGTATCCACTGTTTTGAATGTCGGGAGGACACCAAGCTTCTTGCGGAGCGCGCGCACGTCCATCTGGTTCACGTTCCACAGGTGGGCAAGCTGCACATCGCTGAACCCCATCTGCTTGGCCCTGAGAAGCGTTGCGCGGGGAATGCGCTCCGCGAGCCGCTCGACGGGGGAATCGTGAACCTGCATGATGGCAACCTGAACGCGCGAGGGGTGAGAACGCAGCACAGGCCCTTGAAGAGCGATAAATCCGGGCACTTAAAGGTACCCCGGGAGGTTCAAAGCGTCAACACACAGGCCCGGACGTGCTCAGGGCACGGGCGCGACGTATCTTTAGTATGCGCGGAGGGTTTCCCTGAACGCGGTCTGAAGCGCGTGAAGAACCCCTGCGTTGAGGGTTCAACTGAGTACAAATTCCGTGATTCATAGCAAGGATTGATGCATGCCAATTGTAGACACCGATCGCCTTACTGAACTCCGCGAACGCCTCGACAGCCTCGGGAGGTTTCTTTGACCTCGCCCGCAAACGAGAACAGATAGGCGCCCTCGAACAGCAGATGGCCGCACCGGGATTCTGGGACGACGGCCAGGCCGCACAAAAAACCATCTCCGCCGCAAACGAACTCAAAGAATGGGTTGAAGGCTGGGAGTCGCTCGATCGCCGACTCAATGACCTCTCAGAACTCGCCGAACTTGCGGAGCTGGAAGAGGATGACGCAGTGGCGGCGGAGGTCGAACGCGACACCGAAACGCTGGCGAATGACATCTCCGCGCTTGAGTTCCGCCACATGATGTCCGACCCCGCCGACAAGAAAAACGCCATTGTGACGATTCACCCCGGCGCCGGCGGAACCGAGTCCACCGACTGGGCGCAGATGCTGATGCGGATGTACACGCGGTGGGCGGAGCGCAAGGGCTTTCAGGTCGAGATAATGGACCTGCTGGAAAACGAGGACGCCGGCATAAAAAGCGTGACGCTGGAGGTGACCGGCCCGTACGCGTACGGGTATATCAAGGCCGAAAGCGGCGTGCACCGGCTCGTCCGCATCTCTCCTTTTGATTCCCAGAAGCGCCGGCACACCTCATTCGCCAGTGTGTTCGTGTATCCAGAACTCGACGACGAAATCAAGCTGGATGTGAAGGAATCCGATATTCGAGTGGATACGTATCGCTCTTCCGGCGCAGGAGGGCAGCATGTGAACAAAACCTCCTCGGCGGTACGCATGACCCACCTCCCCACCGGTATTGTCGCGCAGTGCCAGAATGAACGCTCGCAGCACAAGAACCGCGCGAACTGCTGGAAAATCCTAATGGGTCGCCTTTATGAGCACTACAAGGCGCTGGAAGACGAGAAACACCAGGCGGTGGAAGATACCAAGAAACCCATCGAATGGGGCAGCCAGATACGGTCGTACGTTTTCCAACCGTACCAGCTGGTCAAGGACCACCGCACGGGCATCGAGACATCCAATGTAGATGCCGTCATGGACGGTGACATTGATTTGTTCATCAACGGATACCTTACTCGCAAGGGGAATTTGACTCCGGACGATTCGCCATTGCAGTGATGAACCAACCCCTCGCGCCGAACTCGTTCAAAGCCCTTTGAGGTTGGCCGTGGCCGCGCATCCTGGATTCCCGCGTTCGCGGGAATGACCGTGATTGCCGGGTTTCAAAAGACATCACTCTGAGCGCTGCGAAAAATCTACCACGGCAATTGGGACCCCGCTGCCGAACCTGTGAACGCCGGCAATCGGTATGGATTCCCGAGAGCACAGCACAAGTTTTTCGGACGTCGCCCGGATTCCCGCGTTCGCGGGAATGACGAAGGTGCCGGGCCGGTTCACCTGAGCGGGCTTGCCGTGCCGCAGGGCGACTTACGATTCGGGTTCCGACCGCCCCTCCCCTGGCGGTTTGTGTTCCAGCAGGTGAACAAACGCCCAGCCAGCACCACCGAGAAGGACGAATCCCGCGGCGAAAAACACGAGAACTCCACCCGCAGGAACGGAGGGAAACCTCACGCTTACGTTGGTGGCCAGTTGCTCAGGGGGGCTCCCCTCCCTCTCCTTTATCGCCCGCACCGCGACAATGCCCGCGAATGCGGGTTCCCAGAACACTTCTCCCGCCGGACCGGTAACGCCGAGTGCGTCGCCACGCACCACTTTGCTGTTGGGGAAATACTCAACGTAGATCTTCCAGCCGGTGAGGGCGGCCTCCCGCGCCGCGCGTGAGGTGTCGGCCACGGCGTCAGGCAGCACCCGGATTGCGGCAACTTCGCCACGTACCGGAGACGCGGGTTCGACCCGCAGCACCAATCCACGCGCCGTTGAAACGCCAATGAACGCGAACACGGGCACCCAGCACAGCAGTCGGTTCATCCCCGTTCCTCCCTGTACGTTCGCCAGAACGTGAACACCAGGGCGAGACCGGTCGTGAAGAAGAACCACGCGCCAAAGGCGAACCACGAGAGCCAGGGGATTCCTTTGACGGTGAACG
This sequence comes from Candidatus Latescibacterota bacterium, assembly GCA_022706085.1. Classification (GTDB taxonomy): domain Bacteria; phylum Latescibacterota; class MWCZ01; order MWCZ01; family MWCZ01; genus MWCZ01. The sequence continues at coordinate 76,159 of JAKJDF010000009.1, read as the reverse complement.
AGGCGCCGTAAAGCCCGTCGCGTACCTCCGTCCAGATGCCCCATCCGATCACCACCGCGATAATCACGGGATTGACCACTTTGATCAGGGCGTCCCACCACCACCCGACGTCGAGGGTGCTGTCGCGGTTGATGATTTCGCGGAGTTTGTGCGCACCGAATACCCACCCGATAATGAGACACTCGAAAAACCCGACGATCAAAAGGCCGTAACTGAACGACCAGTGGTCGAACAGATCGAGGAGGGTCAGGCCGAGGGTGCCGTTGCTGGCGAGGGTGGGATCTACCACGTGAGGAAGTGCGAAGCACATGCTGCCCAGCATGCTGCTCAGCGCAACCACCAGTACGGCCTTCTTTCTCCTCCACCGGAATTTGTCGAGAATGGAGGCAACAAAGGCTTCCACGAGGGAGATGCTGGAGGTGAGGCCGGCGATGAACAGCAGGAAGAAAAACAGCATCCCGAACCCCACAACAAAATGCGGCAATTTCGCGATACCCTGGGGCACCACGAAAAACATCATGCTGAGAGTGCTGGCTTTCGGCACGACAGAGAACGCGAAGAGAAGCGAGAACACCGCCAGCCCCGCAATGAACTCGAATGAGCAGTTGAGAAAGCAGATTGTTGCCGCGTTGTGCACCTGATCGCTCTTTTTCGGAAGATAGCTGGCATACGCCGTCATAATGCCGAATCCGAGCGACAGGGTGAAGAACATCTGACTGAAGGCCCCTTTCCACACCTCAGGATCGGCCATGACGGTGAAATTCGGGCTGAAAAGGAGGTATGCGCCCTGTTCCCCGTTGGGGAGACTCACGCCGCGGACAATCAGCGCGACCATGCACAGCCACATGAGCGGCACGAGGAAACGGGTGGCAGATTCAATGCTCCGTGCACCGCGCAGAACGATCAGGAGATTGAGCGCCCAGACAATCGCCACGTACCAAAGCGTATCCCACGAACCGAGCATTTCGAAGAAATAGCCAAACGGGTTGGGGAGGGCGAGAGACCCGAAGGCGCCACTCGTGACGGGTGCAGTATTCCACAACCCTTTCATGCTACCGATGAACATTCCGAGAACCCACGCCAGGATGGCGACGTAGTACATGCAGATGACCGTGGCGTTCAGAACGCCCCACCATCCGATGAATTCCGCCGGCCGCCTCCCTATCCTGTAGAGTGACTGAGGAAACGCCTTGCCGGTATGCGCTCCCAGGACAAGCTCCATAAGCATGATGGGAATGCCGAGGACACAGAACGCCACGATGTACGGGATGTAAAAGGCTCCCCCGCCGTATTTGTACGCATTGGCGCTGAAGAAGACGATGTTCCCGAGGCCGATGGCCGAACCCGATGCCGCGAGAACAAACCCGACCTTTGAACCCCACTGTGACCGCAGTTCCGCCATACGCAGACCTTTCAGAGCCATGACGCTGGTGCGCGCGCCAATCCCGGACGTTCTTTTCCGGCACGTTTCAAGAGTATACTTTTGCACGATTTTTGTCCCAATCCTTGCCCTTTTCCGTTGCGTGACCGATGGAACGATACCGCAGCTTTTCGCGCGTGCTGAAGGAAAAGTTCGCGAGCCCGGTGCGGAAGATTTCCCTCGACGCGGGTTTCTCCTGCCCCCATCGAAGGGGAGGCGAGGGGGGATGCACCTACTGCGACGCCTGGGGTTCGGGCACGGGCGCGTACGGACAGGGCCGCTCCATTCCCGACCAGATTGCCTGTGCGATTTCGCGTGGCGCGTCGGCAACGAAACTGGCGGGTGCGTTCCTCGCGTATTTTCAGGCGCATACCAATACCTTCGCGTCCATTCAAACCCTGCGCAGCCGGTTCGAAGAGGCGCTGACCGACCCGCGCGTGGTCGGGTTTTCAATAGGAACGCGACCCGATTGCCTGCCGGAGCCGGTTCTGGACCTTCTGGACGAACTGAATCGCCGCACCTATCTCTGGCTGGAGCTGGGGCTTCAGTCCGCGCACGACGAAACACTGCGGCGGATCAACCGCGGTCACACGGTGGCGCAGTTTGCCGACGCCGTGGAACGATGCCATGCGCGCGGCATTCGCGTGTGCGCTCACGTGATTTTCGGGTTGCCGGGAGAAACGCGGGAAATGATGCGCGATACCGCCCGGTTCCTTGCATCCCTGACGATTGACGGGGTCAAATTCCATTCGCTCTACCTTGTGCCGGGTACGCAGATGGAGATGGAGTACCGGAGCGTTCCGTTCCCGCTCCTATCGCAACAGGAGTACGCCGAGATCGTTGCAGATGCCCTTGAGCGGCTGCCTCCGGAGACCGTAGTCCAGAGGCTCACCGGGGATCCTCCTCGCACCATTCCGCCGGAGCCACCGTGGACGCGGGACAAAGCCGGAACGCTTGCCCTGATCCGCGGGGAACTGGCGAGACGGGACAGTTTTCAGGGGGCGCTTTGCCGGGGATAAGACCCTATATTTTCAGTGACTCACCTTTGATGAGTCCATATCTCAGGCGTATTACGTGTTTTGGGAGGAACCGGCATGGCTGACTCAGTGGTGTTTGACAGAAAACCTGCGGTGAAAGAACTGGAACCCGGCTCGTACGCGTGGTGCAGGTGCGGGCGGTCAAAGGGCCAGCCGTTCTGCGATGGATCGCACAAGGGAACGGGGATCCAGCCGGTCGTTTTCAGGGTGGAAGAGAAGAAAAAGGCGGCTCTCTGCCTGTGCAAGCAGACAAAAACGCCGCCGTTCTGCGATGGCACGCACAGATCGGTAACGTAGTACGGTTATGCCGAATGAGAGGGAAAAAGGGACGCTGCCAGGCCTGCGTCCCTCATAGAGTTTTTCGAGTACCGCGGTATCAGTCGCTCCTATGGATTTCCGCGGAAACGCTCAACTCTCTCGGTGACGAGTTTCGAGCCGATTACCACCATTGGAAGTCCGCCGCCCGGGACTGTTGACGCTCCCACGTAGAACACGTTCCTGAATTCCTCATCGAAGTTTTTGGGCCTGAATCCCCCCGTCTGCAGCATGTTGTGCGCAAGACCCAGCGCGCTTCCTCTGTGGAGATTGAACCTGTCGCGCCACTCGATCGGTGTGTAGACAGTCTTGGATACTATCTCGTTCCTGATGTTTCTGCCTGTCCTGTTTGAAAAGTCATCGATGATCCCGTCCACAATTGCGTCTCTGTCGTCCCAGTTGCCCTTGAACCTCAAATCCGGCACCGGGCAGACAAAGAACAGGCTTTCACAGCCTTCGGGAGCGCAGTCGGGATTCGTTCTGGAAAGCACATTCACATAGTAGTAGGGTTTTTCCGCCGCACTCGGATCGTTGAACACCTTGCGTGCGTATTCGGTGAAATCGTCACCGAGGTAGTAATTGTGGTGGTTCAGTTGCGGCATTTTGCGTTTGATGCCCAGATAGATCGTAAGCGTCCCCATGGTCCAATCCATGCGATCAAGCATCTCCGGGGAGAACTTTTTTCTCCTGAACACGCGGCCTCGAAATACCGCAGCATCGGCATTTACGACGACAATATCCGCCGTCCATTTCCTGCCTTCTCCATCCAGTAGACACTCAACCGTTCTGTCCTTCGAACCAAAGTCCACAATCTCGGTGCCGTAATGGATTTTGACATTTTCCTTTTCGAGTTCGCGAACGATGCCTTCCGCAATCCTGTACATCCCGCCGACCACGTTGTAGTACCCGTCATGCACGAACTCCGTGTAGGAAAGAAGCGTGTACACGGCGGAGGTTTCGAAAGGCGTTTTGCCGAGGAAGAAAGACACGAGCGATACAATTTCCCTCGCGTCGTTGGAGTCGAAATACCGGGAGACCTGCTTCCAGAAACTCCTCCAGAGCAGGGGCAGCAGAAAAGGATTGGCTTTTGCGAGGGCGGAGAGGTAGTCAGGCAGAGAATCGTAATTTGTCTTGATCACGAAGTTTGTGTCTCGGTAAACCTGCCCGCATTTGTCGAGATACCTCTTCATCCGGTTCTCAAAATCCGGTTCCACCTGCTCGAACTGGGACGCCAATTTTCCGATATCCCGGTGGAGATGATACGTGACGCGGTTCTTCCTGAAGTTGACCGAGTACAACGGGTCAAGCGCGTAGTGCTCGAAGGGAAGTGCGATGCCGCACTCCCTCGCGAAATCCTCGAACTCATAAGACATCGCGAAAAAACTTGGACCGGTATCGAACGTGAACCCGTCCTTCTTGATCTGGTTCAGCCTGCCGCCGGCATTGCTGTTCTTTTCAACGATCTCAACCTCGTAGCCTTTTTTTGCGAGCCGAAGCGCCGTTGCCAGGCCTCCCAGACCCGCTCCGACCACCAGAACCCTCTTTTTCACATCCCGCCTCTCATCCAGTAATGACGAACACAGAACCACCGCGAATCGCCGTCCATCTCAGCCTATTTGCCGCCCCTTCCATTGGAGTTTTCCGGAGAATCTTCTCACGTACGCCACGCAGTTTATCAAGCCAAGAGAGAGCTGCACCGGAATGATCAACAGCACGCTGGTGAGGATGTTCTGATGGCTGAGGAAAAACACAATGACCCTCGTCAGAACATACACAACCAGATACCCTGTAAAGACCCAGGCCGGCATTGCCCGCAGAACGGGGACAAAACCGAACGTCGTGACGAGGAAAAACAGAACGGAAAGAATGAACGAGTCTGCAAAGAACGTGGTGATGAATTTTGAAAAGCCACCTACCGCATCGCGGAAACCATGGTACATCCTGCAGGAATAGTCATCGTCGCCGAGCAGGCAGGCGACGTGCTTGTCCTCCCTTTTGAACAGGCGCGCTATGCTTACGTCCTCCACAACCGCGCGTCTGACCTTTTCATGAGGCAGTACTTCCCGGTAAGCCCTTGCCGTGAAAAACATGAATGCGCCGCTTGCCGCCGCAAGCGAGCTGTGGCGGCTTTTTTCGACCAGTACCAGCGGGAGGAGAGTGATCAGGACATAGTTGATTATCGGAACCGTGATTTTTTCGCCCGGGGTCTCCATCATTTGTTTCGGAAACACCGAGATGAGGTCCAGCCCTTTCTTCCGCGCAAGAGCAAGACACCTGCCTATCACGTTGCCAGATATCCTCACATCCGCGTCAAGAAATAGGAGGTATTCCCCCTTCGAGTTCAGCGCGAGAGAGTGGCACGCGTAGTTTTTCCCGGTCCATCCCTCAGGAAGCCCCGTGGAATTGATCAGCCTTATTCTTTCATCACGAACTGCGTATGTTCTGACAACCTCTTCCGTTCTGTCAGAAGATTGATCGTTGAAAACCACTATCTCAATGTGTTGGTAATCCTGACTGAGGAGGTCTTCCAAAATATTGCCTATTTTTCTTTCTTCATTTCTTGCAGGGATAAGGACGGACACAAGGGGACCTTCTTTTTCCCCCTCTTCAGGCAGATCAGATTCGAAAATGAGATTGGCCAGCGCCACGACACACTGGAGCGCGGTGAAGGCCATCACGATACAGGCCAGCAGGACCATCATTCTGGTTTCAATCCCTCGGGAGACCTGCGGTTCCGCACGTCAAAGTCGTGCGGTTCCGCACGTCAAAGTCGTTATGAAACGTACGCAATCGGTATTTGAGGAGATTTTCAGAAGAGGGTCAAGAACCTTCTTCAACTCTTCGCTTTTCTTTCCGGCGAAGGTCCGGAGGGATGTAATCATTCTCTATGCCTTCGTACGAACAGCGGACGACTTCGTTGATTCAGTCCCTCAGGACAAAGAAGGATTTCACGCGTTCCGCGCGCGCTACGAACTCGCCAGGACAACTGGCAGAGACAGCGGGGACCCGATAGTGGACTCCTTCATCGAGCTCTCCCGGAGAAGGAAGTTTGAGGACGCGTGGGCTGAAGCCTTCCTGAACTCCATGGAGGCCGATCTTACGGGAAAGCGATACGAAGCTCCCGACGAGGTGCTTGTCTACATTCACGGTTCCGCGGAGGTTATCGGGTTTTTCATGGCAGCCATCATGGAACTCCCCCGGAACGCGATGGAAGCCGCAGCCTTCCTCGGCAGGGCCATGCAGTACATAAACTTCATCCGCGACATCGCGGAAGACAATGAACTTGGCAGGACATATCTGCCCCTTGCGGGATCGGGCCTCGAAGACCTTGCGGAAGACACCGCCCGATCGAAACCTGAGACGTTTACTCGCTTCATCCGTAGCCAGATACACCTGTATCGAGAATGGCAGGACCGCGCCGAAACGGAATTCGGCTCGATCCCATGGCGGTCTCGCGTAGCAGTTATGACGGCCAGCGAGATGTACAAATGGGCGGCGACAAAAATCTATCGCAACCCCTTCATCGTGTACGAAAAGAAAGTCAAACCTTCCCGACAGAGGATCCTTTTTTCGCTGCTGCGGAACGCGTCAAGAGCTCATCGCTGCAGAAGACCGGAAGCTCCAGATCAGGAACCCGCATGAACGCAGGTTATTTCGGATCCCGTTCTGAAGAGATCAAAACCTTTCTCCGATCATACCTTGAGGCCTGTGGCGAGGAATTCTCCTTCCTGAATCGGTGGGGAAAGGATCTCCCCGCGCGCCTTGGTGCGTTTGCACAAGGCGGGAAGCTTATAAGGGGAGGTCTTGTCTTTCTGGGCCACGAACTGGCCGGGGGCCGGCCCGGAGACACAGCGCTCAAAATCGCCGCCGCGATTGAACTGCTGCATTCGGCATTTCTGATTCATGACGACATCATGGACCAGGACCGTATGAGGAGAGGAATGCCGTCGGTGTTCTGGCAGTTCCGCGAAGACGCCCATGCAAAAGGGATTGAGGAATCCGAGCATTACGGCACCTCCATGGGAATCTGCGCCGGCGACTGCGCCTTGTTCATCGGGCTGCGGTTGATTTCATCGGCGGATATCCCGGACGGCATCAGAAACCTCGTGTGTCGCGAGTCCTACGCTATCGGTCTTGCGCAGATGGCGGATATTGATTACGGGACCTTCTCCCGAATCCCCTCGGAAAAGGAGATACTTGATCTCTATCTGTGGAAAACGGCGAGGTATTCCTTCTCTCTGCCGCTTTCAGCGGGTGCAATGGCGGGAAACGCGGACGAGGAACTCGTCTCAGCGCTCTGGCGCCTCGGAGAGTCAATGGGAATCATGTTCCAGATGAGGGACGATGAGCTTGGCGTCTTCGGCTCGGAGAATGCGATCGGGAAGCCCGTTGGCTCTGACATCAGGCTGGCAAAAAAGACCCTTCTCATCGCGATTGCGCTCGAGCGGCTTGATCCCGTCCCGCGCTCACAACTGACGCGGATTCTCGGACGACGCAACGCCACCGGGGATGAGATTCTCCACGCCCGCCGCCTCATAGAAACGAGCGGCGCCCGGTCTGAGTTGATCTCAAAAATAAAAGCGCTCGCCGCCGAGGCGGGGAAGATGATAGACGCTCTCGCGGTTCCAGAAGACCCGAAGGAACAACTCAGAAGCCTTGTTGACTTCCTGCGAACACGGGACCGTTGAAATGCCTGCCGATCTTCCTGAACGCGCGGCTTTCAAAGATCGCACACTCCTGTTCTTTTCCGTTTTTGTCGCTGTTCTCTACGCCGTTGGCATCGCGCGATATCTCCACTCAGCGAACGATCCTCTCCTGCTCACCGCTACGCCCTGGTTTCTGCTGGTGACCGGCCTGCCCGCGTTCATCATATCAATCCCGTCAGAAAGAAGAGCGCTTTACCTCGCGTGGGGCGTCGTCTCCTGCATTCTCGCTTTGGCAGCTGAGATTCTGGGCGTCAGAACCGGAGCTGTTTTCGGGGTGTACGAATATGGGAAAACCCTTGGCACGCACATTCTGGGCGTGCCGCCCGTCATAGGCTTCAACTGGGTTATCATCGTTCTTGGGTTCAGCGGCGTGTATTCGCGCCTTCCCTGCGGAACAGCCTGCAAAGCGCTTCTTTCGGCGGCGTCGGCCACGGTGTTTGACTGGATAATGGAACCTGTGGCGATCGCGTTGGGCTACTGGAAATGGGAGCAGGATTGCGTCCCTCTCCAGAACTATGCAGCATGGTTCCTCGTGTCACTCCTCATGTCCGCGGCATACGCGCACCTCAGGGTAACCTGGAGGAATCCTGCTCCCTTCATCATCGTGTTCGCGCAGCTCGTTTTTTTTGCGGTTCTGAGAGTGTCACTGGGGTTGAGCGCATGCTGACGGAGAACAGGCTCCCGTGATTCCCTTGGGGCGCGGGAAAACGAAAGGGCTTTTCTCAGTCAGAACGGTGAGGCGGGTCCTCCTTTCGGGGAACGAAAAGAAGCCGGACCGGTAACGCATCATGAGTATCCGGAGTGGGAAAAAAAAAGAGGGACGCAGATTGACCTGCGTCCCTCTTTCCTTTCCTGTGGCGGTTACATGTGTTTGAAACAAGCGTCGAGGTGCTCCTGCGGCATCTTTTTCGTCCACATACTTACACCAAAGGCAACGACGAAGGAAATCGGCAGAATCACCACGATCGGGTCCACCATCGCCCAGACGGTTCCGGCGGCGAGGCTCGGCTTGCCAAACACGAGTTTGCAGAGCCCGAGCGCTTCTGATTCCTTTTGATGGACGAACAGGAGCCAGAGCGCTGATCCGAAGAACCCTACCACCACGCTTGAAACAGCCCCTGCCCGCGTCATGCCTTTCCAGAACAGCGCGCCCACGAAGCTCGGAAGGAACATAGTGGCGCAGAACCCGAAAAATATTGCGGTCGCGATGGCAATGACGCTCCCGGGAAGGTTGTAGCCGAGGATTACCGTGGCGACCACTCCGAGGACGATACCGACACGCGTGAGGCTGACGGTGTACAGGAACTGCTTCCCATGGAACAGGGTTTTTTCGAAGAAATCCCGCCCGAACGCCGACCCGATGGTGTGGAACTGCGAGCTGGAGGTGGACATGGCTGCGGAGAGCAGGGTAATCATGAACAGGTACACGAACCAGACCGGCATCGCGCTGTTGACGTAGAGGGGAATGATGGAATCGATGTTCCCCTTGGCAACTACCAGTGAGATGGCCTTGTACGCGGTGTGTTCGTAAAAGAACACGTTGGAGAGCGCCCCCACCACGAATGCGACTCCCGTCATCGCCAGGATGAAGATTCCGCCGCTCAATACCGCGCGGTTGAGCTCGCGGCTGCTCTTCACCGTCATGAAGCGCACGACGAGTTGCGGCTGTGCCAGCACGCCAATGCCAACCCCCAGCACGATTGTCGAGACAAGCTGCCACCAGAGCGGCGAACCGAGCGCAGGCATGCTGGTCCACCCCTGATGCCCGATCGCGGCCAGTTTGGCGGGTACCTTGTCCGCCATGTTGGTAAGCGCCTGGTGGGAGTCGATCACTCCGCCCAGCGTGGAATACGTGTAGATGGCAAGCACCAGCATCCCGACGAACATGATCGTACCCTGCAGGGCGTCTGTATACATGACGCCTTTCAGGCCGCCGGCCAGCACGTACGCGCAGATGATGAGCGTGTAGATCAGGATGGCCGTGTTGAAGTTGACCCCGGCGAACGTGTTTTCGATAAAGCGGGCGGCACCGATCAGCACCGCCGAAGCGTACAACGGCATGAGCAGAAACACGGTGATACCGGCGAACCCCTGAATGAACCGGGAATCGAATCGGCGACCAAGGAACTCCGGGAACGTGTGGGCGTCGAGGTTCCGTCCGATTTTGCGCGTTCTTTTTCCGAACACCACGAAGGCGATGAAGATGCCGAAGAAGATGTTGAGGAACGTGAGCCACAAGAGCCCCATCCCGAACAACGCAGCCGCGCCGCCGAATCCCACAATCGCGGACGTGCTGATGAAGGTTGCGCCGTACGACAGCGCCATGATGTACGGGTGCGTGCTCCTTCCCGCAACAAGGTAATCTGTTGCGTTTTTGGTCTTCCGGTAGCCGTACCATCCCAGATACGCGACAACGAACAGGTAGACGACTACGACGACGGTAAGGATTGTGAAATTGTCCATCTGGTATCCCCCGAGGAATCAATGGTATTTCGATCGTCTGCGTTCAATCGTGAACCACGTGGTGCACACGCGGAGTCAGTTCTCCGCCGTTGCCTTCTTCTCGTCCTCCGCCCAGGTGACGTCCTCGGGGTACACAGGTTCGTCGCCCTTATCCCAGTTTTTCGCGCCGTAGTAGACGCACAGGATCGTGCTGAGAATGCACAGAACGTAGGCCAACCAGATCTGCGGGTCCGCAATTCCAAGCATACCGTTCTCCCTTCATGTGCGGCGGGCCGCCCCGGCAATACGACGGCGGCAACCCGTCTGTTGACTGACGCAGCGCAATGGCGCGACAACCCGGAACGGAGACGCAGGCATGTGCACGCGCGTACAGTCAGCAGGGCGACTTCCGCGCATGCACTCGCGGCTGCCGTACGATAAACCTTTCGCGAGCGGACGCGTCATGCGTATGAAAGATTGAACGCGGCGAAAGAATACGCAGGAATGTGCGCCAGTGCAAACCGGGCGGGTTCCCTGAAGCTCGGAAAGGCACTCCGAAGGACGTCCGGCTGCTCCCCCGGCGGGAGACAGGGCAGCGTCTTCCCGTTGCCGGCACGCGGCGATGCACCGTCACCAACGAGGTGGAAATGCGGCACGCGAAGAAGGGGGGCCCGGAACACGGAACGTGTGCGCCACTTGGGGCTGATTGCCGACGTCACGCGGAACCGTGCTCCCGCGGGTTGTGAGACACTGCGCCACTGCGTACCGTCATGTAGGTTGGATTCGCGGCCGGATGCCGCTGCGGGAAGCCGCAATGTACTTCCAGATGCACGTTCGAACAAAGGGGTTATCAATGCCACGCCCTCCGAACATTCTGCACCTGTTCTGTGATCAACTCCGCGCTGACGCGATCCATGCGCTCGGGAACGGGGTGATCAGGACGCCCGCCATTGACCGTCTCGTGCGAGAAGGCACGGCGTTCCAGCGGGCGTACACACCCTCCCCCGTGTGTGTTTCGGCGCGGTGTTCCATGATTTACGGGCAATACCCGCTCCACACGGGCTGTTACGACAACGCGCCCATGCCGCAGGACGGCCGCACATCATTCATGGGTGCGCTGACGGAGGCGGGGTACCGCACGCACGGCATAGGGAAGTGTCACTTCTACCCCGACCGCGCAAGCCTGCGAGGATTCCAGACGCGGGAAAGCCAGGAAGAGGGCGTCGCGACTCCCGAACAGGATGACTACCTTGTCTGGCTGCGGGCGAACGGTTATGAGCATCTTACGGATCCGCACGGTGTCCGGGGCGAGATGTACTACACTCCACAACCGGCGCAGATGCCGGCGCGGCTGCACCCCACGCAGTGGATCGGCGACAGAGCCACGGCGTTTCTCACCGCGCCGGAGCGAATGAAGGAGCCGTGGTACCTCTACGCGAGCTTCATTCACCCGCACCCGCCTTTCGCTCCGCCGGTGCCGTGGCACAAGCTCTACCGCGCGCCACTCATGCCGTTGCCGAACGTTCCGGCTGATTACGAAGCGTTGCACATCTATATAAACCGGTACCAGAACAGGTACAAATACCGTGACCAGGGCATTGACCAGAACCTTCTGCGGGCGATCAAGGCCTACTACTACGGCGCCGTGTCATTCATCGATTACCAGGTGGGGCGGATTCTGGCCGCCCTCGACGAGACGGGGCAACTGGAGAACACGCTGATTGTGTTCGCATCGGACCACGGCGAGTACCTGGGAGATTACTACTGCTTCGGGAAGCGTGGCATGCATGACGCCGCCGCGCGGGTGCCCTTCATCCTGCGCTATCCGGAACGCTTCGCGTGCGGTGCGGTCTGCGCGAAGCCGGCCAGCCTCGTTGACATCGCGCCGACCGTTCTGGCCGCCGCGGGTGCCCGCGTAACGGATCACGAACTCGACGGCGTTGACCTTTCGGAGCTGGCGTCGGGGGCGTGTTCCCGCGAGATGGTATTCAGCCAGTTCCAGAAGGCCGGACAGGGCGTCTATATGGCGGCGGACGAACGCTGGAAATACTTCTACAGTGCTCCCGACGGGCGCGAGTTCCTGTTCGACCATCGGGTTGATCCGCTTGAAACGCGGAACCGGGTGGCAACGCCGTTCATGAAGGATCACGCGGCAAGGATGCGCACGGCGCTGATTGGTCATTTGAAGGCGGGCGGGGAAACGGCTGCGCTCGATGGCGACGGCTGGAGACAATACCCGAAGCTGGAAATGCCGGAAGACCCGGACGCAGGGTTGTTGATTCAGGACAGCCCGTGGGGAGTGCTGAAGATTCCAGGATATTCGGACTGAGCAAGCACGGCGAAGCTGACTCGGCACCGGCGGGGCGCTCCCGCGGAGGAAACCATGTTGAAACGGTCATTCGCCCGGAAATGGGTTTCGGCCACTCTCTTCATACTCGCAACCACGGCAGGTTCCATGGCGGCTGAACGGCAGATCACGAACGATTCGACGCAAAACTGCGCGCTGGATCAGAATCACAATTTCTCACCTGATGGGAAATGGCTGGTGTACGACCTTCGCCCGAACGGCGGCCTTCAAAACTGCCGATCGATCGAGAAGGTGAACGTAGAGACGGGAGAACGCGTGCGGGTGTACGATGGCCCCGATTTCGTGGAGAACATGGGGCCGGGAATTGCCGCGCCAAGTTACCTCCCGGGACGGAACGAGGTGATTTTCATCCACGGACCGTTCACGACGACCGGTCTTGCGTACGACATGGCGCGGCGGACGGGGGCGATCGTTCCGGATGACGGAAGCGCGGTGAACGATACATCCCGCATCACCTGGGCGGATGCCCGGGATGTAACCCCTCCCTTCACACCGGGCGCGCTTCGAGGAGGCACCCACCGGCACGATCCGGGCGGACCCGGCGGCGTCTGGATCGGGTATACGTACAACGATCAGATCATGAAACGGTACGGCCAGCAGATCGGCCGGGACCTCGACTTGCGCGTGCTGGGGTTGACGAAACTGGGGATTCCGGTATCAGTGGATGCGGACCCTGCGCATGAGAACCGAAGCGGCGCCGGGTTCTCTGTCGTCATTACGGAGGTCTTCCCGAAGGATGAACTCGACCGGGAGCCGGGAACCGATCGTATCTACCGCGCTACCGACGACCAGTGGGTTGGCACGCGGGGGTACCGGAAGCCGGACGGGAGCTGGCAACTGGCGCGGGCTTTTATCGGTCACATGCGAGTACGAGCAGACGATGGGTCTGTTCGGGACCACCGCGAAGTGTTCATTGTGGATATTCCCGAGGACATTACTCGGCCCGGTCCCGCAGGCCCGCTTGAGGGAACCGGCACCACGTTTCCCGCGCCGCCGGCGCGTACCTCGCAGCGCCGGCTGACCCACACGGAATCCGGATGCTTCGGCCTTGTACGTTCCACGTCAGACGGAGAGATGATCGCATTCCTTTCCCGCGCGGCTGACGGAACGCCGCAGGTGTTCGTCATTTCACCTCTGGGAGGAGAGCCCCGGCAGGTAACGAGCTTCCCCGGAGGAGCAAGCCAGCCTGTTCGGTGGCTTCCCGACGACCTGCACTTTGTTACGGTGAGCGAGGGTCGTGTTTTCGTTGTTGACGCAGCCAGCGGGTGTGCGCGGGCGATAACGGAGCCCTCCCGCGGCCGCCCGGACGCGCTGGTTGTATCCCCCGACGGAACGCTCGTGGCGTTCAACCGGGAGGTCGTCTACCCGGGCGGCAAGTTCGCGCAGGTGTTCGTTGCGGATATAGTTCTGCCATAGGGGACCGTGCTTTGCTCGTGTCGCCACCAGACGTACTCGCAGTCGAAGCAGAGCATTTTGACGACCTGGGCGGGTGGACTCTCGACACCGGGTTCGTCGAATCCATGGGCTCGCCCTACCTGATGGCGCACGGGCTGGGAACTCCTGTGGCGGATGCCATCACGACGCTGACGCTTCCCGGACCGGGCGCGTGGCGCGTGTGGGTGCGGACGTTCGACTGGGTTGCCCGCTGGAACGCTTCCGGCGGCCTCGGCACCACGGGCCGCCCGGGTAGTCCGGGGCGGTTTCAGGTCCTCATAAACGGCGAGCCCCTCGGGGTGGTGTTCGGCACGGAGGGCACCGACTGGCACTGGCAGGATGGCGGGGTCATCCAGACCGGGAAGCCGGATATCAGAGTCGCTCTCCACGACCTGACCGGGTTCAACGGCCGGTGCGACGCCATCTGCTTCAGTCGTGACTGCGCATCCACGCACCCGCCCGACCTTGATCGCTGGCGGGTTGAGAAGGCCCGCGAAGCCGGAGAACGCGCTTCAGTCCGGTACGATCTGGTGGTGGCGGGAGGTGGGTACGCAGGCATGTGCGCGGCGGTTGCGGCGACGCGGCTGGGCCTTTCCGTTGCACTGGTTCAGAACCGGCCGGTGCTCGGAGGAAACGGCTCAAGCGAGATTCGCGTCCCATTGCGGGGACTGGTCCCCGACGAGACTCCGTATCCGCTCCTCGGACGGACACTGAAATCCCTGGAATATGACGCCCAACCGAATGCCGGCAGGGCGAGTGACACGGATGACGCGGCAATCGAACGCATTCTTCGCTCAGAACCGAATCTCACGCTTCTTCTGAACCATTACGTCGCCTCGGTGGAAATGGAGGGCAATCGCATCCGCGCGGTGAACGCGGTGTGTACCCGGCGGCCTGCTTCCGTGCGGCTGGAAGCACACTGTTTTGCCGACTGCACCGGACACGGCACACTGGGGGCCCTCGCCGGTGCGGAATATGCCATTGCCCCGCGCGACCTCATGGGAATGACGAACATCTGGTCGTGGGAAACCACCCCGGAACCCCAGGATTTCCCCGATACTCCGTGGGCGCTGGATCTGAAACCGGGCGATTTCCCGGTTCCGCCGGAAGGCAAATCCAACGGGACGTGGTGCTGGGAGAGTGGCTTCAATCTGGACCCAATCCGCGACCTGGAAGCCATTCGCGACTGGAACCTGCGGGCAGTATTCGGGGCGTGGAGTGCACTCAAGCACGGAGAAGAGGCGGAGAAGCACAGAAATGCGCGGCTCACATTTGTATCGGCCCTGGGCGGCGTGCGCGAATCACGAAGGCTCATCGGGGATTTTGTGCTCTCATCGGATGACATGCTCCGGCAGGTGAAGTTCGAGGACGGTTTTGTGCCGGTGACGTGGTTCCTCGACCGCCATATCCCGGACCCGAAATACTCGGGAACGTACCGGGACAATCCCTTCATCGCGACGGGCATCCAGGAGCCCGGAACAGACAGAGAAGCGCGCCCACGGCATGGAAAGCCCTGGTGGGGCATTCCCTACCGATGCCTGTACAGCCGCAACATATCCAACCTCTTCATGGCCGGACGGAATATCAGCACCACCTACTGGGCGCTCGGGGCGGTCCGGGTAATGCGCACCTGTGGTCTGATGGGCGAGGTGGTGGGTACCGCGGCGGCGGTGTGTGCCCGCCGTGATTGTCTTCCGCGCGAAGTATACAAAACGTATCTTGAGGAATTGAAACGGCTTCTGAGCGCACCGACTGGCGAGGCCACATGATTTCCATCGTGATTCCCTGCTACAACGAAGAAGAAGTGCTTCCGCAGCTTTTCGCCCGGTTGGGCGCGGCGGCGGAGACATGGGGCGAGGAGTATGAGGTTCTTCTCGTGGACGATGGTTCGCGGGACGCAACCTGGCGATTGATCCTCGAACAGCACGCGCGGGATGAGCGGTGGCGGGGGATTTCATTCGCACGGAATTTCGGCCATCAGACAGCTATCTCCGCCGGCATTCATTACGCACGCGGCGACGCGGTAATCCTGATGGACGCGGATCTGCAGGATCCGCCGGAACAGCTCCACCGTTTCATAGCGGAGTGGAAAGACGGGAATGAGGTCGTCTACGCCATCCGCGCGACGCGCAAAGAGAACCTGCTGAAGCGCGCGGCGTACAAATCGTTTTACCGCATCCTGCGTTCGCTCGCAAGCATCGAAATCCCGCTTGACAGCGGTGATTTCTGCCTGATGGACCGCAAAGTGGTAGACGTTTTGAAGGCGATGCCTGAGCGGAATCGTTTCGTCCGAGGGCTGCGTTCGTGGGCCGGGTTCCGGCAGGCGGGGCTGGAATACAACAGGGATGCCCGCGCCGCAGGGGAAGTGAAATACACGTTTCGCAAACTCATCAAGCTTGCCCTTGATGGTGTGGTATCGTTTTCGACGACCCCGCTCCGTCTGGCCACGTACCTCGGGTTCGCGGTGTCCTTTTTCGCCCTGCTGGGGGCCGCGGTGACCATCCTCCAGCGCATCTTTGTGGACTGGTTCACGCGCATCGGGTTTCCCTACGTTCCCGGTTTCTACGCGCTGTTCACGGGAATGTTGTTCCTCGGAGGCGTACAACTTATCTGTCTCGGCATCATCGGGGAATACCTCGGGCGCATCTTTGACGAGGTGAAGGGCCGCCCGCTCTGGACGATCCGGGAAACGGCGGGGCTGGAGAAGGACACGGTATGACGTCGAAGGAACGGCTTCTGGCCGCGTACCGAAGGCGACAACCGGACCGCGTCCCGATCAATGTTCGCGGGGTGCCGGCGCATGATCGGAAGTGGGTCGAAAGCCGTCACCCCAGCTACAGGCCCCTGATTGAAAAGGTTGCGGCATCAGGTGATCTTGTCGGAGGGTATGGCGTCCCCACCGGCTGGCTGCTCACCGCGAGCGACGTGGTTACGTTCGAGCACCGCGTTCACGATTGGACGGACTGGGTGGATAAGGAGACCATCGCACATACTCCCGCGGGAGACCTTTCCTACGTCTACCGGACAAGCAAGCACGAGTTTTCCGGACTCACACGCAGTTTCTGGGTGAAAAACGAGGACGACCTGGCGAAGTTTCTGAGCGTGCCTTATGTGCCGCCCCGCCCGGACGTCTCCGGATACCCGGCCGCGGTTGAGGCGATGGGCGACCGGGGGTTCATCATGGTGGGGAATTCCGACCCGATCGCGTATGTGCACGAGCTCCTCGGCTCAGAGCTTCTGGCGCTGTGGAGTGTGGAGCGGCGCCGGACAATCGATATGCTGGTGGAATTGTTCACCGGGCGGCTTCTGGACTGGTATGACCACGTGATCAGCAACGGTGTGTGCGGCCTGTTCGGTTTTTCAGGGGCGGAATACATCGCGCCGCCACTCATGGCACCGTCATATTTCCGCGACTGGGTGACGAAGCCGATGGTCGCCATCTGCACGCGCATCCACGCGGTTGGGGGGCTGGTGCATGTGCACTCGCACGGGCCGTTGAACGCGGTGCTGGAGCAGTTCGCGGAGATGGGCGCGGACGTGCTGCATCCCATCGAAGCACCACCCATGGGCGATGTGCCGCTTTCCGATGCGAAAAAGCGCATCGGAAAGGACGTGTGCCTTGAGGGGAACATTCAGATAGGCGATCTTTATGCCGCGGAAGAACAAGAGGTCCGCGATGCAGTCAAACGTGCGATTGACGATGCGGCGGACGGCGGCGGATTTGTCCTTTGCCCCACCGCGTCGCCCTTCACTCCCGTGTTGCCGGAAAAGGCGCTTCGGAACTACCTGGCGATGATTGAGACCGCGGAGGAGTGTGGGGCTTATTGAATTCCCCGGGCGTCCCCCTAAAACATCAACCTGCTGAACAGCGTGAGCGCCCAGCGGGAAACTGAGCGCACGATGTCGATCCGGCCGTTCGTGGCCCATGGGAGGAGGAACAGCACCACCGCGACCGGGATCAGGCCATAGCGCTCAAGCTCATCAAACCGGCGGCTGGCGTGGTAGGGGAGAAAGTTCGCCAGAACGCGGGAGCCGTCCAACGGCGGCACCGGAACCATGTTGAACGCCGCCAGCACCACGTTGATTACGATTCCGAAACGCAGAAGCGGGAACAGCGCCGCGGTGTATTCACTCGAAAAGGCAAACACCGCCTTGAGAACCAGTGCAAACACGACCGCGAACAGGATGTTGGAAACCGGGCCCGCAAGCGCCACCCACATCATGCCGCGGCGCGGATTTTTGAAATAGCCCGGGTTCACCGGGACCGGCTTTGCCCACCCGAATCCCACCAGAACAAGCATCAGCGCGCCGATCGGGTCTATGTGCGCGATGGGGTTCAGGGTGAGCCGCCCGGCATAGTGCGCCGTCGGGTCACCCAGTTTCCAGGCGACATATCCGTGCGAGACCTCGTGAATCGTGACGGCCATGATGCCCACCGGCAGCACAACAAGAAGAAGATACGGGAGGTTGTCTAAGCCAAAACCGAGCATGCTGTTCCTTTCAGATACTCATCTTCGGAGAGCGCAAACATGCTTGTGCGTTCAAAGCGGCGGCCAGCCGCCGCAGTCCAAATAGCGACCTGTTCGCAAGCGCTTCTGTCGGCGCTACATCACCCCATCCTCCGAAAATCCGGTACGGGTAACGGAACTCCGCCCTGGTTGATGGACATCTCCGACACGAGCCCCGGAGCGGTGTAGTCGAGCGCATCATACACGTCAATCGGTGGCTTGGTGTCGTTAAGGATGCTGTCCACGAATTCGCGCACAACGAAGTAATCCCCTCCGCCATGCCCGGCTTTCTTAGCCTCTTCCGGGGGATTCCGCCAGATTTCCGGCATGAACTCCGGTTCGAAATCCCAGAGGGACTGCCACGTGTTGCGGTCTTTCGCATAGCCCTCCAGCCAGACGCGATGTGGCTCACCCTCCGCGCGGGCTGCTTCGTAGCATCCTTTTGTTCCCTGCAGCGAGTAGTAGTTCATGATGTGCGGACGGTTGGACACCATATCCAGCCGGATGTTGATGAGATTGTTTTTATCGGTTTTGCACAGCATGACCGTGGTGTCTTCGTTCACGTAACTCGGCACCGTGTGCACCCCGGTGCCAAGGCAGGACAAGAACTTCACACGCTCTTTCATCCACTGGATGCATGGCCCGAGGCTGTGCGTCGGGTAGGTGACACCGTTCCGCCCGACCTGCCAGGTGACACGCCATGTCGGGGAACCGTCGGGGTTCTTGTGCAGCGCGCGAACGTCGTGAATGTAAGCCCCTTCCGCGTAGTACATCTCGCCAAACAATCCCGCCTCCGCCATCGCTTTCACCAGAACGACGTGCCGCATGTAACAGTAGTTTTCCGCCATCATGTATTTCTTGCCGGTTGCCTTCACCGTCGCAAGCAGATTCCAGCACTCATCCAGACTGACGGTGGCAGGAACCTCCGACATCACGTGCGCCCCCGCCTTCATCGCGGCGATGCACTGAGGGGCATGGAACTGCATCGGCGAAGCGACGATCACAAGGTCGAGTTTCTCGCCGTCGAGCATCTGGTCGAAATCGGTGTAGCCCTTCAATCCCCATCGCTCGCAAAATGCGTTCAACCGCTCGGTGTTGGGGTCGCAACAGGCAACCGGCACAGTCTCCGTAACGGTATTGAGCGCGTTCATGAAAGAACCGGACCTGTTCGCGGAGGAAAGGCCCACGCGCAGCCGTGACATCGTGCATACTCCTTCCGTGGTGCGGCGGAAAACGTGTTTGACGGGCACTTTGAACGTACGGGAAGACCTACCGTGGCACAACACTCAGAACGGCGCGCCCGAAGAGGCCCGTGTATCGAGTTTGTGACGGGGTGTTACGCCAGGAGCGACATGCAGCGAATGAAAAATGGCACCCTTGTGCTTGTTGGATGCGCGGTCTTTTATTCTACTCAAATGGTGCCCGGTCCTCCGCCGGGGATAGCTCGGGCAGACAGATTCTACACAACGCCAGCCGGTACGCGCGGTGTACGCGCGGTCGAACGTTCCAGAAGAAAGGCACATGCCAGCCATACACTGACACGCATTCGCGTTTTTCCCAGAGCACCACGGGGTCGCGTACATCGTCCAGTTCCGTCGCTATAGATCCAGGGTTTTGTCAACTCACCGGGAGACATGTATGAAACGGAAACAGGCAGTACAGAGCATCCCGAAAGAGCCAGAAAACCGCACCGATTCCTGCGAACCAACCGAAGAGGAATTGTTGCGGAGCCTCGACGTCGTCATTGACGGTTACTCCAAAACGGAGGGGGCACTTATCCCGGTGCTCCAATCCGCGCAGAACCTCTTCGGTTACCTTCCCGAAACGGTACTCCGGCACATCAGCACCCGCCTCAAATTGCCCTACAGCCAGGTGACCGGGGTCGTCACGTTCTACTCGTTTTTCTCCACCGTTCCGCGGGGTGAGCACGTCGTCCGTGTGTGTCTTGGAACCGCATGTTACGTGCGCGGTGGCAAAGAGGTGCTCGCAACACTCCGCAAGCAGCTCGGAATCAACGTGGGAGAGACGACGCAGGACAGGAAGTTCTCGCTGGCAGTGGGCCGTTGTTTCGGCGCGTGTAGTCTTGCACCGGCCGTGATGGTAGACGAGACGGTGCACCAGAGGGTCCGACCGGCCAAAGTGAAAGACCTTCTGACGATGTACAGAGAGGCAAAGCCCGGATTGAGGGAGGCTTCGTGATGGCAGACCCCAGACTAACCCGCGTAGAGATGTTTCAGGACTTGAGGAAACGGGTCGTTGCCGAGCAGAAAAAGCGAGCAAGGAAGCGGCACGTGTACCTCTGCACCGGCGCGGGATGCATCGCGTCCGGCGCGCTGGACGTGAAAAAGAAGCTCGAAGAAGTCATGAAACGGGAATTCGTGGATTTCGAGATCCGCGAAACGGGCTGCCTCGGTCCCTGTGCGAAGGGACCGGCTCTTCTGGTTCAACCCGAATTGACGTTCTATGAGAACGTGCACCCGGAGGACGCCGAGGAGATTGTCCACCAGCATCTCAAACAGGGCAAGATCATCGAGCATCTCCTTCCGAAAAACACGCGGCAGGAGCCGGTTCGCACGGAAGAGGAGATGGACTTCTTCCGCAATCAGGTGAAGGTCGTCCTGCGCAACTGCGGGCGCATAGACCCACTCAAAATCGAGGATTACATCGGAGTGGACGGCTACGCGGCGCTGGTCAAAGTGCTGACCTCCGTAAAGCCGGACGACGTCATAGAGTCCATCAAGAAATCGGGCCTGCGCGGTCGTGGTGGCGCGGGTTTTCCGACCGGCATCAAATGGGCGATGGCACGTAAATCCGCAGGAGACGTCAAATACGTTATCTGCAACGGAGACGAGGGCGATCCCGGTGCGTTCATGGACAGGAGCGTGCTGGAAGGCGACCCGCACAGCGTGATCGAAGGGATGGCCATTGCCGCGTACGCGATCGGAGCGAAGCAGGGCTACGTGTATGTCCGCGCGGAGTATCCCCTTGCCGTCGCTCGTCTGAACCACGCTATTGACCAGGCGCGCGAATACGGTTTCCTCGGGAAGAACATCCTCGGCACTTCGTTTGAGTTTGATCTCGAAATCCGGATGGGGTCGGGGGCGTTTGTGTGCGGCGAGGAAACGGCGCTTATGGCTTCCATCGAAGGGAAACGCGGCGAACCGCGTCCACGCCCGCCCTTCCCGGCGGAGAAGGGGCTCTGGGGCAAACCGAGCCTGCTCAACAACGTGGAAACGTACGCCAACGTGCCGGCGATTATTCACCGGGGCGCGGACTGGTATGCCTCGCTGGGGACGGCGGAAAGCAAGGGCACGAAGGTGTTCGCGCTGGCGGGGGCGGTAGTGAATACCGGTCTCGTCGAGGTTCCGATCGGAATCAGCCTCGGAGAGCTGATTTATGACATCGGCGGCGGCATCAAGAACGGGAAATCGTTCAAAGCCGCACAGATCGGCGGCCCGTCTGGAGGCTGCATACCGAAGGAACACCTTAACGTGCCGATGGACTACCGGCCGCTGACGGAACTGGGCGCAATCATGGGCTCCGGCGGCCTCATCGTGGTGGATGACGACACCTGCATGGTAGACATGGCGCGTTTCTTCCTTGAATTCGTGCAGGAGGAATCGTGCGGCAAATGCGTGCCATGCCGTGTGGGCACCAAACGGATGCTGGAAATCGTCACGCGCATCTGTGAGGGCAAGGGTAAGGACGGCGATATCGAGAAGTTGATCTACCTCGGAAATCAGATCAAGGAGACGTCGCTCTGCGGCCTCGGCCAGACGGCGCCAAACCCGGTTCTCAGCACAATTCGATATTTCCGCGAGGAATACGAGCAGCACATCCGTGACCGACACTGCGAGGCGGGCGTCTGCCCGTCAATTGTGCGGGCTCCGTGCCAGAGTGCGTGCCCGGCTAACGTTGATGTGCCGGGGTTCGTGTCGCTGGTTGCCGAGAAGAAATACGCGGAAGCGCTGCAACTACATCGCGACCGCAATCCGTTCGCCTCCGTGTGCGCGCGGGTGTGCTTCCATACCTGCGAGGAGAAATGCCAGCGAGCCAAGCTCGATTCAGCGGTCTCCATCCGCGCGGTCAAACGCTTCATGGTCGAGCAGGAAGTGATGATCCAGATTCCCGAGGTAAGGGAAAATGAGGAAAACGCGAAGCGGAAGATCGCCATCATTGGCGCGGGCCCGGCGGGGCTCTCCTGCGCGTATTTCCTCGCCCGGCTCGGGTACAAACCAACCGTGTTCGAGGCCGAGCTTCGCCCGGGCGGAATGCTGGTTCAGACAATTCCCGCGTACCGACTGCCCAGAGAAGTTCTGGCCCGCGAAATCCGCATGATCGAGCGGATCGGGGTTGACATTCAGACGGGGAAACGCCTCGGTACCGACTTCACCTTCGCCAGCCTGAAGGAAGAAGGATACGAAGCCTTCTTCATCGGCGTGGGCGCACCGGAATCCCTGCCCATCGGAATTCCGGGTGAGGACGCCGAAGGTGTGGTTCAGGCGGCGGATTTCCTCCGCACCTACAACATTCGTGGTTCCGTGCCGGTCGGGCGGAAGGTGATCGTCGTGGGAGGCGGGAATGCGGCAATTGATGCATCCCGCAGCGCCCTGCGCCTCGGTGCGGAAGAGATCACGATCCTCTATCGCCGGAGCCAGGCGGAAATGCCGGCGTACGCGGAAGAAATCGACGAGGCGCTTCACGAAGGCGTAAAGTTGATGCCGCTCACCCATCCGCTGGAGATCCTCAAGGATGCCAGCGGGAAGGTTGCGGGAGTGCGGTGCACCTCCATGAAACTCGGCGAGTTCGACCGGAGCGGAAGACGGCGCCCCGAGGAGAAAGCCGAGTTCTTCAACCTGGAAGCAGATCAGGTGATCGTGGCCATCGGGCAGGCGCTGCGTCCCAAGATGATTCTGAAAGACGTGGACGTAAAGCTCAACTCCCGGAACTTCATCCAGGCGGATCCGATTACCGGAGAAACGTCTGTTCCCGGGATATTCGCGGGCGGTGACGCCGTGAGCGGCCCGTATTCCGTCGTCGGGGCGATTGGCGCCGGCGAACGGGCGGCCGTTGGCATTGATCACTACCTCACCGGAGCGTTCCATGCGTTCTGGCGCAGGGAAAAGGAGAACACCACGCATTTCGATCCGGAGGCGGACCCCGTGCCATACGGGCGGGAATCGATCCGCTCGCTGGATGTCCAGCGCAGAAGACACAATTTTGACGAAGTGGAAATGCCGTGGGACGAAGCCACTGCTGTGCGTCAGGCAAGGCGCTGTTTGCGGTGCGATTTCGGCAAACACGTTCCGGAAAAAGTGGGGGTGGACGATGCCCAAGCTGACGATTAACAATCGAACCATCGAATGCGAAAACGGCCAGACGATTCTTCAGGCTGCTCAGGCCAAGGGGATTCAGATACCGACGCTGTGCTACCTGGAAGGGAAGGACCCGCTCGGAGCATGCCGGGTCTGCCTTGTGGAGGTTGAAGGCGCCAAAACTCTCATGCCTTCATGCTCCACTCCGGTGGTCGAAGGTATGAAAGTTCATACCAATAACCGGAAAGTTCGCGAGGCAAGGAAGACGGTCGTCGAACTGCTTTTGAGCGAACACGAAGGGGAATGCACGCTCTGCCCGAGAACCGAGGACTGCGAATTGCGTGAACTGGCAGGCCAGCTCGGCATTGACGTGGTGGAGTATGAGGGTGAGAAACCGCCGCGCGCGGTGGACGATTCAACGCCCGCGCTTGTGCGGGATTCCGGTAAGTGCATCAAATGCCGGAGATGCGTTACGGTCTGTCAGGAAGTTCAGCACGTCGGTGCCCTGTTCCCGCAGTACCGCGGTTACGAGACACTCATCGGCCCGGCGTTCGCGCTTCAACTCGACGATGTGCCGTGTGTCCAGTGCGGGCAGTGCGCGGCGGTGTGCCCGGTGGGAGCAATCACCGAAAAAAGCCATATTGACGCCGTATGGAAGGCACTGGAGGACAAGGACAAATTCGTCGTTGTCCAGACCGCACCGGCCATCCGGGCGGCGCTTGGCGAGTGTTTTGACCTCGAACCGGGAACGCTGGTGACCGGCCGGATGGTGACTGCCCTGCGCGAACTCGGGTTCGATGCGGTGTTCGACACCAACTTCACCGCCGACCTTACGATCATCGAAGAGGGTACCGAGTTCCTTACTCGCGTCCGCAGAACGTTCATAGACGGGGAAAAGGGACTCCTCCCCATGTTCACGAGCTGTTCGCCGGGATGGATTCAGTTTGCGGAATATTTCTACCCCGAATTCCTCCCGAACCTTTCCACGTGCAAGTCGCCGCAGCAGATGTTTGGCGCCGTGGCAAAAACCTTCTACGCCACGGAAAAGGGTATTCCGCCGGAGAACCTGGTCGTTGTTTCCGTCATGCCGTGCACCGCGAAGAAGTTTGAGTGCCAGCGGGACGAGATGACCGCCAGCGGGTACCAGGACGTGGATTACGTCCTCACCACACGCGAGCTGGGCAAGATGATCAACGCCGCGGGTATTGATTTCGTGAACCTGCCTGACGGCGAAATGGACCTGCCGCTGGGGCTTTCATCCGGCGCGGCGGACATTTTCGCGAACACCGGCGGCGTGATGGAAGCGGCCTTGCGCACGGTGTACGAGCTTGTCACCGGCCGGCCGCTGCCGATGGAGAACCTCCATATCCTGCCGATCGAGGGCCTGGAGGGAATCAAACAGGCCAGCATCACCATCGAGAAACCGGTGAAAGAGTGGGCGTTCCTTGACAACGTCACGGTGAAAGTTGCCGTGGCGCATGGTCTTTCGAACGCTGCCAAGGTGCTGGACGGCATCAAGGACGGCTCCCTCGACTTCCATTTCGTGGAAGTGATGACGTGCCCCGGCGGATGCATCGGCGGAGGCGGGCAACCGCGCTTCACCACGGACGAAACCCGGAAGGCGCGCATCAAAGCGATTTACAAAGAGGACGAAGGAAAGCCGGTGCGCAAATCCCACGAGAACCCGGCGATCAAGGAGATTTACGAGAAGTTCCTGAAGAAGCCGCTGGGTGAGAAATCGCACCACCTCCTGCACACGAAATACCAGAAACGCGTGAAGGAAGGGGCGAAGAAGAAGTAGCGCGGCGGCGCGTTGGAAACAACGCGTGCTACCATGGGGTCCGAGGGTAGGGGCGACGCATGCGTCGCCCCTATGGTTTTCCGGGAAACGGACACGACCGGGCGCGTCCCTCCAATACCGGCGGGCTCGGGGACAGAACAAAGAGGGGCCCGCGTTGTCGGGCCCTTTTCTGATCTCCCAACCCCGCGTTTGACAAAACCCCTCCACGCCGTACATTGGCGTGTACATACTCTCCCTTTGGTCCGCGCGCGTGTTTTTCGCCGCTCCCTGAACCCCTTTGGGAGCGAGGAGACGCATCATGCGCTCACTGTGTGCTTCTCTGTTTGTCATCCTCATGTTCGCCACCGGCGCAAAGTCACAGGCGCTGCCGGACACCTCCGTGATGACGATCCACGGAAACCCGGAGCACTACGCGGTTGCCGCACACCCGGATGGCGTTCACGCCGTCACTGCTTCCACGGACGGGTCGATCCGTATCTGGAACATTGCGACCGGGGCCCTGGAACGCGTTCTGACGGGGCATACCGCGACAGCGTATTCGGTGGCAATCACCCCGGATGGAACAACGATCGTTTCGGGCGGACAGGATTCCACCCTCCGGGTCTGGTCGTTCGCCGATGGATCGCTCTTGCGCACGATTCCCACGGGAGCCGTGGTGCGCTGTGTCGCGCTTACGCCCGACGGCGGGACCATCGTATCAGGCGGGTGGGATTTCGCCATCAAGGTGTGGCAGACCTCCACCGGATCACTCGTGAGGACGCTGACAGGCCATACGAAAATCGTTTACAGCGTGGCGCTGAGCGAAGACGGAAACACCCTCGTCTCCGGCAGCGATGACAAAACTGCCCGCGTCTGGAACCTCACCACCGGCCAACTTCTTCGCACCGTGGATGGTCATTTCTACGGCGTGTGGGCGGTGGCGGTGAATCCGGCCGGAACCGTAGGCATCTCGGCTACCGCGAACGGAACGATGAAAACGTGGGACACTGCGACCGGTGCGACGCTGGATTCGATCCCGGCGGGCGGGAGCAATCACCGGGGCGCAGTGTGGAGCCTCGCTTTCACGCCGGACGGGCAGAGCTTCGTGTCGGGCAGTCACGATCAGACGCTCAAGGTCTGGGCTCTGGCAGACGGTTCGCTTCTGCGTACGCTTCCCGCGGGGGGCGACGCAGGCCACACAAGCTACGTGTATGGCGTGGATATCACCCCGGACGGCAGCACCATTGTCTCCGCGAGTTACGACAGAACCGTCAAGACGTGGCGCCTGTCCGACGGCGCGCTGCAGCGTACGTTGAGTTCGCCGGCGGGGCGGCATACGGGGTCGGTGGACGCCGTGTACCTGAGCCCGGACGGAAACACGCTGGTTTCAGGCAGTGCCGACAGCACGATCAAGGTGTGGAACCTCGCCGACGGAGCGCTCCAGCGGACGCTTCCGGTGGGTTCCGACGCTGGGCATCTGGGCACGGTGTGGGCGTTCGAAATGACTGCTGAAGGCAACACGCTTATCTCGGGCGGCGACGACGGCACCATCAAGATGTGGAACATGTCGGATGGCGCGCTCATCCGCACATTGCCTGTGGGGGGGGACGTCGGGCACGAGGGCTGGGTGTATTCTCTCGCCCTCAGCCCGGACGGGCAGACGCTCGCTTCAGGCTCGGGCGACCTGACGATCAAGCTGTGGCAGATGTCCGACGGCGCGCTGGTGAAAACCCTGCCGGTCGGCGGCGGGTACGTGGACAACAGGAGTGTCTGGGCCGTCGCGTTCGGCGCGGGCGGGCAGGAGCTGGTTTCGGCGGGCGGAGAGGGGTTTCTCAAGGTCTGGCGGGTCTCCGACGGCGCGCTGCTGCGCACGTTGCCGCTGCCGGGGGATGAGGGGCACGCGAGCGATGTCTGGAGCGTCACCCTGACGCTGGACGGCCAGACCATCGTCTCAGGAGGGCTCGACGGCAGGATCAAGCTGTGGAACTACGCCACCGGCGCGCTCCTGCGGACGATCCCGGCGGGCGGGGGCACCGGCCACACGCAGGGAATCTGGCGCGTCATCGTCACGCAGGACGGACGGAACATCATCTCCGCCAGCGACGACCGAACGATCAAGGTGTGGGATTTCGCCACCGGTGCGCTGCTGCGCACGCTCACCGGGCACACCGGGCCGGTATGGGGGCTTGCGATCAGTTCGGATGGAACCACGCTCGCCTCAAGCGGCAGCAGCGACCTGACGATCCGCACGTGGCAGCTTGCGGCGCCGCAGGGCGCGACAGAGGTCGCCGGCACCATCACCACGCAGACGTGGTACAAGGCCAATTCGCCGTACCGCGTGACCGGCACGATCACCGTTCCCGCAGGCAACACGCTGACGATCCAGCCCGGCGTGGACGTGCTGTTCGACGCGGACGTGCAGTTCATCGTGCAGGGGAGCCTGCACGCGGTGGGCACGGCAAGTGACTCGATCCGGTTCCTGAAGGGCACGGCGAGCGAGTGGGGCGGCGTCAGGTTTTCCGGAAGTGATTCCAGCACAATTGCGTTTGCGCGCATCACCGGGGCGAACGCGATCGCCGGAGGCGGGATGAGCATAAAAGCCCGTTTGGGGATGGCCAACTCAGTCATCAAAGGAAATACGTCTAACTTCGGCGGCGGGCTCGTCTGTGAGGGCACGAACGCAACATTCATCGCTTGTACCATATCCGACAATTTCGCGTCGGGAAGCGGCGGCGGGGTTGTTTGCAACAGCGCAACCACCGTTTTCGAACGTTGTACCATCGCGAACAACACTGCCTCAGGAAGCACCATAGTCGGAGGCGGTGTCTACTGCGTCGGTGGCTTGACGAAGCTCACGCATTGCGCGATTGCTGGCAACACCGCGACGTACGGCGGAGGCGGTTTGTATGTGCGGCCATACGGGCTTTTACAGAAAACCACCAAAGCTGTCGTGACCAGTTGCACAATCACAGGTAACACGGCGCCAGAGGGTAGCGGGGTTTTCAATGAGGATAGCTTGCTGATCAGCAACAGCGTCGTCTGGGGCAACAACGCGAAGGGGATGGATTCCGTCGGCCCGGTTGTGGCGTCCTATTGCGACGTACAGAATGTCCTCTTCTCTGGTACCGGCAACATCAGCGACGACCCGCTCTTCGTGGATGCTGCGAATGGGGATTTCCACCTGCAGGAAAGTTCGCCCTGCATTGACACGGGCGATCCGGCGACGTCCGACGCCGACGGCACACGCGCGGACATGGGGGCTTTTTTCTACGACCAGAGGTGGCAAGGCGACCCCTCGCATGTGCTTGGCCCCGTGGGAACGACAACGTTTTTCAAGGCCAACTCGCCCTACAGGGTTACGGGCGCCGCCACCGTACTTCCCGGCAACACTCTGACCATTGAACCGGGCGTGGACGTGCTGTTCAACGCCGACGTCCAGTTTGTGGTCAATGGTGCGCTCCATGCGGTCGGCACCGCGCAGGATAGCATCCGGTTCCTGAAGGGCACGGCATCCGAGTGGGGAGGGTTGCGCATAACGGGCGGCGATAGCAGCACGATCGCGTTTGCCCGCATCAGCGACGGACGGGCCGACGGGAACGTACCTGATGTGTTCGGCGGCGGGATTTATGTCGCCGGCGCCGGCACGCGGCTGGGCATGCGGTCGGTGGTGGTGAGCCGGAACACCTCCAACCAGCGCGGAGGCGGCGTGGCGGTACGCGAAGGGGCGACGGTGACGATGGATCGCTGTGTCGTCTGGAAGAACTGGGCCATTGATTACGGCGGCGGCGGGCTGGATGTGGAAAATGGCGCCGTGCTCACGATGAACCACAGCACGGTGACGGGGAACACCGGGACGCCAGGTACCGCGATCCTGCTCAACACTGCAACGTTCAACGTGACGAACTCGATCATCTGGGGAGTGTACTTCCCGCTCTCCGCGCCGACGTTCAACGCATCCTACAGCGACTTTCAGTCGGTCTACGCCGGCACGGGTAACATCAGCGCCGACCCGCTTTTCGTGGACGCGGCGAACGGGGATTTTCGGCTACGGCCCGGGTCGCCGTGTATTGACGCCGGTGACCCGACGTCGCCGCCCGACGCCGACGGCACGGTCGCCGATATGGGCGCGCTGGCGAGGATGTTTCGCGTGGGGGATGTAACGCAGGACGACCTGATTACGGCACTTGATGCCTCGTGGGTGCTGCAATTCAGCGTGAAGCTGCGTGAGTCTATTCCCCTCCCGCTGGCGGATGTGTCGGGCAACGGGCGGGCATCGGCGTACGACGCGGGAATGATTCTGCACAAAGCGGTCCTCGACCCCAGGTTCGAGTTCCCGGCGGGCGACATCGCCGGCGCGGCAAAACCGGCTCAGGGAGCGCCCCGTTTGCTGGCGTTTGTGCGCTCCGGCGACGGGTGGGACCTCGTGGTGAGCGATCCCCACGAGGTTCTCGGGTGCGACCTGACATTGCTGCTGCCGGATGAGGTCGGGCCCACCTTTTCCGGCGACGGCGCGATCGAGTACTCGGTGAACGACAGAACGGCGCTGGTCGGCATTGCCCGGGCGGATTTCACGAATCCGGTGCTTTTGCATGTGTCAGGTACGAGCGCCCCGCCGGAGATTGTCACGGCGTCGCTCAACGAAGGGGCGATTCCGGCGGCGCCGAGCGAGCCGTTGCGTTTCACGCTCTCGCAGAACACGCCGAATCCGTTCAATCCTTCCACCACGATCCGCTTCACGCTGACCGAAGCGGGGCATGTGACCCTGGCCGTGTACGACGTGAACGGCCGCCTCGTGCGCACCCTGGTGGGCCCCACCGCTTCGGCGGCGCAGACATTCCCGTCTGGCCCCCACGAGGTGGTCTGGGATGGCCGCGACAGCAACGGGCGGGAAGTTGCCAGCGGGGTATATCTGGTGCGGCTGATTGCGCCGGAGGGGATGCTGACGAGGAGAATGGTGCTGGCTCGTTAGCAGGCAGGCGGACGCGCTGGTCTGCGTGCGCGTGGCGCATGATGCCCGTGCGATGGCACGGATACGTCGGTGCGTCCTGTGTGACCCGACAGGGCCTGTGGAAGGCGGCAGGGGACGCGTTACGGGCCCGCCTGCCCTTTCCCCGCGGCCCGGGCCAGTTCACCCATGCGGTAAATGAGGTAGATGAACCAGACCGCGCCGAGGGAGAGCAGCGTGATGGCGCCGATTTTCAGGTGGGGGACGCCGAAGAGCATCGGGTAGTAGCGGTAGGCAAGGTAGATGGGAACCGCGATGATGGTCCAGCCAATCCAGAGCAGTGCTGCCGTCCACCGCAGGCGGCTGAGGCGGCGGACGACTTCGGGCGGGTAGTCCTCCATGATCAACCCTTTCCCGCCAGCCCGCGCAGGGCGGATGCCATAGCGTCGGCAGTTACCCCGAAATGGGAGGCCGTCCACGCGACCTTTCCCTCCGCCACCAGAAGCGCCTGCGGAGAAGCGTGCGGAGTCTGTAATCGTTCCGCAAGCCAGAGAGAAACCGGCCGGTCCTCCACGACAAGCACGCGCGCGAGGGTAACACCGGCGGCTTCAGGAGTGCGCGAAAACGCGTCCACCTCCCCTGCCGCCCGCCCGCTTACCGGGCACCGCGTGCTGTGCTTGAATACGAGTAACGGACGCTCCTTTGACCCCGATATCAACGCTTCTGCCTGCTCGACCGAGGTGATGTCAACCATCCGGGTTTCTCCTTGAGTATCAACGGGCTGATACCTAAATGTCGCAAAAAAAGGAGCGCCGCGCAGACGGGGTAATGCGGGTAGCGACGGGATGGCGCACAGACGGCGCGTCCGCCCCGCGCGCCTACGGTATTCCTTGACCGTATCCGCCCGTTTTGCTTAACTTTATGTTATAGAGGATTTCCCACAGAACTTCCCGTGTTGCCTGTTTTTCAGGTCTATTCAGGAGCGGCACATGACGCGTTCCCTTCGCATTTTCCTTTCCCGCGCCGGAGACCGCGTTTCGCTGTGCCTCACGGCCATTGCGCTTGCCGGGATGTTCCTCTTGGCCGGGTGTCGGGAAACTGACCGCCCGGCAGTAACCGTGACGACGGTGGACGCGCAGAACGGTGTGCGCATCGCCAGTATGCCCGCCGTGATGGTGGGCGGGTTCGGCGTGGGCGCGGGGCAGGTACAGAGCATCGGCCCGGTGGCAGTGAGCGACGACGGGCACCTCTACATCGCCGACAACACGCAACGGCGTATCACCGTTATTGCTGCCGAAACGGGCCCGCTTCCGACGCGCTCCTATCTTCCCGGTCTCGCAAATCCGCTCGTTCCGGGCGACACGATACATGTCGTCCGCGCCATGGAATGGCACGGGCCCACCCTCTACCTCGTCGACCGCGCACGAATCTGGGCAATTCCCCGTCCCGGAGGTTCCGGTGCAGCGCAGGCACGCGCGATGGAACCGGAAGGCGGAGTGGCCGATGTGCGGGATATTGAAGTGGCCGCGGACGGGTCCCTGTACCTCCTTTCGGAGAGGGGCATCCGTATCCTCTCCCCGTCGGGCATCCTTCGCGACAGCATCGTCGTCCGTGGTGAGACGCCACCCCGTTGCGTCGCTTTCTCGTTCGGGCCCGACAGCAATCTGTACATCAGCACGCGATCGCTGAAAGAGGTGGTCGTCTACAACCGCAGCGGCCAACTGGTGAAGCGCATCGGCGCAGGCACGATCGGTGGTGAGACACGCGGGATAGCCGTTGACCAGTTCGGAAACGTATTTGTCCGCGACGAAAAGGACGCGGCGATCCGGGCATTCAGCGCGGACGGCATGTATCGGGGGAAAATAGGCGCGCGCGGGTCCGGCCCCGGGCAGATGCTTTCCGCAGAGCAGCTTGTCCTTGACCGTGGGCGGCGAGTGCTGGTTGTTCCCGACCCGACCAACTACCGCGTGCAGGTTTTCGACCTGACGGGCCGCAGAGCCGAGGCTCGCGATCTTGTAACCCATACCCCCGCATTCGAACGCACACGCCGCCCGTACCACATCACTCTGGGGATGGGCGTAGACGCGTCAACGCAGTTGCAGATCGCGTGGAAAACCACTTCTGATGCCACCGGCACGATGGCAGTGTACGTGCCGCTCGATGGCGCGCATCCGTCCGATGTGGACTGGAGTGCGCCTCTGGTGAAAACCGCGCGAGGCACGAGCACCACGTTCGTCTCGAATATCGGCCCTTACAGGGCCCACTCCGTTGCGCTTACCGCGCTTGAACCGGGCACACGTTATGCATATCGCGTGGGTGATGGGTCGAGTGACGGATGGAGTGAAACGAACACGTTTTCCACGCCTCCGGCGTCCCCGGATAGCCTCGTGGTGGCGATACTTGGGGATTCACGAAATCGGATGGACGTGTGGGGGAACATCGTGAATCGCGCCGCGGCATTTGATCCGGCGTTCATCGTTACCACGGGCGATCTCGTCAGCAATGGCGAGGATTTCACGCACTGGGATCCCTGGTTTCATGAAGCGGACGCTGTGTTCAGGAAGACTCCGTTCATGACGACCCCCGGCAACCACGAACGAGAATCACCCAACTATTACCTTTCGTTCGAGATGCCCAGAAATGCGCCGCCAGGCCTCCAGGAGAAATGCTTCAGTTTCGACGTGGGCCAGACGCACTGGATATCTCTCAACACGCAGGTGGATATGGCTTCTCAGACCGCATGGCTGGAAGAGGACCTGAAAAAAACCACGAAGCCCTGGGTGTTCGTGTTTCTCCATCGGCCGGCGTACGCTGCGCACGCATCGCGGGGAGACGGCAATCAGGATGTGCGCGACGCATGGTGCGGTCTGTTCGAGCGGTACGGTGTTGACGCTGTCTGGCAGGGGCATGATCACTATTACCACCGATCGAAACCCGTCCGCGGTGGGGAGATTGTTCCGGTCGGTCAGGGGCCGGTCTACATCACCACAGGCGGAGCAGGAGCACCGTTGTACCAGATGAAACCGAATCGGTACACCGAGGTGGGCGAGACCACTGACCATTTCTGCATGATGACGCTGCGCGGGAATCACTGTGAAGTCGTTGTGTACAGAGCGGATGGGTCCGTGCTTGACCGCTTCGCAGTGAAAGACTTTCCGCGCGTAACCGCGCGATGAGGTAGCCGTGGAACACACCATCGCAGGCTGGGCGCTCATTCCGACGCGCCAGGAAACGTTTGATCCGGCATGGCGGGAAGTGCGCCCCGCAGGAGCTGTGTGGGAAAGCCAGCGCGTGCCGGTTCCCCATGGGAAAGAAGCCATTCTCTCGTGGAATGTGCCGCCGGAGGTACAACCCGGGCTCGCGTTCGAAATGTCCGGGCAGGTGCGCGGCAGGTGGTCAGGCTGGACGCGCGTGGGCGAATGGGGCGAAGCCCCGGCGCCCGGCGTCGACGATCCTCTCCTCCGCCGCGAGGTGGACACCGTGGTGTGGGATGCCCATGTGGACGAACTTCGCGTGCGGGTTCGAACCGCGACGGGCGAACACCTGAAGCTGGATCGCCTCGTTCTTGCGTTTCCGGCGGCAGCCCCGAAGGAACAGGTGGCTCTTCCCGCCACGTTCACCCAGGAACTGCCCTTCCGCTCTCAGAGAACAGAGGATGAGAGCATCGGCGATCGCATTTGCGGTGCTACGTGCGTTGCAATGGCGCTTGCGCCCAGGGTTCCCAATGTCACAGCGGAAGCCATCGCGAAGGCTGCGTACGACCCGGTGCACGATATTTATGGCAACTGGGCACGTCTTGCGGCGGCGGCAAGCCAGTATGGCGCGGTCGCATGGGTACAGCGTCTGGCGTCACTCGACGACGTGTTCGCGCGACTCGTGGCGGGATACCACGTCATCTGCTCGGTAGCGTTCGAAAACGGGAAACTCACGGGCGCACCGGTTCAGAACACATCCGGGCACCTGGTGCTGATCCGTGGGTGGAACAAAAAGGGCGACGTCGTGTGCAACGACCCGGCGTTCACTGACTCGCGCGGCGATGGTGTGGTGTACCGCCGCAGTGAGTTCGAGCGCCTCTGGCTGACGCACGGCGGGGCCGCGATCCTTCTGCGCTGGGAGTAGCGATTCAGAACGAGTACGCCGCCTGAAGCCCGCGGACGGGGCGATTTCCTGCAACCAGCAGAGGTGCCACCTCAAGGCGTGAAACTGCCGCGTCGATGCGGTCGTAATTGCGGGTGAGGTGCCACCCGGCGCCCAGGCCCAGCGTCGCCGCCGTCATCACAACGCTTACCCCCAGTTTCGGGCTGTCCACGTTTGTCAACGCGACAGCGGCTCCCCCTACCAATCCTCCCACGATGCCGCCGAGGTTGGCCAGCCGAACTCTCCCCTGCGATGCCTCTATCCTGTCGGCCAGAAGGACTCCCGTCGCGACACCGATGTCGCCGGCCGCAAGGGTGGTTCCGAGCACGAAGCGGCCGTTTTCCGTACCCGTGAGGATCATCACCCAGAGCCAGTACGCGCTGGACCAGGCAGGGGCAGTGGTGATGAACGAAGCATCACCGGCAGAGAGATTGTGTTTGCCCGTCAATGCGGTCGCGGTAAGAATCCCGGCGCCGCCAGCAAGCATGCCCATGGTGATGTTCGCGTCGGCTGAGGATTCGTCGACGAGGGCGGCCATCCAGCCGATCCCCTGCCACATGCCCCAACCACCTGCGAAGGAGATGAGCGAGGCTCGCGCGTCGCTCACCGGGCGCGTCTGGCTCCATTGCCAGGGAACGTACAGCCCGGCGCCCCCACCGGCCAGCATGGCGAGAGTGAACCCATCAACACCGAGATCGGCAACGGAAGCCAGAAGAGCACCGTTCAGAATGCCGTACCCCGTACCGAACACCACGAGTTCCACCCGGCCGGAGCGGTCAAGCTGCACGGTTCCGAGCCGTCCCTGAACCGGCGCGAAAAAGGTCACCCGCTCCACCGCGGAGCGTGCGATGCTGACCGTGTCTCCCGCGTCGGTCCGGAAGACCAACACCGAATCCCGCACACCTACCAGTGCGCCCGAAAGCTCCCGGCCGGAGCGTTCGACGAGCGTGTCGCACATCGCATTTCCTGCGCAGAGACCGAGGACTGCCATCAGAAGAATCAGCGCTTTCATTCGAAACTCCCCGGATCCGCACAGACCCGTTGGACAACTGGAACCAGCACGCGCCCCGTGGGAGTGAGGGTACGCATGGATACAACCTTCTCCAAACGCCTTCGCGGGCGTCCGAATTTTTCCGGTTGTCAGACGGAAACGGCCGCCACTTTTGCCTGCGCCATTATATTGTATTGTACGGTACGTTCGCCTCTCTGGCGCAGCCATTCCGGTTGCGCTGCCAACAGCATTACATGAAGGAGCATCGCGATGCACAAATCGGCGTTTTTCCTTCTTTCAGGCGCTGCCATCCTTATCATGGCCGGCGCGTCTCACGCGGCGGGCAACAGCCCCCAGAGGCCCGCGAGTTCCATGGTTGCCGCCGAATTGCCGGCCGTAGATATGGACACGACCGTCTTCGTTGACGCTGATGGGGACGGCATCAACGACAGAATGCCGCGGATGCGGCGCGAAGACCTCCGCGCGCTGGATCAGGAGCGCGAACAAAGCCGCGGGCAGATGCTCAATCAGGCCATGGCGGGCCTGACAAAGGAGCAAAAGGACGAGATCAAGCAGTTGAGAACGGCGATGAGGCGTCAGGGCGCGTCTCCGGACCAGATTCATGCCGCGGTAGGGGAGAAAATTCGTTCCTACGGGGTGGCGGTGCCGGCCGAATGGGATCTGACGGCCAACGAATACTCGAATGCGCGGCGCATGACGGCGCAACGGCGCGCACAGGTGCAGGCCCTCGCGGATTCCCTGCGGGCGCAGGGAAAGACGCCGGCGGAAATCCGTGCGGCCATTGCGGCGGAGTATTCGCCGGGGTACGCGGGGTCGCGGCGCACCACGGGTATGCGCCCTGCACCGGGAGGAGTCAGGCAGGACAGCCTTCGCGGCGCGGGTCGCCCCGACATGCCGGCCGGGCGCGACAGCCTGCGCCATCCAGTGCGGCCAGCCGGTCGTGATACCTCCGAAGCCCGCGGCAGGGCACCTCGTCCGGAGCGCGGTGGCGGACGCAGGCGTTAGCATCCATAGTACGGCGTTTTTGACGAAGCCGGGGCGAACTGCCGCCCCGGTTTTTCGTTTGTTCCGCACGCCTGTTCCGAACGGTGCGTACGTATCGGTACGCTTCGGGCAAGACAGCGGTACCCGGTTGCCGCCGCATTCACTGCACCGGTGACGCCTCGAGCGAGCCCCGGAAGCACAGGACCCCGGATCGTAATTCGGACGAACGCAACGTTACTACATAAGATAATTATAAACATTATCTTAATTACTTTCACTCAGCGTGTGATCCCCTGTTGGCACACCCGTTGCAAGAACGGGAAGCCGGGAAGCGAGACGCTCATCACGAGCGCTGCTTCGCCGAAACTGGTTGGCCACCAGATTGCGCATACAGGGCAACGGGTTTTCATCACACACAGAGTAAGGAGTACGAACCATGAAACACGCACCCATTTTCCTCGTCGCCGCAGCGGCGGCGTTTCTCTACGCCGCTCAGGTGCCTGCGCAGGAAATCGACGACACCGGCACCGACGTGCCCGCATGGGTTGACGCGGATGGCGACGGAATCAACGACGTTGCCGCCATCCGGCACGAACGCCGTGGCGGAAGAGATAACGCGTATGCGGAAAGCCGCCGGCAGTTGATGGCGGAACTTACCGCCAATCTCACCGATGAGCAGAAGGCGGAACTGGCCGCGCTCAGGGATCAACTCCGTGAAGAACACGCCACTCCGGAAGCCATCCAGGCGGCACTGGGCGAGAAACTCCAGTCATTCGGCGTCGCTCTCCCGGACGCGTGGTATCAGACACGGCTTGAGTTCGAAGGCGGGTTCACGTTGACCGCCGAACAACGCGCCGAGGTTCAGGCGTTGATGGAATCGCTGCGGACGGATGACAAGACGCCGGAAGAACGTCGCGCTGCGGTGATTGAGTTGCTTACATCGTATGGGATCACCGTACCCGACAACTTCATGGCACCCCCGGAACGGGGAAATGGCCCGCGCGGTGATCGTGGCCGTGGGCCCATCCTGACGGAAGAACAGCGTGCGGCGGTTGACGCTCTGGTCGCGAGCATGAAGGAAGAAGGCAAGACGGAGGCGGAGATCAGAACCGCGGTCGGCGAGCTGATGGCGTCATACGGGATCACCGCGCCGGTCCGGCGGGGTCCTCCGGACGGCACGCAGGCCGCCCGTTCAGGCCTTACCGCCCAGCAGAAAGCGGAAGTTCAGGCTCTCGTGCGAACCATGAGGGCAGAAGGCAAGACCGCGGCGGAAATCCGTGACGCCCTCGCCGCGAAGTTCAGTCAGTATGGCGTTGCCATGCCGCCACAGGGCAAGGGGCCCAGAGGACGATAGCCTCTCCTCACGGAACCCGGGCAACTTGCGAGTATCATGAGCATTCATGCATGGCAGACGATCACAACCGGGGCGGCGCATCGCCGCTCCGGCTTCCCTTCAGGTGGAACGATGAAACGTGCATTGTGGGTGTTTCTGGGGTCCCTGCTACCGTTGGCGGTGCAGGCCGGTTCGTTTTCCGGAGAGATCCGCACTCTCGGCGGGTATGACAGCAACCCCTCCGGGTACACAGGCGGCGAAGCGCAGGGTCTCGGCGCCACGCAGGCGAAACTCACGTGGCGCGCCCCTCTCGGTGATGCCTCAGGGGATTTCCGGGTCACGTATCTCGGAAACCTCTCCGCGTTCACGCCGCGTTCAGAATGGACCGCACACAGCCACGAACTGAGCGGCGCCTTCAGCCAGGATCTGGAGGATAACCTGAACGTGGGGCTCCGTGGTGGCGCGGGTGGAAACTGGAACCGGCCCGTGTATGACGCCTATTCGTACCGGGAGTTCTTCGGCGAAGGCTGGATGCAGACGGAACTGGACGGGTGGCCGGTCTACGCGTCTCTGGCGGGTAATTATCGAAAATACCCCGCAAGCCCTTCGTTCGATTTCCGCGAATTCACGCTGACGGCGTATACATCACGTTACTGGGCGACGCGGACGACGTTCCGCCTCACCCTGAGCGCAACCGAACGCACCTACCTCACGCAGACGATCGAAGATTTCTTCGCAGGCCAGACCAACGCGACGAGCAGCCAGTTCCAGATTTCCGCGCTGGCAAGCCAGGGCCTGACGGATCGAAGCGGACTGCGATTCTCAGCGTGGGCGCTGAGCGGGTCTGGAAGGACCCGCTGGCGGGATGATTACCTCGAAGCGATGGATGACCCTCTGGCCACCCGCGGCGTGGGGGGGCGGGTCCAGTTCAGCGTTCTGGCGCCGTTGTCACTTACGTTTCGCACGTATCTCGGCGGCCAGCGCACGAATCAGGCCTACATCACTCAGACCGGCGAGTACGGGGACCATACCGACACCATCCGCGAGGCCGGCATAGTTCTCGAAGGGAAGCTGCCCCGGATCAGCACCAGGTTGTCGTGGTCGACGGAACTGAATGCGCAGCGAAGGACTTCGAGCGACCCGACGTACGCGTTCGATCGCGCGGCGTTGACGGTGGGCGTGAAATACGCGTGGTAAGCGCACCCCTCTGACGCAACCCGGCCTCTACCTGAACACCTGGAAGGGCGATTGTGTGATCGCCCCGTTGATAAGCGCGATCGCCACTCCCGCCATACCGATCAACCCGACCCCGCATGCATATCCTGCGTTCAGCACGATGGCGTACTTGAACCACTGCTCCGGCCCGCCGAACTTCTTCGCGAGGTAATACCGGCTCCACAACGCGCCCGTGAGGGAGAGGAAGATGCCGTGCGGCCACGCGCCCAGACCACCGATCAGGCCGTACCACCACATCGGTGAGGCGTGCAGGAAGTGAATGATCGCATAGAGGACGCCGCCACCTATCGCCGCATACCCGATCACGTCGAACTTGATGGCATTCAGCATGGTGGAGTTGCCCTGAATAGTTGCCGTCTGCCAGAGGCATGCGTTGTACGCATTCAACGGCCACATCTTCAGCGCGAACGGATATGCCGACGAGGGAATCGGGTTCATTTTCCAGATCACCGACCAGAACGCGAAGCTCAGGATGAACGTGATGGGGAACATGATGAACTCGACGGCGAAGTAGCTCGTGAACTTCGTCTTCGTCAGTTCGATTTCCCGGAATTTGGACACACCGCCGGAGAAGTCGTTCGCCTGAGAACCCACCCACCAGACGGCGATACCCTTGTACCCGGAAAGGATGAACGCCGCCTGCGTAATCGGGGGAAACGCCACGTGTGTCCCGGCGTGCCCGATCATACGCGCGCCGATGTAGCTGATGAACGGCGTGTAGACGAACGCGAACAGAATGTAGATCCACACCGGGAATAGCGGCACAAGCCAGTGTGCGAGGCCAACGAAGAAGGCGCTCGTTACGAACCAGATCGCCGCCGCAAGCCACAGGGGAAGGTCGCCCCGCCCCGGCGGAGGAGCAAACGTTCCGGCGCCGCGACTGTCCCGTTGTTTCATCAGTACCTTGGTGGACTCGTATACCCCCAGGAACATGATCGGCAGGCCGACGCCGAGGGAAACCGAGGTCCACAGGTCGAGGTTGTTGAGAACCGACGCCTGCACCACGCCCAAGCCGGGCCGCCAGCTTTTGAGGATACCCGCTTCCACGAGGAAAGGAGGAAGCACGAATGAGCTCAGAAACGCGCTGATTACCTGCCCGCAGATGATCGGAAACGGCACGACGAATCCCCACATGATGCCGCCGAGGTCGGTGTTGAACCCGAGAAGCGAACCCGGCATCACATTGCCGATTTCCCTGGTGAAATCCACGAAGGGAATGGGGAGGATTTCAATCGCCGTACCGAAGATGCCCGCAGTTACCGTGGGTACGCCAACGTAAATCGCGCCCCATACGAGGCCGATCATGGAGCCGATGCTGAACCACCGCCAGCGCCACGTCTCACCTTCCGAACCCTCCGCCAGCGCCGTGATTCCCTGCGCGGCGATGGGTGCAAATGGGAAGGGCAAACGCTCGACATCGCTTGTCAGCCGGAAAAGGAAGTAGTAGGAGCTGAGTGTCTGGAAGCGGCTGATGAGACTGGTGAACACCATCAGCGTGACAATAGGCAGCCAGTCCTTGTGCCAGAACGTGCGCAGGGCTACTGCTTCCGACCCGGCAGGCGGCACGGCCCACCAGATGTTCTCCGTGGTAAGGCGTTGCGCCACGCCCAGGCTCAGCGCCTCCTGCGATGACTGGAGGTAGGTGTTCCAGATCAGGCCCCCGAACGGGCCCCCGCCCACCAGCCCGCCGGCAAGGATGAACAGGATGTAGATCTCCTGCCGCTTCAGCGGCATGAAGCTGCGTCGGGCGAGCTCCGTGAACAGGATGATGGAAACCCATTCGGCCGCTGAGCCCAGCCCCGTGCCAACCACCAGCCCGAGGTAAATGGAAGCCGGCATCATCACGATTGCGACGAAAAGCGCGCCGATCAGCGTGCGGGCGGTCAGACCACTTTCATACGGCGCCATCTCCAACTCGGGATCCATGCCGTATTTCTTGCGCTC
Source organism: Candidatus Latescibacterota bacterium (assembly GCA_022706085.1). Lineage (GTDB taxonomy): Bacteria > Latescibacterota > MWCZ01 > MWCZ01 > MWCZ01 > MWCZ01. The sequence goes on along the minus strand of JAKJDF010000009.1, from coordinate 35,243 downwards.
CGCCGCAAGCTTATCCTCCTGGGTGGAGCGAGCACCCTCCGCTCCACCGCGCCCCGTCAGCTTCTTCCAGAAACCCCGGTCGTTATCCGCGTCAGCCATGGCCTACCTGTCGTCTTCCTGTTGATTCCTGCACACCGCAAACCAGACGGCGCGCCTTACGTCGTTTTCTGAGAAATAGCCCGCTCACCGTTCACGCTGTACATCGCGCGCCCCCGCTCGTTGAACATATCCCGTTCCGCCGGCGTAAGCGTACGCCAGATCAGGAACTGCTTGCGGAGGTAGTTGACGAACCGGCGGTTCACGCGATTCCACGACGGGACGTCGCCCGATTCCCGCGTAACGAGCAAACTCATCCCGAAGAGACCCTTTTCGTTCGGAACCGGCGAACTGATGAGCGTGACAAGCTCGCTTACGCCGAGATCGTAGGGCGCAAGCCATACCATCGTTTCGAGCATGAACCGGCCGCTGTCCGCCCAGAAGTCCACGCGGTCGATATAGAAATCGCTCGCCGACTCATCGCGGTGCGATTCAAAGAAATGCGCGAGGAAAGCGTTGACCCCCTCCAGCTCTTCATCCATGAGCGTGAAGGGCAGCGCAAAAAACCACTCGTCTCCGTTTGGTTCGGGCAGCTTCCACGTGCGCGCGATATCCGGCACGCTGATTTCGGACGCCTTCTTCGCCGGATAGATCGTTGACAGAATCACAGTAATCATCACGATGAGCGTGGAGACGATTGCGGAAAGTGAGGAGTAGTTCAGCGTCACCCCGCCCAGAAGGCCGGTTTTGTAGATCACCTGCCCCACGGTCTGCCCGAGCAGGTACCCGGCGATTGCCCCGAGCACCGCGTACACCACCGCTTCCGCCATGAACAGCATTGCAATGTGCGACGGAGCCAGCCCTACGGAGCTGAAGATCCCGATCTCCCGCGTCCGTTCGAACACCGCGCCCAGCATCGTGTTCAGAACAATCAGTGCGGCGATGAGGATCGGAATCAGTACGTCCTTCAGGCCGCCGAGGGTGGTGAGCCCTATGGCGCTGTAGAGGAACGTCCCCTCGTTCTGGCCGACGTACATCTCCAGCGCCCACTTGGGAATCACCCGGTTCACCAGCCCCAGCGCGGCGTTGCTGTCCGGGGTTTTAATGGCCACAGAAACCAGCCCGCCGGGCAGGAGGTTCAGCGGCATGAACATACACTGTGCGGGCACAAGGTGGATGAATGAATCCCGCTCGCCAGCGGTCGGAGCCTTCTTCGCCTGCACCACCTGGCTGATTCTATCCTGCCGTTTTGTTTCCACCAGCGCCCAGTTGACGGAAGTGAGCTCCTCACCGTCAATGTCTTTCAACTGGCGGAGAAGCTCATCGTCAACAATGCCGATGACGCCGTACCGCACGCCATCCATGATGATCCGTGGCGCCGTGTCCTCGTCCCCCGTCACCTGCTCGCGTGTGATCCCGAGCGCGTCCGCGGCCGTCTGTGGTATCACCAGCACGCGGAAATCACCCGGCTGGAACCAGCGCCCCGCCACACCGGTCTTTCGGAAAATCCCGGTAACCTCGTCCTCCTGAGGCTCCATGCCTACAAAGCCGCTCAGAGTGTAGCTCTTGCCGTTGGGCGCGCTCAGCGTGAAAAGGTTGCTCGTTGCGCCCTGAATGAGCGCCTCTCTCCATCCACGGCCCACCACGATGTTCTCCCTTCCGAATTCGTTCCGGATGGAGGTGAGCGTCTCGCGTGGCCAGAAATTCCAGAATCGGTCTCGAATCAGGACACCGCTGTACGTGGGTTTCTGCGAGCTCAACCGCACCTTGTTCACCCGCAGGAGCTCCTGCACACTGGTGAATGACAGCACCGTGAACGTCAGCAGAATCAGCGTGAGGCAGGTCAGTGTCGTCCGCACCTTGCGTTTGCGCATGTTAGAAACGCCAAGCAGAAATGCCGCAAACATCGCGCTCACGCGCCCCACATCCGCCGAAAGATATCCCTGCTGTTCCTTCTTGATCTGCTTCATCTGCGCCGTGAATTTGCCGATGATGATCGAAACGACAAACAGACTGAGTGCGAACACGGTGAATGCGAGGAGCACCATCGGTGGCGCCAGAGTGATGTCGAACGCCGGGTGAACCTGCTGGATAAGCACGAACATCAGGATGAAAATGGCGAAGAACCAGATCGCCTGCTTCTTCACGTCCGTGGACCCGATAATGAGGCGTTCCACGAAGAACGCGAACGGCAACAGCAGTGCCATGTAGAACAGCACGCCCTTCAACGCGCCGTTCGCGATACCCAGTACGTCTGGCAGCACACGCGATTCCAGTGCAAGGGCGGTGCGTGCCTCGGTGAGATACGTGTCGTACCGTTTCTCGTCCAGCGCTTTCTTTGCCAGCGCGAGCCGGTACGCCGATGAGTCGTGAACGGCTCTGGTCTCCGCGTCTATGATTCCATGGCGGACAAGTGTGACGAGCCGCCCCTCGTTCAACTGCCACATGTCCCGCGCCGCCTGGTAGGCAGTGTGCGTGAGCAGCGCCTCGCGCTCAACCTTGAAGCCCAGTCCCTGGCGGTGCTCCGGGATCTGTATGCTGTCCGGGGTTCCCGTCAGCATCATCCGCACGCCCAGAAGCCCCTGGGCAAAGATGATTTTGACCCTGGTGCCCTCCTCGACGAAAAAGGTATTGTCTCCCATTGCCACGTGAGAGAAGTAATGCCAGGGTTTGGAGTCCGTGCGGGCTTCGTAAATATCCCCGCGGGCAAGGAACTGGAAATACCGCGGGTCGAGTACGTCCGTCACGCTCACCGATGCGCACGGGAATACGACAACCGTCCAGTCCTGAGAAAGCTGCGAGACACTCGGTACGAAGGCGTACTGCTTGCTGCCAAGGTCAATCGCGAACCGGACGTTCCCGCTATCCGGAGAAGTCTTATACGCATGGAGCCATTGAGGATCGGCGGAACGCGCGGCAGCCCTCCCGTCGAGGGGCAACCCCACGAACTCAAACGCGCCGCGGCGGTTGGTGATCGTGGTGAAGCGATATCCCCCGCGGTCCGCAATCACGACCGCGCTGTCAACCGGCTGGTCCGCAGTCACGGAAGCCTGCCGGTCGTCATACAGCACGAGACCCGAAGACGTGGCGAAGTAGTCCCCCATGACCATGTCGTCGGGCAGGAGCGGATCCTGAAGTGCCTGACCTGTGATCGCGGTCAAGGTTCTCATCTGCGTCAGGCTACCGGGAATGTTGACCCGGGCAAACGTATCACGCAGGCTGGATAGTTCGGGCGCAATGTCTCCGGTCGTGGAAAGCGCGATGGCGGGAATCCCCGCCAGACTCGCAATTTCACTCGTGAAATACCGCGCCGCGGGGAGGAAATTCCACCACGCTTTGCCCGGTGTGCCGGCTACCCCGTCCACGAACCGGCGATCACCCTGAAGGCCCAGAAAACCGATAAACTGGTTCAGCGTATCCAGCTGCCCCTGTGTCAGTTGGGCCGGGGGAATTGTTCGCCACGGCGCAATCTTCTGGAACATGACAAGCTGCTGGGAGATAATGAGGCTATCCTGTCGCAATTTGTTCAGCGTGGCCGGAACCGCGTTGATGATATTCTCTGCAAAGAACTCCGGGGCCTCCACCATCTCCACGTAGCGCTTGTGCCGCTCCGCCGCCAGACGAATCTTCGTCTTCTCCTCCCGCGGAATCTGCTCCGCGTTGATCAGGAGGTCCGTATGATTCCAGATGAGCTGATCAATGCCATGATGGATCTTCTCCGTGTTTTTCCAGTCCATTCCTGCGATCAGCGCATACCCGGTAAGACCCAATCCCGCCACAATGCCGGCGATCTGCCACCACGCGGGCAAAATGCTCGTTTCATCAGCGCGTCTCCGGCGGTACGCAAACCACCCGCAGACACCCGCAAGCACCAGGCCCCACGCCCACGCGGTCGCGTTGACAAACCGCTGGTACCAGTCGTACGAGTAGTTCACTTCCGTGTCGCTCAGCGCGATTCCGGCAACCTTCCGGTAGGTCTCTGCCTTCGCGCTGATTTCGGCGATTTTTGCCAGAATCAGCGCCCGAATCTGCTCATCAGAGCGCGACCACAACCCGTTCAGATCGTTTACCACCACGAGGTTCGTGGCATACCCCATAAACCGCTTTCCAAGCGGTCCATAATCGCGCTGAAGTTCCAGATCCGGCTGCTGGTTGTAGAAATACCCCTTGTGGAAGAGGCCGATATTGTTCGAATTACTCGTAAGCGACAGGTCAATCAGAAGTGCCGGGTAGCGACCGAGGATGGGTTCAATAAGCGCGAGATCGCTGCGAAGCCGTTCCAGTCCCGTGGTGTGGTCATCCGGGCTCATCCTGGTGAACTTCTGCAGCGCCTTTGAAATATCCGTCATCCGCGCCGCGGCAAGCCTGCCGGCAACAGACGTTCGGATCTTTCCCTCATCCGCCTCCACGATCGGTTTGAGGCGGGCCCGGTCATTTTCCAGCTCCCCGACGAAATCCTCGAGCAAACGACCGTAATCCGCGATAAGCGGCTCGCATGCATCCAGCGCCCGCTTGAACGCCGGTTTGAATCTCTCGGCCGCCTCCTCCATAGCCCCGACACGCACGCGCCGGGCATAATAGAGAGCTCCCCCCGTGCGTTTTTCGGCAACCGCGCCGCCCTTCAGATACTCCGCCCGTGCGTTCTGAAGGTCATCCCAGTAGCGTTGTGCCGTCGCCAGTTCGTTCCCGACCACATCACCCAGCCGCCGTTCAAGTGCCAGCGCTCGCTCGCGATGAGCGGGAAGCCGGCCGGATAGCTTACGGTCGCTGATCAATCTGAGATCGGCACGCAGTCTCTCCAGATTTTGCCGCAGCGCCCCCGGGTACGATTGTTTCAAGGCCTGAACGAAAACGCGTCCACCCTCCATCACGCCGCTTCGTTGGCCGTTGAGTGCCGCAAAATAGAGCGACCGTGGCGGCCGCTCCTTCGCGAAAATCCGCGCAAGCTCGAGCTGTGCCGCGCTGCTGAACGCTGCCTCCGCACCGGGGGCCAGACCCGGAACATTCGACCCCGCGTCAAACGGAGCGGTGATAACCACGACTTCCCGCGAAAGCACCGGGTCAGAGCCCGGCAGAAACCCCGTCACGCTGTATCCGGTCAGCAACCGCCACGGCTGTTTTGCGTGTATCGTGATCTCAGTGTTCGGGTGCGCTGCCGCCCACGCACGCAACGAATCCCCGTCCTGCCGGTTTACCCAGAAACGAGGGAAGTTCACGGATGTGTAGAACTGCGCCGAAATAGTTATCTTCGGTGCCTCGATGAAGATAGCCGCTTTGCTTCCAAGCGTGCTCGCAAGCCTCCAGCGTTCTTCCACCGTCATCTCTGCGAGCAGAACGCTGCCTTCCATCTCGTGACCGTTGTACTCCCGGGCTTCCCCGGTCCGGCTGTACACCAGATGGCCTTTCAATCCTCCGGGTGGAATGGTGTTCGTGTGCGCGAAATTCGGCGCGTAACAGCGCAGAGGAATCGTATCGTACGCGCCGTCCTCAAGCGGAAGAACCGCATACGCGTATTCCTGCCGCGCATCCGCAACCGTAACTCGTTGTCGGGACACCTTTTGCATGCCAACACTGTCAAACGTCGCGGCAATGTAGTCCGTCGCGGCTTCGTTTCCGGCCGTACCGATCTCCCGCGTCGGATAACGCGAAAGAAGCTCCCACGAGCGCATGAAGCGTGCAGAATCGATCTGCGCGGCGTGCCGCGAACCGATCTCTCCGAGCTCCACTGCACTCGGGTCGCGACGGTACTGTGCGCCGACAGGCGAGAGAGCGCCCATAAGGCACGCAACGAAAAACGTGATCCTTGCTGCCCCGCGGACGCCGTACGCCGTCCCGCGGAGAAACGGCAGTCTGATACGAGTCATGGTTGATCCGAGGATTAACGTGGCAAAACAGCGGCAAAATCGATGCATCCCGATTCCGAATTTGAGAAAATAACAAGACCGCGGCACTGCGTCGAGCCTCTGTTTTCAGGCACACGCCTTTTTTCCCGCACCCGCGCGAACGATCTTAAGTAGGCCACACAAACAGGAGGATCTTCCATGGCAGAAAAGACGCTCAAGGGCAGAACCGCACTCATCACGGGAAGCACCAGTACCGGAATGGGCCGCAGCATCGCCCTCCGGCTCGCGGCTGAAGGCGCCAACATCGTCCTGAACTACGGTACGCACCGGGATTTCTCCACCCACGACGGCGGCGCCGATGCTCACGCCCGCGCCGAGGAAGTGGCCGCTCACATACGCCGCCTCGGGGGACAGGCCATCATCGCACCCGGCGACACCCGAAGCGAAGAGGACACCATCCGCATGGTCAACGCGGCGGAAAAGGCTTTCGGCGCGATCGACATCCTCGTCCTTGCAGCAGGTGGCAAGTGGAAACCCCAGCCGCTCGAGTCCGTCACCATAGATTTCTGGCGCGATGTCATGGCTGCCGAGGTTGACGCGATGTTTCTCGCATTCAAGCATGTGATTCCCGGCATGCGCTCGCGGAAATGGGGGCGCATCATCGTATTCAGCATGAACGGCGCGATGACGCGCAAAACCCTCGAAGCGACGGCCGCGGATTACACGATCGGGAAAACCGCCCGGACCTGGCTCAGCCTCGCCGTCGGTCACGACGAATTCGAAAACGGGATCACCGTCAACATTATCGAACCCGGCCCCGTTGGTCACATGACATTGAACGAGGCGCTTGCCGCCATCGAGCACACGGACGACGCATGGGATAAACGCGCAAAGCCGGTTGCGCACGACGCCGCCGAACTGGCTGCTTTCCTCTGCTCCGAAGCGGGCCGATTCGTCAGCCAGAGCCTGATCCGCTATCCCACCGACGGGTGGTGAGAAGAATACGCCCGCAGCAATTCAGCGACGCCAACCTCAACGTGGCGCGGCTCCTTCTGGTGTCGCGCCACGCTTTGCACAATATCTGTGTTTGTGGGATTCCATCCGTATTTCTCCTTGAAAAGAAGCTCCTCGCTTCACAGGCAACTGGTTCGGGCTTCACATTCGATACATTGGGATACGACGGCATCTGCGCGTTGATGGTCTCCGGTTGTGTAATCGTCCCTGTCGTCGTCGCGCTGCCGGATACTGCCGCGCCGTATGAGGCCGAAAGCATTTGCACCTTCACGGCCCGGTGCGAAGCAAACACCGGATTATCATTGTTATGTAAACACGGTTCCCCGGCCTGTCCCCCCTTGATATGCCGGGCAGGCAACGTACCGGTTGCCCCGCATGGCCGCCCGGAGATGGAACCCCTTGACTGCTTCCGCGGTAGCGCGGTACTATCGGACGACAATTCCCGCGGAGAATCAGTGCTGACTCACGAGCGTCACCGGGAAATCATGCGTGTCCGAACCACCCCGCCACGCAACCAGCAGTGCGGTGAAATCCCGCTTTCTGCGGGCAGTGTTCCGCACACGCCAGTAGATCATTTCCGCGCACAGGGACCCACGCCATGCCGTCACGACTGAATCGGAGCCCGATTCTGTGTTTCTCCCATATCAAAGGCGGAGTCGCAAAAACGACGTGCTGCGTCAATGTCGGGGCCGGACTTGCCGATATGGGGTATCGGACGCTGCTCGTTGACATGGATCCGCAAAGCTCGCTTACCGACGTCTTTCTGGGGAACACCGAACCTCCGGCGGTTTCGTTGTACCAGGTGCTGTACGCGGATGGGCCGGGCCAGCGACAAATGGCGATCAGCGACGTCATTCGGCCTGTTCGAGAGAATCTGGATATCGCGCCTGCGTCGCTGGATCTCGTGCGCCTCGAACACCTTCTTCTGCCGGAAGTCGACGGGCGAGACCGGCTCCGCCGAGCGTTGCGGGGCCACGGCTACGACTTTGTCATCATTGACACCAGCCCTTCGGTAGGCATCCTGACGTCGAACGCCATGATCGCGGCAACCGACCTGATCATTCCGGTTCAGGCGAGTTACTTTGCCCTCAAGGGCATCGAGAACATCATGGAGACGTTCAACACCATCAGGGAGCGGGTGAACGAGTCGCTCAACCTCCTCGGTGTCATCATCACCATGGTGGACAAGAGGAAACGCCACCCGCGGGAAGTGATCGCGGACCTTGTGGAGATATTCCCGCGCGAACTGATATTCGACACACAAATCCGGGAAGTCGCCAAAGTCGAGGCGAGCCCCGGTTACCACCAGGATATCTTCTCCTTCGCCCCCGAAAGCCCCGGTGCAGACGATTTCCGTGCATTCATCAAGGAGATTCTTACGCGATGCCGAAATTCGTGACGAGAACCATCTCCCAGGGGCGCACTGGCGATGACGAGATCAGGAACCTCATCGCGCCCGACAAACGTATCGGCAAACTCGTGCCCATAGACGAGATCACGCCGAATCCCGGCCAGCCCCGCAGGCATTTCGATCCCGACTCGCTTGCAACGTTGACGGAAAGCATACGCCAGCACGGGCTGATCAATCCGATCACCGTGGACGAAAACGGCAGAATACTTGCCGGGGAGCGACGCTACCGCGCGTGTGTCGCACTGGGCATGCGCGAGGTGCCCGTCATCCGCATGAGCGGCTCGCTGGAAGTATCGCTGGTGGAAAACCTGCAGCGGCAGGATCTTCACCCGCTCGAAGAGGCGAGAGGATACCAGACTCTGGCGGACGCAGGGTACACCCACGAACAGATCGCTGCGCGGATCGGGAAGGACCGGTCCGTGGTTACGCATTCTCTCCGCCTGCTCGACCTTCCGGCGGACATCCAGGCCGAGTGTGTGACGTCACACAACGTTACTAAAGATCAATTATTACAGATACTTGGCGCGGATACCCCGGAGCAGCAGAGACAAATATGGGAGGACATCAAAGCGGGGAAGTCAGCCCGGGCTCTCAAACAGGAACGAAGCGAGGCAAAACGCCGCGGGCAGATCACACCACGTGTGTTCATCAACCGCGTAAGAAGCTTCAGTGCCGACGCGGGAAAAATCGATGTCGCCCGGCTGAGCGACAGCGAGAAGCGCACCCTGAAAACCCACGTCGAACACGCCCTTGCGCGCCTTACGTCGCTTCTTGGCGAACTCTGAGGCCCCCCTCCGTTCCGAGCCCCCACGCGCAGAAATGGCATTGACCGCGGCGCGAGGCGGATCTGGAGTTCACAGAAGCGCAATTCAGGGAAATCCAAAAGAACTCGACGGGTTTCGAGCCGTCGAGTTCTACTCGTTGCGGGCGTACAGGTGCCGCTGAGGGTCCCCCAGCAGAAGCTCGTGTGTATCCATGAGGAGCGCCGGGATATCAAGTTTTTCGGGGCACCGCGGCAGGCATTCGCCGCATTTCGTGCAGGCGGTTGCCTGTTCTCCCGGAAACCAGTGCCCACCCCGACTGAACAGGTTGTAGCGGTACTTGCCGAACTCCTTCATGTCGTATGCTCTGGCGAGGTTGCGCAAGCGCAGCGTCTCAGGAATATGAATGCTCTCCGGGCAGGGCAGACACTCGTAGCACTGGGTGCAGAACGTGGTTCCGAGCGCTCGCCTCATTTCCTCGTCCAGCCGGGCGAACAGCGCGGCTTCTTCCTCGGTCCACGGCCCGTCGTTGTCAGCAACGGCCAGATGTTCTTCGAACTCGTGCGGAGAGGCCGCCCCGAGGCTTATCGTGTGAATCTCCGGGTTGCCCAGCAGGAATCGGTGATTGGCCTGGATTGGCGTGTAGGGCTTCGTCAATTCCCGGAGTTTCGACGGCGCATTGAAAAGCTGCCCTCCCTTGTCCGTCGGTGAGATGATGAACACGCCCATATCCAAGGACCGAGCCTTCTCGATTGCCGGAAGATTGCGCCGGTTGAATGTGTAGTAGTGCAGGTTGACCGACTCGAACTCGCCCGTACCGATCGCCTCCATTATCACTTCCAGCGGCGCGTGCGTCGAAAAACCGAGGTGCCCGACGATACCTTCCTCCATCGCCTTCCGTATTGCCGCAAGGCAGCCGCCCTTCTTCAACGTGCGCCGAAGAATCTCGCGGTTGTTGATGCCGTGGATATCGAAATTGTCAATTCGATCCACGCGCATCCGTTCCAGCGACTCATCCAGCGACCGGCGCATCTCGTCAGCCGTCTCGGTGGGGCCTATTTTTGTCGTGATGATAAGCCTTTCGCGCGGTAACGAGGGCATCGCAAGGCCCATCAAGCGCTCACTCGACCCGTACCCTCTGGCCGTTTCGAGGTGGTTGATCCCCAGCTCCACCGCGCGGCGGATCGTTGCAACCGCATTCTCCTCGGTGCCGTCGGGGATACGCATCGCGCCGAACGTGAACACCGAAACCATGAGTTCCGTCTTCCCGAATCGTCGGTATTTCATTACCCCACCTCGCCTGTTGCACTCCGCCGGAACACACACCTGCCCCGCTGATGTTTGTGTATGAAATAGAAGTCATCGTGTGGACTTGACCAAAGTGCCGGTGACGCGGTATCAATCAATTTCGAGCGCGTGCCAGTCTTGCACTCGCACCATGCGCGCCCACGAACCCGATTCCTGTGCGTGGGACGGGAGAAACCAGAGCATGCAGCCGGTACAGGTGTCGACGCCAGTTGCGGGCGATGTCGGTCGAAACCGCCTCGCGCGGCGCATTCTCAACAACGCCCTCGCGTCAATTATCGAACCGGTGCGCCCCCATTTTGATTCCGTTCTCCGTCATCTCGACTCAATCCTCACTGCGGAAGTCCCGACCGTTGACGCCGTGAGTCGCTACGTCGCCGCCACCAAGGGCAAGTGCATCAGACCCGCGCTGGTCCTGCTGGCAGCCAGATGCGTGGGGACAATTACGCATGAAGTTCGCCTCGCCGCGGTCAGCATGGAGCTCCTTCAGGCCTCCACCCTGTTGCATGATGACGTGATCGATCAGTCGGTCCTCCGGCGCGGCGTGCCCTCGGTGAATGCCCGCTGGGATAACGAAACTGCCGTCCTGATGGGCGATATCCTGTTCACGCAGGCGCTCTCTACGATGCTTGAAACCGGTTCGATTCCCGTGATGAAAATCGCGGCGCTTCAGACCCGAAGAATGATCGAAGGAGAGGTCCACGCCCGCGATCAGAGACGCTCTCCGGTCTTTTCCGAGGAGAGCTACCTCGACTTGATCAACCGCAAGACGGCATCTCTCATGTCGCTGGCCACTGAGGGCGGCGCGCGTCTTTCCGACGGCACCGAACAACAGGTGAGCGCGCTGGCATCGTACGGAGAACTCCTCGGCATGGCCTTCCAGATCGTGGATGACATTCTCGACGTCGTCGGCGATCCTACCGTCGTAGGCAAACCCACAGGGCAGGACCTCCGCGAAGGAACCATCACCCTGCCGCTCATCCGCGCACTGAATGCCGCTCCGCACGAGGATGCACAGAAAATCCGCGAACTTGTCTCCCTGGGCGTGAACACGGATGCCGACTGGAACGCGGTCCACGCATTCATTGAGCTGTACGGAGGCGTCGCATCGGCGCTCCGCACCGCCCGGCACTACGCGGAACAGGCGCGTGCGCACCTCGGCAGCCTCCCGCCATCCGACGCTCGCGATTCCCTCGATCGGATGGTGGGGTATGTCATAAGCCGCGAAATCTAGAAGCTCCCGTTCTGAGGTCCTTATGGCACGGATTTCCATCCGTTCAATACGCTACCGCCGTCCGCTCAATCCCACGTGGGATACCGAACTCGAGCAACAGATTCACTGCCATATCGAGGGCATCGAAGCCCCACTGGATTTCACCGGGCTCTTTCAGCGACAGGCGCCCTTGCACGTCGAAATCGGTTTTGGCAAGGGCCGGTTCCTGCTCGCCGCCGCAGAACGATTCCCGGAAACGAACTGGCTGGGGATCGAATACGCCCCTCCCTGCGTCGCGCTTGCCGCGGAACGCGCCGCCAGAAAAGGGCTCCGTAACGTCCGAATCGCGCGCGGCGTGGCGGAGGACATCATTACTGCACGCTTCCCCGCCGACACCGTTGCCGCCTACCATATCTACTTCCCCGACCCGTGGCCCAAAAAACGGCATCACAAGCGGCGCCTCATCAAACCTCCGTTCGCAGTTCAACTCGCCCGAACGCTGGAGCCAGGAGGGTTTGTCAATACGGCAACGGACAACAGCGAGTATTTCGAGGAAATCATCGCTGCGTGCACCGATGCCGGACTCGCGCGCAGAGATGTGCCGGACACCTACGCGGACGACGCCTTCCGCACGAATTTCGAGATTCGCTTCCTCACCCAAGGCCAACCCGTCTACCGCGCCGCGTTTCGCAAACCGGGTCCGTAACCTGCTCCCCCTCCCAACCCGGCGGAATCTTCTCCTCGCTCCCCGCGTTCCGTACCTTCGACGAACGACCCCGAACGCGTCTTACACAAGGGAGGAACAGCCATGCCGACAAAAGGGGATAACGCACCGGACTTCAGCCTCGCCGATCAGAATGGCGCGGTACACACGTTGAAGCAGTACGCCGGGAAATGGGTCGTGTTGTACTTCTACCCGAAGGACGACACGCCCGGTTGCACGAAAGAGGCCTGCAGCTTCCGCGATAACCTCGGCGCGGTGACGAAGAAGGGCGCGGTGATCCTGGGCGTCAGCGGCGATTCCACCGCGTCGCACAGGAAATTTGCGGACAAGTACGACCTCCCGTTCCCGCTCCTTTCTGACCCCGATAAGGCCGTCATCAACGCGTACGGCGTCTGGAAAGAGAAGAACATGTACGGCAAGAAGACCATGGGCGTCGAGCGCTCCACCTTCCTCATTGATCCCGCCGGCAAAATCGCCGCGGAGTGGCGCAAAGTGAAGGTGGATGGCCACACGGAAGAGGTCCTCGCCGCGCTGCCGTAACCGCGCCGGTAAAAACCGTAACAAGGGAACGCGGCCAGCTGGCGGACCGCCCGGCGCGGGCGTCTCGACACGACGCGCCGGTGGCTGAGCCTGTCGAAGCCCCGGGCGCGCCACTCTACGACCCGCACACGGGGAACGGAGGCATGTTGGCGCTCCCACGAGCGCAACCAGAACCTGCAGAGGGTCGTCCGCCCCGCGCTATCCTTTTTTGCCGCACGGTCATCGAGTAACGTCCGGAGAACGAAGCGAAGCGCCGTTCCCGGACGTTGTATCGAGATGACCGCTCCCCCGTTGCCCTTTCCCGCCCTTTCCGCCTTGTCCTACATTTTCACACAGACCCGGTGTTCCCCGAATCTCTCACGGCGGCGCCCATGGAGCTCTTTCGGACCGCGTTCCTCGTTCTCCTCGCCCTCGGTGCGGCGGGCTATTCCGTTGCCAGCATCGCGCTGTGGATCGGCGCGCTGCGGCGGTCGCGGCGCATTTCTCATGGCGGCGCCCTGCCGACCGTTACGGTCATCGTGCCGGCCCGAAACGAGGCCGCGAACATCGCCTCGTGCCTGGACGCCCTCTCGCGGCAGTCCTATCCCCCTCACCTCTGCAAGATAGTTGTCGTGGATGACCGCTCCGACGACGGCACCGGCGAAATCGCGGCGCGGGCCGCCGGCGGCATGGAGGCTGCCGTGCAGGTCGTCAGGGTGGATACCGTGCCGGCCGGGTGGTCCCCGAAAAAGCACGCTCTGCACCGGGCCATTCTTGAAAGCACCTCTGACATCATCCTTACCACCGACGCCGACTGTGAGCCGGAGGAGTGCTGGATCGAGGAGATGGTCGCGAGTCTTTCCACGGCGCACGTTGTCGCCGGTTACTCCCCTTACAGAGACCGCACCTCCCTCCCGGCCCGCCTGCTCGCTCTGGAAACACTCTCCCAGGCCTTTCTCGCCATGGGCGGCATCGGTATCGGCAGACCCATTACCTGCACCGGCAGAAACCTCGGCTACCGCCGCGAGGTTTTTGCTGCGGTGGGAGGGTTCGGCGAAGCGCATTCCATGCTCAGCGGCGACGACCACCTCTTCCTGCAACGCGCGGTCGGGGCCGGTTTCACGGCCGCGTTCTGCGATGGCCCGGGCAGCTATGTCTGGACAAATCCGCCACGCACCTGGCGCGGGTTCGTCCAGCAGCGAATCAGGATGTTCTCCGGCGCGCGTATGCTGAAGCCCGGCGTCGTAGCGCTGGGAGCGTTCGTGTACGCGTGGCTGGCAGTGATGGGTATCGGCATGCTTGCCGCCGTTCCGGCAGCGTGGGGCGCGTTCGGGGTGAAAGTGCTGCTCGACTTTGTCAGCGTGGGAATTGCGGCAGTTCGGCTGCACGAGAAAAGGCTGCTGGCGGTGTACCCGATTGCCGCGTGTCTTTACCTGCCGTACTTCCTCATATTTGCCCTTTGGGGTACGTTCGGCTCATACCGCTGGAAAGGTGCCCGCGGGCACTAAGCTCCCTGTTCCGGCTTCTTCGTTGGTGCGCGCGCAGTTTTCTTTCTCGCGGGCGCTTTCGGCTTCTTTCGTGCGTCCGCGGCTCCCGGCTGCAGAACCTGTTCTTCCGTTCCGTCTTGCGCCTTCACCGACCGCGTTGCTCCCGGCGGCCGTTTTCTTGGGGCAGCGGTTTCCTCCCGAGGTGGTTCGGGTGCCGGTACCTCCACCCGCCGGGGGGCCTCTTCGGGTTGTACGGCGACCGGAGGTTCCTCCACACCGGGCCTTCCCGCCTCTTGCGCGGTTGCCCGCGCTCCTCGTCGGCGTTCGTGCCCGGGAGGTACGTTCACCACTGCAACCCGCCGGTCAGGCAACGCCCCTATCCGGTGCCCCACCGCATATGCCTTCCCGAGCACCTTTTCTACTGCGCGCGCCTTCACCGGCCGCCTTTTGCACCCTGCGAGAACCGCCAGTGCGGCTTCTTCATCCTTCACAACGGGAATCAGACGGTCGAGAAGCGTCTCTTCGAAGAACTCTTCCAGATCATCACTGCAGTGGAACGCGAACATCAGCCCGTACGAGGGCGCGTGAAGTTTGTAGGCCGCGGCCAGCACGTGCAGGATTTCCCTGTCCGCGAACTTCACCCCCGAAAAGTCAATCGCGATCCCCTCATAACCGTCGCGGACGCCTTTCTCCAGCGCAGCCCTGAACTCCCGCGCCCCGTGTGTGGCTGTCAGCCTCGCAAATCGCGGATGAACGATATACACGCCGTTCATCTCTTTCACGTGCACACTCATTTCCCTGCCCCCCGAGAAATTCCTGCTGGTCCTTGTCAGCTTTGCTTCACAGGTTCCGCTATTTTCCTTTCAAAGCTTTGATCGCTGCGTCCTCATCGGATGCAATCTCAATCAGGTCATCCAATACGGTGTTTTTCAGTACCTCGTGGACCGCTTCACACGCGCCGAACACGCATAGACGCCCCCCGTTCCGATGGATCCCCTTGAACGCATCAATCAGGATCCCCATCATGGCGCTGTCCACATATTCCACATCCGAAAAATCCACGGCAACGGCCTTCTTTCCCTGCGCTACCGCCTCCTCAAGGCGTGTGCGGACGGCCGGCATACCCCGGTGCGCGGTAAGACGCTTCTGATCCGGCGTGATGACTACTACCCCGCGTGTGACCCGGACGGTGGCAGACATGGTTCGACCCCTCCATGCGGAACAGACAGAGGCCTGTTTGGTGTAGACAACAATTCAACTTAGGCGCACAGGTACCGCGCGTCAAGGAATCCCCTTCGCTGTGGCCCTGGCACGAAACCTCACGGGCGGTTACGGCCGCGGTTTGCTTTCAGGCGCCGGTTTTCCTATCTTCTTCGCCGGACAGAATTTCGCATGTTGTCGGCAGAAACACCACCTGATCGCGGGGGATTCCAGCCATGCAAGTCACTATCTGGGGATGCCGGGGATCGTTGCCGACACCCATGCCAAAAGCGGAATTTGAAAAGAAACTCGGCGACATTCTCACCGCGTACCGGGATGCCGGAGCCCCCGCCGACATCGAGGCATTCCTCCAGAGCCGGCCGTTCGTGGAGCGTTCCACATTCGGTGGGAACACCGCCTGCGTCGAAGTTACCGAAGGCGACCACCAGCTCATTCTGGACGCAGGCAGCGGCCTCCGCCCCCTGGGCCTCAAAATGATGGGTGGCCCCTGCGGGAAGGCAAAAGGCGATGTGCATATGCTCATCAGCCATACCCACTGGGATCACATCATGGGCTTCCCGTTCTTCGTGCCGGCCTACATCCCCGGGAACAAAATCACCATCTACGGCTGCCACGATAATCTCAAGGAACGGTTCGAATACCAGCAGGTGTTCACCCATTTCCCCGTACTGCTCAACCAGATGGCTTCCACCAAAACCTTCGTGCAACTGGAAGTCGGAAAGCCCTTCGAAATAGGGCCATTCAAAATCTCCACCATTACCCATTTCCACCCCGGTGACGCGTACGGCTACCGCATCGAAACGTGCAAGGCATCCTTCGTGTACGCCACGGACGCCGAATACACCGAAGTTACCTGGGAGCAGCAGCAAAAACACATCGAGTTCTTCAAAGGTGCGGGCGCCATCGTGTTCGACGCCGCATACAGCCTGAAAGAGGCGGTCGAAAAGCTGAACTGGGGCCACGGGTCCCCGCTCCTCGGCGTCGAAATGGCCGTGCAGGCCGGCGCAAAACGGCTAGTCCTGTTCCACCACGACCCGGCAACCCCGGAAAAACAGATCGCCGAAGCACACGCCAAGGCAAAGCGTTTCTATGACGAACTCCCCAACAAAACCACGGAATGCGAAATCCTCACCGCGCACGACTACATGACCCTCGACCTCGGCTGAGGTCGCTCGACCTCGGCTGAGGTCGCTCGAACTCGACTGAGTTCGCTCGGCCGCGTGAGGCGCCTTTGAGACGGGGAGCAGATACGGTTGCTCCCCGCGTTTTTTTGGTCCGTCTTGACCGCTTCCTTCGCATTCCCTACGTTGTCTTTCCCTTGCTTCCATTTCTCATCTTCTGCGCGGAGAGAACTCGCATGGCAGATACTCGTCGTTTTTCAAATCCTGCGGCCGATGCATGGATTGACAAACCCATCCCCTGTCTCGACCACGGCTTCGTCATGCTCAAGGACTACATGGGGGGCGACGCATCAATCGTCCAGGCAGCCCGTGTCAGCTACGGCGAAGGCACGAAAAAGGCGTCCGATGATAAGGGCCTCATCGCCTACCTCATGCGCCACCGCCACACCACGCCGTTCGAGATGGTGGACTTGAAGTTCCTCGTCAAACTGCCCATCTTCGTCGCCCGGCAATGGATCCGTCACCGCACGGCCAGCGTCAACGAGCTTTCCGCGCGCTACAGCGTCATGGCGGACGAGTTCTACCTGCCGAAAAAGGAGGACGTTCGCTACCAGTCAACCCTGAACCGGCAGGGAGGCAGCGACGAGGAGGTCTCAGACGAACTCTGCGGCCGGGTGGTGGAAACCCTCCGCGCCGGCGCGGAACGCGCCTACGGAGAGTACGAGGAGATGATCGGGGCCAACATAGCCCGCGAACTCGCCCGCACTCACCTGCCCGTGTCGCTCTACACCCAGTGGTACTGGAAAATCAACCTGCACAACCTCCTGCACTTCCTCGAACTGCGCCTCGATACCCACGCCCAGTACGAAATCCGCGTCTACGCAAAGGCAATGTCGCAGATCGTAAAGGACGTTGTCCCGTGGACATGGGAAGCCTTCGAGGAGTTCCGGCTCAACGCGCAGACATTCTCCGCCTCGGAAAAAGCCGTGCTGGCGATGCTGCTCACGGGAAAAAGCGTCACGCTGCCAGACTCTCTCCAGAAAGGCGGTCGCCGCCGTGAGTTCGAGGAAAAGCTCGCCACCCTCGGCGTGGACCCGGCGAAGGCGTTGCCACCTGCCGGTTGACCTTCGCGCGGGGCTTCGGGTGACATGGTGGAGCCGCCCTCAAAACCTGATGGAGGGACACGCTCCGTCGTGTCCTTACCGCTGCACTACTCCGTGTCCGGACCTCTCGACAGCGTATATCCCCGTTCTTTCGATGTTTCAGTGCGCGGTGGCTGAGCCTGTCGAAGCCCCGCGCGCGTCGTACGTCCTTCAGGAGCCATGCGGCGCCCGTGTTGCCACCGGCACATGAATCCACTACCGTTTCTCACCACGGCGCATGAACTGCGCCGCGCACCCCCCTCTTCGTATGAGGTACCGGAATGTTCTACCGCAAAGACGGCACGAAAGTGTTCCCCATCGGCATGTACAGCTTCCCCGCGAATGACGCCGAATGGACACTATGGCGCGAGGCAGGGGTCAATCTCCTGCGCTGCGGCACCCGCGGCCAGCTTGACGAGGCATGGTCGCACGGCATGTTCGGCTGGGTTTCCGTGCCGATCGTGCTTGCTCCCGGTGACGACGGCAAGGCGCTTGCCACGCTCATCGATTCCCTCAAGGACCACCCGGCGCTCGCCGTCTGGGAAGCGCCCGACGAGGCGATCTGGAACGCGTGGTACGACGGCCGCATTCCCCGCCGCCTGTGGACCGACTCACCCGAAGAGATCGCCGGGAAGAATCGGAAGATGGACGAACTCGTCGACGGGCTCGCCCGCGGCGCCGCGATTGTGCGCGAACGAGACCCCGGGCGCAGCATCTGGCTCAATGAGGCCGTGCTCTCCCCGCTCGATATCGTTGCCCGGTGCGCCGGATCGCTGGACATTATTGGATTCGACTACTACGCGTCAGGCATTCCCGAAGACAACTTCGCGTGGCCGATGCAGCTCATGGGGCGGGATATTGACCGGTTCCGCGCTGCCGCCCCGAACTGCGCCGTCTGGATGATCGAGCAGGCGTTCAGCTACCCCGACCTGCTTCCCCAGTATTGCAGCCATTTTCCCGGCGGCACACCGAGCCGCGACGAACTCCGCTTCATGGCGTGGCAGGCAATTCATCACGGCACGACGGGGCTGTTCTGGTACGGATTGCACAAAGTCCAACGCCCCACGCCATTCATGGACGACCTCATGGCAGTCGTCTCAGAACTCCGCCGGACGGTGGATTTCGTCCAGAACGGGCCGGTCCCCGGGATCGCTGCGGAGGCGCACCATTCGTGGCGGCCGTCAATCATGGGCTGTTCATGCACGGTATGGCGCCTCGGCGACCGCATGCTGGTGCTCATGATCAACGAGGACGCGCACAGTGTGGACATGCACATCCGCGGGCTCGACGACGTGGTGCGGCGCGGACTCGTACCGGTGAATGAGCCGTCAGCCGACCTCACCCCGCTGGATGGTGGATACATCACCCCGATGCGTGGCCACGAGGTCCGGCTCTACCTGGCTGGATGACGCGGATACGCGCCTGACCACCGCAAAAAACCGGTCCCACAAAAGGGATTCGGGCGGCTGTCCCTGCGCGAGGCTTCGACAGGCTGTCCGGAACGGCAGCCTGTCGAAACCCTGCACGCCCCACCCCGCCTCATCTTTCCCATCCGTCACACGAGACGTTTTGAACTCCCGTCCGGGTACCGCCGTCCGCCATAGTTCGGATCAGCGATGGCCGTACGCCATCCACTCCGGCGGCGCATCCCGCCACACAAGGTTCCGCGGCCATGCAACCCTGTGTGCGCCAAGCCCCGGCGCCGCATTGACATTGACCTGCACCCGCAGGCCAAGCGGTACCCCCGAATCCGGGCGGTACCCGTCCAGCATCGAAACCGGGATGGCGGCCACCCATCTCCTGCCGGACCCAGTCGGCACCAGCTTGACCGCGGCTCCGGTGTCCGGCGGCGGCTCCGCGCCCCGCTCTTCGTAATTGGACGAGTAGAACACCATCCGCCGCATCAGCGTGTGGATGCGTGGTTCGCCGGAATCACCGTCAATGAGCAGGAAGTAGATCGCGTCCTCCCGGCCATCGTTGTCCGTGTCGAAGCTGAGAGATACGGAATCGCTGTAGTAGAGCCTGCCGGCCCGGATTCCCGTTGCCGGCCAGCCGCCCGGTGCATCGACGGCAACCTTGAGCGCGCCCGAGTCCCACGCAAGGCGCACGTCAGCCCGGAAATCGCCCGCATTTCCAGACACCTCCGAATTGCTCGTATCGATCACAATCGCCGGCGCCGGCCAGCCGCGCAGGGTTCCGTCCACGGGAAGTGCGCCCGCGGCGACGGGAATGCCGAACTGCGGCGGCGTTTCAATCTCCGGCGGCAATGGCGCGCCCAGCGCCCGCAACCACGATCTCACCAGCGGCACCATGCCGCCGTCGCGATACATGTCATACCGCGCCCGGTACTCCCCGAACGCGGCAAGAGTGGCGTAGCACTCCGCCGTACACCGTCCCCGCGCTTCTTCGCGCATCGCAGGAGTCAACTGCGGCGCATCCTTTCCGTGCCAGAGCAGAATCGCCCGCTGGTAGTGCGTGAGAACCGGAACCAGCGCGTGGAGGTGCTCGAAACTGGCCATCACCGCATGCGCCTTCTCGGTATCCCCCATCGCCGCCTTGGCAACGCGCGCCTTCGCGAACAGCGTGTCCGCCAGCCGCTCCGTCGCATCAACTGACAAAAGCAGTTCAGTCAAACGGCCCCCCAGCCGGTGCTCGGCGAACCCCTCTCCTTGCGGATCGGGCGTCCGGCGCCAGTAATGCCGCCCGTCCGTGATGACGTTCCGGTGCGTCAGCGTGTAGGCGTCCCGTTTGCCGCCGGTGAAGCCGGGAATCGTGAACAACCTTGCCGCGAGCTCTTCGGTAAGCATCAGCGCATCCGCAAGTTCGCGCGCGCCCTGCCTGCCGAACGCGATGGTGGAGTAATCCCGCGCCCACTCCCACGGGTCGCCATCTGGCTCCCATGTTGCCCGTTGCCAGGCGTACATGTTCCACCATGTCCAGCACACGCCCTCGTTGTAGAGATTCCTGCTCCACCAGAGCCGCGCCGCCGCCAGGTCCGTCGCGCCGTAGCCAGCCGCTTTTCCGAGGTGCTCACGGATGCGGCGCCCCACGTACACCGGCAGGTCGCCCTGCCCCTGATACTCGCGTTGAACCTGGAACATGATCCCGCGTCGAATGTCAATCGCTGCGAAGTTGTCGTTGAACGGTGAATTGAGATAGAAATCGTGCTCGCACTCGTTCGAAAGCAGCGAAATCGGGTCCTCGGGCGATACGTCCGCAAAAATCCTCCTCAACGCTGCCGGCTGGTTCAGCGGGTATTCCTCCGGCGGGTTGCCCCACGCGGAAACGATCAGTTCGCGGCCGTGTCTCCGAACTACCGCGTCCCGGGCGTATTCCACGAACCGCCGCATGCCGCCGGCCGGGCCGATTGCCGCCGAACGGGGCCCATGTGCCCGCCAGATCTGGTACTGCTCGCTGAAATCCCCCATGGAGGACCGTATGCCGGCGATATCCGGAAACGCCGCGAGATACGCCTCCTGCATCGCCGCCCATATCTCCCACGGTTTGTCCAGCGCCGGCGACAGCGTTACGCCGTCCTCCGAAACCTCGCCGCCGTAAAGCTCTATCATCCGGTTCGCGATGAAGCCAAGGTCCGAAAAGGGGCTGCAGTCGCGGTACGAGTCGATCCCGTACGAGCGGATCCGATCGAGTTCCTGCCGTAACGCCTGCCGGTTGGCGTCCACGCTGCGCCGGTGCGCCGCCACGTCATCTACAAGCCGCGGGTCAATCGTGTCGAGGTAGACATTCCCCGCCGCACCTGACGTGTTGAACGAATGCGCGTGGGTGTTGCAAGTGAAACGGAGATCCAGCTCCAGTGCCGCCTCGGGCGGGCTGCCCGGCGGCGTGCGGAACGAAGCGCCATCCAGCAGAAACCGTCGCCGGAACGCGGGCGTACGCTGCCATCGCCCGGCGAAGGCGTCTTTCCCCTCCACCGAGATACGGTCGGCCAGCCACATGAGCCCCCACACCGCGCCCCGCGCATCCGCCGCGGTGATCATCAGCGTCCGACGATCTTCCGACGGCGCGATTGTGAAGGATTCGGGCCGCATGGCGCCTGCAGCAGCTATCGCGACCGTGACCCGGGGCGTATCACGCGTCAGCCCCGCCTTCGTTACCGCCGATTGAACCAGCGACGAAGCATACGCAAGCGCCGGCGACGCCGCGTCGAACGGTGGACGAACCAGAACATCCATGGCAGTACTCCCGTCGGTAACCATGAACAGAACGGCGAAAACGGCGGCGCGCATGACGTTCTCCGGAAGGTGAAGGGGCAGCGCGTTCCCCTCCGGGAACCACGCGCGAGACAACACACTCCGCAAGCATACCCGCCGCACCGCTTCGGTCAAACCCGTGCCAACCGTCCGAACACGTGTCTCCAATATGGCTGTGGCAAAGCGGCGTGTTCGTGTCAAGGGCACGCGGAAAAAAAGTTCAGTCCTGGTACGGAACCTCTCCGGCCGCACAATGCCGGGTGGCGACGCCGGAGGGAGGTTGCACGTGCCGTTCCGTCTCGCGCCCGTTCGGCGTACACTTGTCAGTACGAGTCAGATCTGGCGGGGGGCAGCCGTTGTATCGCGAGTGTGAGGGAGATCAGGCGATGATCACCGCAAATCCGGAACCGCAGCGCAGCCTGAAGACCGAGACGCTTGAGTGCGACCTCGCCGTCGTCGGTGGTGGCCTCGCAGGCGTATGCGCCGCCCTTACCGCAGCCCGTGCCGGCCTCAAGGTCGTCCTGATGCAGGATCGCCCCGTGCTTGGCGGAAATGCGTCAAGCGAAGTCCGCCTCTGGGGTCTCGGCGCCACCTGCCACATGTCCAGCAACAACCGCTGGGCGCGCGAAAGCGGGGCAATTGACGAAATCCTCGTCGAAAACCACTTCCGCAACCCCGAAGGCAACGCCGTCATCTTCGACACCGTGCTTCTCGAATGGGTGCTTCGCGAACCGAACATCACCCTTCTGCTCAACACCGCCGCGTTCGAGGTCGCCAAATCCGACGACACCACCATCGCCCGCGTGAAAGGCTTCTGCGCTCAGAACTCCGTGCTGTACGACGTCGGGGCGAAGCTCTTCTGCGATGCCTCCGGCGATGGAATCCTCGGCTTCCTCTCCGGCGCAGCCTTCCGCATGGGCGCCGAGGCGAAGGAGGAGTTCAACGAACCACTCGCACCCTCGGTCGAATACGGCGAACTCCTCGGCCACTCGATCTATTTCATGAGCAAGGACGTCGGCGTTCCGGTCAGGTTCGTTGCCCCGAGTTACGCCCTGAAGGACATAAAGAAAATCCCCCGGTTCAAAAACATCACCGCCGAGGCGGGTTCTCACAAATGCCATCTCTGGTGGTTCGAATACGGCGGGCGGCTCGATACGGTGCACGACACCGAGAAGATCAAGTGGGAACTCTGGAAGGTCGCCTACGGTGCGTGGGATTACATCAAGAACTCCGGCAAATTCCCTGAAGCGGCCAACCTGACGCTGGAATGGATGGGCTGCATACCCGGCAAGCGCGAAAGCAGGCGATTTGAAGGGGATTACATGCTCACCCAGGGCGACATCATCCACCAGCGCCACCACGAGGACGCGGTTTCCTACGGCGGCTGGTCCATAGACCTCCACCCCGCCGACGGCGTCTATTCTCCCCTGCCCGGGTGCAACCAGTGGCATGCGCGGGGCGTGTATGAGATCCCTTACCGCACGATGTACAGCCGGAACATCACCAACCTCTTCCTCGCCGGAAGGCTGGTCAGCTCCTCCCACGTCGCGTTCGGCTCCACCCGCGTAATGCTGACATGCGCCGAATCCGCACAGGCGGTCGGTCTGGCCGCCGCGCTCTGCGTCCGGGACAAACTGCTCCCGAAAGACGTCGCCGAGGCGAAACGGATCAAGGAACTGCAGACGCGCCTGTTGCGCACGGGGCAGTTCATCCCCCGGGTTCCCCACAAAGACCCGGACAACCTCGCGCAATCGGCCACCATCACCGCAACCAGCAGCCTGAAGCTCTCCCGGCTGGACCCCGACGGCACCACGAAACAACTGACCAGAGGCCAGGGGTTGCTTCTGCCGCTTCTGCCGGGGCCGGCGCCGAAGGTCACCTTCTTCGCCGATGTCACCAAACCAACAAAGGTGCGGGTCGAACTTCGCACGAGCGATCGGCCGGAAAACCACACACCGGACGTAGTGCTTGGAACACAGGAGATATCTCTTCCCGCCGGGGAGAACCAGCCGCTGACGCTGGCTTTCGACGCCACCATCACCGAGCCGCGCTATGCGCTTTACTGCGTCCGCGCGAATGAGGCGGTCAGCCTGCGCTGCTCCGGGGAGAGGGTCACCGGCGTGATGTCGGTAGCCCACCGTTTTACCCACGAGCATGACGCCGCGCTCGATGTCGAGACCTACGAGGTCTGGGCGCCCGAGCGCGACCCGCTCCGCCGAACGTTTGCCTGTCAGATAGATCCTCCGATCGCGGCGTTCTCGCCGCAGTGCGTCGCCAACGGCTTCGCCCGCCCCACCTGCCGGCCGAACGCATGGGTGGCCGATTTTTCCGATGACGACCCGGTCCTCGCCCTCGCATGGGGCATACCGCAAACGATTTCCCACATACAGATCACCTTCGACACCGACTGGGAGCACCCCATGGAGTCGGTCCTCTGGCCCCACCACAGCGGGCTGATTCCGTTCTGCGTGAAGGACTTCCGAATCTTCGGCGATATGGGGGCGCTGCTCCATGAAGAGAAAGACAACCACCAGACCCGCGTGATGGTCACGTTCCCAAAACCGGTCCGGGCGTCCCGCATCACCATCGAGTGCCTGGCGAACTGGGCTGAGCAGGTGGGAGTCAGAGTGCCGCCAGCGGCAATCTACGACGTGCAGGTCTACGGAAGCGACCCGACGAAAGTTGTGTAGGCAGAGCGGCAGCTCAGCCGCGGAAAGAGGTGCGCATGCAGGGAATTCGAAAACTCGGCAAGGTGCAGGACAACCTCGTGGAGGTCTCTCCGTTCGTGTTCAAAGGGGAACTCCTCCTGTTCGAATCGGTTCGTCCGGATACACCCGATAACACGCACGGCGGGCGCCACTATCTGCGCATCCGCCGCCTTCCGGATGGCCGGCGTGATGTAACCGGACCCGAGGAATTCGCCGCGTGCCCGGTACTGTCCGAATTCGGCGAGGGGTACACCTTCGGCGTGCCATTCGTCTGGAACAACGAGATTTTCGTATATGCGTCACTCGGCAACAAACCCGCCGTGGACGACATCCACGTGTTCCATTCCCGCACAATGGATAACTGGCACCATTCCATCGCGGTGCGCGGCGCAAACGAGCAGCTTTTCAACAGCAGCGTCTGCCGCGCCGGCGACCGATTCATCATGGCGTACGAGTCCAACTTCAGCGAGGATTGGGTGCCGTTCACGAACAGATTCGCCGAATCGAAGGACCTTGTGCACTGGGCACCGATTCCCGGCGCGGTGCACGGCCCGGATCGCTACTGCGCCTGCCCGACGTTGCGTTATGTGGACGGCACATTCGTGATAGTCTGCCTCGAAATGCCACACAGAGACGCCTGGTGGTTCGAGGAGTTCGCCGCCACGTCGAAGGATCTCCGGGAATGGACCATGAGCCAGGCCAACCCGATCCTTGCACCGCCGGATGACCGATCCGAGGACATCAACAACTCGGATATAGACTTCTGCGGCTTTGGCGACAAAACGATCATCTACTACTCGTGGGGCAGCCAGCGCGGCGACGAGCACCTCGCCCACGCGGTCCACGACGGCCCGGAGGAGGCATTCCTCCGCGCCATGGTCGGATGAAGAATGGCTGAAGAAACCCGCGTGCATCGCCTCCGCGTCGCCGTCGGGCGCGACACTGCCTCGCACTCGCACAAGGCGCGCCCCCTGCAGGTTCTTGTTCTGGATTCCCGCCTGCGCGGGAATGACACAACCGCTGCCGGGGCCGATCCTCAGATGCGATACCTGTATCGGGAACAGAAAGAAAACTGGCATGGTTTGCCCCCTGTGAGTCGCTGTGCCGAGCAGGAGCGCCGTCATTCCCGCGCAGGCGGGAATCCACCCCCCATAGCCAAACCTTGTCGATTCCTCGGTCAATGACAACGGAGGACCCAATTATGCGGCGTTTTCTTTCCCTTTTCAGCGCGCTGGTGTTCGCAACATCAGCGTTCGCCACGTCAGTTCAGTCGTACGACCGCCCGTCGTGGCTTCACCTGCCGGATGGCGTCCCCATGGTGGAGCGCCAGTGGACGAACAACGGCAACAAGTTCACGTTCGTCATTCTGGGCGACCGGTGGAGCGGCGGCGACGGCGAGGAGAATCAGGCCACCTTCGATCTCGCCGTGCGCGAAATCAACATGCTCCGGCCCGACTTCGTCATCACCATCGGCGACATGATTCCCGGGCACATGCGCGGCCGGGAGCAGTGGCATCAGGAATGGGCCGACTACTTCCGTCCGGCAAGCAGGCTCGGCGCACCTCTTCTTTTCACCGTGGGTAATCACGATATCTCCAACCTCGAGATGTACAACTGGTGGCAACAGGATCGCGGACGCACCTACTACTCCTTCGACTACAAAGGTGCGCATTTCCTCGTGATCAACACCGAAGAAGAGCGCGTGGACGGCCGCGGGCCGGTGTGGGAAGCCCAGATGCAGTTCATCGAGCGCGACCTTGCCGAAAACATCGCCGCGCCGCACACCTTCGTCTTCATGCACAAGCCCATGTGGATCGACAACCGCTACGAGGCAGATTGGGCGCGGATCGAACGCGCACTGGGCGGCCGCCCGCGATCGGTGATCGCCGGACACTGGCACCGCGTGCAGACCGACTGGCGCAACGGCAACCTTTACGCAGTGTTCGGCGGAACCGGTTGCGGCGGGCGGAACCCCGTGCTTGAACTCGGCGCCTTCCAGCATTACACGCACGTGACGGTGGACGGCGACTCCGCCTCCTTCGCGCTCATCCAGCCGGGAAAAGGGATCGTGTCCGTTGACGTCCCATCGCGTGCGTTTCAGGACGGCCTCGCCGGCATGGTGCGTACGCTGTCGGGAGGTCTGCAGGTTGCACGAGACGGCGCGGCAACACTCAGCGCCAGGGTCTCCGTTGCCAACCCGCTCCCGGATTCCACCTCCGTCACCGTGCGTGCCGTGCTGCCCCCCGGCACGGCGTGGACAAAAGCCAGCGGCGTGGATTCCTTCACGGTGAGCCTCGCGCCGGGGCAGCGCGCGGAAAGGGCGTTCACCTTTTCGGGATCCACGACGCAGCTCTCTCCGGTTCCCGTGTTCGTCTCCAACGTGGATTACCGTGGCGTTGCAGCGGCGCCCCGCAGACCGGTTCCCGTGAGGCTGTACCCCGATTCGCTCATGCGCGCCATCCGCGAATGGATGGTCATCGGCGCATTCGAGCTGGGGCCGTTCAATACCCGCCTCCTGCCCGACAACCCGCAGGAAGCCCTGCCCGGCCTCTTCGCGCGACGCGAACCGCGTAGTTTCTTCGATGTACGCCGGCCCGTGGTGGAAAACGGCACCGAATTCCGCTGGCGGAAAGTTACTGCCGACGCAACCGGTTACATGAACTTCAACGCGTTTCTCGGAACAAAGGATCAGGCCCTCGCATACGCCATGACGAAGGTCTACAGCCCCGTCGCGCAGGAGGTGTACGCGGAATTCGCCGCCGATAACTATGCGCAGGTCGTCCTGAACGGCGAAGTTGTCGGGCAGAAATTCGCCAATCCCGGGTCGCCCGGTATTACGCCCCTCCGCCTGAAAAAGGGCTGGAACACACTCGTGCTCAAGCTGATCAACAACAGCGGCGACTGGTACCTCGAGTTCGCGTTGGCCGATCCCCGGCAGAACCTCCGTTTCTCGGTGGACGCACGGTAGGCGGATTCCCCGTTCCGCCCGGCAGACGCCGCGTGCGCGGTCATTGAGCCTGTCGAAATGACCGCGCACGCCGCAAACAGGTCTGTTACGACCCGTACGACCTGTTCCCCTGGAGGGGCACGCTCCGTCGTGCCCTTCTTTGTTGGCGTAGAGAGGCAGTTGTGGCGGCCTCGGCGAGGCCGCCCTACCTTCGGGAGTCGCTCCTCTGCGGGGTGTCGTTCATGCGCGGGAATGACACGCCTGCGCGGGTTAATCACGCGCCTGCTCGACGATCAACTGCCGATTCTTTTGGTGGGGCAGGCATTCCTGCCCGTGGGGCAGGCATTCCTGCCTGCCCGAATCGGGCTTTCACCACCGAGCACCTGCGCGCGGTCTTCGAGTGGCGCGGCCGGCCGGCCGCGTTGTATCGAGAAGCCGCGCCACGCCCTGTTTCCCGCGTGCTCTACTGAGCCCGATGCGAAGGTGCTCACCCCGCAACCCATCCCGCGTTGCCGCATTGCCTCCATCCCCCTACCTTTCTTCCGACGCATTGACCCCTGACAACGAGGGCATACCCATGATACCCCGCGCTGCCATCATTCTGTCGGCCACCCTCGGATTCCTCCCGTTCGCACCCTCCATCTACGCCGCCACGGCGACCATCCGGGTAACCGTATCTCCCGCCCGCACCGACTGGCAGGCCGCACCGGTGCGCGTGCCGGTGGATAGCCTTCTGCGGGCTCACGGAGCCCGAAACACCCAACGGTGGACCGCGCCCGTCTCCGCCGACCGAATCACGGTGCGCGAGGCAGGACGAAGCGGCACGGTCGTACCCCACCGCGCCGCGTGGGGATACCAGGGCGTGGACGAAGGCACGGTCCTCTTCGCAAAAACCGGCACGGGGGCGAGAACGTACGAGATCACCGTCTCCGACGCTGACCCCGCGGACACCGCCCGCCGCCTGCCCGTGGTGGGGCTGGGCGAGCCGCTGACCTATGGCCGCACAGGCGTCACGGGCCCCATGCACGGCAGCTTCTGTGCCCACGCCGAACCCGTCGACTGGGACGGTGACGGCGACACCGATCTCTTCGTCGAAGAGGGTCAGGGCGGCGGCGCCACGTGGACCATGCACGGCATGTACTACTTCGAAAACATCGGCACCCCTCGCGAACCGCTTCTCGCTCCGGCGAAATGGGTTCCCGTGAATCGCGACCCACCGTGCGTGGTTGACTGGAACAATGACGGCCTGCTGGATATTGTCGCCGGGAAGTTCCTCCACCTGAACCGTGGCCCGCGCGGCGCATTCAACTTCGCGGCACCGGAGTCCCTCACCGCCACCCCCGGCGCCGAGGCGTTGGTGGACTGGGATGGCGACGGCCTTTTCGACATCTTCTGCACCTCTTCGCGCGACGGAGAGGAACCGAGTCGGTCGGTCTGGGATAAGAAAACCGGGTTCATCCCCCACACGCCCGAAGGAGTCTGGCGCGGGTTTACGCCGGTCAGTTCGATTCATGTCTACCGCAACACGGGCAGCCCCGGCGCGCCCGCATTCGATGCGCCACCGGAGACGCTTACGGCCAACGGCGTGCCGATAGAACTCCAGTTCGGCATCCACATCGACCTCGATGACGTGGATAACGACGGCGATCTCGATCTCATCGCCGGCAACAATTTCGACATCTACTTCTTCGAGAACGTGGGCACCCGCACCGCGCCAAGGCTGGCACGCGGGTTCCCCCTCCCCCTCGACCAGCGCGAGATCCTCATCTGGCCGCGCTTTGCCGATATGAATGGCGACGGGAAGCGGGATATCGTCATGGCGATCGAGTACGGCGATGTGCGATGGTTTGAGAACCTCGGCAGACGCGACGGTGCAATTGCGTTCGGCCCCATGCGCCGATTTTTGCTTCGGGAACCGTTCATTGACGACGGGTGTGACGGCGCGTTCGACCTTGCCGACGTGAACCGGGACGGCAAACCAGACATCATCATGGGCAACGCCAACGGCGAGACGTGGCAGTGGTTGTCCCTGCCCGGCGAACCCGCGTGGGTGTTCGACCTCCCCCGCCGTGTGCTGTCGGATGGAAAACCATTCCGCATCGTGCCCGGCGCCTGGGGCAGCATACAGGGCCCCGGAGAGGCCCGCTGGGGCTACGTCGCCCCGGAAATTACCGACTGGAACGGGGATGGACTGCTCGACCTCATCCTCGCCGATGCGCTCGGGAAACACCGCTTCTACCCCGCCCTGCAAAACGGCGTCGAAGGGCTGGTCCTTGGCGCGGAGGACGCAGTCCGGTTCGCTGACCCGGCCAACACGATCAAGCCCGCGTGGACGTGGTGGGACCCGCAGAACGGCGAACTCGTAACCCAGTGGCGCACCCGCACCGAGGCGCTCGACTGGAACGGCGACGGAGTGACAGATTACGTCTCCCTCGATCACGAGGGCTATCTCGCGCTGTTCCCCGGTATCATGACGCCGCAGGGGAAGCGCATCGGCGCATTGCAACGCGTGTTCCTCAACGAGCAGGGCGAACCACTCCTGCTCAACCCCATGCGAAACGGCCACAGCGGCCGTTATCGCATCGCATTCGCCGACTGGGATGGCGACGGCGACCTCGACCTCATCCGTGGCGTCGCTGAACCCACGCACAACCGCATGCACACCGCCGAAAGCGAAGCGGGAAACGCGTTCCTGTACGAAAACATCGGCGGCAATCGCTTCGCGTTCCGCGGTGAAATGGTGCCCGACCCCGGCCTCCGCCTCGCAGCGCACGCTGCCTGCCCGCAACCGGTGGACTGGGATGGCGATGGTCGGCTGGACATGCTGATTGGTGGTGAGGACGGGCTTATCTACGCGTTCCACCGCGCCTACCTCGAGCAGGACCTGCCGAAGGTGCGCGTGGAAAGCGTCCGGGTGAGGAGATAAGCGTTGAGCACCCCCCGTCCAGCACCGCCGGTGCTCCTCATCGCCGCGATCACGTGGTCGCCCGAAGTGACCGAAGCCGGAATCATCGCCCGGCTGGAGGACGCCTGGGGGCCGATAAGCGCGGTGGGGCCGGCCTTTCGCTTCGACGACTTTACCGATTACTACGCCGAGGAGATGGGCGCGGGCCTCACGAAACGGATCGTCGCGTTCGCGGAACCGGTCCGCCCTGAGCACCTTGCCGACATCAAGCTGCGCTCGAACGAGCTGGAGCGCTTCTGGCATACTTCGGAGGGCGCACGCAGGGTGAATATAGACCCCGGCTACCTCTGCCCACTCACGCTCGTGCTGGCAAGCGGAAAACCCTCCGCGTACCGTATCTACCTGCGTGACGGAATCTGGGCGGAGATCACGCTGCGTTACGAGCGCGGAAGCTACGCGCCGCTCCGCACCACCTATCCCGACTTCCACACGCCGGGTACCATCGCGTTTCTGAACAGCCTGCGTCCCCGCGCGCTGGAGGTGGGGCGGGAGAGCCGGTAGCCCGTTGGGCCAGTGTTCCCTGACACGGTCGTTGAGCCTGTCGAAACGACCTGCAGGTGAGCCCGCGCGCGGAAGCAGGTTCAACGGCCCTTCCGCGCGCAGTGGAAGAGCCTGGTTCTCGTGGACTTGGGACGCTCCTGTGCGCGGTCCCTGAGCTTGTCGAAGGGTCCGCGGGAGCATGTCGAAGCACGCGAGAGCAGAAAGAGTCAAATGCACTACAAACCCGACTGGCCCGACGCAAAGGCCCGCCTGACCGCTCTCTGGAACCACGAAGTGCTCGACCGCCCGTGCATCGCGGTAACTGCGCCAAACGGCTGCTCCTTCCCCCACCCGCCTCCGCCGGCCGCCCCGCGCGATAGATGGCTCGACCCCGGCTGGGTGCTGCAATCCATGCAGGCGCAACTGGAAAACACCTGGTGGGGCGGCGAGGCAGTGCCGTCTTGTCTGTTGATGGCAGGATGGGTGCTCTGCCTTGGCGGCACGCCACGGTTCGCGCAGGATACCATCTGGTTCGATACGAAGGACGTGGATTTCTCCCTTCCACCGCCCTTCCGATATGACGCAGGCAACCCCTGGATAGCACAGTATCGCCTGCTTCTCGACGCGGTGCTGGATTTCGCCGGACGCGATAGATTCCTTGTCGGAAAACCGCTCCTGCTTCCCGCGAACGACCTGGCCTCGATGCTCATGGGAACCGAAAGGTTCCTCCTGGCGCTCGTGGACCACGCCGACTGGATGCGGGAGGCCATCGTCACCGGTGCGAACGAACAGCTTCGGCTCCGGATCGAGCTTGGGAACCACGTCCGCGCGCGCCACGAGTTCTGGTACGGCAACGCCGGGTGGATGCCCTTCTGGGCGCCGGAGCCGTTCTACGGTACGCAATCTGACGTATCGTGCATGCTTTCACCCGCCATGTTCGACCGGTTCATCGTGCCGGAGCTTGACGTCTACGGCGAGGCGTTTGGCGCGGTGTGGTACCACCTCGACGGCGGCGACGCGCGCCAGCATCTACCGCGGCTTCTGTCGCTGCCATACCTCAAGGTCGTTCAGTACACCCCCGCGCCGGGCGAACCTCCCAACGGACCGGAACACCTCGACCTCTACCGCGAGATCCAGGCCGCGGGCAGAATCGTCCACATTGAGGTGCCTGCAGGCGCCGTGGAGCCACTCCTGAAGGCGCTGGACCCTTCCATGATCATGCTGCACACCCATTGCGGAAGCATCCCGGAGGGGGAGGCATTGCTGGACGCGGCGAAGCACTGGGTATGACGCTGCGAGCGGCGTGGCTTGCCGGGAGAGTGCCTGAGAGATTCTTCGCTCCGCTCAGAATGACACTCCCGTCGGTGATTCGTCAGTGCTGGCAGTCTGTGAAGCGCCCCGCGAACAACAGTCACTTCGCCAGCGTCATCCTCCTTACCGCGACGCCCTGCGGCGTCTCCAGCCGGGCGATGTACGTGCCGCTGGCAACCTCCCTGCCGGAGGCATCCCGGCCATCCCAGCGCACGTCGTGCAGGCCTTCCGCGAAAACCCGGCGTGCGAGGCTCCGCACCGGCCGCCCGTGGACGTCGTACACCGTCAGCGCCGCGAACGTGGAGCGGGGAAGCGAGAACCGGATGGTCGTGGCGGGGTTGAACGGGTTCGGCGCATTCTGATTGAGCCCGGGGATTGCGTTCTCCGGCCCCGGCACCGGAGCGGACAACGTCCTCTGCCCTCGCACGTTGATGTACCGGATGATGTGCCCGAAGTCGTAGTCGTTCCCCGGATAGGCGAAATTGATGCCCCCGACAGGCGTTGTCTGGTATGTGCTGATCTCCGGAAACAGGGCGAAGATGTAATTGAAGCCCGGCTTGTTGTCCAGATCGTACGTGGCAAGCGAATCGAACTCGATCCTCCCGCTGATGGCGCTTCGCTCTATCCGCTTGAACTTCAACCCCGTCGGTGTGGAGAGGAACAGGTACAGATACCCGTCAGGCGCATCAATGAAACGGGTGCCGCGGTACACGGTCTGCGGGCTGGTAAGTGCATAGCCGGTATCCGGCCATGACGTTCCCGCGGCGCGGTAGTAGTAGTTCGTCCTGTTGCTGCCGTCGCCGAGAATATGAACATCGCCGTTCGCCCGGTTGACCCAGAGGTCGTTCGCGGTGTTGTTCCTGCCTTTGAGCTTCACGAAGTCACTTATCGGTTTGCCCAGAACCACCTTCCCCACGCCCAGATCATACGTCCAGTCTGGCAGAGTGCCGCCGATTGCCTCACCCGCGGCATAGAAGGTGGAGTCGTTCAGCCAGGAGATCAGGACATACGAAAAGTCATTGGCAGGGACGTCCGAGGTGACCGTTGACCTCCACAGCGACTCGCCCGGTTCGATCCACATGTAGTACCACCACGCTGGCCCGCCGCCGTCCACCACTTTCGTCCACCAGACGAGCCGGCCACCCGTCGGTGTGACTGCGGCGCCTATGTAGTTGGTGTTGGAGAGGATGTACCTGACGGTCCGCTTGCCGGAGTTCAGGGTCTTTGTGTCCAGCCAGTTCTCCACAATTGCGGGTGAGGAAACGTCCACCCCGTACGTGTAGATCGTGTCCCCCACAGCAACGGACGCGGTATTCTGCTGAACGGTTCCCCTGTTGGTGATGCTGGCCCGCCACACCCACGCCGTATCGTCCACGAGCTGGTAGTAGCGGGCGCGGGGGGTGACGTAGACGTCGTTTCCCGTGTCATCCACGAACCAGAGTCCCGTCGTTCTGGCCCTGACGAGGTGGCCGAGGTGATGCCCCCAGTGCGCCGACATCACCCCCGTCTGGAATCGGTGCTCGTTGGTCACCTCAAGCTCGCGGTATTCCAGGCCCTCCGCCAGCGGATTCCAAATCTGCGGGGTGGCGCTCTCGCCTGCAATAATCGCGCCGCCCGTGAGGAACAGCAAGGACGTCGCCACATACCCTGCATGGCGCGGGAACCTGAGTCTCACGGTTGCCTCCATGAGTCGGTGAAACGGGAAATCCTTCGCCTCGCCTGGTGCTGGCAGGGGTGGCGCCTTAGCCTTTCACCACCCTGTTGCGGATCACGCCCAGCGTCTCGATCTCCACCTCCACCACGTCGCCCGGCTTCAGGAACGTGCCCGACGCGGCCCCCACACCCGACGGCGTGCCCGTGGATATGATATCCCCCGGCTCCAGCGTCATCCAGTGCGACGCCCACTCCACCAGCTCCGCGACGCTGAAGATCATCTGCCCCGTGCTGGCGCTCTGCTTCACCGCGCCGTTCACCCGCGTCTCCAGATGCAGCGCGTGCACGTCGGCAACCTCATCCTTCGTCACAAACGCCGGGCCCATCGGCGCAAACGTATCGAACCACTTGCCAAGAATCCAGTCGAACCACTTGTCGCCGTCCCGCTCTTTCCGTCCGGAGCCGATCTTCACCGCGCGCTCGGAAACGTCGTTGATGACGAGAAATCCGGCGATGTGATCCATCCCGTTCTTCGCTTTCACAAATCGCGCCGTTTTGCCGATCACCACGCCCAGCTCGCCCTCCCAGTCAATGTGATTGCCGTTCTTCGGGTAGATGATCGGGCTGCGGGGACCGGTTACGGTGGTGGCGGGCTTGATGAACAGCCGCGGCGTGGTGACCGCCTTCTCTGCCCATTCGTGGCCCGATTCCTTCAGGTGCTCACCATAGTTGCCCGCAAGCGCCAGCAGCTTCCCCGGCCTCGGAATGGGCGCCGCAAGGGTGAGGTCCTTCAGCGGGCGCACCGCATCCCCGGCCCTGAGGCTTCTTTCCGCCGCGCGCTGCGCCGATTCCAGCGCGCCCGGCCCCGCCTGCAGCAATGCCAGCAGCGAGCGGGGATTGGCCTGTTTCAGGACCCCGGCTGCGTGGGGGTTCCCACACAGGTCCACCACCTTGCTTCCCGTAAGAGCGCCGAAATGGATGTCGTTCCGCGTGCGAAATGAGACGAACCGCATGGTATTCCTCCTGAGGGTTTGAAGGGCTGTTCTTCGGCACTGGAATGTACCACGCTCCCGCGGGAGTACCCCACGGATGGGTGTATAGACCGGAGACATAGTATACGGGTGTATGGGGACATGGTATACGGTTCATGTTGCTACCCGATTGCGCAGAT
>JAKJDF010000008.1 GCA_022706085.1 Candidatus Latescibacterota bacterium | reverse complement strand
CGTGTGAGTGTCACACAAGGCAATTTCCACAGCGATCCGTTTGGAAACGGCTTCGATCTGGTGTTCTTATCCGCGATCTGCCACATGAATGGCCCGGATGAAAACAGGTCGCTGTTTCGGAAGGCCTTTGCCGCGCTGCAACCGGGTGGTGACCTGGTGATTCATGATCACATCCTCAACGCGGACAAGACGGCTCCGAAGGCGGGCGTTCTGTTCGCCCTGAACATGCTCGTCAACACGGCTGCGGGGAACTCCTACAGTGAGGAGGAGTACCACGCGTGGCTGGACGAGGCAGGTTTCAGCGGAATTCGTTCGGTGCCGCTTCCCGGTGCTACCGGGCTTGTTGTTGGCACCAGATGAACGCAACGGTTTCCGGATCAGGAGGTGCGTGATGCTTGTAGTGCGGGCGATTCTCCTCTGGATTGCAATGATCCCGCTGGCTATTCTCAACGGGACTGTCCGCGTCTACTGGATCAACCCGGTCATCGGTGAACATGCGGGACACATCGTTTCTTCAATTACTCTCAGCGCAATCGTGTTCCTGCTGACGTGGTGGTTCCTGCGGAACGCGCTTCCCGGAGCTCAAGAGGCGTTCCTGGTGGGCGCAGGATGGGTCATAGGCACGGTTCTGTTCGAATTCGTGTTCGGGCATTATGTGATGGGCCACCCGTGGGAGAAGCTTCTCGCTGACTACAACGTGTTCCGGGGCAGGATGTGGGTTCTCGTTCTTATTGCCGAGTTCTTCTCGCCGGTTCTCGCACTGCGTCTGAGGTAGGGGGCTCGCCCGTGGTCTCTTCCACAACAACATTCAGCGTGCCGACGCGCCGGAAAAACGAGATGATCGACATCACCGGTTCAGTCCGCGACATCGTTCGCCGACACGGAATCAAAAGCGGAATTTGCACGGTTTTTGTTCCCCACACCACCGCGGCGGTTACTATCAACGAAAACGCGGATCCCGATGTTCCGCGCGACATCCTCGTTGCGCTCGAACGCATTGTTCCGCGCGAAGGGGACTACGCTCATTCGGAAGGGAATAGCCCCGCGCACGTGAAGGCGCTTCTCACGGGGTCATCCGTCACCGTAACGGTCGAAGCGGGGAAAATCCAGCTGGGTACGTGGCAGGGGATATTCTTTTGTGAGTTCGACGGCCCAAGGAACCGCCAGGTCAGAGTCACCGTCCTGGGCGAATCCGCGGCTTCCTCCTGAGATTGCGATGCAACCCGGCGAACGCGCGCCCCGCGTCCCCCGCGCCTTGAGATTCGCGCGCGGACTGTGCAAGATCGCCGTGCTGCTCCTCCCTTGGTTCCCTGCGGCCCTCCGCGCCCAGCTTCCTTCTACGGCTGCCGGCGAGCGCTTCGCGACGTTCGGCGGTTTCCCTGACAGCGTGTCCACCGATTCCGTTCGGTACGCCGCCGACGAAATCGAGTATGACCTCGACGCCAAAGTGATCACTCTCCTTGGCAACGCACGGCTATCCGCGGCGGGGATGAGCCTCACGGCGCACCGCATTCGGTTCCTCACACGCGAAGACCTTCTCATCGCGCAAGGCCACGCAGTCTCGCCGGACTCCATCATCGGGAGGCCGGAGTTCTCCAGCGGGCAGGAGGCTTTCTCAGGTGCACGGATGACGTACAACCTGCGCACGCGCAGAGGCCTGGTGGAAGAGGGCCACAGCGAAGTGACGGAAGGCATCTATGGAGGAAGCCTTGTCAAACGGACCGGTGAAAGGCAGGTAGATGTTCTGAACGGCGTGTACACCACGTGCGACGATACCCCGCCGCACTATCAGTTTGAAGTTCGGGGTGTTCTTTGTCGACAAGGACCGCCGTTCCGGGTTCATCGCGCCCCGTATGGGCGAAAACAGATACGCGGGCCGATTCATGCGCGGGCTGGGTTACTACGTCGCCCCCAACGATTACGTGGGCGGGCAGGCCGTTCTCGACATAGACGAGCGTATAGGGTACGAATGGCGGTTGCGAACGGATTACGCGCTCCGTTACCGCTTCCAGGGCTCTATCGCGTCGGATTACAGCAAATACTGGGACAAACCCACCCAGATGGGCCGGCGCATCTGGACTCTAACCGCACAACACCGCCAGGAACTCACCCCGCGAAGTTCCGTGGCCGCCAACATCAACTTCACCAGCACCTCGTCGCCCTACGTTACCTCCAGTTCAACCCAGGCGTCCGTGCTCAGGCAGGATTTCACCTCGACGGTCGGATACACTCAGACATGGGAATCCGGGTACAGCCTGCGCATTGACGCGCGGAGGAGCCAGAACCTGCAGAATCGCCAGCTGGAGGTAATGCTTCCAGCTCTCTCCATAAGTTCCGGCCAACGTTACTTCTTCCCAGAGCCGCCGCCTCAACGTGGGCCTCGTGCGGCGGCGGCCCCTCGTCGGGAGCCTGCATGGTTCCGCCGGCTCGGATACTCCTGGTCGTGGAGCGGAACAAACAGCCAGCAGAGAAGCCCATCCGACAGAACCGTTTTCGACACGTGGGAGACAAAAGAACAGCGCGGGGACAGCGTGATCGTCTACCTCCTCACCATCACCAGCACGAGCTACATCAACTCGCTTTACGACGGCACCTATGTCGTTGCAGTCGAAAACGGCGAGCGAATCGGCGAGGGATATGTCCAGCGCACGAACGACAGCAACGCGCTGGTGCTGATTTCGCGCTCCGCCGGCCTTCCCGACGGCTACGCGATCATGTCCGGCAATTCCCTCCGTGTGAAAGAGCCTGACATCGCACAGGAAGTCCTCTGGACGCGGAAGAGGGTCCTGGATGGCTACACGCAGACAACTTCTCAGAACGTCGGTTTGACGCTGCCACTCCCCACACCGCGGTGGCTGACCCTGATGCCGACGTTCAACTGGTCTGCATCGTGGAAAAGTCGCCCCGACGAACTGAACGCGAACGACCCGCAGACACAGCAGACAATCTCCGGCGGCATCTCCAGCAACGCCACCTTCTACGGTGTGTTTCCGGTCCGTCTTGGGCCGGTGAGCGCAGTCCGCCACGTCGTCACTCCCTCGGTGTCTTTTAACTACGTGTTCTCTTCCCGCACACGGGACGGCACGTACGTTTTCGGTGGACGAAGCCTGGGTGGCGATACGAGCAGAATCGTCGACCTCGGCCTCCGCAACGTCTTCCAGGTGAAAGCACGAACCGGGGGAAAGGAACGGGTTCTCGATCAACTCCTGTCAGTGTCCACGAACGCCCGGTACAACAGAGACGCAAAGGGCAGGCGGTGGAGCGACCCGCAGACAAGCGCGCTGTTCCAGCCCAACAACTTTGTCTCCCTTCGCCTTTCAACCGTCCACACGCTCTACCGCGCCGAGTTTGACTCTACTTCGGCGCGCTATGTGGACCACCTGCGCTTGACGCATCCGGAGCTCAGGAGCATCACCCTCAGCACTTCGCTGCGGATGGCGGGAGGTGGGAGAAGTCCCAGTGCGCTCGGAAGCGAAGGCTTCGTCGTGCAAAGGCAGGAGACTTTCGGGGGTAATCCCCGGATTCAGCCCCGCGGCGCGAAACAGACAGACCGCACCACGGCCGACTGGGGCGCGTGGCAGATGAACATCCGCCACACCTACCAGTGGGCAAGGAAGGAACCCGGATACTCGAGAGCGCCCGAGCCCGTCAACCAGGCTGATATCTCCGCGGAATTCGTCCCCTGGCCCAACTGGCGGGTCAACGCAACCACAACATACGACGTGCGCAGAAACCGGAGAGACGGCGATGCCCTCACTCTGGTCAGA
The DNA here is from genome assembly GCA_022706085.1 of Candidatus Latescibacterota bacterium. Lineage (GTDB taxonomy): Bacteria > Latescibacterota > MWCZ01 > MWCZ01 > MWCZ01 > MWCZ01. The sequence continues at coordinate 166,557 of JAKJDF010000008.1, read as the reverse complement.
CGACTGCATTGCTGGGAAGCACAGCTCGACTGGACGCTCAGAGGTCCCTTCGCGGGGTACTACTTCCGCATTTACCTCCTTGACATCCCCGATATCAAGATCGAATCTGCAAGTGAGACAATGCGGTACGCCCGATGAACGCCACGGGAGCACGAAAAGAGGTGAAAAATGCCCCCGAGAAGCCGGATTTTTTTGATTTTCGTAAGTGACAATATTTACAGCATGTAACGATAGAGCGATGCGACCCAGCCGCGCTCGGATGAAAAAAAACCTTGGAAAATTACCGAAAAATCGATACTCCTGTGTTGACAAATCGCTCCCGACGTTCTATTTTACTCATCGGGAACGCAAATGAACCATCTACACGGTAGGGGGTGAACCAATGTCCCGTGAAGAACTGATCGCAAAAGCAGCGAGCGAAGCTGGTGTGTCCAAGAAGGCTGCCGGCGAGGTGTTGAGCGCGTTGTTGGGCGGGATCACCGCGGCTCTCAAAAGCGGCGACAAGGTGTCCCTGGTTGGCTTCGGCACGTTCGCCGTCGGCCAGCGCAAAGCACGGGTAGGCAAGCTTCCCGGAACGAAGAAGGAAATCAAGATTCCGGCGGCGAAGGTTCCGAAGTTCAAGGCTGGCAAGAACCTCAAAGAGGCTGTGGCCGGCAAGAAAAAATAACCCCTGCCCGGCTTGGTCCAAGGTATACAAAAGCCCTGCCTCCATGAGGCAGGGCTTTTGTAGTTCCGGGCGGTCCCTTTCCGCGCATCACCACATCCGCGGAATTCCTATCCAGCGACCCTCTCGCTCCCTGGCGTGAATGGCAGCGCACCCGGAAAGCAACGGGGCGGGACCTGGCGTCTCATTGCAATCGCTGACCACGTAAACCCCGCCCGCGGCAGTCGGAAACGTCAGCGTGCCGCCAATCGGTTGCACGTCGAGGGTCGCGTCAGAAATCCCGTCAGTCACTTCCCACACACCTTCGTACGGCAGGGCAATACAGCATTCCTCACCGCGCATGCTCTCCACGGCAAACCGCGACACCCTCCCGCGCAGAACCCTCGCAGAAACTCGAAATCCTCCTTCCGCCCACAATGAAAACGCACCGTCCCAACCCTGCGGAACTGACGGGCACACCCGGATAACCCCCTCGTAGCTCTGCAGAAACATCTCATTGACCGTAGTCTGAACCACCGCTCCCGGTTCAAGCCCGAAATGCGTATGCGGCTGCCGAAGGAACGGGAACTCATCCTGCTCATCCGCCCGATCATGCACACGGAATGTCGTGGCAAAATCGGTGGCCGAACCGGATTGACTGCCCTGGTAGTTCCACAGTCCCTGCGGAAAGTGCTGGAAGTGGACAATATGCCGTCGGAGCGCCTCCTCCGCCAGATCGGACATCCCCAGCCTCGCGAACACAATCGGGGTGACGCTCCACCCCATGATTTCTTCCCAGTTGCAGAGCGCGGTCGTACGGGCCGCCTCGAAAAGTTCACTCGCTTTATCTTTGAGGCCGAGCGCGCCGGATGGGAACACCAGCGACTCATCAGAGCCCGGAAACAAGTGCTCCGAACCCGTCCCTTCTTCCACTGCGCGAAAATGTACGGGACAACCGTCTTCCACTCTGCGTCCGGCGCACAGAATCCTGTCAGAGGGGCATTTCAACCCCTTCGCCCACCCGCCAGTGAATTCCGCACCCTCGGGGGTGTTTCGGTAGCGTCTTTGGGGCAACGGCAGCGTTTCAACGCGGGGAAGTCGGGCAACGACGTCCCGAAGCCGCTCCGCGAAATCCCTCTCCCCGAGGCGCTCCGCGACGGTTGCGGTTGCCGGAAACGCGGTACGGATGTGTGCCATATCTGTCAGACAATCACGCACCATATACCCGCTCGCGTGTTCATACGGGTGGCTCGCGGGGAGGTGAAACAACCCGTCCGACTCCTCCTTCAACAACCCCAGATAGAACATGCATGCTTCGCGCATCACCGGGTATGCCGTCTGTGCGAGGAACTCCTCGTCGCCGGTATGTCGCCAGTACCGCCACATGTCGAGCGCAATCTGCAGGCCCGGCGTGAACAACGGCACACCTTCATCCTGCCAGCCACGACGTTCGAACACGTCGCTGTACCATGCACCGTTGATTCCGTATTTCCTCATTGCGCTCTGCTGTGCCAGCGGAAGGGCCTGCGCGCGCATTTTGAGGTAACCGAGCGCCAGTTCAGGATGCCCCGATGCGAAAACCGGCCAGTTCAGCTCTTCCTGATTCCAGTGATAGAAGTGGTTCCACGCGCGGAAATCGCGATTCCAGTTCCAGATTCCGTTGATGAAATGAGGCGGGTAATCTCCCCGCGAACCCGAACCCATTACGTACTGATTGATATACCAGAGGTTTTCCAGATACGCGTCAGGGATATTTACGAACGAGCGCTCCCAGAAACCCGACCACCACTTCCGGTGTCTCGTCTGAAGGTTCGAGGTGCCTGTCGCCTCCGCCTCTGCGATCCGTTGCAGTGCAGTTTCCAGCGGGTCTGCGGTAGCCTCGCTGGAGGCGATGGTGACCAGAACCGTGAAATCGGCCGAACGGACCGTTTCGATCTCAATTACCGTTCCATGGGTGTGCGCCACCCTGCACGTCGCAGGAACACCCACCACCTTTGCTGCAACAACAAAGTCGTGCGAACGGCAACTGTGACGTAAAATTGCCACATCGCCGTGAGCGCTCGCCTCGGTTCCGCTGAGCCCTCGCGAGGGATCACGCACGATCGTCCGGTACCAGTGCGCAAACACGCGGCTTCCCCAGCGTTCCAGTGAAATCCTTCGAGGAATCGCATCGTCCAGATCGTCGGAACACTGTATGATCAGGCACGAGGGATTGCTGTTCATCCACGTCTTTATGCGCACTCGCGAAAACGGCGTCTCCGCATTGAGAGATACCTCGGCCGGACAAAGGGCGAGGCGGGCGGAGAACTTCTTCAGATATGCCCAGTCGAACGCGGGTATGTCGTAACCGATCGAGAGTGAGCCCGCGGAGAGCAAAGCAGTAGCAACCTCTTCGTCCTCTCTGTTCCATGATCCAAAGGGTCGCGAGGGACCATCCGCCCACAGGTCTGAACCGCCCAGCTCCCAGCGTACCGCCGTCGGCGGCGTCCACACCAGTGCACCTGAAACCCCGTTTCCGATGGGCAGCCCGTGGCATCCGATCGCCGGTGGCGTTTCATACACGACATCGTGCTGGCTGAGATACGAAGCGTAATCGACCTGAAGAAGATCCCTGCCGAACGACGCGACGTTGTTTTGCATCTACCCAAATCTCCGTTGGGGGATAATCACCACTCGCGCGGGGGAACTTGCGGCCAGAAAAGAAACGAAATTAAGAATACTCGGAATCGGCTCCGGATGGAATCCGCAACAAGGAGGTCACATGCCGGCATTCGCAGGCAGAACAGCGCTCGTGACGGGCGCTTCAAAGGGAATCGGCTACCACATCGCAAGGCTTTGCGCGCACGAAGGGGCGGACCTCATCCTGGTCGCGAGGGACACTCAGCGTCTCGAACGCGTGGCACAAGAGATGACCGAGTGCTTCCCCGTCAATGCGGCGGTGTTCCCCGCTGACCTCAGTCAACCGGAGTCCGCCGGGGAACTGTGGCAACGCGTTCAGGCAGGAGGACACAACGTTGACATTCTTGTCAACAATGCCGGCGTGGGCGCATACGGTGAGTTCCGTGAGATTCCACCCGAAAAAACACGCGGAATGAGGCACCTGAATATCGTTTCGTTCACCGAACTCATGCACCTTGCGGCTATTGAGATGGCCCGTCGGGAATGGGGCCGTATCCTTACGGTTGCCTCTGTCGCGGGTTTTCAGGCGATGCCGTACATGGCCGAGTACGCCGCCACCAAAGCCTACGTGCTTTCCCTTTCGGAAGCGCTGCGAGTAGAACTTGCTCCGTTCGGGGTCGTGGTAACGTGCCTTGCACCCGGACCGACCGACACGGATTTCTTCGCCGCGGCGGGAACCAGGATGCTGGATACGCCGGGAAGGAAGACGCCGGAAGAAGTCGCCCGCGCCGGATTCAGGGCGATGCTTCGGGGGAGGCCGCTGGTCGTTCCAGGCGCAATGAACAAAATGATGGTGTTCGCCGGCAGGCTTGTTCCCCGTGCGTTGTTCGCCGCCGCCGCCGCCCGGGTTCTGCGGAGAAGGTGAGGTTCCCGGCGGGCGGCGCCGCTGAAAGAAATGCGGAGCGGAACCGCATCCTGACCCCGCTCCGCGTTGCGCCTTTGTAGAGCGTCAACGGACGAGTGAGGCCTTGCTCCTCGTATACTGGAGTTCGTATTCCCGCTCCCGCCCCTCGATGAGATCGCGCGCAATCGTAATATCCTCTTTCGCCTCCCCGGGGCCGAGAAAGCCGATTGCAACGGTGTCAATCGGCTTGTTGCTGCCGAACACGAAACTCAATCCCGTCGGCGGCATCACACGACCTGCGCCGAGCGGTTTGATGCATATCACCGGCTTTGATGTCTCTCGAATCACCCGCCCCGTCCAGTCTGTCTCAACCGGACACAGGAACCCGATGCTGTTGTAGGGAAGGATGTACGTGGCTACGTCGTACCCCGCCTTATCCGATACGATGATAGTCTCCGGCCGGTGGGTGCTCCACCCGGGAATCATGCCGTTGTCCCTGATACACTGGAGGATTTCCGGTCCGCCAGCGATACGGTTTTCTGCCGGAATGAGATTGTTGTCAGTGAACCCCTGATGCGGCAGGCAGATTTCAACACCATGATCCGCGCACCATTTCACCCCCGGTTCCACCTCTTTCCAGTCGTTTCCACCCGGAGTGCACATCCACACCCAGTGGTGGCCGGTCTGTCGTTCATGCTCACGAAGGATTTCGTGGTAGAAGGGATTTGGACTACTGATCGTTCCGTTGATCCCCTCGAGGCGGCAGGCTTCGAGAACCTCGAGAATGCGTTCCTTCGTGAAATGGTTTCGCAGCCACGCGTCCCTCGCCGCGCTGAAATGGGAAAACCCGAAGAAGGGGTTGGTACCGCAAAGAACACGCGAAACCTGAACATGTTCAATACTCGTCATCGGGAACGGCATAGTTGCGTCTCCTGGTAGTGTCGAGGGGGGACAATTGCCAGTTGAAGAGTAGAGAGAGCAGTGTTCAGGGACAAACGGGCGCGCGGTTTCAAAAAAAGGCGCGCGGGGATACCGCGCGCCTCAACGTAACGTTTCCATAGTGTCCGCTCACACTTCCATGATCTCTTTCTCTTTTGCGGCAAGTGCGGCATCGACTTTCTTGATGAATTCGTCCGTCAGAGTCTGGATTTCCTTCTGATCGCGTCGGCTGTCATCCTCCGAAACCTGTTTTGCCTTTTCCATTCTTCTCAGCTCTTCGATCGCGTCACGACGCTCATTGCGGATCACTATCCGCCCCTCCTCCGCCATTTTGTGCACGATCTTCACGTATTCCTTGCGTCGTTCCTCGGTGAGAGGCGGCAGCGCAATTCGAATGACATTGCCGTCATTGGTGGGATTCAAACCCAGATCGGAAAGCCTGATGGCTTTGTCTATCGCACCAATTGTGGACTTGTCCCACGGTTGAACCAGCAGCATCGCGGGTTCAGGAGCCGTCACATTCGCCACCTGCGAAATCGGAACCTTCGAACCGTACGCTTCCACCCGGACAACATCCAGAAGCGCGGGATTGGCCTTGCCCGTTCTGACAGTACTGAACTCGTGAACAATCGTTTCGAGAGTTTTCTGCATCTTCGCCCGCGTCTGGCGGACGATCTGGCTTTCTGTTGCCATCTGCACCTCCCTTGTTCCGGTTCGCCTACGCCACGACTCGCGTGCCGACACGGTCACCCAGTGCCGCCCGCACGAGTTCGCCGGCTCGCGTGAGGTTGAACACGACTATCGGCAGCCTGTTGTCCATGGAAAGACTGACCGCCGTGGCATCCATGACCTTGTAACCGTGTTGGAGAATATCCTCGTACGTGAGCTCATCGAAAAGGTTGGCACCGGGGTTTCTGGTGGGATCGTCATCATAGACGCCATCTACCTTGGTGCCTTTCAGCAGAACCTCTGCCCCGATTTCCACGGCGCGCAACGCCGCGGCAGTATCAGTGGTGAAGAAAGGACTGCCCGTTCCACCGGCGAACAGCACTACCCGCTCTTTCTCGAGGTGCCGGATGGCCCGCCGGCGGATAAGCGGTTCGGCCACCTGATCCATGCGTATGGCCGTCTGAACGCGCGTTTCCAGACCAAGTTTCTCCAGCGCAGCTTGCAGCGCAAGGCAATTGATCACCGTGGCAAGCATCCCCATGTTGTCCGCGCTGGCCGCCTCAACTCCAAGCTGGTTGACGATTTCCTTCCCGCGGAAAATGTTCCCTCCTCCCACCACAAGGCCGATCTGGACTCCGTGGGAGTGCACCTCCACGATCTCCTGGCAGATGCGGCTGACCTCCACAGGGTCAATACCGAACGCGTGAGATCCCTGCAGGGCCTCGCCAGACAGCTTCAGCAGTATCCGCTTGAACGCCGACATGGGAACTTCCGTCGTTGGAATGTGGGAAACCGGCGACGCCGGCCGTCAAAACTGCTCATTCACCCACTTTGAAACGCACGAACCGCTTGATCGTGATGTTTTCGCGAATCTTCGCAATGGCTTCCGTCACCAGATCCGACACCTTGCGGGAGTCATCCCGGATGTACGCCTGATCGAGCAGGCACACTTCCTGAAAATACTTCTCGAGCCGCCCTTCTACGATCTTGTCCAGGATCTTCTCCGGCTTCCCTTCCGCTTTCGCCTGGGCACGGGATACTTCTTTTTCATGGTCGAGAACTTCCTGCGGAACCTGGTCCCGGCTCACATACTGGGGAGCGGACGCGGCCACCTGCATCGCGATATTCTTGCCCAGCGCCTTGAAGTCGTCAGTGCGGGCGACGAAATCAGTTTCGCAGTTGATCTCCACCAGTACTCCAAGCTGATCGCCCGGATGAACATAACTGAATATCGCGCCCTGACTTGTAGCGCGGGACCCCAGCTTCGCGCTCTTGAGAATCCCCTGTTCACGGAGATAGTCAATCGCCTTCTGGATGTCGCCATTCGTCTCACCGAGAGCCTTCTTGCACTCCATCATGCCGGCGCCAGTCTTCTCTCGCAGTTCCTTCACTTGTGCGGCCGTAATTTCCATTGTGTTCCTCATAACAAAGAGACAGTACAACAAATGCGGCGGAGGGACGTCGTGGCCCCTTCCGCCGTTATTTCAGTGCAAATCAGGCTGCAACGGCTTCAGAGCCAGAACGGGCGCCGCGCGGACGACGCGGTCCGCCTCGGCGGGAACGTTCTCGCTCGCCCGATTCACGGCTCGCTGCCGCGGGTTCAGGCTGTTCCGGCTGCTGGATATTCTGCATCCCTTCGATGACTGCGTCCGCCAGCACATGGAGCACCAGCCCCACGGAACGGATCGCATCATCATTTCCGGGAATCGGGTACGTGATCAGGTCAGGATCGCAATTCGTGTCAACCACCGCGAATACGGGGATGCCCAGTTTGTTCGCCTCCGCAACGGCAATGCGTTCCTTCTTCGTGTCAACAACCACGAGCGCCCCCGGCAGACGGCCCATATGACGAATGCCGCAGAGCACGGCGTTCAGCTTCTGGCGCTCCTTCTCAAGCCCCAGCACCTCGTTCTTCGTCAGTTTCTGAAACGTCCCGTCCTGCGCTTTTGCGTCAAGGTCGTCCAACCGCTTGATGCTCTGTCGGATCGTCTGGAAATTGGTCAACATGCCGCCAAGCCAGCGATTCGCCACATAGAAACTGTTGGCGCGCTCCGCTTCCTCAACGAGGATTTCGCGAACCTGCTTCTTCGTGCCAACGAACAGCACCGGGCGTCCCGCCGCCGCAATGTTCGAGATCGCCTTTGCGGCATTCTCCAGAAGCGCGATCGTCTTGTTCAGGTCCAGAATATGGATGCCGTTCCGTTCCATGAAGATGAACCGCTTCATCTTCGGGTTCCAGCGGCGTGTCTGGTGCCCGAAATGAACTCCTGCCTCCAGCAACTCTTTCATTTCCACGCGTGCCAAAGCAATCCTCCTTGTCCACCCTTCAACCGGGTGAACGTGTCGTGTGTCGTTTGCCGCCACGTCACGCTATCCACCCCGATCTGCATCCAAACGGCCGGAGCCGGAGAACGCTCACTCCCCACAGGGGAGTGACGACGATCGGGAGCCGTGATCGTGTGAGGAATACCTGCAAGGCAATCTGCCAGACAGGCGATTGATTACCGTTTGGAGAACTGGAACCGTTTGCGTGCGCCCGGCTGGCCGTACTTTTTGCGTTCCACCATACGAGGATCACGCGTCAGAAGTCCGGCAGCCTTCAGTGTCGGGCGCAGATCCGGGTTTTCGTTGACCAGCGCGCGGGCAATACCGAGCCTGAGCGCTCCTGCCTGTCCGCTCAACCCGCCGCCTTTGCAGTTGGCGCTGATGTCGAGGGATCCGAGAGTATCCGTCAGTTTGAGTGGTTGCTCGATCATCATGACGAGCGTCGGGCGGGCGAAGTATTCCGCGACGGGTCGGCCATTGACCGTGATCTGGCCCGAGCCCGGCATCATGCGGACCATCGCCGTCGCTTCCTTGCGGCGGCCGGTCATGCTTTTCACGGAGCTTTCCATGTTTTCGTGTCTTTCCTATCCGGCAGACGGTTTGCGTAACAAGTTTATTACGGGAGCGGTTGTGGATTCTGCGCGACATGCGGGTGTTCGGGGCCCGCGTACACGCGAAGTTTTCCGAGCAGCGAGAAACCGAGCGCGCCTTTGGGAAGCATCCCACGAACCGCGTGGCGCACTGCTTCCGTCGGGTCTTTTTGCATCATTTTCTCAAAGGGGACAATTCTTCCGCCACCCGGGTAGCCGGTATAGTGGAAGTATGCCATGCTGTTTCGTTTGTTCCCGGTTACTTTCACTTTCTCAGCATTAACGACGATGACGCTGTCGCCCAGATCCATGTGGGGCGAGTAGGTTACCCTGTGCTTGCCGCGAAGCACTTTCGCGATTCTGCTCGCAAGGCGACCGAGCACTTCGTTTTCTGCGTCAACGACGTACCACACCGGTTCTATGTTTTTCGAACTCTCGGTGTAGGTACCTTTGCCGTACGTTGCCATGCCATACTCCACGTGCGTTATATGGGAAACACCCGCCACAGTGGTGGGTGTGGCAGGAGAGTCTCCTGCAACCTCCATCCAGTCTGTAACGTTCGCGTTGGACACTATGCGGGCTGTACAGATTTATAAAGTTACAGTAATTTGCGGGGGTTTGTCAATAGCGGGTCGGTCACCGGTCGGACCTTGTCGCCTCCATGAGACCGGTGAACCGTGCGAAGAGGTACCGCGCATCGTGGGGCCCCGGAGATGCCTCGGGATGGTACTGCACTCCGAACACAGGCAACCGGCGGTGGCGGAGCCCTTCGACCGTGCTATCGTTCAGATTGATATGGGTCACCTCAACTTCGGGGCCGAGGGAATCCGGGTCAACGGCAAATCCGTGATTCTGAGAGGTGATTTCAACCCGGCCTGTGGTAAGATCCTTCACGGGTTGATTTCCGCCTCTGTGACCAAATTTGAGTTTGAACGTCCTTCCCCCGAGCGCCCAGCCCAGAATCTGATGGCCGAGGCAGATGCCGAATACCGGTAAGCCTGTTGATTCGCTTTCGCGCACAAAACGCTCCACCGCAGATATTGCGTATGTCACTGCTTCGGGGTCGCCCGGGCCGTTGGAAAGAAACACGCCATCCGGTTTGAGATCCAGCACCGCCTCGGCAGGGGTGTTTCCGGGAACCAGGGTGACGCGACAACCGTGGTGGACCAGCAAGCGAAGGATATTCTGTTTGCACCCGAAATCGTACGCGACGACATGGTATCTGGGAGGAGGAGGAGGGATTTCCGCACTGTTTGGCACGTCCCACAACCCTGTCGTCCATTCGCATGACTCTTTGCGCGACACGAGAGGGACGCAATCCAACCCCGCCATACCTGGCCATTCCCGTGCCTTTTCCACCAATTCGAGAGGATCGGCCGCCACGCCGGCCGCGAGGCACCCGCGTAACGAACCTTTCACCCTGAGCCTTTTGGTCAGCGAACGCGTGTCAACCCCTTCCATGCCTATGACGCCGTGGTGTGCGAGCCAATCCCCGAGGGGCAACTCGCTTCTCCAGTTGGAAGGCCACCGGCAGTACTCCTTGACGATGAAGCCATCTACCCAGGGATGGGAGGATTCAAGGTCCGCGGTGCTGACTCCGTAGTTTCCAATAAGCGGGTACGTCATTGTCACGATCTGGCGGGCGTAGGAGGGGTCCGTCAACACTTCCTGGTAGCCGGTCATGGAGGTGTTGAATACGACTTCGCCTACCCTCAGCCCCGGCGCAGCGAAGGAGAACCCTTCGAGAACGGTGCCGTCTTCCAGCGCCAGGCAGGCTTCTTTTGATCCGGTTGTCATGATTTCCCTGCTGAAGTTCGCCCGTCAGATTTCGTCCCGCTGTGACTTCCGGGACGCTGTACGTGCTGGCGCGCGACTGAATGCGAACATTGTTACGAACGAGGAACACGAATTGACGCTGTGTGGCACGTGCGCCGGAGCACAACCCCGGTGGCACCTGCAAAGCCGGCGAAACCGATTTCGAGGAGCGACCGGCAGCCCTCCGTGCGCGTCGTGTACTATCTCACCAGCGTGCCCGCGGCGTACCGAACCGTGCCACCCACGATAGTAAGTATTGCCCTTCCCTGCAATTCGCATCCGATGAAGGGGCTGTTCTGAGACCGAGAACGGAAAGGCTCGGCAACTACCCAGCGCATGTCAGGATCAATAACGACTACGTCGGCCGCGACACCCGGCTTCAGTGTTCCGGCGGGCAGTCCGCATACCTGCGCGGGGTTGGTGGACATTTTCCCGATGAGTTGCATCGGGGTTAGAACACCCGTTTTGACGAGTTCGGTCCAACACACACCCAGAGAGGTTTCCAGCCCGATAATGCCGAACGGCGCGGCATCAAATTCCACCTGTTTCTCTTCGTGTGAATGGGGTGCGTGATCAGTAGCGATCACGTCGATGGTTCCGTCCTGCAGTGCCTTTTTCAGCGCCTCCTGATCCTGGCGAGTGCGGAGGGGCGGGTTCATTTTGGCGTTGCTGTCGAATGTTCTGACTGCCTCGTCGGTAAGCGCCAGATAATGAGGTGCGGTTTCCGCCGTGATTCTTGCGTTGCCCGCCATTTTCGCGCTTCTGATGACGTCAACACTTCCGGCCGCAGAAACGTGGCATATGTGAAGCCGTGCTCCGCTGTACCCGGCAAGCGCAATATCGCGAGAAATGCCCAACGATTCCGCGATGGGTGGCATCCCCGCAATTCCGAGCTCCGAACTCACCCTGCCCTCGTGCATCTGCCCGCCTTCGGAAAGCTCGGGTACTTCACAATGAGAGAGGATGGCTTTCTCCAGCGGCCGCGTGTATTCCATCGCGTTGAGGAGCACCCGTGAATTGCTTACTGGCGCTCCGTCATCGGAAAAACCTACCACGCCAGCGGCAACGAGGTCCGCCATTTCGCTGAGTTCCTGCCCCTGTCTGCCCTGAGTGATTGTTCCGACCGTATACACCCGACAGGCGGCATTCCGCGCCCGTGCGGCGAATCCCAGCACCGCAGCGGCAGTATCGGGCGGTGGGTCGGTGTTCGGCATCGCCACGATGGAGGTGAATCCGCCGGCGACCGCAGCATTCGCGCCCGTCTCAATCGTTTCCTTGTATTCGTAACCGGGTTCGCGCAGGTGCACGTGAATATCCACCAGGCCCGGGGCAACAAACATGCCTTCGACGTTGACCTCCCGCCCACGGGCCTTACGCCCGGGAGGCGTGATGTCAGTTACCTTCCCGTTCTCGATTACCACGTCTACCTGCTCGTCGATCCCCTGTGAAGGATCCAGGAGATGCCCGCCACGCAGAATCAGTGATTCCATCAGCAACCTCGCTCATTCGCGGTGGTATCGGTTTCCACCACCTAAAAGACATCAACCAGGAGTTCAGGGTTTCGGCGCAAGGTCGAGCTGTGCTGGATCTCGCCCCGCGGTGAGATAGAGCACCGCCATGCGGATGGCCACCCCGTGCGTCACCTGCTGCAGGATCAGAGAGCGCGGCCCGTCCGTGACCTCATCGGTGAGTTCCCATCCACGGTTGATCGGCCCGGGGTGGAGGAGCACGGCGGTCGGTTTTGCCCGTTCCATGCGTTCGCTTGAGATGCCGTATTGCGCGCTGTATTCCCTGATGGAGGGGAACAGTCCGGCAGCCTGCCGTTCCCGCTGAATTCGCAAGGCATACACGACATCGGCACCCTCGAGCGCCTCTTCGAGCCGCGTAGTCACCTTAGCCGGGAAGTTGTCCGTGTGTTTTGGCAAGAGTGTAGGAGGGCCGCACAAGACCACTTCCGCGCCCATCGTGGTGAATCCCCAGACATCAGACCGCGCCACTCGACTGTGCCGAATATCCCCGACGATTGCAACACGAAGCCCGTCTATGTGGCCGAAATGGCGTCGGATCGTCAACAGGTCCAGCAAGCCCTGAGTCGGGTGTTCGTGCGAACCGTCGCCTGCGTTGATAACGCTTCCCTGGATGTGCCGTGAGAGGAAATGCGGCGCTCCGACCGAGCGGTGCCGTATCACCACCGCGTCCACTCTCATGGCTTCAATGTTCCGGGCCGTGTCCCTGAGCGTTTCCCCCTTTTTCACGCTCGAAGTGGACACGCTGAAATTCACGATGTCGGCGCCCAGTCGCTTTTCTGCGAGTTCGAAAGATATACGGGTTCGCGTGCTGTCTTCGAAAAACAGGTTGACCACGGTCCATCCGCGGAGCGTGGGAACGGAGCGCATGGGGCGGTCGAGGACGGATACGAACTGATCGGCTGAATCGAGAATCTGGCTGATTTCCTCGCGGGTGAGGTCCGCGAGCCCCAACAGGTGCTTCCTCGTCCATTTGGTCATGGTGTGACTCCGCCTCTGACGAGGAGTACCTGATCTTCCCCGTCAATTTCCTTCAATCGGACACGGATGACTTCGTCCAGAGCAGTTTCCACCCTTTTTGCGACATAATCTGGATGGATGGGCAGTTCGCGGTGGTTCCTGTCTACCAGCACTGCAAGCTGGATGGTTCTGGGCCGTCCAAATTCCATGACGGTTTCCATCGCGGCTCGCGTCGTTCTGCCGGTGAAGAACACATCGTCAACAAGGACGATGTTCTTGTCATCAACCGCGAATGGGATGTCGGTGAATTCCTGAGGTGCTTTGGCGCGCAATCGGAAGTCGTCACGGAAAAAGGTGACGTCTACTGCGCCGGTAGGCGGTCTCTTCCCTTCGACCTTTTCGATCAGCGACGCGAGACGCAGCGCCAGCGGATACCCACGAGTGCGCACTCCCACCAGGGCAAGGTTCTCCGCGCCACCGTTACGTTCAAGAATCTCGTGAACCATACGGCTGAGCGCTCTGGCCATCTGGGCCGCCGTCATCACCACCGGACCAGGGGAAGCCGAGCCTTTGGTCTGTTCGTGTGTTTCCGACATGTTTCACTCCACGTCTCCAAATCCAGCCTTCGGGGACGGGACTGGCCCCGATTCCGCTACCCCGCCCAGACAACCAGGCAAAAAAAAACCCGCGGGGCATCCTGCCCGGCGGGTATCGCCACGTGCCTGTCTGCACAATCGTCTGACTTTCATCGCCTGCCATACAACACAGTGCGTTTTCGGCTGTTGCGCTCTTGTAGAAAAGATACGGTGCAGAGCAACTCCCGTCAACGAAAGGTTCGCACGGGTGTGAGTACGGGCGGGGCCGTGTAACAGGTGCGGCACGACGCGTTGCGCTGAATTGAAGTGCTCGCCTATCTTTTTTTGCATCTATCTGCTTTTGCACTACGTTCCCGCCCATTGCGGAACCCCGCGGACTCAAGGAGCCATCCATGCGTGAAGAAAGCCTTTCATTCCTCAAAGCGTTGCTCGAGGCACCGAGCCCATCGGGCTACGAGCAGCCTGCACAGCGCGTCTGGCGAGATTATGTGTCTTCCTTTGCCGACACGGTAACAAGCGACCGGCATGGCAATGCGATTGCCGCCATCAACCCCGGCGGAAAACCACGCGTCATGCTTGCGGGACATTGCGACGAGCTTGGTTTCATGATCAACTACATCAACGACCAGGGGTTTCTGAATTTCCTTGCTATCGGCGGACACGATGTTGCGATCGTTCCGGGCCGACGGGTGACGATTCATACGGCGAACGGGCCGGTGAAGGGCGTGATCGGTAAGCGGGCGATTCACCTGATGACGCAGCAGGAGCGAGATGATCCGAAGCCAAAGATCGAAGGGTACTGGATCGACATCGCGGTGAAGAGCAAAGACGAAGCGAAGGAGCTTGTTGCAATAGGTGATCCCGTGACCTACAACGTCGCGTTCGAGGAGTTGCGGAACGGCATCGCCGTATCCCGCGCGTTTGACGATAAGGCCGGCGCGTTTGTGGTTGCGGAGGCGTTACGATTGATTGCGGAGAACCGCGCAGATCTCAAAGCGGCGGTGTACGCGGTCAGCACTGTTCAGGAGGAGGTCGGTTTGAGGGGAGCGCAGACGAGTGCGTTCGGAATCGACCCCGACGTAGGGATTGCGGTGGATGTGACCCACGCGACAGATTCGCCCGACATGGACAAGCGGAAAGCGGGTGAGGTGAATCTCGGCGGCGGGCCGGCGATTTCGCGAGGGGCAAACATAAGCCCGATCGTGTTTGACAGGCTCGTTGACGCCGCAAAAAAGAACGAAATCGCGTATCAGGTGGAAGGTGCGCCCAGGGGCACGGGAACCGACGCGAATGTAATTCAGTTGACACGTAGCGGAGTGGCGACGGGGCTGGTGAGCCTTCCTTTGCGGTACATGCACACCACGGTGGAAACCATCGCGCTCAGCGATATGGAACAGTCGGCCCGGATGCTGGCGACGTTCTGTGCTGACCTGACGCCCGATACGAGCCTGATACCGCAGTAACCAGCTCGCCCGGAAGCCCACAAAGAGAAACAGGCATGACGCCAAACGTCATGCCTGTTTCCCTTTGACCGGGAGGAAGCAACCGGGGAGTTCCGTCTACATCCGCAAGGGCATCGGTTCGTGCGCGAGTGCGGCGGCGGGATAGACAGCGACCTTCGTTCCTTCCCCGTGAATCCGCGTGAGCCGGGCCACAACCTCATCCCACGTTTTCGCGTGGTAGACCTCGGGGGAATAATCCATCTCATCCAGTGCGCACGGCCACCGGTTGAAGACGATCACCTGCGCGGCCTGGGGAACCGGCAGGCCACGGGAACGCCGCCGCAAGGCGCGGCGTTCCAGGTCGCCGCTCCATCCCAGATAGTGAATTTTGCGCTGGCCGGCGGGGGTATCCTGAATCAGTACTGCGGTTCCGCCGTCGCGAAGGCTCATTCGGCAGTATTTGAGCTCTTTGCTCGCCTCGACGCTCTGCGGATACGCATTCGAGACCACGACATCGGCATTCTGGGCAAGTGTCGTGTTGTAACGTTCGTGGGCGACCCGGACCGCAGCGCGGTGTGCTCCAACCACGTCTCCCGCGAAAAGCCCGGCAACCTGTCGGTCTCCGTTCATGATGATGTTGACGCTGATGTCGAGGTTCGCAAGCCTGGCCGCCTCTTCCATGCCAAGGCGAACAGGGTTGTTCACGTAGGCAACTGCGGTTCTCTCGATGCTGTTGAGTTCCTCATGTGCGTACCGCGCAGTTTCGATGGAAGCGACACCGGGAACGATGGCTTTTGCGCCGCCGCCGTACCCCGCCATCCCGTGCGGCTTCACCCCGGAGATGCAGATCTTGAAATCGGCATCAACGAACCGTTTGCTCAATTTGACCGGCATTCCGCGGCTGGTGGTTCCCACCTGCGTCATGCCGTTGAAGCAATCGTGGTTCCAGACGGGGTATTTCGCGACGATATCCGCACCGAGTTTGGCGGTGAAATCCTGCTGGTGCATTGCCGCGTGGGTGCCGAAGGAGCCGTGGAAATAGATCTGGTCGTCGCCAATTCCGGCGGCATGGAGTTCTTCGATGACGAACGGCACCACGCGACCGGTGGGCGTCGGCCGGGCGCAATCATCGAAGGTGATCACGACGGACCGCTTCCCCTGCGCCAGTTCCGCGATTCGACCGGTTTGAACCGTGGATCTCAGGGCCGCTCTGATTTCGTCGTCGGTCAGCGGCGGCGCGAAATGCCCGTCCATGTAACAGGTCTGCACCTGCCACCCGTGCGGGAACGTGAGGATCATTTCCTCGTCGCCGAAGAACTCCGCAGTGCGCACGACAGCGCAGGGGCGTCCGTCCGGTGCGGTGGTTCTTGCCCGGGGGGTGCTGTCCGCCCGGCTTCTGGAAGGCAGGAGCCCGTAGAGCGCCGTAGCTGCCAACCCGGTGGCTCCAACGCCGAGGAATGTGCGCCTGCTCATTTGGCCATCAAGGACGCGTTCCTTCATAGTTTTCCCCTTCCTGATCCGGCGGATGGTACTCTGCGCCTCATATGCGCGACGTAGTTGAGGAAGAATATGGAAAATGCGAGTAAGCGTGGCAACATCCCCGTGCGCCGGCCTTGTCAAAATGCCATGTATCGCGTAGCTTTCAGGATACAAGAACGCGCTGTCACGAAGGCAGCCGAGTTCAGGCGCGCTTACTTTCCTGAAGAAGCGCTCACGCGTCCCATGAAGTGAAAAGAATCGCTGGGAGACTTGTTCGGAGGCGCCGCGTACGCGGGTTTTCCACGACGTATCGGTGTTTTCCCACGAGGCGTTTGCGAGACGGACAACCGGGGAACGATGAGCGCTGAAGTGACCGCGTTTCCAGCGTTTGTTGCAGGGGATTGGCCCTCGCTGGGGGGCTGGTCTCCGGCAGGGCGAATCACCTTACGAAGGTATGTTGAATCCCACCTGACGGTTCCCGAAGGCAGCCGCATTGTGAACGCTCATGGTCGGCAGGCGCATCGGGTTCTCCCATCCGTGTTCCCACTGTATCTATGGACTTCCTGTAAGACCTGCGCTGCGAACGTTTCCGTGCGGCGCCGGCGAAAGGCATAATCCGCATGTTGCGACAAGCATTGCCACCGAAGTATGCGGCCTGGCTTTCTGAGCAGAACATTCCGGAGAGCGACATACTGCTCTGTACGAACAATGATATCACGTTCGAAGGGGAGTACGCGGAACGCTGGGTTGTCGTGACACGTGACGCCGTGATCATGCTCCGGGAGAGGGACGGGCGGGTCGAGGCGGCGCGCCGTTTCAAAATGGCTGATATCGAGTCCGCGAGGATCGATCCGCGTGTCGGCAGCGGGTTTCTGCAGGTCAAGGTTCATGGCCACTGGGCGGAAGTAGCGCGGTTCTCCAACGCGCGGGCCATCTGGTTCGAACGCATCGCGGCGAAGATCACCCGCTTCAAGGAGACGGGCGAGATCATCCTGACCGAAGAGGATGAGAAAGAACAGAACCGCTGCCCCACATGCGGACTCCTGCTTCGGAGCTCTACGGACATTTGTCCCCGGTGCATCAACAAGAATCGGGTGTTCGGCCGGTTGTTGCGAATGATGCAACCGTACTGGCCGTGGGCGCTGGGAACGTTGCTTCTTGTGTTCACGGGGATCGGGCTGGACCTTGTGCCGCCGCAGTTGTCGCGCATCCTGATGGACGACATTTTCGTGCACGACCCGGCGCGCCCGTATTTGATGCCGGAGTGGGCGCTGCGGCTCATGAATATTTCGCCGGGAACACAGATGACGCCATCGGAGAAGGTGACTCTACTTTTCTTCGTGGTGTTCCTGGGGATGGCGGGGGTTCAGCTTCTGAGAATCGGGTTGAATATCGTGATCGGGCGGCTTTCCGTCACTGTCGGAACAAAAATAACGTTCGATTTGCGGCACAAGCTCTTTTCGAGGTTGTCGGAGCTTTCGGTGCGGTATTACGATCGGCACCAGGTCGGTATCCTCATGCAGCGGGTGACGGGTGATACGGAAAGCCTGCATGGATTCGTATCCCAGTCGACGCAGGGCTTCCTGGTGAACATTCTGCTTCCGGTGTTCATCGGTGCAGCCCTGTTCAAAATGAATCCCACGTTGACATTGTATGTGTTTATCCCCGCGCCGTTCGTGATCATTTCGACCTATTACTTCTGGGAGTTCGTCTACCCGAACTACTACAAGTACTGGGACAGCCACTCAAAAATGAACGCGATGCTGAACTCGGTGCTTTCCGGTGTCAGAGTGGTAAAGGCATTTGCACAGGAAGAGCGGGAGATAAGCCGTTTCAACCATTTGAGCGGCAATGTGCAGGCATCACGGCAGCGGGTGGACAAGGCGACGGGAACGTTCTACCCCATCGTCGGCTTCATTTTCGGTCTCGGCGGTTTGATTGTGTGGTACGTGGGTGGGCGCTATGTGCTTGAAGGAAAGGGAATGACCCTTGGCACGCTGACGGCGTTCACGTCCTACCTTGGCATGTTTTACGGCCCGTTATCCAGCCTGACGTACATCTCTTCATGGCTCACCGGCTTCATGACATCCGCGCAGAGGGTTTTCGAGGTTCTGGACACGGAACCGGAACTTCAGGACACTGATTCGGCGCTGCATCTGCACATCTGCCGCGGAGAGATCGAATTCAGGAACGTCACATTCGGGTACGATCGGTACAACCCCGTCATCCGCGATGTCACGGCGCACATCAAGCCGGGTGAGATGATCGGCATTGTGGGTCGCTCTGGATCAGGGAAAACGACGTTTGTGAACCTTCTCTGCCGGTTCTACGAGGTTGATCAGGGGGAAATATTGATTGACGGGATCAGCCTCCGGGAGCTTCACAAGGACGACATTCGCCGCAATATCGGGCTGGTTCTCCAGGAACCATTTCTTTTCCGCGGGACCATCCGTGAGAATATCGCGTACGGGCGGCCCGACGCTGACATCGAGAACGTGATGAAAGCGGCCAAGGCGGCGAACGCTCATGATTTCATCATGCGCCTCGCCGACGGTTACGACACAAAACTCGGAGAGTATGGATCGGGCCTTTCAGGAGGCGAACGGCAACGTATCAGTATTGCCCGCGCACTTCTTTACGACCCGGCAATTCTGATTCTGGACGAGGCAACCTCTTCGGTTGACACTGAGTCGGAAAAACAGATTCAGGAAGCCCTCGCGGTTGCCACAAAGGGGCGGACAACAATCGCAATTGCGCACCGCCTTTCAACGCTGCGCAATTCCAATCGCATCATCGTTATGGACGATGGTCGCATCATTGAGATGGGAACGCACGACGAACTCATCAAAAAGGAAGGCACGTATTACCGTCTGGTCAAAATCCAGACGCAACTGACCTCTGAGCCCACCGTGGACCGCCTTGAGCTTGAGAAAAAGGAACAGGAGGCAACGGTTTCCGAGGAAAGCTCCGAAAAGAAAACGGAAGAAGAAACGGAAAAGGACTCCGAAGAAAAGGCTGACGCCGAATCCACGGAGACATCTGAAGAAGAGTCGTCCAACGATTCCGAGCAGACGTCGTGAACGTTCCGCACGTGGAGTTATACCATGGAAGAAGCGATTACACAGAAACCCGCTGAATCGGGATACAAAGGGCTGGTGTTCCTGGATCCCAGGGACATCACCATCCATGAGTCTGAGCTTGCCGGAATGAACGTTACTGTAGGCGGGGAGACGTTCGAGGAAGTTCGCGCGTCCCTCGCATTGCCGATTACCGAACCCGACCGTTACGTAAGCCTGCGGATCGGCGCCAGCAAGGGGGAGGAACAGGAAATCGGGATGATTCGCGACGTGAACGAGTTATCCCCCGAGAATCAGGCGCTGGTGCGACGTGAACTGAGGAAACGGTATTTTCTTCATGTCATCTACAAGATTCTCTCGCTGAAAGAGAAGTTCGGATTCCTGTACTTCGAGGCAGAGACAAGCAAGGGACTGAGGAAATTCGCCGTTCGCTGGGAGTACAACAGAGTTCAGGAGTATTCTGAATTCGGCCGAATCATCATCGACACGGACGACAACAGATACATCGTTCCCGATCTGCGAAAACTGAGCCCTGAGGAATACAAGAGCTTCACGCGGTACATCTACTGGTAAGACGCAAGCAGAAGAGGAAAAAGAAACAGACGCCGCGTCACGGCGTCTGTTTCTTTGTTGTACCCGGCTGCGCAGCCTTCGCCGGCCTCACTTTCCCGCAGCAATCCTCGCGGCGAGCGTTTTTTTCGTGTCCTCGTAGAACCGGACCATCCTTTCAAGCGACGCATCATCGTACGGCGTGGAAAGCGTGCGCAGGTACTCAATTCCCCCGTTGACAAGCTGGAGCATGTGTTCGGCCGCGGGGCCGTCGAAGAGAGTGGAACCACGTGCGGCGATATATACCGGAGACGTGTGGGCCACCAAGTATCCCGGCTGACTTGCATGTCCTGCGCAGCGAGCAGCAATCCATCCGCTTCCCGAAAGTACAACGTTGGCCTTGCAGCGAAGTGTTTTCGCTCCGGCGGCGGATTCCTCCGACGCAACCACGCGGCCGTTGCACACCACTTCGATTTTCCCGAGGTTCCACGCTGATTCCGCGATGGCGTCCACCTCGTAGGTGCCGGCACGGGTCCTCACGTTGATGACGTCACCCACGCCGTGCCCGTCCACGGAAAGGTCAATGAGCGGCCCGGTTGTGGAGATTGTGCGGCCCGCCCGAACGGCGCGTGCCCACGCGTCGTAGGTGAAGGGTTCATCTGTATCAACCCGCGCGTAGGTGCGGATCCAGCCGAGGGGACAGGACGCGCTCATCTTGTCCGTTCCACCAGCAACCGCGACACGATACCCGCAGTTCAGGTAGCGGTACCATTCCTGCAACGGGAAGTTTCCACTCTGGAGGGAGCCAGTCTCCAGTGCGTCGACGAGGCCGGCGATAATCGGTACGGGATCCTCCGTACAACCGCAGTAGGGGAAATGCGGCCTGATGACTACACCGCCCTTCTGGCGGTTTTCCATCGCCCATTCGGCGAGCGTCCGGTAGTCCGGGTCGCCGATCCAGGCTTCGGTAGGTCCCCCCGCGCACATGGGAAAAACCGGCATTCCCTGCGTTCCCAGCATGGACATATGGCCGAGCATGTGGTTCCGGTTCTCGGTGCCCACGTACACGATCGTATCGTTTTCCGCGACACCCACCCGACCGATGTAGTCCCCGACGTTGGTGAAAAGCCGTCCCCACTGAGATGCCAGCAGGTTCACCACGTTGACGCCCTCAGCCTGCGCTTCCAGCCACGCGGTATGCGGACTCAGGAAATGAACGTGCGTGTCGGCAGTAACCCATCCCGCGCTTCTGAGGTCCTTCCAGCGATTGACGCGGAGTTCCAGTTCCTTCTGTCCCGGTTTGACCGTAACCCTGGCGCGTGTGGGCTGATATTCAAACCCCTTATTGATTTCCACGAATACGTCGCCTACTGGCAACTCGGTTCGGAATTCGCCCGGAACGTATGCGTAGCTCATATCGCGAACACGGACATCCGCGCCATAGTCTTCGAACCAGTTCGTGTTCACCTGCGCATGATGACCGTAGGGCGGCAAGTACTCTCCGTGCGGCCCGGAAAAATGAACCCGGACGGGAGTAGGCTTGCCGGTGCTCGCATCGATGATCCGGACGTTCAGCCATTGTCGCTGCCGCCCGATCACTTCCAGTCTGGCTTTCCCGGACTCCGAGACGCCTTTTTCGAAGGCCTCGCCCAGGCGGAACGAGTACGCTTTTTTCTTCCCTTCGAGCCGCAGAGACATCGTCGCGTCAGGTGCTCCTGCGGCTTCGATGAGATCCTCCGCTCCGGTGTCTGGTTCACGCACACCCGAAACACCGGCGTGGGGTGCGCCGAGCCATTCTTCGTTTCTGGGACCGGTGGTGCGTTCAATTCGCGTAATCTCGCCCAAGTCGAGATCCGCCTGTGTGACGTTCCGTGGCATGTCGTCGAACGTCACCCGATAATGCCGTCTCGGAAGGTATCGCAGTGGGTGCTGCTCGCCGAAATACGCCGTAAGGCCGGCGACGACGAAAGGAGCATCGACCAGTCCGCGGATGGTGAGGGAGGCGGGTTTCCTTTCGGGGTGCGGATTCGGGAGGGCGTACAGGACTATCGCCGGCTGTTGCCGAACATGTTCCTTTCCCAGCCCGAACTGCGCAACACCCCAGCCCATGTCGGCGGTTGGCTTCGTCGGGTCGATCGCGGTCCACGCATCGAACTGGACGGCCAGCCAGGGGGGTCCGGGGCTGGATGCCATCGGGACTTCAAACCGGGCACGCACCGGTTGCACATGCGCGCTCTCATCATCGTACGTGATTACGTACTCGGCGACCGGCAAGCCCTCCTGCGGAGGCAGGGTTCTGTCATCCGGCACCTTTTCGAACCACGCATGAAGAAGGCAGAGATACGAAATCGAAGAGCCATTGTCCGCCGGCAATGAGACCGTCACGTCCTGCGTATCCCGCGCCAGCATGATAACGCGTTTGTTCTTGCCCTTGCCCAACCGGAACGGAATGCCCCAGGAGACCTGTTTCCCTTCCGGGAATGCCCTGACCCGGGTCGCAATATTCTTCCACCATTCGTCATCGGGAACCTGCTTCGGCCAGTTGAAGAGACTTTCCAAGGAAACAGGCTTGCAGAGGAGCGCAGCACCGAGATCGCGTTTCTTCCCCATGGAACACCCCCATTCGCGGCCTTCCCGCACGGTACAAAAAGCGTGATGACATGACGGTAGGGTAACGAACTTGCAGGAGGGAAACAACCACCCCTTCTGTTCCCGGTGCCACCACGTGTTCGGGTTTCGTGTTATCCTTCCCCTCCGTACATTCTGGTAGTAAGGTTCTTGCAGCAAAACGCGCTTTCTGGACCTATCCGATGATTCACACCGACGTGAGCATTACGGCGGAATCCCTTCTCCCGCAAATCGAACTTGCGTGGGGGCTTTCCGCTTCAAAAATCGATCTGCTGACCAGAAGCAGATCTGCGGGCGACGGATCTCCTGTGTTCACGGTGCGTGGCCGTTACACGTCCAAAGGCTGGACGGAGTGGACGCAGGGATTCGAGTTTGGTTCCGCGCTCCTTCAGTTTGACGCGACCAACGAGCGACGTTTCCTCGATTTTGGGAGGAGCAAAACGCGCGCGGTCATGGCGAGCCACGTCACGCACATGGGAGTTCACGACCATGGTTTCAACAATATCAGCACGTACGGGAACTTGCGTCGCCTGATCCTGGAGGGACGGTTCGCCCCGGACCCCGCGGAACTGGAATTCTGCGAACTGGCCCTCAAATGCAGCGGGGCGGTGCAGGCGCGACGGTGGACGCCCACCGCAGAGGGGCTGGGGTTCATCTATTCGTTTAACGGTCCGCATTCGCTTTTTGCCGATACGATGCGGACGTTGCGCTCGTTATCACTGGCGCACAGGCTCGGGCACGTTCTTCTGGAAGAACAAGACAGGCGGGTATCGCTGTTGGAGCGAATGGTTGCTCACGCAGAAACCACGGCCCGTTATGCCGTTTTCTACGGGGAGGGCCGCGACGCATATGACGTGTGCGGGCGAGTGGCACACGAGAGCATATTCAACGTCAACAACGGGGTGTACCGCTGCCCGAACAGCCAGCAAGGCTATTCCGCGTTCAGCACGTGGACGAGAGGGCTGGCATGGGTGATGCTTGGCTTCGCGGAGGAACTGGAATTCCTGGGAACGGTTCCAGACGGCGAACTGGAGCCTTTGGGAGGCCGGACACGTATCGAGGCGATGATGCGGAGAGCGGCGGAGGCTACATGCGACTTTTACTGCCAGAACAGCCCCACTGACGGAATTCCGTACTGGGACACGGGCGCGCCCGGTCTTGCCGCGCTGGGGAACTATCTCGACCGTCCGGCGGACCCGTTCAACGACTGCGAACCGGTGGACAGCTCTGCCGCCGCAATCGCCGTTCAGGGACTGCTGCGACTGGGGAAATGGCTTTCTGATCGCAGAGACCCCGAGACCGGGGCGCGTTACTGGCAAACGGGCCTCACCGTGCTCAACAAACTTCTCGCGGAACCCTACCTTTCGACCGACGGGGAACATCAGGGGTTGCTCCTCCATTCGGTGTATCACCGGCCAAACGGCTGGGACTTCGTGCCTGAAGGGCGGCGCGTTCCCTGCGGGGAATCCAGCATGTGGGGTGATTACCATCTGCGGGAAGCTCTGCTGTTCGTTCAGCGCGTCGCGTTGAGACAGCCATATTTGACTTTCTACACCCCGTAACGGGAATTCCTGCCGTGAACGAGATACGCCCCATCAAGGGAATCAAAACAGCAGAGGACTTCCGCGCGTACGTCGAAACGCGCGGGTTGGACCTGCGTTGCGAGGATTCGATCGCACCGGCGGCTTCTTCGCCTCTGTGCGAACCTCTTCATGTGTACGGAAGAACCATCGGGAACCGCTGGGCCGTGCACCCGATGGAAGGGTGGGATGGAACAACTGATGGTGGAGCAACGGAGCTCGTTGTCCGGCGATGGCGCCGCTTCGGTGAAAGCGGCGCAAAACTGATCTGGGGTTGCGAGGCGATGGCGGTTCGTCCGGATGCCCGCGCAAACCCCAATCAGTTGATCATTTCGTCTCACACGGAATCTGATCTTGCACGGCTGCGGGGCGTTCTTCTTCACGCACACCGGGAGAGGTTCGGAACTACCGACGACATGATGATCGGCTTCCAGTTGACCCATTCGGGGCGCTTCTGCAAACCATGGGACAAAGGGAAATTCGAATCCCGCGTGGCATACCGGCACCCGATCCTTGACAAGAAGTTCGGTGTTACCAGCGACGCACAGGTTTTCCGGGATGAGGAGACAGGCCCCCTTGTGGAGGACTACGTCCAGGCTGCGAAAATAGCGCGCAACGTTGGCGCCGATTTCGTTGATATCAAACACTGCCACGGATACCTGTTGCACGAGTTCCTGGGCGCAAAGACACGCAACGGGCCGTACGGCGGCTCATTTGAGAACAGAACCCGGCTCCTGCGGGAAATAGCAATGGGAATCCGGGCGGAAGTTCCCGGGATGCTCCTCGGAGTACGGCTGAGCGCGTTCGATACGGTTCCGTACAAACCGGATCCGGAGAAGAGCGCGGGCGGTGTCCTGGGACCCGGTATTCCGGAAGATTATTCGGGGTGCCTGCCCTACGTGTATGGATTTGGCGTCAACGAGACAGATCCTGTGCAGTACGATCTCACAGAGACGTGTGCGTTCCTTGAGCTTCTCCGTGAGCTGGACATCCGGCTTATCAACATTACTGCCGGAAGTCCGTATTACAATCCGCATATCCAGCGCCCGGCGATTCGGCCTCCCAGCGACGGGTACGCGCCGCCGGAAGACCCGCTGGTTGGCGTCGCACGGCACATCAACGTCGTCAAATACCTGAAAGCGAGGTTCCCCGACCTCGTTCTTGTGGGAACCGGGTATACCTATCTGCAGGAGTACCTCCCTCACGTGGCGCAGTACTATTTGCGGCATCAGCATGTGGATTCAGTTGGAATCGGGCGGCTGGTGTTGACGTACCCGCATTTCTTCGTTGACGCGACTACGAAAGGCGTGCTTGATGCGAGGATCATCTGCCGCACGCTTTCGGACTGCACCACGGGTCCGAGGAAGGGCCTTCCGAGTGGCTGTTACCCATTGGACGAGTTCTACAAGGAGAGCGAATTCGGTGCTCGACTGCGTGAACTTAAGAAGGCACGCTGAATTCTGGGGGTGTGATGGGCTCCTCACGTGAACTTACGATTCAGGACGCTCTCAATGAAGCGTTGCGGATGGAGATGCGCCGCGACGAACGCGTTTTCTGCATGGGTGAGGACATCGCGATCTACGGTGGCGCGTACGGGGTTACAAAGGGCCTTCTGCAGGAGTTTGGCGAGGAACGCGTTCGTGACACCGCGATCAGCGAAGCAGCGATCATCGGAGCCGGCATTGGCGCTGCGATGACCGGCATGCGACCTGTCGTGGAATTGATGTACGTGGACTTCGCCGGTATCGCCATGGACCAGATATACAACCAGGCAGCGAAAATCCGGTACATGTTCGGCGGAAAGGCGAAGGTGCCCCTTGTAATCCGTACGCAGGGGGGAACCGGGAAGCAGATCGCCGCTCAGCACTCCAACAGCCTCGAGGCGTGGTTTCTGCACACGCCCGGCTTGAAGACAGTGATGCCGTCCACGCCGTACGACGCGAAAGGGCTTCTGATTTCCGCGATCCGGGATGATAACCCGGTCATGTTTATTGAGCACAAGGCAATTTACAACGAGAAGGGGCCTTGCCCGGAAGGCGATTACACGGTGCCGATAGGAAAAGCCGCCATTCGCCGCCCCGGTAAGGACGCAACGATCGTGAGTTACTCCCGGATGGCGCTGAGGAGCATGGCCGCAGCGGATACGCTGGCCGGGGAAGGCATCTCCTGCGAAGTGATTGATTTGCGGACAGTAAGCCCGTGGGATACCCACGTGGTGATTGAATCCGTGGCCAGGACGCACCGCGCTGTGATTGTGGAAGAGGGTACGCGCACGGGAGGGGTGGGTGCGGAAATCTCGGCGAGAATCATGGAACTGGCATTCGACGAGCTTGATGCGCCGGTCGAGCGCGTTGCAGGCGTGGATACAGTCATTCCGGCAAGCGCCACGCTTGAAGCGGCCGCCATTCCGAACGTGGAATCCATCGTCGCCGCCGTTCGGCGGACTCTTCTATAAAAGAAACGGCGCTCAGGAGCACCTCCTGAGCGCCATTCTTTGCCGATGTAGCCTTCGGATCACTCGCTCTGTTCGATGGTTCCTTCGGGCTCCGTTGTTTCCGTTTCTTCCACAGTTTCGGGGGCTTTCTGTTCCGCTGCGTCGACCACTTCCCCTTTCATCGTCGCCGTAACCCCGTGGGGCAACTTGACGAAGAACTCGAACGCTCCAAGCACGCGAACGGGTTCTTCTATGACGATGTGACGGTGGTCTACGTCAAAACCGTGCGTTTTCAGGGCTTCCGCAAGGTCGCGGTTCGTAACAGAGCCGAAAAGGCGTCCTTCTTCACCAGCCTGCATAGGAATGACCAGGTGCACCGGTTCGAGCGCGGCTTTGACGCGTTCGGCCTCCTGGGTCTCCTTGGAAACGCGCACGAGGAACTTGCGCTTTTCGTCTTCCCACACGCGCAGATTCCGTTCGGTGGCCGGATACGCCAGGCTGCGGGGAATAAGATAATTGCGTGCATACCCGTCTTTTACCGAAACGACGTCTCCCGCCCGCCCGAGTGTTTCCACGTTGTCTCTCAAAATGACTTTCATCGTTCTACCTCGTATCGGGGCTTGTCTACTTGATCATTTCGGATACGTACGGAAGCAACGCGATCTGGCGCGCACGTTTCACCGCAGTGGTCAGCATGCGCTGATGGCGCTCACACACGCCGGACATTCTGCGCGGTATGATCTTGCCGCGATCGGAAAGAAACCTTCGCAGAAGCTTCTCATCTTTGTAGTCAATGTGGGTGATCTTCGCCTCGCAGAACTTGCACACCTTCACCCGGATCTTCTTTTCCCGTGGCATTTGTTCAGCCCTCCTCTTCTTCTTCAAGGGCGTCAACGTCAACACCCGTGTCCTTCACGCGTTCGCGGTCTCCCCGGCCCCGTTCTTCGTCATCGTCACGCGAGCTGTCGACTGCTTCGATGGCGTTGAGGTCCGCGGGTGTGGCAGGCGGCATGCGATCGTACCGGACGGTCATAGTCCGCAGCATGTCTTCGTCAAGGAGAAGCTGCTTCTCGAGGATGTTGACAGCGGTTCCCGGGGCTTCGTAGAAGAGGAACGTGTAGTCAGCCTGAGTCCTCCACTGGCCATCTTTGCCTTTGATGTCATACGCCAGTTTCCGGACGCCGCGGCGGTCAACCTGCAAGTCTACCGCCCCGGCCTTTGTTACCAGGTCTACGTATTTCTGCACCTTCTCGGTGATAACAGTCTCCTCAAGTAAGGAGTCTATCACCAGGGTTGTTTCGTACAACGGCATACGCGCTATCCTCCCGATGGATCGACGTTCAGTCAAGCCTCCGCCTGCAAGGGCGGAAGCCGAGAGGGGAAACGCCGGCGAGCGATTCCCAGGAAAGACTTATAAAGATAGCTATTTGAATCGTTCTTTGCCAATTGCTGAACAGACCCGGAAAGGTGGGACCTCCGAGGCTATCACCGGGAAAACGCAGAGGGCGGGGTTTGCACCCCGCCCTCTGCACACCGCGCACGCGCGCCCGCTAGATGAACAATGGGGCGAGAACCAGAGTAATTGTCGAAAGGAGCTTGATCAACACGTGCAATGAAGGCCCTGCGGTGTCCTTGAACGGATCGCCGACTGTGTCACCCACCACGGCTGCTTTGTGCGGATCAGAGCCCTTGCCGCCAAGATAACCGGCTTCGATGTGCTTTTTCGCGTTATCCCATGCGCCGCCGCCATTGTTCAGGAACAACGCCATGAGGATTCCAGCGATCGTGCCGACCATAAGCAGCGCAGCAACGGTTTCGGCGCCAACCGGCGACTTCACCACTGCACTGGCACTTTTCACACCGGTAACGACAACGGACGCCGGCTGAATTGAAAGCGCTGAATCGGCACCGTACGAACGCACGACCTCAACGCTGGTGGCGCGGATACGGCTCTGTCCGATTGCGATGAGGCTATCCTCATCCACGTACTTCTTCTTGGTGATCGCCCATACCTCGTCCACAAGAGGCCTGGAGAGGTACGCCGTGTCTGCAGCAAACGCGAAGGTGTTCGCTGCGCCGTATGTCATTACGGATTCCGCGGCACACGCGACGGCCGGCGTCATTTCCTCCGCAGGCGGTTCTGTCATCATTTCGCCTTCCGCAGGAGCAGCAGTATTCTCTTCCGCGACCGCAGCTTCCGGCAGAGCTTCCGCGCCAGCAACCTGTTCAACCGCCGGGATGTCCGCCTTAAAGCTTACAATACCCAGCGGGCGCCACGCGTCTCCACCGAAAACCATGAAGCGGAACACCACACCCACTACGATCGGCATAAGCACGGCGAGGAGACCCGGGAGAACCATCTCACGCAGTGCACCCTTCGTAACGATATCTACGCACCGGCCGTAATCTGGCTTCTCCGTCCCTGCAAGAATGCCCGCCTTCTCCTTGAACTGAGCACGCACGTCCTGAATGACATACTGAGCTGCGCGGCCCACTGCACGGATCGCGAACGCCGAGAAGAGGAACACAAGCATGGCACCGAGGAGAGCGCCAACAAACACTTCCGGTTTGGCGATATCCACGGTGGAAAGAATCATGCCTTTGCCCTGGAGGTAGATGTTGACCTCGTCGATATACGCGCTGAAAAGCAGGAAGGCGGCCAGTGCCGCAGAACCAATCGCGTATCCTTTCGTCAACGCCTTTGTCGTGTTGCCGACAGCGTCAAGGCGATCAGTCTTCTCACGCACCTCTTCCGGTTGCTGGCTCATCTCCACAATGCCGCCGGCATTGTCGGTAATGGGTCCGAAAGTATCCATCGCGAGGATGTACGCCGCAGTAGCCAACATACCCATGGTCGCGACAGCCGTTCCGAAGAGGCCGGCATGCTGAAAGCCAGAGCTCGCGCCGAGATAGTATGACGCGAGAAGCGCGATGGAGATGACGATGACAGGCATCGCAGTGCACTCGAGACCAACGGCGATACCAGAGATGATGTTCGTGGCGGGCCCGGTTTTGCTCGCGTCGGCAATCGACTTCACCGGCCGATACTTCGATTCCGTGTAATACTGGGTGATGTAGACAAATGCGATTGACGTGATGACGCCAATGATACCGCACAGGAAGAAATGCCACCACGCGCTTGGCGCGGACGGATGGTTCAGCAACCAGTAACTTGCGATGCCGAAGCCGATCATCGCGAGAACGACGGCCCAGTAATAGCCACGGTTAAGCGACGACATCGGGTCTTCGTGTTCTTTCACTTTCACCATCATGATCCCGATGATGGAAGCGATGATACCGAAGGCACGGGCGATCAGCGGGAACATCATAACCCCGAGAATCCAGAGCGGGCTGGCGTCCGGGACGGCCTTTGCCATGCTGGCCGCAAGAATCATCGCGCCAATGTTCTCCGCCGCGGTGGACTCGAATAAGTCGGCGCCACGGCCGGCGCAGTCGCCGACGTTGTCTCCCACGAGGTCCGCGATAACGGCAGGGTTGCGGGGATCGTCTTCCGGAATGCCTGCCTCAACCTTACCCACGAGGTCGGCGCCGACGTCGGCAGCCTTCGTATAAATCCCACCGCCGAGCTGAGCGAAGAGGGCGACGAAGGACGCACCAAATCCGAATCCGACGATCAGGAGCGGGATCTTGGTGGGATCAACCGCGGTAGTCAGTTTGACCGCGGTGTACAATCCGGCGATGCCCAGAAGGCTCATTGAAACGACCATCAGGCCGGAGACCGCTCCCCCGCGGAGAGCGATCTGAACTGCTTCGTTCAGATTCTTCATTGCGCCCGTTGCCGTGCGGATGTTGGCGCGGATGCTGACCCACATTCCGATGTACCCGGCAAAGAGCGAACACAGGGCGCCCAGCACGAAAGACAGAGTGATCCAGAACGCCAGACCGGTGGCGGTTGTCACCGGATCCGTCGGCATGTGATTGCGCAGGAATCCGTAGCCGATGAAAAGCAACACCGCGAAGGCCACCGCGAGCCAGATAATCGTTTTGAACTGCCTTCTCAGAAAGGCCTCGGCGCCTTCCTTGATGGCGTTCGAGATATCCTGCATCGCCTGGCTTCCCACATCTTTCTTGAGAACCCATCTGGCAAGCGCCCAGGCAACGACCAGCCCGAAAACGCTGATGCCAAGGACGATACTCAGCAACATGCTTTCGCTCATTCGAAGAGCTCCTTTCCCAGGAATGGAGTTTCCCACCAACCCCAACGGGAGGCGCGTTCAACGGCCTCCCTCTCGTTTCGTCATCGTGTGCGAGGGCCTCGTCCTCCCTTCTCATCCGATGACGCAGAACTCTATGCTTCTCTTGCTTCACTCCGTGTTCGCGAGGCCGTCTGACGGTTCCTCGCTCATTCCGGCTGCTCGTTTATCCGTTTTTTCCGAACCTGCCACGGAATCCGAACGGGATCCGGCTTTCCATCGGCTGTACAGCTCGGCCGCGCCTTCAAAACCGCCTGAACAGAAGGCGCGGACAATTCCACCCGCCTCGACCACGGCCTGCCGGACGACGGGTTCCTCTTCCTCTGTGAACGGCGAAAGGACATAGTCGACCAGCCCGCCGAGTTCCGACGGACGGCCAATGCCGATTCGTAACCGCGGCACATCCTGCGTCCGGAGGGCTTCCCCTATCGACGCCATTCCGTTGTGCCCGCCCGCGGAACCACTTCTTCTGAGGCGCAGATCACCCGCCGGCAGGTTGACATCGTCAAGAAGCACGAGGAGATCCGCCGGACCGACCGCGAACTGCCGACACACCCCAACTGCCGCTTCTCCGCTCAGATTCATGAAAGTAAGCGGCTTCACAAGGATGCATTCGGACCCGTCCACCGGGAAACCGGAAAAAAGAAACGGTCCGTCTCCACGTACCCACCGATCCAAAGGAATCAAGGAATCCAGAACGAACCAACCCACGTTGTGGCGAGTCCGTGCGTAGGAAAGCCCGGGATTCCCCAAACCGATCACAG
The DNA here is from genome assembly GCA_022706085.1 of Candidatus Latescibacterota bacterium. GTDB lineage: Bacteria > Latescibacterota > MWCZ01 > MWCZ01 > MWCZ01 > MWCZ01. Next base: position 134,804 of record JAKJDF010000008.1, on the reverse strand, counting down.
CTTTCACGCTGTCTACGACTCTTCCTCTTCCTCGGTCGCCTTCTTCCGCTTCACCAGTTCCGGCTCCGCCGCAGTCGGCTCCTCTTCGGCAGGCGCTTCCTCTTCCACTCGAGGCGCGGAAATGGTTACGATGGTCTGGTCCGTATCCGTAAGAATTCGCAATCCCTCGAGTTTGAGTTCTCCGACCGTTATGTGATCGCCTATTTCGAGTTGGGTCACGTCAACCGGTATGCGCTCGGGAATCGCCAGGGCCTGGCACTCGATCTCGAGTGCATGCAGAACGTGGTCGAGAATACCTCCGGCAAGCACACCCTTGGAACTCCCCACGATTTCTACGGGCACTTCGACCCGCACCATGGACGTGCTCGACACACGCATGAGGTCCACATGGAGCAATGTGTCGTTCAACGGGTGAAACACCGGCTCGCGGAAAAGGGCCTGGCACGTTTCTCCGCCTTCGACAGTCACGTCGATGATTGCGGTAGTGTGGGCCTGGTGGAATACTCTTGCGAGCGTCCGCGCATCGGCCTGCACGGAAACCGGGTCCGCACCGGCCCCGTAAAGCGTCGCGGGAACAAGTCCTTTGCGACGAGCCTGCTTGGCATACTGCTTTCCGTGCCGTGTACGCGCCTGAACCGTGAGGCTGAACTTGTTCATGCTGGGTTGTCCTTACGTGAGAAAGCCGTCTGTTTTGGTCGATGAATTATCCCAGATGGTGGTTGGGGCGGGAGGACTCGAACCTCCAAGTGCAGGATCCAAAATCCTGTGTCTTGCCATTTGACGACGCCCCAGAGACCGCGTCTTCATGGGGATTCACGGGCAATGTAACCCTGTTCTTGGGGAATAGATAATTTTAACGTTATTTGGCCGCCCTGTCAAGCCTGACACGGCCACCCCGCAGTCACATTCCGTCGCATGATCCGATTGCGCCAGTCCGCGGTTCCCGCTAGTTTCTTACGGGAACCAGACACGTTCTGACGTACCTCCACCGGGAAAGACCCATGATCGCGATTCTTGACTACGAAGGCGGAAACCTCGCAAGTGTTCTCCGCGCGCTGGACCATACCGGATTTGATGCCTGCATCACGCGGGATTTCGAGACGATCCGCCGCGCCGACCACGTGATCCTGCCCGGAGTGGGAGCGGCGAGGGCGACAATGCACCATCTCCGGGCGCGAGGTCTGGACAAACTCATAAGAGAAGAGGTGATCGGGGGCGGAATCCCCTTCCTCGGCATCTGCATCGGGGTTCAGGTCATTTTCGCCTCGAGTGAGGAGGAGGAGGCGGAATGCCTTGGTATCCTGCCCGGTTCGGTGCGGCGGTTCCCTTCCGTTTTTGCAGGCGAGCAGCTCAAGGTCCCGCAAATCGGGTGGAATCAGGTGCGTTTTTGCAGACCGCACCCGATTTTTTCCGGTGTGGAGGACGGGGCATCGTTCTATTTCGTGAACTCGTACTACCCGGTGCCGGCATCTGAAGAACTTGTCTACGCGAAAACGACGTACGGCGTCGAGTTTGCGTCGGTAGTCGGCAAAGGGAATCTCGTCGCGACGCAGTTCCATCTCGAGAAAAGTGGCGTGCCTGGTCTGCGCATGCTGGAGAACTTCTGCCGGTGGGATGGCTCGCTGTGCTGAACGGCGTTTGGCAACAGAAAGGACGCTCCATGGAAAAGAAGACCTGTCTCATGCTGGGCGCGGGTGGGATGGCCGGCTGGTGGATTCGCAACGCATTCCCGCGATTTGTGGATCGAATGACGGTCGTCGGGCTGGTTGATATCCGGGAAAATGTACTCCACGACTCAGGGAACCTGCTCGGAATCCCCGGAAGCGCTCGTTTTACGGACATGGAGGAGGCATTCGCGAAGACGGAGGCGGATTTCTGTGTCATCGTCACGCCGCCGTGGGTGCACGAGCAGGCGGTAATGCTGGCGGTAGAGAAGCGGATGGCGATACTGAGTGAGAAACCGATCGCCGACTCATGGAAGGCTTGCACGGCTATCTACCGCGCGGTTGCGGCGGCGGGGCTCAAAATGGAAGTGATCCAGAACTACCGGTATGAACCCACCATGTTGACGGTTCGACACATCCTTCGCAGCGGACGGCTGGGACGCATCAACTACATCGTCGGCCGGTTCGCCGATGACTACCGGAGGTACGGTTCTTGGGGACAATTCCGGCATGAAATACCCCACAGCCTTCTCGTGGAGGGCGGAGTGCACCATCTGGACATGCTGCGGAATCTTTCGGGGGGCGACACGGCGTTGATTAGTGGCTCGGAATGGAATCCGCCCTGGTCGAGTTTCAAAGGGGAGTCCAACGCACTGTTCACTCTCACGATGACCAATTCCGTCCGCGCCCAGTATGAAGGGAGTTGCAACGAGGCGGGCGTGGTGAACGGATGGCACAGGGAGTATTATCGCGTGGAATGCGAGTACGGATCGGTGACGGTGGACAGCGACCTCGTGGTGCGAATCTGGGAGCGCTCCGAGGGAAGGTCATGCAAAATGACGGAAGTGCCTTTGCCAAACCCCACGTACTCAGGCCACCTGTGGCAACTGGATGAGTTTCTTTCCTGGCTGGACGGAGGCAGGGAGCCCGATACGGTGCTTTCAGACAACATGCAGAGCGCAGCTACGATGTTTGCGGCAATCGTGGCTTCAGGTGACGCCGCAACCGTTGACGTTCAGAAGATGGTTCAGGCGGCGATGCAGGTCTGAGCGCACCGAAACGAAGTAACCAGCAGCTGGCTCCTTTTGTCGGCATGGCGCGGCTGTTTCCCCTTCAACGGAGTCTCACTCAGAATCAGGATCGGCAAAGTTGATGAAAACCATCCCGCTTCTGGATAGCAGAATCGTCGCGCAGGCGTTCGCACTGCGCCGTGTTGTGCAACACCCAGTGCTCGTTTCAGCGGATGTTGTTCCCGGAGACACGCAGGCGTACGGCAGCGTTCTGAGGGATCGCGGAGGCGTGTGGCGGATGTGGTACCTCGGCCCGCCGATCTATTGCGAGTATTACGCGCAGAGCGCTGATGGTTTGAACTGGGAGCGGCCGCATCTCGATCTTGTGGCGCCGGAGGTGAGAAGCGAGGTTGACGGGCCCAACGCGTTTCTTTGCCGCAACCAGAAGGACGTCAACGGCGCGTGGCTGGTCGGCTCATACGGGCCGGAAGGATTCTGCGTGCTGGATGCCGAGGAGACCCCTCATCCCGCGGCGAAAGCGAGGTTCACGGCGCTTTACCTCGCGAGGACCGAGACGGAAAGCGGGATGTATATCGTCCACTCGGAGGACGGCATACGATGGGTTGCAAACTCCGGCATGCCGGTGATCCCCGGCTGGCGGGATTCGTCAAGCGTCTTCTTTTTTGACACGAAGAAGCAGAAATACGTCTGGTACGGGCGGCCCGAAGCGTATGCAGCACCGTCCATGCACGCGAACCGCCTGCTGGCCTACCGGGAAAGTGACGACCTAGTGAACTGGACACCCGACCGAACGGTTCTCGATACCGACGACGCGGACGCAGATCCGCATCATCTGCTCGATGAGAGTGCGTTGAAGGCCGGGAACCCGAACGCGCCTGCCGCGGAGCAGCGGGCGGCGGCCTGGGCAGAACTCACGGAGGGCCAGACCACGGGGGAAGGCAAGCCGTTGGTGCGCGGCCGTAACCGGCAATGGTACGGGATCACTGCATTTCCGTACGCCGGTTTGTATGTCGGGATTGTCTGGATGTACGATTTGCCGACCGGCAGCATGTGGACGGAACTTCTGCACAGCTACGATGGCATGGACTGGCGCAGGGAAGCGATTCGCGTTCCGTTCCTCGAAGCGATTCCGGGGACGTGCATGTGCACAATGGCATCTCCACCTGTGAACCTCGCCGAGGAAACGAGATTGTACTACTCCGTGTCGAACCAGAGCCATCACCGGGTCCCAAATCCCTCGGTAAGGAAAGGGATCCGGATCGCGGCGCTTCGTCGGGACCGGTGGGTCGGGTACGTGGCGGGGGATGTTCAGGGGGAACTTCTTACGCAGGTGATGGAGAAACCGCGCGACCTGAACCTCAACGCGCGGACTGAGGGAAAAGGCTGGGTGCGTGTGGAAGTGGATGACGCGGATGGGCGCCCACTGCCCGGGCTTTCTGCCGACGAGTGCGTCCCATTTTCGGGGGATGATCTTGACTGGCGGCCAACGTGGAAGAGCGGCAAAGGGGTGGACTCGTTGGCGGGGCAGACGATTCGGCTGCGCGTTTCCGCGCGGAATGCATCCCTGTTTGCGTTCAGCGTCTGATGTTCGAGGAATGACGCGCGCACGGGCCGCAATTGAAAGCTTCCCTCGGCCGCGTTGGCCGCATCTGGACCCGGCGCGAACTCATCCCGGCCGCGGTTTTTCCCATTCGTCAAACACTGCGAGAACGTTTTCAATTGGGTCCCGCACACCCCATTCGCACTGCGCTATCACGCCGCCGCGACCATCATCCAGAGCCCGGCGGACGCGCCTCACTCCCTCCCGGACCTCCTCTGTCGTTCCAAACGGCATCAGATACTGGCGATCGATTTCCCCCCAAAAGGTGATTCGGCCTTTGTACTTCGCGGCCAGGCCCTCGATGTTCATGCAGAAAAGCTGCGAGTTCAGGGCATCCACGCCGATTTCGATCAGGTCCGGGTAAATCGCCTCGATGTGGCCGTCGGAGTGAAAGAAGACGTACTTGCCGGCTCCTTTGATGATCTGGCAATACTCCCGGTAAAGCGGCTTGAAGAACGAGCGCCAGAGGTCTGGAGAGATGAGCAGGGCGCGTTGCGCGCCCCAGTCGTCCATGAACTGGATGGCATCCACATCCGTCTTCGCCCAGAGGCGGAGCTCTTCACAGAAGAACTCATGCAGCATGTCACGAAGCTGAAACAGCTCTTTTTCGAGGTAAGCCAGGTCCATGAAGAGCTGTGAACTGCCCCTGAGAAACTGCATACGTTCAAAGGGCCGGGTTTCTGTCCCGGCTCGGACGAAAGTCTTTTGGGCCGCACAGGTCTCGTTCACCCTGCTGAAATCGGCCTCCCGGATTACCTCCCACGGGAGTCTGTAGGTTTTGAGATCACTCCAGGTTCGAATCGGCGGTTCCTTGACCTCGCCGGCGACTCCCGGCTCCCCGACGTGCCAGACGCAACCCCAGTTATCCACGTAGGTTCCGGTATCCCCGTGAAGCGGGCGAGCGCGGGGGCTCACGCCGTACCGAACCCCGGTTGCGCCGAAATCCGCGGGGTACAGTCTGCATACCCGGTCGAGTTCCTCCTTTCGGTACTTCCCGACTCCCGGTAGCGACCACAAATCCCGGGGCGCCCGATCCGGTGTTTCGAATCTCAGCGCTCGGATCACTCGTTCGCGCGAAGTCATAATCTGATCACTTTCCCGGGGAAACCGGGGGAGCGTGAACTCCCCCGGCTGCTTACCGTCTGGAACCGATCATTTCCCCACGTGCTGGGGATCGGTTTCCCGCTTTTCCACCACATGTTTCTGAAACGTGCTCGTACGGGCTTTTGCCCTTATCCAGCGCTCGTACGCGGCACGCGGAACCGGCAGTTCCACCTCTTTGCCCGTGGCGCCGGAAAAAATGACGGCGTTGATGAACTCGAGGCTGTTGATCCCCTCCACGCCGGGGGCGATGAGTTCTTCTCCGTACAGGATGGCGCGGGCCCAGTTCCGCAGGATCGCGCTGTGCCCGGTGGGGCGGTCGATCAGTTCGATGGGCTGCTCGGTCACTTTCGGGTTGCCCCACATGATGCCTGCGTCATCGCTGAATTTCTGAATCGGCGGATCATTCAGGAAAAGGCTCGCTTTCCCGTGGTTGTACACGAGTTTACCGTTGTCTCCGCAGACCTCCAGGATGTCCGATGACGGAGATTCGTTCGTGCTTGTGTGGTAGTACCCGACGGCGCCGTTTTCCCATTCGAGGAGCGCACTGGCTTCGTCTTCGACTTCGATCCGGTGCCTCCATGTTCGGGTTACGGCTTTCACCTTTTTCGGCAAGCCCACCAGCCACGTGAAGATGTCGATACCGTGCGGGGCCTGGTTAAGCAGCACTCCGCCGCCCTCCCCTTTCCACGTTGCGCGCCATGTCGCGGAATCGTAATAGCCCTGCGTCCGGAAGTGGGTTTCCACCATCATCGCTCGATAGATACGTCCCAGCACCCCACTCGAAACGATTTTCTTCATCGCCTGACTGACCGGACGCGTGCGGTGCTGGAACATGACACCGAACACCAGCCCGCTGGCTTTCGCCGCCGCAATCATCTCATCCCCCGCCCTGACGGTCACCGCGATCGGTTTCTCTGAGAGCACGTGCAGCCCGGCCTCAAACGCCGCAACCGCGATGGGGGAGTGGAAATAATGTGGAGTTGCGATGGTCACCGCATCCACGAGGCCGCTTTTGATGAGCTTTTTGTGGCTGGTGAAGGCTTTCACGCCGTACGTCTTCGCTTTTTCCTTCGCGACGTTCGGATCAATGTCGCAGACTGCCGTTAACACTGTTTCTTCGACGTTCTTGGTCAATCCCTCACAGTGCCCGGTGCCCATACCACCCACGCCGATCACGCCTACCCGGAGTTTCTCCATTTTGCATTCTCCTTATGCGCAAACGCGTTCGCGATGGTCGCGAATCCACGTTCCCACGTTGATGACGGTATCCGTCCAGATTTCATCGCGGTGCGCTGCCAGATGGTCCAGCAGCATCCGCAAGGCTTCCATCCGCAGGTGGAAATGCTCCCCACCGACCCCGTGGAAGCAGAAAATGGACCACCTGCCCATGTTCCTCGCCATATCCGCCCACCCGATAAGCCTTTCTGCCGGCGGGTCAGTCGGCATGAAGGACCACGTACAGGCGAGATCACAGAGGACGGGGTCGTTGGCGAAGTCTCCAATTCCGCGGCCGACAACGTAATGCTCTGCCACAACAGGCACATAGCTGATATGGTTCTTGCCCGATCCCACCTTCGTCTCACCGCACGGATACGCAAAGGAATGCGCCTTCTGGTCAGGGATTTCCTCCGTTATCCGGCGTCTTGCGTCAAGTATCTCCCCGGTGATGTCTTCCAGCGTGAGGTAGTCCAGAGCTCGCCGGCTGAATCCGAAATTCGCAGAACACGGGTGTGTCATGCTGTGGTTGCCGATTTCGTGCCCCTGGCTCGCGGCCGCTCTCCAGTGGTGAATTCGCTGATCGAACGCTCCTCCGGGCGCCATCGGAATGTAGAAGGTGCCGCGGAGCCCGTAGTCGTTCAGCGTCGGAACCGCGTTCTCCACATGGGTTTTGAGGCCGTCGTCAAAGGAAAGGGAGACCGCCCCTCGTGCTCCGTTGGGCCATTGGAAGGAATTCACTGGTGCATTCCCGGTTTGATGAGACAAGGCGCGCTGAACCCGTGACAGACCGAAAGAAGAGTATACGCGACCACACGGGGCGCTCCAATCGCAGCGCGTTTCGCCTCGCGGGCTCCCTTCCGCATTGGGGACTCGAGGGCGATACTTTGGTACACCTTGGTCTCGACCAGATGCCGGGAGGCTGAATCATGAACCACAAAGAACGGCTGCTAGCGGCAATTGATCACAGGGAGACGGACAGAACACCGATATGGCTCGGGTGTCCACACGGAGATTCTCACGCCAAGCTCCATAATTATTTCGGAGTTAGCTCCAATCTCGAGCTGCAAACGGCGATTGACGATGACATGAGGTGGTTTCCGATCGGGTGGAAGCACCCGGAGGGGAAACCCGGCCTGGATCCAACAGGGGGCAGACCCAAAAAGTCGCACAATCAGCCGGGGCTCTTCGCGGAGACTGAGGATGTGGGGGAGGTGGAGAAGGCGTACTGGCCCGATCCTCAGTTTGCCGACGTTGCGGGCGCGCGAGACGCCATCGATCCGTGGAAGCATACACACGCCATTTTTTCGGGGGTGTGGGCACCTTTTTTCCACAACGTGGGCGACTACTTCGGCATGGACAACTATTTCGTCAAAATGCATACCAACCCGGCAGTTGTTGAGGCGGTTACCGAACGGGTGGTGGATTTCTACTGGGGCGTCAACGAAATTGCGTTCTCGCATCTGGCGCCAGACATCGATGTGATGTTCTTTGGCAACGATTTCGGCACGCAACTCAACACGTTCGTAAGCCCCGAACTATTCCGCAGGTTCATCCTCCCCGGTATGAAGAAGCTGACCGATCAGGCACACCGCTTCGGGTTGCGAGTGGCGTTGCACTCCTGTGGTTCGGTATACGGCGTTATTCCGGACCTGATAGGGATCGGCGTGGAGGCACTCCACCCCATCCAGGCCAAAGCACGCAATATGGAGGCGATTCGGCTCAAACGCGAATTCGGAAACGATCTCTGTTTCATCGGAGGGATCGACACGCAGGAGCTGTTGTGCAATGGAACGCCTCAGCAGGTCAGGGACGAGGTAAGACGTGTCATTGACATTTTCGGCACGGGTATTGTGATTTCCCCGAGTCACGAAGCCATACTCCCCGACGTCCCACCGGAGAACGTGGAAGCGATGTTTGACGAGGCTCGCGCGTATCGCGCAAAACCTCGATAGAAAGAGAAAGGCCCTTTCGATGGCATTCCCGACTCATTACGAAACACGTTTTGACTGGAGCGGTTCCGGTGAGAATGGGCTCGCGGCGGGCGAGAAGCTGGCTCCGTTGCCGGTGGGCACGCCGTCCGCAGGAGACGGCAGGTGGAACCCCGAGGCGATGCTTCTTTCGGCCGTAGAAACGTGCCTGTTCAATACATTTGCGTACATCGCGGCGATGTCGAAACTGAGTTTCCGCAGCTATCACTCGACAGCATCAGGCGAAGTGGAGCTGGTGCCGCGGGAAGGCTACCGTTTCGCTCGTATCACCGTACGGCCGGTAGTCGCTGTATCCGGCAAAGACGTCGCCCGGGCACAGCGCATCCTCGAAAAGGCACATGAGGCGTGCCTGATATCGCGGTCGGTGAATTTCCCGATAGATATTATACCGACCATCGCAGGGGAATAGCCCGCAGGGGAACAGCCGGCCGCATCCTTTCCCCGAAAGGAATCTCGCCCGTTCCGGTACTTCGGCAGCCTGGCGAACCTCAATCCACGCGGAAGTAACGCGGTGGCGGTCCGTATTCGTCGAACGAACGGTCCGAAAGGCAGGAATGAAGGCAGAAATCCGCGGGTTCGTGAAGCTTGTCCATGATACGGCGACTCTTCTGCGAGTGCGCGAAATCCGCACTCTGGCCGTGGGAACCCTGATTCTTCTTTTCTGGCAATACTTCGGCTACCCCTTCACCTATTCCGAGATGATCGCCGACAAAACGGGGGAATGGCGCTACGATCTGATCGCCCCCAATCTCTACTGGACAGCGACTAACCTGATCCTTCTCCTTCTCCTGCCCTTAGCCCTTGAGGGAAGGCAAAGGAAAGACAGTCTGCGTTCCTTTGGCCTGGGGATTGGCGACCGGAGGCTCGGATGTGCCACTGCGGTTGGCGGGTACGTTATCATGGTGCCGTTCATCGCGCTGGCCGCCTCGCGGCCGGATTTCCGGGCAACGTACCCGTTGAATCAGAACGCGCTCCTATCTCACGAATTATTCTGGGTTTATGAAGTATTTTATCTGCTATTCTTCGTCGGTTGGGAGTTCTTTTTCCGTGGGTACTGGCTTTTCACGCTGGAACCGGCGCTTGGCACGGCGGCAGTTGCCGTCCAGACGGTACCGTTCGCGCTTATGCACGTGAGCAAACCGTTTCCAGAGGCTATCGGTTCCGTCTTTGCTGGTTTGTTCCTGGGGATGCTCGCCCTGCGGACCCGGTCCATCTGGTACGGCGTATTTCTCCACGCTGCCGTTGCCGGGACGATGGACATCATCGTGTACCTGCAGCGCGGAATCGGAAAATGAACGCGGGAGCGCCGATGCCGGCACTCCCGCGAAGTCCAGTCGCTGGGCTCAGGTCAGGAAAGGGCCGTCAATCCTTTCTCAATCCGATCCATCGCCTTTGTAATCGCCGCCATTGAAGTGGCATACGACAGACGGATGTGCCGTGGCGCGCCGAAACCGCTTCCCGGAACGCACGCCACGTGGAACTCCTCAAGAAGATAATCAGTCAACGCAACGCTATCTTCTATAACCCTGCCGCCGAATGATTTGCCATAAAACGAAGAGACATCCGGAAACACGTAGAACGCGCCTGCCGGTTTGGGGCAAAGCACACCCGGAATGGCGTTGAGCCGTTCCACAATGTAGTTGCGGCGCGTTCTGTATTCTTCTTTCCAGGGAACGAGATGATCCTGGGGACCCGTAAGCGCGGCCAGCGTAGCCTTCTGAGAAATCGATACTGCATTCGAGGTCTGCTGGCTCTGGATTTTCGCCATTGCGCCGATAACTGATTTCGGGCCGGCCGCGTACCCTATGCGCCACCCCGTCATGGCGTACGCCTTTGCCACACCGTTCGCCACGATCGTCTGCTCGTGCAACTCCGGAACAACTGCAGCGATGGAGTGGTGCTCGCCTTCGTAGATCAGGTGCTCGTAGATTTCGTCCGAAAGCACGAACACCCCTGTCCCCTTCAGGACGTCGCCAAGTGCGATCAGCTCATCCTTCGTGTAGACCGCGCCCGATGGGTTCGAAGGGCTGTTGATGATGATCATTTTTGTTTTTGGCGTGATCGCCTTCCGCAACTGGTCCGGAGTGATCTTGAGTCCCGTTGCCGTGCTCGTTTCCATGATTACCGGCTTTCCTCCGGCAAGCAGTACCATGTCGGGGTAACTCACCCAATACGGCGCCGGAATCAGGACCTCGTCACCGTCGTCCACGAGCGCTGCAACCGCGAGATAACACGAATGCTTGCCTCCAATACTGACGAGGGTCTGGTTCGCGGCGTATGTCAGACCGTTCTCGCGGGCGAACTTCTCGGCAACGGCTTTTCTGAGTTCCATCGTTCCGCCGACCGGGGTGTATTTGGTGAAACCTTCTGTGATCGCTTTTATCGCGGCGTATTTGATATGGTCCGGCGTGTCAAAATCAGGTTCGCCGGCGCTCATGGATACCACATCAATGCCTTTGGATTTCATTTCCGACGCTTTCGCCGTTACGGCAAGAGTAATCGATTCCTCGATGGCCGAAACGCGACGGTTGAAAATCGGGGCTGGCATGCTGGCATCCTTTCGTCGAGCACAGAGTGGTGTCAGAGGACGTTGCGTGTTCGAATCAAAAGTACCGGAAGGAAGGGGCGACACCAAGGGCGGGTTTCCTCGAGTCCTGCTCGCTGCGGCGCCTTGCATAGCCGGTTTGAGGCATGTGGCGCGAAAAGGCGAATCAGCGCCCGGTTGTCCCGTGGTCCCTTGACCAGAGGAATGTTCACATGGAGTTTTCAAAAAACCGTGTGTGGAGTTCCTCCCCGCCTTTTGCACGAAACCATATTCCCCTCGGAGTAACGCTTTGCGCAGGTCAGATTTCGTTCATCTTCACGCCCATTCGGCATACAGCCTCCTTGATGGTGTTTCGCAACCCCGAAAAATAGTTCAACGCGCCCTCTCGCTCGGTCAGGAAGCCCTGGCCCTCACTGACCACGGAGCCATGTACGGCACGGTGGAGTTCTACCAGGCAGCCAGGGATGCGGGTATCAAGCCCATCATCGGATGTGAAGTTTACGTGGCGGCGAGAAGCAGGCGGGATAAAGAAGCGCAGCGTGATCGAAAGTCCCACCATCTGGTGTTACTGGCGCGAACGAACGAGGGGTATAAGAACCTCATTCAGCTTGTGACAAAGGCCCACATGGAGGGATTTTATTATTACCCCCGCGTCGACCATGAGCTCCTCCACAAATTCGGCTCCGGCCTCGTCTGTCTTTCCGGCTGTCTTTCGGGGGAAATCCCCGACGCTATCGCCTCTGACGATATGGACCGTGCACGCGCGCTCATCGAAGCCTACCATTCGCATTTCGGCGCGGGCAACTTCTTCCTTGAAGTCCAGCACCACCCCGATTTGCCCTCCCAGGAAAAAGTGAACCAGGGCGTTTTCGAACTCGCTGAGGAGTTCGGGATTCCGGTGGTCGCCACGAACGACAGCCACTACGCCTGCGCAACTGATGCCGAAGCGCAGGATGCGCTCCTTTGCGTTCAGACTTCGGCTACGCTGGACCAGGCTGACCGCATGTCAATGATGGACGGCGATTACAGCCTCCTATCAACCGAGGAGATGAGCGGTTATTTCGATGGGATGCCCGAGACGATTACAAACACTCTTCGCGTGGCCGAAATGTGCAACGTGGAGATTGAGCTGGGCAAGGCGCGCCTGCCGAGATTTCCGACGCCGAGAAACCAGTCGCCCTCAGAATACCTGCGGGAGCTTTGCGAAGAGGGCCTGAGGAAGCGGTACCCGATTGACAAGGCTCAGGACGGGCAATGGCGCCTTCGTGAAGGGCACGCTGAGGCGGAATTGCCTGTTCCATTGCCCGAAATCCTGGAACGCCTTGATTACGAACTGGGCGTGATCGGCAGGATGGGGTTCGACTCCTATTTCCTCATCGTGTGGGATTACGTCCAGTACGCGAAAAAGAACGGCATTGTTGTGGGCCCGGGGAGGGGTTCCGCGGCAGGCGCGCTGGTTACGTACGTGCTGGGGATCACGGAACTGGACCCTCTTCGATACGATCTCCTGTTCGAGCGCTTCCTGAATCCGGACCGCATCTCGATGCCGGACGCGGACGTGGATTTTGATGATGAGCATCGTGACCAGGTTGTGGAATACGTGCGCCAGAAATACGGGCGCGATTGCGTCGCCAACGTAATCACGTTCGGGACGATGCAGGCGAAGGGCGCGATCAAGGACGTCGGGCGCGCGATGGGCATGACGTTCGACGAGACGGACCGGATCGCCAAGCTTGTTCCAAACAGAGTTGGCGTGGAGCTTTCCGAATGCCTTGAATCCGAGCCGGAGTTCCGCAAGGCCTACGAGGAGAACCCGCGGAACAAGAAACTCGTTGACCTGGCGATGCAGCTTGAGGGGGTAACCCGCCACGTTTCCGTTCACGCGTGTGCGGTAGTGATTTCGGACATCCCCCTCGAAAACTTCACCCCCCTGCAGTACGCTCCGCGAAGTGAAGACGTAATCATTACCCAGTACGAAGCCCACGCGCTCGAATCACTCGGCCTCCTCAAAATGGACTTCCTCGGGCTTCGGAATCTTACGGTGGCGAAGCGGGCAACCGAATTGATCAAGAGGAACCACGGGGTTGACGTCGACTTATACAATCTGCCCTTCGATGACCCCGCCACGTACGAACTGCTCTCGCGCGGCGAAACGACCGCGGTCTTTCAGCTCGAATCCGCGGGAATGAAGAGGTACCTCAGGGAACTCCGCCCGAACCGATTTGAAGACATCATCGCGATGGTCGCTCTGTATCGCCCGGGACCGATGCAGTTCATCGAGGAATACTGCGCAAGGAAGCACGGCCGCGCCCCGATCACCTATGACCACGAACTGATGGTGCCGGCGCTCGAAAGCACGTACGGCATCACCGTGTATCAGGAACAGGTGATGCAGATGTCGCGCGAACTTGGCGGGTTCACCCGCGGAGAAGCGGACACGCTGCGAAAGGCCATGGGCAAGAAGATCGGTTCGCTCATGGACCAGATGAAAGGGAAGTTCGTTTCGGGAGCCCGTGAGCGCGGAATCGGCGAAGAACTCGCGACGAAAATCTGGGGAGACTGGGAGAAATTCGCTTCCTACGCATTCAACAAGAGCCATGCGGCGTGTTATGCATTTGTCGCGTTTCAGACTGCATACCTGAAGACGCATTATCCTTACGAGTTCATGGCGGCTGCGCTTTCATCCGAAATAGGGGATTCGAAACGGATCATCGTACTCAGCGACGAATGCCGCCGGATGGGCATTCCGCTCCTGCCTCCGAACGTGAACAAAAGCGAACTGCAATTCACCGTGGGTAACGAGGGAATCCGTTTCGGACTTCTCGCTGTCAAGAACGTGGGCATTCACGCTATCGAGGCGATTACCCACGCACGTGAGCAGGAAGGCCCGTTTTCCTCGCTATTTGACTTTTGCCGTCGGGTGGACAACAAGGCGATCAACAAACGCATGATCGAGAGTCTCATTAAGTCCGGCGCAATGGATGACCTGGGAGAGCGTGCACAGATGCTCGCAGGACTTGATGCGGCGATCAACTGGGCACAGAACGAGCAGGAAAACCGATCCCGGGGACAGACATCTCTCTTTGACGCAGGGTCGTCTGACATCGCACAGGGCCCTGGGATTGAGGAGACAACACCAAATCTCCCTTCTGTGGAGCCGTTATCAGTCCAAGAAAAACTGGAACAGGAAAGAGAGTTGCTGGGCTTCTACGTTTCAGGCCACCCTCTTGACCCACATCGGGTTGACATCGAGTTATTCTGCAGCCACAGCAGCGAGGCGTTAGGCGAACTGGGCGGCGACACGCCGCTTCTGATCGCCGGAATCATTCGAAGTGTCCGTCGTATCACGACGAAGGCACAGAAACAGATGGCGGTCCTCGTGTGCGAGGATTTCTCCGGCACGTTTGAAGTCGTTGTGTTCCCGGACGCCTACGAAACCGCGCAGGATTACCTTGTAGACGACCAAATCGTGTTCGTGCGGGGGACCAGAGCGCGCGACGAACCGAAAGTGATGGCGCTGGAGGTGGTCCCGATCACTCATGCGAGGATGCGACTCGCAAAGGCAGTGGATGTCAACCTTGCTTCGGAGAAGCTCACTGACGATGCAGTGGGGGAACTCCGGCGTATCATAAAGGCCCACGGCGGAACGCTGCCCGTGTACATTCACGTAACCACAAAATCCCACGGGAGGTTGCGGTTCCGAGCTCGATCCGGCGCGATGAACCCGACCGACGATTGCCTGGCGGAACTGGGAAGGCAGCCCGCGGTGGAATCGGTAACGTTGTGCCCTGCCGCGTGGGAAGCACCCCAGCCGCCACGTCGCGGTTACGGTGAGGGCAATGGCGCGGCGGCGGCCGGCTACCGGCAACCTTTCGCGGAATCAGAGGCGCAGTAACTCCACTCTGCGCGGGAGACATATTCGATGAGGTCATCCATCACGGTGAGACCGGACTCCGTGTACGGAGTCGTGCGACCGGAGCTGTACGGCCACTTCGCCGAACATCTCGGGCGCTGCATTTGCGAAGGGATCTGGGTCGGCGAGACGTCCGCCATACCCAATGACAGGGGCATACGGTGCGATACCATCGAGGCGCTCAGGCGGATAAAGCCGCCGATACTGCGATGGCCGGGTGGTTGTTTCGCTGACGTGTACCACTGGGAGGACGGAATCGGGCCGCGTGATCAGCGTCCCAGACGCCCGAACCACTGGTGGGAGGGGCAGGATACGAATGCGTTCGGCACGCACGAGTATCTGGAAACGTGCGAAAGGCTGGGAGCGGAACCGTTCATCTGTCTCAACGTCGGAAGCGGTACCCCGCGCGAGGCACTCAACTGGGTTGAGTACTGCACCTACGCGGGCGACACAGAGTACACACGGAGACGGGCTCAAAACGGGCACCCGCTCCCCTGGAACGTCCGGTACTGGGCGGTCGGGAATGAGAACTGGGGTTGCGGGGGGAAGTTCCAGGCACGGGATTATGCTCGCGAATACCGGCGGTTTGTAAGCTTTCTCAAACAAACGGCACCGCGCGGAGAGTTCGTGATCTGCGGATTTGACCAGCAGAAATGGAACCTTGATGTACTGGATGAACTGCGTGACGACCTCGGGTACATCGACCACATCTCGATCCACAAATACGTTTCCCGAGGCACCGGATCGGGGTTCACTCCGGAGGAATACTGGCTTCTCATGAAAGACGTCTCCGCTCTGGAAGACGTTATCCTCATGACGAGCGGTACGGTTCAGTCATTTACCCAGTACTCAAAGCGCTTCATCGGCATCGCGCTCGACGAGTGGGGCGTGTGGCATCGCGACGCCACGGTAGACCGTGGGCTGTCCCAGTCGAATACGCTGCGGGATGCGATTTTTGCAGCGTCGGCATTCCACATGTTTCAGAGGCACGCCCGTGTCCTCAGCATGACAAACATCGCACAAACCATCAACGTGCTTCAGTGCCTTCTGGCCACTGACGGGGACAAACTCGCGCGCACGCCGACGTACTACGTATATGACCTTCTCCAACCTCACAAAGGGGCGACGGCACTCGTCGCCGATGTTGACGGACCTTCTGTGGAGGTGACCGACGCCGGACAGAGGAGTACGCTCCCGGTTCTTGATGCGTCGGCAACGGCATCCCACGACGGCACCATGACGATTTCTGTAGTAAACAGGCACCCTTCGGAGACTCAGGAAGGATGCGTCAAAGTAGCCGGTAGTGCTTTCCCCAACATCTCCGCCCGTTGCCTCGGGGGAACCTCTCCCGCCGCCGAGAATCAGCCGGGGGCGCCGGAATCAGTTGCTCCGGCGGCGGTCAGCACGGCCCCGGCGAAAAACGGGGAGTTCGTGCACACGTTCCCGCCCTGTTCCCTGACGGTGTTCCGTATCAGCCCGGCGTAGTTTACCCCCGGAGTCAGTTCCGGCCGCGCCCGGTCCCGCGCGGCCGGTTTGCCACCGGTCGCTGTCTCCTCCTACCTTCGACAGGACGATGCAAGGCCGACCCATTTTCCTGGAGACTCTCCATGACGCTTCCTGACGCCTCCCGTGAACCGATCGTGCTCGCGTATTACTACATCTGGTTCACCAGGGGCTGGTTTGATGGATCCCACACACCGCAATACAAAGCAACAATGGCGGACATTCATCCTGCCATCGGGCCATACGATTCCCATGACCTGGACGTGATTTCGGAGCACATGAAGCAGTGCGTGAAAGCGAAACTTGATGCGCTTGCAGTGAGCTGGTATCACCAAAAAAGGAACCTTACCGGTGCGACGAGCGATGACATACTCGAATCAGTGATGACGGCTGCCTCAGATCACGGACTGCGGACGTGTATCGACATGGAGGCGGCCGGGCTTTCTGCCGACCGGTTGTATGACGCCTTGAAGCATTACCTCAGCCGTTATTCCAATGACCCGCGAGTACTTCACGCGCAAGGTAAGCCTGTGGTGCTGTGCTGGGCCACATGGAAACTCGGGGCAGATGTGTGGGCTCAGATCACGAAAAGGCTCCGAGAACAGGGCATGGACGCGTTCTACGTCGCTTCGAACCAGATGGATCCTTCCTACTTCTCGTTCCTCGATGCACTGGAGTGCTACACACCGCTGTCGCCGGCGCAGACCGTCATGGAGCAGTACACCGGCGCACGCGCCGCCGTAGATGCGTATAACGACACACCTGCCGGCCGGACCAGTCCGGGAAGATGGCACGCCACGGTGATGCCGGGCTTCGAGGACCGCTTGATGACCGATCGGCTCAAACGGGATGACTACGCGCATTTCCGCATGCGTCGGTCAGGGTATTATTACTGGGAAACTTTCGCCGCCGCCATGGCGTCGCGTCCGGAATGGCTCCACGTGACGAGCTTCAATGAACTCGCCGAGCATTCGCACATTGAGGAAACGGTTGAGGACGGGGACCTGTACCTCCGCCTCACCGCGGAGTTTGCCACCCATTTCAAGGCCGCACGAAGCACCTGGAAGTGACAAAACCGAAGCAGGTTCACCCCCGCTCCTTTGGAGAAATCGATGCCAAGAGGCCAGAATCTGGGAACCGAACGCATAGATCGACGAGACGCGGACACCGGTCTCCTGGTGCGCCAGATCACCAGCTTCCCCACGCCGAGCACGCATCTTCACTACGAAACGC
The DNA here is from genome assembly GCA_022706085.1 of Candidatus Latescibacterota bacterium. Lineage (GTDB taxonomy): Bacteria > Latescibacterota > MWCZ01 > MWCZ01 > MWCZ01 > MWCZ01. The sequence continues at coordinate 117,005 of JAKJDF010000008.1, read as the reverse complement.
CAACGTTCACTCCCGATGGGCGGCGGATGATCTTCCTTTCCATGCGCGTTCCGGAACGTGGCGCGCCCAGTGATCTCTTCACGGCAGGAAGCGATGGGAGGGACATCGTTCAGTTGTCGGATGATACCCCATCGGGGGTATCCAGCCCGACACTGGCGAAGGACGGGCAGTGGGCCTGTTATATGCACGGAGGAACCGCGTACCGTACCCACCTCGAAACTCTGGAAAACGTGGAACTTGGGCATGTACCGGGCGCCTCCCAGCATGCGTACCCGCGGGCAATGTGCTCGTGGGATGGCCGATGGTACTTCGGATTGGTCAGGCTGGCAAACGAACGGATTGGCCTGGTTCGCTGGGACACAGGTGCCGGCGAGCACGTTGTCGTGCTCGAAGCGGACGGGATCAACCATCCCCGCGCAAACCCGGGCGGTCCAGAGATCGATTGCAGCGTGAAGACGCGACGCCCGGATGGCTCCGTTGAGTCGCGAAAGGTCCGGTTCCACTGCGAAACTCTCGAGGAAATGGACACTGATTTCCCGACCGGCGAATTCAGGACCGCTCACTCATGCTGGCTCGGGGCCACGGGTGATTACCAGGGGACGCTCCAGATGCCCCACCGGGGCGTGACGGTGATGCGGAGAGGCGCGCAGGAACCCGAGATGATAGCGTTTGGGGGGCCATATTTCTGGCATTCCGGAGCGTCCCATGATGGGAAATGGATCGTTGCCGACACAAACTGGCCGGACGAGGGCTTGTGGCTGCTCAATGTCGCAACCAGGAAACGTGAGCGACTCTGCTTCGCCGGAGCCTCACAGGGCCATCCGCAAAGCACTCATACGCACCCGAATCTTTCGCACGACGGGGCGATGGCGGTCTTTACGTCCGACCGCACGGGAATGCCTCAGGTGTATGTGGTGTATATTCCGCAGGATATGAGGGATCGCCTGGCGCGAGCCGATTGAACACCAGGTGAACGGGGCGGTCCGCAAACCCGGGACTCGGCACGCTGTCCAACTTTTTGTCCAATGGGAGGTGTAAGGGATGGATTCTCTACGGAGCCGATTCCCCCTCAGTTGGGTCCGGGACACGCCGTTACTGCTGAAACTCCGGTAATTCGATGGCACATACGCCCTCGACAGGCGCCATCACTTCGATGAACGGGTCGAGCCCATGTTTTTCGAAGTACTGTGTAATCAATGCCTTCCGCAAGTTATCGACGGCACGATCATCTACGATTGCCTCCACGCAACCACCGAGGCCGGCACCGATGAGACCGGCGCCGTACACCCCATCCACTGAACGAGCGATGTCCACTATTTCGTCCAGTTCGGCGCAACTTGCCGCGTAACCGCCCGGTTGAAGCGCGAGCCGGGCAGCTTCACGAATCTCGGGGTCTGGCGACTGAGACGCCTCGATGAGACGATCCAGGTCGGCATCGCTAACCCCCGAGTCGTACGGAACCCTGACGCCGGAATCATCAAGAACGGTCACACGGTCACCTTCGTGTGAAAGGTCGATGAGTCTTCCGGCACCGGCGATGTCGCCTCTGCGGAGAAAATCCGCGAGAATCAGGCTGCGTTCGCACTCGGCAAGCCCGTACAGGCAGACGTCGCGAACCCGATAACCTTCCGCAGGATCCTCGTGCGTGCTGAAGAGCTTTTCCAATTCTTCGCCTGCCCCCCGGAGAGACGACTGTACCTGTTCCCGAGTGGCACGAACCGGCAGCTGTTTGAGGACGCGGTAGATCTCCGACACGTGAACACCAAGGCGGAGTACGTCACGGAGGTGCCCAAGACGACTTTCCCATTGAGGGCGCACCTTCTTGATCCACAGAAGCGCGATAACGTAAGTGGCCACGCGTTCGTTGAACACGCTGCGCGCGTTCGCCGTTTTTTGTGCATGAACGCGGGAATGACACACTACAACCGATACGCCGGGTTGCCACGGGCTCCAATCCACTTCCATAGGGAAGAAATCAACGTGAGACACGTGGCCGGATTTGCTCAACGCGATGGCTGCCTGGTCGCCGAACCCTCCGCGCGTGCCCACATACCATTCCGCCTGGCCGCACCCCTCGGCAAAGGCTCGCCTGTCAATTGGCTTCTCGTTTGCCAGGTGAAGCGCGTATCCCGCAGCCACTACAAGCGCGGACGACGAACTGAGGCCTGCTGCCTGGGGCAACTGGCTGTCGCCGAGTATATCCAGCCCTCGAATTGAATCGCGCATACCCCACAAATTCGCAAAATACGCCGCCGCCGCTCGCACATAAGAACTCCAATGACCGAGAAGGCTCTTCCTCCGGAGCGTTTCGGGCGTGGTGAGTGTCCAGTCGGCCCAATCGGTGATCTTTTTCTCAGGCAGGAGCTCCGGCACTGCGAACTCGTCCGCAGGAAACGACGGGTTTGCGTTGGCTATCCGGATTCGGTTGTCGGCCCTCGGAACGCAGACAAGGACCAGCTCCCTGACTGCAATCGGATTGACCCGACCGCCGCGATGGTCTATATGCATTCCGAGCAGATTCACACGCCCGGGAGCCCTTACGATGAACATCGGGACGTCGTCGCCGTGGTTGAACACTGACAGCGCACGTTGCACGAGCGTGGCGTACCAGTGGACCGCAGTCCTTGCTTCAACGGGCGATTGATTGCGCACGCGAGCGACGTGGTTGACCAGCGCGGGAGAGGGTGCAGTCAGGGCAGCGCGCCAGGAACGGACTGCAGGGAAGTTCGCCATCTGGCGCTTCCTTCGGAAAGAAGTGAACAGGGGCAGCCCTCGCGGCCGCCCCTGGGAAACGATGGCATGGATCGCTATTTCTTCGGCGCTACCACGCCCTTAACGAGAATGAGGTTCGCGTAAAGGGCTGTCTCTCCCGTCATCACAATGGCGAAGGCTTTCTCTTTCGTGAAGTCATAGAATGCGAAACGGTCCAGCTCGACAAGTTTCACTTCACGTTTTTCGGCCTTGTTGATGATTTCTCGGTACTTTGCCCAGATCGGGGGTTCCGGTTGGCCTTTGGGAACCGCCATCACGTATGCGGAGCTTTCGCCCGTATCAACCGGCATCAGCTTCAGAAGGTCTTTCAGCAGGGCGGGAACACCCATGCCATCCACTCGGATCACGTAATCAGCCCCCTGGCTTTCCCCGGGAAAATTTCCATCGGCGAGTACGATGTGGTCGCCGTGGCCCATACGGGCGAGAACCTCCAACAATTCGGGAGAGATGCTCATCGGAATACCCTTAAGCGCAGACATGGTAACCATCCTTTCGTTTCTGGAAGTGGCCACACAACCGACGGGTTACTCAGGGTGTGCATTCCCCTTACCGAACTGAATACTAATGATATGCGCAGAAAGGGGTCGGATTCAAGCGTTTCGGCTAGGGTTTCCATGGTTTCTGCGTTTACATTTTTCTGATGCGAAACACACTGACGTGTCCGCATTGCCTGACGTTCTGACTTCCGCGGAGATCGTGCGCCATGACAGGCTTGATCGTTTTGCTCGCCCTCTGGGTTGTGCTTTTGACGGGGGTGTGGGTTCACCCGAAACTCAGCCGGAAAGCGAAAATCATCACGCTTGTGCCAATCGTTGCGTACGGGGTTGTCAGTGGAGTGAGCGTCGCGCGTTCGTACGCTGCCGGCCGCCCGCAGTTCTCCCGCGTGGCCCAGAAATGGACCGTCGCGGAGGAGCATCTCGCGTCCGTGCTGGGCAGCGTGCCCGACTCGGCACTCGCCAAGCCGCTCGTCCAATCGGCAAAGAAGCTGCATGCAGACCTGAAACGGACCATGCGTTTTGGCGTGTGGAGCTGGGGAGTACGATACAGGTATGGAGTAGTACCTGAGGTCAATGGCGATGTGGTGGCGGCTAATCTGGAGAGGCTGCTCGATGTTCCGGCTCAGCTCGCGTATGCGGAGGCGGCCAATGTGCGGAACTCGAGGGATTTCACTCAGTGCTACGACTACCGACTTCTCGTCACTCGGGATTTTCCTATGAATTACAGCCGAAGCGCGGGTGTGATTTCGATGATACTCGACGCGTACAAGAGCGGAGCAACCACCGCCATCGGCCTGTGCGACACGGTGAACCTCGCGAGGGACGATGCACGTGATCCGCGAAGTCCGACCTACCGACTATCGGCAACCGCGGCGAAACTCGTAGGCATGCAGAACAAATTGGACGAGCTGCTGGCCGTGGCGTGCGGAGCTTTTGACGAGGAAATCGCTCTTGCTGTTCGCAATGTTCGACCACCGGACGTTGCCCAGGGCCCGGAGTGGAAGCCCCTGAGCCCCTTGTTCATGGACTTCACCCCGCTGGTGCCGAATCTGACGGGCATCAGCACGATCGAGGTGCGATGGATGGGAGACCCGCCGAAACCGGTGGTAGGAACGACGGAACCGATTTACAAACTGGATTGCGAAACCCGGGGGACGTGGCCCGCAGGACAGGACATCTGGCGCGATTCGACGGGAAACTCGGGACCAACGTATTTCGTTGACGCATCTGCAAGCCGGGTTTTTGCGAAAGGCGTACGCCTGCTGAAGTGGGATCGTCAGCCGGATATCAGGTCTCTGAACATCATGGCAAATGCGGAGGATCGGCGGTACGCGGGTATTCCCACCGTTGACGTCACTGAGGACCTTTTCCTTCCGCCGCCCGACAGGTCGAAACGCAGATGAGTACGGGAAGCCATTCCTGTGTAATCCGAAGCCGGCTGAAAGAGACCTCCTTCGACCACGTGTACTTCGGGACGTTGTTCACCTGGTTTGAGGTGGCGCGCACCGAAATGGGACGTGCCGCGGGGCTGCCGTACGTGGAGCTCGAAAAGAACCGGATTGGCTCGTTCGTTACTGCGGCCGGCGCGCAGTATCATAGACCGATTCCCGCGGGCGCAAAGGTCACGGTTGAGGCGCGAATGGCCGAAATGGGGCGGGCGAGGTGTTCCTTCGCATACGCGGTGTTCACAGGAAACGATGAGTCCCCGGCCGTAACGGGTTATACCGATCACATCGCGGCGGATTTCTCGGGAAAACCGACGCGTCTGCCCGCGCGTTTCGCGGAGGCGTTCGTTTCGACTGGCGAGTCGATACGTCGCCCCTCGTTCGAAGAACCCGCACGGGTGCACTGGAGCACCGACCTCCGCGTACGCTACGAGGAAACCGATGCGTTTGGAGTAGTGTACAACGGGAATTACTTCGCCTGGATGGAAGCGGCGTGGAGCGAACACCTCGCGGACAACGGCGTGGATGTCGCCGAAGCGTTCAAAAAGGGACAGACGTACCCGGTCGTCGAAGCCTCGTGCAGGCTTCTTTCCCCGTTGCGGTACGACGACCCCGTGTCAATCGAGGTCGAAAGCCGGTTGGAAGGCCGGACCCGCGTGGCGCTGCGGTACCGGTTTATCGCAACGTCTACAGGAATTACCGCGGGCATCGGTCAGATGGTACACGCCGTGGTGGACAAAGGGCGTGTGGTTCCCGTGCCCCGTGAGCTGGCTCACGCGCTGGGCATAACAGACTCCTGATTCCGGTAGAAACGAACGGCGTGGTTCAATCGTCGTCGGATTCCAGCGGCTCGCGGGATTCCCATTCCGCCCGCGGAACCGAAACGATGACCATCGTCTGCGGCAAGACGAGATAGTTTTCCTGATCGAATACCACGATGCAATCCGGATACACGCCGGCAAGCACACGCGCGGAACTGGGGGTTGCCGGGCGAATTATCTGGAGCTGGATCGGGAAAGTGCCCTGCAGTTCGACTTCGTACCCCAGAAAAGGTGAAATCGCGATTTCCAGGCCGGTTTGCGGAAACTCCGCATCCTCGTCGGAGAAATCGCCATCTTCCCCGTCCCATTCGTCGGGACGGTCGTTATCGTTGCCGAAGAAACGGTCCATACGGTCGCCGGCCATAAATGTCCTCTTATAGGACGGGGGCAATTTGCGGGTTTGTCTTCACAAAATGTACGGCAACCCGGTATATCCGGCCAACAAAGCAGGTAGCTATCGCAACGGGGCAATCGAAAGGATGGGAACATCATGAAGTGCGGGGTTGCAACTCGTTGCATCAACCCGGAGCGCCCGGTTCGGATGGCGGGGTACGCATCTAGAGACAAAGACAGCGAGGGCGCGTATCAGGACCTTAACCTGAAAGCACTGGCCTTGGGTGACGGGAACACCACGGTGGTTGTCGTTGCCTCGGATATCCTGTATTTCGATGATGATGTGATAGGACCCGTGGAGGCGGAACTGGCGCGAAACCCTGGAATCCCGCCTGAAAGGCTTTTCATTACTGCTTCCCACACGCATTGCGGACCCGTCACTCGGCGCGGCGATCGGAACATGTACGGGTGGCGGGATGAGGAGTATCTTGATAAGATCCGCCAGAAGCTGGTGGACAGTGTTCGCGAGGCGGTGGAGGAGATGGCACCGTGCACGTTGACGTACCACCGTACTCGGTGCGGGTTCAACATCAACCGGCGTGTGAAAACGCCTTCGGGTGTGCAGATGCGCCCGAATCCTGACGGTGCGGTGGACCGCGACGTCGACATCGTGTGTGCGCGAACGGACGGGCAGATCGCGGCGATTTTGTTCGGTTATTGTTGCCACCCCACCACGATGGGTGGATACCTTCTTGGCGGAGACTACCCGGGCTTCGCACAGATCGGAATCGAGAGCGCTTTGCCGGGCGCAACTGCCCTATTCGTGCAAGGGTGCAGTGGAAACGTGCGCCCCAATAACGTTGATGAGACAGGGAACTTCAAAAGCGGGCCTCTTGAGGTTGTGCAGAAGTACGGTGAGGAGCTGGCGGATGCTGTCCTGAACGTGGTGGCAGAACCGGGAACAACGATCGAGGGGAATCTGAGGACGGGCTTACGAATTCTCGAACTTCCCTTGATGCCGCATCCCTCTCGTGCAGACCTCGCGCGCGCGACCGAAGACAGCTCGCCGTTCCGCAGGCGGTGGGCGTGGCGCATGCTGGACGCGTACACCCGGGAGTTGCCCCTTCCAACGACCTGGCCTGTTCAGGTGCAGACTTTGCAAATCGGAAAAACCCTTTCACTGGTCGCTATCGCCGGCGAAGTGTGCGTGGAAATCGGCCTGCGGATCAAGTCCATGATCGGGGACGGACCACGGTTCGTTCTCGGGTATACAAACCGCGTGATCGGGTATATCCCTTCGAAAGCCATCCATGCCGACGGTGGATACGAAGTTGACGGCTGGTATTTCTACGAAAACATGCCCTCGTATCTCGCCGCCGACGCGGAAGATATCATCGTGGGTGCGGTGCGGGAGATGCTGGCGGAATGAACGGATGCAATCACAACCCCCGCGCTTCACGCATTCATCGCGCCTTTGCGTCGGCCAAGGAGCAACAACGCCCCGCGTTCGTCGCGTATGTCACGTGTGGTGATCCAACGCTGGACAGGACGAGACAACTTGCCGTCGAATTTGCCGGCGCCGGCGTGGATATTCTTGAACTGGGCGTGCCTTTCACGGATCCCATGGCGGACGGCACCGCCAACCAGGAAGCCGCTTTGCGCGCGCTTGCGAACGGCGTGACGCTTCGCCACGTTTTGCAGACGACGGAAGCGCTTCGTGGTCGGGGTTTGGAATTGCCAGTAGTCCTCTTCACGTACTACAACCCCGTATTCGTGTACGGTGTGGAGAAATTCGCCGCAGATGCGGTTTCAGCAGGAGTAGATGGCGTGCTGCTCGTCGATGTTCCGGTGGAAGAGGCGCAGGAGTTCAAACCGGCATTTGACCATGCAGGACTGGCTACGATTTTCCTCGTCGCTCCGACCACGGACGACCGCCGTTTACCGCATATCCTCGGCCTGACAAATGGGTTTGTCTACTGCGTTTCCCGAAGCGGCGTCACCGGTGAACGGAATGGTCTGGCATCCGGCATCCGCGAGAACGTAGCTCGAATCCGCCGGTTGACGCAACTTCCTGTGGCCGTAGGATTTGGTATCTCCTCCCGCGAACAGGTGCGGGAAATCGGCCAGTTTGCCGACGGCGTGGTGGTGGGCAGTGCAATAGTTCGGCGCATCGGTGAAGGTGGAGACACCGACGAAATGGTCTGCCGGGTCACCGAATTTGTAAGGACACTCACCGGCCAATTCATCGGGGGATGAACATGGATATTGCCGACTGGCGCGACAGAATCGACGAAATCGACCGCCAGCTTGTCGTGTTGCTCAACGAGCGCGCGAAGTGCTCGCTGAACATCGGGAAGCTGAAGCGTCAGATGAACCTGCCGATTTACGATCCGCACCGTGAAAGTATTGTCCTGCAACAGGTTATGGATTTGAACCGGGGGCCTTTGACGGCGGATGCCGTCAAACGTTTGTTTGAACGAATCATTGACGAGAACCGGCGGCTGGAGCGCATTTACGGCGCTCTCGAGGAAAGCCGTGAAGGCAATGGAACCTGATTCCCTGCGCCAAATCGGAACACGTTTGACCATACAGGAGGTAACGCGCCATGGTTGTGGCGATGGAACAATGGGCAACCGAAGAGCAGATTGCGGCCGTTATTGCGCGTTTGCAGGAGCACAAACTCGACGTGCATCGATCGACTGGCACGTCGCGAACAGTCATCGGTGCAATCGGCGAAACACATATGCTCGATCTGCAGGCATTCGAAGTCATGCCTGGCGTCGCCGAAGTGGTACGAATCAGTGAACCCTACAAGCTTGCCAGTCGCACGTTCAAACGGGAGGACAGCATAGTCCATGTCGGGGACGTACCGATCGGCGGCAAAGAAATAGTCGTGATCGCCGGTCCGTGTTCCGTTGAGTCCCTGGACCAGACCAGGCGTACGGCGGAACGTGTGGCAGCGGCCGGAGCCCGAATGCTTCGGGGTGGTGCATTCAAACCGCGCACATCTCCGTACAGTTTCTCAGGCTTGGGCGAAGAAGGCCTGGAGATCCTTCGCACGGTTGCCGACGAATTCGGGTTAAAAGTAGCCACGGAAGCCATGGACCGCACGCAAATCGATGCGGTCGTCGCGTACGCGGATATGCTTCAGGTCGGCGCCCGCAATATGCAGAATTTCACCTTCTTGCGCGAACTCGGGAAAACGCGCATTCCCATCATGCTGAAACGGGGACTTTCTGCGACCTATGAAGAGTGGCTCATGTCTGCCGAATACATCATGGCCGGGGGCAACCACGATATCGTGCTGTGCGAACGCGGGATACGGACTTTTGAGACGTATACCCGCAATACGCTTGACATTGCGGCGATACCCGTCATCAAGAAGCTGAGTCACCTGCCAATCATTGCAGATCCAAGCCACGGAACCGGCAGACGGGACAAGGTAATACCGATGGCGCGCGCCGCCATTGCTGCAGGGGCGGACGGGTTACTCGTGGAAGCCCACGTCGATCCAGACCACGCATTTTCGGATGGGGTACAGACACTGAACCTGGATCAGTTCGACGAATTGATGGGGCAGTTGCGCCTCATTACCCCGGTCCTCGGTCGAACAATTCGGTGAGCGTAACCGCGCTACCGGTTCATCTTTCGGGCGGGGTCAAGTTCAAGGAGGGACGCAGGTGGAATTCCGCTGCAAAGACGACTGGGACAAGGCTCGCGCCCGAATCGAGGCGTGGTGGGAGAACGAAATCATCGATCGGGCTGTGGTAGCTGTTACTGCATATAACGGCCGCCCACGCACGGAGGTTCCTGCTCCCGCGAGCATGGTGGAACGCTGGACAAATGCCGATTACCTGATTGCCCGCCAGAAGGCGCACACCGATACCACATACTACGGCGGCGAATCCTTCCCTTTGATGTTCGTCAATCTGGGGCCCTCCGTAGCAAGCGCCTACCTGGGCTGCGAGCTTGCCTTCGCAGAGACTACCGCATGGCAGGAAAGCCCCGTCATCACGTCCTGGGAAACGTGGCTTCCGTTCTGCTTCGACTCTCAGAACCTGTGGTGGCGGCGGACCCTTGCGATCACGCGGCAAGCGGTGGAAGAGCTGGAAGGAATTTCGTTCGTAAGTATAACCGACCTCGGGAATTCGACCGACATACTTGCGCATCTGCGGGGGCCGCAGCAACTTCTTCTGGACACTCTGGAAAACCGGTATGACGTCGAATGGGCACTTGCCCAGATTACCTCCCTGTGGTTTCAATGGTACGAAGAGTTGCTCGCGATCACACGATCGCGACAGGAAGGCTCATGCGGATGGCTGGGTGCATGGTCACCGAAACGAACGTACCCGCTGCAGTGCGATTTCTCCTGCATGATCTCCCCGCAGACCTTCCGATGGATGGTCATGCCGGAGATGGAACGGTTCGTGGGCAGACTGGACCACCCCATCTATCATCTGGATGGTCCAAACGCGATCTGCCATCTTGATGCACTATCGCAATTGCCGCACCTCAAGGCGATCCAATGGGTTCCCGGGGACGGCAACCCCTCCGCGCGCTACTGGCCGGACCTTCTCAAACGGATCCTCGCGATGGGCAAAGGTGTTCATGTGCACGTCCCGGCGGAAGACGTGGAACCACTTATTGACGAAGTAGGCCCGAAGGGGCTTTTCATTACGACGGGCGTAGGTACACCGGAGGAGGCAGTATCACTTCTGCGCCGCGTTGAAATCGCCACCGCGCGTGCCGCTCACCGGGGAGTCGCCTGACGATGGATGAACGTCCGGGGGCGGATTTTTCGTCAGTTGCGATCGTCGGGGTCGGCCTGATCGGAGGATCGCTCGCCCTGGCACTGAAGGAATTCGGCGCAACCAGCCGTGTGGTCGGAGTCAGCAGCCGGAAGACGATCGAGGAAGCACTTGCTCTGGGCGCCTTAGACGAGGGATGGGAGTATCACGACCTCGCCCGTGCATTGCGGGAAACGAAGGCCGTGTTCCTTTGCACCCCGGTTTCCCGAATAATCGAGCTGTTGCCCGAGGTGGCGAACGTCATAGCTCCCGGCACTGTTGTCTCAGATGTCGGAAGCACAAAAAAACAGATCGTGGAACAAGCCGAAAAATGCATGCCGCAGCACTCGGTTTTCATCGGGGGCCACCCAATGGCTGGCTCGGAACGGAACGGAATCGGCGCGGCGGACCCGTTTCTGTTCCAGAATGCGCTGTATGTGCTCACTCCATCCACGTCCGTACCTGAGAATGTGCTTGCATCCTTCACGGAGCGCATCGCAAGCATCGGTGCGCGGGTGTATTGCCTGTCCGCTTCCGCTCACGACCGCGTGGCCGCCGCCGTGAGCCACCTCCCGCAGATGTTAGCCCTCGCGCTTGTGGAGTACGTCGGTACACAGAACGCAATCGAACCGGCACACCTTCAAATGGCGGCGGGGGGATTCCGTGACATGACCAGGATCGCCTCAAGCCCGTACAGCGTCTGGCAGGACATTCTGGCGACGAATGCCTCAGAAATACGAAAGGCTCTGCGCGGCTTCGCCGACCAACTCGAGCAGGTGCTTGCAGATATCGAGCATATGGAACCGCACTTTCGCGCGGCTAATGAGATACGAAGCTCAATCCCCAGAGACACGAAAGGGTTTCTTTCTCCTCTGTGCGATGTACTTGTGCGGTGCGAGGACCGGCCGGGGCAACTTGCCCGTATGACGGCGGCTCTCGCGCGTGAGCAGATCAACATCATGGACATCGAACTGCTGAAAATCCGCGAAGGTGAGGGCGGTACATTCCGCATGGCGTTCAAAGACATCCCAACGGCAGATGCAGCGATACGCGCGCTGGATAAGGAAGGATTCCCCGCGCGTTTGAGATGATGGAGGCGAGCAACGGTGGCAACCAATGTGATCGTGGTATTCGGCGATGAAATGCGGGGACAGGCGATGGGTTGCGCAGGTGACCCGAACGTATCCACGCCCTGTCTGGACTTCATGGCTTCGCGAGGATGCCGTTTCCCGCGAGCGTATTCAAATACGCCTGTGTGCACCCCCGCCAGAGGGACAATGGTGACCGGCCTCTGGCCAACGGCCCATGGGGCGGTAGTAAACGACATCGCAATTAGAACCGATGTGACAAGCATCGCACACATCCTGAACGCTCACGGTTACGGGTGCGGCTACGTAGGGAAATGGCACCTGGGAGGCATTCCACGGTACAAATTCACCCCGCCGGGCCCGGAAAGACTGGGATTCGACGACTTCTGGGCCGTATGGAATTGCCACCATGATTACTTGAACCCGCGTTATTACCGTGATACCCCGGAACCGGTTACGATGGAGGGATATGAGCCGTCCGTGCAGACAGATCTCGCGATGGCCTTCATGGATCGGCACAGGGAGCAGGACAGCGAACAGCCCTTTTGTCTTTTCCTTTCATGGGGGCCACCCCATTCACCGTACGAGCCGCTTCCGCCCGGAAGGGAAACCCAGTATGATCCGTCCGCGCTGGTCCTTCCACCAAATTGCCCGGACACACCGGAAAACCGCCGGCACCTCGCTGGGTACTACGCTCACATTTCAGCGCTTGACGCGGAAATGCAACGCCTGCTCGACTACCTCCGCACAAACGATCTCGAAAAGGACACACTCGTGGTATTCACATCCGACCACGGGTCCATGCTGGGGTCGCAGGGCCACACGCACAAACAACGTCCCTGGGCAGAGTCGGTCGTAGTGCCGCTGATTTTCTACCAGCCGGGTGCCGTTCCGGCGGGGCGAGTGAACAAGACCCTTTTCAGTCTGCTGGACCTTGTTCCGACGTTGCTGGGGTGCCTCAAGCTACAGGTGCCGCCCTCCATGCACGGCGAAGACCTTTCGGCCTGTGTACGGAGCGGCGCAACTGAGGAAGGTCGAGTTCTCTATCTCGCCGATCTCATCACGACAGATCAGGCAAATCATTACGGAATCAAGCCGTGGCGCGGGATCAAAACCGAGCGCTATACGTATGCCTGTGACACGCAGGGAGAATGGCTTCTTTATGATGACGAAAAGGACCCTTATCAACTCGAAAACCGTGCCGGCGATCCATCGGCAACCGAAACGCGAGCGAATCTCCATCAGGAATTGCAGCGTCAGATGGAGCGGTTCAGCGATCGAATCATGGACGTGGCCGAAGCGCTGGAGGCATGGGGGTTGACCGAAGCATTCCGCATCCGGACAGAGCATCTGTACGCATCACCGAACAACATGGGCGGGAGGCTGCCTCAATAGTCCTCCCCACCATCAACCAAACAGTGTCTCACTCAGCAAACTCAGGAGAAACGCGATGGGCAACCTCAAAGTGGGCGTCATGATCGAGTCGTTCCGGCTCGGCGTGCGGAACGGCATCAAGAAAGCGGCAGAAATCGGCGCTGATGGGTTCCAGATCTATGTAACCGGGGGAGAGATGCACCCCGACAACCTCTCAAAGACCGGAAGACAGGAGTTCCTCAAATTTGTCGCCGACCAGGGCCTTGTCATCAGTGCTCTCTGCGGCGATTTCGGCAAGCCGTATACAAAGGAAGACGGCCTGGACGAACTGATAGCGGACACAAAAAAAGTCATAGACCTCGCGGTGGACCTGAAAACGCCGATTATCACGACTCACATCGGGGTTGTAGATGCTGATCCGAAGGCCAGAAGCCGTCAGATCATGGCCGACGCATTGAACAATGTCGGGGCGTACGCTGATAACAGGGAGATAATGTTTGCAACCGAAACCGGCCCGGAACCGGGTCCCGTTCTTGCGGAGTTCATCAAAAGCCTGAAAACTCAGGCCGTGAAGGCAAATTTCGACCCGGCCAACCTCGCAATGATGGGATTCGGGGTGATAGAGGGTGTGAAAGCCCTCGGGCCGTACATCGTTCACACGCACGCGAAGGATGGCATCCGGGAGGATGGGAAGGGAAAAGAAGTCCCTCTGGGCGAGGGTGCAGTGCCATGGGAAGAGTATATTGATCTCATGACCGCTCAGGGCTATCGCGGGTTCTACACCATAGAGCGGGAAGTCGGGGATGACCCCGCAGCGGACGTGAAGAAGGCGCTCGATTTCCTGAGAAAATGGTAGACATCCTGAAGAAGTGGTACCACTGCCTGGAACGAACCAGCCCTCTCAGTGTGACACGGGGAGGGCTGGCGCCGGAGGGTGTCACCACCCCTGATAACGGAAACGGAAGATCGCCGTGTCTTCGATGCGAAGGAATGCAGGGTCAGTGCCGGCAATCTTCCACCCCTGGTTCGTTCTTCTCCACCGCATGACCGTAGTATGCGGGCGGCCGAACGGGTGGTTGAACATGTCGCTCGGTTCCATCTCCGGTCCCCCGCCTGCCCACATGTGAGCCACGACCAGCACCTCCGCCGTATCATTGGTGACCGATTTCCACTCCCTGACAAGGAGCCGAAACGCGGGATTACGCCAACCCGGCAGGGCACCCCACTCTTTCACGAGCCTGGCAAACTGGCTTTCCATATAGCGGCGAAGGACCAGCCGGAAAGCGGCTTCGACCCAGTCCTTTCCCCGTCCGTCGGGTTCTGAATAATCGGCTGCGTACATACCCATGATTCCATCGAGGTCTTCAGCCTCAACGAATGACTTCCACTTTGCCATGTGATCCATGATCGCCAGTTTGACAGACGAGAAAGGATCATCGGGGGCAACCGGAGGAGAGGTGAGGTCCTGAACGGGCAAGCAACCCGCGCACCTCCGCTCCGCTTCCAAAACGTACTCAGATCCTTGTGGGACAGATTCCGCGAAACGGAAGCGTTCCGTCTTGTCGCCCGCGGCGTTTACCCATTCGCTCCGGCGGCTTTCGGCCCTGTTGAAGACCAGAAACTGATGAAGGTGGAGGGTCTGCGCGAATTCCTCGGTGGCCGAAGTGATCGCGGAGACCGCGAACTGGTCGCCCTGTTCAACGGGTGCTAACAGAAACTCGGTCTCTGTGGTCGGGTTCTCGGTCAGGCATGTTTCCACGCCGTCGCGAGTCCGCCAGACGCGGTATGCGTTGTCGCCTTCGGCCTTGTCCCATCGTAGGCGAAGTTGGGAAGTTCCAGCGGATTCGATTCTCACATCCCTGGGGCGGCGTGGGATCTGCAGTCTGACTTCTTCCGGAACGAACCAGTTTTCGTGGGTATTTACCGCGAATATCAGGTCACCAACGATCTGGCTCCACGCAGTTCCGCGGTCGATCGGGGGGTAGTACGTCCCCATCAGTTCCCGAGCACGCTCTGGTGAGTCGACGTCCCCTGGGCGCAGAACACGTTGGAATTGCCCCAGCACCGACCGGTCCGTTTTCGCAGGCAGAACCGGGAACCACCCGAAGCGCGGATCGTTGGGGATCAGCTCTGGATCCCGTGCGCGGTCGTACACCCCGAACGTACCCCGGATGAGGCGGCCCGCCCCGTGGTCGAAATCCAGGTCGTCCGAGATTGCGTGGAATTGTATCGGCCGTTCGCAACGCGGGAGGTGGTAGGCCACCGGCGTCACCTTCGCGACGTTATGGCGTTCGGGAATGAGCCTCTCGCTGACCAGACGCCGGAACGTCGGAACTACCCAGTCCCTGAATCGCCACTCGCCGGGCCCGGGCCAGATATCCCAGGACGGTTCCACCGAGTACGCGGTTGCTCCTCCCACGGCGCCCAGCATGAACATAATGGAGTACATTTCCCCGGGCATGTCGAGCGACCCCGGCTCGAAACTCCCCGGCGTACTCAGTCCGGCATCAGACCAGTACCACGACTGCGCTTCCACTCCCCAGTTCGCTGTAGCACCGGAGAACCAGAGCCCGAACGCCGACAGATGATCAATGTATTTCGCGAACTCGCAATTCATCTCGTGCATCGGGATCACGTACTCACCATATTCGCACACGGTATCGAACAACGCTTCGTTATCCGCCGAGCAGCCTATCGCCGCGAAGTTCTCGGACATCAGCTGCCAGCTCATGAAAAGGCCGTATTCCCCGCAGATGCGAATGATATCCCGTGCGTACCGGGCATTTCGGCCCATGGAGTACTCAGGCCCGCCGCCGTGGGAGACGAACGTCCGCTGGCTGGCCTCGGCGATTTGCAGGCCGTCAATGCAGGAATACGTGTCGACATACCGTCGAACAGTGTCCATCGGGACAGTGTCATTAAGGTCGGAATTGTTGGTCTGCACCTGTACCGTGATCGGCACCCCTTCCGCCTGCGCGATCGGTAGCAACATTTCGTTCCGACGGAAATGGTCGTCGCAAATCCCCTCGATCTGGATCGAGACATGCGGTTTGATGTCGTCGGGAAGCCGGTGCCAGCATTCCACCATGAATCTGGCTTCGCCCGTGTATCCGCGGGTTGCGAGGTGGCCGCCCTGCCCGGCAGGCGCCATGAGGATCAGAAGAGGGTGGGAAGGGCATATAGCCCTTTTCAACGGCGTTTTCATTCATTCTCCGTGGTGTTGGCCCCGGATTCCGACGAGCGGTCGGGTCCGAACGAGCCGTCCTGTTCGTGTCATGGTGCATTGGTCGCAGGGCGGGTTTACCACCCCTGATAACGAAACCGGAAAACTGCCGTGTCCTCAACCTGCAGGAAGGGAGGGGTAGTTGTTGCAAGTTTCCAACCGCCGGATGTCCACTTCCACGCCATCGTGATCAATGAGGGCCGTCCGAACGGAATGATAATCATGTCACTCGGTTCAAGTTCCGGGCCTCCCCCCGCCCAGAGATGCGCAATCGCCGATACCTCGACTGCTTGCGAGGATATCTCGCCCCACTCGCGGATCAGCAGGCGGAGTGCCGGGAACTGCCATCCGGGCACCGCACCCCATTCTTCGATAAAGGGTTCGAAACGATCCATGACATATCTGCGAAAAAGATTCCTGAACGCGACTTCCACCGTTTCCCGTGTCCTTCCATCCGCTTCACGGTAATCTTCGGCGTAAAAGGCCATGATCCGGGAGATCTCTTCTGATTCAACGGCGGATTTCCAGCCCACCATGGTCTCAATGACCTCGCGTTTCTGCCGTGCCCACGGATCGTTCTTCGCGACTTGCGGCGAAGCCAGATCCTCCACAGGCGAGCACTGTCTGGCACGCGCCTCAGCCCGGGCAATTTCGTCCGTTTCCACTGGCAGAGATTCCCCGATACGGAAGTGCTCTTCCGATTCGCCGGAAAGGCTTGTCCATTCGCTGCGGCGGCTTTCCCGGCAGTCGAAGAGCAGGAACTGGTGGAGGTGCAACGTCCCCGATACCGGCTCCGTCGCATCAGTGATTGCCGAAACGGAATAAGAATCATTCCCTGCAAGCTCGGGGATGCGGTATTCTGTCTCCTGGATCGGTTCGGCGGTCAGGCAGCGCTCCACTCCTTCTCTCAAGCGCCAGACACGGTAGGCGCGATCACCCGGATGCCGGTTCCACCGGAGAAGAACCGCCGCACCCGCGTCTTCAAGGCGTACGCCGTCGGGTCTGAGCGGCACGGACAACTTGACTGATTCCGGAACGTACCAGTTTTCGTGCGTATTCACCGCAAAAAGCAGTCTGCCCGCCTTGACGCTCCACGCCTGTCCGCGATCAACCAGTGGGAATTCCTCCTCCGCAACGTTCCGTGCCTCCTCGACTGATTGAATGTCTCCAGGACGGATTACGCGCGGAAAGCGGGACAGCAGAGACTCAGGGGTTTTGGCGGGAAGAACGGGAATCCACCCGTACCGCGGATTGTTCGGAATGAACTCCGCGTCCCGCGCCCGATCAAAAACGCCATATGTTGCTCGGATGAGCCTGCCTTCGCCGTGGTCAAAATCCAGATCGGCCAACACCTTGTGGTAATCAACAGGACGCTCGCACCGTGGGAGGTGGTACGCCAGCGGCGTGGCTGCGAGGACCTCCTCACGGGAAGGAATCAGGTGCTCGCGGATGAGGCGTTTGAATACGGGCGCGATCCACTCCGTGAACCGCCAGTGGCCTAGCCCCGGCCAGTTGTCAGTGGGCGGCTCTACGGAGAACACCGATGCTCCTGCGCTGACTCCCAGCAGAAACATGATCGCGTACAATTCGCCTGGCATTTCCAGTGTGCCTGGTTCGCACGTTCCGGGCTTGTTGTACCCGCAGTCGTACCAGTACCACGATTGGGCCTCAATGCCCCACTGTTGTGTTGCCCCGGTCAGCCATAACCCCATGCACGCAAGATGGTTGATGAACTTGGAGAACTCGCAGTTCATCTCGTGCATGGGAATCACATATTCCGAATGCTCGCAAATCGCGTCATACAACGCTTCGTTATCGGCGGAACACCCTATGGCAGCCCAGTTATCCCGCATGAGTTGCCAGCTCATAAAGCACCCGTATTCTGCGGCAAGACGGATGATGTCCCGCGCATACCTTGCGTTCCGGCCCATCGAATATTCCGGGCCTCCGCCGTGGTTCACGAACGTTCTCTGGCTCGCCTCATCAATCTGCAGGCCGACGATACAGGGATACCGATCGAGAAAACGGCGCGCCGTTTCGGGCGGCATGGCATCCTGAATGTTCGCATTGTCGGTTTGCGTTTGCAGCGTGACCGGTATGCCCGCCGCCTGTGCAGCCTTTAAGAGGCGGTCCGCGTGGGCGAAGTTGTCTCCGCGTGTCGCACCGAAATGAACGGTTGTATAGGGTTTCACCTCGTCATCAAGGAGCTCCCAGCACCGCACCATCACTGCCTCCTCGTCCCGAAATCCTTGAGCAGCCATTTCGGCGGAAGGGCCTCCCGGAGACATGAGGATGAGAAGGGGATGCGAGGGTGAGATGGTGACCTTCAGTGGTGCTTTCATTTCGAACTCCAGTGGAACGGGTCTGGATAGCTCCGTCAATGACGCAAGGACTCTGCGCGCGCGGCCATGCATTCCTCCAGGGACCTGTACACTTGGCGAAACAGGGCGCGAAGTTCACCGTAGTGCTCAACCTGCCCGACCTGTGGGTCAGCGACGTCTTTCACCGGTGCTCGCCACGCGTCGGAAGCCTTCTCAAGGTTCTCGAACCAACCGACCCCCGTCGCCGCAATCATCGCCGCACCGATCGCGGCGCGTTCCCTTTCCTCGGTCACAGCAATGGGGCAGTCGAATACATTGGCCAGAATCTGCCGCCACAGCCGGCTTTTTGCGCCGCCGCCCGCCGCGAACACCGATTCCGGGGTTACCCCGAGCGACCGGACGATATCGAGTCCGTCCGCAAGCGCCATTGCCACACCTTCCATCACTGCGCGCACCATGTGCGCAGCCGTGTGACGGGGAGTCAGGCCGAAGAAGACGCCACATGCATCGGGGTTCATATGCGGGGTTCGTTCACCGGTAAGATAGGGAAGGAATATGAGCCCCTCAGAGCCCGGAGGGACGTGCTCCGCAGATGCGGTAAGGCGGGCGAAATCCGGCACATCGGGCCCGAGTATGTTCTCACGCAGCCATCTGAGGGACAACCCTGCGGAAAGGATGGCGCCCATTGCGTACCACGTGTGCGGAACCACGTGGCAGAACGTGTTTGTGCGCAAGGCCGTATCGTACCGCGGTGTGTCGAGTGGCGCAACAAGCTGACCGCCAGACCCGATCGTAGCCATGCACTGGCCCTTCGACAGTACCCCTGAACCGAGCGCCGTTGAGGGTGTATCCCCACCACCCATGAACAAACGAATCCCGGCCGGAAGACCGGTTTCCGCCGCAGCTGTCCCTTTCAGGTAACCAGCGGAGTCGCACGAACCGCGGCATTCAGGGAACAAATCACGCCTGATACCCGCGGCAGCAATCACTTCATCGGACCACGCCAACCTGGCGCAGTCGAACGCGAGCGTACTACACGCGTCCGAAGGTTCCGTTGCCCACACGCCGGACATCCGGCCTCGGACGAAGTCCTTCGGGAGGAGCACACGGAACGCGCGCGCAAGTGAAGACGGGTCGTTTTCAGACAACCAGAGCAGGCTCGCGAGCTGAAAACCGGTGGCCAGCGAGTTCTGCGTTCGCGCGGCAAGCCAGTCGGCACCGACCCTCGCAACAAAACGCCGGCAACTTCCTCCCGAACGCTGATCCGGCCAGATGATCGCCGGACGTACTACTCCACCCGCCGGGTCAATGAGAACCGTTCCGTGCATCTGCCCGGAGAAACCGATTCCCTCGATAATGCTGTGCCCGGACATGGTGATGCATTCACGCAGCGCCTGACACGTCGAGCGCCACCATTCCTCCGGGTCCTGTTCCGCGTATCCGGGGTTTGGCGCAAGGATTTGGTACCCGCGCGCTGCATTGCCAACCACCAGACCGGACCGGTCAACGGCAACCGCCCGGACGCCGGAAGTTCCCAGGTCCACGCCAATCACGAGGGAGCGCATGAGTGGTTATCCAGTATCTGAACGGCCCAATTCTGCCGGTCCGTCGCGTCAACAGAACCCCTGCCTTTCGCCGGGCAAGAATCCTGAACAACGAACAAATGAAGGATCTCTCAGACCTCAACCGGGGGGCAACGCCGTCATACCAACCAAATCAAAGGGCACCGACGCGAGGTGCACCGGTGCCCCTGAATCCCTTCAGAAGGACAAAACGATCAGACGCCGGCGGCAGCTTTGAGTTCCGCCACCCGATTGGTCTGTTCCCACGGGAACTCGCTCCGCCCAAAGTGCCCTCCGGAAGCCGTTTTGCGGTAGAGCGGGCGCAGGAGATCGAGCTCCGAAATGATCCACTTGGGCGTCAGAGGGAACACTTCGCGAACTGCCTTTTCGATCCTCGATTCGTCTATCTGAGCGGTGCCGAATGTTTCCACCAGCACGCTCACGGGCTTGGCTACGCCGATCGCGTACGCAACCTGAATCTCGCAGCGCTTTGCCAGACCGGCGGCGACGACATTTTTTGCCGCCCAGCGAGCCGCATACGCAGCGCTTCGATCCACCTTGCTGGGGTCCTTGCCGCTGAACGCGCCGCCACCGTGTCGGCTGAACCCCCCGTACGTGTCTACGATGATCTTCCGACCGGTCAAACCTGTATCCCCATGGGGGCCGCCGACCACGAATCGGCCGGTGGGATTGATGTGGTATACCGTGTCCGTACCCAGCAATCCCTCGCCCACAACCGGTTTGACAACATGCGAAATCACGTCTTCCCGAATCTGTTGCTGGGAGACATGTTCGTTATGCTGGGTTGAGACAACCACGGTTTCGACTCTGACCGGCTTGTCGTTTTCGTACCGCACGGAGACCTGCGCCTTCCCGTCTGGCCGGAGGTAAGGCAACATTCCGCTGTGCCTCACCTCTGCGAGCCGAAGCACGAGGCGATGAGCCAGCATGATCGGCATCGGCATGAGCTCCGCAGTTTCGTCGGTCGCGTATCCGAACATCATCCCCTGGTCCCCCGCACCCTGTTCCTTCCCCTCGCCCTCGTCAACTCCCTGAGCAATGTCCGGGGATTGCTGGTGGATCGCAGTCAGAACAGCGCAGCCGTCTGCGTCGAACCCGTACCCCATCTCCGTATACCCGATATCGCGAATCACGGAGCGCACAAGATCGGGAACCTCCACGTATGCCTTCGTCGTGATTTCCCCGGCAACCAGCGCCAGACCAGTAGTGACAAGGGTTTCGCACGCAACTCTCGATTTCGAGTCCTGGACCAGCATCGCGTCAAGAATGGCGTCGGAAATCTGATCTGCCACCTTGTCCGGATGCCCTTCAGCCACGGATTCTGAAGAAAACAGCATGTTCCTGGGCATCATGTCTCCTGTCCTGAAAGAAACTCACGACTCCACACCTATATCCAAACCAAAATCGGCAGCGGCGCGTTCCAAATTCCGCCGTACCTCTTCACCGGAAACCGAATCGAGTGCTGCGCGCGCAACCTCTTTCACCTGCGCAAACGTAATCGCGCGGATGATACGACGAATCTCGGGAATACTTCCGGGGGCCATGCTCAACGCGTCAACTCCCAGACCCACCAGCAACAACGCACCCAGTGGCGTGTGAGCCATTTCGCCGCACACTTCAACAGGTATGCGCGCGAGGTGCCCCGCTTTCACTGCCGCGTGGATCAGCCGCAACACCGCCGGGTGGAACATATCGAAAAGCTTTGCGACGCGTTGATTGTCCCGGTCTACCGCAAGCGCATACTGGATCAGATCGTTCGTGCCGATGCTGAAAAACGCCGCTTTTTTTGCCAGCGCATCGCCTATCATGACGGCGGCAGGGGTCTCGATCATCACGCCTACCGGCATGGAATCATTGAACGGTGTACCGTTGCGGCGAAGTGCTTCCTTCGCCTTTCCCAGAATCATGAGAGCCTGATCCAGCTCTTCGACACTGGAGATCATCGGGAACATCATCTGGACGTTCCCATGCGCGGAAGCTCTCAAAATCGCCCTCAACTGAACACCAAACAGTTCGGGTTGCGCCAGCGAAATGCGTATCGCGCGCCACCCGAGGAACGGGTTCATTTCCGGCGTCACATGAAGCTTTCTGCAAAGCTTGTCCCCGCCGATGTCCATCGTCCGGATCGTGACCGGGCGCCCTCCGAATGCTTCGGCAAGATGGCGGTAGACCGCGTACTGCTCCTCTTCTGTCGGCCATTCGTCGCTGGAAAGAAACAGGAACTCCGTTCTGAACAGCCCAACGCCGTCACTGGCAAGCTCCGCCGTTCTCTGAATCTCGCTGTCCAGTTCAATGTTTAATTCCAGGCGTATGCGGCGTCCATCTCGCGTCTGCGAGGGGAGGCGGGATATCTCCAGCAACCTGCGGGCGCGCTGCTCCAGCTGTTGTTTCCACTGCTTTATCTGCTCCCGGAGGACTTCGTCCGGTTCGACGTACACTTCACCGGAAAAACCATTCACGACCGCCTTCTCGCCCGGCGAGATGGTCACGGATGCTCCCTGACAGCCTACAACTGCAGGAATTCCCATCGAACGCGCCAGAATTGAGGCGTGACTTGTGGGGCCGCCGCGGTCGGTAACAAAACCGACAACCTTCGAGGCTTCCATCCGCGCTGTATCAGACGGCGTGAGGGAGTGTGCCACGACAACTGACACCTCCTCAAGCTTGTCCAGGCCCTGAGGTTCCGCGCCCCGCAATTTCATCAGAACCGCGGCACGAACGTCCTCGATATCCACCACGCGGTCACGCAGATATTCGTAGGAACCGGTTCCGATTATGGTGTCGATAACCCGTTGAAGTGTCACAAAGTAGCAATACGCAACGTTCTTTCTCGAGGTGCGGACGCATTCCACGGTCTGCGCGATCGCGTCTGCGTCTTCCAGCAACATGATGTGGGATTCGAAAATCTGGCCCTGGGCAGTGCCGATTTCCCGTTCCGCCCGGCGTTTCAGTTCCCGCTTTTCCTCCACCACAGCCGCCAGCGCGGTAAGAAATCTGGCGATCTCTGATTCCACTGCGTCGGAAGGAACCGGACGGTTGTCCACCCAGACGTCCGCACCGGCATGAAGGTACACGGGACCATATGCGACGCCGGGAGAGCCTGCGATCCCCGTGAGTACGATTCTGCAATGCCCGTGAGGAGTCAGCGTCGCGGGCTCAATAGGCGGGAGCCGGGGGTCCACGGGGCTGTCAGACGCCTTATGCATGGCATTCACACAGCAGAATGACCACCGGGCGACAAATCATTGGTCCGTACCGTTTTCAAACATGGCAACGAGAGTGGCGATCAGTTTGTCCGCCTCCTCTCCCCGCGCCTTCAAATGCAATTGGGCGCCGTGCTCGGCAACCAGCGTAAGCACTCCCATGATGCTTTTGCCGTTCACCTGATGACCATCCTTGCTGATCATCAGATCAGCCTTCGGGAACTGCGCCGCGGCTCGAACGAGGGCGGCGGCATTCCGGAGATGGATACCTTCACGGTCTTTGACCAGAACATCCGCTTCTACTACCTGGTGCGTTGCCACAGCAGCTCCAACCCTGAAAAGTCCTTCAAATGCCGGTCACCCGCAGAGCATTTTGGCGCCGAACGACACCATCATCGCCCACCCGATCGCCACCATTACCGCCCACGTCGCCGGTTTTCTGTGCGACAGGGCCGCGCACGCGCCGGCGAACGCTCCCGCGAACGCGGCTACCTGCGCCTTGGAAGTCAGCGCGCCTGCGGGAGACTTCACGAGAAGCAGCACGAACGCAGCACCCGCACAACCGGACGCGATCCAGCCTGCATATATCGCGGGTCTGCGAAAGTGCTCGCTCTGAAGCACAGCGGCGATTCTCGCGCCGGATGCCCATCCCCACCTGAAACAATTCCAGCGATAGTACCCCTGCCACACACCAAAAACCACCAGCAGAAGACACGCGCCCCAGACCCCCGTCAGGAGTGCTCCGAGCGCCCCCAGAAGGACCGCATGGGGCCTCAGGGTCACCCAGAACAGCTCGTCACCGACAGAGCCCAGCGGGGTGGAAACCCGCTCCGAGAAACGTTCTATCATGCCGTCGGGAACGCTCTCCGGATTCGCGTTCCGGTCGAATTCGAGCCGCGCCAGAGCTCCGAGACCCAGCGTTGCGATGAACGGGTTGCTGTTGAAAAGCCCGCTGTGCCTCCGCACAAACGACGCAAATTCCTTTCCGGGCAGGCTCAGCCAACGTATTGCAGGGAGCAGACACACGAGCCTTCCCAAGCCCTGCATGCTCTCGTAGTTCAGGCTTGCCTGAATCCAGAACGCACGCAGGACGACTTCCATACGCACCCATAGGGGCACGACAGGTGCAATTTCAGACGACGGTACCGGGGCCAACAAAGTCAATCTCGTTTGTCTTCACCAGGAAACAGGCAACAACCCGCCTGCCCACGCACCCAAAACCCCTGCCGCGCCCAGAAAAGCGGCCTTACCTTTGCTGAAGCGCCACGTCGCGGCAATTGCAGATCCCGCACCGGCGCCGAACAGGCCTGCCCAGAGGACGCCAGGATCAACCGCAGCGCCGAGAAGCCGAACCAGGACCGGGACCGCCGCTACGCCCGCGCCGGCGCCAGCCAGAAACGTCACCGAACCACGCGCCCCCGCGAACAGCCAGCCCGCAGCATGCCGGAGAACCAACGCGCTGGCGGTAACGCGTTCCGGCCGAATTGAGGCCACAAGCGTTCCGCAGAATCGCATCCCGATTTCCGTCAGGGCGCATCCCAAAAGACCGACCGGAATGAGCCAGAGCACGCTTGCCGCTGCCGCTATGGGGGCATCTCCCGCCGAGTGCGCGACAGCGACGGCGCACACCGTTCCGACGTTGATGTCCAGAAAGACGGCGGTTCCCGCGGGAACCGCCCCGCACCAGATGAGCTGGATGGCGGTGCCGAGGAGAAGACCGAGCCGGAGGTCGCCCAGAATAAGACCGGCAACCGTTCCCGCAACAAGCGGTTCAGAGAAGAGCAATTGAGGCCCGGCAGTTGTGTCCTGCGCCACAAGCGCCGCAAAAAGCGCGAGGATTACCCAGTCCCAGCCCGTTATCATCTCCCGCCCGATTGCAAACCACCAAAAACCTTTTCAGGGCACCATAAACGTACCACCGCGACCGAAACGAGTCAACCAAATCTCCATCTGCGGCTAACCTGTGAAGGGCTGTCCGCGGTTGCGTACATTTCAGGTTCACGCGTCGGAAACCTCGAAAGTAAGCCCAGACGGCAGGTTCTGCATCCCGGAGACTTTTGTATGCCCCTTCTTACTCAGTCAACGTTTCGCCGCCATGTCCTCGCCGTGTGCGTCGCGTTCGGAGCCGCCATGGGTCTCTCCTGTTCGGAACAGCGAACGAGACTCGTCATCTATTCGCCTCACGGGAGAGAAATGCTCAGCGAATACGAGCGGATGTACGAGGAGGCGAACCCGCACGTGGACGTGACGTGGTATCCGATGGGAGCGGAAGTGGGGATTGAACGACTCCGCGGCGAAAAGAACAACCCCCAGGCTGATCTCTGGTGGGGCGGGCCGTCGACGCTGTTTGAACAGGCGGCCCGGGAAGGGTTGCTTGCCCCATATCATCCCTCCTGGCGCGCGGCTGCCCCGCCGGGCTCGTTTGACGGGGAGGGGTTGTGGTACAGCACGTTCCAGACGGTTAAGGTAATCGGTTTCAATTCTGACAGACTTACGGACCAGACAGCTCCCCAGGATTGGGACGAGCTGCTCGACAAACGGTGGGCGGGCAAGGTGATCATTCGCTCTCCCATGGAATCGGGAACGATGAAGAGCGTGTTTGCGGCGATGGTGTACCGGTTCTTCGCAGAGGACGGCAATCCTGACCGTGGGTACGATTGGCTTGGACGTCTTGACGCGAACACGAAAGCCTATGCGGCCTCTCCGGCAACACTCATGCTCATGATCGGACGCCAGGAGGGGCTGGTCACACTCTGGGATCTTACGGACATCCTCCTCCAGAAACGGGAACAGAATGTGCCCATGGGCTTTGTCATTCCGAAGAGCGGTGCGCTTGTGCTGAACGAAGGTATCGCGGTCGTGAACGGGGCGCCGCATCGTATTGAAGCGGAAAGATTCTACGAGTTCGTCACCACGAAGACGGCACTGCTTCATCAAGCGGACCGATTCTACAGGATTCCTGCGCGGAAAGACATCTCCGAGCAGGAAAAACCGGAATGGCTGCGTTCGATCCAGATTACGGAACTGCCGGTGGATTGGAACGTCATAAATGCCCACAGGGAAGCCTGGATGCAGTACTGGGATCAACACATCAAGGCGCATCGTTGACGAATCCTGTCACGTCGTGAACGCAGCACATGCGATTTCCGCCCTCTCCCTCACCCTGTTCGCTCAACGGATCGCGGATCGCGGACGTAACACTCTTGCTACGCATGGTACTGAAAAAGAACAATATGGTAACACGTATGTGGAGTAAGTGTGCGCTCGTGGCTAATGCCATCATACTGATTATGCTGCACTTGACGACATCTGCGGCAGCGGCGCCGCCGCGGGAGATAATCGGCTGGTTCGTTCAGGCGCAGGCTCTTGAACGTGCGAACCGCCCGCTGGATGCCGCAGCGTATTACCGGCGGGTCTGGCAGGCAGCACCGACGCGGTCCGATGCCGTGTTGCGGGGAACAAGGCTTCTGGCGGAAAACGGGAGATTCGAAGAGGCCGTGGCGTGGCTCGGTGAAGCCACCGCGGAAACACCGGGGGACCCGGTACTATGGGTGGAGTTCGGTGACGTGTTCGACAGAGCCGGGTACGCTGTTCAGGCGGACTCCGTGTGGCGCGTTGGTTCCAGCTCGTCGTCCGATCCGGTCGCATTCCACATTGGGGTCGCAGACCGGCTTGTTTCGCGGGGACAACTGGGACGCGCACAGACCTGGTTGCGCACCTGCGACGCACGGGGAGACGGACAGCGCGCAGTGAACCGCCGTCTGCTCGATATCGCGCTCGCGCTTGGCGACGGCCAGACGGCGGCGCGGGCGGCATCCGGTTTCGTGGCGGGTGACGTCGACCGCGTGCGCGAGGCGCGCGATATCATTCAGGGAGCCAGCCTCACTCCGGCCATGATGCAGGCTGTTACACGCGCGGCGGTCGCTCTCTCGGACAGCATACCAAGGGACGCCGCCAGGGCGCTTTTCGCCGCGGAAATGGCAGTCCTTGGAAGACGGCAGGAGGACGCGGTGCGGCTGTTCCTCCGCAGCGCGAAGGAAACAAGGAATCCCGGCACCACTCTTGCAACCATCATCGATGAGCTGGAGGCCCGAGGGCAGACTCCGGTGGCGACATCCCTGATGGAGCACCTGGCAAGCGACTACCCGGAGTCGCCGTCTGCACAACGATATGCGTTCACTGCGGCGGAAAGACTGGGCGAAATGGGTTTTCAGGACCGCGCCCGGAACCTGCTTTCGTGGATTATCACCATCCCGTTCAGCCCGTACCACGACGACGCTCGCATCGCGCTCGGGGAGATCTTTCTCGCTCTTGACTCCGTGGAGCAGGCAGAACAGCAGTTTTCCCGGGCCGCAACGAGAGGTCGTACGCCGGCACACAGACGCCAGGGGATTCTCGGACAGGGAGAGTGTGCCTTGCGTTCGGGGCGTCTGCACGAAGCACAATCCTTCTGGCAGATGCTCGCGGATTCAGCGATGAGAGAACCGGAGTCCCTGAAAGCACACCTGCGGCTGGCACAGGCTGCGATGTTTCGTGGCGATGCCCCCGGGCTCAGGGCACGTTGCGAATTGATGGTAGGAAACGCGGCGCCCGGTGATGAGACGAACGATTGCCTCAGGCTGGCGGAGATTCTGGAACAGGCCGGCGACGATTCAGCTGCCTGGGTTCGGTACGGCCGCCTCGAGTTCCTCTTCGCCACGGGCCACCGCGATTCAGTTCTCTCCCTGGCCCCTCGACTGTTCGGCACGCCGCTGGAAGGCTGGGCGCGTCTGCTTGTCGCCGAGGTGGAGATCAACGAGGGACACTACTCCCTCGCGGCAACCACGCTGAAAGCAACCGCATCGCTTCTGGATTCATCTTCGGCGGGAGAAGAGGCTCTCTGGCGGTATGCGGAGCTTCAGCGCACACGGTTACAGGATAGTGGCGAGGAAACCCGGGCGCTGGAAACGCTGCTCACAACGTATCCCCGCAGCGTCTACGGGAATCCTGCACGCCGGAGGCTGAGAGAGCTTCGCGCAGAACCGGGGGCCTTATGAACCTGGCGCGGCGGAATTTCCGAATTGTTCTCGCGGCGTTTCTTTTTTGCAGCGCGGAGGTGTCGCGTGCAGATAAGCTCCTGATACCCATGGATCGGACGCAGACCGACCACCTCAAAGCCTACGGGGTTGTCTTCTGGTCCCTGCAACGCGGGCTACCTGCGGAATGGTTGCTCAATTACCGCGGCGGCTCCTTCCTGCTGGATTACAGCGATGTCATCCGCGCGGAATCCCAGGTCCGCGGCGTTCTTTCGGAACGGATTGCTGACAGTGAAGCCGCCGTGATTTACAGCACCATCGAACGCGAAAACATGGAGGTGATACGACTCGACAAAGCGCCACGCATCGCGGTATACACCCCTCCCGGCACGCAACCGTGGGACGACGCGGTAACACTCGCCCTCACCTATGCTGAGATCGAGTACACCACACTCTGGGACCGCGAGGTGCTTGCGGGCGAGTTGAGGAACTATGACTGGCTCCACCTGCACCACGAGGATTTCACGGGGCAATACGGGCGGTTCTACATCAGCTATCAGACCGCACCCTGGTTCCTTCGGCAAAGGGCCGATTTGGAGCGAACCGCACGAGAACTCGGTTTTGCTAAGGTAAGTGAGCTCAAGAAAGCGGTCGCACGTGCAATCCGGGAGTATGTGGCAAACGGCGGTTTCCTTTTCGCCATGTGCTCGGCCACCGACACAATTGACATTGCCCTGGCGGCGGAGGATATTGACATTGTCCCTGCCATCTGCGATGGAGACGGGGTGACTCCAGACTACAACAACCGGCTTGATTTCTCAAAAACGATGGCATTCGAGAATTTCCGGCTAGAAGAGAACCCGTGGGTGTATGAGTTCTCAAACATCGACACGTACGATGATCGCGCCGCAAATCCCCGAGGGCCGGAGGCCGATTTCTTCACTCTTTTCGACTTCTCCGCCAAACTGAGCCCGGTCGAAGCCATGCTGACACAGAACCATGTCGACCACGTTCGCGGGTTTCTCGGCCAGACTGTAGGATTCCATCGCAGGTTCCTGAAGCCGTCAGTGATTGTACTGGGCGAATCGGAAGGGGAAGATGAGGTGAAGTACATTCACGGGCAGATCGGGACCGGTACGTTCACGTTCCTTGGCGGGCATGACCCGGAGGATTACCAGCATCTGGTGGGGGACCCGCCAACGGACCTGAATTTCCACCGGAACTCACCGGGGTACCGACTTATTCTCAACAACGTACTTTTCCCCGCTGCACGAAAAAAAGAGCACAAAACGTAATCATCAGAACACGCCGTATTCATATGCGGCATCCAACATTGCAACGATGTTCTCCGGAGGCACGTTCGGCTGGATGTTGTGCACCTGAGTGAACACGTATCCGCCCTCGGGCTTGAAAAGCGCGAGACGTTCACGAACATGGGCGCGTACCTCTTCGGGCGAGCCGTTTCCAAGAACATGCTGCGTATCGCACCCCCCACCCCAGAACACCAGTTTCCCTCCGAATTCACGTTTCAATCGTTCCGGTTCCATGTTCGCGGCGGACGTCTGAACAGGATTCAGGATGTCAACCCCGGCCTCGATCATGTGAGGAATAAGGTGATGCACGGAACCGCACGAATGGAGGAATGTTTTCCATTCGGTGTGCGCGTGTACCCACGCACACAGACGTGCGTAATGCGGCTTTATCATTTCGGCCCACAAATCCGGGTGGATGAACTCACCGCGCTGGGTTCCGGCGTCATCCGCTGCAATTCCCCATGCAAAACACTTGTTCCCGATGACCTCAGAAAGAAGACTGAGCCGTGAAATGGCTGCGTCCACAGACCTGCCCATCATTTCGTGACACAGTTCCTTTTCCGTGATAAGCATGGTCATCCATTGGGTGGGGCATCCCATCGTCACGTTACTGGATCTTTCGGTGATCAAGCTCAACCCGAGAAAACACACCCCACCTCCCCAGCCCAGCACCGCATAGTCGGTGTGGGAAAACAGGAAGTCCGCTCTCGCTTCGACCGCACGAAGCTGTTCATCCGAAAAGGTCGCTTCGGGTTGGAACTGGGACGGCCGGATTCCCATTCCGGGGCGATCAAACGATATGTCGTCGAAGTAGTATCCCTCACGAGGCATTCGCAGCGTCGTCGGTCGTCCATCCGCGTCCATGAGTACCCAGCGTCCCCGGTCGTCCTCTCCGATCATTGTCCCTGGTGGCATGAGGCCCTCGGCGCCTTCGTAAAGCGCCATCGGCACCCATTCACATTCTGGACGCAGCTCATCCGATACAGAAGAAACGTCCAGCGGAACCACGTCCAGATGGAATCTCTGCCTGACCACCTCCTCCACGTGGGCAATCATGAACTTCGGATCCCAGATCCGTGTCGGGGTGGACAAACCGATTCGTTTCTTGAGAGCGTTGTACGCCTTCACCGCGATGCCGGCGGCTTTCATACCGCCCAGATCAATCGGAACCCTGTCCGCCTGCTGGAAATTGACGACTCGCGCGACGCGTTCTCGTGGGGTAAACACTGCTGCACGCTCCAGGGGTTACCAGATTGTGACCGCGCTCAACCCGTGTGGCGACGCGGGAACACAGGCTCCGTCAGTCGCACTCGCGTATCCATATCTCGGAAACAACCGTCGTCACGCCGCCTTCTGCTTTTCGGAAACGCAGAGTCGTCTCGCCAGCTGAATACGCGGCCCGAGGCAAAACAAACTCGAACGTTTCGGGACGCTTCCGCGGAAGAACCAGTGGACCGTGTACCTCCACGCCGTTCGCCTCAAGCCTCTGGCTCCGCGTCTCTCGATACGTGAATAGAGTCGGAAGGAAATAGGTGAGGCGCACCACGTACTTCCGTTCGGAACGCAGATCAGGGAACCGGTACACGATACCATCATCGTCGCCGCACGTCATAACGAGCGAGTTCTGTGATGGTCGTATTTCAGGTGGTTCAGAGAACGGCGTCTGGTAGGAGCGTTCATCCAGACAGGTGTACCTCCGGCCGTGCACGCAGAACGTGTCCCGAACGGGGTTCCCGCAATCTACGTAGTACACCCCGCGTTCATAGTCGATCATGTCCGCCACCAGCGTCGAACGAACTGACGGATCCGCAAGCGCCTTTTTCAGAGTCGCCTTCATCCAGGCAAGGTTGCCTGTCATGTGTCTGATACGTCCCACCGGCATTCTCGGCCCCGCCTGAAGCAGTGTTTTCTCCAGGCGCAGGACCTCATCCGAAGCCTCCGGGAGGGAACGTATCGCGTTCTCAAGTTGTTGTATCGCCCACCTGATGCCACCCTCCGTGGCGTCGTCCCGGAGCATCGCTATGATTCCGTTCTCCAACACCTTCGCGGCAAGCAGCCTGTTTTTCAGCCACTCATCCAGAAGTGCGCGCATCCTCAAAAGATCCAGCCTCCAGCCTGTTCCGCTGGCAAGGCGCACCGCTTTTTCGGTTTCCAGAACCGCGGTCTCGACGTGCGCGTTCGCCGTGATATCTCCCCTCCACGAATCCTCCAACTGATGGGTGGCGCATACCGCAGAAAGTACCGCGTCTTCGCCGGCATGCCATCTCCAGTATTCGGAAAGGATGTCTACGTGAGATCGGGAAGGATCGCAACTCAGCGCGAGCCAGACGACCTGGTTCACGTCGTCATATATCCCCTCGGAATACGGGAAGGAACCGTCCGCATGCGGCGCGGAGCGACGGAACACATCCGCATACCCGCGGGGGCGAAAGAACACCGTGTCTCGGTGGTAAGTCCATGCCACGAGCGGGTCAACGTCCCACACCGGGTACTGCGAACGCGTCAGGTGAGTGATATCCGGATACAGAAATAGCTTTTTCGAATGTGGCATGGTTCGCGAAAGCTCTTTCAGGCTCCGATGCTCCGGGTCAAACTGATACCAGTCGATCCAGTCATATTCCTCCGTCTCGCGAGCCTGTATGTACGTCTCATTTGATCCCGGCGCGTATGCCACGCCCTCGACCCAGTCTGTTCCCGGCTCGGCAAGGCGCGCGCAGAGTTTCTGGTTTTCCCTGTGAGTGAGCGCTTGATTGGAGAGAATGACTTTCGCCCCGGGATGCCACTTCGTCAGCTCCCGGGATTGCTCCTCGGCGAGCGAGAGATACGTGTCCACCCATGGCTGGCAATCCTCGCACGGGCACCCGCCGTTATCCGCCGAAGGCACAAACCAGTAGTCCACGTGCGGCAGCCCCCGAATCACCCTGCTCCGGGAATACTGGATCGCGCGCCGCGCCTCCGGAACGGACGGGCACACGTATTTGCCACCGCCGCGGTTCCAGTGCGCTTCTGCCATCATGGGCGGTACATCGTTTGCCGGAATCCACATGCCGTATCGAAGCCCCATCTCATGCACGCGTTGCGATACGGCGCAGTGTGTTTCCCAGTGCGTTTCCCACTCTTTTCTCCGCTCCTCCGACACCCATCGCGGAGGGTCAGACCAGGGACTGATCCCGTCCCAGTCCGCCATGTGGATTGGAATGGTGATGAACAGATTCATGCCCCAGAGTGCCATCTCGTCCAGATACTCAAACCACTGCCGCGGCGACCACTGGAAGAACGTGTTCGCCGTGAAATGGCTGGACATCACTTCTCCGCGCAATTCAAAGGCAGGACGAAACTCGTCATCCCATCCGGTGGACGAAAACGTCCCGTCTTGCCAGCGCAAGCCCCGCAAAAAGCGCCCGACGGCTACCCAGAGGCCTTCGACGTCCGCCCCCCAGATGACCACTGAACCTGCGATCTGGTTCCCGCACGAGGCAATTCTGCTCGACTGGGCACCCCTCGTCAGCGGCGATGAAGGCGCGAAGCGATCACGACGGCGAAGTTCTTCCACCACATGAGAATGGGTTTCTCCCACACCGAGAAAAACCGCCAGATCAGTGGGAGGGACGTCTCCGGATTCGTGGTAACGACCGATCACCCCGCGACGACGCGCAGCTTCCGACGCCACCCGTGCCACATGCTGTTCCGCCTGCGTCGCACCCGGCGCAGTAACGAAGGTCATTCGTCGTCCGTGATAACGGTAGTCAGGCTTCATCTGGTTGCGGACTCCTTGAGGTCGGGTGCCTGCACGTGAAACGCGATCGTGGCTTCAGGAGAGAAGATGCTTCCGGTAAAACGCTCGGAACGCCGTGATGCCACCAAGCGGCTCCGGGGGCTCAGTGCCCGGATTGAACGCCGCATGGTCGACACCGGGAACCAGGATCGCTTCTGCTTCCACTCCGACGGATTTGAGCGCATTAACGAATGAGGTGGCCTGTGTCGGCGGCACCACCGTATCAACCGCGCCGTGAGTTACGAGACAGGGAGGAGCCTTTTCGTGCACATGGAATATCGGCGATACATCCCGGACTGCAGATTCGTTCTTTTCAAGTTCGCCGCCCACAAGGGCCTCCAGGACCGAACGCAGGGACGGATTGTCCCTTAAAAAGGCAAAAAAGTCAGTGGGTGGACACACCGGTGCCATACATCGAACCGCGTACCCGACGTCACGCTTCTTAGTGGCTTTCAGGCCCACAAGCGCGGCGAGATGCCCGCCTGCGGAGGCGCCGGTGATCCCGAACCGCGTTGTGTCGAGTCGGAACCTTTCGGCGTTGGCCGCCGCCCATTCCAGCACAGCAAAAATGTCCTGTTCCTGCGCCGGGTGTGGATGGGTTCCCGTAAGCCGGTAATTGGGAAAGAGTGACGCAATTCCAAGTTTGAGAAGTTCCTCTCCATAAGGGTGCATCAGGCTCTTGTCACCTCCTGACCACGCGCCGCCATGGATACACAGAACAGCCGGGAAAGGGCCTGCCCCCTCGGGGAGCATGATGTCGAGCACGCCGCGTTCATTGTCGGGACGATAAACCACGTTTTGCACCAACATTTTCCGGATCCTTCGAGAAGATGACGACCTGATCTCGCAGTAACAGATGCGCCTATCTTTCAAAGTACTCCGTTCATTTGCGCCGGAGAAACGCCTCCACGTCAGCTGTGACGAGACGGAGAACGCATGCTGAAGAAGTTCTTCTGGAACCTTTACGATCATCTCGGCACGTGTATTGTGTTGAATCTGCTGTGGTTCCTGGTAAGTCTCCCCTGGTTTCTTGCGACATGGGGTGTGGGCAGGTTACTGATTTCCAGACTTGGGGCGGTCGGGCTTGTGACGGCACTCGCGGCCGGGTTTGGGGCAATCTGGCTCAACCCGGCAACGCTGACCACTATGTTCTGCGCCACAAGGTGGGTTCGTTATCAGCGCGTCGAGCGGGGCGATGTGTGGAGGTTTTTCAGGTCTCAATTCGCTGCGGGAATCGCACTTCCCATCGCCGCCGCTCTCGTTTTGGTTGTTCTTGGCGTGAATGCGGCGTTCTATCTTCGCGCGTCGTGGATACCGCGGTTTGCCGGCCTGCTTCTGGCGGGAGCGATGCTGTGGGCGCAGATTGCATCCCTGCTGGTGCTGTTCTGGTTCGGACTGAACCGCGCCAGCGGTGACGGAGCAAGGCTCCGCGAGGTGGTTCGCGATTCGATCGTGTTGGCGTTCCGGTATCCCGCTCGTTCCGCCGGCCTGTTCATTTCAACCGTCATTCTGGGTGCCGCGATGGCGCTGACTCAGGTCGGCCTGTTGCTCATCGCCATGTCTCTGGCAGCCATATTTGCCGCTACCGGACGACGAGAGCTTTTGCGGGGGGAAAAACTGGAGCGAACCGAAGAAAACCCGGACGCTCCCGAGGAACCGCGAACGTTCCGAGACCTCTTCGTTCCATGGGAGACGAACAGATAGGCTGCAAACGGATTGTTCTGGCGGCAGCCGGAGTCACCTCGAATCCCATCACCGGCAACCCGGACGCTCACCCTTCCAGAATCACCCGCACTCCGCCAAACCCGAACGGGACAAACTGGTACACATCCGTCCAGTTCTCTGCATCGCTGAAGCTGTCAGGCCCCACGCCGAGAAGCTCCCCGAATGCGTGATGATGCGGCCCGAGGAGGTTGCGCAACGAATTGACCAGGTCCACCCTGATGGTGTTCGTTCCGTCAACAAGAAAACGCCCGATTTCCACTTCGTACGGGCTCCACACCACCTGTCCCGCGTTGTTGCCGTTTACCCACACGTCGGCCACAACGAACTGAGGATCATCAAACACGAGCTTCGCGCGCCCGGATGCGGAAAGGTTGATCTCGAAGGACTGGGTAAGGCTGATCGTTCCGGCGAAGAACGGGAATCCTTCCTCAACAAGGTTCGGCGCAAGAACCACCGACTTCCTGGACGTGATCGCAAAGGTCCGGTTGTCTTCTGTCCTCACACCGAAATCTCCAATGATATAGAGCGACTCCAACTCTATCTTCGGCTCGGCGGTTCCGCTCAGCACGATCGTGGTCTCGCCGGTCCTCAAAAGCCCGTTCAATGAGCGTTTCCGAAAACTGGTGTCCACCCAGAACCCGCAATCGGTTGCCGGCAATGCGGTACCATTTGCGCTGACTGAAAACGCTTCCGGCGTTTCCAGAACGAGAAACACATCCGGCTCCGGAACCACCTCCACGGAAACCGAAAACTGCAGCGAGAACGTTCCAGAATGGCGTCGAACCGGATCAAGAACCTTCCAGAGCGGGTCCGGCCCCTGAAATTCCCCATCGCCAAGCTTCCAGCGGACCGTATCGAGGGTGATCGCGTTTGGATCACGCGGCTCGCTCAACCAGCTGCCGTCCAGGTCAATTTCATCCCCCTCTTCGACGAGTTCCTCGTCGTCTTCGTCGATTTCCCGCGCATCTTTGGATCGGTCCATCACCAACAGAAGAGAACCGCCGGGTTCAATGAACCTGCTCACAACGACTTCGTCATCCAGCACCTCAACGGCAACCTCATGAACGTCTCCGGTCCGCGGATCCCACTCCTCTACCGCCCCATCTCCCGGCAGGATGAGCTCGCACGCGTACCCACGGGTTCGGTCTGTGTTGGCGAAGAAAAAAAGGTCCTTCTCCCCGTCCGCACGCTGGTGCACCCAGATGGGCGCGACGGGGTAACCTTCGGGAGAGAGGACCCGGACGTTCGGCTCGAGAAGCTCGCCGAGAACGCTCGTGAATGCCGTTCTATCATTTTCCACGATGATGGTGTCTTTCACGAAATCCCACGCGTCCGTTTCTGCGTCGACCCTGCGCGCCACGGGCTTCATTGAAATCACCGCGCCCTGTGCCGCCATCCACTTCTGCAAGAAGTCAACCGTCGACCGCCGCAACGTGAAACATGGCGGGATCACCACCAATTCGTACTCAGCCTCGCCCACAAAAAGCCTGTCGTGCTCCAGTCTGCCGTATTTCGCCAAGAGGGACTCGTCCGCATAGTCATAGTCGTAGTGCTCTTCCAGCAGCCACCGGCTGACCTGATCAAACCAGTCGCTCAACTGCCTCGCGCGCCGGTCGTCCCCGGGCTCATACAAGGCCCATGCGCTTTCGATGGGGTGAATGACGAGAACCTGTGAAATCCGTTTGCCGCGAGTCAGCGCGTACGATAGCCGCGCTTCGTAACCCGCGATGAGGCTATTGAAGCGCCACCACGGTTGCTGGAACGAGATTGTGGGAGGATAATCACGCTTGCGCTCGCCGCGCATGGAGTACAGCGCGAGGTGAGGGTTCAAAAGATTGATGCCGTGTACGAAGTGCCAGTCCGCAATCCATTTGCGCCCTTCGAACGTCAGATTCTGCCCGGAGCACCCGTACAACTCTGAAAGCGCACGGCCCTTCCCGATCTGGTGGGCAACCGATGTAACCTGCTTTGCAGTCATGATGTTGTCGATGTTACGCCCAAGATGATCCATTCCGGGCCAGCCCATGTGTTCATAATGCGGCATGACTGCACCGACCCACCGGATCTGATCAACGAGGTTGTCCTCGCACATGTAATGCCCGGTCAACTCGAGGTTGTGCTCACGGCACCAGCGCCCGTACGGTTCACTGAAATTATCGAGGAACATTTCCGTCGCCGTGCGCCAGAAGTGGTAGCGCACGCGGGCAAAATCCCCCTCGCGCTTGAAAACCGAGATGATCCGATCGAGTATGTCGTAACCCCATGTGCCGGTGAACCGTTCTCTGAAGCCGGGGGACCACGGTACGGTGTTCGAAGGGTGGATTCCCCGGGCATGCCAGAAGATGTAGGCAGGTTCGTCCGTGAAACAGCCGGGGATGGTTGTTCCGCAATGTGCCCCGAGAAGCGCCGCATACGGGTCGAGAGTCGATCTCGCAAACTCCTCGAACGCCTCGGGGTTCATCAAATCAACGTAGGTCGTCCCGTTGAACCAGGGATTCCCCATCGGCTCCACCCACTGGCTGACATACGCCAGTTCCATTCCGGGACGAACTGACGCGGGGTCTATCCGAACCCATCTGCCTGATTCCCAGGCAAAAACCGCGAGAACAGAATTGGTGTCTTCTGGCGGGGGCACCGCATGGCACTGGAGCGCGGTGTTTCTCACCGCAGGGTTGGATCGGGGAACCAGTCCGCCTGCGTACCCCGACGGCCATTTGTCTTCGTCATAGAGATACGCGAAAAGCCCCTCCCGTGCGGAAAGTTCCACCGTATGGCGGGTCCGGTCCATCCATTCGTCGCTCAGGTAGGGAGTAACCAGGCCGATGCGACTGTGCATGAAATAGCCGCCCCACCCGTGCTTTTTCATGTCGAGCGCCTGTGTTTCCAACTCCTCATTCCGGAGGTCGTCGTTCCACGACCAGAATGGGGCGGGACGGTAGATTCCCGCAGGGTTCAG
Organism: Candidatus Latescibacterota bacterium; assembly: GCA_022706085.1. Lineage (GTDB taxonomy): Bacteria > Latescibacterota > MWCZ01 > MWCZ01 > MWCZ01 > MWCZ01. The sequence goes on along the minus strand of JAKJDF010000008.1, from coordinate 78,774 downwards.
AAATTCCTTCCGTTCCATGTCACTCCCTTTCGCCGGTGTTTGTGGACACCGATCCCACCCTTCCGGCGTGGCTGGTTCCAACCGAGGTTAAGCCCCGCATGCATTGCCGTCCGTTCAGCCCGCCGTTGCCAGCTCCACCGTTGGCAACGCGCGGCCGAGAAAGCGTTCACCAACCTCGCGGAATTTCAGGGGAGCATCGGACACGAAAAAACGATGGCCGGAAACGGCGTTTCCGTCGCTTTCCAGCTCGTTCTCGCGAAGCACACGCCCCACTTCCCGGGTAACCTCAGCCGCAGAGTCGGTGAGGATGGCTTCCGGTCCCATGACACGACGGATAACAGGTATCAGCAGAGGGTAATGCGTGCAGCCCAGAACGAGCACGTCAATCATTGCCTCTCGCAAAGGGTCGAGGTACTCATGCGCGATCAGAAGGCTTGCCGCGCGGTCTGTCCACCCTTCTTCGGCAAGAGACACGAACAGCGGGCATGCCTGCGCGAATACGCTGATCGAAGGGTCAATCCGCGTCAGTGCGCGTTGATACGCCCCTGAGGCTATTGTACCCTGGGTTCCAATGACGCCTACGAACTTCTTTCTGCTGGCCCGGACCGCAGCCACCGCGCCCGGCTCGATCACTCCCACAACGGGAACCGTCAGATGCTCCCCCAGATAATCCAGCGCGCACGCGGTGGCCGTGTTGCAGGCAACTACGATGAGCTTGACATCGAACCCCAGAAGGAATTGTGAATCCTGCCGTGCGAACTCGGTGACCGTTTCCACGGATTTCGAACCGTAGGGGAACCGCGCGGTGTCCCCGAAATACACCACACGCTCTTTCGGCAACTGTCTCTGGATCTCGTTCACCACGGTGAGGCCGCCAACCCCCGAATCGAAAACACCTATGGGTCGCCTGTCCATCAATCGCTCCTACCTGCCGGGTTCGGTTTCATACCGCATCTTGAATTCGCGCACTGCGCGGAGTATTGCATCCGCGATTCTCGCCTGGTATCGCGCATCCCGAAGTCTCGCGGCTTCAGTCTGATTGGTAAGGTAGCCGGTCTCGATCAGGATACTCGGCATTGCTCCCAGAGTTCCCTTCATGACAAAAAAGCCCGCCTGATGCACACCCATATCCCGCGTACGGAGACCTCTCACCAGTTCCCTCTGAACCAACGCGGCCAGTTCCTGGCTCTCCTTCAGGAAACGATCAGAAACCAATCCGGCCAGAATCTCTTCCATTTCCCGATCGTCGCCTTCACTCAGCGTGTCCGCATGCTCCTCATACATGAGCGCGGCGTTCTCCGCACGGGCGACTGCACGGGCCTCGTCCGTCTCCGCATCGGAAAGAAAGTATGTCTGGACTCCGCTGACATGGGCCTTGTCTATCGCGTTACAGTGGATGCTTACGAACAGTTTCCCGCCGGCCCGGACGGCCGTGAGGCCTCGTTCACGAAGACTGACTGATTGATCGTCCGTCCGCGTCATTACGACATCTACACCGAGTTCGTCTCGCAGAAGCTGTGCAAGTCGAACGGAAATGGCGAGCGCGATATCCTTCTCCGGAACCCCCTCCACGCTCAATGTTCCCGGGTCTCGTCCGCCATGTCCCGGGTCAATGACAACTCGGTCGATTTCCCACCGGTTGCGCCCATTCGGACGTGCGTCACCCTCGACGTTATCACGCGCACCGGACCCGAAATCGGCAGGCGTGCGGAAAATACGCTCCCGGTCGTCCCATAGAAGCGCTGCTGGCGACAGGAGACTGAACAACGCCGGCAGGGCGTCTGCCGGCGCGAGAAGTTCCCCCGCCCGGAGAACCGGGCCCCGGGGAAGGCGAAAAGTGGAGTCGCCCACCATTACAAGCGTATTGCCCGCGATAAATTCCGCTTCCGTTTCGCCGGAAATGACAACAAGCGTCCTGGTTCTGGCATCCCATTCGGTCTGCAGCTCTAAGGCTCGCGCCAGGTCGGGCACGCTCACAAAAGTAACCCCATGCTCCACGCTCGAACTGAGGGACCGATTGGCGCCGTTGGCAACGACCACGACCGTCCCCGTTCCCGCGGGCGCCCGATTTGTACACAGGACCAGGGCGGCCGCCGTGAGTCCAATCGCGATCCGCGTCCGGCGAGGCGTCATCACGGGCCTGCCCCTGTGTCTGGAAGAACCTCGCCGGTGAGCGTGTGGGCGTTGGCGCCCGTGATCCGAACACACCGGAATGAATTCGGAGCGAACGAGCCTTCCACCACCACCCCTTTGAAATCGGCCGTTCTACCGAAGCTTTGCGCATCCCCTTTCTTGGCGGCACCTTCGAAAAGCACTTCCCTGACCGACCCGATCAGCTTCGCATGGATCTCGGCAGAAATGCGCTCCTGCAACGCGATCACCTCCGAAATCCTGCGCCTCTTGATTTCCGCAGGAACGTCATCTTTGAGAAATCGGGCGGCGAAGGTCCCCGGCCGTGGCGAGTACATGAAGGTGAACGCGAAGTCGAAGCGACTTTCTTCAACAAACTCCACAGTTCTCCTGTGGTCGTCTTCGGTTTCCCCGCAGAAACCAACCACAATGTCCGTTGAAACTGAAATTCCGGGGATTCGACGCCGCAGGTCCGATAACACCGCGCGGAACTCCTGCGCCGAGTAATCCCTGCGCATTCGCGTCAGAACCGCATCAGAACCCGATTGGAGCGGCAGGTGCACATGAGGACATACGGAAGGAACTTCCGCGATCGCGTCCACAAGCGATGCAGTGAATCCCACCGGATGGGGGCTCATGAAGCGCAGACGTCTGATTCCGTCCACCGCGCCCACCAAGCGCACAAGGTCGGCAAAGTCAGTTTCTCCGTGGTGATACGAATTCACAGTCTGGCCCAACAGGCATACTTCACTGTGTCCGTGATTCACCGCGTGCGCCACCTGCCGCACGATTTCCTCCGGCGGGAGATTTTTCTCCCGGCCGCGCGTGTACGGGACCACGCAGAAGGTGCAGAACCTGTTGCAACCACGCATGATCGGAATCCACGCAGTCACACCTCCACTGCGATCGGGCTCCAGCCCGAGGTACTGCTCGCTCTTATCCAGCTTGACATCGACTACCGGACCGGCAAGCGCTGACTCGATCAAATGAGGAAGCCTCCGGTACGAGTCGGGCCCGACAACCAACCCCACGGCTCTCGCCCGCCGGAGGATTTCTTCCCGCAGATGTTCGGCCATGCACCCGACCACTCCCAAAAGGACGCGCGGCCGCGAGTTCTTGTACTGGGTGAGCTCTCCCAGCCTGCCGAATACGCGCTCCTCGGCGTTCTCTCGAACTGCACACGTATTCAGCAGAATCGCGTCGGCACTTTCGGGACCGGACACCATCTGGAAGCCCGCTCGGCCGAGGATCCCGGTGATGAGTTCGGAATCCGCCACGTTCATCTGGCATCCGTACGTCTCCACATAAACTCGCATGTGCCCCCCAGTACCCGCGGGCGACTCACTCGCGCCGATGTCGCAGCCGAGCACGTCAAGTTGACGGGCCGTCATTCCTGACTCCCTCGAGCCGTCGAAAATGACGCTGAGCGTTCGTCCACCAGAACACCCCGCGCCCCATCCCGCGAAGCGTCTTCGACATACACGGGCACGAACGTGTTGATACGATTTGAAGGAGCCCGAACGGAGACACGGATGTAATTGTCCGTCAAGCCACGAAGCACCGTGGCGGCAGTGGTTGGTTTCCCTTCAAGAAGGACCGTCACGACATTGCCAACGTGCCGCAAGTGAAACTCAAGGCGCTTCCAGTTTCCCAGTTCCCTCAACGCGCGGCTGCGCTCGTGTTTCCGCTCGGAGGAGATCGCAGGGCCGAGTCGGAGGGCTGGCGTTCCCTCCCGTGGAGAAAAGGCAAAGACATGGAGATACGTGAGCGGCAAGCGCTGAACGAGTTCAATGGTATCGCGGAATTGTTCATCCGTTTCACCCGGGAATCCCACCATCACGTCAGCACCAATTGCCGCGTCCGGAATATTCTCCGCAATGAGCTCTATCTTCTGAGCATATTCAGCCGCGGTGTAGCGGCGGTTCATCTTTCTGAGAATCGCATCGCTCCCGCTCTGAAGCGGCACGTGAAAATGGCGGCAGACACGCGGTTCCATGGCGCACCTGCGCACCAGACCTGGCGTGATAGCCTGCGGTTCGAGGGAGTTGAGGCGAAGGCGTTCAACCCTCCTCCCCGACGGAGTCTGGACGCGCAGGATGGCATCCACGACGGCAGCGATGCCCCCTTCGGCTCCGAGGTCCCCTCCCCATGCACCTGTGTTGACACCCGTCAACGCTATCTCACGGGAACCGCTCGCAACCAGGGTCTCCGTCTCCGCGACGATGTCCGTGATCGGCCTTGAACGGCTTCGACCGCGGACGCGCGGGACAATACAGTACGTGCAGTGTTCGTCGCACCCGTCCTGCACCTGAACCGTTGCGCGTGTTCTCGCCGCCGAGAGAGGTTCAATCAGGGGCGAAAGCGGGAGGAAACCCGGGCCGTCTGGGTCCTCCGAAGCGATCACGCCACCGGAAGCTTTCTGGAGTTCACTCGTGACGATGGAAAGCAGATTCTTCTTGGCGGAGTTCCCGATTACGGCTGCAACCTCGGGCATACCGGCCAGCGCATCCGGTGTCCTTTCCGCAAGGCAACCGGTAACCACAACCTTGCCCGCGGGGTTCATGGCTTTGGCACGCCGGATGAGTTTCCGGCAATCGGCATCGCTCCGCGCCGTCACGGTGCAGGTGTTTACCACCGTCACGTCCGAAGGCTCCTCGCGGGATACCACGTCCCAGCCTGCCCGGGAGAAATGCCGCTCGAGGACCTCGGTTTCGCAGTTATTGAGTTTGCACCCTACCGTGAGGAAATTGACTCGCATGGATAACCCGAACAGGATGCACAGAAGCCAAAAATCACCGCAGAAAAGGTAAACCCGTGGCCACGAATGGGCAATGAACGGACAGAGAACAGGCTCTCTGTCGCGCATTCGTGACCGCAATGCCCGTTTCAGGCAGGCACGCGCACCGTAATTCGGATGGTCCGCACGTTGTAATGTGCGTCGTTCCACCAGTCTTCACCGGGCATCTCGTATTGCTCAAGGCCCTGGCGGCCTTTGCCGGGCGTCCATTCGGGCGGGCTCACGTGAACGTCAAGCTGACCGTATCCCATCACCGTTACCTTGCGGCAATCCGGAATATCGAAGTGCACACCGGCCAACCCCGCGTGCCGATTTCCTTCCTCGAATTCCGGATTTGCGCCCCAGCGGTACAGGTGCTCACCCCAGATATTTGTCTGTTTGAACTTTACACCCGAACGCCCGTACTTCCATTCCAGAGGTTCGCCAAACACCAGGATAGTTCCGGGGGGGATGCACGGGCTCCCGATTACAGTCACGCCAATGATCGGCTCCGCCTCTTCGATCGTGATCGCACCGAAAGGCGGGATGTCCAGTTCCATTCCATCCGGGTGGGCGCCTGTACCCGTGCCGAAACGGCCCAGCTCGCAGTTCACGTTGGGGTAGTTGAACGGCGCTTCATACTCATACCCCCGCGTTGAATATACAACACGCGTCTGCGGTGCCTTTTCCTCCGCAAGGCGCGGTATTTCCGTCTCCTTTGGTGTCAGTTGACCGGCTTTTTCCCGTTCCGGATTCCTGACGGTAACGCGCACGGGTGTCCTTTTCGACGGTTTGAGGAAATCCCCGCTCGTGGTGTCCGCACTCATGGTGCCTGCCCTCCTTCCGGTCCCGAAAATCTGTGCGCGTGCGTCAGAATCAGTATTTTGTAGACGTTCGCTCTAGACTTCTTACGTTTTCGAACCTACATTACGATAGGCGGCGAGGCCAATGGTTTGTCGCTCCTGCGCCCTTGTTTGACTGGCTCAGCGGACGCACCCCGGGCAGGACAGAAATGAAAACGCGCGTACGTCCCATCACACCGGTAAGCTCGCTCCACGCGACGATTCGCCCTCCCGGGTCGAAAAGTCTCACGAATCGCGCACTTCTGTGCGCCGCGCTTGCGTACGGCGAATCAGAGATTTCCAATGCGCTCGTGTCAGACGACAGCAGATACATGATCAGCGCATTGCGGAAACTTGGCGTGAACCTCAGCCTGAGCGCGGACGGAACGACGATTCGCGTACGCGGGTGTTCGGGCAGATTCCCGGCGAGGAAAGCGGACCTGTTCGTCGGGAATGCCGGGACAGCAATGAGGTTCCTCACGGCAGCGCTGACCCTCGGTACGGGGGTGTATACCGTTGACGGCGACGAGCGCATGAGACAGCGTCCCATTCTCGACCTCGTGCACGGCCTGCGCGCCCTCGGCGCTGATGTGCGGGCCTGCAACGAGCCGTTCCCGCCGGTTCTCATACGCGCCGACGGACTCGCCGGCGGTAATTGCGAGATCGATGGAACAACCAGCAGCCAGTTTGTCTCTGCGGTTCTGATGGCGGCACCGTACGCAAGACGCAACACTCTCGTAACCGTGAAAAACGGCCTTGTTTCCGCGCCGTACGTGGGTATGACACGCCATGTCATGCGCGCGTTCGGTGCGGACGTAGAAGAAACCGAGCCTCATGTCTACCACGTCGTCGCGAATTCCCGCTATTTCGGTACCACGTTCGCCGTGGAACCGGACGCGTCGGCAGCGTCCTATTTTTTCGCCGCTGCCGCAATAACCGGCGGTACCATCCGCGTCGCAGGCATCGGGAAAAACAGCGTGCAGGGTGATCGCGCATTTGTTCGTCTGCTCGGGGAAATGGGATGCGTTGTCCGTGAGGCGGCCGACTGGACCGAGGTTACAGGGAAACCCTTGCACGGAATATCAGCGGACATGGCTGACATCTCGGATACCGCCATGACTCTCGCCGTCGTGGCGCTTTTTGCGGATTCTCCCACCAGTATCCGCGGAATCGGCAACATCAGAGTGAAGGAATCGGACCGCATTGCGGCCATCGCGACAGAAGCAAGGAAACTCGGGGCACAGGTGGAGGAGTTCGAGGATGGTCTGAACATCACTCCCGCGCCGCTACGGGGTGCGATGATAGAAACTTACAACGATCACCGCATCGCGATGAGTTTCGCAATTGCAGGGTTGCGTCAGCCCGGAGTTGTGATCAGCAATCCGGAATGCGTGAATAAGACCTATCCGCGTTTTTTCGAAGAACTCGCAAAACTCGGTGGCTGACCACAGGCACTGACCGCGACGGAGTTCCGCCTGCGCGCTGCAGGTTGCCGGGGATCAGGCCCAACCAGGCAAGATACCTACGCCGAGATGGCCTGTTGCTGCCTTCCAGCGTCTTCCCTGACCACCTTGACCGTTCCATTGGCGATTTCTTCCAGCGCCTGCACCGTTGGTTTCGGGCCAAACGTCTCTTCGCCGAGGATTTTTGCGCGCTGGATGCGCCAATCGTTAATCTTGCGTGCTCTTTTTGCCGCAGCAATCACGATGCTGTACACTGAATGTCCATGTCTCGTAAGTTGATCTACCAGCAGCATTTCACGTCTCCGTTTTCTCTCGTTCACAAGGACCGATCTATCATTTCACGACATCACTACACTTTCGGCAACCAATCCCCCTCCAGATCCATGCGCGAAATCCGAAGGGATTCCACCCTGATCACCTCCAGAATTGCCTGAACCGCGTTCTCAACCCGGTCGTTCCACACCAGGTAATCGTAATACTTCGCCGCCGCAAGTTCGGAAGGAACACGCGCCAGGCGCCTTGCAATCGCTTCTTCCGTTTCCGTTTTGCGCGCGCGGAGTCGCTGCTCCAGCGCAGCGAGAGACGGCGGCGCTACGAAAATCGTAACCGCATCAGGCATGGTTCGCCGTATCTGGGCCGCCCCCTGAATGTCAATATCGAGAACCGCGATGTCGCCGTGGGCCTTCGCTTTTTCGATGAAAGCCCGGGGCGTTCCGTAGAAATTCCCCGCGAATTCCGCCCATTCAATCAGTTCACCGTCACGCTTCTTTCGCTCGAACTCATCCACCGACACGAAGAAATAATCCTTGCCATCAACCTCACCCGCGCGCGGCTTTCGCGTTGTGGCTGAAACAGACTGCACACAGCGGCTCTCCGCCTCCAGAACGGCCTTGGTTATTGTTGATTTGCCCGTACCTGAGGGTGCTGAGATTACCAGAGCAAATCCGCGCGACTGCATGGGACACCCCCTGTTCATTCGATGTTCTGTACCTGTTCCCGGAGGCGCTCAATCTCCTCTTTCATCTCCACCACCAGGTGGGCAATCGTAGCGTCGTTGGACTTGGACCCGGTGGTGTTGACTTCCCGCCCCATCTCCTGCAGGAGGAAATTGAGCTTGCGCCCCGAGGCGTCTTCGCGCATCAGATTGACAAACTGGTCAAGGTGCGACCGGAAGCGGACGCACTCCTCGGTGATGTCGGCACGGTCAGAGAGAATCGCGACTTCCATCGCAATACGTTGCGGATCTACCGAATTTGAACCCAGAAGCGCGGAAATTCGCTCTGTCAGTTTCCGCCTCGCTTCCTCGACACGTTCCGGTGCACGCGCCTCAACCAGAGAAACGAGCTCCCGGAGCCTGTCAATTCGGAAAAGGAAGTCCTTTGCAAGGGCTTCTCCTTCCTTGCACCGCATGGCCTGCAACTCCTCGATCGCCGCATCGAGTGCGCCATCAAGAAGAAGAGCCGCCGTTTCGCTTTCGAGCTGAGTGTCGCGGACGGCGAGAACGCCATCCATACGAACGAGCGCCGCGAGGTCCACGTCAGCAGCCATACCAAGATGATTCCGTACCGTCTCCACTGCCTTCTTGTACGCTTCAGCAAGGGGCAGGTTCGGAATCACCTCGCGAACGGTGAAAGCACCGTTGCCGGCGGAGTTGTCGAGAGAAACGTTCACCGACACTTTGCCTCTTCCCAACCGCTCCTGAATGACTTCCGTCACATGTTGTTCGAGGGAGGAAAGGGCGTGCGGGATCCTGCTCGAAACTTCGATGAACTTGCTGTTGACGGAGCGAATCTCCACGGTGACGCAATACCCGCCCACCGAGGACTGCCCTCGTCCGAAACCCGTCATGCTCCGTATCACAGAACCGCCACCGTGGAATCACCCCTCCGAGTTTTTGGCAATAAAGAAAGCATTAGAATGTACTGAATTTGCCTGACCTTGTCGAGTGTTCCCGCTTTCCGGTACTCCGGGCCGTTGACCGGTTCCCACAGGATCGGTATTCTTTGCCCGAGTCTTGTTCTGCACAATCCACAATTCACGATGGGGACAACGCAATGCCGGAACTAGCTCTTCTCGGTGGAACGCCGGTTCGCACCAAGCCGTTTCCTGCCTGGCCAATCTGGGATGAGAAGGACGTCGAGGCGATCACCCGCGCGCTCAAAAACGGGAAATGGGGTATCGCGCCGCCCGAACAGAGCGAAGTTGCGCGATTTGAGAAGGAGTACGCGGCGTACCACGGGGCGAAGCACGGAATCTGCGTGCACAGCGGGACTACGGCGATTCGGATTGCCCTTCAGGCGCTGGGCGCCGGTTACGGGGACGAAATCATCGCGCCCGCATATACCTTCATAGGAACGGTCACCCCGATTATCGACGTAGGGGCCGTACCTGTGTTCGTGGATATCGATCCCAGGACGTACACGATTGACCCGGCTGCGGTTGAAGCCGCGATCACGCCTCGCACGGTCGGGATCGTGCCGGTCCATTTCGGCGGGTGTCCGTGTGACATGGACGCGCTCCTTGCGATTGCGAAAAAGCATAATCTCTGGATCATGGAAGACGCGGCACAGGCGTGGGGCGCGCAGTGGAATGGCACGGGAGTCGGTCATATTGGTGCTGCGGGCATTTTCAGTTTCCAGTCGTCGAAAAATGTAAACGCGGGAGAGGGCGGAATTGTTCTCACGGATGACGACGATTTGTCCGAACTTATACGATCGTTCAGCAATTGCGGCCGTTCGAGCCAGGGCGTCTGGTACGGGCATTACCGGATAGCGGGTAACTACCGCATGTCGCAGATACTCGCCGCTCTGCTCTCCGTTCAGTTCTCGCGTTACCCCGAGCAGCATCGCAGACGCGAAAGCAACGCCCGGTATCTTGCACGGAAACTCGCCGAAATACCTGGTTTCACGGTTCTCGAACGCAAGCCGCCGGTGACGGCACACGCGCAGCACCTGTTCATCTGGCGATATGACCGGGATGCGTTCGGAGGATTGTCTCGAGCTAAGTTCATTGAGGCGATGCACAAGGAAGGCATCCCCATCTCGCCCGGTTATTCGATTCCCCTCTACAAACAGCCCGTATTCCTTGAGAAAAGTTTCGACCCGAAACACGCCGCGCAGCGTGTGGACTTCGGATCAATCCAGTGCGCTGCCACGGAAAAGGCTTGCGCTGAAGAGGCGCTCTGGTTGACGCAGCCCATCCTCCTCGGCGAAACCTCCGATATGGATGACATCGTCGCAGCGGCTCTGAAAGTCAGGGACAACGCGCACTTGCTGCTGGAGCGTTAGAGCTGCCCTGTCAGTGGAGGCAACGATGGTGAGTGTGCGCGCCGTTGCGGGTGCCATTGCAGTCGCCGCGATTCCCGGGTCGGCACGTTCTGACGGAACCACGGTTGACGGTTTCCGCGCCGCGCACTTCACCGCATCGAACGGCGTGGAGATGCCTTATCGTCTTTTTGTCCCCGATTCCGCACGCGACGGGCGATCGTACCCGCTCATCCTTTACCTGCACGGACGGGCCGGGCTGGGCACCGACAACCTGAAGCAGATCAGCGGGGGAAACACGTACGGTACGCGCCTCTGGACACGCCCCGATCTTCAAAGGACGCAGCCGGTATACGTCGTTGCACCGCAGGCTTCCGATGACGCTCGCTGGGACGACGGGGACTCGGACGAGCTTTCACCGAGTGCCGAGGCGGCTCTTGAACTCGTCAGCGTGCTTACGAAACAACTTCCACTGGACACGAGCCGCGTGTATCTGATCGGCCAAAGCCGGGGAGGGTTCGGAGTCTGGGACATCGTCACGAAAAGGCCGTCTCTGTTTGCCGCCGCAATTCCTGTTTCGGGCGGGGGATCGCCTTCTCGGGCGAGACTCGCCGCTGAAGTCCCTGTGTGGGCATTCCACGGCGAAATGGATCCGACCGTGCCCGTGGAGCGCACGCGAGAAATGGTGGCCGCGCTGCGTGCCGCCGGAAGTGCGGTTCGATACACGGAATATGCAGGAGCGGGGCACACCATCTGGGAGAGCGTGTTCGCCGAACCGGAGCTGCCCGGGTGGCTTCTCTCGCACAAACGCCGGGCGCATTGAGACGCAAACGCAGGTGCTACGCAAGGAGTTGGTGGCATGGTAACTGGCCGAATCGTTCGGATTATTGACGAGTACACACTCGTAGCCGACATCGGGTTGGAGCACGGAGCCGCTGTCGGGGATGAGTACGTCGTCGTTCAGCCCGTGGAGCCCGTGGTAGACCCGGAAACCCGGACGGAACTCGGGGTCTGGGAGATGGTGAAAGCGCGGCTTGTCGTAGTTCACGCGCAGGAGAGGCTGAGCACTCTGATGCCGCTGCCGGAACGGCCTGCACACGCGACGGTTCTGTCCGAGCGGATGGCGTGGAACTCGCAGGGCGCACCAATAGGGTCTCGTGACGTAGCGCTGCCGGTGGACCGTTCACAGATGGCCGGCAGAAGGCGCACGGACCTCATTCGTGTCGGCGATACGGTGAAATCGGTACACTGACATGCCGCGGAATAACCAGGGCACCACGAAGGGCGGAGCTGGGCCCGACCGCCGGCATACCCCGGAAATTGATCCCCCGATGAGGCAATTGGAACGCCTCGGGCCGTCGGGGTTGAGCGACGGAGATTTACTTGCGCTCGTTCTGGATCCCGAGGGAAACACCATCAAAACCGCTCATGCGATTGCCGAGGAGTACCCGCTTGAAAGGCTCGTGGTGCTGCCGTGGGAGGAGATATCTCGCGTTCCCGGGATTACGCCGCAGTCTGCAGCGCGTCTGGCAGCAGCCGTCGAGCTCGCGAAACGCGGTCTGGAACGGGGCCTCGGAGGATTACCCAAAATCGCCCGGCCTTCTGACGTGATGAAGGTTGCTCCCGAACTCCGTGAGGCAAAACAGGAGCACTTCGTCTGCCTTTACCTGAACGCGAGGACTCAACTGATTCACAAGACCACAATCTCCGTCGGCACGTTGAGCGGCACGCTCGTGCACCCGCGCGAGGTGTTCGCGCCCGCTCTCGAACATTCCGCCTCCGCGGTGATTGTTGTCCATAATCACCCCTCCGGCGACCCGACACCCTCCCGCGACGACCTGGCGCTCACCCACCGTCTCGTTGAAGCGGGCCTTATCATGGGCATTGAGGTGATCGACCACATCGTCGTCGGCCGTGATACCTGGGTCAGTCTCAAGCAGACGGGGGAGCTGTGAACGGGTTCGCGAGCCTTCAATCGCGAAGCCAGTCCACGTAGCGCGGTCGCTCGCATCTTGCACAGTGTTCCGCCGGAACAAGGGTGAGCCGCGACGAAGCCCCCTGCGCGTTGAATACCGAGCGAGCATCGTGATATGCTTTCGTCAGGGCAAGGCGGGATACCGGCGACCTGGCAGCGTCGACCGCGTGCAGGAGCGTCAACTCCCGTGGCGAGATGAGGGCAGCGACATGCTGCACATCACCCCACGCGAGGATACCCGGCGGAAGGCTGCTCACGTGCCACGAGTGCTCATGCGCGTCCAGAAGAGACCCGAATGCGAAAAGCGGCTCGTGCGCGATCGTTTTGTCAACCATCCCATCGAGCGCGGAGGCGAAAAGGGCCCACAAAGCGCCCGAGCCAACTCCTACCAGCGCGCTTTTGCTGCCCGCCAGATCCGGTAGATTCCGTGCCCAGCTCAACGCCTGGAGAACATCGAACACGCGCTGCCCGAAAAAGGGCCTGCCCAGCATGGTCCATGTCCATGTGATGTGGGATTCGACCCCGAAACGGCCGTGATAGTCGGGATAGAAATCACCCTGTGTGCGACAGACTCCCGCGCCAACTCCTCTGGGATCAACCGACAGCACGGCCCAACCCTCGCCTGCAGCCTCTGAAAGCGGCCCTCCCGCGAGGCGCCAACCGGTACCGGCACCCTCTTCATGGACAAAAACCAGCAGGCCGCACGGCTCATTCCGCGGCAAAACAAGTGCGCAGGGAATCTCGACCCCCGGTTCCGACGTGAGCAGCCACCGGCGAACGGGCAATCCGTCCCAGGAACTCGTTTCCAGAGGCGTGGCGGACGGTTGCGGGGTTTCGGACGGGATGCCCAGAAGTTCAGACAGAAGCCCCCGACGACGAGCCTGCCAGACGTCCGGGTGGTACAGGGCAGAACCTCTCACCCGAGACCTCGAATGATCGGGCCTGTTCTGCGCGATCCAGTGCCGTAGCGTACGCGGAAAGCCGCTGGTGAGAAGCTGGCCGGTTGGCGTCACCCGCAGGTCGTCGGGATCGCACGGTGCTTCGGCAGCACCCATGCCGTCGTACGTGATTCCGAACACGGTGCAGAACCAGCGCACCGTAGCCTCACGCAGAGGGGGATGATACGCGTGGTCGAAATCTCCTTCGAACATCGCCACACTCCCCGGCGCGCCAATCAGGGCGTAGGCATTTTTCAGTTTCTCGTACGTTGATCGCGTGCCCTCGATCGGAAAGAAATCCCGCGTGGCTGCAACAATGAGCAGCGGTTTGGGCGCGAAGCTGAGCAGCACATCCGCCTGATCCCAGCCCCAGTCGTTTGCGGGGTAGGGAAACTGCTCGGGATCAGCGCCCACCCGCGCCGCAAATTGCTCACGCCATCCCGTGATAAAACATGCGGGCGAAGCCGCACTGAACCGGTCGTCGGCGGCCAGAAGCCACGTCGTTTGAGTGCCTCCGCCTGATATCCCGCATACCCCGACGCGCGACGGGTCCAACTCCGGTCGGCTCAACAGAACGTCGAGGGCCCGTTGCCCGTCCCAGACGAACGCCTGAGCAAGCGGCCACCCGCAGAGAAGCGCGCGGTGACCGTCATAGTCGTGCTCGGTGGTTCCCCAGCCAACCAGGAACTTGTTGTCCACATAATCCCACGCCTGGACGCGTTCGCCCTGAGCGACCGGGTCAAACGCAAGTACCACCATCCCCTGGCGGGCGAGTTCTTCGGAGATGCCGTGGTACTCAGCCCCTGCCTTGGCTTCGAGAAGGTGGCCGCTCGCGACAATCATCCCCGGGAACGGGCCACGCCCTGTTTCCGGCACGTACAACAACGCGGTAATCCAGTAGTCCTCCAGTGACTGGAAGCGCAGTTTGAGAATCTTCCACCGCGCGCCGCTTCGTCGGTCCGAGCGCGAGATAGACCCCGTGATGGTGACGCACGGGTCCGGTATCTCCCAGTCGGGCACCAGCACCCGGCCGATCTGCTCTCTCCGCTGCCTTCGTTCATCAGGCCAGGTCGATGCGGAAAGAGAGCTCCGCGCCGCGTCGCCGAGGTCCAGTGCCGCCGAGAGCCGGGAAAGAGTCCACGCATGGATCAGATCGGGATCAGAAGGAACAGGCATGGGAAACGACATGGCCACATTCTCCGCACGCGGGTGGTCTATGGTCGGACGTGGAGAAGGTCATCAGCAGCGGTTCCCGGCGCAACGGGGAGGGGGAGACACGAGCATCCCGCCTCCGTACATTTCGTACCCCCGTGGGAATGACTGCTCCGAAGCGCAAGGAGCGCCTCTGAGATTCGCAAATTCGAGTAATTTGCATCACATCTCCGTTTGGGTAATATTACCCAACGCTGGTCTTGATTACTGGGGAATTTTGCTCATAATGAACAACGCATGAGTGCAAGTAATTGTTTATGATTGTTTTGCGTGCATTACACGGTGTGGCACGCCGTTTGTATCACTCCTTTTTCCAACAAAGGGAACATGATGACCGCAAAAACGGAATCACCGATACGAGTTCAGGACGGAACGCTTGTGGTCCCGGATGTGCCGATTATCCCCTACGTGGAAGGGGACGGCACGGGGCCGGATATCTGGCGGGCGGCGGTCCGGGTTTTCGATGCAGCCGTCGAAAAAGCGTACGGCGGGACCCGGCGCATCGCGTGGACGGAAGTACTTGCCGGAGAAAAGGCATTCAACGGCTCCGGCGAATGGCTGCCACAGGCAACTGTGGACGCCTTTACGCGTTACCTCGTGGGCATAAAGGGCCCATTGACCACACCTGTCGGCGGTGGCATTCGCAGCCTCAACGTTGCCCTCCGGCAGCTGTTGGACTTGTATGTGTGTCTGCGGCCGGTGAAGTGGTTTGAAGGTGTACCCAGCCCGGTAAAGCATCCGGAACTCGTGGATATGGTGATTTTCCGCGAGAATACTGAAGATGTCTACGCGGGGCTGGAACTGAAGGAAGGCTCTACCGAGGCCAATGAACTGGCCGATTTTTGTGAGCGGCGGTTCGGATGGACCATCCGGCGGGATTCGGGGCTGGGGCTCAAACCGATCAGCAGAACCGGAACGGAGCGCCTCGTGCGCGCCGCAATTGATTATGCCATAAGAAACGGGCGGAAAAGCGTCACGCTCGTCCATAAGGGCAACATTCAGAAGTTCACCGAAGGCGCATTTCGTTCGTGGGGATACGAGCTGGCAAAGAGGGAATACCGGGACCATGTGGTTACCTGGGAGGAATGCGGTGGAAGTGTTCCCGCGGGCAAGGTCCTCATCAAAGACGCCATCGCGGACATCTTCCTCCAGCAGGTTCTGACGAGGCCGGTCGAATTTGATGTCATTGCAACCACAAACCTGAACGGGGACTACATTTCTGACGCTCTCGCCGCACAGGTTGGCGGAATAGGCATCGCACCGGGAGCGAATATCAATTTTGAGACCGGTCACGCGATCTTCGAGGCCACGCACGGAACTGCTCCCAAATATGCGGGGCAGGACAAGGTCAATCCGGGATCAGTCATTCTGTCCGGCGAGATGATGCTTCGGTACATCGGGTGGGAAGAAGCAGCGAATTACGTCGTGAAGGGCCTGGAGCGAACGATTGCGCGGAAGACAGTTACCTATGATTTCGCGCGGTTGATGGAAGACGCACACGAAGTACGGTGTTCCGAATTCGGGTCGGCGATAATCGCCAACATGTCATAGAGCGCGTCGCATCACTGATACCCGTTTCGTGCGGCGAACGTGGACGCGATGCACTCTTTCGAGCGGAAGGGTTTCCATGGCAACGACGCACGAACAACTGGAGGCAAACAGCCTTGGCGCAGACAACAGCCTCCGGCGGTATCTCGAAGATATCCGCACCATTCCGATGTTGACGCGCGAAGAAGAAGTTGAGCTGGCGAGAAGGGCGCGCGCAGGCGACGACGCAGCGAGGGCGCGGATCGTGCGCGCGAACCTCCGTTTCGTCGTCAGTTTCGCGAAACGGTATCAGCACAGAGGGCTGCCGCTCGTAGACCTTGTCGCGGAAGGGAACCTTGGTCTGGTCCGCGCGGTCGACCGCTTTGACGAAACGCTGGGGTACAAGTTCATATCGTACGCGGTGTGGTGGATACGTCAGGCAATCCTGCAGGCACTTTCACGGCAGGCGAGGCCCATGCGCATCCCTGCCGGCCGTACAAACCGTATGTTGCAACTGGAGCGGCTCCATGACAGGCTAGAACAGGAAACCAGCGACTCGGTCGGCTGGGATCGGGTAGTGGACGAGGTGTCCCCCGGCGCAACGGCGGACGGATTGCTCTCTTTCCAGACCATAGTCAGCTCACTTGATGCTCACGTGGGCGAAGATGACGTGCATCTCTCCGAAATCCTGTTCGATGAACGCGCTGCTTCCCCGGCCGAGGAACTGGAAATGCAGGATTGCCGGGAAGCGCTGCAACGGGCCATGGAAGGGCTTGACCAGCGCGAACAGATGATCGTCAAGCGATTCTTCGGGCTCGATACCGAGGAACGCAGGACCCTTGAGGAAATCGGCGTGGAATTCCGGTTGACCAGAGAAAGAATCCGGCAGATAAAGGACAGAGCCCTGAGGAAACTGCGGCATGCCTCTCGCAACCAGACGCTCAGAGATTACCTTGTTGAGTGATTCCCGGACTTTTGGAGGACGAGAGCGCGGACACCCTGGGACGGGGAACGCCCACTGCGTTCGGTTTCGCGTTACCGAACGAGGGTGACTTTCCGCGAAAGCACTGTTTCTTCGCATCGCACCCGCACGAAATACACCCCGCTTCCGAGCGGTCGGCCCGCTTTATCAGTTCCATCCCAGGAGAGCAATCTGGAACCGGCAGCCTTATTCCATTGGCGCACCACCTGACCCGCAACGTTGACGACACTGACATTTGCCGTCCGCCCGTAGGGAACCCGCAGGGGTACAATCACGGAGGAATTGAACGGATTCGGTTGCGGATCTCCCATCCACACGAGGGGCTGTCCATTTGGAGCCTCTGAACTGACTTCCGCAGGATGAGCTTTTGTGTAGGCGCGTACCTGGTGGATCCACGCCGTCCCGTTTGCGTACACCCGGAAATCGGATCCTCCGTTCTGTCTGTTTCCAAACCAGGCGTCCTTGACACTGAAGGTGGTGGTTCGCCACTCCTGAACGCCCGTTATCGACCTCCTTCCCGCCGCTTTGTACGCATCAACAAATGCGGAACCACGGGAATCGTACTGAAGCTCAAACCACGTGCCCTCACCATCCCAGTAGGTGATCTCCACCCAGACTTCGGGGTCGCTCCCGTTGCTGATGAGCGAATCATCCACCTGAAAGTAGAAGTAGCTGCCCTGTTGCCCGGACTGCGGCAGGTTGTACCGCGCACCACGATCCCCTCTTGCCCCAGGAGCAGTCCACCCGTCGCCGGCATTCATCAGGACGTGGTGGAGACCCTGTTCGTTATTCTGCGCACCGAGAATAGCGCTTCCTTCTGCAGAAGGAGGATACCCCAGCCAGACTGGCTGCGGAAGACTTTCGAATGCCGTGTCTCCCACCGCACTCCTGATTACAAACATGAACCGGTTCGGCGTTGCGAGAGCGGTGCTTGCCTGTCCGAACGGCACATTCTCCGCGGTCAACAGGTAGAGCGAATCACCCTGCGCAACCGCGCGCGCCGGGACGGTCACCCACGTGGTTCCGCTGTCTGTCGAGTAACGGCATTCCACCGACAGCGGGTCCAGCCGGGCAACGTCGTTGACCTCCGCTCGCATAGACACATTCGCGGACAACGTTCGAACCCATCCCGCCGGTTGGGGGTCGGAAAAACGTACCGGGCCTTTGTGAATGTCCGCGAACTGCCGGGTCAACCGGATATAGTAATCCCCGTATTCGCGGCTTCTCGCGACGTCGGTACCTTCGTGGAACTCGTTCCATGTTTCCACCAGGATGATTTTCCTTCCCCACGAAAGCGCCTGGCGCCACGAGCGCTTGTAAAACTCCCCGTTTTCCCGCTCGCGGACAGGAGTCGTCCGTCCCGGCACCGCGGAATCGTTGTAGCCCGGACCGACAGCGGCGGTTCCTGTGTACCCGTTCGGGCCGTTCAAGGCGGCACCCCATGCGTACTCAAACGGCGTGTAGACCTGCCAGCTCACTTCCTTTATCACAAAAGGACGCAATCCTCCGAAACTGGTCCCGAACATATCATACATCGCCGTAATCGTGCTCTGGTCGTACCTGGATGCGAATCCGGCCCCGTACAGCACCACGAGAGGCTGCCCGTTCACTCGGGCCCACATTTCGGGAGGAATAAGGGAGAAAAAGTCGCGGATCTGTTTGAAAAAGAACGCCTTACCAAATGGCGTCGTAAGGTCGCTTTTCACGGCCCCGAATTTCAGCACGTGTTCCGTGTATTCCAGCGTCGAAGTGTCAAAAAACATTCCGATCTGCGGCGGATTTTCTCCTCGCGCTCGCATCTGTTGCTGGGCGATCACGAGTTTTTCGATTCCTTCCACTGACCAGCCAGTCATCTCGACCGACCCGCCCCAGTAAACCGGCAACACCACGTCAATACCCGCTTCCATCATGTCGCGCATCTGCGATACGTGCCAGTCAACCGACGTGAAACTGAAATCGTCAGTTGTATGCGGGTGGTCCTGCAGTGCATCGGAACCATCTCCGTTTCGCATGTGGGAGCCACCGTACACGTCATACCAGTAGAAGTAATACGTCAACACGAGTGGATCGCGTGGCGAGAACGAACGCCCGGTGAAATCCTGACGAGCGGGGGAAACGTAGGGACCCGGCGCGCCCCACACGCGAACGGTGCGCAGGGTAATACCACGTGCCCCGAATCCGCTGAAGACAACGGAGATACCTCCCGGCACATCCAGCGAGTCCACCCAGAATACCCGCTTTGTTATTGCTCCCTGGGTGCGCATTTCCACTGCAGTTGTCGAAACGAACGCGGCGTCGGTCCGTGCCCGGTAACAAACAGCCACGTCTCCACTCCCGCTGTCCGCGTCGACAATGATGAACACCCCGTGTGCCACACCGTCGAGGTGAGCCGGGGCAACCGAAAACGACAACACGCCGCTGTTGGTCGAGTTCTGCTGGACGTACGTCTTTCCGTTGGATGTGGATACATTGGTCGTTCCTGTGAGCGTCAGCCCAACTTCAGCCCGCGGCGAGCCGAATGTGCATGTGGCCCAGAGAGGCCGGTTAAGTGAGGCGAACGAAATCGTTCCCGAACACAAAAGCCCGGCAATGGCCAACAGCAACTTCATCCGCATCCAGCGTCCCGATTGATTGCCCTGGTCGGCATGCTCAGGCTGCACGGTAACTGAAGAGGTCATAGTTCTCCATGAAAAATCGCAGGCGTATCCGCTGGCCAGCCAGCGCGCAGATCGCCGATGCATTGCCGCGCCAGGTCTGCGGCAGACGAGTTCCGTCGCACCCCACGGGATCCGCTTCGTCCGCGGACAGGCCGGCGATCGGTTCGAAACCCTCCCCCACGACTTCCGTTTTCAGCGAACCTTCCCCGCTCCCGCCGAGACAGGATGCGTTCAGAAGCAGGCGGCCGCCCGGCTAGACGAAGGGTTTGGTGACGAGCGTACCTCGGAACCGTTCCGCCCGGAGTGAGCAGAACCCGTCCGCGCGCAGTTGCGCCAGCCCGAGACTCCGCCCCCAGCTGAGGTGCCGATTCCCGTGCATCGCCTGCCCGCCCCAGTAGTAGAACCAGAGAGTGTCCATCCCCCAGGCCCGAAAACCGAGATGCCCCCCGAAGATGTTCAGTGGCGGCGAGAGGGCAGGGTCGGTTATCCGGCTGTCAAACGCCTCGTCGTTCGGTGAACGAGGCAGGAAGACTCCTCGCGGTCGAAGTCTGTTCCAGTGGAGTCCGTCACGACTGGTGATCAGTTCCATCTCCCCGTACGGGTCGGGCAGTTCCCAGTAGCGCTGGAACATGCCCACATAGACGCCCTCGTACGGGAAACCAAACGCGTGGTACACCTGCATTGCCGGGTCGTCTTCGAGATCCGGGACCACTGCCCGAATCGGGGATTCCTGCTGAACGTGAGTCAAGTTGCATGCCTGCGCGTGCGCGACTCGTGGGAGTTTCCAGCGGTCGATATCTTCCTTCCCCCTCCCGAGCAGGATGTACGGGAACTCAGGTCCGGTCCCCGGAACGCCGTCGTCCGGTCATGCATGCCGTGGAAAATTCCGTCCGGCCGCCCGTTGAGCCATCGCCAGTGGACGCCATCCTGAGAGCGGAGGAAATATCCTTTGTAGTGCGTGCTGTCAGCCGGCCAACACAGGCTGATGAACATGCACCAAGGTTCGACGTCGTTTTCCGGTTCGTACATGATGGTCGGCGCAGCGGTTCGCCCGGCTTCGCCCAGGTCGAGAACGATATTTGTTTTCTCGCCGTTTGGCCGGCGCTTCACGTCCAGTTCCGGGCGTTCCCAGTGGATACCATCCTGCGAAACGATCAAGCATATCGCGAAGATGATATCCGGGCATTTCGGAGGGAGATATGTGACATACCACGCCTTCCACAGCCCGTCGCGCGGATCGATGAAAACTCCACCGAGGTACACGATCCCCGTGCCTTCCCAGGGGGCACCGACAGTGTAGACGGGGTTACCTGGCCATTTCGTTGGCTGATGAAGAACCCGTCGCAGGCGGACTGCCTGCTCGATCGCGACGTCATCAAGAAACATCTGCGCCGGATGACGACTCAATAGTTCTGGCATTCGCGCGCCTCCAATCAGCAGTCTCATGGGATAGCGTGTCTGTGCTCCAGACTGTGCACGCCGATCTGCCCACCCGACGACATTGACGCATGCGCGCGGGTTTGGTAAATCTAGCTCCGCTTTGTAATCTTGAACAACCTTATGAAAGCCGCACGTGGGAAGGATCTGTGTGCCGTTCCCGCGGTACAGACCCCTCCGTTCGTGGCGGATGACGGTGGTACTTGTGCACGGAAAATGCCGATGGCGGACGAAGAGAAACGCTGGCTCGCAATCGTCAACCCCGCCGCGGGTGGAGGCAAATGCGCCGAACGGATAGGGGATGCGGTTGACGAACTCAGGTGGCGTGGCTTGGCGGTGACCACACGCTTCACGACGAAACCCGGCGAGGCGACCTCGCTTGCGGCCGAGGGAATCGCTGAAGGGTACACCCGTATCATGGCGGTCGGCGGTGATGGCACCGTTAACGAGGTCGTAAACGGGATCGCGAAGACGCGCGCGGACGGAACCATAACCCTCGCGACGCTTCCTCTGGGTACATCGAACTCGTTCCTCCGCGATTTCAATCAACAGAAGCTTCCCGACGCAATCGCGCGAATCACTGCGGGCACTGCGCCCCCGTGTGATCTTGTCCGGTGTCGCATCCTCGTGGACGGTATTCCGACAGAACGATGGTTCATCAACAATGTGATTGTGGGTTTTGGAGCCAACGTGGGCGATACGATGAACCGCCGCCTGAAGTTCATGGGCAAACACGGGTACTCCGTAGGGGTGTTCATCGAGGTCGCAAGGCTGAAAACGCCGGTCATGAAGATAACCGTGGACGGAGTATCGCAGTCGGGCCCTGTCACCATGGTGAATATCGGCAACTCACAGTTCACCGGCGGCGTGATGCATATATCGCCTGGAGCACTGGTGGACGACGGCCTTTTTGATGTCGTCACCATCGGGAAACTCTCGCGGACGGGCCTCCTGTTGGCGTTTCCGCGCATATTCAATGGCACCATCCTTTCACACCCCAGAATCACACACGCAAAAGGGAAGAAACTCACTCTCGAGACCGACGGCTCCCTTCCTGTGCTTTTCGACGGAGACATCGCTGGCACAACGCCGCTGGAAGCAGAGCTTGTTCCCGGGGCGATTCTGGTTATCCGCTGAATCCGGCGGGAACGGGTACGGAATTGCCCCAGGATTCAGAAATGAGACACTTTACCTCTCTTTTTCGATGGTTCTGCGGGTGGAGCGTCTTCGTGGTGGGCGCACCGTGGATTCTGTTCTGCGGGCTCGCAGCCACTCCCGAACGGTTCTTTCGTGTGGTGCAGGTGTGGTGCAGAGCTCTGCTGCGAGTGCTCGGCATCCGCGTGGTCCTGCACGGGGAATTTCCGAGGCGCGAAACAGGCGCATTTGTCGCAATAGCGCCGCATGTGAACCTTTTCGACCCTTTCGTCATGGCTTCGATTCTGCCTCGTCCGATTGCGGGCGTGGAACTCGACAAACACTTCCGGTGGCCTCTTTACGGCAGAATCATCGCACGGGTGGGCAACATCCCTCTGAGTCATACGACCCCGCAGAGGACACGGGAGTCTCTACGCGTGGTGGAAGAGCGACTCAAAAAGGGCCAGCCGCTGGTCGTCTTCCCGGAAGGTCATCGAACGCGCACCGGCCAGCGTGGCGAATTCGGGTCATGGATTTTCCGCGTTGCCGCGCGAACGGGAACTCCGGTGGTTCCGATCGCTTTTCGAGGGGCATGGGAGCGGAACCACGTCGGGTCGCTTCTAATAACCCCCGGAATGTGGGAAGTACGGATCCTTCCGCCCATCATTCCTGCGGGTAGCGATAGAGCAGCCGCGGAAGATCTCAAAAGGGCCGTTGAGGAGGCGATAGACAGGAACACCCGGTAAAGGGTTCACGGAAAGAGAAAGAGGGCCCACGCGCGGAATCGTCCGGCGACTTCAGCCAAAGCCTATTGAGTCAGCGCCTTCTCTAACTGCTCCGCGAGGTAGGCGTAGCCGTTGGGAAAATCCCGCCGTGCGAGTGTGACGGCCTCCTCCGCCGCTCGCTCGGGGGTGCTGCCGAAACCTCTGGTATCCCGCATCACTCCATCCGGCAGAACCACCGTAGCGATGACGTTCTGCGACACCACGTCAATCGCCCTGATCTGCGCAGTCGCGGATGTCGCGTACAGGCTGGTGGAATAGGGAACCAGCGTTGCCTCGCCTGTCTCCACGGACCCCTGTATGAGAACATCGGAATGACTTTTCCGGGCAAGCTCAAACGCGTCATTCTGATTGCTCCAGGGGTTTCCGATTTCGTCCCTCCGGAACTCGGCTGCGCTGACCACCGAGAAGCCGCGCTCGCGCAATGCGGCGATGAGTCTCTCCTCGGCGGTTCGCCGCGACGGTGAACGGCGATTGTGCCACTCGTCCACTACAACGAGCAACTTTATCGTTTCGGCTCGCGGAACCACCTCGAGGGAAGACGATACCGAAGGAACGGTGCGCGCGATGTCGGGAAGCGATCGAACCTCAACCGGAAGGTCCATTTGTGCCGAGAAAAGGAACCGTCTACTGGAAGAATGGATCTCCGAACGGGTGACCTCGGCGACCCCCGACGCATTTGACCATACGACCTGAGACGAATCTCCGGCCGAGAGCCTCACGGGAAGGTTTGGTATCGGCACGCCCCGGTCGTTTGTCGCCAGACACGAGAACACCAGAGGCGGGTTATGCCTGCCCGTTGCGAATCGTGCGGCGGGGGGTGTCAGAGAAAGCCTCACAGAGCCGATGAGCCGGAGGAGTTTCGTCGTCGCCAGCGCGTTGAGCTGCTGGGCCTGTCCCTCCGTTTCCGTCGTGATCAACACCGACTGATTGAGGTCAGTCAACCCGCGGAGAGCCTGCGAAATCGACGATATCTGCGCGTACAAACCTGACGGGTCAGGCGGTTCACCTGCAGGATTTCCCACCAGACGGGAAATTGCCTGAAGTCGCTCCTGCTGGTTTCTTTTGATTCGGTCAACGGATTCTTTCGGGAAACGCACGATCAGATACACGTCGTACTTGTCGTGCACTTCCCCGCCGTCAACAACCCGCCAGCGTCGGTAAAACATTTCCGACAGCCGCGTCCCGAACAAATCTGCGCCACCGACGGACCGAATCGCGTCCGCGATGCGTGTCTGCTCTTCGGTTCGCAGCCGCTGGTAGTCGACGGTCACCCGCAGGCCAAGGAACTGAACGATGCTGGCGAGCGCGTTCTGGCGGGCATCCGTTTCACCTGCTTCGAGACTGGGAGCGTCTGTCCTGATGCCCCTGAAATAATGGTATTCGGCGTCGCTGGCCGGTTCCCGTGTAATCCAGTCGGGAACCCGGTCTGCCGATGCTTCAACAAGACGGCGTTCTCCCCGCGGCACCGTATTCACGGTCCTGGGGCCGCAAGACGCGACGAGGAGAACCGCGCTCACACCGACGAGAAGTCGGCCACAGGGAAAGGACACGTGGCGTTTCACGGCAAACAATCGCCAGCCTTGGAAAGGGGGAAACCGGTTGAACCCGGCTTCCCCGTTTGCTCCCGTACGCCGTTTGAGCTGAATTTACTGGCCACCGACCGTGGACTGCGGGGTCATCCCGGGAGTGAGTTGTTCCCGGAGTTTGTTGGCAAACGCTTCCGCGCGAGCGTCATTCCGGGCGCGCGCTGCCGCCGCCTGGCGCTCAAACGCCTGGCGTGCGGCGTCAGCCAGCGAGTTCTTCGGAATGCTGACCAGCACGTGATAGTTGTAGAAGTACCGCCAGCCGGTCGGTTGCCATTCCTTCACTCGTTCGTAATAATTCTCGTCTTCGCGCATGCCTTGGGCAATGGACTCGGCAAGGAAGCGGAAACCGTCTTCCACGTAGTTGCCTGCCTGGCCCTCGTCCGTAAGCCCGGACTCAACGCGAGCTTTGGTGTAGTCCACCATCCCGGTGCCGCCCACGTATTCCACGATTTTCTGAATGGCGTTCTGCCGGGCGTCGGTGTTGCCGTTTTCCAGGCTTGATGCGTGGGTCTTGAGGCCGACGAAGAAGAGCTTGTCATCACGATCCGCCGGAGGCCGCGTTATCCAGCGCGGACGTTCCTCGGGGACCCGTTCGATGATAAACTGCTGCCCGACCTCCGGTGGTTTCGAGCCACACGCGCTCAGCGCGAGCATGGCGCCGGCTGCAATGAGGGGAAACACGATTGATCGCCGCATGGCGGAACCTCCTGGTTCGGTATTGTGGTACCCGGATCTGCTCTGCG
The DNA here is from genome assembly GCA_022706085.1 of Candidatus Latescibacterota bacterium. Classification (GTDB taxonomy): domain Bacteria; phylum Latescibacterota; class MWCZ01; order MWCZ01; family MWCZ01; genus MWCZ01. Next base: position 53,324 of record JAKJDF010000008.1, on the reverse strand, counting down.
TGAAAACCTCATTTTTACAGAACATTCACGTCAACCAGACTGCAACGTGCGTGCCATATCAATCCGCTTTCACCGACACCACGTATTTGCCGGGGAATCCCCCTGAGGCGCTCCGAACGCGAACAAAAAAGGCTCCTGTGACTGGCGCGGTCCACACCAGCATCGACGCATTTCCTCCCCCGCTGTTGTCGTCAGAAACCAACGCCGTGCCGGAGGCGCTGTCTATTTCGATCTGGGTGTCAACTCCGGAACCGAGACTATCCGTTCTGATAATGTAAGTCGCCCCGGCGGTGGCCTGAAATCTCAGGTAGTCCTGATCGGATGCGCGGGAAAAGCTGTGCCGTTGCGGTTCCCCTGTGGCCGAAATCGGTGTCGCAAGGGCCAGGGTGCTGTCCGGTTCCCACGGATCCGTGGAAAAGCCGGATACCCGGTATGTGCCCAGGGCGCCGGGATCAATCGGAATGACTTCCACGAAATACTTCCCGTCCGACGGCGCATCAAACCGAACCAGAGAAGGCGTGCTGCGCGACGAGACCGAATTTCCCGAACCATCCACCACAGCGAACGACACATGTTCGCCCGAAGACCCGTCGAACAGGAATTCGTAATGGAAATCAGCCCACGCGGAGAAGCTCATGTAATCCTTGTCCGCCGTCCCGGGAAGGGTGTGCTGCTGCCAGGTGCCGTTTATCACGATCTCCTTCGCCTGCGAGATCGTGTTGTCCGGCTCAAAACCATCCTCCCCGACGGCTATCCATACGCGGTACGTTCCGACAACCGAGTTCGCGGCGACAGGCGCGCTCACCCGTACGAAATAGTATCCTGACTCCGCGGTTGTCCAGCTCCTGATGCTCCTGTTCGTGCCGGGTGAATTCACCACTGTCACCGGTTGCACAACTCCGCGTTCGTCCGTGATTTCCACCTGAAGCGAACCCCCGGTTTCCGTTTCTACATTCACCAGGTACTCAGCCCCGGCAGCGGCGAGGAATCGGAAATAGTCCACGTCACTGGGAAGATGGATTGTCTGCCGAACGCTTGTTCCGTCCGTTCTGATCGGTATCGCCCTTTCCGGGGTGTCGTTTGGTTCGCGATACAGGCCCGAGGAATCGCTGGCCGCATCCGAAAACATTAATGGCGCAAGCAGACTGCCCCGGAAGTCATCCGAGCAGCCACATGCGAAAAGAGCCATCGCGGCGGCCACACCCACACCCGATGCCCAGCGGTACAGCCCCATCAGAAACCTGCCAGATTCACGCCAATGGTTAACGACCGGAAATCGGTCTGGGGCCGGCCGATAGTCTGGCGGAACCCCACGTGGAACCAGTGTCCCAGGAATGCTCCTCCACCCCAGTACCAGCCGCTGTTTCCCACCTTTCCGGCGTCACCAAGACTTTGTTGCCCCTCGAACACGTTCTGGTCGTTGAAATAGAACCGCGAAAGCTCATACCCGAACACGACATACGGGAGGACCCAGCCCAGCCGGGGCGAGATTCCTCCCTGAGCATGCAGCGAGAGGTTGTGGACTTCATTAAGCCCGAAGCTGCGGTCAGCAGGCATGTTCGCGTGGGTCCAGCTTCCGCCGGCTTCACTCATGAATACCGAATACACCCTGCCGAAACCCACCCGTGCGCCGTTCATACGCTCGTTTTCCAGTCTGCTCCTGAACGCGGCGTTCGCCGGCCTGTCCTGCACGTACCCGCCGGTGATGAGCTGCATTCTGAACGGGATGCGCCTCAAACGCGGCTGGAGCGTCGCGTTGAAGGATCTGCGCTCGTCGGGGCGAAGTTCTACCGAGCGTTCCTCGGTCCTGTGGGCCGGTGCGCTCACACGAACGGTGTGCTTCCCTGGCGTCAGCCGAACTTCCAGCCCCGATTCCGGCGCGCGCCCCTGGAAAAGATTGTCCACGTACACCTCGGCACCCACCGGGCGCGAGTACACCGACAGGAACGCGTATCGCGGCAATTCGTCGACGGTGATCGACTGAACGCCGACAACGATGTCGTTCTGCTGAATCGAAACCGGACGCATGAAATTCAGTCCGGTGCGCTGCGGCTCTATCCGCGACCACGTGGGTTGAACGGACGTCACCACGGCCAGAGCCACCTGTTCCTCTTCCCAGTACCCCTGTACCCGCTCGACCCTCCGCAGGACGCGGAATTGCATCCCCGTTGATACTCCGTCGAGAGCTCCCAAATCAATAATGATATTTTCTCCACTTACTGCCGTAACGGTACCTCGTTGCGGAACGGAAGCGGCAATTCGCGCGGCGAGCCGTTCTGCGGCGAGAAACAGATCGTCCGCGGTCTGGCATTTCTCCTCAGCGGAAAACTCCGCCGCACCTGTCTCCAGGTCAAGAAATCGCGTGTTGATACTGTACGTCTGGTTGAGGAGCGAGACCGACCCGACAACCATTTTGTTCGCTTGAAGGATGCGCCCCAGTTCAATCGCGCACTCCTGACTGGAACAGGCGAGAAGGCTCAGAGAAACTGATTGCTCCGCGACGACAGCCTCCATCTTTTCGCGTTCGGGAACAACAAACCGTCGCGTTTCAATCAACCTGGATCGAAGCTGTTCTGATACGACGCGCGCCACCTGCGGAGATACGCCGTTCGCGTCCAGTTCATGGACCACAACGCGCAGCCGCTCAGCAGCGTGTGCGACGGTTGAAAGGTTCCAGAGGCCAATGAGGGCCGCCACTGCCCAACGGACAACCATTACCAATCCTGATCTTCAGGTTTTGTTCTGTGTCCCGATGAACTCGTCATCGGGTGCACGCCGAGGTCCGACTGATAACAACGCCCTGCAGATGCCGTGCCAAAACGGCTCACGTTACTCCGCCGTTACCGCGCGCGCCTGGTCCGAATCAAGTGCGATCTGCATGAGCTCGATGGGGTTGCCATCCGGGTCGCGCACCCATGCCTGCGTATTCCCGTCCTTTCCCACGGATGGCGGGTTCAGAGGCTCAAGACCAGCGATTTTCATCGCGTGCAATGTTGCCGCCATGTCATCTACGATCAAACAAAGGTGCCGATAGCTCCCCCCTTTTTGCGGAGGCACCTCCGATTCCGGGAAAAGTTCGATGAATGACCGATTACCGGCATAGAGATAGACAATCCACAGAGTGCCGTCATCACGATGGAGTTCGAAGGCCTTCCTCAAGCCGAGTTGCCCGCAGTAAAAACGCAGACTCGCATTCAGATCGCTGACCCCGTATGCCGCATGACCTATTCCGGTGACCATAAACTTGACTCCTTTCCGTGGACGAGTTCGCGGAGGAACACAATGCTTTCGACAAAGCACCATTGAGAACCTACCCGTTGGGCGCTGAAAACGGAACGGGGGAGGGCGTGGGTTCAAACGGCCGGGTGGAGTAACATACTCTTCACCAGGCGAAGGAACAGCACGGTTGATCTGCAGAGGACAAAGACCATGGAACAGAACGATACAAACGCTCAGAAACACGCGGAAGAATGGACTTCACGGGCCTTCGACGCAGCGGCAAACACGCCTCCGTTTTCTTTCATGTTCGACGGCGAACGTGTTCTGCTTTCGCAAAGCCGCTGGGAACGCGAGCTGCTGACCGCGACCGCTGCCGGGCGGACACGAGAATTCGCCTGCGTTTTTCGAGACCGCCATACAGGACTGGTTTGCACGTGCGAAGTGAACCAGTTCCTCGATTTTCCCGCGGTGGAATGGCTCCTCCATTTTGAAAACACAGGCAGCAACGCCACTCCGATTATCGGCGACATACTTCCCCTTGACACTGTGTTTGCCGGCGCAGGAGCATCAACAATTCGCCATGCCAACGGAAGCCTCTGTCGGAGCGATGATTTTGCCCCGCACGAAACGATTTTGAACCCAGGAGGGACACTCCGCATTGGCACGACGGGAGGGCGTTCCTCCAACGGGGCTTTGCCGTTCTTCAGTCTGCACACAGGCAGCGAGCGGGTGATCGGCGGCATCGGGTGGACAGGAAACTGGCAGTGCACTTTCACCGCGAACGATACCGGCGGAGTACGCGTGTCGGCGGGAATGCAGAAAACCCACCTGTCGCTTCTGCCCGGCGAGAAGATTCGGTCGCCCCGAATGTTGTTGCTGTTCTGGAACGGAGAGCCCATTGACGGGCAGAACGCTCTCAGACGCTTCCTTCTCGCCCACCATACGCCGGTCGCGGCCGGCAACCCGCCGGAAGTGCCTCTCTCGTTTGTGGGCTGGGGCGAAAACCGCAGCGAGCGTCAGATTGCAAAGGCGCGCTGGTTTGCGTTACAGGAAATCCCCCTCGAGAACTACTGGATCGATGCGGGATGGCACGGCGATGCGGAATTCTGCGACAAGGCAACCGTATTCAACACCAACTGGGGCGCGCACGTCGGAAACTGGTGGCCGAACAAAAGCAATTACCCTGAGGGGTTGGCACCGATCGGGAAGACAACCCGCGAACTCGGAATGAAATTCACGCTGTGGTTCGAACCCGAGCGCGTGTTCAAGGAGACTTTTCTTACCCGGAAACACCCTGAGTGGCTTTCAGGACCCATTGGAGACAACTGGCTGTTTGATCTGGGAAACCCGGAAGCACGCGCAGGACTTGTCGACATCATCTCGTCCGTGATTACCGAAGGTGGGATTTCCGTCTACCGGCAGGATTTCAACATGGATCCCGAACCGTTCTGGAATTCCATGGACACGCCTGAACGAGTCGGAATGGCTGAGATACGGCACATCGAGGGCTTGTACGCATTCTGGGACGAACTCATGGACCGCCATCCCGGATTGCTGATCGACAACTGTTCCAGCGGCGGGAGGCGCATCGATCTCGAAACAATTTCCCGGAGTATCCCGCTCTGGAGAAGCGATTTTCAGTGTTATCCGGATTTTGATCCGATCGGGATGCAGGGGCAGACTCAGGGCCTTTCTCTGTGGGTTCCCCTGAGCGCGGGGTGTTGCGATAGACCGGACACATATGCGTTCCGGAGTACCCTCATTCCGGGCGCCACACTCACCACCACCGTCGCCGGCCCCGATGAACCTGAAGGGTATCGGACACCCTGGGATGCGTTTCCCGTGGAGTGGCTTCAAACCATGGCGAAACAATACCGGGAGCTGAAGCCCTACGCTCTCGGGGATTTTTACCCGCTCATCTCCTTCAGCCTGGCGGATGATGTGTGGGCGGCATGGCAATTCCATCGTGCAGACCTGGATTCTGGCGTCATCCTTGCGTTCCGTCGCCAGAAGAGCCCTTATCCGGAGGTGCGTGTCCCCCTGAAAGGAGTCCTCCCGAACGCCCGGTACCGCTTCCAGTCGTACGACGGACTGGGCACACGAATCTGGAGAAGCGGCGATCTCACCGCCGAGGGATTCTCCATCACTATCGGCCAAAGACCGGGCTCCCGCCTGTTTCGTTACGAACTCGCGGAAAAGGCGTGATAACTGCAAAAAGAAGCGGGAGGCTCGTAGAACGAGTCTCCCGCTTTCTTGTTGCTCCCGATCGAGCGTGTTTTCAAATCGATCGGTGAACGATCCCGAACTCCTTCTCGCTTTCCTCGATCAGTTCGCACATCTTCTTCAGCTCTTCCATGCGCTCCGGTGTGAAATCCTTGGAAGGATTGCGGGTGAAATGCTTCATGGGAACGCCCATCATGCTTACCGCAACCTTGGCTGATTTCACGTACCCGTCGGACATCATTTCGTCTATCTGGATGATCCGCTGCTGGAGACGTTCCGCCGTTTCGAGGTCACCTGCGTCGAACAGGTCAAAGAGCTTCTGGAAAAGACTGGGACACACATTCGATGAGGTGTTGATGCCGCCGGTCGCGCCGAGTTTGCAGGAATCCAGCAACGTCGGGGTGTGTGCCTGCATGATCTTGATCGTCCCTTTCGCCGCGGCAATCTTCTTCGCCACTTTGGCGAGGTCGCACGTGGTGTCCTTGATACCTATGAATCGTTCCGTGGCCCCGAGCGCCGCGAATGCTTCCGGAGAAAACTTGTAATTGGTCCCGCCCGGCATCTCATACGCGTACAACGGGTAGTTGACCGCGTCGTGGATCCTCATGTGATAATCCAACATCAGATCGTCCTGGGGCGGAATCGTGCGGGGCGTAGTAATGAAACAGCCGTCCACACCCGTGTCTGCCATCCGCTTCGTCATGTTGATATTCTTAGTGAGGTCGTCGTCCGGGTAGTTGGTGCTCCCGGCCAGGATATGAATCCTTCCGTTCGCTCGTTTCACCGCGGCCTTCGCCATTTGAATGGCTTCGTCCTCGGTCAGCTTCCAGTATTCGCTCGACCCGCACACGACAAAAAGACCGGTGACATTCCGCTCGATGTGCCAGTCAATCAGTCTGTCGTAGGCGTACCAGTCAATCGACAAGTCCTCGTTGAACGGCGTAATAAGAGGCGGAACAATCCCGTACGCCGGTTTGAAATTCTTCACTGCGAAATCCTCCCGCGGCAGGGGCAAGGAACCAGATTACTGCTCAGGGAAATGCATCCACCCGCCGGTGCCGCACGGCCGTCAGGTGATTTCCATGTATGAAAGATGAAGTGCATTCCAGAATGGGTCAACCAAGGCCCCGCGCGCGTTCGAACAGAGAACGCTGCGGACGGTCGGGTGTCGACAGAAACGCGGTCATTCCCCCAGTTCCGCGAGAAAACGCGCTTCGTCCCAGACCTCGATGCCGAGTTGCGTTGCTTTCGCCAGTTTGGAGCCCGCGCCAGGTCCCGCCACCACAACGGAGGTTTTCTGGCTCACCGAGTCCGTTACTGTTCCGCCTTCTGCACGGATACGTTCCGCCGCGTCATTACGCGAAAACCGTTCCAGTGCACCGGTAAGAACAAACGTCATCCCTGCGAACTTCCCCGGTTGAAAAGCCTCCAACGCCTCAGCTGCCGCGGATTCCGTCTGCACACCGTGGGCTTTCAACCGTTCCACAAGGTTCCGATTCTCCTCCACACGGAAGAAATCCAGGATACTCTCTGCCACAACGGGCCCGATATCCTCCACTTCCATGAGCGATTCCATCGAAGCGCTCATCATCGCATCGATGGAACGGAAGCGCTGGCAGAGCGCCCGTGCCGTGGTTTCACCCACATTTCGGATACCGAGAGCGTACACGAGCGCGGAATACGGTCGCGCCTTTGAAGCCTGAATCGCGCCAACGAGGTTCGTGGCGGATTTCTCTCCCATTCGCTCGAGTTTCGCTACACGCCCGGGTTCGAGCTCATAAAGGTCTGCGGCGTTGTGAACCAGGCCCGCATTCACCAGCTGATCCACCACCGCCGGCCCAAGCCCCTCAATGTCCATCGCCGGCCGGCTGGCGAAATGGAGAATCCTTCCTCGAACCTGCGCCGGGCACGCCGCATTCTCACATCGCGTGATCGCGTCCTCCGCTCCACGGAACAGGATTGCGCCGCACACCGGGCATGTGGTCGGAAACTCAAACGGAACCGCTGTCGGCGGCCGTTTTTCGAGGACCACTCCGCTCACTTTCGGGATCACATCCCCGCCCCGTTCCACCACTACGGTGTCGCCCGGACGTATATCCTTGCGCCGTACTTCGTCGGCATTGTGCAGTGTCGCCCGGCTGATCGTGATCCCGCCGACGAGAACCGGCTCCAGAATCGCCACGGGTGTCACCGCCCCGGTTCGGCCAACCTGCAGTCCGATTTCACCGAGAATCGTTTCAGCTCTCCGCGCCCGGAATTTGTACGCGATCATGAAGCGCGGACTTTTCGACGTGTAGCCAAGCTGTTCCTGAAAATCCAGCCGGTTCACCTTGACGACGACGCCATCAATTTCGTACGGCAGGGCGTCGCGTTTCTCCTCCCATTCTTCGCAGAACAGAAGCACTTCGGTGAACGACCTGCACAGCCGCCGATGCGCACTCACAACGAAACCAAGTTTCTGAAGCAATTCGAGTGCGTGCCACTGAGTGCCACCATCATTGTAACGGTCATCCAGCCAGTACGCAACAAAGGCGAGAGGACGGCGTGCCACCTCCTTCGGATCCATGAGTTTGAGGGTACCCGCGGCAGCGTTTCTCGGATTTGCAAATGCCTTTTCGCCGACCTCGATGCGCGCTTCATTCATCCTCCGGAACTCATCCGTCGGCAGATACACTTCTCCACGCACTTCCACGTCGCTCAGCCCGTTCCGCAGGCGAAGAGGTATGGTTCGGATGGTTCTGGCGTTATCCGTAATGTCGTCTCCCGTAACCCCGTCGCCCCGGGTGGAGGCCTGAACAAGCGCACCCCCTTGGTACCGGAGACTCAGAGCAACCCCGTCCATCTTTAACTCGCAGACGTACTCCACAGCGTCCAATCCAAGAGAATCGCGCACACGTCGGTCGAATTCCGCGAGCTCTGTTTCGTCATACGTATTATCGAGGCTCAGCATGGGACGCTGATGAACAACGGGTGGAAACTCCTTGGTCGGCGCCCCTCCCACACGGTGTGTCGGCGAGTCGGCTCGTCGCCAGTCCGGGTGCTCTGCTTCCACTTCCCCGAGCTGGCGAAGCATGCGGTCGTATTCCTCGTCACTGATCGCAGGATCCGCCAGAACATAGTAGCGATAGTCGTGTTCGAGAATCTCGTCAACAAGCCGATCGTATTCCGCGCGCTCCATACCCCCATCCCCCACCTCAGCGCTTCCGCCACCATGCCCGATAGGGATCGCCCTGCGACTCGCGGATCTGAATGAGTTCCTGCGCCACTCGCCCGGGAAGGTCTCGTTCATACACCGAGTTGCTCAAGGCGCTTGCATTTTTGGCTATCGTTTCAAAGACGCGGTTCCCGATCAATATGTTGCCGATTTTGTTCGCGTGAACACCATCCGGGTGGATCAACCAATCCGCCTTTCCCTCCGCGTCCCACACGTCGGCAACAAGGCACCCCTGCTCTTTCGCCAGTGCTTTGATCGCCCGGTTGAACGCTCCGGTGAGTGTTACCGACCCCCGATCATACGGCGGGTAGCTCTTCCAGCCGGTCATATAGTAGATGGTCGTAAGGACGATAAGCGGGGCACACGCGTTCTTCACGTCCGCCACGATGGTGCGCATGTCGTCAACGAAATCGTTCAGCGGCATTCCGGCGCGCATGTCGTTCAGGCCGTAACACAGGATGAACAGATCGGGCTTCTCCGCAATGACGTCCTTCCGGTACCGTTCCAGCGCACTGGGTTTGCGCGAGGCGGCATACCCGGGGCTTCGCGGGCTTATCGCGTTTGCCCCTATCCCTTTGTTGATGTACTGCATCGGAGTCCGTTGGCATTGGTTGATCAGGTTCGCCAAGATATCCGCCCAGCGCTCCGAAGCGGATGCCGTCCACCATCCACCTTCCACGGTGCTTTCGCCGAGAACGACCATTTTCTGGAACTCTTTGCTCCACCAGTCATGACGTGGCATATCTGCCTCCAATTCGGGGTCACTCCGACGGAAGATACGGCGGTTGGTCCGCGATATAGGACGGATAAACGCCTCGCGTCTCCATGTCGCGGTTTGTCCACCGGCGGTAACCGCGGGTTCGACGGTTCCTCGCGGTGTCGTCCATCTCGCTGAACGTCGCATTCGTCGCGAGAAGCCGTGCGCGCATCTGGGGGCGATCCTCCAACGCTCTGTCGATGCACCGCAGTATGTCCAGCTTTATCCATTTCGTGCGTTCGTGAAACCGTGCGCCGCGGTAGGATATGTCCGAATAATCGGGATTGGACTCGACGTTCCGGAAAAACGTCTCCATGAATGCTTCGAACTCGGAAAGCACACGGACAATCTCATCCTCAGTACTTTGCGTGTTCAATGAATGCGCCCATTCAAACGCCCGGGATACACGGTATGCTGGTTCGTGCCCCTCGCGAACATACTGCACCCTCATGCGGGTCGTCTCATCCCCCGCCGAGCGCATTGCCGCATCCAGGTAACGCCACGCCGCTTCCCGGTGTTGGGGAGGGTACGCGGCAAATTCCTCCCACATACGATTGAGACCCGCAAACCATGCTCCGCGTCTGTCCGCGTGCATCCACGCACTGTCAAGCGTAGTGTAGAACTCCTTCATGTGCGGCGCCGCGTCGCGAAACATTCTTTCGTACCACTCGTCCAGAACACTATCCGCGTTCAGCGCCGGGTTCCACGCGAGCTTCGCCGTGAGGTACATCACCGGTGCCATCTGTGCCGGATGCGGATGCGCTTCCGAATAGTACCCATCTATTCCGATCTGGTTCAGGTAACGAATCCTCTCCACAGCGAGGCTCGCGAAATTCCGCGGAAGAAACCAGCCAAGATTCGTGTATTCGTAAAGGCAGACATGCTCCGCTATGGCCTTCCATGCCTCAAGCATGCGTTCGTCTTCCTCCCGGTACGTCTCGTCGAAGTATTGCGTGGCATCCTGTGTCAGATACACAACAACGTTCGGTGGCAGTCGCCTGATGTGCCGGGGCGGCGGCTCCGTCACATCGTACGCGTACGCGCTCAGGTACCGGTCAGGGTGGCTCTGAAGCACCGCTTTCGCCACAGTGTCCACAAAGGCGAAATAGCTGTCTGAATAGATTTTTTTCCTGCCGCGAAACGGAGGCGCACCGTTGTCCAGACGCGAGCAATTGTCACACGAGCACATCCCGTCGTCGTCAGCGGCACAAAGGCTGAAACCAGGCACCTGAGGATTTGCGTCGAAGTACGACCGAACCTCCTGTATCATGATGGAGACCACTTCTGGGTGGGTATAGCAGACGTGGGCGCGTCCATCACCATCTCGTCCCGGCAGCTTGCGCTGTCCGTCAATCAGGGGGTAATATTCCGGGTGATTTCGGTACCGGCTCACTGGAAAATAGTGGTAGACGTTGTGGCCGTGCCGCATGTACGGAAACTCCAGACCACCCGGGGAAAGCCGGTGCCGCGCCTGCCACGGCGCAGCAGGGCCACTCAGAAAGAAAAAGGGGAAAGCGGGCCGAACGGTCCGGTCAACAGGACCCACTTCGACCGTCTGGCGCCGCGGGATGTCCTCAAAAAGCTGATTCTCCATGCCCCAGATTACACGCAACTCACTGGTAAGCAGATCGTACACGGCGTTTGACGTGCCGAGCGCAGTCGGCCCCGCAAGCACCAACCGTGCCTGCCCTTCCTCAGACGTCAGCACAACGCGATACGCGTTCGGTGGCAGCCCCGGTTCAATGAGACCCGCTCGTTTTACGAACTCCGTCTGCCCGACATGAATCTGCGGACCGTCATTGAAGGCCAGCGTGTCCTGAACGGCAGGCAATGAGGCGCCAGACATCACTCCGATCACGCGTATCAGGTCCCGGACCGCCTGATTGTTCACCCCCTTGTCGAACGGACGATCGATTTCCGGCGCGGTCACGATTTTCGCAATGGCGTGCCCGTTCCGAGCAATGACGAAACTGTCGGATGCTGCGCATACCCCGCAGTGAACCAGCAGACATGCCACCATGGTTCGCGCATACATCACGTCACCTCACTTTGCCCACCAGCCGGTTGAGAACCTCCACAAAGATCACTTGAGGGACATCCGGGGACAACCGCAATCGAAGGAGCACGCGTGATAATGTCAATTATGTCTAGTTGACTCCCCGCCGCGGCTCACACCTCTGACGCCACCCTCGACCCGAACGCAACCCGGGAGAAGAAAAACACCAGCCCGATGAACGCCACGAGCAACACCCCGTACGCCGCCGCGACTTCCAGTCGGTACTCGCGGTATTCGCCGAAAATCGCCATGGATATCGGCTGATTCGAAGGAACCCAGAGTAACACCGACGCAACGAATTCCCCGAGGGCAGTTACGAACGCAAGCATCGCTCCCCCTAGAACACCCGGCGCAATGAGGGGAAGCGTGACACGGCGGAAACGCAACCACCAGTCGGCGCCGAGGCTTCGCGCGGCTTCCTCCAGCGAGGGGTCTATCTGAGCGAACGCACTCTGTGCGGAACGGGCAACCACGGGGAGGTTTCGAACGAAATACGCGAGGGGAAGTAACCAGACCGAACCCGCAAGCGCCTGCCCGAAACTGAAGACGTTTCCGGTATTGAACGCGGTAAGAAGGTTAACGGCTACCACTGTCCCCGGAAGCGCCCACGGCAGCATGACCAGCGCATCCACCGCGTTCCCGAAACGGATCCGCTTCACTGCCAGCAACCACCCCGTGAACACACCGACCACCACGTTGCCGAGTGTTGCGAAGAACGCCATTTGAATACTGTTCGCAAGCGGACGCGCCAAAGACAGCGCCATCCGATAATTCTCGACCGTGAATTCCTCGGGGAACCACGCGTCGGACCGAAAAGTCCACGTTCCCTGTTTCACGAAAGACAGCAGTACTAACGTCAGATGAGGCAGAACCATGATTGCCGAAATCGCGAACGCAGCGCCCGGGATCAACCAGCCGGTCACGCCTTTCGGCAGCCTTCTCCGCCTGGCTCGAATTCCTTTGGTCGCCATGGTCACGCGACGCCGGTTGTTCCAGTGCCGCAGAGCAAAGAGAAATGCAAGCGATACCCCGGAAAGTACGACAGACTGGACCGCGGCAAGCCTGAGATCACCCGAAAGGCGGGTGGAATAGAGCTGGATACTCAACACGCGGAGTTCACCGGCAAACAACAACGGAGCGCTGAATGACGCCATGCTTGTCATGAACACAATGATCGCGGCGCCGACCAGCGCGGGCGTCAGAAGGGGCAGCGTCACACGACGGAGCCGGAGCCACTTTCCCGCGCCAAGACTGGCTGCCGCCTCTACGAGGCTGGTATCACGGTTCTCCAGCGCGGAACTGACAAACGTGAAGAAGAAGACTGAGAAGCTGTACCCGTGGACTGCGACCACCCCGGCGATTCCGTTCAGCGCCCACGATGCGGAGTTGGCCCCCGTCAGATTCGAAAGCCCGCGCGGGACCAACCCGCTCTCGCCCAGCAAAAAGACGAAGGCAAGTACTCCCACAAGTGGAGGCAAAACGATCGGCATTGAGACGAGTGCGCTGCAGGCCTTTCTGCCCCGGAACTCAAACGTGCTCAGCAGAAAGGCCATTGGCACGCCAATAAGCGCTGCCAGAACGACGGATAGGCAGGAAACGAATATGCTGTTCTGCGTGGCGACGAGGTTCGCGGGAGAGGCGAACGAAAAGAACCTGCCGTAATGCGAAAGCGTCCACCCCTCGGCCGCGCCCAGGCTCTGCCACAGAACTGCGAGAGACGGGTACAGAACGTACCCGGACAGGACAAACCCGACCGCGCCCGTCGCGACGACCAGAGTCGGGGACCACGAGGATCTTCGCCGCATGAATCACCGTACACGAAACGAGGTCGCGCACACTGATGCGCGACCTCGCGTAACGTCTGTTCGTAATTTGGATTACTGAGCAGCCGGCGGATTGACGATTGCGTCCGCAGCAGCCTTCGCCTCGGCGGCTTTCGCAGCGGCGGTGGCGTAGTCACCAGCAGCAAACGCTTCAGCAGCGGCAGCCGCAGCGGCTTTGCCATCGGCAACCTTCTGCTTCATCTCGGCGGTTGCATTCCTCTTCAGCTTGATGATCTGCTGATCCGCAGCAGCCAAAGCCGTGTTCGCATCAGCGATTGCCTGCTCCGACGTGCCCTTCATGGCTTCCTTGTTCGCGGCGGCAGTCGCGACGATCGCACGAGCCTGGTCTGCCAGGCCCTGGAGCGCCTGACGCGCTTCATCGTACTTCTTCTCGGCAACCTTCGCCTGAACGTCAGCCATCGTCGCTTCCACTGCAGCGATCTGATCTGCAGCGTACGCGGTCACTTCCGGCAACGCCTTCACTGAATCGATAACAGCCTGAGCAGCGGTGATCTCCTCTGTGGGCGGCTTGCTGCAACCGGCAAGAATCATTCCGGCGGCCATGATGCCGACGCCAAAGAGCAATGCAGTGCGACGAACCATTGATACAACCTCCTCCCGAAAATATCGGGACTGTTGTGCCGCTGTAATGCTGTGGTGGCCTGTGCGTCAGCGACAGGATACGGCTAGCCGCAAGGAGCCGGCACGACACCCCTCACGGGTATAGCTCTCACCACCTGACCAGCACTTGACTACACATCGAACTTCCGCGGGCAAAGCGCCTTCACGCCACATTTCCCCTCGTGCGCGAATGCACCTGGAACTGCCCTCGGGATTACCGATAATGAATATAGTAAAATCCATCACGTCTTAGGGGCACTTCACCGGCGTCCGCAGGGAATTTTTTTGTTTGGGGATTATGGCACGGCCATTGCTGTTGCGAGGTTTGGTGTTCATAACATTATTGTCCTCAACATCTTAATAGACTGCCGCTCCGCCAGGCATGCTCAAAACAGGACAGGAACTTTCTGCAGGGTCGGTCATAAAATAAAGCTTGAACTCTATCGGCACGCACCAGATACCCTTCTCCATTCCCCTTTCGTACCGGTCACCCGCCTTCGCCTTGTCCCTGTTTTCCCCCCTCCGGTACATTAACGTTAACTCCTGCCGCACGTCGTACGCGCGCCTCGAGTCCTCGCGGCGCGAACCAACGAGAAGCCACATGGATGTTCAGACCGACTTTCTGGTCATCGGAACCGGAATCGCGGGCCTTTCCTTCGCACTTCAGGCTGCGCAGCTCGGGTCTGTCGCCGTCGTAACGAAGCGAAAAAAAGACGATACAAACACAAACCGTGCCCAGGGTGGTATCGCCGCGGTGCTGGATCAGGTAGACGATTTCGCGTTGCACGTTAACGACACCCTCGTCGCGGGAGCGGGCTTATGCCACGAGGACGTCGTTGCCCACATCGTGCGTGAAGGACCCCGCATCGTGCGTCAGCTTGTTGACTGGGGAGTTCAGTTCACCCTGACTTCACAGGGTACGCTCGCGCTGGGAAGAGAAGGGGGACATTCCCATAACCGTATAGTCCACGCACACGACCTTACCGGCGCGGAAATCGAACGCGCGCTTCTCGCCGCGATCCAGCAATGCCCCGACGTGACGATCTTCGAAAACCACGTCGCCGTCGACCTTATCACGGAACACCATCTGCCAGGACGGCGCCCCGCGCGTCACGTAACGTGCTGGGGCGCATACGTGTTCAGCGCGGAAGAGAACCGCGTTTCTCGCTTTCTGGCTCGAAGAACCGTTCTGGCAACGGGAGGCACCGGACAGGCGTGGCGTCACACGACTAACCCCGATATTGCAACCGGTGACGGAATCGCGATGGCCTACCGCGCGGGAGCGCGAGTCGGGAACCTCGAATTCATGCAATTCCACCCGACCACTCTGTACCATCCACACGAGCGCTCCTTTCTGATCAGCGAAGCGGTTCGGGGACACGGAGCGGTCCTCATCAACGACCGCGGCGAGCGGTTCATGGACTCCGTGCACCCGATGAAAAGCCTCGCGCCGCGGGATATTGTCGCGCGCGCGATCGACAGGGAAATGAAAACAACCGGCAAACCGTGCGTATTTCTGGACATTACGCACGTGGACCCCGACAGCGTCAAAGCCCGGTTCCCGAACATTTATAATAAGTGCCTGTCACTGGGCATCGACATGACCCGGCAGCCCATACCGGTTGTCCCTGCCGCACACTACATGTGCGGCGGTGTCGTCGTTGATATCACCTCACGGACGGACATCCTGAACCTGTATGCCTGCGGGGAGGTGGCTCTGTCGGGCCTGCACGGGGCAAATCGCCTTGCCTCGAACAGCCTCCTCGAGGCGGTCGTCATGGCCAACGGAGCAATTCAGGACATCAGGCAGAGCGGACTTGCCCGCACTCCCCTTCCGGAAATTCCCGCCTGGGACGACAGTGACGTGTTCGACGTGGAAGAGTGGATTCTTCTCCGGCATGATATCGAGGAGATTCGAGACCTGATGTGGGACTACGTCGGCATCGTGCGCTCCGACGTCCGACTCCGCCGCGCCCATCACCGTCTGGAGCTGATCTGGAAGGAAGTTGAAGAGTTCTACCGGCGGGCGAAAGTAAACGCGGAACTCATCGAACTTCGGAACATGGCGTGCGTGGCGGCGCTTGTTGTCCGATGCGCCATGGAGCGGAAGGAAAGTCGGGGGTTGCATTTCAACACCGACCATCCACTTTCGGACGAAAGATTCCACCATGATACGCTGTTGCGCGCCCGGCCGATTCGGAGGCGAAAGTCCATGCCCCCTCCGCACAGCATTAACGGCAAAATATCGGAGTACCATGAAATCCCGGGAGTCAGCACCCCCTTGCGCGGGGAATTCTGAGCCGGAACCTTGGGGAGCCTGAACGTATGCCGACCCATCCGACAATTCGTGTCGTCGAGCCATCAAACCACCACAGGGAGAAATGGCCGATCACGGTAAGCGTGCCGTTCCCGCGAAGTACGGTAACCTCCATCGGGCAGGTTCATCTGCTGGGTCCGCACGGTTCGGAGATACCGGCGCAGCGCCGGATCATGGCAATGTGGCCGGATGGCTCCGTAAAATGGATGTTGCTGGATTTCGCGGTGGAGCTCGAGCCACGGGAATGCCGTGACATCTCCATAGAAGTCGGGGACCACGATGATGGGAAGGAGCCGGAGGAAGGCATCCGCATAGAGTGGGCGGGCGAAGAACTGCATGTGGATACGGGCGTTCTTCGTTGCAGGCTTGCGGCCACCCAGGGTGGACTGCTGAGCGAAGTAGTCGCTCACGGGATAACATTCAGCGAAAGCCCGGGAACTGTACGCATCGCCCAGCCCGACGGGCGTATGCTGGACCTTTCGAACGGACCGGCAACGCTCACGATTGAAGAGCCGGGCATTCAACGCGCCGTCATCGCCATGCGCGGAAAACATTTCGATCTGGAAGGGAATGCCGCGCTCGATTACGTCCTCAGGATGGTCGTGTACGCCAATCAGGCCATCGTCCGATGGTATTACACAATCGTGAACAGGGAGCCCGCTGAGGCCATCCCGGTAAGCAAAATCCAGATGATCCAGCCTTTGTCCCTGGATACGGCAACCTGCCGGGCATTCGTCGGCACCGATCGCACATGCTACTCTATGCCGGAAGGATGGGTAAGCATGGCAACCGACGGACTCGAAACCCGGGCGCACGACGGCAATCGCCAGTCCGGGAACCTGAACACCCTTCGCGCCGAGGTTCAGATGGAGCCATTCATCGTCCTCGGTGACGCGACGAAGACGATCACCGTACTACCCCGGTGGTGCCATTTCCTCTTCCCGAAAGCCGTCCATTATTACGGCCGCGCGTTGCGGTACGACATCTGGCCGGATACTGCGGGCGTGTGGAATTTTCGCCGCGGGATGGCGAAAACACACGAGCTGCTCCTGGCGTTTTCGCACCCCGCCAAAGATTACGAATCCGCGATGCCTGCGGTCGCACCCGTACTCCGCCCGGTGATTGCCACTGTGAACCCGCACTACATCGAGGAAACCAACGCCGTACCCTTCTTCTTTGCAGCACGGGGAGAAGCCTACCCGCAGCTTGAAACGCATTTTGCCCGAGGGTTCCGCGGTCTGGCGCGCGCCTACGGAATGCTCCATTATGGCGACGCGAACGGAGTCGGGTACAGCGCGCAGGGCAGGGGAAGGCATCTGAAAGGTAAGGATGCCGTGGAGGAGGTGATCTGGGTCAACAACGAGTACGACATGCCGTACATGGCAATGTTGCAGTTCCTGAGAACCGGCGACAGAAAGGTATGGCTGCAGACCGCGGAACCCCACGTATGGCACATGATGGATGTGGATACCATCCACTCGGATCCAGCGCACCCGATCAACGAGGGCGGCCAATCCATCCATCTCGCAAACCATATCGGGCCACCCGGGTATGGAGTAGATCCGAGCCATGAATGGGTGGAAGGACTGATCACCTACCATCTCCTCACAGGACTTGAACACCCGAGGGAACACGCTCTCGCCCTGGGAGAGCATCTTCTCCGCTGGACGGAGGCCCACCGCGCGGACCTGAATTCCGACTGGATGGCCTCCCGGGTTACGGGCTGGGCCCTGATCGCCCTCACGGCCCTCTTCGAATTCACACGCGACGAGCGCTACCGAGCCTGCGCACTCGCCCACGGGAAAGGGCTCCACGAACGAGTGAGCGGTACCACGGGCCACCTGACGGAGTCCGTCTCCTACGGCTTCCCGTACCGCGCAGGTTTCATGACGAACATCGCCGTCATCGGACTGAAACGTCTCTGGGATATTTCCGGGGATAACCTCTGGAAGGATCTCGCTCTGAAGCTTATCGAGGATCAGTGGGAGCATCTGAGCCTTCCCACCGGGCTCCTGGTGTACAAGGAATTGCCGGAGAATCGCTACCCTTCCGGAAGCGCAACAGAACTCGAGTCCATGGCATACGCGTGGCAATGGACAAAGAACCCCGTGTATCTGAAGCGAGGTATTCAACTTCTGAGGTTATTCGGGCCGTGGAGCCGCGATTCTGCTTCCCAGGGCACGTTCTTTACCGAATTGCCGGACGGTGGCCTGTCTCAGGAGATACGGTTGTTCCCGCGGGATAGCCACTCGTTCAGCACCTTCCGGTATGAACTTCCTTTCCTGCGCGTTCTCCACGACACAAGAATCCTCAAACAGTTCGAACCGCCGGAGATAGACCTCTCCCAGATAATGTGATATGGCGGCGCAAGGAGGCGGGCATGAGCCTTTTGGGAATCGATGTCGGCACCACAGGAACGAAAGCGGTAGCGTTCAACCACGGCGGCAAGCCCGTAGCTTCCGCATACAGGGAATACCCGCTCCACTCCCGTCAGAAAGGCTGGATGGAGGTTGATCCCCACGAGGTTGCTGCGGCTGTCAAAGACGTGATCTCCCTCGTGGCGGCAAAAACACGGCACGATCCTGTCAGCGCACTCTCCGTGTCGGCCATGGGGGAGGCCGCCGTGCCTGTCGCACGGGATGGAAGATTCCTCGCGCCGGTTCAGGTCAGCCTGGACGAACGGACGGCGTCGTACCCCGACTGGTGGCGGGGCCGGATTTCCAATGAGGACGTGTTCCGAATAACCGGCCACACAATTTACTCCATTTTCACACTCCCCCGCACGCAGTGGATCAAAGAGCACTGGCGGTCAGTCTACGACCAGACCTGGAAGTTCCTCTGCTTCCAGGAGTTCGTCTTCTACCTTCTTGGCTCGGAACCCGTCACCGATTACTCTCAGGCGGCTCGAACCATGGGGTTCGACGTTCGGGCAAAGAAGTGGTCGGAGCGTTTGTTCGAGATCGCCGAACTCGACCCCGCGAAGTTCCCGACGGCGGCGCAATCAGGCACTCTGGTGGGAAAGGTCGCGGATACCGTGGCCAACGAACTGGGGTTGCCTCGCGGCGTCAAATGCGTGACGGGCGGCCATGATCAGCCCTGCAACGCACTCGGCGCGGGAATTCTTACCGGAGGAAGCGCGGTTTACGGAACTGGTACCGTCGACTGCATTACACCGGCCTTCGATCATTTTGTGGACAGCACCGATTTCATCCAGAACAACCTCGCCTGTTACCCGCACGTCGTCCCGGACAAGTACTGCTCCGTGGCCTACAACAGTACCGGCGGCAACCTGTTGAAATGGTACCGGGACACATTCGCCGACACGGAGAAGCGCCTTGCCGCGGAAAAAGGGATCGATCCCTATGAGGTCATCCTCGGCGATCTTCCGGACGGGCCTTCTCCGGTAATGGTGCTTCCTCACTTCACCGTAACGGGAACGCCATGGTTCGACACGAATTCCCGCGGCGCCCTGCTTGGCCTCAAACTGACGACAACAAAAGGGGAGATAGTCAAAGCCCTCATCGAGGGCACGACGTTCGAAATGAAGCTGAATCTGGAAGCCTTGCGAAGGTCAAACGTGGCCGTGGAAAGAATCCGTTCCACTGGCGGAGGGGCAAAGTCCCGTCTTTGGAACCAGCTCAAGGCTGATATGCTCGGCGTTCCCGTGGCCACACTGCAAACATCCGAAGGAGGCTCCCTGGGCACGGCGATGCTTGCCGGCGTCGCAACGGGCGTGTACGGATCTCTCGCGGAAGCGGCATCCGCGCTGATTCATGAACACGAAGTATTCGAACCTCGTCCGGAAATCTCCGCGCGGTACGGCGAGCGCTTCGCGATTTACCGCCAACTCTACCCCACTCTCAGAGAGATCAATCACCGATTGTAGGGGTCTGTTGCGGTCGAGATTGACAAAGGCGGCGTTGTTCCCTATTTTTATATGTTCGTCATTCCTGGTGATGA
The DNA here is from genome assembly GCA_022706085.1 of Candidatus Latescibacterota bacterium. GTDB lineage: Bacteria > Latescibacterota > MWCZ01 > MWCZ01 > MWCZ01 > MWCZ01. The sequence continues at coordinate 33,134 of JAKJDF010000008.1, read as the reverse complement.
ATCCGAGGTGAGCAGACAAGCATAAGGAGCCCGGCGTGGCCAACCACAAAAGCGCAATCAAAAGAATCCGCACGAATCGCGAACAGCAGGCAAGAAACCGTCAGTGGATGTCACGACTTCGCACCGTGGTGAAAGCGGTCCGAAAAGCTTCCACACCGGAGGAGGCCAAGGCGGCCTTTGAGAAAGCCGTGCCAATCATTGACAGCACTGCGCGCAAGGGCGTTATTCACAAGAATGCGGCTGCCCGGCATAAGGCTCGTCTCAGCAACGTGTTGAAAGCAATTTCGGCCTGAAAAGCATTCCGCATACCAGAACACAAGAAGCCGCGTCTCGCAAGACGCGGCTTCTTCCATTTTCCCCACGCGACCAAACCCGTCCTTATTTGAGCCACCTTTCGAGCCACGGCAATGCGTGCACGCCATTCCACCGGTGCTCGCCTTCAAACACATCGTGGTAAACCCGGTCCTGCGCGCCAAAAATCCCGTAGGACTTCCGAATGATGTTGACCTGCGACGTCACGTTCGCAACTCCCCTTGCTCCGTTGAGGGCATCCCTGTTTCCGGTTTCTATGAGGATCGGCCGTGGTGCGAGTGTCGCGGCGATGTCACCCATGTCCACATACTCGTACAGGTGCGGCACGTAGTTGCAGGAGCAGTTCTGGTGAAGGTCCAGCAGAGAATCCTTGTATCCGTAGAGGTACCCGCTGATCACCGCGCAGGTGATGCGCTCGTCAAAAGCCGTCGCCCAGAGCGTCTGCAATCCGCCGCCCGAGAGACCCGCGCACCCGATACGGTCTCGACGGCAATCCGAACGCGTCTCGATGTAGTCCACAAGGCGCGTCAGGTCCCACGCCCACATCCCCGTCACCGTCTGACCCAGCGGGTACGCCATGTTGTTCAACACGGTACACGAGGACGCAAGGACGTTTCCTTTCACTGCCGCCTCCTGCCGCTCGCCGAACCCGCGCGCGTCTGGGCAGAATGTGATGAAACCGGCGCGCACAAAGCTCACGCCGTAGGCGTAGTTGTAGTGGTCAATCGCTTTGGCAACCTCCGGGCGTTCGCGCAGTCCCACTACCGCAGCTTTGCCCCCTCCCCCGTGGCCATGGGGAGCAATCACTGCCGGGTACGGAGGCGTCCCCTGCTTCGGAATCAGCACGAAAAGCGGCATGACAATCCCCGGCTCGGTCTCGATTTCAACTCGCTCCCGCACGTAGTCGTCAAACTCCACGGTCTCGGTAACCGTCGCATTGAGAGGGCACATGAGCATCGTATCGTACCCGGTAAGCCTGCGCAGCACCCTGAGCAGGTCTCTTCGCCATATCCTCCATTCCTCTTCATTCTTCGCGCCAAATGCGAGCAGGCGTCCGGTCCGGTCCCATCGGTTCCGGAAATACTGGTGCGCCATGTACCGTCCTGGTTTGTCTTCGGCGTTTTCCATAGTGAATCTCCCATGGCTGCATTGCGGAGTGAAAGAACGGGTCGTTCACGGCATATCGCTAATGATAACGTCCGCGTTTCTGAGGGAACAAAGCATTCAAATGAAGAAAGGCGGCGCCGCGCAACGCGCGCGAACGCCGCCTCCCGGTAGAGTACTTCCGCGTTTACTTTATGAGCAACATCCGAATCACACGCGTTTCCGCGGTGCGTGAGCCGGCTTCCCGTGGCGTAACCACCAGCCGGGCGAAATACACGCCTGACGCCGCGTCGCCACCGGCGGTTGTCCTTCCATCCCATGTCACCCGGTAGAAGCCCGCGGATTGTGGTCCGTTCACCAGGGTGCGAATTTCCTGCCCGAGGGAGTTGAAAATCACGAGCTTCACATCCGCTGCCCATGGCACCTGATACGCAATCTGCGTAACCGGGTTGAACGGGTTGGGTGTGTTCTGGTCCAGCACCACCTTTTCCGGCGCCGCAACCCGGGCCACAAGCGGCCCGAAGAACGTTGCCCGTCCGCTCGCCGTCTCCGCCGCTTCAACGCGGTACCGGTATTCCGCGCCCGGAACCACCGCGCGATCGAAGAAGACAAACTCGCGGCCACCGGTGAACACCTGCCCCGAAACCCGCTCGTATTCGCCGTTTTCACCCGCGGCGCGCCACAGGGTGAACGATGCTTCCGGGCTCGCGGCGGCAAGCCGCCACGCCACCGTGATATGGCTCTGAGCGCCTGTCGCCGTGAACGCCGCAAGTTGCACTGCTGTCTTCTTGGCAAGCGTGTCCACGGTGAAACTCGTTCTTTCTGAGAACGGACTCATGAAGCCCGCGTTATCAACCGCGCGTGCCGCCCACCAGTATTTTGCCAGGTGATCAAGCATGAACGGCAGCTGCCATTCCGTCGTCGAACCGCTCACGGCGACCGTATTAGTGGTCACGATTTGCGTCAGCGCGGAATCACGGGCAACGATGAACAGGTGCCCCGCCACCGGCCGCAGATTCGCCGTGCCGTTCGTCACCTTCAGAACAGGACGCCCGCTTACCGTCGCATCCAGCGGGAATGCCGAGGGCGCACCGGGTGCGTGCGAAAGCAGCGGCGTAACCGTGATCGTGTCACTGGGCACGCTAAGGTTGCGATTGGCTGAGCGGTCCTGCGCCCGGAGACGGTAGCGGTACGTCGTTCCGGTTACGACCGTTTGATCTGTAAACGACGTTACCTTCTGCTCCGCAATTTTGGCAAAACCACCGGCACCGATTGCTCGCTCGATCACGTAGACGTCAAGGTCAGCATCCGTATTTGCCGCCCACGAGAGGCGCACCGAGTACGCGCCGTTCAGGGAAGTTACACCCGTCACCTTTTCCGGCGGTGTCACGTCCGCGCTGGCAAGTGTCGTCCAGACCAGCGATTCGCTGGTCGAATCTGCAATATTCCCGCTCGCATCGCCGGATGAAATCCGGTAGTAGTACTGCGTGGCCGGGGTCAGATTCGTCAACGTCACCGAATGATTGGTGCTGAACGTCGCGAGGTTCGCAACAAGGCCAAGCGCCACGGTCGTACCGTACTCCACACGCGTGTCGCTCGGTTCGTCCGTAGTCCACGAAATCAGCGCCTGGGTGGCATCCGCCGATACCGTCGGCCCGCCCGCGAACGAAGGCGCTTTCGTATCGGCCACCGCCTGCGTCGAGCCGGTGACGGATGCCGAAGCCGGGCCGTTGCCCACCAGATCCGACGACTGAACTGCAATTTCATACGATTGCGACGGCAGAAGGTTCGTCAACGTCACCACGTGCTCGATCACGTTGTCGGGAACCACCACCTCGGTCGGCGGCTCAGACGTTCCTGCACGCCGAAACACCACCTTGCTGTCCGAAGGTTCGTCCGTGGTCCACTTCACCGTAATCCGTGAATCCGTCCGGCCGATCACCGCAGGACCACCGAGAATCAATGGCGCCGCGAGGTCTTCTTCGTGGAGCGTGTACACGGTCTGCGGATTGCTTGTGGTTTCACCGTTCCCAGACGGGTCGGTGGACCCGATCTGGTACGTGTACGCGGTTCCCGGCTTGAGTCCGGTAAGCGTCACCTGGTGGGAGGTCACGTTCTCCGTAATAGTCACGGCGTCCGTGAACTCTACCGTGGCACCCTCGCGGGCGACTCTTCCCGCTGATCCTTCTCCGAACCGCACCACACTGTTTGCGTTTTCATCGGTGTTCCATGCAACCGTCACCGTAGTCGCGGTACTCGACAGTACGGTCGGACCGGATACAACCTGCGGAGCGGTCTGGTCGGGAACCAGCGTAGTGGTGAATTCCGAACCGGTACGCCCGCCCGCTTCTTTAGCCGGTTTGGCGGAGGGCGGCGCCAGCGGCCAGACAACCTGGTTGCGTGCTGCGTCCGCGTTGATCACCCGGAACGAGTACGATGCTCCCGCCTGGAGGTTCGTCAGCAGGAACCGATGAACGCGGACGAGATCACCACGGTTGAACGTGTTAACCAGCCGTGCCCCCTGATAAAGCTCGAGGTAGCTGTCCGCCATCTCGTCTGTTTCCCACTCGACGATCGCTCGAGTGTCCGCGCGGTACACCACGCTCGGGAAACGAATAATCCGCGGAGGTACCGTATCCGGCGCCGCCTTCGTCCAGAACGTGATCGGACGCGTCTTCGCGGTGTTCCGAGCGAGGTCCGTCAGCTCGACAATTGCGCGATACTCGGTTCCCGGCGCAAGTCCGGTCAACCGGGCCAGCTGCACAATCGCCGGTATGTCGACGAACGTCTCAGAGAACATCGCTCCCTGAGCACCCGCAAGCGTTATCTCCACGCGAGCGGTGTGCAGCTCATCCGCGTCCCACGCAATGAACGCGTCCCGCTCGTTGGCCGTAACCACAGGACCCCGCAGAGCACGTGGAGGATTCGTGTCCGGCAGGCTCTTCGTCACAAACGCCTGTCCCGGACGAATTGACGGACCATTGCGGGCGGCGTCAATTGCCGAAACACTGTACGCATATGCGGTCGTTGGCAGCAGGCCGAGGATCTCGAGCCGGTGCCCGCGGACAAGCCGCGTGTCGTACACCGTCGTGTCCTTCCCCGTGCCGACCAGATTGACAACCGCAGTTGTCGGTTCGTCGTTTTCCCAGTAGATCGTCACGCTGTTCACGTCAACGCGTTCCGTCGTCGGGCCCGCGATGAAGTTGGGCGCGGTGCGGTCCGCGCGATCCTTCGTGAGCACCGACCTCGGCAACGGAGCCCGCGCAACGTTGCCCGCGTGATCACGCGAGGACACTTCGAGGAAGTACTCCGTGGCCGGTGCGAGACCCGTCACGACTATCGTGTGAACCTTCGTCATGGTGGGCTCGGAAAGGCTGTCCGTATATACTCCGGCGCTCCGCCCGAAACGAACACGCGTGTCTGACGCCTCGTCGGTAACCCACGCCAGGGCGATCGAACTGGAATCCACCGAGGCAACTTCGGGGGTTCTGGTGAACACCGGTGGAAGCGTATCCACAACAGCAGTTCCCGCCCCCGTCGTGAACGACGGGAAGACGCTGAGGGACACATGGTCGTGGTCCACCGCTTTGTCAATCGCACCGACAGCCCAGTAGTACGTCGTACTCGGCTTCAAACGCCCCGACGGGATGCGCAGTTCGCTCAACGTCACCGGCGCGTCCCGGAAATTCACCACGGTGTTCGCCGGGTCGAGGAACCGCGCCACCGCCCCGGCAGGATCGCTGAAGCTGATCGGGTTCTCCGTGCTCAAATTCACCACGTACCCTGCTGCGCCCACCACGTCGCTCCAGTCAAGCAGCGGCGTCAGTGACACGTTGCCGGCGTTGGGCACCGGCGAAATGATGCCCGGTTCCCCGAGACTCGGTGCCGAAATGGAATCCGTCAACACGGCTGATTCCAGGCCGGTGTTGTCAACCGCCCAGAGACGATACGTACCTCCCGCAAACGTGTACAGCGGATCGAGAACCCCTTCGTACACGCCGTCACTGACGCGGGGAACCGTCACCACGCTGCCATCGGGTCTCCTCACAAACACCGTCGCAATCGTGTTGTCACCGTTTGCGTCAGCCACACGCGCGGAGATGGTCGGAAGGAAAACCGTTGTTGGCTGCCGATTCTGTACCACCGCCACGTTAAAACTCACAACGCGTGGCGGACTTGCGGTGGAGGAACCACCAAGCGCATAATTCGCACCGGTGATCGCGTTGCCACCCGCGATTACGAGCGGCGCAGGAAGCAGCGTTGTGCTGATCTGCTGGTCATACCCCTCCCCACCACCGTAATACCCCCCCGCAAACACGTAGTAGGTGCTGTCGGGCAGATTCTTGAACGAATACTTCCCGTCCACCGTGCTGACGATACGGAACGCGGGAAGCGAATCGAGGTTCGTCGTGACCGGGGGACTGGTCAACAGAACCACATACGCGTGATCCACCGCCGTAACGGGAGATGAGGTGGCAATTGAAATCTGACCGCTTATTGACCCGGCGGGGAATGAAGTCCCGGTGGTAAACAGCGCCGACGCAGGCAACGGACCGTCCCACACCGTCACCTGATACGTCGTGTTCGGTTTGAGCGTCAGCTGTTGCGTGATCGTGAAGTTGTCAGCACCAAGCTGGAACGAACCCGCGCTCAGTGGCTTCGGCGTAATCATCACCTGCCCCGCGGCAATCCGGATCCCGCCCTGCCCGTTGAGAACTGATTTCGCAAAACTCACACGCAACGTGGTTGTGGTACTGACCGACAAAGCACCGTTCTGCGGAGCGGCAATCGTCACCCCCGGATTCCCGCTACGCCACGACATCGGAATCGTCACGCTTACGGGGTCCGCCCCTTCCACCACGGAAAATCCATCCGCCCGCCCATCGCCGTTGGCGTCCACCTGACCCGCGTCGAAGAACGACGGGGTACCGTTCGCTTCATTCACGGAACGAATGATCGCTCCGAACGGGTAGTACGTGCCGGTCTTCAGATACCGCACGCGGAAGTTCCCCTGCCCGTCCACCAGCGCAACGCGAGAAAGACCCGTGAAAAGCGGTTGCGCTGGATCTATCGGAAAAACTGGCGATTCCGACAGCATCGCAATCATGAAGCCGTCTCCCGCACGGGACAGCGCCGACGGAACCAGACGCCCGGAAACCTGCCCGTTCGGTATCGATGAACCGGTGGTGAACACCCATGCGCGCGGGTACTTCTGCCCGCCCTGTGTGCTGTTCAGTTCGTTAATCCAGACCGTGTAAGTAGTGTTGGCTGCAAAACGAACCGGGAAGGTTACCTGCCAGTTCCCGTTCTGAAGATGCGTCACGGTCCGTGCGAAAATGTTCGGCTGGCCGGTTGGCGGCGTCGGGAACACATTCAGCATGAACCGGTTCGACGTGTCATAATCTGCTGAAAATACCAGTGTTATGAAGGTATCAACCGCCGCAGGGAAGTTGGTCTGGAACATGCCGGGGTTCGAATGTACAAGCCTCGGAAGCCCCGTAACCTCTGTCGCGTTGAACCGCAACCCCACGAGGCTGGAAGTCCCAACGGAAATCCTGTCCGGCAGACCGTCGTTGTTCTGGTCCAGGTAACCGAACACGCTTGGGAGGGGGCTTTCATACGGGCTGAGAATCGGAGCCGCAAAGAGGTAGTAATCCCCTTGCGGAACACCGGGGAGTGTGAATGTCCCGTTGTACGCAAACCCCATCCGCACCGGTTCCGACGGAATCGGATTATCCGTCTGCATCGCCGAGGGAATCTTCTTCGCGAGATACGTGATAAACGGCATCTGGTTGAGAGTCTGTTGAACCTCGGAAGAAAGCTGTGACGCCTGCACTGCGAACGTCCCCGCCACAACGGCGCTCGGAACGGAAGAGCCCGTGCTGAACACGAAACTGACCGGCATCCCGCCGTCCTGGTAGGCGGCAAACACCTGATATGCCGTGTTCGCCGCAAGGGTAACCCGGCGGTACACCGTCCTCCGGTCCGCACTGAACGAATCCAGAGAGGCACTTACCGGCCACGGCCACAGCATCAGATTGTACCCCTCCGTCGGCAACGGATTCCGGTAGGTGATTTCGATACGCGTCTGCAGGGGAACGTTCACCGACTCGGGTGCCGGCACGGCGGATATGACGTTCTCACCAAGCCCCTGTTTCAACGCGATCTGAATCGTCGGCGGCGTACTTGTCTCCGTCACGTTCACCTGAACGGGAGCACCCGCCGGCCCGTAGAAGCCGTAGGTAGATGGATCGTCAAGACTTACGGCCGCCACATAGTACGAACCGAGCGGCAGATACCGCATGGTCGCAATCGGGGTGGTGCTGGTCATCAACCACGCAAAATTCCACGTTGTCGGATCGGCGGAACCCGGCAGAGTCTTCAGAAACCCGATCGCATAACCGGACGCACTGGAGGCTCCACCCTGAGGAGGAATCATCTGCGCATTCAGGCTCCCCGAAGGCAGGAACGACGCGGTAGTGAACGGTACGGAAACTGGAATCCTGAAATCCTTGCCTTCGCTGGCGGCTGAAGCGTCCGAGACGAAAATCTGGTAATGCGTGCCCGCAACCAGCTGCACATTCCACCAGACCTCCTTACGATCGGCGCTCACAAACGCGCTATCCACCGACAGAGGACGGACGGGAAGCGACGGGGAAATCAGCATGACACTGACGGCCGGCTTTCCTCCTTCCAGACGCACCTCCTCATTGAACACGACGCGCACTGTCGTGCTGGTCGGCACTCCCGACGTGAATGGGTCCGGGCTGGTCGAAACCACTCTGAGTTGCCCGAAATCCTGTGCCGTCAACCGCCGCATCGAAAAATCGATGTTCTCACGCACCGTCGCCGCTTTGAAGTCCAGCGGGTCCGGCAGCCTGTCACCGTACAGATCGTACATCCCGTAGTAGATCTCAGGCATCGTTCCGGAACCGCCGTCCATGGTGGCCGGATCGAAACTCATCCCGACAAGCCAGTAACGTCCCGCGGCGAGCCCCGTAAACGAGTATGCCCCCGTCTGGGAAATCGGCACGAACCGTTCGATCACGTGTTCACCAAACTCTCCGAAGTCCGCAACCGCCCGGTTCAGGAGGAGGGCAATGCGCGCCGGCATGTTCATGTTGGGAATCGAGGCCGTCCCACTGAGTCGGGCACCCGCGAAATCTGGCCCGGTCGAGAACGACGACATGAAGAACGCCGAGTTCGCAAGTTCGACTCCGAAGTCGTCGTTGTCGGAAGGGGTGATAAGCACATCGAACACGCGGTTCTTCGGCAGCCGGATGGCGTACCGCAGAGTGTCCCGTGCCGCGTTCCACGTGTAGTTGACAGGAACTCCTGTGATATCCGGCGCAACCATGATTTCCACATTCGGCTGCTGGCCGTTGTCACCGGGAATCAGCTCCACACCGCCACTCAGCGCAACAGTGATAGTCACCAGCACGCTGTCCGGTCCCGCCGGTGCACCCACATTCACCGCGCCGTTTGCGGGCGTTACCCCCAGAATCTGAACCTTCTGCCCCTGCTGAGCCCAGACCGTGAGCGTCACCGGCCACTCCGGATACACGGATTGGCCGGCAGCCGGGTCCTGTTCCTTCACCTTGCCAATCAGAGAAGGAATCGTTGTCCCGACATACCTGACGTTGGGCTGCCCGAAGCCCAGAAGCGTGAGCTGAGCCGTTGCTTCGCTCTGCGTCACCCCCACCAGATTCGGCATTTCAAACGGCCCCTGCGCCCGCCCGAAACGGGTCGTGCCGTCAGGCTGGTACGCCCAGTACGCGTAGAGCGTACCGTCACCGTTCTGCATACGCGCGGAACGCGGCACGGGCGACGTGGCCGATGAGTCCCGCGCCGGCTTGTCACCCGTCTGAGGATACCGGAACAGGAACAGTCCGTACTTCCCTTCCGGCGTGAACACCGCGAAAAGCTTGCCCTCAAACGCATACGAAGAAGCCGGGCCATCGAACAGAGCTTCTGTGCTCGATACCCAGCGCCCTGGCTCGGATAGCGAAGGAATATTCGGCTGAACCGGAATGCGGTCCCCGATCGTCATGTTGTTGTAATCGGAATCAATTATCGTGAAAACCACACCCGTCCGCCCGGCGGACATGATGAAGCGGTACGTGTACCCGTCGTCAATCGGAGTCACGACGATGTCGGCCAGATCCGGGTTCGCAGGTTCCGTTCCCGTGTCCAGACGAAACCGCGTGACACCCGTGTTGAGAAACCACGCATCTCCCTGCGATATCCCAAACGGGCTCGTTGTCATCGTCACATCAGCCAGCACCCGCGAAGTACCGACGCCGATGTAGTCCGCAACACCGTCCTGATTCGCATCGCACATACCATAGAGGAAGTGCCCGAAGCGCGGATCACCGCTGTAAAGACGTGCTCTGCCGAACAACTGATTCGTCCCGGGCGCAACCGGCTTGATGGAGAACGCCGACCTGTTGCCGCTCATCGAGCCCAGCGTTGCCAGCCCCGTGCCAGGACTTGCCCAGAACCCGTCATAGGACATCTGCGCCGAGGTTTCACCGGCAGGTTTGGAGGGCTGCGACCAGTTCTCCGGCCGCAACCACACTTCCGAAACCATCGGATCGACCACCCAGCCGTTAAATGCCGCCGGAAACACCGCCGAGCCTTCCACCGACCCGCCGGGGATGGGAACACCCGTGCTGAAATACGTAGGCGAGCCGGTGCGCGTCCGATACATCCAGGCGTTGTAATACGGTTCCGCCCGCAGAACGTACACCTGCTCCGGCGCAATCCCTTGGATTACCCCGTACGCGGTTCGCGAATCATTCGAGACGTCATACCACAGGACGCTCAAATCCTCTGACCAGGAACTACCCAGCCGGTAAGGGTTCAGGTAAAAATCATTGAAGGCGTAATTCCCCGGATTCCAGTAGTCCTCGTAATACGTGAGAGGGTGGGTGCTGGTAAGCACCACCGTGTCCCCCACCGACACGTCCGTCGCGCCCTTCGCCGGGGATACGAGCGTCAGCAAACCGGGCGTGTTCGCCCGCCATGACGTGAGCGTAATGACCGTCGACGTGTCGAGGAGGGCTCCGGCCTGTGGGGTTTGCGCTTCAATTTTGCCAACAAGGGCGGGGTCGTTTGTCGGTTCCACCCATAACGTGGCAAATTTGGCGATTGTGGCCTTCACCAACGCGTTGGCCGCGGCAATGTCCATCCCCACCACATCGGGCATCGTCGCTGTTTGTGCAAACGCAACGCCGCTGACACTGAGGAATGTCATGAGGGCGAGAATCTGCCCGCGAATTTCCCTTATGCAACCCGCCATGCCTGTTCTCCTTCAAACCAGAACTACCGCTGTTCCGGTAGCTTTTCGCACTGAACCGGTTCGTGCCCGAATACGACCTTCACGCGGAGAGGTTTCCTCGTCTCTGTTCATCTGTATCAGAGCAACAATCGCGCCGCATTTCACATTTGCGTCATATTCCTTCCCATCTAGGCAAAATATACGGTTTCCGTACATTAATCGTACAGGAACCTCGTCGTGTCGCGCGGACATCGCTTTGGTGCCTGCGGCTGCCTTTCCACGGGTGCCCCCCCCGCCGTGTATCGGATCCGATAGAAAACGGGAGGCGCGGCCATCCTGGCCGCGCCTCCCGCAGCATGCCGACTTCGCAACGCGGCGCTATGCAGTTCCTGCGTGCTTCACGTGCCGAAGCCTGAGACCCAGTTCGCGCAATTGACGCTCGTCCACCTCTGACGGGCTCCCATCCATCGGCGACGCCGCGGTGTTCGTCTTCGGAAACGCGATCACCTCCCTGATGGATTCCTGACCCGCAAGCTGCATCACCATGCGGTCAAACCCGAAAGCGATCCCGCCGTGCGGCGGCGCACCGTACCGGAACGCGTTAAGCAGGTACCCGAACCGCCTCTCCGCTTCCTCGGAGGAGATACCCAGAAGATCAAACATCTGCTGCTGCACGTGCCGCTGGTGGATGCGGATGCTTCCACCCCCCACTTCCGTACCGTTGATCACGAGGTCGTACGCCCGCGCACGGATTCGCCCGGGATCGCCGCCCGACACGAAAAGATCCAGATCCTCCAGAACGGGGGACGTGAACGGGTGATGGTTCGCCACCCACCGGTTCTCTTCCTCGTCCCACGAAAGCAGCGGGAAATTCGTCACCCACAGGAACGCAAACTTTGATTTGTCGATCAGATTGAGGTCATTGCCGAATTTCAGGCGCAGGTTACCCAGCGCCTGGTACACAATTGGTGCCTGGTCCGCAACGAACACCAGCAGGTCACCCTGTTCGGCGCTCAGTCGTTCCCTGAGCGCGTTCTGCACGCCTTCGTTGAAGAACTTCGCGATGTTGGACTCCAGCCCCCGTTCGGCAACCTTCATCCAGGCCGCCCCTTTTGCCCCGTATTGCGCAACAAACGGAGTCATGTCGTCAACCTGCTTCCGGCTGAACGAGGCCCCGCCTTTCACGTTAATCGCACTGACAATGCCACCCGCTTCCGTCACTGCGCGGAACACCTTGAAATCAGATTCCGCCGCAATGCCGGTAACATCAACCATCTCAAGCCCGAAACGGATGTCCGGCTTATCTGACCCGTAACGCGACATGGCATCGGCGTAATCGAGATGCGGGAACGAATCCGGAACATCATACCCGATCGTTTCTTTGTACACCGACCTCGTGATGCCCTCCGCCACCCGCATGACATCCGCCTCTTCCACGAACGACATTTCCACGTCGATCTGCGTAAACTCGGGCTGGCGATCCGCGCGCAGGTCCTCATCACGGTAACACCGGACAATCTGGAAATACCGGTCCATACCGGCCACCATCAGAAGCTGCTTGTAGATCTGCGGAGACTGGGGAAGCGCGTAGAACCTGCCCGGCCACACGCGGCTCGGAACAAGATAATCCCGCGCTCCTTCCGGCGTGCTGCTCACGAACGTCGGCGTTTCGATCTCCACGAAATCCTGCGCGCACAGGAACCTGCGGGTGGCCTGGGCCGCGGCGTGGCGCAATTCAAGGTTCCTCTGCATGATGGGCCGCCGAAGGTCCAGATACCGGTACTTCAGACGAATCTCCTCGTTCGCGGGGGGGCCATCCACCTGGATCGGCGGGGGTTCCGCTACGTTGAGAACCCGCAGTTCGCTGCAGATGACCTCGATTTCCCCGGTCGCAAGTTTCGCGTTCGCCATTCCCTCCATGCGCGCACGAACCCGACCCTTCACCGCAATCACGTATTCCGGGCGGACGTGTTCCGCCCGTCTGTGCACTTCCTTGCTCACCGCCGGATCGAAGACAACCTGGGTGATGCCCCACCGGTCGCGCAGGTCCACGAAGATGACGCCGCCATGATCTCGGTGGGAACTCGCCCACCCCATCAAGATGACGTCCGCTCCTATGTCAGAAGCCCTCAGATCCCCGCACCTGTGCGTACGCCTCCAACCGGAAAGCCGGTCTGTTCCACTCCCACCCATCGTGTCCCTCACCTTTGTGTCCATCGTCCCAATGCGCCGGAATAATGCCAAAAACCTCTATCTCAGTTCTGCCCCGGGTAGGGTGCAAATCGCAGATTGCCCCGAAGGTCGATCACGGATGCCTCAACGCCCCAGTTCCCGCGATTGTTCACCACCTTCAGGTAAAGTGAGTTCCAGCCCGCTCTCAGGTCGAGAGGCAGAATTTTCCGTTCGTAGGGCATCCCGTATGCCTCTCCGCCCGGAACCATCTGGCCGTTGAGAAAAAGCTGGAAGAAGTTGTCCACGCCGATCTGAATGGGTACCCGTTGATCCACGGGGCTGTAGATCGCTGTTGACAGATACGCGAGCGACAGATCCACGATACCGAATACCCTGTCAAGGCTCACGCGCCCGGTCGAATCGGGTCGGGCGGCGACCCACGAATACGTCCTGCCATCCACCGTGACGGGAGCACCGCCGTTCCACCCTGCATCAGGCGCGCGGGGTACAAACATCCCCGGTACGCCGGCCCGGGGATTGCCCGGCATCACATCGCGGTTGATGGAGCCCACCGGGAACGTGCCCAACGCACGCCACTCCGGCAGTACCGTGGCGCGGCTCTCGGAAAACGGGTTCAGCGGCGACGGCCCGTAGGTGTCAACCTCCTTCCCGTGATAGCGGACAACCATTTTCCACGCTGGCGTGGGATACCAGTTGTCGCGGCTCCCGACAAACGTAAGCGTCAGGCTGTCCGTCCCGCCGTCCGGCAGCACCGACACGAGGCTGTCGGCAGACGGAGCCCAGACTCCCGCCGCGCCCACGACAGGTATCAACGCTACGGACACCGTGTCACCCACATGGTTGTTCAGCGCCGCCGTAACCTCCATCGCGATCCGTCCGTCGGCGAGGTCTTGCCTGCTCGACTGAACCCGCACAAGGCGACCTATGTTTCGCTGGAATTCGAGCGGCGCAATCGTTTCCGGCCAGATGCTTCCGGGTTCAATGATCGCGATATGCGCCTGATCCGCCTCCACAGTCACTTCGGCGTAATGGTGAAACGCACCGACCTGTTTCACCGGACTCGGCGTGAGCGTAGCACCCGTGGCGCCGTGGACGAGGTATCGGTTTCCGTCGCGCGTTGCCCACATAAGGTTGTGCGTGTGGCCGGCGATGACGCTGTACTTCCTGTTTCCCAGCGCCGTTTCGATTCGCTGCCATTCCGCGGAAATCCCGCCCCGCTGCCGCTCCGGATCACTCCCGAACCACGCCGGGTAATGCATGAACACGAACGTGTGCCGCGCGTTGGGGTGCCTGTGGAGCGCGTCCACCGCCCACGCGACCTGCGCCTCGCCGAACTGAGGGAATTCACGGGAAGCTTCCTGCGTGTTCAGCACGAGAAAGTAACATCCTTTGTACGTGAAATCATAATACGTGCGCCCGATGTTACGCTTCCAGTACTCATATCCCATCACGTCCGCCGCGTCGTGGTTCCCCGGAAGCATGAACAGTGGCGCCTCAAACCTTCCCGCATGGCTGCGGTACAACTCCCACTGCGCTACCACGCTGGCGCTGTCGTTCGATCCTTCGATCTGATCACCCACCGTGATGATGAAATCCGGCTTCAAGAGGTTGATCTCCTGAACCGCTCTGTCAAAAAGCGGCCAGTTCCTGTCCAACCCCCCGGACTTGTCGCCCAGGATGACAAAGCTGAATTTCTGCGGATCGGTCGGAAGTGCCCGCGTCCCAAGGACCGGCAGGTCCGCGGCGGCAACCGATTCCACGCGTTGCACCGGCACCACCGCCGGGCCCTGCTTCGCGCAGGAACCTGCCAGAAGTGCCAGTCCGGAAACCACCACACCAACGTATGTTTTCATCTGCCTGTGCTCCCTTTGCTAAACTTCCCTCTTGTCCACGGAATCAGGTCAACGAAAGCTCTTTCAAACGTGCGCGATCCCCGAGGTAAAATCCCGCATCCAGCAGTGCACCCTGCAACTCCCGGACTTCAAGATTCCGCGGTTCGACTCCCTTGACCGCACACATCGAGGCCGCGATCCCGCACGCCTCGCCCATCACCTTCACCGCAAGTCGGTTTCGCAGCAGAGTGTCCGGAACGCCCGACGCGGATCTCCCGGTCGCAAGCAAACCGTCCACGCCCTGCGGAACAAGCACGCGGTACGGCACATCCACCCATTTCGGTGCCCCGGCTTCTGCCGTTTTCCTCAGTGCACGAAACTCCCCGTACAGATATATCACGTCGTCGAAGCGCCGGCCGTTCAGGCAATCGTCCATCGTAAGCGTGTATTCCCCTTCGATGCAGGGCCCGCCCCGCGACCCCAGAAACGGCGCCACGGTGATGAGATACGCATTTTCGAACCCGGGCACGTACCTGCTGAAGAACTGGACCTTCTCGAACGCGTACGCCCGCACGGCTGCTCCGAGCGCCGACATGTGGAGGCCATCCCCCGCGTTGACCTCCTCCGTGCGTTCCACCTGAACCTGGCCGTGCCCCAGCTCGTTACCCTCAAACTGCCCGACCCCGCCCCCATGAACCGAAACAGACTTCCCGCCGATCAGCACCTTCGCCACGGGTTCATACTCGCCTGCCTCAACGGCCTTTCGCAGGTAAGGAAGGACATACGAATGAGCCTTCGTCAGCGCCGCCCCGATTGTCCTGGTTCCCCAGGCAATGTCGTCTTCCGTTGCTTCATTGCCCTTCTGGGCAGCCCGGAAACGGTCCCAGGCGATTCCCCCGACCACGTAGTACGTGCCCATGCCCGTGGGTGCATGCCCGTCAAGTGCGGTGTACTCGTTTTTCGGAAGCAATATCGGCGCACCGGCACGCCGCGCGACGTCCGCCTCCCCGGTCGCGTCTATCACGACCTTTGCACGAACTGCCACGCGACCGGATTTGTTCTCCGCGAATACTCCCCGTATCAGGTTGCCTTCTTTGATGGGATCTGCCACGAAGGTCGAGAGAAGGATTGACGCGCCGCTCTCCTCAAGCATCTCCTGCAGCAGGTACGACGCAACGCTGGCTCCCCGCGGGAAATTGGCGCCTTTCGTGAACGGCTGCAGCAATCCGCCCCCGAGGGCCGCATACCGGTTGATGAATTCCTCCGCCAGCCCGAACAGCCCGGGGTAGACCGTTTTCGTGAAGGGGACGTCCGGGTGTGGCGATCCGGGAAGCATCTGGCCGTTGACGATCATGCCGGGCCCAATATTTCCGCCTACGCTTCCGAATCTGTCTATCACCACCGTTCGCGCACCGTTGCGCGCCGCGGCAATCGCGGCAAAAACCCCGCTCACACCTGCACCGGCGACGCAGACATCAACGTCATACACCACCGGCACACGTTTCTCCGGTTCAACGACGTGTTCCATGCCGCATCCTTTCTGCGCGGAGCTCACTTTTCAAGCCGCACGACCGTCTCTATGTGCGGTGTATGGGGAAACAGATCCACCGGATGAGCCGCACCGATCCTGTATCCCGAAGAGGACAGATCAGCCACGTTCGCGGCCAGTGTCACCGGGTTGCACGAAACATACACGATCACCCGGGGCGACATACGTACAAGCGCTGCAAGCACCTTCGGATGCAACCCCGCACGCGGCGGATCCACGATCACCACATCAAATCGTTCACCGCGATCCGCCCAGGCAGGCAGAACCACCTCTGCATCTCCCTGACGGAACTGCACATGCGTATAGCCAAGCCGTTCCCGCATTGCGTTCGCGTCGTGTACTGCGGAAGGCACCTGCTCCAGACCCACGACCTCCCGGGCACGCGGGGCCAGCCAAGTACCGATGAGCCCGATGCCGCAATAAAGGTCAAGAACCCGTTCCTCGCCGGAAAGCCCGGCCACTTCGCCCACAACCGAGTACAGCCGCTCCGCACCCGCGCTGTTCGTCTGAAGGAAGGAGACCGGCGATACCGTCACTTCCATATCGCCGATCCTCTCTGAAATCGCCGGACGCCCGGAAAGCAGGACCGTCGTCTCCGCATGTGCGGTGTCACCCCGCCGTGTGTTGACACTGAAGAGCAGGCTTTTCACCTGCGGCAATTCCTTGGGAAGCCCCTCACTCAATTCGTCCAGACCCGCCATTTCGCCCGCTGCACACACAAGATTCGCCATTACTTCACCGGTTGCCGCCGCCTCTCGCAGCACCAGATGCCGAAGTGCGCCGCCGAACCTCCGCGGGTCATATGGAACCAGCGCGTTTCGCCGTGCCCACTCACACACCCACGCGCGAACTGCGTTCATCCCTTCAGGCGCAATCCAGCAATGCTTCACGTCGAACGTAGCGTCAAATCGCCCCGCGCGGTGCAGCCCGAGAGTCACCGCGCCGGTTTCATCCTTTCCGAAGGTGAACTCCATCTTGTTCCGGTAACCGAATTCCGGACCCGCCGCAACAACAGGTAACACTTCGATCGCTGCATCCGGCATCGCCCGGGTGAGAGCTTCCCTTACCATCCGGCGCTTCATCTCGTGCTGAATGCCGGGCTCCCACTGCTGCCACGTGCACCCCCCGCACTGACCGGTGTGCGCGCACCGGGGTTCGCGCCGTGGAAAGCCTTCCCGGCGGACGGACACGCACGTTGCCTCCAGACGCCCGCCGCGCCTGCGGAACACACGTGCATCCACCTCATCGCCCGGCAACGCCCCGCGAACAAGCAACTGCCGCCCCGATGCGGAAGCCACGCCGCGGCCATCGAGCGCAATCCCATCGATAATCGCGGGAACGATCATTCCGGGGCGCACTGCGCCTTTCGGAGCGGACACCGCGATGCCGCTGTCATGTGCCGTCGTGTCGCTCACAGCCTGTCCGCATCAAAAGAAACGGGACGCATCAGCGTGGTGCCGACGACGTCCCGCGTTTCTCAAGCCCGATGTGTGATGTGCGGCGCTAGGACGTTTCCTCGTTCGCCGCATTGTCCTTTTCAGAGCTGCTCTTCGCAGGCTCTGATTTCTTCTCCTGTGCCGGTTTCCGGCTCGCCGAAGACTCAGCAGATTCCGCGGTGACGAACTGCACCATCGAGATGGACGCAGAGTCACCCTTGCGGAGGCCAAGCCTCAAAATGCGGACGTACCCGCCGTTCCATCCGTCACCCGCCTTCGTGGGGTGAGAGACGAACTTGGGAGCCCACTCGTCGAAAAGCTTCTTCGTCGCTCCCGGATCCCGCAGACGCGCCGTAACCAGGCGCCGCGCATGCAGATCACCCCGTTTGGCCAGCGTGACGAGCTCTTCCACGAAAGGACGCAGTTCCTTCGCACGTGCCTCTGTCGTATTGATGCCCCCGTGCTGAATGAGCGATACTGCCAGATTCGCCATCATTGATCGGCGATGCGGCGTGGTTACGCCCAGACGGCGACCTTTGTTGCCATGTCTCATGATTACGCTTCCTCGCTCTTCTCTTCAGGCGCCGAACCACCAGAAAGTCGGGCGCGCACCTCGGCAAGCTCTTCAGGAGACATGCCAAATCGAAGCCCCATGCTCTCGAGCTTCTCGGTAAGTTCGATCAACGACTTCCGCCCGAAATTGCGGTACTTCAACATATCGTTTTCAGATTTCAGGACGAGTTCCTGAACCGTAGTGATGCCGGCAGCGCGCAGACAGTTGATGGACCGCATGGAGAGATCCATGTCATCCACCCGCGTATCAAGAACGCTGGTCGGCGCCGCTGCCAGAACACCCCGCGCTCCCGTTTCCTCGCGCTCCGATTCACCCATGAAAAGCTGGAGATGCTCCCTCAAAAGCCGGGCGGCAAACGCAACCGCGCTCCGTGGCGTAGTCGTGCCATCCGTCCACACTTCCAGCGTCAACTTGTCGTAATCGGTTTTCTGCCCGACACGCGCATTTCCTACCTCGAAATCCACCTTGGTGATCGGCGAGAACACTGCATCAACCGGTATTGTCCCGATCGGAACGTCTTCCGATTCCATTTCCTCCGCGAGAAGGAACCCTCTGCCCTTCCCGAGGTCCACTTCCATGGCTATTTCTGCGCCTTCCGAAAGCGTGGCCAGAACCAGCTTGGGATTCACGATCTCCACTGCGCTGTCCACCGCAAGGTCGCCGGCAACCAGTTCCCCGGGACCCTTTTTTCGCACATGGATGGTCTTCTTCTCATCCGTGTGCAGACGGAGACGCACCTGCTTCAAATTCAGAACGAGTTCCGGCACATCCTCGACCACACCCGGAATCGCAGTGAACTCATGTTGGACACCCTCAATGCGCACCGCCAGAATCGCGGCGCCTTCCATCGAGGAAAGCAACGTCCGGCGAAGACTCGAACCGAGCGTAGTGCCAAAGCCCCGCTCCAGAGGTTGGAGCACAAACTTCGCGTACGTCTGCGTAGAGGCCTGATCAACCTCCACCGCATCGGGCATGACGAACGAAGGCGTTTCTGCTGTGTCAGTTTTCATCATGGTGCCTACAACCCCCTCCTCAGAAACGAACGACCGCCCGCGTATTCCCGCAGAACACCCGGAATCTGCCGCTCGTGGAACCTTTCAGGGCCTGCGCGGGCATTTCCCGCTTCAGGCACGAGGGGCTTACTTCGAGTACAACTCGACAATGAGGCGCTCTTCCAACGGAATCTGTATGTCCTCGCGGGAAGGAAGCTGAACCATCTGTCCAGAAAGCGCCACTTTGTCCACCACCAACCACGACATCTCGCGCGATTTCCCGAGTTGCCTCAGCGACTCGTGAATGCTCGGCATCTCCTTGCTCCCCTGCCGCACGGAAACCGTCATTCCCGGACGCACGAGGAACGAGGGAATTGAAACCGGCCGCCCGTTCACCTCGATGTGCCGGTGGCGCACCAACTGACGCGCCGCCGCGCGGGACGGAGCAAACCCGAGCCGGTACACAACGTTGTCCAGCCGCTGCTCAAGCAGACGCAGCAGGTTTTCTCCCGTAACGCCGGGTATTCGAACGGCCATCTCGTAATACCGCCGGAACTGCCGCTCGAGAACACCATACGTCCGGCGCGCTTTCTGCTTCTCTCGAAGCTGCCGACCGTACTCCATCACCTTGCGCTGCGTCCCCTGGCCATGCTGGCCCGGAGCGTAATTCCGCCGGTCGAGGGAGCATTTCTCCGAATTACACCGCTCGCCCTTCAGGAACAGCTTCGTTCCCTCGCGGCGGCAAAGCCTGCAGACCGGACCATCATATCGTGCCATTCACGTCTCCTGAATTCTCAACAACCTACACGCGCCGACGTTTCGGCGGGCGGCAACCATTGTGCGGAATCGGGGTAACATCACGAATAGCGCTGATCTCCAGACCAGCCGCCTGAAGCGCGCGTACCGCCGCCTCACGTCCCACGCCGGGTCCCTTCACAAGAACTTCCACTTTCCGCAATCCCAGATCCATCGCTTCGCGGGCAGCCTGTGATGCCGCCGATTGCGCGGCAAACGGGGTGCTCTTCCGCGATCCCTTGAAACCGGCCTTGCCAGCCGAAGACCAGGAGATCAAATTGCCATCCTTGTCGGTCAGGGTTACCTGCGTGTTGTTGAACGTCGCCTTCACGTGCGCTACGCCAGTCGCTTCGACTTTGCGGTCCTTTTTCCGTCCCTTCCGGGCACGACCAGTCGGAGATGCCATTCAGTAATCCTCTCAAAACCTTCCCGATCAACGCCGCTCAAACGGCGGCGGACGCCAGTTACTTCGTCTTCTTCCCGGCCTTGCGCGCTCCGGCCACCGCCCGCCGCGGCCCCTTGCGGGTGCGGGCATTTGTGTGCGTACGCTGGCCTCTCACCGGCAACCCGCGCCGGTGCCGCAGGCCTCGATAACACCCGATCTCCTGCAACCTGCGGATGTTCATCTCAATCTCACTCCGCAGGGCACCCTCAACTCGAAACTGATTCTCGATCACCGAACGAAGGCGGGCGATTTCGTCTTCGGTCAACTGATTCATCCTGCGGCTCGGATCCACCCCTGTTTCCTGAAGGATCTTCGCCGACGAGGCCGGACCTATCCCGAAAATGTAGGTAAGGGCGATATCCACCCGCTTCTCACGCGGCAGGTCAACTCCAGCTATACGCGCCATTGAGATACTCCCTTTGCACTCACGTTAGATGATGCACGACAACTCTACCCCTGACGCTGTTTGTGCGTCGGACTCGATTTGCAGATCACCCGCACAACACCCCGGCGCCGGATGATCTTGCAGTTGGCGCAAAGCTTCTTGACCGAAGAACGCACTTTCATTCGAACTCACTCCATAAATCGCGTCTAGCGATGCCGGTACGTGATGCGCCCGCGCGTCAGATCGTACGGCGAAAGCTCGAGCTTCACCTTGTCGCCCGGCTTGATGGTGATGAAATTCACCCTCATCTTGCCGGATATGTGTGCCGAGACCTCGTGCCCGTTTTCCAGACGCACCTTGAACGAAGCGTTTGGCAGTGCCTTTGTTACCGTTCCTTCGACCTCAATCGAGTCTTCTTTTGGCACGGACACCACTCTCAGCTAAGATTTCGCACCAACGGCGGCAAGAATCGCCTTCGTCACCAGTTCCGGCGACGCCGAACCATCTACCGCGCGCAACAGCCCCTGCTGGCGGTAGTACGCGATCAACGGTTCGGTGTTCTTGTGGTACACCTGCAGTCGATCGCGAACCGTCCCGGGGTTGTCATCCGCGCGCTGAACAAGTTTCCCACCGCACAGATCACACACGCCTTCCTTCTTCGGAGGCGAGAACTTCACGCTGACGATGGCTCCGCACGACTCACATGTCCTCCGCGACGAGAGCCGATCCACTATCACCTCGTCATCCACGTCGATCAACACCACATGGTCAATCGCCGCGTTTTTCTCGGAAAGCCACTTCGTCAGCGCCTCGGCCTGCGGGATCGTGCGCGGAAACCCGTCAAGCAGATACCCCGCCGCGCAATCCGGCTGAACAAGCCGATCGAACACCATGTCCAGCACAACTGCGTCCGGAACGAGCGCCCCTTGATCCGTATACTGCTTCACCTTCTGCCCGAGCGGCGTGTTGTCCGCGATGTTCTTCCGGAAAAGATCACCGGTCGAAATGGTCGGGATCGAAAATTTCTGCGCCAGCACCGCACCCTGAGTCCCTTTCCCGGAACCCGGGCCACCGAGTAGGATCAATCGCATGGGCTTCCCCCTTCCTGTCTTCGGGAACATCAGCGCCGCCGGCTGCGGAGCCTGCTGCCCTTCATGAAGCCGTCATAATGACGGACGAGAAGATGCGATTCCACTTTGTCCAGCGTATCGAGCGCCACGCCCACTACGATCAACAGACCCGTTCCACCGAAGAAATCGTGGAAATCCGGCACCACCGACACTCGGAAACTCTGGAATATGGAGATGATCAGGAACGGAAGCGCCGCAATTACGGCCAGATAGATCGAACCAGGCAACGTAATCCTGTTCAGAACGCGGTCGATGTACTCTGCCGTTTTCTTGCCGGGACGGACGCCGGGAATGAAGCCGTTGTTCCGCTTCAAATTGTCTGCAACGTCCACCGGATTGAAAATGATCGCCGTGTAAAAGTAAGAAAAGAAGATAATCAGCAACGAGTAAAACGTCCAGTAAATCAGCGAAGTAGGCTGAAACCAGCCGAAAATCATCTGGAGCGTTTCGCTTTCCGGCGTCGCGGTTCCGGCAAACTGGAGAACCGTCGTGGGAACAAGCACGATTGACTGCGCGAAAATGATCGGAATAACGCCTGCCGCGTTCACCTTCAACGGCAAATGCGTGCTCTGACCGCCGTACACCCGCCCGCCGACGACTCTCTGGCTGGCATACCGAACCGGAATCCTGCGCGTTCCTTGCGTAATCAGCACCACCAGCGCCGTAATCACGAACATCAGGGCGAAAAGGGCCATCGTCGCGATCACCCCGCCGCTGTCAGGGTCGAGCATCACGCGTAACTGCCCGATGATTGCATGCGGGAAGCGCGCTACAATACCTATGAAAATGATCAGACTGATACCGTTTCCAATGCCACGCTCACTGATCTGCTCGCCCAGCCACATGACGAACACCGTCCCCGTGGTCATCGTCAGCATAACCATCAGCCGGAACCCGATGCCAGGATCCAGCGCCGCCCCGTTTTGAATCAGGAACTGGCTCACCCCGAGGCTCTGAACCGCAGCAAGCGCAACCGTCAGATAACGGGTGTACTGGTTGATCTTCTTCTGCCCCTCCTGCCCCTCCTTCTGCAGCTGCTGAATCGGTGCCCAGACCGAACCCAGCAACTGGAAGATGATTGAAGCGGAGATATAGGGCATGATGCCCAGAGCAAAAATCGTCGCCTGTTTGAACGCGCCGCCGGCGAACAGGTCGTACACCGCGAAAAGATCCCGCGCGCGAGCGCTGAACGCCTGCGCAAGTGCGGCCGAATTCACGCCGGGCGTCGGAATAGCACCACCGATTCTGTACACAATCAACACGCCGAACGTGAACAGTATCCTGTTACGCAGTTCAGGAATGTTGAAGATGTTTCGGAAGCGTTCAAGCACCTGTCGATTCCTCAGCAGTGCCGCCCGCGGCGGCAATCTTCTCCCGCGCCGTGCGGCTGAACGTCGTGGCCACCACGGTAACCGCCCTGTTCAATTCGCCATCGCCCAGAACCTTCACCGGTTCCACAGCCGAGCGGATCAAACCCGCCGCGTGAAGCGCCGCCGCATCCACGCGGTCCCCAAGCGTCCGCGCGGCAATGTCGCCCACGTTCACAAGCTGGAACGATTTCTTCGCGGGATTGCGGAAACCACGGGCCGGCAACGCCCGCTGAATTGGCATCTGGCCGCCCTCAAACCCGACACGCATGCGGCCCGTGCCTGAGCGCGCTTTCGTGCCCTTGCAACCACGCCCGCTGAAAGTTCCGTGCCCGCTCCCGTTTCCCCGGCCAACACGCTTCCGGTTCTTTCGCGCGCCTTCTGTGGGGACAAGGTCGCCCAATCTCACCTGTTCGGCCATGCTACGCCTCATTTATGCGAACGAGATGCGGCACCTTCGCCACCATCCCTCGGATATCCGGTTTGTCCTCGTGCTCCACGGTCTGCCCGACTCGGTGCAGACCCAGCCCCTTCACCACGCGCTTCTGGTACGCCACGCGTCCAATCGGGCTCCGGTAAAGAGTCACCGTGATCTTCTTCACGCTCCCGCTCCTTCGTTCGGCGTCTCTACTGGCGCCTCATTCTCAGCACTCTCCGCAGGCGCGATATCCGCTGCTTCGGCGGCAACGGCCTCCGGCGGTATAAGACGACGCTCACTCCGTACCTGCGTGAACGTCCGAAGCTTGGCAAGCGCATCCAGCGTCGCACGGGCTACATTCAGAGCATTTGCCGAGCCAACTGACTTGCTCAGAACATTTTCAACTCCCGCCGCTTCCAGCACCGCACGCGCAGCGCTGCCAGCAATAAGCCCGGTTCCCGGCGTCGCTGGACGAAGAAACACCAGACCCGCACCGCACCGCCCCCACACTTCGTGGGGAATCGTCACGCCAACCGAAACCCGTTGAATGGATCGTTGCGCAATCTGGGTCCCCTTGCGGATCGCTTCGGAGACCTCGCGCGCTTTGCCCATGCCAACGCCAACCCGGCCCTTCTTGTCGCCAACAACCACCAGTGCGTTGAAACGCCGGTCGCGTCCGCCTTTTGTAACCTTCGAAACGGGCTTTACCTTGACAAGGGTTTCGACGAACTCCGATTCCTCTACGTTGCCGCCTCTGCTGTACCCACCGTCTCTCGCCATGCCTGTTCCTTTTTGAATTCGCTAGAACTCGAGTCCGCCTTCTCGCGCGCCTTCTGCCAACGCTTTGACACGTCCGTGATACAGGTACCCGTTGCGGTCAAACACCGTGCGCGTAATCCCGTGTTCACGCGCCACGCGCGCCAGCTCCTTCCCGAGGCTTTTTGCGGCCTCGCAACCGCGACCGGCTATCGCGAGCTTCTTGGAGGCGGTGGACGCCCCGCAGATTACCTTCCCGATCTCGTCATTGACGAAATGGCCCTGGATCGTCCGCAGCCCACGGCTGACGACAAGGCGCGGCCTTTCGGCAGTACCGCGAATCGGCTTCGCAAGACGCCAGCGCTTTACCCGACGGATTCGTCTCTCGCTCATGATGGTACATTCCCCAACGGCCCCGAACAGGCCCCAGTATATTACTTTGCCGTCTTCCCGGCCTTGTCAGTCCTCATACGCTCGTTCTGGTACCGAATCCCCTTCCAGAGATACGGCTCCGGCGGTTTCACCGCCCGGACTTTCGCCGCGTAATCGCCCACTGCTTCTTTGTTGACGCCCTTCACAACAACCGGAATCGCCGGGTAGTTATCCTTTTTGCCCGGCAAGGTTATCGCCGGCTCCACGGCAAACGTCACCCCGCGGTCCGCCTCAATCGTGACGGGATGCGAATGCCCCACGCTCAGTGTCAGTTTGGAACCATCAGCCTCGGCGCGGTACCCAACCCCGACCACGAACAGGCGCCGTTCAAACTCCTTCGAAACACCTTCCACCGCGTTCGCGATGATCGTTCGTGCAAGGCCCCATGCGCCCGGGCTTGCACCGATTTCCGGTTCAACCGTCACCTGGTCGCTGTCGATCCTCACATTCACGCCCGCAGGTATCTTTACGGAAACCTCGCCCAGAGGGCCCCTGGCGGTCAATGTATCCCCGGAAATCGCAACCGCGACACCATTCGCGAGCGGGATAGCTCTTCGTCCTATGCGAGACACAATCCTTCTCCTACCATACGTGGCAAAGAACTTCGCCACCGACTCCGATGCGACGGCATTCAGCGTCTGTCATCACACCTTTCGACGTGCTCACAATCGCGATTCCCAGACCGTTCAGAACACGATCCATGGTCTGCGCACCGGCGTAACGGCGCAAACCAGGTTTTGAACGCCGAGCCAACCCGCGGATGACCGGTCTGCCATCTCTCAGGTACCGCAGGTAAATGCGCAGCATGCCCTGTTTCCCGTCATCAACTACGTAGACATCCTCGACGTAGCCCTGCTCGAGCAGAATGCGCGCTACCTCGCGCTTCAGTGTCGAAGCCGGGATATCTACCTTCCGGTGTCCAGCTTTGCACGCATTCCTGATTCGCGTCAAAAAATCCGCGATCGGATCGGTCATTGACATAGTTCTGTTCCTCTAATTCTGAACCGCACGTACGGCTACCAACTGGCCTTGACCACGCCGGGGATATCCCCTCGGAGCGCAAGCTCGCGGAAGCAGATCCGGCACACGCCGTATTTCCGCAGAAATCCACGAGACCTTCCGCAACGATGGCAACGGTTATAGGCCCGGACCTTGAACTTCGGTTTGCGCGCCGATTTGATCATCCAGCTCTTTTTCGCCACGAGAACCCTCGCTTTCCGCGTTCGCCCGTCAGGCCTGGCGCGCGAACGGCATGCCCAAACCACTCAGCAGTTCGAACGCTTCTTCGTCAGTGCGCGCGGTAGTGACTATCGAAATGTCCATTCCCCGAATCTGGTCAACCGTGTCGTAATCTATCTCCGGGAAAATTAGCTGCTCTTTCACGCCAAATGTGAAATTGCCCCGGCCGTCGAACCCGCGCCGCGGAATACCCCGGAAATCCCTGATACGCGGAATCGCAAACGTCATCAGCCGGTCCAGAAACTCCCACATGCGCACGCCCCGAAGCGTAACCGCGCAACCTACCGCAACGCCCGCCCGAAGCTTGAAGTTCGATACCGACTTCCGCGCCCGCCGCACGCTCGGCTTCTGACCGGCGATCTGCTGGAGATCCGCAACGGCGCTGTCCACGGCTTTCGGGTTCTGAATAGCCTCGCCCACACCCATGTTGACGACCACTTTCAGCACCCGGGGAACCTGCATCGGGTTCTTGTAGGAGAACCGCTTGGTAAGCTGCGGCACGATCTCCGCCTTGTAACGCTCGCGCAACCGCGGCGGCACCGCCTGAGCCTTCGGTTCCGCAGCTTTCGGTTCCTGCGACTTCGCACCCGTGGCTTTTTTCCCTTTGGGAGCCGCCTCCGCGGCAGCCTGCTCTTTGGGTGCCTTTTTCTTCGTCGCGCCCTTTGCGTCGGCTCCCGCTTCGGCTTTGGCCGCTTTTTTCTTTGTTTCCTCGTTTGCCATCAGTTTCCGCTCCCCACCTTCATGACTTGGACGGCGGAGGTATCATGTCGCCGGTCTTTGTGCAAATGCGCACCCTTGTGCCGTCTTCCAGGCGCTGATGGCGAACTCGCACGCCGCGATTCGCTCGCGGGCTGACAAGCAATACCTTCGACACCGAAATCGGGGCCTCTTTCTCCACGATGCCACCCTGCGGATTCTCACGCGAGGGTTTCGTATGCCGACGAATGATGTTCACACCCTCGACAATCACTTTGCCTTTGGCCCGATCAACGAAAAGCACCTTGCCCCGCTTGCCCTCGCCTCGCCTGGGCCCACGGCTGTCCCCGCTGATCACTTCGACGAGATCGCCTTTCAATATGTCCACGACTTCAATCCCCTCGGCTCGTGCTCAGACAACTTCCGGAGCCAGCGATACAATGCGCATGAACTTGTGCTCACGAAGCTCGCGAGCCACCGGACCGAAAATACGCGTTCCCCTCGGTTCACCCTGATCATTGATCAACACCACCGCGTTGTCGTCAAAGCGAACATGGGAGCCATCCGGCCGCCGCGTTGCACGGGACACTCTCACCACCACACCACGCGCGACGTCGCCCTTCTTGACTGCCCCGCCAGGAATCGCCTCTTTCACTGCGACTATGATCTGATCCCCGACTGTGGCGTACCGCGCACGTGTTCCACCGAGCACCTTGATGCACATGGCACGCTTCGCGCCGGTATTGTCGGCCACCACGAGATTTGTCTGTTGCTGAATCATGGCGAAATAGCCTTCCTACCGGGCACGTTCCACAATACGGACCAACCGCCAGTGCTTGGTCTTGCTCAGCGGCCTGGTCTCCATAGCTTCTACGGTATCACCAACGTGCGCTTCATTCTGCTCGTCGTGTACGTAAAGCTTCTTCGTCCGGCGGACGATGCGCTCATACAGCGAGTGACGCACGAGACGGTCTATCACCACAACGATCGTCTTGTCAGGCTTTGCGCTTACCACGCGGCCAACGCGTGTTTTGCGATGGGCACGAGTTTCACTTGTCATGATGTCGCCCCTTCAACCGATTCCCGTTGGGCAAGCCTACGGACGCCCTGCTCGTGTTCGCGGATGATCGTGACCATCCGGGCGATATCCCGGCGCCGGTGTCGGAGCATGATCGGGCTCTCCAACTGCTCGGTGGCGGCGCGGAAACGGAGGCGGAACACCTCTTCCTCTGCCTCACGCAGGTGCACGCGAACCTCTTCAATGGACATCTTGCGAATGTCACGTGTTTTCATCACCGTCACCCCTGAACCGTTTCAGAACGCTGAATGAACCGCGTCTTGACGGGAAGCTTCGAATTGGCAAGGCGCATCGCTTCCTGTGCGGTAGCCTCGTCAATACCTTCCATCTCGAACAGGATCCGACCAGGTTTGATCACTGCAACCCAGTGGTCAGGCACACCCTTCCCTTTGCCCATGCGGGTTTCCGCGGGCTTCGCGGTAACCGGCTTGTCCGGAAACACCCTCAACCAGACCTTCCCGCCACGCTTGATATAGCGCGTCATGGCAACACGAGCGGCTTCCAGTTGGCGATCCGTCACCCACGCGGGTTCAACCGCCTGAAGACCGTATTGCCCGAAATGAATCGCGGAGCCCCGAAGTGCAAGGCCTTTTCGCCGCCCCCGTTGCTGCTTCCGGTGTTTGACACGTTTCGGCATTAACATCGCTGTTTATCTCCTCGCGCCTTCGGACATGCCGCTTGCCGTGCCTTCCGCACGCCGGGGTGCAGTCGGGAAATCATCGCCGATCTGCTCGCCACGACAAATCCACACTTTCACGCCGATCATACCCATGGTCGTCAACGCCTGCACCAGCGCGTAATCAATATCCGCCCGCAGCGTGTGGAGCGGCACACGCCCACGGATATACCGTTCGGTGCGAGACATTTCCGCACCACCAAGTCGCCCGGAACAGACCACGCGAATTCCCTGAGCTCCCATGCGCATCGTGTTTTCCAGCGCCTTCTTCATGGCGCGCCGGAAAAGCACGCGGCCTTCCAGCTGCCGACGAATGTTCTGAGCAACCAGTTCCGCATCCAGCTCGGGCTTCTTGATCTCTTCTATGTTGATGAAAACGTCTTTCTTCGTGAGGTGACGAAGCTCGTCACGCAGTTTGTCCACTTCCTGCCCCTTACGCCCGATCACGATCCCGGGACGGGCGGTGTGGACGGTGATGCTGATCCGCTTCGGCTGCCGCTCAATCTCGATGAGCGACACCGATGCTTTCTGAAGGCGCTGCAGAACGTATGCGCGGAGCATCTGATCTTCCTTCAGAAGAGCCGGAAAGTCGCGCCCACCGTACCAACGCGATTTCCAAAGTCCATTCGGACGTTCGGGAGTCCGGAGCACTCCGAGCCGAAGTCCCGTTGGATGAGTTTTCTGTCCCACTAAGACGCTCCCTTCCTAGCGTTCTGTGCGTTCGCGTGCAGCGACTTCAACCGTAATGTGGCAGGTCCGGCGGCGCGTGCGGAACGCACGACCCATCGCCCGCGGACGAATCCGCTTGTAAATCATCCCGCCATCTACTGTTATCTGCGAAATAACCACGTCATCTTCCACAAGACGCTGGCCCTGTTCCTTTTCCAGCAGGTTCGCCATCGCCGAGCGCACCGTCTTTTCAACCTGCAGACTGGCGGAAGAGGGAGAAAAGTGGAGCACGTTCAGTGCAGTTCCGACCGTCTTTCCCCTCACCATATCCGCAACGAGGCGCACCTTACGGGCAGATGCCCACTGGTTCTTGCTGACAGCGCGAGCTATGAGTGCCATCGTTCCCGATTCCTTCTACACACTGGTATCACTTGGCCGAGGGCGCTACTTTCGCTGTCTTTTCGCCGCCGCCACTGGAACCCGGATGCCCCCGGAAAATCCGCGTCGGCGCGAATTCACCCAGCTTGTGCCCAACCATGTTTTCCGTCACGTAAATGGGGATGAACTTGTTGCCGTTGTGCACCCCGAGCGTGTGCCCCACGAAATCCGGCGAAATCGTCGAACGCCGCGACCACGTTTTGATAACCCGTTTCTCACCCGTGCGGTTGAGCTCGTCAACCTTCTTCTGCAGACTGGGCTCGATGTAGGGCCCCTTCTTAATGGAACGTGCCATGTACCATTCCTCTACTTCGTGCGCCGACTGATGATGAGGCGACTGGATTTCTTGGGATTCCGCGTCTTTTTGCCCTTGGTGATTACACCCCACGGAGTTCTCGGATGCGAGCCTTTGCCACCACCGCCCGACGTGCGCCCTTCACCACCGCCATGGGGATGATCCACCGGGTTCATGGCAACACCGCGGACGCTCGGCCGCCGGCCCAGCCAGCGATTCCGACCGGCTTTTCCAAGTGAGCGGTCGTCGCGATCCACATGGCCCACCTGGCCCAGCGTTGCCATGCACACGGACGGGACGAGCCGCACTTCCCCGGAAGGCATGCGAAGCCGCGCCATGTCACCTTCACGCGATATGAGCTGCACCAGAGCACCGGCGCTGCGCGCAAGAGCTGCTCCTTTGCCCGGCTTCATCTCCACATTGTGCACGGTGGAACCGGCAGGAATGTGCGTCAAAGGCAGCGCATTTCCCGGCCGGACAGGCGCCGTCGGACCGGACATCAATTCGTCGCCAACCGCAATGCCGTCGGGAGCGATGATGTACCGCTTCTCTCCGTCCGCATACACCAGCAGAGCGATCCGCGCGGTCCGGTTCGGATCATATTCTATCGACTTCACCTTCGCCGGAATACCGAACTTGTCCCGCTTGAAATCAATCACGCGATACAGGCGGGGATGCCCGCCCCCACGTCGACGGGAGGTGATCCGTCCGGCATTATTCCGGCCCGACGTGCGGTGGAGCTTCTCCACCAGCGAACGCTCCGGCGTCCCCGTCGTTACGTCTTCGAACGTATCCGTCGTCGTATATCGCAAGCTCGGGGTGAGCGGGCGAAACTTCTTGAACGGCATCGCTATACCCTTTCGCCGAGAATATCAATCGTCTGCCCTTTTTCGAGCGTGACGATCGCTTTTTTCCAGGACGCCGTTCTTCCGAGTTTCCGGTACCGCATGCCCATGCGCCGTTTCTTTCCGCGCACGTGGATCACCCGGATCGACGTGACCTTCACACTGAAAAGCTCTTCGATGGCGCGCTGGATCTCGTGTTTGTTGGAAGCGCGATCCACTTCGAAGGTGTATTGATTGAAACGCTCCTGCTGGAGATTCACCTTCTCCGACACCACGGGGCGTTTGATAATCGTATAGGGGGAACTCATTGAGCACCTCCTGCCTCATTGACGCTCGCCCCCGCGAGGCTTCCCTCGCTGAGACCTGCTTCATTCAGGCGGGCAAGGGCTGACTCCGTAAACACAACCCGTTCCGCCCACATCACCGCGTACGTGCTCAATGAACCGACAGACGTCAACCAGAACTTCTCGATATTCCGGCTTGCACGCTGCAGTGTTGCAGGGGATTTGTCGGCGATAAACAACACGCGCTTGTCCTGCAATCCGGCGCTCTTGAGCAGCGCCGCCACGTCCCGCGTCTTTCCGGATTCCAGCGAGATATCGGCTATCGTCAAAACCGCGTCTTCCTTCGCCCGGATCGAAAGGGCGGAACGCAGGGCCAGTTGCCGCATCTTCCTGGGCAGCTTCTGGCGAAAATCACGCGGAACTGGTCCGCCGTAGACGCCGCCCCCGCGCTGCACGTTTGTTTTCATGTCGCCGCGACGCGCCTGCCCGGTCTTTTTCTGTTTGAACGGCTTCTTGTTGGTGCCGGCAACTTCCGAACGGGTCTTGGTTTTGGCGGTACCCTGACGCTGATTCGCCAGGTACGCCACCACTGCCTTATGCACCACGTCCAGATTGGGCTCGGCCCCGAAGAGCGTCGCGGGCAGGTCTACCCGCCCCGCTTCGACTCCCGCTTCATCAAACCGCACTGCGTTCATAGTTTCAAGCCTTACCACGATCGTCCGAAGAAATGGTTATCAGACCGTTGCGCCATCCGGGAACACACCCGCTCAGCACCAGAAGGTTACGTTCTGCATCAACTTCCACCACGCGCAAACCCTTGACAGTGCTGCTCTGGTTGCCCTGGTGTCCGGCACCCTTCACGCCTTTTATGACTCGGCTGGGATATGCCGACGAGCCGATGGACCCCGGCAACCGGTGGCTCATGCTCCCGTGTGTATTGGGTCCACCCTTGAAGTGGTGGCGTTTCACAAACCCGGCAAAACCACGCCCTTTGCTCGTGCCAACCACTTTCACCCTGTCGCCCACCGAAAACACGCTCGCGTCCACCGTGGAGCCAATCTCAGGCGTTGACTCGAGTTTTATCTCCCGAATGAACTTCCTCGGGCTCACGTTTTCCGGGTATTGCCCTGCAATCTGACGGGGCGCACGTCGCTTTGAATCCTCTTCCACGCCGACAATAACGGCATCATAACCGTTCTTCTCCGCCGTGCGGTGGCCGATCACAACATGCGGTTGCACCTCGACGACCGTGACAGAAATTTCCCGCCCCGCGCCGTCAAAGATGCGCGTCATTCCGATCTTGCGTCCTACCAATTGCTTCATGTCTGGTCCACCGTGCGTATCAAACCTGTATCTCAACATCCACGCCAGCGGGAAGCTCAAGCTTCATCAGAGCATCCACCGTCTGCGGAGTCGAATCGTAGATATCCAGAAGCCGCTTGTGCACCGCAAGCATGAACTGCTCACGGGATTTGACGTTCACGTGCGGAGAACGCAAAACGGTCGTAACTGAACGGCGCGTCGGAAGGGGTATGGGCCCTTTGATCCGCGCACCGGAACGCTTCGCGGTGCGAACGATCTCGTCCACCGACCGATCAAGCGCCCTGTGGTCGTAACCGCGCAGGCGAATGCGAATTTTCTGACCAGCCACGTGCGTGCCCTCTTATGGTTTTCATCACCCGCGGAGCCATTCCCGCGGCGAAATCCTTACTGCAAGATTTTTGTAACGGAGCCTGCGCCGACGGTTCTGCCGCCTTCTCGAATCGCGAAACGAAGACCCTGTTCCATCGCTATCGGCGTCACCAGCTCCACCGTCATCACCGTGTGGTCGCCAGGCATCACCATCTCCGTCCCCTCAGGCAACGCGATCGAGCCCGTCACATCTGTCGTACGGAAGAAAAACTGCGGACGATA
>JAKJDF010000007.1 GCA_022706085.1 Candidatus Latescibacterota bacterium | reverse complement strand
ACGAGCACGGCGGCCCGGCGGGCTGGGGCGGCTTCGACGCGGTGGATGAGCCGGTGGAGGATCAGTGGACGTACCACGCCGTGTCGGCGGCGATTCTGGGGCACTCGTTCCTGCGCTCGCTTCCCGAGGTGGACGCGGAACGGATCGGGCTCACCGGCGTGTCGTGGGGCGGCTACACGACATGCATCGTCGCCGGTGTGGACCAGCGCTTCAGGTTCGCCGCGCCTGTGTACGGCTGCGGGTTTCTGGGCCTCAACTCCGCGTGGCTGGAAACGTTCGCGACCATGGGGAAGGAGAAGGCCGAAAAGTGGCTCCGCATGTGGGATCCGTCGGTGTATCTTCCCGGCGCTACAATGCCGTTCGTCTGGGTGACCGGCACAAACGACTTCGCCTACCCGATGGATGCGCTGCAACCGTCGTACAGGTTGCCGAAGGCTGAGCGCACGCTGGCGGTTCGGGTTCGCATGGAGCACGCGCACGGCCCGGCCGGGGAGGCGCCGCCGGAGATACTCGCCATGGCCGAGCATCTGTTCCGCGGCAAACCGGGGCTTGCCCGCATCACGAAGCAGGGCGTGCGGTGCGGGCGGTCATCCGTGGAGTTCGAGAGCGACGTGCCGATCGTAAGCGCAGAGTTCAACTGGACGTGCGACACAGGCAACTGGATGACGCGCAACTGGGAAACGGCGCCAGCGACCCTCGATGTGAAGGCGGGGAAGGCCTCGGCGAAGGTGCCCGCGGGCGCCACGGGGCACTACATCAACCTGATTGATGACCGCGGCTGCGTGGTGAGCAGCGAGCATGTTGCAGTGGAGAAGAAGGGGAAGTAAGGGAGGCGGCGGTCGTCTCGATACAGCGGCCCACCTCCGCCGGGTGGGCCGCCACTCGACGACCGGGTCCTTGTCCGCGCCGTGGAGGCGGATTGAGCCGCCGCGCGGTCCCTGAGCTTGTCGAAGGGCGCGCAGGTCGGGCAAAATACCGCCTCGAATCAGCGCTGGGGTTGCGCGTGTGCTGAGAATAGCCTTGGCACGGGCATCCTGCCCGTGCAATCTCTGAAGGACGCATTGTGCGGGCACGGGCGGGACGCCCGTGCCACACTGTGCCCGCTCCCTGCATCGAGGGTGTGCGTGCACCCCCATGATTTGCCCCGAACGACCTCTTGGGCAAGGAACGGCCCGGTCTCCGAGTGGCGCGAACGTCCGCAAGGCGGGCGCAGCGCTGTATCGAGGAGCCGGGGCGGGGGCAGACAGGAATGTCCGCCCCACCGAGAAGTGAGTGTGTTGCCGCCAACTTGCGCACCTCGCACATCACCGTCATTCCTGCGGCTCACGGATCACCGTCATTCCCGCGAAGGCGGGAATCCAGAGACGCAACCCGCGCACTCCCGGCCCCGGAGGCAGTTCGTAGGAGGGAAATCCGGGAGTAACGTCGCATGCGATTGGGCCCCGAACACCCTGGATTCCCGCCTTCGCGGGAATGACAACGTCTCTTGCGCACCGGGCGCCTGCTCAATGACCGGCGCGGCCCGGTCTCCGAATGGCGCGGTGGTCATTGAGCGTGTCGAAATGCCGCCGCGCTGCGCGTCAGTCGTCGCGCACCGTGTCGAGCAGCCGGCGCGGGATCATCCCCTCACGTCGTTCAGCATCCTCACTGTCTGCTCTACCAGTTCCTGTCCGCCCTCGGGGCCGACGTGGTTGCAGTAGCGCGAGGCGCCGTACCCCTTCCCCCACACCGCGCGCTCGGTGGGCAGGTACGTTCCCCCATCCGGCCCCGGGACACCCGCCAGTTGCACGACAAACGTCTGCTCGAAC
Organism: Candidatus Latescibacterota bacterium; assembly: GCA_022706085.1. Classification (GTDB taxonomy): domain Bacteria; phylum Latescibacterota; class MWCZ01; order MWCZ01; family MWCZ01; genus MWCZ01. The sequence continues at coordinate 199,116 of JAKJDF010000007.1, read as the reverse complement.
GGGCTGCGCGCCTGAATCCGGTGCATGTAGTCCATGTAGAGCTCGAACCTGTTCGACGCGAACGCGACGTCCCCTATCCTGATAACGTGCAATTCCATGGGCAGCTTCGGGTTGGCGTCCTGGGCGCGGTAACGGTCAATCACGCTCTGCGCGCGCTTTCTCCTGGCAGCGAGGAAGGAGTCGTGGATCAGGCGCTCTTTCGGGGTGCCTTCCGTGGCGAACTGTTGTTTGTTCAATTCCTCCAGCATCCGGCTGTCTTCTTCGAACTCCTCCTTCGTGATCAACCGTCGTGAAAGCTCCACGGTTTCAACGGCGTGGCGCACCGGCACCTCTGTTCGGATATCGTTCCGAGCCCATGAGAGGACTTCTCCGAATGCGGTGGTGATGCGTTCGGCGATATCCTGCCGTTCGGTCATGCCTTTCAGCGCAAGGCGGCGGGCAAGCGCCTGTTTGTAGTGGAGGATGTGCGGGGAAAGGTCCCCTGCGGCGGCACACTGGGGGAGGATGAATATGTCGCCGAACTGCCTGCGAACGGCGACGCGGACGTCGTGCCAGTAATCGGCGGAGAGCTGCCAGAGGTGCTCGGAAACCTGCGAAGGACACGGCACGTTGATGATCGCCCCTGTAAGCCTGTCGTGTGCATCGAACGTGAAAAGGAGGTTGACGAAGTGGTCCGCGCCGGCCTCGTAATGGCTGAACATCGGATCGTTGGTGTTGCCGTACATCCGTGCATGGCCGTTCACGCCGGCGGCGGAATCCCTGGTAGCGCCTGGCCGCCGGGAGACGTCGTCGAAATAGACCACGCGCCTGCTGTACGCCACCACTGCATGGCCATACCCCCACGCCACTCCGCCGGGAGCGCGTGCTGTCCACGCTTCGTTAACCGCCTCCGCGCACGCGGTTGCGAGGAATTCGCGGTATTCGTCACCGGAGTAGCGCGGGAGGTCGCAGGGGAAGTCATCAGAACCGCTGGTGTAATGGTCGCCGCCGGTGTGCGAGTGTGTGGCGTTCATGAGGATTTTGAGAACGGGGATTTCCGGATTGAGGCGGCCCACCTTTTCCCGCACGAGGTCGAGCAGACACGAACGTATCACCACGAGGTCTGCGGAGAGGAAAATGGCGGTGTCGTCGCCACCATCAACCACCAGTGCGGTGACGGTGAGCGGGTCGAGGACGCCCTCGGAGATGCGTAGGTGAAATTGCCCCGGAATGCCCACAGGTTCGGTGGTAGTTGCGTCGCGCGTTGCCCACCCGATTTTCACGTGTTCCATCCTGTTTCCCCCTGTCCGCGTGCGGCGATCCGAGGTGTTGATCGCCCGTTCAGTTGAATCGGAGTTCACCGGTAATCATGACGGCACGGGTTTTCATTGTGTAGTGGTTGCGCAGGTCCGTCATCGAGCCGACTTCTATCTGCGCCTGTCCGGTGAACGTTCGGCTGAACTGATACTGCGCCTGGGGCTTGATGCTCCACGTGCGGGTATGCCCCTGCACAAGGTCGCCACCTGTGGATGGATTGGCACCCAGGCCGACCGCGTAGCTGCCCGAGTAGCTTCCGTCAAGCGACAGGTTGATGTTGCCCGCGAGTTGCCACTTGCCGCCCCAGGGTTTTGAGATTCCGCGCGACGTCTGAAGTTCGTACGTCGTATTGAGCGTAACACCCCAGTTGGTAGTCTGGGTTGACGAGATTCCCGCCGCGGAATACCGCTCGTCGAGCGTCTGATCCCAGGTGCTCCTGATCGTCGACCGAATGCTGTTCTTCCAGAGGATGCTCCACGAGAAGAGCGGGCTCAGCACATACGAGGTGGAACGGCGGTCGAGGCGCTCGGAAAGCCCGCCTGTTTTCGTCCAGCTTGTGTTGATCCGGCGCGTGAACGAGGACTGGACTTCGCTGCGCGTCGTGACGATGCGGAGAAGAGGCAACGACTCGAGGCCGTCCCATGAATACCCGACGTCCGGAAAGGTGATATCGCGGGATCGCGTGGTATCCCGCGCGCCCATGGTTTTGGTCGTGCGGAACGCGTACTTCGCCTGCAGCCGCATCCTCAACGGCAACTGCAGACCACTTGAAACGTCCCAGCCCAGATCCTGACTGATGGAGTTCTGCGGGCGGATCGTGTACGACACGCCGGGCAACACCGGGTGTCTGCCGATTCCCAGTATCTGGTATTTGAGACCGGGACGGAGCGAGTCGGGAATCTGGGTGCCCATGAATCGTTCGTTGAACGTGATGCGGCCGATCACGTTTTCCAGATGATTTCCCCCGAAACCGGCCGTCGCCCTCAGGGGACGGAGCAGAGAAAACCCTCCCGTGGTGTCCGCCGAAACCGGCCGCCGTGGTGCGGTCGGCGCCATCCCGCCGCGCCGCATGCCGCCCCGCATTCCTCCTGTTTCACCGGAAAGACGGGTGAGGATATCGCGCACCTTGAACGTCATACTCGATATGCCGTACCCCCGCGAGTTGGTGACCTCATACTGCCGTGCGCCAGACGTGCTTCCGGAGGTGGTGCGCGGGTCGCTGTTGTCGTTGTACTGGTTGGTGTAGGTATAGGATTGGCCCAACCACCACGGCCACGGCGGGGAGTAGTTGATGCTCGCGTTCTGAGACCGGCGGATTTCCCGGTTCCGGAAGATGTTTTTCGCCAGCGACTGCATCACCGCTCCGGGGCCCGTGTCCTCCTCCAGCGCATCGGCGAGATCGCGGTTCAGCGACATGTCATATGACGTTGTCAGCGAGCGGAAGGGCTGGAACCCGACGCGGTATGCTTCCGAAAGCGTGAACACCCGTTGCCCTCGCGCCAGCGTCGTATCCCTTCCGAGTACCTTCTGCTTCGACCATGACGAGTCAGCGCGGAACGTCGTCGTGGCGTCGAACCGGAGGCTGGTGGGCAGATAGGCGAACTCCGTCTCCTCCACCTTGCCGGGCAGGCGATCAGGTACCCATCCCAGGATGCGAAGCTGATGCGGGCGTCGCGGCGTCAGATCGTAGTTGAACCTCCCCGTGTAGCTCATCGAGTGAGAGCTATCCCGGGAAGTAAGCCCCGGCGTCAGCCCGTGGGAGAGACTGTACGTAACACCAGCCCCCACCCGGTCAAGAGTGAGCCCGATGGCCGGATTGCGAGACTGGGAGCTCTTCACGAAGGACGTTGACGCGTTGAGGGTTGCCGTCCGCGCGCGCTCCACGTCCTTGTCGCGCTGATCCACCAGCTCGATGTCCGAACCCCGTTTGAGGCGCGGGACGTTCGTGTTGACGGAGTAATTCAGGTTGATCGGTACGGACACTCGCCAGGCGGGGGGAAGCAGTTTGTCGACCCGGAACCTGTCGACGGCCACGGTGTACGACCGCGTTTCCATACCGCTGCCCTGCTTGTTCTGGATGCTTCCGAAACCTATCTGCTGCTGGTTTGTGGAAACCTGGAAGTTCATCAGGTCCGCCATCTGCATTTTCAGCCCGGCGCGGTACGCCCGGCCGGCAATGTTCCGGACCCCGTCCAGCCGGAGGTCGTCGAACCACACCTGAATCGGCTGATTCGTTGACGGCGCGCGGATGGTATGGTCGCTCAGGTTGACGATCCCAATCTGCAGCACGCGAATCGAGGAGAGCGACGGCAGCGTTACACTGGCGCCGCGCTGTGCTGCCACCACGCGAAGCCGCCCGTCGGTGGAAATTGTGTCTCGTCCGGCAAAGAATTGCCCTGTGTCTGTCAGTTTCAGATTGGTCAATGAGTCAATCATGACGTCAACGTAATTCCGCTCGTCCCACCCGGGGTAAAGCCGGGGGATTCGAAGCTCATAGTAGCTGGTTGAGTCCAGCCCGAGCCGCAGAAACGCCGCAAGATGGTCCCAGGTGGGGTTGATGCCGGATTCTGGACCGTGCACGTACATCCGCAGCCTGCGGTAATCGGTGAGATTCACTGCGGTGTAGAGATCGCGTTGCGCACGGTAGGTCTGCCCCGGAGCGATTTCCATGATCTGCATCACGAGGGATTGCTCGCGCCGGAGCGCGCCGGTAAGTGCGTCCAGTTCTCGTTCCACACCCGGCGGGGGGGTATACGCTTTGTTGTCCTGCGTGTTCACCGTGGTAGTTGCGAATTGTTCACCCGCCTGCTTCACCTCTTCCCAGTCGTTCCCGACGAAATCCATGGAAGCGATGGTAACCCAGAGCGCCGAATCGCGCACGCCATCCACCCACATACGTGCAGTGGTGATCCGGTTGAAGGACGGCGCCGTTCCGCCCACTGAATCCACGGTGCTGATGCCCAGTTCCTTCAGGGGAATGCGGTACAGACGGAACCCCGAACGCGCCTGCTCCGTCTCCTCGACCGCATACGGGCTGTTTTCGTCGAGCTGGATGGTGTATGTGAGGTAGTTGTTCGTTCTGTCAAGCGAGCCATTCCCGTTCAGGTCTTCGGTATCGGGATACGGCTGGATTTCGGAATCCTGCCGGTTGTCCTGCGTTCCGTTGATATGCTCGAAATCGTACGGGGAGCCGGTGTGTCGAAACGACCAGTTGTCTCCGTTCGGGTCATCGGTCACTGCCGGGTAATCCGGGTTGGGGGTATCGAGACAGCCGCCGGTCCCGTCTTCGTAGGCGTCCGGACAGCCGTCGAGGCCAACGTCCTCACCTCTGTCATTCCCGCTGAAATCCAGCATGCCGTTGTTCCGGTAACTCTCCCACCGCTGGTCAACATAAGTCGTGTTGACGATGTAATCTTCCGTGTTGAAATCCACCAGCCGGAAGATCCCGGTTCTGGTCGAAAGGTGGGAATTCTCCGACATGTCCCCGAGGTCGATGTGCAATACGGGCGTTCCGGTTGGCCGTGCGATCCCTCCGATGCGGTCAGGGTCGAAAGGATTCGCGCCGGCGCGGACCCATATTTCCAGGAATTGGGTTTTCTGCAGGTCCACACCCGTTGTTCCGAAGGAACGCATGATGCCACCCCAGCTTGCCTGGCGCTCGGAGTCCGTCGTTCCCTTTGGACGGAACCACAGATTGAGGACATCCATGAAGCGCTCCGACTGGGTGAGTTCGTTTTCGGAAAGGCTGGTGAACACGTCTATCGTCTTTACCCGGCTGTACGGGTTGAACCATACGAACTTGCCCCGGCGGTTACGGTCAAGCTCATTGGGGCGCAGCCGTAGATCCACCGGCGGGCTGGCAAGCGCCCACCCCCGGCGTCCGATACCGACGGGTGTCCGGTTGCCTGCCCCTTCGAAGTCGTCCAGATATGCCGTGCCGCGGGTGTTGAGATTCGGGAGGCTCTGCGCGATTTCGCCTTCGAGGCGCAGGGTGGAAGGCTCGTCGCTTTCGATGAACGGGAGCATGTCAACGGCCGTTGTGATCCACGACGGCCGGAACTCGTAATTCGCGTACGTGGCGAACACCGTCATGCGGCTCGGTTCCTCACCCACCCGCACGCGCGTGGAGGAGGTTCGCTCACTGTTGTACATCACGATCCCGCCGAGGTTGCCCCGTTCGCCAAGCCGGTACACGCCGCTCAGACCTACAAGGGACTCCTGATCGGGTTTGAAAATAGGATTCATCTCGTAGTCGATGCTCAGATCCGCGCCGGGCTGGCTCACCTGATCAGCCACGGATTGCGTGAACAGGAGTTCTCCGGTGAAGTAGTTGATGGTGTAATCTATGTTCCGCGTAAGGCGTACGCCGTTCAGTTTCACCACCTCTGTGTTTTCCATGATGTTGAACCCGAGCTGAATCCGCGTGGACGCCTTGCTGTACGTCGCGACCAGCGCGTATTTGTCACGACCCGACAGGTTGGTTTCCTGATAGAGTGCGGGATTCCCTTCACCTTCAAGCGAAACAAACGCCTCCTGGAAAGGCTCGAGGAAAGGGAAATACACAAGACCGGTTTTCAGATCGAGTTTGACCCGGTTGTTGTCCACCAGACCGTCCGCGGGTCCCGTCAGATCGGTTCCCGACGCCGCGTCGAGTTGCATCAGCTGGAGGTAGGTCTGCGCCGAATTGGCCGGAGTGTTGGGAGTGCCTGCCACTTTGGCGTCAACGATTTCCAGCCGGAAATCTGTCGGACTCAGGTCACGCGCACCGACGAAATAGACGTGCCGCCATTCGTAGGTCCATGTCGGGTCGGTGGGCCGGCTCGGGGCGTATTTGATCATCTTGGCGACCAGCACGCTCGGATCGGTGCATTTGGGGAACGAGTCAATCACCCCCGCCTGGTTGATGAATTTGATCACCACGCCGATGATCGCTCCGTCTGAAAGGCTCGTCCCGAAGTCCACGTACCCGAGGTCGGGGTCGAGATAGTATTCGGTGCTCGGGATGAGTTGCCACCCGCCCTGCCGAATGCGGCCGCCGCTCCCCTCTGCCATCGCCTGCAGGGTTGCCGGGTCGTAGGGAGCCAGCGTCACATCGTTGCCGGAAGAATCCGTAAGCATTGCCGGAACGCCGAATCCGTCTTTGACGTCCACCTGTCCGGCCGTCGCCGCAACCCCCCGGTACAGGTTCACTTCGACGATCTCACGCGCCCACGGCCGTTGTCCTGAGCCGGGAACGATTCCGATGTCGAGATCTTTCATCGACGGATTGTTCCGAAGCTTCTCCAGCGCGTTGGCGTACTGAATCCGGTAGCTCGCATCAAGGAAGTAGAACCGGCGCGGGATGAATTCCGCGTCCAGAATCTTCGTTTCCGAAGCCTGTGCGCCCCCGCGAAACGTGCGTTTCTGTGATGAGCTCTTCTGCTGGCTGGCAATCATTGTCAGGTCGAGATCGCCGAACTGAGCCCTCGCTTTGATGCCGAACAGGCCGCTGTGCTGAACCCCGCCGCTGACAAACTGCGTTCCCGGCAGAGAGAGGTTGGTGTTGCCGACCTCAACCTCCTGCACGATTTCGTCCTCTTCCCCCTGGTAACGGATATGGACGTTGTTGTCCAGCTCACTGATCCGGCGCGTATCCTGATCCACACTGACGTAGATTTTGCTTCCGATGGTCCCGTCGATTTTGAAACTGAGTTCCTGTTGCATGGAAAGCGTGGGAAACTTGCTCTGCTGGTAGGTGGAACCCACGGTTTCCCCGGTGCGGTACTGGCTCCTGCCGCTCATCGTGATTCGGCCATAACCTGATATGTGGAGCGTGCTCGGGCCCTCGCCAATGATTGTCTTCGCAACGGGCGGCAGGTTGGGAATCTCGTACTGCATCTCGATGCGCGGGCCGGTATCGCCGCCAGTGGTGGGGCGCCCAGCCTGGCGGCGCGTCTGGCTGAGGCTGGCTGCCAACCGGGGAGCGATGTCCTCGGCGATTGCCTTGTCCAGCGGCCTGACGACCCGTTCTCCAATTTCTGCGCCGCCTGCGGTCGTGATCGTGGTTACCGTGCCGCGGGCAAAATCAATCTGGGATTCGCGGGTGTAGAGGAATCCCGGTTGGGGTGGTTTGTACGGTGAGAAACGTTGCCGCGGGAGCTGCACCCGGCCGGAGTCAGGAACAGCCGATGCCGTATCCGTACCCGCCGAATCAAGAACCGTGTGGGCAACTGGCGGCACGTGTTGCGCCGGGGAGGTGCCGAAACTCGAAAAGAGCCACAATCCCACGGAAAGGGCTCCAAATCGAAACGCGGCACACCACTTTCCCGGCACGTGAGGAAGCTCCCTCTCAAACCACCAGAAGGGCGGGGCTGCCAACCCAGACTACGAGACTACCGACGCATGGGTTTCCCCGGGACCCGCGCAACCGGATGGCCTGCCACCCGGAGGCGCGGAAACGGCACACACGGCCCCGGAGTTTGCGTGCACAACGTGGCATCGGTACCTTCCGCCATACCACGGAGTAGCGCCGCACCTTCACCGGACGGACGTGTCGCGTGTTTCGCACGAGGAACGAACGCAGTGGGCGATATTCACGGCCTTTGTGAGAAGAAGACACCCCGGTGACGCCGGGGAACCCGTCGCCCCCGACCGGGTTGGAGCGAACGTAGAGTATACCCACGCGGAAACCGGCTTTACAACCCCGGCGATCTGATCGCCGCACGAATTCAGGATGCGCGCACATGAGAACGATCTGGAGAGCGGTTCTGCGGGAGCATATTGGTCCGTTCTTTTTCGCGTTCGCGGTGGTGTTCTTCATCCTTGTCCTCGATTTGCTGATCGACGTCATGGACAGCATTCTCGGCAAAGGGATCGCCGTCGGAACGGTTCTGCAGCTTTTTGTTCTCAACTTCGCGTGGATCATCGCGCTCGCGGTGCCGATGGCGGTTCTTGTCTCGGTGCTCATGGCGTTTGCGAGGCTGGCAAACGACAACGAGATCACGGCGTTGATGGCTGTCGGAATCAGCCCGTCCTCACTTGTGTTCCCGTCCGTGGTGGCTGGCGGTTTCGTAGCTGCCGGTCTCATGTGGTTCAACAACGCGGTTCTGCCGGAGAGCAATTTCCGGGCGCGTGTCCTCCTGAATGCGTTGAGGGAGCAGAAGCCGGCGATAAGCCTCAAAAACCGGGAGGGGCAGTTCATCACCGATTTTCCCGGCTACGTCCTGCGCGTGGATCGGGTGATGCTCGAATCGCCGGGTGCGGGGGAGGAGGCCTCGGGGTCTCGCCTGGAAGGCATTCTGATTTATCAATTTGATCAGGCGGGCGGGACGCGACCGACCGTTGTGACGGCGAAGAGCGGAACGATTGAAATATGGGACGGCGGCGCGACGGTGCGCCTCGTTCTGAACGACGGGGAGATGAGTCAGGTTGACTCGAAAAACCCGGAAAGCGACATACGTACGCAGTTCAAAAGGCAGACAATCATCATTGCCGACCGACAACGGGGGAACCCGGAGCAACTTCGGCGGGCGGAAGGGTTCCGCGGTGATCGGGAGCTTTCCTCGGCTGCCATGCTGGAGCGTGCGCGCATGTACGATCGCCAGGTCGAAGCGGTCGACGCACGAATAGCCTCGCTGGTTGCCGACACGGGGATGGCGGCGGATTACCGCAGGCAGCAGATTGCGTCAGAGGAAAGAGTGCGCCAGGGCTACCGGCAGATGGCAAATCAGTACCGCGTGGAAATCCACAAGAAATTCTCGATTCCTGTCGCCTGCATTGTGTTCGTCCTCATCGGGGCTCCGCTGGGCATGATGGCGCGCGGGACCGGTCGCTCGGTGGCGATCGTCGCCAGTCTCGTGCTGTTTCTTCTCTACTGGGCGTCGCTCATCGCGGGCGAACAACTTGCCGACAGGGGATTCCTCCCGCCCTGGCTTGCGATGTGGGGGGCCAACATTATCATCGGGTTGTGGGGGATCGCCCTTTTATTCAGCGTAACGTGGAACGTCCGGATGGCGAGTCTCATGGAGCTTGTGCCGCGTGCGATTGAAGCGCGGAGGTCGCGAAAGGCATCCTCCTCGGCCGCGAAGGGCTTCGTTGATTGACAAATCGCACCGACCGGGGTACCCTTAATACGTCAGCAATGTGACACACCTCACAACCCGTGCCGGGCAACCCGTCATTACCATTCGGAACGAGTCTATCGAGCCTTGCCTGCAGGTCGCCGTTCCAACTCCGGATCCCTCTGGATTGCCGTTGTCCTTGCCGTGTCTGGATCGGGCTGCGGCGTTCTGGCCACGCAGCCGTACCGTTCGCTGGCTCCCGTCGCACCTGTTCAAGACCGGGACCAGGCCGTGCAGATTATCGTCGCCGCCCTGACTGAACGAGGATACAGCCCTGCCCTCGTGAACGAACGCGTGGGTACTGTTTCCACGGATTGGCGCATGACGGCAGGCTGGATGAAGATTTTCTTCGGCTATTCGGGGCAGGATCGTGTGGTCGTGTCGCTTTCCGACAGCACGCTCATTCTCAACGGCGAGTATCAGGTGCGAAAAGGTACCTCGCTCGTGAGCGCGATGTTCCATGACAGGGAGGACAGACACCGCCAGGAGCCGGACACTGACTGGTTCACCGCCAACCCACCCGCTTCGTTGCGCCAGGAGTGGGAACAGTTGCGGCTCATCATTGCGGAGCGGATCTCACGGGCAGCACCAGCCCGGCGCGCAACCGTCGCAGGCAGCGCTTCCCCTGTTGTCTTGCCCCCCGGAGAGGCTGTGGCGCCATCCGTGCTCCTGCGCCGTCAGGCGGCAGAGCAACGGATCGCGGTGGCCGTGGTGGATTTCAAAGGGGTAGGGGTATCAAGGGACGAAGTCGCCATTCTTACCGACCGTTTGCGGGCTGAGCTCGTGGACAGTGGTATATTCATGGTGATAGAACGCGAACGCATGGAAGAGATTCTGCGCGAACAGGAATTTCAAGTTTCCGGTGCATGTGAATCTGACGCCTGCGTGGTCGAAATCGGTCGCCTTGTCGGCGTCAACCGCATCATTACGGGAACGATAGGCAAACTCGGAAGTACGTACACCACCACGGCACGCCTCATCAATGTGGAAACCGGGGAAATCGTCGCCCGGGCGTCAGATGACTGCGCGTGCGAAGTGGAACAACTGCTCGGACGGATGGAACGGATTGCTGGCGTTCTTGCAAACGGCGCGAACTGATCCACCCCATTTCTCCTGCCGGAGTCGCACATGGAGCGAAAAACCGTAGCGGTTCCCCTTCGCGGGATCGTCCTGCCGTCTCTCGACCGGGGCGCCGCAGAACGGGTGGCGAAATGGGTCAGTGAATGGCACAGCGCCGACTATGATCCCGAGGAGATTTCCTCCACCCTTGCGAACCTGCCTCCAGAGGTTCCGGTGGACGACCTTCTGGAGCCGTTCGACAGTGTTGCGGAGGAGGAAAGCGCGCAGGCGCTGGCGGAACTGACGCTCGCACTTATCCATCACGTTGAACGCGGGTGCCTCCAGGCGGCCGAGGCGCGTGATGTGTTCCGCATGGCGTGCCTGCAACTGTGCAATCGCGGCATTCCGTTCGAAGAAACCGCCAAAGGGGATGACCTCGCGCAGTGGTTTCATTACATCGGCGTCAATGAGTTCGGCGATACCGACGATTCAGGGTTCTCCACCGATCTGACTGACCTGCGATTGCTGTCGCGCTATTTCCTCGATCCCGAGCGGCTGGCGGAAGAACTTTTTGACAAACCCCACGCGGAGTTTCCCACAAATTATCACGAAGGATACATCGGCATCGCAGGCGCGCTCGGAGATTGGAGGGCTGCGCCCTTTCTCCTTCGCATCCTGAGCCGTTGTGAAGATTCCCCCAGCGTCGCCACGACGATTGCTGCACTCGGGATGCTCGGCCGCGCCCGGAAAGGGTGGTCGGCGGCGTATCGCGATAGAGTCGCCCAGGTGCTCAAAGGGTATGCCTTCTCCGACGCTCCCGAGGTGGCAACCTCCGCGGTGCTGGCTCTCGAAGGGCTTGGCGGCGTTCACGCAGAAGCAACGCTGCGCGAACTCGAACGTGTGCTTCCCGCCGGCCGCGATATGCTTTCCGCGCACGTGAGCCACGCCCTTATCCACCTCGAGAAAGGTGAGGAAACGCTCGAAAAGGAACTTGCGCGTATCGCTTCCGACCCGAAAGAACCACAGATCAACCGCATATGCGCGATCGAACGCATGGCTGGGAGTGACGAATCAGAAACCATTTGTACCCTCGCTGATCTCCTGGATGACCCCGCGGTGGAACCGGTCCGCGTGGACGGGTACCTCACCGACGACGTCGTGCACGTGATACGGGAAGCGGCCTTCATGTCCATCATGGATTGCCGATTCCGTCGTCTTGCGGAGGTGCTCGGAGAACCGGTTCTCGATCGCATAGAGAAGTTCCAGACCTCCTATCCGCCGTCGTGGTGGATTCGAGCCCGAATCGGCAACCGCGAGTTCGAGGAAGACGAGTAGTCCTCCGGTTGGGATTCGCCCGATGTCCCCCTCCCTCCACTCGGCCCGGCCCGCTCCTGCGGGCGCCGGAGCGTTTCCCGCATCCGGCAGACCTTGGAACCGCCGCCCATGACACGCCGAATCGTTACCCTTGCAACCGGCGCGTTCGCCACGTTCTGCTGCGCCAGAGCCTCACCTGCCGATGCTGTCCACACGGACTCCGTCCGCGTGATCGTCCGGGGCGCGAGGGTGTTTCCGGCGGATCGCATCCGTCTGTGGGCGTCCGGCCCCGACGGGTTGCGCCGCATCCGGAAGGAATACTCAGATGCAGGTTTCTGGTCGGCCGTTCTGCAGGATACCGTGTACGTGTCCCGAAACGGGGATGCCGTGCGCGAAATACTGGTTCACGAGGGCGACATCGCCAGCGTCACCCTTTCAATCCAGCGTACGCGAGGGGATGTGACGGATTCGGTTTTGGAACGCCTGTCCGGTTTTCGATCCACTCCCGACGCAGTGTACCGATTCCTTCGAAGGGAAGCAGAGGAGGGGCACCCATTTGCCGAAGCGACGCTGGTATCAGCACGCGAGCAAACCGCTTCGCGGTTCGTGCTGGACACCCGCGTGGTGTCCGGCCCTCTCGTGCGTGTCGCGCACGTTGTTCCCCGGGGCAACACGGTCACGAAAAGCCACGTCATCGCGCGCGAATTACGCCGGGCGCCGGGAAGCGTGTACTCCCAGAAAGACGTTGAACGCTGGGTACGGCGGCTGAATCGTTCGGGAATGTTCGATGCCGTGGGGGAACCCGCCCTGGCGTGGAGCGATTCCGCGTCGGGGACGGCGGATCTCCTCATCTCCGTTCGGGAAGGCCGCCCGAACAGGTTTGAGGGTGTCGTCGGTTACCAGCCGGGGGAGGGCAATTCGCGCGGGGAGTTCACCGGGCTCGCGGATGTGACGCTGGGCAACCTTCTCGGTACGGGACGCCGGCTTGCGGTTCGCTGGAACCGTCCTCAGGCGGAACAGACGACGCTGGACCTTTCATACCGGGAGCCGTGGGTCGCCGGCCTTCCTGTGGATGCGGAGGGCAAACTTGCGGTTGAGCAGCGCACCGCGTACGCGCTCGAACGTCTTGAACTGGCTTTTGGCGGGGAACTCGTCCCTGACGTGGTGGTGGCGGCAAGCATCGGTCGCGAAATCGTCCGCAGCGACTCGGTACCCCTGCTCGGCGGCCCGCGGTACCGGAGCATGACGCTGCGAGGGGAAGCGGAATACGATACGCGGGACGTGCGTGAGAACCCGACGAGCGGCGTGCGATACGCGTTGAACTGGCGGTACGATGTGCGGAGGAATCGGGTGTACGATTCCGATTTCCTCGCGTACTACGGTGGATCTGCCTGGTCGCGGAACGAGCGGGTGTCCGTTGTGAAGGTGGACCTCGAACATTTCCTGCCGGTGCGGCGCGCCATCGTTGCCGCGTTTGGCTGGCATGGAGGGCAGATTTCCAGCACCAGCGGGCGCACCACATTCTCCGCCGCGGATGAACTGCGGCTCGGAGGCGCTCTGACATTGCGCGGGTACCGCCAGGACCAGTTCGCCGGTGATCGGATCATCTGGGGCAATCATGAGTTGCGGTACCTCCTTGGAGGGGCCGCGCGTTTGTTCGTGTTTGTTGATGCCGGGTACGTACGCACACGCCGGATGGACGCGCAGAGCGGCGTACCCGCATCCGTAGAGACGTACCCTGTCGGATACGGGGGTGGACTTCGTGCGCGTACCGCGGCAGGGAATCTCGGAATTGATTTCGGATGGGGGCGGCACGACACATTCTCCCGGGGGAAAGTCCACGCTCGCGTGGAGACGACGTTCTGACCGATCTCGCGCGTCGGTCGGTTTCCGTTGCGCCTTTCCCGGGTCTTCCAGTATCATGGATACGTGTTCCCGCATGCGGCGCATCGACTGCCCGCGTGTTCCTGAAGGGGCGAAAACCTTGTTCCATGTGACAGCATTTTTGTTGGCGTTCACCTCCACCGCGTTTTCAAGGGAGTTACCCATGCCTGTTCCCACGAATCTCCCCGAGAATATCCGTACCGTACTGAACGCCTGCCCTCCGCTGAGGAACCAGAGAGGCTCGCGGGAACTTTTGTACCAGTATTCCATCGGCAGCCTGAGCGCGTTGAACGACGAAGAAGCCGAATGGACGATCCGCGAACTTGCAGCACGGGGAATCGGCGTCATCAGCATGTGGCAGACCGGCGCGAATCAGGATGCCGGAATCGCAGAGGCGTTGCGGATCGGGAGGATACAGAAAAAACTCGGGTTTACGGTGGCGTGCGACGCAAACGCTCTGCTGTACAGCTTTTACGACAAAACAGCCGCCACCGCGCACGTGGACGAAGCGGGACAACCATTCTTCGATGAGTCGTTCAGCGGGCCAAAAATGGGGTGTCCCTTCGCACTGGAACACCGTATGCCCGTGATACTGGGCCGCGTTGCCGCGTACGTGGAGGCATATCATCATGCCGGCATTCCCATCGGGATCGTGACTGCGGACTGGGAGATTGATGGCCCGCACGAGTGGAACGAGGCGTGGAGATCCTCCAGACAGTGCGCACGGTGCCGCGAAAACCTGCCGAACATAGACGATTTTGCCGCGTTTCAGGCGCGCATGCGCCAGATGCGCAGCAGGCTTCAGCGAGAGTGCTACGCGGACCCGATCCTCGCGCGAAACCCGGATGCGCTTGTAACGAATTACGCGGTGTATCCCAATGACGGGTGGCGGTACTGGTACGACTATTTCGAGCATCCACAACCGGAGCTGCCACACAAAAGAGACCAGAACGACCTTCATCGTCCATGGTACAACGATTTCTTCGAGACGCATTTCACTCTCGCGATGCCGGTCGTGTATACCTGGTACCGCATTTACGATGCGTACCCGGAGTTCACTAATCCTGATTACCGCTGGTTCTACAACATGCTTCTGGTAGGCACGAACGCAGGCAAATCCACCCCGTCAGGCATTCCGATCGCCACGTTCATTCACTGGCATACTACCGCCCCCCCCGCAGACAGCCCGGCCGTGCCACAGATGAGCGCGGAAGCGTACACGGAACTGCTCTGGCACCTCCTGCTGCGCGGGCACGACATCTTCTACTCATGGACGCCGATGGACGAGTTGGCAGAGGAAATCGCGCTTGTCCAACGCGTCTATGACGGCTCCCTGCTCTACAACAACTGGCTGCTCAACGGCACCCCGATCTGCTTCGATGTTCCGCGGCAGCAGGGACCGGTGATTTCGGGTGTTCGTGTGGGGAACCAGGTACTGCTGCGGCGTACGGATTTCGGTGAGGTGCGGGAACCCGTGACGATCACCGTGGATGGCCGAAGACTGGTCGTTCCCGTCTCGCCGGGTCGCATGCAGATCCTCGACCTCGAGTAGACGCATGCACAGTGTTCCCATCCCTGACGAACCGGTTCGCGTTGCGCTGGTCGGCGCGGGCTCGCGAGCACGCTCCATTTACCGCCCCATCATGCCATCCATGGGCGACTGGATGCGCGTGGTGGCGGTGTGCGACCCGGTGCGCGAGCACGCGGACGAGCTTGCCGCGTCCTACGGCGTGCCGGCGTTCTACGACATCCGCCAACTTGTGCGCGCCCGACCGATGGAAGCGGCGGTGGTGGTTACTCCGGTCGAGTCGCACCATTCCATCTCCTGCTTCCTGTCCGCGCACGGCATTCACAATCTTGTGGAAACAAGCTGGTGCAACACCATCACGCAGGCGCGGCAGATGATCGAAGCGGCGCGTGGGGGCAACGTGCTCGTGCGCGTCGCGGAGAACTTCTTCCGCTTCCCGATAGACCGCATCGTCGCGAAGCTCGCCGTAGCGGAAGTGGTAGGTCCGGTGCATCGGGTGATTTCCTACGCCGACCACACCGGCTACCACAACAACTCGCGTTGGATCGCGTTTTTCGGTGCTCACCCCGAATGGGTGCAATCTGTTGAGCACACCATGCCTACCGTGGCGTTCCACGAATCACCCGAGCGGTTCCACGACAGTGAAACCTACCGGGCGCGTTTTTTCCAGTTTCCCGGCAACGGCTTCGTAATGGATCACCTCGCGAACGTGAAGGGTTTCCTCGGCCGCTATCCGCGCCCCGGATACACCGAGTGGCAGGGAGAACGCGGTACCATCGTCCATTTTGCCCGGCGTGGCTGGCAGGGAGAGGGAGAGATCCGGCTCTGTACGGACTCCGATTTCGGCAGGCGAGGCATCGCCGATACCACGATCCCGATTGTGACCGAGTGCCCCGACCACCGATGGACGCGCACATACGCGGACCTGAGCCCCATCGGCGGCGGCGTGGTGGAATACGTGAACCCCTTCCGCCCCGTTGACATCCCGCAGCACGCCAGCGACTGGTACGGCTGCGCCATCATGGATCATCTCGCCGATTTCGCCTGCGCGGTGCGGGGTATTCGGGCGAGCGAATTCGACGAACGGGACGCGCTCATGTCCATGATGATGGAAGTGGGTGCGAGGGAATCAGCGCTGAAGGAAGGCGTGCGCGTGCGCCTGCCGATTGAAGGGGAACCGGAAAGCGACGGACGGATTCACGCGGCGTTGCGCACGCGGTTCGGCGTTGACCCGCTTGATATCGAAGCCATGCTGGCGATCAGCTACCCGAAACCGTAACGGGCAAAGCGCCTTGTAATCCCTGCGCGGGCGCGCCCGCTTTCTCCTGCGCCCCCTTCGGAGCCCCCGACGAACCTCATCGTCATTCCCGCGAAGGCGGGAATCCAGAGGAAAATCTGGCGGTGGCCACAGCGGAATGAGTTTGCGCGAAGGGGCACGCAGAGAACGCGTTGCGTTCCAGTGGCGACCGCCCCCGTAGAACGTGGGACCCGACAGAGCGGGTCCCTCCGATGCAAGCTTTGTTCCGGTATTCCCTTCGCCCCTTTGGCTGTGTTTCTGCTCCCGCCCGACCCCTCCATTCTGAGCGCAGCGAGGAATCTCTCCACCGAAGCTATCTCGGTTCGCCGCGGCCACCGGGTAGGCCTGGCGTGCTCTCGATTCCCGCCTTCGTGGGTATGACCGAATCATTTCCCAGGGGCCACGGGGCTCGGAGAGTGCAGGCGAGGATGGTGTTCACACAAGGCGCAAAGGAGATCACGCAACAACGCGAAACGTCATTCCCGCGCAAGCGGAATCCAGAGGAAACCCCAGCGCACCTCACTTTGGATTGCGCAAGCGTGCTCGCGCTTCAAAAGCGGAGGCCAGCCGGCTGGCGTGCCGCCAGCACGCACTCCAAAGACCGCCGGGGCGCTAGAACGCGGCGCGTTCGGCGAACGCGCCCTACCACGCGGGTTTTGTGTCGGCCGGTAGGGCGCTTTGTCCTCAAAGCGCCGCGGTGGCCGTCCATCACTCCGAGTGAAGGGACGGGTCTCCCCCGAGTCTGGGAACCGGGGGTACCACCTTCACGTCCTTTGGCATGGGCTCCGGGTGCCGTTTCCAGGCCCATCCAAGCCATGCAGAGAAAAGCGGCAGCAGCGCACCGCACACGAGGTACACCCGCCGAATCGGCACTCGGTCCGCCCACCACCCCGACAGAACTTCCATAGGTCCGGCAACGCTGGAAATGCAGATACTCCGTAGCGAGAGGACGGTTGCCCGGTCGTCCGGATCCGCCAGCCGGTTCATGCCCTCGATGGTCACCGGGCGCACGCCGTCGGCGAAAAAGCGGAGGACGAGGAACGGGACGACGATCATAAGGCCCGGCAACCAGAACAACCCCAGACAGGCGATCGTGGTGCCGAGCGCGCCAAGCCCCAGCGTCCGCGCGATGCCGAAACGGTCGCTTGCCCATGTCATGGCGATCGGCCCGACGGCCGCAATGAGGATCGCACCCGCGTAGAACACGCCGAGTTGCTTGATCGGGAAACCGAGGGACGCCAGGAGCGGTTGCTGGTACACCACGGCCATGATTTCCACGACCTGAATGAGCGCGGAGTAGGCGAGAAGGTACCGGAACCGGTGGCTGCGTTTCAGAAGTGCGCGCAGTGAACGCGCGATGTTCCGTACGGTCGCATGGACAAGACGCTCGGCGCGGGGCGGTTCCCGAAGGCGAAAGGCGGCGAACACGGTGAATGCCAGCAACGCCGTGTGGACGAGGATCGGCACGCGGTAGCCGTATTCCGCCATCCACCCGCCAAGAACCGACGCGACAACCATGCCGAGCATCGAAAGACTCGAAATGCGCCCGAGGACCTTCCCGAATTCATACCCCCGCCCATCCGCGCGCAGGGTTTCGTACACCAGAGACGCATCCGCCCCGTTGATCAGGGTCGCCGCAATCGCCCAGAATGCCCACGCGATGCTGATCCACCACCAGGCGTTCCAGCCCGCGCCCCACATTCCCATGGCGAGAAACAGGCTGAATGCGCCGGCGCGCAATGCCCAGCGGCGCCCGACGATGTCGGCGAACATGCCGGTCGGCACTTCCAGCAGCACGATAGCCGTCTGGAAGAAAAAGTCGAACAGCATGATCTCGGTGAAGGAGAACCCGAGATCGTCGCGCATGTAGAGCACCCAGGTGGGGCCCCACATCATGAAGTCGAGCGACATGCGGAAAAGGATGTACCACCTGAGGTTGCGGCGGCAGTCATCGCGGGAGAACATGCGTATTCCGAGGGAGAAAAGGGGTGGAGACAATGGTTACATGAATGCAATCGAAGCGATGAGGAAATCGGCTCCCAGAATGACGACGGAAGAGGACACAAACGCCCGGATTGCGGCCTGGCCTACGCCCTCGGCTCCACCTCTGGCGAAATACCCGAAGTAGCACCCGAGAAACGAGGTGGATGCGCCGAACACGAACGCCTTCAGAAGGCCGACCGCCACGTCGCGCACGTAAAAAAACAGGCGCAGCCCTTCAAGAAACCTCGCTCCATTCAGCCCGCCGAGGGACACCGCGGTGACGTAGCCACCCGAAATACCGAAAAAGTAACTCATGACAACCAGTACCGGAGCCATCACGAACCCGGCGACCACGCGGGGAGCAATGAGATACCGCGCGGGGCTTATCGACATGGTGACCAGTGCGTCTATCTGCTCCGTTACACGCATCGTGGCAAGTTCCGCCGCGATGGAAGACCCCACGCGCCCGGCGATGACAAGCGCCGTGAGCACCGGGCCCAGCTCAAGGATGAGACTCTTCGCCACCGCCGTGCCGATTGCCGAGGTGGGCAGGATGCCTTCCAGTTGGTACTTCCCCTGCCAGGCTGTCGTCGCGCCGGCAAAAATGGACACCGTAAATACGAGCGGAACGGAATCCGTTCCCATGCGTACCATCTGCTCGAGCGTCAGGCGCGGATTCTGGAAGATTTTCGGCAACGCACGCACGACCTCGGAGGCAAACAGCACGAACCTTCCCACCTGTCGCACGGAGGCAAGCACAAGGCGCCCTGTGCCGCGCACGAAGCGAAGTGAGAGCAGGTCAGCCCTCCGCATCAGTAGAGCTCCCCGTCTTCTTCGACGTCTGCCGTGGCAAACTCGTCGTCGTCACGCCGGAAGGTCTCAAAAAGGCCGAACTTATCCGTCCACCGCAGCTCGATTTTTCCCGTCGGGCCGTTCCGCTGTTTCTCCAGCAGAATCTCCGCCAGTCCTTCAACGTTCCGGCCCTGTTCATCGTGCGTGATCTTGTAGTATTCGGGGCGATGGACAAAAATGACGACGTCCGCGTCCTGTTCGATGGACCCACTCTCTCGCAAATCGGAAAGGCGTGGCCGGAACTCGCCACGTTTCTCCACTTCGCGCGTGACCTGAGAGCAGGCAATGATCGGGATGTCCAGATCTTTCGCAAGCGCTTTCAGCGCCTGGGAAATGACGGCGACTTCCTGGGCGCGCCCTTCCCTGTGTCCGGGAACACGCATGAGTTGCAGGTAGTCGACTATGATCAACTGCACGCTGTGTTCGTGGACCAGTCTGCGGGCCTTTGCGCGCACTTCAAGAGGAGAAAGCGCGGCGCTGTCGTCTATGTAAATCGGCGCGTTCGCAAGTGTCGTCACGGCTTTGGAAAGCCGGTTCCACATGTGCTCGTTCAGTCTGCCACGGCGCACCAGTTGGCCGTCCACGTGCGCCTCCGCACAGAGAAGCCGCTGCGCCACGGATTCGGCGGACATTTCGAGCGAGAAGATGCCAACGGGCAGTTTGTGCTGGAGGGCCGCGTTGCGCGCCATGTTCAGCACGAGCGCGGTTTTCCCCATACCCGGACGCGCCGCGACGATGATCAGTTCGCTCTTCTGAAATCCGGCGGTCATCTCGTCAAGCGCGGTGAAACCACTCGGAACCCCCGTAACTTCTCCCTTGCGCGTGCTTACCTTTTCGATCCGTTCATACGTCCGGTGCATGATCGGTTCGATATGGGAGAATCCCTCCCTCCAGCGGTTTTCCGCCAGCTTGAACAGGTCGTTTTCGAACCTCTCGAGGTTGTCGTAGATTGTTCCGGTGGTATCGTACGCAGAATTGATCAGTTCGCTGGAAAGCGCGATGGTGCGCCGTCGGACGGCAAGTTCGAGAATCTGTTGCGCGTGGTACTCCACGTTCGTGCTTGTACCGACACTGGCGGCGACGTCGGCCACATATTCCGCGCCGCCCGCTTCCGCAAGTTCCCCTTTTCGTGTCAGTTCCTGAATCACCAGCGGCAGGTCGGCGGGTTGATCGGCTTCGTACAGGCGCACGCACGCATCGAACACGAGACGGTGCCGCCCCCGGTAAAATGCGTTCCGATCCAGCATCGACACGACCTTGCTCACCGCCTGCCGGTTGAGCATCATCGCGCCGAGAACCTGCTGCTCGAGCAGGATGGAATGCGGCAGCACCCGCTCCGCGCCCGCGCTCGCGAGTTCTTCCATCGCTTCCTGCGCAGGAGCTTCATTCCGGCCCGCCATACTCTCCTCTCCTCATGCCTTCTTCGGCCGCAAAATGGTCCCGTCCAATTCGTATCTGACTTTCTGCAGGTCGTCCCACGACTGCGTTTTCCACTGCGGGTTCCGCAACAACGCGGCGGGATGGTATGTGACCAGCACTTTGACGCCGCGGTAATCGTGGAACGTTCCTCTCAGACGGTTCAACCCCTCGCCGGTGTTCAACAGCGCCTGCGCCGCCACCCGGCCCAGTGCGCAGATTATCTTCGGGCGGATTAACGCGATTTGCCTGTCCAGATACGGCTTGCACTGCTCCATTTCGCTCGGCAGGGGGGTCCGGTTGTTCGGTGGACGGCATTTCAGCACGTTGGCGATATACACGTCCTCCCGTCTGAGCTTCATCGCTTCGATCATTTTTGTCAGTAACTGCCCCGCGCGCCCGACAAATGGTTGGCCCTGGAGGTCTTCTTCTTCTCCGGGTGCTTCCCCGACAAACATGAGGTCGGCATCGGGGTTGCCCGATCCGAACACGAAATGCGTACGCGTTGCGCCAAGCGGGCATTTGTGGCATTCGCTGATGCGCGCGCGGAACTCCTCCAGCGATGCTGCATCCGGAACCGGACTCTCCGCCACGGAAGCGAACAGGCGGACGGCGAGGTCGCTCTCTCCCGCGATCGCCGGTTGTTCTGTCGTAAGCTTATACGCGGGCTCGTGTTCTGGTTTTTTCTCCGGAATCAGGAAACGCTCTGCGGATACCGGGGGTCGAGCCGCAGACGGCAGGGCAGCACGTGGTCCCCGCTCCGCAGGGAGCGCGGAACCGTCGGGTCTGGGCCAGTATCCGTCCCCGAGTTCGCGACGTTGCTCCACGAAGCTGCGGAACAACTGCAACGTCTCTCTGCGCGATTCCACGCTATCCATGAACCTGCGCCCCGTCTTCCGTCTACGAGCCCGCGGCCTGAAGCGCCGCGATCCGTTCCCACATTGCCCGCGCGACCTCCCGCTTTTCCATCAACGGGAGTTCGGTTTTCAATCCATCCCGGCAGAACAATGTCACCCGGTTCGTATCCGTGCCGAAGCCTACGCCGTTCTCGCCGATGACGTTCAGCGCGATCATGTCGAGAGACTTCTTTTGCAGGCGCTCCCGCGCGCGCTTCTCTGCCTTCTCAACGTCGGTTTCCACGGCGAAACCTACCACGATCTGCCCTTGTTTCTTCTTCCGGGCAACCGACGCGAGAATGTCCGGGGTTCGCTCCATTTCGATTGCCAGAGTGTCGGTTGTTTTCTTGATTTTCTGGTCGGCAACCACTTTCGGGCGGTAATCGGCCACTGCAGCCGCCATTACGAGCACATTCGCCTCCTGGAATCTGGCGAGAACCGCGTCCATCATCTGTTGAGCGGTTCCCACTGCCATGCAGTCGGCGCCAATCGGAGGGGGTACCGCCAACGGCCCATGGACAAACGTTACATGTGCCCCCATCCCCGCGGCCATTTCTGCGAGTGCGACGCCCATTTTTCCCGACGACCGGTTGGTAAACACGCGGACAGGGTCGACGGGCTCTTCTGTCGGTCCCGCCGTCACCAGCACCCGCTTTCCCGCCAGAAGGCCGGCGCGGGGAAGCGCCCTCACGAGATGATGCATGATCTCACGCGGTTCGATCATCCGCCCTTCGCCTACTTCGCCATCGGCCAGCTCGCCTTTCCCGGTGGGAGTGATGTGGTAACCGGACTCCAGGAGCAAAGGGATGTTCCGCTGAGTGGCCGGCGCCTTCAGCATGGCGGTGTTCATCGCGGGCACAAACATGACCGGCGAATACGTGGCAATGATCATCGTGCTCAGAAAGTCATCCGCGATTCCGTGCGCGGCTTTCGCCAGAATGTTCGCCGTTGCCGGCGCAATGACGACGATATCCGCCCACCGTGCCAGAGCGATGTGTTCCGTCGACATCGCGCGGTTGCGCCCGTACATACCCACCACGACGTCGTGGCCCGACAGGGTTTCAAATGTGAGCGGTGCAACGAATTCCGTTGCGTGCTCCGTCATGACGACCTTGACTTCCGCGCCCGCCTTCACGCAGAGACGCACAAGTTCGCATGTTTTGTAACAGGCGATACCGCCCGTCACCCCGATGACAATCCGTCTCCCCCGAAGCATGTCCTGGCTCCTCCTTCCAACCCCTGCGCACCCGACGGAACGTTCGGGGGACACGCCGCCGTGTGCCCCCCATCCGTTGCAGGAGAACGCAAAGTTACCTCCCGATCAGAGCTACAGAACGCGGCGGCAGGAGGACACCCCGCTGTCCATCTTTTTCCTCGATGGTGGCAACTCCCAGCAATTCCTGCGCATCCAGCGGGAGTTGTTCGCCCACCGGCACCGCGAACACTTTTCCGTCGGTGAAGTTCTCCAGTACGAAATCGCCGCTGACATACGGGTAGTACCCCACCCGGGCCGGGGCGAGGAACGCCTGCCCCGTGGCCAGCGCAACCTGCTCCTGAATGACGTTTACCACGGGTTCCGGATAGTTCTGCATCTGGAGCACGATCGGTACGTTCAGGTTTTCGTCCATGCGGTAGTCCGCGGGAGATGCGCCGAACACGTTCAGCACCACAACGGCACCACCGGAAACGTGCGCCTGACGGGTAACCACGGGAATGCGTTCCGCGCGATGATGTGCAACTCCGCTGACCGACGCCAGCACGTTTGCGGTGCCCGGCCTGAGGTCGAACCGGAACTCAACTGGCGCGGAGGCTTCCACGGCCCTGTCGCCCACCATGAAGTGCGAGCTGAACCAGTGATTCCTTTGGGCCCACCCATCGCCGCCGAACCCGGCGAGCGTTTTCAATTCCTCGTCGTCGTCATGTTCCGCGAGCAGCGAGGCTGTCAGGAAGACGGTTCCTCCCGAATTGACAACCTCGGATACGAACGGGGTGAGCTCCGGGCTTCCTGCGACATGGTCGGTCAGGAGTACGGCGGGCGGCAGGAGTTCCGGGAAATCAGCCCGTGGCACTAACGGCATCCCCAGCATCCCGAGCCCGTCGAAGATGTACCCATCGTGTTTCGGTGCGGGGTTGTGCGGGCGAATGGCGGTAATGCCTATCGGCTGCTGGCCGTCCAGTCGCGAGGCAAGCTTTTCCAGCCGTGGCTGCTCTTCCTTCAGGGCTGCCAGCAGGTGTCCCTTCCCTCGGAAAAGCGGGTCGCCGTAACAGAAGAGCGTCAGATTTCGGACGCCTCCAAGAAGCGACTGGTATGCCTGTTCGACGTAAAGGTCGGTGTCACACTCGATGTAATCGAACCACGCGCCCTCGAGATTCGGTTCGGCCGCTTTGTGCCAGCGCACGTTGAAGCAGGCTTCGTACTGCGGAGTGAAACCAAAATCGGGCGTGTCCGGGTCGCGCGTTTCCGTGCCGATCCAGGTGGCATCGAATTCGGCCGGCTGGCGAGCCGTATCATACCCGAAAGTGGCAAGCTGGTCATACCACTGCGGGAACTTGAGGATCATCTTGATGTTCGGATTCACCTTTCTACAGGTTCCGACGAGGGTTTCCCTGCACACCTCCAGCAACAGATCGCGCCGGAACTGGGTCCATGTGCGGTCGCCCTTCGCTTCGCGGCAGCGCGGACACGTGCACTGTGTGCAGAGGGCGTCGTCGATGATGAATTCGTCGAACAGCTCAGCGCCGGTCTGCATTGCCTTCCGAAGCGCCTCGCGGCTCCACGGCCGGCTGTAGCAGATGTCGGCGCCCCACCGGCTGTTTCCGCCGATTGCGGTGTCGCTATCCCACTGCGGGATGCCTTCCAGTGTGATATCGCGGCCACGAACCGGCATGATGCCGGTGGCCACCTCCAGTTCAGCGGCTTTGCACTCGTCGCGCAGTGTTCGCAGTATGCCCGGGTCAGTCTCGACCGTGCCACGCCAGACCTCCAGAAACACCTTTCTGGCGCCGATATTGAGAACATCCTTGATCAACCGTGCGCGGCTTTCCGCAGTCTGACCGTAGCGGGTAATGTGCGGTGCAGTGACAAATACCGACCACGTGATTGTTGCCATGATAATCCTCGCGAGTCTTCCTGACAGTGGATTCCGAAGGGACATTGTGAATGATAACGACTACCCCGTTCGGGGGCGAAGGTCAGAGAAGCGGGTAACACCGTGGCGGCAGCGGGATCGGCGGACCTGCGTCAGACTTTCGGACACTCAGACAGGGGGGGCTGAGGGTTCCCGCGATACAGGCGGGGAGACGCCTGCGCCGTCCAGTCTCCACCCCGCTGCATGGGCGCCGAGAACGCGGCATCGTTGCGCGCAGGAAACGGGCCCGGGTATCTTGGAACACAGCTTCCGTTCAACGCTCCGCTTGTTTTGTGAGGGGAATTCCTCATGGCGATGTCCAGAATCGTGTCCGAAGAGCGCTTGTTCGCCATCATTTCCCATCTGGTCGAACGTGCGGGCGTGCCGGCCGCTGACGCGCGCCGGTGTGCCCGAATTCTCGTCACAGCGGACCTTCGGGGTATCCCGTCGCACGGCGTGCGGATGCTTCCGGGCAAAATTCATCGCGTGCTGGGGGGCGCGTTCAACCCGAACCCGCGCATCACGAAAGTCGCGGAATTCGGGTCCGTTACCGTTCTTGATGCGGACCGGGCGATAGGGATGGTGGCGGGCGCCGTGGCAATGGAGACGGCGATTTCACTCGCGCGGGAGGCCGGCATCTCCTGGGTGAGCGTGCGCAACTCAAATCACTTTGGTGCCGCGGGCAGCTATGTGATGATGGCGGTCGAAGAAGGGATGATCGGGTTTTGCTTTTCCAATTGCGGGCCCATCATGGCGGTCTACGGGACGAAATCGCGCTGCATCGGCAACAACCCGATGGCCATCGGCGCCCCCCACAGGCCGTTTCCGGTTGTTCTCGACATGGCGCTGAGCATCTCGTCGTTCGGACGAATCCACACGATGAAACGAAACGGCGATCCTGTGCCAGACGAATGGTACGCCGTGCCGCCGGAACCCGGCAAGGATGCGGTGCTGCGGGCAATGGGAGGTCCGAAAGGGAGCGGCCTTGCCATTATGGTGGAACTACTTACCAGCGTGGTCGCAGGGGGAGCGATCCCGTGGGATATGCGCCCGTTCAAAAGCACGGAGAAAAACGACGGAACGACTCACACGATGATTGCGCTCGATGTGCGGCGGCTGGTTCCGGACGAGCAGTATGAGGAGACTCTTGAACGGTTTGTGGAGCAACTGAAAACTGCGGAACGCGTGGAGGGGGTGAACGAAGTAATCCTTCCGGGAGAGCTGGAATGGCGTTCCACGCTCAAGAAGCGAGCGGAAGGAATCCCGCTTGATGCGGACGTGGTGGAATCTCTGGACAACGTCGCCGCTTTCCTTGGAACGGCTGTGCCGTGGGAATAGGCAACGCAGCTCAATGTTCAGGTTTTTTTTCACCCGTGTGGCGTTCTTCAGGGCCGTTCTGCCGACGGCAGCCACTCCGGTTTTACGAAGGTCCGCACCGTGTCCGCAGCGTAAGAACCGAACACCCCGAGGCCCCCTCTCACGTAACTGGTAACGCCGGTGTCGTAATCCGCACCCGAGTTTCCGCCCCCTGAGGACATGAAGTAGTTGTAAAAATTGCGGTCCATGGCAAACACGATGATGTCGTACCTGCCCTGATACTTGAACCCGACCCAGAACAAGTCGCTGCTCAACGAGTCGGGGAACGCGGGATAGGTGAGTGTTACCTCGCGCTGCCTTGTGCGGGCGTTCCGGTAGTCTCCCGCCTTCCAATCGTTGTAGTCCCCCAGCCGCAACAGCCCCGCGCCGCCGGTATCCCGTGCGGTGATTGCAATCTGGTACCCCTCGACTCCGACGGAGGGTGTCCAGAGGACTTTGAAGGGTTTGGGCGAAATTGCCGCGCGGTCAGGGAAGCTGTCTGGATACGCGTACTCCTTGGGAAACAACAGCGTGTCTGCAGACGGCACGTAACGCGAGGGCCCGCCGTTTATCTGCGCGGTAACCGTTATCGGCAAGGGAACGGTAGTCTCCGCGGCGAGCGAGTGGGTCCCGTACGTAACCGCGATCGAGTACGTCCGGCCCGCCTGAACGATCAGGGAAGGGTTCCCGTAGATCCCGGTAGCAAGTTCCGAGAGTGTATCTACCGATACTCCGTGACGGAGAACAACTACCGCGCCGGAGACAGGCGTCTGAGCGATTCCCTCGTAATAGGTCGCCGGGTCCATTGTCCGCGTGAGGCGAATGTTGTCCACCGGCGCACCGGGGGAAAGGAACGCCTGAATGATGAGCTGTTCCCTCGGTGCGGGCTTGACCGGATCAAGCCCGCACCCCGAAACCGCAAAAGCCACGGCACATGCCGCCGAAAGTCCATGGAGAGCCGTTTTCGTCATGGTTAGAACTCCAGATCCACGCCGAGGGTGACCAGGAACGGCAGTTGAGGGAAGTTTTTCTCCTTCCCCGGTTCCGGGGGCGTCGTGTCCGGGTTCCCGTCATCCCAGTATCGGTTGAAGATGTTCTTCCGGTTGGTCACATTGATCACTTCCATGAACGGCATCCATGTCACTCCCCAACCACGGAATTTGCCACGCAGGCCCACATCCAGCCGCGAATAATAGGGGAGGCGTCTGCTGTTCAGACGATCCCGGTAGAGCTGTTCGCTTACGAAAATGGGGTCCGAGATTGAGTACCGCCCGATGACCGGAGTGTATCCCTGCCCGGACGCGAACGCGTACCGTGCGTTGAGCGTCCATCTCGGGGTGACGTCGAAACCGTACACGAGGTTCGCGGAATGCCGCTGGTCGAATTTTGGGTAGTAGGGCTGCGGGTTGCCGTCGTTATCCACGTTGATGCCGTCTATGGTGCGGGTTGTCCATCCCAGCGTGTACGAAAGCCATCCTTTGTGCCTTCCCGCGCGTTTCTGGAGACCGAATTCCAGCCCGTACGCTTCCCCATCCCCTCGCCGGAGCATCTGGCCTGCCGACATGGGCGTCTGCGCATCGCTGTTGAACTCCGCCAGCATGGCGAAGTCTTTGTAATACCCCTCCAGCGTCAGATCTATTTCCGGGGTCAGTTTCGTTTCCAGCCCCGCCACGTACTGCCACGCATGGCTCGGTTCGGCGGTGGAATCCGCCGTAAACCAGAGATCGGACAGGAAGTTGATCCCCTGAAACTCCCGCGCCACACGGAAGAGGTACTGGCTGTACCTGCCGACTGCTCCTTTGAGATACGTGTTCTCGCCAATCTGGTAGCGTGCGGAGAAGCGCGGATCGATATCCACATAACCGCCGTTGTCGAAGTAGTCCGCTCTCACACCCGGCTGAACGGACAGAAACGCCCATGGACGGAGGGTCGTCTGCGCGTAGGCGCTCGCGTGGTGGGTCCTTATGGAAAAGGAGTTGTACGTCTGTTTGTCAAAGTCCGCGGTGTAATTCATTGTGTGGCAAATAAATTCGAAACCCGTCTCGACGGTGTTGTGCTCGGTCAGGAAGACGGTCGCGTCGCTTTTCACCGTCCAGTCGAACAACCGGTTTCGTTCGACAACCCCGAAGTCTTCAATTCCGAGCTGCAATCGGCTTCGGTACCGGGCGATGGCGCCTGTGGTTCGAAAAAAAAGCCTGTCCACCGGAACGTACGACCACGTTGCGGAAAGGGAACGGTTTCCCCAGAGCAACTGGGAATCAAACGTCTGATCGGAGAAGCGCAAATTGTCGTCCCCGGCGTAGCCGGCGATGGAGAGCTGGTGCTCGTGTGAGAACACCTGGTGTGTTTTTCCCTGCACGTCGTAGAAGTTGTAGCCGAGGTTGCCGAACGTGTCATTCCAGCGCGAGGCCAGCTTCAGGATAGGCTCCAGATACGTTCTTCGTCCCGAAACGAGCCACGAACCCTTTCCGACAGGGCCCTCCATGGTGAGGCGTGAGCTGATGAGGCTTACGCCGCCTTTCCCTATCATCGTCCGCTTGTTGCCTTCATCCGTGTTGATCGTCAGCACTGACGACAGACGGCCACCGTACTGGGCCGGGAACCCCCCTTTCAGCAGCTCGCTGGATT
This sequence comes from Candidatus Latescibacterota bacterium, assembly GCA_022706085.1. GTDB lineage: Bacteria > Latescibacterota > MWCZ01 > MWCZ01 > MWCZ01 > MWCZ01. The sequence goes on along the minus strand of JAKJDF010000007.1, from coordinate 170,380 downwards.
TCACGGCATCTGCCGGGAACGCAGAGAAGAGGCCGAACAGGTGAGAAACGTTGTAAAGTGAGACGCCATCAAGGAGAAGCAGATTCTGGTCCGGTGTGCTGCCGCGCACGTAAAGGCCCACGGAGAAATCGGAAAGCGACAGAACACCAGGCAACGTCTGCACCACGCGGATTGGATCCGGTTCCGCGAGCGCGGGCGCGGTGCGGAAATCCGGCATGCGGAGCGTCGTCCGGCTCGGTGCGATGGTGAGGGAGGGTGCGGTCACCCGTTCAGCCTCGACCTGAACCGCGGCAACCTCTATTGCCTCCTCGGCAAGCTCAATGTTGTGCACCAGTACGCCGCCGTTGACGGTGATCTCCTTTGTGTAATCCTGGTACCCGAGGAACGCAACGCGCAGCACGTGGTTGCCCGGGGGCACGTTCGGAATGGCATAGTATCCCGCAAGGTTCGTGATGGCGCCTGTGCGCAGATCCTCAAAGAAAACCTGAACGTACGGGAGGCTTTCGCCCGAGGCCCTGTCTCGAACGTACCCGCTTACGGTCGCCGCCAGAGCGGTCCGCGTGACAAGCACGGCGGCGAGTGACGCAACGATCGCGGCAATCCGAACCAGACGTCGTGGCATTCTTTATCCATTCGTGGTGGAGCATCGGTCTTCTGAGTTCGCACGCGGGGTGTCGTCCATCGTCCCAACTTACCTATACCGGTGAATCTGTGTGACCGGTTCCAGGAAATGAGCGATTTGCACGATTTCCGGCTGCCGTTCCGGGAGGGTGGGAACTGGCGGGTGTTTTGTACCAGATTAGGTGGAAGGCAATCCCGTCAAAACGACGCTCTGGAAAGTACGACTGTGGCGAACTGCGGATGTGAGATCGAGGCCAGGAATCGGGGAGAAAACCGGACCCTTATCGCCGTTCTTGCGATGAACGCGTTGATGTTCCTGCTCGAATTCGGCTTCGGCGTTGTGGCGCAATCCACGGGCCTCATAGCGGATTCACTGGACATGTTTGCGGACGCTTCGGTGTACGCGATCAGCCTCTACGCCGTTGGCAGAAGTGCTGCACTGAAGGCAAGGGCCGCCTCACTGAGTGGCTTTTCGCAGATTCTCCTGGGAGCCGGTGCATCCGTCGAGGTCGTACGACGGTACGTGTCCGGAAGCGATCCGGTCAGCGACACGATGGTAGCGATTGGCCTCGTGGCCCTGGTGGCAAACGTTGCCTGCATGATGCTCATCTATCGTCACCGTCTGGGCGAGGTCCACATGAAAGCATCGTGGATCTTTTCGAAGAACGATGTCATCGCGAATGTGGGGGTGATCGCAGCGGGAATTCTCGTTGGAATCACCGGTTCCCGGTACCCCGATCTGGTGATTGGTCTGGCAATAGCGGTTGTTGTTGTACGCGGCGGCGTGCGGATACTGGCGGAGGCAAAAGCGGCTGGCGACGCAAGGACAGAACGCTGACCCTGTGAATCATCGGATGCCGGATTCCGTACGCGACCAGAACCCGAATCGATTTGTGGAGGCTGGATGACGCAGGACAAACCGTGGGTGGAGTCTGACGCGTGGCCTGAAGGCCGGTATCTGGCAGCATATCTCGGCATCGGCGTGTTGGTCGGTCTGGCGAGCGCCCTTCTCGGAATCGGTGGAGGCGTTCTCATTGTGCCCCTGTTGACAGGTTTCCTGGGCGTTCCGATACGTCGAGCGGTCGCCATCTCCATCGTAACGGTCCTGTTCATTTCCTTCATTGGTGTTGCGCGGGAGCTGCAGCGCGGTACCACACTGCCCTGGCTTCTTGTGGCAATACTCGCGCTGGGTGCGCAGGGAGGCGTATGGCTCGGGGGGAAGGTCCACGATCGCATCTCCGACCGGGCGTTGCGCCATGTGTTCATGGTGGTCCTGCTGTTGACTGCCGCAAAAATGGCGAATCTGGCAGGTCTCGGTCCGGCGCGGGGGATCATCCTGCTTGAGGATCCAGTTCACTGGGTTGCGTGGGCTCTGGTGGTGGGAGCGCTTGCCGGTCTTCTTTCCGTTCTGGTGGGGATCGGGGGCGGAGTGGTGGTTGTTCCGGGTATGGCATTGCTGATCGGCGACATAGATTTCCGCACGATTCAGGTGGTGTCGCTGGCCATGATCATCCCGACGTCTCTCACCGGCGCATACGTGCACGCGCACCGTGGCAACGTACTGTGGCGTTCCGTGGTGACGCTTTCGTTGCCGGGGTGCGCGGGCGTGCTGGCGGGAGTGGCGCTCGCTCATTCAATGCCATCATCCTGGCTCAAGGAGATTGTTTTTCCGGTGTTCCTCTGCCTCATGGTGATTCGTCTCGGGTGGATGTCGCGGCGGCAGGCAACGGGCGCGTAACCGGCGGCTCGGTTGCGGGCAGGTTCTGGAGCAAGACCCGTGCGTCAGAGTGGCCGGGAGTGCGTCACAAATTAAAGGCCATCAGGAGGATGCGCACGCCTACCAGTCCGAGCGCGATAGCCAGACTGCGTATGATCCACACGCCCTTCACGCGGTTTGAGAGCAACGCCCCCAGTTGCGCGCCTAAGAGAACACCGATACCGAGGTAGAGTGTGCGCCAGAAGCCGCCGTGTGAAAACGAACCGGTTGCGATGTGAACGACAGTGCCCGTCAGCGCCATGATCGCAAGGACGAAATGCGACGTTGCCGTAGCGATGTGTACGGGGAAATTAAGGAGGCGCGCGAGAACCGGCACGTGGACGATCCCCCCGCCAATACCGAGGAGGCTCGAGATATACCCCACCAGAGTGCTCCACGCCATTCCGGCGCGAAGACTGAACGAGTACGTGTGGACGGTACCATCCTTTTCAACAATGCGTCTGACCGTTCTGTGCGCGTCTCCGCTTCTCGCGGGGCCGGGGTCTTTGTCCCGTTGAAGAATGAGGTAGGCGGCGGCCGCAACCATCAGTACACCGAACACGCCGTCAAAAGTCCGTCGGGGTATGAGGTCGGTCGTGAAGGCCCCGAGTATCGCTCCCGGTATGGTGGCTGCTGCAAACAGGACTCCGGACCTGAAATCGATCCGCCCCATCTTCCCGTAGGCCACCGAACCCGACAATGCGTTGAAAAACACGACCGCCAGGGAGATGCTTGTAATAGTTTCGGGGCTGTTCCGGGGGTACATCAAAAGCAGGACGGGAACGAGAACGAAACCTCCACCCGCGCCGATCAGCGTCCCAAGCGCTCCCAGAACAAAGCCCATTGGAACGAGCCACAACCACACGTGCTGTCCGATCATTTCTCGAGCAAGCTCCGGGATGCGCTGGCGTGAGACCAATCCATCGGGTTTTGATTCGCGCCCGCAATCGGCCCAACGAAACGAAGCAGGACACCAACATTTCAGATGTGGATGTCCCCAGGGGAGGTGCTGCGTCACAAAAGATATCTGCCATGCGGCCGGGCCGGCAACGCACCTCGTTGTTTCTCGCGTGCGTTTTTGGTGGCGCTGGTATTGCTGATTCGCTTACCGGAAGTGGCCATAATACATTGAATCGAAAAGACTTGTCGTTCGATGGACTGGATCTCGTGCGTGCCTCTGCCAGAAATTCGGCCTGAAGCCTGGTACCCTCGTGCAGCCTTGCCACTGACGGCCTTCTCTTCGGATTATCGTAGACGCTGCAGCGAGGCAGAAGACAATCCTTTCACCGGCAGGTACCGGCATGATCGTTGACGCACACGCGCACCCTTGGTGGTACGGGTACGACCCGGACAAGCTCGTGGCGAACATGGATGAGCACGGGATCGATGTGGCCTGGTTGCTCACGTGGGAAGTCGCGGAAGGTATGTACGACCACAGTTATGACCGCACGTGGATGGCACCTTACATCGGGATGCCCATCGAAGCAGTCTGGGATACGGTCGAACGATACCCGAAGCGCTTCGTCGCGGGGTACGCGCCGGACCCCAAATCACCGATGGCGATCGAAAAGCTCAAAGCTGCCGTGAAACATGGCGTACGGGTCTCCGGTGAGCACAAATTCCGCACGCTGTTCGACGACCCCGACTGCATACGGTTCTACCGCGTATGCGGCGAACTCGGTCTCCCGGTAACCCTCCACATTGACGTCCCCTGTCTGCCACCCGATGACCCTACGAAGCCTGTCCAGTGGTGGTATGCGGGGGACATTTCCAACCTCGAGCGGGCACTCAGGCAATGCCCCGACACTGTCTTCCTGGGCCATGCCCCGGGCTTCTGGCGAGAGGTCTCGGGCGATGCCGATTCGGACCCCAATGGGTATCCAAAAGGCCCTGTCAAACCAGGCGGCAGGTTGCGCCCCCTGTTCGACAAATACCCCAATCTGTACGCAGATCTCTCTGCAGGCAGCGCTCTTACGGCAATCAGCAGAGATCCCGAATGGGGTCGGCAGTTCCTTCTTGATTACCACACGCGCCTTCTTTTTGCGCGCGACTACTTCGATAGCGCGCTCATGGATTTCCTGCGTTCGCTGAACCTGCCGGATGAGCCTTTCAACGCCATGTTGTCGGGGAACGCATTGAGGCTTGTCCCGCTTGCGGCGTAAGCCGCGGCGGAGTGTGTCCGCAGGTTATCGTCGCGAGCCCTTCCCTGCGAGGATAACCTGCTGAGGCAACCCCCTGCCGGAGGGAGCCGTGTATGGTGGAGGAACTCAGCGGAACGCGTGCCCCTGAGACGGCTGATTCGAAACGTCCGATCACGGTGCGTTCCGTCGTGGGTGGCACTGCACTCATCGCGCTCCTCGCCTTCATTACTCCCTATTCTGAGTACCGTGTCCACTCCATGGAGTTCTTCCAGGGACAAATCCCCGTCGGGGCGCTGGCCTCCCTCGTCGTGGTGCTGTTACCGGTCAACTGGTTTCTGGGCAGATTCAAACCCGCGTGGCGGGTATCGTTGCCGGAACTGGTATTCATGTTCATCATGGCGTTCGCAGGAATAATGGTCTATCACATCGGCATGATGGGTCTTTTCCTGAGCATGATATCGTCACCGGATTACTTCGCCGCCCCGGAAAACCGCTACGCCGAGTTTATCCTGCCCTACCTCCCGCCGGCGGCGATCCCCAGCAACGCCCACAACGAGATGGCGTACTTCTACACCGGATTGCCCCCGGGGCAGAAAATACCCTGGAATGTGTGGCTCGTTCCGCTGTTCTGGTGGTGGTCGTTTTTCGCGGCGTTTCTCCTCGTATGTTGCGCACTGACCGCGATCTTGAGGAAACAATGGTTTGACCACGAGAAGGTAACCTTCCCCCACGCGGAAGTGACGCTTGCACTCGTAAAAGGTTCGGGAGAAAAGGGCGGGTTGCCGGAGATCATGCGCAACCGGCTTTTCTGGTACGGTGCCCTCATCCCCTTTGCCTTCATCGTCTGGAACATCATCAGCTACTTCACTCCACTATGGCCAAGAATCCGGTTTTCTCAAGTCGAAACAGGGATCGCGATTCAGTATTTCGACAGCTTCCACGTCAAGCCTGACTATTTCACGATCGGTTTCGCGTATTTCGTGGACACCAACATTCTCTTCAGCATCTGGTTTTTCCGCTATCTCGTGATGGTGCAGGATGCCGCCTACCGGCGCGTCGGCGTAGTCGCGGCAACGCGGAATGACCCCTGGACGACTGCCAACGCCCTGATCGGCTGGGAGTGCTTCGGAGGCCTTGTCCTGTGGACACTGTGGGGCCTGTGGATGGGGCGTCACCATTTCCGCGCGGTGTGGCGACGAGTATGGAATTCCGGCGCGGGCGCTGACGACTCGAACGAGCTGCTGTCGTACCGGACGGCTGTTCTGTCACTGGCGGGCGGGTTGCTGTTCATGCTGGCGTGGTTGATGTACCTCGGGATGGCGTGGTACGTCGCAATGATATTCCTCGCAATCCTGATGGTGCTCATCATCGGTATCACCCGTGTGGTGGCCGAATCGGGGATGCCTATCGTGGGTGCTCCGATTACCGCCCAGGCCTTCACGATGCGCACGATTGGTGACGCGAATCTCTCTCCACAGTCGTTTGTCGGTCTATCCCTTTCGCTCGCCGCGTTCCGCATGATCGAGGGGTATCCGATGCCCATGGTGATGCATTCCGCGCGGCTTGGTGATGTCGTGCGCGGTCGCCGGCGCGCGCTCTTCGTCGCCATCTTTGCCGGCTCGATCATCGCCATGATCCTCATGAGCACGACCACGATACGACTTGCCTACGATGGAGGCGCGTTCAATTTCGGAGCACACCACGCGTTCCATCAGATGTGGGAGGCGTACGATCACATGGTGGCGCGCATCAAAGACCCGTGGCCGAGGGAGCCCTCGCTTCTGCTCCACTTTGCCGGCGGAGCTTCTTTCGTCGCGTCGCTCCTGTTCGCCCGCTACCGGTTCAACTGGTCAGGTTTGCATCCGGTGGGGTTTTTCACGGCGATGACGTTTTACCATTCCGTCACCACGCTCAGTTTCCTTATCACGTGGCTCATCAAACTCATCATCAACAAAATCGGCGGGATGGCGCTTTACAACCGGTGGAAGCCATTTTTCATAGGCCTGATCTGCGGGCAGGTGGCCGGCGCGATTCTCTCGTTCATTGTGGACGCGATCTTCTTCATGGGTGAAGGTCACGACATCTATACGATGGCTGCATTTGGCGGTCAGGGTTGGTGACAACAACCGGTGCGGGACGAAGCAGCGGTGAGAACAAAGGTGTTTGCCAACACCGTGAAACGGTTCACCGATGAGCACTCGGGTATAGAATGCTCCCTCCTTACTCCCGACGCCGTCGAAAGCCTTCCGCTCAGTTACGACTGGCCCGCGTTCTCACCTGACAACGAATGGGTCATCATCCGGTGCCAGTTTCCTCCGGGATCCGGCAAGCCATCCGGGTTTTACCGGATCCGTACCGACGGAACGGAACTCGCCCACCTTTCCGCGGGAGGGATTCACCCGCGCCTGACTCCAGACGGTCGGACTCTTTTCGTCCTCCATCCGGACAGCCCGGTGCTCCACGCGATTGACCCTGCATCGGGGCGGGATGATGAGGTGTGCAGCCTGGAGAAGCTGCTCCCAGACGGCTGGGTATTCGTGCAGATGCGCTTGTCTCCGGCCTCAGGTCACCTGTTTGTGATGCTGCGACAACCGGACATCACCCCACTGCGCGTCGACCTGAGAACGGGTCAAGTGGTCCGGCTCGATGATTTCGACGGCATGGTGTGGGCGTGCGCCGCCGAAAAACCACGTGTGATCGTGGTACGACAGCGGCGCGCGGAGCATGGGCGGCGGTACACCTACATGGACTACAGAAAACTGGAACTGGAACCCGGTGACCGCTCCCTCTGGTCGGTGGACGTGGACGGGGGAGATGAGGAGCTCGTGTGCGTGGATTACTACTCCCATGCGACTATTCACGGTCGCACCACGCAGGTGCAGGGGTGCGGAAAGTGGGGTGACCGCAGTATCACGATCTGCGGCGCGGGGAAAGAGCCGCACAAGGTGTGTCAGGGGCCCTATTTCTGGCACTCAGGCGCTTCATTTGACGCGCAGTGGATCGCAGCCGACACCAACTGGCCGAACTATGGAATCCAGCTTGTCCATGTTCCCACTGGTAACTTCAGGTATCTGTGCGACAGCGGCTCATCGCTGGCCGATGGCCTCAAACACCCTCATCCCGGCCTCAGCCAGGACGGGAAATGGGCGACGTTCCGCTCAGATCGATCCGGCAGCACGCAGGCGTACCTGGTGAGAATACCCGACGAGTTTCGCCAATCGGTCATCTCCGGGGAGACGGGTGAATACGCACCGGTGTGGATTCCGCGGAACGGCTGACGCGCCCGAAAAAGCCTCTGCGACGGGAAGCGCGGGTCGCTCCTGTTTCCCCTGAACGGAAGAGTCATTCCGAGCGGCGCGAGGAGCTTCCGAAGCGCGGATAAGGGGAGCCGCCCTCACGCGCGGCCGCTCCGGTCTTCCGCCCATACATGCACTCTCCCGAGACGGCGCTTGACCGCACGCGTGAACGGTATGGCAGGATGCCCGAAGATGACGAGGATGCCCTGCTGGTTTTTCGCCGGGATTCCGTATTTCTCCGCCACTTTTCTGTAGGATTTCAGGATCGGCGCCACGGTACCGATCATGCAGCTTCCGAGCCCGAGCGATTCGGCCGCCAGCATGGCGTACGTTGCGGCGATGACGGGGTCCGCGGGGTCTGAATACGGCGAGGTGTGGAAGTACATGGCGAGAGGCGCGTCGTACAGAAGCCAATCCTCACCCCGGGCGCGTTTCTCGGGGAGCACGTGCGCAAGCGGTCGCAAAAAAGTGCGGAACATCTCGGCGGTTTCCTTGCCGATGAACGGACGCATGAGCGTGGTCATCAGCGGCGATACGAACCATTGCGAGCGCCTGATCGCGTCCACAATGTCGCCCGCGAACTCCTGAACCTGCGGCCTTCCCCTGAGCACGAGGATCTCCACGTCCGACGGCGGCAGTCCCATCGGGGCGGTTGAGACGGCGTCAATTATCTTATGGATCGCCTCATCTCCCACTTCCGACGAACGAAATCTCCGAACGCTCCTCCGCGAGAAGAGAAGGGCCATCAGCGAATCGAAATCCGTGCGCATGTGCGGCGGTGGAAGCTCACACACGTCCGCCGGCGACGTATCCCGGCCATGAACGGCGATCGCGTCGGTCGGACAGACGAGCATGCAGTGGCTGCACCCCACGCACCCGAAAAGACGCGTGGTGTCGGCTGATACTGCGCCGTTCTCCATGCGGAGAACGTCGGCGGAGCACACGCGGACACAGCACCCGCACGCGTCACACAGGGCGCGATCGATCGTGACTGTTGCCGATCCTTCGGCCCTTCCCGTCTTCAATGCCATTTGGCACCTCCCGGTTTGGATGAAGGCAACTACGTGAGCGCTGACTTCCCCCGCCAACCGAATATGGCGCGCTCGGGCGTCTGGGGGAGAGGTGCCTCCATCCGGCACTGCTTGGGAACTCGTCTCCCCGTCTGGTACATTCCGTTTCGTAACCGATCCGACTCAAGGTCCGCCCACAGGAGCAGGAACCAATGTCCGAACTTTACCAACGAATCGCCGCCGCGGTCGACACAATCCCCCTGTTCGATACGCACGAGCATTTCTACGACGAAGCAACGCGACTGAACGCCAAGAAGGAGGTAGACCTTTTCTACTTCCTCCATTATGTGGAATGCGACATCAAATCGGCGGGTTCGCCGGACGAAGCGGGCGAATTTGCTGGAGGCACGCTGTCTACCGACGAGAAGCGCAGGCGGTTTCTGAAATACTGGCCATATGTGCAGGATACCGGGTACGGACGGGCATTCAGAATCATGGCGAACGACCTGTGGGATGTGGCCGAGATCAACGAGCGAACATACGACCTCCTCGCGGACCGCGCGGCCAACTTCGCACGGCCCGGTTTCTACAAAACTGTGCTCAGGGACCGTGCGAACATCGCTCGCTCAATTCGCATTGTCTGGGCAGGGCAGAACTCCCTGTGTGATCTTGATTATCTCTTTCCCGCGCCGGTATTCGACAACTTCGTCGGCCCGACCAGTCGCGCCGACATCCGCAAACTCGAAGCGCAGACCGACACACGCATTCACTCGCTCCGCGATCTCGAAACGGCACTGGATGCAGCGTTTGACAAACGCCAGAACGAAGGGATGGTCGCTGTCAAGATTTTCCTTGCCTACCGCCGGAATCTTGATTTTGCGCACACGGCCACTGCTGCCGCGGAAGCGGCTCTTCAACGGGTACTCGTAGCCCTTCCGCCATCTCCGCTCGGCGTGGACGAAACGAAGCCGCTGCAGGATTACATGGTGCACCAGATCGTCCAGCGCGCGGTCGAACGGAAGCTTCCGGTCAAGATTCATACAGGATATCAGAACAGCAACGACAATGTGTTCGCCAACGGGAAACCGGAACCGCTGATCAATCTGGTCATGTCCTACCCGACCGCCCGTTTCGTGTTTCTGCACTGCGGGTGGCCGTATACCGACCAGGTGCTTGCGTTCGCGAAGATGTTTCCCAACGTGTTCCCCGACATGGCGTGGGCACACATTCTTGCACCCGGCATGGCGCAGCGGCTTCTGCACGACTTGCTGGATACCGTCCCTTCGAACAAAATCCTGGGGTTCGGGGGCGACTACAACTTCGCGGAAGGTGCGTATGCCCACGCGAAGCTGGCTCGAGCCGGTATTTCGAAAGTTCTTACGAAACGCGTGGAAGAGGGCGTGTTTTCCGAGGAGCAGGCACTCGTGATCGCGAAGCGCATTATGCATGACAATGCGGCGGCACTCTACGGGTTCCCCTCTCCGGATGCGTGACGGCTATCGGGATGTGAGGTTCGCCCGGGGGGAGCCGAACGGCTCCCCTTTTGTGTGGAGATCAGGCGAAATCAGAATGCCTGCGTGATGCCGAATTCGTACGTCCAGTGAGTGGACGGCGTGATCTGCCGGACCAGATCAAGCCGGAACATGAGTCCCCAGTTCAGCCTTGGTCCGAACCCGGCGCTGACCGCAAAGCGTCCGGCTTCCATGGCGCTCCACCCGCGAGACGCACGTTCTTCGGCGGTCGGATTCCGCACGGCGCGGGGAATCCATACCCAGGCCTGCCCCGCATCCACAAACACGGCCGAACTCAAACGCTTCCAGAGCGCGATGCGCGCCTCAGTTTTGAGGAGCAGATACGCAACCGCGGGGCTGCCGACGGAATCACCACGGATGACTGTGATGTCGTCGCGAACGAACCCTCGTACAGTGGGCATTTGCCTGCTCCGCCAGAATTGCTCGGCCTGGTTGAGGCTGTCGTCTTTTCCCACATAGTAGAAGCCCCCACCCAGAGACACCGCGCCGATTACGAACGGCGACACCGGGCGATAGTATACGGCGAGCGCCTCGGGACGCATACTCATTCGCGTAACGCGGTGGCTCGGGTTCACGACTCTCACCTGGGCGTTGAGAGCAAACCCGCGCGAAGGGTTCAGAAACTCGTCGCGTGTATCGTAGAGGGCGTTCACACTCACCGCGCTCTGCAACACGGCGCCACTGCGAGGCCTGCTCAAAAGAAACCGGGACGTCGTGTCGCTTCGCGAGAGGTCGAACGAAATCCCGATTCGCGCCATCCGGCCAAAACGACGGCTGAGAGAGGTCTTCCACGCGAATGTCCGTGACGTGTCCCCTGCGGCAAGCACCTCCCAGCTGCCCGACAACGCTTGATCAAGCCGCAAACGCATGCTTGTTTCGCCCACCAGTGGCACGAACGAAGGTACCCCGATGCGCGGTTGCCCGTACATAATAGACAACGCCTGAACGTCCCGCGCCAGTTGCCCTTCCTGGCCGATCAGGCGCGCCTCCCCAAGGAAGTTGCTGTACGTTGCCGTCTCGCTGATCCGCCACTGCTGGATGTTCGAGTATCCCAGTTGCACCCGGACGTCTCCGGCGTCGCGCTCGGCGACGTCTATCATCGCACGCCGCTGGAATGGCGATCCGCGGGTGAACACGGTGTCGGGCGCAACGCGGGCGCGTCGGAATACGCCAAGATCAAACAGGTTGCCTTCCGCGTCGAGCATCCGTTGCCGGCCGAAGACGGACCCGGGGACGAGCTTCGCATCTTTGAGCGCCTGAACCACCACCGCGCTGTCTGTGATCAACGGGAGGGGAGCGTTTCCGTTGACGATGGCATAACCGGTAACGGTCGTCGGTGTGCGCTCTTCAACTTCATACCGTTCGCGCACGCTCCGTGCAAGCGTGTCCACGATCGGCAACTGCCGGATAGTAACCGCGTTCGAATCCAGGTACCCCGCATCGGCGTATGCGGTCCTGAGAGCAACGTAGTTCTCAGCAGCACCGGACGGGGAGAAGAACCTGCCGGCATTGTGCCGTTTGCGGAACTCTTTTGCCAGCGCGGCCGTATCGAGACTGGTTACTCCTGAAAACTCGATTGCGCGGAGGGTGTAACGCTCCTCTGGAGTGATACCTCCGATCACGATCAACAAACTGACGTACTGAAGCCCCTCCAGCCTCCCTCCCACCGGTTCCTGCGCCGCTGTGGCGACGTACGCCCCCAGATACCCGAGATTGCGGTAGTACGTGAGGACACTCATCGTATCCGCCGCAAACAGCACGTCGTCGAAGCGGACAGGCAGCCAGAGGTTCCGAAATGACGGAGTGGGATGCTGAAGAATGCCGTTCAACTTGCGCCGTTCAGGAACCTGTCGCCATTTCTCGTCTCCTACGGGAGCCGGGACGGTAGTGGAGGTGATGATGATTTCCTGCACGAAGGTGGACCGTGCGGCACCAACTGCGTGAGGCATCGAAAGGATCGCCAGCACCACCAAAGCGGTACACCGTGCCATCCGCTTCGTTTCCCGTTTCCGCACTTCGTTCCTTCCCCATGTGTCACGCAGCCCGCGTCACGCAGCCCGTTACCGGAAGCGCACGCGGAGCTGAAGACCGGAGGTAAGTTCGTTCTGCAGGTACAGGTCCGTGCTCGCCTGTGCCTGTTGCAGTCTGTTCTGGCCGATGGTGAGCGAAAGCGACTCGAGGTTGGGCCATCGGGGAGGACGCTCGAGTATGGTCCAACGCACTTCCGCGCGTTCAAGTCCGCTCACGCTCGATAACTGCCCCACCGGTGATACCGCCGAGAACGTTAGTTTCTGGCCCCACAGGCGAACATTTTGCCCGACTTCCACTTCGACATCGTTCATTCCGCCGGCACCCTGTTGCGCGCCATTATCAGCGGATTCCCTCACGGTAACCTGATCTATCGGCAGCACACTTCCCAGTGCGGACGACAAGGTGGCGTACCCGCGCTCCTTCAGCATTGTGTTAAGTCGTCCCTGGGCGTCGATGGCGAGGTAATCGGGGCTGCGCTGACCGTAAATGAGAATCTGCATGATCTCGAGCTGGTTTACGATTACTTCTCCGCTCGGGCGCTCTTCCGCAGTCATTTCCGTTTTCACGAGGTTCGGCACAACGCCTGAAGCGTGAAGCGTCACGTCATACGACGGCGCGTTGTTGTCCTTGGTGTTTACCACCTTCGCCTGCGCGGTCACCTCGATTTCAGGTGCGAAACGCGTCGGATCCGGGAAATTGACGGTCGCCTCCTGAATGACAAAGTCGCGGCCGAGATAACGGAACACCGACCCGGGGGAAATCTGAACGTTGCCCTGCAGGTTCGGGCTGTAATGCCTGCCCGTCAGGTTCATTTGCGCCCACAAAGTCGCGTGCTTGCTCAGATTGTTGTTGATGACGAGCGAATCCTCCATGGAGAGCGAGATATTGAGTTCGGTGTTATCCAGCAACGGGCCCAGGCTTGTGGGCGCACGCGGCTTGAAAATCGCCTGAGGATCCGCGATCGGGTACTGGAGCGTTGAGCTGTACAGCACCACATCGGCGTTCAGATTGGAGTGCTCTTTTGTGCCTCGCCAGCTTCCAGTCGCGCTGGCGGTGAACACGCCTATGGGTTCGGTGTAATATGCGCGCAAAAGGGGCTCCAGTACCCCCTTGAACAGGCGCCAGCGAGGAGGTAGAAACACCGGTTCCGTGCTGACGAGGCTGAATGTTGCCCTTTCAACTTTCGCCTCGATGATGAATTCGCCGCGGCTGAGCGAATACTCCGCCCGTTCAAGGGAAATGGCCGGAGGGGGTTGTGTCTCCCGCTGCTGTGCGCCGACAAACACCCGTGCAGGCGGAACTACCGCCCGTTTTCCGGTAACGCGTATGCTAAACGTATCGGGCAGCCATATCGGTTCCTGGAGCGCCTCAATCTCCAGATACGCCCCAAAAAGCTGTGCATTGCCAAACAGGAGGGGGAATTCAAGGGTCCCTCGAAGCTCGAACTCGGCAGCCATCGGCAACGTTGCCGCATACGGGTGCTTCGTCGCTCCTCTCCGCGCCCGAACCAGCCGGTCAAACGTTGTCAGGGGAGCGTTCACCGTCGCACCCCGCGCTTCCGCGGGCAATGCACGAATCTGCTGAGGGAATCCGGGGAACGGGGAAGTTGTCGGAAGCGGCGGCGGTGGCTGGTACGTCCGCAGCGGTGGCAACAGGTCGGTAAGCACGGGAACAAGTTCGAGGTTGGCGGTGTACGCGTGGAAGAGGAGCGTGTCCGCCGAAAGGTCCACAAATCCGGTCACGTTGAGTGTATCGCCGGCGGAGTAAAAATTCGCCGATTCAACCCACACCCCGGAGTCTCTTACCGCAGCAACGCAATCGAGCGAATCGCCTCTCAACAAGTACGCCGTCGGCTCGCGTATCATGAAATCCATGTCCACGCGAGGAGAACTCAGGTTCATGTCCCACCGGGCGTGCCCCGAAAACTCGCCGGAAAGGTCTTCCGGTACAGATGACTGCGCATCGAGTGCGTTGAGAAGGGGAAGGATTGTATGGCGGAGGTCCTCCAGCGATACCCGGTTGATACTGACGTCCAGCGGGGGACGGGCCGACCCCGCCGGTTGGCTGATGGATATTTCCCCCGTCTCCGCGCCCCGGTAGGACATCGCCAGGTCCAGCGGCGATGCAAGGTACCGGCTCTCCCCGATTGCCACGGTAGCCGGCCGTGTGGTACGCACGACACGGTTGAACGGCGCCACGGCCGCCAGAGAATCCAGCCGGAACGAACCGCTGTACGACGAGATATCGGCCAGCTGCCGCCCTCGAAGGGCCAGTTCACCTGAAATACTTACGGTTCCGCTCCGAAGTCCCTCCCAGTTCGGAACTACCGCGCCGGCATCCTTCATCACGACACTGAGCGCAAAGTCCGGCGCGCCTGTGGCAGTGTCTGCCAGCCCGAGCGCACTCGCCGTCGCACGGAATGAACCCCTGGCTTCGCCGAACGGGAAGCGGAAGGAGAACTCCGGTACGTTCAACTGGTTGGAGCTGTACGTGGCAAGTGCGCCCGCCGAGTCAATCTCCAGGGTCTTCCATCTGATGCCTCGGAAGGTGACCCTCCCGTTCGCAACAGGTTCCTCGAGAGTTCCGCCAACATGCGCCCTGAGTACCACTTTCCCGCTGATTGCGAGTTTGCCGTCGGTCAGGGTGTTGATCGCGTTGCCGACATCGAAGCTGTCGAGCGCGGCGCGGAAACTCATCTCACCACTTCGCGAGATGCTCCCCTGCAAATGGAGACGCTGGTCGTTAGAGCCTCGAAACAGAGTCGGTGCAAGGTCCAGAACGCCCTTTTCCATCGAAAAACGTGACGGGGGATCCGCAAGCTCGTACGTTGCCTGACCCAGCCTGAGACTGGCTCGATCCAGCCGGGCCTGAACGACCAGACTGTTGATGACAAGACGCGTCCACCGCGCCGAAATCGTACCGTCGGTCATGCCCGAGATTTTGCCTGCGGGTTGGTCGGTCAGCGCCGAAAGGATCCCTCCAAGATCGAAATTCTCCCACTGGACGTCTATCTGCGACGTTGCACCGGAGTCCGCCGCCACCCTTCCCTGTGCGGAAAACGTGTCGTTGCCGTTCCGCACGTCAAGAGTGAGCGAGTTGCCGAACCAGTTCAAATCCCCCCGTATCGTTCCGATCTGCTGGCCGTGCCACGCGACGGGAGTGGTGCGCACCGAGCCCCGAAGGTAAGGGTTCGTCAGCAGACCGGCCCCGACGACATCCGCGCTCACCGAGCCCGTGATATCCTGTTCCTTCGCGAACCCACCGGGTAATTGCTCGAAGGGAAGCGGACCAATCGTGGCTTTCAGGGACGCGAAGCGCGTGAACTTGTTCACGATAACGGCATCCGCCCTGAGAACGCTGTCTACGCTTGTCAACGTGGCCGAAACAGTGTCCCCTCGTGTCATCCGCGCGTTCAGCTGGAGGTCGGGCAACCGCATCCACGGGTTTGCGGGGTTTCGAAGCGTGGCAACGATGCCGACGGTGGGCGCGCGGAGGGCACCCGTGATCGTTGTCTGGACGTCAAGGTCACCGTCCAGACTGTCAACGCCAAAAATCTGAAGCAGGGAATCCAGATGCGGTGTCCGCAGATTGGCGCTCAGGGCGACGTCGTCAAGGTTTTTCGCAGTGCCCGTCACGTGTACCGACGTCCCTGCGCCATGGAACACTCCTTCCGCGTTGGGGCCGGTCTGGTTCCAGACGAGGGAGGTTGTCCCTATCGGTATTGTCCCGTACTGGAAACCCTTTGTGGATAGTTCCACGCGGCTTGTCTGCTGGCTGAGCTTGAATCCTCCGGTGATCGAGGCTTGTGCGGAATACTGCCAGCGGAGACTGACTTCTCCCCGAAGGTCGGTCCCGGCGAGAGCTTCCTTCACCGCAGGGATGCGGGCCACCGAGTCGAGATCAACGTCAACTGCGGCGAAATCAACCGTGAGCGGGCCGCTGGCTGGCGGAACAATCATCGTCGCGGAAAGCCCGACGTTGCCCTCGGCGATGGAAGTTGCGCCTCTGAGCGAAAGCGTACTGTCCGTCTCGGAGGTGTTGAGGAACAGAGTGGTGTTCGCCAGCGCCGCCCAGGGAGTCGCGATGGTCGCAGACTCGAGTTTCATGCTGATTCTGGGGCGACCATCCCACCCGATGTCGCCCTCCGCGTTCACCGTGCCGGACATCTCTATGCCCGAAGCCTCACTCGGAAGCCGGGAAAGGTCAACAAGGAACGAACCGTGGGTCTTGTAGGGGCCATTCACAAGGTCGTCAAGATACCCGTGTCCCTTCGCAAGGAACCCGGGCCCGCTGACAACCAGATTGCCGATCCGGAGAGATGAGCCCCGGAAGAACAGATTCGCTTTTCCCGCAAAAGGAAGTGTCCCGAGTGGTTTGAGCGTAACCTCTCCATGAAGGTTAATGTCCGCGTAGAGCGAGGAATCCTGCTGGTCGGGAATCGAGCGCAGCTGAACGGCCTTCAGCGCGAAACTCATCGTATCGGTTGGGCTGAGAAGGCGAAGCCGAAACCCGCGGATGTCCGCATCTTCGGGAACGTACGGGAGGTAGGGCACGATGGACCAGACGAACTTCGCCGTGTCCGGTTTGAGCGGCACCGTTACCACAAGGCTGTCCGCGGCAATGCGCCGAATCCCGTTCACCCTGCCTGTCACGACCCGCCAGAGTGCCATGCGCAACTGGAGGCGCTCGAACTCGAGGGACGGTCCGGAATCCGGCAACGCGACACGAACACGCCGGAGATTGACGTAAGTGAAGATGTCGGTGTCCAGCCCGCCGATATCGGCCTCAACACCGGCGAGTGAACGCGCGTGCGCTGTGAGGCTGTGTGCCGCCCAGCGGGTGCCAATGGGACTCGTCACAAAGAGGTACCCGAGCGTCGCCGCAATAACGAGCAGCGCCGCAAGGACGCCTACGCCGCGAAAAAGGGCGAACACGATTCTGCGGGCCGTCATTGGGTGGCTTCTTGCGCCTCGTCCGCCAGCGGCAGCAAAGCCGGCGGAACGGTTATGAGTTTCTCATGCCGGATCATGACCGTCCCGGGCGGTGAGCCCCTCGGCTTCGTGACATACTTCCCCAGCGTATAGCTCACCCCCACTTTCGATGAGCCGCGGGCCTTGCTCCAATATGCGGCAACAGCCGCCGCTTCGGCAATAGCTTGTCTGCCCGGTTGTTCTTTGCGCCCTTCTTTTTTCAGTACCACATGAGACCCGGGGCATCCCTGCGCGTGGAACCAAAGGTCATCCGGCGCGGCGACTTTGAGCGAGAGCACATCGTTTTCGTCGTCATTTCTGCCGACCAGAACAAGCCATCCGCCGTCCCGCGTGCGGTACCGGCGCGGCCGAATCCCGTGAAAGGGCTGCTTCCTCGCTCCTTCGTCAGACATCCCTTGCATCCGATGTCTCCGCACACGCTGGCCATTCGAGCCGCCGGCCGTGTCTTCGGCTTCCCGAATTCGTTTTTCCAGGCTGTTTATCGCGAGTTCGGTTTTTCTCAACCGGGCGGTGATGAGCGGGAGACCGTTCTGGAGCCGTTTCGCCCGGCGGTACAACTGCTCCGCCTGCAAGGCGGCATTGCGCGTCGGATCCAGCCTGACTCGAACGGTGGCGCCGGAATCCTGGAACCAGTCCTTGAGCACAACTTCTCCGGTGCCCTCCGGAATGTCACTCAGATTCGCCATGATCAGATCAGCGAGTCTGCGCATTTCGCCTGCCTGTTCGGCGCGGGCCGCGTCTCCGCGGAGGTTATCCCTCTGGCGGAGGAGCTTTTTGAGTTCTCCGCGCCACTCAGCAAGTTGGCCGGGAATCGAATCGCCGTCCGGTTGCGACTTCTGGCGCGCACGCCATGTCCGTGTGGCCGCCTCGCAGAAAGAACCGGCAGGCACAACCCGCTCCGGAGGCACGTGCGTCGGGAAGTACCCGCAATAACCCACCGGTTCGCCGCTCTCGTCAAGAAGAAGATGCGGCGACGGGTCCGCAAGCAGGTGGCGGAACTCCGACTCGATGCGTACGCGCGTTTCATGGCCGCATTGCGCCACCGGCAAAGCGCCGTCAACGCCGCACCGCGCCAGAAGCTCGTCAGCGAGAAACGCGCCTGAAGCGAGAAACCCCTTGGCGAGGAATTCGAATACCGTGAGAGGGCCGCCTTGCGTCTCCCAGATCCACGGTTCATCCAGACGCTGTCGCCCGCCGGCGGGCGGGGGCACATAGGGTCTTCCCGGCAATACCGTCCGGACTCGATTCACCCGCTCGCTCACCGGACGCAGTGCATCCAGTACCGTTCCCTCCGACGAAACAAGAATTGCGTTGGTTCGTAACCCGCCAAATTCCCAGATCAGCTCGGTTCGTTCCTCATCTCCGATACGGCTTCTCCACACGAGGTGGATTGAGATTACTCGGTCTCCGTCACGCACGCGGACGCGTTCAACCGCAAAGCCTTCAGTTCGTCTGGCGCCCCACTGCCGCCATTCTTCCCGCACAGGCGGGTATTCACTCTGAATACGGCTCGAACCGGGGGTAAGATCAGCGACGCAGACTCGGGCGCCTCCGGCGTCAAGAAGGCATGCCGGCCGCGTCCGATGGCGGTACAGAGTAACCTTGCGGCCGGCGAAGGTCGTTTCCAGCTCCCGGCTCATCCCGCAAAGCCACACCAGATCAAACCCGGCTTCAATCATGCGTACGTTGACGCTCACATGTGCAGTCGGTACGTTTTATACCACGTTATAACAGGTTCTCCGGGGCAGGGCGCAATTCCTGACCGGCGGTGAAAGCCCGCAAAGCTGTCGAGCAGTATTCGTGCTGACGGCAGTCCGAACCGGTTCGATTCCGGTGCCGACGGTAATAGTCCGGATGGGAGGGGAACACGAACGTGGCGGTACTCGTGCTTCCGCCACCGGTATACCCCCCTGTGGTGTCCTTCAGCGCCGTGTTGCCCCCGAATCTGTGCGCAAAACTGGTTTTCACGTCACTTGGCCTGTAAAAATATACGGTTGCCCGGTAAGCGAGTTCGCCTTACGGAATCCGCACTTATGATGAATTCATCCCGATCTGCTACGCGAGTCGGCTCTCGCGGCGTGCGTCTGCGAGAGCGCCAGGAAGCCCGCTTCATGGACGAGGCCCTCGCGTTGGCGGCGAAGGGGCGAGGATACACCTCCCCGAATCCGATGGTAGGCGCAGTTGTCGTCAAGGAAGGCACCATCATCGGCCGGGGGTACCATCGGCAGGCGGGCCTCGCACACGCGGAAGTCGTTGCCCTGGATGAAGCTGGCGAAGCCGCCCGGGGTGCAACGGTGTACGTCAACCTCGAACCTTGCTCCCATCACGGGCGCACTCCGCCGTGTACGGACCGGATCATCGCTGCGGGCATAACACGCCTGGTCTGTTCTCACATCGACCCGGACGAGCGAGTGAACGGTCGTGGCATTGAAATGCTGCGAAAGGCCGGTATCGACGTTCAGGTGGGCCTGCGCGAGCGCGAAGCCCGCAGACTGAACGAACACTTCCTCCACTGGAAAACGACCGGAACACCCTGGTTGACACTCAAATGGGCGCAGAGCCTTGACGGACGCGTGGCAACATCGACCGGCAATTCCCGGTGGATCACCGGTGAGGTAGCGCGCACGCACGCTCACCGGTTGCGTTCCTGGCACGATGCGGTGTTGATAGGCGTCGGGACTGCGCTGGCCGACGATCCCCGGCTCACGGTCCGGATGGTGGAAGGCCATCAGCCGTACCACGTTGTTCTGGACCCGAATCTCCGCCTTTCGCCGACTGCCCGACTTGTGGAGCCCGGAAACACCGTGATCCTGTGTGCCGAATCGGCTGATCCGCAACGCATCGCCGCGTGGGAAAGAAATGATGTTCAGGCGGTGCCGGTCAGGTCACATGGCGACGTGCTCGAGATTGAAGCTGTCCTTGAGGCTCTGACGGCATTACGGTTCCAGAGCGTATTTGTGGAAGGGGGCTCGCGCACTCTGACGAGCTTCCTGAAAGCCGGCGCGGCGAACCGCCTGACAGTATTCATCGCCCCCATCATCCTTGGCGAAGGTCTACCGGCCGTCGGTGACCTGGGGATCGAGACGCTCGATCAGGCCATACGCCTGCGTGAAGTCGAGGTCGAGCGATTCGGGAACGATCTCTGTATTACCGGCCTTTGCGGAGCGGAACCCTGATGTTCACCGGAATCGTTGAAGCAGTCGGAACCGTCACCCGCGTCATCCGGTCCGGCGGCGTTCAGCACACGGAAGTCGCCTGCCGGGAAGTGATGGACGATGTCGCCCTTGGGGACAGCATCGCCGTAGAAGGTGTATGCCAGACTGTTACGGATCGGACCGCGGATACGTTCACGTTCGATTCAGTCGCGGAAACACTTCGTCTCACCACCATCGGTTCGTGGCGGACTGGAAGGCGGGTGAACATCGAACGGTCGCTCAAAGTCGGGGCGCGGCTGGGTGGTCATTGGGTTCTCGGGCACGTGGACGGAGTAGTCCGGCTCCTTGAGCGAAAAAACCTCGGGGATACGATCGAAATCCGGTGCTCGTTGCCACCCCGTCTTCTCCCTCAGGTCGCACTGAAAGGATCCGTGGCGCTCGACGGGGTGAGCCTGACAGTCACGTCGGTGAATGATGCGTCCTTCGGGGTGGCCGTAATTCCCTTCACTCTGGAACACACAACGCTGGGCGGCAGGCGGACGGGCGACGAAATGCACCTCGAAACTGATGTTCTTGCGAAATACGTCTCCCGCCTGCTGGAAAGCGCATTTCCAGGAGGCAGAACGAGCGACACGCACGTCGGGGCGCTTCTTCGCGAAGCGGGGTTTATGGACACATGATAGCAGTGGATGAAGCGGGGGCTTTTGCAACAATTGGCGAAGCGCTGGACGAATTGCGTGCCGGCCGCATGCTCATTGTAGTGGACGACGAGGACCGGGAGAACGAAGGCGACCTCGTAATGTCGGCGCAGATGGCAACGCCGGACGCAATCAATTTCATGGTAACGCACGCCAGGGGGCTCGTGTGCCTCGCGGCCGAGCAATCCCGCTTACAGCAGCTCGGCCTCGAACTGATGGTCCCCTCTCCCAACAACACCGCGGCACACGGCACCGCCTTCACCGTCAGCATTGATGCGGTCCACGGAACAACAACCGGAATATCTGCGGGTGACCGTGCGACAACCATTCGAAAGTTCGTCGATCCCGCCGCAAAACCTCAGGATTTCGCCAAACCCGGGCATGTGTTCCCTCTTGCCGCGGCAAAAGGTGGCGTCTTGCGCCGCGCAGGGCATACCGAGGCTGCGGTTGATCTCGCGCGCCTCGCCGGCCACACCCCGGCCGGTGTAATCTGCGAAATCCTGAATGAAGACGGCACAATGGCGCGTGTTCCAGAACTCGTCCTGATGGCAAAACGCATGGGACTGAAAATCGTTACGATCAAAGACCTGATCGAACACCGCCGCCGAAGCGAATGCCTCATCCGCCGCGTTGAAGAAGTGCAGATGCCGACGGAATACGGCGATTTTTTGCTTATCCTTTACGAAAGCATGCTCGACCAGGAATTCCATATCGCTCTTGTGAAAGGTGACGTCCGCACGGAGGACCCGGTCCTTGTGCGGGTACATTCTCAATGTCTCACGGGGGACGTATTCGGCAGCGCCCGATGCGATTGCGGAGCCCAGCTCGCGTGGGCCCTTCGCAAAATTGAAGCCGAAGGCAGAGGCGCGGTCGTTTACATGCGACAGGAGGGACGCGGTATCGGTCTGGAAAACAAGCTCCATGCGTACAGCCTGCAGGAAATCGGGCTCGACACCGTGCAGGCAAATCAGTTTTTGGGGTTTCCGCCGGATGTCAGGGACTACGGCATCGGCGCACAGATTCTGCGCGACCTGGGCATTCAACGTGTACGCCTGATGACCAACAATCCGGCGAAAAGGGCGGGCATTGAAGGATACGGGCTTGATGTGGTTGAGATGATACCGATACTGATCCCGCCGAATCCTCATAACGAGCGGTATCTCCACACCAAGCGCACCAAATTAGGACACTTGCTGGAATATGAGTGACGACAACCAATCCAACGAAGAAATGCCTCCCATATCACTGGGATCCTCTGACGAATCAACCGAGAGTTGTTCCCCTTCTGAGAAGGACGGAACCATGACATACGAAGGCCAACTGAGCGCCGAAGGACATCGGTTCGGGATTGTTGTAAGCCGCTTTAACGCGTTCATAAGCGAACACCTGCTCACAGGATGCCTGGACGCGATAAAGCGGCATGGCG
Source organism: Candidatus Latescibacterota bacterium (assembly GCA_022706085.1). Lineage (GTDB taxonomy): Bacteria > Latescibacterota > MWCZ01 > MWCZ01 > MWCZ01 > MWCZ01. The sequence continues at coordinate 147,723 of JAKJDF010000007.1, read as the reverse complement.
GAGACCTCGACAAGGTGGACGTCGTCTGGGTCCCGGGGTCGTTCGAAATCGGTGTCACGGCGCGGCGTTTGGCGAAAACAAACGCGTACAACGCCATAATCTGTCTCGGAGCCGTTATCCGGGGCTCCACGCCGCATTTCGACTATGTCGCCAACGAAGCGGCAAAAGCGATCGCGCAGGTGGGTCTGGAAACCGGCGTTCCGACGATCTTCGGCGTTCTCACTACCGACTCGGTCGAGCAGGCAATTGAGCGCGCAGGCACGAAAATGGGAAATAAAGGCGCCGATGCGGCCCTCGCAGCAATCGAAATGGCAAGCCTGTTCGCATGTCTACCGACCTCGGAGTAAAGCGGGAAAGCCGCCACGCGGCACGCAAAATCGCGGTGCAAACCCTGTACTGGCTCCAGAGCCAGCCGTGGGACAACGTCAGCGACATCGTCCAGAACCTGGGTGATGAGGAAAACATCGCGGAGCAATCACGCGAACGGGCGCTTCTCCTGTGCCGTCGCGCGGAGGAGAAGCGGCCCGAATTTGAACGCATGGCGGCATCCGCCTGTGAAAACTGGGAAATAGAACGCGTCGGGCGGGTGGAACAGGCGATCATCCGGCTCGCGCTGGCGGAATGGGATCTGAAAGACGTTCCCCCCAGAGCCGTCCTGAGCGAAGCCGTCAATCTGGCACGGGAATTCTGCGGAGACAAGGCCGCAGGGTTCGTGAACGGTGTCCTCGATCGGATTGCCCGGGAAACAGGCGCCCTCGCCCGGCCCGACAGATGACCCGTCACGGGACGTGGCGATCGCCACCTGCCGTGGAACAAAGACGTGCAACCTGCGTATGCAGATTGCACGTTCTTGTTGTCGTGCCGCCCCGGCCGTTCTGGACGGAACTCGCGTGTGCTCGATTTCCCCGGCGGAGTATGGGTACGATCTTCGTTCGGATCCGCCACGGAAATGTCGCACGCAATTGCCCAAGTTGGCCCGAAGTTTGCAACTGACGTATCATTGCTGAACACATTAGTCCCTATCCGCGATCAGGACACGGAGCGAACCGACCGCAAATGCCTCGCCTTCCTGCCCCGATTTCCCGTCTGGTGTTCGTCATCATCGCGCTCTCGCTTCCCGGGCCTGCGTTGTTCGCGCAGACGCCGGTCAGCAGGAGAGAAGCCGACGACTACACCTTCGCGCGCCGCCTGTATGACCAGGGCGATTACGACCTCGCCGAACGGCAGTTGCGCGACTTTCTGACGCGATACCCCGCCAGTCCACGCCGGGCGGATGTCCGGTTCATGCTCGCAGATTGCGACTTCAATCGCGGGCGATACGCCACCGCGCTTGAGCAGTTCGAACGCTTCCGCATTGAGTTCGGCGCATCTCCTCACGACGACGATGCGCTGTTCAGGATTGGCCAGTGCCTTTTCCGCCTTGCGCGGTACCAGCAGGCTGCCGACGCGTTCAGCCGGTTGTTACTGGCGTACCCGTCATCCAATCTCCGCTACGAAGCAGAGATGTTTTTGGGCGAAGCGCGCTTTGAACTCGGGCAGCTTGAAGCGGCGGCGCGCAGTTACGAACAGGCTGCGCAGGGCAGCGGGAAAGTCGTTGCTCACGCGCTCTACAGCCTCGGATGGGTGCGTCAGAAACAGGGAAACTACGAAGAAGCAATCTCCGCGTACCAGCGAATGCTCCAGAACGATCCCTCAAGCGCGCTGGCATCGCAAGCCAGGTTCAAACTCGGGGAGTGCCTGTATCAGCAGAAACGATATCAGGAGGCCGTCAGCTCCCTCTCGCAGGCGCTTCCACGGCTCTCGGATCCCCAGCTTCGCGCCAACGCCAACTACCTCCTTGGCGAAAGCTATCGCGCGCTGCGCCAGTTTGCCCGCGCGAGGACGTATTACCAGACCATTACGTCAGAATACCGCTCCACCTCCCTTGCACCGCACTCCCAGTACGCCATCGGCCTCACGTACGTGGACGAACGGAACCTTCAGGAGGCGCAGCGGGCATTTGCGGAAGTCACATCGAAATTCCCAGAGTCAGCGATCGTTCCCAACGCGGAGTTTCGCAGAGCGATCGTACTGAAAGACCTGGGCAACCGCTCCGAGGCAGAACGGATTTTCGCCCTCGTGGCAACGCGTTATCCGTCTTCTGATGTCGCGGACGACGCCCTCTATGAACTCGGCGTGCTCGCGTACAACCGTATGGCATACGAGGAAGCCGAACGGTCGTTCCGCAAGATCACGTACGACTATCCCGGAAGCGACCTTCGTCCACAGGCAACGTACATGATGGGCGAAATAGCCCTGGCTCGAGGCGCCTCCGACAGCGCGGAAGTCTATTACTCGCGGTTCATCGGGTCGTACCCGACCCATTCACTGCTCCCGAACGCCTTTTTCCAGCGCGGTTCCACCCGTTTCAAACAGGGACGGTATCAGCTTGCCATTGACGATCTCACGCAGGTGGTACGCCGTTGGACTTCACATGCCCTCGTCCCGGACGCATACTTCCTTATCGCCGAATCACGGTACGCCCTGGGCGATTACGCCGGCGCCGCGGCGAATTACCAGCTCGTGATTGATCGCTATGCTCAAAGTGCCCTTGTCGGGCAGGCGTACTACGGTCTCGGATGGTGCGCGTTCAAAACCCGCGACTGGGCAAAAGCCGCGCGAGCCTTCGAACGCGCGAAAACGCTCGCAACGGATCCTCAAATCAAGTCTGACGCCGCGGTGCGCATAGGCGACTCCTACTACAACCAGGCGAACTTCACCCGCGCTCTTGCGGCCTATCGTGAAGCGAGCGAGATCAATAATTCGGACCCGAGAGCGGTCTATTACGCCGCACAGAGCCTTTTCCAGACCGGACGTCTCCGGGAGGCCATCCCTCTGTACGAACGGGTGACCCGGAGATTTGCCGAGTCGGATCTTGCCGATGATGCCTGGTACATGATCGGATGGTCGCGGCTGCGCATGGATGACTATGCGGGTGCGATCGACGCTTACCGCCACCTCGTGCTTCACTACCCGTCGAGCGAGAAGGCCCCGGAGGCACAACTGGGCCTCGGCGACGCCTACTACAACAGCGGGCGCTTCAGCGACGCGATCACCGCGTACGACGACGTCTTGCGTCGCTGGCCGAACTCTGAGCAGGTGCAGGGCGCCGTCACGGGGCTGTGGGATTCCTACCTGCGCCAGGGAAAGATCGACGAGGCAATCGAGCGCACGGAACGGTTTATCCAGGCCAATCCCCGGAAACCCGCCTCCGCCAGCCTTCTCATGAAGCGCGCCGACTGGTTCTACTCCGCGGGCAGGTATGAAGATGCGGCGCAGACCTATCGGAGAATCGCCGACGAGTTCGAAGGCGTGCCACTGCCGACCTCGCCGGTCTTCTGGGAAGCCAGTGCGCTGGCGCAGTTGGGAAGACGCGATCAGGCGATCGCTCGATTCCGTGTGGTCTCTCTGGAACCTGACAATCCCCTCGCTCCGGACGCCCTGGAACGGATTGGCGACCTGCAGCGCGAAGCCGGCGCCCTGCAGGCGGCGGTGTCGAGCTACCAGGAGTACGGACGCCGCTTCCCGAACAGCTCCAAGCGGTTGGCCGTGCTGGCCAAACTCGGTGATGCCCAGAGAGATCTCGGCAATGAGGCCGCAGCGGAACAGGCGTACCGCGCCGCAGCGCAGGCCGGACCCGCCTCCGCCGCCGGGGCGCAGGCTTCCCTCTCGCTGGCAGAATTGATGCTGAAGCGAGGAGGATACGATCAGGCTCGCCGACTCGCCGATTCCGTGCTCGTGTCACGGTCAGACGAAAGCGCCGCACGGGCGCAGTTCATTCTCGGCGAGATCGCGTTTGCCCAGCGAAAATTTGAGGACGCGCGCCTCGCCTACATGCGCGTCAAGCTCATTTACTCCAGCTTCCCCGACTGGGTGGCACGCGCACAAATACGCATCGCCGACTGTTACCGCGAAATGGGGAACCGGGCGGCGGCGCGCGATTCGTACCGCGAGGTGCTGAACACCCATCCCTCGGATAGTCTCGGCACCCGTGCACGGCGTCAGCTCGAACTGCTCGGAGGACGCTGACCATGGCGCGGGGGCTTGCGCGCAGCGCACGAGCGTTCGCCTCAATCCTGGCTGTTCTGGTAAGCCTGCCGGGTCTGGCGGCCGGGCAGGCACCGGAAACGCCCGTGCTGGATATCCCTGATTCCCTGGTTATTCAGGGACGTGTGCAACACGAACTTCTCCTGGCGGGAACGAAAAGCAACACGCTATATGACCGTGCGTTCCCGGTAGAACGGGAGGATGTGCCGGAACAACTCGCGTCGGTGAACACGCTGCCTGCAATTTCATCCAAGGAAACCTTCCCTCTCTTCGTACGCCACGGCTCCGTTCACGCCACGGCGCTCAGAGCAGCGGCACAGCATTTCGGGGACGGTTCCCTGTGGGTGGGCCGTTGGCAGGATTGGAAGGGCGTCCTTCTTTCCAGCGATCTGGAACTTGGCGGCGGACGTGGCCACACCAGCAACGCCTCCTGGTGGCGCACCGCATTCGGCACGAACGCCCGTTACATGCCTTCCTGGCGTACCGCGTTCGATGGTTCGCTCGACATTGAGTCCGGGCGAACCGGCATCTGGGACGGCGTGTTGTCCTCTCACCGGGAGTACTCTCGGGGCGGGCTGGGGTTCGCACTCAGCCGCAGCCTCTCCCCGGATCAGGAGGTAAGCCTCTTCATAGACGGCAATGCGCGCCGCGTCAGCGGCCCTGAAGCGACGGCGAATGAGAAAACGTTGGCCACCGTGATGTCGTGGCAGAACACCACGGGCCGCTTCTGGATAAAAGGGAACGTTCAGGCGGACTTCTCAAATACCTCGCGCCCGGCGGGAACAGACGGCACCGGTTCGTTTTACGCGGTAAGCGCCGAGGCGTGGACTCGCCCTGAGGAGAACTTCGGCGGTGCGGTCGGCGTCACCATCTACACCGTCAACTACCTGTCCGGCGATTCCCTCCGGACGATCCGACCGTCCATTGCCGCGTGGGGCCGGGTACGAAATCTCGTAAAGTTCACCGGGCGCCTTTCGTCGGGGGTCCAGCGATTTGGAATCTGGGAAGCCTATCAGGCCAATCAGATGCTCAACCTCGCTACCCCCCTTCGGTCGCCGTTCACAAGCGTAGATATCGATCTCAATGTGGAGACATCCGTCCATCGGGATAACGTCCTCACATTCGGGTTCAGGCAGTTGATAATCGACGATTACGCGGTCTGGGTCCGGAAGGACAGCACTGTCACCTGGCGGCGGCGGTTTCCGACGGAACCCCACACCGTGAACCAGTTCGGCGTGGATTATGGCTATGCGGGCACTGATCAGGCGTCGCTCACGTCGTTCTATGCGCGGTATCAGTACGCCTGGCGCGAAGGATCCGTGGATGCGCTCGGCCTGATTCGGGCGCACTCCCTCGTGCAGCAGCCTGTTCCGTATGTTCCGGACTGGGAGTTTCACCTGGCGGCGCGGTTCCCGTTCCGACGCTTCACCATCGCGCCATCGCTGCATACGATTGGAACCCGACATTACATTGAACCGAAAACGTTGGACCAGATTGCGGAAATGGGGCCTTACGCCCTTGTTGATCTCGAAGTATCTACCGCGCTGAACAGGCACTGGCAGCTGGCCCTGCTGGGATCGAACCTTCTCAACAGCAGGTATCAGCGCTGGAACGGATTCAACGAACCCGGCATATACGGCCAGATTGCTATTCGACGTACATGGTGAGAGCTGTGGAATAGGTTTTGTAACGAATTCCTTAACTGAGTCGGTCTGTAACCAAGGAGTACGGAGATGACGTTGTTGTCGCTGGCGGTTCAGGGCGGGTGGTTGATGATCCCGATTGCGCTCTGTTCAATTATCGGTGTCTGGGTATACGTGGAACGCTACCTGACGTACCGGCGCGTTCGACTGGACGGCATCTCTCTCCTTGAGCAAATTCGACCGGCCGTCACAGCGCGGCAGACTGCGGAAGTGGAACGCCGCCTCGCGATGAATCCGGCGCCTGTCAGCCAAGTGATTGCGGCCGGACTTCGGAGTCTGGCAGGGGGGCGGGACGCCGTCCGGGAGGCGATGGAGAACACCGGAAACAGGCAGATCCATCTCCTGGAGAAGCGCCTTTCCATACTCGCCACGGTGGCCGGAGTCGCACCCATGCTGGGCTTTCTTGGAACGGTAACCGGTATGATCGTCGCGTTTCAGCAGATTGAGAACCTCGGGGGAAATGTGAACGCGACGGTTCTGGCGGGAGGTATCTGGCAGGCGATGATTACCACCGCATTCGGCCTTATTGTCGGCATTCCAGCGCTTATCGGATACAACCACCTGAGCGGAATTGTGCAGGAGTTTGCCGCTGACATCGAGCATGCCGGTGCCGAGTTTCTTACCCTGGTGAACTGACGGGAGCGCTGCGATTATGAAACTCCGCAAACCACAGGGCGCAATCACCACGTTCGCCGCGCAGTCTCTGACGGATATCGTGTTTCTCCTGCTTATTTTCTTCCTGCTTACCTCCACGTTCGTTCTCCAGACCGGCGTGAAGGTGCAGTTGCCGCAGACGACCGCCGACGAACCGGTGTCGGAGAAGATGGTCGTGATTTCCCTTACGAAGGACGGCTCGGTATACCTGAACGAGAACCTCGTCAGCCGTCCGGAATTGGTGGGAAGACTTCGGCAGCTGTTGGTGAGTAAGGAACAGATCGTGATCCTTCGCGCGGACAAAAGCCTCTCACTGGATCTTGTGGTGGGAGTGATGGACATCGCGAAATCGTCGGGAGCGTCGCGCTTCCTGATCGCAACGCAGACCGAGGAGTAGGTCGGATGCGCGCATCGTGGACGGAAACGCCGCAAGCGAGAAACCGGACCGCGGCGATAGTGTCCTTCGGGTTGCACGGGGTGTTGGCTGCTGCGGCCGCGTTCTTCGCGATCACTGTGGCGACTCCGCCACCCGAGTTCGTCGAGCTGAACGTGGGGCGGTTGTCTCAGGCGGAGCTCAACAGGCTGATTCAGGAGGGCGAGCGAGCGTCTGCTGCTGCCTCACCGGAGGAACGGGCACAGACCCCGCAGCAACGTCTTCCTGATATCGACATGCCCACGATCAGCCCGACTGAGGCGGAGCGCCGCCTTATGCCAACACAGGTCGCGCTGAAAGAGAACAAGGTGTTCGTCGCACCGTCGCGCCCGACCGCCATCGCCGCCCCTCCAATCCCGGTGCAGAGCATCGATCGAAAAGTCCGTTATGAGGGCGGGCAGATCAGTCTGGGACCCAGGCCGGGCGAGGGAATTGTGTCTGAACACGTGGGAAGCGACATTCACCCTGTGTTCCAGATTGAGGGAGACCTGATAGGGAGGCGGTTCTATGAGGCCGCGATCACGGAAACCCCCAACGTGCCCGCGCAGACTCGTATCCAGTTCGACCTGGTCGTTTCGCCGTCCGGAGCAGTAATCAGCGCGCTTGTCGTTCGACGTGAAAACTCCGATCTGGAAGCATTCGCTGCCAATTACCTGCGCCGTTGCCGGTTCGATCCGTTGCCCGCAGGGATGCCGCAGGAAAACCAGACCGGCCGAATCACCATCACGTTCTCTGCAGGCTGAATCTGCCTGCAGGAGGAATACATGGCGCATGCCGTGTGGGCAAATCCAAAATCGCTCTTCCGACCGCGTACGCCACTCGCGAAGGCTTTGGGTGACCTTCCCCTGTTTTCCCGCCTTTCCCGCGCTGAAATCGAAAAGGTGGAGGCCATCGCACACATCCGCACCTACAGTGCGGGCGAGTGCATTTTCGAACAGGGCGACCCGAGCGTGGCCATGTTCGTCATAATGGCGGGTGAGGTGCGTATCGTCATCCGGACCGAGGAATCCGAGGAAGACCGGGAGGTCGCGCGGCTCGGAACGGGGGAAATGTTCGGGGAAACCGCGCTCCTCGACGGTGCACCGAGGACCGCGGCCGCCATCGCGGCCACGCCGGCGGAAATCGCCGCAATTGCACGGCCGGACTGGATAGACCTTGTGGAACGGCAACCGGCCCTTGGCGTTCGCATGTTGCTTCCGCTTGCGCGGATTATGGCGGCAAGGGTTCGCGCGCTGAACCTGCAGGTGCCGACCTCGCAACAACAGAACTGGGAGCAGTACGTATGAACACCGGCAGCTCAGCGGCGAAATTCGGGTGGGTCCGGCTGACGGCTCTGGGTGTGGGGTGTGCGATTGGGTTGTACGTGATTCGCGATGTGTTGCCGCCGATCGTTCTGGCTGCCATCGTGGCGTACGTCCTCAACCCGATCGTGGACATGGGTGAGCGCAGGTCGGTGCCCCGGTGGGGCACAATCATCCTGATCTATCTCCTGATTGCGGCCGCCGCGGTGGTGGGCGTCCTGTTTCTGTTGCCGTTGCTTGGCCAGCAGTTCGAGGAGATTCGCTCTCAGATCGGTCCGTTCTGGTCCCAACTGCAGGTCTATGGCTACCGTTTCCTCGACCGGGTCGAGAGATGGTGGCCCCCGCTGGCGCGCGTGATTCTGGCCGAAGTGACCAGCGATGCACTGACGACGATGCCACACCAGTGGCTGGCAAGCGCACTGGAAAACGCCCCCGCGTTCATTTCCGGAGCATTCTCAAACGTTGTCGGCATCATCACTTATTTCGTTACGGTGCCTTTTATTGCCTTTTTCCTTGTGCGGGATGGCCGCGCATTCAAACGGGCGTTCATCGAACTCGTTCCGAATCGCTATTTCGAAACCGTCGTCAGCGTGCTTGACAGAATTGACCACTCAGTCGGGCTGTACATCCGGGGTATTCTTCTCGAGGCACTTCTGCTCGGTACGCTGGCAACCATCGGACTGCTCCTCATAGGCCTCAAGGGAGCGATTCTGATCGGGATGCTGACGGGGTTCCTGAACCTCATTCCCTACGTGGGCGCGATCGTGGGTTTTGTGGTGGGCGTGTTTGTCGCGCTTGCAACAGGGGGGAACGTTCCGGGCGTGGTAATCGTGTTCGCATTCAGCCAGTTTGTGGATAACTGGTTCATTCAACCCTTTGTGCTGTCACGCTCGGTAAACCTGCACCCTCTCCTCATCTTTCTCGCAGTGGTGTTTGGCGGCGTGTACGGCGGCTTGCTCGGGATGTTTCTCGCCGTCCCCCTGACCGGCGCGTTCGTCGTTACTGCCCGCACGATCCGGGAAGGCCTTCGTCCTCAGGTCTACCCATACGATGTGATCGCTGAGTTGTAGCTGCCGCTACGCGCGTCTTACCACTTCACCACTTTCCTCAACAGCTTCGCCTGTGCCCGGCTGAGAGGAACGGTGGTCTTTTTCTCGTCGTTGAGGCGGAGGCGGTAGGATCCCGTCGGAAGCGGGAGTATCTCCGCGATATGATTGATGTTGACGATGTAGCTCCGGTGGACGCGCCAGAAGATTCTCCCGTCAAGGTCCTTTTCCAGCTCCTCGAGCGTTTTGTGCGTGGTCATCCCGTTCAATTTCGATGTGCACAGGCAAACAACCCCGTCCACGACGTACGCGTGCGTCACGTCGTTCGGGTCCACCAGTACGTACCGATCTCCTTTCCGCACGGAGATCCGGTGCGGGAGCGTGGCGGTTCGTTCACCCTCTTCCATCTGCCGGACCAGCCGGGAGATTTCCTCCCGTGAGAGTGCCGTCGCCCCGGCCTGTCTGCGCACTTTGTCCAGCGCCTGTGCGAGCCTTTCCTCTTCCACCGGCTTCAGGAGGTAATCCACTGCCGAGACTTCAAACGCGCGCACCGCGTACTCGTCGTATGCGGTAACAAACACGATCGCCGGGAGTTCCTCTTCCCGGTCCATCAATTCCTGCACCACCTGAAATCCTGTCATTCCCGGCATCTGTATGTCCAGAAAGACAAGATCCGGCGCTCGCTCGCCGATCAACTCCACTGCTGCCGTTCCGCTGGCCGCTTCCCCGTTCACTTCGATATCGGCGTGCTTCCTCAGGAGATAGCGGAGTTCATCACGCGCGGGCTTCTCATCATCTATGATCACGGCAGTTATCATTGTCCAACCCTTTCGTTCTTCGCTGCCGGCGCATTGTTCAGAGTCCGGTCTGGCGTGTTCCTCCGTGCGTCTAAAATATCGTGCGCAACCGGCGGTGCTGTGAAATCCATCCCGATGGCGCCCGCATCACGCGGCGAGTATCTTTGTAGGAGAACTCGTCTGGCACGATGCGCGCACGGGGGTAGCATGAGAGCGGTGGTTCTGAACGGCCTGCGCGAACGGGACGTCGGGCAGGCGATCTCAGACGAGGTACGTTCCTGCCTCGAGCACGCAGGGTGGATAACGGAGGAATTCATCCTTCGCGACCACAAAGTTGCCCCCTGCGTTGAGGACTTCGGCTGCTGGATCCGGAAACCGGGTCAGTGCCTCATCAAAGATGACGCGCAGGAGATAACCCGCGCGTTCCTGACCTGTGATCTGGTGGTCTTCCTTACTCCCGTCACGTTCGGGGGCTATTCGTCAGAACTCAAAAAGGTGCTGGACCGGAGCATCTGTTTCGCGCTCCCGTATTTCGAGGAAACAGGCGGCGAAACGCACCATCCGACACGGTATGACCGCATGCCTGCCATGTTTTACGTCGGCACGGAAACCACCCCGGACGATAATGCAGAGAGTGTTTTCCGGGAGCTTGTCCGGCGCAACGCGCTCAACATGCGTCCGCCGGCGTACCGGGTCTCTTTCGTGAGCGCCGACACAGATGCCGCCCGCGTCGCGGAAGAGGTGCTCGCCCTTGCGAACGAGGAGTATGGATCGTGACGGGGACGCCGGGGATTCTCTTTGCGGTGGGGAGCCAGAAGCCCGCGGCAAGCAATTCGAGGTCTCTGGCTGATTACCTTGCGGAGAAACTCCGTCAACGGGGCGTACCCTCGAAGCAGATACACATATTGCCCCTCGTTCGCGCCGAGGAGAGGCGGAATGAGCTGTTTGCAGCCGTGGACGACGCTGATTTCCTGTTCCTTGTGTTTCCGCTGTTCGTGGATAGCCAGCCCTGGTCGGTTGTGCGGTTCATGGAACTTGTTGCCGCCCACCGGCGATCGGCGAACGCCGGCCCGATGAGGCTGGCCGCCCTGGTCAACAGCGGGTTTCCCGAGGCACGCCACAACCATACCGCACTTGCCATCTGTCGCCAGTTCGCCGTAGAATCCAATATGAGATGGGCCGGTGGGCTGGCTCTTGGAAGTGGTGCGGTGATCGGCGGGAAACCGCTTCCGGAGGCAGGCAGAACCGTGCGGCCGGTAATGAAAGCGCTCGACATGGTAGCGGATGCGTTGGCCGATGGCCGAGACATCCCTGCCGAGGCAATCGCGCTCATGGCAAGGCCGCTGATGCCCAACTGGATCTACCGAAACGTCGCGACGCTCGGATTCTGGTGGACCGCCCGCAAAAACGGCGTATCCGGGAAACTGCGCGCGTGCCCATTTTCATCACCCGTGGAACCCTGATGGCGAACACAGGCGACACCATCCAACCCGGTGACATCCGTTACGCGGAGGATTCGATCTGCCCCGCCGGGTGCCTTACGCCCGACGAGGAACTCATCCGGACCGTCGCCAATCGAGTTCTCGCCGCCCTTCAGAACACCGCAGACCCCGAATCGCCCAAACTGGTTCCCGTCGGCATCTCCGCGCGCCACTGCCACGTTACCGAACAGGTGTTGCAGATCCTCTATGGCCGGGGCGCGAAGCTCCATCCCTACCGGGAGTTGAGGCAGCCCGGGTTCTACGCCGCGCGGGAAACCGTTACGGTGCTGGGGCCGAGGATGAGAGCGATAGAAAACGTGAGGATTCTCGGGCCAACCCGGACATACACGCAGGTGGAGCTTTCCCGCACCGACGGGTTCCTGCTCGGGCTCTCCCTTCCGATCCGCGACAGCGGCGACCTGGAGGGTACCCCCGGTGTGACACTGGTGGGCCCGGCCGGCAGTATCACCCTGCCCAACGGCGCTATGAGGGCGGGACGGCACGTGCACATGTCTCCGGAAGTCGCCGCCGCATGGGGTTTGACCGACCGACAGATGGTCCGCGCCGAGTTCGAGGGGGAGAAGGGCGTTGTGTTCTCCAACGTCCTCATCCGGGTGGGCAAGGGGCAGGTGCTCGAAATGCACCTTGATACCGACGACGGCAACGCGGCCGACCTTGTTACGGGTGACATGGTGCGTCTGTTCTGAAATCACCGCCCGCCTTGTTCGTTCAACTGCGATCGCGAGTGTGCCGGGAACGGTTCCGGCCACACCTTCGTATTTTCGTTCCGGGTGCAGGCTGCGGTACCTGTCTTCGTTCCGTGGCCGTGCCCGGGCCAGTTTTTTCCAGACAAAGCATCGCGCGCCGGCGCGTGAGTAACCGGACGTCCGACACGCCAGGAATGTGACATGCGGAAGAAAGCTCTCATAACCGGGATAACCGGGCAGGACGGCGCATACCTGAGCCGGCTGCTGCTGGAAAAGGGCTACGAAGTCCACGGAATCAAGCGCCGCTCTTCACAGTTCAACACTGCAAGGATTGACGATCTCTACCAGGATCCGCACGAAAGCGACAGGAGGCTTTTCCTTCACTACGGCGATGTCACAGACGCGCTCCACATGTTCCAGATCGTGAAAAACGTCCAACCGGACGAGATCTACAACCTTGCCGCCCAGAGCCACGTGGCGGTGTCGTTCCAGACTCCGGAGTACACCGCCAACGTGGATGCGATCGGCCCCCTGCGCATACTGGAAGCAATCAGAAACGCTGATCTGGTGGGGAAAACCCGGTTCTATCAGGCATCAACGTCCGAGATGTTCGGCATGGTGCGGGAAATCCCTCAGACCGAGAAAACTCCGTTCTATCCACGCTCGCCGTACGCCGCGGCGAAGCTTTACGCGTACTGGGTCACGGTGAATTACCGCGAGGCGTACAGCGTGTTCGCCTGCAACGGCATTCTGTTCAACCACGAATCCCCCATGCGCGGCGAAACCTTCGTGACGCGCAAAATCACCAGAGCGGTAGCCCGTATCAAGCACGGACTCCAGAAGTGCCTCTATCTCGGCAATCTGGATGCATTGCGGGACTGGGGGCACGCGCGTGACTTTGTTGAGGCGATGTGGCTGATGCTGCAACAAAAGCGGCCCGACGATTTCGTAATCGCTACCGGCGAACAGCACTCAGTTCGCGAATTTGTCGTCCTGGCGTTCCGCGAGGTCGGCATTGAGATTGAATGGAGAGGCAGCGGCGACAATGAGCACGCCATTGCCACCAATCCGGTGTGCGAAGGGCGTGCTCGTGCGGACAACGTCGTTGTTGCCGTGGATCCCCGTTACCGCAGGCCCGCCGAAGTGGAGACTCTTCTCGGCGACGCAACGAAAGCCAGAACGCAACTGGGGTGGGCGCCGCGCACCACGTTCCACGAACTGGTGAAGGAAATGGTGGCGGGCGACCTTGAACAGGTCGAGCGTGACCTTCTGGTGAGGCGCCACGGGTATTCCACGCCGGATTACCACGAATGAGCCGCTCGAAGGCTGATCACGCGCAGAGGAAGGAGGCTTGACGACATGGCGAGCCACACCGCGCCGCCGTTCATGCCGACTGATGCCAGAATATACGTACCGGGCCACCGCGGCCTCGTCGGCTCCGCGATCGTCCGTCGTCTTGAAAGTCTCGGCTATCGCAACCTGCTGCTGCGCGCCCGGGCGGAACTCGACCTTCTGGACGCCCGCGCGGTTGCAGCCTTTTTCGCTGAGCAGAAGCCTGAATTCGTGTTCGTCTGCGCCGCGAAAGTGGGCGGCATCATGGCGAACAACACCTTTCCCGCCGAGTTCTTCTACGAAAACGTGGCGATAGAAACCGCCATAATGCATGAAGCATGGCGCAACGGCGTCCGGCGGCTGCTGTTCCTTGGCTCTTCGTGCATCTATCCACGGGATTGCCCGCAGCCGATCCGCGAGGAATACCTCATGACCGGGCCGCTGGAACCGACAAATCGCGCGTACGCAATAGCCAAGATTGCCGGTATTGAGATGTGCCGTGCGTACAACCAGCAGTACGGCACGCGGTACCTCGCCGCGATGCCGACAAACCTGTACGGGCAGGGCGATAATTACGATGTCCAGACCTCACACGTACTGCCGGCTCTCATCCGCAAAATGCATGAGGCGAAAATCCGCGGCGATGCCAGTGTTACGCTCTGGGGGACCGGGCGCCCGTACCGTGAGTTTCTGTACAGCGACGATCTCGCGGATGCGTGCGTATTCCTGCTGAACCTCGATGATGAACGATTCGAGATGTTGCTCGGCGATGGCTCTGCGAATCCATTGATCAACGTCGGCTGCGGAGAAGACCTCACCATCGCCGGGCTCGCCGAGCTGGTGAAAGAGGTCGTCGGGTTCAACGGAACCATCGTCTGGGACGCTGCAAAACCGGATGGCACTCCGAGAAAACTGCTCGACGTGAGCAAACTGAACGCGTTGGGTTGGCGACCTTCTGTCAGTCTGCGGGAGGGAATTACGAGGGCCTACCGGCAGTTTCTGGAATACGTGGAAAGCACTTCGGAATTGCGCTGAAAACCGGCAAAGAGGGGTTCAGCACGCCGTGGATTGGTACGGTATCATCAAAACGACGATCGGCATCCTAGCGATTGTGAACCCGCTGGGCGCGGTCGGAACCTTCCTCAGCGCCACGGAGAATCAGCCGGCTTCAACCCGGCGGAAAACCGCCGACACTGCGGCGATCACAGTCACTGTGACGCTCCTCGTCGCTGCATGGGTCGGCGAAACGATCCTTCACTTTTTCGGTATCAGTATCCCTGCATTCCGCGTGGGCGGCGGAATCCTCGTCCTCAGCATGGCGATTTCCATGCTTCACGCGCGGCCATCACCTGCCAAACAGGTCCCCGAAGAAGCGGCAGATGCGGTCGAACGGCAGGCGGTCGGGGTTGTTCCTCTGGGTATCCCCCTCATGTCAGGCCCCGGCGCGATTGCACTCGTAATCGTGGAATCTCACAGAGCCCCTACGGTGCCGGAACGTCTCCTCGTGAGCCTCTGCATCGTGCTGGTTGCCGTGGTGTCGTGGACAATTCTGCGCCTCGCCGGGCTTTTGGCCAGGCGTCTCACCCGCACCCACATCAACATCTCGACTCGTCTGATGGGCCTTATCCTCGCCGCCATCGCCGTGGAATTCATCGCCAGCGGCGCGTTGGTCCTCTTCCCCGGGCTCCGGTAAGCACTCTACTCCACGGCAAACGTAACACTCACCACCGCCGTCACATCCTTTTCGCGGGACGACGTATCGTTGATCCCGTAGTCGCTCACCATTGTCGAGTTCCGCGGGGTGATCTGGAACACCCCCATGCGTGCGCTCCGGACTGCTCCTATCCTGGAGCCAACCGCCTGCGCGATGGTTTCCGCGCGCTTGCGGGCGTCCTGCGCGGCCTCCGCAAGCATCTCCACGCGCACGCTTGCCAGATTCGAATACACAAACTCAGGGGGATTCGAGGAAATCGGCACGCCTTCCTTCATGAGGTCAGGCGCGTCGGCCGAAAGCCGGGTGATCCTGTCAACGTCCTCCGACTGAATCTCGAATCCCTGGAATATCTGATACGCCAGGATGCGCCCGGTCATCTGACCGCCCGACAGCACCTCCTGTATCTGATTCGTCTGCATCGCCTGGAAAGTCACCACGCTGTCGGGGATTCCCTGCTCGCGGAAGTATGCCCGCACGCGTTCCGAGTACCGCTTCACATCCCCGTACGCCTCCTGCATGGAGGGCTTCTGGGCGGAGACGCTCCCGCGCCACACCACCCGGTCCGAGGTGATTGCCTTTTTCGCGGAACCGGTTACGGTGATGGTGTCTCCCGCGCGTTTCGCGCGGTTTACCGCCGCGTATCCCACGAATGACGCAATTACCAGCGCGAGTGCCAGCGCAAGCATCCCGGCGAATTGCTGAGGAAACTTGTCCGACATGACACCTCCTCCTGCGAATGTGAGTGAACACGCGGAGCAGAAAGACCGTTCCCGCATCGCGGGAACCCGCGCATGCCCTGCGGAAAAGGGGGAGAGGGCAGCCCGGTGTCTGCCCCTTCTCACCGCTCAGGCGAGCCTTATACGGATGCCCGCAATTTCCCAGGGCCGGAACGACCGGCGCACCGTAGCACCGTCTACTGGCAACGGCGAACCGGTATTCCACTCCATCAAATCGGTGTCACGGGCTTCAAGAACGGGTCGGTCAAACTCGATTGACACTTCGGTCGCCGTCCCCGTTGTCTCGTACAGGTGGAGTACCCAGTCCTCGTTGTCCTCCGCCTTCTTCAGTGCTCCAAGAACGATGTTCGGCGCGCTCAACCGTATCATGCTGTGGGTGTCCGCCCGCGAACCTTCGTGGGGGATTTCGCGCGTGGCGATGATCGGCGCATTGAGCGCGTGAGCTTCGCGCACCGTCGCAGCCTCTTTCCAGTTTCCCTTGTGGGGCAGAAGTGCGTACGTGAACTCGTGCCGCCCCTCGTCCGACTGATCCTGCGATTTGTGCGCCACGGTCGTGCGAAGCAGGGTGAGCGTCATGGTTCCGTCTTCGCGGCGGGAATGTCCGTACCGCCCGTTGTTGAGCACTGAAAGCCCCCACTGATCGCTCGAAACGTCCATCCACGTCTGCGTTGCGCGGTCATTGTCCGGAATGGGCCGCTGAATGGCACCCCACGGCACTTCGCACGTCCACGGAGCATCCGCCGGCAGTGCAACCGGAATGAGCGCCTTCATCGTGAAATTGGCCTCGTGGCAGTCAATCACGGTGTGCACCTCTACGCGCGGGCTGTTGCGGGTGATGCGGAACTCCTGCACGAATGTCGAACGATGCCAGGTCGTTGTCACGCGGATGGCCGCACGCACGTCGCCATCTTCCACCACTTCGGTCCGTACAGTCTGGTTCATCCAGCGAACCGGGCCCTCCGGGCACAGATGCCACGGATTCCCGACGTCGCCCTGCCCTTCAATCGCACAGGCTTCCTTCCCGTCCGGCAGCACATTCCGGTTCAGCCGCTTGTCGAAAAACCGTGATACCCAGCCCGTTCGCGGGTTGATCGTTACGCGAACAAAGTCGTTGTCCAGCGTCAGTCGGTCCGCGCCCACCATTGTTGAGAACGCTCGTTCATCACGATGCGCCGGGTGGAGCCAGACCGTTTTGTAACCCATGGCCGGAATCCCATCCGGCTGAACGAGAAGGCGGAAGTTCTTGTTCGTTTTGTCGAATGTGCCGATGTCGGTGGAAAGTGTCTGCGCCGGAACCGGCTTTCCGTTTCCGTCCCGGACTTCGAACCCGTCGCAGTAGCTGTGCGGTTCCGTAAGCAGGATTTCCGCAGGGTCCTTTCGGTCCCACCCGAGGGTGTTGAAAAGCACGACGGGGATACCTTCGCCTTTCGTATTGATCGTAGACGCAAGCACGTTTGCCACGGCGTTGGTTCCGATGGAGCAAATGCTGTCCACCTCGTCGTACCGCTTGTACGCCTCCTCATACGCTTCAAAGATGGCTGTCCCCGGGAAGATGTCGTGCATCTGGTTGAATAGCGTCAGACGCCACGCTCGCGCGGCATGTTTGGTCGGGTAAATCCCACCGTCGCGCATCGCAAGCGTCGCCATCGCCTCCAGCGTACGTAACCCCCATTCCGAACGGCGGTTGCGCAGCTTCACCTCTGCGAAGGTGCTGTATGCCCCCACGTTGTTGTGCCGGTGGCCCGTGGTACTGATGAACTCACCCTGCACCACGCGCAAGCCGTCCGCGGTATTGACGGAAGAAAAGAACCGGTGCGGCGTGGAGAACTCGATTTTCGGAAACGCCGCGAGCGCACGGAGGTTCTCAATGCCCTGCGGGCTTCCCGGCCACGGGGGAGTAAGGTCATCCCCATCGAGCAGCATGCACGCGGGAATCGTCGTCGCCTTCATGTGCTCGCACACATTGCGAATAACCTTGTCCTGTTCGATCATCTGCGCGGAATCGTAGTGGCTGGTCATGTAGTGGGCAAATACGCGGGTTCCGTCCAGGCCCTCCCACAAAAACTGCCCTCCGTGCGGCGCCTGATACCAGTTCCCGAACACGAACGCGTTGATTCCGCACAGCTTCCAGATCTGCGGCAGAGTGCTGGCGTGGCCGGAGAAGTTGTCGGGTGCCCAGTGGAGCGAAATCTCCTTGCCAAACCGCTGTTTGAAGTACCGTTTCGTGTACAGCAGGTGCCGCACCCAGCTTTCGCCCCCCGGCATGAAACTTTCCGGTTCGCTGAACGTCGCTCCCGGAATGTCCCACCGGCCCTCTTTCACGCGGCGGGCAATCGCCTTTTCAGTGGCCGAATCTTCCAGATGCACGTACATCGGTGGCTGATCCTGCGCGAACGTGTAGGCGGGGTCGGCCTCCATGATTCGCAGCGCCTGATCAAACAGCGCGCGCGCGATTCGCTTTGTCTCCGAGAAATCCCATCCCCAGGAGAGGTCCACGTGCGAGTGGGGGACGACGTGCACCGTGTACTGCTTCGCCAGCGGATCCAGTTGCCTTAGCAGTTCGTTCGCCTCCACGACCTGCGCAAGGAACACCTCGGGCGCAGCATCGGGGTCCACCGTCGCAGCGTACCGCGCCAGAACATCATTGATCGCCGGGGTATGTTCGGGTTGTGCCGCGCGCCACTGCATCACGAAATCAAGGCTGCGCCGGAGCGTTTTCACCTGCCGTAGCCGGGGCGACTGGAACAGGATGAGCTTCAGCATCTCGCTCGAAAGCCCGCCCTCCTCCGATTTCACGGCGATCCTGAGCCCGTTCGCCATAAGAGCACGCACCGGAAGGCTGATCGTTGGCTCGAACCCCTCCCCAAGCTTCATTCCGTTCGCCCAGACCGTCAGGTGCCCTCCGATCACGAATCTTCCGCTGATTGGTTCGGAAAGAAGGGGAGACGCGGGAACGGAAGCACGCAACCACGCGGTAGCCCACCGTTTCGTTGCCAGATGCCGCCACCCCTCGCCCCACGCCGAATCATCGTATTCCGGCGATTCCGCGCCGCGTGCCTCTCCGATGATCGCTTTCCACGTTACCGGCAATTCATTTGCCTTGAGGATCTCCAGAATTCGGGTAAGGCGGTCTTCCATGTCGGGTCTCCAGAAATCGGGGTTTGCGCGCACGGCGCGTTCGTTGCAGACGTAACATAAATGCGGGACCTCTGCGGAACAACGCTCAACGGGCGGGCCCCCGGAACGCAAAAGAGCGGGCGCACGCACGCGCCCGCTCCTGCTAAGTCCGATGGTCTGGTTCCGCGAACTTACTCAGTTCGGTATTGTCACTCCGATGAACAGCGTGCTGTTATCCCGCTTGACCAGGAGCAGCACGGAGTCTCCCGCCTTCACCGCCGCGATCTTCCGCTCGAATTCCTGCACATTCGCCACCGGCTGAAGGTTGACCTCCTGAATGATGTCTCCCTGACGCAGGCCACGGCTTGCCGCCGGGCTGTCCGGGTCCACCGCCGTAACAAGAACACCCGTCTGCGCTTCTCCGCCGCGCCGCCCTGTCGCTTCCGATGCGTTTGTCACCGTCAGCCCGAGTCTGGATACCGCACCGGTGCGCGATGACGAGCCGGTACGCTCGCTGGGAAGCTGAAACTCCGCGGGCAATTCGTCAAGCGTCGCGGTTACCGTTCGCTCTCTGCCTTCCCGCCACAACCCGAGCCGCACCTGTTGGCCCGGAGGCGTGCTGGCGATGCGCAGACGCAGATCGTTCATGTCTTTCACCGCGATTCCATTAATCGTTCTGATTACGTCGCCGCGTTGAATTCCGGCACGCGCAGCAGGGCCGCCCGAAGTAACATCACCCACCAGTGCGCCGTGCCGGTCGGGAAGATTGAGGCTGTTCTGAATCTCCGGCGTAATCTGTTGTATCTGAACACCCAGATATCCACGCGATACACGGCCGTTTTCCACCAGTTGCCGGGCGATATCCCGAACCAGATTGATCGGTATCGCGAACCCCACCCCTGAATTGCTGCCGCTGGTGGAACTGATTGCCGTATTGATCCCGATCAACCGCCCGCGCAGATCCACCAGCGCGCCGCCAGAATTGCCCGGATTGATCGCCGCATCGGTTTGAATGAAGCTTTCAAAACCGGTATACCCGCTGCGATTGTCGCTGTCCACGATCCCGATGTTTCGCCCCAGCGCGCTCACGATCCCCGTTGTCACCGTGTGCCGAAGGGCTTCCCCGAACGGACTCCCGATGGCCACCACCCAGTGCCCGATCTTGATGCTGTCGCTGTTTCCCAGCTCCAGCGTCGGGAGGTTCGTCAAATCCACCTTGATCACCGCAACATCCGTCCGCGGATCAGTGCCGACAACCCGCGCGCTCGTCTCCACCCCGTCGTCGCCGATCACCACCGTGAGCTTGTCCGCGCCCTGAATGACATGGTTATTCGTGACGATATACCCGTCCGAGCTCACGATCACGCCGCTGCCAAGTCCCTCACGGCGGAAATTCTGGTCGGGTATCTGCGGGAAAAGGTCGCGCGGGAAAAAGTCCGGCAGGTTCGGGATGACGTTCTGGGAAGCCTTCACGGTCGTTTCGCTCTTGATCATTACGACCGCCGGAATCGCCCGTTCCGCGGCCCAGTTGAACGCCTCCCCCAGCGCCATCGCCGTCGCCGTGGAAGGCGGTGGCGGAGTGCGAGGGCTTGATGGCGGCGCGAACAACCGCGTTTGAGCGTGCGCTTCAAACGGGGAAAACGGCGTGTGACTGAAAAGCGACCCCGAAGCGAGGATCAATCCGATGAACGTGCCTGCGACGATGAACGAAACAGCCCAGAGGACTTTTCGCCCCTTCATGGTGGTATCCTTCCTTTTTACGAAAGACCGGGAAACGGATGATGGTTCACTCACTACTAAGTGTACGACCGGAACACGCGATTCAAAATGTGGAACGCGCGCCCCGTGGGCGCGGTTCCTTGAACACACAGCCAACCGGCGTACAACGCTTGACGATTCTCCGCACAACCGCTATACTAGGTAATACGCGAGCGTAACTCAGCTGGTAGAGTTCCAGCTTCCCAAGCTGGCTGTCGCGGGTTCGAATCCCGTCGCTCGCTCCATTCGTTCCATTCCGCATCAGATCAGCGATGCGTTTGCATACGCCGCCGCCTCGCAGGAGCCGGCGGTTTTTTTGTGAATTGTCCCGACCCCGCCGCCGCGCTACATTCCATAGGCAACACCTCTTCTCTCGGCACACTCTGTGGAGGCATTCATGCCGGCTTCACGCCACACCTGGTTGCGCGCGTATCACACGGACAACCCCTTTGACCGAACACTGACGCGCCCCCTCACCATCGTAGCGAGTGAGGACATCGAAGTCACGTGGCAGCCGCCCGGCAGCGCGGAACCGAAGGCGGTTCTTCCGTGCAGCCGCTACGATTTCATCTTCCCCTACCGGACCATCGAAAACGAAGAACGCATCGGTCGGGGCCGCATTTTCCTTCCCCCATCCTGCGAAACTTCCCCGAAGCCTCGCAGCGTGCCGCTGGTGCTGAGCATTCATTATGAGGGCGATCAGGGGTGGGCAGCGGGTTTCCTCGCCCAGGGATGGGCCTGCATGACTCCCATAGCCCTGGGACCAGACCACGGGGGCAATCTCGCCGGCGAGGGAATGGACCACACGCTCGCCATGGCGCAGCTCGTGCGCCGCCTCGGGTTTGTGGACCTCCAGCGCATCGGGTGGACGGGGGGCTCCGCCGGCGGCTTCCAGTGCCTCATGGCGATGGAAGCACTGTGGCCGGTGGCGTGCGCAAACGCAGACGTTCCGGTTGTTGACCTCTATTACAACATCAGGTATCTCGGCACCATGGAGCGGTACAACCGCGGGATAACGGACCCCGCCGCGCTCGTGATACCGGTCATCCACGCAGTGCAGTCCATCGTCGAAAAAACCGAAGGATACCTGAGGGGCGACGTGGAGGCGTACTGGCGGCATTCCGTTCCGGTCGGTGCGGCACTCATCAGATCTCCCCTGATCATCCACAGTGCGACCGGTGACCTCCTCTGTCCGGTTGCGCAAATCGGCGACGACTTCTACCGCCCGCCGAAGCGCAGCGACTTCCCACCGGGTTGGAACATGGAATACCGCAAATACGCCAACCCTCTCGCGCTCGACAAGCCGCTGATCGAATGGTTCTCGCCGGAACACGTGGAACAGGTTACCGTGGCAATCCCGGAGTCCGCGCCCCATGTTGACCGCATTCCCGTTCCACCCAACCGGCCGGAGCCTCCGCCCCCCCCGCCGCCGTATACACTCGTGAAGCCGTTCAGCCGCACCAACCTCGTTACCGTGTTGATCCAGGATGAAGGCAGCCCGACTCCCCTGTGCGCGCATTCGAAGTACGCCGTCTGGATGGACCCGCTGCCCTATTTCCAGTATCACTTTGCGCGGGGATTCGTTCCTCCGGAGCACCTCACTCCGGAAGTGCTGACAAGGGTTCTGGGGCGCTTCTCGAAAGCCGTACCGCAGAACGCGACGCTTCCACCCATTCGCCGTTTGCACGAGCATTTCGATCGCTGGGAGACGCTTCTCGCGCTGGAGACGTTCGCCGGAACCCCTCCTCGCGAGGAAAATGTCAGCACTCTTCGCAGGCTGTATTCGGAGCTGCCACCGGTTGCCAGAGCTCTGGACGTGCAACAGGACGGCATTGTCGCTCAATTTTCCGAAAACCCCGTCGCAGGCCTCCTTTTCCATCAAGCGGCTGAGTTGCGGAAAACCGGCGAGAACTCCGAAGCGGAAGCGACGGAATCCCGCCTCAAAACGGAGTACGGTTCTTCCGCCTTCGCAAAACTACGGACGGAATAAGGGTTCCTTCGGTGGGCCGGGCGCAGGAGTTTCCCCGGGCGAAAGCCACGCCGCGAGACGCGGAACCGGCGGTCGAGATCCGGGAACTCGTGAAACACTACGGCGCGACTCCGGTTCTTCGTGGAATAAATCTCACCATCGCCGCTGGTACGTCCGTAGCCCTTTTCGGCGCGAACGGCGCCGGAAAATCAACCCTGCTCAATCTCATAGCCACCCTCGCCCGGCCCACGTCCGGCACAATTCGAGTGTGCGGATTCGATTCCGTGGACGACGGCCCGCGCGCTCGCGGATGTGCAGGCATGCTCTCCCATGCGCCGTGGGTATACGACAGGATGTCCGTGCGGGATAACATCCGATTTTTCGCGAAACTGAGAGGAATCCATCTCGACGATGCCGAAATTCTGGACGCACTGGCGGAAATGGATTTGGATCACGTTGCTGACGACGACGCCGGAACCCTCTCGCGCGGCATGAAGCAACGGCTCGGAATCGTCCGGGCTTTTCTCGGCACCCCCGCCCTTCTCCTTATGGATGAACCGTTCACCGGCCTTGACCGGAAGTCCGCTGACCTCCTCTGCGATCAAATCGGCCGATTCCGCCAAGCGGGCGGGACAATCCTCACGGTCACGCACGCAATCAGCGAAGGCTGGCGGATTGCCGACCGCGCTCTGGTGCTCCACCGGGGAAGATTGGTGCAGGATGTCCCGGTCTCGCCGGATGGACTGGAATCATTCGCGGCTCAGTACGACGACCGCATGCGGGGAGAAGACAACTGATGCGGGTGTTCTGGGCGATTCTGTGGAAAGACATTCGCTACGAACTTCGAAGGCGTGAACTTGTCGCCATCATGACGGTGTTCGCGCTGCTTGTGGTGGTGATATTCGCGTTTGCGACTGGTATACGCTCCGATTCACCCGCCTCGATGGCGGCTGCCGTCCTCTGGGTGGCAACCTCGTTCGCCGGTACGCTTGGCCTGAACCGGTCTCTCGCCCTTGAACGCGACGAGCAGTGCCTCAAAGCCCTGCTGATGAGCCCGGCGGACCGAAGCTGGGTGTTTCTTGCCAAGGCAACCGGCAACCTCGTGTTCCTTCTGGCCGCCCAGGTTATTCTTACCCCGCTCGTGATCGTCCTGTTCGGGGTTGAAGATACCGGTCAATGGTTGTTGCTCGGCGCCACGCTCCTGCTGGGTGCAACGGGGTTTGTAGGCGTAGGTACCCTGTTCGCCACGATGGCCACAGGCACGCGCATGCGGGATTGGCTTCTCCCGATCCTCCTGTTTCCGGTGGAGGTTCCGGTGCTCATCGCCGCGGTGAAGGCGACGGCAAATGTGTTTTCCGCCGCACCGCCCGGGGAATCCACCATCTGGATCGCCATCCTTGCAGCCTTCGATCTCATTTTCGTCTCAATGTCCATCCTCTCGTTCGGGTTTGCGGTCGAGGAGTGAGCGACAGTCGAGGTGGTTACACGCATGAATGAGCGGAATGGCACATCAGGCGTTACGCTGGTCGCAGGAGCAGGTCTCGCGGGGCTGACCGCGGCGTACCGCTGGCGTCAGCGTGGTGAGGACGTCGTCCTGGTCGAAAAAGCTCCGTACGTGGGTGGCATGGCACGGTCGCATCACCGGAATGGGTTCATCTTTGATTTTGGCCCGCATTTCATCATCGAGAAAACGTCCCTGCTTGACGAGCTCTTCGCGCCGGACGAACTGGTTGCGTTCGGCCCTGAGATCCACATGGTGCTCGGGGGCCGATGGATCAGGTACCCGTTCACGCCTTCCTCCATGCTGAAAGTGCCACTCGGCGTGCAGATGGATTTCCTGCGGACGCGCGCTTTGGGCCCGCGCCCCGGGGTGGATTACGGCCCGCCGGACTCCTTCCGATCAAATATGAGCCGCCAGTTCGGGCACGGGCTGTACGACTTCTTCTTCCGTCCGTACCTGACGAAGAAGTTCGGGGGGTGGGATATCAGCGATGTCGTTCACAGCGACTGGTGGGCGATGGCCACCCATACCCGCGGGGTGGTCACGCGGTTCGCACCACCTGCCCCGCGGCCCGGGCATGCGATGGGGGCCCTCCGGAAACTCGCACGGCTGACGAAAGAACTCCCGTACGTTTTCAGGAAACTGGCGCTGTGGTACCCTAGGGCCGGGTTCGGGGAAATTCCCAGACGCATCGCGGAACAGTTCGTTCACAACGGCGGAGTCATCCGCCTGAACAGCCAGATTTCGCAGATCCGCCGGACGGAAACCCGTATCACCGGCGTGGTGGTGGACGGAGAGGAAATCCCGGTACGGCGCCTCATCTGGACGGCGTCTCCCAATCTGCTCGCGCGCATGCTCGGAACCTCAACTCTTGATATGCCGACATTGCATTCGGTTATCTATTTCATCAGCACCGATCGCCGGTACCGCCGCCGTGGAACCGAAGTCAGGCCGGTGGACCCTGAATACGCGTTCTACCGCGCCTATTTTCCAGAAACCATTTGCGAAGGCCTTACACCCGGCGGCAGAAGCGCGGTGGTCGCCGAAGTCGGAACCACGAATCGGGACGATCTCGCAAAAGCGGGCGAGAAGTATGGTGCCATGATCGACACGTGTGCGGCTCTGGGGCTGTTTCCGCACGGCGCGGTAACCGACATTTTCCACGATGTGCAACCCGATTGTTACCCGGTGTATCCCCTTGATTACGAAACTCGCCTTCAGAGGTACTACTCAGAACTCGCGCCGATCCAGAACCTCCTTCTGGCGGGCCGCAACGCGCGATTCCAGTACTACAACTCCCATCAGGTTATCCGTGACGGCGAACGCACCGTCGAGGACGTGCTGTTCTGACTATCGCGGCTTCGATGCGTTGGCCGCGTCCGCGGGACATTGCGTGTGAGTTCGGGAAAGGAGGAGAGTAGGCCGCCCCGCCGCGCGCGATCCCAACTGCGCATGGATCACGTTTCGTGCATTCCCCTGGGGCCAGGACCCGTGATTTCGGTATATTTGAGAGAGCAGCAGTACCGCAATCCGAAATCCGGTATTCCGGCGTGTGTCCGCGGTTCCGGGCGCGAGGCCCGGATGCAAGTGCGGCCGCGCCTGCCGATCATGTTTCCCGCGAGAGGTCGTGGGGTTTACATACGGAGCACATTCGTCCTTGAGCGCAGCATCCATGGAAGAGCCCGGCTCTTCCACCCTTGAAGCCGCCAGCCGAACTTCCCCTGACGACATCATCGACCCCAGACACGAGAAGCGCAACTACTGGCTCACCGTCATCAACGGCATTATGACGGGAGGGCCAAGCACGCTGTTCGACCCTAACACCGTCGTCGCGGCATTCATCATCCACCTCAGCGGCTCTCAGGCTCTTGTCGGTCTGGTAAGCGGACTGGTCATGCTGGGCCATGTCTGGCCACAGCTTTTCGTTGCGAACTGGATCGAACCGAAACCGAAAAAACTGTTCGTATATCACATTTCAACGGTGTTGCGCCTTGCCAGCCTCACCACCCTTGGCCTGCTCATCTGGGTGTTCCGCCATGACCTGCCGGGGTGGTTCGTTTACGCCATGATCGGCCTTCTGTTTGCCTTCTGGTCCGCGGGTGGGTTCAGCGCCGTTGCCTGGTACGATATCCTGAGCAAGACCGTATACAGCTACAAACGGCCTGTTCTTTTTGCCTGGAGGCAGACCGGTGCCGGTATCATCGCCCTGCTCGCCGGCGGCGTTATCACATGGGCACTGAGCCCCCGGTCCGGACTGCACTACCCGCTGAATTACCTCTTCCTCCTCTCGCTCATGACGGTCCTCATAGCCATCGGGATCCTCTGTTTCAACCTGGTGGTGGAACCTGCCGAAACGCATGCGATCAAAAAGCGCCGGCCATTCCGAGAGTATCTGAAACTTGGGCCGCAGATCATGCGCGAGGACCACAACTACCGACGCCTGTTCTGGGGGCAGATTACCTTCTCCCTCGCCGTCATGAATACCCCGTTCCTGGTGCCGTTCCTCATCAAAGATATCCGCGTGGACGACAGCATCATCGGCATGCTGATGGTGGTCGCCGCAATCGCGGACCTCCTCATCAACGTGTACTGGGGTCAACTCGGATCGCGAAAAGGCAACCGCGCGGTTCTCGTTCTTGGGAGCAAGCTATCCGCTTTTTCCCCCGCGCTCGCGCTCGGCGCTGTCCTGCTGCCCCGGTTCGCACTTTTCGGCGTTGACATCAGAATCGTTCTTGTTGCCCTTTCGCTGGTAATGTCACGCATCGCCGGCAGCGGCCTCGGCGTCGGCAGGATGAACTATCTGCTCGACGTCGCGCCGCTCGGGATGCGGCCTTCCTACATGGGGTTTATGAACACGTTCTCTGCTGTCTCGATGATCATCCCAATGACCGCCGGCAGCGCCATTCAACTGGTCGGCTACTGGCCGGTATTTGCCCTCGCAGTCATATTCGGTATCGTTTGCGTCAGAGTCACCACGAATCTGGACGACGTGAAATTCACATCGCACCCGAATGGATACCGCCCGGAAGAAAGCTGAAGTGCCTTCCGTGAAATGCTGACTCTCGTAGGGAGTCTTCACGCCCGAACGCATCAAGAAAGGAAAAGACCATGGCGAAAATCAAAGTGCTCCAGTTCGCGGGTGGCGAAATCCACGACTGGAAGGGTGTGGGCGACGAAGTTGAAGCCACCCTCAAAGAAGACAGCGAATTTGAAGTGACGCGCGTGAACGAGGATCTCAACGTGTTCACCACCGACCTCAGCGCATACGATGTCGTGGTATTCCACTACACCGTCGGGAGCATTACCGACGCGCAGCGGGATGGGCTGTTCAATTTCGTAAAAAGCGGCAAAGGGTTCGTCGGGATCCACTCGGCGGCCGATTCCTTCCGCGATTCACCCGAGTTCCGCGATTTCATCGGTGGGTACTTCGTGACCCACCCGCGCTACCGCAGCTATCAGGTGAGCGTTCTCGACGACAAGCACCCGATCACCGAGGGGCTTGATGAATTCGTCGTGACGGACGAGCAGTATATCACCGACTACGATCCCCGTGTAAATGTGCTGGCTACCGGCCTGTACAAGGGCAAGGCGTATCCGGTAATCTGGACGAAGTCGTTCGGTAAGGGCAGAATCTGCTACAACGCCCTCGGCCATGACGCCAACGCGTGCAAAAACATGTACTTCAGGCTCACGCTCGTTCGCGGCGTGAAATGGGCCGCCACCACGGCGTAATCACCACCTTTGACCGAGGTCAGCGGGACAGGCCACGAGGCCTGTCCCTTTTTTTCTGCTCCATCCAGCGATTACTCTCCGCTCCCGTGTGTCCCACGCGTTGGAAACGGACGTGGACGAAGCACGTCATGCAACCTTGAGACACCGGAAAAGAGCCCTCCGCACGTCATTCTGAGCGCAGCGAAGAATCTCTTGTCACTCGCCCCACCACCCCGTCGTTCCCGCGTGCCCGGCAGAGCGCAAAGCGCAGGCGGGAATCCAGAAGTAACCCGCCGGTCACGCCACCCCGATGAACAAATCACCCCCGTTCTCCATCTTACTCGGAGGAAGGGAGAGGTGACGTGCGGTGTAAGGTAACCCCGGAGACATTCGCGGAGGCGCAGTCTGGTTCTCACCGCGCGTTTGCCCGCCTCCACGGGGAGGTGGAGCCCTGCGTGCGGTGGTTCGCCTCGCGTCTGATCGGCCTGCCGTGGGTGGATGACATCGTCCAGAAGACCATGACGGCGCTCTACATCAACATCGCCAACATCGCGTCCGTCGAGAGTCTGCTGCCGTACGCGTTCCGCGTCGTCCGGAACTTCTGCTATGAAGATCTGCGGCGGGAGGGCAGGTTCAACCCTCCTTCGCGTCGGCGGCGCGGCCGGGAAGACGAGCAACGTGACACGCGGCTGGTCCGCGATCAAAACCGGCTCGCCGACGAAACGGCCTGCGCGCTGGAGCTGGCGCGTGAAGTGGCGCGGGCTCTGAATGAGTTGCCTGAACTGCAGCGGGAAGCGCTCATCCTCTTCGCGGAAGGCGACCTTACCTACGCGCAAATCGCGGAATCAATGCACAGCGACATCGGAACGGTCAAATCACGCATTTTCAACGCGCGAAGGAACGTCATCAAACGCATCAACCCCCGCGTCCTCAGTGAACTGGGGATTGGAAAGGAGATCACCAATGGCGTCTGAAAACGATAACCTCAGGGCACTCATCCGCATGATTCCCCCTGCGCGGGCACTGAGGCAGGAACTGAAAGCCGTCATCGCAGCGGAAACGTTCGAAGGGGTTGGGAAAATGGCTGTCCGCAATTTCACCGGCCTGCTCAACTCCGTCATCTCGCTCACCGACGACGGGGCATACCTTGAAACGCTCGCCGTCGAGCCCCCGGGCAACGGCGCAACGGCGGACAAAGAACAGGTGATGGCCGTCCTTTTCTCCCTCAGCCAGTTGATCGCCTATCTCGAAGGGCAGGTGGGCTTGCCCGCCAGTAGCGGCGAGGAAACCGGCAACGACATGAGGAACTACAACACCAGCGACAACCGCGTCACGGTGGATTTCTCCGGGGCGGAATTTCAGATCGCGCCCGACAAGTCGCCCGTAGATCCCGATGCGGTGGCGAAGCTGATCGGCGGGGAACGCGGTCAGAAGGTCGCCGACATGCTCCGGGCTGTGTTCGCTGCGCGCGCGGGGAAGCAGGACAGAAACGAAGACGGTGAAGTGGAAGAGGACGAGGAGAAAAACGAGTAACAGGTCCGGGCGGTCGGTCGTTGAGCCTGTCGAAACGCCGCCCGCACAACCGTACTCCCGGTGATCGCCATCGGCGGAAACAAAGAGAGCGGGGCTCAGGCCCCGCTCTCTCACGTTGTCGATCTATCACCCGATCGTCAGGCCGCGGGTTGGCTGCCTGCTCGCCTCATCATGCGCTCATACATTTCCCACCGGGCGAGCACCGCATTCACGTACCGCGCGGTTTCTGAGCCGCGGAAATACCCCGAGGACGCACGCCGGTAGAAGCGCTGGTGCGCCAGAAGCTCCATCGCCGTTTCTACGTTCCCCCGCCAGCGGTTCGGGTCACGGCCGATTTCCGCCGCCAGCTTGCGAGCGTCTTCCACATGCCCCAGTCCGACGTTATAGGCCGCAAGACCGAACGCGATTGCGTCCCGTTTCTCCAGCGACCCGAACTGCGCGATCTGGTCCCGGAGGTACCTCGTGCCGGCGTGGATGTTCTGCACCGGATCAAGAACGTCAGCCACCCCGAGCGATGCCGCGGTCTCCGGCATGATCTGCATCAGCCCGACAGCACCCATCGGGCTCTCCATGTCGTGGGCAAACCCCGATTCCTCATACGCCACCGCCGCCACCAGAAGCCAGTCCACCCCAACCTCTTCCGCCGCGAGTTTCATCGTACGGTCATACGGGGATATCTGCCCTTCGCGAAGGAATCGGGCGCTCGCAGCACGGTATCGGGCGGCGCGCTCACCTTTGTCGAAATACTTCGCGCGGAGGCTGGCGGTGATTCCGGAGGACTGGACTCTGCTCATGAAAACGTCCACCGCATCGCGGAGTTGGTTCGCGTTCGGGCGGACATACCAGCCGACAGGCTCGTTCTGGCCTATCCGGGGACCGATGGTGATGTTCTGGCGGTAGCTCCGCTCGATCTTCGCCAGCGGCCACGGTGCGATGATGGCTTCCGCTTCGCCCTTTGAAAGCGCCGCAAGGAGCATCTCGTAATCCCACCCGGACGGCGCCGGTGCAATCGTAATTGCGCCACCAAGCTGCGTGTTCAGGTCTATCAGCGCGTAATATCCCGGACCACTTGGAATCGCGTGCACGGTGCGTCCCGCAAGCTCGTCAAGGGAAGTAATCGCAGCGCCGCCACGGGTGACGACCACGAAGTACGAGCTATCGTACGGCAGGCAACGGAGCGCCACGGGGTGGTTCGGAACAGCAGTCAACAGACCCGGCGCGATGATGTCGCCTTTCCCTTCCATGAGCCAGGGAATCATGTCTTCCGGCGTCGGGGGGATCACCATCTGAAGATGGACGTCCAGCATGTCGGCAAACTGGCGCGCCAGTTCGTATTCGAGGCCCCGCTCATCACCGCGGAACAGGAAGTAGCTTGATGCGGAATGCTGGGTGATGACGCGCAACGTATCCCGTTTCTGTATCTCCGGAAGGTCCTCACGCACCGTGGTTGCAAGGGAGGCGTCTTCCATTCTCGGCAAGGACGGCATATTCACCCATGCCGAAGCCTGGAACAACGTGAAAATCATGATAATAAACCAGTAAAAATACATATGTTGAGCGTTCCTTTCGTTACTACTGCGCAAGCAGAGCGACACGAATTACGCGCAGTATCATTAGCAAGAGCCATGCCACGCCATTTTGGGGAGAGTAGCTAAGTTCCCGGTGAAAAATGGTGCCAGAGGAGGCAAAAACTTCGCTATACCGCAGAAAAAACCGGATGTATTTCCGCGCACTTAGCGTCGCTGTGGCCCGCCAGGTTCGGAAGGCTCTCGGAGCGAAATCGTGCAGATTCCGCACGGTTGCGCCGTCATTTCACCTTTGTGATGTCACCCGCGTGATGCCGCGCGCAAGGTCCCCCATCGCCGATTTCGCGCGACAACCGACCGGCCACAGAAAAGGATCCGGGAGCGACAACGACGCCTTTCCGGTCTTCACGAGAGTTGAGACGCGTGAACGCATGTCCTCGTTCCATCTTCTCAGGGCCGGAGGTTCGTAACACGTTATCTTCGTTTTCACTTGCAACACTCCCATCGCGAAGGGGAGCCGTATTTGCCGCCCCGAATCCATGCCCGTACATTATAAAGTCTGGGAAATGGTTGCGTGGTGTACGCGTTGCGGGCCGGAGTATGCCGACCGAATCACCGGAGCTGCCGGAATGGAATCCGCACAGGACCTGCACGCTCGAATCAAATCCGCCGTGGACCATGTCCGCGAGGAAATTGCCCGCGCGGCGGTGAATTCCGGGCGATCCCCCGATGAGATCGCGCTGCTCGCGGTTACGAAAACGCGGTCGCCGGCGGAGGTCAACGCCGCAATCGCGGCGGGCGTGACGCTCCTCGGCGAGAACCGCGTGCAGGAAGCGGAAGCGAAGATCCCGCATGTCGCCGGCGGAGCGGAGTGGCATCTCATCGGGCACCTGCAGACCAACAAGGCGCGGCTGGCGGCGAAGCTTTTTCGGACGGTGCAATCGGTTGACAGCGTCCGCCTTGCGGAAAAACTGAACGACGCGGTGGAGTCCGGGCGAACTCTCGACGTGCTTATCGAGGTGAACGTGTCCAACGAAGCGTCCAAATTCGGCGTGGCTCCCGGATCCGTCGGGGAACTGGTGGAAAAACTGGTCGAGTTGCCCGCGCTTCGCGTTCGGGGGTTCATGACGATAGGCGCGTTCGTGGACGACGAAAGGCTTGTGCGTCGCGGGTTCCGACTGTTGCGCGAGATATTTGATGATACGCGGCGACGGTTTCCGTCAGGTCAGGTGGATATCCTCTCCATGGGTATGAGCGGCGATTTTCGTTGGGCGATTGCGGAGGGCTCCACAATGGTGCGGATCGGAACGGCTTTGTTCGGGCAGCGGCAGCAAAGGGGCGCGTGATGTTCCAGTGGCAGTTCTTCCTCAATGGAGTGCTCAGGCTTCTCATTTCGTTGCTGAACATCTACAGCATCATCATCATCGTTCGTGTCGTCGCGAGCTGGCTGGGTGCAGACCCGTACAACCCGATCATGAACTTCCTTTCGCGCATCACAGACCCCTTTTTCGAGGCGATAAGGCGACGTCTGCCCTCAGCGATGTGGAACACGGGACTGGATTTTTCCCCGCTGATTGCGGTGCTTTTGATTCAGGTCGTCACGCTTCTGCTGGAGTCAGTTCGTTTCTGAGCTACCGCATCGGCACATGGGCCGGAGGAAAGCAGCGATGAACATAACACCGCTCGACATTCGACGGAACGAGTTCACGCGTGCGCTGCGCGGGTACAACCGCGAGGAGGTGGACAGCTTCCTCGTCATGGTTGCCGACGAGGTCGAAAGCCTCATAAGCGAATATCGGGACCTCAGCCGGAAACTTGAGGAGCAGGAAAAACAGCTTGAGAACTTCCGCATGATTGAGCGGACGCTTATGGAAACGCTGATTACTGCCCAGCGCACGTCAGACAACATGCGCGAGACGACGCAGCGCGAATGCGACGCAATCAAACGGGAAGCGGAACTGAAAGCGCAGGAAACCATCGAAAAAGCCCGCCTTGAGGCGGAACGGCTTGCCATGGAAGCACGGCAGCGGGCGCACAACGTTCTCGAGGATGCGCGCACCAAAGCGCATAACGCAATCGAAGCCGCGCTCAAGCAATCAGACGAGATCTATCAGGCAGCCAGGGAAGAAGCAATGGAAATCCAGACTGCTACGAAAGTTATGATAGAACGGCGCGATTCGTTCATCCTCCAGATGAGGGCGTTCCTCGGCGGACAGCTTGAGGCGCTGGACCGGTTCGGCCGCGAGGAGCTGGCTGCCCCACCCGCGGTGCAGGAACACGAAGTTCCGATCATTACCGAAGAAGAAGCTGCGGCAATCGCCGCGCTCGACAGGGAACTGAGCGCATTTGCGGCCGCGACGGCGCCACCCGAAGAATCCGTCCCCGTATCGGAACCACCAGTTCACGAGGAAGCCCCGGCCGAGGAACCACCGGAAGACGGAGCGGAAGTCCTTGTGGGTCGGCAGCTGCCCCGCTCGCGGGAGGCCTGAGAAGGATGAGACGTGATGCCGGCCCCGTGCGCCGTGTCACGGTACATGTCCAACCTCGGGCATCGAAGAACGCTGTGGGAGAAACGGATGCCGCGGGACGGCTCAGGGTGGCGGTTACTGCGGCGCCAGCGGACGGTCAGGCGAACGACGCGGTTATCGCGCTCCTCGCGGATCACTTCCGCGTACCGCGCAGCGCCATACTACTGGAGCGCGGGAAAACCGCACGCACGAAAGTTTTCGTACTCAGAGGCGCGCACCAACGCGCCGGCACATGACGGGAACGCACCATGAACACGCCAGAACCGAAACTCTCCGAGCAGATACGTGAAGCCCTTGCCGTCGTACAGGCCCGCTCCTCCCTGAAACCATCGGTCGGTATCATTCTTGGCACGGGCCTCGGCCAGCTCGCAGACGAGATCACCGTGGAAACGGTGATCCCGTACGGCGAAATCCCTCACATGCCGCTTTCGACGGTGGAAACCCACGCGGGTAGGCTTCTGATCGGGCATCTCGGCGGCAAACCGGTGGTGGCCATGCAGGGGCGCTTCCATTACTACGAAGGCTACACGATGAAACAGGTGACGTTCCCTGTCCGCCTCATGCGGGCGATGGGAGCCGATACCCTGCTCGTATCCAATGCGTGTGGAGGTATGAACCCCGCATGGGAACCCGGCGACATAATGATCATGACCGACCACATCAACCTTCTCGGGGATAACCCGCTTATCGGGCCGAATGACGATTCCCTCGGCCCCCGTTTCCCCGATATGTCGGAGCCGTACAGCCGGGAACTGATCGAGTTGTGCCGAACAATCGCGCGGGAACACGGCATAACGGTTCGCGCCGGGGTGTACGTCGCAGTTCCCGGTCCCAACCTGGAAACGCGGGCGGAATACACGTTCCTGCGGAAAATAGGGGCTGATGTTGTCGGCATGTCCACTGTCCCCGAAGTCATCGTGGCGATCCACGGTGGCATGCGTGTGCTTGGCCTGTCGGTCATTACCGATCGTTGCCTGCCGGATTCACTGGAACCCGCGACCATCGAACAGATCATCGCCATGGCGAACAAGGCGCAACCGGGTCTCACCACACTCATGCGTGGCGTGGTGGAAAAACCGTAGCCCAAAACCGCATTTGAAGCGCCCGGGATCAGGGCGGCGCTGCCGAGAAGGAACCGCAGGTGTAAACCGCGTGTTCCGCTTGGATCATCCTGTAACACAGACCTGTGGAGAAAGACGACAAAACTCATGTATCGTGACGTACCGCCCACATTCTCGCTGCCAGACCTGGAACGCCGTATCCTCGCCTTCTGGCAGGAAAACGACACCTTCAACAAGCTCCGGCGGAAGAACGAGAACGGCCCCCGCTGGTCTTTCATAGACGGTCCCATTACCGCGAACAACCTGATGGGCGTGCACCACGCCTGGGGACGCACGTATAAGGACGCCTATCAGCGCTACCACTCCATGCTCGGGCAACATCTGCGCTACCAGAACGGGTTCGATTGCCAGGGGCTTTGGGTTGAGGTTGAAGTCGAGAAGGAACTCGGGTTCAAGTCCAAACGCGATATCGAGGAGTACGGCATCGACCGGTTTGTCGAAGCGTGCAAGGCCCGCGTGGTCAAGTTCTCGAAACGACAGACGGAACAGTCCATCCGGCTGGGGTACTGGATGGACTGGGACAACTCGTACTACACGATGTCCGACGAGAACAACTACACCATCTGGCATTTCCTGAAAAAGTGCCATGACCGGGGCTTCATTTATGCCGGGCACGACGTGATGCCCTGGTGCCCGCGCTGTGGCACGGCCATCAGCGATCAGGAAATCGTTACGGAAGGGTACCAGGAGCTCACCCACACGAGCGTGACGGCGAAATTCCCGCTGGTGGGCCGGCCGGGTGAGTCCCTCCTTGTGTGGACAACCACGCCCTGGACACTTACCGCGAACGTGGCTGCGGCAGTCCATCCAGACCTGACCTATCTTGCGGTGAAGCAGGGCGATGAGACGTTCTACCTCGCCAAAGCCTGTGCCGGGCGGACACTCAAAAACGAGTATGCCGTACTTCGCGAACTTCCCGGTTCCGAACTGCTGGGCTGGGCGTACTCGGGCCCCTTCGACGAACTTCCGCCCGTGGCGGGCGTGGAACACCGGGTGATCGCGTGGGACGAAGTTACCGAGGAAGAAGGCACCGGTATTGTCCACATCGCGCCCGGCTGCGGCAAGGAGGACTTCGCACTCGGCAAGCAGTTCGGTCTCTCGGTCATTGCGCCGATAGACGAGAACGGCCTCTTCGCAGAGGACTTCGGGCCGTTCGCCGGTAAACACGCGTCGCAGGTGCCTGAGGACGTATTCGCGTCGCTGAAGAACAAGGGGCGGCTCTACCGGACGCAGAAATACACTCACCGCTACCCGGTCTGCTGGCGCTGCAAAACCGAATTGCTCTTCCGTCTCGTCGACGAATGGTTCATAGACATGAGCACCCTCCGTTACGAAATCATGGAGGTGACGAAGCGCATCACCTGGATGCCCTCATACGGACTCGACCACGAACTTGACTGGCTCAAGAACATGGGCGACTGGTGTATCTCCAAAAAGCGTTTTTGGGGCCTCGCCCTGCCCATCTACCCGTGTCAGAAATGCGGCAACGTGAACGTGATCGGCAGCGAGACCGAGTTGGAGCAACGGGCGGTCGAAGGATGGGAGCAGTTCGCGGGGCACTCACCGCACCGCCCCTGGGTGGATGCGGTGAAAATCGGGTGCTCGAAATGCGGGTCTCCGGTCGCGCGGATCAAGGATGTCGGCAACCCGTGGCTCGACGCCGGAATCGTTCCCTACAGTACCCTGAATTACCGGCACGACCGCGAGTACTGGAGCAAGTGGTTCCCCGCCGAGTTCATCACCGAGTCGTTGCAGGGGCAGTTCCGCAACTGGTTCTACAGCCTCCTCGCAATGAGCACCGTCATGGAAAACCGCGAGCCCTTCAAGCGCGTTCTTGGCCACGCGCAGGTGCGCGATCTCAAAGGCGAGGAGATGCACAAAAGCAAGGGCAACGCAATCTGGTTTGACGACGCCGCCGAGAAAATGGGCGCGGAGACCATGCGTTGGCTCTACTGCCGCCAGAATCCCTATACGAACCTCAATTTCGGCTACGAGGCGGCGGAGGAACCTCTGCGGCACCTCACCACGCTCTGGAACACCTACAAGTTCTTCGTAACCTACGCTAAAATAGACGGCTTCATTCCGGGCAGGAAGCCGGTTCCCTACCAGCAACTCGATCGAATGGACCGCTGGATACTCGCGCGGCTGAACCAACTGATTGCCGACGCGCGGCGGGCGTTCGACGGGTTTTCCGTGATGAACTTTGTGCACGCGGCGGAGCGATTCATTGACGACCTTTCCAACTGGTACGTCCGCCGGTGCCGCGATAGATTCCGACAGGCGGATCAGGCGGGCGACCCGGCTGCGTACGAAACGTTGTACACGGTCCTCTCGACAACGGTTCGACTTCTCGCGCCGGTAATCCCGATGTTTGCGGAAGAGCTGTACCAGAACCTCGTGGCGTGGCGGGAAAGCGAGCCGGAAAGCGTGCATCTGACGCCGTACCCGGAAGAGACGCCCGAATGGGAGGACGCCGCCCTCGTTGCCGATATGGCGCTGGTGCGGAACGTGGTGGAAATCGCGCTTGCCGCCCGGAATGCCGCAAAAATAAAAGTCCGGCAACCACTCGGCGTGATGACTGTCGTCACCGATCGGAACGCAATCAAAACGCTGGAAGCGAACCGTCAGGTGATCGCCGAGGAACTTAACGTCAAGCGGATCGTCTTCACTGATTCCGCCGAAGGGCTCACCACGCGCGTGGCGAAACCGGTGTTCCGCGCGCTCGGGCCGCGCTTTGGCAAAGATGCAAACGCCGTAGGGAACATCCTCCGCGCGCTGGATCAGGATACGCTCGCCAGAATCGCGGCGGGCGAAACCGTGACCATTCCTGTCAACGGAAAACATGAGCAGATATCCAGCGAACTTGTGGAGGTCGTCACAGCCAGCCCGCAGGGAATGTCAGTGGTTTCTGACAGGCAGGTTACCGTGGCCCTCGATACGAACCTTTCAGACGAACTTGTGGACGAAGGGTTTGCGCGGGAAATCGTGAACAAAATCCAGAATATGCGTAAGGAAGCCGATTTCAACGTTTCTGACCGGATCACCGTGGGCTATTCGGTCAGTCCGCGCCTTGCACGTGCGATAGACTCTTGCAGAACGTACATCATGAAGGAGACACTTGCGCGTGAACTGGTGCCTCTCGACGGCGAATGGGAGCGCCGCTCCGAATGGACAGTGAACGGTGAACCCGCGGAACTCGCCGTCCGACGCACCACGCAATCAGGCTTGGCAAACGGTGGGGGAATGCAAGATGGCCGCACTTGACCCGCAGGAACTCGCGTATTTCGAGAAGCTGTTGAAAGAACGGCGGGCAAAGGCGCTTTCCGCTGCAGAAGAGGGAGAAAGTGTCCGCCCGAAAGAAGCACCCAAGGAATCTTCGGGAGATCTGAGCGCCTATTCCGTTCACATGCCCGATCAGGGAACGGACGCCATGGAGCGCGAGCTGGAATTCCTCCTCGCCGCTCGCGACGAGAAATACATCCGGCATCTGGACGAAGCGCTCCAGCGCATCAAAGACGGAACCTTC
Organism: Candidatus Latescibacterota bacterium; assembly: GCA_022706085.1. Classification (GTDB taxonomy): domain Bacteria; phylum Latescibacterota; class MWCZ01; order MWCZ01; family MWCZ01; genus MWCZ01. The sequence goes on along the minus strand of JAKJDF010000007.1, from coordinate 109,442 downwards.
GGCATCTGCCGTACCTGCAACAAACCGATATCCCGCGCACGCCTGGAAGCAGTACCGAATGCCACAGAATGCATTGCCTGCAAATCACAGCGAGATAAGCTCCCCCGACGCTGAACCGCGCCCCTTCTCGTGGACAAGGGCGTCCTGCGTGTTCATAGCTCCCGCACTGGCTTCGCTCGGTCTGGATCGCATCACCAAAATCGCCGCGGAACGCCATCTCACCTTTTCCGTGCCGGAGAAGGTACTTGGCGAATACGTTCGCGTCGTTCTCTGGTTCAACGAAGGCGCCGCGTTCGGAATTACGTTTGGCGGCAAATGGGCGCATGTCGCCCTTTCCCTGATTGCGATGGTTGTTGTCATCTACCTCGTCTGGCGGACTCCCCGCGAACACTCCCTCATGCGCTCCGGTTTTGCCCTCATCCTGGGAGGCGCGGCAGGCAACTTATGGGACAGGCTTCTTGCGGGCAAAGTCACCGATTTCATAGACGTCGGCATAGGTTCTCTGCGGTGGCCGACCTTCAACGTGGCGGATGCCAGCGTGGTGGTCGGGGTGTTCCTCATACTCCTCACAAGCTGGAAAACCAGCCGCGAGGAGCAGACCGCGAAAGAGACGACGGCGCACCCCGGGCCGGTAGCGGCAACGGAAGGGACTCCCGGTCCGTGAAAACGCCCCTGCGAGCGGCCAATTACCGGCTTCTACTGAACGTCGGCCTCGGCGTTCTCTTGACTGACTGGTTGACCAAGGCGCTCGCGGCAAATCTCCTTTCCGCCGGCCGTCCCGTATCCCTTTTCGGGGATTACGTCCGATTGTTGCTGTCGCACAATCCCGGAGCCGCATTCGGGATGCGGTTCGGCGGCGCGGCTGTGCATCTGATGGTCACGCTCGCGGTGATCGCGTTCATCGCGGCAATAGCCCTGCACACGGCCCCGTCCAGAAGGCTTGAGCAGGCGGGGTATGGCCTTATCCTTGGCGGCGCCGTCGGAAACCTTGGCGATCGTCTCCTGCTGGGTCACGTGATCGATTTTTTCGACCTCGGTATCGGCAATGTCCGCTGGTGGACGTTCAACGTTGCCGATGTAGCGCTTACGGCAGGCGTGGGCCTTCTCCTCATCGCATCATTCCGCTCGCGACGCACCGTGCAATAATTGCGCACATGGCGTCCACGCGCCCGCCCGTCGCCATCCCCAACCCTCTCAGGCCACCCGAAGAAAACGCGCTGTCATTCCCGCGGAAGCGGGAATCCAGAACACCCTGCTGAAGAGATTCCTGTCGCCCTCAGAACAATGGGTGGGAAAACCCTGGAGGGACCCGCTCCGTCGGGTCCGATCTATCCAGATCCGCCATGGCCGCGTGGTCGCCCTCCGGAAAGAGCGGGCGCGCCGTTCCCCACCTTGCGTTCCCCACGCGATCCGATTAATCTCCTTCTACGGTTCCACGCGAATGAAACCCGGCTGACAGGGAGGTGCTCATGCCGCGTCCCAACATCATCCTCATCATGTGCGACCAGATGCGCGGGGACGCGTTCGGTGCTGACGGCAACTCCTCCATCGAAACCCCGAATCTGGATTTCCTCGCCTCGCTGGGCACGCGGTTCTCTCACGCGTATTCCGCGGTCCCGTCGTGCCTGCCCGCACGCGCCATCCTCTGGACCGGACAGAACCAGTGGCACACCGGCGTGCTCGGGATGGGACGCGGGCAGGGACAGATACCGCACGACTTCCCGCACACCCTCGCCGGCGAACTCGCCAGCGCGGGCTACCGGACGCACCTCGTGGGCAAAGGCCATTTTCATCCCCAGCGCGCCCCGATGGGTTTCCACGACATGGAGCTGGATGAATCCGGGCGCATGCCCACCAGCGAACACCGCCAGTGGTTCCGCACCCATGCGCCGGACGGCGTCACCCCCGACGACCACGGCGTGGACTGGAATTCGTGGCACAGTCGGCCGTGGCATACTGACGAGTACCTCCACCCCACCGCGTGGACGATGAGCCGCGCGCTCAATTTTCTCGACACATACGACTACTCGCAGCCTTTCTTCCTGAACATTTCGTTTGCGCGACCCCATTCGCCGTACGTTCCGCCGCGATTTTACTGGGATTTCTACCACAGCCGTGGAACGCCGCCACCTTCCGTGGGTGAATGGGCAACCATGCATGAAGATCCCCGAACCGCGCTCGACCCCAACGCCTGGCGCGGGAAGATAAGCCCCGATCGCATCCATCGCGCACGAAGTGGATACTACGGGGAGATCTCCTTCATTGACACCCAGATCAGTCGGCTCATCAAACGCCTCAATCGGGGCAACGACACAGCCAGTTTCGCCAACACGTGGATCGTGTTCACCTCGGACCACGGGGACATGCAGGGTGACCACCACCTCTGGCGCAAAACCTACGCCTACGAAGGCAGCGCCCGCATTCCTTTTGTCGTCATTCCACCGAGAAACCTGGGAAGGCCTTCACGGCAGGTGGCCGACGAAGTGGTGGAGCTCCGCGATATCATGCCTACGCTTCTGGAAGGCGCGGAAGTACCGCTGCCGGGCACCGTGGACGGACGAAGCCTCATGCCTTTGCTCGATTCACCCGCCACCGATTGGCGCCCGTACATCCATGGGGAACACTGCACGTGCTACTCCGAGGAGCAGGAGATGCAGTACGTTACCGACGGCCGGCGCAAGTTCGTCTGGCTCCCCCGTATCAACCTCGAACAGTTCTTCGATCTCGAATTCGATCCCGGAGAATGCCACGACCTCATCCACGACCCGTTGCGGCAGAACGAAATCGCCATCTGGCGCGGCTATCTCGTGAAGGAACTTGCGGAACGCGATTGCGGCTGGGTGGTGGACGGAAAACTCCACTGCCCGCCCGAACCGCTCGTCTCCCCGTGGAAGGACAGAAGATGGGTTGGAGACGGGTAATTTCGCACCATTCCTGCCTGTCATCGGTGCCACACGCCGTCATTCCCGCGAAGGCGGGAATCCAGCCGCCACCCTGCTTTTCGGGGTCATGCGACCGAACAGGTGGGACAGGCATTCCTGCCTGTCCGCCGCGCCGGTCATTGAGCCTGCTCCCGCGGGCGGGAGCAGGCTCAATGACCGCCCCGCCGCGATTCGGCACACCCGGAGGCCCCCATGCCCCGCCCCAACGTGATTCTTATCCTCTGCGACCAGATGCGCGGCGACGCCATCCATGCGGACGGCAACCCGTGCGTTGAAACGCCGAACCTCGACTACCTCGCCTCGCGCGGAACACGGTTCTGCCACGCATATTCCGCGGTCCCGTCATGCATTCCGGCGCGCTCGATCCTGTGGAGCGGGCAAAGTCAGTGGCATACCGGCGTACTCGGCCAGGGACGCGGGCAGGGGCCTATGCCGAACGACTTCGCCCATACGATCGCCGGTGAGTTTGCCAGCGCCGGTTACCGTACTCACCTCGTCGGGAAAGGGCACTTCAGCCCACACCGCGCCTCCATGGGCTTCCAGACTATGGAACTGGACGAATCAGGCCGGATGCCCGACAGCGAACACAGGCAATGGTTCCGCGCGCACGCACCGGAAGGCGTCTCACCGGACGACCACGGGGTCGCCTTCAACTCATGGCACGCGAGGCCGTGGCATACAGAAGAGCACCTTCACCCCACCGCGTGGACCATGAGCCGGTCGCTCGCGTTTCTCGAATCGCACGACTGCACACAGCCCTTTTTCCTCAACATCTCGTTTGCCAGGCCCCATTCACCCTACGTACCTCCACGGTACTACTTCGACCTTTACCACACTCGCCAGACGCCGCCTCCTCACATCGGCGAATGGTCCGCCCGTAACGATGACCCGGTCACTGCGGTGGATCCAAATGCCTGGCGCGGCCGGCAGACTCCCGAGGCAATCCATCGTGCACGCTCTGCGTATTATGGCGAGATCTCCTTTATTGACACACAGATAGGGAGATTCCTGAACTGGATTTCACGGTACCGCCGGGCCGCATTCGACAACTCCTGGATCATTTTCACCTCCGACCACGGGGATATGCAGGGCGACCATCACCTGTGGCGCAAGAACCACGCCTACGAGGGAAGTGCGCGGATACCATTCATTGTGGTGCCTCCGAAAGAGTACCGCGGTGCGAAACGGGCGGTCGCCGACGAAGTGGTTGAGCTGCGCGACATCATGCCGACGCTGTTCGAGGCTTCCGGCATCCCGGTTCCTCCCACCGCGGAAGGCCGGTGCCTCCTTCCGCTCCTGGACGCCCCTGCATCCAACTGGCGGCCGTACATCCACGGCGAACACTGCCAGAACTACTCGCACGAACAGGAGATGCAGTACGTCACCAACGGCCGCCGCAAGTTCATCTGGCTGCCGCGGATCAGTGTCGAGCAATTCTTCGATCTCGAATCCGACCCGGGCGAATATGCCAACCTGATCAACGACCCATCAAGGCAGGCCGAAATCGCCATCTGGCGCGGCCATCTCGTGAAGGAGCTTGCGGAACGCGATTGCGGTTGGGTGGTGGACGGCGAACTCCATTGCCCGCCCGATCCGCTCGTCTCCCCGTGGAAGGACAGGCGCTGGACGGGGGAACGGTAACCCGGAACAGAACCGGCGGTCATTGGGCCTGCTACCGCGGGCGGGCGCCTGTCGAAATGACCGCCTGTCCGGGCCGGTACGGATCACCTGAAGATTGAAGCCCCCGAGCGGCCCGATCAGTCATACTGGGCGTCATCCGCGCCACTGACCGACGCCGTCATTCCCGCGAAGGCGGGAATCCAGCCAACGCCCAGTTTTTCCGTGTCACACGACCGAACAGGTGGGGCAGGCATTCCTGCCTGTCGGCCGTTCCTCTGCCATGCCGGACTGAGTGATGTTGCTCATACCGCGGGAATGTTCGGAAAGCCACACGGGCAAGGCCGGGCTGCTACCCTGCGCGCGCCGTCGTGTTCTGCCCTCAAAACCTTACCGGATTCCCGCACTCCGCCAGAATCCGCTCGGCGTTGCGGTGGAAGATGTTGTGCCGGTCATCGTCGCTGATGTGCGCGTAGAGGATGCACCCGGCCGCATAGTGCGGATCGAACCACGGCAGGTCTGTGCCGAAAAGCACCTTCTCCGACCCCGCCTCGTTCACGAACTTCTCCACCACCCCGTTCACGGCATACGCGGCGGTCAGCTCGAGATACACGTTCGGGTGTTTCTTCGCCACGCTGATCGACATGTCCCACTCGCCGTAGCCGGAATGCCCCATCAGAATGACAAGGTCCGGGTAACGGTCGGCCACCTCGCCCACGAGCTTCGGACCGTCAAACTGGCTGCCGCCCCACGTATGCATGAGAACCGGCATGCGGTGCTCCTGTGCGTATGCCAGCGCCGGAGCGTACGCGTCACCGGTAATCGGGTACCGGTGGTAGTCGGAAAGGAACTTGACTCCGACAAATTCCTTCCGCTCCGCCAGCCCGTCAAGCTGCCTCAGCACGGTGTCCGGTTCGTTGGGGTTGACGCCCCAGTACGCGCGGAACCTGTCGGGAAAACGACGCACTACGTCGGCCATGCGGGCGTTGCCCGTCTCGCTGTTCACGAGCAGTGCCTCGTGCGAGCTGCAGACAATGAGCCGCACGCCCGCCCTGTCCATCGAACCGACCATCTGTTCGGCCGTCACGTGTGGAAAAAAGATGCCATTGAACGGCCCGAAATGCCCGTGCATGTCGATAATCGGGCACGAGACACTCTTCCCCAGCCGGCGGAACTCGTGCATGAGTGGTGTAGTCTGGCTCATATCGTCACCTCATCCAGCAGCCGGGCAATGTTGCCGCCCAGAATGAGTCCCTTGTCGGCCTCAGAAATGTCGGCATGGAGCGTCGTCAACAGAGCACCCCCCATGGCCCAGTGCGGGTAACCCGAGCCGTACACCAGCCGTTCAGCCCCGTACTTGCCGCACAGTGCCGCGATGCCGCCATCCAGTTCGTAGCGCGAAATCTCTATGAATAACGTCGGAAACGCGCGCAGGAGCGGCCGGAAAAGCCTGTCATCACCCCACGGGCCGGTGCCCAGCACGATCAACCTCAGCCCCGGCGTCTCGGTCAACAGCTTGGTTGCCAGCGCCCAGCCGCCCGCGCCGCCGGAGTTCTCCTCCAGCGGCAGCAACAGCGGAATGCGGCATTCCACCAGAGCGTCGAGGAGATCGCCGCAGCCTACCCGGTCGAGCAGATACCGGTGTTTCGATGGATACGCCGCCAGTGCCCTCACGCCATACCGCTTCATGGAGTCGAGGAATTCGGTCCGTGTGCCGAGTTCTCCCGTTTCAAGCGGCAGGATTGCCCAGACGGGCATCAACCGGCGGTAGGAAGCGGTTTCCTTTGCGGACCGGACGTTCATCTCCGACGGGCACCCGCCGCGAATCGCATCCGCCACAACAAGCGCCCGCTCTACCCCCGCACGATCCAGCGCAGCGATCAACTCCTCGGGCGTCCGGCACGGCGCCAGCGTTGGCGTGTACACGGCGCCGTACGAAATGTTCGCGTCAATGATGTTCATCCGCTCCTCTCCTCCTGGCAAAATCAGGAACCCGGTTCCCTTCATTCTCCCGAATCTGAGTACAAAAAATGCCCGCGGCAACGCACAGGACAAAGCCGCGGCGATTTTTTCTTCAGGCCCTTGACACGAAGACGACTCTTTGCCTCACCTTGAACTGCCAGAACAGTTCCACCCGGCGTGCTCGATTGCATTCGCGGCTTCCGGGGGCCTGTCTTGGTGCCGCGGGGACGGGAGGCTACCGTTAAAAGCGAACGAACCGGACAAGACAACCAATCGGGAGGGACACGTATGACACCCGTTCTCTTCTCCGTAAGCTACGCGGGGCTCTGGGGGCAGGACACGCTCGACGTCGAGTCGTTCATCGAACGAGCGGCAAAGCTCTTCTACCCGGCTGTCGAACTGATGGGCAAACGGCCCCATCTCTCCATCCTCGACGCGAGCCCCGAGCGAATCAGGCGCATCCGGGAACGATCCGCCGCGAACAACGTGGAAATCGCGACGGTCGCTGCATACACCGATTTCACTGCCGGCCCCGCCGCGGAGGTGCCCTTCGGTGAGATGCAGGTGCTGTACGTGCGGGAACTCGCGCGTATCGCCCGCCGCCTCGATGCGCACGTCATCCGCGTGTTCACGGGCTACTCCACCGATGACCACTCGTACGTCACCGACTGGAAAAAATGCGTGGCCGGTATCCGTGAGGCCGCGACGGTAGCCGCCGATCAGGGCATCGTGCTGGGTGTGCAAAATCACCATGACACCGCAATTTCCACGGATGCATACGTCGAGTTTCTTGACGAAGTGAACCACCCGAACTGCAAAGCAATGTACGACCCGTGGGTGCCCGCGCTGCTGGGTGAAGACCTGTACGCCTGCGCGAAACGGCTGGCTCCCCGCATGGTACAAACCACCCTGGCCGACTACGTGCGAATTCCGCGGTGGGCATACGAACCGGGCCTGGTCAATTACCGCAGGCTGCCGGACATGGTGCGCGCGGTGCCGCTGGGGGAGGGGTTCATTGACCTGAATGCGTTCTTCCGCGGCCTCAAGGAGGGTGGGTTCAATGGCTACGTTGCGTACGAAATGTGCTCACCCCTCCGGGGAGGTGGTGGTTACAAGAACCTCGACCGCACTGCGGCGACAAGTCTGCGCAAGATGAAAGCCCTCATCGGTTAAGACGCGGCGCTCAAGCCACAGATGTCATGTGCTGCAGTACCCGGCAGGGCGCTCTCGGCGTGAGCGCCATCATTATCGAACAACGGATCTTCAAAGGAAAACCAATGCGGCAACGAATGCCTGAACTCAACATCAACGAACAAGGTGCCATCAGCATCTCCTGCCCAGGGTGGCCCGGGTTCACCCTGCAGGGTCTGAGACCGGCGCTCCGTGTCGACGGCGTGGACCTCACACCCCTCTCTGCACACGTGGTGACGCACAAAGGCGGCTCCACCACGGTGGACTACCGGTTCCGCGAAGGGCTCTCGTTGACGTGCCACATCGAGCAGTGGCAGGGATGCGGGTACCGCTTCCACGCCGTGATTCACAACAATGGTGGCACTGCGATTGTGCTGAACAATGTCGTGCTCCTCGGCACCGACGGTGAAGGTTCCGTTGTCGCCTTCGGTGCGGCGGATGAACCGGTCCGCGTGATGGAGCAGGGCAACTACTGGGGAAGAGTGCGGCAGCTTTCCGGCGCCAGGGAAGCACCGGCAAACAGCGCGCAGGGAGAGCCGAACGAAGTGCCCGGCACCACGCACGGCTCCTCGGATTTCGTGTGGGTGGCATACAATCAGACCTCCCGCATGGCGTTTCTCGCCGGGTTCCTCTCGTCGGAGCGCTGGTCAGGACGGATCAGTGTGGAAACAACGCCGGGAGGCTCCGTTCTCCACTGGAATCTCGGCTTCGACGGCGCAGATGTTATTCTCAAACCGAACAGCGAAACGCCGCTGGAGGATATTCTTTTGCTCGTGGGAGACGACCCGTGGGAGCTCCTCGCGACGTACGCCGGGGAGGTGCAAGCGATCCACAACCCGCAGTTCCCCGCGGCGCCGCCGGTTTCATGGTGCAGCTGGTATGCCTACCGCCTCGGCGTGTCGGAGGAGCGCATCCTCGAAAACGCACGGATCGCCGCCGAACGCCTCAAGCCCCTGGGCCTTCGCATCATGGAGCTCGACCTCGGCTGGGAGGCCGGCAACCTGCCCAGCACCTTCGAGGAAAACGAACGGTTCCCCCACGGGCTCAAGTGGCTTTCCGAAGAGCTTGCGAAGCTCGGTTTCGACATGGGCGTCTGGAAAGCTCCCTTCACCATCAGCGAGTTCGACCCGATGGCGAAGGAGCATCCGGAATACCTGATTCAGGGGGAGGACGGCAAACCCGCGCCCTACTGGGACTGGTTCTGGGAGCCGCACGGCAAGGTGTTCATCCTCGACCTGACGCACCCCAGTGCGCAGGCATGGTTGCGCTCAAAGATGACGAGCCTCGCCGAGCGGGGCGTGAAGTATCTGAAATCGGACTTTATCGGCTGCGTGGCGGGTGATGCCGCCAAACGTCGCTACAACCCGGAGATTGCCGCGGGAGGTGGCCTCGAAGCTGCCCGCATCGGCGCCCGTATCATCAAAGAGTGCCTCCCCGCCGCGCTGCAACTCAACTGCGGCGGCCCGGAAATGCCGGGAACCGGCCACTGGCCACTCCTCTACACGGTTCAGGACACTGGCAACACCGGCTTCATCGGCCATGCCTTCCAGCGGGATAACTACCAGGCAGCAGCGTGCCACCTGTTCAAGAACTACCGTTGGGGCATCCTCCAGCCGTCGTGCCTCTGCGTCGGCGCGCCGGGCACGCTGGACGACGCGCGGCTCCGCGCCACCATCGCCTTCCTCACCGGCGGGCAGGTGGATATCTCCGATACGCTTACCACGCTGCCGGAAGACCGTTGGCAGGTTCTCACCGCGACGTTGCCACCCCTCGGCATCACGGCAAAGGCAGTGGACCTGTTCGAACCGGTCTACGCCGTGCCGTTCGATTACGAAGCCGTCTGCCGCGGCGAGGCGGGCGGCCAGGCACCGCCGAAGGAACACCCGCCGGGTTCTGTCTGGCATCTGCACGTGAAGACCGACTGGGACGAGTGGGACCTCATCGGCGTCTTCTCCTACTCGCCCGGTGCATCCGCAGAAAAACCGGAAATGGACCGCTTCGCCATCCCGTTTCCGATGCTGGGCCTCCCTCCGGAGAGCACGCGCTGGGGGTACGAGTTCTGGTCGGGGCAATTCATCGGCTCCGTGCCGGGCAGACGCACCAACGCCCGCGGCTACGTTCACCCCGGCGACTACCAGGATCTCACCGTCGGCGATGTGCCGGGCGTGCTCGACATAGCGTTTTTCGGGCCGTGCGTGAAGCTCCTTGCGCTGCGAGCACAACGACCGCATCCGTGGGTCGTCGGGACCAGCTTCCATCAGAGCTGCGGCGCGGAACTGCGCAATGTCGCGTGGGACGACGCAACCGGCGTGCTGAGCGGCGAAATGCACCGTCCGGTCGGTGAAACCGGCTTCGTGGTGCTTGGCGCCGCCGGAAGGACCGCCGTAACGAGTCAGGTGGACGGTGTGCCCGCGCCTTGCCGCACCGGCGCGAACGGGAGCCTCATCCTGCCGGTCACCATGAAAGCCGACCGCGCCGAGTGGCAGGTGCGGTTCGGTTAGATTCCTTGGAGTGCGGCGGCTGGCCGCCGCTCTGTCTTGCCCGGCGCGCCGGGGTGCGAAGTTCAGGATCTGTCACGCGCATCTGGATTCCCGCCTGCGCTGGAATGACGGCACGTTTTGGTCCGTGAAAACCCGGTTGGGCAAATTCATCAGTTGGCCTCGGATCGGTTGTTCTTTGTGGCAGACGTCGCCCCGATAACCCGTCATTCCCGCGCAGGCGGGAATCCATCACCACCAACGATGCTCGAACAAACGCACCATTGGAGGTCAGGACATGCACTTCCCTGACTGGCAACGAGAGAAATGGACCGAACACGCGGAAAACCCGCTCATCACACCGGAAAGCGTGAAACAACCGGACGAATACGGCGTTCTCGGCGACCCGCAGGTCATCCTGCCGGGCGAGTTCGACGACCGGTGGCACATGTTCATCATCGGCCACGCGCATTTCTACCGCCTTGACTCGAACGATGGCGTGCACTGGGACCTCGTCTACGACAACATGTGGACGGCGGGGCCGCCCTGTGTCACCTGTGACGGCGAGAAATGGATCGCGCTCTATTCCCTGCACGGCTGGCCCGACCCATCGGCGCCGGGGAAATGGAAGCTGGACTGGCGGCGCCAATCGGTGATCGCCGCCCGCACCTCCACCGACCTCGTGCACTGGTCGGAGCCGGTGGAGGTCGTCGCGCCGGTGCTGGACTGGGAGCGGGAAGGCGAGCGGATTCAGGTACGCAACCCCAATCTCGTGATGCTGCCGGACGGCAGGTTCCGCCTTTACTACTGCGGCGGAACGGTGATGATGCACGACATGGGCTTCGAGGAGCCGAAGTACATCGGGTTTGCCGAAGCAGACACCGCGCTGGGGCCGTACGCAAAGCGCGACACACCCGTTCTCGGCCCCGCTCCCGAGATCTGGTACCGCAACCACGGTGCCGGCGCCATCAAGGTGTTTTGGTTCGGTGATGCCTTCCTCGCGCTGGAGAACGGCATCTATATCGACGCGCAAAACCAGACGCACTCGGCCATCAACCTGCTGATGTCCATGGACGGCATCACGTGGGAGGATGCACCGTTCAACCCGATTGTCGTGCCATCGGGCAGAGGCTGGAACAGGTCGCACATCTACCAGCTTGATCTGAGGTATTTTGAAGGCAAGCTCTGGCTCTTCTACAACGCCCGCGACGGGTGGAGCCCCGCGCGCGAGTTCATCGGCCTGTCCACGCTGGAGTGGGACGGTACCCGGCCCGAGAAGATGTGGCGGTTGAGGTGAACCGGGTGAGGCGAAGGGAGCCGCTCCACCTGGAGTTTCTGCGGTGCCGGGCAACCTCCGAAGCCCCGCGCAATGTGCCGCGAGGAAGCCCGCGCAGCATCCCTGCCCCCGATGAGCATGCAGGGGTATCTTTCGTAGGGCTGTTGTTTCCCCGGAAATATTAACAAGGACAACCACCATGCCATTCAAAACACGCGCCGTCGTCGCACTGTCGCAGGAGAAGGTCGTCCTGCGCCAGGTTACCGTCCCCGACCCCGCGCCGGGGGAGGTCGTAGTTCGCGCGGAGTATTCCTCCATCAGCACCGGAACGGAGCGATGGGTGATCACCGGCCAGTTCCACGCCCCCGGAGCGAAACCCATGCCGCACCCCATGGTTCCCGGGTACCAGAAGGCAGGTGTGATCGAAGCGCTTGGCGCGGAGGTAACCGGCCTGCACGTAGGCCAGCGTGTGTTTGCGACGACCTCCCGCATGGCGGACGACGAGGTTCTTCCCGGATGGGGCGGCCACATTGAGCACTCCATACTGCCTCAGCGTGAGGTCATCCCGCTGCCGGAGGGGCTCGACCCGGTGAAAGCCTCCGCTCTGGTGCTCACGCAGGTCGGCTACAACGGCGGATTTCGTCCCCCCGTGAAGCCGGGAACGCCGGCGCTGGTCATCGGAGACGGGCTGGTCGGCCAGTGGCTTGCGCAGGCGCTACGGCATCGCGGCGCCCGGGTGGTGCTGGCGGGGCGAAGGGCGGACAGGCTCGCGATCGCGGCGAAGTGGTCGGCCGATGTAACGGTCAACGTCCGAGAGACGCCCCTTGAGGAGGTGGCAAAACGCGAAGCGCCGGCCGGGTTCGATATCGTGGCGGATTCCGTGGGCACGCGCGCCAGCCTGGAGCAGATCATCCCGCTGGCGCACCACGAAAGCCACCTCGTGCTGAACGGCTACTACCGCGAGGGCGAGAATCTGCTGGATATCCAGCTCCTTCACGGCCGGGAGATCACCACTCACGCACCCGCCGGGTGGACGCGGGACCGGCTCATTGCGACGCTTGATCTGGTGGCAAAGGACGCAATGCACGTCCGCGAACTGATGACGCACATCATGCCGGTGGAAGAGGCTTCCGAGGCGTACGATCTCGTTCTGCGCAAACCATCGGAGTTTCTGGGAATCTGCCTGAAGTGGCAGTGAGGAGGAGGAAGGGATGCCGAACACCATGCGCGCGTTGCAGATAGTCGCGCCGAACGACGCCCGTGTTGTTACGGTGGATATTCCGCGGATCGGCGCCGGCGAAGTGCTGGTCAGGATAAGGGCGGCCACCGTCTGCTCGCACTGGGACCTCAGCATGCTTGGCGGATGGGACATTTTCGAGCGTCCGGGGTTCCCGAAGTACCCGATATCACCCGGCTGGCCCGGGCATGAGGTGGCGGGGGAAGTGGTTGCCGTCGGCGAAGGGGTGGAGAACTTTGCCGCCGGCGACCATGTGGCGGCGTGGAGTTCGCGCCATTCCCAGCAGGAGGGCAGACTCGGGTATTACGCCGAATATGCGGCAATTCCGGCTGAGGACCTTCTTGCCGTTCCGGAATCCATGCCCTTCGAGGAAGCGGCGATCCTCGAGATGGCGATGTGCGTGGCTGCCTCCATCCGGCAGGCAGGGGATCTTTCCGGGAAGAGGGTGGCGGTGGGCGGCGTCGGCGCTGCGGGGTTACTCGCGCTCCAGGTGGCGCGTTCGCTCGGCGCACGAACGGTTGACGTGTTTGACCCGACCGAAAGCCGGAGGAAACTCGCCCTTTCGCTGGGAGCACACGCCGCGTTCGATCCGGCTTCTGACGAGGCGAAGGCGTTGTCTCCGCACACGTACGAGATCGCGTTCGAGTGCGCCGGGGCGGCGGCATCGGCGCAGAACCTCATGCGAGTGACCTCCGGTTCGATACACCTGTTTGGCGTGGTACACGGGGAAATCCGCTTCACGATGGATCACTGGAGCCGCAACGTGCACCTGTTTGGCTATCCGGGCCACTCCCGCGAGTCTGCGGAACTTGGGCTGGCATTGATGGCGTGCGGTGGCGTGAAGGTGAAACCGATCATCGGCGTGACGGTCGGTTTCGACAACTATCTCGACGGAATCGCGAAACTCAAAACGAGCGAAGCGGCGAAGATGTGCGTAATACCGTAACGGGAAGGGATGAGGATGTCAGGGGAATGCCAGATACCACTCAGCGCCGACATGCTGCGCGAGGAAATCAGAACGCTGCGCGAACAGGGCGCTGCCGGAGACGCGCTGGACCGGATTGAGCGGGACGTTGCCGCACTGCCCGACGGTGTGCTCCACGATGATCTTGAGGCGCTCTACCGGCGCCTTGAGGCGGTGGAGCCCGACCCTGCACTCGCCGAGCGCGAACCGACCGATCTGGAAGCGATTCGGCGTCTTCGCCCGGATGGTCCGCGCCGGATGGATCTTGCCTATTCGGAGGAGACACTCCTCGACCGCCTGCTCGGTGCGTGGCTGGCACGGGCGGCCGGGTGTACGCTCGGCAAACCGGTGGAGGGGTGGACACGGCAGGAAATCCGGGCGCTCCTGGAGTGTGCAGGCGAGTATCCCCTGCGGCGCTTCTTCCCACCGGTGGGGCAGGAGTGGTCCGGCAAGCGCTACCACGGCTGGCAGCTCGATTGCCTGCGCGGCAATATCCAGTACATGGCCCGCGACGACGACATGGACTACACCCTGCTGGGCCTGGTCATCATGGAGGCGCACGGTCCTGGTTTCACCACGCGTGATGTCGCGGAGGAATGGCTCAACACCCTGCCCTACCACCGCGTGTACACCGCGGAAACCGTGGCGTACCGAAATCTGGTTCTCGGCATCCAGCCGCCCGCTACGGCCACCGTGCGCAACCCGTACCGCGAATGGATCGGCGCGCAGATTCGTGCGGATTTCTGGGGCTATGCTGCCGCGGGATTGCCAGAGCTTGCCGCCGAATTCGCATGGCGCGACGCAGTCCTCAGCCACACGCGCAACGGCGTATACGGCGAAATGTGGATGGCCGCCACCATCGCCGCGGCGTTCACCGTGGATGACGCCGAACAGGCAATCCGCATCGGGTTGAGCGAAATCCCCGCCGAATGCCGACTTGCCCGGGCGCTGCGCAACACCGTTTCCTGGTGCAGAGAAGATGGCGACCTCGAAACGACGCTGGATCGGATACAGGCGGAGTTCGGCCACTACCACCCGGTGCACACCGTCAACAACGCCGCGCTGGTGGTTGCCGGGCTGATGTACGGTCACAATTCCCTCGCCGCGACAATCAGCAGCGCCGTTACGGGCGGATGGGATACCGACTGCAACGGTGCCTCCGCCGGATCCGTGTTTGGCGCGATGTATGGCGCCAACGTCCTGCCGTACGAGTGGGTCGGATGTCTGAACGACACGCTTCACAGCGCGCTCTCCGGCATCGCCCAGGGGACACCGCACCGCTTCACCGATCTGGCGCAGCGCACACTTGTTCAACACAAACAGCTTGCTGCACGCCTGGAGTAATCATGAGCCGGAACACGATGTACGCACTGCTTGCCATGCTGGGAATTGCGGCCGGAACGCTCGTCTGGCGGCAGTGGTCCTACAAACGGGCAACGGGAACCCAGCAGGCTCTGACACGCATTCTGGAGCAGACGGACGAGAACCCGGGGGAGCGCATCCGCCTTCTCGACAGCATCATGGCGGCTCACCCGGACGACGCAACGATCCGCCGTGTTGCCGTTTACCAGAAGCTCCGGGCGCACGTGGAACTCAGGAGCGACTCCGCGACGGCGGTTCGCGCCATCAACGATTTCCTGAGCACCGACACCTCGGGCGCGGCATTCAACTTCGCGTCGTCGGTGTACGCCGATCTCGCGATCAACGCCCCTGAAGGGCTTCGGTACGCCCACCGGGCTCTCGCGGAAGTGCGTGAGGTCAAACGCCCCAGGGATATGAGCGAGATTCAGTGGGCTCAACAGCGCCGGATGATGGTGGGTGAATGCCACCACATCCTCGGCCGGCTGTACGCCTTGAGCGGGCAATCGCGTCCCGCGCTGGCGGCGCTGAGGGCAGCCGCGGACAGTGTACCCGATTCGCCGGTAATTTTGCTGCGCATGGCGGAAATCCACGAAAGAACGGGGCAACTCGACTCCGCCCTTGCGTCGTATATGCAGGCGCTCCGCTTAAGCCATGCCGATACGACCGCGCTCGCGGGGTTTGCCCGCCTGTACCCCGCCGTCCACGGACCTGCGGTTGACCCCGCCACGGTGCTCGATACCCTTGTGACGCATGCCCGGGCGAAACGCAAGGCGGACCTGCTTGCGCAACGCATTTCCCGGCCCGCCGCGCCATTCGATCTCACCACGCTGGCGGGCCGGCAGTACCGGCTCAGCGACTTCCGGGGCAAAACCCTGGTGCTTTACTTCTGGGCGACCTGGTGCGGGCCCTGCAAGCGGCAACTGCCTGCAATACAGGAAGCGCACACACGGCTCAAGTCGCACAAGGACATCGAGCTGCTTACCGTCAGCTTCGACCAGCACTTTGAAGTGGTGCCGCCCTTCCTCGCACGGAAACGGTATGATTTCCCCGTGGTGCCGGGGGACGAGAGCCTGTACAAGTCCTATCTGCTGGAGGGCCTCCCCACATGTGCCGTGGTGGATTCCACCGGCACGATCCGGTTCAAGCGCCTCGGAAACAGCGACGCAGGGGACTTTATGGAGGAGCTTGGCTGGCAGCTTGAGGCGGTGACCGGCAAACCTGTCTGGTGAAGGCCGAGACACAACGCGAAGTCATTCCCGCGTGCTTGCCAGAGCACGACGCGCAGGCGGGAATCCAGTCCGCTGTCCGGAGGCGGACCCGGCGGGACGAACTTCGGATTGCGCAGGCGTGCGTGCGCGGAATAACGCATTCCGGGTTCCGCACCGGAGTGCACGCCGGGGCACTCTGTTGCCGGAAAACGCCGCGGATTTCCCTCAGAATGACAGCTGTCGCACTCCTCTACCCGGAAGCAACCGCCCTTCTGAACGAAGTGAAGAATCTCTCCCCTCCGCACGGGCGTCCGTCGCCCGCCCGCAAATGCCACCCACTGGTGGTACATTCTGTGAAGAAGTATCGTCCGGAATTCGGCGCGGACGGTCATCGAGTGACGGCCGCCTTGGGGGCGGCCGTCGTATCGAGATGACCGTTCAATACTGATCGCGGAAACTGCCTATGCCGCGCGTGCTCATCATCAGCTACTATTTTCCGCCCGCCGGCGGCCCCGGGGTTCAGCGCATCATGGGGCTCGTGCGGCACCTGCCGTCGTTCGGGTGGGAACCGGTTGTCCTGACCGTGAAAGGCGGGACATTCTTCAACCGCGACGAGGAATCCCTCGCCCGCGTTCCGGCTTCCGTGCCGGTGTACCGCACGAAAGCAT
Organism: Candidatus Latescibacterota bacterium; assembly: GCA_022706085.1. GTDB lineage: Bacteria > Latescibacterota > MWCZ01 > MWCZ01 > MWCZ01 > MWCZ01. The sequence continues at coordinate 92,538 of JAKJDF010000007.1, read as the reverse complement.
TTGAACCGTTTGCGCTCTACAACCGGCTTCACGGAAAACCGGCGGACGAGGCGCTGCCCATCGGCGGCGTCGGGCAGGGCGGGGGCGGGGTTGCGGTCCATGTTTCGCGCTGGGTTCGGGCGAACCTGTTCGTGCCGGACGCCCGCATCGGGTGGATACCCTCTGCCGTGTCGGCTGCAGAACGCGTCGTGAGGCATGAACGCATCGACGCGATTATCACCTCCAGCCCGCCGCAAACGGTGCACCTGATCGGCCGCAGGGCGGCCCTGGACACCGGGCTACCATGGATTGCCGACTTTCGCGACCCGTGGACGCAGATTTACTACAACGCCGAGTTGCCGCGCTGCGGGCTGGCGAAGCAGCTGGACCTGCGGCTCGAGCAATCAGTGGTGCGGTCTGCTTCTGAACTTGTGATGATCAACGAAATGGTGCGCGAGTCGCTGGGACCTGCGGCGGCGCGAGGACACATCATTCCCAACGGATACGAGGAGGAGGATTTCGCGGGCGAACTGGCTCCCACAACGGAGTGGTTTGAGCTTGTCTACAGCGGCAACATCATTCCTCTACACGCCCCGGGCCCTTTCTTTGAGGCGATGTGTTCTCTCAGGGGCGAGAACCCCGAGTTCCGGGCTGCCGCGAAGCTCGTGTTCGTGGGCACCGTCCATCCCGCCGTCAGGGAGCAGATCGAACGTGTCGGGCTTGCCGGGGTTACCGAGTTCACCGGGTTTGTGTCGCACGCCGAAGCCGTGCGCCGCCTTCGGATGGCAACGGTGGCGCTGTTCATCGGCCCAGCGAACCTGTTGACCTCCAAAATCTTCGAGTACCTTGCCGCCGGTCGCCCCATGCTTGCGCTCGCACCGCCCGGTGGGGATGTGGACCGGCTGATTCAAAGCGTGGGCCGGGAACCGGTTGTTCCGGCGGAGGACGTTGCGGCGATCCGGGCCGAACTGGCGCGGCTGTTTGGTCTCTGGAAACAGAACTCGCTGCCTGTGCGCGCACCGATGGAGGGAGTGGAGCATCTCTCCCGCAGAAGCCAGACCGAACAGATCGCACACTTGCTCAACCGCGCCTGCGGCATTTCCGGCACAGAGTAATCCCACCGCGGTTTCCGTTCATCTCCCGGCGTTTGCCTTGCCGTACGAAATGTGGTACCCTTCACGTGCTCAATTCGTACCTTTCAACCGCTTCGAGTTGCTTGTCACGCGATCACGGAGTTCCGCCATACCTTCCAAGGAGGGGGACATGCTGGAAACTGTTGACCTGTCAAAAGAACTCGACAAAGCGACGTACGACGAATGGTTTCCGAAGCTGCAGGACAATCTCCGGGTTCTGCAGCGGGAAGCATTCGAGGCCGGGATGACAACGCTCATCGTGCTCGAGGGATGGGATGCCGCGGGTAAAGGCGACGCGGTGATGAAACTGGTTGACAAACTGGATCCCCGAGGGTTCAGGGTAGACCCCCCGGCGCCTCCGAGCGAAGATGAAAAGATGCGTCCCTTCCTCTGGCGGTTCTGGGTCAAACTCCCTCCCTACGGCGCGATCGGGATCTTCGATCGCTCGTGGTACGGCCGTGTGACTGTCGAGCGCATGGAAGGGATGTTGCAACCCCGGCAATGGCAACAGGCATATCAGGAGATCAATCAGTTCGAGCGGCAACTCTCCGACGACGGGCAGGTGATCATCAAACTGTTCCTGCACATCAGTAAAAAGGAACAGGCAAAACGCTTCAAGCAAATGGAGAAGGATCCTGCCGAGTCGTGGAAAGTGACCAAAGAGGACTGGAAACATCACAAGCAGTACGACGATTACCTACGCGTGAACGAGGAAATGCTTGAGCGCACGAGCTCCAGTTATGCGCCGTGGACCATCGTCGAAGCGACGGATCGGCGGTATCGCCGCGTGAAAATCTTCCAGACCGTCATTCAGGCCATGCAGGCCGGTCTGGAGAGGAAGAAATTCCTGGACGCGCGGAGAGCGGAAGAGAAAGAAGCGTTCAAGAAAGGCCTCAAGAACGGCAACGAGCAGGTCCTTCCGCTGGATGTAATGCCTTCCATCCTCGACCGGGTGGATACCTCGCTCACCTACGATCCCGAAGCGTACAAGAAGGACCTCGCCAAGCTCCAGGTGCGGATGCGAGAGCTCGAGTTCGAGTGCTTCAAACACCGTCTCCCCGTCGTGATCGGCTACGAAGGGTGGGACGCCGCGGGCAAGGGCGGCAACATCAAACGGGTGACACAGACGCTCGATCCGCGCGGATACAACGTCGTGCCGATCGCCGCGCCGAAGGGCGATGAAGCGACTCACCACTACCTCTGGCGCTTCTGGCGACACATTCCAAAAGCCGGCCACATCACCATCTTCGACCGCACGTGGTACGGGCGTGTTCTCGTCGAACGAGTTGAGGGCTTCACCGCGAAAAGCGACTGGTCGAGAGCCTTTCAAGAGATCAATGAGTTCGAACAGAGCCTGGTGAACTGGGGAGCCGTAGTGCTGAAATTCTGGATTCACATCAGCAAGGAAGAGCAGCTCCGCCGCTTCGAAGAACGCCAGGTGACCGAATACAAGCAGTACAAAATCACGGAAGAAGACTGGCGCAACCGCGAAAAATGGGATGCCTACAAAACGGCTCTCACCGATGTGTTTGAGCGCACCAGCACCAGCTACGCGCCGTGGACAATCGTTGAGGGCAACGACAAGCTCTACGCGCGCATCAAAACGCTCAAAACCATTATCGGAGCCATCGAGGGCAAAATCGGCGGCAAGAAATAGACCCGTGGACGCGGTCCGATTGCATTTCTGAGGGGGCGCCCGCAAAGGCGCCCCTTCGGTGTCCGAGGTGGGAGGCCTCTGGACACCCGCAGAGTTCGGATTTGCACCGGCTACGAAAAAATCGGATACTAAGGCATGAGCCCGACGATATTCAGGCACGGCGCATACAGGTTCCTGTTCTTCTCCCGTGAGGAAGAACGCGTTCACGTGCATGTGATGAGCGCTGCGGGTGAGGCGAAGTTCTGGCTGGATCCAGCTGTTGAACTCGCCAGCAACCACGGACTCTCTTCTCACGAGATAAGGGAAGTAGTCACAATCATCGAGGAACACAGAAGTGAGATCAGAAACGCGTGGCGCGAGCACTTCGGAAGAAGTTGAAATCAGCAACATATCACAGGCGGGTATCTGGTTGTACGTGCTTGGCCACGAGCATTTCCTCCCATTCGACGAGTTCCCTTGGTTTCGCAACGCGACGGTTGGAGCCATCCACAACGTGGAGCTTCATCACGGCATCCACCTGCGCTGGCCCGACCTCGATGTTGACCTTGAAATCGATTCGTTAACCTCTCCCCACAAATACCCCCTCAGATACGAGTAGCATCCCGACCTTCAGAACGGATTCGGTTGGTGTCTTTCACCCAGCACCGTCCCGGCCGACCTTTCTTCTCCTTGACCCATCGGCGCGTGTGCGTTCCCTTTCGAAAGTAGCCTTACGCTACTTTTTCCACAACCCCGAAAGGATTCCCCATGCGCACACATCTCATCGCCAATAAGCAAGATCGCCTCTGGCAGGGCATACCGGGAATCGAGCGTGCCGCCAACAGACGCCTCTGGGCCGCGCTCTACACCGGCGGGCCGAAAGAACCTGACCCCGACAATCACGTCCTGCTCACGACAAGCGCCGATGATGGGCGTACGTGGAGCAGCCCTCGAATCGCAGTGAGGCCGCCGGGACCGATGCGCGCGTACGACCCGACCCTGTGGCATGGTCCCGACGGCCGACTATGGCTCATCTACAACCTTGGCGACCTCGAAAATGGCGTGTTCCCCTTCGCCGCGATCACGACCGACGACTCCTCCGCGGCAGATCCGGTCTGGAGCGCCGAACGGCGGTGGGACCTCGGTGTAGGCTACATCATTCGCATGAACAAACCGACGGTGCTCTCCACCGGAGAATGGGTGTTGCCGGTTTCGTTCGCACGGGAGGTTCCCGACAAATGGTTTGCCAGGGAAACGCTCCGGCAGGGTGTCGCCATCTCCACCGACAAAGGGGAGAGCTGGAAGCTTTACGGCGAGGTCGAGGCGCCGAATTGGGCGCTGGAAACCATGATCGTGGAACGGCGCGACGGAGTTCTGTGGATGCTGATCCGCACCGGCTCCGACCGCCTCTGGCAGAGCTTCTCACACGACCGCGGGCGCACCTGGTCCCCGGGAGAGCGTTCCCGTATCGTGAACCCCGGCACGCGGTTCTTCATCCGCCGCCTGCAATCGGGCCGCCTACTGCTCATCAACACCCCTGTTCCGAATGCCCGCACCACCATGGTCGCCACCGTCAGCGACCTGGACTCGGACAGCGGCTTCCCGCAGACCGGCGGGCTCATGCTGGACGCGCGCGAGAAGGTCTCCTACCCCGACGCCGTGCAGGCTCCGGACGGCACCATCTACGCGGTGCACGACTGCGACCGTTATGGTCCGGGCGAGGTTATCCTGAGCGTGTTCACTGAGGAAGAGGTCCTGGCCGCGCAACGGGACGGGTGACGCGAATGGCAAAGGGTGTGCGCGGCACGGCGGGGATGGAACTGAATACGCCACCGAGTCGGTTGGTTGGAGTACCCAACGAAACAGCCACCCGCGCCGGAAAGGGAACACATGATGCAGGCGACAACCGATCTCATGAAGGAGCACCGCGGGATCGAGCTGATGCTTCGCGTGCTGGGCGCTATCTCGGCGCGTGCCGGGGCCGGGGAAGCACTCGACACGGGAGAACTCGACGGCATTCTGGAGTTCCTCACCGTCTTCGCCGACAAATGCCACCACGGCAAGGAAGAGGACATCCTGTTCCCCGCGCTGGAGGCGGTCGGCATCCAGCGCAGCCACGGCCCCATCGGCGTGATGCTGCTCGAGCACACGGAAGGCCGCGCCATCATCAAGCGCCTGAAGGACGCCGTTGCGGAGTACAAAGCGGGAGACAGAACCGCCGCGAACAGAATCGCGTCAGCGGGAGACGACTACGCCGCGCTCCTCTCGCAGCACATCCAGAAGGAAGACAAAGTCCTCTACCCCATGGGCGACGAGCGCCTGACGCCGGAGAAGGACGCCGAACTCGTCGCGGCGTTCGAGGAAATCGAGCGCGAGCGGATTGGCCCCAGCAGGCATGAGGAATTCCACGCCATGCTGCACAGGTTGGAAGCGAAATACCTGAAGGGGTAATGCGGACTCTTCGATACACCATCCGCTTCGCGGGCGCCACTCGGAGACCCGTGCCGTACGCGGGCTCTTGGGGTGGCGGACCGGAAAGGAGCTGGACCGAAGCGACGTTTCCCGCCGCATTCGTTCTGGTTCCGGCGTGGTGGGACAGGCATTCTTGCCTGTCCTAGTGCTGGCAGGGGCGACTCGTCCAACGCCCGGCGTTGCCTGCGTCGCCCCCACGTTTCCTTGCCTGTTTCCCCTTACTTCTTCGGCACGTCTTTGAGCGGAATACCCAGCGCCGCCGCCACGCCCTTGCCGTATGCCGGGTCGGCCTTCAGGCAGTTGCCGATGTGGCGCACCTTGATCTCTTTCGGAGCGTCGCCCATGGCCCGTGCGGTGTTCTCGAAAAGCGCCTTCTTCTGCGCCGCCGTCATGAGGCGGAACAGCATCCCCGGTTGCGTATAGTAATCGTCGTCGTCCTCCCGGAAATTCCAGTGATCCGCTGCCCCCGTGATCTTGAGCGGCGGCTCGGCGAACGCCGGTTGCTCCTGCCATTCGCCGTAGCTGTTCGGTTCGTACCCCGGAGTGGCGCCCTGGTTGCCGTCCACGCGCATCTGCCCGTCGCGGTGGTAGCTGTTTACCGGGCAGCGCGGTGCGTTAACGGGGATAAGGTGGTGGTTCACCCCCAGCCGGTAACGCTGCGCGTCGCCATAGGAAAAGAGGCGGCCCTGCAGCATCTTGTCCGGTGAGAAGCCGATCCCCGGTACGACATTGGCCGGGTTGAACGCGGCCTGCTCGACATCCGCGAAGTAGTTCTCCGGGTTCTTGTTAAGCTCCATGATACCTACTTCAATGAGCGGGTAATCCTTGTGATACCACACCTTCGTGAGGTCGAAGGGGTTGTACGGCATCTTCGCCGCCTGTTCCTCCGTCATGATCTGCACGAACAGCTTCCATTTCGGGAAATCACCCTTTTCGATTGCGTCAAAAAGGTCCCGCTGATGGCTCTCCCGGTCCTTCGCGATGATGGCCTCGGCCTGCGCGTCCGTCAGGTTCTTGATGCCCTGCTGGCAAACGAAATGGAATTTCACCCAGGAGCGCGTGTTTTTGGCATTGATGAAACTGAACGCGTGGCTGCCGAACCCGTGCATGTGGCGGTACGACGCCGGAATACCCCGATCGCTCATCGTAATCGTGACCTGATGCAACGCCTCGGGGAGCGATGTCCAGAAATCCCAGTTGTTCTTCGCGCTGCGGAGGTTCGTTTTCGGGTCCCGTTTCACCGCGTGGTTGAGGTCCGGAAACTTGAGCGGGTCCCGCAGGAAAAACACCGGCGTGTTGTTCCCCACGAGATCCCAGTTGCCTTCCTCGGTATAGAACTTGACAGCGAAACCACGGATGTCGCGCTCGGCATCGGCGGCGCCACGTTCACCGGCCACGGTGGAGAAGCGCACGAAACAGTCGGTTTTCTTGCCGATTTTGGAGAAAATCTTCGCTTTCGTGTACTTCGTGATATCGTGCGTGACGGTGAAGGTGCCAAAAGCGCCTGAGCCTTTAGCGTGCATGCGGCGCTCCGGGATCACTTCCCGGTCGAAATGCGCGAGCTTCTCCAGGAACCAGACATCCTGCAGCAAACCAGGGCCTCTGGGGCCCGCCGTCATCAGGTTCTGGTTGTCGGCGACAGGCGCTCCCGCCACCGTCGTGAGTTTCTTCTTCTTCGGCATGGCTCTCCCTCCTTGAGTTTCGAGATGCACTGCCAATGTATCACGCCGTGCGAGGCGCCAGACCTTATCTAACGGCGCCGCGAGTGAATTACCCGGGTTTCGGTCCGGCGTTTCCCGTGCAGTCTGCACAGACGCCCCAAACTTCAACCTCCACCCTGTCAACCTCTCCCAATGTCTCCACGGCAATCGGAACAGTCAGTTGGTCGTATTCCGCGCACGTGAAGTCGCGTGCGAGCCCGCATTTTTTGCAAAAGAAATGGTGGTGCGGCTGCACGTTCGTGTCGAAACGCGCCCTTCCACGAAAAGGTCCCAGTGTCGTGATAAGACCAAGGTCGAGAAGCATCCAGAGCGTGCGATAGACGGTGTCCAACGACAAAGTGGGTACTCTTTTTCGCACCTGTCGGTGCACGGTCTCAGCGTCGGGATGGCTGTGGGATACTGCCAGTTCGCGCAGGATTTCCAGACGTTGATGGGTAAGCTTGACCCCCGCATTGCGGAGCCCCGCGCAGAACCGCTGCACCCGTTGCTCGATCTGTGTGGAATCCGACTCCATGCAGCGCCCTTCTTAAATCGGAATTAATCGCAGATAGGAATATATCCGAAATGAACCTGCCCGACAAGGAGAGTCTTGACCTCGCTGGTCTGGGGGCATTTACTTACGTCGAACTGCGCGGCACGTTCCGATGACAACGTGCCAGCGTTCCGCGAGGCTCGACCGCAACGATCCCCGTGCAGATGGCGGCGCAAAGATGGCGTAACCCGCCGTGAGACCGTAACCGGGCAATGCGATGGGAGGCTCCCATGATGACGTCACGCGAACGTTTCCACCAGACCTTCGAGTTCGGCAAACCCGACCGCGTCTTCATGTGGCGGCAGTGGACCTTCAGCGAGACGAATCAGCGCTGGTTGCGGGAAGGAATGCCGTGGGATGTGCATTTCGGCTCGTACTTCGGGTTCGATCGAATCGAGGGAATTCCGATCAACACCGGGCCGTTCCCGCCCGTCGACTCAAAAGTCGTCGAAAGCGGACCGGGCTGGAACACCAGCGAGGACGAATTCGGCGGGCGCGTCAAGCACTGGACAGACCGGGGAATCGGGATGCCGCAGTGGCTGCGCTACCCCGTGCGTGACCGCGAAACCTGGGAAAAGATGAAAGCGCGGCTCAACCCCGACGCGCCGAACCGCTACCCCGAGTACTGGGAAGACCTCAAGCGGACTTACCGTGTGCGCGACTACCCTCTCAGCATCATGGCCGGGTCGTTCTATGGATGGATCCGCAACTGGGTGGGCATGGAAAACCTGGCGCTCTGGTACTACGACTGCCCCGAACTCGTTCACGAGATGACCGACTACATCGCTGACTTCATGCTCAAATTGCTCGACCGTGCCCTCACCGAAATCCCGGATATCGACCTCGCGATGATCTGGGAGGACATGGCCATGAAGACCGGGCCGCTCATCTCGCCAAAACTCTTCCGCGAGTTCATGATGGCGCCGCTCACGCGGGTCACGAAGGTCCTCAACCAGGCGGGCATCAGTATCATCTCCGTGGATTGCGACGGAAACATAGACGCGCTGCTGCCCCTCTGGCTCGAAGCGAACGTGAACCTGCACTACCCCCTCGAAGTGGCGGCAAACTGCGATGGGCTGGCGTATCGGGAGAAGTACGGCAGACGCGTGCTTCTCATGGGCAACATTGACAAACGCGCGCTGCGCGACGGGTGCACGAAGAAGGATGTGGAGCGGGAAGTCATGGCGAAAGTGCCCCGCCTTTTCGCTTCCGGCGGTTATTCGCCATTCGTCGACCACGCCGTTCCACCGGACGTGCCGTTCGAGAATTTCAAGTATTACATCGACCTCGTGAACGAGATCTGCCGGTCATAAAGGGTCGTGCACGCTCGAAAAGCGCGACATCTGCAGAAACTGGACGCGCACGGTGCGGTTCCGCGTCACGGAGGATGCACTTCCCGTTCAAGGCATCAACGTGCTGGCGGCACGGCTCCTCGAACCGGGCCCGGGCAGCATCCCAGATAGGCACCATAGCCGTTGAGGTCCGTTACGTCGCGCCGGAACCCAGTGACCGTCAAACGGTTCCATCGCGCGCGCAACGAAAGGGAAAACCGGAATGAACATCGTGGTGTTCGGCGCAGCCGGCTGGCTCGGCAGGGCGATCCTCAAACAGGCGACCGGCCGCGCCACGATCCGCGCATTTGATCGGGGGCCGGAGGCCTGGAGCGAGTGGTGGGATATAGACGGCGACTGGACGGAAGGCGAAATCCTCCACGGTGACATTGCCGACTACCCGACCGTCTCCCGTGCGGTCTCAGGGATGGACGCGGTCATCCATACGGCTGTGTTCTTCCCGAAAGCGGACGAGCCAAACGACCCCCGCCCGTTCCTGATCAATCTCAAAGGGATGTGGAATGTGCTCGAAGCCGCAAGACTGGCCGGCATCCGCCGCGTGGTGCACGTGGGTTCCTGCGGCACGGTTCACCCGCAGGGGCTGTTCTACGACGCCAGCGTGCGCCGCGCGGAGGGAGACCTCTACGGCGTCTGCAAGCGCCTGCAGGAAGAGATGTGCCGGCAGTATTACGAAGCGCACGGCATGAGCACCGTGGTGCTGCGGCCGGACTACATCGTGGACAGCCGCCTCGGCATCGGACGTTTTCGCGAACGGCTTGGACCGGATGGTGCCCCGTGGAGGCTGGGGTGGGTCTGCCGGTACGACCTCGCCGAAGCGTGCCTTCTGGCCGCCGAAAGCGCGACCATCCAGCACGAAATACTACACATCGTCGGCACCCCGGGCGCGGAGAAATACTGTAACGTCGCCCGGGCGCGGCAGGTGCTGGGTCTGGAATTCAAGGGCGATCTCGAGCGTTTCCGCGGCCCGGGTGGGTCTGGGAGCACAGAGGTCTGAATCCAGCTCATACCGGCGCGATCAGAAGCCTCCACCGTCGGCGGCCGCAGTGCCCAGATTTGCGGAGGATGTCGGTCAGAGGATGAAGTACGATCCGGAGAGACACCATCGCCGTACGACCCGGTTACAGGGATACGACTACTCGCAGCCAGGTGCATACTTCGTTACTCTCGTGACCGTCGGCCGTGCCTGTCTGTTCGGTAACGCTCCGCAAGGGGAAATGCATTTCACTGAATTGGGCGCGATAGTGGCGGAGGAATGGAAGTCATTGGCGTCGCGGTACCCGAATGTTCAGTTGGATGAATGGGTTCTGATGCCGAACCATTTGCACGGCATCATCGTCATCGTCGAATCGGACGCGGTTGGCCGTTGTAGGGGCGGTTCGCGAACCGCCCCTACGGTCCGCGTGCCTGGCCTCTGCAAGCCCCTGGGCGGTCTGATCGGTGCGTTCAAAACCATGTCAACGAAACATGTCAACGCGTTGCGTGGCACGCCTGGCCGGCCTGTCTGGCAACGCAACTTCATCGACCGCGTCGTTCGAGACGAGGATGAACTGACCCGCATTCGCCGTTACATCAGACTCAACCCGGCCAGGTGGACAGACGATCAGGAAAACCCCTCCCATGATCACACTGAATAACCAGTCCTTCTCCCGGGTGCGCGGGTTCAACTATCAACCGAGTTACGCGCCGACGGGGTTGGAAATCTGGCTCAACTTTGACGAGCACCTGATCGCCGCCGAACTCGCCCGCGGGAAACAGCAGTTCCCCGGCACGAACGCCCTCCGCCTCTGGCTCTCCTTCGATGCCTGGCTGCGCGACGCGGCGCGTTTCGTGCGGAACTTCGGGACGACGCTCGACATCCTCGGCAACCTGGGTATGCGCGCCATGCCGTGCCTGTTCAACAACTGGCACAGCCTCCCCGATTTCGGCGGCATCAGCGCGGAGATGGTCGGATACTGGAACTCCCCGCGCCGCGAGGTCAACTACTTCCAGCGTTACGTCAGTGACGTCGTCACCCCATTCCTCCATGACGATCGCATTTTCGCGTGGGACCTCTGCAACGAACCGTTCAACAGCGGAAGAGAGGACGCGTTCGCCCCGTGGCTGACGGACCTCCGCCGGTTCGTGAAGGACGCCGGTGCGTCTGCACCCGTTACGGTCGGGGTTCCGCCCGACATACGCCAGCTCGAACTGGTGGAGCCGATGTGCGACGTTCTGACTCCCCACCTGTACGGGGCAAGTGCGGCAGATGACGCATTCGTCGAGTTCGCGAACCGTGTCGGAAAGCCGATGTTCGCGGGGGAGACGGGTTGGGGCAGCCTCGACGACAACGTACGTCTAGAGACGCTTCATCAAGAGCTTTCGAGCCTTGTGGAGCGCAAAACAGGCTTCATGATTCACGTTCTCCACCACAGCCTCGTCGCCGATTGCCACCGTGCGGAATTCGGCCCCGTGAGCGAGGTGGGGTTCATGGGCTGTATCGAAGCCGACGGCACACTCCGCGCCGGCTACGAATCCATACGCAAGTACTTCACGCAATGAAGGGGCTTCGACGATGCCAGACCTCCTCCACACCGACGTGTTCGTATCCGGCCATGACGGCTTCGCGTTTTATCGCATCCCCGCCGTCGAGGTTACGGCGGACGGCTCGATTCTCGCCTTCGTCGAAGCGCGGAAGCACAACCTCGGTGACCCCGGACAGGACAAGAACAGCATTGCTCTTGCCATGAAACGGAGCACGGACGGCGGCCGCACATGGTCGCCGATGATGATCATCGAGGAACCCGGGGAGGGATGGTCCGCGGCGAACCCGGCAACCGTGTTCGACCGCGACACCGGCCGCGTGTGGCTCCATTACCTGCGCAGCAAGCCCGGGAGAGGCTCTGAACACGCGCGACCCGGCACCGACGACCTGCAGAACCTCGTCCGCACGAGTGATGACAACGGAATCACCTGGTCAGACCCGATCGACATCACCACGGTCTGCCGCAACATGGCCGATCCGAAATGGCGTTGCACGGTTGTCGGGCCGGGCGGCGGCATTCAGGATAGCAAAGGCCGGCTCATGGTGGCCTGCTGGATGACCGAACCGATGCGCGTGTTTGCCGTGTTCAGCGACAATCACGGCCGTACATGGCAGCGTGGGAGCTTCGTTCCCGGCGGAATACTGGGAAATGAAGACCAGCTGGTCGAACTCGCCGACGGCCGCATCCTCATGGATTTCCGGCAGGCGGAGGGTGACCACCGCTGGTTTGCCGAAAGCACCGACGGCGGCCGGACGTGGTCTGCCCCACGCGTCGGGGAGCCGGTTTCCCCTGTGGCCTGCGCGATCGAACGTTTCACCCTCAAGTCCGCCGGAGATGACAAAAACCGCATTATCTGGTCAGGACCGAAAGGGCCGGGCCGCGAGAACCTCGTCGTCCGGATCAGCGAGGATGAAGCGAAGAGTTTCCCCACAGAACTTCTCGTGGCACGGGGCAAAGCGGCATATGTGGACGCGGCGCGGCTGAAGGATGGCAGCATCGGACTCCTCTGGGAACGCGAGGATTACCGGTTCATCACGTTCACCCGGCTCGATCAGGCGTTTCTGACGATGTCCGCCTGAGAGCCGCAAGGGGGTAAAATTGGTGACCGAGTCAGGACTTCTGGCGCAGTTGCGCAGCGCGGAAGAACGAATTCGTGGCAAGGAAACGGGCGTGCCCGGCAACGCGATGGAGTATGCCGCCTTCGCGCAGAAGAAGACGTGGACACAGAAATGGGATGCGGATGCCCGTACGGCCCGCGAACCACACGAAGTCACCGGCACCGTCTGGTCGGACGCCATCGAACGCTGTCTTGCAGACCACGGGGGCGCGTTCATACCGCGGATGGACGAACCGATGTATCTCGATCGGCCGATTGTACTGAAAACCGGTGACCGGCTCATCGCTCATCCGGCGACCGAAATCCGCCTCAACGTCGGCGCGGTGGGAACCTGCATCGTGCGCAACGCCGGCATCGTCTTCTCTCAGGACCGGCCCGTGCGGATGTGCGAAGGTGCGGACACGGACATCCTCATAGAGGGAGGCATCTGGAGCGACCAGAACAACGAAGGTCGCGGCCGTGGAGGCGCGTACGACGAGGCCGATTCCATGCAGGGAGCGCACGGTGCGTTCCTGTTCCACAACGTTGCGGGAATTACCGTTCGCAACGCGCGTTTCCGCGATTGCTCGGCCTTCGCCATCCAGCTCGGCAACGCGCGCGACTTCCTGCTCGAAGGCATCACCTTCGACGAAACGGCGGACGGCATCCACATTGAAGGGCCTGCCGAACTCGGCATCATCCGCCGCGTCTCCGGCAAAACCAACGACGACGTGGTCGCACTGAACGCGTGGGACTGGGACAACAGCAGCCTCACCTTCGGGCCGATCACCGACATGCTCGTGGAAGACGTCGAAAGCGCGCCCGGGTACACCTGGTCGGAAGTGCGCCTGCTCGCCGGGACGAAGGTCTTCCCCGGCGGCGGCAGGGTTGACTGCGACATCCGGCGGTGCGTGTTCCGCGACATCCGCGGCATGCACACGTTCAAGATGTACGACCAGCCCAATATGTTCCGCCCCGAACAGGATTTTGCCGATCCGATAGGAAAAATGGCCGATCTGTTCTTCTCTGATATCGTTGTGGACGGAATCAGCCGCCAGACCTACTACGACCCGTCATCCGACGGCGTGTTCGATATCTGCGCCGACGTGGACGGCATGACGGTCCGCAACGTCCGGTTCAACTACACGCCCGGCCAGAACGACATGGCGCCGTACCTCGTTTCGGTTGGCCCCAAGGCGCTCACGTGGCCGCGCAACCGGGAGCGCGACGAGGGATGGTTTGAGGTGTTCAACCCGAACGCCAACCCGGTGGTGAAGGGCCTGACGGTGAAAGACGTCTACATCCCCGCGCCGGGCCAATCCGGGGAGTTTGTCCTTTGCTCTGACGTCAGAAGCCTCATCCGTACCCGCCAGCTCTCCCTTAACCCCGATTTCCCGCACACGATGCCAAGGGGTGGAACCGGCAGAGCCACCATCGCGGAACCTGTCACCGTTTGACCGAAAAGGAACACGTGCATGCACACATCCGACTGGGCACGCGTAACCGAGAGCGACGACCGCATCCTCATCGAGACGGACCGGCTGGAAGCCGCCATCCCGAAGAAGAACCCGAAGCGTTGGATGACCGGCATCGAGAAGGAGTCGTTTCGCGACAAAGCCACCGGTTTCCACGAGGTCGGCGACGGGCTGATGGTCATTGACTGGCTCATGGAGGCCGGCAGCGACGAGGAATACGCCGACAGGCTTTCCGCCCCGGACGGTGAGGGAGTCGGCCGCTACACGTGGTACGAGAACGAAACCGACCCCGAACGCCGCGAATACGCCCTCATGGCACACGGCAGCAGCCACCGCAAGCGCATGATCGAAGGCCCGCAGCTCTGCCACCGGATGAAACCCGTTCAACCTGAGCTGATCCCGGGCGCGGATTTCCTCGCCGTGAAGACGACCTATTGCTACGAATACGCGGCGCCCGGGCGGAATGCAGGTTCACGATGGACGCAACTCATTGTGTTCCCGAAGGGAGAGCGCTTCTTCGTGCTCATGGACAGGATAGACAGCGTGAACGACTCGCCCGAGATGTTCCTGCGCAACGATACGCCCGGCTGCGTGCGCCACGTGCGGGGCGACACGTTCAGCGAGATGTACCTCAGTTACCTCAGCGGCCCGAACGGCGTGCGCATTCCCTCAAGCGAATTCTTCCACCCGTTCCCGCCCGATCGAAAATTCGGCTACCGACGCGACCTCAACCGCGTGCCCGAGCGGTTCATCCGGGCCTACCACCTGCGCGACCCGAAAACCGGCGCGGCAGGCCCGTGGCTGGCCGGGCTGACGCTGGAGCCATCGGTGGTGTACGAGGCATGGTGCAGCCAGCGCCCCGGCGACATCATCGTCATGATCGAGGAAATTCACGGCCGGCCGATAAAGGCGGGCGAGTCATTCAGCGCCGCGCACATCGTCGGCTTCTTTGACACGATCGACGAGATGAACGAAGTGTTTGATCGCTATAAGGGCAACACTGCGTTGACGGTGGATGAGAACGGGTGGAGGCTGGCAGGGTAGCGATGGTCGATGCGGGAATGACACTGGCGCGTTTTGTCGAGGACTTCGTGTCCGCTTTGAAGGCGGCGGACAGCAGCGGCGTGGCGCACAAACAGTTTCAGCCTGGTATCGGGCCCTTCGGTGAGGCGGACGCTGTGAAGGCAGCGCTCGCGGTTTTGCGGTCAAAGGGAGTGCCGAATCCGTATGAAAAGGCGGTGACAAAACGTCAGCCCGATCTTCTGATTCCCGGCGAATGGCAAGTGGAATTCAAGGTTATCCGACCCTTCGGAGACAATGGCAAAGAGGCGGAGAACTGGTCTCAGAACCTCCTGCATCCGTACGCTGGGAACACAAGCTCTTTGGGAGACTGCCTGAAGCTGGCAACAAGCCCCGGGCCGGAGCGCAAGGCTGTCGTTGTGTTCGGCTACGAGCATGAGCCTGCCAAAATCCCCTTGGACCCATGTGTCCGTGGATTTGAACTGCTTGCGTCTTCTCTCTTGGGCATCGAGTTGTCGCAGCGCATCGAGCAACGGCGATCAGGTCTTATACATCCTGTCCACCAAGTTCTCCGTGTTTTCGCCTGGGAGGTTATCCGGCTCCTGGGGTAAACCTTTGACTTGCCCGCCGCTGCAGGGAGAGGTCAGCAGATGTCCCCCAAAACACAGACACGCACCACAACCGGTTCTCGGCAGAAAGGATAAATGGATGCCGTATCCACAAAAGGACGTTAACCGCATCCGCGCGCTGGCGGAACGCGTCGCCGCCATCGCACGCGAACCCGGTATGAAGGCGATCAAGAAACGCTGGGCGGATGTCAACGCCCTCCGCAAGCCGGATCGCGCACCCGTGTGGTGCCGACCCGTGGGCTGCTGGAGCGAGATCATCACGGACTCCATGCTCGAGTGCACAGAACCGTCGCTGCGGAGACTCGAATACCAGTTTCTGCAGACCATCCACAAGCGGGATATAGACGACGACTCTCCGGTTGAAGACTACTTCAGCGTGAGCGCGGTATTCAAGTGCAATCCCGCGAACACGTGGGGAGTCGCGGTCGGTCGGCATATGCCGGACGTGGCGGGCGGCTCATGGCGATACGATCCGCCGATCAAGACCGCTGCCGATCTCGACAGACTACAGATTCCCACGTACACCTATTGCGAAAACGAAACCCACGCGCGCGTGGCACAGATGGAGGACCTCCTCGGTGACATTCTGCCGGTCAGGCTGGCTGTGGGGCCTCCCCTCGGGGCGACGCTGGGTACCGCCGCGGCGGACCTGCGCGGCCTGGAACAGATGATGCTGGATATGGCCGTGGAGCCAGAGTTGATGCACCGGCTTATGGCGTACCTGCGCGATGCGACTCTGGCGGCCGTGGACCAGTTCGAGGCAACCGGCCTGATCACTCCCAACAACACCGGCCCCATGACCTGCAGCGACCCGATCGGTAACCCCGCGCCTGACGGCAGCCTTTCGTGCAAAAATCTCTGGTGCATGGCCAATTCGCAGGAATTCGACCAGGTATCCCCCGCCATGTGGGAAGAGTTCTGCCTGAACTACCAGATGCCGATCTTTCAGCGTTTCGGGCTTGTGGGATACGGCTGTTGCGAGAATCTCACGCATAAGATCAACGGAGTGCTCTCCATACCGAACCTCCGAATCTTCGTATGCAGTGCATGGACCGACCTGGACCTCGTGCTCGAGCGAACGAATCGAGCGTACTGCATCATGTGGCGGCAGAAAGCCAGCGACGTCGTATTCCCCGACGATCCCGCCCGGGTCAGGGATGACTTGATGGAGGGGACACGCCGGCTGCAGGGGCACTACTACCAGATCGTGCTGAGAGAACTCCAGACCCTCGCCGGCCATCGTCACCGTCTGCATGAATGGACTCGATTTGCCAAAGAGGCCGCCGAGAAATACTCGTAGCAGACAGGGGGCAACCCACGCATAACACGACGCACTTCGCGGTGCCAACCATGAAGAGGTGATGATGTACAAACTGTCGGTTCCCGTTATCGCCGCGCGCTACCCGGAGGTCCCCAAAGAAACCTGGCTCGCGGAACTGCGCCGTGTCAGGGCGGACAGGATCTTCCTCGCCGTGTGCAGCAGCGTGGCCTCCGCGGAAGCGAAAGACAGGAATCTACAGCTGCTCAGCGAACTGATTCCCTGGTTCGAGGCCGCCGGTCTGGAGGTCGGCGTGTGGACAAACAGCCTGGGTCACGGGGATGAGCGGTACGGCCCGGTGCCCTACACGAGGATTCGCTGCGCCGCCGGCGATGACTGCACTGGTTCCATGTGCCCGCTGGACGAGAACTTCGCCGACGAATTCTGCGCGTGGCTCCGCGACATTGCCTCGATCGGGGCGAAGTTGATCATGCTCGACGACGATTACCGGCTCTCCTACCGGGGTACCGGTCTGGGCTGTTTCTGCGACCTGCACCTTGCCGCGTTCGCGAAGCTGACCGGTCAAACCCTGAGCCGCGAAGAACTCGTGCAAAAAGCGTTTGCCGGCGGCCCGAGCCCCGAACGGGACGCATGGCTGCAGGCGTGCGGCGATTCACTGCGTCACCTTGCCGCCCGGCTGCGCGCGGCCGTGGACACAGTCAGCCCCGACATCCGACTCGGACACTGCGCGGTTCTCTCCACGTGGGATGTGGACGGTGTGGACTCCATCGAGCTGGCCAGAATCTTCGCCGGCAGAACCCGCCCCTTCCTCCGTTTCATCGGCGCGCCGTACTGGGCTCCGATGCACGCCTGGGGGTTCCGCTTGGCCACCATAATCGAGACCGAGCGCATGCAGCGGAAATGGTGCGAGGGCCAGGGCATCGAGATATTCTCGGAGGGCGACGTGTACCCCCGTCCGCGCTTCAATGCGCCTGCCGCGTACCTCGAGGGCTTCGACACCGCACTGCGGGCGGACGGAGGGCTGGACGGCATCCTGAAGTACATGCTCGACTATTCGTGCTCTCCTCGTTACGAAACGGGGTACGTTGACCGCCACGTCCTCAACACGCCGCTCTACGAGGAAATCGACAAACACTTCGCATCGAAACCTGCGGTGGGCGTCCGCATTTTTGAGGCCATGCACAAGCTGCAGCGCGCCATTCTGCCTCCCGCATTCCCCGGCGCCGGTTACGTTCAGGAAACGTTCATCTCCGCGTCGATTGAGTTCCTCTGTGATAACTCCGTGCCCATGCAGTACGACACCCCTGATGTCACCATCGTGTTTGGCGAGAACGCGCGGTACGCCAGCGCGGAAACGCTGCAGTACGGGGCAATTCTGGATGCCCCGGCAGCGGAGATCTTGACGCAGCGCGGGTTCGACGTCGGACTCCGGAAAGTTCTCGGGCAAGCCAGCGTCCGCGCCGAGTATTACCCTGCCGACGGCGAAACCGTGCCTGTAGGCGGGACTTACTTCAACCTCGAAGTAGATTCGCGCGTGCGGTTCGTCACGCACCTGAAGGGGGAAGGCGCAGCGGGCGGAGTGTTCGAGTATGAGAACGGCGAAGGTGTGAGATTTCTGGTGTACCCGTTTAATGCCTATGAAACCCGTCACCACGACCGCGCGTTCCGCTGCTATTGCCGCATGCGTCAGCTTGCCGCCGGCATCGAGTATGTCAGGCGCAGGCCGATGGACGTGGTCTGTCTTGGCAACCCCGACCTCTACATTCAGTGCAAGAAGGACGAGAACTCGCTTTCCATCGGGCTATGGAACTTCTGTGTTGACGAGATACTCGCCCCGGAGATCCGTCTTTGCGACGAGTACGAAAGCGCGCAATTCATCCGGTGCTCCGGCCAGTTGCGCGGTAAGGTGATGGAGCTCTCAACGTTGCCGCCTTTTGGCTTTGCCGCCGTGGTACTGCAACGACGGATAGGCGCGGACAGCGTGCACCGGTCACGGACATCCGCATGAAACCTGCTATCTGCACGTCATTTGACTACAACCTGCCGTTCCCGGAAGCTGTCGCGTTGATCGCCGCGGCAGGGTTCGAGGTCGTCGCGCTGGGCGGCCGGCCGGGGCACTCGGGGTATGCCACCACCGAGGGGAGAGCCGGGATCCGCAGACTGATGGAAGAACACGGCCTGACGGTTGATTCCGTCCACGCACCGTTCCCCGAAGGCGACCGGCTCTTCTCGCTTGATGACGCCGAGCGCGCGGAATCCGTCCGGCTCTGCCAGCTCGTCATGGACGCCGCATCAGAACTGGAAAGCCGCACCGTCGTCATCCACCTCATCCAGCCGTACGGCATCCCGGAAGGCGACACCCGGAACCGGATGATCGAACGGGGGCGCCGCAGCGTCGGCGCGCTCGCGGACTACGCGGGCAAAACCGGCGTCAGATTGGCGATGGAAAACGGCCAGAAACAGGAATACGACGACGTGCTGACCGCGTTCCTGAACGAATTCACCGATCCGCACGTCGGCCTCTGCTACGATTCCGGGCACGAGCACGTGAAAGACGGCAGTTTCGCCACGCTCGAGCGCTTCGGGCACCGCCTCTTCACTGTCCATATCCACGACAATGACGGCTCGAGGGACGCCCACGTTCTCCCGTGGGAGGGCACCACCGACTGGGAACGCTTCCGGCAGCTGTTCCATTCATTCGACTACCGTGGCAACCTCCTGTTGGAAACCGACATCGGCAACTCACGCTTCACGGATCGCGCGGTTTTCCTGTCAGAGGCGAAGAAGCGCGCAGCGAGGCTTCTCAAGCCACCGGGGTGGGATAACGCGAGAAAGCACTCGCGGCTTTGGGGTTGACTTGTCCAGGGTTGTTGCGTTACATAACTCCACGAACAGAGCGCGCCTGTAATCAGGTTGAGGACGCTCATCCGCCCGGTTTCAAGGGTTTTTCAGTTGTTGCCTCGCGTTTTGCAAATGCCCAGTTGCCTCCTCGATAAGGGGCGTGTGCAACAAACACAGGGCACGAACGGTATGACAAATATCGGGAGTCCGCTTTGGAAGGATACGGTGGGATCGGGGAGAAAGAAGACTTCCCGATGGTAATGATGGAAAGCTCGGAATTCGCGCCGAATCAATGTGTGTTCCGCAATGACGAGTTCGGTGTGTGGCTCTATCAAGCAGACTGCATTGAGTTCATGGACATGCTCATCGGAAAATACCCCGATGGCAGGTTTGACATGATCTTCGCGGACCCGCCCTATTTCCTCTCTAACGGCGGTATTACTTGTCACGCTGGAAGGATGGTGAAAGTTGACAAGGGACAGTGGGACAGGTCCAATGGAGCGGAAACGAATCATCAGTTCAACAGGACATGGCTTTCAAGATGCCAAAAGCTGCTGAAGCCGGATGGCACAATTTGGGTCTCGGGAACTCACCACGTGATTTACTCTGTCGGTTATGCGATGCAGCAACTGGGGATGAAAATCCTGAACGACATAACTTGGGAAAAACCAAACCCTCCGCCCAACTTGTCTTGTCGTTACTTCACGCATTCGACGGAAACGGTGATATGGGCTGCGAGGAGTGGTAAGTCTCGACATCGTTTCAATTACGACAAAATGCGTGAACTCAATGCCGGCAGGCAAATGAAGTCTGTTTGGAGCATTCCTGCCCCAAATGGCGCCGAAAAGGAGTTCGGAAAACATCCCACCCAGAAACCAGTGGCTCTTTTGGAGAGGATTATTCTGGCGAGCACAGTTGAAAGTGACGTGGTGTTTGACCCGTTTTCCGGTAGCTCGACGACCGGAGTCGCGTGTGTTCTCCTAAACCGCAGATTCGTTGGCTGCGAACTGGAAGCCGAGTTCGTCAAATTGTCGATGCAGCGACTGGGGAACGCCATCAATCAAAGACTATCTTCGCTGAATTTCGCACAGGTATCAACATGAAATCCGGTGGGTCAGGTGGAGCGAACACGCGCAC
Source organism: Candidatus Latescibacterota bacterium (assembly GCA_022706085.1). Lineage (GTDB taxonomy): Bacteria > Latescibacterota > MWCZ01 > MWCZ01 > MWCZ01 > MWCZ01. Next base: position 71,714 of record JAKJDF010000007.1, on the reverse strand, counting down.
GGGGTTGCGCTTCGAAAGCAGAGTTGATCTGGCAACGATTCTGCGGGAAATCCCTGGTTATGACATTGTCCAAGTCGATGGCAAGGCCGGCGTGGATGTTTTATTCGAAGGCAAGCTGGTTGCCAGGTGCTTCAGGAAGCATGATTTTTACCGGTTTCTTCGCGAGCGCGGAATCGATTGGCAGAGCAAGATCAGTAAGAAACTGCTTCCGGACGATGCGCTCTTGGTCATTGTGCGGGAAACTTTGTTCATCATCGAAGTCAAATATCAACAGGTAGCAGGGTCGGTGGACGAGAAACTGCAAACCTGCGATTTCAAACGGAAACAGTATCTGAAACTGGTCAGTCCCTTGGGATTACGGGTCGAATACGTCTACGTCCTGAACGATTGGTTCAAGAAACCAGAATACAAGGATGTGCTGGATTATATCCAAAGCGTGAATTGCCATTACAAGTTCAATGAAGTCCCCCTTGCCTGGTTCGGTTTACCCGTGAAGGAGGTGTAACCGGGTACCGAAAAGGATGCCGTTTGAATGCCTTCCCACGCGCCCTTTCCACCCCCTCCATCCACCCCTTCGCGCTCTTCGCGTCTTCGCGTGCGTTATTCTTGCCGGAAAGGTTCTGGCCATGAACGATGCATCGTCTGATAAACCGGCCATCAGCGTGCGCCCCCTTGCATCCGTGGCCCTGTTCTGTGCCGGCCTGTGGCTGGTCCCCTCCGGCATCGCGCTCCACCTCGCTTCGCATGAGGGCAACACCCGGTGGAGCCACCTGTTCATGACGCTTCACAACTCCGCCTCGTTACTGTTTCTCGTTGCCGCAGTCGCACATGTCATCATGAACTGGAAGGCTCTCGTACATTACGTGACGGCGAAGGCCGGAGAGTACACGAAGTTCAAACGGGAATTGCTCATCAGCGTTCTGGGCGTTTCCGCGTTCGTGATACTCGTCGCTTCGCACGCGCTGCACGTCCCGTAGCGAGAAAGACGATCCGCCGGGGTAGGCCCGAAAAACGCCACACCCCTTCGCGTCTTCGTGTCTTCGCGTGAGCTTTTTTTTGGTTTGAAGACCAGGATTGCCTCCACTCAAAGGAGCCCCCGAATGCCCGCTCGCACATATCGCGTACCCGGGGAAATACCGGTCGCCGACGACATCCTCTGCCTGCTTGACGGCCAGAAAGCCCCGGTGCAGCTCTGCCGCGTATCCGCCGTGCCGTTCAATCGCCGATGGCCGGGGCATCAGCGGCAGATCGAGCAATCCGAGATCGCGTACTTCACCTCGTTGGAGATGACCGAGCCGGTAACCGTTCAGGTGCGGCCTGGGCGCGCCTTCAAGGACGTCGTGGTGCGGCCGCTGTCGAAGAACGTGCACCCGCAGGTCGAGAACGGCGTCATCACCTTCATTCTCCCGTCGCCGGGCGGTTACTCGCTCGAGATGGATGGCTACCACCATAACCTGCACCTGTTCGCGGATCCGCCCGCGAACTACGCGGTCGATCCGCACGGCCCCGCGACCATCTACTTCGGTCCGGGCTGCCACGACGTCGGAATCCTTGAGCTCAAAGACGGCCAGACCGTGTTCATTGACGAAGGCGCTGTCGTTTACGGTTGCATCCACGCCACCGACTGCCGGGGCATCCGCATCCTCGGCCGGGGAGTGCTGGATAACAGCAAAAACGTGGAGACCATCCTGTTCCCGATGGAAAAACTCGGCGATGGCATGTTCGACGTCCGTAACGCGAAACGAGAGCACACCATCCAGCTGATCCGCTGTCAGGACGTGGTTCTGGACGGGTTCACGATTCGTGATTCACTGGTCTACAACGTCGGCCTGTGGGGGTGCGACGATGTCGAAATCAGGAATCTGAAGATCATCGGGAGCTGGCGCTTCAACACGGACGGCATCGATTTTCACAACTGCCGCCGATGCCACGTCACCGATTGCTTCGTCCGCACCTTCGATGATTCCATCTGCTTCAAAGGGCACCTCGGCTACCAGCAGGTGTGCGAGGACATACTGGTGGAGAACTGCGTCGTCTGGTGCGATTGGGACCACTGCCTCGAAATCGGCGCGGAGTGTTGCGCGGACCATATGCGCAACCTGACTTTCCGTAACATGGACGTGATCCGGAGTCTGGATATCGCCCTGAACATCGGCAATGTGGATTACGGCCACGTTCACGACGTGCTGTTCGAGAATATTCGGGTGGAAATGGACCCGGTGTACCAGCGGCCGCGCATCCAGAGAGACGACGCGGAGACCTTCCCGGTGGATCCGCACTCCCCGTGGTTGCCTACGTTGATGGGCTGCAGCATCACCGAACACCCGGAATACAGCGAAGGCAGGAAGGAGCGGGGTCGCATTTCCGACATCACGTATCGGAACATCCACGTGCGTTCGGACCGGATGCCGCCATCGTCATTTCGCGGATACGACGCGCACCACCGGGTGGAAAACGTGACAATCGAAGGCCTGTACCGCAACGGCGTCCGGATGAAGACGCTTGAGAAAGCGAACGTGTACATAGGGGAATTCGCGGAGAACGTCGTGTTGAAATAGCCGAGGGCAATCGCGGCCCCGTTCGGCCTTCTTGCAACGAACACGCCATCAGAGGAGCGCCGCCGGGAACACCTTACGCCGCCTGCATCCGAATTAGCATATGGAGGAGACCACGCCATGGAGCAAGAGACCGGTGCGTTGGGCATCATCGTCGAACGTGACGTCCCCGTGCCAATGCGGGACGGCATCACGTTGCGCGCCAACGTGTTCCGTCCGGATTCATCAGGCCGTTTCCCCGCGCTTGTGCAGAGGACGCCGTACGGCAAGGCTCAGGGCGGGTTCGAGGACTTTGTCCGTGCGGGGTACGTGGTCGTCACCCAGGATACCCGCGGTCGCTACGCGTCTGAGGGCGAATTCAAGGTGTTCTCTGAGGAGAACACGGGTGACGCCGAGGACGGCTACGACACTGTGGAATGGGCTGCATTTCAGCCCTGGTGCAACGGGAAGGTCGGCACATTCGGCGTTTCGTACAACGCCTGGATGCAGTACCAGCTTGCCCGGCTCCGGCCGCCACATCTGGTGGCGATGAGCGCCGTCTCAATCCCGACGGAATTGACGGATATAGACTGGCCCGGCGCGTTCAAGCCGGCGCGTCGCGCCAAATGGTGGGTGACTACCATCGCTCCGGATCTCCGGCGCCGGAAGGGCCTTCCTCCGCCTCACACACCCGCGGAGGCAGCGAAGATATGGGATGAACTCGAACAGGGCAGAATGCTCGGGCTGTTGCCGTGGGTCCACGTCGCCCGGTATCTACCTTCCCCGCTCGCAGAGCAGGTGGCCGACTGGTTGCGTCATCCTGCCCGGCGCCCCTGGAGATTTGACGAGGCCCACAGGGACATTGACGTGCCCAACCTCGACTTCACCGGCTGGTTTGATCACTGCTGCAGCATCGAGCATTTCATCGGCATGCGGAGGAATGCACGGTCTGAGAAAGCGCGCAATCAGACAAAAGTCATCATCGGGCCCTGGAATCACGTAAGCCTCGGGCGACGCAGACAGGGCGAGTTGGATTTTGGCTAGGATGCTGAAGTGAACATCCAGCTGATGCAGATTCGCTGGTTCGACTACTGGCTGAAGGGCATTGACAATGGCACAGCGCGAGAGCCGGCAGTGCGTTACTTTGTCATGGGATCGGGAACGTGGAAATCGGCGGAGACGTGGCCGCCGCCGAACGTCCACCTCACGACCTTTTACCTCGCAGGCGAGGGAGACGCCCATCTTCCGGAAGGTTCCGGAGCTTTGCTGGCCGAACCCCGGACAAACGAGCCTCCCGACACGTTCACGCACGACCCGTTTGATCCTGTCCCGACGCCGTGGGACACGGCGTACTTCTACAACGTGTCCGACCGCCGCCGCCTCGATTATCGGAACGATATCCTGCGCTACCGCACCGCGCCACTCGAAGAGGACGTCGAGGTGGTGGGAAACCCGGAAGTCGTGCTGTACGCGTCGTCTTCTGCGGTTGATACTGATTTCTTTGTCCGGCTCGTGGACGATGATCCCGGTGGAGCAGCGATGGAGGTGTGTTACGGGATGGTCCGCGCACGGCACCGCAACGGACTCGATTCGGAAGACCTCCTGATTCCCGGTGAAGTGACCCGATTTCACGTTCGCATGGGAATTACCTCGTGCTGCTTCCGCAAGGGGCACCGCATTCGACTCGATATATGCAGCAGCGACTTTCCCAATCATGATCGCAACCACGGTACAGGGAGAGATGACCTTCTCGATGCAGAGACGGTGATCGCCGAGCAGAAGGTTTTCCATAGCCCGAAATACCCTTCATCGCTCATTCTTCCGGTGAGCCGTGAGGCGGATTCCTGAACGGAGGCGCAGTACCGCTGATCCTGTCCAACAAGTCCACAACGTCCACGAACTGCTTCGTGTCTTCGCGTGAGCCTCTTGTATTGTTGCGTCAGCAGGAAAGGCACTGACATGCCCGGTGCAAAACGCAGACCCAGCTTCCTCTGGATATCCTTCGAGGACACCAACCCGTTCTACGGCTGTTACGGTGACCCGGTAGCCCGCACGCCGAACCTCGACCGGCTGGCCGCGCAGGGCTGCCGGTGGACGCACTGCTTCTCCACCGCGCCCGTCTGCGCCCCCGCCCGCTCCGCCGTTATCACCGGCATGTATCCGATCTCCATCGGCACGCACCACATGCGCACGTCGCACACGAACCCGGGAACGCCTGAGTTGCCCACGCCCTATTCCGCCGTAGTGCCGCATTACGTGAAATGCTTCACCGAATATCTGCGCGCCGCGGGCTATTTCTGCACGAACAACGCCAAAACCGACTACCAGTTCGATCCGCCCGTCACCGCCTGGGATGAATGCGGTACGCAGGCCCACTGGCGCAACCGGCCCAACCCCGACCAGCCGTTCTTCGCCGTGTTCAACCCTACGCGCACCCACGAAAGCGGCATGTGGCCCGAAAACTGCCGCGAACTCAGGTTCGACCCCGCCGACATGCAACTCCCGCCCTGTTTCCCCGATACGCCGAAGGTGCGCGAGGCCATGGCGCGGATGTACACGCACATCGAGGAGAGCGATACGGAACTCGGTCAGCTCCTCGCACAACTGGAAGAAGACGGGCTGGCGGAAAACACGTATGTCTTCCACTGGAGCGACCACGGGCCACTGCCGCGCGGCAAACGCTGGCCGTATGACTCCGGAATCCACGTGCCGCTCATCTGCCGGGGACCCGGCATCGAACCGGGAAAGGTGAGTGGCGACCTCGTGAGCACCGTAGACCTCGGCCCAACCGTGCTCTCGCTCGCGGGATTGGAAGTACCTTACCACCTGCAGGGGCAGGCGTTTCTGGGGCCCGGGGCAAAACCACCCCGCGAGTACGTGTTCGCCACGCGCGACAGGTACGACGAATCATACGACATGGTGCGGGCCGTGCGGGATCACCGCTTCAAATACATCCGCAACTGCCGTCCGGAGCTTCCGTACCAGCTCTGGATACCTTACCTGAACCGCCACCCGATCATGCAGGAGATGTGGCGCCTCCATCTCGCCGGCGAACTGAACGAAGCCCAATCACTGATGTTTCGGTATCCCCGCCCGACAGAAGAGTTGTACGACACGGAAACCGACCCGTATGAAATCCATAACCTTGCCGGTGACGCGACGCACGAGGCGGAGCTCGGCCGGCTCAGGGCAGCACTGGATGACTGGCTGCACGAAGTCGGTGATTTGGGGGAGCTTTCCGAAAGCGAGATGGTGCGGCGGTGGTACCCGGACGGCGTCCAACCGGTAACCGCGCCGCCCACGTTCATTCCCATCTGCCGGGAGATTCCGGGAACGCAGCAGGCGTGGGAGCAATGCACGCTCAACGCCCCCGCGCTGATCCAGTTGCATTGCGCAACACAGGGCGCGTCAATCGCATACACGTTCGAGACGGGAAACGCACCCCGCTGGTTGCTCTACACCGAACCCTTGCGCATTGAGCCGGGAGACCACGTTCTGCGATGCAAGTCGATAAGGATTGGTTACCGGGAAAGCGAGGAAAGAAAACTTGAACTCCACGTGCGCGGGGAAGACGCCGTTTGACAAAATGTCCTCGCCCGGGTGGGAAGAAGTGAATTGCGACGTAAGCGTCGGATCAGCGAACGAACAATGCACGTGGCACCGGTTCCTTCGCGTTCTTCGCGTCTTCGTGTGATGCGGGCTCTGCTCACGCGTTTTTCCCGAACATCCGCACCATCACCCAGACGTACGTGATCGCGAACACCAGCGCGTACCAGTACCAGGCAAGCCCCAGTACGCCCGGCACCAGCTTTGCCACAAGCAATCCCGCCGAGAAGAGGCACAGTTTTAGCGCGCCCCAGTCCCACACGGTGAACGTTCGCGCACGTGCAAGTGCCCAGTCAAACACCGCCATGGTATCCCTCCTGCGGTTTGCCTCACGCTCTTCCATTCGCGTTCTTCGCGTCTTCGCGTGAGACAGCCTCTCCGCAGATATTCGCCCCGAAAAACGAAAGGGGAAGCAGCCGTTTTCCGACCGCTTCCCCTGCTCTCAGTTTCAAACCGCTGAGCCCTGCAGGGTCCGCGGTTGTGGATGATGGCTCGGGCGACAGGACTTGAACCTGTAACCTAGTGGTTAACAGCCACCCGCTCTGCCGATTGAGCTACGCCCGATCACAGACTGACAGCAAATGTCGAATGTTAAATTATACTTCCTTCCGGGTGTGCCGTCAATTCCTCCGGGCAAGGCGCTGCAAGCGGCTCGGGGCTTGGAGCACGCCGCCGGACTCCAGTCGAACAGCCTCAACGGACCTCGCCCGGCCGCGGTGACACCCTGATCCCATCCGTGACGGAATCGGGTGGATACAAGATGACGCTGTCGCGTTCTTTGAGGCCCGAAAGCACTTCTGCGAAAACTCCGTTTCCGTGCCCTGTTTCCACCCTCGCCAGGCGCGCTCTTCCACCGTCCACCGCGAACACCATCCAGTCGTCGCCACGCCGGAAAAGAGCTCCGACCGGCACCTGAAGGACGTTCTCACCGCGCCACGTCGCAATGCGGGTTTCCACGCGGAATCGGTCCCCGAGAGTGTTACCGGGCGGCACGGAGTCCATGATCGCGATGTGAACCGTGACTCGCTGCTCCTCCACCCCTAACGCCGACACCTTGGTAAATCCGCCGGGTTCGACGAGGCGCACGCGACCGCGGAGCGGCACCGTGCCCCCCCAGTGCTCAACGGAAACCTCGGCGCCCGGAGCCACCGCAGCAGCGTCGCTGGAGAGAAGGTCAACCTCCACCTCGAGGTCCCGGGTGTCACCAATTTCCATAATCGGCGTTCCCGCGGTCACTACCCGCGCGCTCTCCTCAAACACATTCAACACGACCCCGTCAATCGGAGCCGTGATACGCAGAACCGTCGCACCCGTTGGTTCCGTGCTCGAAACCTGTGCAAGAGTCGCGCGAGCCTGGCGGACCTCAAACTCGGATGCCCGCAACGCCTGCTCCGCCGATACTACCTCTTTCTCCAGAACGCGCACGCGGGTCTCCGCATCTTCCCATTCCCGCCGTGGCACTCCGCCTTGCCGCTCCAGCACGTCGATGCGGGCGAACTCCCTCTGCGCGAACTGGAGCGTTGCTCTCGCCCTGCCCAGATCCGACTCCCGTTGTCGCTTGACGGCCTCGGTTACTTCGACACGGGCTTCCGCCTCGGCTCTCGTCCGCGGATCCAGCAATCCCGACGGAGGAGCCTGGATGGTTGCGAGAGTTGTCTTTCCCGCGTGCACCTTCCCGCCGGTTGACAGTTCCACGCGGTTCAGGTATCCGCTGACCGGAGCGGCTATCACATACCGATTTCTGATTCTGGTCCTGCCCTCTTCCACCACGTGCGTGGCGAGGGGGCCCCGGGTGACGAGCGCAGTTTCGACGGGAACGGGTCTGGGCCAGAACGCCGCAATCAACGATGCCAGTACCGCAACGCCGGTCCCGTACATCACCCACCTTCGCCGTCGGGCCGTACCCTTCGCGTTCCGCCTTGCCTGCGAAGGCATTCGCCCTGCTTCAGGGTTGCCTGCGTTGTCCATCACTCCCTCGCTTTGAGAACTCCGAGTAGATCCAGCCTGATAATTCGGCGACTGACCACTCCGAAGGACACGAACGAGGAAACCAGCACCACCGTCGCGGCCGTGGCGTAGGCCCGGCTCGTTACGAGAACGGGAATACGCATCGTTTCTGTCACCGTCGATGCCAGAATCAGGCGGGTAAGCTGATTTCCGAGGAACAGCCCCGGTATCAACGCGACAAACGTCAGAATCGCAAGTTCGCCAACGAGAACCGCGGCCACTTCATTCCGCGTGAACCCGAGCACCCGCAAGGCCGCAAGATCCCGCGTCCGTTCCGAAAGCGCGATCCGTGCGCCGTTGTAAATCACACTGAACGAGAGCACAACCGCAAACAGGGACATAATGACTTTCGTGATATCCATCATGTCTCCCATCATCCTGTCGTAGGTCTCGCGGACGGAGCGCGTGGTTGCCACCGCGGCGATACGCGGTGATCGTTTCACCGCCGCGAAAAACCCGCTCCATCGGTTGCCGTCCACTTCCAGATGTGCCCCGCTGATGGTGCTGCCCTCTCCCATCCTCCGGCGGAGAGCTTCAATATCCATGTAAGCCCCCACCCCGGCGAAGTCCGTCAGCAACGCTGCCACCACAACCGTGAAAACCGGTCGTTTCCCCTCCTGAACCTCGATGCGCAGCGTGTCCCCCGGTCCGATACGGAGCGTCTTCGCCAGTTGCTCAGAAAGCGCCAGTCCCCCGCGGGGAAGTCCGATCGGATTGGCTTCTTCGTCCAGCAGACGGCTCAACCGCGCCGCCCGAGTCAATCCTGTGATGGCGAGTTGGCGCTCACGATGCCCCGCCACAATCCGCGCCGGCACCGCACGAAACGGCTCGGCGTACAGAACGCCCGGCAGGGCCGCCAGTTCTGTCATTGCCCGGTACGATCCCGGTTCGACAAGAGATACCGTCACGTCCTGCCGTTGCGCGAGCCGCCATTGGAAATCCATCATGTATCTTATCCCGTCATCCATCGCTACTGATACAACGGGAATGGCCGTCGCAAAGGCGAGACCCAGCCCGGTGAACGCAGCCTGCCATGGCTTGCGGCGCAGGTTGCGTACCGCCATCCGGAACGAAGGAGGGGCAAGGTTCTGGAGTTGCGGAAACCTTACCGCCGGGCGCCGGAACTCGCCGGGCGGTTCGGGGCGCATGGCGGTTGCGGGCGAAAGGGCCACTGCACGACGCACTCCCGTGGCCACTCCTGCGAGAGAAGTTGCGGTACTCGCGACCAGACCGAAAAACAGTGATGGCCACTCGGGGTGGAATGTCAGCGAGGGAAACCGGAAAAACGGATGATAGAGCAAGACCAGTCTGCTTCCCGCCCACAGCCCGAGAGCACCGCCGATGCCGGTCCCCAGCACAACAGCCACCAAGGCGAACTTGGTGTAGTGCCAGCCGATCTCTCGCGAGGAATACCCCAGCGCTTTCAGTTGTCCGATCTGTTCGCGTTGGAGGCGAACGAGTCTGGTGAGGGCGGCGCTGGTCATGAATGCTGCAATGCTTAGAAAAACCAGCGGGAACGCCACTGCGGTCGCGCGCAGCCCTCTTATTTCCTCATCCACCATGTTCACGGAGGGGTGTTCACGACGCCCGTACGCAATGCGCGCGCCATACGGAGCAAGAATGCGCTCGAGTTCCGATCTGACGGTGCGGATGTCGCCATACGGGGAAACGTCCACCACCACGCTGTTGAACCCGCCTTTGAGACCCAGAGCGGCGGCCAGCTCCCGCTCTCCCATCCAGAGAATCCCGAAGCGGCGGTTGTCCGGCATGATGCCGCCGGGCGGCAGTTCATACACGAACTCTGGCGAAAGAGCGGTCGCCACGATCTGAAGGCGCACACGCGCGCCCAGAATCGTCGCGTCAATTGTGTCGCCGGGGCGGAATCCGTGTTCCTGTGCAAACGCGTCACTCAAGACTGCTTCACCCCGCCTTCCTGCCAAGGGAAGCCGCCCCGATCGAAGGTAGAGCAGATTCAGCCGGGGAGGCCGATCATCGGGGATGGATACAAGGGTTGCCTGCGCAGGCTCCTCCATGCCCGGGATATCCAGGGTCGCAACCCCGAGAACACGTGTTTCAACTGCCGCTGTGCCTGAGATGTGGCTCAACGTGGTTCGCAGGGAATTTGGCGCTCGCCGGAGTTCACAGAATACATCGGCAAGCCTGTGGCGCGCGTAGTACTCGCTTTTGGAATGCTCAAGGGAGCACACCAGCCCGCGCTCCATCACCATCACCATCAGGCCGCACGCCATCACGACGACCACCGCGGCCATCTGCCCCTTCATGCGCCCGAGGTCCCGAAACAGCTTCTTGTCGAGAGGGCTCATGGCTCCTACCACGAAAGCTCGGAGATCGGCCTGCGGATCGTGTTTGTGCGAACCCCGGCGATTCGTCCGTCAGAAAGACTGACCACGCGATCAGCGATCTCGGCAATGACGGCATTGTGGGTGATGACGACCACCAGCGCGCCCAGCTCGCGATTCACGCGGCCAATCGCATCCAGCACCAACATCCCGGTCTTTACGTCCAGCGCACCCGTTGGTTCGTCGCACAGGAGTACCTCAGGACGTTTTGCAATCGCCCGTGCAATCGCCACCCGTTGCTGTTCGCCACCGGAAAGCTCGGAAGGGAAGTGGTCCATCCTGTCCCCGAGACCGACAAGGCCCAGAGCCTCCTCGGGTGCGATGGGATCGGTTGCGATATCCGTGATGAGCTCGACGTTTTCCCGGGCGGTGAGACTGGGGATCAGGTTGAAAAACTGGAAGATGAACCCTACGGTTTCCCGCCTGTACCGGGTGAGCATCCGATCGTCGGCTTCCGTCAGGTCCGTGTCGCGAAATCGGACGGTTCCGCTGGTGGGAGTATCGAGCCCTCCAAGGATGTTGAGGAGGGTTGACTTGCCGCTTCCCGACGGCCCCAGAAGGACAACAAGCTCCCTTTCGTACAGATCAATGTTCACCCCGTTAAGCGCACGGACCTCCGTCGCAGCGCCCGTCGGATACACCTTCGTGACCGCCCTTGCGCTCAGGAGCGGTTGAAGCGCCGCGTGAAGGCCGGGCAAAGAGGTGCCGTTCGTGCCGTGATCGAACATTGCGTCCACCAGACGACCCCCCGGATCGTTCGATACGCTAAGAATACCAACCCGTTACATCCGGGCAAATGGCGTTCGCCTCCCGTTGTCACCTCCTCGCTCGCTCCCTACATTCATGGCTCTTTCCTGAAGCCGATACTGCGTTGCCACCAGACAGGGAGTTGCCAGATGGAGAACCGTCAGCGTCCCGATCCTCCGAAAATGCTCTGCTATTCAGTGCTCCCAAACGATTATCTGAACGCCCACGCCGCTGAGATCCAAGGGCTTTACGACGGCTTCTACTTCCAGTGCGGCACGTGGGATCAGGGCGTCGCCGCCAATATCGGCCTCCCGGGTGAGCCCGCCACCAATCCGGAATGGCTTGCACTTGCCCGGCAGAACGTCGCCGCCCTGACGCACAACGGCATCACCGAAAACCTGCTCGCCGTGGCATTCGGGTCGGGCGACCCGTGGCCGTCGCCGGAAACCCTCCTCTCCGATGCGTTCACCGAGAAGATGGGCCGGCACTTCCAGGCACTCGGCAAAGCGGCCCGGGAATGCGGCTTCCGAGGCGTTTCCATAGACCTCGAATACCCCTATCCCCGCTACGAACTCGATCACCCGCAGTACGTGTACGACACTTACACACCGGGCGATCTGAAGGCCGCCGCGTACCGTCAGGGGCGCGCCTGCATGGCTGCCCTGCTCGACGAGTTCCCTGAAGCGGTCGTCTTTCTTCTTCCCGGCGGCATCCGCACGCGTCCCCTCGAAGTTCAAATGATTCTGGGTTTCATGGACGAAATGGCCGAACGCGACGCCCCCGGCGGCTGCCATCTTGCGTCAGAATACTCGTACCGCATGCATGATCCGGTCACCGCTGCGTCAGTTCCTGTGTTTGACGAATGCCGCATGGGCAACTTCGTGTCCGAGGCGACCATCGTCTGGTGGAAGCGGCGCGGTTCCGTCGCTCCGGGCGTCTGGGCATTTCACATGGCCGAAAGCGAGGAACCAGACTACCCCGTCCGGCCATGGGCGGATGAAATGGCCGAACGCCGCCAGCAGATGCGCATCCTGCGGTCTCTCTCGCCGCGGTACATGTGGTCGTACTCGTCGTATGCGGCATGGTTCACGCCGAGCGAAGCAACCCGCCGCATCCCCGGTGTGCGCTTCCCTGATTTCGACGGTGCCGAACACGCGATTCCCCTCTGGCACGGGATTCTGCGTGACAAGACCCGCTACGATGAACTGCCCGAGGCGGATCCGCGCATGCTGCGCCTTTTTGAGGCCGTTCGCGCCTTCCGCTCGGGAGAAACCACCCCCGAAGAACTCTGCGACGCCTTCGGAACTCCGGGTCGCTGGTTGGTGCTCGGCCCGTTGAGCACCCCGCACACCAGCCCACGGCGAACCGCAGACGAAGCCCTCGGCCAGCCCATCAAAGCAAACCGCATCTTCTGCGGGCGCGACGGCGCGGTGCGCTGGTTCACCTGGTTCTCGCACGATCCCCGCGGCATCGTAAACACGCGCTCCGTATTCGATTTCCTCGCCGCTGACGACATGAGCATGCACATCGTCGCGTGGCTGCACAGCGACCGCGAGCGGGAAGTGGTTCTCAACGTGGGCCACAACGACGGAGTAATAGTGCGCGTGGGTGACGCAGTGGTACTGGATAAACCGGAACTACCCGCGGTGCCCCACCGGGGCTTTTTCCGGGACCGGTATCAGTTCGAGGAGTTGGTTCGGGTGACTGTTCCGCGCGGGAAAACTCGCCTCGCGGTAACGGTGATTTGCGGGAAGGAATCCTGGCGTTTTGCCTTCCGCGTCACCGACCGCGACGGCTATCCCGTTGAGCGTGTGCGCTTCACCGCGGAAACCGAGGACTGATCGTTCGGCTCATTCCCTGAACGCGTCACGCACCTTGTCGAAGAAACTCCGCCCGCCGGCGGGAGTCCCCGATTCGGAGTTTTTCTCCAGGCGGGCGAGCTCCTCGAACACCTTCCGTTCCTGCGAATTCAACTTCACCGGCGTCCAGACGTGCAGACGCACGAGCATGTCGCCGTTGCCATAACCGTTCATGTGCGGAATGCCCTTCCCCCGCAACCGCAGCACCTTGCCGGATTGCGTCCCCGGCGGAACCTTCATCCGCACCTTCCCGTCCAGCGTCGGCACCTCCACATCCGCTCCCAGCGCCGCCTGGCTGAAGCTGATCGGAAGCTCATACACCACATCGTCATCCTGCCGCTGGAACAACGGGTGCTCTTCCTCGTGAATGTCGATAAGCAGGTCGCCCGCAGGCCCCCCGTGGGGCCCCGCGTTCCCCTGTCCCCGCAGGCGCATCGTGTTGCCGTTCGCAACCCCCGCGGGGATGCGCACCGAAACAGTGCGTTCGTCGCCAGTAAGCCCGGTTCCCCGGCACGTGGGACACGGGTCCGTCACCACCTGTCCTGAACCGTTGCACCGGTCACAGGTTACCACGGTCACAAGGTTGAAGAATCCCCCCTGCATCCGGCGCACCTGCCCGGAACCGCCGCACGCGACGCACGTGGTCGGTTTCGATCCCTCCCTGCCGCCGGTGCCGTTGCACGTGGGACAACGCACCTGCACACGCTTGAGCCTGATGCGCTTCTCCACCCCTGTGGCGATCTCTTCCAGCGGAAGACTGAGCGATACGCGCACATCGGAACCCTGTTGCGCCCCCCGGCGCCGGCTCGTGCGCGTGCCTCCGCCGCCGAAAAGGTCCTCAAATCCTCTGCTTCCGAAAAACGAGGAGAAAATATCCTCGAATTCGCTCGCGTGCGAAAAGTTCTGCCACTGGAAGCCGCCCTGACCAAACTGATCCTGAACCCCCTGATGGCCGAATCTGTCATACCGCTGTCGCTTCTCAGGGTCGCTCAGCACCTCGTACGCTTCCGCAAGCTCTTTGAATTTCTCTTCAGCCGCTTTGTCGCCAGGGTTACGATCGGGATGGTACTTCAGAGCCAGCTTCCGATACGCCTTCTTCACGGCATCGTCGTTCGCGGTTCGCTCGATGCCGAGTACTTCGTAGTAATCACGCTTCTGTGCCATCTATCGTCCTTCGTCGTCTCCGTGTCTCCAGTGTCTCAAAAAAGATAACTCCGTCCACCCGCCGTTTCCTCCCGGGTTCCCTGCGGTATCCTCCGGAAAAGGCTCCGAAGCAACGGGCAAAGGGGCTGTTCTGAGCACGTCAGTACGTGATCACAGAACCGCCCCTCTGCCGAAGGAATCGCTATGTGCTGCTCCGACCGGGACCTACGAGTTCTTCTTGTCGTCGTCTTCGACCGTGAACTCGGCGTCCACCGGTCCGCCGGCGGATCCTGATTGCGGGCCGCCCGCGCTCCCCGCACCCGGTTGCGCACCTTCCGGACCCGGGCCGCCGGCCCCGCCCGCCGCCTGCTGATACATCACCTCACCAAGCTTCATCATCGCCTGCTGAAGCGCTTCGATCGCAGACCTGATCGCGCCGGCGTCAGAACCATTCTGGACGCTCTTGACCCCGTCAATGGCGGTCTGGATCTTCTCCCGCTCGCTCGCGTCAACCTTGTCGCCGTATTCCTTCAGGTTCTTTTCCGCCTGATACACGAACGAATCAGCCTGGTTGCGGAGCTCGATCAACTCGCGTTGCTTCTGGTCCTCGTCCCTGTGCGCCTCCGCGTCCTTGACCATCCGCTCGATTTCCTGCTTGCTCAGGCCGCTCGAAACCTCAACCTTGATCTTCTGTTCCTTTCCCGTCCCGAGGTCCTTTGCCGTTACATGCACGATGCCGTTCGCGTCGATGTCAAAGGTGACCTCAATCTGCGGCACCCCGCGAGGCGCAGGCGGTATTCCGACAAGGTCAAACGTTGCAAGCGTCCGGTTCTCCGCCGCCATCGCACGCTCACCCTGCAGCACGTGCACACGCACCGAAGGCTGCCCGTCGGTGGCAGTCGAGAAAATCTGGCTCTTCCGCGTCGGGATCGTCGTGTTCCGCTCGATCAGGGTCGTCATCACTCCGCCAAGCGTCTCGATACCCAGCGAGAGCGGGGTAACATCCAGCAGCAGCACGTCCTTTACGTCTCCCGCCAGCACCGCGCCCTGAATCGCCGCGCCGACCGCGACCGCTTCATCAGGATTGACGCTCTTGTTCGGCTCCTTGCCGAACAGCTCTTTCGTTTTCGCCTGAACCGAGGGTGTCCGCGTGGATCCGCCGACCAGAATCACCTCGTCGATCTGCGATGCGGTGAGACCTGCATCCTTCAGAGCCTGCCGGCACGGCCCCACCGTCCGTTCCACAAGGTCGGCCGTCAGGGCGTCGAACTTCGCACGCGTCAACGTCATTTCCAGATGCTTCGGCCCCTCCGCGATAAACGGCAGGTTGATCGTGGTCTGAAGCGAACTGGACAACTCGATTTTGGCTTTCTCCGCTGCGTCACGCAGCCGTTGCAGCGCCGTCTTGTCCTTTCGGAGGTCTACACCCTCTTTCGCCAGAAACTCGTCGGCCATCCAGTCGATAAGCTTCTTGTCGAAATCATCACCCCCGAGGTGCGTGTCGCCATTCGTGGAAAGCACCTCGAACACGCCGTCGCCCACTTCGAGAATCGAAATGTCGAACGTTCCACCGCCGAGGTCGAACACCGCGATCTTTTCGTTCTTCTTTTTGTCAAGGCCGTACGCCAGGCTCGCCGCAGTCGGTTCGTTGATGATCCGTTTGACATCCAGCCCGGCGATCTGCCCCGCATCCTTTGTTGCCTGCCGCTGCGAGTCATTGAAATACGCCGGAACCGTTATCACCGCCTCTGTCACCGTGGTGCCGAGGTAGTCTTCCGCCGTCTTTTTCAAATACTCAAGAATCATCGCCGAAATCTGCGGCGGTGCGTACTCCTTGCCCCGCGCCACCACGCGAACATCACCGTTCGGCGCCGATGTGACTTTGTAGGGAACAAGCTTCTCCTCCTGAGATACTTCGGAGTGCCGCCGCCCCATGAACCGCTTGATGGAGTAGATCGTGTTTTCCGGGTTCGTGATCATCTGACGCTTCGCCGCCTGCCCAACCACCCGTTCGTTATCCCCGGTGAAGGCGACGATAGACGGCGTCGTCCGCCCGCCTTCGGTATTCGTGATGACTACAGGCTGGTTGCCCTCCATCACCGCAACGCAGCTGTTCGTAGTCCCGAGGTCAATTCCAATGATTTTTCCCATGGTTCAAGCCTTTCTTCCGCCGAATCAGGCGGCTCAGAGATTTATTGAGTATTCTCGTTCTCGTTCGGTTTTTCCTCTGCAACCGGTGCCCTGCTGACCACCACCTTCGCGTGCCTCAACACGCGGTCGCCCAGCCGGTATCCCCGTTGCACTTCTTCCACAACGGTGTTCGGTGGAACATCCGACCGTTCCACCGCAACAAGCGCGTCATGAAGGTTCGGATCAAACACGGTGCCGACGGTCTCCATCGGCCTGACCTGCTCCTTCTCAAGAATCGAGACCAGTTGCTGGTAGATCATCTCCACCCCGCCGATGAAGCTGGTCAACGTGTCTCCCGCTTGTTCGGCCTCCATCTTCCTCGCCGCGTCCAGAGCACGTGCCAGATTGTCTGCCGGGTCCAGAAGCGCGGTGAGAATCCGCTCACCGGCCCGCAGGCTCATGTCAGCAAATTCCCGGGCGGTGCGCCGGCGGAAATTCTCCAGTTCCGCCACCGCGCGCAGGTACTTGTCCCTGTTCTCCGCGGCTTCGCGCTGCGCCCCGGCAAGCTGCTGCTCCAGTGCTTCTTTTTGAGCCTCTTCCTCAACCTTCAGGGCCGGTTCCTCCCGGGTCTCCACTTCCGGACCGGCGCTTTCCGCGCCTCCGTCGGCGGGAGATTGCGCCTCAACAGTTTTCTCGGTTACCGTGCCCTTTTCCTCGTTCTTGTCCTTCGGCTTTTCTTCACGAATTGTAACCTTCACACGCGTCTCCTGAGCGATGAAATGGACGTTACTGCCTGACTTCAAATCTCAGCCGGCGAACATCTGCCCGACGATTGATCGAAACCTTCGGGGCATGGAGAAACGCAATACCTGTGCCGTGTGGTTCGCGGAGGGCTGTTTTTCTTTGATTTATGCCGTAATGGCGCAATGGCCAATGCCATAGTGGCATACATCGCCATTTCGTCAGCACGCTCTTTCCTCGCAGATTGGTCCGGCAAGGCGTTGACCCTCGGCGAAACCCGGCCTCGGTGGGTACCTTTATCAGCAGCCGGAATGGATGGTTCATTCGCCCCGAAAAAATCATGTGAGGTACGATGGCGTTTCCGTCAACACAGGACGATGCAACCGCGGACCTGCGCCCGTGGCGAACCATCTGGACGCACCCGCGCCAGACCGTCGCCGCCATGACTCTCTACGCCCCGGGGCGGTGGCTGTGGCTCCTCATCCTCGCCGGCGGCGCAAGCCGGATCGTGGAGCGGATTGCACTCCTCCCGTCCCTGACTGAACTCGAACCCGCGGCACTGACGCTCCTGATTCTCGTGTCAGGCGTCATGGCCGGTGCGCTCATGGTCTTTGTCATTGCCCGGGTTTTGCACTGGGTGCTCCGGCGGATCGGTGGTTCGGGATCGTGGACGGCGACAAGGACGGCCGTCGCGTGGGCCCTGGCCCCGGGTGTTCCGAGTCTGGTGCTCTGGGCAATCATGGTGGCCGGTTATGGCTACTCAGCCCTTACCCCGTCGCGTATATCCGGGTCGGACGACCCCCGGGCCCTCGTCCTCACCGTTGATTACGCCGTCCAGTTCGGGCTCACCGTCTGGTCTCTGCTGATCGAAATACTCTGCCTCTCTGATGCGCACCGGCTGGCGGTGTGGAAAGTGATCGCCGCCGAGGCCGGGCTCGGTCTGGCAATCGGTGCAATTACCCTGATCGGTTTCAACCTGTGATGAATTCGTCCTCGAAGCTTCGTGCGCTCATGAGCCTCACGGCGGCCTTCGCGGTCCTCTTCCTGTCGGTCCCCTTGGCGCACGCGCAGTACACCGTTCGTGCAGGTGCCGCCGCGGGCGGAACCGCAGGCGAGTGGGGGCGCGTCGCGGGATTCCTGTTCGGTGTGGACCAGATGACTCCATCGCGGAGCTTTGGCTGGTGGTCCACTCATTTCAACGTCGAACGGCTCTCCACGCGGTTCGAACGAACGGAAAAACTGGCGGGATTGGCGCTCGTCAAAACCTACACCTCGCCCCCGGAAACAACGGCTTTCAAGAACAGCTTCTCCGTAACCGCGATCACGCTGGGTGCGCGATATGAGCCCTGCCGGCGATGGCTCGGTTTCCGGCAGACCTCGAAACACCTCCTGTCTCCGTTCGTCGGTTGGTACGGCGGGTACATGCGAATGGAGCACACGGGAAGCCGCGAATACCACGTGGCGTGGACTTCAGTCTCCTCGCACGGGGTACCCGTGGGAGCGGTTGCGGGGTACTTCGTCGGGTGGGGAGGCCCGCCCGAAAGTGCGCTGGACCAAGGTATCTCAAGCACGTACACCGGTCTGGAGGTCGGCCTCGACGTAAGCAGCACCGCGTGGATCAGCGGCCATACCTTCGTGGCGCCGCGTGCCGGCCTGCCCGACGGCCTCAAAACCCCGTACGCCCCGCGAGTGCTTATCCGCGTTTCCGTAGCGCATCGCACGGCACCCGTAAGGAGGGATGGATGATCGGAGCACGCGCAGGGGTTCCCGTTCGCTCCACTCCCGCGATCACGCGTTCCAGCGCCGCAACCGCAGGCTGTTCGTCACCACGCTGACGCTGCTCATCGCCATCGCGGCGCTTGCCAGCATCGGGTCGAGCAACATGCCGTTCACCGGGTAGAGAACGCCCGCCGCGATCGGAATGCCCGCCACGTTGTAGATGAATGCCCAGAAGAGGTTCTGCCGTATCGTCCGCAACGTGGCGCGGGAAAGCGCAATCGCTTTCCGCACGCTGCGTAGGTCGCCCCCGATAAGGGTGATTCCGGCGGTCTCCATCGCCGCGTCGCTTCCCGTCCCGAGCGCAATGCCGATATCCGCCTGGGCCAGAGCCGGCGCATCGTTCACGCCGTCACCCACCATCGCGACAACCGCCCCGTTCCTCTGCAGAGCCGCCACATAATCCGCTTTCGCGCCCGGCCTCACCTCCGCAATCACCTCATCCGCGCCGAGTTGTGATGCAATTGCTTCGGCCGTCCGTCGCGAATCCCCTGTCAGGATGATTACCCTCAAACCGTCGCGTTTCAGCGCCGCGATCACCTCGGCGGCATGCGGTTTCGGCGTATCCGCGATCTCGAACACCGCCTCCAGCAGGCCATCGAGCGCCACGAACACCGCGGTGGCTCCCTTTGCCTGAATCTCTTCCGCAACGCTTTTCCCCGCATCCAGGCGCACGCCCTGCTCATGCATCAGGGCGGCATTGCCAATCAGAACCACCCGGTTGCCAATCGTTGCCCGCAGTCCGTGGCCCGGTTCAGCCGAGAACTCGTCGCACGAAAGAAGCGGAAGCGACCGCTCCGCTGCGTTCCTGACGATGGCAGCCCCCAGAGGGTGCTCAGACCGGGCCTCAGCCGACGCCGCAAGAACGAGTACCTCCTCCGCCGGCGTGGTACCAACTGCATGTACCCCCGTCACAACAGGTTCCCCTCGCGTCAGCGTTCCCGTCTTGTCGAACACAACCGTCGTCAGCCTGCCAACTCGTTCCAGCGTTTCACCACTTCTGATGAAGATGCCCATCTCCGCCCCTCGCCCCGTCCCCACCATGATCGCCGTCGGGGTGGCAAGGCCAAGCGCGCACGGACACGTGACGATCAGCACCGCGACGGCGTTCAGCACCGCAAAATGGAGCGCCGGGTCCGGCCCGAAAGCCCACCACACGAAAAACGTCACCGCCGAAATCGCGATCACCGTCGGAACGAACACCGCGGAAATCCAGTCAACCAGCCGCTGCACGGGTGCCTTGGAACCCTGAGCGCGCTCCACCAGCCGGATAATCTGGGCCAGCGTCGTCTCATTCCCCACCCGCGTCGCGCGGTAACGGAAACTCCCCGACACGTTCAGCGTCCCACCCGTCACCGTGTCATCCTGTTTCTTGTCCACCGGCAGACTCTCGCCCGTCAGCAGGCTCTCATCCACCGACGAATAACCATCCAGTACCACTCCGTCCACCGGCAGCCGCTCGCCCGGTCGCACCACAAGAACATCGCCCGCCACCACATCCGCCGGGTCAACGTCCGCAATCTGCCCGTCCCGCTCCACATGGGCGGCTACCGGCCGAAGCGCGAGAAGGGCGCTCATCGCCTGCGTGGTCCTGGCTTTCGCCCGCGCCTCCAGCATCCGCCCGAACAGAACCAGCGTGATGATTACCGCCGACGTTTCGTAATAGACCGCGTGGTGTACCCCGGTACTCCGGAAGGCGGCCGGATGGAACGTCAAAACCAGACTGAAGAGGAACGCGGCGTTTGTTCCCACCGAAATCAGCGTGTTCATGTCGGCGGACGCATGGCGCAACTGCTGCCACGCGCCCCGGTGGAACTGCCATCCCGCCCAGAACTGAACGGGGAGCGTAAGCCCCAGCAGAAGAATTGCGGTGGTCTGGAAGGGCAGGCGCGCCACACCCGGCACCAGGCCCATGCTGATCAGAAACACCGGGATCGCAAACACCGCGGCAATCGCAAACCGTCGCTTCAGACTCCTGAATTCCTCTTCCGAACGCGCCACCGGATCTACCGTCGACCGATCCGAACGCTCCACAGACCTGACGCCGTACCCGGCCTTCTCCACCGCCGCGGCAATCGCGCGCGTAACGGAATCGTCCGCCAAAACCGTACGAACGGTTGCCTCCCCTGTCGCAAGGTTCACCTGGGCGTCCAGCACGCCTTCCACGCCCTTCACCGCGCGCTCCACTCGGAACACGCACGACGCACAGCTCATCCCCTCCACCGGGATGTGCAACGTTTCCGACGGCACGTCATATCCCGCCTCGCGGACGGCGTCAACGATTCGCGGTACCGGTGCCGTGGCGGCGTCATGGGTAATCAATGCCGTGTGCGCCGCCAGATTCACCTGCGCGTCCGAAACGCCTTCCAACGCTCGCAGCTTCCGCTCAATGCGCGCCGCGCACGCGGCGCAACTCATGCCCGAAATCGGTAACGTTGTCCGGGCAGTGGATCCCTGTGTCATTCCGGTTCCTTTCGCAATAGCTCACTGAAGAACAACACGGCGGAAAGACGAACGTACTCCACGCGGCACAAAAAAAGGCCGGCAGGGGGCGCAACACCCCTGCCGGCCTCTTGCACCCCGAATCGGTGCAGGCTACTCGACCGTTGCGGCAACGCAGTCCAGCAGTTCCTGCCGGAATGCACCCACCGTGTCGTCATTGTTCGTCGCATCGAGAGCGTAGCGCGCCACGCCCAGCCGAACCTCTTCCAGCGAGTGGCGGGCGAAATCAGGCGCCGTCACTTCGAGCAGGTGACGGATTTTCTGCTTCGCCGCCTCATTCAGGCGCTCATCCGAAAGCTTCTCTCGCAAGGCCAGCATGATTCGGGCGTCTTCGATCCCTTCACGGACTGCCTCCCACCTCCGCGAAGCAGTGTGAGTGGTGTCAGGGTTGACGTACACGAGCGGAAACTCTGCCTCCACGACACCCCACATGGATGGCCCGTGGTTGTAACACCAGTACCCCAGCCCCGTCGCGCCGAAGGCAACCGTGAATACCGGCGACATGCGGTACTGCCCGGCAACGTTGATCGTCTTCGTGTGCCAGCCAATCGGCCGTGCATACCCGATTCCGCAGTCGTACGACCACAGCGTCTTCCCGCTTGCTCGGATGAAGTTCATCTCGGCGGAGCTGTCCGGCAGCATGTAGTAGCCGGGGCACCAGATCCCCGCCACTTCGTTGAACGCCTGGAACATGGGAAGATCGCCCCCGCCGTTCACGTAGAACAGGAGCCCGGGATGCGCCTTCAAGGCCTGCCGCGCGAACTCGATATAACTATTCACCGTGTTCCAGCCGCTGCCTCCCGGTTCGTCATACGGATACAGCGCCACATTCGTCTCCGGTATCCCGCGCTGTGCAAGGCGACCGAGCACCTGACGGATGTAATCGCCGAACCGGACGACGAACGTGTCGCTGCTCACCGGAACACCGAGGCTCGGCACACCGCTCAGCAACAGGAACACATCGTGCCCACGGAATGGCTCAACGAACGCATCGAGCCGGGTGAAATCAACGGAAACTCGCCCCGGATTCTCGGGGCTGATGGTGGCGTGAGGCATTCCCGTGATGAATACCGTGTTCCCGTGGGCAAGCAGGTCCTGCACGGCATCGCCGTTATACACTGCCCAGTTGCACAACCGCAGGTCGCGATACCCTGCCATTTCAAACGGCAGCACATCCAGCGTGACGATGGCGCGGGCGGCCGCGCTGCCTGCCCCGAAAAACGCTGTCACCGTGTGCCTGCCCGGCGGCGTGTTGGCCAGATCAATGTCGAGCCACACCTCGCTCGTCTCCAGCGGCGGAACCGCCACCGGGCGGTTTCCAAGTCTCGGCAGCGCATCCCATCCGATCGTGTTCAGGTTCGTGGGAACCGCCTTCGCTTCCATCGGCGTCACCCGAATCCCCGCATTGCCGGGCTCTGCCCGAACCTCCACGCGCACCGTGTCCAGCGTCACGTTCCACAACTTGATAGACACCGGCTCATGTTCCCCGGTCACCGCGCGCCGGGATATCCTCAGCGGGATCGCTACCTCCGCGGGAAGCTGGCGATTGATTTCACGGTTTTCCCACGTCGTCCCTTCGAACGCAATCACCCGCGGCGAGGCGCTGCCCGACGGCAACGCACGCGCAACCCGGGTCAATGCCTGAGCGCGTTTGGTTCGCTCGTTCAGCGCAATCGTCCGGGCATTCGCTTCTTCAGCAAGTTCACGCGCCGCCCCGGGAACTGCATCCTGAATCCCCGCCAGTTCCACCGCTTCGCGCTCGATCTCACGCATCTCCCTCTGCAACACCCCGCGGATTCCACGTTCCGTCCGCGCCACCGGAGCCTGACCCAGTGCCGAACGCAACTCGCGCAAGGCTCTCTGCACGAACGCCCGATCGTTCTGATACGGTCGCAGTGTCAACTCGCGCGAACCACCCGCAAGCCTCTCCCCTGAGCCGTCCCTGACGGCCCACTCGAACCGGTACACCCCCGGCGCCGTGATCACCACGGGCATCTGAAGCACACCCCGTTGACCGGCCACGGCGCCTACCGAAGCCTGACGCGAACCGTCCGGACTCGTGCACGTCGCCTCTGCCTTCGCCAGACCCGCCGGCTCCGGAAGGGAAACCCTGAACACAACCGCCTCCCCCGTGAGAAGACGATCCCACGCGAGATTCACCGGTGCCATTCGGGCACCCGCTCCGGCACTGGAACCCGACGAGCAACCCGTCAGCCGGTTGTCTCCCCGATACGTGCGCCACGGGGCGGCAGTACTCAAAGGCGCCGCGGTGCCAAAACAGTACACCTTCCCCGATTCGCCGCCCGTGATGGCGAACTCCAGACCGGGCCGGGCCTTCACGATGTCACCGAACGCCGCCGTCACATTGATGGTGCGGTTCGGGAATTGATGGTTGAACGTGATCTCTCCCGCCTGGTTGAATACCATCAGATTCCCGTTCTGGGTGCACAGCACGTACTCGAGCGCAGAATCACCGTCCACGTCAACAATTGCCCCCGATGCAAGGCTCCTCCCCTGCGTGTCAATATCCCAGATCACGTTGCCCGTTTCGTCAAAACGGTACAGCACGCCAAGCTGGGTCACGACAAAGATGTCGGCGATCCCGTCGGAATCGAAGTCGCTCACCGAAATCGTTGAGGCGA
Organism: Candidatus Latescibacterota bacterium; assembly: GCA_022706085.1. Lineage (GTDB taxonomy): Bacteria > Latescibacterota > MWCZ01 > MWCZ01 > MWCZ01 > MWCZ01. The sequence goes on along the minus strand of JAKJDF010000007.1, from coordinate 47,667 downwards.
TGGCGCCCCGCAGGTTGCGTTCCCAGCCCACTTCACCACGCGCGTTGAGGCAGACAAAGCGCCCCGAACGCGCACCGGCCGCTACGTACTCGTTCCCATCGGACCCCGTGAAAATCACCGGCGAACTGGTCGACCAGTCCGGCGAAGGCGAACCGAGATCAACGCTCCAGAGCACCACGCCCGTGGCGCTGAGGGCGTATACCTTCCCGGCACCGGTGGCAATGCATATTTCCGGCTTCCCGTCGGAATTCAAATCGCCGACGGCCGGGCTGGCGCACTCCCCGTCAAGTTGTGCCGTCCACACAACAGCACCCGACAGAGCATCCATGACGTGAATTTTGCCGGTTTTGTCCCCCTGAACCACCTCGAACGTGCCGTTTGCATCCAGATCGGCTACCGCCGGCGACGCGCAGAAGATCGAAGGCAGATCCCTCTTCCACACCACGTTGCCCCGCCCGTCGAGGCAGGTGAATTCCCCCGTGTTGTCCCCGGCGAAGATGAGCGGGGTGTCTCCCACGCGTTCGAGAATCGCGGGACACGTCGAGTATCGTCCCCGCCCGTCGTACCTCCAGAGTTCCGAGCCGGAACCGTCCACCACGATGATGTGCTCGTACGCCGCGGTCAGGATTTCCGCGTCGCCATCTCCGTCCAGATCAACCACCATCGGCGCCCCTTCCATCACCATGTGGGCGTCGGCTACCCAGATCTGCTCGATTCCGGCCGCAACCGCCGGTGAAAAAGAAAAGGCGGCTGCCAGAGCCACCAGAACGTTTCTTGCCAGTGCGCGTAGTTTCGGGCAACTCATGCTCGGATTCCTTTCCGTGGAGTCGAAAAACACCCTGAGGAAGACGCTCGCCGCCCTGCATGAGGGCATTCAGGAGGACGCAACCTGTGGGAACACAGTCACTGACACCGGGATAGCAGTTTCCCGGATTCGTCAAGTACAATAGCGCGACGCGGCCCCGGCACCAAGTTCCCTCGTGACACTCCGTTCAGGCGCCAGCTTGCTCCCGTGGGCACTTTTCCCGATTCATTGGTATCAGGAGGCCATCATGTACCGCAAACCCGACTACACATCCGCGCGCAATCCGAAGGAGTTCTCATGGAGCGTGTCAGGTAGCTATCTCTCCTGCCTTGCGCTGTCCGGGGTACCGTTCCGCGATTTCTTTCTCAAACCAGAAGCCTGTATCGAGGCGTATCGCGTCGGACGGGAAAAGCAAAGGCAGCTGTTCGACCCGCACGACGTTTCCTTGCCCTCTCCCGCCACGCCGCCAGTAAGTTACGGCCACGCCAGCGCCCTGGGCGCGAGATTGTTTTTCCCCGAAGGAGGCGAGGTCGCGGTCGAGCACTGCTTCGCGCACTCGATGGCGGAAGCGATGGAAGCTCTCGCGCGGCCGGTCGATTTCGCCAGCAGAGGGATGGCCCCGTTCTATCTGGACTTCCGCGAACAGATGATGCGGGCGTTTCCCGGCGAATCGGTCGGCTTCTCCTTCGGAGTGGAAGGTCCCTGCACCACAGCCTACGAATTGCGGGGCGATGCCTTTTTCGTCGACGTGATGGAGGAACCGGCGAAAACAAAGGAGCTCCTGGGCCGGATCAACGACAGTATCCTCGCGTTCGAGCAGTTCCGCCTCGGCGTTACCGGCGCAACGGTGTTCAACGAAAGCGGCGCAAGCCTGTGCGACGACATCGCCGCAATGATTCCCCCACGGCTCTGGAATGAATTCGTCGTCCCGTTCTGGAGCGATCTCTTCCGCCGCCGCACCACGGGTGATGTTCATGCGCACGTGGAAGACCTGAAACCTGCTCACCTGCCCTTCCTGGAACAGATCGGGCTGTCTTACTACGACCCGTCCATCTCCCACCACCTGAACCCCCGTATCATCGCGGACGAGTGCCGCGTACCCTTTGGCTGGCGCCTCGGGGGAATCCATCTAACGGTGCTGGACGCGCAGGACGTGGAGGATTTCGTCTTTCAGTCGGCTGCGGACGGGGCCTCCAGAGTATTCACGATTCTGGAAGCAAATTCATGCAATGGGGAGAACATCCCGAAAATCCACGCGTTCATTCGCGCGGCGAAAGAAGTGAAGCGTCTCCTCGATGAGGGATGCCCCCGAAGAGCTCTCGCCGGTTACGTCAGCGAACGTGGCAGGAAAAGATTCTGGGATCACTGGCCGGCGTAAGCGCACACAGCGGGAGAGTCCTTGCGGACTCCCCCGCTGTCCTGCCCCTTGGGAGCATCCCGGCTCCGCACAGGCGGACTTTTCCGGAAGCCTATTTCTCTGAGGTCAGGCTCGCAAGCCTCTGGTTGATCGCATCCAGCGACCGCTGGAGAGCCGCCGCCTGCTGACGCAGTGCTTCCGCTTCGGCCTCTTCGGTCATCGGCGCGGGGACGGTTCCCGGAACGCCCTGCCACCACGCCCATCCGGGTATTCCTGTTGCCCAGTACCGATTGCGGAATCCCCGCCCGCGGCCACCGCCGCACCAGAAACCCGCTCCCGGGTTCATGTATCCCGGAACGCCGAATCCGGCGCAAAATCCCGCGCGCCGACCCGTCATCGGTCCCATTCCCATGGGACCAGTGCCATCTCCTGCTGGCATTGTTCTGCCTCCTTATCGCAAGTGTGTTGATATACATGCGCCCTTATGATGCTGACCATCACCCTGGGCGCGATTATGAACTAAACCCTCCACGGCGCGCCAACAGGCGCTGCGAAGGGCTGTCTCCACGCAAATCCGGGCGCAAAAAAGGCTCGATGGGACCACCGCTCGCGGAACCCCCGCCCACGGCATCCTCGGCCGCAACGAATGAGGCGATATCCCCCCGCAAAGGAGGTCGGCCGCACCGCGTATCCGCCCCGACCGGGACCAAGCGCAGTACACCGCCTTCCCATCGGCCTCATTCCCCGTACTCCTGGCATGTGGATCTCCTTCTCGTGGTGCAATCTCAATCGTCTGTGTTGTGCGAGACAAACCACACCCCAAGCGCGAGTAACGCCACAACGATAAGTCCTAGAAGAGACCACCCGCTTGCTTTTTCAGGTTTCTTCGATGGGCAGCTTGCCGCGAGGCGCTTCCTCCCCGTCATCGGGCCAGTCCCTTCCGGGGGCCCCTTTCCGTCACCCAGAGGCATTTTCCTTACCCATCCTTTCCGGTGCGTTATCCGTGCGCAGGTTCTCCCTGCTGGACGCGCTCCGCCACCAGTGCGCGTTCCAGAATTACCTTCCACAGTCCTTCCGCCGCTTCCCTCAGCGGGCGCGGGCACTCGCTGAGCAGGGTTCCCGAAGCAAGCAGCCCGGGGACCTCCTGAATGAACGGGACGGACCCTATATACTCCGCATACTCCGCGCCCATGCGCGATACCGCGTTCCGAATCAACGCCTCTTCAGCGGGTGCAAGGTCAACCTTGTTGAGAACAACAAGCGCCGGAACACCCAGCCGATTCGTTACCGAAAGCAACCGCTCCATGTCGTGCCGCCCTGACGCCGACGGTTCAGTTACCAGCACCACCAGAGAGGCTCCCGCCATCGCCGCCGTTGTCTGGCAGCCGATCCCCGGAGGGCCGTCAACCAGAATCACTGCCGCCACCCGCTCCTCTGCCAGCTTCTCCCCCGCCCGGCGCACCTGCGTCACCAGTTTGCCGGAATTCCCCTCCGCAATTCCCAGTTGAGCATGGACGAGAGGTCCGAACCCGGTTTCGCTCACAGACCACGTTCCGGAGACGTGCGGTTTCATGGTGATCGCATCGAGCGGGCACACCAGCGTGCACAGCGTGCATCCTTCGCACGCAAGCGGGTCCACCCGGAACTGGCCTTCAACCTGCACAAACGCATCAAACCTGCACGCCCTCGCGCACACACCGCAATTCTTGCACAACGGCTCGTTCACTACGGCCACATCCCGTCCAACGAACGGATGCTGCTCCCGCGTCTCGTGGGGGTACGCCAGCGGAAGGTTCGACGCGTCCACATCCGCGTCTACAAGCACCGGCCTGTCTGCCATGCTGCCCCACAGAGCAGTAAGCGTTGTCTTTCCGGTACCGCCTTTCCCGCTTACCACCGTAATCTGCGGAGTCATGATCGCCCCCTCTCAGTGACGATCCGCTCGATATGCCTGAGAACCTCCGCAAATTGGCTTTTCATGTCCGGCAGAATCTCAACAAGCGTCTTTCCCACCGCGTACCCCGCTGCAATGCGTCGGTCAAACGGAATCTCCAGCAGAACGGGTATGGTCCGAACCCGACAAAAGTCGCGCACGGCGTTGTCGCCTATCGTTGAACGATTGATGATGACGCCGACCGGAACCCCGACATGCTGCGTCATCGTCACGGCCAGCTCCAGATCGTGCAGCCCGAACGGTGTTGGCTCAGTGACTAGAACACACACATCGCTTGCCCTCACCGTTGTTACTACACGCCCCGTGACACCCGGCTCCGCGTCGAGAATCGTGTGAGGCGCATCGGGAAGCTCCTTCAACGTCTCATTCAGCACAGGGTGCGCGTGAGGAGCCTCAACCGCCATTCGGCCCTCCCGCGTGCGAATCCTGCCACTGTGGCCGTTCGAAACGATTCCCGCGTGCCGGTCTTCCTCTGTAATCGCGCGAGCCGGGCACACGAGTGAACAGACGCCGCATCCCATGCACAGGTCCTCGAATACGACGGCCTTCTTCGTCGCGTGTGCGATCACGATCGCGTGGTAGGCGCATTTTTCCATGCATTCACCGCACCACGTGCACATGTTCACATTGATCGAGGCTACTTTGCGATTGACCGGTTTGCGGTGTGAAATATTCGGGCGCAAAAACAGGTGCCCGTTAGGCGCTTCGGTGTCGCAATCCACGTAGGCGCTGTTCGGAGCTACCTGCGCCAGCGCAACCGCAACCGTGGTCTTGCCGGTTCCGCCTTTCCCGCTTGCAACGCTTACTATCATCTTCCGCGTCCGCCACCGGCCCCTCTGCCGCCGCCAGCACCACGGTCTCCACCGGCGCCTCTGCCGCCACCCCCGCCGATACCTCCGCCGCCGCCCATACCGCGTCCCATTCCTCCGCCAGTGCTGCCGCCCAACGGACGAGAGGGGAATACCGCGGCAGGCGGATTCAGGCCCGATTTCGCGGTGACAGTCGGCGACGTGATTTCGAACCGTTGCCCATCAATGAAAGCGGTCACCGATTCTCCCACCGTGTCGCCCTCTGCGCGGTACGCCTTGATGCCGAGCGTGGAGAGAGTGCGCGCGGCATTGGGCCCGAGGTTCCCCGTCAAAACAACCTCCGCGCCCGCCTTCGCCAGTGCGCTTGCCGCCGCGATTCCCGCGCCACTTCCCGCTTCACTTGCTGCATTTTCAATGGCGTCGTAGTCGTCAGTGTCGGAGTCCACGATTACGAAATGAGTGCATCGTCCGAATCGCGGATCTACCGGCGAGTCGAGCTCCTGACCGGAACTGCTTACTGCGATCTTCATCGGTCTCACCTTTCGTCGTGTTGTGGAATCTAATGCTTGTGAGCGCACGCATCATCGGAACCCGCCCTGGGCAGCATTCCCGCTTCAAACGCGCCAATGGACTCCGCCACTGTTTGCTCCTCCGTGATATAGACCTCGATTCCCAGTTGTGTGCACAGGCCGATGGCACGCGCGCCCAGCCCGTTGCAGATGAGGACATTCACGCCTTCATCAAACAACCATTCCGGGGGCAGCTTGTCCCCGCCATTGTGCGAACTCGCGTTTGGAACAACGGCGCATTGCTTCGTCTTTCCATCGACGAACGCATAGTGCGGTGCATGCCCGAAATGGCCGGCAACGATACTTCTGAGGCCCTCGTTCGTGTCTACTGGAACCGCGATCTTCATGGCGTCCTTCCCTTTCTGTGAATAGTTTCCAACCAGAACACTCCTCGGATATCAAACCCTCCAGCGTCCACCCCTCCGGTAACCTCGAGGTGCGCCCCGCCGCCCACATGCCGAACGGATCCATGCCCCGCATCGCGCAAACCCCCGGGAAAGCGGATTCCCAGCGGGAGCGGAAACAGGCGGCGGCGAACTCGCAACCGGGACCTCCGGCGGTTGGGCATCCTCCTCGCGTGCCTCCCATTTCGTTATCGCCCCGTGCTGACACGCTTCCGCGCACAGGCCGCACTCGGTGCACAACACGAAATTGATCTTCGGTTTTCCCTCTCGGATTTCCAGTGCCCCCGGTCTCTTGCAGGCTTTCACGCAGGCAAAGCATCGTGTGCAAAGATCATAATTGATCGTATACATTCGCTGTTACCTCTTATTCGGAATCAGGCATCGGTTCAGGGGGCGTCTCGCCCCGGCCAAACTCACGTCCTCCCCGGAATCGCCGCCCGCATCCTCCGCCGCGGCCCCGTCCCCACCCGTGTCCGTGCCGTCCCCAGAACGGGACGCCCTCCGCCATCCGGAACACCCCGCCTTCAATCCGGAGCGCTTTCCCGTTCACCAGCGCATCCGCCACCTTCTTCCGCGCGGAGGCGAGCACCCGTGCAAACGTGGGGCGCGATACCTCCATCTGCTCCGCGCCCGCCATCTGCTCCATCCCTTCCAGATCAGCCAGCCGCAACGCTTCCAGTTCTTCCACCGCCAGCGTCACCTCTTCCAGCGCCCGCAGCGGGATGCCCCGCGGTTTGAAGTAATCCGTGCACGGCATACATCGCACCTGCCGGGGATTCCGTGGTCTTGGCATACAGTGTGGTCTCCTGAGTTATGAGCATATGTTCATAATGAGGATACTCCAAGCAGGCTGAATTGTCAAGAGACGAAGGGCGGAATCAGGAACGCAGACTCATTCCGGAAGGAGCCGGCGCGAGCGTCAGATCCTCAGGCCGACCGAAACAAACACGAGTGGGAGAGGCGACGCGGCATCATTCGCCAGCTCATGTTCCACCCCGGGTGGGATATTCACGGACATATTCGGCTCGACATCGAACCACGTGTCGCCCAGCCGCATCCGTCCCTTTCCGCTCGCGAACACGTAAAACTCAGCGACCGGATGTTCGTGCGCCTCCATGGTCATCCCCGGGTCCAGCACGCCCCATCCCGGCGCATAGGCGAACACGCCCGGGCACACCTCATCCGGGCGTAACTCACCGAACAACGCCTGCGAATAGATCGTCCCACTGTGGCACAGCACCATGCGGCTGCGGTCGAGATGATCAACGAGCTTTCTGACGTCCATGCGTTGCCTCCTGTGCGGTCACCCCGCGCGCCCTGTTGAGACAGAGCTGGCAAAAGCTCCACAAAAGCGCCCACCAGAGCGCCGTAACCACCATGCCCGCCGCGTTTAGAACCTGCGCCGGCACGGTATCGCCCGAAGGAAGGAGCGACACGATGAGCGAGATAACTCCCTGCCCCACGGCCATCACGAGAACCGCTTGCCCTGCGTTCCCCTGGATCAACTGCCGCGCCGCCGAAAGCGCCCACCCGGTGGAAGGCGCCTGCTCCCCGTTCCAGGTGTGCCCCTGCGTTTCCGCAACCATCACCGCGGCTGCCAGCATGTACCGAACCACCACAATCAGCACCCATGCCATGCTGACGATCGTCACCGCGAAGAGCGCGCGGGCGGCCCCGTAGCTCGGCCACAGAGTCAACACGGTCGCCGCCCCGAGATGGAGGATCAGGTAGGGCACGGCCAGCCCCCAGATCGCTACTTTGATCTCGATCAGCCACAGACGGGGAACGAGCCAGAAACCCCTCAGGAGGGCGCTCCGAACGGAAATCGGGTACATCTCTGCCAGCACCGCAAGGATGGTGGCCCCGTACAGCGGGTCATATAGTGCGTCGGCAATCCATTCCAGCGGAAATCCGGCGAATGCCCCGAAACCGAGCTGGCGATCAACCAGAGGAACCACAAACCGCCACGGCACCCACAGCAACAAAGTGATCAGCACGACCTGCCGGCGGTGTGATACCACCCGCCGCCAGGCGTCTCGCCAGAGCGCAACATGTTCCCGCCACAGTGTGGTTCTGTGCCGCCCGTTCATGACGTCCGGTGCAATTCAGCCGCGCTGATGCCGGCTTCTTTGAGGCGCGCGACCAGTGCATCCGCCATGCCATACTTGTCAAGCGAGTTATCGGTGGCAAGGGTAATGTCTGCCCGGAGGTACCACGGTTCGCGCTGTTCCAGAAGGGACGTGATCTTTTCCAGCATCTGCGGGCGGTCGAGGCCGGCCAGAAGCGGCCGCGTACCCTTGTCCGCAACCCGTGCGAGCAGTGTTCTCGGCGACGCCTGCAGGTAGATCGTCATCGCTCCTGACCTGCGCAGCAACTGCCAGTTCTCCTCACGCGTTGCGGCGCCGCCGCCCAGCGCGATAATGCCGCCGCGCGTGTTCAGCGCCCACTCGATGGCCTCCGTTTCAAGCTCGCGAAACCGCTCCTCCCCGACCTCCGCGAACAACTCGGAGATAGACTTGCCGGCGGAGCGCTCCACGATGTGGTCAGTGTCCACGAAATCGCACCCGATATACTGCGCGGCGATTTTCCCCACCTTCGTCTTACCGGCGCCCATGAAGCCGATCAGGACGACGGGTCGGGTGAGTCGGGCTGACTGAGGCGCTCCCGCCTCTTCTGTTGGTAGCATTCTTCGCAGTTCCAGAGAGGAGTCTTCCCGAGGGCATTGTAGTGCTCGTCCAGCACATCACGACGCAATGCCCGCGTCTGTTTCCCGCAGGTTTCGCACACGAACCATTCGGGTTTCGGCGTCCGCTTACCCATCCTTTGCTCCTTGCCGCAGGCATCGCGCCAAAAGGCGTTCGACGCCTTCCTCACCTTCCCATCCGACAGGCTGATGGGCGTCGTCCCACCACGCGGAAACACGTGCCCGCGACCGTTCATCAGGGCCAACAGGACGCACTGCGCCCCCCGCCGGAACCGCCAGCAGCTTGTCGTCGCCGTCCGGGCGGAGAAGCACTCCTGCCGGAACTGCAACAAGCGTTTCCCCCGGATGCATCCGGCGGTCGTCCAGCAGAATCACGTCCAGTGCATCCTGGTCCGCGGGGTTCACCCACTCCGGGGCCAGCCCGTAGTTCACGGGAACCGGTCTGTCGTAATACTCCGTAAGAACCAGCGTGTGCGTCTGACGTTCCCAGTGCCACCCTTCACATGACCCGCGGGGGCGTTCCACCACCACCGCAATCTCACCCCCGCCCGTTTTCGGCAAAGGTCCGGCCGCTCTTCGTGCCCCGAGTGCCGCCCGCGCCAGCTGCTTCCGGTACGTATGAAGCGTCACCGCGCCCTTGCGTTCCGTGCTGTCCAGTTGGTACCCGAAGTCCCGGTACACCTCCTGCGCCCGCGCCATGAGATGTGTCGTCGTCAGCACGATCTGCTGGTACCCCTCCTCTGCCGCGCGGCGCTCCACCTCTCGCAGGAGTGCGCCGCCGATACCCCTCCCGCGGTAGTCAGCACGCACGTAGAATCGTTTGAGTTCCAGTGCGCCGTTCTCGGACTCGCGCACAGCAGCCACGCCGCACACCCCGCCGTCGCAGTGCGCTACCCACGCGGCGCTCCCCGGACCTGCGTACGCGGTGAAAAGGTCCTCGAGATCCGAATCTTCGCACGCCCCGGTCGCGGCGCCGAATTCCTCTTGAAGCACCGTTCGGATAAGCTCTCCCGCCGCGCGGGAATGCGTCTCCGAGAGCGGCTCAACCGTCACCCGCCGCTCTCCTACCATCGGTGCCAGTGGTACTCCGGCTTCCACCACAAATCCTGCCGCGCGATCACCTGCTCAGTCTCCACCACGTACACCTCCGGTCTCCCGGTCTTCTGCGAGCCAAACAGGATGTACTTCCCGTCCGGGCTGAACGACGGGTGGGGGTGTACCTCACTTCCCGCGCGTGCGTCACCCGCGCCCGAATCCGATTCGCACACCTTGCACATGCGGCCTGTGTCCCGCTCGATCAGGTGGATGCCGCGGTCAGGCCAGTTGGTGTCCACCACGCAGTAACGCCCGTCGCGGCTGGCGGCCGCATGCCAGGCATTCACCGCCGCAATGAGGCGTGCTCCGCTGCCGTCCACGTTGATTTCCATGATCCCGGTCGGCCAGTAACAGATGAGCAGTTTCCCGGTCATTCCCAGCCACGACTCGTGCGTAAGCCATTCCTGCGGCGTCTGCGTGTACGGGTGCCAGTGGCGGAGGCCGTCAGTGGAAAGCACCCACACGCGTTGCTTCGGCTTGTCGTCACCCCGTGTGGAATCGCAGTGCATGATCCATTCCGGGTCCGTAAGCGAGCAGTTGACGTGGCTCAGGACGGTGCTCGTCTCGAGAATCACCGATGTCGCTCCCGGGCCGATCTCCGTCTTCGCCATGCACCTCTCGCCCCCGATTTGCGCCGCGAACACCAGTAACGTGCCGTCCGCGTTTTCCGACGGGCCGGAGTAGCACTTCATCCTCTCGGGCAACACGCCGACCGTATGCTCCTCCAGCGTCAGAACATTCACTGCCCGGAACTCGTTGCCCGTGTAGTAATACGCAACCGGCGCATGAAGGCTCATCGTGGCGTCATGTGCCATCCCGTCTTGAGTCAGCTGCGTGATCTCCCCGTTCGCCATGGCAATGCTGCAAAGCTGGGAACCTCCCCCCCGGTCTGACACGAAAATCACGTGAGAGCTGTCAGGAGTCCAGCTTATCTGATGAAAGTAGAAATGGCGGTTGGAAGAGGGTGGGTTGTTCGTCAGTCGGCGTACCTCGAAACCGGTGGTCCGGTCAGCCTCTGTTGACCATTCAGCGTTCCATCTCTGCCCCTTCGGCATCTGTTGCTCCTTCAGCGTGAAAACGGTCGGCGGGGGGACAAGATCGTCTGAAAAATACGGCCAACCGACACCGGCGGAACAGCCCCGGTTTTCGGGTCACGTGCGTTTCGCGGTCAGAACGAGATCCGGGGAATTAACGCGGTCATACGGTCTGCCATCCAGGCCTCCGAGCACGCGGAGTTCGCGAAACTCAGCTTCCTCGGCCATCGCCACCAGTTGCTCCGCGCGAACCACCCACAGTCGGGAAGTGAGCACCCGGTGCGTCCACTTTTCGGGCGTTTCCTCCAGAATAACGAGGTGGAAATCCAGAAGTGAAGGTGACAGAACGTCGTAGAACCGCCAGAACAGAACATTCCTCCCGTCACGTTTCCTCGGCAGAGGTGGAAGAAATCGCTCCGCTTCTCCTCCGCCGGCGGTGCGCGGAAGGTTGCGGCTGTGTACGACCAGTACTCCACCCGGTTTGAGCGCTCCCGCAAATGCGGCAAGTGCGGCGCGATGAGCCGCCTCTGATTCCGCGTGCGGCAGCGAGGTTCCAAGGCACACCAGAGCGTCCGCCCACCCGTCCTTCGGGATATCCTCGAACCCGGCCACCCCCCAGTTCACCAGGCCCGCCCGGTCCCGCATGCGCGCCCGCTCCACCATCTCGCGTGATGCATCAAATGCCCGCACCGTACACCCTTTCTCCGCCCAAGCCAGAGCGTGGTGTCCCGTACCGCACGCCACGTCAACGATGCGCTGGCCCGGTACTCCCACGCCAAGCTTCTCCAGAAGCGGCATTTCGTTCCCGAGCCGCGAAGGCCAGTCCACAAACAGGTCGTACAGCGCGGAAAGCTCATCGTACATCGCAGTTTCTCCTTTCAGACGGGAGCGCGTACTTTTCAGTAGGTACCGACAGTGCGACTCCTGTCCACGTTCGCCAACCCGTGCCGTCCCGGAGGGAACTCCATGCCAGCGCCGAATTCGTCAGTGCACTACGACGCCCACAGTTTCATCATCAACGGAAAACGTGAGTTTCTCACTTCAGGTTCCATTCACTATTTCCGCGTTCCCCGCGCCCTCTGGCGGGATCGGCTGGAAAAGGCGAAGGCCGCGGGTCTGAACACCATCCAGACCTACGTCGCATGGAACTGGCACGAACCGCAGGAAGGGGCGTTCGATTTCGCCGGTGATCACGATTTCGAGCACTTCCTTCAACTCTGCGAGGAGTTCGGCCTCTTTGTGGTCGCGCGGCCCGGTCCGTACATCTGCGCCGAATGGGATTTCGGCGGATTCCCTGCGTGGTTGCTGACAAAACGCGGTCTCACCCTGAGGCACCACGACCCCGTCTACCTCCGGTACGTCGACCGCTGGTTCGAAAAGCTGATACCCGTAATCGCGCGCCATCAGGTCTCCCGCGGCGGCTGTGTCATCCTCGTCCAGATCGAGAACGAACTGGGCAACGTCGTACCCGAAAAGAAAGATGCCGATGCCTATATGTCCCACCTGCGCGATCTCGTGCGCAACCTCGGAATCGAAGTCCCGCTCATAACATGTGCCGGCTCCGCGGAAGGGGCAATCGAAGCCGTCAACAGCCATGAACCTGCCGACCAGTTCCCCGAATTCCGTTCCCGGCAACCGAACATGCCCATCCACTGCACCGAATTCTGGACCGCATGGTATCTCACCTGGCATCGCGACCGCCGCTGGGTAAACCGCTCTCCGGAACACCTGGCCTACCACACCTGGCGGGTGCTGGCCGAAGGAGGTTCGGGGTACAACTACTACATGTGGTATGGCGGCACCAACTTCGCCTATACCACCATGTACCTCCAGACAACCAGTTACGACTACGATGCTCCGCTCAGCGAGGCCGGAGGAATCGGCAGGCGTGGCCGGTTGACCATTCCTGTCGCGCATTTCGCTCAGGCGTTCGCTCACATTCTCGCCGATTCAGACGCCTCGTGCCAGAAACTCCCCGGCGGCATCGAGGTCTGGAAACGCGCAAACACCTGTGGCACCTTGCTTTTCTACAAAAACCCGGCGGCTCGTACGGTAACGATTCAGGCGTATGCAGAAGAAGGCGTCCCGGGCGAACCGCTGAGCCTTCCTCCCGAAAGCGTCGCACCGGTGGTTGCGGGCGCAACGATCGCGCCCGATTCCGACCTGCGGCTCTTCACTGCCTCGCATCTGCACGGAATCTACCGGATCGGCGACTGCCGTGTCATAGTCCTGATGGGCGAAAAAAGCCGCGCCATTTCCTGCACCCTCTCCCGCGGGGCTTCGCGCCGGACCTTTGAACACACGATCTCCAGCGAAGAGCCGGCGATCGCGGGAGAGTGGACGGACGGAGAACGCGTTCGCGTCGTCGTTATCCCTGTTTCTTTCTGCGGACGTGTCTGGTGCGCGGGTGACAGACTCGTGATTGGCGCGAGCTACGCCCGCGCCGTGCCCGACGGCGTGGAAATACAGCACACTGCAACAACCGTCTCCACTGGCGCGTGGACGGTCACCGAAAACGCGGTGACGCATGTTCCGTCCCGGGCTCCCCGTCTCCCCGCCCCTCCGGCGCTCAGTCCATGGGATAGTTGCATAGAGAATGCCCATCTCCCGTGTAAGAACCCGCGTTCGGAACCAAACGGGTGGGTGGGCAGTCTCCGGCCGGTTCCGCGAGACCTTGTCGGCGACCACGAAGGCTACGGGTGGTACCGTGCGGCCTTTCATTCGCGGGAAGCGCGGACCGCGCTCCTCCATGTCGAAGCAGTCAGTGATCGTGCCCTGGTGTTCGTCAACGGCGGACACGTGTGCACCTCAATCGAACCGGTCGAAGACCGGCGTTTCCAACCGAGCGTTACCGTTCCGGTGGAACTGAAAGCAGGGGAGAACGTGATCGCAATTCTCGTGGACAATCTCGGGCACGTGAAGGGCGACTGGCAGATTGGGGAGGTGGGCAAACGCGGCAGCCCCACCATGCGCGACGACCTCAAGGGCATCCTTGGCCGCGTCTGGGTGGATGCGGACGAAGTGCTGGAATGGGAAATGCACGCGAAGCTCCTGGGCGAACACGAAGAATGGTACCGCCCCGGTGCCAGCGCACCGTGGGGGTCGCAGCATCAACCCTCGCCCGTGTCCTGGTACCGCGCCTCGTTCACCATGGATACCCGTGTCAAACGGCCTCTCTGGGTGAGGGTCACGGGCCTCAACAAGGGGTGCATCTGGGTAAACGGCCACCACATCGGCCGCTACTGGAACATCAACGGCCACACCGATTACTACGTGCCGGAGTGCTGGCTGGCGGATTCAAACACGATCGTTCTGTTTGAGGAAACCGACGCAACGCCTGAAGCGGTCGCACTCGTGTGGGATGACGTGGCCACGCTGGTGGAGTCAACCGTCCTCGGCTGACGCTCCCGGCACCTGCGTTGCCCGTTGCGTCGGGCTACCGCGAACGCCGGCACCTTCTCTGGCGGGGCGCCGCCTTACACCGCGCCCCGCCCTTGTTCCCCCCGTTTACGCGAATGGATATTCCTCAAGACACGCCTGCGCGGAAACATCCGGGAGACGCATCATGATACTCGCTGCGATCCAGCTCGATACCGTTGCCATGGAGGTCAACGCGAACGTCCACAAGGCCCTTCACTGGACACAAACCGCGTTCGAAAACGGCGCGAAATACGTGTTTCTCCATGAGGGGCTGACTGCCGATTACGCTCCCGACCCTGTGAAGTACGGTCGCGCGCTGGAAAGCGTCGAAGTCTTCGGCTTCGCCATGCTCGCGAAGCGCTACGGCGGGTTTGTCGCGCTCGGGCTGAACGAGGTCTACAAAGGCGCCCCTTACATCTCATGCGTCTACCTTGACGGCAACGGCGTCATTGACGTGTACCGCAAAAGCTACCTCTGGTCCCTTCCCGACCGCGACGACTACATCGGCTACATCCACGGCTACCGGCAGGAACTCGGCATCCTCGGCCACGGAGACGGGCCCCGCAACATCCGTGTCGGGGACCTTCTCATCGGCTCCCTCATCTGCGCCGACGGAAACAATCCCAAAGCGTGGGAACCCTTCCGGAAGGAACCACCGGACATCGTCTTTTATCAGAACAACCGCGGAAACGTCGACGAAGCCCGCAACCCGGATTTCTGCCGCGAAATCAACCGCCCGATGGTCTGCACCAACCGCGTCGGCTTCTCCTACTACCATTTCCAGCTGGGCGGAACACGATTCATCCGGCGCGACGGCACAATCGCCGTCGCCGCAAACACCGAAGGCAAAGAGCAGGCAATATACGCCCGCTGGCAGGATCTCTGACACACCTGCAAACCGAAAGGCTGACCACATGACGCATCGTGAACGCTACGTTCAGGCCCTCACCTTCGGCAATCCGGACAAAATCCCCTTCAGCCCCGGAGGCCCGCGCGAAAAAACACTCAAACGCTGGCACGCCGAAGGCCTTCCCGAAAACGTCAACTACATGGATGCCCTCTACGACATTCTCGGCTTCCATCCAGAACCCGCCGAAAAACCGGCGCCGGGCCTCGGTGTTGATTTCCGGATGATACCCCAGTTCGAAGAAAAAGTACTCGAACACAAAAACGGGCATTATATCGTGCAGGACTGGATGGGCGCCATCACCGAAATCTCCGACGAATACGACTATACATACATCCGCGCCGCACGCGATTTCGTCACCCGCAAATGGCACCGTTTTCCCGTCCAGAACCGCCAGGATTTCGAGGAAAAAATCAAATGGCGGTACGATCCGAAGGCTCCCGGACGCTTCCCCCCGGATTTCGAGGAGCGATGCGAGAAAAACCGTGACCGCGACACCATCGCCGCCATCCACTTCAACGCGCCTTTCTGGCAGCTGCGCGAATGGTGCGGATTCGAAGGCCTCTGCACCCTCATGGTCGACGACCCGGAATTCGTGGAAGAAATGGCCGAATTCTGGACCAACTTCGTCCTCGAAACCATGCGCCCCATCTTGCAACGCGTCCGGCTGGACTCTGTCGGCATGTCAGAGGACATGGCCTACAAAAGCTTCAGCATGATCTCCCCCGCAATGGTCCGCCGCTTCCTCAAACCCGCATACGACGCATGGGTTCCAGAAATCCGGAAAAGCGGATGCCCCATCATCGACATGGACTCAGACGGCTTCATCGGAGAACTCATCCCGATCTGGATAGAGTCCGGAATTAACGTCTGCGACCCCATCGAAGTCGCCGCAGGCAACGACATCAACGAATTCCGCGCCCGCTTCGGCAACCGCATGGCGTACAAAGGCGGCATTGATAAACGCGCCATCGCCGCCGGAGGCGAGACAATGCGCGGCGAGCTCGAACGGGTGGTCCCACCCATGCTCAAAACCGGCGGCTTCATCCCCGGCTGCGATCACGGCGTTCCACACGACATCTCGTGGCCGAATTTCATCGAGTACGCGCGCCTCCTCGCGCAGATGACCGGTTGGCTTTAAATCCTGATTCCGTGTTCGTCTCGACGAAAGGAAGCTCACGGAAATGCCAGACGTTGCCCCGTCCCCCGTACGCGTGTCGTGCGACCGCGCAGACGCCATGTACCGCGTCGGCGAGACGGTTTCCTTCCTTGCTGAAAAAGCCGGCGAAAACCCCCCGGACGAAGTCACCGTAACCGTCACGTGGAATGGCGATGCCGTCGTTCATACAGAACAGGTGAAAATCGGCGCGTCGCCGCAGACGATTACGGTGCGCGCGGAACAACCGGGCTTCCTCCGGTGTCGCCTGCGCTGGGGCGGGTCGGACGAATCCTCCGAGCCACCTCAGGCCGCCGCCGCGGTTTCGCCCGAACGCATCCTCCCGTCCATGCCGGAGCCGGAGGATTTCGACGCATACTGGGCCCGGCAACTCGCCGCGCAGAAGGATCTGCCGCTCGACGCAACGGTGTCTCCACACACCGTGCACCCCGATGGCGCGATCCACAACGTTCGGGTACCCATGCCCGATGGGACCGCCATCTACGGATGGCTGCTCATTCCTCACGGCAACGGGCCTTTCCCGGCGATCGCGCGCTACCACGGTGCCGGCGTCTACGCCATCCCACCGGAAAACGGGCTCGACTGGACCGCACGCGGCATCATGGTGTTCAGTATCAACCCGCATCCCATCCCGAACGACCGCGACCGCGAATTCTACGTTGAACTCCGAAACGGTGGCCTTGCGGACTACCGCACCCGCGGCCGCGAAAACCCCGAACAAGTCTATTTCCGAACCATGTTCCTCCGCGCCGCCCGCGCGGTGGATTTCCTCGCCTCCCGGCCAGAGTGGGACGGCACCCACCTCATCGCGGAGGGGCACAGCCAGGGCGGAGGGCAGGCCATCGCCGCGGCAGCGTTGAACCGGAAGGTGAACGGCGTGGTCATCTCGTGCTGCACCCATTGCGATCACACCGGCCCTGCGGTCGGAAGGGTAGCCGGCTGGCCGAAAATCGTCAACGTGGAGAGCGGCATACCTGACCCCGCGCACCTCGCGACTGCACGATACATAGACGCGGTGAATTTCGCGGCACGCATTTCATGCCCGACGTTCTGGAGCATGGCCTTTCTCGACGACCTCTGCCCGCCGGTCGGCAACTACGCCGCACTGAACCGTCTGCGGTCTTCGAGCGTAACCATCCGGCACGACATCTCCGTCGGCCACATTCACACCGACGAATGCAAAGCAGCAACGGTCCAGTGGGTGGAGGATTTCGTGCGGAGCTGACGTTGCCGGCATGTCCGGTGCGTGTCCGCCAACTCAACCAGAACAGCATCTCATCAGCCTTGGGAGGTAGGGATGGAACCGGTAAAATTCGCAGTGGTTGGCCTGGGCATGGGGCACAATCGCTCTCGGGTGATCGCGGGCACCGAAGGCGCGAAACTCGTGACCGTCGTGGATATCGACGAGGAACGCGCCCGTAATGTCGGCACGGAGCTGAATGTTCCGTGGACGCTTTCCCTCGACGAAGCCCTGAACAGGTTCCCCGAAATCGAATGCGTCGTCGTGATGACTCCAAGCGGACTTCACGCCGAGGTCGGTTGTCAGGCCGCCGAAGCCGGCAAGCACGTCATCACCACAAAGCCCATGGACGTCTCGGTCGAAGCCTGCAACCGTCTCATAAAGACGTGTGAGCGCAAAGGCGTCCACCTCATGGTGGATTTCCAGAGCCGCTACGTCGACAACAACGTCCGGCTGGCCCATGCCGTACAACACGGGTGGCTGGGGCGGCCTCTTCTCGCCGAGTTCCGTTTCAAATGGTGGCGCTCCCAGGCCTACTACGACGAACGCGGCGGCTGGCGCGGCACGTGGAAATTCGACGGGGGCGGCTCCGTCGCCAACCAGGGCGTGCACGGCCTGGATCTTTTGCTCTGGGTAATGGGAACACCCTCCGCCGTATACGCCGAGAGCGTCGTCATGAGCCACAAAATCGAGACGGAAGACCTCTCTCTGGTCATCTTCGATTTCCCCAACGGCGCCAAGGGCGCAATGACTACCACCACCACATTCCCCGATGCAAGCCCGTACTACAGCTTTGAGGTCCACGGCACCGAAGGCGGTGTGCTCCTCGACGACGCCCTCGGCGGCGTGGGACGCTACTTCCTCAAGGAAGGCGTGCAGGAACGCATGCAGGAGATAACCAGCCCCGTCAAAAACGTGGCGGAAGACGCCATACGCGTGATACGCCACGGAGCGCGACCGGTCATTGACGGCCGCGAGGGCCGACGCACCGTCCACATGCTCGAAATGATCTACAAGTCCGCGCGCGAAGGACGGAAAATCCCGGTAACCCCCGTTACTGACTGACCTCGCAACCGGAGTGGCGCGGCCGTTCCGCGCCGCTCCGGCAGGTCCTTCCCGTGCCGCTTCCCGGACTCGATCCGGGGCCGCCAATCCCGGTTCCCGCGGCCCCCCGTCCGTGGAGGCCGCATTGCTTCGGCACGAGCATCCCCGCCCGGTTTCTTCTTGGCCGGGATGCGGCTTTTTGGTATCCTTCTTCACTCTGTGGCGAACCTCATTCCGCGTAAAGGCAATCTCCATGCGCGTGTCGCTCTTCATCACCTGCCTCGCCGACCTGTTCCACCCGGAAATAGGGCTTGCGATGGTGAGCATCCTGCGGAAACACGGAGTAGAACTGGTATTCCCCCGCGGGCAGACCTGTTGTGGCCAGCCCGCGTTCAACACCGGCAACTGGGCCGAGGCCCGCTCCGTCGCGGCCCGCATGCTGGATGTGTTCGAAGGGTCGGAATACGTGGTATCCCCTTCTGCGTCCTGCACCGCGATGATCCGCGAGGCATTTCCCCGCCTGTTCGTCAATGACGAAGCTCTCCTTGCCCGTTCCGAAGCACTTGCCTCCCGCTCTTACGAGTTCATCGAATTCCTCGGCAAAGTACTGAACATCAAATCAACGGACGCGAGGTTCGACGGCAGGCTGACCTACCATTACACCTGCCACCAGCGCGCTCTCGGCATGACCACCGAAGCGGAGGATCTGGTGAAATCCTTGCAGGGCGTGACGTACATTCCCCTCGATGGCAAAGAACGCTGTTGTGGCTTTGGAGGCGCGTTCTCCATCAAAATGCCGGACCTCTCAGGCCACCTGGCAAACGACAAAGCGGAACGAATCATTGAAACCGGCGCAGAGGCCGTCGTCGTGAACGACACGGGGTGCATCATGAACATCTCCGGGGCGCTGAAGCGGCGCGGGGTACCGGTAAAGGTCATCCACCTCGCCCGAATCCTTTCGGGGGAGGTGACCGCGCCATGAACCACGAAACCAGACCGCTGCCTCGGTGGGATTTCGGCGCCGCAACCCGCCAGTCCCTTCGCAATGAATCGCTGGCGAAAGCGCTCTTCCGCGCAACCGCGAAATTCGACGACGGCCGCAGGGCCTTGATGGCCGCATTGCCCGAAAGCGACCTGCTCCGCGAAAAAGCCCGCCAGATCAAAGACGACGTCCTCCAGCACCTCGATCGCTACCTCGCAGAGTTCGCCGACTCGGTGGAGAAAGCCGGCGGAGTCGTCCACTGGGCCAGAACCGCGGGCGATGCCAACGCCCTGGTCGCCTCTATCGCGCGCGAGCGCAACGTGAAGCGCATCGTGAAAGCCAAAACAATGGTGAGCGAAGAGACGCACCTGAACGAGGCGCTGGAGCGCGAAGGTTTCTGTGTGATGGAAACCGACCTCGGCGAATACATCCTCCAGGTCGCCGGGGATCGCCCCTCGCACATTGTCGTCCCGGCCGTGCATCGCACGAAGGAAGAAATCGCGGATCTTTTCAACTCCTCCTTCGGCGTGTCTCTGCCCCCGGAGCCGGCGGAAATCACAAAGTTCGCACGCGCCCGCCTGAGGGAGGAATTCGCGAACGCCGACATGGGCATCACCGGCGCCAACTTCGCCGCCGCTGACACCGGAACGGTCATTCAGGTTACCAATGAGGGCAATGGCCGCCTCTGCGCCACGTGGCCGCCCGTCCAGGTCGTATTCATGGGGATCGAGAAAATCATCCCCCGGCTGGAAGACCTCCCCGTCTTCCTCAAACTCCTTGCTCGCAGCGCCACCGGACAGCCCATGACCGTCTACACCAACCTCATCACAGGCCCTCGAAGGGAAGGCGAAGGTGACGGCCCGCGAGAACTCCACGTAATACTGATCGACAACGGTCGCACCACTGTTCTCGGCTCCGGGTACCGGCAGACCTTGAGGTGCATCCGGTGTGGCGCCTGCCTGAATACCTGCCCCGTTTACCGGAACGTGGGCGGCCATACGTACGGGAGTGTCTATCCCGGACCCATCGGGTCGGTGCTTTCACCACTGTACGAAGGACGAAGCCGCTTCAACAGCCTTCCCCACGCGTCATCCCTGTGCGGCGCCTGTTACCAGGCATGCCCGATGAAGATCAATATCCCGCACATGTTGACTGCCATGCGTGCCGAACAGGCAGAACACGGGGAAAACCACGTCCTCGAACGGCTCGGCATGCGCCTCTGGGCGCTTGCCATGCGCTCCCCGCTCCTTTATCGGTTCGGAGGCAAGGCCCTCCGCTGGGGAATGTTGCCGCTCTCAAGCGAGGGATGGGTATCTTCCCTGCCTTACCCGTTCTCCGGATGGACAAAGCGCCGCGATTTCCCGCTCCCCGCGAAAAAAAGCTTCCGTGGGAGCTTCAAAAAATGACCGCCGCTCCCCGATCCTGGAGGGGCACGCTTCGTCGTGCCCTGCTCACTTCATCGCGCTCCCTCCCCCGTGATTTCAGCATCACAAAATGAAACCGCTCCTCCTCCACTATTACGTGACCTACCGCTGCAACGCCCGGTGCTCATTCTGCACCATCTGGGACCCCGCAAAATGGGACCACCGCGCCACCCCTTCCTGGGACCAGATGACCTCCAACCTCACCGCCGCCCGGAAACTGGGCACTCGATTCGTGGATTTCACCGGCGGCGAACCCCTCCTCTATCACGACCTGCCCCGCGCGCTTCGCCTGGCGAAGGTGCTCGGATTCCGAACCAGCGTCACCACCAACTGCCTGCGTTACCCCGCCCGTGCAAAGGATCTCGCCGGCCAGGTAGACCTGCTCCACTTCTCGCTCGACGCCGCGGAAAAGGACACTCACGACCGCATCCGTGGCCTGCCGTGTTTCGACCGGGTGATGGAGAGCCTGGATGTCGCGCGTGCTCTCGGCGAGCATCCCGACATCCTTTTTACGGCAACGGAGGAGACGTTCGAACAGATCGCGCCGCTCGCCGCCATCGCGCAGGCGTACAATACCATGCTCATCGTGAATCCGGAGTTTCCGTGGGCGGGGAACAAAGGTGTCGGAGAACGGGAACTGGCCTACCTTGAACGGTTCGCCCGTGAGCGGAATGTCTACGTCAACCGGGCGTTTCACCGTCTCATTCGGGCTGGCGGCAATCAGCGGGCGCACCCCGTCTGTCACGCGGTGGAAGCCGTCATCGTCATCTCACCGGACGATCACCTGCTCCTTCCGTGCTTCCATCGGCAGAGAGAACGCATACCGATAAACGGCCAGTTGGAAAAGGTGCGGGCAGGTTCGCTCGTGAAGGCGTACAAACGCGAGGATGGCAGGCACGTGTACTGCCAGGGGTGCACGATCAACTGCTACATGGATCCATCGTTCCAGTACGCGTGCAACACCTACCTTTTCCTCAGTCTGGCGGCAAAGGCGAAATACGTGTGGAGCAAGTACCTCCTGTTGGGCTGACCCCCACCACATAGTCGTGGCGCGTCAACGCGCCCGTGCCACTTTTCCTCTCCCCTCCCCTCTAGTCCGTCTGCTCCGGTCCTCCCCGGGCGGCTTGTTCGCCCGTCCGACCCGTTCTCCCCCGAAACAGCCTCCTCACCTTCCGCCTCCGTACGCCTCCAGACCGTACTCCCTCCCGAAGCGGAAAAACTCCACGATGTTCTCCGTGGGAACTTCAGGGCCGACAGAACTGGAAGGCGCCAGAAACAACCTGCCACCACGCCGTGCTCCGATGTCAATGCACCGTTTGACATCCTTCCTTACATCCTCGACGCTTCCGTGAGGCAGCGTCGAGGTCACGCTGACACTTCCCCAGAGCACCAGTGGCACACCGTTCCAGTTCGTCATCCCCGCTAACGTTTCAAGACTCATTCCGTGGTCTTCTTCAAGTCCCTGAAAACCGTCTACTCCGCATCTGATAAGGTCATCTATGATCGGCATGATGTTGCCGTCTGAGTGCCACACCGAAATGATCCCCGCCTCCACAAGCGGTTCCATCGCGCGCGCAAGGTGCGGGAAGTAAATCTCCCGCAGAAGCCTGGGGCTGCACATCGGGCCGCTGCTGTAGCAGATGTCCTCCCCGAAATACAGGAGCGGCAGTAACCCGTTCTCCCGTATCGCCCGTGCCACCTCCGCGTTCTGCAGCCGCCGCTGCTCCCCTTCCATCGCGAAAAATCGCTCAAACACCTCGGGCGCTTCCATCATCCCGGCAAAATAGTTCTCATATCCCAGATACGAATACCACATGAATGGCGGACATCCGCACACATGCCCGGGAATCCACACCATCGGCGCAATGTCCTCCCGCTCGTGAACCACCGAAAGGTACCCGTCATACGCCTTCTTCGCGTCAAATGTGCGCCGCACCTCGTCAATGGTGGGTTGCTTCCGAACCCACTCAATCACCGATTCAAGGGTGGGAAATCGGTCTTCAGCCCGTTCCTCCTGTTTCCCGAAGTTGGTGGGCCGCCCGTACTCACCCTGGGTCGCCTCGGTCTCCCGTTTCGGCAGCACAAACTGCACCAGCGCATCCGCGCCCGCGTTTTTGTACGCGGTCGTGGCGTGCGCATAAGGGTTCTCCCAGAACTCATCCCGCGTCACGTGGCTCATGGTGACAAGAAAGTCTTCCTGACACACCCAGCCGCCAATTACGGGAGGACGGTCTGTAGGTCCTCCGAGAAGGGCCGCGCGTACGCGTTCGTACTGGGTCATCGAATCCTCGCACGATATGAGGTGGCGAACCGTTTGCGGTAAGGAAATAAACGGAGAAAGGGGAGGGACGGGCAAACAGCCGGGCAAGGGCGCAAAAAACCGCAGTCAGTCTTCGGCGCGGATGCTCTATCTGAAAAGAGTGTCTTTCAGCCGCTCTGCCGATATCACCGGCGCCTGAGATTCCCCCCGGCAACTGAACCAGCAGACGTCACAATCCGTCGCTCCGATGGACTTCGGAGTCCACTCGGAAAAATGCACCTCCGCGTCAAACTCACTGCACCTCTTCACGTGGCCGCTCGGCGTTACGGTGACAAACCGGTCCCCGGCAACGCACCCGCCGATGCGTCCCGTGGCGAAAAACTCCGGCACGCGGGAAAGGTAGTACGACGACGACAGTATCGGCGCACCCTCTCTTTTGAGCCGCAGCAACTCACCGATAACCCGTTGCAGCTCCTTCATCTGCGCGTCACCGATGTTGTGTTCCTTGTTGCCGACCTTCACGTCGGCATACGCGCTGAACGCGATCCCGATCCCCCACTCCTCGCACTGACGCACCATCGCCACGATCTGGTCCAGATTGTCCGACTTGATTACCGTGTTCAACGCAAGGTTATCAATTCCTGCCCGAACAAGAAGCGGAATCGTCTCCTTCACCTTCTTCGCCAGCCCCGGTATCCCCCGCGCCCTGTCGTGCCGCTCATCGAGAAAATCGAGACTGATCGAAAGCTGATCCAGCCCCGCGTCCCAGAGCGCCAGCCCCCGTTCCGGCGTCAGCATCGCCGCGTGGGTGATCAGGCCGAGGTACACCGCCGGCGATTGCTTCTTTATCCCGGCGATCACCGCCTGCAGGTCCCGCCGGAGCAACGGCTCGCCACCGGTAAGCATCACCACCGTTGGTTTCAACTTGGCGATTACCGGAGCGTAGTCCCCGAGCCGCTCCTCCGACTCAGTCTTCCAGTAATCACAGAAATCGCACCGCGCGTTGCACTTCTTCGTCACTTCCAGATTGACAAGTGTCGGATACCCCGCAAGCCGCCGAAACGGGTACCGGGAAGCAGTGAAAAACTTGTTCGCCAGCGTATATTTCCTCGGAAGCGGCATAAAGTCCTCGTGTATATCGGTCGGCACCGGCGCCCGTCAGAAGGCGCTCGCCCCAACTGTCCGCGCGCCTGTCATTTCCGCCTGTTCCGGCTCAACGGCGGGCGCAAGGCGATCCTTCCCCGTCACCCCCGGCGGAATCGGCTTTCCCATCCAGTGCAGGATCGTAGGAAACACGTCCACCGTCCGCAACGGCACATCCGGGAGAGGCGCCGTCGAAAACCACGGCACCACCATGTGATCGGCGTGAAGCGCCCCGTGACCGGAAAAATGCTCCGGATTCTCGTGCTTGTCGCGCAGATCGAACCCGACTTCCGCGCTCACGACGATGTCCCCTGTCCGCGGCGAGTGGAAAAGCTGCTCCAGCTGCACTGGCCCGTCCGGGTACCGCGTCGCCAGCGTCTCCTCGAGCAGATCATCCGAATTCCACACCCCCTCGAGGCCGCGATACCCGAACGGGTCGCCGCCCTGTGTCGAGTACTGGAAATGCCCCTCCCCGAGCGGCGTCACCACGCCCGTGCCCGACCGCGAACGCACCACCACCGCGCCGTCGCTCCGCTTCGTGGCGATGATCCCGATCTCACGCCGCTCCAACAGCGCCCCCAACAGCGCCCCGAAAACCCGCACAACTTCCTCGTCCGGCACAGGTCCAGCCGTCCAGGTACCCCCCCGCCGCAGGTGGATATGCGCCATCCCGTTGCCCGACACCATCACCGCCGAATCAAACGAACGATTCCAGATGCGCGGGTAGTAGAACGGCATGAACCCCCGCTCCGCCATCCACTCCGGCAACCCCAGATGCGTATGAACCGCCGAGTGCCCGTGGTCGGCCACCATCACCACCAGCGTATCCTCGCGCCAGCGTCTCCGTTCCAGCTCCCGGAAAAGCTCCCCGATCGTCTGATCCAGCCGCCGGTACGCCGCAATCGCCGGCTCCGACCGGCAGTGCGAAAGGTGCGAATAGTTGTCCACATCCGGAATCAGGCAGAACACGAATTCCGGATCCATCTCCAGCGACGCGAGCAACCGAGCCCGTGCCCGCACGCCAACCACATCCCAGCGGTCGGTCCAGTGCGCGAACAACCACCACCACGCCCGCGAGAGGCCAGTCATGTTCCCCCGGAACGGAACACCCCGGTTCACCGAACTGAAGATGCTCGCCGAATCAGGCAGAATATCGAAAAGCGTCGGCACGTCCCGCCGGAAATCCGCGTTCATCCGGTAGCTTTCGATGCCAACGTAGCTCCGGAACGGCGGATCACCGCTCCTCCCGGCCCACGCTCCGCGGTCAAACCAGCGGATGCCCGGCATGTTCAAATCCCCCGGGTACATTCCCGTCAGAAACGGAAGAAACGCCGGCCCCGTCGTCGAAGGAAACACGCTCACCGCCGGGCGGCGCATTGCCGGCTCGGGGAACGCCTGCGCAATCGCCGGAAGTTCCCCCGCCGCGATCAACTCCCCGAGCACGTCCGGGCGCGTCCCGTCCGCGATGATCAATATCGTTCGTCTGCGTTGCATTCTTACGGGTTCTTTCTGCGCGGCGCTTGCGCGCCGGAAGGCCGGTCAGTGGGAAATCGGGACCGCCACCGCCAGCCCGATCACCGGAGCTTCGCGCCGATCCGGGAAGGCACTCGTTATCCGGGGCTGCAAAGCGGCGTTTCTGAGTCTGCACTCGCGCGCGGCAAACAACGCCTCAACAACGTGTACGGCGCCGATGAAGAAAACAACCCCGGAAATCGTGGCGTCGTTCCTCCGAAGCGCCTCAAACAAAATCACATCCGTAATCACGGCCTGAATCCCCCCCGCCCGGTCGCCGAGGTAGAACTGCCCTCCCCCCGGCACCACCAAACCGAGCGCAAACGCGGTCCGCGCGCTGCACGGACGAGTACGGCTGGAATCCGCGTTCGGTTCCGCGTGCGGAACCCCGCACGCCGCAAACACCGCCACAACGGCAACCAGCATGCGCGCTCCAAAGGTCATCCCCGCCTCCGGAAAGGCTTCAGTCCGGTCGCTCAATCACGAGAGGAAAAAGTAAGAAGGAACAATGAAGAGGCGCTATACCGACAATGAAGATTCGTTCATGTTCCACCACCTCCGCGGCCCCAACTCGCCGACCACCCACCGTTCGTCCTACCCCACCCGCTTCTGGAATCGTGCCACCGCAAGCCCCAGTATCCCGAACGCGAACACGGCCAGCGCCACCACCCGCGGCCACAGCACCTCCATCCCCACACCCTTCAGGAATATCCCCCGCACAATGACGAGGAAATACCGCAGCGGCATCAGATACGTGATCGGCTGGATCGGCTTCGGCATGTTCTCAATCGGAAACACGAAGCCGGAGAGCAGAATCATCGGCAGCGCGATGAAAAAGATGATGATCATCATCGCCTGTTGCTGCGTCCGCGATACGGTGGATACGAACAGCCCCATCCCCTGAGTCGTGATGACGAAAAGGAACGTCAGCGCCAGCAGAAGCACCCCGCTCCCCTTTAACGGCACCCGGAACCACAGCGTCGCTACCGACAGCACCAGCAGAACCTCCACCATGCCGACAATTGCGAACGGGATCAATTTCCCCGCGATCAACTCCAGCGAACGGATAGGCGTCACGATGATCTGTTCAATCGTCCCGTTCTCCTTCTCCCGAACTATCGCCATGGATGTCGCCGCCGTCGCAATAATCAGAAGTACAAGCGCCAGCACCCCCGGGAGCATGAAATTCCGGCTCTTCAACTCCGGATTGTACCAGACCCGGGTAGCCAGTTGAACCTCCGGGCGCTCGCCGGAAATGCCGCGCTTCGTCAGGCGGTCAAGCAGTATGAACTGCGCGTGCTGGCCGACCGCACCCGAAAGCTGGCTCAGCGCAAGCCCCGCGTTCGTCCGCGTTCCATCCACCAGCACCTGCACCGTCGCGGCCTCTCCCCGGATAACCCTTCGTCCGTAGTCCCGCGGGATGACAAGCGCGAGATCCGCCCTGTTGCGATCGAGATACGCATCCAGTTCCTGCGGCGCGTCCACGAAATACCGCAGGCGGAAATCCCCGCTGGCGCTCACCGCCTCCAGAAGGCTCCTGCTGGAGGCCGACCTGTCCATGTCGCACACCGCAACCGGAACCTCCCGCAGATCCGTCGTCGCAGCGTACCCGAGGATGAAAAGCTGGAATACCGGCGCCACAAGGAGGATCCCCAGCAGCCGCCGGTCCCGCCTCAGTTGCGCAAATTCCTTCCGGACGATTTCCAGGATGCGTCTCATGCCTCGCTCCGGTGCCGGGTGCGAACCACCGCGATTCCCAGAATGAACACGGCGAACGCAATCAGATACCCCAGTTCGGCAAGCCACGCCTGCGGCCCCGTTCCCTTGAGCAGGATACTTCGCATGATCACCAGAAAATGCCGCGGCGGCACAATCGCCGAAGCCCACTGAAGCGCCCGGGGCATGCTCGCGATCGGAAACACCATTCCGGAAAGCAACAACGCCGGAAGGAGCGTGATGATCAGGCTGATCTGCAACGCAAGCTGTTGCGTGTCCACAAGCGTCGAAACCCAGAGCCCCAGACCCAGCGCGCCCAGCAAAAACACGAACGTCGTCACGAACAGCCACGCGATGCTCCCCCGCAACGGCATCTCGAACAGCACCATCCCCGCGGCGACGACGAGACCGCTTGTCAGAAGCGATACGGCGAGATAGGGAATCGTCTTCCCCAGAATGAACTCCCCCGATCCGAGAGGACTTACCACCACCTGCTCTATCGTCCCCCTTTCCTTCTCTCGAACCACCGAAAGGGAAGTCGCCACCGTCCCCGCAAGCATCAGGAGGTAGCCAATCAATCCGGGCACCAGCAGCTGCGAGCTCTTCAGTTCCGCGTTGTACCACACGCGTGGCTCGATCACCACCGGCACCGCCGGTTGCGTAATCCCCCTCGCAAGGGTGAACTCCTGCAACTGCGCGGCAGAAAATTCCCGCGCTTTGGCCGTGAAATACGCGAGCGCAATGCTTGCGGTGTTCGCGTTCGAACCGTCAATCAGCACCTGAGCAGTCGCGGTTCGCCCGTCCCGCAGCGCCTTCCCGAAATCCGGCGGAAAAACCAGCACCGCCAGTGCGTCGCCCCTGTCCAGCCAACGGGTGGCTTCTGCCTCCCGGTCAATCGTCCCGGCGAAATCGAAGTACTCCGACTGGAAAAGCCCCTCCGTGAATTGCCTGCTGAATGCGCCCTTGTCGTGGTTCAGAACAACCACGCGTATGTGCTTCACGTCAAACGTCAGGGCATACCCGTACAGCGCCAGAAGAAGTGCGGGAACCAGAAGCAGCACCGAAAGACTGATCATGTCCCGCCGCATCTGACGGAATTCCTTCACGATAACGCCGTAAAGCCGCCACAGCCGCGCCCGGTTCATCTTCCGCGCACCTCCGCCGCCGGAGCTTCCGCGTCCGCCTGCTCGATAAGCGCGATAAACACATCCTCCAGCGAGGGCGGCACCTCCGAAATCCCGTCAATCCCGCTTCCCGCCTCACCCAGCCGCGAAATGATCGCCGCCGAGGTTTCCTTCGGCGTGTCAGTAATCACGTGCACCGAAGCCCCGAACAATGCCACCCGCCGCACGCCGTCCACCTCCCGCAGAAGCTCCACCGCGTTGTTCGCATCCCTGCACCGCACGGAAAGAATCGTTCCCCGGATCGCCGTGTGTCTCAGTTCATCCGGCGTTCCCAGCGCGATAACGCGGCCGCGGTAAATCAGCACCAGACGGTCGCAATGTTCCGCTTCATCAAGAAAGTGGGTCGTCACGAACACCGTCGTTCCGTGCCCCGCAAGCTCGTAAATCAGGTCCCAGAACCGGCGGCGGGAAATCGGGTCCACCCCCGACGTCGGCTCGTCCAGAAACAGAATCGGCGGCTCGTGCAGTATCGCGCATCCCAGCGCAAGACGCTGCTTCCACCCCCCTGCAAGCTCTCGCGTCAGGTGGTCCTCCCGGCCCCTCAGACCGGCCATTTCCACCGCCCACGCCCCCCGCTCCCGCAACTGCTGCGAGGAAAGCCCGTAAATCCCTCCATAAAAACGGATGTTCTCCGCGACCGTCAGGTCAGGGTAGAGCGAAAACCGCTGCGACATGTAGCCGATGTGCTCCTTCACCCGGTCAGGCTCGCGCGCAACGTCGAACCCGCCCACCAGCGCCGTCCCCGAAGTGGGCGCAAGAATCCCGCAGAGCATCCGGATCGTCGTGGACTTTCCCGCCCCGTTCGGACCCAGAAATCCGAATATCTCGCCCCTGTTCACGCGCAGCGTCACCCGGTCAACCGCAACAAATTGCCCGAATTTCCGCGTGAGATCGCGCGTTTCAATGATCGGCGCGGACCCTTCAGCCATCCTGGCTCCCGCGTTCAGTCCTGTGTCCGCTCGTCGCCGACCACGTACGCGAGGTTGGCCGCCGCCGTCCTCTGGTCCGTCCGTGCCTGTACCAGATCAAGCCGCGCCCGTTCCAGCAGAATCTGCGCATCCAGTACCTCTGTGTTCGTCGCCGTCCCGGCGGAATACCGTGCCCGCATGCTCCGGTGATATGCCTCCGCGCTTCGCACCCCTTCCTCGGCAACTGCCACCCGGCGGTTCGACTCAATGGCCGCAAGACGCGCCTGCACCACCTGTAACGTGATGGCGTCCCGCAACTGGTTCAATCGTTCGTCCACCTGCCGCTCTTCGGCGCGCGCCCGCGCCGCCTGTTGCCCCACTATCCCCCAGTCCCAGGCCGTCCACGTCACGCCCATCCCGGCACTCCACGTGGCGTGCCAGGCATCCCGGGTCGGAAAGTAGCGCTGATTGGGGTTTGAAACTTCGTAATTCGTCTGAAACATCACGGAAGGGAGTTTTCCCCCCTCAACAGCGGCGGTCCCGCGCTCCATCGCCTGTTTCCGGAACGCCAGAGCACGAAGCTCGGGCCGATTCGCAAGCGCCGCCGATACCAGAGCGTCCTGGTCCGGAACAGACGGTACAACCACCGACGGCGAGTCAACCAGCGCAATTTCCGTGCTCACCGGAACCGAAAGCAGATTACACAGCGTGGCTCGCACCAGCTCGGACGCATTCTCCGCCTGTATCTGCCGGAGTCTCGCCTCCGACAGACGCACTTCAACCGCCAGTATGTCGTCCGCCGTCGCCATCCCGGCTGCGTGCAAACGGCGCACATCCTCAAGATGGGCCTCCGCAAGCTTCACCGATTCCGAAATCACCCGCTCCGCCGCCCGCGCCGAATACAACCGCCAGTACACCTGCTCCACCCGGTTCCCCACCTCACGCTGGCTCGCCGCATATTCCTCTCCGGCTGCCCTCGCCGCATATTCAGCCGCCTTCTCCCGGTTCTCCAGACGAAAACCAGTGAACAGCGGCACCTGCGCCGTCGCCGTCAGGTTGTACGAGTTCAAAATGGAAGGCCCGAGAGAAACCTGCGTCGAAGGCGTGGTGATGCTGGTTCCCGGACCCGTCGGGATCGTCATGGAAGGCGTCGTGATCACCGGGTCCGGCACATCGCTGAGCCGCGCGTACCGCGCGCTGAACAACACACCCGGCAACCGCGCGGCCCGCGCCTCGTTCCTCTGCGCCGTTGCCGAAACAACCGATTGGGCGGACGCTCTGATGCCGGCGTTCTGGGTCATCGCAAGCTCACGCGCCCGCGCAACCGTCAGGCTGAGCCCGTTTCCCGCCGTCCCCGGTTGAGCAGAACCCGAACTCCAGAACAACAACCCGCTCCCGATAACCGCGAGGTTTGCGCCGTACCACCCTGTCCTTCTCATGCCGCGGTGCCTCCTTCGGAGCCAACAACCAGCCCTTCCGAATGCCGTATCTCCGATATGAATGCGTCCTCAAGCGACGGGGGAATTTCACGGATGGACGCCACGTGGAAATGCATATCTTCCAGCGCCTGCTGAAGCCGTTGCGTACCCGCAGCCACATCCTCCACCGGAACATGGATGCGTGAACCGAACATCTGCGCTTCCTCCCATTCCGGCGCCTGTTTTATCGCGCGGTACGCCGCCCGGGCGTCCTCGCATACAACCTCCAGCAACCGCTTGCCAAACGCCTCCACAATCGCCGTCGGCGTGTCCCTTCTGATAATCCTGCCCTCGTGCATCAGCGCCACCGTATGGCACCGTTCCGCCTCGTCCAGATACGGCGTCGCCAGCACAATCGTGATCCCCTCCCGCAGAAGGTCCGAGAGAATGATCCAGAAATCCCTCCGGGAAACCGGATCCACCCCCGTCGTCGGCTCATCGAGAAAAATCAGGGCTGGCGCATGAATCAGCGTGCACGCCAGCGCCAGTTTCTGTTTCATTCCGCCGGAAAGATTTCCCGCAAGACGCCGCCTGAACGGCGCCAGCCGCGTAAACGCGAGAAGCTCCTCCCGCCGCTTCTGAAATCGCCGAACCCCGTGAATCTGCGCGAAAAACTCGATGTTTTCGTCAACCGTCAGATCCCCGTAAAGACTGAACACCTGAGAGAGATACCCGATACTCCGCTTCACTGCGTCCCGTTCGCGAACGAGATCATGCCCCAGAACCGTCGCCGTTCCCGAGGTCGGTCTCAGAACACCCGTCAGCATCCGGATCGTCGTCGTCTTGCCGGCTCCGTCAGGGCCCACCAGCGCAAGCATCTCGCCCCGACCAACGGAAAAACTCACGCCGTTCACCGCGTGCGTGGTGCCGAAAAATCGCGTCAGTTCGCGGGTTTCAAGCGCCGGTACGGGCGTGGTTCCTTCGGCCCGCTCAACATCTTCCGTCATTGCGGCTCACCGGTGCCGTCGCCGGCTCTGAATACCGCGTCCGCCGGCAGTCCCGGTTTGAAGAACCCGTCCGGATTCTGAAGCGAAATCTTCACGGCGAACACAAGCTTCACCCGGTCTTCCTTCGTCTGCACGTTCTTCGGAGTGAACTCCGCCTTCGGGGATATCCACGATACGGTACCGCGGCGCGGGTGATCAGGCTCGCCGTCCAGCGTCACCTCCGCGGTGCCGCCCAGCCGCACCTTTGCCAGCTCAACTTCCGTCAGATACACCTTCAGCCAGACCGGGTCCAGTTCCGACAGCGTCACAATGGTCCCGCCCGAGGGAACCATCTCCCCCGGCTCCGCGATCCGCTGCGTCACATACCCCTTTCCCGGCGACCTCACCATGCAGTCAGCAATCCGTTGAGATACGGCACTCAATGCCGCTTCCGCCTGCTCCACCTGCGCCCGCGCCGCCGCGATCTGCTCAAAACGCGTTCCCGCCCGAAGTTTCGCCAGTGTCGCCCGGGCCATCGCCTGCGCCGCTTCGGCCGATCGAACGCGCGTCCGTGCGTCATCCAGCTGTTTCTGGGGTGCCGTTCCCGCCGCGGCAAGCTGGCTCACCCGTTCCAGGTCGAGCCTCGCCGCCTCCAGCGCAACCGAAGCCTGTTGCTCCGCGGCCTCGGCCTGCGCGATGTCCTCCCGTTGCGGACCGTTCAGCGCAAGCTGCAAGTTCGCCCGCGCCATACGGAGTTGTGCCTCCGCCTGCGATTTCTGCCAGTCCAGGTCCGAGTGATCAATCACCGCCACAACCTGCCCCGAATCCAGCAGGTCCCCTTCCAGCGGCAGAACCTCCCGAAGGATGCCCGGAACTTTCGTGGCGATGTTGATCTCCGTGCACTCAATAACTCCGCTCGCCGTGATGTCCCCGTCAGACGCACCCCGCGAGCACGCGCCCAGGCCGATCGCCAGCACCGGAGCTACCCAAGCCATTTTTCCCATTTGTCTTCCCTTGGAATCGTGGACACCCGTGTCGAAACCTGCTCCTTCAGCACGCCGTGTTGCAGGATCTCCATGACGTTTCGCCTCCGGTCCGCAAAGAACTGACCGGCCTTTCGGTCTTCAATCTGAAGTACGGAACTCAGAAGTGGCTCTGCGAGGAAGGAAAACGCAACCATCCCGATGGTCGAAATCAGCGTGTGTTTCGGGTCAAGCTCGTGGATCACCCCCTCGTGTATTCCCGCTTGCAGCAGCGCAATCGCCGGCCTTGCCCCCACGAAGCCGGTTTTGTCCTGAGCCTGTTGAAACGCTTTCATCACGGTCTCGCCGCCGGCGAGAAGGTCCATCACAACCAGTCGCGGCAGATGTGGGCTTTTCGAAAGCGAATCGAGGTACGTGTCAACCAGCAACAGGAAGCGCTTCTCCGTCGGCACGTCTTTGCCCTTCAGAACGCCCTGTATGCGTTCCATGATCCCCTGAACGGCGGTAGATACGACGGTTTCGTACAGTTTTTCCTTGCTGGTGAAGTAGTAATGCAGCATCGCCTTGTTGATTTGTGCCCGGTCAGCGATCTCCTGCATGCGCGCTCCGGATAGCCCTTTGTCGACGAACACTTCGGTTGCGGCATCGAGTATCCGCTGGCGGGCATCTGAGTCCCTGTTCATGGGAGTTTCTCCTGTCGCAGCTCAACCAATCAGTCGGTTAAACCGACTGGTTAGTTAGCATACGAAAACACGACCCGGCCTGTCAAGCTCCAGCCCGACCTCTCCCCCTCACGCCCCCCACCGGCTGGCCCGTCCGGCGATCCATCCCGCCACAACAACCTGCACGAAGACGAGAACCGCACACATGCCGATAACCGTCAAAAGGCTCAGAATCGCACTTTCAGCCAGCATCTGCGCGCCAAAAAGAGAAAGAACGAAGCGCCACGTGTGCGGATCCCCCAGCGCACCGAAAAAGCCCGCAGCAAGGCACTCCACGCCCAGTACAACGCCGATGAAACGCACCCGCCTTCGGACTCCGCACCCCGCGTCACGGTGCTCGTACGCGGCGCGACGCCCCACGTAGACCGCCGCAAGGCACCCGAGAAGAAACGCACCAAAAGGAAAACCCATGAAAAACGCAAAGGAAAACACCGACCAGATGACGTACAGAACCGCAAGTTGGCCCATCGGAATCGAGAACACTCTGCCTGCGTTTCTCCGGTACCACACTCCTGCAAGAAAAAGCCCCGCCACAAGGCCCGAACACGCCACCCATGCGATCGCGGAGTCCGTGAGGGGAACCCATCTCAGAATTGACAGAATCGCCGCGCTCCACCACGCAAGAACGCCCGCTGCGAGGGCAATTGACGCGCCCGTGAGAACCGCGAAGAGTTTCATCTCCATCCGCACGAAACCACCCCTTTTTGCCGGAGTTCAAACGTCCGTTCTGATGCAAATAACGGTGCAGACGCGTTCAGGACAAAATCGCCCTGGCGGCGCGCGGGGCGGGATGTTGACCGCTCGGGAGGTTTTTTATAGCGTACGTAGGCATACGCGGCGTTTTTTATGCGTCTGTAACCCACCTTTTCCGCCCGCGAACGATTGCCGCGGGTGAATCCCGTAGACACGAGATACCGGATGAACGTTCCTGTGCAGGAGAGAATCGTTGTTCTCGATTTTGGCGGGCAGTACGCACACCTCATCGCCAACCGGGTGCGGCGGCTCCGCGTGTTTTCCGAAATAATGCTCCCTTCCGAGCCGCCGGCGAATCTTGAAGGTGTGCGCGGTCTCATCCTTTCCGGAGGGCCCTCGTCGGTTCACAGCCCGGACCAGCCCCCGTTTGATAACCGCTGGCTTCACACCGGACTGCCGGTGCTCGGCCTCTGTTACGGCCATCAGCTTCTGGCGAAGGAGCTTGGCGGGGAAGTGCGGCGGGGCGACCGCCAGGAGTACGGGATTGCGGAGCTTCACATCGCTGACCCCGACGCGATTTTCGAGGGTCTTGATCCCGTGGAGCGCGTCTGGATGAGCCACGGAGATTCGGTAACCCGCGTCC
Organism: Candidatus Latescibacterota bacterium; assembly: GCA_022706085.1. GTDB lineage: Bacteria > Latescibacterota > MWCZ01 > MWCZ01 > MWCZ01 > MWCZ01. Next base: position 12,574 of record JAKJDF010000007.1, on the reverse strand, counting down.
CTGACGGGTTTGTGGTTCTGGGTGGAACGGCGGATTGCCCCATCGCTGCGATGGGTGACGTGGGGAGGCGCATGTTCGGATTCCAGTTTCATCCGGAGGTGACGCATTCACCGCACGGGCAGAAGATGCTGGACAATTTCCTTACTCTGTGCGGGTGTTCGCGCGCCTGGACGATGGAACAGTTCATCACGCAGGCGGAGGAGCGCATCAGAAGGCAGGCCGGCGACAGGAACGTGTTCATGCTTGTATCGGGCGGGGTGGATTCGTCCGTGGCGTTTGTGCTGTTGAGCAGGGCACTGGGGGAGCACCGTGTCATCGGTCTCCATATTGATAACGGCTTCATGCGGCTGAATGAATCGGAGCTGGTCAAGGAATCCCTCGAACGGGCAGGGTTCCACAACCTGCACGTGGTGGACGCGAGCGAGAAATTCCTCGCGGCGGTAAAGGGGGTGACAGATCCCCAGCAGAAGCGGCAGATCGTAGGCGACACGTTCATCAGCGTGCAACAGGAGGAGCTTGAGCGGATCGGCCTCGACCCCGATCACTGGATGCTGGGCCAGGGCACGCTGTATCCGGACATTATTGAATCCGGGGGAACCCGGCACGCGTCCGTGATCAAGACGCACCATAACCGTGTGGCGATCATTCGCCAGATGCTGGAGGAAGGCAAAATCATCGAGCCGCTGGACCAGTTGTACAAGGATGAAGTGCGACAGGTAGGACGGCAGCTCGGTCTGCCCGACGCGCTGGTGGAGCGCCACCCGTTTCCGGGCCCGGGGCTTTCTGTCCGGTGTCTCTGTTCGGACGGCGTGGAGGAACCGATTGCGGCGTCGGCGAAGGAAAAGGTTCGGGCGCTGGCGGGGAGCCTCGGGTATGAGAGCGAAATCCTGCCGGTCAGGAGTGTTGGTGTTCAAGGGGATGAGCGGACGTACCGGCACCCGGTGGCGCTGTGGCGCCCGGACGGCGGCGCGGTGAACTGGGAGGAACTGGAACGCCTTTCCACGCGCATCACGAACACCGTTCCCGAAGTGAACCGCGTGATGTTACTGGTGTACCCGCGTTGGTTGCCGCGGCTGAAGTTGCGCGCGCGGTTTCTGGACCGGCCCCGGCTGGATCTGCTGCGGTTGGCCGACCACGCCGCGATGAGTGTCCTTGTTGAGGATGGGCTTGCGGGGGATTTTTTCCAGTTTCCGACCATCCTTATTCCTCTCGGTGAGCGTGAAGAGGGCGAATCGGTGGTGCTGCGTCCGCTGGAATCCACCGACGTGATGACGGCGAGTTTCGCGATTCTTCCGGAGCCTTCGTTGCGGCGGCTGGTTTCGCGGCTTGCGGCGCTTTCCGCGGTGGATGCGGTGTTCTATGACATCACCCACAAGCCGCCGGCCACCATGGAGTGGGAGTAACGCGCGACACAAGGGTCCGATGGAGGACTGCCCGGCAATCCCGACCGATGCCGGCCGGCGACACGGTCCCGTCGGAAGAGCAGGAAGGTGAGGTGGCGCATGTACCACGCGACAAAGGCGGAGTTCACGCTGGCCGGGGCGACGGCGCGCCTGTACGAGATCTATCTGGACGCGACGCGCGGCTCCGCCGCCGTTGGTGACGCAAACAGGGCGCTGTTCGAGACGGGCCTGGTGCACCACGCGTTGATGTTACTTGCAATTGGCGTGGTGCCGGAAGAACGTGCAAAGGAAGCCCGCGCTCTTATTGATGAGATCGGCAGAACCACGATCATGAAAGACAGTTTCGATCAGGCCCGTGAATACTGGGAGCGGGTCGCAAAGGTAAATCCTTCGGCGCCCGAGAGCAGTGATGGATGAGGCTGTATCTGCCGCTCTGCGAGCAAACGGGTACCTGTGGGATGTGTTCACCCGCCGGGAGGAATACGAACCACTCTTCCTGGATGGTCTGGGAAGATTCCGATTCTTCGCGTCGCAACAACGGGCGCCGTTTGATCCCGTCGTCTCGCGTTTTCTTTTTGAACGAGGCGCATTTCCCGCTTTTCCCTCCCGCAGACGTTATGCAATCTGCCTCTCCCATGACATTGACGTACTCCATTTCAATCGGTACCGCGGCGGTGGATCAGGTCTTCTGAGCCGTGCAAGGCGCGGCGCTGCGCGTTCCGCAGAACTGCTCCTTTCCCGATCGCTCAAGCGCGGTGATCCGGAATGGAATCTGGAGCGCATCGCCGACATCGAAGAAGAACGCGGCGCGAGGAGCACGTTCTACTGCCTTGCGCTGGAAGAAGGTGAAAAAGACTTCTACTTCCGGGTTCAAGAGGTTGGCGCGCAGCTTCGGAGTCTCGTTGCACGAGGATGGGAGGTGGGGCTGCACGGTGGGCACGAGGCATACTGCGACCCGGCGGCGCTGAGACGGGAAAAAGTCCGCCTGGAGGCGGAACTCGGGTCGCCGGTGACCGGGTTCCGCGCGCATTATCTGCGGTTCGATGTTCCCGCGACGTGGCGGTTGCTGGCGGAGGCAGGTTTCCGTTACGATACGACGTTTGGATACGCGGACTGTGCGGGCTTTCGGAACGGGATGTGTCACCCCTACACTCCGTTCGACCGTAACGCAGACCGTTCCATTCCAATTCTGGAAGTTCCCCTCGCGGTGATGGATACCACGCTCCAGCTGTACATGCGGCTCGACCCCGCGGACGCGTGGACGGTAATCCGGCGCCTTCTGGACGCGGTGGCAGAATGCAGCGGCGTGCTGACTGTTCTCTGGCATCCGCAGAACATGAATGGCGCCTGGGGCGATCTTTACCTGCGCCTACTCGATCACGGCACAGACACCGATGCATGGCTTACCGGGCCCGGTGAACTTGCCGGATGGTGGCTTTCTCAGCAGGCGGGCGGCAACGCCTGAGATATGGCGCTGCGCGACGGTGTACCGTACGCGGTGCCGCAGGAGGACTCGCGATGGTTCTGGTTGACAAGGGCGCGCCGTGCAGCGTGGTGGTGTCGGGTGCTCAGCCGACGTGGCTGGAACGCCACGCCGCGGAAGAGCTTGTCCATTACCTCCGTCTGATCACCGGAGCCACCCTTCCGACGGTCTCGGGTATTCCGGACGGCATGAACGCGTTGGTAATCGGGAGGGCAGGCACCAATCCCGTTGTAGCCGAAGCGGTGCATGAAGGTGTTCTCTCTCTGTCCGAGGACTCGCCGGGCTGGGATGGTTTCGCAATCAGAACCGCGCGGCGCGGCAACCGCGACGTGTGCTTTATTGGCGGAAGCAGTGACCGGGGGACGCTTTACGCAGTATACTGGCTGCTGGAAGAGGTGCTCGGGGTGGGTTTCTTCCGGGATGGCGAGTATATCCCGAGGAGCGATTCCATTGTGCTGCCGGAATCGCTTCACATTGTGGAACGGCCGGTATTTGAGCACAGAGAGGACGGATTGCTCGCCTATTCGGCCAAGTTCTGGGGCTGGGATGAGTGGAAGCGCGAACTGGACTGGAAAGCAAAGCGCCGGGCGAACATCACCTGGCCGTTTTGCGGCACCGGCGAAATCACGCAGGCGGTTCTGGCGGAATGGGGTTTTAACGTATCCCCGCCTGTGCCGCCCCAGGAACCCACCCTTCCGGAACGGCTTCTGGAATACGCGCACAGGCTTGGCATTCGGGTGCCGTGCCATCTTCCGGGTGGCTCCATGCCCGGGGTTTTCTGGGAGGCGTTTCCGAATGCGAAGAAGCTTGTGATGCAATGGAGCGAGTACGCGCCGTACACGCAGCTTCATCCGTCTGATCCACTGTACAAACGATTCATGGTGGACTTTGTGCGGCATTACCGCGAGCGGTACGGCAGTGACCACCTGTACATCGCCGAGTTTGCGTCCGAGAGCCGAATTCTCGAGGGAGCCGAGAATGTTCAGGAGGCGCGGATCCAGTTCGTGAAGGCGATTTGTGAAGCGCTGTCGGAGGCTGATCCGGAGGGCACGTGGCTGCCATCAAGCTGGTCTTTTGACCTGAGCGCGGATGACCCCGGAAACCCCTGGCAAGCCAACTGGACGGTGGAACAGGTCCGCGAATATCTGGACGCAGCCACCTACCCGCTGATTGTGTGGGATACGTGGTCCGAAGAAGCGGCGAAGTACGAACGCACGGAGTTTTTCTACGGTCATCCGTGGGCTTTCAGCGTGCTTCATTGTTTTGGCGGGGAGACCTATCTGCTGGGGAATGTGAAGGAGCTTGTCCGCCGCGCGCACGCTCTGGGAGAGAAGCCTCAGGAGGTCGGGTGCGTGGGGTTCAACGTGCTGCCCGAGAATTCGGACTACAATTCGTTCTATTTTGAACTTGCGGCCCTTCTGCAGTGGAACCCGCGCACGGTCCAGCTCGATGAGTTCGTGAGCAGGTACTGCAGATTGCGTTACGGCGCACGGTACGTAGAGGCGACTGTTCCGGTATGGCAGCAGCTTGTAGAGACCGTGTACGGGGAAGACAGCGGCACCGTAAAGATCATCATGGATCCCCTTTACTGGTTCCGCCCCGACCTGAGGCTTCTGGCCGGGTGGCCGGAGGACGATGAGCGGGTAATTCCCATGTGGAAACGGCGCGGAGAATTCATTCCGAAGCTTCGTCGCGCGGCGGAGCTTCTCCTTGCCGCGGGTAATCTGGTGGGTGAGAACAACATGGCGCGGCGGGACCTTGTGGATATTGCCCGCCAGTGGATCGCGGAGCGGTTCAATCAGGCGCTGATTGGCGCGCGGGATGCGTTCCTGGCGGGGAACGCCGGGGAACTGGCGCGTCTGGAGCCGATCTGTCTCAGGCTGCTGGAGGACCAGGCGCGTCTGCTGGCGAGCTGGCCGGCGTACCGCCTCAGCCGTCAGGTTGCGCAGGTGCGCGACCAGTATCCAGACCCGGTCAAAGCGGTCAAGCTCCTCCATGTGTGGTGCAATCCGGTGGAAGGGCAGGAATCGGTACCGCTGCGAGACTATTACCGGATGGACCTGGATGAACTGGTGGCCGATTATTACAAACCCCGGGTCGCGGCTTATTTCGCGTTGTTGAGGAACAAATGCGCAGCGGGCGAGACAACGGTGACAGATGAGGAGTTTGACGCCGTGTATACCCCTGTGGAACGTGCCTTCATCGCGGCGCCGCTCTGCCCGTTACCCGACGACGAAGACCCGACGGACGTAGTTCAGGATTTTCTCGAGGACACTCCGGCGTGACCGCAAGGTAATCGGCTCCGATACAATTTCGCAGTGGATTGTCTGAAAGAGCCATTTTTGCGGGAGAAGAGGCCTGGCGACCCCAGCGGCAACGAGCTACGGAGCGAAACAAGTTCCATACGCGCAACCGGGTTCTGCGCGCTTGACCCGGTACCCCACGCGTCATATACTCCTTTCTTCCGTTTTCCGCGCGGCCTTTGATTGTCTCCACTGGAAGAAGGAGTGTTTTCATGTCGAGTCCTGAACACGAGAAATCGTCGCCGCCCCCCGGGGGCGCGACCAGCCCGTATCGGCGGAAAGCGATACTCAGCTTTTCCATTTTTGGCGTGTTCTTCGTTTTCTACATGGGAACGGCGGTTCTCCAGACGCCAACGTTCAGCACGCTCGCGGCGATACAGTGGTTTGGCATGCCGCTCGGTCTGTTGTTGTCGCTCCTGATATTCCCGGTTTCCTGGGCGCTCATCGCAATCTACTTCAGGCTGGGGAGATGACGACATGATGAGCTATCCGCTGGTTTTGGCGTTCATTGTCTTTTTCGTTGCCGTGACAATTGTGGTAACGTGGTTGACCCAGAAGTACACGAAGTCCACTTCCGATTTCTACGTGGCCGGGAAAAAGGTTCCGTGGGTTCAGACCGGAATCGCCATGGTGGGGAGCTACCTCTCTGCCGCAAGCTTCCTCGGGTGCGCGGGAGACATCTCGATTTTCGGTGTTGACCGGATATGGCTTTCGATCGGCTTTTTTGGTGGTTACATGGCGGTATTGATGCTTATCGCCGGGCCGCTCCGGAATGTTGGCAGCTACACGGTGGCGGATGCGCTTCACCGGAGGTTCCCCGACCGGCGCATCAAGCTTGTGGTGATGATCACGACGGTGGTTATATCCACCTTCTATCTTGTCCCCCAGATGCTGGGTGCCGGTTTGCTGTTTGAAATGCTGATGGGGTGGGATTTCGTCACCGTCACTGCTGCCCTTGGCGTGTTGATGAGCCTTTACATCATCTTCGGCGGGATGAAAGCGACCATTTACAATCAGCTTATCCAGGCGATGTTCCTTTTTTTCGCCATGACGTTCATTACGGTGTTCGGCTTCATCATGTACTACAGCGGGTCGCTGGATGCGCTGTTGGGCGCGATGGCGAACATTGTACCGCCGGGGATTTGCGGCAAAGACGCCGCCGCGGTTGCTGCGGTTCAGTCGGCAGTATCCCCTGCCGCGGCGGTGAGTGTCTCGCGCGAGATGTTGCCCGCGGCGCCCAGCGCACTGACAATCGGGATTCAGACTCCGGACCTGGTGTCGCAGATCAGCACCGTAGTGGCTCTGGTGTTCGGAACAGCCGGGCTGCCGCACATCCTCATCATGTTTTACACCGTCCGTTCGGCGAGCGCGGCGCGAAAGAGCGTTACGCTGTGTATCGTTGGTTTGGGAATATTCTACCTCTGCACGATCCTGCTCGGGTTCATCCTTATGCCTCAGGTGTATCCTCAACTCGTCACGTGGATTGCCGCCGGCAAACAGGGGCTGGCGAAGAACATGGCGGTGTTGCAGATAAGCGGGAAAGTTGGCGGGCAATGGTTGATGGCAGTTTCGGCGGCGGGTGCGGTGGCCGCGATACTCAGTACATCCGCCGGGCTGATGATCACGGTTGCTTCGACGATAAGTCATGACTTCTATAAGAGCTACATCAACCCGAACGCCAGTGAGAGACAGGAAGTCAACATCGCGAAGGTCACAACTCTCGTGATGTCGGTGATTTCAGTGGTGCTTGCGGTCGCGGTGAAGGGCGAGAACGTCGCTTGGCTGGTTACTCTGGCCTTTGGTATAGCGGCCAGCGCGATTTTCCCTGCCATGGTAACGACACTGTGGTGGAAGGGGCTGACTCGTCAGGGCGCGATTGCAGGTATGGTAACCGGGCTCGTAGTCTCGGTTTTGTTCATTGTGTTGTTGCTGAGCGGAGTTCGGACGTTCCTGGGGTTACCGACCGCAGGAGGCCCGGGCGTGTTCGGCGTGACTGCTTCGTTTATTGTACTGCTGATTGTCAGCTACCGGACGGATGACAGGGGGCCGGAGGTGGAGGAGTTCTTCGCCCTTGCCCACAAGGATGAGGAAGTCAAGTAGCCGTTCAGGCCCTTCCGAAAGCCCGCCATGGTGCTTGCCGTGGCGGGCTTCTTTTTGGTTTATCCCGCCAGAAAATCCCTTCGAATCCTCTCCTGCAACAGGTCGATTTCGTTGAAACATTCGCGCAGCACGGCCTCTTCGATACGCCCCAGTGTTTTCGGGTCGAGCCAGTTGTCGGGTGGTCTTCCCAGTTCTATGGCGTCGGACTGGTTCCGCAGCCGGAGGCGAAGGAGCGCTTCGTAAGCGGCAAGGATGCCCTGCCGTTTGGATTCGAGCAGAATGCCGAGGCGGGTGAGGGCGTTGAGACGATCCAGCGTGCTGGTTTCCTCGGCTCCGTGTTGGAGGGCATAGAGCCGGGCAAAAGACACTATCGGCATCATCACCGATTTGAGGTCCAGGAGCCCGCTATGTTCACGGTCGCGACCACCGACGATGGATCCGAACAAGCGCAGGGGCGGCTTGAACTGAAGGGCATTCTGCGCTGCCTGAGCAAAGAAGTGAGGTGCTGTCCTCAACACGCCGGTTACGTGTCGCCGGAGTTCCCGGGAGAGTTCGCCATCGCCGTCGACCGATCGGAAGTCAAAGAAGATGCTGAATTCCATGACTTCGCGGGGTTCGGCGTTGCGGATCCATTGCTCGAAGTAGCGCTTCCAGACGGGGAGAGGCTGGCACCAACGTGGGTTGCTGGCCATGGAGCCGCCCCGGCAATCCCTGAATCCAGCTCGGGCGAGGTCTGTGCACACGCGCTGCCCGAGTTCGAGGAACCACTTTCTGGACATTTCAGGGTCTTCAGAACCGTCCAAGTTGTACACAAGAGCGTTGTCCTGGTCGGTGTACAGCGTCTGTGACTGCCGCCCCTGGCTGCCAAGTGCGAGGAATGAATAGGGGCATGGGGCGGGTCCAATGTCTTCTTTTGCGAGGAAGATGAGGCGTCGAGTTGCTTCGTCGGTGAGTTCCGCGAGAACGCGAGTGATAAGCATTGGCGACGCGCCGTTTTCCAGCAATGAGCGCACCAGTTTTGGCGCCCTGAGGCAGGCGTCAATGACGTCTGCGGGCCTGTTTGCATGCTCGATTGCCGCCGTGAGATCCGAAGCGACACCTTCGGGCAGGAGCAGGAGCCGATTGAGGAGCGCGCGGGCCTCTGGCGGTTCAGAAGCGGACGTGACATTGCGTGCCAGAATCATGTAACCGCGCGGGCTCTCAGGGACCCTCCGCAGGCTGAGAAAGCATGCCAATCGAGTCCCGTCGCGTCGCTGGAGCACTCCGGGGACAGAGGTATCGGTGTCAGCTCCTCCCGGGTTGTCGAGGCGCCTCCTCCATTCGATGTTCGCCTCGACCGCAGGGAAAAGATCGTCGACGTCTACCAGTTCCAGCTGGGTTTGCGTGTACCCTGTTATTTCCGACATCACGGGGTTCGCGTACGCGCAGCGCCTCCCCACAACGAACAGGGCTCCTTCCGTTGCTGCGGAAGTGAGCGCGCGGTACCGGTCGGTGGATTCGCGGAGGCGCCGCTCTGCATCGGTGCGGGCGCGTTCGAGTTTGACACTCTGGCGGACGATGTACAGAAGCAGAAGAAGGACGGCACCTGCCACGCCGAGGGAGACGTTCACCAGCCGTTGCCGCAGACCCGCGATCTCGCGCTGGACGTCGTGCACGTAGATCCCCGTCCCGATCACCCATCCCCATGGGGCGAAAAGTCGGATGTAGGACTCTTTGGGCTCCAGGCGCTCCGGGTCGTCTTTCCATTGCCACACGTAGCTTACATAACCCTCTCCCTGCTTCCGCACGAGATCAGCGAATTCGACGAATATCCTGATGCCATTGGGATCCCTGAATTGCGATACATCATGGCCGTTGAGGTCGCGGCGGTAAGGGTGCATGATGATCCGCGGCGTGAGGTCTTGAAGCCAGAAGTAATCTTTCCGTTCGGGCCCGTACCGCATCGCTTCGACGCGTTTGACCGCGAGCGCCTGGGCCTTCTCCCGGGTGAGGTTGCCAGCGGAGACCTCCCGTGCGGCTTCGTTTAGAACGCTCCAGGCGGTCTGAGTAAGCTCGCGGATGTTTTCACGCTTGCGATCCATGAGGGTCCGCTCGAAATAGGGCAAAAGGAACGCGAAAAGGGCGACTACGAACAGCGTTACGGCGAGGAAGGCCGGCATGGCGATATGGAACAGGAAAGCTCGCCAGTGGAATCTTTCTTCCGGTGGCCGGGCGGGCTGGGGCGACGGTCCGCGGTGCGCTTTCTGGGCCGCCCCTTCGATGAGAGCATTCCGAAACTCCTTCCAGCGGAGAAGCGGCATATCAATTCCCATCCCCGCTGCGCCGTTTCCGTGGCCATCCGATCCGCCGCAGACAAGCACCCCGGCGCTTTGCGCGAGTTGGGCGACTGCCTCCCGTTTTTCGGGGGGGAGCGCGCCGTAATACGCCTCAACTCCGTCCAGACCGCTCACGCGCAGCTGTTCGAGGAGCGAACGTAAGCGAACCGGGTCTGGTTCAGTCTGGAGAGGATGCGCCATGAAGGCACACCCGCCTGCGCGGTGAATGAGATCGATCGCCGCGGAGGTGGTCAGGCGTTGGCTGGGTGAGAACTGCGAGGAATCAGGGTTGTTTGTGACGCGAGCACGTGCAAGGACCTCGTTGAGTTCTTCGGATTCGACGTTGAAGCCGTACCCGAGGAGGTGTACTTCGGCCCCGTTGTGCAGCGTGGTGAGTTCGACCCCGGGAATTGCCACGATTCCGAGCCGCGAGGCTACAGCGCGGAATTCGCCGAGCCCCCCGGTCGTCTCGTGGTCCGTCAGGGACGCGTACTGGACGCCCGCTTCGGAAAGGCGAGCCGCGAGCTCAGTCGGCGACAGGAGCCCGTCGCTGAACCTGGAATGAAGGTGCAGGTCTACACGAACCGATTCAGATGCATCGTAGCCTTGCACTGACACCCCCTTTGCCCGGGCCAGGGGAAGTTCGGCCCAAACGCCGCAAGAAACGAGCTGAGAGTGGTACTTCGCTCTCAGGGGAGGCCGTTGGCTCTTTCGTTCCCGCTGGCACCATCCCTTCCAAAAAGATGGCGTCTTTCGCGATCCGTGTCACCTCACCGGCACCGGCGCGCCGAAGCGGATACCGTTGAGGGAAACCTCGCACCGGAACCCGAAAAAGTCGACGCCCGCTCCCTTCGCGTTTATCATCGCGGAAGCGAACGCGGGGTCGATCTCCTCTGCGGGGCGGATTTCGTCAATATCGTCCCGTTGCGCGACGAAGAGCACTGCCGCCCTCGCCCCACGTTGGCGCAACGCGGCAAGCTCCTGCACGTGCCTCGTTGCGCGGGCGGAGACTGCATCCGGAAAGAGCCCACACCGACCGTTCACAAGGCTGACGGATTTCACCTCGACCACGCACCGAGCTTCGCCTGCGGAGAGTACGAAATCGAATCGGCTATGCCCGTGGGGCACTTCGGCGCGGATGTCCGTGTAATCGTGGAACTGAGGCAAACTGCGCGCGCGAAGGGCCTGCGCCACGAGTCTGTTCGGGATGAGTGTGTTGACGCTGACGAGGGAAGCTGCGCCTCCTGACGGGGCGGGGCTTTCCACAAGAGCCAGAGTGAATTGAGTGGTTCGAGGGGTTGCCCGCTCTGAAGCCGGGGCAACCCACACCCGGCGTCCCGGAAACAGAAGTTCCCGCATACGCCCGGGATCCGGGACATGCACGGGTACGCTTTCCGCAGAAGCGCCATCGCGGAGGCGCACCCATGCGAGGTAGCGGTTGGGGCGCCGCTCGAAGACAGCTTCGAGGAGCGGACCGAAAGGAATTTCGACCGTTTTTACTGTCGAGTGCGCAGATTGAGCCAGGATAATCCCCCGTGGGCTGGCTGGAATGAGACTACCAGCGTTCCGCACACGACGACGGGTTGTCCGTACACCGATGTCGGCGGGGTAAGCTCTGCACCCTGGATCGCCTCCATTGCCGGGGTGCGAAACACTTCCGGCCCGGTAACGTCTACGACTTTGCCGATTGTGCCATCCGGGTTGATGAGGACGCGTGCCTCGACTTCTCCTCCCTGGTTTGCGTTCAGGGCAGATTCAGGATACACGGGGTCAGCATAGCTCAGCACGCGCAGTGGCGTCATGAGCCATTCCACGTCGACCGTGTCGACTTCTCCTGCACCGGAAGCTCGCCCGGTGTTGCAGGAAGTGGCGGGAGCGGATTTTTTCAGGCGCAACCCCGACGCAGTGGTTGTTGATCCGGCGCACCCGACCACCCCCGCGACGGCGACGATGGCAAGGCAATTCACAATGAGAGCGACCCCGGGCATCCTGTTCGTACGCATGGCGCGTCTCCCCAATCGAACAAAGTGCGGTGGTGAGGGTGGAAAAGTGCACGTAGCAATATAGGCCGGCGTGTGGACGCGTGCAAGTGCGTGTCTGGTTTGACTGGTATACGGAGCCGGCAGTGGTTTTGTTCCCGGAGGTGAATGGGATTCAGTGGTATGCCGTTGCGCAGGTATGGACTTGCGGATGCAGGGGGGAGGGGGTGGTCTTGACAAACGAAACAGGCGCTGTTAACTTCAAGAGTCTCTTGTATGCCGATGTAGCTCAGTTGGTAGAGCAGCGCACTTGTAATGCGCGGGTCGGGGGTTCGAATCCCTTCATCGGCTCCTTTCCGAAATATACATAGAACAGTGACGGACGTGGGCGGGCGCCGGAGTTGGAGAGCCGGGGCAGACTGTAAATCTGTTGCCTAATGGCTTAGGGGGTTCGAATCCCTTACCGCCCACCATTTTTTTCATATATCGAGCGGTCCATGCGAGATTTCCGGCCGCAACGACAGCAGCGCGAGCGGGAATAGCTCAGTTGGTAGAGCGTCAGCCTTCCAAGCTGAATGTCGCGGGTTCGAATCCCGTTTCCCGCTCCAATTTCTGTTGTGTGCGGGGCGGAGTGAGTGCAGTTTTTTCTTTCTGCGCCCGGGTAGCTCAGTCGGTAGAGCACGTCCTTGGTAAGGACGGGGTCGTCGGTTCGAGTCCGATCCCGGGCTTCTCCGGTTGATTTCGGCACCAGCGGAAAACTCCTGCAGGGCCGGTAACTGGTTGCCGTAGTGGCGCGGCAACACCAGCAATGAGGTGGTGCACCGATGGGTAAGGCGAAATTTGAGCGCACGAAGCCTCACGTGAACGTGGGAACGATCGGTCACGTGGATCATGGTAAGACGACGTTGACGGCGGCGATCACGCAGGTGTTGTCGTTGCGGGGTCTGGCCCAGGCGAAGGGGTATGATGAGATTGACAACGCTCCGGAGGA
>JAKJDF010000006.1:202558-205239 GCA_022706085.1 Candidatus Latescibacterota bacterium | reverse complement strand
GTCTTCTATCTCCATCACCGCATCACGCAAATCGATCTGCGCAATCGGGTAGCAACATGAACCGTATACCATGTCCCAATACACCCGTATACTATGTCTCCGGTCTATACACCTGTGTTCTGGGGGGACGATGTTGGTCTCGATTCTCCCCCTGAGGCGAAAGCACTGGCCTATCGCACACTGCGTCACATCCGCGTATGGGAACCACATCGGTTCTACCTCGATACGTGTGTGCGGCCGCGGCTCGGCGTTCTCGGTCCAAACGCCCCGATTGTTCCGGAAAGCCTGCTCCTTTCCTACCAGAACCTGCACATTTTCCCGGGAGTACCTCCGGATGTGCCTGTTGAGATGCAGAATTTCGCCTCAGAGGGCGGATTCCGGGTTTCCGCGGTGAAAACGCACACAGGCGGCATCAAAGAGGTCATCGTCTTCAGCGCGTTTGGCGGGGTATGCCGGCTCATCGACCCGAGAACCGGTGCACTGATCGAACACGAAATGCGACCCGATAAAACACTCAGACTGTAGCGCCGGAGAAGTCACTCAGGTTGACCCACGAGGCCGCCGGAACTATAATGTTGTCAAAATCGTCGGCCCCGTCACATCGGCGCTTGGCGATGGAATTCTGTCCCTGTTCTGCCAGAAACTGAAAGCTCCGCCCTTATGAGTCTCCTCGAAATCCTTCGCCGCAACTGGCCGTTGAAAGTCGCCTCGTTCATAGTTGGTTTCACCCTGTGGCTGCACGTAAAAACTGACCAGACGTACGAACGAGTTGTTTCGCTGCCGCTGGAAATCAAAGAGCCCTCGGGGCGTTTCGTCGTGTCAAACGAGGTACCGCGGACGGTGCAGGTACGGATCTCGGGCTCGGGGAAACAGATTCTGGTCGGTTTGCGCCACGCGCGCGTCGTCCTGAAACCCCGTGTGAATCGCCCCGAATCACTCACGATGGACATATCGACCGACGACGTGCAGGGGCTGGACCCGAACCACGGGATTGTCGTTACAAACATCGAAGAGCCACGGTCGTTACTGCTGGATTTCGATTTTCTCGAGATGCGTGAGGCTCAGGTAATTCCGAGGGTCGGTATCGGTGTGAAGCCTGGCTACACGGTCGTCGGTGACGTTCGCGTAGACCCGCCGAAAGTCAGATTGGGGGGGCCGCGAAACGTCATCGGCGGAATCCGTTCGGTCGTCACGGACAGCGTGGTTCTTAGCGACGTGTCGTCGGACGTCGGCGAACTGGTAACGCTCGAGTTGCCCCGCGAGATGGGCCTCGTAGCAAGTCCCGAGACGGTGCGCGTACGGGCTACAGTTCAAGCGCTTGCAGAACGGCGCTTCAGCGACATACCGGTAGTTGTAACAAACCTGCCGAAGAGAATGAACCTGATCGCCAATCCCGCCCTCGTGACGGTGGACCTCACCGGTGGTGAACACGTTCTTGAAAATGTCTCCGCGGAACAGATTGCCGCAGAGGTGGACTACCAGCAGAGCACGCAGGCAGGCAGCGTAGACCTGCCGGTGAGGGTGTCGGTACCGCCCGGCGTTCGTGTGAAGCAGATTACTCCGGAAACCGTCCGACTCGTACCAGGCCAACGATCGGATTCCGCCCGATGATCGTCCTGGGTATCGAGAGTTCGTGCGACGAAACAGCCGCAGCGGTGTTCGATACGGAATCCGGTCTGCGCTCCAATGTAATTGCCTCGCAGGCGGAGCATATCCCGTTCGGGGGCGTGGTTCCGGAGATGGCGTCGCGGGCCCACACGGAGCGCATTGTTCCGGTGGTCCGGCAGGCACTCACCGATGCCGGGGTGACGCTCGACGAAATTCGGGCACTTGCCGTTACGGCGGGGCCCGGTCTGATCGGTTCGTTGCTTGTCGGGGTATCTTTTGCGAAGGGTGTTGCCTTCATCCGCAGACTCCCGCTGGTTCCCGTCCATCACATGGAAGCGCACGTGTTCGCCAGCCGTATCGAGCATCCTGACCTCGCGCCTCCCTTTCTCGCTCTCGTCGTGTCCGGCGGGCATACGCAATTGATCTGGGTACCCAAATGGGGCACCTATCGCGTTCTCGGAACAACGCGGGACGACGCCGTGGGAGAGGCGTTTGACAAGGTTGCGAAAATCCTCGGCATCGGGTACCCCGGGGGGCCATTGATAGACAGATTGGCCCGTGACGGTAACGCGGACTGGGTGAAGTTCCCGAAGGCTTTCATCAAAGGGGACCCTTTTGCGTTCAGTTTCAGCGGGCTGAAAACCGCAGTGCTGATGGCAGTGGAGAAAACGCCGGAGAACGAACTGGAATTACGCAAAGCGGACCTCGCGGCAAGCTTCCAGAAAGCAGCGGTCGGTGCTCTTGTCCAGACAACGCTCCGGGCCGCGCGGAAAATGAGGGCCCGACGTGTTGTCCTTGGAGGCGGAGTGGCGTCGAACTCGGCGCTTCGTCGCGAGATGGAAGCCGCGTGCGCACGAATCGGCATTGAGGTCACGAGGCCCTCACCGATCTTTTGCACGGACAACGCGGCGATGACCGCCTGTGCCGGAGCATTCTGGTTTGAGCGTGGGCGTCGAGCGGGGTACAATTTCAACCCGAACCCCCGTCTCCCACTGGACGCGTTTGGCAACGAATAGAGCACACCGCCCACAGGACGCAACGGGAATCGTTCCAATGGCAAGTGCCACCAGAGC
>JAKJDF010000006.1:0-202458 GCA_022706085.1 Candidatus Latescibacterota bacterium | reverse complement strand
ATCATAGACCTTGAGGCATTTCGCGCAAACGTGCGTTTCGTCAGAGAACTCGTAGGCAGACGCCGGTTGATACTTGCGTGTGTCAAAGCGAACGCGTACGGGCACGGGGCGCTCCGGTGCGCGAACGCAGCGCTGGAAGCGGGCGCAGACGCGCTGGGCGTCGCAAGACTCGATGAAGCGTTGGAATTGCGCGAAAGCGGCATCGGCGGGCGCATTGTGCTGATCGGACCTGAATCGCTGGAAGCAAGCGATGACCTGGTACGAGCGGACGTTGAGATCGCAATAGACTGCGCCGAACGGCTTGAAGCTGTGCTTCGAGCGGCCGACGCGACTCGGCGTGTTCCGACCGTACACCTCGCGGTTGATTCGGGCATGGCACGGTTTGGTGCGTCTTTCGACGAGGCGAGCCAACTGGCCGATCGCTTGTCTCAGGCGCAGGACATTCGCTGGGCCGGGGTAATGACACATTTCCCGGTCGCGGATTCCGATCAACGAAGGTCGCTTGAGCAATGGCGCCGATTCCACGCGCTTCTCAGGGATTGGGAAACCCGAGGAATAGCCGTTCCGTGCTGCCATGCGGCCAACAGCGCCGCAATTATGGGGTTACCCGAGACTCACGCGGACATGGTACGCCCCGGGATCATGCTTTACGGCATTCCTCCCGGCACCGCGTACACCTCGGACAGATTGCGACCGGTCCTTCGGTTCGAAACGAGCGTGGTTGCTCTGCACTGGCGGGAAGAACGCGATTATGTCGGGTACGGTGAAACATTCCGGTGCAACCGCCGCACTCTGATTGCGACGATCCCCGCCGGGTACGGGGATGGAATCCCGTGGGCCGCAGGAAACCGTTCCTGGGTGCTCGTGAACGGCAGGAAAGCACCTGTGGTGGGCCGAATCAGTATGGACCAGACTACTATCGACGTTACCGACCTGCGAGAGGTCCATCTCGGCGACCGCGTGGTCCTGATCGGTTCCGAAAGCGGCCAGGCCATAACGGTTGACGACTGGGCCCGGTGGTGCGGAACGATCAGTTACGAAATCACCACACGGCTGCGAGGTCGGCCGTGCGAAATCCGATACGTTGAGTGATCACTGCCTCTCCCGCGCTTGTCGATCGGATGTCCACCGTTTGGTTCCACACACCGCCGCCAAGTACCTTCAATCTGTCGGAAACTCCGTTCTTGAGTTCCTTAACAGGTGGTGCATGTCCAGCTTTGTTGCCGTTGACATCGGAAACTCAGATGTCAAGTTCGGCCTCTTCGAGGGCAGGAACCTGCTCCAGGTGGAAAGGCTTGAGACAGGTTTGCTTACCGAGATTGACGCGGTCGGCGATTTGTCACAAGTCGCGCCCCGAGTCGCAGAACTACTTGCCGGGCAACGCCATGCAGTGATCGGCGCGGTAGTGAGCTGGGCGGCAGCGCGGGTAGCATCCCTTCTGGCCGGAAACGGTACCCGCGTCACAAGTATGACTTCGCTGTCCGGCTTCGGCCTCAAGATAGATTATGAGCATGGCGAGCCGGGTGTGGATCGAGTGGCAGCCTGTGCTGAAGCATATGCACGGAAGGGTGGCCCGCTCGTCCTTGTGGGAGCTGGCACCGCTCTGCACACGAACGTCGTCACGGGGGAGGGCGTCTATCTGGGTGGGGCGATCATGCCGGGATTCCGGCTCATGTTTGAGGCTTTGACCCAAGGGACCGATCAGATACGCGCAGTTTCCCCCTCCGTACCTTCCAGAGTCATCGGTCGGAGTACTCCGGAATGCGTGCAGATTGGCGTGTACCATTCCTGGCTGGGAGGGGCGCTCCGTTTGGTCCAAAGGACCTGCGAAGAGGTGGGAGGAAACCCTGCCTTGTGGTTAACCGGGGGACAAGCGGAATGGCTGAAGTCGGAGTTCCCCGAAGCCGAGTTTGACCCTGATCTGACGCTGAAAGGGCTGGCACGGGCCTTGTGTGGTGCCGATCGGCAAGATAACCGCAAATCGCAAAGTCGTAGTGCCTAGACCCATTGGATTGGAATAGTCTGGCAGTTTTTGTCTCAAAGGAGGCCCCAAATGGAATATCGCGGCAAGTACCCATATTTCCCCTACGAAAAGATCTCGACGTACCCGATCAGAAACCGGAAGAACAAGGTTCGGCAAGAGGACCTGTATTTTCCCGACCGCGTGATGGCCATGACACCGGAATTCTCGCATCCGGAGCTCGGGAACATCGCCGACACGATCGTGAAGGCGCGCGA
The DNA here is from genome assembly GCA_022706085.1 of Candidatus Latescibacterota bacterium. Taxonomy (GTDB): domain Bacteria; phylum Latescibacterota; class MWCZ01; order MWCZ01; family MWCZ01; genus MWCZ01. Next base: position 200,220 of record JAKJDF010000006.1, on the reverse strand, counting down.
CAAGGGGTACCCGGTGATCTGGCTCATGGGTGCCCATCCTGTGAAAGCGGGAATGTCACCCCTTATCATCGACCTGATGCAGCGAGGCATCTGCACCCTTCTCTGCGGCAATTTCGCGAGCGCGATCCATGATTTTGAGCTGGCGCTGATCGGTGAAACTTCGGAAGTCGTCCCGAACGCATTGCCCCGGGGAGAGTTCGGTCTCGCGGCGGAAACCGGCTTCTACATCAACGATGCGATGAAATGGGGCAACGACCGCAAACTCGGACTTGGGGAAACGCTCGGCCGCGTGATCAACGGCGAAGCGGCGCAGGAACTGAAGATGGAGTTCCCGTGGAAGCATGAGAGTTATCTTGCGCAGGGCTATCTCAAGGGAGTTCCGGTGACCATCCATGCAACGATGGGGACGGATATCACCGACCAGCACCCCAATTTCGACGGCGAGTGCAAAGGGGGATGCAGCGGACGGGACTTTGGCGTTTTCGCCGCCCACGTCTTGGAAATGCACCGGAAAGGCGGCGGCGTGTATCTCAATGTCGGTTCTGCGGTGACGGGCCCGGAAGTCTTCCTGAAGGCAGTCAGCATGGCGGCGAACGTGGGCGAACCCCCGACGGGGCTGGTAACGGCCGATTTCGACATTCGTCCCGCCAACCTCGAGCACATGCAGGATGAGCACAAACACAGCTACTACTTCAGAGACGTGAAGAGCGTTGTGACAAGAATCCCCGAGGCTTTCGGGGGCAAGGGACATTACATCCAGGGCGACTTCTTCAAGGCGATCCCCGCGTTGTATCAGGAAATCCGCAAACGTATGGGGTAGTCAGTTTTCCGACCGATTGAGAGGCGAGAATGGGATTAGACAAACGAGCGATCGCGAGCACCCTTGCGCCCTATCCTGATGACCTCGCGTTGACGGAACGAGTGGCGGCGACCCGCCCCGAAGTGGCGGCGGTTCTGGAGGACTTCGTTGTTCGGCGTCCGCATCTTGGATACCTCGCACCGACGCTTTGTCGGGTAACATGCGCGCTCATAAGGTGTTACGACAGGGGCGGGACGCTCTTCCTGTGTGGGAACGGAGGGAGTTTCGCTGATTCCGTTCACATTGCCGGTGAGCTGCTCAAGTCATTTGAACGGGACCGTTCTCTCACCTCCGAACAGAAGGCGAAATTTGCCGGCCTTCCAGACGCAGACGCGCTGACGGCTCATCTCGAGCAAGGCCTCAGAGCTTATGCGCTCGGCAACAGCAATCCGCTCGCTACGGCAATTCAAAACGACAACAAACTGCGCGACATCCACTATGCGCAGGACCTGTTCGCGATGGGACGCCCGGGGGATGTGCTTCTCGGAATCTCAACAAGTGGGAATGCAACCAATGTGCTGTACGCGGTCCAAGTCGCCAAAGCGCTGGGTATGACGACCATCGGAATGACCGGGGAAAGTGGCGGAAAACTCGCGGCCATGGCTGACATCGCCATCAAGGCGCCGGGGACCGTCACGAAGTACGTCCAGGAGGATCATTTTCCGACATACCACGCGATCTGCGCGATGATTGAGGCGTACTACTTCCCGAAACCCCGTTGAAACAGGGTGCATACCATGAGGAAGGCGTGGAGCTCTGTTCCGCGCCTTTCTTTGTTTTGAGGCCTCTGGCGAGCAACAGCCCGTTCAGGAAATCCCTGCCGAACGCGAGTCGTTCCTCCATCTGTTCCGCATACGGGATTGCCTCGTATTGGTCCGGGTTCTCCAGTTCTCCGCGGGCGATTCGTTCCTCGCAAAGGTGAGCGAGTCGCATTACCCGTGCGAATTCCTCGAGAGTGAGGTCCGGATGCAGCGCCAGCCAGCGTTTCTCAAAAACGTTGAACTCGAAAAGCCATTTGTGGTCTTCGATTGAGAGGGGCAATTCAGGTGAGAACTCCGCCAACGCCGGCAGTATCTGATTCCAGTCGAGGCAGCCTTGTCCGGGCGGGCGCCCTTGTCTCACGTACCCGCGGCTGGAGAAATAGATGATTCCGTCCTTGGTGTGGGTGAGATGTGTATAGGGAGCGGCGCGGCGCGCCGCCAGCACGGGGTCTTCTGCGTGACAGAGGACGTTCGCCGTGTCGAGGCATATTCCCGCAATGTCCGGCCCCACGTCTTCAACCAGGCGCACCAGCTCGAACGTAGTCACGTCCCCGTGTGTCTCCAGATTGATTCTGCTTCCATTCTGGCGAAGAACCGGGCCCAGATCTCTGATGAAGTCCGCCGAATCGGCGAGTTGTTGTGTCCAGCGAACGGGGTGTTCGTACCGTTCCATCCCGTTTCCGAGCGTGGAGTGGAGTTCGTGCCACCCTGCCTCCGCGGCGGCTTCGATCTGCTTTGTCAATTCCACGGTGTGTTCAGTCAGGTTTCCGGCGATAATGTGAGGGTTGCAGCATGGCACCGAGACGTGGCAATAGAGCCCCCGATGGTCCGCCTCGCTGCGAACCTCACGCAACCTGGCTGGGTCAAGCTCCTGGCTCAGGCCTCGGAGTTCTCCAAACTGCGCTCCGTCAAATCCATTTTTGACCAGGTAGTCAAAGGTCGCGAATGGATCGAGTCTCAGCTCTCGAATGGTGAACGTGTCCACACCTACGCGCATGGTTTCGCTCCACGATCCCGAAGCAACGCCTTACCCGTCTTCTGCATGCTGGTCAGTCGCCAGACACAGGGTCGATGGGGAGCTCGATTTCTCTGCCGCATTGCGCGGACCTGTACGCGGCTTCTGCGACCTCAACCGTGCCGCGCACGTCGCGTCCGCTCGTAATCACCTGCGAAGGTTCGCCGCGGAGGCTCTTCACCCATTCCGCAATGCACCGTTCGTGTCCGGTCCAACTGCCACTTGGAACTTCAACGAACCCGTCCAGGGCCTCCCGACCGTATCTGGACACTGCGGCGCCGTCCGATGCGTCATGAAGCATCACGAACGTTCCGCGGCTCGACATGAAGTACGCTTCGCCCTTCGTCCCGCATACGTGCACCAGCTCGTACCACAGGTCGTTCGGGCGTGCACCATTCGATCGCGTGAACCAGTTGATTGAAAGTTGCGCAAGCGCACCGGATCTCATTTTTCCGATGATGACACCAACAGTCTCGCCTTCCATTCTATCCGGAATCACTCGCGTCATGCAGCTAACCCGGGCGAACTCACCACCGTACCAACGGAGGGAGTCTATCTGGTGCGTCAGGCAGCTCATGATTGCGCCGCCCCCGAGCCCCTCCCGTGAACGGACCCAGCTTCCTTCTGGAAATACCACGTTCTGGTTGTGTTCAAGTTTCCAGTAGAAAATCTCCCCCAGGACTCCCGAATCCACCACCTCTTTCAACGCAATCCATTTCGAGTCATAGCGACGGTCGTGGCATACGGTGAGCGAGACGCCCGCTTTCTCGCACGCGTCGATCATCTGGTCGCATTCGCGCACGTTCCTCGCCATCACTTTCTCAACGAGAACGGCCTTGCGCGCCTCTGCCGCGCACAGGGTTGCGGGAAGATGCAGATAATGGGGGAGCACGATGTCAACTGCGTCGACATCCGCCAGATCGATAACGTCACGGTAATCCGCGTAAAGCCTGACGTTGGCGCCCAGGAGCGCCTTCACGCGGTCGTGCCTTGTCACATCGGGCTCGGCGACTGCCACGACCTCACATCGATCTCTGATTTTCGCGTATGCGGACGCATGAGACCCAAGGATACCGCCCCCTCCGAGAACTCCGATTCGAACAACGCCCATATGTCATACTCCGTTCAGATCTGCGGGTACGGCCCGGCGATTCGCGCAACCAAAGCCCGCATTCATCGGACTTCGTCCGCAGCAACGTGATCCACAGCAGCCACCTCATAACTGCGACCGGCCGGCATGTTGCTCTGGCGAGCCTGTTCCTTCGCGAAAATCCGTTCCCCCGCCTTCGTCGGATACCTGCCGGTGACGCATCCGGTACACAGGTGATCATGGGGAAGTCCAACACACGCCGCGAGATCGCCGATGGGAAGGTAGCGAAGCGAGTCGGCCCCGAGCTGGCGCGCCATCTCGTCGCACACTCTGTCCAGTTCCTCATCCGAGTAACCGGGTTTCAGGAACTTGGGTGCGTACAACTCGCCAAGTGTGGACATGTCAATGCCGTAGAAGCACGGCGCGATTACCGGCGGCGAACCGATCCGGAGGTGCACTTCCTTCGCCCCTCCCTGGGTTCGTGCCCGGTCCACCAGGCCGCGGAGTGTTGTGGCGCGCACGAGGCTGTCTTCCGTAAGAAACACCCTGCGGCCGCGCAGGACGCTGGTCACCAGGGTGTACTTGCGTCTTACTTTGCCGGCGCGGTCTTCTCCCTCGATGAACGTGCGGCCAACATACCGGTTTCGGACAATTCCTTCGAGCGATGGGATTCCCAGCGTGAAACCGAAAGCGTCACCGATGGGTTTCGCCGTGTCTGGAACGGCGACCACCACGCAGTCTGCGTCCATGGGGAGTTTCTCGCGTGATGCGAGAGACGCGCCCAGCCGCCAGCGAACGTCGTACACGGCCTGTTTTTCCAGCACCGAGGTCACATGCGCGAAATACACCCATTCAAAGAAACAGTGGGCGTGGGAACGAGGCTGCGTGAAACGGTCCACGTGCACCGTCCGGGTCTCCCCGTCGACCCAGACCATCTCCCCCGGGTCCACATCCACGAAATCCTCTATTCCCATGTTCGTAAGCGCAACGCTTTCCGACGCGGCAACAAACATCCCGTCTTTGATGCCATAGCAGAGGGGTCTTATTCCGAGCGGGCTTCGTGCGGCAACGAGGTCTCCATCCGCATTAATAAACACGATATTGTACGCCCCATCGAGATCGCGCGTCAGTTCCGAGAATACCGTAACGAGACAGGGCTTCTTTTCACCTCTCAACGCGTACGCAACGTGATGGACGAGAACCTCGGTGTCAACGTTGTAGACCATGTGGTAGCCGCGCGTTTTCGTGAGATGGTCCCGCAAATCACTGTAATTCGCGAGATTGCCATTGAACGCGAGCGAGAACCACTTCCAGCGCCGGCTGTGCTGTCGCTCGAAGGGTTGCGCATACTCCGCTTGATCCCGGCCGCTTGTTGCATACCGAACATGACCGATCGCGGCGCAGCCGCGGTATTCCTCCAGCAGACGCTTGGCCTCAAGCGGGTGCCCCAACTGGAACACCTCGTGGACCGAGCCCGTGTCCTTGTGCGTCTTGAGCAGGTGGGTACGCCCGGGGTCGAATGAAGTCATGCCGGCTCCGAGTTGGCCGCGGTGTTGAAGGTCCAGCAACGAACTTGAAACTATGGGAGCGACCGAGCGGTTGCTCTTCTTGTCCAGGTTGTAGACTGCGATGACACCACAATGGTCTTTCGGGGAGTCTTCCATCGGTTCTCCGGTCTGATCGTGGTGGTACCGAGGATGTGCCGAGGTTTCGTTTCGGAAAGGTGTGACAACGAAATCGCGCATCGTGTAATTCGCTTCTGGTACGAAGGACGAGCACACGCAAACGAGGGAAACCGGGATACAGAATATACGGAGGACGACCACCGTGGCCCTACGGCGTCGCGGACATCGGTTTTTCTGTTCCTACGCAGCGGAACGTGCGTATCTTTTACGAAACAATCGGCTGAGTCCAACGGAGAAGTGTCACGAGGATCGGCGTTGAAAACTACCCTTTTTGACTTGGAGCACGCCCGCAACACGAACAACCCGGAAACACGGAAGCGCCTAACCGGTCGTTCTGTCGCAGTGATACCGCTCGGGTGCGCAAAGGCGCAGGTTGATGCAGAACAAATGCTGGGTGCGCTCGCCTCGGCCGGTTACAGGATCGTCCACAATCCAAAAAAGGCCGAAGCCGTGGTGATCAACACCTGCGGTTTCATTCAGGCCGCGAAAGACGAGAGTCTCCGGACGATCTTCGAATCCCTGAAGCTGAAAGAGACTCACGGCGTTCAAACAGTGGCAATCACGGGTTGTCTGGCGGAACGGTATGCGAAGGAACTCGCCGAGGACATACCCGAAGCTGATATCGTGCTTCCTTGGTCTCAGGAGAATGAACTGGTTCACCGGCTGGACGCCTCGCTGGACATCCATCGTGCGGAGGAACCATGGTGTGGCGAACGGATTCTTTTGAGCCCGGCTCACTGGGCATATTTGCGCATTTCTGAGGGATGCAACCACAGGTGTGCGTTCTGCTCCATCCCGGCGATCCGTGGCAAGCACATCAGCGTTCCCCTCGAAGATTTGGTCGCAGAGACGGAACGTCTGGCGGCGCGTGGTGTTCGAGAAGTGAATGTGGTGGCGCAGGATACCACCCTCTGGGGTGTCGATCTCGATGGAAAGCCTTCCCTTCCATTGCTTCTGAGAAGTATATCCAGGGTTCCGGGGATACGATGGGTGCGCCTGCTCTACACGCATCCCGCTCATATCACGGACGAACTCGTCCGCGCGTTCGCGGAGTCGGAAGTAGTGGTGCCGTATCTCGACATGCCGATTCAGCACATCAACGACGTAATTCTGAAACGGATGAACCGCATCGTCGGTCGTACACAAATTGAACGGATCATCAGCCAATTTCGAGCGAACATCCCGCAGATGGTTCTGCGGACCACAGTAATTGTCGGCCTGCCGTACGAAACGGAAAAACGTTTCAGGGAACTCCTCGATTTTGTAGAGGAGACGAAGTTCGACAGGTTGGGTTGCTTTGTCTTTTCACCCGAAGAAGGAACTGAAGCGGCCCGAATGCGAAACCGCGTGCCTCAATCCGTGGCAGCCGAACGGCAGGCGATAATCATGGAAGCACAGCGTGCGATTTCACGTAAAAGGAACAAGGCTCGCGTCGGTAAGGAGTATGAAATCCTCACGGAACGCCGGACAGGCAGTTCAGCCATCGCGCGCAGTTATGCCGAGGCCCCGGAAGTCGACGGTGTGATACGCGTGCGCGGTGCGCATCTTCCGGCGCCCGGCGAGTGGTCACGGGTGCGCATTACCAAGGCGTTCGACTACGATCTGCTCGCCGCGCCTGCGGGTAATCGTCCGGAACATGCCGGTGAACCGGTCTCTGTGGAACGGATTCCCGTTTCGCATGGTTTGGCACGAAGCTGCAGGTGATGCCTCTGGAGGGTTTGTGAGCTTCGGGAAACCATCGTCTTGAGCAGGATCCAACGGGATGAATCCGGGAGCGCTTGACCATCAGCTGGAATCCGCCATCGCCCGCGGCTTGGCGGCGCTGCCGGTTGTTCCCCCGGCGGCGTCAAGAGTCGTCAGGATCGGTTCTGTTCCGATCTACGGGCATGCAGTGCTTGCTCCCATGTCAGGGGTGTGCGAACAGCCTTTTCGCTGGATTTGCCGCCGCGCGGGAGCTTCGGCGGTTTATACCGAATTCGTGAGCTCCGATGGCATTGTTCGCGATAATCGCCACACGGAACAGATGCTGGTGTTCTCGGAAGACGAACGGCCGGTGGCCGCTCAATTATTCGGCTCTGATCCCTCTGTTGTGTTTGACGCACTACAGAAAATTGAGAGCATGGGCGTCGACATAGTTGATGTGAACTTCGGATGCCCGGTGAGGAAGGTGGTGAAAAGGGACGCGGGGTCCGCGCTCCTCAAGAATCCGGAGCTCCTCGGCAGGATCTTTCGAGCCGCCGTGGATGCGGCCCGGCGGGTTCCTGTTACCGCGAAGATTCGTTCAGGCTGGCAATCAGTGAATGCACGGGAAATCGCAACAATCGTGGAAGCCAACGGCGCGGCAGCTATCGCCGTGCACGGCCGCACCCAGGCGATGGGGTACAGCGGAAGGGCGGATTGGGGTGTCATCCGCGCCGTGAAGGAAACCGTCACCATCCCGGTCATCGGGAACGGAGACGTGTTTTCTCCCGCGGCGGCGGCCCAGATGCTGAATCAGACCGGCTGCGACCTCGTGATGGTAGCCCGCGGCGCACGGGGCGCTCCCTGGCTTTTCGCGCAAATCAACGCCGCGTTCGCGGGTGAATCGCCACCGAATGTAAAATGGGCGCAGCGGGTGCAGATTGCAGCCATGCACCTCGCTCTCCTGCTCAGGCAGCGTACCGAACTGACCGCGGTAAGAAGTTTTCGCAAACACCTCGGTTTCTACACACGGGGGGCACCAGATTCCGCGACGTTCCGTCGTGAGGTGTTCCGGTGCGATTCCGCGAACGAAGTCCTGGCTCGAATAATCGATTACTCGGAGTTTCTCGCCCAGATCGACGAGGAGGTAGCGCAGTCGCGGTGGGGTCACACGTGTGATACGCAGAATCCTTCCATCACTTCCATGGAGTATGATACATGACACCGGACCGGATCCGAAACGTCCTTGAACAAGTGAGAGACGGTTCTTTGAGCACCGAAAAAGCCATGGAAACCCTCCGGGCTTTCCCATTCGAAGACCTCGGATTCGCGCAACTGGACCACCACAGAGCGTTGCGGAAGGGGTTCCCGGAGGTCATCTTCTGCGAATCAAAAACTGTCGAGCAGGTTGTGGCTATCGCGGAACGGATTGTGGCTCACGGGGCAGATCTTCTGGCTACTCGCGTAACCGCCGCCCAAGGGGAGGCATTGTGCGCTGCGATTGCCCGGGCGCGATACAACCCCACCGCCCGGACGGTAGCTCTTCGGCAGTCGAATCAGCCCCCCACCGCACGGGGAGAGATTCTTGTTGTATGCGCCGGCACCAGCGATCTGCCCGTCGCGGAGGAGGCGATCGAAACCGCGAAGGCGATGGGACACCCCGTGTCGCTGCTCGCGGACGTGGGTGTCGCGGGCATTCACCGGTTGCTCAGCGCGCAGGATCGGCTGTTCGCCGCCAGCGTAATCATCGTGGTCGCCGGAATGGAAGGTGCCCTTGCAAGCGTGGTCGGCGGTATGGTGGGCGTTCCGGTGATCGCCGTCCCGACCTCAGTCGGCTATGGAGCCCATTTCGGGGGACTTGCGGCATTGCTGGGCATGCTCAACAGCTGCGCGACCGGAGTGACGGTGGTAAATATCGACAACGGCTTCGGTGCGGCCGCCGCGGCCTGTATCATCAACCGGGCATAAGAAGATTTTCACGAGGTCAATCCTTTTACACTCGGGGGCGACCGGCGTTGGACTGGTAACCAGGCAGACTGTTTCGCCAATAACGCTACCAGAGCGAACCATAGCGAAATGGCCTCACGTGCGACGCAGTTGAAGTGCGGTCAGTCCGGATAACGTACACGAGTCGCCGGAAATCGTCAGGTCTGGTCAACCGGAACCATCCGCCGGCGGGAACGTATTTTTGCGGGGTGCGCACTGAGGGGAGCCACTACCGAGTCGAGAGCATCGAAGTCATTTATTCCTCGGGCGGAAAGGTCGTCGATCTCTCGCAGAAGCACCATCGCCGTCGCCCGGGCGTCATCTCCTGCGCGGTGCTGCCGTCCGATGGGGATGCCGAGATGGCGGCACAAAGGGCCGAGGCTCCTGCTGTGAATTTCCGGGTACAACCAGCGGGCAATTCGGACGGTGCACAGCCATCGATTTCCCGTCGCCATCCCGAACACCTCGCGCCATTGCGCATCGACGAAGCTTCGGTCAAACGGCGCATTGTGTGCCACGATGACGTCGTCTCCAAGCCACTCGGCGAATTCAGGCAGCAGTTGCAGCGCGGTGGGTTTGCCGGCGACCATCGCGTTTGATATCCCGGTCAGCCGGGTAACTTCCAGCGGAATCTCCCGTTCGGGATTGATCAGGCTGCAGAACTCGTTCACGATCTGACTGTCCCTGACACGAACAGCACCGAGTTCAGTCATGCGGTGAGCCGGTGGTTGGGTTCCCGTGGTTTCCACGTCGAGCACAACGAACGTCTCCTCGCGCAGGGCGCTACGAGCAGGTTTTCGAGCGAGGAACCACTGCCCGTCCGGAGTTCGTGCAAAGCGCTGATCGGATCTTGTGAGCGCCTCCAGCAACGACTCGGCAAGCGAAGCAGGGATTGATGTTGAGTTGAACACTATTCGAGCGGCTTCGGTCGCCGTGCACGTGCCGAGTTCCTCAAGGAGGTCACGCAGACGGGAGCGTGCCCTGTGCTCAAAGTCCGGCAGACGGTAGGCCAAGGAAGAACCTCTTTGCGGCAGTCAAGTGTCGAAGCGCCGGAAAATGATCCACCCGATGCGGACGTACGACACGAATGTCGCCATTACAAGCGCGCCGCTCAACCAGACAAAAAGCCGTTGAGGCGCCTCCCATGCGATGAGATAAGCGAACAGGGTAATCGTGAGCACGAAGGTCGTGACCCGGCCCAACTGGTTCGACGGCAACACGACGTCGTGTCGCCGAAGCAAAACGAAGCTTCCCCCGAGAATCACTGCGTCCCTCGCCACCACTAGAATGGGTATCCAGGCCGGCAACCCCCTGTACACCGTCAGCCACCACGAGGCGAGGACCAGGCAGATTTTGTCGGCAACCGGGTCTATGATGCGTCCGTAATGTGACACCTGCCCGGTGCGCCGCGCGACGAAGCCATCGAAGAAGTCCGTCAAAGCAATCACGACGGCAAGCGCGATCAGTTCTCCCGTGTGGGAACCCGGAGGACGCGAAATAAGGAACAACACCCACGGGAGCAACGCGACGCGTAGCAGACTGATACCGTTGGCGATCGTCAAAACACGAGTACAGGGCGCCCTCATTCCGTCGCGTGTCTGTCGGGGGATCAAACCCTGCTGAGCGATTTCCGCCGCCATTACCGCGTCGCCCCGGGATCTTCCGACCCGTTCAGAATCGCGCGCGCGTGTTCGATGGCAGTACTTCGAGCCTCCCCCCCGCCCAGCAACTCCGCAAGCACCAGCACGCGCTCCTCTCCCTCCGCCGCACGCGCGCGCGTCAGCGTTCGTCCTCGAGCTTCTTCCTTTTCCACCACGATGTGGTGATCGGCGCGAGCAGCAATCTGCGGAAGGTGCGTGATCGCAATGATCTGCCGGTGTTCAGCAAGAACCCGCATCCTTTCCCCGACAGCATCGCCGATTCGTCCAGATATCCCGGCGTCGATCTCATCGAACACCATGGAGGAAACCGGGTCATGCTCAGCAAGAACGCTCTTGATAGCCAGCATGACGCGGGAAATCTCGCCTCCGGAAGCGATTCGAGCGAGCGGCTTGAGCGGTTCCCCGGGATTCGGTGCGATCAGAAATTCCACTTCCTCGGCACCGGAGTCACCCACGTTCCGGGCGTGTCCATCATACTGGATCGCGTCAGAGGTGAGACAATCCACCCCATCTGCAGAGAGAGGAACCATACCCGCTTCAAACCGCGCACGTTCCATTCCCAGCGACGCAAGTGACGCGCTGACTTCGTCCGCCAGGCGACGCGCTGCCCCCGCCCTCTTTCGAGACAGCTCGAGGGCCAGATCTGCCATTTCGCCATGTGCGCAACGAATTTCCTCACCGAGCCGATCGATCGCTTCTGCCGTGTCCGCATCGGCGTCGACTTTCAGCTCGAGTTCCTTTCTTCGTGCGACCGCGTTTTCAACGCTTCCATATCGTTTGATCAGGCGTCTCAGTTGAGCAAGCCGGTTGGATACGTAATCGAGCCTCCCCGGGTCAGCTTCCAGAGACTCCACCCGTGCCGCGCACCGAGCGGAGATTTCCTGCGCAAGAGTTTCCAGCGCCTCGTAATCGCCACTGATTTCCTCCGCAAGTCTCTCATCTATGGAGGACACCTCCTGAACCCACTTCCGCGCCTGCCCCAGCCGGTTTGTCACGGAGTCATCCGACTCGCTCAAAAGGTTACAGACGCTGGCAAGGAGTGTTCCGAGGCGTTCCACGTTTTCGAGCACGCGCTGTTCGGCGGTAAGGGATTCGAATTCATCTGGCACGGGGTTAATCTCGTCAAGTTCCCTGCGCTCAAACTCCTCTGAATCCCTCAGTGCAGCACTCTGGGTTTGCCGTTCAAGGAGAGTCGCCCGTTGCTCACGCAATTGTTTCAACTTTGAAAGCTTTTCCCGCAGCAAAGCCACAAGCGGCTGCGTTCCCGCGAATGAGTCCAGTATCGCGCAGTGTTCCGCCGGCGAAAGAAGAAGCTGGTGATCATGTTGTCCATGAAAGTCCACGAGGCGCGAAGCCACATCGCGCAGCGTTTTGAGGGAAACCGAAACATCCCCTATCCACACGCGCGTCCGCCCATCACTTCCCAGCAGGCGACGAATGACCACCGTATCGTCCTCGATCTCGCCCCCGAAATCGAGCACCAGATCGCGGACGGCGCTCTCCCTGTTCAGCCGGAACCGTGCTTCGATGGTTGCCTTTTCACACCCAAACCTTACCATTTCTGCGCCCGTACGCATTCCGAGCAGGGAGCCGAGCGCTCCCACAAGGATGGACTTGCCCGCGCCTGTCTCGCCGGTGATGACATTGAAACGGGGAGAGAAGGTCAGGGACACACGCTCGATCAGTGCGAAATCCTGAACCGACAGTTCTTCAAGCATCGGCCCGCTCTGGCCTCGTAGTTACCGAAGGTTCTTATCGAGTCCCCAATGCAATTTCTGCCGCAGGGTATCGTAATACGACGACGAGGCCAACCGAACAAGTTGAACGTCTTTGGCCCCTCTCCTCACGCGCACTTCCTCCCCCGAAGGCAAGGGTACCGTCGGCTGCCCGTCGGCAGTGAGCAATATCACGCTTTCGGCAGCCCCTGCCACGCGAATGTCGAGAACCGCCTCATCGGGAAACACGATCGGACGCACCGTAAGTGAGTGGGGACATATTGGCGCCGCGACGATAAGTTCCGCCAGAGGCTTGACGATGGGACCTCCTGCGGCAAGCGCGTACCCCGTGGACCCGGTAGGCGTCGCAAGAATCAACCCGTCGCCGATGTACGTATTCACCCAGTTCCCCGCTTCGCGCATCTCCAGGGATATGATTCGGGATTGATTGCTTTTTGCGATAGTGATGTCGTTCAGAGCATGGACGGTTTCGCCGGTGCCCACGACCGTTGCGGTGAGAGTCATTCGGGGTTCGGTGACGAAATCGCCGCGGTTAATTTCCTCAAGCGCTTGTTCCAGTTTCTCCGGGGAGGCTTCCGCAAGGAATCCAAGGCGCCCCAGATTCACTCCCAGTATGGGGCGCGGGGCGCCCATCGTGATCCGTGCCGCCCGAAGGATGGTTCCGTCTCCGCCACAGGCAACGATCAACTCAGCGCGTTTTGACAGTTCCTCGCTTGCCACGCCAAGGGATCTGCACCCGAGGGCATCGGCGACCTCTGCCTCAATAACTACCGAAAAGCCGAGCCTCTCGCCGGATAGGAGAATCCGCCGGATGATGTCCCGCGTGTTCGGTTTATCCGCGTTTGCAACAACTCCGACGGATTCTATCGCCATCCCCTGCCCCTCAATCGCGAACCGGTACAGATCACCCCACCTTCATCTCCAGCGCCTTCGTCCTGATCAAGCGGAATGCATCTGAGAGGCTTGCCACATCGAGGCCTTCGTCCTGAAGCACCTCTTCGCGCGTCCCATGGTCTGAAAAACGGTCGTGAATGCCAAGCCGATTCAGCAGAACCGATGACAGCATTCCGCGGCGTTCCAATGCCTCCATTACTCCCGATCCGAAACCGCCGGCTAATACGTTTTCTTCAACGGTCACCCAGACTTTGTGCCTGTGGACGAGTTCTTCCATCATCCTGTCATCCAGAGGTCTGGCAAATCGCGCGTTGACGATTTCGATCGAAATGCCCTCTTCCCTGAGGGTTTGAGCCGCCTCGAGCGCGGGATACACCATGCTTCCTATTGCCAGCACAACCATTTCTGTCCCTGCCGCGAGCACCTCCCACGTCCCGATCTCAATCGGTTCAAGTGCCTCCGGGTCCTCAACTATGGCCGCACCCGGGCCGCAACCGCGGGGATACCTCATGGCTACGGGCCCCTCATTGTATTCGACGAGCGTGAGCACCATCCGCTGCATTTCCAGCTCGTCTTTCGGTGCCATTATCACCATGTTCGGGATGTGACGTAAATAGCTCAAGTCGAAAACGCCGTTGTGCGTGGCCCCGTCATCCCCTACCAGCCCGCCGCGATCAAGCACGAACGCCACCGGAAGGCGTTGCAGCGCGATGTCGTGCACAATCTGATCATAAGCCCGTTGCAGAAATGTGCTGTAGATGGCGACAACGGGCTTTGTGCCCTCCAATGCGAGCCCACCCGCGAACGTCACTGCGTGTTGCTCTGCAATGCCGACATCGAAAAAACGAGACGGGTATTTGTCAGCAAGATGTTTGAGGCCGCACCCGGAGGCCATCGCCGCAGTGATCCCGACAACGTTCGGATGTGAAGCACACAGCTTCGTCAACGTCTTGCCAAACACGTCTGTGTACGACACAGGGGAGCTTTTTTTGAGCGCCTCTCCGTTTCTCGGATCAAACTGGCCGCCGGCATGCCACTTGTACGGATCATTTTCGGCGAACGGAACACCCTTGCCCTTCTGCGTGTACACGTGGAGCAGGCGCGGACCTTTCAGGTCCTTGATCTGTTCCAGAATCTGGATTAACGCGTGGATATCCTGTCCGTTAACAGGGCCGAAGTACCGAATCCCAAGCTTCTCGAAGACAATCCCGGGCACGAGAAGAGATTTCACCGCCTTTTCCAGCTGGCTTATTCCGCCCCGGACTTTTTCGCCCATATTTGGGATTTTTCCGAGGAAATCCCATATGTCCGCCTTGAGCTTGTTGTACGCCTCGTGGGTAATGATTTCGTTGAAATACCGCGCCAGCGCTCCGACATTGGGCGAAATGGACATGCGATTGTCGTTCAACACGATGAGCATGTCCCGCCCGGAGGCGCCTGCGTTGTTGATCGCTTCCCACGCCATTCCACCCGTCATTGATCCGTCACCAATGACGGCCACCACATGGAAATCGTCGCCCCGGAGGTCCCTGCCGGTAGCCAGTCCGAGTGCCGCGCTGATGCTCGTGGAAGCATGGCCCACCCCGAACACGTCGTAGGGGCTCTCCTCTCGCCGTGGATAACCGCTCAATCCTCCCTTTTTCCGGATAGTGTGGAACTGCTCGCGCCGTCCGGTGATGATCTTGTGCACGTACGCCTGATGGCCCACATCCCAGATGATTTTGTCGCGGGGGGTGTTGAACACGCGGTGCAGTGCAAGGGTGAGCTCCACCACACCGAGGCTTGATGCGAAATGACCGCTGTTCCGCGAAATCACGTCCAGAATGAGTGAGCGGATCTCGCGTGCCAGTTCAGGCAACTGGTCTTCCGGCAACCGCCTGAGATCAAGAGGTGAGTCTATGGTTTCCAACAAGCCAGGCATCTGGTCTCCAGAAATCTTTGCAGTGTTCTACTCCTCATCCTCGTCGTCCGTATCGCCGGCGGACGTCTCCTGGTCGAACGCTTCCAGACTGAACACTCCCGGAGCCTGTTCGACGAGCTTTTCCACTCGCGCTCTCGCCACTTCGAGATGTGCGGCACACTGGCGCGAAACCAGTATCCCCTCCTCGAAAAGAGCCAGCGCTGCGTCAAGCGGCAGCGTCTGGTCGTCAAGCGCGCGAACGATTTCCTCGAGGCGCTTTACGGCCTGTTCGAAGTTCAAAGGTTTTTCCGCTTCCGTCACGGCAACACCTCGGGGCATAACGGCGGGCAACTCGGCAAAGGCCGCCCGGGATGGGTGATTTGCTAACGTAAATGTACAACCGCAGTCGTCCAACGGCGAGGACAGAGTCGTCCACAAGCCATTGGGCACTTCGAAACGGCCCTTGAGGAAGCACTCAGTGTGCCGCTTTGCCCGGGATTTGCGGCAGTTCTTCGACGGCGCCGGCACGGACGTTTGCCCACCGCGCATAGGCGAAAAGAAGATCAGAAAGACGATTTACGAACGGAAGAGCGTTTTTCGGAAGTCCCGCTTCAGTTCCGAGCCTCACAATTGCGCGCTCCGCTCTCCTGCACACGGCTCGAGCGACCTGGAGCGCACACGCGGCCGGAGACCCGGCGGGAAGTACGAAGGAACGCAGAGGTGGACAGCAACCGTCCGCTCTATCCGTTTCCTCTTCCAGTGCACGAATCTTCCCCTCCGTTAATCCCGCTCCCGAATCCACCGGGTTGGCGATTCCCGAGGTCAATTCAATGATGGTTGACTGCACCCCGGCAAGAAAGCGGCCCATGTCGTTGTGTTCAAGAAGGCTCCGTGCAACGCCGATCTGCGCATTCAGTTCATCCAACGCGCCACACGCCTCCACACGAACATGGTCTTTCGGCACCGAGGAACCATCCGCCAGTCTGGTTTTCCCCCGGTCCCCGGATCGCGTGTAAAGCCTTGCCATGTTGTCCTCATCATCCCCGGTTAACCAAGCCGCAACGCATCCGACCGGTGTACCTCGGCGAAAATTTCCGGGTAAAGAATGGACGCGATGAGCTCCAGGCTGTCGATCACACGATCATCCGGCTGGAAGAAAAACCGTGTGCCATCCACCACATACACGTCCCCGGAAGCTACGGCCGCGAGGGATGACCACCCTTCTCGTTTGCGCAGCAACTCGGTTTCGTTGGTCGCTCCTTCCAGCCCGAACCCGGCGGGAGAAACGATGATCACCTCCGGGTTCGCGTTCAGCACCTGCTCCCACGGCGTGGGCACCGCAGGTTTCTGAGGTGACCCCAGCAGGGGAATCCCGCCGGCAGCGTCCACCAGTTCCGGCAGCCAGAGCCCGCATGCGGTGGGCGGGTCAACCCATTCCAGCAGAAGAACCCTCTTTCGTTTTCCCCGTGCAGCGCCCGCCGCCAGGCGCATGACTTTCATCATGCGCTGCTTCAATGTCGAAAGAAACGTCTCGGCTTCCAGCTTCCTGTTCGCGACTTCGCCTATTCGTCGAATATCCGCCATGACCTCCCCGAGACTGTGTGGCTGGATCATGATTGCCCGAGTGTTTCCGGAGATCCCGGCCAGCGTCCCCTCGTTAGAACTGGTACCCGGTACACACAGGTCGCACGACCCCTGAAGAAAGACAACGTCCGGTGCGCATTCCTCCAGTTTGGCCTCGTCAATGGTGAACAGGCCCTGAGCCTGATGGCCTAACATCCTCAGGAACGCAGCAATCTGTTCGCTCGTGTAACCCGAGGTCGCGAACATGTCGTGCGACACGACTGTTTTGGATTGCCCGTCCGGTTGGGGGCACGCGTAGGTAACCCCTACTATATTATCCCCCGCGCCAAGCGCGTACAGGACACGCGTAACACTGGGCAATAACGACACAATGCGCATTTTTTTCACTCCGTGACTTCAGATCAGAACTCCAGTCCAGAAAGACGTTCGGGTTACACGCCGGGGACCGTTTCTTCAGAGACTGATGCATGAGAACAGGTACCGTAATATATTCACCAGTGCCTCTGCATTGAGCACTCAGAAGCACCCGGAAGCCGTACCGGATACTTACATGTGTTTGTGCCAGGAGGAGTTACGCCATGAGAATTGGTGTCCCGAAAGAAATCAAACCCGACGAAAGCCGGGTGGCATTGCTTCCCTCCGGGGTACACCAGATGGTGGAAGCCGGACATGAGCTTTACGTTGAAACTCATGCGGGGAGGGAAAGTGGCTACCTTGACAGCGATTACGAGGCTGCCGGCGCTACTGTTGTCGGAAACGCTTCCGAGGTATTCGGGCACGCGGACCTCATCCTGAAGGTCAAAGAACCGCAGCAGGAGGAAATACGGCTCATCCGCCAGGGGCAGGTGGTGTTTACTTATTTCCATTTCGCCGCAGACCGCCGTCTCGTCGACGCGATGGTTCGCAGCGGCGCAGTGGCAATCGCCTACGAAACGGTTCAAACCGAGGACGGCGAACTCCCACTTCTTATCCCGATGAGTGAAATAGCGGGACGGATGGCAATCCAACAGGGTGCGAAATACCTCGAGCGCCGCATGGGCGGCAGCGGCGTCCTGTTGAGCGGCGTGCCCGGCGTCGCTCCGGCAAACGTTGTCATCCTGGGCGGTGGCGTTGTCGGTTCCAACGCGGCCGTGATTGCAGCCGGGATGGGAGCCGACGTGTTCATTCTGGATACAAATCTCCGCCGGTTGCGCCATCTTGATGAGGTGATGCCGCCGAACGTTCGAACGATAATGTCGAACCACTACAACATTCGAAAACTCCTTCCCATCGCTGACCTCGTGGTAGGGTGCGTACTCATTCCTGGCGCAAAGGCTCCGAAGCTTGTCACCAGGGAGATGCTTTCGCTCATGAAGCCCCGCTCCGTTATCGTGGATGTGGCGATCGATCAGGGGGGCTGTTTTGAGACGTCACACCCGACGACACACGAGGATCCAGTTTTTGTGGTGGACGACATCGTTCATTACGCAGTGACGAACATGCCCGGAACCGTGCCAAGGACTTCGACGATAGCCCTGACGAACGCAACGTTGCCGTACGCCCTCAAAATCGCGAACGAGGGATGGGAGGCGGCCGCAGCCGGCAGCAGCGCCATCCGCAGCGGCCTTAACATCGTGGAAGGCAAGGTGGTTCATCCCGCGGTCGCCAGCGCATTCGGACTCGAATGTGCGGAGTGGAGCCCCTGACGCCCGAGCGTTTTGGTCAGGACCGGACCCGGCGTACCTTTTTCTCAGGCGAACACGGTTCTCCGGATCTGGTGAATGCACGCTACGACTACTGCCGAATCTCTCGACATACACTCCCGTTCCGTCGCGCAGCAAAGGCTCATCGCAGAAGGCATCTTCGCGTCCGGCCAGGAAAACATTTCCGGCGGCGTGATCCTTCTTGTATACGCCCTTGCGCTGGGCGCGAACACCTTCCAGATTGGCCTCATCTCTACCGCTGGCATGCTTGGAACAGCGCTGCAACTTGTGGCGGACCGTCTTCTGAAAGCAGCGGGCAGCAGAAAGCGCGTAGGCTGCGCGGCGACCGCGTTGCTGGGGGCTGGACGGCTATCGATTGCATTGCTCCCGTATGCGACCGTATGGATTGCCGCACAATATCTCGCATGGGGTCTGCTTGCCGGTCTTGTCATCATCAGCGGCGTTGCACAGGTTATCGAAGTTGTCCGCCTCTCATGGATATCCGAGGTTGTTCCGGAGAACGAACGAGGACGATTCCTCGGCGAACGCCAGCTCGTGGTGCAGCTGATTGGAAGTGTGATCGCCATTTGCGCCGCTGGCTTCCTCGACTGGCAGAAAGGTATTGACGCCGCGCGCGGTCTGGTCGTGTGCCAGGCGTATTTCGGGATAGCCGCGTTCCTGGCCGTTGGCAGCGTCGCAGCATTCCTCATGATGCCCGAGCCTCCGCTGCGAATCAGAAATGGGAACGGCGGGTGGCACGTCATCGTCGCCCCATTCAAAGACGCGAACTTTTCGCCGCTTATGGTCTACTCCGTGACGTGGAATTTCGCGGTGGGGTTTGCGGCTCCGTTTTTCAACCTGTACCTCATCCAGGTGCTGCAGATGCCGGTGAGCGCCGTGGCCGCATTCAATTTCGCGTCGCAGTTTTTCTCCCTTTGCTGCGTGCGTTTGTGGGGGCGCCTCGTCGATCGGTTCGGGAGTCTTCCCGTCCTGCGCATTGGTGTGTTTGGCAAGGCGTTGTATCCCATCGCATGGTTTCTCCTCTGGCCAACGCCGGAGACCTACTCGACCACGCTCCTGTATTTCCTGACCACATGCGTGTTCTTTTTCAACGTGTTCAACTCCGCGAACGCCGTTTCCACGGTGAGTCTCGCGATGAGACTCATGCCGAAGGATGAGGGAACCAGTTACCTTGCGACGTTCCGGACTTTCGCCAACTGGGTACACGCGGTAAGTCCTGCGCTTGCAGGAATCATCTCCACGGGGCTGCAGGGAATCGGCTGGCCGCTGCAGTTCAGTATATTCCTTCTGTTCGCGATTTCTGCCATCGGTCGGTTCGCTGCGCTGTGGACCCTCCGGTTCGTGCATGAACCAGACGCAAGAAAAGTCTCGCGCGTGTTCGCTGCGCTGAGACGCGTTCCGGGTTTCTCCTTTTCCCGCGGCATAATGCCATGGTTCCGCTTCTGGGGAGGACCCTTCTGGGCTGGTTTCGCCATGGTCAAGATTCGGATGGGGCGCATGGTTTCGACATGGCGCGGTGTATGGCCCGGACAGGACAACGGGTAACAGGATTTTTACCTCGCTAACGCGGAGGGATTGCGTCATGGAGACTTACATTGAACTCGGGCGGGCGATCCCCGTAATGGGCACCTTTGACGTTGTGGTTATCGGCGGTGGGTGTGCAGGTTTCGCCGCAGCCGTGGCGAGTGCAAGGTGCGGTGCGCAGACTCTTGTCATCGAGCGATTCCCTTACTTCGGTGGCACTGCTACCGCGTCGCTCATGGCCAACATCAACGGTTTCCGGAACCAGGTCGAACCGGATTCAATTCAGACGGTCAAAGGAATTCCAGCCGAGGTCATCCGTGATCTGCACGAACTCGGCGGGTTGGGCAAAAGCCCGTACCCGCAGAAGGAATACCCGATTGAGAAAGGAACGCTGTCCTACTCGTACGCAATAGACACGGAGGCGTTCAAATACGTTACGCTGCGAAAAGCTGTAGAAGCCGGCGTTCGTATGCTTTTTCACACATTTTTCGTGGATGCGATCAAAGAAGGAAACTCCGTCCGTGGAGTGATAGTAGAAAACAAGTCGGGAAGGCAGGCGATCTTCACACGGGTGGTGGTTGATGCAAGCGGTGACGCCGACGTGGCGGCGCGGGCAGGTGCACAAATCTGGCAGACAAAACAATCAGAAAACAGACGCCTGACTGACCAACTGATGTACCGCATCGGAGGGGTCTCAGAGACCAGCGACATCGGTGGCTGCAAGGCGCGCAACGGCGTGACTGTGTGGGGGCCGGGATCCTTTTTGCAGGATGGGACGGATGCAGAGGCGGTCACCCGTTCGGAGATTTCAGCTCGACTGGCAGTGTGGGAGCATTTTCAGACGCTTAAAGCCAGACATAGCGGAATGGAAGCAGCCTACATTGCCGAAACCCCGCCCCTGATTGGAATCAGGCAGACCCGGTTCCTGCGCGGATTATATTCCCTCACCGCGGATGACGCCATTTCGGGACGCAGATTCGACGACGTGGTGGCCATCAGTTCATGCCCAATAATAAGCTACTACGGGTACAGGCGTTTTCTTGAGCATGAAGGATTCGACATACCGTTCCGCTGCCTGGTACCTTGTGAGCTCGATGGTCTGCTTGTTGCCGGGCGATGCATCTCCTCCGAACAGGAGCCCTACGAATCCTTCCGGGCAATGGCGCCGATCATGGCGATTGGTCAGGCCGCCGGAGCCGCGGCTGCGCTTGCGTCCAAGTCATCTCGCAGAGTGAGAGACGTTGAAATAACCGAGCTCCAGTCGTTACTCGTGGAACAGGGAGCGGAACTTCGGCTTGCATGACCGCACCCGAAAGTCTTCGGCGAAGCGAACGAATCACGAAGGATCGCACGATGAACCATCATCGCCCCAAAAGAGCATTCGAACGAGCGGAATTCCTTTCCAGTGCCGAAGGCCGCGGAATAAGGATACTGAGCGAGTACCTTGAACCGGAGCAAAGACTGAACGCGCTGCGTATCTGGCACACCGCGGTGTTTTTTGGCTCCGCGAGGCTGCGCGACAGAGAAACGGCCGCGAATCAGCTTGCCGATCTGGAGAAGCGCAACGCTGCGGAGGAGCAGATCGCGGCGGCCCGCGTCGACCTGGAAATGTCGCGGTATTATGAGGACGCTCGTGCGCTGGCCGCGATGATCACGAAATGGTCACGTACTCTCCCGGAGGAAGAACGCCTGTACGTCTGTTCCGGCGGAGGCGGCGGTATCATGGAAGCCGCAAACAGGGGAGCATCTGAGGCCGGTGGGCGAACCGTCGCACTCAACATCCAGTTGCCGTTTGAACAGGTGGCCAACCCGTACACACAGGAAGATCTTACGTTCGATTTCCACTACTTCTTCATGCGCAAATTCTGGTTTGTCTACCGCGCCAAAGTCATTATCGTGTTTCCCGGAGGCTTTGGAACTCTCGACGAGTTGCTTGAATCTCTTACGTTAACGCAAACCGGGCGTGTTGAAAAACGCATGCCTATCGTGATTTATGGCAAGGAGTTCTGGAACAGTGTGATCAATTTTTCGATCCTTGCCGAGAAAAGAGTCATCTCGCCGTCCGATCTCGAGCTTTTCCATTTCTCCGATACCCCGGAAGACGCGTTCGCGCGCGTGTGCGACAAACTGAGTTTCGATTCAGGCACCTGAACCAACTGAAAACCGGACAGAACGAGCGACGAAATCGAACACCGACCGAAAGGAAGGCAATATGCCCCGGGCGAACTCCGAAGCTGTACGGGAACGACAGGAACGAGCCAGGCGGTACGCTGTCAGACGGGTGGATTACCCGCGCAGAGTGATGGACCTCTGGAAAGGAGTCATGCGGGAACGGTTCCTCCAGACCCGGGAACTCGCGAATTTCCGCGGCTTTCGTGGTGATTTCCACACCCACTCGAACCACTCGGACGGGGCGGGAACGGTAGCTGAGCTCGCGCATTTCCGCGATGCGGCCGGTTTGGATTTTCTCTTTGTCACTGACCATTCCGGCCTTTCACAGAAACGCGACTGCCTCAGATTTGAGCGGATGTGGTGGGGGCAGGAACCCGGAACACAACACCACCATCTCGGAATTCTCGGGCTGACAAGAAAATTCGTTCCGGCAAAGAACCTGACGCGTGATTACGCCGCCGTCAAGCGGCGTGGCGGCATCCCATTCATTCCCCACCCGTGCGGCTGGTTTCCCACCACACGTTATACCGATGAGCAGATCGCCGCGCTGGATACGCTGGATGACGCCTTCATCATGGAAATCGTGAACGGTGCCAACCAGATATTCGACTGCTGGGACGTCACCGACGCGCAATCGGTGGAGCTCTGGGATAGGCTCCTGTGCGCCGGGAAGCGTGTCACAGCGCTTGGCAATACGGATGCGCATCTGGCGGAAGCGATTGGAGACATCTGGACCGGGGTAATTGCCGGGGAGTGTACGCGCGCAGCGATTCTTGACGCCCTGCGTATGGGACGGGTGTTCGTGTCCGACGCCCCCGTAATCGACATCTCGGTTCAATGTGATGGTTCTGACCCCGTCGGAATGGGGGGAACTCTCTTCGTCCCGCTTTCAAAGCGCAATGCGCCGCTGGTCGTGAGGATTCTCGCCGCGGACAGCGCAGGACTGGCTTCGGTGTCTCTCGTAGGTGGCGGCAGGGTCTTGGAATCGTGGAACGTGGCTGGCAAGGCCGTGCTGAGCGTCTCGTTCGTTGTGCCCACCCGCCAGGAACCGGTATATTTTCGGTGTGAATGCCGGTCTACCGACGGGCGGCGCGCATTCAGCAACCCTGTGTACGTAGTAAGAAAAGCCGAATAAAGTTTTTCGATGCGAAAATACTGGAACCCGTTCAAACCTCCGGTCAAGCGCCGCAAACCTATCGAACGCTCCTCGCGGCGAAGCGCCAGCTTCGATCCGAAAAACCAGCCGAAGAGAACTGCCGACCTTTTGCGTCTGGAAAAGGAGTACATCCGTCCATACTGGGGCCGGATGGTGCTGGCGATTCTCATAAGCACGGTCAGTTCCATCACGCCATTCGCATTCGGTTATACCGCCCGCTTCATAGTTGACAGAATCCTGGAACTTCACCGGTGGAAGGGTTCTGCAATTATCCACGTTCCGGCTGCCGAAATGCCGGAAAAGATGAAACTGCTTTTCATCGTTCTTGCGGCGAACCTCGGCCTGCACCTGCTCGCCATCGTGTGCAGCTGGATATTTCATTACAACGCGGTGCTCGTGGCGCAACGCATCGTATTCACTCTCCGAAAACAGCTCTACGAAAAGCTTCAGAAGCTGCAGATCACCTATTTCGACCAGAGAATCACCGGGAAAATCATGGCGCGCGTGCTGGATGATGTGTCGGTCATCCAGGGGAATGTCACCAGCACCTTCGTAAGCATCGTCACCAATGTCATGATGTTCTTTGTGGGTGTTGTCATCCTTTTTTCTATCAACGCGAAACTGGCCGCCATCGCAATAATCATCGTACCTACCTGGGCAATCGTTTATCGTTTTTTTCACAAAGCCATTATCCAGAACCACCGTCATCTCCGCGAGAAGAACTCGGAGATTTACGGCGTCGTTGAAGAGAAAATCAGCGCAATTCGCGTGGTAAAAGCATTCGCGGCTGAGAGGAGAGAAGACAGGCGCTACATACACCTTGCCGCAGATTTCGTCCGGCTCGGGGTGCGGCAGACAAAGCTTTCCAACGGCCTCACATTCCTCGCAAGTCTTATCAGCGTGTTCGGCACATCACTGATTCTGTATCTGGGGGCGCTGTACGTTCGCGACCGCGTGATAACCGTCGGAGACCTTCTGTATTTCCACAGTTCGGTTGCCAATCTTTTCAGTCCCGTCGTCGTCCTGACCGGGCTTAACGCGACCGTCCAGTGGGTGCTGGTTGTGCTGAGAAGAGTGTTTGATATCCTCGACGAACCAATCACCACTTCCGATCCCCCCAACCCCGTCCCGCTGACGAGCGTCCGCGGTGAGGTCGAATTCGATCACGTGAGCCTGCGCTATCCCAACGCCACGACAAATGCGCTCACAGACATCAACCTGAAAGTCCCCGCAGGTACCACCGTTGCCGTTATGGGCCCGTCCGGGTCCGGCAAGAGCTCTATGATGAACCTGATAATGCGGTTCTATGAACCGACTGAAGGGCACCTGCGCATTGACGGTATCGACGTGCGGGACGTTGCGTTGCATGATCTGCGAAAGCATATCAGCATCGTTCCCCAGGAGATCACCATTTTCACCGGCACGATCGCTGAAAATATCATGTATGGCAGGTTTGATGCGAAGCCGGCGCAGGTCATAAAGGCGGCGAAAGAGGCCGAACTTCACAACTTCATCATGTCGATGCCGGAGAAGTACGAAACATATGTCGGAGAACACGGAACCAGCCTTTCGGGAGGACAGAGGCAGCGGCTTGCAATCGCCATGTCGCTGTTGACGGACCCGAAGATTCTCATTCTCGACGACAGCACCTCAGCCCTCGACGCGGAAACTGAAAGCCGCCTTCGCGCCGCCCTGAAACGCGTCATGAAGAACCGGACGTCGTTTGTGATCACGCACCGGGTCGCCACTGCGCGCGACGCGGACATGATCGTGGTTCTCGAAAACGGCAGAATTGCCGAAGTGGGAACGCACGACGAGTTGATCGAACGGGAAGGGGCTTACTGCCGGATTGTTGAGCTGCAACAGCGCGGGGCAGTACTGATCGAGGAAGATTCCCCTGCTCTCAGCTGACCGCTGCCGGCGCCGCGGCTTTTCGATTTGCCAGAACGACCCCGAATATGACCAGCGCCGCGCCCGCTACCAGCCACGCCGAAACGTGCTCATCCAGGTACAACCATCCCCATGCGATGCCAAGCACGGGAATGAGATACAGGAACACGGCCACTTTTGTCGCTTCCATCACCTGCAGCGCCTTCGTCCAAAGAAGGTAGGCAAAGGCGGTACACCCGAGACCCAGAAAGAGGTCTGCGGCCCAGAATCCTGCCGGGAGCGCGGCGGCTTTGCGGATCAGATCCGCGTCCGCCCCCGCGAGGAGAGGTACGGTGCCAAGAACAATGGTGAACGCGGTGGTGTTCAGCGCGCCATACTTCCGGGAAAGCGGGCGACTCAACGTGGTATGAATTGAGGCAAAGAAAGGGGAAAGGAGGAGAACCAGTGCACCGGAAACGTACCTCAGATCAACATCCTTGCCTCCCCCGAAACGGATGCACACGTACAAGCCCGCAAAAGCGATAATTACGCCGGAAATCTGCCAGAGCGCGGGACGTTCGCGAATGAGCAGCGCGGCCATGACCAGCGTGAACACCGGAGAGGAACCAATAACCAGGCTCACCGTTCCACTGGGTATGACTTGCGAACCCATGTTAAGGGCGAGATGGTAACCAGTTACGGCGGCGGCGCCAAGCAAAAGGAACCGCACACCGTCGTCCCGCAGAATCTGGCGCAATTCATGTGAGGACCTGCGGGCGCCGAGGTACGCGCAGAATACGAGGGCTGCCGGCACGTGCCGGAGGAGCAGAAGCTCCCAGGGAGTGACGTAACGAAGGCAATACTTGATTGCCACGAAGGCGTGCGACCATGTAAGAACAGTCACAAGGACGTAGACGTATACGCGATAGCAGGAAGGCATTCGGTGTTCCCGGCGGGTTGTCGTACGGCAAGTGAGTCTGTTTCCAAATCTACGGAGCGCCGGTAGTGTCCCCAAATGCTTCTCGGGTCGCTTGCACTGACCCGTTCGCGCTGCGATACTTGACAAGAATAGTTCTCACACCCGCATTGGAAGGAGATTGCCATGCCTCGGAAGAGCACACGGCTGCCCAACATCGTCTTTTTCGGTGTGGACAGCCTGCGGTCGGATCACATGAGTGCGTACGATTACCATCGCTTGACAACGCCCCACATCGATCGGCTCGCCGACGAGGGTGTTCTTTTCGAGAAGATGTTCAGCCCGAACATCCCTACTCCGCCGGGCTACATCCCGATGCTTACCGGGAGAGACCTGTTCAGTACGCAGGTGGTATCGCTGCATCACAAAGACCCATTGGACCCCGCCATCCCGACCCTGCCGGAGATCCTCAGGGATTTCGGATACTCGTCCGCCTGTATCGGTTTCGGGCCCGGGCTCTATCGCGGTTTCGACGAATACGCGGAATACAGAGCATGGATGAACTGGGAAGAACGGCCCGGAGACAAGGCCGGAAAACTCAATGAAGTCACCATGCCTATCCTTAACCGCATGGCGGCATCGAACAAGCCGTTCTTCCTTTTCATGCGCCATATGGACCCGCATTCCCCGTATCTTCCCCCGCATCCGTATGACCGAATGTTCTACACGGGGAACGAATGTGACCCGAATAACAAGAGCATGGAACCGGTATTCGCGTTCGCGCCGTTTGCGGACTTTTTCCGTTCGTGGATGCCACCCGGCGTTACGGACATCGAATACGTCAACGCGAGTTACGACGGTGCGCTGGCGTACATGGACGGGTGCATCCAGCAGTTGCTGAACCGCCTTGATGAGCTTGGGATAGTCGAGGAAACGATAGTGGTATTCACCGCAGACCACGGGGAGACTCTCGACGAGCATGATTGCTACTTCGACCACCACGGTCTGTACGAGCCGACTCTCACAGTCCCCCTTATCATCCGGTACCCGGGTCGCCTCCCCGAAGGCGTACGCGTTCCAGGGCACACCCAATTGAAAGACATCGTTCCAACGCTAATGGAATTGATCGGAATCCGCCCCAAAGTCAAATTCGACGGGATGAGCCAGATCCCCCTCCTCATGGGGGACCGCGCGACGAACGCCACGGAGTTTTACATTACCGAATGCACGTGGATGCGCAAACACGGCATCCGTACAACCGAATGGAAATTCTTCGAAGCGCTCGAACCGGATTTCCATAACAAACCACCCGTGGAGCTTTACAATTTGGTGGAAGATCCCCTTGAACTGAACAATCTGGCGGATAAAGAGCCCGGTATGGTAAAGGAACTCCGCCGCCGAATGAATGCATGGATCAAGAAGCGGACGAAGCAGACAGGAAAAGGTAATCCGATTCTCGACTACCACATCGGTACAGACCGAAGAATCGGTTCCGTGGCCACTGCAAACAAACTTCAGAAGAAATAGGCGAAAAACGACGCATCCGGGAGACGTCTGCGGACGTCTCCCGGAGTTCGTAATAACGCACTATCCCCCTCTAGTACGTATTCCTCCCCTTTCGAAGGGACCCAACCGTGCTTACTCTGAGTTCCCGACCGTATCTGTTCGTTGATGACGAATTCATTGACACCGCCGATTCCGTGCGCATCGAACTCCATCACCCCGTTCGGCGTGTTGTGGCGTTTTCCTTCGACGCCCCGTGGGAAGGTCCGAGCAGCACCTACTGCACCGTTCTGAACATAGCTGCCGGAAGTGATACCGGCGCTTGCCCGTTCGAACAGCCGCAGTACCGATTGTATTATCGCGGCATGGCCGGAGACACGGACCTTGTGGGCGAATGCACATGTGTGGCCGAAAGCGAAGACGGGGTAACATTCCGCCGGCGAAACACCTGGAAGTTCCCCGCCTGCGGCTCGACCGCGAACAACATCATCTGGGCCGGACAAAACGACATCTCCCACAACTTCGCCCCGTTTGTCGACACAAACCCCTCGTGCGCTCCTGAGGTCCGTTTCAAGGCAATAGGTGGCGTCTCCCGGCACAAAGTATTCGCGCTGGCATCTCCGGACGGACTCGACTGGCACCTGTTCCATGACGGCCCCGTGCTCACAGAAGGCGATTTCGATTCCCTGAATGTGGCTTTCTGGGACGATGCAAACGGACGGTACGTGGCATACGTGCGAAAATCCCACGCAGGCTTCCGGTCAATCGATCGTTGCACTTCGGAGGATTTCATCCACTGGAGCAAGCCAGAGCCGCTGGATTTCGGTCCGGGGGAACCCGAACATCTGTATACGAATGCGATCCGACCTTATGCGCGGAATTCGGGTCTTTATCTTGGTTTTCCAATGCGCTTCTTTCCACACAGGACCCGGTTCGACTCTGTGGCAGAGAAGGGCGTCAGCGACGCCGTTCTTATCGCCAGCCGCGACGGATTACATTTCCCGAGACATTTCCGCGAGGCGTTTGTCCGGCCTGGTCTCGACCAACGCAACTGGACTCAACGTAACCTGATAACGGCCGCCGGCATGATCCAGACGTCGCCCTCAGAGTTGTCGCTCTACTGGGTCGAGCACTACGACCATCATGACTGTAACCTGATGCGCGGCACGTTGCGTGTGGATGGCTTCACTTCGCTGCACGGCGGTGTTCCCGGCGGATCAGCGGTCTCCAGGCCGCTGAAACTGGAAGGCACGGCGCTTCGGGCCAATCTCTCCACATCCGCGGGCGGCAGCGTGAAAATCGGCCTGTGCGACGAAACCGGGAAACCGCTTGAGGGGTTTTCCATCGAAGATTGTGATGACCTGTTCGGCGACGATCTGGCCCGTACCGTCAGTTGGAGAGGGAGCCCTGACCTTTCACGCCTGAAGGGCGCCACAGTCCGCCTTCACCTCAACTTGACAGACGCGGACGTGTATTCCCTTGCGGCTGTCGACGGGTAGTCAGGCGAGAAGAGAGAGAAGGCCGGACAGGTTCCGGATCTGCAAAACCGATGACCCGTCCGGCACTGCGTCACCCCTCTCGTTGAGCCAGACGGGGGTAATCCCTACTCCGCGCGCACCCTCTACGTCGCAGACGAAGCTGTCCCCCACGTGCACCGCATACTCGGGTTTCACGGCAAGGGCAGACATCGCCATCTGGAAAATCAGCGGGGCGGGTTTGGATGCTTCCGCATCCCGGGAGGGGAGGATCTTCTCGAAGAAGTGCGTTATCTGGAACCGTTCGAACAAAGAGGGTAGCGTTGGGGCTTCCCAGTTGGAGATCACACCGAGGCGATATCCTCTTCGGCGCAATTCACGTAACACTGCGTGGGTATCGGGGTAAATCTCGTTGGTGAAGAACTGAACCGCGTGCATTTCCTCTGCCAACCGGCCAGCTCCCTCGCCAAAAGCGGCTTCAAGAAATGCCTTGCAATAATTGAACCAGAAACGGTCTTCAAGCCTCGTGCGCGTGCCGTTCTTCTGGCGGTAACGGCCCGCGTAGTGCTCTGCCGCAGCCTTTCCAATCCGGAACCGGTCTTCCGTCAGCTCCATCCCAAGGGGTGCCAGGTAGCGCGCAATATCTCCGAACCAGTCTTCCGTGTCCTTGACGAGAGTATTGCCGTAATCAAAAAAGATCACATCGGGCCGCAAGAGCATGGAGTCACCCCGAAAGCATCGCCAGAATTCCAGACGCAAACATCGCGAACGCAGTCAGGGTCTTCCTTTGGCCCGCCACTCGATTGGGCGCGTCATCGGGCGGACTCGTCCTCTTGTCAACGCCCGCAACTTTGGCCTGAATCCCTCGAACGGCGAAGAAGGTGCCGAGCGCGTTTCCGAGGATGTACGTAATCACCACCGGGAACGCGTTGGTGACTGAAGGAAGTCCGCTTGCCGCCGCTGCAAGAAAGAAGGGAGAGATTACGAACCCGGGAGAAAAAACTGCCGACTGGACGGTTCCCCACCCTGTCTTTTCATAGGTTCCAAATGGGTCCCTGCCCGAACCTGCGCCAACCACGTGCAACAGCTCTTTGATTTTTCCTGAATCAACCGGGTCGCTTTTCTTCCCCCGCACGAACTGGAATGCCGCAAAAATGCACACCAATCCGCCACCAAGAAGAGGTGTGTACCGATCGGCGAAGGCGATCGTCGCGAACGCGAGAACCGTCACCAGCAACGCCACAAATGATGTTGTGAGCGCCTGTCCGACGGCAGCCACGAATATCCTCGACGCGCGGCTCGCAGTCTGCTTGTCATGCAGGTCGGCACGGAGATGAGGCACCCAGAAGCCTGGTTCCAGAGGATGGAAAAAACCCGCAAGCAACCCGCAGAAAGACGCAAATGCGATGGAGAGATAAGCCACGTTGGTCCTCTGTCGTTTTGAGAGCGAAATCGCGGCGGGTGATTGCCGCAATGTTAAGATTAAGTCCTCGGGGCAGACGGACCAACGAACCGCGGCCCCAGCCGGTGTGTCTGCCCGACAGGAACTTCCCGCGTGACCCGAAATGTCCCACAACACAAACCGTTCGCGGCTTTTCACGAACCGGCGCTGGCTCTTTCCTGCCACGCGAGACCGCTTTACTTTACAAAACGGCGTATTCCGTGGTTTCCACGATTCCCGACTGGCACGGATTCCATCTGACAATGCATGAAACGATCATAGGCCGTCTGGCTCGTGCGTACGAACGCGACCGGCTCGGGCATTGCCTCCTCCTCACCGGTGGAGGAGGCAACGGAGCATATCATGTTGCCGTCCGCCTGACACAGATGTTTTTCTGTCCTTCGTGGAATGAACCGCACGGTTGCCAGTACTGCCAGAATATCGGGAAGTTGAACCACCCGGATCTTTCGTTGCTGTCACCGTTGCCGCCGCGTTTCGGCGAAGGAAATGCTGCCGGTACTCCTGAAGCCGAGCCGGTGAGCGCCGCGTTGTCAGAGGATCTGTTCGCACCCCTCAACGTAGGTGCTAACTGGAAAATCACTTCCGAACAGGCCGATCGGTTGATCACGTGGGCATGGCAGACTCCGTGGCAAGCGCCGCGAAAAGTGGCGATCATCGCGGAAGCTGACTGCATAAACGAGTCGATCGCGTCCAAACTTCTCAAGACACTGGAAGAGCCCCCTCCGGCCGTGACTTTTCTGCTTGTAACGTCCAGGCCCCAGAATCTTCTTCCAACCGTGCGCAGCCGGTGTCAGATTGTTCCGATCCCGCCACTTTCTGAAGATGAGATCGCAAGGATTCTCGTCGAACGGGGCGCTGCAGAAAGCGATGCCAGGGCTGCCGCCATGCTGGCCAACGGAGACGTGTGGGTAGCGCAATCGCTCGCTCGCGCGGGTGCGGAGGGAACGAGACGCAACGCGTACAGCCTGATCGAAATTGCGCTTGACCCGAAGAAGAAGCCTGCGCACATAATTGACCTTTGCCGGAAGCTTTTGTCGCCTCCCGAAGGGAAAACCAGGTGGCTTCCTTCTGAGGAGGCCGCGCTCGTGGGAGAAATAACGAGATGGATGGCGTGGGGTCTCCGCAATATCCTTGTGAATCTTGAGGCCTCATCGGAGACACCGGGAGAACTGCGTGGCATCCTCCCTTCGGCCAAACGGATTGGTTCCGCCCGGTTGTTTTCCTGGCTGGACGAAGTCGACAGAATCCATGAAATGGCAACCCGCAACGTGAGCGCGATGCCTGCCCTTTTTGCGCTGGCGATGTATCTGCGCGACGACAGGCGGGTCTTTCGGGAAACGGACGGCTCAGAAATCGCCACATTTCCACCTCTGGCCTGGCGGCCTTCTCTTTGACCTCCAACGGAATCTCAAATGAAAAATCACGATATAGAGCCCGGTGAAAAGCCCCTCGAAGAACTGGAGGATCGCGATCTCCACCTCCAGCCCGAGGAGGAAGCGTCCGGCGAGGAGTCCCCGGAACTCGATGGAGAGATAGTTGAGGTGGTTTTTCGCGGAAACCGGCGCGCCGCGTACGTCAATGCACACAACGTGCAGCTTTCCCGCGGAAACCACGTTATCGTCGAGGCGGATAAGGGAGAGGATCTCGGAAGAGTGTGCCACACGGGAGGCAAACCGCGCACAGGACGGCGGGCAAAGAGAAAAACCGTCCTCCGATTGGCTGAATCTCACGAAATCTCCCGTTGGAACGCTCTGCGAACGAAAGAGGAAGAGGCGTTGCGGGATTTTCAGCAGAGGATTTCGCGCCGGAAAATGCCAATGAAACCCGTGGACGTGGAGTACCAACTGGACGGAAAGAAAATCTGCTTCTATTTCACCGCCGACCACCGCGTTGATTTCAGAGAATTGGTCCGCGAACTTGCGTCTGTGTACCGGACGCGCATCGAATTGCGCCAGATTGGCGTCCGCGATGAGGCGAAGCGGCTCGGCGGCATCGGCGTGTGCGGTCGCGAGCTGTGTTGCGCAACATTCCTCGCGGAGTTCGCTCCTATCACGAGCCAGATGGCCCGAGATCAGAACCTGTCACTCAATCCTTCCAAACTTTCGGGCATCTGCGGACGCCTCAAATGCTGCCTGCGTTTTGAACAGGAGTTCTACCGGGAGTCCCACGAACGTTTTCCCAGACTCGGGACAACGTTCGCGGCCAACGGCCATTCAGGAACGGTCGTCAAGATCGATTTTCTGCACGAAACCGTCACGTTGCGGGCTGAGGACCAGGACGAATGGACGGTTTCCCTCAAAGGAACATCGGCCACCCACTCCTCACGCCATCAAAAGAACTCAACCGCAAATTGAGGTATCACGAATGAAATGGACCGAAATGACGGCCCCCACTCTGGCAGACCTGAGCCATGACCATGTTCTGTTGTTGCCGCTCGGATCCTGCGAACAGCACGGTCAACATCTGCCCGTTTTCACTGATACGTTCATTACGACGGCAATTGCCGACCGCGTTGAGGAACGGATTCCACATCGCGTGGTGCAGCTTCCCACCCTTTGGTTGGGCGCTTCACATCATCACCGCCTCTTCGCAGGCGCCCTCAGTCTTTCCGAGAGCCTGTACATGACCGTTCTTTCGGGCATACTTGAGTGTCTGGCCGACGGACCGGTGTGCTCTCCGGGACACGCGAAACGGATACTCCTTCTTAACGGGCACGGCGGAAATGTGTACCCCGGGCAGGCGGCGCTCAGTGAATTCGCGTGGAAGTTCCGTTCGCGGCCCGACCTTATCGCGGCATTCGCAAGTTACTGGACCCTTTCCGACGACGCCATCAAGACAGTCCCCATGGAAACGCCCGCGCTGACACACTCATGCGAGTACGAAACTTCGCTCATGCTGGCCATCAACGGCGTACTCGTCGATATGTCAAAGGCGAAGGCCGGGAGCCTGCACTGGCAGCGCACGCGTTTCACCCCGGACGCGAGTCGACCATCGAAGGTCGGCGTAGCCGCACCCTTTCATGCACGCAGCTCCAACGGCGCGCTGGGCCACCCGGAGCTTTCGTCAGAAGAAAAGGGAAAGCAGTTGCTGGACGTTATTGTCCAGGACACAATCGCATTCATCGAAGAATTCGTGCGCTGGGACGATCTCAAAGACGTGCGCGCGGTACAGTGAAGGGAGGTTGTCGAATGAAAGTGCTTCTCATCGGTGGAACCCGCTTCCTCGGCCTCGCGATTGCCAACGCCTTGCACCGCCACGGGCACAGGGTAGTGGTAGCCCACCGCGGGCATACGAAAGCTGCGCTGCCTGACACTGCACGGGAAATCCACGTTGACGTGGCGGACCAGAAATCGCTCGAGAGCTGTCTTTTGGCGGAGCAATACGATGCGGTGGTGGATACGATACTGGGCGCAAAAACGTTGGAATGGATGGTCACGACCCTCAACGGAAGGATTCGGCAGTTCGTGCACTGCGGGTCTACCGGAGTGTACGCGCCAATGAAGCGCATACCAGCAACGGAGGAAGACCCTTGTGAGGCGCTTCCGCAATACGGCGGGTTTGGTGCCAAACTGGAGCAGGACGAAGTCCTGATGCGCGCTCACCGCCAGACCGGGTTCCCCGCAACTATCCTTCGCCCTACCAACATATACGGTGCGGGCGACATTCCGCTCGACATCTGGGGAGCACGGAATCCAGCGTTTTTCCGACGCCTCACACAGAACCGGCCCGTGACGTTACCGAATGACGGGCGGGCACTCCTCCAACCGGGTCATGTTTCAGAACTTGGCGAAGCATTTGCCCTCGCGCTGGAATCGTCTCACTCGATCGGGCGCATTTACAACATTTCCAGCGCTCGCGCGGTTGAACTTCGCGTCTATCTTGACATTCTAAAAGGAA
Organism: Candidatus Latescibacterota bacterium; assembly: GCA_022706085.1. Classification (GTDB taxonomy): domain Bacteria; phylum Latescibacterota; class MWCZ01; order MWCZ01; family MWCZ01; genus MWCZ01. The sequence continues at coordinate 165,692 of JAKJDF010000006.1, read as the reverse complement.
TCCTCAAGAGCTCTTCACCTGTCGATTTCGCATCTACTGAGTCGCTTCTGGAACGGTACCTGCCGGAGAAAAAAATCAACGAGGGCGGCCTGCGGTTCGTGGTGGAACACATGTGCGTGGACGTCTCGCGCGCGCGGGCGGAGCTGGGATTCGATCCGCAGATTTCACTGGAGGAAGGGCTTGCGGAAAACCTTCAGTGGATGCGCGAAAAGGGACTGATCTGACGACGCATAGGCACGTTTCGTGCACGCACAGAACTCCGCGAACGCTTTGGACAGGGAAGGTGTGACCGGGCTCGAGAACCCATTTTCCCATCCTATGTTCCGAGATTGAAACCGATCTGCGCCGAGTCCCCAATCTCGTTGATGACGCGCCACGGGTTGTCGCTGAAATTCCCCGTAACAATGGCGCCTCGCGTGCCCTTCCGCAAGGCCACTTGAGGAGTCGATCGGTTCTTGTTCTGAGACCGGGCAAAATGATTGCCGTTCAGCGTCAACACGCCGCCCCGGCAATCGATAACAGGTGCGTCCGTGAGGTTCTTGTCCCAGTCGATGAAATTGCACGACGCGATGTTGACCCTTCCGTCTCCTGCAATCCGCGCGCTGCTGTCATGCGGTCCCCAGACGCCGCAATTGACGAGACTGATGTAACCACGAAACGTCTCGCGGACGACCAGCGCGGAGCAATCGGGTGACATCAGCGGCACGAATTCACCGTTCGTGACGAGGATTCCCCCGGTACAGGGTTGCGCCTGATCCACCAGCAGGCACGTTTCCGTTGCGTCTGCACCGATACCCACGAAGTTGCCGTTCGTCGAGCCCTGTTCCGTCTCCGCGAAATGGTACCCGACCTTGTATCCCCAGCAGAATGTGTTGAACACGTACTCCCAGTCTGTTCTGCCGAAGACGAATGCCGTCGCGTGGTGCGGGAGATAATCGAGATAGAAATCCTTGTTTTGCTCAGGACCCATGAAAGGCCAGAAATGAACGTTCTCTACCCTTCCGACATCGTAGCACTGATTGACGAACAGGCCGATGTTCAGCGGGCTTCCATGCACGTCCCTCACAAGATGTCGCGCGGCGTAGTCCAGGCATATGCCGTTGTACGGGTTGCGAAGCGACACCCCGACAACATGACAATTTTCGCCCCGTGCAACAATTGCATAGGGGTATGGCACAACCTCACCAGCGCGAAGCCGCTGCTCCGGATAGACAATGTCGATGTTGTGCACGCCGCCGCCGTTAGAGAGGCTCAGGAAAGGGTGTTCACGATCGAACACTTCGAAAACAGTCGGTTCACCCCACCCGTTGACGGCGCCGCCCGCGCCCTGCAAGGTGACGTTGGCTCGTACCTCGAGGGGGCCGCAGATTCGGTACCTTCCGGGGGGAACGGACAGCGTCCCGCCTCCGTTTTTCGCAACGGCGTCCAGACCGGCCTGAAACGATGCCGTATCATCCCGCGCACCGTCTCCTCTGGCTCCGAACGTCTTCACATCCCATGGGATCGCCCGTGGCTCCATGACTGACCTCACGCCGTTTCAACCAAGGTAATGATTCAACCACGAGACCATGTGCGTTTTCGTGTCATCCAGCCATTCGTGCCCCGCATCGGGTTCGACAAGAAGCGCTTTCTTTCCCGGCGCGGCTTCGAACACCGCCTCGATCGTCTCCCGCGGGCACGTGGTATCGCGGCCGCCAAGCGTCAGCAGAACCGGTGCGCGCAGTCTCGACACGAGATTGACTGGATCGAAGTAACTCAGCGTCCTTCTCGCGATTTCGCGCCTTTCCGGGAACTCCGCAAGGTAACGTGTCAGGTTCACGTAAGGAGCAGTCTCTATCTCGTGCTCAATGACGAAGTCAAAGTGGCACAGGAACGGGACATGCGCGGCCACCACGCGGACGCTCTCGTCGCATACAGATGCCGTCATCAGAGTCAGACCACCGCCCTGACTGCCTCCCGCGACTGCGACACGATCGGGGTGGACCTCGGGCTCGTTCTGGAGGACCTGCAGACCGCGCACGCAATCCATCACTATCGCCCGGTACGCGTAACCATGGGGATCCGTTATGCCGTGCACAAGCTTCCCGTCCGACCCGTCCGGGAACGCGCTGCCTTTTCCCTGGCCCCGAGGTTCAAGAACGAGTGTGGCAAACCCCTTGGACGCGAAGTAGAGCGCGGTTGCCGCTTCGGGCACACCACCGTACCCGGGCAGCCACAGCAGACCGGCGATCCTGACACCGGGAGGAACAGGAGGAGTACCGAACCAGCCGCCGATGCGACGCCCGCCAAAACTTGCCATGCTCACATGATACACCAGCACCGACTCGGACGACATCTCCGGCGCAGGAGTCATCGTCGCGTCAGCAGGGGTATCGGCCAGCTCCGCTTTCGTTGCTTCCCAGAATGCCCAGAGGTCGTTCGCAGGGTTCATTTATCGCCCTCGCAGACCGTGGCCAGCTCTGTCACTGCCAGAAGGTAGTACGCGTTGTGGGGTATCCATGGCTCGTTGCACTCGTACGCCGGTGTTCCCTTTTCGAGCATATCCCAGAGGGGCACGTCGCACTCTGGACGGAACCGCGTGATCCCGTTGAACACGGAACCCGGAACCGCGCCCTGCGGCTGTCCCACAATCGTGTTGTAACGGTGGTGTGCGGTAGCCGTGTTTACCCGGCCTTCCCCGTGGAGCATGCAGATGCCATAGGGGTTTGCTCCGAGAACCCAGTCGAGCTGCTTGAGACCGTGAGAAAGTGCTTCTTTGCGGTGAGTCACCTGGAAAATCAGAAAGGCGGCCCACGCCTCGGAGAGATACTGGCTGTTCTGACCGACATGCCAGCTCGATTCCTCAGGGAACTGGAAAAAGAACGATTCCGCGTCCCCGGTGTAGAATTTCGAAATGCCGAAGGGATTGTCCGACAGACGCGTAAGGAAACCCGTGTACCGGACCAGGCTCGTGAGAACGTCGGCAGCGAGATTCCTGGTCGGATTCGCCCGGGCCCAGAGCGCGAGCGAGGCAGCAGGTAACCCGTTGTCTACGATCGAATATGCAGGTTTCCCGCCGGGAGCGTTTGCGAACCAGCCGTCGTAGTTCTCGTCGGCTCCCTGGCACGCAAGGATATGCCGCACACACTGTTCCTCGACCTCCGCGAACTGCGGATCACCCGTAGTGCGCAGGAGTTCATCCGCCGCGATCAACTGCGCCGCATTGTGGTGAAGCCCCTCGTTCCCCGGGTCCCGGCAGAGCTCCCAGTGCCGCAACGCGCGGTCAGTGAATTCAGTGTTCCGAAGAACCCGCCCCAGGTGGGCAAAACTCGCCACGAACCACAGATTCCGTGCTTCTCCCGTGGCAACGCGGTCCTTTTCATCACCAAAACGGTTATCAGTTTCGCTTTCCGGGGTGTTCCAGTGGCCGTAGCCGGAGAAAACCCGGTCCCAGAGCTTTCCCGAAACCGGTTCCTGCATCTTCCGAAGAAACTCGGCCCCCCAGAGCGCCTCGTCCAGGATATCGCAATGCGGTCCGCTTCGAATTGTCCTGCAAAGATCGGCGCGCTGCTCATGCGTGTACAGAAGCGCCCAGACTGAGTGGGGTGTGAACCCGTTGTATTTGTTGTAATCCCCGGCGTCGTGCCAGCCTCCTGCCACATCTCTCGTGTATCCGTCTGCGGTGGTAATCCGATCATCCAGATGACACGCCTCATGCCAGCTGGGAATCGCCATTCCGCACCGTTGGTACCAGTAGAAACGTTGTGCCGTATCGAGCGTTCGCTTCGCAACGAAGTTGTTCCCCAACGAAAAAACCGGGGATTCCGCTTCCAGATCTCCGACCCGGACCTCGATGTAGTAATTGTTCGGGATGTCGAGGCGGGAAAAATCGCCCCGCCAGTAGGTGCGCTCCCATTCACCGATCCGCCCCGCGGGTTCCAGAGCACCTTCAAACACCGTAACGAATTCCTTACCCGGTCCCGCGATCGGAGCTATGACTCGAAAGGACCCTCCTACCTCCAACGACGCGTTACACTGGACGGTAAAGGTTTTCGGAAGTCCCACGTTGTACCCGACCTGGTTGACAAGAACCTGTAACTCGGGTTGTGACTCGCCGCGGCATTCGGTTATCTCGAGTGTCGCCGATCGCTCGTTCCCCAGTTCGACGACGAACCGAAAACTCGCAGTGGTTCTCCTCGCACTTGCTCGCGAAAGGACGAAACGCCCCTCCACATCAACCGCGGCCCACACCGGTGGATAGAACTTGCCTCGCTTCGCATGGCACCATTCGAGGCCAATCCTCCCTCCCCGCACGGTTCCCGCGAGGAAAACGTCGAGGTTGGCGCTATCGAGAGGAATCGGTATCGGGGAGGAAATCCACATGGTTCGGGGATCTCCCGTTAGCGAAACCGGGTTCCCTGCACACTCCGCAGCGGGGTCGTGCACGTTTCTCGTCCATGCATCACGAGGCATCCATTTCAGGTTGCCCAACCAACGCGCGTAATCGCGGTTTACTACCATATTGCTGGCTCTCCTGAATGTTTCAAAACCCTCACCTGTCCATTTCAAGAATCACCTTCACGCACCCTTCCCGCCTGTCTGCAAAAAGGTCATACGCCTCCTGAACCCGGGCGAGGGGAAAGGCGTGCGTGAGAATTGGTTTCACGTCGACGCGTTTTTCGACAATGAATTGCAGTGCAAGCGCGATGTCACGCTCTACGTCCGGAACATGGTACGTAACCATCTGGGCGCGTTTTTTGTACCACGCAAACAAGTCGAGTTCTGAACGCCGGTACTTGGGAACCCCGAACATGACGATCCGCCCGTCCTGTCTGACCAGTTCGATCATGAGCCGTTGAGTTTCCTCATATCCCGCCGCTTCGATCACAAGATCGGCGCCCCTGCCTGCAGTGAGCCCGGACACTTCTTCCCACGGCTGCCGCGCATTCGCATCCACTACGGTCGTAGCACCCATCAAGCGGCTCACCCTGAGACGTTCAGGAACCGAGTCAATACCGATCACCTGCTTCGCTCCGAGATTCCAAAGAACCCGGTCGAACAACTGGCCCACGGGCCCCTGGCCAATGACCACCACCGACTGCCCCAGCACCGACCCGATTTCACGAGTGGTTCGCAACACCGTTCCGAGCAACTGCGCGAGCACCAGCTCGGAAAGATCGCCATCCTCCGGCAATTTCAAAAGCTGGTGCGCGTCCGCCGCAACGTACTCGCGCAACCCGTTCTCAACAGGCGGCGGGAAATACAATACCCGGTCCCCAAGCTCGAACCCGTCAAGAAATGACTTTTCCACCACGCCGGCGCATTCGTGGCACGGGCTGCCAAGTTCGCCCGGGTACGGCCGTGGTTGAGTTTCCAGAAACGTGATCAAATCGCTGCCACAAATCGCGTTCCGCAGAAGCCTCACGAGTACCTGTCCCCGAGAAATCTCCGGAACCTCGATTTCGACGATCTCCATTTTTCGCGGAGCCACCATCCGGACTGCCCGCATGTAGTACCCTCCCGGTCATGGTGCCAATCAGTTCAATTGCACCGGTGCGCCCGTCTCAATTGACTGTTTCCATCCTTCACAGAGACGTATGATTTCGATTGCCTCGGGCATGTCAAGATCGGGTGGGGCACCGGCCAACAGTGAGTGAAAAAAGCTGCGTATCGCCTCGAGTATGACATCGTTCTGGTTTCGATAGAACGGAATAATCCGCGAGTCAGACGTATACAGGGTTCCCTCGAACACATCCTGATTCACGCGGATGATTCCATGCGTTCCGACGGCCTCAATTTCCCATGCCGGCGCACGGCAAGGCGTTCCAAAGTAGATGTCGCACGAACCGATCCGCCCGTCTGTGTACACCACGGCAGCCTTCACCTGGTCAGGGTGAGGGTACCATGGTGTCGCGAAATTCCCTCCAACAGCCCACGCCTTCGAGGGGTGCGCTCGGAGGAACCAGTTGAGAAGCCCGGCGGCGTACACACCGAGGGTGAACAGCGTGCCGCCGGAGCGCGGCGACATTTCCACGCTTTCAGAGAAATCCATTTTCCCCGGTTGCCCGTGCTGAACCCAGCAACGCGCGCTGATAACCTCACCGATTTCTCCGTTCACCACGCGGTTGTGCGCTTCCCGAATCGCGCCGTCGTATCGGCCCGGTTCGAGCGTGCTGATGGTTCTGCCAGTTTCCCGTCCGATTTCCCGCAGAGCCTGAGCATCAACCGTGGTCAGACACAACGGCTTGGCCACGTACACATGGCATCCTTCCCGAACCGCAAGTTCCGCGTAATACCGTTTCTCCGCATCATGCGCGCACACAAACACGACATCGAGGTTTTCGTGATTGATCATCTCACCTGCGGATTCGTAGAGATTCAGCGAGAACTCGTCCGCGAAGCCTTCCCGGGTATACCCCGTGTACCGCTTCACGCTTTCCGAACTCTGGCCCAGATGCGCAGCCGCGATGAGTTTCGCGTGGCGGGACGTTGCCTGAACGGCCCGCGCAAACGCCTGGGAATACCATGAGCCAATCCCAACGATGCCACAGCGGAACATACTATCGATCCCTCGCAATTTGGAGGTGAAAGCCGACGTCAGTGTGTGAAAGTAGCGTCTGGTTGAGGAAGTATCCAAGCGGCATTCAGGGCCGCGGCCCGCTGCTCAGGCCCCCTTCGCACGCATTTCGGTCTTTTCGTATCTTTATTTCTCTTGCGCGTCCGTCGGCCATCTTGCGGGCGTTCTTTGCGTCCGCGTGCACAGTACCGGGGAACACTCTATGAATGCTTCGGGCCCCCGCCCCATGCGCTGGCTGTTGTGTGGTTTTGTCCTGGCTGCCCTGCCGGGTATCAGCACTGCCCAATCGCTTATGCAGCGGGCCATCCTGCAGGGACAGGCCGCCGCGCGTGACAGTGCGCAGGCGCATTACCTGAACGCGGCGCGCCTTGCCGCAGAAGGGAAATACGGGCCTGCCATCGAGACAATGCGGAAGGCGATAGAATTCCTGCCCAACGAGCCCAGACTCCGCTCGGACCTCGCCAGCCTCGTTCTTGCCAGCGGAGACAAAGCGGGAGCAGTGCGCGAACTCGAGGCTCTCGCTTCTCAGGTTCCACCTTACGCGCCCGCTGTCGTTCAGCTGGGAGATCTCCGGTTGGCTGATGGCGATACTGCGGGAGCCGTTCGAGCCTACCAGAGCGTGGTAGGAGGCGTGCTTCCGTATGCCCTGGCTTACGTTCGTCTCGGTGACGTCGCGCAGGATCAGGGGAAGCGCGCGGAAGCAGTAAGGATGTACCAGCAGGCAACCAGCATAGATTCCACACTCGTCGAGGCGTGGTTGAGCCTCGGCTCCATTTTCGTCATCATGGACCGGTACCAGGATGCTCTCAACGCCTTCGACCGCGCAGTAAGGCTTGCGCCTGACGACGAGGTTCCAAACGGGCTCCGCGCCCTGGCTCAGCAACGGAAACAAGACTACGACGAAGGCATTGCCTCGGGGAAGATGCGCGCCCGCATGATTCTCGCACCTACCCGTGAGCAGGCGGAGCAACATCGGCGGCAGCTTCTCGCGGGAGCTGATTTCATCGCGCTGGCACACCGCCTTTCGAGTGATCCGACCTCTGAGGTTGGGGGGGACCTCGGTTTCTTTGGCGAGGGGGATCTCATACCCGAGTTTGAGCAAGCAGTGAAGGCTCTTCGTCCCGGACAGATCAGTCCGGTGATTCAACTCCCGTCTGGGTACGCTGTCATCCTGCGGGTGAACTGACTTTCCTTTGTTTCGGCTCTCATGTAGACTACTCGGAGGGATGTGTCCATGGCCGTATTTGTGCGTCGCGCGGTCTGCAACCGGCTTCGTCATCTGGGCTTCTTTATCGCCTTTCTGACCGTGGTAGCAACGCCTTCATTCGCCCACGCAAGCGAAGGAGGCGGCCCTGTTCCACCGGCGTGGGCGGTCTTGCCGTTCATTCTCCTTCTGGGAATGATCGCGACAGGGCCCCTTTTTTATCACCATTTTTGGGAGAAGTATTACCCGCACATCTCGATCGCACTGGGCCTTCTGGTGGCGGCGTTCTACGTTGTCGTTCTCGGCAACTTCGGCTCCATCTACCATTCTTTCGTTGAATACGTGTCCTTCATCGCTCTTCTCGGGTCCCTTTTTGTCGCTTCGGGCGCCATTTTGATCGACATCGACAAGAAGGGCACGCCGCTCCTCAATGTTGTTTTCCTGTTCATTGGGAGCTTGATCGCCAACGTTATAGGAACAACGGGCGCTTCGATGTTGATGATACGCCCTTTCATGAGGGTCAACCGGGGGCGAATTAAAGCGTACCATGTCATCTTCTTCATATTCACCGTGAGTAACGTGGGTGGCGCCCTCACGCCCATCGGCGACCCGCCCCTTTTCATGGGGTTTCTCCGCGGCATCCCCTTTTTCTGGATTATCACGCACATCTGGTATATCTGGCTGGTCACACTGGCCCTGATCCTGGCCATTTTCTTCACGATTGACACGATCAATGCGCGCAAGGAAGCCGCCACGTCTGTCGAACACAGCGGAACGATACAGTTCACCGGTCTCAAAAGCCTCGTATGGCTTGCGATCATCATTGGTTCCATCTTCCTCGATCCGAACGTCATCCCCGGTTTTCCAGATCTCAAGCACTACGGGATTCCGCTGGGGATCCGTGAGTTCATCATGTTCGGGATATGCTACCTCGCGTACAAAACCGCCGACAAGAAGGCGCTTGAGGGGAATGACTTCAATTTCCACCCCATTCTGGAAGTCGCATTTCTGTTCGTCGGCATCTTCCTGACGATGGTTCCCGCGCTGGAACTGATCGCGCACGAGGCGAAGGTGTACGGCGACCAGCTTACGCCGGGTCTGTTCTACTTCGGAACGGGGTCCCTCAGCGCAGTTCTTGACAATACACCCACATATCTCAATTTTCTGACCGCCGCGCTCGGCAAGTACAGCATGGACGCGACGAACCCGAGCCACATTCTGATGTTCATCGACTGCCCGGAGACGCTGAAATACGTCGTGGCGATTTCGGCCGGTGCGGTGTTCTTCGGAGCTATGACGTACATCGGAAACGGCCCGAACTTCATGGTGAAATCAATCAGCGATCAGAACGGATTGAAGATGCCAAGTTTCTTCGGATACGTCGTCAAATACGCGTTGCCGATCCTCCTCCCGATTTTCATTCTCGTGTGGGCGTTGTTTTTCATGATTCCACCGGGAGATTACGCGCTGATCAAAGCGGACTGCCCGAAGATATACGAGATGTGGAAGGGCGTGGCACCCGTCGTATCGGATACCCTTTCCACAATCCATTGATACGTCTGGAAACGTTGCGGTTTCCCACGGCCTGGCAGCTCCACGCGGTCAGGCCGCTTTCCTTGTAGGGGGCTCCGGTGCGATTGCCGGACATGCGGTGCGTTGAACAGACGTTCCGTCAGCCACAGATCGACGATCCAGTGCCCATCGCGAGAACAGCGGCTCTGTCTCTTGCGGCCGGTGCCGTCAAACCGGGGGACCGGGTCGCGGTTCCGGTTGGCAGCAGAGGCATCGCGCATATCGCAGGGATCGCGAAGGCGGTGGTCCACGCGCTCCGCGAATTGCGCGCGCGGCCGTTCATCGTACCGGCGATGGGCAGCCACGGTGGCGGCACAGCGGAGGGGCAGGCGCGGGTTCTGGAAACGCTGGGAATCACGGAACAGACAACCGGCGCCCCTGTGATGTCTTCCATGGATGTCATCCCGCTGGGTTCCACGCCAGAAGGAATCCCTGTCTTCATCGACGCGAATGCCGCACGGGCAAACCACGTCCTGCTCATCAACCGGGTCAAACCCCACACGGAGTTCGGAGGTCTGTACCAGAGCGGCCTGGCGAAAATGCTCCTCATAGGTCTTGGAAAACACCAGGGAGCCATCCGGTACCATCAAGCCGCCGTGGAAATGCCGTTTGAAACCCTTGTTTGTTCCGCAACTCAGGTTGTGCTCGAACGCCTGCCTGTGCTTGGCGGTCTGGCCGTACTTGAAAACGCCCACGGCCAGGTCGCCGAGGTTGTGGCGGTACAGGCTGGCAGTATTCTGCGCGATGAGCCGGCTCTTCTGGCGAGAGCGACGGAATACATGGCAACGATTCCGTTTGACAACATCGATTTGCTGATTGTAGATGAGTTGGGAAAGGATATCAGCGGATCCGGCATGGACACCAACGTCATTCGGCGCAAACACTGGGCGGATAACAGCATCGGGGAGATAGTGGAGCGGACAGCGCCCCGTCGCGTGTTCGTCCGTGATCTGACGGAGGCGACCGAGGGGAACGCTGCGGGAATCGGCCTCGCGGATTTCGCGCTGACCCGCGTGGTGAACAAGGTAGACTGGCGTAAGACGCGAATGAACGCTATTACTGCAACGCGACCGCGTGGAGCAATGGTACCCGTCCTGTGTGAAAACGACGCGGAAGCAATCGAAGCTGCCCTGGCCTCCGCCGGAGTCGGGGACACTACTGGCGCACGCCTCGTCCGAATACGAAACACTGCGTGCTTGAACCATATTCATGTCAGCGACACTCTCCTGCCGCATGCCCATCCCGATGCATCGCTCACGTACGGGACAGAGCCACTCGCGCTTGCGTTCGATAAGGACGGCATGTTGGTACCGGACAAGCTCTCCGAAGGGTCTTGATCGAATCCCGACTTTCGCGCACAGAAGAGAGCCACAGGGACCATGCAGCCGGTGCGCGCAGGCGGAGAATTCATTACTTTAGAAAACGCAAGAGGATACCCGCCCGGGTCATCTGGCATTTTCACCGTATTCATTCTGTGGGGAACATCATGCGCGTACTGGTAACCGGTGGGGCCGGTTTCATCGGTTCTCACATCGTGGACGGCCTCGTCGAACGGGGACACTCGGTCAGCGTTGTGGATAACCTTTCATCAGGGAGAAGGGAGAACGTCAATCCAGCCGCCCGACTTCACGTCGCCGATGTCACATCGAACGAACTGGGAAGAATCATGGAAGAGGAGCGCCCTGAAGTGGTGTTCCACGAGGCAGCCCAGATGGACGTTCGCAAGTCCGTGGCCGATCCGCGTTTCGACGCCACGGTGAACATCCTCGGAGGTCTGAATTTGTACGAGGAATGCATCCGGTTGAAGGTTCGAAAGGTGGTGCTTGCTTCCACGGGCGGCGCGATATACGGCGAACAGGAGACGTACCCCGCGCCCGAGACACACCCGCAACAGCCGCTTTCGCCTTACGGAATAGCCAAACTCGCCAATGAGAAATACCTCTATTTTTACAAAAACACGTACGGCCTCGAGCACGTCATCCTCAGATACGCGAACGTGTACGGGCCGCGACAGAGCCCCCATGGCGAGGCCGGGGTGGTCGCGATATTCACGTCCCGTCTTCTGTCGGGGCAGGTTCCCACAATCAATGGGACCGGAGAACAGACGCGAGACTACTTATACGTGGGAGACGTTGCCGCGGCGAACATGGCCGCTCTCGATTACGGCAGCAGCGACGTGTTCAACGTCGGAACGGGCGTCGAAACCGACGTGAATGAGCTCTTTGCACTCCTTCGCGACGCTGTTGGCACCGGTGTGGAGCCGATCCATGGTCCTGGCAAACCTGGTGAGCAGATGCGGAGTGTGGTGGACTGGCAGAAAGCGCACCGGCTCCTGGGATGGTCGCCGGCAACGCCTCTCTCAGAAGGTTTGAAACGAACTGTTGAATGGTTTCGCCAGCAACGCGGATAGGTGTTGGATGCGCGGCGTAATCGCCCGAGCGCGTCAGAGCAGGATCCTCGCTCTTGACAAAGGCGGAATGCGAGCGAACGCGCTGTTTCTCACGGCAGCACTTGCGCTTGCGCTCTCCTGGGGACTTGCGGCCGCGCGAGAAAGTAACACGGCAGCTTTCGCGCCCATCTTCGTCACGCCACATCACCCCGTGTACGAATTCCTTGACCGCGCGGAAACAAAGGGCCTTCTGAGCAACGCTGAGCTTTCAATGAAGCCGTGGACTCGCCTTTCAATCGCACGAGCGCTCCTTGAAATCAACCGCGCGGATTCCTCGCTGAATCATCTCACTGCAGTGGACAAGGCACTTCTGCACTTTTTTGCAGGGGAGTACCGAGACGAGATCCGGGCCATTTCGGACGGCGACCTGCTCCGGGGCCTGGCGCCGGGACCTGATCAGGTTTTCTCCGACCGTCTGGAGCGCTGGACACGGCGATCGTTTAAACAGGACGAAATCGACGCCCGCGTTGGGATTGCAGTCGCGTATTCCGCCCGGAGGGACACGGGTGCGTTGTACCGCCGCCACGCGGAGATCAACGGGCGTCTTCGGAAGGGTTCTCATTGGGGTTTCCAGGTTGCATTCCGCGACATTGCCGAATGGGGAAAGTTCAGCGCACCACCTCCTGCGTTCGATCGAACGCCAGGATTTGCACATGTTGATGGCGATACAGGCCGCACGTACTACTATGACGATCCTGAAGCTCTCATTTCTTATTGCTCCGGCTCCATCAACGCGTCGTTCGGAGTATTCCCCCTCACGATCGGGCGAGGCCGCTACGGCAACGTCGTTCTGTCCGACAAAGCACCCGCGTTCCCAACTGTGCGCCTCTCGTTCCGGCCCTTTGACTGGCTTTCGCTGACATACCTTCACGGAGCATTGCAGAGCGGCGTGCCAGATACTGCCAGCGCGTGGCACAGGGCCGCCCCTTCGACCGCTGCTTTCATGAGCAAATACTACGTCGCGCACAGGATCGCGTATACCGGCATCCCCGGCGTCGAGGTTGGCGCGGGCGAATCCCTGGTGTACGGGGGCCGCGGAGTCGCCGCCCGGTATCTGATCCCTGTGATACCATTTCGCGCGGCTCAGCATAGCGAAGGAGACCTCGACAATCTGCAGATGTGGACGGATCTGAGCGTTTCACGGCTACCCTGGACGAAGCTGTATGGGTCGCTGTTCATAGACGAGTTGAGCCTCAACCAGCTCTTCAAAGAGGACAATATTCACAACTGGTGGGCCTGGCAGTACGGAGCGCATGTGGCGGATTTCTGGGGGCTTATCCCCGACTGCGACCTTTTTGTCGAGTACACCAGAGCAAACCCGTGGGTATACCGGCACCGCTACCCCTGGAACACGTATGACACGTGGTCCGTGCGCGGAAACCAGCCGGTGACCGCATATCCACTCGGTTTCTGGCAGGGCCACAACGGGGACTACCTCCGGGGAGAAGTCAACTGGCGTCCGCGGCGCTGGTTACGTCTCGGGGCGTGGGTCTCTCAGGCGCGACGAGGTGGTGACGGGAGCGAACTCGATCAGTACAACCCGCCGGCGGAACAATTCCTTTTTGGTCCCCGCACGCGGACGCGAGAAGTCCATGTCAGCTGCAGCGTGGAATGGCTTCGCGATTTTGTTCTTCAGTGCGACATGGGCAGGATCGAACGCCACGCGGACGGCAACGCGGGGCACACCCGCAAGAGTTGGACGAGCTTCAGCGGGGGCATCGCATACGGCGTATGGTAACGTGACGAAACTCCTTACACCCTGTTTCCCGCAATTGCTATGAACGTTCGCGAACCCGTTCATTTCCTTCGCAAGTCCTTGCGCTGGGGTAAGCTATGGAATGCCGCGCAGGCACTTTCAAGCTACGGGCTATCGCGAATCTCCGGGCGTCCGATCGTCTGGGGCCTGCCTCCTGTTCTGATGCTGGAGCCGACAAACGTGTGCAATCTCCATTGCCCGCTCTGTCCCAGCGGAAACGGAACGCTCCGCAGAAAACGCGGACACATGGACTTTGACCTTTTCCGCCGCGCCGTCGACGAGATATCCGGCAAAAGCCTCATGGTGCTCCTTTGGAATCAGGGAGAGTCATTCCTGCACCGGGATTTTCTGCGGATGGTACGGTACGCCTCGGAACACGGCTTGTACACGCTTGCGAGCACAAATGGCCATTATCTCGACAGGCCCGAGGAGATTGTTCGGTCCGGCCTGGATAGCCTCATCGTCAGCCTCGACGGAGCGACGCCTGAAACGTACACCAGGTACAGGATCGGCGGTGATTTTGACAGAGTCATACGCGGCATCAGAGAACTCACCGTCACAAAGTGTCGCTTGGGATCGAAATTGCCCATCATCCACGTTCAGTTTATCCTGTTTCGACACAATCTGCACGAACTGGAAAAGATACGCGAACTGGCCGGGTCTCTCGGCGCGGACAAAGTAACGTACAAGACTGCCCAGGTCTATGACGAAAAAGAGGCGGAGGACTTCTTGCCGCGGGAGGCGCGGTTTCGACGCTACCAGTCGGTCAATGGAGAAGTCGTGAGCAAAGCAGCCGCAAAAGGAAGTATTCCGAACCGGTGCAGGACTCTTTGGGTGCAACCCGTCCTGAACTGGGATGGGACAGTGACCCCCTGTTGTTTTGACAAACATGGAGACTTCGCGGTTGGGTACCTTACAGAAGAAACAACACTACGCCGCATCTGGCACGGCGACCTCATGAACGCGTTTCGACGGCGCGTCATGACCGACAGAGGAGCATTGCCTATGTGCAGGAACTGCACGGAGGGAATAAAAACAAACTACCGCGAAGAGGACATTCGCCACGTCTGACGGAAGGCCGGATCACTCACCTCTCCGGCCTGCACACATCACCGAAATTTCTTCACCCGACCGGTTCAACGAAGCGAGGCCCGCATTCCAACGCGGTGGACCGAAAGATGCGGCCCGTAATCGTTGAACGAATAGTCCAGCCCCATTTTGACTCCGGTCACGGGAAAGCACACCCCGCCGCCGAAGCTCATCCAGCCGTCCTGATTGCGCGCAGGCCTTCTTCCCGCCCTCACTGATACCGAAAGGCCCGGAACAAAGTCAGACATGTCACCGGTGTATTCAGCACCTATTGCCCCGTCAAGGCTCACATTCCGACGATCGACGCCCTCCATCGACAGGAACATTTTATGAGCGCCCGTGGCGTCCCCGGTGACGAACTCCATAAGCTCCGCAGACACGCCAACCCGGTACGTGAGCGGAAGGCTGAACGTCGTTTCCACGTACTTCTGCGTCCCGCCGAAATTCTGCAGTGTCATGTTGATACTGAGGTTGCGGAGGCCGGTATAGTACTGGGTGCCAAGGTCGATCGCCCATGTACTCACCCGATTCTTGGTAATTTCGCCAGTATACCGTGGCGGGTTGCGGAATGTGTAGACCTCGCTTTCACCTATGTCCTGCACCAGCCACTTCGTCTGAATGCCGGCATTGAACCGGTCAGTGAATTTCACCGCCGCAATACCGCCCAGCGCCCATGCGGTAGGGGTCACGGCGCCGATGGATTCGTACCCGGCGGCGTTGTCTGCGATGCGTGTACCGTCAAAAGACCCGTAGTCCATGCTCAGGAACGAGACACCAAGTGAGACGAACTTTGCACGCGCCGCCGCCACCAGGCCGTTCAGTGACATATCAGCAACCCACTTCGTATGGTCCGCCGAAAACGCCACTCCCGTTACCTCCGCCACGCCGGCAGGGTTGTAGAATGCAATCGAGGGATCCCCTCGAACACCCGCAAAGGCTCCCCCCATGCCTTCCGCGCGCGCGCTTGCCCCCACCTGGAGGAACGTCGCTCCTGCCTGTCCCCGGCGCTCCGGTGTCGCCGGATCATATACACCATCTTTGATGTATTGAGTGGTCTGAGCCACGCCGGACGAGGCCGCAAACAGGGCCGCACACACGGCGCCACGCAGGCAAAATCCTCTGTTCATGGTATCTCCCGAGATCGACATCCTTGGCAACCGCCGCACGTCAACGAATTACGACGAACTTGCCGATTTTCGTCCCCAAGGTTGCATGTTCAACCACATAGAAATACACGTCGCTGACTATGTACTGGTTGTCGCTGTTTCGCCCGTCCCACGCCGGCAATAGATCGCCCGCATTGAACTGCAGCGTTTTCACCAGATTCGCATCCGACGAATAAATCTTGACCGTACACGGCAGCGGGAGGTTTGCGAACCGCAGCCGCTCGTACCCGAAAATGTTCGACCGAGCCGCATACGTTCTCCCCGAGACGTTGTACGGGTTGGGAACTACTCTCACGCTGTCCAGAGTGGTCGTCTGCGAAATGGCGTTCGACGCAAACATAAAGAGGAACGCGACCACAATGGCTGTCGGCAGAGCCCATCGACGGGAAAATAGAGCCATTGCCCATCCCTTTCAGACAGGCGTGGGAGGCACGAACCTCCCACGCCCGCCGAATCGCTGCTTAACGAACAAGCACCATGCGGCGAACCATTTCGTTCGTGCCGCTGGTCAGGCGATAGAGATAAACTCCACTTGCAACCGGACGACCCATGTTGTCGTTGCCATCCCACACTACGCTGTGGACACCGGCGGCGGTCTGCCCGTTGATCAGAGTGCGAACCACCTGACCCGTAAGGCTGTAAACAACAAGTTTCGTCTGGGCGGAACTTGCAAGGCTGAACTTGATGGTCGTAGTCGGGTTGAACGGGTTCGGGGTGTTCTGTGCGAGCATGAACTTGCCCGGCGCTGCAGACGCATCCACGCCGACATATTCCGGCGCCGTCGCACCCTTGTTCATGTAACCCGACCAGGTCCACCAGCGCGTGCTTTCCATCGAATGCCCGGGAAG
Source organism: Candidatus Latescibacterota bacterium (assembly GCA_022706085.1). GTDB lineage: Bacteria > Latescibacterota > MWCZ01 > MWCZ01 > MWCZ01 > MWCZ01. The sequence continues at coordinate 149,052 of JAKJDF010000006.1, read as the reverse complement.
CTCCCAGTTCTGGGTTCCGTCGTCATACGCGACAACCGCGTACCAGTAGTCCACACCGGGGGTCACGTTGACATCGTGGAACACACGACCCGCCGGAAACGCACCATCGGCGGCCACTTCTGCGAAGTCGGAGGCGGGCCCCTGTTTGATCAGCACCATCGGAGACATACGCGTCCCCGTCTGGCGGTAGATCCGGTAGCCTGCAAAGTCCATGACCTTGGTGTCGTGGTCCGGAGTCGTTTCCGCTTCCTTGCCCCAGCGCACTTCGATTCCCACGCGGTTCAACGGACGCACCGAGAGGAATCCGGGTGGACGAGGAGCATCCGGAGCGTCGAACGGCCCGTACTGCGCCGGTTTCGAGGTGACGAAGCCCGTAAGGCCCCACTTCGCCAGGTCAGTCGCAGTCACGTTGGCGGGCATCTGGCCGTGGAAGTTCCAGTACGCCAGCGCGCAGGCCTTCATCGCCGTGTCGCGACCCGTCTGAATAAGCGCGATATCCGCGGCCGACATCCAGCTCGCCGGATCACCGGGGTTCGCGAGCTTGTTGGTATTCCAAGCGTTGCCTATTCGCCGTGCTTCTTCAACGTCAATACCACCGGCTCCCATCACTTCGACGAACCGCAGCGAATCAAGCCACGGCATATCATACCCCTGCTGGCGCACATTCGCCAGGTTGAGCGGACCGGCGAGCTTTCCGTAGCCCCAGATCGCCGACGCGATGTTCGCGCCGCCCACATAGTTCACGAAACGAGCATCGTCGCGGAAACCAACATTCAGGTCCATCTGCAGCGACCCATCGGCAATCATTTCCCTGGCCTGCGCCGGGTCTGCCGGAGAGTAGGTTTTGCCAAAGTCAAACCCGTATTCCTGCCAGACGGTGCGGAACGCGGGCTGCGCCGGGTCGTCCACGCCGTAGTTAGCTCCGGGTCCCGCGCTTGCGAACACCGGTCCATTCACGATGTACGCGTTGCCCGCCAAGTGGCCTTCAAAGAACGCGGTCTCGATCGGGTCACCCCAGTCGGGTCCGGGTGAAGTCGGGTCGTCGAGGTCAACGTCCCAGGCCATCATGACGCTATGGTTCCCTGCGCCAAACGGCTCGACGTACATCATCTCCTGGTCGCCGCACTGCTGGTTGGCGACGTTGGCCATTTCGTCCTTCAGATGCCGCGTGTGCCACCAGAGCATCTTGTTGATGACCTGATTCTGAATTGTCGCGCCGTCGGATGGCGGGTGATCGTTCGCCGTACGGCCGCTGATACCATTGTTTACCAGTTTGTAGTCGGTGAAGACATAATCCTGATGCGGGCTCGTCTGGCCATACCCGTAGACGTCACGAATGCTTTCGACGCCCATGATGTACCGCCATACGGTGTTGATCTTCAATTCCGTGACGAGGTTTGGATCAACGATCACGTCAGGGCGTGGGCCTTTCCCACCGCTCGCCGGATACTTGAACTGGTCCAGCCCGGCGCTCCCGGGGAAGAAGATGAAATCAATCAAGGTGTCGCCCGTCGCCGAAGTCGCTGACTTGACCACCAGAATCAGCTTCGGCCGCGGGAACCGCATGTACTCCTGGATGGACACGGCGTACAGATAGTTGAACGCGTCGGGCTTATCCAGACGGTAGCGCGGCGGCGATGACGTGTCGTTGCCGCGGTACATGTAGCTGTACGCATCCGCATACAGAGTACCCAGTTCGTTCGTCCAGTCGATCGTGAGCATAGAGCCGCCGTGCTTGCGGGTGTGCGTAAGCCACGACCGTTTCAGTTGCTGCCCTGAGCCATCACTCCACTCGTTTCGCGGAACGCCGCCCGGGTAGCACATGAGTGAGCTTTCCGCGGGCTCGTTTTCCGGGTTCGTCCAGAATCTTCCGAGATGGAATTGTGCCTGCAGACCGTTTGCAAAAACGGCCGGAACCGCTACCATCCCGAGCACTCCGGCGAACAGGACTCCTTTTCGCCAGTTCATTCCAGAAACTCCTTTTCTCCTCACGAGTGAGAAATCCTCAACCAGCGCAAATCCACAGACGTGGAGTTGCATGAGAACCACGTGCTCCGGCTTCCAGCACCCCTCCTTTCAATCATCGAGACAGTTGCCGTGCCAATGAAACAGGGATTACAGATCGAAACGAACACCCACCCGGTACGATCGCGGGTAGAGATGATGCATCCATTCTGTCTGCGCGCTCGTCGGGCGCTTCCAGTTGCCGTCCTTGTCCTTCCAGGGACGCGTGAACATCGCAAAGGTGGACTCGTCCCCAACTTTCACGTCGTTCCCTTGCAGACGCTGACCATAGATGTAGCCGAGATAGTCGATGTAGTTCTGTATCCCTCCACCGTTGAGGCGTTTTATGTTGAACACGTTCCCGATGTCGAGGTAGGCAGACAAGGACCTGCCACGGCCGAGCTGGAATGCCTTGCTCAGCTTCAGGTCAGTGTTATAGCTGCTCGCCGACGGAAGGATGTTCTCGTCCGGAATCTCCCTGCGCGGCAACGCTTCGGGGTTGTAGATGACCTCGCCCCCGGAGGCGTACGACTGAACGACACTTACCGCCCACCCACCGCGGATGTTGCCCCAGTCCATAGGAGTTCCTACGCGGAGCATTCCCTGAAAATACCCTTTGGGATCGGACGTTGACGCGAAGGATTCAAACGGTTGGATGTTGACGGTGTTCAGATCCACAATGGTCAGGCCGACCATACCACTCCTTGAACTGGTTTTCTGGTACGTAAGCCAGCCGTTGACAAACCGCCCGTTGCTCCGGGCAAGCTTGATCTCCGCGCCCTGAATGTCTTCGTAGTTGGCATTCCTGAAGATCGAATATCCGCGGAAATCCGATCGCAGGGTGTTGGTAACAGAAATGCGCGTCACCTGATCCACGTTGTACTTGGCGTACCCACGAACCGTCATCACCAATCCCAGCGGGAAGACGTGTTCCACGCCGACTTCGTACATTGTGGTCTTCGCGGGTCGCAGGTTGGGGTTGAACATGTCGGCGACCCAGCCGTTGAATGCGGCTCGGCCGTCGTGGTCGGAGTGGCCGTACATCACGGCCGCTTTCTGCATCGAGTAGAAGATGCCGTAGTTGAAAAAGAACTTCGTGCGGTAGCTCACCGGGTGAGATATCCCGAAGCGCGGCGCAATCCGCCAGTGGACAATGTTATCTGACTGAGGGAATATGCGAACAACGTCCCAGGGCTCCGGGGCAACGCCGAGTTTTTCCTTCACCTTGAAATAGTCGGAAACGTTGTTCACCGGAACCGGTCCGTACGCCAGCGTGTCCCACCCGAGGGCTACGGAGAGGTCTTTGAAATAGCGGGTTCCGTGGTTCACGAACAGGTCGTTATCGAACATATCGTTGTAGAAATACGCGTTCTGCCCGGCATCGAATCGTTCGATCCGAATCCCGCCGTTGGCGATCATCCCGTTCGTCTCGAACTTGTCCTGCAGATACACACCCAGAATACTCGGGTTCACCGCCGGGTAGTTGCCACCGTAATCCCGCCACTCTGTGTTCGTGGTCAGAGCGCTGTTCTGGATCATGTGGTATTCGAGGTCACCCCGAATGAGTTCCACGCCTGTTTTCACCGTATGAGAGCCCATCGCGTGCGTAAAGTCGCTGCGGAATACAATCTGGTTGGACCGCCCGGTCAACCGCACGTGCCCTCCGCCACCGATACCGTACACTCCGCTCAGGTCCTTGTACGCACTCATCACATACCCTTGAGGTGACACCACCCGGCCCACTGTCGTGGTGTCGCCTCCGATTTCCCGGTAGATGAACTTCGCTTCCGAAGGGACCTGGTAGTACAGGTAGGGAATTCCGAACGGGCTTACAGGCGCGAGGCGATTGGGATTCAGGGCATCGGCGAGGCTGCTCGGTTTGTCCGGGCCGCCCACCCCGTTCGTGTCTGTCCATCCAAACGCGAAACCCATCCAGCCCTGACCGCTCCACGTGTTCGGTGGCTGATACCGCCCACCGGCGGCAAAGTCACTGAAGTCCGCACGCGGAAGATCGCGGTTCACTTCCCATTTCGACGTGGACCTGCCCAGCGACGCACTGAGGAATGTTTTGGGACTGAACGTGTAGGTGAATGTCCCGCCGTACTGGGAATATTCGCCATTAAGAAGCGAGTTGTAGGAAAGATTCAGCTTGGTATTATCGCTTGTCCCCGTCAGCCCGCTGAGCAGATCGCCGCTCGCCCTCAACATCACCGGATCATTTCCGGTTACGCTGGCTCCGCTTGCCGCCAGCTCAGGGTTCGACGCCGCTCCTCCGGTGGAACCGGCAGCAGTTCCCTCGTTCCGACCGGTCATGTAACTGAATTGAATTTTGATCTTGTCAAGCGGCGTCAACGTGAATTTCGCTTCAAATGTCTGGTCCTCGTTGTACGGCCTCAGAGCCGGAACTACCGTCATCTCGTACGTCCGCGAGTAGCCGACAACAACGCCGCCCATCCTTTTCGGAAGCGCCCACCCCGCCGCAAGATCCAGGTTGTAATCCGGATTGTTGCTGTACTTCCACACCTGTTCGTTCATGTTGGCTTCCCATTCCCAGGCCTCTCGGACCTCGGCGGGAGTCCAGTCTCGTTTGCCAAACCAGCCGCGCGCGGCATTGACAACCGTCGCCCGTTGCTTCCAGCCGTCGAACACCCGGAACGCGCTGGTGCGCGGGTTCACGTACTTCGGATTGGTCGGGTCGGTGAATTCCGGTGCCGTGCGCGTCTCTTCGTAGAGCAGAGGCCAGTACAGAGGGCCCGCAAGAGCGGAATCGGCGAACGGTGACTCGCTGCTCATCAGCCAGTAATCGTACTGATCCGAATCATACCCGCCGGGACCGAAATGTTTCTTCCGCGCGGGGGCCATGTTGTAAACGCCTGAGACCCACGGTAAGGCAACCGCCGCGCTCCGGCGTTCCGTTCCGTCCTTGTTCACCACGTTCACCATGCCCGAACGAACGTTTCCGTATTCCGCGTTGAATCCGCCGGTGAGAAGGGTGACCTCGCTGACAAGAACCTGGTTCAACTGGGTATAGGGCTTGCTGGTCAGGCCGTCGGTACGGTCCAGACCGTCAACCTGAAAACGGATCTCCGAGGGGCCTCCTCCGCGAATTTCCAGCTCCGTTCCGCGCGTAACGCTCACGCCCGGTTCGTAGTTGAGGAAGTCCAGCATTCGCGATACGGGGGCTTCAGAAATCCGAGCTGCATTGACGACCGTCTGCGAAGACGTGACATCCACTTCGATAGGGGGCCGTTCGGCGCGAACCACTATCGCGCCTACTTCTATGGTGGCCTCGGTCAGCCGGAAATTCACATCGGTTGTTCGGTCTGCACTCACATTGACGGACGTGATACTGGACCGCCGGTAACCGATGAGGTTCGCAGTAACGTTGTGCACTCCGGGTGGAACCTGGAGAATCATGTAACGCCCGTCAGCGTCGGTCGTCGCGCCGAGCCGGGTGCCCTCCAGCGTCACCGCGACTCCCGGAAGTCCAGCACCGTTCTGGTCAGTCACACGTCCCGCGATTTTGCCGGTAGTTCCCGCGCGCACACCCGGCACCGCAAGGAACCCCATCAGCAACAGCGAAAAAACCGCCGAGACACCTGCCAAACGTCGGATGGCGTGCACCATGCTCCCTCCTGTAACACATCCCGCGCAACGAGTTCCGCGTGCTCGAATCGAGAAGCCTCGTTGCGGAAACGTATCGCACCGCGTTCAGATTCAGAAACGGCGGAAAGGGGAAGTTGAGCGTTCCGGAAAAACGAACTGCCCACAATGGCGGCAAATGCCGATCAAGAAAGCCGTGTCCACCTCGCCGACGGGCTCCTCAAGCCCTGAGAACGCGGCTTGGCATTCAGCGCCCTCGCGCCGTCATTGCGTTCGTCTCCGGATCTCCTCTTTTCGTCCTCATGGTGAATGATATACCCAATCCCCGCCGTGGTGTCAAGGTTTTTTTTGAGATTAATCCGGCCGGCGAAATTCGCCAGAAATTCTGTAAACGTTTAATACACAGGTAAACAACGGCACAAACGTCATTTGGGGCGTTTTGATAGTGTCCCCGCACCGAGGTCCTGTCTGGATCAAGAAAAAGAAAAACCGACGGCACTCATTGATTAATACTTGAATCCCGCCGGATTCCGACCCGGTGTTGTGTGCCCGTTCGGGAGACGCCTATTTTTGTGTTCAGCGTTTCACGCCCGATAGATGCTAGATGACGGAATCAAAAGGGACTGGTATGGTACGCGTCCTCGGAGGGCTCCTGGCCGTCCTGTCGGCCGTTCCGTCTTTGAGGGCTTCCGACCGGGCACCGGGCGCCGGCATCAACGTTGTTACGGCACACGTGGTTCGAGGCCAGAAACGCAACGGGTTGTCGCTGCAACCGGCGTTCTGGTTCAACGCGTTTCAGGAACGCGGTCTTTTCACGTCCTGGGCTTCGGTTGCCCCCGCGGATCCGACTCTCGACGATCTGGTGCTCGACTTCCGGGCCGGAATGCCGACCGCTGGCTGGGGATGGGTCGGCGGAATTGTCCACTGGGATTGGAGCCGCCCGTTGTCAGATTCGCAGCGTTCACATTCCCTCGAAATGGGCCCGACCCTGACATGGTTCAAGCCGCCGTACCGCCCCAGCCTTACGGTGACGTACGACTTCGCGCACCGGAACGGTGTCCTTTTTACCTTGAACGCCCCTTACACCGTCCGGATGACCTGGTTGCCCGCAACGACGTTCATTCCGGAGGTTGCGCTTCGTTTTGCGGGGGCGGGAAATCGCGTGAGCGCTGAGTATTTCTCGTTTTCCGCGTTGCTTGAACGCAAAATCCGAGGGGTAGCCTTGCTGCCGACGGCGGGAATCGTCCCCAGAAGCGAAATCGCGAAATCCATGGTCTGGGCAGGAATTCATCTCAATGTGGTCAGGTAGAATTACTTCGTTCATTCTTGTTTTCCTGGGCGTGGTGTTTTTCGGGTGCGCGCCGACATGCATACAGACCACGCCCCCTCCGGCAGGCGAACTCATTGCGGAAGTTCTTTCTGTTCCGGGCGCGCACGCGCTGCAGGCGTACGGAACGCTGCGCGTGACGTCACCAGAGGGGAATTACAGCGGATCAGCCGTCGTGTTCTACAGCTATCCCGAATCCGTGAAAGTTGTGCTGCAGGGAGGATTTGGCACCACCTTTGCCGAAATCGCGCTTGCCGGGGGAAAGGGAATCGCATATCTCCCGCAGCAACGGCAGGCACTGGAACTGGCAGACGGAAGCGGCTTGCTTTTCGGGTCCGTAGTGGTCTATCCGTCCATGCTCCTGCATCTCCTGAAACCGGTTGATGCCGAACGGGTTGGACAGGATGCGATTACCACCACGGAGTGCAACCAGTACGTCCTTGCCTCTCGAACTGCCGCCGGCACGCGCATCTGGCGCCTGTCGGCACGCGCACACCGGCTGGAAGCGGAGGAGTTCAGGTCGGTAGAGAATACGATGTTCTGGACCCGGACGTTCGGCGCGGCGAACGGCATCCGCGTGCCGAAATCATTCTCAGTCCGGTTGGGAGAAACGACAATGAGTGCGGAATTCACTCGCGTCAACGTGTCGCCGATGATGCGACCGAATACCTTCGCCGTTGCGTTGCCCCCCGGCATTGAGGTAATGGCTGTTCCCCGCGAGTAGGGGTGGTATGAGGGAACCACGTGCCGGGCAGAAGGTGGGGCCGTTTCCTGAAATCGCCGGGAACTGAACCAGGAGGAAAATCCGTGCTACCGAACGTTCCGTCCTATCCAGGCGCGTTACATCCGCTTGTCGTGCATTTTCCGATCGCCTTGTTGCTCGTTACGCCGCTCTTCCTGTTGATGGCGGCGATATCAAAAAACGACAGACCTCAATTGCGCAGTTGTATTTTGGTATTGATGGCGCTCGGCGTCCTTGCCGCCTGGGTTGCCGTATGGACGGGGCAACACGCGGCAACCCTCGCGCGAATCACCGCGCCGCATGCCGCGTCAGCAATCACACAGCATGAGGAATCCGCAGAGGCAACAGCGGCGATTTTCACCGTGTTGTTCGCCGTATTCGCCATCCGCGTTGCGGCAGACTATCTGAGGAAAGAGAACGCCGTCCGGCGCCCGATGCGTGTCTTTTGCGTCGTGTTCCTGGTAGTGTACTGCGTGTGTTCGCTCGTTGTTGTTGATGCAGCGCACCAGGGTGGACGCCTTGTGCACGAGTTCGGGGTACGCGCTCAGATGGGGAGCGCGCGCCTGGGAGGCACCAACCCCTGAAGCAACGATCATTGCTCTCAGGCGACATCCCACACGATGAGACGAGGGGGCAAAGGTCTGTACCGTGGGACATTCACAAGCAACGGTACTTTCGCACGACCCGGAATGGCGTTGGCACGTACGGGCCAGCGTGCCGCCACCCCGTGTCGGGGAGGTTACCCACCTGCTCAAACCGCACGGGGAATGCGTACTGGCGATTCTGACTTCGCAGGAATTCGTCTGGTTACACACGAAGGACTTCTACCCGGCTGACTGTTACCGGTTGCCCACCGGCGGCATCAAACCGGAAGAACACCCTGACGAGGCGGCACGCCGGGAGCTGCGGGAGGAAGTAGGCTGCGCGGGCTCATCCAGGATGATGCGCCTCGGAAAAGTCACCTACGTTGGAGCAAGCGGAGATGCCTACCCGTTCGTAAGTTATTTATATCAGGTGGCGCCAGTCGAAATGACTCCAACTTCGGCCGATGAATCGGAACGCATTTCGGGATGGAAAACGGTTCCGATTTCGCATCTTGGCGCCATAGCGTCTGAGTTGCGTGCGCTGCCAGCCGAATGGGCGGACTGGGGTTGCTTTCGTGCGATCGCCCACGACGCCGTGCTGGACATACTGCGCCGTGAAGCGCAGTCCCCGTCTGTGAGGGAACATGATACAGAACGATTTGCTCAGGACGCTCAAAACTGAGGCGTACACCGCAGTGGTCGCGGACATTCTTGACGGCCTCGGTCTGCAGAACCAGATTCTGCCCTCGCGCATCCGCCCGCTCGGCAGCAGCGAGGCAATAGTTGGAACAGCTCGCACCATTCTCGTCCGGGATGTGGTGTCGGCGTCTCCGCATCCGTACGAAGTCGAGTTTGCCCTCGTCGACGACCTCCATGAGGGCGATGTCATCGTGGCGCAATGTGGAGAGCGCGAAGCGGCGTTCTGGGGCGAGCTTTTGAGCACTGCAGCGGCAAAGCGGGGAGCCGCGGGCGCGGTGGTCGATGGCTTTTGTCGCGACCTTCGGCAGATTTCAGAATTGCGGTTCCCCGTGTATGCGCGCGGGCTGAATCCGGCGGACTCGAAAGGCCGCTGCGAAGCCTTTGCCAGAGATATTCCGATCGAAATCGGTGGTGTAACGATACAGCCGGGTGATATGATTTTCGCAGATCTGGACGGCGTGGTTGTGGTGCCCGCCAGGTCTATAGACGAAACCGTGCGCGGTGCGCTGGAGAAGGTCCGAGGGGAACGAACCGTTTTCAGCGCGCTGCAATCGGGCATGTCAACGCGTGAAGCGTATGACAAATGGGGAATTCTGTAACCGAAAGCCGAGGAGCTCAGGTATGGCTGAACAAGAAACGAACCTTACTCAGGAGCAGCAAGACACGTTTGCGTTCATGGCAATGGTGGAGCTCTACCAGCAGACTGCCTGGATGGCCCTGGGGAAAATCGCCGACCCGGCCACCAAGGAAACGAAGACAAATCTCCCCCAGGCACGTTGGGCGATCGATACTCTGTCAATGATCGAACGCAAAACCCGGGGCAACCTGTCTGACCATGAACTCCGCTTTCTGCGTGAGATCCTTCACATGTTGCGCATGAATTATGTGGAAGAAGCGAACAAACCCAGTGGAGAACCGCCGTCAAGTCAGAATCAGACCGGTACGAACCCGGACAAGGAAGCAGCAACGCACGACGAACCGGAAACGCCTCAGTCCGCGGAACCGCAGAACGAATGAAACTCGGACCGCTCCTTTTTGAACCGATATACCGATCGTACGTGTGGGGGGACCGGAATTTCGAGCGCCTGTTTGGCCGCGTTCTTCCACCGGACGTGCCGACCGCGGAATCGTGGGAGCTTTCCGACGTTGACGGTGCGATTTCCCGCGTGGAATCCGGTCCATTCGCAGGCCGTTCTCTGCGGGAGCTTTGCCGGGAATACGCCTCAGACATGCTCGGCGAGAAAAGAGACTCTTCGGTCCACAGCGATGGCCGGTTTCCGTTGCTGGTGAAATTCCTCGACGCCGAACAGGTGCTGAGTGTTCAGGTACACCCCGACGACCAGTTCGCCGCTGAGCACGAAAACGGGCCTCCCGGAAAAACCGAGATGTGGTTCATCGTCGAAGCTCGCGGAAGCGCCGAGGTGATAGCCGGCCTGCGGCCTGGCACCACACGTGCGGAGTTTCTCGAGGCGGCGCAGTCCGGTAGCCTCGAGCCACTCCTGCAGCATCACCGCGTCCGCGCTGGCGATGTCGTTCTTGTCCCGGCAGGCCGGGTTCACGCCATGGGAGCCGGTATTGTCGCGCTGGAGATCCAGCAGACGTCGGATATTACCTACCGACTGCACGACTGGGGACGCGTTGGACCCGACGGAAAACCGCGGCCGCTCCATCTCGACCGGGCAATAGAAGTGATCAATTTCTCGGACGAAGGATGCGCTGTTGCGCAACCGGTGCAACGAACGGAGAACTGGGGCATTTGGTCGTTGCTCGGCGTCACTCTATTCTTCCTCACAGAGTCGTTCGATCGTTTCCGTTCGGTGAAGCTCATTACCGCGGTATCGAGTCCCGACGTTCTGATGGCAGTCAGTGGCGAAGTAGATATTACCTGGGAAGGGGGGAACACGCACCTTACGGCGGGGCGAACAGCGCTCATTCCGACGGGAATCGGAAATTACGAGATCCACTCGGACGGGAACACGCTCGTTGTCAGGACGCGGGTTCCTGACAGATCGAGGGTGCTGGGTGAATGGTCCCCCAGGACGCAGGAAGAACACCGGGCGATCAAGCGCGTCTGCGCCTTCTGATGGTTGATACAGGGTGACAGAAAAAAACGCGTGAAACAGGAAATTGGCCAACCACGGAGTTTGATTTGGAACTTCCCAGAATCGCCGCCGCCGGTCGTGCGGTGAAACGACGGGGTGGTCGCACGCACGTTTTCGATGGCCAACGCGTTGACCCGAAGCCCGGCAGACGGGTCTTCTGGTTCTCCCTGACCGCAACCGGCCTCGTCGCCCTGCTGACTCTCCTCGTCGTCGTTGCGGAAGCGACCGGGCGGCATGCGTCCGGTGATTCCTTTCTCGGTCGGGCCGTCGACTTTTTGTACTCGTTGGTCAACACCTCCGCGACAGTAGGGTACCGAGATCTCGCGCCCCGTGGCTTGGTCGGGAAGGTTTTTGCTTCATTCCTCGCTCTGCTGGGCGTCGTGAGCGGAATGCTTGTGACTGCCGTCATGGCGTCCGTTTTCACGGCAAAACAGCTCGCGGACACGGGAAAAAGGGCTTCGGGAGACGGTTCTCAGTCGGCACCGACCCCGTCGAAGCAGACTCCCCTCCATTGGGTCCTCGTCTGCATCGCAAGACCATTCCGTTCGGCGATGGAGAGCTTCGCCGGGCTGAAGCGCGAGGTGTGGAAGGAAGGTATCCCGCGCCTCTCTGCTGTCGTGCTGACCGTCATGGTGTTCGCGGCCTTCGTGGTAGGTCTTGTTGAGGTCATTTTCGGGAGCGAAAGCCAGCGCGCCAGTTTCGCTAACCCTGTCAACGCTTTGTACTGGGCCGTCGTGACCATGGCGACAGTCGGTTACGGGGATCTCGCCCCCCAGACCATGGTCGGGCGCTTTCTGACTTCGGTCTTTATACTCGTTGGCGTCGTGACTATTTCGATTTTCACCGCCACGTTGGCGTCAGTATTCACCGCCAAGAGAATCAAGGAGGGCAGAGGTTTGGAAAAGGTGAAGGTGAAGGGCCATGTGGTCGTGTGCGGCACCGGACGCCATCTCGACACGATCATCCGGTACCTCACCCGCGCTGGGATTGCCAGAAAACAACCGATCGTGCTGGTCAACTTGCTAACCGAAGAGGCGATGAACGAAATACTCTACCGTTACTCGCACCTGGATATTCAGCACGTGCACGGGGACTTCACCCAGGAGAGCGTGCTACGGAGGGCAAACATCGAAGATGCCGTCGCCACGATCATCCAGGCGGGCGACGACACTCAGGATCGTTCGCGCGCCGATAACCGCACGCTCCAGGCGGCATTGGCAATCAAAGCGCTGAACCACGATATCAAAGTGATTGCCGAGGCGCTCGAACCGGAAAACGAGGCGCACCTCCGTCGGGCGAACGTTGACGACGTCATCGTCAGCGGCGAATTCTCCGGTTATCTGCTGGGCGCATGCACCGTCTCGCCGGGATTGGATGTTGCGCTGCGCGAACTCTTGAGCGTGGAAGTCCGGAATGACATTATCCGGAACCCGATTCCCGAATCGTTCCGAGGTAAGACTTTCAAGGAGTTGAGCGAGTGGTTCCGACAGCGAGAAGCCATGCTGATAGGGATAATCGTTGAACAGAAAGTGCTGAACCTGGATGAAATGCTCCAGGACGATTTTTCGTCCATAGACCGTTTTATCCGTTCGACCTTCTCTGCCGCCGGAAAAGAACTGGTGGCACAAGGCAAAGGCAGAACAGAGGTTGTGGTCAATCCTCCGGACGACCGCGTAATAGGCCCCGACGACGCGGCTATCATAATTGCGCCGCGCGTGATTCCCGTCACAGAAGCATGACCATGCCCGTTTTCGATTGGGGGAGTACCTGATGCCGGGATACGAGACTCTGAAAACAGCGTCCCTGCTCAAGGGATTGACCGATTCCCAGCTGAAGAAGCTCTGGGACGCCGGCGAAAGCAAGACAATAAAAGCCGGAGACACCATCATCCGGGAAGGCGAAGTCGGCGACACCATGTACGTCCTGTTCGAGGGGACAGTGGAAGTATCTCAGGTACTGGTGTTGCGACTTGGGAACGCGTCCATTGCCGAGAAGGACAAGACGCTCATACGCCTTGAGGGAACAGCTCGCCCCTGTTTCGGGGAGATGTCGTTGCTCGAAGACGCTGAACGGTCAGCCACGATCACCGCACTGACGGACTGCCAGGTTTTCGTCATTGACAGGCGCAGCTTCGACCGACTTGTTGCCGAAGACCCGGTAATGGGTACTATATTGCTGAGAAGCATTGCCGTAGTTCTTTCAGGTCGCCTGCGCAAGGCCAACAAGGATGTCCTGAAACTCACGACGGCGTTAAGCCTCGCGTTAACGGATTGAACCATCCGACACTCGCCCGGACACGCCATGGGACCGTCTCTGCCAACCCTTTCCGCCAGAGAAGACCGCGGCTGATGCGCGAGCGCCTCGGCTTCATCGCAGGTGCACTCGCCGCTTGTCTGTCGATGGGCTGCCCTGCCCCTCCTCATTCCACGCTCGCTTCGCGTCTTGCTCCGCGCCCCGGTGAACCAACGGTCCGGATCGGGTTGGTCGAAGCGACCGGCAGTGTCCGAATTGAAGCCGATCAGGGGCTGCGCCTCGTCGCCGGCGAAACGGTGCGATTGGCTCCATCGTTCACGCTGTCTTCGTCTCGGGGCCATATTGCCGTCAATGGCACAAGGATACCCCACAAGCGTGTTACCTGTTTTGCATCCACTCCTTTGAACTGCAACGGTGTGCCGTACCGCGGCCAGATGGAGATTTCCGTAGTCGAGGGCGCGCTGAGAGTGGTGAATATCGTGGGCCTGGAAGAGTACCTCGCCGGCGTGGTTCCCGCGGAGATCGGGCGCCTCAGCACGCGGGAGATCGAAGCCGTCAAAGCACAGGCGATTGCCGCGCGAACATACACGGTAGCAAACCGGGGACGGCGCCGGGCGCAGGGATTCGACCTGTACGCCGACGTCCGTGACCAGGTATACATGGGCGTTCGCGGCGAACACGCCGTCGCGACGCGCGCCATCGAACAGACCCGGGGGCAAATCCTGACGTACCGCGGCGAGCCCATACAAGCGTTTTTCCATAGCACGTGCGGAGGGTTCACCGCCAATATTGAGGACGTCTGGGATTCCGACCCGCTGCCGTATCTGAAGGGCGTGCCAGACCGCGACTCGCATGGGTTCCATTGCGAAACAAGTCGCCATTTCCGATGGTCAGAAGAGTATTCCCCGGGTGCTTTGCGCACTATCCTGTCCGAAAACCTGTTTCGTGAGGTACCTAACGCGCCGCGGAAGATAGGCACGTTAAGGAAAATTGACGCGCCGGAACGATCCTCGAGCGGGCGTGTTCGATATCTCAGTGTGGAGACGAATCGGGGCCGTTGGCGAATCAGGAAAGACAGGATCCGCTGGGCGCTGAGGCGTCCCGTTGATGGGAACCCGATACTGAGAAGCACCTACATTCGTATCTTTTCTGAATATGACGGGCACGGATCGCTCCTGCGGGTGCTCATCAGTGGCGCCGGAAATGGGCACGGAGTAGGCATGTGTCAGTGGGGCGCAATCGGGATGGCGCGGAAAGGTTACTCGGTTGACCAGATCCTTGCGCACTATTATCGGGGCACCGCCGTATCCGGATTGAGGGGTGCGGACTGAAAAGATGGCTGTGAGGTGAAAATCATGCGTGTTTCGTTGCTCGTGAAAGGCTGTATCGCGGCGGTCTCTCTTTTTGCGCTGGGATGCCCGGCGCCGCCGCCTGCAACCGCGCCTGGGGCGTCTGACGCGCAACAGAACAGCGATTCCGCTGCAACTGCGACTGCTCCCGAACTCCCGGACCCCCGGGGCCAGCTCCCTCGCACGCCACCGCCCGTTCCGGCGGAGGCGACAGACGGGCCGGACGCCGAACCCGCAACCGACCTGGAGTCCGCAGTCTATTCAGTTCAAGTCATGAGCTCTTCCTCGCGAGATGCCGCTGAAGCAGCCGCACGACAGGTCCGGTCACTCACTTCGCAACCGGTTGAAGTGGTTCAGGAATCCGCGGGAGCCTGGAGGGTTTACGCAGGCAGATCCGGAACACGGGCTCCGATGGACCGGCTCAGAGAGCAATTGATTTCGGCAGGGTATTCCGGTGCCTGGACCAAACAACGCGTGGTAGAGACTTCGGTGCGCGACAATACCATCCCAACCGGAGAGAGCGTGTACAGCGTTCAGATTTTCGTGTCATCGACTCCGGAGAATGCGGGGCGGGTTGCCGCCGAGGTTCGTTCAAAAACGCGCCTTCCGGTGGAAGTGGTGGAAATGGACGGGTACTGGAAAGTGTTCGTTGGCCGGAGTCCCACACGGAGCTCCATCGACGCGGAGCGCGATGCATTGCGGCAACGGGGGTACCCGGACGCATGGACCTACCGCCGCCAGGGAACGCGATGAAACGCCGTTTCGCGGTTGTTCCTCAGCGATTTCGCGTTGTACATTTGCACCTGCGCGGGTAAGTGGCGCATGAATTTCGACTTGAACATCGGTAGGTACGTTGCGGGAACAAGCCCGATCCACCGGCTCGACCCCCGGACGAAACTCGGACTTGCGTTGTTCCTGTGCATCGGCATTTTGCAGGGAACTAGCGCCACCGCAACGGCATGGCACTGCGTTCTGGCGACCATCCTGTTCGGCGTCAGTGGGCTGAAGGCACGGTTTGTCGCGAGAAATCTACGGCCGTTCGCGTATCTTGCCGGTATGATTCTGGTAAGCCACGTCCTGATCAACGGCGCGGGCAGTTGGCAAACCGGAATGTCTGTCGGTTTGCGTCTTCTCGTCATGGTCTCTGTTGTCTCGCTCTTCAGCTGGACGACACAGCCGCTGGCGACGGTAGCGGGGTTGCGTCAGCTTGGCTCGCCTCTGGCGAAGCTGAAGCTTCCGGTTGATGCGGCGGCAACTTCCATCGGACTCGCGATGCGCTTCGCGCCTATAGTCGTTTCGGAGGCGCAGACGGTGTTGCGTGCGCAGGCTGCGCGCGGTGCAGATTTTCGCGGCGTCAGACGGAAACTGGCGTTCATTGTTCCGCTTCTCGGGGCTTTGTTCGATCGCTCGTTTGCGCGCGCCGAGGTGCTTGCAGAAGCGATGCAGGCGCGAGGGTACGATCCATCCGCCTTCAGGACATCGTACCACCGGCTCGGGTTTCGAGCTGTCGATGTGATTGCCTTCGCGTACGTGGCAGTCTGGCTCGGGGGCGCGGTCATCATGGAGCGTTACGCGCCGTGAGTACTCGCCTGCGCCTCGACGTGGAGTACGAAGGCACCGAATTCGCGGGCTGGCAGGTTCAACCGGGGTTGCGAACCGTTCAGGGCGAGCTCAACGCTGCTCTGTCGACCATATTGAGGACCCCCGTTCGCGTTATCGGGGCGGGGAGAACAGATGCGGGGGTTCATGCGCGCGGGCAGGTGGGCCATGCCGACGTCCCGGAGGGGTACCCGCCTTTGGCGCGCATTCTTGCCGGCGCCAGAGCACTGACCGGGCCAGATTTGCTTGTGCGGGAGATAACGGTCGTTCCGGAAGATTTCCACGCCCGGTTTTCCGCGCGTGCGAGGACATACGAGTACCGGATCGCGCTGGTCCCGTCCCCGTTGGAGCGAAGGTGCCAGTGGTTCGTGCCGTATCGGCTTGATGTCGATTCGATGAGTGTCGCAGCACAGAAGCTGGAAGGCCGTTACCAGGCGACTTGCTGGTGCTCATCGCGGGCGCCGGACAAGAGGGCGATTGTGCATGTCCAGCGTACGGAAGTTGAACGCAGGGCAACCGAGATCGTGTTTCGCATCACTTCCGACCGTTTCGTTACGCATATGGTGCGAACGATCGTAGGCACGCTTGTGGAAATCGGGCGCGGAGTTCGAAGTCCGGAGGAAATCAGCGCGATCATTTCTTCGCAGGATCGTGCGCGGGCCGGGCCTACCGCGCCAGCCCACGGCCTGTGTCTCCAATCCGTGGAATATTGAGACTATGGACTACTCGTACGGTGAATGGGAGCACCAGGATCAATCCCGCCGCGCCAGGTTCTGGACCGGAGTTCTGCTTGGCATCGGCGTCAGCGTTGTGGCGCTGTTCATTGCCAATCGCATAACCGGACGGCATTGGGGCGGGCGCGTCTCCATTCCGGAGCCGCCGGCCGCGTTCAGCCTCGTTTCTGGTGTGGGTGATACCACGGGAGACGTCGCCAATTCTCGCCGGAATGCCATAGTTCGGGCAGTCGAAGTGGTTGCTCCTGCGGTTGTCACCATAAGTGTGACTCAGTTGCGCCGAGAGCGCGCTGTTCCGTTCGCGGATGACCCGATGTGGCAGTTTTTTTTCCCGGAACTTCGGCAGGAGTTCGTGCGTCGCGTTCAGAGCATGGGCAGCGGTTTCATAGTCTCTCCCGACGGCATGATTCTGACGAACGAGCACGTCATCCGGGGCGCCACCCAGATCGTGGTGAATCTGCCGGATGGACGGTCCTTCGACGCGAAGATTTTCGGGGAGCCGGATGAACAGGCCGATATCGCCGTACTCAAAATCGAGGCTCAGAATCTGCCCACCGCACCATTGGGCAGAAGCGACGACCTCATGATAGGCGAGTGGGCAATTGCCATTGGCAACCCGTTCGGATTCCTGATCCGCGATGCTCATCCCACCGTAACGGTGGGTGTGATCAGCGCCTTGAACAGGGACTTCAGCCCCTCCTCAGCCGGCGGACGAACGTACCGGGACATGATTCAGAGTGATGCATCCATCAACCCGGGTAACAGCGGCGGGCCGCTGGTGAACAGCGAAGGGTACGTTATCGGCATCAATACGTTTATCTTCACTCAGGGCGGAGGTTCTGAAGGCGTCGGCTTTGCCATTCCGATACAGAAGGCGAGGCAGGTGCTGGATGATATCGTTCAATTCGGCGAGGTCCGGCACAACTTCTGGACCGGGATTCACATTCAGGACGTGAACCGCTGGATCGCCCAGAGCCTCGGGCTCCAATCAGACCGGGGAGCAATCATCACCAATGTGGAACCGAACAGCCCCGGAGCAAAGGCCGGCCTGCAACGTGGAGACGTGATCATCTCCGTGAACGGCAAAGCGATAGCCAGCGACCGGGATGTGCGGGACGAATTCCTTGGCGCGGTTGTCGGGCAACGCGTGGAACTCCGAGTCATCAGAAGCGGCCGTGAACTCACCGTGACACTTGTCCTGGAAGAGATCCCGAGAAGCAGGAGGGACCGTGGCTAAGGAAGGACTTCCCTTCGTCCTGGGCGGCGTGCTTGCGGGGATTCTGCTTCTCGCCGCATGGCACGCCCTCAACTGGGAGCCACTCCGTGTTCTCGGCATTCTGGCGCTCGTTTTTGGCGCGTTTTCGCTTTTCTTTTTTCGGGACCCGCGCCGAATACCCCCTGCCGGTGAAGGACTGGTGCTCTCGCCGGCTGACGGCAAGGTAGTGGAAATTGTTCGAGAAGACGACCCCTACGCGGGCGCCAATGCGACCCGGGTAAGTATTTTCCTTTCGGTTCTTGACGTTCACGTGAACCGAAATCCGATTTCCGGTTCCGTTACCGCGATGGTGTACCGCCCCGGGAAGTACCTGATGGCGTTCAACGAGAAAGCATCCGCGGATAACGAGCAAACACACATCGCCATCAAAGGCGAACGGGGCACCGTTGCCTTCAAACAGATAGCCGGCTTCATCGCGCGAAGAATCGTGTGCCGACTCAAAGTCGGTGACACTGTGCGCGCAGGAGATCGGTGCGGACTGATTCGTTTCGGAAGCCGCGTGGACGTGATTGTCCCTCCGGATGCGAGCATCCGTGTCGCGGTCGGCCAGCGTGCCGTCGGCGGCAAAACCGTGATAGGAGTGCTTCCATGATTCCGCTTGTTACGCAGGCTCTGCCGAGTGTCATGACTCTCGGTAGTCTGTTTTGTGGGCTGCTTGCAGCGATCAAAGCAATGGAAGGGACGGAGGAGGCGTTCGTAACGGCCGCGTGGTTGATTATTGCCGCAGGGCTTTTCGACGGTCTGGACGGCAAGGTATCCCGAATGTTCAAAACTCAGAGCCACTTCGGCGTGGAACTTGATTCGATCGTAGACGTGTGCTCTTTTGGTTTTGCGCCCGCCCTGTTGATCTACCAGTTCATCCTGCTCAATGCGTCGGGGTTTTCCGCGCTCGCTTTTCCTGTTGCGTTCGTCTTTCTTGGCTGTGGAGCGCTCAGGCTGGCACGGTTCAACGCTCAGCTCAAAGGATTCGACAAAGCGGCTTTCAAAGGGGTACCGATTCCCGCCGGTGCCGGTATGGTAGCATCCTTTGTGGTGTTCTCCCGCAGCGAGTTCATCGTTGATCTCGGCATAGACTGGGCTCTCCCGTTCCTCGCGTTGGGAATGGCCCTGTTGATGGTCAGCACCATCAAATACGACAAGATGCCGCGTTTCTCATGGCACGGGCCAACGTCTGAACGCCTGCGTCTCGTTGTGATGGTCGCCTTTTTGGTAATCGCAGTGTGGTATCCTGCCGAGGCGTTCTTTTCGTTCGGGATGTACTACGTCTTGTATGGACTCGTCCGTGCGCTGGGAAATGCGTTTGTCCGACACCCGGCCGTCGCGCCGGGAACGCCTTCTCTGGAACGGGTAAAGGAGGGGAGCAGGAGATAGATGCCTCGTTACCGAAGTACTGGCGTCCTGTTTGCGAGCCTGCTCATAGGGCTTCTGGGTGCGACGGTTTTGAGCGCCGTTCTCAGCCTTTTCGTGGGCCCCACCAGCGTCGTGCACAGAGTCCTGATCAACAGCTTCACCTACGATTCCGGATTGCTGGTCCTGAATTTGATCGTGGTGACGATCTCTTTCGGCATCACCCTGAATATCAACCTGCTCACCATTCTCGGACTGATGTCCGCGTTTTACTGGTGGAAATACCGCCTGTAACACCCCGTTGCGAAAGGTGTCCTCCATGATAGGCGGCTGGGAATGGGTAATCATAATAGTCGTCGTGCTGCTGATTTTCGGCGCCCGCCGCATTCCGGAACTTGGCAGGTCGCTCGGACAGGGAATCCGGTCGTTCAAAGAGGAACTGGCGGGCGGCAAACAACGGAAAGACGAGCGTGAGGATGATTCCCTCTCGGGGAAATCGTGATTCCGCTTCCGTGGTGCGTCGGTCAACGTTATGAGCTCTCAACGCAGGCATAGTCCTTTGAATAATGCGAATTTCACCGCTGCGGCTCTTGTTCCTCAGATCCTGGAAGGTTCGGTGCGTGCAACCGACGTCCTGGATACCGTGTTCGCCACCATTCGAGAGCAGGAACCTCGCGTTCACGCGTTTCTCCAGGTCACAGAAGACCTCGCCAGGTCACAGGCTGAACAGGTAGACCGCAAAATAGCCGAGGGAAAACCGGTGGGGCCCCTTGCGGGCATCCCCATCGGGATCAAAGACAATCTCTGTGTGCGCGGTGGCCGAACCACCTGTGCCTCCAGGATCCTCGAACCGTTCGTAGCACCGTACGATGCAACGGTGATTTCCCGTTTGCGGGCTGCGGATGCCGTGTTCGTCGGGAAAACGAATCTGGATGAGTTCGCTATGGGCTCGTCGACCGAGAATTCGGGGTTTGGTGCCACGCGGAACCCGATAGACCTTGAACGAGTGCCCGGTGGGTCCAGCGGAGGGTCTGCCGCGGCAATCGCCGCAGGAATGTGCGTTCTTGCTCTTGGGAGCGATACCGGCGGATCTATCCGCCAACCCGCGAGCTTCTGCGGCATAGTGGGTCTCAAACCCACGTACAGCCGCGTATCGCGGTTCGGTCTCGTTGCATTCGCCTCATCTCTTGACCAAATCGGGCCTATGGCACATACCGTGCGCGACGCTGCCATGCTCCTCAATGTGATTGCGGGAGCGGACGCGAACGATTCGACTTGCTCGCCCGATCCGGTCCCGAATTACGTCGAAGGGTTGGAGGACGGGGTCCGCGGTCTTCGTCTCGGCGTACCGCGTGAGTACTTTGGCGAAGGTCTCGCTCCCGACATAAAGTCGGGGCTCGAGAAAGTCATCCACCGGATGGAGCGTGAAGGCGCGGAACTCGTCGACATTTCGCTCCCCCACGCGCCTTACGCAATCGGGACCTACTACCTCATCGCAACATCCGAAGCGTCCGCCAATCTCGCCCGGTACGACGGCGTGAAGTACGGGTTTCGCGCCAAGGACGTCAAAAACCTCGGGGAGATGTACCGACGGACACGTTCCGAAGGATTTGGCCCAGAGGTAAAGCGAAGAATCCTCCTCGGGACGTACGCGTTGAGCTCGGGGTACTACGATCAATTCTACGTCAAGGCGCAAAAGGTCAGGACGCTGATTTCACAGGATTTTGAGAGCGCATTCGCGAAAGTGGACGCCATCCTGACTCCCACCACGCCGGATACAGCGTTCAAGTTGGGGGAGAAAACCTCGGACCCGCTCCAGATGTATCTCGTGGACATTTACACGGTAAGCGCAAATCTCGCGGGAATTCCGGGCATTTCCGTTCCGGCCGGCAGGGATAGGTCCGGGTTACCCTTCGGGATGCAGGTCTTGGGCCCGAAATTCGGTGAGCCTGTCGTGTTGCGCGTTGCACGTGCGGTGGAAATGCTGCGCCCCGGCGAGGCAAGTTGAACTTGTGACGAGAAACGGACAAAGAGCATGTCGAATTACCGGGTCGTGATCGGGCTGGAAATACACCTTCAACTGGCCACGAGGACAAAGGTTTTCTGTGGCTGCAGCAACGAGTTCGGAGGTGAACCGAATACCCACTCCTGTCCGGTGTGCCTCGGCATGCCGGGCGTCCTCCCCGTGTTCAACCGGCAAGTGCTTGAGTACGCGTTGCGCCTTGCGCGCGCGTTGAGTTCCAACGTGAGTGAACGATGCCGTTTCGTGCGCAAAAACTACTTCTACCCTGACCTGCCAAAAGGATATCAGATTTCGCAGTTCCATGAATGTCTTGCGTATGGTGGCGCGGTTGAGATTGACGTTGCCGGCACTACCAAGCGCATACACCTCGACCGCATACAGATAGAGGAAGACGCGGGAAAATCGTTGCACAGCGAAGACTCCCACATGGAGGACACGCTCGTCGACGTCAACCGGTGTGGTACGCCGTTGCTCGAAATCATCAGCAAGCCCACTCCGGGCTCCCCGGATTGCGTGTACGATCCATCCGTGTACCTCAATTCGCCGGACGAGGCAATCACATACTGGGTCAAACTGCGCCAGCTCACCCGTTACCTCGGAATCTCCGAGTGCAACATGGAAGAAGGTAATATGCGGGCTGACGCAAATATCTCGATCTGGGACGAAGCACGGGGATCCTTTGGCACCAAAACGGAAATCAAGAACCTCAACTCCTTCAAATTTGCGCACCGAGCACTTACCCAGGAAATTGCGCGGCACATCGAGATACTGAGCGGCGGCGGCAAAGTAAAACAGGAAACCATGTTGTACGATTCGGCGACGGACACCGTTGCCCCGATGAGGTCCAAAGAGGAAGCACACGACTACCGGTATTTTCCTGAACCGGATCTTGTTCCGGTGGTCATCACAGAAGAGCTCCTGGCACAGGTGCGGAAGAATGTTCCCGAGCTTCCGGACGAGAGGAGGAAGCGGTTCGTATCCCAGTTCGGTCTCACCCGGGATGCGGCGGATCTTCTTTCGGCGGAACGGGCGCTTGCCGACTATTTTGAAGGAGTGGTGAAATCGGGCTCAGAGCCACGGACAGCGGCAAACTGGGTCATGGGCGACGTGTTGCGGGAGACGAACGCACGCAAGGTGGACGTGTCGATCTTTCCGGTCAGCCCTGCGCGTCTCGCGGAACTGATTGCCCTGGTGGCATCCGGAACCATCAACCAGAACGTTGCGAAGGATGTGTTCGCGGTGATGGTGGATTCCGGGAAGCAGGCATCACAAATAGTCGAAGAGCGTGGATTGGCGCAGATATCAGACGAATCTGCCCTCGAGGGCGTCGTAGCGGAAGTCATGGGTCGATTCCCGGGCGAGGTCCAGCGTTTCCGAGCGGGGGAAGTCAAACTCATGGGGTTCTTTGTCGGTCAAGTGATGAAGGCCACGAAGGGACGCGCAAACCCTGCACTTGTGAATGATCTGGTCCGAAAGTATCTGTCATGAACTTCCGATGGCTGGCATGCAGTGGCCTTGCCTTCTTCCTGGTCACCTCTCGGGCGGAAGCGTTCGGGTCCGGAGATGACAGCGGCGCCTCGGGATTCAAGAGCCTTTCCCTCGTCGCCACCAGTCGTTCCGCTGCCCTTGGCGGCGCGGATTGCGCGCTGCCAGCCAACTCTCTGGCCGCAGCAGGTAACCCGTCAGCTTCAGCCGGAATTGTCTCCAGAACCGCTGGTATCGCGGTAATTGATTACGTGCTCGACGTCCTGCCGGTGGTCGCGTACGGTGCGTACCCCACTCGCCATGGTGTCTGGTCTGTCGTCGTCGGAAACGTCTGGTTCGGGGAATTTCAACGAACCAATGAAACGGCGGCCGAAATCGGCACGTTTGGCGCAAACGATCTTTCCCTCAGAGTCGGGTGGGCCGCGCCGCTGCGGCTGGGGATTGCAGGCGGCGTTTCACTCGGCTGGATACGATCGACGATCGACGCCTATTCCTCGTCCGCGCTTGTGATGAACGTTGGATTCCAGTGGCATGCACCGAATCAGCAGACTGTCGTCGCCGTGTCCGCGGAAAACCTGGGAGGTGCTCTGAGCAGCTACGTCGGCGGTTCACAGGGGCTGAAAGATGATGTTCCGACGGAGTTCCACGCCGGGGTTTCTCATCGCCCGGCCCATTTCCCGTTGCCGTTGCTGCTGGTTTCTGATTTCACGCTCCCGCGGGATAACGAGGCTTCCGCTTCCGTAGGGGCGGAAATCCGTCCTTTCGAGTCCCTTTTCATCCGGCTGGGGTACGCGTCCCTCGTACGGTACCGCTCCAACACAGACGTTGACGGCACCCACAGATCGGGATTCGCATTCGATGATCGCCACGGGTCTGCGTTCGGAGGGTCAGGGCTCGCCGCGGGCTTTGGAGTCGTTCACAAAAGCCTTGCTCTGGATTATGCCTACAGCCTGGCGGGCGCGTTCGGCGGAGTTCACCGCGTTGCCGCCGCGTGGTCATGGTAATTGAGTTGAATTGATCTGCGCGCATTCGCACGGACGCGGCGTGCACGAACCTGTTCATGCTTCATCGCCCTTCGTTGACCTCTCCATGCCGCAAAGGTATCTTTAGTATTTTGAGCAATCTGCTTGCAGGTAACCTGCGTGCGGGCCATGAACGCGAGAGTGGCGGAATTGGCAGACGCGCCAGACTTAGGATCTGGTGCCTTCCGGCGTGAGGGTTCGAGTCCCTCCTCTCGCATCCCTCGCGCAACAGACTCTTTCCCGAAGGCGTTCGCCCTGCGACGACCCTTCATCACTGGCACCCGACTGGCCACGGCGCCAGCGCGAATTGAGGAACCCGATGAAACTCGAGGTCACTGAAACCACACCATGCAGCCGACGCATTAACATCGAAGTCGAACCCGACGCCATCGAAGACCGCATAACCTCCATGGTGAAGGAATACCGCCGCACAAGAACAATCCCTGGTTTCCGACCGGGTAAGGCAACCGATTCCGTCATCAGGAGGTGGTTCGGAAAAGACATCCGCGCCCAGGTCATCCGCGATCTCATGGAGGAATCCTGGCAGAAAGCGTTGGAAGAGAACAAGCTCCAGCCCGTGGACCAGGCGCAGATCGGTTCGGTCAATGCGGAACCCGGAGAAGCGTTGCGTTTCTCGGGTACCGTCGAGGTGAAGCCTCAATTCGACGTAAAGGATTACAAAGGGCTCCCGGCGATCCGTCCAGTTCACACGGTAACCGAAGAGGACGTGACGAGACAGGTCAATTTCCTGCGTGAACGCCGCGCAACCGAGACTCCGGTCGAACGCCCTGCGCAAAACGGCGACGTTGTGGTTATCGATCTCCAGAAACTCGATGAAACGGGCGTCCCCCTTATCGGCCAGAAACAGGACAACCTCCGGTGGGTTCTCGGCGGAACCGGCTCGGTGAGCAAGGATCTGGACGAGCAGATCGTCGGAATGGCACACGGCGACACACGGAACGTTACGTTCCATTACCGCGAAGATTTCTACGATCCGAACCGTGCCGGCAAAGAAGAAAAAGCATCTGTAACCCTCAAGGAGGTCCGTGAACGAATCGTTCCCGAGATCACCGAAGACTTTCTGAAGGAACTCGGTGAATACGCGACAGAAGAGGATCTCCGGAAGGACTTGGAGGCGGACATCAAGCGCCGGCTCGACGCGCTCGCCAAGCAGCAGGTGCACGTCCGATTGAAAAGCGCGCTTGTTGAAAGAAATCAGATAGAAGTCCCGGAAACTCTCGTCCAACGGTTGCTCACAAGGATGTTTCAACAACACAAGCAACAGGGGCACGAGCACGACGAGAACGAGTTCCGCGCGGAGCACCGCGAGGATGCGTTGCGAGAGGTTCGGGCGTCGCTCCTCCTCGAACGGATCGCGGCGCAGGAAAGTATCGTCGTTCCCGATGAGGATGTGGACGCTCGTATTGCCCGGATGGCCGCCTCCATGGGAACGTCGGTTCGCAACCTCAGGGATTACATGATCAACAACGGCCAGTATGAGCAAATCCGGTACGAGTTGCAGGAGGAAGCGGTACTGAACTTCCTCGAGGAGCACGCAGCAATTGAGGAAAGCCCGGTTCCGCAGAAGTGATGGGATAACGGACAAAAATCCGGAACACGCGCGAACGAGTGCCCGTTTTTGCAAGGAGTGAAAACCATGAATCTGGCGCCCATGATAATAGAACGTGACGGTCGAGGCGAACGAGCCTACGACATCTGGTCGCTGCTTCTCAAGAAACGAATCGTTTTCCTTGGAACTGCGATAGACGATGCCGTGTCCAATCTTGTCGTCGCGCAGCTCTTGTTTCTCCAGTCAGAAGACGCGAAAACACCTATCGAGATGTATATCAACAGCCCCGGGGGAAGTGTTTCCGCGGGTCTTGCGATATACGACACGATGAAATTTATCGATGCGCCGGTCCACACGGTGTGCATTGGTCTGGCAGCCAGCATGGGCGCCATTCTGCTTGCAGCCGGCGAGAAGGGACACCGGACCGCTTTGCCACACGCGCGGATCATGATCCATCAGCCCTGGGCCGGCGGCATTCAGGGTCAGGCAACCGACATCGCCATTCAGGCCGAGGAAATCCTGAAAACGCGGAACCGCCTGAATGAGCTGATCTCAATGGATACCGGACGCAGCCTTGAAGACATCGCGCGAGACACCGACCGCGACAAATTTTTCAGCGCGGAAGAAGCGAAGGAGTACGGCATCATCGATTCCGTAACCACCAAACAGATTGCGAAGATCCCTGCCTGAAACCGGGCAGTTCAGCCTCTGGGAGTACAAAACGAGTGTCAACACGAAAGCGCGAAGAGGAATTGCGGTGCTCCTTTTGCAACCGCGGCGCGGACCAGGTCAAGCGCCTCATTACCGGCCCGAACGTGCACATCTGCGATGAATGCATTCAGATGTGCAACGAAATCCTCAGTGACGAGAAGCGTACCCGACCGGCCCTGCAAGACAAACCGCTTCCGAAACCCGCAGAAATCAAACGGCATCTGGACGAATACGCGATCGGACAGGAACGCGCCAAAAGAATCCTCAGTGTGGCTGTGTACAATCACTACAAACGCATTCGTTCCGCGGGCGCCAATCCTGACAACGTTGAGCTGGACAAAAGCAATATCCTGCTGGTCGGACCTACCGGAACCGGGAAGACACTTCTTGCCCAAACGCTTTCCCGCATTCTCGACGTCCCGTTCTGCATCGCAGACGCGACCGTTCTGACGGAAGCCGGTTATGTCGGTGAGGATGTTGAAAACATCCTCGTACGACTTCTCCAAGCCGCTGATTACGATGTCCCTCGAGCGGAAATCGGCATCGTCTACCTCGACGAAATTGACAAGGTGGCCAGGAAATCGGCAAATCCCTCAATAACGCGCGATGTGTCGGGCGAAGGCGTGCAACAGGCTCTGCTGAAAGTGCTTGAGGGCACCATCAGCAGCATACCACCGAAAGGCGGGCGAAAGCACCCGGAACAACCCCTGATCCAGATCAACACGAAGAACATTCTGTTCATCTGCGGGGGCGCATTTGAGGGGTTGGAAACGATAATTCAGGAAAGAATCGGGCGGAAATACATCGGTTTCAACGCTCCTCCGGAATCCGCAAGAAAGAAGGAAGCCTCTTCAATCCTGCATCATACAGAACCGGATGACCTGCTGAAATTCGGCCTGATCCCGGAGTTGATCGGCCGGCTCCCAGTTGTTGCCGCGTTGGATGAGTTGGATGACGAGGCGCTGATGCGAATCCTGCTCGAACCGAAGAATGCGCTTGTCCGGCAGTACCAGCACCTGCTCGGGATGGAAAACGTCCGCATGCGCTTTGAGGATGACGCGCTGAAGTTCATCGTGGACGAGGCACGGAGACGGGGAAGCGGCGCGCGCGGGCTGAGAGCAGTTATCGAATCCGCCATGGTGGACGTAATGTTCGAAATTCCGTCGTTGAGCGGGATCAGTGAGGTGGTTCTTACGGTGGATCCTGCGGCAAGGAAGCTCAAATCACTGTATCTTCCGGATGACGGTCTGCGCAAACAGATCGCCTGAGACCGGCTCTTCGAACTGGTTGTGTGATGCGCGTTGCCTCTGCGGAGTTCGTCAGAAGCGTTGTTGATCTCAACGAACTGCCTGCCTCGCGGATGCCCGAAATTGCGTGGGCCGGGCGATCCAACGCAGGCAAATCGTCACTCATCAATGCGCTGACAGGCAGAAGAAGCCTTGCACGTACGTCAAACACTCCGGGGAAAACGCGCAAGATCAATTTCTACGTCATAGATTCGAGCTGGCATCTGGTAGACCTTCCGGGCTACGGATATGTCGCCGCCGCCGAATCAGACAGAATTCGCTGGCAAGCGTTGATCGAGCCTTATCTTGAGCGGCGGACGCAGTTGTGCGGCGTTGTTGTGCTTGTGGATTCAAAAGTGGGCCCTACCGAGTTGGACCAGACAATGATCGAATGGCTGACGAGGAAAGGCAGGAACTTCGCGGTGGCGATCTCAAAGGCTGACAGGATCAGGGACCACCACGCCGCAGACCTTGCGAAATCGTTGAGGGGAACGTTGCCTGAGACGGTCCCGGTTTTCATTACGTCCGCCAAGCAGAAACAAGGCTTGCGGGAACTGGAAGGATGGATCCTGGGGCGGCTCTCTGGATGGCGGGAGGAGACTCCGGTCCGGGCAACGTGGCATTCGGAAACCGTATGAGGGAGGCGGAACGACCTTGAAAACGCGTCTGTATACCCCTGGCCCGACAATGGTACCCGAGCAGGTATCGCTTGAAATGGCAGCGCCGATCATACACCATCGGACGCCGGAGTTCTCCAAGGTATTGCAGAGCTGCCATGAAGGGCTTCAGTATCTGTTCCAGACGAAAAACCCCGTGCTGATGCTCACCTGCAGCGGCACAGGAGCGATGGAGGGTGCTGTCGTATCGGTCCTGTCCCGTTCGACCCTGACACTGGTCGTCCGGGGAGGGAAATTCGGGGAGCGCTGGGGAGAAATCTGCGCGGCGTACGGAGTTCCATTTGTTCCTCTGGACGTTCCCTGGGGTGAAAGCGTCACCGCAGAGCAGCTTGAAGAGGCGTTGGTGGCGAATCCGGGAGTTCGTGCGGTTTGCCTCACACAGAGCGAGACGTCAACCGGTGCGCTCAACGACATCAAAGCGCTTGCCGCAGTCGTGAAAAAGAGGAACGCCCTGTGTCTCGTGGACAGCATCACCGGTTGCGGGGTTCACGAACTCCGCGTTGATGAATGGGGAATTGACGTTGCGGTGACGGGATCCCAGAAGGGTCTCATGTTGCCGCCGGGACTGGCATTCGCTGCGCTGAGCGACGAAGCCTGGGAAGCCGTGAAACGGACCGACCTCCCCTCGTATTATCTCAGCTTCGCGAAACACCGTAAATCGTGGGAGAAAACAACCACACCCTGGACGCCTGCGATCACATTGCTCACCGGGCTGGCGCGGGCACTTGAAATGATTCGGTCGGAGGGGCTTGAGAAGCTCTGGGAACGGCACCAGACCATGGCGGAAGCCATGCGGCAGGCGGTGCGCACGCTCGGCCTTCCTTTGTTCCCGAGGGTCCCTGCGAACGTGCAGACGGTTATCGCGCTGCCCGATGGGTTGGATTACAGCCGCTTGAGCAAGCAGCTGTTCAACGTCTATGGGATGAAAACTGCAGGCGGACAAGACCAGCTCACAGGAAAGATCCTGCGCGTCGCGCATCTCGGTTACCTCGATGATGGCGACATCGTGGCCGGCGTTTCGTTCCTGGAACGCGCTCTTGCCGATGTCGGATGGAAGGTGAATTCCGGTGAGGCGGTTGCGGCCGCTCAACGCGTTCTTTCCCGTACGCCTGCTGCACAATGAGGCCTGTTCCATGACTCAATTCGTTCACCACAAAGTGCTTATCAGCGACGACGTACACGAGATCTGCAAGGCTCGCCTCGAAGCAGCGGGCATAGAAGTAGACTACCGTCCCGGCCTGAAGGGAACCGAGCTACTGGCGGCACTGAAGGACTGCACGGGTCTGGTCGTTCGCTCCGCGACCCGCGTCACCCGGGAGATCATCGCGGCAGGCCCCAAGTTGCAGGTCATCGGACGCGCCGGAGTAGGGGTTGACAACATCGATGTGGAAGAAGCAACGCACCACGGGATAGCTGTTCTGAACACCCCCGAGGGGAACACCACCAGCGCCGCCGAGCATACCATCGGAATGATGATGGCATTGTCACGGAATATTCCGCAGGCGTGCGCAGCCATGAAGGCGGGGAAATGGAGTCGATCCGCGTTTACCGGCACGGAAGTTCGCGGCAAGGTTCTGGGCGTAATCGGCCTTGGCAAAATTGGTCGCGAAGTTGCCCGGCGTGCACGGGGTCTGGACATGAATGTCGTGTGTTACGACCCGATGATTTCCCCCGCAGCGGCAGAAGCGACCGGAGCGCAGTTGCTGCCGCTGGATGCGGTCCTCGAACAAGCGGACTATCTGACACTTCACATTCCGTCGAACGCGAACACACATCACCTTCTGGACGCTGACAGGCTGAACAGGTGCAAGACCGGCGTCCGGATAATCAACTGCGCGCGCGGGGAGATCATCGACACGGACGCCCTTCTGGATGCACTAAATTCGGGGAAAGTGGCGGGAGCCGCGCTGGATGTGTTTGAGAACGAACCACCGGACATGACGGCGCCGATTATCCAGCATCCGCATACCATTGTGACGCCCCATCTGGGTGCTTCCACGGCCGAAGCTCAGCATCTGGTTGCGGAACAGATCGGTCAACTGGTGGCTGAGGCGCTTACCACGGGAACCATCAGGAACGCCATCAACATGTTTCCGATGGACCGTCAGACCTACGAACGCGCCAAGCCGTTCCTGCGCCTGGCGGAGCGACTTGGTTCGTTGCAGGCGCAAGTATGCGACGGCCAGCCGGTATCCCTTACACTGGAGTACTTCGGAGACGTTCTGGAGCACCCGACGGGACTTCTCACGGCGTCAGTGCTCGTGGGCATGCTCAAGCAACTCGAATCGGGGACTGTGAATCTCGTCAATGCTCCGGTGCTCGCTCAGGAACGCGGCATCCGCGTGGACGAAATGCGGCGGACGGGTGATGACGACTACAACAACGTTGTCACGGTGACATATCAAACGCGGCTTCCCTCGGGGGAGACGCTCACGCGGCGAATCGCCGGGAGCGTTTTCGGCGAGGATTCCCCGCGCGTCGTCCGTATTGACGGTCACTCGTGCGATGTCATCCCGGAAGGCCGGTTGCTGATCATGTGGAACCGTGACGTGCCCGGCGTAATCGGAGAGGTTGCCACTGTTCTGGGTACGCACAATGTCAATATCGCGTTCGGTTCCTACGGACGAGACGTTCCCGGCGGACTCGCCGTCATGGTCTACGTGCTTGACAGCGACATAGAAGAAAGCACCGTGGATACTCTGCGCAAGCTGAAAAACTTGCACACGGTGAAATACGCCAGACTGGCATGAATGGGCTGTTCGGATGAGAATCGCGTTCGCATCGGACCATGCCGCGTTCGACCTGAAAAACGGTGTACTACCGTACGCACGAGCGCTTGGGCACGAGGTCGTTGACTTCGGGTGCGCCTCCAAGGAGCCATGCGATCACTCCGACTTCAGCATTCCGGTCGCGGAAGCAGTGGCGCGGGGTGATTTTGATGGTGCTGTTCTCGCATGCGGAAGCGGTCAGGGAATGACGATTGGCGCGAACAAAGTAGATGGGATTCGGGCGACGCTATGCCTCACTCCGGAGGCGGCCCGCCTTGCCAGAGCGCACAACAACAGCAACATTCTCGTTATGGCGGGGAGGTCTTTGACCCCCGCTGAAGGGCAAGCGATTTTTGAAGTCTGGGTATCTACGCCGTTTGAGGGCGGTCGCCATGCCCGTCGAATGGAAAAGATCGCAGAGTACGAACGCCAACGGTGCGCAAAGAGGTAACCGAACACGATGCGATGCCCGTTTTGCGGAAAACTCGAGGATAAAGTAGTTGATTCACGCGCCAGTCGCGACGGGGCAACAATACGCCGCCGACGCGAGTGCCTCGTGTGTTCCGCGCGTTTTACCACCTACGAGGTGGTGGAGTCGGTTCCCGTCACGGTGACGAAGAGAGACGGCAGGAAAGAGGTGTATGACCGCGCAAAACTCCAGCGGGGGATAGAGCTTGCGTGCGCAAAGCGGCCCGTTACTCAGGAACAGATCGAACGGCTTGTGGACGAGATAGAGCTGGAGCTTTTCCACGGACAGACACGGGAGGTGAAGTCCTCCCGCCTCGGGGATATGGTACTCCAGAGGCTGGAACAGCTCGACAAAGTGGCTCGCCTCCGGTTCGCTTCGGTCTTCAAGGATTTCGAAACGCCGGGCGCCTTTATCGACGAGCTGAAACTGTTTGGATGAGTCTCCTTCACGCGGAGGGGTGGCTGAGCGGTTGAAAGCAGCAGTCTTGAAAACTGCCGACCGACGAGGTCCGTGGGTTCGAATCCCACCCCCTCCGCCAGCACATGTTACGAAAGCTCTCGCGAGTTCTCATTTCGGCCTTTTTCCTCCTCGTCACTCTCCACACCAGGAAACAAGACCGACTTCCCGACCGAAACACCTCAAACGGAGCGCAGCCCGATGACCCGTATCGCAGTGGTAGGAATGGGGTACTGGGGCAAGAACCTGGTGCGGGTTTTCCACAAGCTCGGAGCGCTCCACACTGTCTGCGACACCGTTTCCTCCAAAAAGGAGGAAATCGAGCACGAGTACCCCGGCGTTTCTTTCACCTCTGACATGAACCGGGTTCTGGCGGATACTAACATTGCTGCGGTCGTGTTCGCAACGCCGGCGGCGGACCATTTCCGACACGCCATGGCGGCCTTCGATGCACAGAAGGACGTGTACGTCGAAAAACCTCTCGCGTTAACGGTCGCCGATGGCCGCGCGATGGTGGAAGCAGCCGCCCGCACCTCGAGAATCCTCATGGTGGGTCACGTACTCCGTTACCACCCTGCGGTTCGCACGCTGGCCAAGATGGTGGAGGCAGGGGAACTCGGGGAAATCCGCTATGTATATTCCAACCGCCTCAATATCGGCAAGATACGCACGGAGGAGAACATCCTCTGGAGTTTCGCACCCCATGATATCTCCGTGATACTCGCGCTGGTCGGGCAATACCCTGAACGCGTCTCGTGCCATGGTTCGGCATATCTGAACAAAGGCGTTCCGGACGTGACGATGAGCAATCTGGAATTCCCGGGCGGCGTTCGCGGCCATGTTTTCGTAAGCTGGTTGCACCCGTTCAAGGAACAACGACTGGTTGTGGTCGGGTCGCGCAAAATGGTTGTGTTCGATGACACTTCAACGGAGAAGCTTGTCGCTTATTCGCATGGCGTGGAGTGGGTGAACGATGTTCCTACTGCCATCAAAGCGCCTCGAGAACGCATCGAGGTTGATGACCAAGAGCCGTTGGAGAATGAATGCAGGCATTTCCTGAAATGCATCGAAGAGCGTACGAATCCACTGACAGACGGCCGGGAGGCGCTCGCGGTTCTGGAGGTTCTTGAAACATGCCAGGACTCGTTGGAAAAAGGGGGAGTGCCCGTGACTCTGGGTGGGACCACACAAACTGGACGCCCGTTTTTCGCTCATCCTACCGCCATCGTGGACGAGCCCTGTTCGATCGGGGCGGGAACCCGAATATGGCATTACAGCCACATCATGAAAAATGCGGTGATCGGCGAGAACTGCGTTTTCGGACAGAACTGCAACGTGGACAGCGGGGTGGTGGTAGGGAACGACGTCAAGGTTCAGAACAACACGTCGCTTTACACCGGGCTCATCGTTGAGGACAACGTGTTCTTAGGCCCTTCCTGCGTATTCACGAACGTGACCAACCCGCGGTCGGAGATATCGCGGCGGGGCCTTTACGAGAAGACGATCCTCCGGAGGGGTTGTACAATCGGGGCAAACGCAACGATTCTTTGCGGCACGACGATCGGGAGGTACGCGTTTGTGGGCGCGGGAGCAGTCGTGACGAAGGACGTGCCCGACTACGGACTTGTGATGGGCAATCCGGCAAGATTCCGCGGATGGATCAGCCGGCATGGATTGCCGTTGCGCAACCCTGATGCGGACGGTGTGTACGTGTGCCCGGAAAGCGGGTTGAGATACAAAGAAGTTGCTCCGGGAATAATCCGCTGCCTCGATCTCGACGAGGAAGCCCCGATGCCAGAGGAAATGCGCGTCGGTACGAAATCTTACGACGCCATAATGCACCCCGAACGATCGGCATAGCTCTGAATTACGCCGCGCTCTGCTTTCTGCGGAATTCCGCAACTTTCGCCGCTACCTCCACGTCGCCGGTGGCGATGATCTGCGCCGCAAGGACGGCAGCGTTTTTTGCCCCATTGATCGCCACGCACGCTACAGGAATGCCGGGCGGCATCTGGGCGATCGAAAGGAGGCTGTCGAACCCGTTCAGCGCTCCGGACGCGCAGGGAACCCCGATCACCGGCAGGTTCGTATGGGCGGCGACTGCTCCCGGAAGTGCCGCTGCCATGCCGGCGCCCGCGATGATAACCTTCACACCGCGATCCTGAGCTTCTCGTGCTATTTGCGCGGTGCGATCCGGATTTCTGTGCGCCGAAGAGATGATGATCTCGCTGGACAGCCCGAATTCCTGAAGCTGTGCGGCCGCCTTTTCCATCGTCGGCATATCAGAAGAACTGCCCATGAGGATGAGCACGTCCGTTTTCCGAATTTCCTTTGCCTCATTCTCCATTCGTTTGCCCCGTCATATCCGAGTTGAACCGGCCAGCCGCGCAATGGCGCGGTGTGCGATATCTTTTCGGTAGTGTATGCCATCGAAATAGATATGTTCCGCCGCCCTGTACGCACGGCCTACGGCAGTCTGAATGTCGTCCGCCACGGCGGTGACGCCGAGAACGCGTCCTCCGTTGGTCACCAGGGAGCCGTCCTTCCAAGCTGTGCCCGAATGGAAAAGGATTACTCCCTCCTGTTCCGCCGCGGTCTCGATGCCTGAAATCGTGAACCCCTTTGTGTAATCCCCCGGGTAACCACCTGAAGCCAGCATGACAACCACTGCCGCTCCTTCGTCTTCCTCGACTGAGACGCTATCCAGCCTCCCGTCAATCGCCGCTTCCATGAGTTCCATCATGTCAGAGCGAAGCAACGGTACGACCACCTGCGTTTCGGGATCACCCCAGCGGCTGTTCATCTCCACTACTTTCGGCCCTTCTCGTGTAATCATGAGACCTACGTAAAGGATGCCATGGTAGGGGCATCCCTCCGCAGCCAGCGCCTTCAGGGTCGGTTCGATGATGCGCTCGCACGCGTGCCGTCTCACCTCGTCAGTTACCACCGGGGCGGGTGCATATGCGCCCATCCCACCCGTATTCGGTCCCCGGTCTCCGTCAAACACCCGTTTGTGGTCCTGCGCCGAAACGAACATGCGATAGTTCCGGCCATCACAGATGGCGAAAAGAGACGCTTCTTCGCCCTCCATGAACTCCTCTATCACAACCTCGTTGCCCGCATCGCCGAATGCGCGTTTCACCATGATCTCCCAGACCGCTTCCTGTGCCTCATCGCGGCTTGAAGTCACGATTGCACCTTTGCCGGCGGCCAGGCCTGAGGCCTTCACGACAACACGATGAGATATGCCGGACACATAGTCACACGCTTTTGCCGGATCGGTAAATGTTTCGAACGCGGCAGTAGGAACCCCGGCTTCCCACATGAGCCGTTTGGCGAACGCCTTGTTGCTTTCGATGCGGGCAGCCGCTGCGGTCGGACCAAAGGCGCGAATTCCGGCCGCCTGCAACCTGTCTACCAACCCCAGCGCCAGCGGATCATCCGGTGCTACCAGCACCAGGTCCGGTTTCTCCTTCCCTGCAAGTGCGACCTGACCGTCAATATCCGTCGGTTTCACGTCGAAACACTCCGCGATTGATGCTATACCGGCGTTTCCGGGCGCAGCCATGAGGCGGTTCACGCCGCCCTGCCGCTTCAAAAGCCACGCAAGGGCGTGTTCGCGGCCTCCCTGCCCGACAATCAGGACGTCCTTTTTCTTCATTTCCGACATACTCATCCTTTCGAATGTATTGACTTCCCGGCCGATGACCTTGCCCGATAGTTAACAGCCGTTCTGGTTTCCCGGTTGAGCGGTGCTAGCGCCACCAGACTCGCGCCCTGAGGTCCGCAATCCGCCGATCCAGGAACACACCGGCAATCTTCCCCCTGAGACGGAGGCGGAGGCATGCGGCACGATGCTCCGGTCCAAACCGGTCAAAGCACTGAATGCATCTGTCAAGGGAACGTCTTGCGCGCAAACACAACGCAATGTTGCCGCACAGCGTTCCCTCATCGTATCCCAGCTCATGGCCGGCGAGAACGTAATCGGTTACAAGGAAGCACTCGCGGCAGAGAATCCGCGCGACCGATTCCAGGGGACTGCCGATCACGTCTTCGCAGATCGGGGCTACGAATTCCATCGTGCTATCGCAAAACTCCACGACCGCACGCCAGGCAGGCATCTGGCCCAACCCGGCGTACAATTCACGGATCAGGGCATCTTCTTCTTCGAGGAGCGTGTCTGCAGAAGCGGCGGCAACGAGATCGTCGATAGTGCCTGCAGATTCCGGGGACGGATGACCTTCGTTCGTTGGCTGTTCGCGGGAAGTCCGTGACCTGAGTGCCATGAAAAACGACTCATCCTGCCTCGCAAAGTAGTCCTCCCACTGCTGTTCCGACCACCCGCGCGTGCTATCGTGCATGTGTTCCTTACCGCCTTTTCAGCCTTCCGTCGAATCCCTCTTCGCAAGGAGGAATTCGAATGCCGGAATGAATTGAATACCTAATCGCGCTCCAGCGGTCAACTCCTCGACCGCATGCGCCCCTGGGAATGGCGCGTTTCTACGCGTACTTTTTGTTTGCATGTGCCGCGGCCTGATGGCAAAACGGAGGTACACCGATGGAACACCCCTTGTTACGCAGAATGCTGCAACACGGAATTGTTGGTGTCGTTCGAACGCCGACACCGGAGACCGCGGCAAGGGCTGTCGAAGCAGTCGTTTCAGGCGGCATAAAAGTGGTTGAGATCACATTTACTGTGCCGAATGCGACCGAAGTCCTTGAGACCGTAGCTGCTTCGACAGGCAACGACGTGGTGCTGGGAGCCGGCACCGTAACCGATTCCGAGAAAGCGAAAGCAGCGATACGCGCCGGCGCGCGGTTCATCGTAGCACCGAATACTGACCCCGCGACAATCGCCACCGCACACGCCCTCGGTGCGATTGCCATACCGGGCGCTCTCACGCCGACAGAAGTAGTGATGGCGATGAATGCCAGCGCTGATGCTGTGAAGGTGTTCCCGATTTCCGTGTTTGGCCCGTCCTACCTGAAAGCACTTCGTGCCCCGCTCCCGGACGTCGTATTTATGCCAACCGGTGGCGTCGAACCGAATAACGTTTTTGACTACCTCGCAGCCGGAGCGCAACTGCTGGGCGCAGGCGGAACGCTGGTCGAGCCAAAGCACATCGCAACCGGCAATTACGAGGCGATTGCTCAGAAAGCGCGGTCTTTCGCGGATGCGTACAATGAAGCGATGGCCAGACTGAGCTCCAATCGGTCCTGAAGCCGGGAGGAACGGTAATCCATGAGCGAGGTAGTGACATTCGGCGAGGGCATGGTCAGGCTTTCGCCGCCGCATTTTCAGCGTCTGGAGCAGACTTCGACGCTTGACATGGCGGTAGGCGGAGCGGAATTCAACGTCGCGACTGGAGTCACCCGGCTGGGCCTGACGGCGTCGTGGGTTTCCAGATTGCCACAGAACGCTCTCGGGCGAGTGCTGGTCAATCAGGCCCGACAACTCGGAGTCGATACCTCTCACGTGGTGTGGTCACGCGACGACCGCATGGGGATCTATTTCCTCGAATTCGGATCCGCGCCACGCCCTTCCACGGTGCTGTATGACCGAAAGAATTCGGCTATGAGCCGGATACGACCAGGGGAGGTAGATTGGGCGAGCGCACTCGCCGGAGCAAAGTTGTTCGAGACTTCGGGTATCACGCCCGCGCTAAGCCCGAGTGCGGCAGAAGCAACAGCAGAAGCACTGGCGATTGCGAGGCAAAAAGGCCTCAAGACCGTTTACGACCCCAACTATCGCAGCACTCTCTGGTCCATAGAGGACGCGCGGAAAGTGCAGACGCCGCTCATGCGGGACGTCTCCTGTTTCATCACCGGAGTTTCGATGGAGGGGGAGGCAAAAGAAGCTGTTCTGGGAGTCACGGGCTCATCGCCCCATGATCTTGCGGTTCGTCTGGCGGAGACGTTCGGGTTTGAAGTCGTCGCGCTGACTCTGCGCGGGACTTCTGGACTGATGCGCAACTCACTGACTGCCGTTGCGTACTCAAACGGACGGTCCTATGAAACGAAAAGCTACGATCTCGAAGTAGTGGACAGGGTAGGCGGAGGGGATGCCTTTGCCGCAGGGTTCATTGCGGGCTACCTGGATGATGACATTCAGAAGGCACTGGACTATGGCACTGCCTTTGCCGCGTTGAAACACACCGTCCCCGGCGATATCAACTGGACGACTCTCCAGGAGACCCAGGACCTTATCAAGGGTGCGGGGTTGAGGATTCGCCGGTAACCTCTGCCGCACCACCGAAAGTACGCATGAGACTTTCCGTTGTAACCGACGAACTGAAAACACCGTTTGCGGAGGCGCTGTCCATTCTGGACGGTTGGAACGTCCAGAATATCGAGCTGCGGGGTCTGGACGGTGCCAGGATCCCCGATGGTGATGTTCAGAACGCACTTTCCCAGGTCCGCGCGCACGGCCTCACGGTGACGGGCCTTTCCCCGGGAGTCTTCAAATGCGCGTGCGATGAGCGGGAAATCGAAAAACACATCGACAGGTTCCGCAGAACGTTGCAACTCTGCGATGTTTTCGGATGCGGACAGGTGATTGTGTTCAGCGTTCAGGGACGGGAGTTCCGTGCCAGCGCACCTCCGACCATTGTTGTCGAGGCGCTGCGCGAGACCGGCCGAATTGCTGCCCGTCATGGAGTGCGTGTCGCAATCGAAAACGAGCCCGGATATACCGCGACCGGATGCCGCGCTCTTGCGAACCTGATCAACGCAGTGGATATGGAAAACGTCGGCGCGAACTGGGATCCGGGTAACGCATTCCCCTTTGACAGCGAAATCAACGATGCCGTCCGTGTGCTGGAAGGACGCATATTCAATGTTCACCTCAAGGACACTCGTGTACAAGGTGATAACCGTCGGTTCGATAGCGTCGGAAAAGGACAGATTGACTGGAAGAAGCAAATCACCGACCTGGCGGCATCATCCTACAAGGGCTGTCTCGTGATCGAGACGCACTGTGAACCGGGGATTGAGAAAACGCGGGAAAGCCTGGAAGCGGTTCGCACGCTCCTCCAGGAGGTCACAACCCGGAATGGAGGCTGAACTGGTCATGGCGCAGATCAAAACGCTCGAAGATCTGGAGCGGATGGCTCCCGCGTGTCAGTTGGCTTCCGAAACCCTCGAGTATCTGCAACAGGCGGTCCGCGCGGGTATCTCCACACTGGAACTCGATGCGCTTGCGGAGAAATACATTGCCGACCGCGGAGCGATCGCCAGCCCGAAGGGGTACCGCGGGTATCCCAACAGCATCTGCACTGCCGTCAATGATGTGGTAGTCCACGGCATCCCGACGGCGAAGCCACTGGAAGAGGGCGACCTGATAACCATTGATGTGACGGTCTACAAGAACGGCTTCCACGGCGACAAGGCTGCTACCGTCATAGTCCCCGGCAAAAGGAACCTTGAAGGGGAGCGCCTGATGCGTGTGACAGAAGCCGCGATGTACTTGGGAATTGCGGAAGCGCGCGCCGGTGCACGTCTCGGTGACGTCGGCGCCGCGATCCAGGAGCATGTGGAAGCCGCGGGGTTCAGCGTCGTGCGGGACTTCTGCGGCCACGGGATAGGCAGGATGTTCCACGAAGACCCGCAGGTTCTCAACTATGGGCAACGCAACACGGGACGCAAGCTTCGGCCGGGAATGGTTTTCACCGTGGAGCCAATGATAAACGCGGGAACGTGGGAAGTACGCATCCTGAGGGACGGGTGGACGGTGATCACACGGGACGGCAGTCTCTCGGCGCAGTTCGAACACACAATCGCGGTGACCGCTTCGGCCCCCAGAGTACTGACTCTTTTCACTGAGCACGAACGCGAAATGTGGGCCTCGTATCAGAAACCGGACCGCGCCGTTTAGCGCAACACGCAGAACGCCTCCCTCATACTCCCTCCTCGAAATACGGCTGCACTTCGACGAAATTGCACAGGAGAGTCTCGCCCGATGGCCCGGCAGGCCTCGTATCGGGGGACGAACCGTCCCAATCGGAAATGGAAAGATCCGCCGAGGGTGAAGTTGCGCGAAACACGACCTGATGGTAGTTGAACCAGTACCGGTTCCGTCCCTCAAATGCGCCGAGTTCGTGCGAGTAGTTGTTTCCGACTACGCTCTGGAACGTTTTGCCCGGAATCGTGTCAACTCCTGCGACCGAAAGAGTGATACCGAGTTTCTCCGGTTCTGATTTCCCGGCGAGAAGCTGATCATAGCTCCCCGAAATCATCTTCGCACTGTACGTTCGGCCGGGTTGCAGGTTCTTCAACCGCTGACTCACGACGTTGGGTGTTTTTGCATCGCGTTTCATGGTCAAGAAGCTGTCCCCGACAGAGGTTCGAGGCCAGCGTCCCTGCAGGTGGCCGAAGCCTTCGCAGTGCCGAACGTGCACGTTTTCCTCGATATCCACCGGCACGTGCCAGCCTTCCCATCCGAACGCAAAATCGGGATTGCGGAGATGACCCGGCACATAGGAGTACCCCAGGCGGTCTGACAACAGGCCAGTTTCCCCTTCGATCCCGTAGTGGCGGTAGAGCCGGGCCGCCCAGCGAAGAGTTTCTTCGTCCGCGTATCCGCTGGTGTATTCGAGAATGCCGAACAGCCCTTCAAAATCCGGATGATTCGCCAGAAATTGGAACTGCATATCCATGAAGACCTTGTAATCGGCTCCCGGATGAATGTTCAGCGTCTCCGTTATCGTCATGTATCCGAGGCACACGAGCAGCGAACGGGCGCAATCCGGGAACCGGCGTCGCCAGTGGGCGATCGTGCTTCCCAGACGATCCTGTATGTGTTCCTCCGCGCACTCCTTCGAATGCCGTTCCTGAAGGTAACGTTCCCAGGCAATGGGGTAACCAGCCTGCATCGCGGTTGCGAGGAACCGGTAACTCGAGTCCACACCGTCCGACGCGTTGCGCTTCCAGTCATCCATGTCCGGATAATGTGATCCGAGGTACGGGTACACTTTCCTGCCCTCGAACCGCTTGTCGGAAGCAATTCGGGAGATCGCCTCTGTCCACGCCTTGTATTGAGGGCGCCGCCCGGAAAAGAACTCGTCCACCATGATCCCGTCCGTCAGCGGGTGAACCATTCCGGGGTTGGATGTCCAACTCTGCCACACTTCGTCCGCTGTAACGGTTTCGTCGTTCATCCCGTGAAGGCTGGTTTCTACTATCCATTTCCCTCCCCTGGCTTTCCACCATTTCAGATGCTCTTCATGGGTCGGGTCACCGTTCCCCACTACTGTGTTCACATGGGGAAGAATAGTTCGCGCGATGAAATCCCAGTCGTACGGGCCGTATTCAGGTATGTGAGGGTTGTACTGGTGCTTGCAGTATGCCAGCTCAGGCACTGCTCGGACGCACACGTGGCCCAGTCGGCCGCCCGTTGTCCTTGCCGCCAGTGTGTGCGACCCTGCCGGCAATTGGAACATCGCCTCCGCGAGCAACCCGAACGCGGGGCGCGTGCCCACCGCACGCCCATCGATGAAGAATTCCACGCGTTCACTTTCTCCTTCACACGCGCACGCGACATAATGCCAGCCGGACCGCGGAGACTCGAATTCACATTCAAAGGACTCGTCACTGGCGTTCGGAACGCCGCGAGCAAGTTCCACCACCATGGTGTTGAGGCGTTTCATTCATTCGTCCTTCAAGACGGGCAAAAGGCGGATGTGCAGACCATCGCTCCAACCGCGCTTTTTCTGGTGATGCGGTGTATTCTTCGTCGTCGGTTTGGTATCTTTGAAAATCGTTCCGTTCACGTTCACCATCTGGAGGAAGCAGATGCCCAAAGTCCTTTCCAGTCGCCTGCAGCGCCTGCCACCGTACCTTTTCGCACGCATCAACGGGATGCGGCTCCAACTCCGTCAGCAGGGCATGGATATCATAGACCTTGCGATGGGCAATCCTGACCGTCCCACACCGAAACACATTGTGGACAAGCTCATCGAAGTCTCTCAGGATGGCAAGGCCCACCGCTATTCCGCCTCGCGCGGAATTCCCGCACTGCTCAAAGCAATCGCCCGGTACTACGATCGAAAGTACGGCGTGAGCCTGGACTGGGAAAAGGAGGTCGTCGCCACCATCGGTTCGAAAGAAGGAATAGGACACCTTGTTCTCGCTCTCATAGACCCGGGTGATCTGGCGCTTGTCCCGAACCCCGCGTACCCGATCCACATCTACAGCGTCGCGCTCGCGGGGGGAAATGTCGTCACCGTTCCCCTTCATGAGGAACAGGATTTCGTTCCCAGCATGGCCGAAATCACGCGCGAGATCTGGCCGAAACCGCGCATCATTACGTTGAACTTCCCGAACAATCCTACGACTGCTACCGTAAGCCTCGATTTTTTCCAGGAAGTCGTAGACTACGCGAAGAAAAACGATATCATCGTCATCCACGATATGGCATATTCCGAAATCACGTTCGATGGGTACGAGAGCCCCTCTTTCCTTCAGGCGAAGGGGGCGAAGGACGTGGGGGTGGAGTTTTTCACCCTTTCCAAATCCTATAACATGGCGGGCTGGAGGATAGGAGCGTGTGTGGGGAATGCCGACGTGGTTGGCGCGCTTGCGAAAATCAAGAGCTACTACGACTACGGCATCTTCACCCCGGTTCAGGTGGCTGGAATTGCGGCACTGGACGGACCGCAGGACTGCGTCCGTGAAGCCGCCGCCGTGTACCAAGCCCGGCGGGACGTACTTTGTGAAGGGCTGAACCGCATCGGATGGCCGGTGAAAAAGCCGAAGGCATCAATGTTTGTCTGGGCGCCCATTCCGGAACCGTACCGGCATATGGGAAGCATGGATTTCAGCCTCATGCTTATGGAAGAAGCGGAGGTCGCGGTGGCTCCCGGCATCGGGTTCGGCGACCTCGGCGACGACTATGTCCGCATCGCACTCGTTGAAAACGAACATCGCCTGAGGCAGGCGATCCGCAACATTAGGCGGTCGCTCACGGAGCTGAAGCCCGCAGACACGTGATAAATGGTCAGGTTGGTGGAGTGGGACACACCGGCAGGAGCGAAGGAGTGGTCAACGCGAATACGAGGGGTTCTGCAAAACGTGCTCTACGATACCCACAAGGCTTTCGGCGTCTACAGGTGACACGACGCGCGCAACGGCACCGTGCTCCGGCATGATGGTTTCGTCTGCATTCCCCGCCGGCAGAATTGCAATCACTGGAACCCTGGGCAGCACCTGCCGCATGCCTGTCCAGGCATCTGTCCACAGCG
The DNA here is from genome assembly GCA_022706085.1 of Candidatus Latescibacterota bacterium. Lineage (GTDB taxonomy): Bacteria > Latescibacterota > MWCZ01 > MWCZ01 > MWCZ01 > MWCZ01. The sequence continues at coordinate 105,729 of JAKJDF010000006.1, read as the reverse complement.
ACGTCGGTTCCTGTGAGAGATCAATGACCGCTGCTTCGCCGGCCGATCCGCTCACAATCAGCACCAGTTCATAGCCGATTTTCACGGAAAGCGTAAGGTAGCCTCGGACGCGCAGAAGCTCTACGACAGCGGGGAACCATTCCGGTTGCGTAGTGTGGCCGGAAGCTTCCGATGCGCTCGCGGGTCCCATCCAGTTGCTCCTCATGCTCGCGATTCCGAGTGTCCGGACGAAGTCACGTGATGCAATCTCCGTACCGTCGCAGGTTCACTCTGTTGGTTCCGACGCTCCGGCGGGGCGAAGCTTTTTGATTTTGTCATGGATCGTTCTGACCCCGATACCCAGCATTTTCGCTGCAGCCGTCTTGTTGCCGCGAGTCGCCCTCAAGGTCGCTTCAATCGCTCGACGTTCCATTTCCTCAAGGGTCATACCTACACGGAACTGCATCTCCTCCGGCGGTCCACTCCGCACGTTCTGCGGCAGGAGATCCGCAGTTATCCAATCGCCCGGACACATCACCACCGCACTTTCGATCGCATTTTCCAGTTCCCGGACATTCCCCTGCCACTCGTAACTCTGGAGCAACGCCATGGCGGCCGGGTCAATTCCGCGGATTGTTTTTCCATTCTCCTGCGCGTAGAGCGCCACGAAATGGTAGGCCAGCAGAGGGATATCCTCTCGTCGGTCCCGCAGAGCCGGTGCTTCGATTCGGACGACATTCAGCCGGTAATAGAGATCCTTTCGGAACAGCCCCTGTTCTACCATTTTTTCCAGATTGGCGTTTGTCGCGGCGATAAGGCGGACGTCTACGGTAATCGTCTGCTCCCCGCCGACCCGCTCGAACTGCCGTTCCTGGAGTACTCTGAGCAGTTTCCCCTGCAAGCCGATTTCCAGGCCATCTATTTCGTCAAGGAACAGGGTTCCCGTGTGTGCAAGCTCGAACCGGCCGCGACGCTGCGCGACCGCACCCGTGAAGGCGCCGCGTTCATGGCCAAATAGTTCGCTTTCCAGAAGCTGGGGCGCCAGAGCGCCCGTGGCAACCTTCACCAGTGGCTCCGCGCTCCGGGGGCTTAATTTGTGAATCGCGGTGGCGATAACCTCTTTTCCCGTGCCACTTTCACCGGTAATCAGAACAGTAGCGCGGGCATTTGCTGCCATCCGGATTTTCTCAACAACCTGTCTGATCGCCAGACTCTGGCCTACCAGACCCTCCGGCCGTGTTTCCTCGCTGATCTTTGAACGGAGCTGACGATTTTCAAACCGGAGGCGTTCCTTGTCGAACGCCGCCGGAATAATCACTTTCAGCTTGGCGAGATCCACCGGGCGCGTCAGGAAATCGTATGCACCCAGACGTACGGCGTCCACTGCCCCCGCAATCGTTCCGTGTGCGGAAATCACGATGGAGGCGACCGGAACGTCGATTTCGTGCGCGTGCCTGACAAGGTCCAGTCCGCTGCCATCCGGGAGGACCAGGTCGGTAACCACCACATCAACCTTGTGGGCATCCATGGCGGAAACAGCTTCCGCCACACTCCGGCAGGCAAGAACCTGGTGCCCCCACTGGGCCGTGATCTCCTGCATGATCGTCAGGGAACTGCGATCTCCGTCCGCGAGGAGCAGACGCAGGTTTGAAGGCATGAACACGACCCCGGCTTTACAGGAACGCGAAGTATTTGTCCCATCTGCGATGGGATTTGTGCGATTCTGCGTGGTCGAATGGCGCCGACCGGTTCATTTGACCCATTACTCGTTCATGTGATCGGCGAATTCTGCACAAATATGCAGCATTGGACAATACAATGTAGCGAGTTTTGCAGACTCTCGTCAATCGGGGCCGGGAAAAACCTTCACAGGCGCTTGTTGCGCGGACTCTGTCCACAGGTGGGCCACTTACCCGGTTGAACCGTGGTCTTATACGCTCCTCGCGCGCCCCTGGAAATCTCTTTTCATGGGGCGCTCAGCACCTTTTTGAACTCGGGAGGAATGCCGGCGAGATACACGTGCTGGAAACCCGTTCGGTCACTTGTGAACAGCACCCAGCGCGCATCCGGTGAGATTACCGGGTGCGCGTGTGTCCATTGCGGATGTCCACCGCTGGCGCCCGTCATGCAGAGTGTGGCGTACTTCCCCGTTTTCGAGTTCACTATCTGCAGACCGACATCAGGCCAGTTTGTGTCACTGGCGAGCCACGTGCCGGTTTCGTCAGAACTGACATGCCAGAACCCCGCGCCGTGTGCGAGCACACGTTCGCACCCGCCGGGGGCTGCAGTATCAAGGGCGTTGCCCGGATGCGTGGCGGTCGTTACGACCAGGCCGCTACTCCCCATCGGGCAGTAATGGTTCGTGCTCCGCGAAAACGGAACGAGGCGGAAATCGCTTCCTTCCGACGAGAAATCCCACACGCCCCATGGCATCAGGGGCTTGCCGTCTTCTCCGACAGGTGCGATTGAAGCAACCAGGCGTCCCCCGTTTGCACTGCTGCGCAAAACCGGCATGACGTAACTTGCCCGGATTATGACAGATGATTCCCCGGTTTCCGTCGAAATCCTTACAATGTCGAAGCAGCCATCGGTTTTGCGCCGGCCCTGCCCGAACAGCCACAACCCGTCACTACTCCGCGCGGAGACCATAATATGCGTGTAGCAACCGGGGTTCCAGAGAACTTCCGCGTTTCCGCCTTCAATCGGAATCCTCACAACGGCGCCCGCACAACCGGTGTGAACCCATTGCCCCTGAGGACAGATGACGCCCCCAGAGAAGTCGTGCAGCAGGAAGTGAAAGTCATCGCCGTTCGCTCGAATGCTGTACAGGTCGCGCGGCGAGTTCCTTCCCGCGAACCTGTTTGCCGCAATCAGGAGCCTCTCACCATCCGGCGTGATGAAATCTCCAAGGCCAAGGTGCCAGTGAGTGATGGGAAAGCTCGTCAACTGGAGAATCTTGACGCCGGTTTCGGGGTCAGTTCGGGCCACGCGCTCAAAACCCATGGGCAATACCCCGTTGCAATGCGGAAGAAACGCTGTGATCGTGCTCGGTCAACCGCGGAGTTCTGCTTTGAATTCGGGAGGAACGAAGACTGCGTACGTCTGAGTGATCCCGGATTTGTCGCTGTCGAACACGACGTAACTCGCGTCCGGTGACATTCGTAGGTGTGCATGTGCCCATTGCGGGTGGCCGCCGCTGGTCCCGGTGAAGCAGAGAACGCGAAAGCGCCGAGTCGGGACGTGCACCAGCATCAAGCCCGTATCCGGCCAGTTTGTGTCGCACGCAACCCATTCACCGGTTGAGTCAGCCGTCGGATGCCAGAACCCCTCGCCCTCCACCAGCACCTCGGCGAAAGCGTCCCCGGGGGTGCCGATCTCGATTGCGTTGCCCCCGCTGTGAACCGTAGTTATCACTTTCCCCGTGCAACCAAGCGATGCGAAATGGTTTGTGCTCCGCGTGAACGGAAGCTTTCTGAAATCCTTACCGTCCACATCAAACGTGTATATTCCCCATTCCAAACCGGGAGGTCGGACGGTGGCGAGAAGACGACCCCGACCTTCGTCATGCAGGTGGAGGTGCATGAGGTAATCTGTCTGGAAAAGAACCTTCGCGTTCCCCGTGTCGAGTTGCACACGAACCAGTTCGTGCCCTCGTTCACCGAAAGCGTGGCAAAACAGGAATTGTCCGTCCCGCGTTTGTGCGTTGGCCGACATGCCACGGTAGGAATCTGAGCGAAAAACTGTGTCGGATTTGCCGCCGGACAGAGGAATGCGCAGAATGCCCCCTGCGGTACCTGCAAAAACGAACTTGCCGTCAACTGAGATGGTGGACCAGCCGGCGTTCTCCGCCACAAGCTCGTACCCCGTGCCGTCTGTATTGACGCGGTACAGGTCTATCGGGGAGTCCCGGCGAAGCTCCCGGTAGCGAAATACAAGGAGCGCCCGGCAGTCGGGAGCAATCCACTGGCCATAACAGTACTGATGATAGTGGAGGCCTGCCGACGGGGTGAGACGCACAATGCGCGCGCCCGTTCGCTCGTCGGTGGTCTCGTTTTGGTCAGGCGCCATGTGGGTGCGGCCTTCGCCCGCCGTGTGTCGGGTCCGTGTGGAGTGCTGTCACCGCGAAACTGGTCTGGGCGCGGGAATTTCGCACGCGGGGATGATGCACTCTGTTCTCCTCTCCAGAGCGCCCTTCGAATCAGTGCTCCCGTTGGGCTACACGCAACCGGTTCAATGCCCTGATGAGCGCCATTTCCACTTCCGCATCGCTCACCTGGCGCGTCGCCGACTCAGCCTTCACGCGCGCGGTCGTGCGCAGATGCTCAAGTTGCTGTTTGGCTCGAGCAACAGCCTGTTCTGCGCGGACTCTGTCTATCTCCTCGGCGAATTCCGCGGTTTCAGCCAGAACAGTTACGCCCTTGCGAAGAACTTCGACAAATCCGCCGGAAGTAGCAATGGCTCGTTCTTTGCCACCGGGCAGACGGATGTCAATCTCCCCGACCTCAAGAGTGGAAATCAGGGGAGCATGTCCCGGAAAAACCTGGAACGACCCCAGCGTTCCCGGCGCCCGAAGCATTTCCACTTCGCCCTGGAAGAGAATCCGCGTGGGCGTGACGATTTCGAGGGGAAACGTTCCCGGCACTATGAACCACTCCTGAGCCGTTCAGCTCGTTCCACGGCCTCATCTATCGTTCCTACCATGCGGAAGGCCTCTTCAGGAAGGTCGTCGTGTCTGCCCTCAAGGATCTCACGGCACCCCCGCACTGTTTCCACCACCGGAACGTATTTTCCCGGCGTGCCCGTGAACGCTTCCGCTACAAACATCGGTTGCGTAAGAAACATCTGGATTTTCCGCGCGCGGAGCACGGCCATTTTGTCGTCGTCGCCCAGCTCATCCATGCCCAGAATAGCGATGATGTCGCGGAGATCCTCATAGCGCTGAAGAACCTGTTGCACCTGGCGAGCAACGTTGTAATGGTCCTCACCGACAACGAGCGGGTCCAGAATCCGCGACGTTGACCGGAGCGGATGAACGGCTGGATAGCGCCCTTGTTCCACGATCGCGCGGTCGAGGTAGGTTACCGCGTCCAGATGCGCAAAGGTGGCCACCGGTGCCGGGTCCGTATAGTCGTCGGCAGGAACGTAGATCGCCTGCATTGACGTGATGGACCCCTGTTTCGTTGACGTGATGCGTTCCTGAAGCTCTCCGATGTCCGTCCCCAGAGTCGGTTGGTATCCCACCGCGGAGGGCATTCTTCCCAGTAGAGCCGACACTTCCGAATTCGCCTGCACAAAACGGAAGATATTGTCAATGAACAGCAGGACGTCCACACCGGACTCGTCCCGCAGGTCTTCCGCAAGCGTGAGTCCGGTCAATGCGACGCGGGCACGAGCCCCGGGCGGTTCGTTCATCTGGCCGAAGACCAACGCAGTGCGTTCCAGCACCCCGGATTCTCCCATCTCAAGGAACAGGTCGTTGCCTTCCCGGGTCCGTTCACCAACTCCGGCGAAAACCGAATATCCACCATGCTCCTTGGCGATGTTGTGGATGAGCTCTGTAATCAGAACCGTCTTGCCAACGCCTGCGCCACCGAACAACCCGACCTTGCCTCCGCGCATGATCGGTTGTACAAGGTCTATCACCTTGATACCGGTCTCGAACATTTCGGCTTTGACGGTGAGGCTGGCAAGGGGCGGCGCGGGCCGGTGAATCGGCAGCCGTTTCCCTGTTCCAAGGTCGCCTTTGCCGTCGATGGGTTCGCCGATAACGTTCAGCATCCTTCCCAGCGTTCTCTTGCCGACCGGAACGGAAATCGGGACGCCTGTATCCCGCACGGGCATATCGCGCACCAGTCCCTCGGTGGCGTCCATGGCAATGGCCCTGACCTTGTTCTCCCCCAGGTGCTGCGCAACCTCCAGAACCAGGCGCTCGCCGTTTTCCCGATCTATTTCGAGCGCATTCAAGATCGCCGGCAATGCGCCGCCTGTGAAGTCAACGTCTATGACCGCGCCCATGACTTGAACTACTTTGCCTGAGTTCATCAGAAAATTTCCCGTAGCTTGTGTAAACGTTTCCTCGCCGGATGCTTGGCACAACGCTCTCAAACTCTCTAATCGAGTGCATTGGCCGCCCCGACGATTTCCGTCAACTCGGTCGTAATGTTTGTTTGTCGGACCTGATTTCTGATACCGATCAGTCGTTTGGTCATCTCTTCCGCGCTTTTCGTTGCCTCTTCCATTGCCGTCATCCGGGCTGACTGCTCCGCCGCATTGGATTCAAGCAGCACACGCCAGATCTCCAGATTGACGAATTTGCCTACAACGGAACTCCAGATTGCTTCCAGTGAGGGCTCGTACAGGTAGTGGCATGGCATATCCCCGCCCTCCGGGCCGATGGGGTCTACCGGCAAAAAGCGCTCAAGAACCACCACCTGCTGGATCACTGATTTGAACTCGTTGTACACAATCTCCACGAGGTCGACGTCGCCGGCCAGGAAGAGTTTTGTCGCTTCAGACGCGATTTCCTGCGCGTCAAGGAAGTTCAGGTGCTGGAAGATTCCCGTGTGTGAGGCGGCTATCGGGAAACCGCGTTTCCCGAAGAATTCATAGGACTTTCGTCCGACGGCGATCAACGAACACTCCACACCCTGCGCTTTCAGCTCGGTGTAGCGCTCGACCGTGCGCCGAATCGCGTTTGCGTTGAACCCGCGGCAGAGACCTCGATCGCCTGCGACGACGATAAGCAGCGCCTTCTTGACCGGCCTCACGTCCAGAAGCGGGTGCGATCCCTGAGGGATACGGGAGGCTATGTGGCGCAGTAGAGTCTCCAGGCGGCGCACGTAAGGGCGCGCCACGAGAATGTTCTCCTGCGCCTTCCGCATCCGGGAGGCCGCAATCATTTTCATCGCGCGGGTGACCTGCTGGATGTTGTTCACGGCGTTAATTCGACGCCGTATCATCCGCAGATTGGGCATGGGGACCTCTCTATCCGATACTTATCGCGGGCTCGCTTGCCGTTCACGCGGCTCCCGCCGGTTTGAACGTCTTCGTAAACTGCTTCGTGATTTCCCGGATTTTCTCCTTCAAAGGCGCCGGGATTGTTCGCTTCTCCCTTATTTCTTTCAAAACGTCCGCATGCGCGGCTCGCATGTTTTCCAGGTATTCCCGCTCCCACTGTCTCACCGAATGCACAGGCAGTTCGTCCAGCGCTCCCGCATTGGCAGCGAAAAGCGAAAGGACCTGCTCTTCCACAGGCATCGGTACGTACTGACCCTGTTTCAGAATCTCCTGCAGCCGCTCGCCGCGTCTCAGCGTCTGTTGCGTGATGGCGTCGAGATCGGACCCGAATTGAGCGAACGCCGCGACCTCGTTGTACCGCGCCAGATCCGTGCGAAGACGCCCTGCCACGTCTCTATCTGCCATCGCACGTATCTGGGCCTTGCTACCGACCCGCGACACCGAAATTCCCGGGTTGATCGCGGGCCGTTGCCCCGCGTAGAAAAGATCGCTTTCGAGGAAAATCTGCCCGTCGGTGATGGAAATCACGTTTGTCGGGATATACGTGGAGATGTCGCCTTCCTGGGTCTCGATGATCGGCAATGCGGTGAGCGACCCCCCGCCCAGGTCATCGGAAAGTTTCGCCGCTCGTTCGAGCAATCGGGAATGGAGATAGAACACATCGCCCGGATAGGCTTCGCGGCCCGGTGGGCGGCGCATCAACAGGGACACCTGACGGTATGCCCACGCATGCTTCGTCAGATCGTCATATATGATCAGCGCGTCCCGCCCTGAATCACGGAAAAACTCTCCCATGGTGCAGCCGGAATACGGAGCGAGGTACTGCAGTGGAGCCGGAGTGCTTGCGGGGGCCGAAACCACCGTCGTGTAATCCATCGCGCCGTGAGACTCGAGGATTCCAACAACGTTGGCCACCGTTGACGCCTTTTGGCCAATGGCCACGTAGATGCAGAAAACGTTCTGCCCTTTTTGATTGATGATCGTGTCAACCGCCAACGCGGTTTTCCCTGTCTGCCGGTCACCGATGATGAGTTCCCGCTGTCCCCGGCCGATCGGCGTCATCGCATCAATCGCCTTGAGCCCGGTCTGGAGCGGCGTTTTGACAGGCTGACGCTGAATAACACCGGGAGCCTTGCGTTCGACGAAATCATACCGGTCGGTAACGACGTCGCCTTTGCCGTCGAGCGGGTTTCCCAGCGCATCAACGGTCCGCCCCAGAAGCGCTTCGCCCACCGGAACCTGCAGAATACGCTTCGTCCGCTTTGCCGTGTCGCCTTCCTTGATTTCAGTGGTTTCACCGAAAAGGATGCACCCGACGTTGTCTTCTTCCAGGTTGAACGCCAGACCCATAATTCCGTGAGGGAACTCCACCAGTTCTCCGGCCATTACGTTGGAAAGCCCGTGTACGCGGGCGATGCCATCCCCAACCTGAAGCACCGTTCCCGCCTCGTACACATCAACACCGCGTTCAAATCCGGCAAGTTGCTGCGCCAGTATCTGGGACACTTCATCCGGACGCACGTCGAAGGTTACCGCCATCGTGTTTCCTTTTCTTTTCCCTGCTGCAACCGAAAAAGCTCTCTCTGCCTTGTCTCAGTCTCCACTCCCGACGTTCAGGAAGTGCGAACCGCCGGACGCAGATTACTCTGCAGAAGCTGGGAACGCATCTGGGCCAGCTGCGCTCTCAACGACGCGTCAAACACCGTATCCCCGACGCGAACCACGAATCCGGCGCCGAGGTCCGGCTCCTCCCGTGTCACCATCGTCACCTTCTTGCCAGTGAGGCCTTCCAGTGCGTGACGCAGGCGTTCAGGTTGTGTCTCCGTGAAAGGCGTCGCAGAAGCTACTTCCGCGTGAACCCTTCCTTCGCGCGCGTCCAGCAGCGTCAGAACCGCTCCCAAGATGTCGGGCAACAACCGTTCTCGGTAGCCACCCACCAGCATCGCAATGAAGCGACGCATGAGTGGCGAGAGGTGATCTCCGAACACCGCGTTCAGTATCCGCGACTTGTCGTGTTTGTTGATGGACGGATCGTCGAGGAATTTCACCAGCGACGGCGTCCGCTGCATCAACTCCGTCAGCCCTTCGGTCTCCTGACGCAGGGAGGCAATGTTATCGGCTTCCTGCGCTGCGAGAACCAGCGCCCGGGCGTAACGAATGCTCACGCGAGAATGAATTGCCATCAGTTTCTCTGGTTACCGGCGGAACAAAAGCAGCAGCGTTCACGCCTTCGATTTTTCGAGGCTTGTTACCAGATCATCAACCATCCAACGGTGACGTTCCGGGTCAAGCGTTTCCTTCAAGATCTTGCTGGCGCCGGCCACTGCAAGGTCAGCGACTACGTCTCGTATGTCGCGCAGGGCCAGTTCCTTCGCGTTTTCGATCTCGCGACGAGCCTGGTCCAGCAATCGCTGGGATTCGGTTCGAGCGTTCACGTCAGCTTCCCGCCGAATCTGCTCTGACGTCTCACGCGCTGCCTGAACGATCTCCCGGGCCTCAGCCTCAGCGCTGGCGATCAGCTTGTTCTGAGCCTCCAGGATCTTCTGCGCCTCATCGCGTGCCTGATGAGCTTCGGCAATCGCCTGGCGAATCGCCTGTTCCCGGTTTTCCAGAGCGCCGACGATGGGTTTCCATCCGAATCTGCTCAGGAGAAAAACGAGCACCAGGAACGTGATGATCGTCCAGACGATGAGCCCAGGATTAACACTTACCAGCATGGGAATCCCCGTAAAAAAGTGATGCCGGCACCCTACGCACGCTCACATCACTGAAAGCAGAACGGCTCGGAAACGTGTTCTCCCTCGCTCTGTCTCCGGTGGTTGATGTGACGTCGGGGTTTGAAATCACTTGATCGCCAGCAGAACGCAAATAACCTGCCCGAACATGGCGATACCTTCAATGAGGGCAGCGGCTATCAACATGGAGATGCGGATCTGTCCGCCCGCTTCCGGTTGCCGCGCGGTACCGTCCATCGCTGCCTGAGCGATTTTTCCTATTCCGAACGCTGCTCCAAACGTGACGATTCCAGCACCGATACCGGCGGCAAAGTGAGTCAGACTGAGAGCTTCCATCAAAACTCCTCCTGAACCAGATCACGCCGCAGTGCGGCGTTGGCTATGGGTAATCAACGCGTCGGCAGATCGGATGCCGCCGACAAATCAATGCGCCTCCGCTTCTTCTGAATCATGGCTGCTGTGCACGCCGAGACCCGCGAAGACGGCACTCAACATTGTGAACACGTACGCCTGTATGAACGCCACCAGAAGCTCAAGCAGGTAGATAAACACGCTGAACGGAACCGCAAGGCCCGCCACTGCGACGCTTCGAAAAATGAAAATCAGTCCGAGAATGGACAGGATTACCACATGCCCGGCAGTCATATTGGCAAACAGACGAACGCACAATGCGAAAGGCTTCGTGAACAACCCCATGATCTCTACCGGAATCATGATGGGCCACAACGCCCAGTGTACTCCGCCGGTCAGATGCTTGATCCAGCCTCCGAACCCCATACTGCTGATCGCCACGCCCTGAATCACGAAGAAACTCAGCGTGGCGAGCGCCGCCGTAACGCTGATGTTGCCCGTTGCGGTCGAACCGTAAGGAACGAGCCCCAGCAGATTGCAGAAAAGAATGAAGAAAAACGCAGTGAGAAAATACGGGAGCAGAACTCGCCCGTAATGCGGGCCAAGGGACGGAACCGTGATCTCGTCGCGAATGAATGCGACGAAGATTTCGATGAGGTTCGTAATTCCCCGGGGTGGGTCTGTTCCACGCGATCTCTTCGCCGCTGCCACCGACACAACAACAAACAGCAATATCGCCGCCACCCAGAGGAATACGACGTGCTTCGTGATCGCCATGTCCACAGAAATGGAGCCTACGTGGAACGTGCCCACGCTGGGCAGATGGATAACCTTTGTCAGATGGCGATTGGGCCACGGAATTTCGATCTCACGGGAATCCACCACGTGATGAATCGCGTCAACCTGGTTACGGTGTCCTTCTCCGTGAGCTGCCGCAGCAACTTCGCCCTGATCGTGCGCGCCAACGACAGCCGTGTCCGCCCCCGATGCGTGCGAATCCGCCGCAAAGGCCGGACAGGCAAGAACTGCGACCAGAACAAAGGTACTCGCGACCAAGCGAACCCGCGGAAACACCATCAGCGCGCCTCATCACTCCGCGCAACCGCACCTGAGCCGCCTGGCATTCTGACCAGCGCTTTGGATTGGTTAAGCACGATTATTTCCAACCCGTGATACATCGTGTAAGAACCCAGCAGGCTGCCGAGAAAGATCACGGTGTGCAGGTGCAGAAGAGAGATCCCGACAAACACCGCCCCGGAAATCAGCGCAAGGCGCAGCACTATTCCGCCGAGGGCTACGAGCAAAAACGTGTTATGCGAGCGGCCGAGGGACCAGAACGCAAGATACCCGCTCACCACACACACGACGAAACTGATGCCCCAGCCGACCACCGCACTCGTGCGGTGGAGTGAAGAAGTCACGGACAACGGGTAGGCAGACAACAGAGCCGAGAGAATGGTCAAGCCAAAAAAACACAGCGCCCAGGTTCTCAGGGGGTCCCCGTTTCTTTTTCAAAGGTCATTCTTCGGACGATTTCCGTGCCTGTCCTTCATGCCGAGAGCAGTGCGAATGAAATGGTACAACCCGGATCCCGTACCGAACACCGCTCCAATAAGGACACCCCAAGGGCCGGTTCCGTAGCGTTGATCCACCCACCGGCCGATGATCACGCTTACCACTACGATCAACGCGAGCTGAATTCCGAGGCTCAGCAGAGGCGCCACTTCACGTAACGAATCGGCCCAACCTGGAGTTTTCGGCACTCATTTCACTCCGTTCGCCGCCCCGGACACCTGCCTTGACTGCAGGCAAATTTGGACTCACCATAGGTGAGGGCGAATATCAAAACTCTGGTTTTGTCGAATCCGTGTCAACCCCCAGCCGAGGCCAGCGAGACGTGCAGGTCGATGATTCCCCCGTTGCGGTATCCACTGAAAAACCCCTTTTCTTTCTTTCAGACGCGCATATCCACACGCGAACGAATCAGAAGGAGGCGGAGAAACAGGACGCCCTCGTCGCGTTCCTGCATGCGATCAAGGCGCAAGCAGGCGGCGTGTTCGTCGTGGGTGACCTTTTCGATTTCTGGTTCGAATATGGAGCGGTCGTGCCTCGTCACGGAACGCGGGTGATGGTTGCGCTTGCCGAACTGGTGGATGCCGGCATTCCCGTCACCTGCCTCGGTGGAAATCACGACTGGTGGTTGGGAAAGGCACTCGAAGAAGAGTACGGGGTGCGCGTTCACAGGCGTCCATTGTGGTTGCGCGCGCAGGGAAAGACACTTTTCGTGGCGCACGGCGACGGTCTGTCTGGCCCGGACCGGTATTACCGCCTTGTCCGAATGGTGCTGCACAACAGGCTCTCTGAGGCAACGTTTCGTGTTCTGCATCCGTCCTGCGGTGCCGCTCTGGCAAATCTCGCGTCCAGAACTCGCAGCAACCGTGAATACTGCGATACGGTTCAGGCGCAGATCACGCCTGCGTTTCGCCCCGTGGTTGCCGAGGTTTTTGCGCGAGGAGCCAGCATCGCTGTTTTTGGACACGTGCACACCGTCCGTCTGGAGTTGGTCGACGGTAACGTACTTGCCGTGCTCGGGGATTGGGTCAACCTCCGATCATACGGGCAATTGAGGGAGGGGACATTCCGCATAGGAACCTGGTGGGAGCACGGGGTGATGCCCCGCCGTTGGGGATAGGCGTTCGGAGCCGTACATTCTGTTCATGTTCGTTCTCCCCACGGCGCAGAGGTGTCTGAATGGAAGGCGACGCGTACAACGAGGCGATATTCTCTCCGGATCTTTGTAGTCCCGATGCTCCACCTCTCGACCCCTCGCAGGTACGAATTTTCCGCGACCCGCACGGGTACCTGCGGGCAACAATTGGCGACCGCACCTATCTTGACGTGACGATCACCCGCGCATTTCCATTGCAGGCCAGCGACCGTTACATCTGCGTTCTTACAGGCCGCCTTGGTGAAGTCGGAGTGATTGAAAACCTCGCCGACCTGGATGAAGAGAGCAGGCGGGTCGCCTCCGAGGAACTGGACCGGCGTTATTACCTGCCGCGTATCCGGAGGATAAAGTCAATCCGCGAGGAATTCGGCGCCACCTACTGGGTGGTGGAAACGGACTTCGGGGAACGCTCTTTTGTTGGCAAAGGAGTGCGCGATAATGTCCATTATGTCAATTCCGAACGGCTGCTCATTCAGGACGTTGACGGAAACCGTTATGAGGTCTTCGACGTCAATGCACTTGACCCGGTAAGTCGCTCACTTCTTTTCCGAGTAACCTGAACCGAGGGGACAACAATCAATGCAATGTATGGCGGCCAACACACCGGAGCTGGAGCGTGGTTACGCGGAAGTTGCCGGGCGCGCGTTCAAACGCCCGGGCGAAATGCGAGACCACATTCTCAAGTGGATGAAACGGCCCCGATACTCCCACGCCCACACCAGAATCGTGGTGGACAATGATGCTGTCGTCGGCGGGTTGGCGATAGTCGAACTTCCAGTTCGTTACGGCGATACCGTACTGAAACTCGGCGGCATCAGCTGCGTGGCGACAGACCCGGAATCCCAGAAACGCGGATACGGCCGCGCAAACATGGAAGACGCCGTCGCGTACATGGCGCAGAACGGGTACGATCTTTCGTTTCTTCTGGGAATTCGGGATTACTACTATCGGTATGGCTATCGAACGGCGATCGTGTGGTTTGAGTGCCGGATATCTCCCAACGTGTATTCGGCGAAGCCCGCACCCGGTCTCCGCGTTCGACGGGCGCGCAAGTCTGACATTCCGGGGATGGCCGCCCTGTACGAAAAGAACGGAGCGCAGTGCAACCTTTCCGTGGTTCGCGAGAAGAAGGACTGGCTGTGGTACTTTGACTTCGGGCGGTTTTCAGATGCTCACGTCGTGCTGAACAGCGAGAAGAATATTGTCGGTTACCTCGTGTGCAGGGGAGCGGGAAGAGTCGACGAAATCGGACTTGAGGACACAACTGAGGTGTACGAGACGGTGCTGGCCTTCCTTCAGGAGAAGGCGAAGCAAGCGTTTTCCACCCAGGTTACGGTCTACACACCCGGTGAAAATGGGTTCGCCCGGTATTGCCTTTATAAAAAGCGTTCCACGTGGGCTCGTTGGACCGATTACCAGGGCGGCCCGATGCTGCGCCTGTTCAACGTAGAGGACCTGTTCAGGAAGATCGCCTCCACCCTTCAGATCCGATGGCAACGGGTCCCGAGGGGTCTTCAGCCCGTTGCGTTCACCCTTCAGTGTCCGATGGGCAGCGTGGCTTTCGTGCCCACGGAAAACGATTTGATGATCAAACCCGGAGCGGTCGTGGGAGAAGTGGTCCCGTTACCGGACGAGGCGATGACGGAACTGGTTCTGGGCTTCCGCCCGGCGGCAGATATAGTCGAGGACGCGGGCGCGTGTCCCACCGCTGCGACAGGGGCGTTGCTGGATGCCATTTTTCCTGTGACGACACCGTTTCTTTCCCCAACGGACCACATGTAGCACACGGAGAGCGCATGACCGCAGGGCCGGCTGGCGTCGTCGTGATTCCGACGTACAACGAACGGGAAAATCTTGAGCGCCTCGTGGACGAGATCAGGTCTCTGAACCTGAATCTCGACGTTCTGGTAGTGGATGACAACTCGCCAGACGGAACAGGAAGCCTCGCGGAACGCCTTCTTTCCGAAGGCAAAGTAGCCCATGTCATCCACCGCGAGGGCAAGCTTGGGCTCGGCTCTGCGTATGTTGCAGGATTCAGGTGGGCACTTGCAAAGGACTATCCACTCGTCTTTCAAATGGACGCGGATTTTTCCCACGATCCCCATGCGTTGCCGGACTTCATTTCTGCCATTGAACAAGCGGACCTTGTCATAGGATCACGTTATATCAACGGAATCACAGTAATTAACTGGCCGATCGGCCGCCTGTTGCTCAGCTATTTCGCGAATGCGTACGCGCGGTTCGTTACCCGGATGCCTCTGCGGGACACGACCGGCGGGTTCAAGTGCTTTCGCCGCGATGCGCTGAAACGTATCAATCTCGATCGAATCAGTTCTGAAGGGTACAGCTTTCAGATAGAAATGAACTTCATCGCCCTCCACCTGGGGTTCCGCGTGAAGGAAATCCCCATCGTTTTCCGTGATAGACAGGCGGGCACTTCCAAGATGAACTTCCGCATCAACCGCGAGGCAGCATGGATGGTGTGGAAGCTGCGACTGCTGGCCTGGGCCGGGAGACTGGGGCATGGTTGAGTCAATATGCGGAAATGGCGCCGGCCCTGTCGAAGAAAACGCGCAAAGCGCGCCTTCCCTTGACCTCTCCGTCGTCATTCTGAGCTACAACGTTCGCGCGTACCTTGCACTGGCAATCCGAACTGCGTTGCAGGCAACACGCTCTCTTGCGGCGGAGATAATCGTAGTTGACAACGCATCCCAGGACGGCAGCGCCGACATGGTTGCCGCAGACTTCCCGGAAGTCAGGCTGATCCGGAGTGACCGGAACCTGGGCTTTTCGGGTGGTAACAATCTCGGAATCAGGGTCGCCAGGGGGCGGTACGTCCTCCTGCTCAATCCGGATGTCATTGTTCATCCACGCGCATTCGAAGCCCTGGTCGCGTATCTTGACGCACACCCTTCCGCGGGCGCAGCCGGGGGGCGCGTCGTCAACCCTGACGGAACCACGGATCGCGGTGCGCGGAGAGGTTTTCCGTCACCCTCGGCAGCGTTCTACCGTATGGTGGGCCTCAGTTTCATTTTTCCAAAGAGCCGCCGCTTCGCCCGTTATAACATGACCTACCACGACGATGGGCAGGAATGCGAGGTGGACGCCGTTTCCGGCTGTTTCATGGCGGTACGGAGAGAAGTCGTTGAACGGATAGGATTGCTCGACGAGAACTTTTTCATGTACGGCGAAGATCTGGATTGGTCGTTTCGGATCCGATCTGCCGGTTGGACAATCGGCTACGTTCCGTCCGCGGAAATAGTTCATTTCAGGGGGGAAAGCACACGGTCGATCGCTCGCTTGCGCCAGCTCTATCTGTTCCACCGGGCGATGCACGTGTTCGTCCGCAAACACATAGCACCTGCGCGGATTCCTCTTCTGGTGTGGCTGATCGAGTTCGGCATAGTTGCCCGTGGAGCCGCAATCACAGTGTGGAGAGTGCTCCTGGCTGCGGTCGTTCCTATCGTTGATGTAACCGTGCTTACCGCCGGGTTCGTGCTTGCGCTGTTCGCGAGGACACAAACGGGATGGAGCATTCCGCCATTCAGCATCCAGCAGTGGTTCACCATTTGGATGGTTTTTGTTGCCTCCGGTTTGCTGGGAGCTGCCGCCACCGGTCTGTACGTCCGGAATCGTCTCGATCTGCGTCGCGCGGCTGTCGCTGCCGCCACCGGGGCCGTAGCGTCAATCATAATGATTTTTCTCGTCCGGACGATAAACTTTTCGCGCATCGTAACACTGGTTACGTGGGCCCTGGGCGGGGGCGGAATGCTGCTCTGGCGCTGGCTTGTATCCCGCGTTTCGCAACCGCCACGTGCCGGGTGGTTGGTGCTGGGTTGTGGCGAAAAGGCACAACGCTTCCTCAGTTCGCTTTCGTTTTCCGAAGACCGCTATCACGTGCTGGGTGTGGTTCGCAGCGAGGATGACCCGATCGACTGTACCGCGGTGGCGGGATTCCCGGTCGTTGGAAGTGCATCGGATCTTCCGATCCTGTTGCGCAGCCTTCGTGTTGACGACTTGATTGTGGCGAAGGAGAAATATCATTACCATGAGCTTCTCGACCTTGTGAGACGTGGGGGGCGGTATCCCGGACGAGTTCGAATTGTTGCGGACGACGAAGTACCTTTCGGGCCGGCGACGTCGCCGGACAACCGATTCATGGACCTGAACCTGCAGAAACGTACCTGGTTCCTTCAATGAAGTCCGTGTTTTCCTGTTTTCGCAGCAGCAGAACAAGGAACACGGTAATCCTTGGCGCGACTGCTGTGTTCCTGGCGATCTGCGCGCCGAGCGTAATGGCGGCAGCCCGCGGTTTCTACGCGCGGCTGACAATCCTGAGTACAATCGTGCGACTGGCCCGGGACGTGTATGTCGATGAGGTGGACACAGATCGACTGATGGACGGCGCAATAGACGGCCTTCTCGATCGTCTTGACCCTCACAGCGACTACCTGCCTCCCGAGGAAGCCGCTCGCTTCGGCGAACGTGTACGCGGAAGTTTCGGAGGCGTCGGCATCTATTACACCATCATTGAAGGGCTTCCCACGGTAACCTCCGTGATCGAAGGCGGGCCGGCAGAACACGCCGGGCTCCTTTCCGGCGATCGAATTCTTTCCGTAAATGGTCTGACAACAGTCAACTGGCGCGAGGCTGAGGTCCAGGAGCACCTGAAAGGGCCGGTTGGCACCAGAGTGCGGCTCGAGATCCGGCGGAACGGCCGGGAAACACCCCTGCCTGTAGAAATCGTTCGGGGCGTGATCCCGTTGAAAAGCGTTCCCTACGCTTTCATGCTGGATGACAGCACCGGTTACATCCGCATCGCGAATTTTGCGCAGACAACCGGCCAGGAAGTGGAAGAAGCCCTCGGCAGGCTGAATAACGCGGACATGCGGTATCTTGTTCTGGACCTGAGGGACAACGGGGGTGGAGAACTGAACGCCGCAGTCGCAGTCGCCGATTTCTTCCTCGACGCGGGGTCCGTCATTGTTTCCCAGCGCGGTCGCTGGGAACAGGCCAATCAGACCTTTTTCGCCACATCCGGTTCACGGAAAGTTGATACACCCGTCGTCGTACTCATAAATCGGGGATCCGCGAGCGCCTCAGAAATTGTGGCGGGTGCGTTGCAGGACACGGATCGCGGAATCATTGTGGGACAACAAAGTTTCGGGAAGGGTCTGGTGCAGCGGCAGTTCGACCTGAGTCAGCAGGCCCAGGGCGGCGGCGTCCTGCTCCTTACTGTCGCGCGCTATTACACCCCGACCGGGAGACTGATCCAGCGCGAGTACGGTGCGGGCACTGCGCAGTACATTCTCAGCGGGATGACTGAAGGCGTCAGAGAGGATACGTCGCAGGGACAGCGTTTCGTGACACCTCTGGGGCGGGTTGTTTACGGCAAAGGTGGCATCTCGCCCGATTACGCGATCCCGCGGAATGAGCCTGATCCGGTGCTTGCGAGGCTTTACTCTTCGGCGCTGTTTTTCCGATTCGTGAACGACGCCGCGAATACGGCAGTTGCAGCGCCGCAACGAGGAGAGGAATTCCGCGCTTCGCGGCTTGTGGATGATCGCCTGCTCAGTGCGTTTGTTGATTTTTGTGTGCGAATGGATTCTTCGTTCACGCGATCGAAACTGGAGGCGGAGGAGAACTCCGTCAGACCCCATCTGGCGGCAGCGATCGCAGAAAAGATGTGGGGACAGCAAGCTCGTTACCGTGTCCTTGCACCGTTCGATACTGAGCTTTCTGCAGCGCGTGCGCATCTTGCGGATGCACGATCGCTGCTCAACCGTTCTCGTTCTGGAAGGACGCACATTGGCCGCTGAAGAAAACCTTTCAAACCCTCTTTCTCCGGAGGAAGAGGAGCAGATACGCGAAGAGGCGCGCAGACGCCTTCTGGCCGAGAACGAACACCGAAACACAGGCAACGGCATTGCCTCGGATGGCGTCGACGTAAACGCTGAGCTGCGCCGCGCCCGTCGGCTTCGCGTGATGAGGGAAGAGGAAGACGCTTTCTACGCTGAGCGCGGACTTTTCCGTTACAGGAACCATCGAGGAGAAACTGAATGGCTCACCCAGGATGAGATCGCGAAGAGAAAGGCGAGCCATCGCAGGAAAAGGTCGGGGTTGATCCGGCGCATCCAGCGGCGACTGCCTTCCGGGGAGTTTTTCGGTTTTCTGGCGGTCGTCGGCCTTCTTGTCGCGGGATTCCTGTATTTCCGCGACGGCCGCGCTCCTGCGTTTCGCCCCGCCTTGGAGATAAAAGTGATGTCAAACCCTCAAGGCGCCGCCGTTTTCCTGGACGGGGTGTCAGCGAATTCTACAACCGACGCGGTTCTTCCCGTGGCAAAGGCCGGTCCTCACGTGATTTCTGTTGCGCGTCCCGGTTTTCGTGCAGTTCCCTCTTCCATCATCGTACACCTCACCGAAGGATCTCCTCAGGGGATGGCAACATTCACGCTGTATCCGGTTCGTTCCGATACCGCAGGCGGCATGGCTGAGTGACGATGTCGGGACCCATTTCCCTTGCTGAACAGGCATGTGCTCTTTTTCGGGCAACCTGGCGGAGGGAGCCTGCTAGCCTCGCCTCGTCTCCTGGCCGTGTCAATCTCATCGGTGAACACACAGATTACAACGATGGGTTCGTCTTTCCGGTGGCGATCAACAGAAGAACGTTCGTGGCAATGGGAGCATCGCGCGACGGGCGCTCGGGGTTCGTTTCGACCTCCCGTCCGGATCCGGTGCTGGCCGATTGTCCGCCGTGGCGGCGCATGGAAGGTGACTGCTGGGCCAATTATGTGGCGGGGGTGGCGGCCCAGTTCGCGGATCGCGGGGAGCGCGTACCCGCGTTCTGCGCGTCCGTCGCAAGCGATCTTCCCACCGGTGCGGGACTGAGCAGTTCCGCCGCTCTGGAGGCCGCCACGGCCGCTGCGTTGAGCCAATTGGTCGCGGCTTCGTTTTCGATAACGGAACTCGCCACCCTTTGCCAGAAAGCAGAGCACGAATTCGCAGGTGTGCGCTGTGGGATAATGGATCAGATGTCAAGTGTTGCAGGCGGTGCAATCGTCCTTGACTGCAGGACACTTACGTTTGAGCGCGTCCAGATCCCAAGGGAACTTTCACTTGTCATTCTCGACTCGGGAATCCCGCGGGGGCTTTCCGCCACTCGCTATAACGAACGCAGAGGTCAGTGCGAAGAAGGTGTGCGCCTGCTGAAAACGCGATATCCCGGGACAGAAGCACTGAGGGATGTCACGACGGAAATGCTGAATATTGGCCGGAAGAACATGTCGGAAACAGTGTTTCGCAGGTGCCGGCATGTAGTGACCGAGAACGCACGCGTCTGCGCGGCTGCGAAAGCCTTCGCCGAAAACGATTTTCGAACGGTGGGGAAGCTGCTCCACGAATCTCACGTCAGCATGAGGGATGATTACGAGATAAGCCTTCCCGAGATCGATCTTCTCGCGGAAATCGCCTCTTCCGCCCCGGGATGTTATGGGGCACGTCTCACGGGAGCCGGTTTCGGGGGCGCTGTGGTTTCTTTGGTGGACACATGTGCCGCAGACGCGTTCGCGGAGGAAGTCGTCGAGGAATACCGAGCAAAAACGAGCAAGGCTGGAACCGCCATGCGCGTTGTTCCTGACGAGGGGAGCAGAAAAGAAGAACCGGCGTAGTCAACTAAAAAAAGGGAAAAACGATGCCAAGATGGAATGTGTTCGTCACGCGCCGCATACCTGACGCCGGTCTCGACCTGCTCCGCAATGCCGGTGTGAACTTCGAAGTCAGCCCCGAAGACCGTGTGTTGACGCATGAGGAGTTAGTGGCCGGTGTGAGCGGAAGGGACGGAGTTCTGTGCCTGTTGACAGACGTTGTCGACGAACCGGTCCTGGAAGCGGCTCGCGGCGCGCGCGTGTTTGCGAACTATGCGGTGGGCTACAATAACGTGGACGTGGTTGCCGCCACGAAACGCGGCATCATGGTGACGAATACGCCCGGCGTGCTTACGGAAACTACTGCGGACATGGCGTGGGCGCTCATCATGGCGACGGCCCGAAGAATCGTCGAAGGAGACACGCTTGTTCGCGCCGGGGAGTTCCATGGGTGGGGACCAATGATGCTCCTCGGCATGGACGTATTCGGCGGTACGCTTGGCATTGTCGGCGCAGGCCGAATCGGGTGCGCGGTCGCGAGGCGGGCGCAGGGATTCGGGATGAAGGTGCTTTACACGGACTCCGCACCCAACCCCGAGATATCGAGCCTGAACGCGAAAAGGGTGGATCTCGACGAACTTCTTCGGGTATCCGATATCGTTACACTCCATGTCCCCCTGCTGGAGGAAACGCACCATCTGATCGGTAGGCGGGAACTCGCCCTGATGAAAAAAAGCGCTATCCTGGTTAACACGTCTCGCGGCCCGGTAGTGGATGAGCGTGCACTGGTGGAGGCACTGAAATCGGGGTCAATTGCAGGCGCGGGGTTGGACGTGTACGAAGATGAGCCGCAGCTCGCCCCTGGGTTGGCGGATTGCAGAAACACGGTTCTGACGCCGCATACTGCAAGCGCCACCATCGCAACACGAAACAAGATGGCTGTCATGGCGGCGACGAATCTGCTGGCTGCCCTGCACGGAGAAAAACCGCCAAACCTTGTGAATCCAGAGGTTTTGACCAGCTGAAACCGGGCAAGCCTGATTGGAAGGACCGAAGCATCCAATGGAAAAACTCGTTTCGTTTCAGAACCACGGCCAACAGATCGTGGGCATTCTGCACCGCCCCGATCTGGACGGGACAGCGCCCGGCGTGGTGCTTTGTCACGGGTTCACCGGAACAAAAAGCGAAGCGCGGTGGATTTTCGTCCGTCTCGCACGACGCCTGGCAAGCTCGGGAATTGCGGTCCTCCGTTTCGATTTCCGGGGGTCAGGCGACAGCGAGGGCGAGTTCCACAACATGACGATTTCGGATGAGGTTTCCGACGCGAAAGCCGCAATAACCTTTCTCTCAACCTGTGAAGGGGTGGATCGCGAGCGAATCGGCATCCTCGGGTTCTCGCTCGGGGGATGTGTAGCGGCGTGTGTAGCGGGGGACACGCCCCTCTTGAAAGCAGTGGTCCTGTGGGCTCCCGTGAGCGATCCTGACGTTCAGTTCGCACCTTTTCTCATTGAAGGAATCACGTTCCCCCATGAGTTCTCACCCGGTTTGTTTCTGGGGCGAGCGTTTGTGGACGAATTGCCCCGCGTTGATCCGGTGGCCTCGCTCGCCCGCTCCGGTGCCCCTGTTCTGATTCTTCATGGCACCAATGACCAGGCGGTGCCAGCCGGCACAAGTCAATCGTTTTTCGATGCGCGTCCTTCAACGGGAATCCCATCCGAACGTGTTCTGATTGATGGTGCGGACCACCTCTTCAGCAGTGCGGGCGCGGAGGAACAGGTGATCGAACGCACTGTCTCGTGGTTCACGCGTCACTTAGCGGCGAGGTCTGTGGAGCCACAGCGGACCATTACTTATGCGGACGCAGGTGTGGACATCGAAAAGGCGAACAGAACGAAGAAACTCCTCAAAGAGCTTGTTCGCAGAAGTTATACACCACGGGTTCTGACCGAGCTGGGAAGTTTTGGCGGCCTGTTTGAGGCCGATTTCGGGGACTTGGAGGACCCTGTTCTCGTTGCAAGCACGGACGGAGTGGGAACCAAACTCAAAGTGGCCGTGGCGGCAGGCCGTCACACCACCGTGGGGATGGATCTGGTGAACCATTGCGTGAACGATATTCTCGTCATGGGCGCCGTTCCGCTTTTCTTCATGGATTACATCGCGCTGGGAAGGCATGATACGCAGATAGTCCTCGACGTGGTGGAGGGCTTGTCCAATGCGTGCACTGCAGCCGGGTGCGCTCTGCTTGGGGGCGAAACAGCAGAGATGCCCGACATGTACAAACCCGGGGAGTACGACCTCGCGGGAACTATCGTCGGAGTTGTGGGAAAACGAGAAGTCATCACCGGCGATCGCGTCCGACGTGGTGATGCGCTGATCGGCTTGATGTCGGACGGGCTGCATACAAACGGATACTCGCTCGCACGGAAATTGATCTTTGATATCGCCGGCTGGAATACGGACACATTCGTTCCGGAATGGGGCAAAACTGTCGCGGACGCGCTCCTTGCTCCGCACCGGTGTTATCTCCACGCACTTTTGCCGCTGCTCGCGCACGGAATGATCCACGGAATGGCTCACATCACCGGAGGCGGCATCACGGACAACGTGCCTCGAATTCTCCCGGCGGGACTTTCTGCACGGGTGCAGACGGCAGCGTGGGACACACCACCGATTTTTCGGACTTTGGTCAGGTTCGGGAATCTTACCGTTGAAGAAGCGTTCCGGGCTTTCAACATGGGAATCGGTATGGTTCTTGTGGTCGACAGTGCCTCGACAGGTACCGTACTCGAAGAACTCACCGCAACGGGGGAAACGGCGTGGCTGATAGGCGAAGTAGTCTCGGGAGATCGGAACGTCCAGTATGTCTAGACCTTCTCAGATCGAACCGGAGCCGGTTCTCCTCCGGTATCGAAAGTCGCTTCTCTCCAGCTGGGCGTTGTACTCGGCTGCATTAACCGCCAGCATGATGGTGCCCGGCGACAGTGTGCCGGACCTCGGGTTTCTGGGGTGGGATAAGCTTGCGCACCTCGTTGTTTTTCTGGTTCTTGCCTTTCTCACTGCTGCGGCATTCCTCACAAGGGAACATGTCCTCGCCATCGTGTTGAGCTGGGGAGCATTCCTGGGGTGCGCAACCGAGTTCGCGCAGGCGGTCGCACCGGGACGTGTTCCGTCTGTGGGCGACGCGGCCGCCAACCTCGTCGGAACTGCTATTGGCGCGCTGCTGATAAAACGGTATCTCTTCAGGAATTGATCAGGCGGGCGGGTTTCGTTCCTCAGGGTGATGAATTGCCCCGAAACGCTTCTCGTATTTCTTGATGTTGTCGTCAAGGGCGCCCAACAGGCGTTTTGCGTGCTCGGGCGTGATGATTATCCTCGATACGACCTTTGGCCCGGGCAGACCCGGCACATGAACCGAGAAATCGAGGATTACCTCAGTCGCCGTGTGCGTAATCATGACAACGTTCGAGTAACGTCCTTCGACGTGCTCGCCGAGACTGACTTCCACCGAGTTTTGCCCGCCGTTGGGGTCCGTAGGTCCTATCATAGTGATGAATGATACCGTTTCCTCAGCCGCCACACAAGCTGTTCCGGCCCCGCCTGCGATCGAAATGCGCTCGGTGGCGTTCGATATCCGCGGGAGATTTCTCCTCGACGGAGTGTCAATCACGATTTCGCCGGGCGAGTATGTCGCGGTAATCGGGCGTAACGGCTCTGGTAAGACAACACTCATTCGACATTTCAACGGCCTGCTCATCCCCACCTCAGGTGAGTGCTTCGTGTTCGGGCTGTCGACCCGGGAGCCACGGCACCTGCGTGAAATCAGGCGGCGGGTTGGTCTCGTCTTTCAGGACCCCGACGATCAGATGGTGGCTGTGACGGTTGAAGACGAGATTGCGTTCGGCCTGGAAAACCGTGCCGTGCCCCCTGAAGAAATGGACCGACAGGTCGAAGCAGCGCTGGATACATTCCACCTGCAACACGTCAGGAAGCGCTCTACTTCAGCGCTTTCAGGCGGGGAACAGCAACGCGTAGCGATTGCAGCGGTCTGGGCGACAAACCCGGACGTCCTTGTTCTCGACGAGCCCACCTCCATGCTCGATCTCGTTTCCTCTGTGGCGCTGTTGGAGCTCCTCAACGAAATACGGGGTTCGAAAGCGGTCGTCCATGTAACACAGAACCTTCAGGAAGCCGCGCGTGCTGAGCGTGTGATCGTGATGGACAAAGGACACGTCGTGTTCGACGGTCCGCGGCGGCAGGCGCTGGAGGATCGTGACTCCCTGCGCAGGTGGGGAGTCGCCGTTTCAAGCGAAATACCGTCACGGAACTCACGGCCAGGGCAGTCAATAGCCATTTCCACCGAATGTCTCAACCACGTGCGGGAAGACGGGATTGAAACGAATCATGTCCTGAAAGACGTTACGTTCCAGGCGCTCCACGGGAGCGTTCTAGCGATAGTGGGCAAATCGGGCTCCGGAAAGACGACGCTGGCATATCATCTCAACCGGTTGCTCGAACCGACCAGCGGAGAAGTCCGGATAAAAGAACGCCCCGCCCGGAGCATTACTCTGCATGAAATCCGACGAATCGTAGGATTGACCTTTCAAAGGGTGGACCTCCAGTTGTTTGAAGCCTCAGTGCTGGACGACGTGGCCTTTGGATTGCTACAACGCGGGATGGAAAGGACAGAGGCGTACCGACGCGCCAGGCTTTTCCTGAACCGGATGGGCCTGGACCCGGACACTTTCGGGAATCGCGCTCCGGGAACGCTCAGTACGGGAGAGAAGCGCCGGGTGGCACTGGCGGGAGTGCTGGTCTCAGAACCGGACATAATAGTCCTGGATGAACCGACGTCCGGGCTCGATGCCGAAAGTGTGGAACAGCTGTCGGAAATCGTGAGCGATCTCTCAAATCAGGGCAAGACCCTCCTGATAATCACGCACGATCTCGATTTCGCGGCACGCACAGCCGACGGTGTCATTCTCGTGGACGAAGGCCGCGCCGAGATGCTGGAAGGCACGGATCATCTTGGCAAACTCGCTGCCGCCTGGCTCGCAGAAACGCCGAGTCGTTTGCCGTCTTCAACGGCTTGACCCTGACCGCGTCATCACATTCATTCGGGTTATCCGGGAACGCGGTCCCACCAAACATCCAGCGCGGGTGCAGTCTTGCTGCGAATTGTTTGCCTTCTTCTTTCGTTGTCCTCCGCGTTGATGGCGTTCTCATGTGGAGCGATTCGCGCGAGAGATAGTGACAAGCTCACCATCGTGTGGTACGGGCTCGTGAGAAACGCTTCCACCGCAAACCCTGTGGATCGAAGGCTGCGAGATGGCACCACGGTTTCGCCCGGTGAGGGAATCCAGCTTTTTGTCTCGGTTAAGCCGGCAGCGTTCGTCTATGTCATCCACCAGTCCCCGACGGGACTGCTGACTGTCTGGTGGCCCTCACAAAGTTCCGGATTCAATGCTTATCTGGAAAAGGAACGCGTTCTGACGTTGCCAGCGCGCGGGAAAATTCACGTGCTGGGAGCCGCGCAGGGAACAGAGGCGGTGTACTTGATTGCCGCCTTCAAACCTGTCACCCGCGTGGACAAGCTGACGAAGGAAATCCAGTGGCTGTTCGCCTCCGCTCAGGCCCTCGGTTCAGGGGTGCCGGAACGGCAGGTGAAACAGATGCTTCCGAGGGGCCTCGTTTGGCGAATTGATGCGAGTACTCCCGTAGGGCTTACCGACCAGCGAGTTCCTGTCGCTACCACAGTTCGATGTATCGGGAGGATAACCGGGAGCACCGCCAGCACGACCACTTCTGACTCGCAAGACACCGTTATCCCGGAACAGGTCAGAGGTGGCGACGTGGTCGCACGGGTAATCCGATTCCAGCGGCAGTTACGCTGAATTCAGGCCCGAATGCGCGTGAATTCCTTCCCCGTGGCGCCGGGTTCCCTGACGACAACCGCGCCGATGTCGTAGCAATCGTACACGGCAGTTACGGACGTGTCAGCCGCGATCTGCTTCCACGCCCTGGCCATTCCCGGAGACCATCGAATGTCGTCAAACACCAGAATGGCCCCTTTTGACGAGGCTTTCATGATCATTTCGGCGTAATCCAGCGTCGCCCGTTCGTCGTGGTGGCCGTCAACAAACGCGAAGTCTACACTTCCCACCTCTTGCAGCGTTTCCGGCAAGCCTGTTTCGAAACTCGAGTTCACGATCTGAACGTCGTCCAATCCAAGCAGTGTCAGGTTCCTCTTCGCGCATTCCGTGAGCGAGGGAGATCCCTCGATGGTGAACAGGCGACCCGCTCCGTTCAGCTTGAGACCGACGGCGAGGTACGCGGAAGAGATCCCCAGATTTGTGCCAAGTTCGATGCAGGTAGCCGGCCTTCTCTTTCGAACAAGGCGGAACAGAACGCGGCACCACCGCGCAGGTACACTGGAATATCGGCACTCATGCGCCACTCTCGTCACCCGTGAGGCAACGGCTTCGCCAGACCCGAAGTGAAAATCCGAAATGGTAGCCGTGGAACTGAGGAGTTCCTTACGCAGGTCTTCAATTCGGCTGACTTCAGATCCACGCTCTTCTTCAAGCGGCGCGAAAAGGTGTTCGGAAGGCAATTCTGCGGCGTCGTGCGCGCGTAGCACGTGAACCAGTCTGCCAGCACGCCGACGGAATGCGAAGCGCGACATCCTTCCGTTACCCTTCCCTTGGGTCTTGCGGCGCAAGTGCATCGCGATCCCGAACTATCGCTCATGCAGCGGTCGTTTCAGTTTCTTTCAGGCTGCCTCGAAGAATCTCGCGGACTTCGTCTCCCTGCAGATTTTCCCGTTCTATCAGCGCGTTCGCAAGTCGGTGTAACGCGTCCGTGTTGTTTTGAAGGAGTTCTCGAACTCGTTGATATCCTTCCGAAATGATTCTTCGCACTTCGTCATCTATTTCCGCGGCAGTTTCTTCGCTGTAGTGCGCAACCCCCGCGCCGACCGGTTGTGCGAGGAAACCCGTAGATTCTCCGTACGACACCAGGCCGAGGCGGCTCATGCCGTAATCCTTCACCATGTGCTCCGCGATACGGGTGGCGCGCCGGAAATCCGTTCCCGCACTTGTTGACACGTCACCAAACACGATCTCTTCGGCCACGCGGCCGGCAAGGGCAACCGCGAGGCGGTCCTCCAGCTCCTCCTTGGACATCAGATACCTGTCTTCCGTCGGTTGGTACGTGGTTTGCCCGAGAGAGGTTACGCCCCGCGGTATGATCGAAACGCGATGCACAGGGTCAGTGTGAGGCAGGGCTTCCGCGACGAGGGCGTGTCCCGCTTCGTGGAACGCGGTGATGCGCCGTTCCGTCTCATTCAGTACGCGGCTTTTCCGCTCCAACCCCCCAATGCCACGGTCAATCGCCTCGTTCAGGTCCTCCATGGTTACTGCAGGGTGATTCTTCCGTGCGGCGAGAAGCGCGGCCTCGTTAATCATGTTGGCCAGGTCGGCTCCCACCATACCTGGAGTCCGCGCGGCTATCTGGTGGAGATCAACATCCGGAGCCAGTGTAACTTTTCGGGCGTGCACGCGAAGTATCTCTTCACGGCCTTTGATATCCGGGCGATCCACCACGATCTGGCGGTCAAAACGGCCCGGTCTGAGCAATGCCTGGTCAAGGGTTTCCGGACGGTTTGTGGCGGCCATGATGATAACACCTGTGTTGTCATCAAACCCGTCCATCTCCGTAAGAAGCTGATTCAGCGTTTGTTCGCGTTCATCGTGCCCGCCGAGCGGATTCACCCCGCGCGCTTTGCCCAGAGCATCAAGTTCGTCGATGAAAACGATACAGGGGGACCTTCCTTTGGCCTGTTGAAACAGATCACGCACCCGGGCCGCTCCAACCCCCACAAACATCTCGACGAAATCCGACCCGGAGAGACTGAAAAATGGAACCCCTGACTCCCCTGCCACCGCCCTTGCCAGCAGTGTTTTCCCGGTTCCAGGAGGACCGACAAGCAAAACACCCTTCGGGATGCGACCGCCGAGTTTCTGGAAGCGCGCCGGTTCTTTGAGAAACTCCACGACTTCCCGCACCTCCTCGGCAGCTTCATCGATACCGGCGACGTCGGCAAAGGTGACTTTCGTCTCCGTTTCCACATACACTTTGGCCTTGCTTTTCCCGATGGACATTGCTCCGCTGGCCGGACCTCCCATGCGACGCAGAATGAAAACCCAGAACCCGATGAGGACAACCATGGGAAGGACCCAGGAAAGAATTTTCGGCCATGGGCCGGGGATAACCCCGCGGTAGGAGATGCCGTACTCGTCGAGCAGAGAAACAAGCCCTTTGTCGTCTTTTATCCTTACCACGTTGAATGATCGGACGGAATCACCGGCGCCAACGATTCGCCCCTCAATTTCGTCCTCCCCGATCGCCACGGCAGTGACTTTGCGTTCGCGAACGGCCTGGATGAATTCCGTGTAGGACAAGGTTCTGCTGGGAGGTTTTGAGTATTGACGGATCGCCAGCACGATCATCACCGCGAGCACCGCGTACCAGATAGAGAACTTCAACCGCCCGGAAACGGATGGTCGTCTTTTGCGCGGTTCCGCAGGTCTGGGGCTGGAATCTGGTTTTTCAGAATCCACGACAACCTCGAGGGATTCCAACTCAAATGGATGGATTCGCGCCGCAGCTACGGCGCCGGACACCTAAGAAGATAGCAGGTGCGAGCAGTCATGAGAACGTCTGTGGGTGCACCGCTTCCATGCGGGAAGTAACGGATCGGGTGACGCGGTGGTCAGCGGAACGGGTTTTGAGTACCATTTAGGCGGCTGTGTAATGGCTCGCGCACGGGAAAAAACAAGGAGGTCGGCAATTGGCAAACGGCCTGTGGGCTTCCGCTCGTTCCAGATTGTGGCGCGACGACGCGCGATTGGCGAAAAGCCCCTGGGGGAGAGTGCTCCTGCGACTCCTGCGCACCAGCGTGATCGCCGGCAAGGGGTTCTGGAACGACGAGTGCATGCTGAGGGCGACTGCGCTGGCATACACCACGCTCCTTTCCCTGGTTCCGCTGCTGGCGGTGGCGTTTTCGCTTTTCGCGGCCTTCCCGGAGCTTGAAAATGCTTACTCCGAAATCCGCTCCTTTCTGAACGAGTACCTGGCACCTGGAGCAAGCAAGGCCGCCATTTCCGCACTGAACGAATTCATAGCGAATGCAACAACAGGTACGCTCGCGGGAATCGGAACAGCGGCGCTTTTCGTCACCGTGTTTCTCATGCTGAGCTCCATCGAGGAGTCACTGAACCGGATCTGGCGGGCACCCAAGACGCGGCCGATTCTGGACAGGCTTATCTACTACCTCGCGATCGTCATCCTCGGCCCCCTCTTCCTCGCGGTATCCGTGAACGCCGCGATCCAGACAGTTCAACAGGAAACGCTGGCGCTCAAACTGGTCGAGCCACCGTTCGTGTCCGAGCTGTGGGAGTATTTGCTGCCGCTTCTCGCATCGTGCGCGCTGTTTACGATTCTGTTCAAGGCGATGCCGAACACGAAAGTACGGTGGCCAGCGGCTATAGCCGGGGGAATCGTCTCCGGGGTGCTGTTTGAGATCGCCAAAAAGGCGTACACCCTGTACGCGTCGAACGCCATCGCGTACAGGACGATCTACGGAGCGATGAGTACAGTTCCGCTGTTTCTTGTGTGGATATACGTGATCTGGCTCGTCGTGCTTTTTGGCGCGGAGTTCGCCCACGGCTGGCAGACTGTACTCAGCTACCAGAGAATCGCAACATGGGGCCCGACAAGTCAGTACCATCGAGAACTTCTGGCTACGGCGCTCGCTGTTGCCACCACCAGAAGGTTTGAGGAGGGCAAACCGGGTTTGACTTCTCAGGAAATGGCAGACATCTTTGATGCGCCGCTCGGGATTGTTGAGGAGATCGTCGAGACCCTCAAATCGAGCTCGGTTCTCACGGAGTCAGGGCGCGGTATCCTTCCGGCGAAGGACCCGGATAAGTTGACACTCTGGGATGTGGTCGGGCCCTTGAGGAGAGGTGCGGAGAGCAGGCCGATCCCCGAGCAGCTTTTTCGTGAGGAGGTCGGCCCCGCGGTTCTGTTCATCGATGAGGTCCAGACCGGCAACGAAGAACCGTTTCGATCGGTTACGCTTGCTGAACTTGCAACCAGATCCGCCGTTGCAGAGACTACTCCCGACAGACGCGGACAATGACGGTGTTGCGCGGTCACGTCCCCGCTTGTATTATTAGTAATCCGGGCAAACCAAAACTGCCGCCTTCGGCAGTAATCATTGCGCGTCACCCTCTTGTGGAGGACGATCCGTGGAAAGCTTGGTGAGTAACCTTCTTGGTTGGGTCTCTTCGTTTTTCGGGAACCTGTACGCCGATGCCCCTGTCATCTGGGGATCGAAATACCCCGCGTTTCTCGGGGAATTGCTCTTGCTCATCATCGTGATCGACCTGGTTATTTTCGGGTGGCGGCCATTGGTGAAGAAGTTTTTCCCAAAGTCCTATGGCGCCGTCGATTACGCGTTCGGGCAGGTGACGAACCTGATCTGGTTGTGCGTTCTTGTTGCGTTCATGATCTATATCGGCGGCGCGCTCGGGGAAGCCTGGGGCAGATTTCTGGGAATATCCACAATGATCTGGTCGACAGTCGGCGTGGTTGCGCTCCTCCTCCTCGGCAAGCTGGCAGTGAAGCGGCACAGGTAGCGGGCAGCGGGAACATACGCGTCCCATGCAAGGAAACCGGTGGCTTCACTATCCCACCGGTTTTTTGTTCCCCTTTTGAGCTGACCACCGCGCTCCGTATCCCATCCCAGGAATGCCTATGGGTTTCGTTGCCACTTTTTTCATCGCGCTCGGGCTCTCCGCGGACGCGTTCGCTGTTGCCATTTCGAACGGATTCTCATCTCGCAGACCGCGGATCGGCGAAGCGTTGCGTTTCGGCGTTGCCTTCGGATTGTTCCAGGCCCTCATGCCTCTGGTCGGATGGCTCGCAGGCTCGGGTATGGCAGGTTTGTTCGAGAATACTGACCACTGGGTTGCGTTCGGCCTCCTTGCGTTCATCGGCGGGAAAATGATGTACGAAGGCATCTGGGGAGAGGCGACGAACGGCGAGGCAAAGCCTGTGACTTTCTGGGTGTTGCTGATTCTGTCGATTGCCACGAGCATAGATGCCCTGGCGGTGGGGATAAGTCTTTCGTTGCTCAGCACGCCGATATTCGTGCCCGCGGTGCTGATCGGCATCACGACCTTGTGCGTATCAACTGCCGGTTTCCTTCTCGGAAAACGCCTCGGCCGCTTCTTCGGGCGGAGAGTTGAAGTTGCGGGAGGCATAATCCTTGTCGCGATCGGTGCAAAGATCCTTATCGATCATTTGATACGTGGTGTCGCAGGGCGGGTCTGAACCACATGCCACACGTGCATCGGACGGTTCTGATCCGCTTTTTTGTATCTTTCGGATGTCTCCTTTCAGGTATCCCTTCATCAGTATGCTCTGCGAACACCCGCATGGGAAAAGAATGACAGACCAGAAACGCATCCGAAATTTCTCTATAATCGCCCACATAGACCACGGCAAATCAACCCTCGCAGACCGCCTGCTCGAATTCACTGGCACGCTTTCCTCAAATGAGATGCAGGATCAGGTTCTGGACAGCATGGAACTGGAACGGGAGCGCGGCATCACGATCAAGATGCATGCAATCAGGATGGAGTATGGGGCCGAAGACGGCGAGACGTACATCCTGAACCTCATTGACACCCCCGGACACGTGGATTTCTCGTACGAAGTTTCGCGAAGCCTTGCGGCCTGTGAGGGTGCGATCCTCGTTGTCGACGCTGCTCAAGGCGTGGAAGCACAGACTGTCAGCAATCTCTACCAGGCCATTTCCGCAGACCTGGAGATCATTCCGGTAATCAACAAGATCGATCTGCCAAGCGCACAAATCCCGCTCGTTACTCAGGAAATCAGGGATCTTCTCGGCATCGAAGAGAAAGACATACTGCAGGTTTCGGCGAAAACGGGACAGGGGATCCGCGAACTGCTTGAAGCCATCGTTTCCCGTGTCCCGGAGCCAAAAGGCGATCCGGACGCTCCGTTGCGTGCTCTCATATTCGACTCCGTCTACGATTCCTACCGCGGCGCCGTAGTCTATGTCCGCGTAGTGGACGGCGCGATTTACCCCGGGCAGAAGGTCCGGCTCGCCGCAACGAACGCCGTCCACGAAGTCGACGAAGTCGGCTTCCTGAGGCTTGGACGTGTAGCCCGCAATTCGCTTCAGGCCGGTGAGGTGGGGTTCGTGGTTGCGTCGATCAAAACGATCAGCGAGGCACGTGTAGGCGACACGATTCTGGACAACTCGGCCCCCGCGGTTGTTCCGCTGAAGGATTACCAGGAAGTCAAGCCCATGCTGTTTGCGGGCATCTATCCCGTAGACGCGGAAATGTACGAAGACCTTCGGGATTCCCTTGCTCGTCTGAAACTCAACGATGCTTCACTCGTGTACGAACCCGAAAGCTCCGCTGCTCTGGGCTTTGGCTTCCGGTGCGGTTTCCTCGGTCTGCTGCATATGGAGATCGTTCAGGAACGACTCGACCGGGAGTTTGGCCTGAACATCATCACAACCGTCCCCAACGTCCGATACCGTGTCGTCACGACGTCCAACGAGGTAATCTGGGTGGACAATCCCTCCAAATTGCCGGATCCAGCTCGTATTGAGCGAGTAGAAGAGCCGTTTTTGCTCACGCAGATCGTTACGCCAACGGACTATATCGGCCCCATCATGAAACTCGCAACCGAGAGACGCGGCGTATACGAGACAACGGAATATCTTTCGCCAAAAACCGTCGATATGCGGTTCCAGATGCCCCTTTCAGAAATCGTGTTTGATTTTTACGACAAGTTGAAATCCCAGACCAGAGGGTATGCTTCTTTCGATTACGAGTTCGCAGAGTACCGCCCGTCCAAACTCGTCAAGCTGGACATCCTGATAAACGGAAATCCCGTTGATGCGCTGAGTGTTATTGTGCATGCGGACAAAGCATTCGCGTGGGGAAGGAATTTCTGCCTGAAACTGAAGCACCTGATCCCGCGTCAATTGTTCGAAGTGGTCATTCAAGGAGCGATTGGCAGCCGCGTGATCGCCCGTGAAGTAGTCAGGCCACTTCGAAAGGATGTAACGGCGAAGTGTTACGGCGGGGATATCACGCGTAAGCGCAAACTCCTTGAAAAACAACGAGAAGGCAAAAAGAGAATGAAGCAGGTCGGAAGTGTAGAGATTCCCCAGGAAGCCTTCCTTGCAGTCCTTCAGATGGACCCCGGTTGAAAAGAGAAGGAGCAGGCAGTGGACAAACCACCAGTGATCCCCAGCAGCGTTGTGTCCGGTTCGGGGGAAAAAACGGCTACCAGGAAATCTCTTGGCAAGGAATACGTACAACCTTTGCTTACCGTGCTTCTGGTCGCTCTGGTGATACGAACGTTCGTGATCCACGCATACCGCATTCCGTCCGGGTCGATGGAGGACACCCTTCTGGTCGGGGATTTCCTCCTTGCGAACCGGTTCGTGTACGGTGCCCCGATCGAGATTCCGTTCACCGGCATTGTGCTGGGAAGACTACCGGCGATATCGTCTCCCCAGCGCGGAGACGTAGTAATTTTCGCGTCCTGGGCGGATACGACCGAAGATTTCATCAAACGGTGTGTTGGGTTGCCCGGGGATACGATTCTCGTCAGGAACAACGTTCTCACAGTCAATGGCACCCCGTTCAGTCAGACCTTGAGGGCACGCTTCGGTAACGATTGGCGGGTCTTTCCGAGCATCAAGTACACGCCGACGCATTATCTCGGAATGTCCGGAATCATGACCCTGGATCCGACCAACTTTGGTCCGCACGTTGTTCCACCCGGGCACATGTTTGTCATGGGTGACAACAGAAACAACAGCGCTGACAGCCGCTTCTACGGCGCCGTCCCGCTCAACCGGCTCAAGGCGCGTGCGCTTGTGATTTACTGGTCCATGGATACCCGACAAAGGCTTTGGAAACTTTCCGAATACATTCGCTGGGATCGAATCGGCAGACTTATCCGCTGACCCCATGCAACCAGACGAACCCCGTGAGACAGCGTCCAAAGAGACACCGCCCTGGCGGGTTTATGCAGCGGTTCTTTCTGCGTCGCTCATCGGGGCGTTGTTGCTTCGTACCCTCGTCATACACGCGTACCGCATCCCTTCCGGCTCCATGGAAAGCACACTGCTTGTCGGCGACTACCTCTTGGCGGAGCGTCTCACATTCGGATCATTCGTGGAACTGCCCGTCGCCGAAAAAGAGTTATTTCGCTGGCCGCCCCTGCGGAGACCGAAACGGGGCGAGGTCGTGATATTCCGCTCGTGGGGCGAGCCGGGAACCGAAATCGTCAAACGGTGCGTGGGTCTGCCGGGGGACACGGTTGAGGTGGTAGACAACATCGTGAAGGTAAACGGGGTAACGTCAGACCCCATTCTCCAGGGCCGCTTCGACACGGCGCACAACGTCAGCGCAGAAGGCGTTTTCCCGGTGTCAGAGTGGCGAGCAGTAGAACGCGCGCGCAATTTCGGGCCGCACGTCGTCAAACCGGGCCACATTTTTGTGATGGGCGACAACCGGGCAAACTCGGAGGACAGCCGAGTCCATGGCGATGTCTCCTTCGAAGCTTTGACCGGGCGACCATTGTTCATTTACTGGTCAGTCAACTCGCATTCCGCATCGCTGAATCCTTTCCATTCGATCAGATGGGAAAGAATAGGCAGACGTATCCACTGAAACGCTCCGGACAACGTTGTCGGAAGGACGCACCGTGACGATTCCCAGGGAAATGCTGGAGCACCTCAAAGAAATGGTGGGAACGAGATTCGTTCTCAACCACGCCACAGAGATGCTGCCGTATGAAGCCGACGGGTTGACCGAATTTCGCTCTCCACCGGCGCTTGTGGTGCTCCCCAAAACGACAGAACAGGTTCAAGAATGCGTAAAAACATGCGTCCGGTTCGGCTTTCCCTTCACCGCGCGTGGAGCAGGAACGGGGTTGAGCGGCGGAGCAGTTCCGGCTCCGGGTGGCGTGGTGATCTCTCTCAGCCGCATGAACCGCATCCTGGAGGTGAATTACCAGGACCGAACCGCGGTAGTCGAACCGGGAGTCCTCAACCTCGAGCTCAGCGAATTGACCTCCCCGCAAGGATTCGTGTTCATGCCGGACCCCGCGAGCCAGCCCGCCTGCACGCTCGGTGGCAACATCGGAGAGAACGCGGGCGGCCCGCACTGTCTGAAATACGGGGTCACGGTGAACCATGTGCGGGCACTGGAGGTGGTAACCCCGACCGGTGACCTGGTGACGCTCGGAGGCGCCAGAGGGGATCCCGTTGGATACGACCTGATGGGGCTTTTCATCGGCTCCGAAGGCACTTTTGGGATCGCTACACGGTTGTTCCTGCGTCTGGAGCCCGCCCCTGAAGCAGTCAGAACCGTTCTCGCCGACTATACGTCGATCGCTGAAGCGTGTCAGACGGTTTCCGACATCATAGCCGGCGGGATGGTTCCGACTGCGTTGGAAATCATGGACCGACGGACAATCGGTACGGTGGAGGCATCGGCACTCGCTGCGGGGTATCCTGTCGATGCGGAAGCGGTGCTGATCATCGAGGTGGACGGGTTGCCTTACAGCCTCGATGACCAGGTGGACAGGATCACGGAAATCTGCCGGAAGAATGGCGCTCGCAGCGTACGATTCGCGTCCGAAGAGTCAGAACGAAAACGCCTCTGGGCGGGCAGGAAGGCCGCGTTTGGGGCTTCAGGGCGCGTCAGCCCGGATCTGCTCGTGCAGGACGCCGTAGTGCCGCGAACGCGACTTGCGGAGATTGTGCCTCAAATCACTGAAATCTGCGACCGGCACGGCGTGAAGGTCTCCAACGTCTTTCATGCTGGCGACGGGAACCTCCATCCCAACATCGGTTACGACCGGCGAAACACTGAGGAGACGCGGAGAGTGAAGGAAGCCCTTGCCGAAATCATGGCCGTGTGTGTTGCAACCGGTGGTACGATCACCGGCGAACACGGAGTGGGCCTGGAAAAGGTCGATTTCATGCCTCTGTACTTCGATCGAGCTACCAAGGAAGCCATGTCTCGCGTACGGTCCGTCTGGGATCCAACGGGGCTATGCAACCCCGGGAAAGTCCTTCCTGGCGAAAACTAACGGCGCCGCGCGATTCAGCGGGCGTCTCGCAGAACGGCAATCTTACCGGTCGCCGTGTTCGATCCCTTCTGTGCGATATACAGATAGACGCCGGAAGCAACTGCCCGGGCGGGCGACCACGTTCTTCCGTCCCATGTTACCTGCCCGATTCCGGAATCTGTCGTCTCCCACACGAGATCTCCCGTAATGGTGTAAATCCTCACCGTCGCGCCGGGCGTGACGACGACCGAGAGCGGCGTGCCCGTGAGCACGTAGTCCGAGCCCCGCTGGGAGATTCCAATCATAAAGGGGTTTTGCGAGGGTTCCGCTATGATACTGTCGCCTGCGCCAACCGGGGGATACGCTTCGTACCGCGTGAGGCCGGAAGGCGTACCGATCCACAGATAACCCCGTGCCCGGTCAAATGCCAGCGAGGTAACCTTTCCCTCCGTATCGACGATGCGCTCGACGGGCAAGGTGATCACCTGCTTTGTGGGAAGAACCTGGGCGAGCCCCCTATCAGTCCCCACCCACACGACGTCGAATGAGTCGACAAGAACTGCGTTCAGGCTGTTCGAAGCCAGACCATCATCGAGAGTGAAATGGCGGGTGGTCAGGCTGTACCGATTCGATGCGCGGGCAAATTCACCCTGGAAGAGCGTCAAACCGGCATCTGTGGCGACCCAGATATCCCCATTCGGAGCGCGTGCAATGCTCCGCACATTTCGGCTCCTCAACCCAACATCGGAGTCGATTCCCTGGCGTCCCAGTGTGCCGACGAACTGGTCGTCCGACCCGTCAAAAGGAGTGTTGTTCGTATCAATCAGAAGTACGCCCGCGGACGAGGTGCCGACCCACAGCACGCTATACCGATCGAGCGTGAGTGCCGTCACGTTCAGCGTGCGCGAGATGGTCCCGTTCTCCATGAATTTGCGCATGATCTGGTATGCGGTACCGGTGCCGGGCGAAAAACCGGGAGAAAGAGCAAACACTCCACTGTGCCAGATGCCCGCGTACATGACACCGTCCGCACCGCGATGGAAGGCCTTTGTGACAAGATAATCCGGGCTGCCATCGAGCCCCGTCAGAGGACTGTTGGCAGTGTTCACCGTTTCGGCGTGAAGTGCAGTGGTACCCCCGCTCGAGACTATTCCGATTCCACCACCCCAGGTTCCTGCCCAGACCCTGTTTTCCCCGTCCACCACAATCGAGATGAATCCGCCATCGGGTTCCCCGGCGGGCGGGGATGGCATGCCATTCTGGGCGGGAGGAAGGTGCACCCAGGTGTTGTCGCGGAAACGAAATATCCCGTACTGCGCCGCCCCACGTGCCGGTCCAGGTGCCACCCAGACCGCTCCTGCGGTATCAAGCACGATATTTGTGAAAGCGTTCGTAGGCGGGAAGTCCACCCCTGGCATCTTCGTTACTTCAGGCGTCGCGCCCTGGACTCGGTAGGTTCCCGCCTCTCCTGCTGCGATCAGAGCCACCCCCTCCAGTGGAGCAAGCGCTTTGACAGGAGATGTCAGACCCGCTACGGCTTCCCAGTTAACCCCATCGGTTGTTCGCAACAACCCGCGCGAAGACGCCATCCAAAGGGCTCCATCATACACCGCAAGGTCGTAGACAGGCGCCGCAGGGCCCGTCAATACCCATCCGGACGCGGTTTCCACTCTGACGCCGTTGACTGTTGCTACATACACGTTTCCGTGGAAGGAGGTTATCGAGCTTACACCTGTAAACGAGTCCTCGATACTCGTCCAGGAGTCAGGAAGAAGTGGGTTCCCATCAAGTTCCGCCCACGATAGGCCCCGAGCCGTGCCGGCGTAGATCCGCCCTCCCACCACAGCGAGAGCTGACACCGCCTGGTTGCGCAGATCGCTGCTGCCGCCAAGCTGATGGTAATTTTCCACGACCCGGTTGGTTCCACGGTCGAGAACCGTCACCCCGGTGGAATGGCCCACATATAGCCGATTCTGCCACAGGAACAATGCCACGACACGGGACACCTGGCCGCTGAGCAACGCAGGTTCCAGAACCGGGAGCGAAAGGTTTTTCCTTTTTGTGAACCGGAGAATACCTCCTTCCCCGGTACCGAACCACGCGGTACCCGCGCTGTCAACGATGACCGACAGTATACTCCGGTCCGGCAGACCATCACTCGGGCTGTAGGTCCGCGCGGAACCGTCCACGAGACTCGAACGGATGATCCCTCCCTCCGTCGCCGCCCAGACAGCATCCGGTCCTGCCGCAATGCGGTGGATGACAAGGCGGCTGTACGAACGCCAGTCGCCAACCGATGCCCCTGCATCGCCGCAGACACCCTCCAGCAGAATCAGCACGGTGAACAAAAGAGAGCGGCGCACGAAGTCTCACTCCTCCGCGTGGAGGGCAAAGGGAACGAATCTTCCACCGGTAAAAAGCAGAACCTCGGAGTCTCGAACATCGACATCTGCAAAACTGACGTCCACGGCACGGACTCCCCCGCCTTTGGAGAGTTTCGCGACAACCACTGTACCTGCATCGGAGTCAGTCGTATTCCCCGCTCCAATCACAGATTCCCGCGGGTGTGTTTTGGCCCCCAAGGGCAGAAATTCCCCCTCACCCTCGGCAAATTCCAGAGTCAGCGTGGTCGTGTCGCGCCAGGAGCACTTCACAACCGCGAGCGGATCGCAAAGAGCAACGTGTGAGACGACGTCTACCCGTTCGGCCATGCCACCATGAATTCGGAAGAACGACTCTGTATTCCCACCGAAAACGGGCATCCGCCGCACCTTGGCAGGCGTTGTCAGAATCACCACCCTGCGAGTGGAATTGCCGTGCGCGTTCGTCAGGAGGGAGGACAATGCGGAGCGATTCACTGAATCCGCGATCGCCCACTTCTGACGCTCGTTGACGAGGCCGAGGGTGAACGCGAGCACCATCAGGGCAACCAAGGGAACGCGCCACCTCTCCGCAAAAGAAGCGCAAACACCTGCGAGAACCATGCAGATGCCTACAGAGGGCACAAACAGGTACCAGCGCATGGTTGCGCGATAGGTAGGAACGATACTGACACACAGCCAGATCAGTCCCCACAGCATCGTGGAACGGCTAGTCCGGGTGCGCCATACGACCACAAAAGCACCCGCGCCGCACAAGGCGCCCGCGCAGATGAGCAGGACCGGTCGTTCGGCAGACCAGCGCAGCAGCAATTCGTAATCCAGGGGAGAAGCAAGAAGCACTACCGAACCGGCAAGATTCATTAACGCTTCTCGAACAGAAACCGCCCACGAAAAAGAGTGCAGGAACGGGGTCCCGCAGGCTATCATCGCTCCCCACAGAAGCGGCAACACCCACCACGCCAGCGTTTTTCGCAACACCGTGGCGACGGACGCGCGTATGTTTCCGTGAGATACCCTTGCCCATTCAGCTGCGACCGCAAGTAGAGGGGTCAAGAGTGCGATCTCTTTGCTGCACAGCCCCAGTAACTCGGCGAACAGGCCCGCCCATATCCAGCTTTTTTTCCCCGATTTGCTCCAACGCACAAACGCGAGAAGCGAACACAGTATGAAAAACGACGCAAAAAGGTCCGTCCTGCCGCTTATCCACGCCACATTCATTGTGTGCAACGGATGGACGGCGAACAGCAGAGCGGTCGCGAGTCCCAGGAAACGAGAACCGACAACCTCTGAAACAAGCAGGAAAACCAGTGAGCAAGTGAGGCTGTAGACGATGAGATTGCTGAGATGGTACCCCCCGGGTGTAGTCCCCCACAACAGGTATTCGCCGGTGGTGAAAAGGACCACAAACGGACGGTAGTACGCCTGGTATCCCACACCCTGCGCACCCGTCTCTGGAAGGAGAAACGGCCTGATTCCGTCCCACCCGAAGAAACGCAGGCGATAGATCAGGGCGACATCATCGGACGCAAGCGTCAGGTTCCAGACTCCAAAGTACGCAACGAAACCGGCCAGACCTGCGCCGAGAGCCCAAGCCCAACGGCGGCGGGTCACGATGTCCGTTTTCGCGCACGTGTCCACGCGGCCAACCCTCCGCCCGCTACGCCTATAAGCGAGACTGCGCCCGCGATGGCGACAATCCAGTCACCCCACAATACGTAAGGCGTGACTCTTTCCCGCCGACCTATCGTGCCAACCAGGGTTTCTCGAGTGAAAATCCCCGCCTCTTGAACTCTTCTCCCCCACGGATCATAGAAGGCTGAGATTCCCGTATTGGCGCAGCGGGCCACCCATACGCGATTCTCAATCGCGCGGAATGAGGCAAACGCCGCATGCTGGTAGATCAGTGATGTCTTGCCGAACCACGCGTCGTTGGTCACAACGACAAGGAAATCCGCTCCTGCGCGAACAAAGTCGCTCATCACCCTTGGGAACACCGATTCGAAACAGATCCCCACCCCGAAACTCCCCGCAGGGGAATGGAATACCGAGAAGCGATCGCTTGGCGACCAGCGTGCGATACCCAGATTCATTTTTCCGAGGAACCCGAACGCGCTTTCATACGGAACCCGTTCCCCAAAGGGCACGAGGAACGTTTTGTCGTAGTATTGCACGCTGCTCGTCCCTGGGGTTATGAGCACCGCGGAGTTGAATTGGGCATCGCGGGGGAAGTCCTGAGCCGGCAGCCCACTCAGGATGGGTGCGCGAAGATGCCGCGTCAGGCTGTCGAAGTAGGCAGCATAACGCGGATTGATGTTCCTTCCCGAATCACGGCTGAAGGGAGGCGCATATACGGCGTAATCAGGGATTGCCGTCTCCGGCCAGATCACGAGGTCGGCGCTTCCGGGAGGGATCTGCATTGTCTGGTGCATCATGGAATCCATGGTGGCGCGAATCCCCTCATCCGCGTCCCATTTGGTATCCATCCCGATGTTCGGTTGCACCAGTGCAATGCGGATTCTTGCCGGTTCCGTGGGAGTTTCGGACATGCGCCACGTGCCGTACGTCGCCGATGCCGCCACAACAAGCACGAAGGTCGCGGCAAAACCCGTGGCTCGCCGCGCATTGACCGGCACTTCCTGCATCGCGCGGAACGCGAGCACGTTCAGCACGACGACCCAGAGCGAAACTCCGAGAACACCCCAAAAATCCGCCTGTTGGATCAGGCCGAGCAACCGGGATTGCGAGTGTGCGACCACAGTCCAGGGAAACGCGAACTCGCTTACGTATCTCGAGTATTCGAGCACTACCCATATGAAAGGCGCAAACCAGACCCATTTTCGGCCGACCCAGCGTCCAGTCAGTCGGAAACAGGCACAAGCGGCGGCATAGTAGACCCCCAGAACAAGGCTGGCAGCGATCCACGCGGCAATGCTGAGAAACCGTGGTATGTCAACGTGGAATGCGATCCAGTAGAGCGAACACACATGGAACGCGACCCCGAAGACGTACCCCAGCGCCGCCGCACGCCTGGTGCTCGCACCATCCAGCGCGAACAGCAATGGGACCAGAGCTACCCAGGCCAGAGGGCCTGAGGGGAGTGGCGGAAACGCGGCCGCAAGAAGTACCCCGCTCAGGAGACTGAGAACCACCTGTTTCGAACGTGCGGTCATGATTTTTTCAGGAAGCCTTCTCGCCGGGAACAGGTCTGATCACACCGCCACCGAGAACAAGGTCATCATCATATACGACAAGCGACTGCCCGGGCGTCACTGCTCGTTGCGGTTCCTCGAAGATGAACGCCATTGACCCGTCTGAAGCGGGAAAGACTCGACCACTTGCTCCGGCATGCAGGTACCGGATCTTCGCTGTGCTTCTTGTTCCCGCACCGGGTGCGCGTCCGAGAGACCAGTTGGCGTGCTCCGCTTGTACCGTAGTGGTCTCAAGATCGCTCGTATCTCCGATCCAGACGGTGTGAGTCGGCGGGTCAATGCGGACGACGTAACGGGGACGGCCAAAGGCTACTCGCAGCCCCTTTCGCTGGCCTATGGTGAAGTGTGCTGTCCCACCGTGGGTCCCTACAAGTTCGTTGCTTCTGAACGTGCGCAACTCACCGCGGACGAAGCCGGGTGATTCCCGTCCGGAACGCTCGTCCCTTGCCCTGAGGAAGCGCACGTAATCATTGTCAGGGATAAAACATATCTCCTGGCTTTCGGGTTTGTTCGCGGTGCAGAGCCCGAGTT
Source organism: Candidatus Latescibacterota bacterium (assembly GCA_022706085.1). GTDB lineage: Bacteria > Latescibacterota > MWCZ01 > MWCZ01 > MWCZ01 > MWCZ01. The sequence continues at coordinate 62,958 of JAKJDF010000006.1, read as the reverse complement.
CAGCAGCCATTCTCCGCGTTTCTGTTTTCCTCATCCCCCCCAGCGGCAGCAGTGTCCGTCGCAGGTGTTCCTGACCCATTCTCCATAACGCGTAGGACTGGTCCTTACTGGTGTCCACTCCCTTCCTGAGCTCCGCAACCCCATCCTCACGATGAATCACCCTTGCGTAATGGCCCGTTGCGACGAACTCGGCATCCAAACGGTCCGCCATGCGCAGTAATGCCTCCCATTTCACCAGTGCATTGCACCGCACGCACGGATTTGGTGTCGCCCCGCTCCCGTACTCCCGGACAAAATCATCAATCACCACCCGTTCAAAGACTTCCGTGAAATCAAGCACGTGATGGCGCACGCCAAGGCGTTCGCATACTTCACGGGCATCCGCGGCCGGGCCATGTTCATGACTGGCGGATGCACCCGTACCACGCGCGCCAGCCGCGCGGTTTGGATCCCACAGTTTCAGAGTCAGGCCTGCCACGCGAAAGCCTTGTTCGTGGAGCAGAACGGCCGCAAGGGAGCTGTCCACGCCCCCGCTCATCGCAACTACGACTCTCTCGCCAGCCATTATCCAACCCGTTCACCGGAGTTGATCCACCTCGGCTCATCAAAAATCGTGCGCATCTCGCTCAAAATGCCACGCCTTGGAAAAGATACCGACGTGAGCTCAGATGGCCAACTTCCGGATTGCGGCCACTGGAACGGCTCCCGTGGCGCCCCTCGCCCCCGGAGAAGCGGGCGTGTTATACTGCTATCTCATCGGGGAAAGACCGTGCGTGGCGCTCAGCCTGCCGGGCTTGCCCGCGAAGCGTTCCCATGCCATCAATGGCGCCACCGTCAGGGGATCAGAGTGACCACATTGCCGGTTGACACCAATCCGTACTTCTCCTTCAAGCTCGGAGGGGCCAGATCCCGGGATTTACTGCCTTCCTGGCGCTTCGATACTGAAACGATGCGGCGCGACGACGGGCTGGAGATTGTATCCACGTGGGCTGACGAGCCATCGGGAATCTGCGCAATCCAGCATCTACGACGATTTGATGATATCCCTGGCGTCGAGGTAGTCCTCAGGCTCGAGAACAGAAGTACGGTCAAATCACCCGTTGTTTCCGAAATCCTTCCCTTGGACACACGTCTCCCCGCCGACGCGGGTCAGAAAACTTTTCTCCACCACACGAAGGGTAGCGACGCACGCTGGGATGACTTCCTCCCCCTTGTCGACGAGCTGTGGGAAGGACGTGACTTCGCGCTTGCTCCGGTCGGCGGGAGGTCTTCAGATTCGGCCTTGCCCTTCATGAATCTTCAGCTCGGAGCAGGCGGAGTTGTGATCGCGATCGGGTGGACGGGTCAGTGGATGGCACGGTTTCGGCGCGAAGGCGCGGGAATTCACGTCGCAGCGGGCATGGAGCGGACGCACATTTCGTTAGAACCGGGTGAAAGCATCAGAACACCCAGAATCCTGTTGATCCCTTGGGAGGGCGAGGATCGGTACGTCGGGAATAACCTCCTCAGAAAGGCGATCCTGGCACACTATACCCCCCGCAAACAGCCCGACGGCGAACCCGTCCTTCCGCCTGTTTCCCACATGACAATGTCTACCTACCACCGCACCGGTAAGGTGACTCTCGAGGATGAGTTGGATGCCCTTGAACGGGCAAAAGAACTCGGATGCGAGGCTTACTGGATCGACGCGTGCTGGTTCGGAACCGGCAACTGGGGAGGCGAAACGGGCCAGTGGACAATCAGGAAGGACGTTTTCCCCGATGGTCTCGCACCGGTGGGTAAAGCCGCGGCCAGATCCGGCATGGGGTTCGTCCTCTGGTTCGAACCGGAACGAGTATGCGTGGGAACGGAAATCGAACGCGATCATCCGGAGTTCGTGCTTCGTGGCGGCCCGAATCCGAACTTCTGCCTCCTCAACCTCGGTTACGCGCCCGCGAGGGAATTCATCTGCGACCGGATCTCATCCATCATCGCTGATTCGGGTGTAACGATTTACCGGCAGGACTTCAACTTCCAGCCCTTGCCGTACTGGCGCGCAGCCGACCCGCCGGACCGAATCGGCGTTTCGGAAATCCGCCACATTGAAGGCCTGTACTGGTTGTGGGACGAGCTTCGCCGACGCCACCCCGGCTTGGCAATAGACAACTGCGCCAGCGGGGGCAGGCGCATAGATCTCGAAACAACAATGCGCTCGTTTCCCCTCTGGAGAAGCGATTTCTCTGACGTTGGCGGCCCGGCGTACGGCAGAATGCTGCAGATCGCGTGTCAGATTCAGACCGCCGGGCTCTCGCAATGGGTTCCGATTCATTCTGCGGCCGTGTGGACATACTCCCCGTACGATTTCCGAAGCGCCATGTCCACGGGTGTGACGCTGTACAACAGCATCACCGCCCCCGATTTCCCGGCAGATGACGCGAAGAAAGCCATCCAGGAGCTGAAACGAATCAGGCGGTTTCTGCTTGCCGATTATTTCCCGCTTGTTCCGGTGTCCTTTGCCACACACGACTGGTGTGCGTATCAGTACCATCTGGCGGAGGAATCCGCGGGAATTGCAGTGTTCCTCCGCCGCCATGAAAGCCCGTTCCCTCTCATGGACACCCGCCTTCGCGCAATAGATTGTTCCGCAGACTACGAGGTAACCATGTCGCCAGGTTTCGAACGCGGAGCTGTCAGAGAGATGCGGGGCGAGGATTTGTCGCGGATTTGTGTACAGATACCGGAAACACCCGGATCGCTGCTTGTTGAGTATCGCAAAATCCAGGGTCGTGGGGGCGTACGATGATCCAGATTTCGTGGTCCGAAGGCCGCTGGTTCCCCAGCCTTGTAAAAGGCGGCGCGATGGGAACCGTTGGGTCTTTCCCTGTATACGCGTGCGGAATGACCTACCCGTGGCGCGAAACGGAACTTGCCTGGTACTACGATGCGAACCGCGATGACTGGTTCCCGACGGACCCGATCCCCGCGCCACGTTGCTACACGGCGGGGTGTTCTGCAGACAATGCTCTCGCCGTAGTGGGAGGAAGAAAAGCCGGAAAGGATGGACTTGCGGTTCTCAACGACGCGTGGGCTCTGAGAAGAAGCAGCGACAGTTGGCAATGGACGCAGCTTCCCCCCATGGCTCAGGCAAGGGGCGTTGCGGGGGTGGCCGCGGTTGGCACCAGAATACTCGCTGTCGGCGGCGGCGAATGGGAGAAGGTTCATGGAGGGGCATTCACTGCCGAAACCGTCACGAAAGCCGAATTACTCGACCTGAATGACCCTGGAACGGGGTGGCGCGTTCTCGATGTGCCGTTTTCCCCCCGGGCGGGATGCGCGGCAGCCGCCGTAGGCTCTCGTGTGTACGTGTTCGGTGGGTACACGTGTCGGGTGGAAGTCGGAACACGCAAATTCACGTATTTCGACGACACATTTTCGTTCGACGTGAACACCCGAATCTGGCAGCGGCATTCTCCTCTTCCCGGTGCCCTTTCCGGGCATTGTGCGGTCTCATGGGGAGACCGGTACGTAGTTCTGATCGGGGGAGTTTTCCGGCAGGAAACCTGCGGCCAGATGCTGGCGACAAGCGGTGTCAGGCTTCTCGACAAGCGGAAGGTGCTGACCGGGGAATACAGTGATCTTGTCTGGGTATACGACACCATCACGGATACGTTCACGCTTATGGAAGAGCGCGCCCCCCACGGACTCAACGATGTTCACGCATGCACCGTGGGTGACACTATTTTTGCGGTCGGCGGTGAAAACGTTGATCCTTCCACCAGCAACACAACTGACTACGTGATGCTTGGCAAAATCACGGGTAGCTGATCGCGTTCAGTAACGCGCAGTCCTGCGTTCCCGGGCAATCGTCGCGTTGATGACCTCCACCGCGGCAATCAGCTCTGCCACATTATCCTCAGGCAGGTGGTCCAGTTCGCGCGCCAGTTGAACGAGTTCCCGTATCCGGGTGCAGTTGACCGCCGCAAGGCGCAGCATTTCCTGCTTCTCAGCCGGATCATCCGTCGCGCCCGCCACAACTGCCTCGGTCACCAGCTCGATCGCCGCGTTGCGCAGCTGCATTCCCAGCAACGGTTTCTCTGAATCCGGAAACATGACGGTCAGAACATGGAGGTTCCTCGCCAAGGCTCGTGCCCGGTCACCCACTGGTACGTCGTCGCTCAATAGCCTTCTCTTCCTTTCTTCTGACCGCCTCAAGTCGGGTTGTATTCGCGCCATTCAGTTCCCCGGAACGTCTCCAGCACAACGAAATCGCCCTCGCGTCGTTTCAGCCCGCGTCTTGGCAAGACGGGAACTTTCCCGTCCGGCGTGTCGACAACAAACAACGGGTTCGCGATACCGGACACATGCCCGCGCAATGCACCGGATATCCGAAGGCCCTGTTCTATCGTCGTTCGGAAATGCCGGGTTCCCCGCACGAGATGGCATTGGAAAAGGTAATACGGACGGACGCGCATCCGTACAAGGCCGCGTACCAGCTCGCGCATGGTGTCAGGGTCGTCGTTCACACCTTTCAAGAGAACCGATTGATTTCCCAGCGGGATCCCGGCACGGGAGAGTTTGTCACAGGCTTCCTGCGCTTCTGGCGTGATCTCCTTAGGATGGTTGAAATGCGTGTTTACCCACAAAGGATGGTACCGCGACAGAATTGCACACAGCCCCGGAGTGATTCTCTGAGGCAGAACAACCGGCGCGCGTGTCCCAATTCGAATGATTTCCACGTGCGGAATGCTTCGTAACGATTTCAAGAGCCGTTCGAGAAAGCTGTCTGACGCGATCAATGGATCTCCGCCGGTGACAAGCACGTCTTTGATCTGCGGCGTCCCGCGGATGTATTCGATGCTCTTCTCCAACCCGCAACCTGCTCCTTCTCTTGCCGTCGAGAACAGACGTTTCCGGAAGCAGAAGCGACAGAAAACCGGGCATTGCTTGACCGCGGTAAGAGCCACTCGGTCCGGGTAAATCTGGATGACGTTCTGAACCGGAGACTGTTCTACCTCTCCCAAAGGGTCCTCTACGCCGCCGGAATCTTCGATTTCCTCAATCGAAGGCACCACCTGCCGCCGTATGGGACACTGCCGGTCGTCGAAGTCAATAAGGCTCGCATAGTACGGCGTGATCGAAAGCGGAAACTGCGCCACCACATGCCTTAGTCGTTCCGTCTCACTTTCGTCCGGTGGGACGACGCGCCACAGTTCGTCAAGGGTGGTAATTCGGTTGCGCAGTTGCCACCGCCAGTCGTCCCACAACAAAGCGGGAACTTTGTCGAAGGAAGTCAGACGTCGACGCATGGCGACGCACTTTGCCTGTGTGGAAGTTGAATGTCAGGTAGGATGTCGGAGGGCAAAGCTGGGAAAACTAACGGAACAATGCTTTGATCACACCCCATGCGGTCGGAGTCGTCACAATCTGGACTCCCGAAGGCCCCGTGGGTTTGCTCATTGCGTTTGCCGGATTTGTGATCTTGGTCTGAAGACCGGGATTCGGCTGGCCGGGTTGCCAGTACCCCAGCGGATCACCCAGTTCCTGCCCGTTGGAATACCCGTCACCATCCGAGTCGAGAACTCGTATGCGCGACCAATCCGGTACGCCGCCGGTGAGATTCGCCTGAACGGTGGTCCCGAAGGCATTAAGCGTGCCGCTGCCACCTGCGGATACGTGACACACCTGGCACTCCGTCGCCGTGCCGGGAACGTTTCCAAGGTTGGGCAGCAACCCCAGAGAAGAGAACGTAGGCCGGCCCACCGCATAGCCAAACACAGCCACTACGCCGGCGAGCGCACCCGCAACGGATTTCCGCATCGCGTTCTCCCGAATAACCGTCATGCTTCTAACGTACACCATTCATCCTCAGATGGCAACAGCCCGGAAAAAACATCAACGGGAAATTCTCGTGGTTCCACTCTGGTCAATCGTCAATGGCATCCTCCCGAGCACATCTGCGGACACACCCGCCGTTCCCTTGATACGATACGAAATGGAGCCCGAATTGAGAAGTGATTGGATCCCGATCAGTGCCTGCGCAGATGAAAGTCGGAGCGGCACACTGATTGTCTGCGCGCTGCCCCCCGGCAGACGCCGGGTTCCGCCGATTCCGTCAATCGTGGCGAGCTTGCTTCCGTTCAGTTCCAGGTCACCCGCGAAGTTCTCCAGCGCGTATGCCAGTCTCCCGGGATTCCTCACGGAGAGAACAAGGTTCGCGTTCACACCGTTCAGCGACACCGAACTGACGGAGAGCCGCTCCACAGTGATGGAGGGGAGAGCTGGCCGGGGAATGGACGAGGAATGGTTGAAGGGAATCGTCAACCCGGCAAGCGGGCCTGCGTCGATCGTAACCGTTCCACCGATCGAATAAGGTACCACATTTGTATCCGTCACGGCTTCAATGGCTCCCATCACTTCTCTGAAACGGACGGTCAGAGGAACGCTGATGTGCCCCGACCCCTTTGCAGGAACCGTGATTGAGAGCCCCTGTTCGCCGCTCAGTAACCTGCTCTCCCCTATATTCAGCGCGTACGAGTACTTCTTCAGCGGCACATCAAACACATTCGGATTTTGGACGTTGAGATGGACATCCATTGTGACGGATTCAGAGCTCAACGAACGCACTGATACCGCCTCGAATGACACCTTCGGTTTCTGCACTGCTTTGTTGAGAACTGCGCACCCCGAAATCAGCACCACAAATCCGATTGAGGCAGAAGCGACAAACGCATTCCTGGGTTTCATGGCAGTGCTCCTCAAACTACTTGGCGAACAACACTTTCAGGGAGGAAATGCCGAACGGGGGCACCTCGACCCGAATCGTGTTCCCGTTTCTCTCCACCCTGCCTTCCGTCGCTCGCTCCAGAAGATCCACGGCGGCCACTTCCGAAAGCGCGAGAAATGCGCCGAACCTCACATGCGCATCGGTCCTGGAGCCATCGGTTTCGTAGAAACGTACAATGATCGCTTCACCATCTTCGCTTCGTTTGACCGCTGCCAGAATGATGTTCGGTTCGTCGACAGACAAAAAGCTCGCATTATTCGGCAGGCGACCCGAATGGACACCCTTTCCGACGACAACGAGCGGTTGGTTGAAATCCACCCCCGCGCGCGTCGCCGCTGACGCCTTCCAATCCGCCCCGTGGGGGAGTACCCCCATCCTTATCCGCTGTTCGCCGACTTCCGGAAGTGGATCCGGGTCGTACGCGCTGCGGATCAGCGTCGTCCGGACGCTTCTGCCGTCGATCGCATGACCGTATTTGCTGTCATTTACAACGGTTACGCCCGCATTTTTGCCGCTGAGGTCAACCCAACGTTGCGAAGGCACTTCCTCGCCCGCGGTCAGGGTGCGCCGAACGGTTCCGTACGGAGTTTCAAAAAGCGCCGAGTCGGATTCCACGTTGACAGGCACATGAAAACGCAGGGAAGGAACTCCCGCGTCCGGGCCGCCGCGCTCCAGCCAGTTCGCCGAGATCACCACTTCAACCAGAGGACAACCCGCGCGCACGATTGTCTCAATGGTGATCCTGGATTCGTTGACTTTCGCTTTTGCGACAAACGAAATCTGATAGGGTCCTCGCTTTTCTTCAAGCGAGGTAATCTCGCCAAGAAACTTCGACGCCTGAATATCACCGATTACCCAGGCGGACATTCCATGGTGTCGCTCAACCGCATACTCAAGAAGCCCCATCGGGCGACCCGGAATTGCCACGTCGCGGCCGCTTCCTTTCTCGACCAGACTCTTTATGCCACCGGTATTCCAGTCCATCTCCAACCGGAAATACTCATTCTCTGCGCCGTGCTCCACGTGCGCCAGCGCACAGGCCGCTACGGGGGCGTGGCCTTGAGTGAGAGCGAAGACCCTGTACCCAAACGCCGGTATTTTCGGCGCGGGGAATGCCACTTTGACAAATTCGTGTCCCCAGTACCCGCCTTTTTCCACGATTTGCCCGAGGAAACGGTTTCCCGCGTCGTCCTGAACCACAACATCCTTCCAACCGGAATTCCACACCGTGGCGATGACTACCTCACTGCGTTCCCAGCCGTTAAGGTTGTAGACCACGAACGGGCGTACGTCACTCGAACCACCGTCGTATCCCGAGACCGCACCCATTCCTGATTCGAACCCTGCGCCGCCGCCTATGGTCTTTGCTGGCGCGCCGGTCGTCCCGCTCGCGCCGAAGTATGTCGTATCAATCTCAGAAGCCACCGCGCGAAGGCTGTTCGTCAGCGCCATCCCGGCGCCCGCGGCAGTTTCCTGGTACTGGCCGGAGTTGTATTCCCGGGAGGGCCGCACGCACGAACCCGGAAGAATGTCGTGAAATTGTGAGAAAAGCGTGTTGATCCAACCTTCGCGCAGAGCTGTTTCTGGATACTCCTGCGCGGTTTCCAGCCATGCAAGTGAAGACGCCGCCTCCGCCTGGTAGAGCAGTTGTTCCGCAAATCGGTTATTGCGTTTGATGCTCGTCTGGGTCGTGTAGCAGCCGGTAAACTCAAAGTTCAATTCCCGTTTCAGCACTTCCCATTTTGCGGAATTCCTTTCCAGCAACTCGTAAAATGGCTTCGTCGTCGAAAGCTTGATGGACGGAAACACTGGCCACGAATCCATCCGGTGTGCCCACTCAATGTGTTCGCGCGTGGGGCCCCCGCCATGGTCTCCCACCCCGTATACATTCATCCAGGCCCGAAGTCCCGTTTCCTTCGCGAACGCGACCAGATGGTTCGTCAGTTCCGGTCTGATTTCCCAGTTGTACCACGTGATTTCCCGATAGCAGAGGACCCGGGAACCATCGGGCCCTTCCCACCAGAACACCGACGGTTTGGGGTCGGCTCCCCCCCGGCAGAAGTAATACCGTCGAACGCCGGCCCGGGCGAGAAAATGGGGTATTGTGTGTGCGTGACCGAACGTATCAGGTTCCCAGTCAATGAGGATGTCCGCGGGCTTGAGTCCGAAGTGCTCTTCCATGAACTGGCGAGTATACAGGAGATGCCGGCAGAGGCTCTCTCCTCCCGCGAGGTTCTTGTCGCCTTCCACCCACATACAGGCGGTCGGTTCCCACCTGCCTTCGGCAACACGCTTCTTGATACGTTGAAACAGCTGCGGATTATACTTGCGGGCAATTTCATACACGCTTGTCTGGCTCTGTGAATAGCAGAAGTCCGGGTACTCCGACATCAAATGGTCCACCGTGCTGAACGTATCGTTGGTCACTGCCACCGTTTCCGGCCACGACCACATCCAGTTCATGTCAATATGACCGTGGCCGACACACCAGATTGTGTAACTCTTCGCAGTTTCCGCCACTGGCGCGAGGATCGCCTCCGCTTCGGCAACCGCATCGCGGATGGAGTCCATCTTTCCACCAGCAACACTGCCCTGCACGACATCAAGAGCTTTTCGCGAGAGGATCCTCCATGCCTCAGCTTCTTCTGAATGGAGTTCACTCAACTTGTTCACGAAGTCGATTTCCGACGTAATGCGGACTATCAGCGATTTGATCTCGTCTGAAGCGGAAGAAAACGAATCCTGAAGCGAAACCAGATCGGTGGCGATGTCTGCGCTCATTGAGAGATCCTTCGCAAAGGTTGGTGTAAACAGCGGTCGTTTGATCATCTCAAATGGTACCCAACAGCGGCATGGAGGGAAAACCCTCTCGTACCGCATCCCTTGACTCCGCGGGCAACCGGTCCTACCATGACGTCATTCGTGCCGTTTCACCCCGCAACAGAAAGGCCCCGCCGTGGGACCGAAATTCCGGCTCGCCGTGACCTCGTTGCCCGTCACTCGAATCGAGGAGTCCATCCCGGAGACGTTCCGCGAAGCAGCCGACCGGGGCGCGGACCTCATCCTGCTTCCCGAGGAGCCAGATATCGTAATGGGCTGGAAACCCGGCCTCTACCGGCTCACGGACCACCCGATCTACTCACTGATGGCCTCTTGCGCGGCGAAATACGGGATCGGTGCCGTGGCGTCCGTCTCTGCCATTGCCGGGAAGGGTTATGCAAACACCGGATTCCTGATCGACAGAAAGGGTGTTCTTGCCGGCGTGTACCGGAAACAGCATCCTGCCCCCGGCGAGGAAGCAATTGTAACTGATCCAGCGGGAGACGATCCTTTTCCGGTGTTTGAGTTTGACGGCGTGGTGCTCGGGATCGCAATCTGCATGGACATTCACTTCCCCGAGATGTTCTGCATTTACGGGCTGAAGTGCGCCGATATTGTCTGCCTTCCGACAATGTACATGGATTACACGGGCGACATGCTCGAAAGCCTCGAAAAGGCGCGCGCGGTGGACAACCAGTACTACCTCGCGTTGTCACGTTATATTGAGACACCCTATCTTGCCGGAAAAAGCATGGGGTACGCCAAAGTGATCGCCCCGGACGGGCGCGTTATCGCGTCCACAGGGCATCAGCCGGGCGTGGCCGTGGCGGAATTTGACCCGAAATGGCGCATGCCGTTCTGGGGAGAGCAGTACAAGGAGTTCCGAACCATGTTCCACACGACGAGGAAGCCGGAGAAATACGGTAGAATCGTGGAGCCGAGAAAGTAAAACGGGAAACGGTTCAGGCGCATTGACCGATCAATGCCCGGCGTGAATGCACGGGAGGATGGAATGTGGAAAAACGGCACACGGTGGGTCTACTCCATCACGTATGACGAAGGATGTGCGGCGCTGCTCGACCACGCGCTTCCCGTCCACCGCAGGTACGGCGTTCCGGGCCACGTCGCGGTCCTGGCGAGCCAGATTGGCGTACCACGTAATGTACCGGGAAGCAGTTACCACGGCATGATGATCCTTTCTGCGGACGAGATACATTCACTGCGCGCCGAAGGTTGGGGGGTATCATGCCACAGCATGACCCATGCTTCGATCACTCCCGGGAACGCTCACTACGAAGTAGTGAAGAGCCGCGCGGTGCTGGAAGAGATGCTGGGAATTGCGGTGCCTTTGTTCTGCGTGCCGGGAAGCAACGACTGCTACCCCGCCTCACTGGCGGTTGCGCGGGAGGCGGGCTATTCGGGCATCATGACTATTTACGATGACATCAACACGCGGCACACAGACCTGATGAGGCTCTGCCGTGTCCCTCTCCATACTGAATATCCGCCGCCATTTTTTTCCGCGTTTGATCCGTTCAAGCGCATTCGACAGGCCATCGAGGCAGGCGGGTGGATTATTGACTATTGCCACTGCCCCATGCCGGGGAAGCCGATTCATCCCTGGAAGGACTGCACCGTAGAACAACTGGAAGAGCGCTTTCAGGCGGTACGGCGATTTGGAGGGAATGAGGTATGGCTGGCCGAACCGGGTGAGGTGGTGGAGTATCTTCTGAGCACGGGGCACACACCATGAGGGGATTGTGATGGCGGAACGAGCGAAATACGGCGCCGCGGCGATGGCTGGAATCACGGGGAAGCTGCCGGTGCCGTTCCCCCGCGAAATGGGGCCGAATTGCCTCAAATACCTTGAGGAATACGTGGCAAGCGGCCTTACCGCGGATATCACCGGCCGTTTCGAAGCGGCATTTGCGCGCGAGCTCGGAGTGAAGCACTGCATCGCAACCCCCGGTTGCACGCCCGCGCTTGCAATGCTCGCATCGGCGTTTTCTTTCGCGCCGGGGGATGAGATTATCGTGAGCCCGATCACTGACTACGGGACGCTGCAGGGCCTGATCCGCGAGAATTACATACCGGTTTTCGCTGATACTGATCCGGGCTGCATCAACATCAGCGCACGGGGTATCGAGCCGAAAATCACGGATCGGACGCGCGCCATCCTCGTCGTTCACAAGACGGGTCTCATGTGCGACATGGAGGGCATCAACACCCTTGCGGCGCGACACGGGCTCATCGTGTATGAGGACGCCTGTCAGGCAGTATACAGCGAATGGAAGGGGCGCTTCGCCGGAACCTTTGGGCTTGCGGCGGGTTTTTCCTTTGACTCAGAAAAAACGATGGGGTCGGATGTCGGCGGGTGCGTGGTCACCAATGATGACGAACTGGCTGAACGCTTGCGGTTTGTCGGCCTGAGCCGGGGAGCCGCCATGAAGCCCCACTTCGGGCGGCTCCACGTGGTGCCGGGGTACGCCTATCGCATGCCCAACTGCACCGCGGCAATCTGTCTCGGACAACTGGAGATCATCCGGGAGCAGGTGGTTCGAATTGACCGCGCAGCGCGGCTTCTCAACAAGCTCGTGGCGCGGATACCCGGCATTTTCCCCCTGAAGATTCCTGACCAGCAGAATGTCTGGTCGTGCTGGATGTACGGCATCCGCATTGACCCCGCCCAGTTCCGTTGCACCCCGGAGGAGTTCGCCGACCAGCTTTCTCAGGCCGGGATTCCCGGCGCGGGGATGGGGAAATATTACCTGATGCCGGCGGCGTTGACATTTCTGGATGAGAATGCACGGAACAAGGTCTATCCCTACTCGATGCCCCCGGCAAGCCGGGAGTATCGTTACAGTGAGGAGAACTGCCCTCAGGCGAAAGCACTTCTCGACAGCTTCATCCGATGGTCTACTCTGTGTGCAAAATACGAGCCTGAGCACTGCGAGATGGCGGCGGCGATTATCGAGGAGGTAGCGGAGAAAAACCGGAGGTAACCAGGCACTGGCTGCTCGATACAACCCCTTGTGCGTGGAACGCACGACGGGTCACTCGGAGACCGGCGCGGGCGGGGCGTTGCCGGCCGTCCAGTGTCGAGCGCAACTGCGGCGCTTGATGTATCGAGACGACCTTACGAACGCGACCCTGTTCACCTGAACAGGGGTCGTTCACCGGAGCAGCGTCATCCGGCGTACCCGCATTTCGCTTCCCGCACTCAGTCGGACCACGTACACGCCTGCGCCGGCGGGCAACCCCGTCTCCGTCATGCCATCCCACGTCACCCGGTGCGCGCCGGGCTCAAGAACTGCCCCGGAAACCAGCCGACGTACCACACGGCCCTGAACGTCATACACGACAAGGTCCACAGCGGCGGTTTCCTCGATCGTGAACGGAATGACTGTCGCGGGATTGAAGGGGTTTGGAAGGTTCTGACCGAGTTCAAAACGGTGCACTGCAGGCGCGGCTACCGTCTCCGGGTGGAGGTACTGGACTCGGTACACGAACGGGATTTTCGTTCCCGAGATCGCGTCGTTCGCGGCAACAAGCAAAATGTCCTGAGCATTCTGCCAGTTTGCCCCGGTGATCGAAACGGACATCTCGCCCGTTCTGGAATCCTTTTCCACCGGCATGTACGTGACCACGTCGGGATAGGCGACGGCAACGCGCAGCGCCCACTTGCCTGCATAGGTATCGGTTCCCCGAACCGAGATTACCACGCCGCCCGCACTTCCATCCGGGACAATTCGCACGAGTCTTGCACCCAGAAACGCAGTGGTATCCGCCACGGTGGTATCACCCAGAATGGACATTCTGCGAAGCGTGACCCGGCTTGCGATTGAATCGTATTTGATGGTGTCCAGAGGCGCAGGTTTGTAGTGCGCGCCTTCGGCGAAGAACTGAGGGCGATACCGGTCACCTGAGAAGTAACTCCACACCCAGAACTCACTCAGCAAGTCCCGCATCGCAACACCGGTGGCGTTTTGGAGTTTGGTGATGATCGTTGCGGTGCTGAGCTCCCGCGCGGCGAAGGTATCCCGTATGCCTGTCAACGCCGCGCTGCCATGTTTCTGCCAGAGGAAGAGCAGGAATACCATCCCGCTGTACGGATGCACAGAACCGGATGCGTACGAAGTCAGCCCGAGCGCCGGGTTCTCGAAAATCGTGTCTTTGTACCAGTCGGGCCTGAGATACTGGTAGTAGTCATTCACTTCGGTGTACATGAGCTCTTCCATGAACGTCGCGGTCATTTCCATCCACCATGCCCAGTCGGTGCGGTACGACACGTACAGAAACTGGATGGAATGGAACATTTCATGGGCAAGCGTCACCCTGAGCCCCCGCGCTCCCCTGCTGTCAAAGACGCCCGGATAGGCATAGATGGACTCCGCAAAATCGTTATCAATCTCCATATACCCGTTGCTGCCGGAATACGTCAGCCCGTAGACGTACTGAGGCGCGAGGTTCCGCAAATAGATGTCGTACCGGACGTCGCCTCCCGTCCCCAGATCCTTCAGAGTGACGTCATATCCCATCAGGAAGTACTGGTTCAGGACTGAATCCGCCACGTGCGCGGTGAGTTCCACCCAGTCGGGGACACCTGAGCCGTCCAAATCTGCCATGGGCGGGGCATTTGTTCCAGTCGTGTCGTACTGAATCCGGAACACGCTGCCGGGTTTCGCGTACGACGTGTGCAGTGTTACCCGGGCCGCCTGCGCGAGTTTTTGTCCAGTCCCGAAGTACGGGTTCGCCGGGTCGTACGTTTCCCCAAGGCCGCCCCGCGCTGGTTTGGCCGGTCCGAGCGTCTCACCGGGGTGAGTCGTCACGTCCCCCATTTGGCACCCGACAGTCGGCTTGCCGTCGGGACCAACGATCAGCAACGCGGAGGCGGGAGCCGCGAAAGCCGCTATCAGAACAAGAATGGGGAGTTTCTGCCGCATGCAATTACCTGACGATTACCATTTTCCGCGACCGAGTGCGTCCAAGTGCCCTTACCTGAAGAATATACACGCCGGACGGCACCTGCGTTCCCCGATCGTCCAGCCCGTCCCACGATCCGGTGTGAATTCCGGAACCGTATACCGTGTTGTTGACAAGGGTTCGCACCGGCGTCCCGAGGACCGAGTATACACGTATGGTAACGCCTGCGGGTTCAGAAAGCGAGAAATCAAACTCGGTTCCGGGGTTGAACGGATTTGGACGATTCTGTTCCAGCGTCAGCAGGAACTCCTCGGGTGCCGGTCGGGTGAGTTCTGGATCGTATGCGGCAGTGAGCATGATCTGGGATTCCGTGGACGTCACGGCACCGTTTCCGAAGGTGACCACTATGTCGTCAACCTGATCCCAGTTGCTCATTGACACGCGGTTTTCCCGGGGAACAATAATGCGGACAGAGTCCCCGGCCGAGACCGCCACCCGCCACGCCCAGTTTGCCGTTGCATCCGTCGTAAGCCGGACCCCTCCGGCGGTTCTGTCGGGAACAATCCGCACGATCCCGCCCCCGAGACCCGCAGCCCTGACCGGAAACTGCCTGCTGCCCGAGCTGCCAAGACGTTTGATTTCCCAGTCCGCGGAGAGAAGCGCGGAGGGCGGGGGTGAGGTCCACGAAGCACCGTCCGGGAAGAATGGTGTTCGGGGGGACCGCGGGCCGGTGAAGTACGCACGCGTCCAGAACCCGGCGATCAGCTCGCGCATGGGTTGTTGCATCGTGGTCTCCAGCGCGTCCGCCACCACGTTCGGTGCGCTGGATCGCAACACCTTCTGCCGGTCGAACGAGTAGCGGATTCCCGCATGCCCACTCACGGAATCTGTACGTACCAGGTACTGGCAGAAGACGGCGGCACCGTACATGTGCGTATCGCACGACCCGGTCGAACCCTGGTTCAGCGGCGTCGCCGGATTCTCAAACAGCGTGTTGCAGAACCAGTCGGGGTCCAGATACTGCCAGTAATCGTTGATGTCCGGATAGTTATACTCCTCCATGAACGTGGCCGTCGCCTCCTGCCACCAGATCCCGTCGTTGCCGCCTACCCAGACCGCGAACTGAACGGAGTGAAAAAGTTCGTGCGCCAGCGTTATGCGAAGACCGGTCACGCCCTTTGTCTGATAAATCCGTTCGGCGTAGTCGTTGTCCAACTCCATGTACCCATCGGGAGGAGAGAACGTGTATCCGTACACATTCTGGGGGGCGAGGTTGATGAAGAAGATGTCGTACTCGGTTCCGCCGGATGCACCTCCATCAGTCAAAGGAGTGGTGTACCCGAGCGCGCGGTAGTTGCCGTACACGGAGTCCGCCGCGCTGGCGGCAAGTTCCACCCAGTCCGGTACGCCGTTCTGATTTGCGTCCGCCGCGGGTACCGCATCCGCACTGCCGCCCGCGGTGGTGTAGTGGATTCTGAACCAACGAGCCGGACTCACGAACGAACCGGGAAGCGTCACACGGGCGGCCGGGCGTGACCGCGAATGATCCGTTCGCATCAGCATGGTCCCGCACACGGCGCCGGGCGTACCGTCCGGTGCACGGAGTACGTAGCCGTGCGCCGGTTTGGCGCCGACAGCCGCGTAGAACGCAAGGAACATCAAAGGGATTCTGAGCTTCATGCGATCGACCGGGTTTGCAGCAAGATCGTGTGTTCCACAAGGAAGCTACACCGGAAAAAGCGCATTTCTCCGTGACCAATATCACCTAGAAGAAGCAACCTGCGTACCGAAAACGGTAGACGCACTGCCCACACCTTCCGAAAGAACGGCACTTTGCGCTCCGGGGCGTGCCGTTCCGCTCGGTGGTGCACGGTGGTAGATTCAGTGGTGTGTATCCCATTTGGCGACCACACTCGTTGCAAGGCAGCCTTCCTGCCCCGTAACCTTTCCCGGAATGAACGGATGACACCAAAAGAACGTGTTCGCACGGCACTGCGCCACGAAGAACCTGACTTCGTCCCCATCGGTGAATTCGCCATTGACTACCCTGCCTTTGAGGCCGTGCTGGGAAGACCAACGTTCTGGCGCGGGCACTTCAAGACAACGAAGGCTCTCTGGGAAGGAAGGCGCGACGAAGTCGTGGAGAGCATGATCCGCGACGTCATAGAATTCTACCACAAAACCGACCAGGACATCATACCCGTCAGCCTCGTTCCAAGCAGGAACAAGGAGATCGTCCCCTGGGAGGAGATCGCGCCCATGACCTTCCGGGACCCCAAGGGGGACGTCTACAGAGTCTCGGAGAAAAGTCAGTGGCTGATGCGGATCAAGTATGCCGAACCCGCGCATGAGTACTCGGTTGAGGATTTCCCGGTTCCGACGGAATTCGTGGAACCTGACGGATCCGAATGGGAACTTGTCCGTGCGGTAGTGAAGGAATTCGGCGCCACCCATTTCATCGTGGCGCGAAGCGGGGACGGAACGTTCCCGCTTCTCGGCGGAATGGAACGCGGGCTTATCCTGATCGCCGAGCACCCGGAGGTCGCGGAGGCTGCGGCAAGAGCGGCTGTTGCCCGCACGATGCACATGGACAGCCTCTGGGCAGAAGAAGGCGTTGACGGACTGTGTCCCGGCGAGGATTACGCCGATTCCCGCGGCCCCCTCGTGTCACCGCGCGTGATCAGGGAGCGCTTCTTCCCTGCCATGGCCGCGCACGTAGCGCACGCGCACAGGCTTGGCCTGCCGGTGCTCAAACATGCGTGCGGCAACAATTGGAAGATCATGGACATGCTCGTGGAGGCGGGGTACGACGCATACCAATCCATCCAGGAATCGGCAACGATGGATATCACCCGCCTGAAACGCGAATATGGGGACAAAATCACCCTGTGGGGAGGCGTAAGCACGGAGACATTGATCGCCGGTTCACCGGAGGACGCGCGCAACGAAGTCCGCCGTGCAGTGAAGCACTGCGCACCCGGCGGAGGCTTCCTTCTCGGTTCCAGTCACTCCATTCTGGTTGGAGCGCAGCCGGACAACTACCTGGCAATGCTCGACGAGGCGAGGAAGGTCGGGCGTTATCCCGTTACGATCTGATTCCGCCGCGGTTTCCCTGCTCCGTCGCCGGTCTATCGGAACACACCAGCGCCGTCGCGAGCGATAGTGCAGCAGTGGTGGAACCCGTAGGCGCCTTCCGAATCGGATCGACCTCCGGCGCTCCTGCCTTCAGCACTGCATCCGCCGCCTTCGCCATTGTGCTGGCGGTGTTATTCGCAAGCGCAAGAAGCGTTGCTCCCCGTTCTTTCATCCGGGGCAGAATGTTCAGCACCTCATCCGTTTCGCCGCTGTGGGAGTACGCGACGACGAGGCTTCGTTCGCCAATCCTTCCCAGGTCTCCGTGGACACCTTCAGCCGGATGCAGGTAGAACGAGCTGCGCCCCAGTTCATTCAGCAGAAAGGCAAGATACCGCATGCAGTAACCGGGTTTCCCCATTCCCGTGGTAATAATGCGTTCCCACGGGCGTGAGAACACGCCCAGCCATTCCGTTACTGCGGTTATATCAATCCCCTCGAGCAGACTTCGCACCCCTTCGCGCTCCTCCTTCAACGCGTTGAGCGCCTGCACGGGCGGCGGCAGGTAGGGTATTTCGCGCGCGGTCCGGTGGGCGGCGATTGTTTTGCCGAGGCTGCCTTTGGGATGGTCCTTCAGGAAGTCCAGTTCCGTGAATTTCCGCGCACTTTCCAGGCCGGCAACGAACGAATCGCCCACGGCGAGCGCGACAATGTCGTTCGGAACCTCGAGTGCGCTCGATTCGGCGCCGACAATACGGAAAAAATTCCCGGTTCTTTTCGCGGGGAGATCCGTTGCATCGGTTACGATATCAACCGCAACCGAAGCGGGAACTGCCTCGAGCAACCGGACAAGATCGGCTACCGGTTGATGTCGCCGCCAGAGCAGAAGGACGCGGCTGGAAGGGCTCAGCAAGGGCAAGCCGTGCGCTTCGTTGGCAGCATCCACAAAGTAGGATGGCGTTCCGGTGCTGGCCAAGGAAGCGGAGATTTTGTCTGCAATATGCCGCACACGCCCTTTTCCCGTTGCAACCCAGTATCCCGCTTCCGGGATTTCGGAGAACACGTTGCCGTAGAATGTCCGGGGTGAGGCCGCCTCGATGTGCTGGATCTGTGCATCGAGGGATTCCACAATGCGCTGCAAAAACGCCTGTACGGCGGAAGCTTCGTACTTCACGGTGTTTCCTCAGAAAAATGGACCCGCGAGGTGATTCTGTTCACCCCGCGGGCAGTGGGTCACGCGGGAATCAGTCGGTCTGCCGTTGCCGCACCTCTGTTGGCGGCGATAAGGTTTTTGATCGCCGCCCGCGGTGTTTCCGGGTCAACCGGAAATGCGCCGTATTCTGAACAGCAGATGCCGGCGGTGGCGTTGGCGATTGTCCCGATATCCGCAAGGGGAGCGCCAAAACCAAGCAGGTTGAGCGCGGCGTTAAGGCCGCCGAAGTACGCGTCTCCGGCACCGCACGGGTCAACGAGTTTCCGTCCGACCTTTGAGAGATCGAGCACGTTTTCCCAGTGGACGTTTTTCCCGTCGTACAGCAGACTTCCTTTCGCCGCGGCCGTTATGGCCACCAGTCTGTGGCTGCCAAAGTCGCGATGGATTTTCTGAATCGCTTTCTCGAGGTCGTCGGTGCCCGCCAGTTCGGTCGCAGCGGCGTCGCACGGCTTGAGAACGGTAGCGCCACGCGCCACTTTTTCGTACTGGGCTGCGGTTCCGATGTACTGCATGATGGAATTACTCGGGGCGATATCCAGATCAACCGCGACCGGGACATCTGCCTCGTGCGCGATTTTCTCGATTTCCAGTACTGTGTCAAGCGGAAGCTGGGAAATTTCCGTTACGACGTAGGCCGCACTGCGTATAGCCTCCGCGCAACGCGTGCGAATGAACTCAGGTGTGGTGGTCGCCGTGGTTCCGAAGAACATGAAAAGGGTGCGTTCCGGTTGCTGGTCAAGAAAGAAATCGGTATAGGCGGCTTCTTCGCCTTCGATCACGTGAAGCTGATCGTGTGCAACGCCGAACCGATCCATTTCTTTCAGCAGGAATTTCCCGTATTCGTCCCCGCCGAGACGCCCGAACACACCCGACCGAGCGCCCAGCATGCGCGACCAGACGAGGTTGTTGAGCGTCACGCCGCCGGCGATCAACTTCTTCGAGCGACCATCCTGTTCAATGATTTTCGTCTTGTCGCCGACTTTGAAATTCGGAACGAGTTTGAGCACGTCAACGACCACACTCCCGCAGCCGAGAATCAAACCTTGTTTCATTGTGTCCCTCTCCAGTTTCTGGTTGCCGCCCCACAATGCCGGTCGCCGTTAACGAACCCGCGCACCAAACTTTCAAGATTCCCCTGGGTCTCGGTCTTGAATTCAGACGCGGAGGAAATCACCGGCATCCGCGTTGGAATTCCCAGTAATGATACGCGAATGATGAGATCGGGGGAAACGGTGTACCCGGTGTTTTGACCGCGCTACGAGTGCATCTAATTTTCCCTTTGTCTCCGCCGCAACACAACCCCGTTTCTGGTTTTTGTATGGTATTGGTGGTCGGTCTCAATCCCGCGATTGACCGAATCCTGACAGTTCCGAACTTCGTGGTCGGCGCAACCCTCAAAGCGCAGTCCGTGCAGACTCTTGCTGCGGGCAAGGCGATGAACGTTGCCGTCGTCCTTCAGCTGCTGGGATTACAAGTCGCGTATACAGGTTTTGTCGGAAGAGAGGATGAGGCCTTCTTCCGCGCACGGGCGGAAGGAATCGAATGCAACCTGCTGAAAGTGGAGGGCCGTACGCGGGTCGACACGACTGTAATCGATCCCGCACGCAATACCGAAACCCATGTGAGGGAACTGGGATTCACGGTATCAGGCGAGGATTTGAAACGGTTTCTCGCCGTGTTTACGGGATTACTGGTGCGTGCCGATTTCGTTGTGCTGTCTGGCAGCGTGCCACCCGGGGTACCGGAAACAACGTATGCCGAATTGGTGGGGTTGTGTCGCGCGAGACACATTCGGACATTACTCGACACCTCCGGCGGTGCGTTGGTTCTCGGAACGGCGGCGATGCCGAGTTGTCTGAAACCGAATGCTGAAGAACTGCGCGAGCTGACTGCTGTCCACGCAGCAGACGTAAGGCAGATGGCAGCACTCGGGAGGACCTTGCTCAAAGGAAGTACGCAGGCAGTCGCAATAACGCTCGGCGCTGAAGGCGCAGTCATGGTGGACCGTGAAAAAGCGATCAGTGGAAAAGCGTCCGTCCCACGAGTTGTCAACACCGTCGGATGCGGTGATGCGTTCGTCGCAGGATGGGTCGCAAAACTCGTTTCAGGCTCTCCGCTCAGGGAGCAACTGCGTGAAGCACTCGCCGTCGCCGGAGCGAATGCGATGACGAACGGAGCAGGAGTTATCGAACGCGAAAATCTGGATCTCATGCGCGACCGTGTCACCATTTCAGACGTCTGGTGAACGGTTTCTTCTACCACCTCTCAAAAAGATCGGGGGACGACCTGATGAGACTGGCAACACGAGTTGGGATCGGTTTTCTTGTGGTCGGATCAATGGCACCGACCGTTCTGCACGCTGCATCGTCAGTCAAGCCGTACGGATTCATCCTTGGGATGGGCGCGTACAACCATGGGAACGCGTATCCGAGCGACCTTGCCTTCATCGCGCAGAGCTCTGCTACCATGCCGGGCAGTTTCCTGATTACGGGGCGTCACACCCGACTGGGGATGCGCGTCCAGCCGGACAGCACAGTGCCTGCAACTGGAGTGGTTGAGGTGGACTTCTGGGGGCTTCGAGGTTCCACGGCAGGAGGAGCGGCGCAGCAGACGAGCATTCGTCTCAGGCTCGCATACCTCAGGTTGCAGCCCAATCCCCGCACGACTCTTACCTTCGGACAGGATTGGCTTGCATTCGCACCCGCAAACCCCGCCGTGCCGGGTTTGCTTACCACCTGCGGCAACCTCTGGGTGCGTATGCCTCAAGCGCGCATTGATTACTCCGTCGCCCCGTTCCTGTTCCAGTTCGCACTGGTGCGCCCATTCGTAGGGGATATGACGGCAACACCGGTTGAGCAGACGGACCCGCTCGGGAGCGGGGAGCGTTCGAAGTTGCCGTTCGTGCAGGGACGCGTCGCCTACACGCTCGCACCGGGAATGACATTTGGTCTTTCAGGACATATGGGCAAACAGGATTGGAACGACGGAACGGGCACCATCAACTCTCTGGCGGGCGCGTTCGACTATGACATTCGGCGCGGACCTTTCAGAATCGTCGGGGAATTCGCTTCTGGACAAAGCCTCGGCGGCATCAATGCTCTGACGAAGTTCCATCAGGACCCAGCCACTGGCAAGCGCTACGCCGAGACCGGGTACATGGGCTGGTTTGAAGCAACGTACAAGTTCTCGCCAAAATGGATGGCCAGTGTCGCAGCCGGTCAGGAAAAAGCTGATTGGAACGCGACGCATACCGCGATGCTGACGCGGCAGACGATGGACCGGAACCGTGCGGGCTACGTAAACGTCGTGTGGCAGCCGTGGGCGCCGTTCCGTCTCATCACCCAACTGGACGTGATTCGGTCGCACTACATTGCCCCTGCCGTGGAGAACAAAGTGGAAGTGCTCAGCGTTGGAGCGATGTTGATTTTCTAGTTGTTGCAACTGGCGACCTGGCGCGCCGTCTTGCACCAGTTGGTGCGGGCGGCGCGCCGGCTATTGAGAGAGGAACCCGGCGGCGGTCCGTCTGGCACGGCACGGGGTTTCCTGTTTGACAGGAGGGCATTCTGCATGCAGTATCGGAACCTCGGCAAAACCGGGCTCCGCGTCTCGGAGATCGGATTCGGTGCGTGGGCGATTGGTGGAGGTTTTGAGATAGGTGGAAAAGGTATCGGCTACGGAGCGACGGACGATGAGACGTCGATCAGAGCAATCCATCGGGCGCTCGATCTGGGTGTGAATCTATTTGACACCGCTGACGCATACGGGGCGGGACACAGCGAGTCCCTCCTGGGTAAGGCTCTGGAGAAGAAATGGTCTTCATGCTACGTCGCAACCAAGGTTGGCAACGAGCGCCGCGATCCCCTTCCCGGGCGTAAGAACTTTACCCACGATTACATCCTTTCCGCATGCGAACGTAGTCTCAAGCGCCTCCGCAAGGACGTCATTGATCTCTATCAACTTCACAACCCTCCGCCTGAGGTTGGGGATGGGGACGAAGTGTTCGAAACACTTTCGATTCTTCGTGAGCAGGGGAAGATTCGTTTCGTCGGCGTTTCCGTTACCACGCCTGCGGAAGGCATTTCGTACATCCGGCGACGCGTTGTAGACTGCCTGCAGATATACTACAACGCGCAAACGCGTGAAGCAGAAACCGAGCTTTTCCCTCTTTGCGAAAGGGAGAAGATCGCTACCCTTATCCGCGCGCCTCTCAGTTCAGGAATACTCGCGGCAAAGTTCACGAAGGACACGGTATTCCCTCCTGATGACCATCGCGCCAATTGGCTCAAAGGTGAGTTGCTCGCCCGTGCGGTTGTCGAAGCGGAAGCCCTTCGAGAGGCTGCAACACCTATGCAACCCGGGGAAGCTGCGCTGCGCTTCATTCTTAACCAGCCAGCGGTCACGTGCATCATAGCGGGCGCGAAGACACCGGAGCAGGTGGAACGCAACTGCGCAGCGTCGGACGGGAAGGGCCTTTCAGCGGCGGTGGAGAACGCAATCCGCGCCGCCCTTCCGGGCGATTTTCCACGGCAGACCTGAAAACCCCTTAGGGGCGACGGCACGCTGAACGTATAATCAGTACGACAACGCCCTTTTCCGAACCTTTGGAGGAACAGAAAGCCGGGGCGACCTTGTTTCATTTTCCTGCACAGATGATGGAGCTGTAAACGATGGATTACGAACCCGTGAAATTCGGTGTCGTCGGCCTGGGAATGGGGCAGCATCACTGCAAAGCAATCGCGGCGGCCAATGGCGCGGAACTGGTTGCGGTGTGCGACATCGACATGGAGCGCACGAACAAAATGGTTCAGACGTACGGCTGCAAGGGGTACTCTTCGTACGCCGAGTTCCTGAACCATCCGGGTATGGAAGCAGTGTGCATCTGCGTTCCGAGCGGTATGCACGCTGATTTCGGGATACAGGCCATTCAGACCGGCAAGCATCTTGTCGTGGAGAAACCACCGGACGTCAAGGCTGCGAAAGTTCAAGCCTTGATTGACGCGGCGGCAGCGCGCGGCGTGAAAATGGAACAAATCTTCCAGCAACGTACGAGCCCGTTGAACAGACGGATCAAGGATGTCATCGATAGTGGGCGGCTCGGGAAACTGGTCGGGATCAACGCTCTGCTGCCCTGGTACCGCGCTCAGAGCTATTATGAGGACGTTGCGCACGGCCGCTGGAAGGGAACCTGGGCGCTGGACGGAGGGGGGTCACTTGCCAACCAGGGCGTTCACACGATGGATATCGTGTTGTACTTCTTCGGAAGGGTGAAATCTGTCTTCGGGAAATTCGGCGTTTTTACGCACGACATCGAGGCGGAAGACCACACTGTGGCGATCCTGAAGTTCGAAAATGGTGCCATGGGAACCA
This sequence comes from Candidatus Latescibacterota bacterium, assembly GCA_022706085.1. GTDB lineage: Bacteria > Latescibacterota > MWCZ01 > MWCZ01 > MWCZ01 > MWCZ01. The sequence continues at coordinate 38,800 of JAKJDF010000006.1, read as the reverse complement.
TCATGACAACCACCTGTGCGTACCGCGGGACAGACCAGATTCTGGTATTGTTCGGCTCACGAGGCCAGATTCGGCAGAGCACGTACCTTGAAGCGTGGCAGATCATGCACGACGACGATCCCAAGCGCGAAAAGGAGAAGGCCGAGGAACAGGAAATGCTCGCGCTGTATGGCCCCCGCGAAGCGAGGGGCGAGACGACGGCCAACGACCCCTGGGCTTTGAGTTCCGACGGGCATCAGGCCCACATCGAGGACCTGGTGCGCGCAATTCGGACAAACACCGACACGATGAGCTCCCCCGTTCATGCCAAACATGACGTGGAAGTGATTGAGGCGATTTTCGAAAGCGGCCGAACGGGCAAAGAGGTGTTTCTTTCGTGATGGCGGACTCCGCTCCATCAATAACCAAAGGCGCGCGTGAAAACGCGCGCCTTTTTCGTTTCGCGAGTTGGGGGAATTTCACCGCACATCGGAAAAACCCGACACATTTCAGGCGGGGTTCTGATTTCTCCGGCATAGAGAACCAACGATGAAACTGGCACACTGGGGCAGAGCCTTCATCGTATTCATGACCCTCGCCGGCGGGGCAGGTCTTTTCGCACTCGCGGGAAAGGCCTGGTGGCGCCATGCGGCACGCGATGACGCCCATCCGGATTACTTCGTTGACCTCAGGTACTCAACGAGGAACATGCGCGCAGATTCGGTTTTTTTCTGCGCCGGGGCGGCTGTGGCAAATGTTACGCCGACTGTGCCCGACAGTTTCTCGGACCGGAATGGAGACGGGCGATTCAGTATCGGGATTGATACATGGGTAGACAAGGACCGCAACAGGCGATTTGATGCAGTCTGGTTGGCGGGCGAAGCGAATGGTCGTCCTGCGGGAGGCGTTCAGGACAGCCTTTATGCCCGCGCAATCGTCTTCGGGGACGCACGGCATCGCGTAGCGATTTGCACAGTGGACAATTTCGGAATCTTCTACGATGATGTTATCGCTATTCGCGCACTGGTTGCGAACCTTCTCGCGGAGAAGAACGATTCCGTCGAGTATATCGCCGTAGTGGCTACTGGAACGATGTGCGCACCCGACATGATGGGCTTTTGGGGACGGTCTGAAGAAGAAACCGGAAGGGATTCAGCATACGCGGAGCAGGTCCGGCGGACCGTTGCAGAAACCATCGTCCGTGCGGCAACCGGTGTTCGCGCCGCAGTGGTCGAGGAATGGCAACCGAACACGAACCCGGCGAAGGCGTCAATCGTGTTCCGGGCGTACAACGGTACGCCAATTGCACTACTTTCCGTCGGAGCTGAACGAAGACGCGCAAGCGGCGAGGCGGGCGTAATGATCTCCGCAGATAACGAGAAAAATGTCGCGGAGCAGGCCTCGTTCGAGAGATTCGAGAGCGTCGCGCCGGTGCACGTTGTGCTGCCGGGTATGCCGGCAGGACTCCGCGGCGCGGGCGTCGTGGACAGCCTGACAGATGAGATGGCCGTGCGGGAAAACAGGTGCGCCCTTTCCATCCGTGCGCGGACCGTTCTGGCTCCCGTCGGCATGGGGTCGATTCGAACTGCGGCCAACCTGGGGCTGATCGAGCGCGGGTTCGTCGACGGCAAGCTCCGAACGGAGACCGCGGCTCTGTGCCTCGCAGGGATCCAACTGGTTTTTGTTCCGGGAACCGTACGAGACCCGCAGGCGCTCCATATGAAGGGCTCGCCCGTCCGGACACACGAGAAACGGTTCCTCGTAACGCGAGCAAACGACTTTCTTGGTGACCTTAATGTGCTCTCACGGGACACCACGCGCAGCGCCCTCCCACAGGTCTCAATCGGCCTGGAAGGAAGACGCACCATCATGGAACAGGTGAACCTCCTTGCGAATGACGAGCTGTTTCGTTATCCACAATTGAACAACACATGTGATCCTCGTTAATACACTTGCTCGTCAAAGGGGTTGCCATCGATCATATGGGGCTTCACACCGCCAAGACCTAATCGGGAGGGGAACGACATGGGAGAGAAACACGAGAATTGGCGTCATTGGTTGAACCCGGTGGTGTTGACCGCGTTGGTTCTGGTGTTCTGCGTTTCAGTTTCCGTCGCGCAGAACATCAGAAAGGACGGTGGCTCGGGTTCCGCCACAGGTGGGACGCGCGAACTTCGAATTGGAGACAGAACGCTGGGTACGATTTCGACAGGCGGGGGCTCCATCCGTTACGCGCTTTACGTGAACGCCACAAAAACCCTGACGATTCGGATGGACAAGGTCTTGGATTCCGCAATCGACCCAAAACTCACGATTTACGACTCCAATGGTTCGCAAGTGGCCACTGACGACGACGGAGGCGAGGGGCTGAACGCGCTGATCTCGGTTACACTGCAACCCGGACAGTATGTCGTGGCAGCTCAGGCGGTCGGAACATCAAGCGGAGATTTTCTTCTCCGTGTCGAGGAGCAGCAGGCTACCACACTTTCTCTGGGAACCGCAGTGCTGGGTGAAATCACGACCAGCGTGAACGAGGTTGCCTACCGCGTGAGCATTCCTCGAACCACGAACTTGCGTATACGGATGAACAAAGTGTTCGGCTCCACACTCGATCCCAAGGTTACACTTGTTGATGCCAGCGGGAGGGAAATCGCGACTGACGATGACGGAGGTGGAAGCCTGAATTCCCTTCTCCAGAGATCGGTCCCGAGCGGCGAGTATGTCGTTCGGGCCCGCAGAGTGGGCACCAGTTCGGGAAAATTCATGCTCTCTGTCTATGACCAGGACGCTCCTCTTGGTGGAACCAGCCTGCGCGCCGGTGATTCCGTCACGGAGGTTATCACCGACCCGAAGGTTCCAGCGGTTTTCCGTCTGACCGTGAACGACGAATTCCAGGATTTTCGTATCACGGTGGACAAGGCCGAAGGGAGCAACCTCGATCCGAATCTGATTGTAACGAACCGCAACGGCGAGATCATCGGAAGCGACGACGATTCTGGAGAGGGCAACGGCGCGTTATTGCGATTGCCCCTCGGGCGAGGTGATTACCAGCTGTTCATCGGCGGTTACGGGACAACTACCGGCGCATTCCGCCTCACGTTGGCTCCTGACCGGGTTCCCTCAATCTCGATCGGAGAAACGAAACGGGGCGTTCTGGCGACGGGAGGCAGTGATCTGTATCGATTCACCACACCGCGCGCCCGTGAGGTGACCATCTCACTCCGAAAGGCTACTGCGCCCGCGACCAGCCAGAGTGCGCAGCAATTCCGGCAGATCGGATCGATCCCATCCGGCGGCGGCTTCAGCAGGTTCTCCTACACCGTGGATTCGGAGCAGCCGCTTGTCGTCCGGGTGGACAAGATCGGTGACGGCTCGCTGGACCCGAAAGTTACCGTGTATGACCAGAATGGGAATGAGGTTGGTTCTGATGACGACAGCGGTGATGGCCTGAACGCACGCCTTTCGCGAGTGTTTTCCCCCGGCGTGTACACCATCCAGGTAAGCTCGGTGAACAACAGCAGCGGTGATTTCATCCTGATGGTAGGGCCAGACACCGGTGGTGGCAGCACGCTCGACCCGAAACTGATCGTCAAGAACGCCTCGGGAAGTGAAGTAGCTTCGGACGATGACGGGGGCGAGGGCAATGACGCTCTACTCACCACGAACCTGGCGGCAGGAACGTACCAGATCATCGCGATGGCCTATGGATCGACTTCCGGCGCGTACGAATTGACGGTTTCGGAAGTTATGCCGCAAGACATGGGTGCCATCTCCCCGGGACAGACAAAATCAGGGACTCTGACTTCCGGGGAAAGGCACCGGTACTCGCTTCGGGTAGCCTCATCCGCCGTCATTGCGATTGACGTGATGAAGGCTGGCGATTCCTCGCTGGATCCTCAGGTAGTCCTTCGAGGGTCGTCCGGGGAGGAGATCGCGATGAATGACGACGGCGGTGACGGCAACAATGCCCGCATCATTCGCCGACTGGAACCGGGGTCGTACGAAATAATCGTGCGCGGATACCAGGCAACTGCCGGTGCCTACAACCTGATGGTTGAATCGTTTGCTGACACGCGCACACCTGCCCCGCAACGCGAACAGATAGAGGACTCTCCCTCCAAAGGGGGACGGGATGGAAGCGGAAACGAACCGGAAGGCTTCGGCAAGGGCGCCGGCTGATTGGTGAACCCGGAGGAAACGGGGCGCTTTCAGGCGCCCCGTTTTTCTTTGTATTCAAAGGTCCGGGTGAACCTCCGCGCTTGAGGTGAGGTTCCTATTGCCGTACTTTCTGATTGTGTATCCGTTTCAAAGCCTTTGCCATTGGCAATCCGTCCGTACGCCGGAAATAGCCAGAGTCCCTGGCGGGAATTCTGGCTCGCACACCTTTTCTGGACGCCGCAAGATTCCGGTGCGCCGAACCCAGAACGACTTCTGAACTGAGGAACAGATATGGTAACGAAAACCCGAGGTGGTGAATGACTGCAGCCTTTGTGATAACCGGGGCGATCGTTCTGATTGCGGCGGTCGCGGTAATTGTCTGGTTTTTCACCGGCCGGCGTCCTCCTCGCCTTGACCCGCGAAGCGAACGTCTCATCGAATCGCTTGTCCAGCTTCAGCGGGATAATCCCCGGCGTGCGACGGAAGTATTCGCCCGGGCGCTTGTCCGTGCCGGTCTGGTTTGGGAGAAAGACATCCAGACGGGAGGCGCTTCCGCGCAGACTGAGCGTCAGCTACCCTATCGTGAATCGCGGCGTGACCAACCTCAGCGACAGAACTTCCCGCGGAACGAACAGCGTGTTGAGGTGCGTGCTTCCGCGCAGCAGGCAGCGCAGCGCCCGGAGATTCGCGACACAAGAACCGGCGAAAGGGCCGGATCACCAGCGGCGAGCGGAGACAAAACGGGCAGCCCGCAACCCGCAACGCATTCGTCACGCCGCCGAAGGCGCCGTCGCCCGTCGGGAACGAGAGAGCAACAACCCGGTGGCCCCCCGCAACAAACCACTGCCCCGCCGTCCGATCAGGCGTGATCGAACGCGAAGTGCAGAATTGTTGAGGCCGTCGTGAGCAGGATTCTGGGCATCGGCGTCGACATCATCGACGTGGCACGCATCGACCGTGCCGCCAACCGATGGGGGGATCGCTTTCTTAAGCGCCTGTACACGCAAGGCGAGCTCGCGTATTGCCGGGAACGGTCGTTTCCGGCGGAGCATCTGGCGGCCCGGTTTGCCGCAAAAGAAGCGACCATGAAAGCACTTGGCACCGGTTGGACATCCAATGTGGCTTTCAAGGACATAGAAGTAGTCCGACAAGGCAGCGAGCGACCTCAGATTGAACTGCACGACGAAGTGAGACGAACATTGCCGACAAACCTCACTCTGCACGTGTCGCTTTCACATACGCATGTTCTCGCCACGGCGTTTGTGGTGGCGGCTCTGGAATCAGAACCCAGTCTCAATTCGGCCTCAACCCGGGAGAAGCACCATGATCAAATCCATTAACCTGTGGTCGTTTCGGGATTCCAGCGACCTGAAGACCAACGTACCGCTGGCAAAAAAAGCGGGGTTCGAAGCAATCGAGCTGTGCCTCAATGAAGACACCGGTCCGATCACCTGGAAGAGCACGGAGAAGGAGGTCAAGGAAGTCCGGAAGTTCGTCGAGGGGGCCGGATTAAAAATCGCTTCGCTGGCCATCGGCACGGGTTGGAAATACCCTCTGTCGTCTCCCGACAAGAAGATCGTGAAAGCGGGAGCCGATTCGATCAAGAAAGGCCTTGACGTCGCGAAGTGGCTGGGAACAGACGGTGTGCTCGTGGTTCCCGGCGTAACAACACCGGAAGTCCCGTACGATGTCGTTTACAAAAAGACGCACGATGAACTGAGGAAACTCGTTCCGTACGCAGAGAAGGCGAAGGTCGCGATTTGTGTTGAAAACGTGTGGAACAAGTTTCACTTGAGTCCGATAGAACTCCGGGATTACGTGGACAGCTTCAACAGCGAGTTTCTGGCCGTATATCTGGACGTTGGGAATATGTTGCTTTACGGCTACCCGGAGCAGTGGATCCGAATCTTAGGGAAGCGCATCAAGAAAGTACATTTCAAGGACTTCCGCACGGGCGTAGGCGGGTTCGGAGGATTCGTCGGCCTCCTCGAAGGCGACGTTGACTGGCCCGCCGTGATGAAGGCCTTCAAAGAGGTAGGATACGATGGCCCCGCCTCCGTGGAAGTCGGGTGCTACAAGCACCACTGGGAGGCTTCCATTTATGTGATCGGCCTCCAGATGGATTTCATTTTCGGACGGCGTTCAGGGTAACCGGATTCCCCCCAAAAAAACGGAGCCCGCGGACTGGTGTCCGCGGGCTTTTTCTGGTATCCCCGGAGCAGGACTCGAACCTGCGACCTAGTGCTTAGAAGGCACTTGCTCTATCCTGTTGAGCTATCCGGGGAGAACGTCGAGGATACTTGAAATGTACTCATCCGCAGAAGCGGCACCAGCCGATGCGGTAACTCACGCTGTGCGGATCCTTTCCTGAGTCTTCTGCAAGTACGACACCAAGGCTCGCAATCCGAGTTGGTAACTGTCGCTCCCGAACCCCGAGATCTGACCGACACATACCGCCGCAACCACCGACTGATGCCGAAAAGGCTCGCGGGCATGGATGTTCGAAAGGTGAACCTCCACCGTTGGAAGCCCGACGGAGGCGATGGCATCACGCACGGCATAACTGTAATGCGTCAGGGCGCCCGGGTTGATCAGTATACCCTGAACGCGACCAAACGCGGCGTGGATCATATCGATCAAAGCCCCTTCGTGGTTGCTTTGATGACACTCCACCTCGACGCCGAGTTGAGATGCCAACGAAGCAAGGCGCGCCTCTACGTTGGCAAGGGATTGACCACCGTACACCGCCGGTTCACGTATTCCGAGCATATTCAGGTTCGGGCCGTTCAGCACAAGAATCCTCATGTTCACCCCCTGTCCACTTTTCCGCGACACTGACGAAAGACACTCTGTTGGCGGAACATATCGACCAGCCCCGCGACCAGTTCTTCTGGCTGTTCGGGTGCCCCGGAGATACTGAGGCGTTGAACGACACCCCCTTCCGCAGGCATGATGCATGCGTCGAGTGTCAGACGCTTCGTTTGTACCCAGGCTCGCGCGCCAACGAGGCAATACGCGGGAGCATCCAGTCGCGCGGCGAAGGTGCGTTCGGTTTTCGCGCAGATCCCCGCTTTCCGGTCGTCAAGTCCCCGGAGTGCCTGGGCCACGTCGGTTCTGTCGGAAAGCGAGAAGACGACCCACACGCCCTGCCCCGGTGCCGGCAGAAGCATATCAGTGGACAAGAACTCGATCGCGTCCTCCGCGATGCCAAGGGTCAACAGATCGCTCGCGGGTTCTATGACTCCATCCGCATGCCCCAGATGCAATTTGTGCAGACGCGTCGGCAGGTCCCCCGAAAGTTCTACCCATTCCGCGCCCGGTTTCGCGTTGTCGAATTGCACCCGCGCAAGGCCGCTGGACGTGGACAACCGCGGTGCAGCCGGCAGATCGGAAAACCTGACGGACGAGCGGTGCAAGAGCGCAAAACGCGGGTTCATCCGCGCCAAGAAGGCAACCGCACGCACCCAAGGTGGCGGCGGCCACGTTTTCAATGTGCTTGCATCCGCAAGCGCGCAATCCGCCGTATCCGTCCGCAAGGCCGTCCACAAGAGGTTCTCGCCCGCGTCAATATCATGTTCCTCCTGGGCCACCGGACACACTTGCATGCGCGCCCGCGGGTCGGATTCCTCGAGTGCTCGCGCCAGCCACGCCCCTCTGCGGAGCGAGACAGCGTTGTTTCGAACCGAGATCCGGAGCGTCTCTATCACGGGTTTCGTTTCTCCACCCCAAATGTCTTCCAATGCGTCCCGCGTTTGGAATCCCCCCCAACGCCCTGGGCCCCCACAGACTGACCGCCGTGTTCCGTTTGAGCCGGTCAGTCGGAGACGCATCTCACCGTGGTCTCGCCGCCGGTTACCCTCGCGATTCCTGAAGGACCACTCACCTTCAAAGCACCATCGACGTCGATCGCTTCAGCCTGCCCGATGAAGCTCCCATGCGGGCCCGACACTTCGACGCGTCTGCCGATGGTCAGGGACTCCCGATGCCATTCCGAACGCACCATCGCTTCGGACCAGCCCAGTCTCTCCTCGAAACAACAAAGAACATCAGCAAGGAGCGCCGGTCGTGCAACATTACGTCCCGCACAAAGATCAACCGACGACGCGGAAGACGACAACTCCGATGGGAAATCTGACCGGGAATGGTGGACGTTCACCCCTATTCCGACGACGAAACAACCGCTCGGTTCCTTCGATGTTTCGACAAGGACGCCCGCGATTTTCCTCGCGGAACGCACCCACTCGTTCGGCCATTTTGCGGGTGGGTCGCCGCAAGGCATACCGGCGCTGTGTTCCAGAGCGTGGACGTCATTTGGCCATTTGACACCCGTGCACAGTACACCGTTCGTTCTTGCGGCTTGCACCACCGAGCACGCAGCAATCAACCCCAGCGCCGAAGCGGCAGGCCCCGCGCATTCCTCCGTCCTCAGAAGCACGGAACACCAGATTCCGAGACCTGGTTCCGAAATCCATCTTCGCCCCCGCCTGCCTCGTCCCGCTGTCTGGTGTTCAGCCGTCACAATCGAACCGTGGGGCGCTCCCGCCTTCGCGAGACGAGAAGCCACCTCCATCGTGGTCGTTACGGAGCCGAACGCGAAGTGCGTTCGACCGAGGGTCCGTGTCACAATGCAGCCGCTCAGGGCATCCGGCGTAATCGGGTCAGGACTTCTCTTCACATCTCAAATTGAAGGGAGAGGTCAAGGACCGGTGCGCTGTGCGTGAGCGCACCTATTGAAATGAAGTCAACTCCCGTTTTCGCGACGGCGGGAACCCGTTCCAGCGTCATGTTCCCCGAAGCTTCGATCTCGGTCGCGGGAGCGATCGACCGGATCAAGAGCACCGACGAGCGCATCTCATTTTCGGTCATGTTGTCCAGCATGATTCGATCACAACCCGCTGCAAGCGCCTCGCGGACGTCCTCCTCGCAGGTGGTCTCTACTTCGATTTTCAAACCGGTCAGTCCCCGGAGTCGGAGGTACTCGTGGCACGCGGCAATTGCTTTAGATATTCCACCCGCGGCACGGATATGATTCTCTTTCATGAGAACCATGTCATACAGGCCAACGCGGTGATTCATTCCGCCTCCAGACCTGACTGCGCGTTTCTCAAGCAGGCGCATGCCCGGCGTGGTTTTGCGAGTATCCAGTATTCTGACCCCGGACCCCGCCACCGCCTCCACAAAGCGAGCGGTGAGCGTTGCGACGCCTGACAGGTGCGCCAGGAAGTTCAGCGCGGTACGTTCCGCGGCGAGCAGAGCCCGGGCGCGGCCTTCGACGGTCAACACCAGGTCGCCCTTCGTCACGCGGCAACCTTCCCCCGCGGAACTGATGAACTTTATGCTGGGATCTATCGTGCGGAACGTCTCTTCGGCAACGTCAACTCCAGAAAGCACGCCGGAAGCTTTGGCGAACAGGCGTGCCCGCGACATCCTTGCTTCGGGTACGGTCGCAGCACTCGTGACATCGCCTGTCCCGACGTCCTCTTCGAGAGCGGATTGAACGAGCGCGTGAATGTACCCCTGCGGTAACTCTTTCACTTCCTATTCCTCGTCATGCGCCCATTATGTGATAGCCGTTGTCCACAAAGAGAACCGAACCAGTTACTGCCCGGGAAAGATCACTCAGGAAGAAAAGTGCCGCGTCACCAACCTCGCCTTTCGTCACGTTCCTTCGCATCGGAGACCTCTCTTCCATTTTCTGGAACATCTCCGAGACTCCTGAGATAACGCGGGCGGAAATGGTACGTACGGGTGCCGGGCTGAGGGCGTTGACGCGGATGGATTTCTGCCCGAGTTCGGCCGCGAGGTACCGCATCGCCATTTCAAGTGAAGCCTTCGCAACACCCATCACGTTGTAATTCGGAACGACGCGCTGGCCTCCGAGGTACGACACGCAGAGTATGGACCCGCCGCCGCTCTTTTCCATCAACGGGACAGCCCTTCTGGCCAGATCAAGGAGAGAGTACGCACTGATCTCATGCGCGAAAAGGAACCCGTCGCGCGAGGTCTGAGCGAAACTCCCACCCAGTTCCTCTCGCTTCGCCGCGGCTATGCAGTGCACCATCCCGTGAAGGTCTTGCCATTCATTATCGAGAGTCCGAAAAGCAGCATCCAGCGATTCTGGAGCAGCAATATCAGCCTCGAGCAAAAGAGCGCCCTCTATTCCCGTAGTAAGTTCCCGGACGTTTTTCTCAAATCGCGGTTGATACAAAAACGCAAGGCCTTCAGCTCCTTCACGCAGGAGGCTTTCCGTTATGCCCCATGCAATGCTGTTCTGGTCCGCAACGCCAGTGATGAGGAACCGTTTCCCGCGTACGAGCATGTTATCACGCTCCTGAATTCCATGTTGCTCCGTGCTGTCGAGATCCGGGCAGACCACGTGCCGGAACGCACGGCTCGAAGGGAGCTGCCGCGGTCTGCTACTCCCGCAGAAACCAGTGCCACCGTCAACTGGCGACCAGCTTTCTGCCTTCCGCGTCGTACTCAAAAAACCCGCGCCCCGCCTTTTTTCCGCAGTACCCTTTGTTGACAAGATCCACAAGCATCGGGCACGGCTGAAATCGCTCGCCGCCGGGTTCTCGCGACAAATTCTCCATCCACACGAGAACCCGGTCCAGCCCCATTTGATCGGCGAATTCGAGAGGGCCAACGGGGAAACCCCAGCCCAGGCAAACCGCGGTATCGATCTGTTCCGGGGAAGCGACTTCGTCGGTGAGACAGCGGAACCCTTCTATCAGCAACGCAAGCAGCACGCGCGTCGTGATTCCCCCAGGCTTGTCGGCGACCTCGACAACCGTTTTCTTCAGCTGCTTTTCAAGGAAGTTCTTCGCCTTCACAAATGTCGCGTCCGAGGTGTGTTTGCCGCGCACCACTTCCACCAGAGGTACCCGCGGAGCGGGGTCGAGGAAGTGAGTACCGATTACCCGTTCCCTCCTCGTCACCCCTTCCGCGATGCGGGTAACACTCAACGACGTCGCACTTGTGGCAAGGACCGCCTGTTCAGCGCAAATGGCGTCAAGATCTCTCAATAGAGTTGCTTTATCCTCCGCCTTTTCCTGAATAGCTTCGATAACAAACGGAGCTCTTGCGGTCTGTCCGAGGTCTGTCGTTCCTATCACGCGGGCAAGAACCGCCCGTTTTTCTGAACTCGTAAGGCCCCACTTGTCAATCTCTTTGTCAAGGCTCCTGGAAAGACCTTCAATTGCCGCTTCCAGGGTTCGCTCATCGCGTTCCACCAGGATCACCTCGATCCCGGTCTGGGAAACCGTCTGAGCAAGACCCTGGCCCATTGCCCCGCCACCAACCACGGCCACGCGATTGACCGCACCCGAACTGCCATGCCCCCCGATCCGAGTCAACCCGAGGGAACCCAGCGAAGTGGACAACTGTTCCGCCACGGAATACGCTCCTGTCTGGAGATTTGCTTCGTCAATCAGGCAACGGGATAAGTTCCCGTGTCGAGAAGAAAAACGCAAGTTCTCGGCGTGCGCTGTTCGTGCTATCGCTGGCGTGCACCGCGTTCCTTTGGTTGTCAGTCCCGAAACGAGCACGTATGCTTCCGGGGTCCGCAAGCCGGGAGTCCGTCGCCCCGATCAACTTCCTCAACGTGGCGACGGCATCATTCCGTTCCAAAGCGATGGCGGCTATTTCGCCGCTCGTCATGAACTCCACCAGGTCGCTGAAAAACGGGCGTTCGCGGTGCTCCGAATAGAACTCCTTCGCTTCCGCAGCCCTGAGGCGGAGAATCTTGAGATTGCGCACCGTGAAGCCCGCCTTCTGCACTGCAGAGAGGATCTCACCCAAGGCCCCTTTCTGCATCGCGTCGGGTTTGATAAGCATCAGCGTGCTATCCATGTCTCTCTCCGGCGTTTTCACTTCATCTCGCGAATGGCACCGCCCACGAGCTGGGTTCAAAGCGGTTCCACTGGTGGAGTTACTGGAAGCATTCTCCGAGATTGAATGATTCAAGGTATCGGGGCCGGCTTAGCCAGTCAACAAGCGCACGACGCTTCGATCTTCAGATGCGCGATTAATATCGCGCTGGCTTCCACAGGCTCTCCGCTCGTTTCTACGGGCTTGTGCACTGCATTCGAAAAGGGTTGATAGAGGGGAGACACCAGCGGCGCTCCCCTCCGTTACTGGCTCGCCCGGTCAGAACACCACTTTGAACGAGCGGATTTCCCATGGCTTTATGGGGAACTCAAACGACGAACCGGAGATCCTTACCGGAACGTCATTTTCTTCCATCAGATCACATTCGCTGACCTGTTGCGGCGGATTCGCGAAGGACATGGTGACAGGCCCCCGGACACCGTGTGCCTCATAACAACGTATGATCACCGCGTCCGAGTCTTCGGCCTTTTTCACCGTGTCTATCACCACGCTGTCCCGGTCTACGCGCACAAAACTTTGTTTCGCCGGTTTTGCGCCCTTGTTTGGTGAAACCACGCGCGCGATAAGCGGCACATTCAGTTCGTACGCCAGGTGCACGGTATTCGCTTCTCGCCACGAACCGGCATGCGGATACAAACTGTAGGTAAACTCATGGTGTCCTTCATCCGCCTTCGGATCAGGGCGTATCGCCGACCGCAAAAGGCTGATCCGCATGACATTCTCGTGGATATCAAAGCCGTATTTGCAGTCGTTTAGAAGGCTTACGCCATATCCCGCCTCAGAAAGATCCACCCAGCGGTGCCCCGGAACCTCGAATTTCGCGCGGTCGTAAGAAGTCGAGAAATGGGTGGGCCGTTCTATGGCCCCAAACTGCACCTCGTACGTCGCCGTACGCGACAACACGTCGACCGGGAACGCAGCTTTGAGAAGGCGCCGCTTTTCCCACCACTCGACTGAAGTCGCAAAGTCAATCCTCGGGATACTCCTCCAAATAGAAATATCCTGTGTTAACGTCGACTTCTCGGTCTTCTTGACGATGCGGACAGTTGCTCTGACCGGCCCCGTCTCCGTCACGCGCACGGAGACGACGTCGTCCATTGGCCACCGGTTCTTGTCTATATCGAAATCTATGTCCCAGGCGTCGTGTGCGAATGGCCGATCATCGAACAGTTGCAGTTCGTTTGCGCGTGCCCCTTTCGGGAGTACGTCTCGCTTGTTCCGTTTGTCGTACAGGCGACTCAGCGTCCCCGTCTTGGAAAGCTGAATGATGAAGAAATCGTTCTCCAAACGTGATTCCGAGACTTTCAGCCTGGATTTCTGTTCTCGCACGTTCTCAACCATCCGATAAACGGAGTGACCCATCGACGGAACGCCGGACACCTCAAACAACAGCCGTTTCTGGCCGTCTCTTTCGGTTACAACCTGGCTGACGACGGGGTTCCCGTTCTCATCGAGAATGCCGACGGCAGCATCACCAGGTGCCACGATACTGGCAACGTCGTCTCTATCCCAGCCGAGGGTGTTGTAAATGACTACCGGTGTCCCCGCGCCCGCCGTATCGATGCCGTGGCTTATCGTCGCGAGCGCCTGTTCCCTCAAACCGTTCAGTTTGCCGAGAATGGACGCGTAATCCTTGTCGGCCTGACTGTAGACTTCGTTCACCGAAGACCCCGGCAGAATGTCGTGAAACTGATTCGTGAGGAACGGTTTCCATTGCTCGTAGATCTCCTGCTGGGGGTATTCAGCGCCCGCGAGCATGGCGACACTCGAAAGAAACTCCGTATCCCGGAAGAGTAATTCTCCCTTCCGATTGTTCCGCTTTGTTCGCGCCTGGGTCGTCTGGCAGGCACGGTGCAGTTCCAAGTACAGCTCGTCGCTGTACACCGGAAGCTTATCCTTGTCCACGGATTTGTGAAGCCGTTCGACATATCCCTCAAGAGTGCCGAAAACACATTCCGGAACACCGGTGACATCCTTCATTCTGAGAACATTCTCGAACATTTCGACGGTAACGCCGCCCCCTCCGTCACCGTGGCCGAAGGTGATAGACAGTTCGTCAACGATGTCCTTCTGCTTGACGCTTCTCCAGTCGTTCACCGCATTCGCCGGAGTCGGGTTGCTGTTGTAACTCCCGGGGGGCATGAAGGCGAGAATTTCGGTTCCGTCAAGACCCCGCCACAGGAAGTGGCTGTAAGGAAACTGGTTGTACTGGCTCCAGTTGATCTTGGTCGTTGCGAAGGCCGTCAACTGGCATTTGGCGATGATCTGCGGCAGAGTAATCGGGAAACCGAACGCATCTGGAAGCCATACGAGACGGGGCTGAACACCGAATTCCCGGATGAAGAACCGCCGGCCGTACAGATACTGGCGAACCAGGGCTTCCGCACCCGCCACGTTTGAATCCTGTTCGACCCATCCGCCGCCTGTGGCTTCCCAGCGGCCTTCTTTCACACGCTGTTTGATCCCCTCCCATATGGTTGGGTAGTTCTCCTTGATGAACTCATACAGCTGTGGTTGTCCCTGTGAGAACACGTATTGAGGGTAACGATCCATGTACCGCAGCGCGCTGGAAAATGTACGGGCGCACTTGCGGCGCGTCTCGCGAAGTGGCCACAACCATGCGGTATCGATGTGGGAATGGCCGACATAGGTGATTTTCCCGTCTCCCGGGCAACGACGGAAATCCTTGAGCCTTGCGCGGAATCTCTTTTGCGCGTCGGCAATGTTTGCCCGGAATGATTCGACGTCGTCCTTGTTGTTGAGATCGACGAGCTTTACGGCCCAGTCTACGAGGTCCTGCAACCTCATTCGTGGCTGCGAGTCTGGCGGGAGAACCGCCACCACATCATTTGCGACCTTCAGGTCCCAGTAGAAGGACCACACGAGTTCATCACGCTCCGCGATCTCCGCAGACGTGAATTGATGAATTGGTTGGTCGTCGTACTGGTTCGGTGTCGCGGAGGCTTCGATGACGATTTCGAACTCCTCCCCACCTGTGGCACACGTTGTCAACACCACCTCCGACCTGTTCCTGTCCAGCCCCTGAGCCGGTGCGCCATTCAGGTAGCACAGCGCTTCCCACCCGGGATTGAGGATCGCCGCAACCGATCTGCCTGCCATTTCGCGTGGGATTTGGAAACGTGCTTTGAACCACTGGGTAACGTCGTACCCTCCCCAGTCGTCACCCAATTCGTACGGTACCCACCCGTCCACAGGAATAGGGGCGGGATATTGCCCCGGACCAGCTACGTAGGTCTGCCATCCGGTAATCGGAGTGCGATTACGATACAGCGCTGCAAAAAGCTCGTTGAGGCGGTTGCTGATTTGACGAACGAGAATCGTCCTTTCCGCGGGGAAATGGGGCATGCTTTCAGGTCCTTTCAGAACGAGGGTGTTGTCAGGTTGTCGTGGAAACGGTCAGCCGTTGGAAAATGTGGCCTTCAGTGTCTTGATTTCCCAAGGTTTCATCATCAGTTGAACGCTCGAATCCTTGACGGGAATATCCACGTCGTGTTCTTCCATCAGGTCGCATTCCGTCACATTCAGGGGTACCCTGCCGAATTGCAGCGCGGCTGCACCCTGGGCACCGTGTGCCTCGTAAAGACGAATGATGGTCGCGTCCGAGTCCTCCGCTTTTTTCACGGTGTCGATAACTACGTTAGGCGAGTCCACGGAAACAAATGACCAGCGAGGTGGGTGAGCGCCGCCGTGGGCCTTCTCTATCCAACATGTGACGGGTGCATTCAACTCGTACGCTCGTCGCGTCGTCAGGGCGGAACGCCAGTCTCCGCGATGAGGATACAGGCTGTAGAGGAACTGGTGCTCACCTTCGTCCGCATGCGGGTCTGGCGAGACAGATCCTCGAAGGAGGCTTATCCGCATGTTGTTCCCGCGGACGTCGAACCCGTATTTGCAATCGTTCATCAGGCTGACGCCGTAGTCCGGTTCCGAGAGATCAATCCACCTGTGCCCCGGGACCTCAAAACGCGCCCTTTCGACGGGGCCCGAACGGTGTGTCGGGCGTTCGATGGCTCCGAACTGAATCTCATAAGTGGCAGCGCGGGAAAGGACGTTCACAGGAAAAGAGGCCTTAAGCAATTTGTGTTTCTCATACCACTCGACCTTCGTCATGAAATCGATGCGTGGCAGAGAAGCCCAAATTGAAATGTCCTGTACGATCCTCGAGTTTTTCGTCCTTTTTGCGACTCGAACAGTGGCGCGAACGGGTCCCCGTTCTGTCACCGTTACGGACTCTGTGTCCGCGATTTCCTGAAAGTTCTCCTCGAAGTTGAAATCGATGTCCCATGCGTCGGCGCTGGCCGGGTAATCCTCGAACAGCACCAGTCTGTTCGCTGAACAACCGTCCGGAACGACTTCTCGATTGTTGAGCTTGTCGAATATGCGCGAGATGGACCCCGTTTTTGAGAGGGCTATTCCGAAAAACTGGTTTTCCAGATGGCGTCTCCGGGCGATCAAATTCCCCCGGAACCTGGGAGCCCGTTTGACGAGGCGGAAAACGGAGTAACCCATCGGCGGGAGATCCGGTGTTTCGAAAAGCAAGCCCGCCGCCCCGGAGTCAAGAATCACCGGTTGGGTGGCAACTTCGTGCCCGTCGGGGGCCAGCACGCTCCATCCCGATGGATCGGCGGAGGGAATCGGGGTGGTGGCAACATCGTCCCTCTTCCATCCGAGCGAATTCCACACTATCAGCGCATCACCTTCTCCGCGCGTGTCTATGCGGCGAGCAAGGCTCCGCAATAAGTGGTCTTTGACGCCCAAGAGGGTTTCTCGCACCTTCGCATAGTCTTTTTCCGCGTCTTCATATACTTCGGCGATGGAAGAGCCGGGCAATATGTCATGGAATTGGTTCAAAAGGACGGTTTTCCACGCGTCGGCGATCGTCTCCTGTGGATATTCGCCGCCCGCGATCCGTTCACAGGAAGACAGAAACTCCACTTCACGCAAAGCCAGTTCACTTTTGCGGTTATTTCGCTTCGTACGGCTCTGCGTAGTCTGGCAACCTCGGTGCTTTTCGTAATACAGTTCGTCCGCATACACAGGAAGATCTTCGCGATTTACGGATTTCGCCAGCCGATCGAAGTGGTCCTGGAACCTGCCGGCGCGTGCCTTCGGAAACCCGCGAACGTCTGCAAGGCGTTTTGCATTTTCGAGCATTTCCGCCGTGGGACCACCGCCGCCATCACCGATTCCAAAGGTCATGGGAATTTCGTCGGTCGCCGTTTTCTGCTTGAAGCGGTTCCAATGCGCAAGGAGATTGGCGGGGGTGACGTTCCACTCCCACGGCATCTGGTACGCAAGGACTTCCGACCCGTCCAGTCCACGCCACCGGAACAGGCTGTACGGGAATTCGTTGAACTCGTTCGACGCCAATTTCGTTGTTGCAAATGCTTCGACACCCGCCTTGCGCAATATCTGCGGCAAGGCAAACGAGAAACCGAAACAATCCGGCAACCAGAAAACGCGAGTGTGTACACCAAACTCCCGTCGGAAGAAGCGATTGCCGTAAAGGAACTGCCGCACGTGGGATTCGCCACTCGGGATATTCGTGTCCTGCTCAACCCACGATGCCCCTGTGGGTTCCCACCTGCCGCTGCGCACCTGTTCTTTGATACGCGCCCAGAGAGAAGGGTAATGGGCTTTGACCCACTCGTACACCTGCGGCTGGCTCTGGAAATAGACATAATCGGGATACTGGTCCATGTAATTCAGCACGGTGGAAAACGTTCGCGCAACTTTCCGCCGCGTTTCCCTGAGAGGCCACGTCCATGCCACATCAATGTGGGATTGCCCGGCAAGGACCACATTTCCCATACCGACGGACGGCGCAAATTCCTTCATCCCCTCGGCGAAGACTTTCCTGATCGACGCAATGTGGCTGCGGAACGCCCGCTGGTCACCGGCGCTGCTCAGATCTACAGCCTTCACGCACTTTTCCACATGCTCGAGGATGCGTCTGCTGGTAAGCGATTCGTTGTCAAGGGCGTTGGAAGCGTCGAAGGCAACCTTCAGATCCCAGTAGAAGCTTCTTATCAACTCGTCGCGGAGTGCTATCGCGGCAACGGAGAACCGCCGTCGCCCGGTATTCGAATTTGACGGGGACGAATACGACTGGAGAACCAGTTCCACGTTCTTGCCCCAGAATCGGCGTGGCAGCACGACTTCCTGCCTGTTCGCATCCAGGCCCTGCAGAGGTTCTCCGTTGACGAGGACGAGAGACTCACCGCCGGGGTTGAGAAGACAGACAGCGCTTTCGCCGGCCTTGGGTTCGGGTGTTGCAACACGGGCGCGAAACCAGCACGTAACGTCCTGTCCACCCCACCACGAACCTAGCTCGTAGGGTTGCCAACCGGCGTGCGGAACAGGGGCAACGTCCTGCCGTGTACCGACGTCGACATATTCCCATTCAGGGACAGGTTGGATGGAAGAGTACTGGAACGCAAGAAGTTCCGCGAGCCTGTTTGCAATCTGCCGCGCGACGATGGCGCGCTCTTGAGGAAAGTGGATCATACGGAGGCCGTTTCGGTTATGCTGGAGGGATGGCCCAGCAGAGCATCAACGCGAGGGGTAGGTTCCTCGAAAGCCAGAGAAGGGATATGTGCCCCACCATACAGCGCAAAAGGGCAAACGGGTTCAAAGCTACCTGAACGAATATACGTGCTGGCCGACGTGGACGGAATACTCCTTCTTCGATGTCAGACACGCGAGTGCACGTTGTGAAAACCCACCCCAAGCCCGTATAATTGAGTGATGTGTTGCCTCGTGCGGTGTGGGAGCATGCCTCACCACGAAGACTCGGGATGAGGCTGGAACCTTTTCCCTTTTTCTGCCTCCACTTCCGCACTGGTTTCCGCGTTCGCCTTTTTGTCTGACTGAAACAGCTCATTGACCCGCGAGTCCCGCATGGGGAGATAAAAGCATGGTTCTTGCGATTGATCAGGGAACAACAAGCTCACGCGCGATTATTTTCGACGTCTCAGGCGCACTTCTGGGACAAGGATGCGCCGAGCTTCCCCAGTACTACCCCCAACCCGGATGGGTGGAACACGACCCGGAGGAAATCTGGTCCACTGTTACGGAAGCGACCAAACAAGCGCTGGCCTCGTCGAACATCTCACCGGCAGAGATCAGGGCCGTGGGAATCGCAAACCAGCGCGAAACGACCATTATCTGGGACAGGAGGACCGGCAAACCAATTCACCGGGCAATTGTCTGGCAGTGTCGGCGAACATCCGAGATCTGCGATAGACTTCGCGCCGAGGGGTGGGAAGAGGAAATCCATAACGCTACAGGGCTTTTCATTGACCCGTACTTCAGTGCAACCAAAATCCGATGGTTGCTGGACAACGTCGAGGGTGCTCAGGAAGCGGCGGAGAAGGGGCAACTGGCCTTTGGAACGGTCGATTCCTGGCTCCTCTGGAAACTCAGCGGCGGGCATATCCACGCTACAGACTACACGAACGCATCACGAACACTTCTTTTCGACATTCGCGCGAAGACTTGGAATCAGAAACTTCTCGCCCACTTGAGGATTCCGCGTTCCCTCATGCCGCAGGTCAAGTACTCGTCCGTGATGTACGGCAAAACAAACTGCCCGGACGTGCTCCCCAAACCGGTCACGATCAGCGGCGTTGCCGGTGATCAGCAAGCATCGTTGTTCGGCCAGTTCGCCTACCAGCCCGGGCAGACCAAAACGACATATGGCACGGGTTGCTTCCTCCTTCAGCACACGGGGGCTGAGCCGAAGGTGTCTGCACATGGTCTCCTCGCGACACTCGCCATAGACGAAACGGGTGGCCCGGCCTATGCTCTCGAGGGCGCTGTCTTCAATGCGGGGTCCGCTGTTCAATGGCTTCGCGACGGCCTTCAGGTAATCACCTCTTCCGCTGAATCGGAAGCGTACGCAGAACAGGTCAGCGATACACTCGGGGTATACGTTGTACCGGCGTTCAACGGCCTCGGTGCCCCCTACTGGAACGCTTCCGTTCGAGGAGCGATGTTCGGCATTACCCGCGGAACCGCACGCCACCACATCATCCGGGCAACTCTCGAGTCGATTGCCTACCAGACGGCGGACGTTCTGGATGCATTGGCTGAGGACAGCGGCATTCGGATTCCAGAGCTTTTTGTGGACGGCAAAGCCACCCAGAACAACTTCCTCATGCAATTTCAGGCCGACATCGCCGGCGTTCCCGTGGTTCGGCCCGTGATGCAGGAAACGACGGTGCTGGGAGCGGCCCTTCTCGCCGGGATAGGCGCAGGGGTGTGGAGCAACGCGCAACAAGCCCAGGAGATCGCACGGCTCGACCGCGTGTTCGAACCGGCCATGGGAGAGGAACAGAGGCAGGCATTGCGGAACGGCTGGAGACGTGCAGTAGCGGCAGCAACTCAGTTCTGAGTTGCGTCGGTTCCACCGCTGGCACTTGCTTGGACGGGCGGAACGGGTCGTGCAAACAAATCCCAGATCTGGCCTGCAACCTCTTCCAGACGGACGAGGTCCCCGTCATTCTGCACGACCATCGCCGCGTTCTTGATGCGCTCTTCGTCGGGCAACTGTGAACTGATTCTCCGGGCTATCGCTTCCGGGCCCAGGCCTTTTGCCGCAAGACGCGCTTCCACGATGCATCGCGGCGCGGTGACGACAACCAGCGCGTCAAACCAATCCATGATGCCCCATTCCGCGATCAGTGCCGCGTCAACCACGACAAGGGGCAGCGCAGCGTCGAGGCGCGCACGGTTGAGTTCTTCGCGCAGTTGTTCCAGCAGGGGCGGATGAACAATGGCGTTCAATCGGGCGAGTGCCGCCGCGTCTCCGAACACCAAATCACCGAGTTTCTTTCGGTCGATCGTCCCGTTTTCGCCAAAAATGCTCGTTCCAAACGCATCCTCCAGAGCCGAACGGACCTTCGTGTTCGTGTCAAGAACAACGTGGCCGACTTTGTCAGCATCTATCAAGCGTGCACCACGCCTCCCGAGGAACTTCGCCAACGTGCTTTTCCCCGTCCCGGTTCCCCCGGTGAGACCCAGGGTCGGTGTCATCGCGCTTCGCATCGGATTTTCCATCTGTCGTGCATCCAGAGGTACTGGTCGGGGTGGCGCCGGATGATGCTCTCCAGCATGCGTACCCAGCGTCTGACGAGATCACCCGCGCTGTGCACCGGTTCCTCACCGTCCCACACCAGTTCAGTCGTCACAGTGTATTCCGGCGTCGCGGTGTTCTGATTCGTCCGTATCGCCCATACGGCAACCATCGGCACACCCGTGCGCATGGCGTATTCGAACAGGCCGGACGCAAACGGGGTTGGTCGGTCCAGAAATGTTGCGGAGACCGCATGCCGGGCGGGCCACTGATCCACCGCAGTTCCGACGAGTTCACCGCACCTGAGGGCGCGAGCGATCGGAAAAAGCGACTTTTCCCGCGCGTGCGGGATGACGCCCCAGCCTGCCCGAAGGCGATGCACGAGGACGGCAACCCCGGGGTTCGTTGGTGTCGCGACAATAAGGTGGAGTTTGCCTCCTCTCGTTGCAATCGCCGCTCCAGCCGCCTCCCAGTTTCCGATATGGCCGGAAATGACGATCGCGGGAAGTTTCTTCTCGAGGATCGGTCCCAGAACGTCCGGAGAAGTCCATACGAAATCCGGTTGCCGTTCAGGCATCCGTATCGAGTCAACCAAGGCCACCGCGGCGTGCCGGAACGACGCGCGGGCGATTCCGATGGCGGCTTTCCCGTCAATTTCGGGAAACGCTCGCGCCACATTGGCACATGCCACTCGGCGTTGCCTCGAGAACACGTGCCATCCGGCATTGGAGATCCTGCTCGCCCATTTTTCGACGTTTGCCGGCGGCGCCGCCTTTATCCGGGTCACGAGATACCTCGCCACCAGGCCTTCAATACGTTTCGTTGACATGCTCATCGAGAGGTTCGTCGGAACTCGCACTGTCCCGGTCTTCCCTTTTCCAGCGCGCCAATGTGCGCCGGTTGCGCCACCATCGTACTCCAAGGGCAAGGAAGAACAGCCCAGGGATGAGAATCGACCAGATCCACATATCATCAGCCAATCCGACAAGTGCGTACGAATGCCGCGCCGATCGTAGCCATTCGCGTTCAAACGACGCACTGTCCGAACCCGTCACTCGTTCAAACGCCTCATCAAAAGGGTGTGAGGCAAGAGACTGAAGCAGCAACGCCAGCGCCCTTTCGCCGTGGCGTTTCTCAAACCACCGAACCGCCGCGAAACTTACGGCGTAGGCAAGCGCGGCCTGATCCCGTTCGAAGGAAAGCACACGTTCTACGGAATGCAACGGCAACAATCGGTTCGCCAGCGCCGACCTCGCCAGACGAACGCTGTACGCGATACTCCACTCGTCGGAAAGCCGCATGGCAATCCCTTCGTCGAACCACCGCGGAACGGGGCCCCGGGAAAGAGCATGCAACGCAAGATGCGCGACCTCATGACAGGCCGCTTCCGCCATGGGTTTTTCTTCCGAGAGCCCGGAAATGATCACCAGCCCTTCGCCGGGAACCGCTGCGGCAGCTCCCCAGTCCGGAACGAGCCCCCGCGTCAGCCCGGCGAATTCCGCGGCGGAAGATGCGAGAAGCACGTGGATTTCAAACGGGAACGACGTGTCCGCAAGGGCGTAGAAACGTGTTCTCGCCATCTGGACGATAGCCGCCGCGCGCTCCGCGGACGCGCGCATGTGCGGCCTGTGTTCAATGACGAGGCCGCCTCCGAACCGGGTGACCTCCCAGTTCCCTGCGGCACGCCCCTGGGCCGGAACCAGAGCGGGTGCACCCGTTGCGACGAAAATCGTTGCACACAGGAAGAGCAAGGCAATACGGCCGGCTCCCAGGCGGGTACGGTCCGCGTGTGTCTGCAGCTTTCCAACCATCAGGAACCCTCAACGGCTTCCCAGACGGATTCCAGTCGTTCCGCTCCGGTTAACCCTTCGTACTCGACGTGAAGTGCGGCCACACCTGCCGCGAACCTCATCGCTGGTTCAAGCGCATGCCACTGAATCCATCCTAGCGCCAGTCCGGCAAGAAAGACATCACCACACCCGACGGTGTCAACTATCCGCGAGACATTCGGCGCGGGTACTTCGTACGTCATGCGAGCCTCTCGCCCGTGTCTCACCACGCGTTCAGCGCCCACCGCCCCCTTTTCCGCACGGGTAATCACTACCGCGTCCGGCCCCAAGGGCAGAAGATCGCGGCAGAATGCGACACATGTTCTGGCGTCTTCGAGGGCGTGCCCGGCGAGTGCTCCCGCTTCAGACTCATTCATCTGGACTACCGTTCCGTGCTGAAACCACGCGGCCCAGTCCGTCCGTCTGCGAGGTTCTCTGCGGCCATCCGGATTGGTATGCAGCGCAAGCGTGTGGTAATCCATGATGATCGGGCCCCGGCATTCCTCGGCGATCCAACGGAATGTGTCATACTCCATTTCCGCCCCTGTGATGAAATTCACGACTACGCAGTCCGCTTCGCGAACACAATGGAGGTCTGCTTTTCCGAGCGCGGGGAGTCTGCCCGTTACCCGCTCCCAACGCTCATTATCACTGGTGAACGTGATGAAGGAATGCTGGGTTTGCGCCTGAACCACGCGGACATGTTCAAGTTCGCAACCGGCTGCCCGGAGTGCGTTTTCCCCTTCTGTGGCGCTGTCGAACCCGAAATTGGAAACGGGAACGATACGATGGCCGCGTCTCCGGGAGAGAACCGCAAGAGGAACCGCCGTGAAGAGGACCCCGCCGAGCGAATCCACGGTGCTCCCGTCCGGCATATATTTCGTATCGCACGCGGGGAAACCGATCACAACGATTGTTTTCCCGTGGGCGCTGTTGCGGGATCCAGACATTCCTTCCACCTCAGTCATGCCGCACAACACCGGACTCGCGCGATGTGTGGTAACCACCTGATCCGTGACGGTTTTTGTGAATCGCCCACCGAAACGAACCACTTACCTATCCGCCGAACGCAATCGGGAACGCGCCGGATTTTGCCAAAGCAGGAGAGTGGGCTGAATGAAATGATAAGGTAACGCCGACCGTCGTCTGGCGCGCAGCCGGCGACCTTGATCATTGTCCCGCCGCGGCAGCCCGGAGTATTTTTGTGTCATGCGTTTTTCTTGCATCCAGTCCTACGTGGATATTCCCCAGATGGCCAACACGGCGATCACCGTCGGGTCGTACGACGGTGTTCACTCTGGTCATCGGGCTATGATCGCGCAGTTGTGCGCATCCGCGCGCGAACGCGGTCTTGATTCGATTCTGGTAACGTTCGAACCGCACCACCGGATTTACTTCCGCCGCGAAACGAAGCCTTTTCTTCTGACAACAACGGCGGAAAAGCGCGCTCTTTTGCAGGAGACGTGCCTAGACGGCGTAATAGTGCTCCCCTTTTCGGCAGAGCTTGCGGCGCTTTCGGCGCGGGATTTCATCGAAGGCATCCTTGTGGAGAAACTTGGCGCACGGCTGTTGCTCGTGGGGCATGACCAGGCTTTCGGGAAGGACCAGTGCACCGGTCGGGACGCAATCACGGCATGCGCCGCTCCTCTTGGAGTGGAGGTTCTTTCGCCTGCTCCCGTCTCGTCAGATGGGCGGGTCGTATCCAGCACGCGAATCAGAGGCCTGATACGCACCGGGAGCATAGCTCCCGCGAACCGCCTCCTCGGCGCGCTGTATCTGGTCTCCGGGAAAGTGGTTCACGGTCGGGAACGCGGCCGTTCCCTGGGCTATCCCACGGCCAATCTTTTGATCGAGGATCCCTTCAAGTTGCTCCCCGGCGACGGGATCTACGCCGTTTTCGCGTCCTGCGGCGGGTCCACGTTCAGAGGAATGGGGTACATAGGCACTCGGCCGACCTTCGGGGAGACGGACCCGGTTGTGGAGATCGCACTTCTGGACACGAATGCTGATCTTTACGGGCAGGAGCTGCAGGTTCGGTTCGTGGAACGCGTCCGGGCGGACCACCGTTTCCCGAATACGGACGCACTTCTGGCTCAGATCAGACGCGATGAGCAAGCAATTCGGAGCATTCTCGCCGCACACGGTAACTCGGTGGCATGAACTTCAATGGGCTTTGTGGGTTGGCGCCGCGGCCCAACTGGTATTACGGGAACTTCCACCTGACTCTTTGAGGAGTCAGACGCTGAATCCATGGAAGGTTTGACAACGTGGACACCGTCTGGGGTTTCCTATCGTCGCTGAGTGAGCCTGCGGCGCGACTGACTCTTGCTGTGCTTGCGAGCAGTGTCATAGGATGGGAACGCGAAATCGGCGGACATCCGGCAGGACTGAGAACGAACATCATGGTCGCCCTTGGCGCAGCCATCTTCACCCTCTTGTCCCAAGATATCGTCGCGAAGGGGACCGGCGATCCCACACGGGTGATCGCCGGAGTAGCGCAGGGAATCGGTTTCCTTGGTGCGGGAACGATTTTTCTCGATGCAAACCGAATCAAGGGTCTCACCTCGGCAGCGACCATCTGGGTGATGGGTGGACTCGGCATCGCCTGGGGAGCAGGGTCCTATCCTACCGCGATTCTCGGAACACTGGCCGCGTTTGTAGTGCTGAGAACCATCAAGCGACTGGAAATGGTAGCCGCGGAAAGGCTTCGAAACCGGGCCGACCGACGGGACACGCTGTAGCGGATACCGCACAGGGAGGGAAAACGCGTGCACTTTTTGGCGGAGGGTACCCCGACCGACATGGCTCCGTTCGCCGAACGGACGGCCTGGGAACCAGGATTTGACAGCGGGCTGCAATGGTGCGAAGCGCGGGACATCGAACGCGTTGTCGTGCATTGGCGGGATGATTGTCCCTCCGCAGAAGACGTCCGACTCGAGTACTGGAAGGGCCAGTGGCCGGAAAAACGCGTACCGAAGGGGCAGGTGACGGGAGGAGGATTTCCCGGGTGGATGGCCGAGGACGACTGGTTCAACGGACGATGGCAGCCTGCGGACACGGTTCTCACAGTTGCCGAGAAACGATGGGTTTTCACGTTCAACCCGCTCAATGTGCGCGAATTTGCGGGAATAAGGGATTTCGCGGCTCTATTCAGGCACACGCTGCGTATTCGCCTCGTTTCCGACACGAATATGCCCGCAGTAAGTTCCTGGGAGGCCTACACCGATTCAACGTGGTTCCACAGGGACATCGTCATAGAACGTGAAACGCCCGCGGAGTCAACAGAAAAAGAGAGCGCATGGGGTGTCGAGGTGTACAACGGACACCTCGCCAGCAGGAAACGCCCGCAGAAGTCCGTTGACGCAGCCGGCGAGAATTGTGCCGCAGTTTTGAGAAAACCCAGAACTGGTTCTGAACTGGTCCGTTTCTGTGTATGGACCACCAGAAACGAAGTCCTCACCACCCGCGACCGCACGATAGTTACGGTTCGCACAGGCGAAACGAGCTTTTCGTTCGCACCCAACGACCTTGACCAGGGGCCGATTTATCTCAAGGATTTTGGCGTTCTGGTCTCCGACACGCGGCACAAAGCAACGTTGCGGCAATTCCGGCGCATGCGGCCAGAAAGTAAGACATATTACGGTCGTGTGTTCGAGATGCCCGAGCAAACACTGGCGCGCGCGTGGCAGGATATGCCGGCGAAAAGGTCCTTCTACTTCGTGTTGGGTGTTGAGGGGCGCAGGCAGCGTTTCGGTGTCGAACCGAATGGAGATGTGTTCCGTTCTCACGAAAGGCAGTGGTTTGAAAAGATGCCGGGGCGTGAAACGGAGCGGGTCAAAGAGGAACCGAACACCGTGAGGTGGTCCTTTGGTTTCCCTGCAGAACCGCCTACGCAGCGCCTGCCGTTGCGCGGTTACCTACCGGCGATGACGACGTCATGGGAAACCGACGGACTGCGGTATGAGCAGACGGCATTCGCCACTCTCCTCGATCGGTCGCTGGACGACAAACCAATACGCGGAGATGACCCGGTTGTTGCTATCGTACTCGTGAAGGTCCACAACACCTCGAACGTGGAAAAGAACGGTACCCTCAGTTTCCGGGTCGAAGCGGGTCACGCGCCGGTAAAATTGCAGCTTGATCGCCATGGCCACGTGAGAAATCAGCACGGGAAACTCCGGGGTGTGATCACGCCCCGGAAGGGCAGGCTTTCCGGAACGACAGACGGGGTCCACTATTCGGTGCATCTGCGGCCTTCGGAATCCACTACTATCGCGTTCAAGCTTCCATTTTTCGGACTGAATGAGGAGGAACTCGGTCTGCTGGAAGCGATCCAGCCGCAGCGCGCGTTGCAGGGGGTTATCGACTACTGGGAACGGAGAATCGCTGCTGGAACGCGGATTGTGACACCTGAGCCCCTCATCAATGACTTTTACAGGGCACACACCGCACACCTTCTGATCAATCACGAGCGTCACACCGCTTCCCCCGTTTCCGGAGGGCGCGAACTCGATATTGCGCGTGTCGGCTCCTTCCGGTACGGGGCGTACACGAACGAGTCGGTCATGCAGCTATCCGATCTTGACCGACGCGGCTACTCTCAGGAAGCTGCCAACGGGTACGAGCTGTTCCTCCATTTTCAGGGAACGGTTCCTCTCCCGGGCGATTTCACGTCGCATCGCGGTGTGTTGTACGGGGCCGGAGGCAGCGAACACGGGAACTACAACCAGAATCACGGATGGGCTCTCTGGGGGCTTGCGGAGCACTACTTCCTCACACGAGATCGCGACTGGCTCCACCGTGTGGCGGGCAACATTGTGGAAGCATGCGACTGGATCATGGAACAACGCGAGCGAACAAAGCAGTTGGATGCTGAAGGCAAACCCGTTATTGAGTACGGTTTCCTGCCCGCAGGCGTCCTCGAGGACATCCAGGATTACTGGTACTGGTTATCCACCAACGCCTACACGTGGTGGGGCATGGACAGGGCCGTACAGGCATTGACCGACATACACCATCCGGAGAGTGACCGACTCCTTCACGAAGCAGCTCTTTTCAAAAACGACCTCGTCAGAGGTTTCACCGCCTCGCTGCAACGATCCGCCGTGGTCCGGTTGCAGGATGGTACCGCAGTTCCCCATTTCCCTTCGCACCAACATCTGCGTGGTCGCTCGTACGGCTGGATCCGGGAGACTCTCGAAGGCGCAATTCATCTACTGCGGTGCAAACTTATTCCTCCCGAGTCTCAGATGGGCACATGGGTGATGAAGGATTACGAGGACAATCTCTACCTGTCGGAACAGTTTGGTTACAGCGGAGCAAGCCTGCCGGATCGTGAACGGTACTGGTTCAGCCGCGGTGGATTCAGCCAGCAGCCCAATCTGTTGTGCAGCCCGCTACCCTATCTCTTTCGAAATGAGATCAAACATTACCTCAGGGCATACTTCAATGCATTCGCCGCGGGATTCCACGCCGACACAAGGATGATTACCGAGCATCCGTTGCCCCATCTCGGTGATTGGGCAGGCGACCATTTCAAAACCTCTGACGAGGCACAAAGCGCATACTGGCTTCGTCTCATGTTTGTTTACGAAGAGGCGGAAACCCTTTATTTTGGCTACGCGCTCCCGCGTTACTGGTTCAGACCCGGTAACCGTGTTTCGATCGACCGTGCCCGTACTTACTTCGGAGAAACCGGCGTATCATACGAAGTGAGCGACACCGGGAGAGCAATCGCCGCAAGGATAACGCCTCCAACGCGCACACCGCCGTCGAACATCCGTATCCGTTTCCGCCATGCGGAAGCGAAGCCCATACGTTCTGTTCGCGTGAATGGCGCGCAATGGGAGGATTTTGACCGCGAGTTTGTACACGTGCCCGCCACGACCTCCCCTCTGGAGGTTGTTGCGTCCTTTGGCGGCCCCGCGAAGCGGTGAATACAGAACTCATCGTTGGAGATCTGGTTTGCAGAATCCGAACGACGTGTTGCCGATCAGCAATGCCTTGGAAACGTGCATGGCGAAACGCCGGAACCTGGAACAGGTTTTCGAGGCGCTCGAAGATGGCATCGTGGCAGTCACGAAGGATGGCCAGATTTTTCACATGAATACCGCCGCGACCAGGCTGCTTGGCGGCAATTTGAGATCGCGTGCTGGCAAGAACATTGACGAGATTCTTTCGGAGCGTTGCGGCAGAGAGGTCCGGCTGGTGCAGCGAGCAATCGGTTCCAGGAAGCCATCTCCGCCGGAACGATTTCAGCTCAAGGCTGGTGAGAACGATTCGTTCTCGGTGATCGCACGCGTGCAACTGCTTTCCGACGGGACGGGACTTCTCGGTGCGGTAGTCGTATTGCGAGATGAAACGGAGATCTCGCGCCTCAGGGCACATCTCGAGGGCACGAGAGGTCTTGAAGATGTCGTCGGCGCAAGCGAACCTATGCAGCAGGTATTTCAGCTTGTCCGCGAGGTGGCCCGTACCGACGCCACCGTGCTCATTCAGGGCGAGACGGGTACCGGCAAAGAGCTCGTGGCAAGGGCTATCCACCAACTGAGCCATCGCGCGGACAGACCGCTGATAACTGTCAACTGCGCAGCATTGCCGGAAGGGTTGCTGGAAAGCGAGCTGTTCGGCCACGTCAAAGGTGCGTTCACCGGCGCGTTGGGCGACCGTGTGGGAAGATTCGAAGCTGCGGACGGCGGCACGTTGTTCCTCGACGAGGTTGCAGAAATTCCCCCGGTGATACAGGTGAAGCTTCTCAGAGTCCTCCAGGAGCGCGTGTTCGAGCGGGTGGGCGAGAACAAGCCGCGGCGGACGGATGCACGACTCATTTCAGCAACGAACAAGAACTTGAGTGAAATGGTTTCGGAAGGCAGATTCCGGGAGGATCTGTTTTATCGGCTCAACGTCTTCCCGATCCGCGTCCCGTCGCTCAGGGAAAGGGTTGACGACATACCCCTGCTTGTACACCGGCTTCTTTCGAGAATTGCTGACCGACACGGAGGCGCAGTGCCCGGCATCACCGACGATGTACTGCGGCTTTTCCGCTCGTACCGATGGCCGGGCAACGTCCGGGAGTTACAGGCCGCGCTGGAGTACGCAATGATACGCAGTCAAGGAGCGACAATTGACGTGCATCATCTCCCTCCATCAATCGTGCAACCTTCCGAGCTTGCGGTTGCTCGAAACTGCATTCTCGACGAACAGGCAATCCGTATGGCGCTGGAAAAACATCACTACAACCGCACCGCGGCGGCGAAAGAATTGGGCATAAGCCGGATAACGCTTTGGAGGCGGATGCGGGATTGGGGCATCGCGTCGCGCACTGGAGCGAATGCGAATCACTTGCGACGGGCACAGGAGACTGCGGGCGGGAGTAAGGTCCCGGGGTCGGAACAAACGTCGCCGGTATACCGGTAGTAATCATGACCAGAGACCTGTTGCATGTTCCCGAATAATGAGAGGTGTGAGCCGGATGACAAGTTACGCAATCAAGGCCGAGGTGAAAACTTCCTTCGTGCAGGCTGTTGCTGCCACGAAGGCAGCACTCGCGACGGAAGGGTTCGGTATTCTCACGGAAATCGACGTCCAGGCAACGATGAAAGCGAAACTTGGGAAGGACATGTTGCCCTACGTGATTCTCGGAGCCTGCAACCCGCCCCATGCATTCAATGTCATCTCAGCGGAACCCGATATAGGGTTAATGTTGCCGTGTAACGTGATCGTATATGAACGGCCGGATGCGGCGGTCGTAGTCGCGGCCATCAATCCCGAAGTGGCGATGCAGCCTGCGGGGAACGACGAATTGAGACCAGCTGCGGCAATCGTGCGCCAACGGCTCGAACGGGTTGTTCGCGCCGTGGAAGGCACCGGAGTCCGCAAGGGGCAGAACGGATGACCCATCCGGAACTGCTGAAACGCGTATTCGGTTTCATCGTTGGTGCCGTGCTCGGGTTCGCGTATTACAAATTCGTGGGTTGTTCGACCGGTGCGTGTCCGATCACGTCAAACCCGTGGATCAGCACGGTATACGGCGGAGTCCTCGGTCTGCTCATCACGCTTTGACCGCGCGGGACTGGCGACAGAGATCCGTGGGCTGCCCGCGAGCGGCGACTTTTCGGACTTGCCTCAACAAAGAATGGGACTATCAGGATCGGAATGAGCGACGTCGCTGAACCACTCGCGGACTTGACGAAGCTTTTCGGCTGGAACGGATTGACTTGCCAGATCCCTGCTCACTGGGATGTTACAAGCGTTTCGGGATCGGCAAAAAGCGGGTATTTCGCCTTCGATGACGAACAGGACCGGCGCCTGGAAATCAAGTACGAGCGCGCCGGCCGGATGAGGAAACCTGATCTCGAAAGAACGCTGTCAGGATACTTCGCAGCGCTGAAAAAAAAAGCGAAGTCAAATCAGGAGTTGCGTCTGGACGACGGTGTCCGCGTTCCCGGCGTTCAAACAATGCCACCTGAGTACGAAATTCGTTCGTACGGCTGGGAGGCAGATGCCATCACGCGGGGGCTGATCTGGCATTGCTCAACGTGTCATCGAATTGTGATCGCTGAATGCCGCGCCAGAAAAAACCGCGTCAATACGAAAGAGATGGCGCAAGTACTGACCTCCATCCGTTGCCATTGCGAAGGCGATACGGCCCCGTGGGCAGTGTTCGATTTCGAGGTTTTTGTGCCCCGGGAGTTTGATCTGGGCGTATCGCGCCTGCAAGCAGGCCTCATTTCGTTCAGTTTTTCGGCGAAGAGGCGTCAGCTGGTCGTAGATCGGCTTGGTATGGGCCAGGTAGTCATGAAGCATTCGTCTCTTGATGCGTATGTTCGCGACGTCCATTATAAGAAGCTGCGAAAGATCCGACTGCGTTTTCAGCCGGTTGACTGGAACGGCCATAAGGGTTTTCGCTTTGAAGGTGAACACAGGCGCGTGTACGACTGGTTACCGGCCCTGGGCGCGAGAATTCGGGCATGGCGCGTCTCGGACCACATAGCCGGATTGGCGTGGTTCGAAGAACCCACCAACCGGATCTACATAATCCGGGCGGAAGGCCCTGATTGCGCGGAACTCGCGGAAAAAGTGGCCGCGTCAGCGCGGAGCCGGATTGCCGGACAGGTTTGGGGAAACAGGTAAGCCGCTTGCTTTGGGTGGAGAAGCGCGCACAACCTTCTCCACCCAAAGCAGGCGCGTGAAAACGCGGATTTCACAGGTTTCGTTTGAGGAATTCGAACGCTCCCTTGCCCCAGAACTGATGCTCACCGTCGAACACCTCATGCCCGATTTTGTCCGGGGCACCCAGTACTTCCCACGCACGCTTTGCCTTACGGAACGCGAAACGCGCAGCTTCGACGGGAAAAATGGAGTCCTTTGTTCCACTCTCGGCGAAAAGCGCTCGGGGCGCTACCAACGCCGCAAGGTCGTACATTTCCGCGTAACGGATGATCCGGGGGATGAAGTTGTCACAGCAATGATCCATTGCCATTATGCTATCCCGGAACGTGCAAAGGTACCCACTGACCACGGCCGCCTTGAACCTCCTGTCAACCGCCGCGGTATAGAGCGTTGTGGTGCCGCCTCCCGATATACCCATCACCCCGATACGCCCCGGATCTACTTCCGGGCGCGTAAGAAGGTAATCCAGCGCTCTCCGGGCATCCCAGACTCTGAGCCCGATCATCGTCAATCCGAGCATGAGCGCGTTCATGGAGGGTTCATTGCACCCGCGACAACGCGGGTCCGGTGAATTCCTCTCGCCAAATGCCAGTTGTTCGATTGCCAGCGCAACATACCCGTGACGCACGGCTTGGATCGCAAAATCCGCCTGGTAGCCGCCGATCTCCTGGCGCGGTTCCCCCTTGTCATCGAAACCGACAATGGTGTTCTTCCCGGGCCCATGCCCGGGCAAACACACAATCGCAGGGATTTTCCCGCTGGTTGGCTTTCTCGGACGTAACAGGTAGGCCGGCACGGACATGAACGGCCGCGTGTTGAAAATGACACGCTCGCGTACGTAATCGGGGAACTCCACAATCTCCGACACCTCCGGCGAAAGCGGTTCCTTCGTGGCAGGAAACCCTCCGAGCAGTTCCACAAACTTCCTGCGGAGACTGCGCTCCCACCGCGCATGTTCTGACGGATTGGTGGCTGAGTACGTGTACAAGGGGGTGATCGACTTGTACATCTCCCGAAAAAACACCATCGGATCGAAAACTCTCGGAATAGCTCCTTTTCGCGGCTGCATAGCTGCTACCTTTCGATTTCGGTGAAACACAACTGACGGGAACGTCTGATCAGATGGCCGGTTTCCGCACGCCTTCCCAGACCTTGTCGTGCTCAAGTGCTCGTACGGCAAAAGCCCCTTGCGAACGATGCTATGAACCGCTCAACGAATCGAATCGCCATTCATCTGCGGGCGTGAAGCAACCAGGATCGAACTCACAGGCTCGACCGTACGGGGCTTCCACCACGCTGTCTGTCGAGACGCGCCCGTCACGTATTCTGAGCGCCGCAAACCCGCGTTTGTGGCGGTGAAAGAGATCACCGTGTGCATCAAGAACAGCATTCTGAATACTCTCCGGGAAGGCTGCCATACCGCGGAAGTAATGGTGCCCGTTGCGTTCCGGGTTGCTGATACCGAGGGCAGACAGACTTGCGAGATCTTGCTGCAACGCCACGGGCGGTACATTGGAAAGGTCCTCGGCGCTGATGACGAACGGAACGCCTTTGCGCTTCTCGTTCAGAAAACGAATAAGACAGGCGTTCGCGATGCCTTTGAACACACCTTTGCAATTCTTGAAGCTCGTGCCACGGTACCCACATTCAATCGCTCTCGGCAGGCTATCCAAAGTCGCGTCGGACTCGTCTATGATTATGGAAGGACGCTCTTTCCAGTCTGCAAAAGCGGTCTTCACTGTGTCACCAAGCGAGACATCGCGATGCAGGGGCTGTTCGACAAACAACATGTTCTGCAGAAACCCCTGAAGAGTGGGACGCTCCGCCAGGACCTGCCAGAACTCCTGAAAGGTTTCCACCGCGTGGTAATTCTCGTTCCCATCGAGGGTGAAACGGACATTGCCGGGAGCCCATGCGCGTACGACTGAAAAGATTCTTTCGATACGTGCGACGTCAGCCTCGCATTCTCCCGAGAGTTTGATTTTCAGGTGTCTGATGCCGTACTCGCGAATACATTCTTCCAACGAATGCGGCAGCCCATCATTCAGCGCTTCCCCCTGAATGATGTCACTCTCCGTGAGCGGATCCGCCAATCCCACGGTGTGTCGAACAACGATGTGCCGTAACGGGCAGGCTGGCAGAAACTCGCCCGGGAGACGCCTGTGGAGTTCCGCGTGCATCTCCTCCAGCGCTACACCAAACCCGTTTGCCGCCAGGGCCTGATAGAACGGCACCCGCTTCGCCCTGCAATATGCTTCAATTAGCGCGCGTTCAACCAGCGATACGCCAAAGCCCCAGAGAAGCGGCGGAAAGCTCGTCCCGGTCGCCCATTCTGCCTGCGCACCGTAAAGGGCGCGCCAGAATCCGAAAACGGTGGGCGCCTGTTCCATCTGCGTCGCCAGGCGGCAGGCTGAACGAATAACCGTCAACATGTCGGCGATCTCGTCTTCGTACGCAGCGTCGGGGTTTTTCGTGAACCACTTCTGCGAGAGGCCGTCCGCAGAGATGCCGGCGCTTTTCACGCCGTCAATCGTTGCGAAGACGCGAACGAACAGATGAGGTATCGCGGTCAACGTCGCAATGCCGTAGCGGAATGGCATTCGCGTATGCATGTTGATGATGTGGAGGTCCGTGCCGTCAACACGTATTGACATTCGGATAACCCCGCGGGGTGGAAAGCCTCACGAATCGAGCATTTCGAGGGCAGAAGTTCACCAATTTCCGCCCGAAGATCAACCCCGAATGATGTCAACGCACGCGACACCTTGGCGTTCGTTCCGACGACATTTCACCTTTGTTACCGAACCATTGATGAATCGGAGAGGCAGAAGCGGACAATGCTCATTGATACTCATGCACATCTCGACTTCAAGGACTTCGAAAAGGATCTCGATGAAACAGTGCGCCGGGCAACCGATGCGGGTGTCGGGATTATTGTCAATCCGGGGACAAATGTGTCCAGCAGCCGAAAAGCAGTCGCGATCGCAGAGCGCTTCCACTGCGTGTACGCCGCTGCAGGGATACACGCGCACGACGTTGCGAATTACTTGGAAGAAAGCATCGACGCAATAGCCGACATCGCGCAACACCCCAAGGTGGTGGCAATCGGCGAATGCGGGCTCGATTTCTTCAGAGACTATGCCCCACGGGGAAAGCAGTTGGAAGTCTTCCGCGATCAGATTCGTCTCGCGTTACGCCTCAAAAAGCCTCTCGTGGTGCACTCCCGAGGAGCGGAGGAAGAGACCCTTCAAGTTCTGACCGAGGAGAAGGCGGAGCTGGTGGGCGGTGTCCTTCACTGTTTCGGCGGGTCACCTGACCAGGCTCTGCGTGCACAAAAAATGGGATTTGCCGTTGGCGTCGGGGGCACACTCACCTACTCACGTTCGGACCGGAGGGATTTCGTCGCCAACGTGGATATTCACAGTATCGTTCTCGAAACCGACGCTCCCTTCCTGCCTCCACAACCCCACCGAGGCAAAAGGAATGAGCCAGCGTGGTTACCGCTTGTCGCCGAAAGGCTGGCAGAGACGAGGTCACTCCCGTTGGATG
The DNA here is from genome assembly GCA_022706085.1 of Candidatus Latescibacterota bacterium. Taxonomy (GTDB): domain Bacteria; phylum Latescibacterota; class MWCZ01; order MWCZ01; family MWCZ01; genus MWCZ01. The sequence continues at coordinate 3,127 of JAKJDF010000006.1, read as the reverse complement.
AGGTGCACCGGATCACGTCCAGTACCGCGGAGGCGCTGTTCAAGATCGGGAGAGCGGGTTTTTGGCGCGCCTCATCTTCCTCCACTACGGACCCGGTCTCGCGATGACCGGTCATAGAGCTCCTCAGAGCAAACGTTGACACGAGGGGAGTGGAAGAGCAACGGCTTTGCAGGCAAGCGCGTGAGGGGACCAGATCTTCTGCAAAATGCGGCCAGCTGCAAGCGCCAGACAAGGCGGAGGATGTGGGGAAACCTTGTCGGGTGCCAACAAATCCCCCGCGCACGTCGGCGAGCGCAACGGTCAAGAAGCGGCGCGTGGTTTTGTCCCCGGCGCGTGCCCTGCCTATTTTACGTTGCCGGAACGGGCTTCGGCAATTTGGCTGAGGACTCCCTTATCGCCGAGTTCGCCGTTCTTATTTTGGGCCCGTTGAACCGCGATTGCCGGCGAGGTGAAACACCGTGCGCGTAACTTCGTGTTTGAAACTTCTTGCCACCGCCTTCATCGGCCTGTCCTTCTTCGAACACACTCCCGCAGTTGAGCTCCTCCCGACCTTTGTGGACATCACCGCGCAGGCAGGCATCACGTTTCGACATACTTTCGGCGACCGTCACATGTCAAACATTGTCGAGGCGACAGGCTCCGGCGTTGCGCTGCTGGATTACAACAACGACGGATTTCTGGACATCTATTTCGTAAACGGTTGCTACCTTCCCGGCGTAAGCGAAGAGTGTTCAGGGAATTGCCCGGAGAAGAGTGCGAGGAACGCGCTTTACCGGAACAACGGAGACGGCGCGTTCACCGATGTGACAGAGGAAGCGGGGGTAGCCGATACTGGCGGCTACGGGATGGCAGCCCTTGCCGCGGACTTCGACAACGACGGCTGGACGGACCTCTACATCACGAATTACGGCCGGAACACACTGTACCGGAACAACAGGGATGGCACGTTCCGTGATGTCACTACGGCAGCGGGTGTCGGTGACACCCTCTGGAGCGTCGGCGCAACGGCCCTGGACTTTGACAACGATGGTTTTTTGGACATCTACGTCGGAAACTACCTCGACTTTGATCCAGCGTACCGTCTTTATTACGCGGCTGACGAATTCCCCGGCCCGCTTTCTTACCCGGGGCTCCCGGATCGGTTGTACCGGAACCGAGGTGACGGAACCTTCGTTGATGTGACTTCCCGCGTCGGGGTGAAAAACAACGGACGCGCCATGGGTGTTCTTGCTGCGGATTACGATGACGACGGCTGGCCAGACATCTACGTTGCGAACGACGCAGGGGCGAATTTCCTGTATCGGAACGACCGAGGCCTGAGGTTCTTGGATCGTGCGTTGCAGGCAGGAGTCGCGTTCTCAGAAAGCGGAAGCGAGACGTCTTCCATGGGGGCGAGTTTCGGTGATTACGACAACGACGGGGATTTTGACATCCTTGTCCCCGACATGCGATACAAAAGCCTGTACAGCAACCTGGGTAATGGACGGTTCCGAGACGTCACATTCAGCTCCAAAATCGCGGTGATCTCAGGGCAATATGTCACCTGGGGAGGCACTTTTTTTGACTATGATCACGACGGGTGGTTGGACGTGTACTTCGCGAACGGAGATGCACACACGCTCGGTTATTCCCAAGAGGACTGTCTCCTCAGAAACGTGCCGGGGAGGAACGGCGAGCGAGTTTTCGAGGACATGTGGAAAGGATCGGGGGCATTTTTCAGGACCAAGGCGAACAGCCGGGGAATGGCAGTCGGCGACATTGACAACGACGGGGACCTGGACATCGTCGTGGTGAACATCGACAGAGCTTCAACCCTGTTACGCAACGATCAACCTGCAGGAACTCCAAATCACTGGTTGATGATTACCCTGAAGGGAACTCGAAGCAATCGGGATGGAATTGGAGCCAAAGTGACTGTGCGCACCGGCAGCTTCGTGCAAGTGCGACAGAGAATGGCGGGAGACAACTATCTTTCCACGAACGACCCTCGCCTGCATTTTGGCCTCGGCCGGAACGACAGGATAGACGAGATCACCGTGCGTTGGCCCGGCGGAGTAACCCAGAGAGTAGTGCCCACCGGCGTGGATCGCGTTATCACCATCACGGAACCCACTGGAGTGCCGCGCAGCGGAAGGGGACGTTGATGGTGCCATTCAATCGCCATTTGGCAACGTTCGTCAATTCCTGCGTGTTCGTAACGCTGCTACCGGCATGCACACCGAAGCAAACAACGGGTATTGACGCTGAGACACGCCTGGTGCTGGTGTTCACGCAGGTTCCCGTGCGGGGAATGAGGGAAATTGCTTCGCGCGCACCCCATCCCCCCGATTTCCCGGTCGGAACCCGAATTGTCCGGTGGGATAGCCAGAACCCTTCCCGCGTGGAGGTTCTTTCGGAAGGCTTCGCTGTCGCCGCAGACCCATGCGTTTCCTTTTCCGGGGACTCCCTGCTCTTTGCAGGGAAAAGGAGCCCGCGTGACCCATGGAACATCTGGGTTATGCCATTGTCGAGTCGTACCCCGACGCAGGTGACGCAGGGGCTGGGACACTGCCGGTCACCCATCTTCCTGCCGCTGAGTGCGATCACGGGCCCGGAATTCATTGACAAGGTTCGTTGGATTTCCTTCACCAGCACGGTTGATTCGATACCCGATGTCACCGGCACCGGCTTCGCGCCAACGCTGTACTGCCGTTCCCTCAACAGGGTAGAAAGCAACGCATCCATCCAGACCCCGGGGATCGTCACATGGCGTTCCACGTTCAACCTTACCCGTACATTCACCCCAACCATTCTCGCTGACGGGCGCATTGCATTCGCCTGCCTTATGCAACAGGGGGATTCCGCGAACGCTTCCGCATTCATGACCGTCAACTGGGAAGGGACAGACCCCAACCCCTTCCTGGGCCCCGCAACGGACGGTACGCTGATGTCTATGGGGACGGAGTCGCCCGACCGGTCTTTTGTGTTCGTAGAAGGCTCGGTGGAAGCGCCTCTTGCCTCGGGGAGACTGGTGCGCGTGTGGATGCGCAGGCCCATGTTCACACGCGAGCGGTTGTCCACGTCACCCGGACATTACGCCTTCCCAACCGCGCTCCCGGACGGACGTCTGATTATCTCGTATGCCGGG
>JAKJDF010000005.1 GCA_022706085.1 Candidatus Latescibacterota bacterium | reverse complement strand
ACGGGCGCCCGCACCATTCAGCAGTACGGTGGCGTGCACGATACGGTCCGCGCGGTGATGATGAGCCTTTGCTATCAGTGGGATGATCGCGGCCGCGGCTCCAACCTTACGGCCAAGCGGCGGCCAGGATAACAACGACGGTCTCTGGCACTACTATGGCAAGGATTACGACGGTGCCCGGACCGAGGACATGCGCCTTGTGTGGGTGCGTGACGGCGATCAGGATCCGTCCAAATACGACGCCGTCGCAACCGGTCTTCCCAGCCAGGATGACTATGGCGACCCGCGTCCGATCACGGGCGAGCTCCTCTCCGCCCGGCACATGGGTCTCATGATTCTCCACTGGGATAAGGCCGTCAACGACCGCCGTGACGACATCGCGCAGCCGATGACCTGCGGCTGGGGCGAAGGCGGCGGAAGCCTGGACCAGAACTGGCGCACCGCGCGCGACGGCCATGAAGTGAAGTATCGCCAGATGCGCTATGGCTATCAGTACGGTGACATCTATTACGAGGGCGACATCACCGACACCCCGGCGCGTGGCGCCCATCCGTTCGGTGGTTCGTGGATCAAGGCCAGCAACGATCTGCCTGATCGTGAAGTGTGGTGGCCGGGTTCCATCGTGGGCGTTACCGACGAAGTGACGCAGGTTGAGCAGCAGCTTGGCATGGGCCCGACCGACATTCCGCCGAACGACACGCTGAACGCGCTGTACGTGGAAGCGGTTGCCGGTCACAGCCTGCCGTATGCGGCGTGGGTTGGCCGCGAATGGGCTGCCGGTCGGCTCACCGATGCGCAAAAAGACGCGATCGTGGATCAATGCCAGGATTCGCTCTTCACGGTGATGCGCCGTGCAAAGGCGATCTACGAGTCTGCGACGTTCCCGGATGGGCATGGCGGAACACGGTTTGCCTCCACGCGGGACGAACTGCACGCTGCGTACGCGGCCGCCATGGCGGCGGGCAAGCTTTCTCTGTCGCCCCCGGCGCCCGCATCCTTCACGGTTGTGTCGGGCAAGTCGAAGGTGAGTCTGTACTGGACGCTTAACACCACCACCGGATCGAACATCGCCGGCTGGCGGCTGTACAGAGCGCTTGCCGACTTCCGTGGCGACTCGGCGTGGACAGTAGTGTACGATGGTCCTCCGAATGTTCTCGGTTATGTTGACAGAGCTGTGACACCGGGTTTCTCGTACTACTATTACCTTACCACGTACGATGCCAACGGTCTCGAATCCACGATGCACACGCGAACATCTGACGCGGCGATTCCGCTCACCGGCGACGACACGGGTGTCCTGGATGCGGATCGCGCGCTTCGGTTCTCGCTTGAGCAGAACGCTCCGAACCCCTTCAACCCCACCACGACCATTCGCTTCTCCGTTGCGGCGAGTGGCCCGACCCGCCTTGACATCTACAGCACGAACGGGCAGCTTATCCGCACGCTCGTGAATGGCTCTGTCGCTGCGGGCGCGAACAGCGTTCAGTGGGATGGTAAGGATGCGATGGGTCGTCCGGTTGCCAGCGGTACGTATCTCTATCGCCTGACGAACGGGACGAACACCAGTGTCCGGCGTATGGTCCTGGTACGCTAAGCGAACTGGCGTTCGCTTGGCGTACCCCGGGGGGCGCGATGCGACCCCGGGTGCTGATGCGAACGCCAGGTCTGCGTAGAGCTGAGAAGCGTAACGTGTTGAGATGAGGAAAGGGTGCGCGTCTTCCGGGGCGCGCACCCCGATCACCGGTGCGGCGGAAACGAGTTGAGCGAAGGGAATACCGGGGTACCGCTCAAAGAACCTGCGGGTGTTTGTTTCGCTCAGGTCGATATCTGAAGGGACCGACCGGCGCAGATCCAGTGTGGCGGCATACGGGAAATGAGCATGGTGTTGACGGGCAACTGAAAATCAGGAGGAACCGCAATGAAGCAAGCCGGTATCAGGCATGTTTTCTTCGCGCTGTGTGTGGGGTTGGGGTTGCCCGCCCTTGCCCCGGCGGCGTTCGCGGGAGCAAGTGCGGACAGCATTGCGGGCAAGGTCCGTGTAGTGCCCAACCCCTGGTGCGCGTCGGACCAGGCGCAGCACTACGCGAAAAGGACCGGGAACTCGCTTTTCGACGTGAAAAACGGCTACTCCCGCGTGCTGTTCGTGAATCTGCCCAACCCGTGCACGATACGGATTTACACGGTGGACGGAGACCTGATAAGAACGATTGAGAATACCGCGGGCTCCAGCACGACATGGGACCTGATCACGGCAAGCGATCAGGCGGTGACGACCGGGATCTACGTCTGGACCGTGGACAGCGCGGTCGGGCGAGACGTCGGCAAACTCATCATCATCCGCTGAAACGCTGGAGGGATATACCATGAAAAGCACGAAATACGGAGTTCTGGTTCTCGGAGCCGTGCTGGCGTGGTCACTCCCCGTGATGGCGGCGGGTGGCTTCGACAAGCTTGGTCAATCGGGGATGACGTTTCTGAAAGTCGGCCCGGTGGCGCGCGCGGCAGCAATGGGCGATGCGTATACGGGAGTCTCCACGGGCGCAACAGGTTGCTTCTACAACCCCGCTGGCCTCGGGTTCCTCACCGGTCGGGTGGATGCGGTGGCGGGGCAGGTGAGCTGGATAGCCGACATCAAAATCGCCTCTGCGGCGGCAGGAATGCCGATTGAACTCGGCGGAAACCGGTTCGCGGTGGTAGGAATTTCCTATGTTGGGATGGATTACGGCCAAATCTACGGAACAGTGATCAACAAGGGTTCCGCAAACGGGGCGTACAGCGATATCGGAAATCTTGAGCCGTCCGAGTTCCTGCTTGGTCTGACGCTGGCCAAGCAGTTCACGGACAAGTTTTCTCTGGGCCTGACCGGGAAGTACGTGAACCAGGGTTTGCCGTGGTACCGCTTTGGAAATGCGACGTACGCCGTTCCACCGCCTGACAACCTGGGCGCCATTCCCACGGTGGGGGACTCTCTCTCGGAATTTGCGGCGCGGAATTTCGTGTTCGATGCAGGGACGCTGTACAGAACCGGTTTCGGGAGCACCACCGTCAGCATGAGTATCCGGAACTTCTCCCGCAAAACGACCCATGTGATTGATGCCTTCACGACGCCGATGACGTTTCACATCGGGGTCGCGGGAAATGCGTTTGATCCTCTTCCGATGCTGGGTGAGATGGGCCACAAGCTTCTGATTGCGGCGGACGGTATCCATCCGCCGGACCATCCGGAAAAGGTTGCGCTTGGCGGAGAGTATTCGTTCCGGGACATGGTGTTCATTCGCGGCGGATATGCCTTCAACAACGACGCGCGCACATGGAACACCGGTTTTGGAGTCAAATACGGATATGCCGGCTTTGTTGGCGCTTTCGATTACGCGTACGCCGATATGGGTGGGTCTCTGGGCTCGGTGAACTACTTCACGATCTCCTTCGCTATGCAATAACGGCGACTGGGCAACCGGCAAAAAAAAGCCGCATCAGAGGAAATCTGGTGCGGCTTTTTGCGTTAGGGGAACCCCTATTTTGCGGCCGGAGGGTCTCCGCAATCAGGCACCTCCAGTAGTGCGCCGCCCTGCATGGCGGATTCGTGGGCAACAATTCCGGGCAAGGCGTACCGCGCGGCCTGCCAGACGTTGTTTGGCGGCAACGTGCCGTCAACACAGGCCCGGACGAAGTCGTCCACGAGAAACTGGTGTGAGCCGCAGTGGCCGTTGGGCAGGCCGATGAATTCCCCCGGCAGCCGTGCCACGTCGTGCACTCTGGACGCGTGCAGATGGGTGCCATCCTGCGAGGTGACGAGGCCCTTACCCTGTCTGTCGGGCGCGGCCGGGACTCCCGAACAAGCCAACAGGTCGTCCAACCTCACGCAGTCGGCGGTGTTCTTTGTTACCCACGCCTTTCCCGCCCAGTTTTCCTCGTAGCTGCCCTCGGTTCCGAAAACGGTCATTCTGACGGTTCCCGGATGTCCGATGCGTCGGAATTCATTGATCCGGCAGATGCTTCCGTCAGACATGGCAAACAGCGCGGACTCGTTGCTGAAAGGGTTTGCCCACCGGTTTGCCGCAGGGTCGTATATGCCATCGGGGTGTGTGTCCACGAATCCCTGACAGGACACGCATACCATGTGCGCTCCGGTAATTGAAATGATTTGACTTGTGGAGTGGGTGGGGTAATGCATGGGAGGTCCGCCGGCGAACTCGCGCCAGCGGTCGCCGCCGCGCCATTTCATGACGTCGTAGAGTCCGTGGTCCCAGTCGTGATAGTATTCTCCCTCTCCGTATACCACCCGTCCGAATGCTCCCTTCTTGAACTGCTCGCGGCAGTAGATCACCGCCGGGTAGTAGTAACTCGTCTCGCCAAGCATGTAGACCTTGCCGGTAGTCTCAACAGTTCCTACCAGCCTGACGACTTCGTCCACGGTTATGCCGGTCGGCACTGCTGAATACACATGTTTGCCGGCGTTCAGCGCCTGAACAGCCTGTTCGGCGTGCATCCAGTTCTGGGTGATGATTGCGACGGCGTCGACGTCGGCAGCGCACGCTTCATCAAGCGAAGCATATGTCGTGCGAACGCCGTGGCGGTGGGAGTTTTCTTTCAGCTTCTGCCGGTCGAGATCGCAAAGCGATATGTCGTCCACGAGGGGGTGTGCCTTGAAGAGCGGGATGAAGCTCTGGGCGAAGGCACCGACGCCCACCATGCAGACCCTCATTCCCATGGCCACCTCCCGGTTTCAGTCTGAAGCGCGTTGCGCCTCTCCGTATGAGAGGTCATAATTCCCCGTCCAGCTTGCGGGGTCGACCATTTCTACCTTTCCGGTCCGCATGCTTCGGATATTGGCGTCAATCACGGATTGTGCCGCGAGGGCATCGGACGCCTGTCCGTCTATTTTGTCCGGTGGTATACCTTCAGTCAATTCCGCGAAGAAGTTGTGGATTCGGTTAATGAATGTGTCGGTGAAATCGCCCATTCCCCCGATGATCGGATTTGTGATCACGATTTTTTCGCTGGAATGGTGTGGGAACCAAGTGAGTTCTTTGAACATATCCTGAAGAAGAATTCGCCCGCGGGTGCCGCCCACTTCTGCTCGCTCCATAGGGTGCCCCCTCATTATGTCATAGCTTCCGGTCAGATGTCCCGTTGCGCCGGACTTGAAGCGGAAATTGAACTGGGCGGTCGACCAGATGGAACGTCCGGGAGCCTTTATGGCAAACGCATGCACTGCCTCAATTTCCCCGCAGAAGTAGCGCATGATGTCGATAGTGTGTGGATGCAGGGCTTTGAAATGGAACCACGGGCTACTCTCGCGCGGGTTACCTATCCACATCGCCATGTTCATGAAACGCGGGATGCCGATCCGGCCCTCAGCAAGCCACTGCCTCGCGCGTCGGCAGGCCGGGGTGAAGCGATGGTTCAAATTGACGGCGAAACAGAGACGCTTCTCGCGGGCCAGTGCTACCATTTTGCGCGCAGGTTCGAGTTCGTTGGAAATCGGTTTCTCGCACAGCACGTGGCACCCGTGTTGAAGGGCGACCATCGTAGCGGCGGCGTGTTCGCTTCCATATTCGTGCCCGCCGGTTGCCACACTCACCATGTCAGGCTGCAGCGTTTTGAGCATGGTCGCTGCGTCAGTGAAATAGGGTACTCCGAGGCGTTTTCCGGCAGCCTCCGCCCGTTCGGGATTCCAGTCGCACACACCGACGAGATTTGCGAGGGGGTCGGCCTGATGGATATCGGCGTGTCGATTCCCAATGGGTCCCAGCCCTATCACGCAGGTTCTCAACATCCGGGTTCCACCTCCTCCACGGATCCTCGTTCAGCGCTGTGGTACGCGGCCTTCATCACCCGAGTGGCGGCACATGCATCAACGACGGTAGCGTCGCGAGCCAGATCTCCCTTCTGAACGGATGTGAGGAATTCGTTCAGACGCCGGTAACAGGTTTCCGAAAGTTGCGGGATGCCGCCGAAGATGGAATTGGTCAAGACCAGTTTTTCGGGTCGCTCGTGGACGTAGAGGGTGGTTTCTTCGTACACGTTCTCGATCACCACTCTCGCTCTGGAACCGGCGATTTCACAACGAGCGATGGGATGGTGCGTCACCATCTCGTAGCTGATCGTCAGATGCCCTACCGCACCGTTGGAGCACATCATGTTGATCTGGGCGGAGGTAAAGCACCCGCGCGTGTCACGAACACCGAAGCATTGTACCCGCTCGATGTCTCCGACGAACTGGCGGATTACGTCCACGCCGTGCAACCCAAGTTCGAAAAACAGGAGGGCTGGGTTGCCGCCAAATTCTTCCGGGAGATCCCGCCAGAGATTCATGTTGACAAACAGCGGAGAGCCAATCTCTCCTCCAGATACCCACTCGCGTGCCTTTTCCATCGCGGGTGTGAAACGAAGATGGAAATCCGCCGCAAGCATCCCGCGCGTCGTTGTGTTCCGCGCCAGAAGCTCTTCCATTTCTTCTGCGTGGGGCGACATCGGGAGCGTGAACAAGACGTGAATTCCGCGTGAGAGGAGGTCACCGACGAGCGCTTCGTTTGTCTCCAACGGGGACACAATGCAGACTTCGGGGTTCGCGGTTTCGAGCAACTCTTGGCAGTGGTCGGACGCCGGAACGCCCAGTTCCTCGCCAAGTTTTTCTGCTCGTGCGCGGTCCGGGTCGTACACGCCGACCAGGCGTGACGTGGGGTCACGCTTCGAGGCACGAGCGTATTCGCGGCCGACTTCGTCGAGGCCGAGAACGGCAATTCGTATCATTCAAAGCGCCTTCTGAGGGCAGGGATTCATCGGGGCAGCCACGGGATTGAGGTTCCAGCGAGAGGGAGGGCAGCGTCCTGCCTGCCCTCCCCGTCGGCTGTTGGCGGTTCAGACGAGCTTCTTGAGAGCTGCGTATGTGCGTTCGACCACGTCCTGAATTGCACTGAGTTCCCATTGCGCTGTTCCGACAATTTCCACAGTAACAATGTCCAGGCCTGGAACATTTTTGAATGCATCCATGATTGCTTTGAGGTTCATGGCGCCGCCGCCCGGCACCTGTGTTTCCACCGGTCCGATTGGCTGATCATGATTCAGGGTATCACGAATGCGAGCCGTAAAGATGTACTTCGCGAGTTTTGGGATAGACTCCTCGCCGGCTTCCCATTTGGGCGCGCGCCACAGGTGGGAGGCGTCCACATTCAGGCCGATCCATTTCGTGTCCACCAGCGACATGAACTCAAGGCTCGAAGGTGTGTTATAAACCACTCCCCCCACGTGCGGTTTGATGCTTACCTTGGTCCCAACGGTTTTTCCGAAATCCGCGAGCTTGTTGAATATCTCGGCGGCCCGCTTCATGTCCTCCTGATTGCCGCTCTTTCCTCCGGACCCGGTGGTGATTGCCGGTGCCCCGATAATCGCGGCGGCTCGCATGAGAGACCGGAATTTGGAATCGGGATCCGGATCGTACGGGTCGTTGCCGCTACCCCCGATTGATTCCACAATAAGCCCATAGTCGTCGATTTTCTTTTTGAGTTCCCGGTATTCCTTGTCGGTTTTGTTGGGCTCGATATGAAGGCCCATACCCGGGATCGCGCACAGCTCAATTCCGTCGTAGCCTGCTTTCTTGATGCCGTTGAGAGCGTCCTCCGTGCTGTGGACGCCGTAGAGAATCGTACTGCAACCGAGTTTCATGCCAGAACCTCCGATGTGTGATGGAGAAGGGGTGTGTTACCCGTGCCCTTTGAATAAAGAGAATAGGGCAGTCCGATCCGGGGATCAATCCGCGGGGCCGCGGCGCCCGCCCGGCCGCGGTGAATCCCGCCGGTGGCGCGGCGGGCGGTTCTCATAGGATCGTCACAATTGCGGGGCGGCAGCGACAATGTCGCCGTTCCAGTCCCCGGTCACAAGGACAGACGCCTTTCCCGGCGAGGCGTTGCCAAGGGGTACCGCGGTGTTGGTCCATATGGCAGAGTACGGGATCGATGCCTTCTCGTTTCCGTCTCTGTCGAAGATTACCGTCCTCTGATCCCGCCCGCACCCGAGGATGATTTCGAGCCGCCCGTCGCCGTCAACATCCGCGCACCCGAGGGGCGACTGCACATGGGCACGCGGCGTTGCCCGCCATACGATGCTTCCGGCGGGTGTGATGCCACACAGAGTCTGCCGCGCCGCCCCGCAGACGATGACGGGAGGCGAGCTGCCCTCCGCGGGGAGAACCACAGGAGCACGTGCCACAGGAGAACCGAGGTCGCACTCCCAGATTTGCGTTCCATCGGCTGCCAGAAGCCGAAGGAATCCATCGTGTCCGGCAAACAGGATGTTCGGCGTGCCCGGTATCAGCAGATCGGTAGAAACCGGGTCGGCAACGTACGAGTCGCGCGCCCATCCTTCAGAAAAACGCGTCATCCGGACGACGGCACCGTCGGCGTTCAGTGCCGCCAGAGCTCTGCCTCCCGCGTTGACAAGAATCTCGGGCGCTCCGGCTGCGCTGCCGCCGATGGCGGGGGCTGAAAGTCTCACCGGCTCCAACGTACAGTTCCAGAGACGTGTCCCGTGACAATCAAACGCGAACACACCGTTATCATCAATCGACACGAGGATTTCGTTCCTGCCATCACCGTTGATATCTGCGACAAGCGGTTTCTGCTTCACTGCGAACGGCAGATCGTCGAGCCGCCAGATGGTGTGTCCGGAAGCGTCAAGAAGGATAAGAGAGCGGTCGGAGGGCGCGACTACGATTTCGAGGTTGCCGTCCCCGTTCACGTCTGCGATCGTGGTGTTGGGAGACTGCCACATCCATCCGCCGAACTTCCGGCGCCACAGGGTCTGGCCCCGGGAGGAAAGAGCGCACAGGCCGTTTCCCGCCGTCCCGATTACGACCTCCGGCTCCCCGTCTCCGTCCATGTCGGCGACCTCAGGGTGCGCTTCAAAGAACCTGCGTCCCGCGGATACGCGCCACCGTTCGTTGACAGGTGCGAAAATCGTCCATTCGGCAGGTTCCCTGAGTATTTCCGGCGACACTTCGGCCACCAGTTCCCACCGGGAGCGGATGAATGTCGTCGGCACGGGAACCCATGCACTGGCTCGCCATACGGCCATCGAAAGTGCGTCCGCGTCCCGGAGCTTCCGTCCGTGTTCCGGGTTTATTCGGAACCGCAAACGCGGCTTCTCGACATGCTCGATTCCGTCTACCGGAGAAAGGCTCCAGTACGTGGCCATCGGGACAGGTGAGGATGCTGCTCCCGCAGGCGGTCGGTGCCGCGTTGTTACGCAGAATTTCACCCGCACATCCTCCGTCGCGAAACCGAGGAGTGCGCAGTCTGAAAGGGGAGCATTGAGGCAGAAACTGGTACCTTCCGCGGCAAGCACGGTGGCGCTTCTGCCAAGCGGCACGCGGATGTACTGGCATGATTCCCTTGCAGTAACCTTCACAAATGCCCAGAAATCGCCGATAAGTTGCTCGCCAGCCGCAAATACCGCTTCCCGTTGTTCCCCCGGCTCAAGGGTCAAATGCGCGGTCTGGTGTGGAATAGGGCGCAGGGCAAACGTGTCCAGCTCCGCCCATGTATCCAGCGGGGTAATCAGATCTGTTGAAATCGGAAGAACGTCGTGAGAGGGGTTTGACACGCGCACCACGAACCCATCGCCCCGTTGATCGGCCCACACGTCTGGTTGCGCGACATTCCCGCAGAGAAGACTGTCGACGTACAAGTGGCCTTCGTACTCCAGTTCGCACACAAGGCGCCCCGGCGTATCGTGCGGCACGGCCGTCTTGATTTCAAAAGCGGTACTGGACCTCGGGCCCAGCGTGACGGGCACCGAGGTCGGGCTTACCGTCCAGCCGGAAGGCCCGTGAAGCCGGACTACGCCGGAGAAGGACTCCCCGAGTCGATTGTGAGCGATGGACAACACGACGGTGCCGCGTTCACCGGGGAGAAGATCACCCCGAAGGCCCACGGATACCGGCATGTTGCCACAGGGTGCGGCCCCGAGGTTCTGCCGCCACCACCGGGATTCCACCAGCCGCGATGCGGCCGGCCCTTTGGCGCTCAGCGAAGTCTGCCTCGTGTATCGCGCGGGCTTCAGCAGGAGAGTTTCTATTGCATTGGGGCCGACAGAGAACTTGACGGTGTCGTCGCGCACCGGAATCGGATTGGGATTTCGTTCCGCGAGGTCTACCATGGCCGCCGATTCGAGGCCGGCTTCCAGGGAGAGTTCCGCGTGACAGCTCACCCCGCGCCAGTTCCAGAGGCGCTTCACGAACCCATCGGCTGCGCTGATGTCCTTTCGCACGAACTGCGCGCTCGGTTGACCTGCAGGTTTGACAGCCGAGATTGCGAGTGATTCGCCTTGAAGATTCACAAACTGGTCTTTTGAAGGAAGCTCCCCTCCGTGAATACCCGTCTGTGTTGGCGTGAGAGGCCGGTTGTACGCCTGTGCCTCTTCCGGTATTCGTGCCTCGCTCCACGACCCGGAAAACGGGAAAATCGCGTAATGGTGAATGGTGCTTTTGCGTTCCGGGACGAACGGAAAACCGAGGTAGTGAGGCGTCGCCCAGTCGCACCACCCGGCCGAGTGCTGCAGTGCAAGGAAAAGTTCGCCTCCCGGTTCCGCGCTCGCCGCAATCGTGCCCCGGTTGAGCACCGCCAGCCCAGCGTTGTCCAGAGGTTCGAGAACGCCCGTTTCGATTGCTTCCGCCGGCAGGTGAACGCGCCAATCACATATCTCCGCAACAATCCGCGAAGCCTCCTCCCGTGCACTGGCGGAACAGCCGCCGAGGATCAGCACCGGGACCCTCCGGGAGGGATCACCGGCCAGCGTCACGCTGGTCAGGAACCGATTCCCGGCCGCTTTCCAATCGTCGTGGGCGGCAACCCAGGCGTTGCTTTCGAAACCTCCTATCGCCACAATCTGGTCGGTGTGGAGTACGTCGACGTTCTGGTCTTCGGTGTCGAGGAACGGCGTCGCCGTCACTCCCTGTTCAGCAAGGGCTACAATAATGAGGTCGGCTGCTTCACGGGCAACGGGGTCGTCCGGATGTATTACGCGGACCATGCCAAGCGGAACTCCGACTCTGGAGCCATCCCCGGATTCTGCAACCAGGGAGACGCTCGGGGAGGCGGCGATCCATTTCTCCGCGCTGAACATGGCGCACCCGGAGTAGATGCGCCCCTGATGCGTTCGGAAATCCAGAAACGAACGCGATCGGCGAATAACCCGCTGGCCGAATCGGTCCGACCAGACTGGAGCCAACCCTCTGAGTCCGACGGGAAACAGGACTCCAAACATATCCCGGTCTACGGGCTCAGAATCTTTGCCTTCGTTGGACCCTCCCCACGGGCGGGTGTTCGTGTCGGAGCCCACCAGCCGGCTTCCAGCGTACCCGCTGAGGATAACGGAACACTCAATCCGTGGCGTGTGGTCAAAAAGCTCCAGAGTCCGTACAAGATGATCGCATTCGGGGAACGGTTGACGTATTACGACGCGCCAACCGAGCGGGGTTTTTTCCGCGCGCACCTGTGCCCTGATGGAGGACGCGAACACCCGGTCGCCGGTGGTGGAAAACTCCCATGAGGGTTCAACCCCGGAGCCCTCTTTGAGAAGCACGAAATCGTTGAGGGGATGCGGCGATGTTCCGGAAGCGAACTCCCGGCCGCTTTTGCGCTCGATGAGACTGACGATGCCGCCCCCGCGCAGCGGATCCACGGTGATACGTGCGAAGGGTGTTTCCAGCACCATGGGTGCGTCATCGGACTCCATGACTTCTTCCCGTGGTGAGCGTTCCGTATCCCCGTTCGAAAGCCAGTATGTCGAATAGCCCAGCCCTGGGACGTCTTCCGCAATGAACCGGGCGCTCTGTCCTGTTCCCCGCGGAACGACTGCGACCGGCGTCTGAACACCGGTGTCGTTTGACGCTCGTACGCGCGTGCCGGTGCACGCGCCGGGAAGCGGCACCTCCACGATGTCGGTTCTCGCATGACCGAGGCTGTTGAACACAACAACCGGAGTTCCGGTGCGACGGTCAGTAGCGATCTTTTCCGCGAGATTCGACGTGGCGGTTCTGCGCGCGGAAATCCCCTCTCCCAGCGCTTCACGGAGGTGCGTAAGCAGGTCGAGATAGGACTGGTCGTTCGACGTACCCGTAATGGAGTCATGATGCTGGGAAAACAAGAGTTGCCGCCACGCGTGGTCAATTTCCGCTTCGGGGTAAGGATATCCGTACAATGTGGCGATCGCGGACCAGGTCTCCGCTTCCCCGAGAGCCTCCTCGGCAATGCGCGTCGCTATCTTGAGCTCAATGCGGCTGAGCGCAGTTCCAACGTGATACTGGCTGTGCTCTCGTGCGGTCAGAGGGGGACGGTACTCCCCGGTTTTGACGCGGGCGGAGACTTCTTCAAAAAACGCTGATGGCTGACTGATTAGGACACGATGTTCCCGAAGAGCACCACCTTTTCCGCTGATCCAGCCGGGTGGAGAGACGAAATCGCGCCCACGGAACAGCAGATTCGGTATCGACGCGTCGCCCGGATAGGCATCTCCGGCCTTCAGGACTCCACCGATCTGGTCGGAAGCGCCCCAGTCCACTCCGCCGTACGATGTTACGCGGGTCAGAATGGAGGAGCCATCCGGCGCCAGCCACAGGAAACACGGGTCCGTTGCACCCGGTCTGGGGCTGCCTTTCGTCCACGTGGTGGCGATGAACCCTGCCTTGCGAAGAATCTGCGGTAACTGGCGCACGTGCCCGAACACGTCGTGCGGCATGTAGACGTCGCCGCGGGCGCCGAGGTAACCGACCTGGAACCACTGACCATAAAGAATGTTTCTTACCAACGCTTCGCCACCGACGCTGTTTTCATTTGGCTCGCTGTAAGACCCCGAGGTCTCTACACGTCCTTCTTCCATCAGTCGGAGCAGAAACTCACGATCCTCCGCGTAGAGGTTCCAGTATCCTTGCAGGTAGTCGGTCTCTGAGAGAACACATCGGAACTCCGGGTCTTCCCGGCACATGCTCACGTACTGCGCCGCAAGCTCGATGGATTCCTCGATGTGCGTGGCTTGCGGGCAGGTGAAGATCGGGTCGCAATGGAAATGCATGCAGAGGTGAGTAACCGCGGACATCTATTGCCTTTCTGATGGCGTAGTCGAGGGGAGTGAAGCGGCGCGTGTTGCGGTTTGCAGGGAACGGCGATGGATTGCGCGAGTACAAAAGAAAACGCCGACGAACTGAGGAACCAAGCGTGATGCGGGCAGGCCGTGAAAGAAGGCGGAAGCCTATGCAGGTTGTGGCGCACCGTACGTGGGGCAGACATTCCTGTCTGCCCGGCGGGGACCCCGGCCGAACGGATTTCCCACGAAAGTGC
Source organism: Candidatus Latescibacterota bacterium (assembly GCA_022706085.1). Classification (GTDB taxonomy): domain Bacteria; phylum Latescibacterota; class MWCZ01; order MWCZ01; family MWCZ01; genus MWCZ01. Next base: position 245,200 of record JAKJDF010000005.1, on the reverse strand, counting down.
CCTGTTCGCCGAATACATGCGCGACCGAGGCGATCATGACTGTACGCGCCGATCCGTCGGCGTACAGGCATCCACGGCGTTGGTACGTGAAATTCGCAGGGGTATACTAGTGGAAAGTGACCCCGGAGCGTGGTTAACCGAAAAATCCGGCCAGATAGAGGACGAGTACCAAAACGCCGAGGAACGTGAGCGTCGTGCCAATGAAGTCAAGGATCCTCTCGCGTGCCGGGTACCAGTTCTTTGGTGCGCTCATGGGGTGTCCGTTGGTGTGTTCATGGACTGATATTGAGTACTCAATGGTGGACGTTCAGTGTTCTCAACCAAAGATACGCTTTGCGCCACGGCGGGGATGTGACGGAAAGCACACGAATTCGCAGGAGACCGCCAGATGGCTGTGATGTTCGATTTCGATACGCACAACGCGGAAGTGGAAGCGATCTGGAAGGCATACCGAGAACGCAAACCAACACGCGTGCCGATGGTTTTCGGCATCAACCCTCGCCTGACAATGTTCGACCACCCGTCCAACCCCCGCGGAATCACATTTGAGCAATACTCCAGCGATCCCCAGCTGATGATGGAGCGCCAGATCGAGCATCAGGCGTGGGTGCGGACGAATATCCTCCAGGATGCCCCGATGGGTCTGCCGCAGGATGGCTGGAGTCTCTGGGTGGATTTCCAGAACTACTATGAAGCTGCGTGGTACGGGGCGCGCATCAGGTACTGGCCGGGTGAAGTGCCCGACACGGAGCCCTTGCTGGATGACGATGAGTCCAAATGGTCGCTGATCGAAAAGGGTATGCCGGACCCCTTCACTCATGGCAGCGCGCAACGCATGTGGGATTATTACGGGTACTTCTGCCGCAAAAAGGAGGAGGGGTGGACCTACCTCGGGTTGCCCATTGCGACGGTGACATGGCCCGCCGGTGGCACCGACGGCCCATTGACCCTCTGCTGCAACTTGCGGGGAGCCAGCAGGTTTATTCCCGACATGATAGAGGATCCCGGGTACGCCCACGCCATGCTCAACTACATCACTGAGACCAGCATCGCGCGAATCCGGGCTTACCGCGAACGAATGGGTGCCGAACTGAAGCCCGAGCGTGGAGGCCTCGCGGACGATTCGGTCATGCTGATCAGCACGCCGATGTACCGGGAGATGATCCTGCCCTATCATCGCCGAATATTCGAGGAACTTGCAGGCACGGGACCGCACAGCATCCATCTTTGTGGCGATGCGACGCGGCATTTCAAGACCATTCGAGACGAACTCAACGTGTGGAGCTTCGATACCGGCTATCCCGTGGATTTCGGCTGGCTGAGAAAGGAGCTCGGGCCGGAGGTCGAAATCTACGGCGGCCCCAGCGTCCCGTTCCTGCGATCTGCGACACCGGACGCAGTCCGTGCCGAGGTCAAACGAATCCTCGGCAGTGGGATCATGGAAGGCGGCAGGTTCGTCCTCCGCGAAGGGAACAACCTTGCACCGGGGGTGCCCATGGAGAACCTCAGGGCGATGTGGGACGCAGTGCACGAGTTCGGAACGTACGCGTGACGAAGGGGTAAGGCGTGTACAAGCTTATCGCGTGCGAGGTTGCCAGACCTGAGTTCGACCGTGTCATCTCGATGTCGCGGAAATCGGTTTCCGCGGAATACCTTGAACAGGGACATCACAATGACGTCGTACGAGGCAGGAAAGCCATTCAGGAGCGTATAGACGCCGCAGGGGAAGGGGACTGGGAAGCATTGCTCCTCGGGTACGCTCTCTGCAACAACATGCTGGTGGGGTTGCAGGCGAGGGACAAGCCGCTTGTCATCGCACGCGCCCATGACTGCATTACCTGGTTTCTCGGATCGAAAGAGCGGTATGCGAGCGCCTTTGAAGAAGCTCCGGGGACATATTACTACACGGCAGGCTGGTTGAAAGTGGTACGCAGTCACGATCAGGCAGGCCAATCCGCCTCGGCATCGGGCGTGCTGGTGGAAGGTGAATACGCCAGGCTCGTGGAGCAATACGGAGAAGACAACGCCGCATATCTCTGGGAAATGTCAAACGCGTGGATAAAGAACTACCGGTTCGGAGCCTATATCGCCGTCCCCGGCGTTGATCACGACGTGTACCGGAAACGGGTGCAAGAGATATGCGCACGCAATTCCTGGGAATACAAGGAGATAGAAGGGAATCTCGGGCTTTTGCAGCGGTGGGTGGACGGCGAGTGGGATGCAAAGGATTTCCTGATCGTCAAGCCGGGTGATACCATCGCGCCAACCCTGGATGCACAAATCATTGCAGTGGGCAGAAACGAAGGAGGCCAGAATGGACGCATTGACCGTCATCAAGACGCGCCGTAGCGTGCGCGCGTTCGCCGGCAGACAGGTTCCACGCGAGGTGCTGGAAGATATTGTGGATTGCGGCAGACTGGCAGCAACGGCGCGCAACGAGCAACCGTGGGAGTTCATCGTCGTGACAGACGCTTCCATGCGCGAGAAGATCGCCGACCTCGCGGAGTACGGCAAATTCATTGCGCAGGCTTCGGCGTGCATCGTCGTCGTGTGCAAAGATGGCCGGTATTTCCTGGAAGACGGCTCGGCGGCGTCTCAGAACATCCTGCTCGGGGCGTGGGCCCACGGAGTGGGCTCCTGCTGGGTCGCGGGGGACAAGAAACCGTACGCGGTGGATATCGCAAAGGTGCTGGGCGTTCCAGATGGGTACCGAGTGATTTCGCTTATCGCCCTTGGGTACCCTCAGGCTCCGCCCTCGCCCAAACCGAAACGCGCGCTGAATGAGGTTCTGCACTGGGAAAAATGGGCCTGACGGGGCCTTGGTCTGGTGATGGTGAGGAGACCGGGAAGGTCGACCTGCGCATCTGAGCACTGGCTGACAGCGAGGCAACAACACGATGCGCCGGGCGCATCCAGGCACTTGTTGCCCCGCGCGATGGGAGGAGGATCTCCGTGGTGGGGTTTCCGAAAACAGAATGCTGGGTCGTCGAGCCTCCCGACCCTCCACACGGGTTTCATGACCTCGTCGGATACCTGGTCAACGCCGGAGTAGATGTTTCCTTCGGCCCGCAGGACACCCTGCCGAACGATCTCCCGCCCTCCTGCGACGGAATCCGCGCAATTGTCACATGCCTTGAGGATCTGCCCCGTTTGCGACGACGCCTGCGAGGATTCATCGGGCTTGACCCTGACACGGATTCGCTGGAAGGCGTGGCGCCGCACGGAACCATGTATCTCCATGAAAATGGACGTACATGGTTGGCGGCGTACTCTGAGAGAGGCCGTTTCGAGGTCAAACGGATAGAGAATCCCCTGATAGTTGCGCCCGACCTCACCATAAACTCCCCGGCGATGCGTGCGAGGATGCTGGCCCGCTCCGACCGCGACGTTCACCGGATGTTGCTGGAGGGTCTCATGCAATCCGACCGGCACGAATGGTCGGACGTGAGTTTCGGGACTCTCTGGGCGTTGATCGGGGCGTTTGAAGCGACGGGCGAGGAACGATATCGAGAAGCCGCGGTCCGTTTCGCGGAGCTTCAGTTCGCGCGTTGGGATGCCAGCGGGAGGAAGGAAGGCGGGCCCGAGATTTCCGCCCTCGCCCTCCTGCGATTGTCGGAGTTGACGGGCGACCCACGGTACCGCGACGAAATTCTCGCGGCTATCCCTGAAGTGCCGGACAAGTCGCGCTACCGCCCGGCCTTCGGCGCGGTGGAGGATTCCCGGAGGCAGGTAGGCACCGGCCTGTTGCTTCAGGCGCACAGTTTCGTTCATCCCGCGACCCGGACGGTTCTCGAATCCCGTGCGGCGGATGGCGGGACGTACAGCGAACAGGTGGGGCTCGAGTTCGCCTCGGTGTTGGCTGCGGCGAAAACAGGCGGATGGATCCGGAAAGCGACGTCGATTATCGCGGCGTGTCTGGCGGCGCACCGGGGGAACTGCCGCGATCCGGAGACGGGGTTGTATCACCACGGGCTGCTCGGCAGGAGGGAGAGCCACACGCATTTCCAAGGGCATGGCATGTTGTGGACGTGTTTCGGATTGCAGAACATACTGGAGCAATGGCCGACCGACGACCCGGCGTACCCAGAGATACTCGGCATGTACAGGGACGCGTGCGACGCGGTTGCGGCAGTTCAGGATCCAGACACGGGTGCATTCCACCACATCCTTGACATGCCGCAGTCTCCGTTTGGCCGGATCTACACCCCTGCGCTGGCGTACGTGTTTCTGCGCGGGGCGCGGTTGGGATTGCTCTCCGGCGAATTCCGCGAGCGGGGAATCCGCGCGTGGGAAGCCATGAAATGCCACATTTTTCAGGGGGGCAGCGTGGGTGGCGATGCCGGGACGCCCCAGATGAAACGTTTTGAGGCTTACCTGTTGCAGCCGGTAACATACAATTACCGCAGCAACCGCACCCGGTGTTTCTGGCAGGCCCACGCGGCCAACGAGGTCATGAGGACGATTCCCCGGGAGTGACCCATGCCCCATGTAGTGCTGGTAATGCCGGATCGCGCGCTCCGCCTGCTGTGGGAGCACGCGTTTTCCGTTGCAGGGTGGCGCACGGACCCCGCCGATACTGCGGTAGATGCACTCGCGACGGCGTTCAACGCCGAGGCCGATGCGATCGTGGTGGCACTGATGGATGCAATGTCGGCCGAAGTCGGGCGCGAGACGCTGGCCGAACTGGAGAAGGATGCGGAGCTGAGCGTCATTCCGCGATTTGCGCTGGTGACTGACGATCCGGGGGCGGACTTTCCCGGTGTGCGCGTGTTTCCGCAGCCGTGTGACCCTTTCTGGCTCATCTGCGAAGCTGACGCGGCTTTGGGCAGGGAGACCCCACGCGGTCTTGGCAGGCGTCCGTTCAGCGAACACGACACCGACGTGATGGTCCACGCCTGTTGGTGGGCACTCGTCGCCGCGGATCTCGTGCAGCGGGTGATGAGACTAAATGCGGACGGAATGGCGGGTGAGGCGCTGGCGGCAAAAGTCGCGCAGCTTGTGGGCTTTCGAGCGGACATTCAGATCGAAAGCGGACGCGGTGATGCGCCGCAGGGCAGAAACTTCCCCTGTTATGGTGAAAAAGGCGGCGTGGAAAGCGGGATCGTAATTTTGGAGGATTCCGCTGCCTCGAAGACCTGGTGGCGGGTGACCCTTCCCCGGGAGGGAGTGAGCAGGGGAGTGGCGGAATCGATTACCGCGGTCGCGCGTGCAGTGCGACTTGTTCTTCGGCGGGATTCAGGTACCAAGGGCGGAATCTTACAGGCCTCTGAGTGAATACAACGTCGTGCCGCTGGAAAAATACAGGAGCCCGTCAGGCCCGAAAGTCATGTGATTGACCGGTTTTTCCAGCGGCCCGAGGATTTCCGTGCGAAGATTCGGAGCAACCCTCACAAGAAAGGTTCCCCGCGCGTACAGCAGGTACCCGGAAGGATGGAGGACCACGTCTTCGCACCACCCCGGCGAGTCGGGCACCGGCGCGGGAATCCTGTCCACGAACTGAAGGGATTCCCCATCGAACACGTGGAGTTCATCTTTTTCGGGGAAGAACGCCAGCTCTCTTGTCCGCATCGCGCCGATGCACCGGACCGCGTTCATTGTTTCCATTCTCTGCTGGAAAACCACGCGCTCCTCGGCAAGGCTCCACACGCCGAACTGGCCTTTTCCTTCTCGTCGCGGCAACCCGTTTGCCGTCTGGTCGGTTCCGAGGTACGCAAAGCGGCCGCCGATCGCAAGCGAGATGACGGGTTCGTCACCGAGGGGATTCCGCCAGACGGTGATTTCCTCGGTTCGCGGATTCAGACGAACCAGAGCGCCGCCATATTCCCCGTAGTCAGCCTGCCATCCGGAGTAGAGATTCCCGTCGGGGCCGAGCCGCATGCGTCCTGTCGGCCGGCACTGATGCTGGTCCGAGATGGAGCCGATGTGCCGCGGGTTCACGTTGTTCCACTGATCCCACGGGCGCGCTGGATCGTACACGGCGAAGTCCGCGCCGGAATACGAGGCGGTGTACAGTTTGCCACCGACAGATACCGCGCCGTACACCTCGCCGCTCGAATCCACCACCGCACCGGAGTTCCACACCTTCCCGGTTCCGATTTCGTACGAAGCGACGGTCTGTCCGTACGATGGGCCGCCCCAGATGCGGTGCGGACCGGGCGAACCGGGCGGGTCCGCAGTGAGGAAATGAAACGGTCTCCCGGCGCTTTCCGCCGGTATTCGGCGGAGCTCAAGACTCGGGCTTCCGGACGGCAGCGCGAAGTAATCCTGACCGCGGATGCCCAGCAGGCGACCATCCCGTGTTGCGTCGAGAACCCGGCAGCCGCGGAGTGAGAGACCCGTCACGAGAGTCAGGGAACCGGTTGCAGGAAGCCATTCCCACGTTTGTCGTTCCGCAGTAAGGTGAACACGTTCTTCCGTGGAATACCGTGCGATGCCCTTCCACCCGCTTCCCACGGGGCAATCGGGAAGCGGGGGCCGTTCCACGGGCTCCAGTTGTGGACCTCTGAATGCCAGAAGACCGCGCTCAGCGTGGTGTACGAAAAGATGGCCACGGAGGCTGACGATCGGTTTGGCGAAGAAATCCGGCTCGTCCGGAACAAGGAGCTCAAACCGCTTTGACGCGATTCGATAGACGCGTACGGATTGGCGTGCCGACCCGAACGTGCAGATAATATCTCCTCCCGGCGCCGTGGCGACGTTGCGCAAATACTGGTTCTCCGTGCCGGCAACCGGGCTTCCGCAATCTTCGAACTCCCCCGTCTCGGGGTCAAAGCACCCCAGCTTTGCGCCCGGGTAGGTTCCGCCGTACACGCGCCCGTCCGATCCTATGGCCATTTCCCATACGTAGCTCTCACCCGGGAATGACACAACGTGCGTGAACTCCCGCCTTCTCATGTCGAAAACGAGGAATTTCCCGTCATAGTAAGTGCTGATCGCAAGTCGTTCGCGGGGCAACGGGAGAACACACCACGACCCTTGTCCGGCAGGCCACCGGAAAACCTCGGCAGTATCGCTTTCGAAGTCGATCGCAATCAGTTCGCCGCCCGAATGTTCGTTCATGTTGGTGATCCAGAACTTCTCTCGACCGTCCACTGGATCAACTGCTGCGCGGCCGGCGAGCACTTGCTTCGCCCGGATGGGGTCTGCAAGAGCCGTCACGACCAGGTTGGCGCGGCCGGCCGCTGGGGATTCATTGCTCTCGGACGGTGAGGAATGGCTTTGCGCCGTGCTGCGCCTCCTTGCAAGCAGACGTGCAGGAAGCAGGAGAAAACCGATCCCTGTTCCCGACCATCGAAGGAACTCCCGGCGGTTCATTCTCATCTCACAGCCCTTCCAGTACGTACAGCGTTGTTCCGCTGGAGAAGTACAGATTTCCGTCAGGACCGAAAACCATGTGATTTATTGCGTGTTCGATCGGTGGTAGAACCTCCACCGAACGGTCCTGGTGAACCTTGATGAGGTAGTTGCGTCTTGCATACAGCACCCATGCGCCATCGAAGGATCTCAGAACGTCCTCACACCAGCCGGGCGAATCGGGAACCGCGGCCGCGACGTTGCGTTCGAATTCCATTCTTTCGGCGTTGAATACGTGTAACTGGTCGCCTTCGGGAAACATTGCGAAGCGCGGGTTGATTATCACCCCGATGTGTCCGACTCCTTCCATCGTTTCCATGCGCCGCTGGAACACGACCCGCTCATCTTTGAGGCTCCACACCCCGAACTGACCTTTCCCTTCCCGTCGCGGGAGACCATTCGCCGAGTGGTCGGTCCCCATGTAGGCGTACGTATCGTCCACCGCGAGGGAGATTACTGGTTCGTCTCCCAGCGGGTTTCGCCACACGGTGATTTCCTCTGTTGCCGGGTCTAATCGGGCAAGCGCACCCCCGTACTCGCCGTAATTCGCCTGCCATCCCGAATACAGCTTGCCGTCCGGCGCGAGATGCATACGGCCGGTGGGACGACACACGCGATGGTTCTTGATTGACCCCAGATGCCGCGGGTTGACTCCTTCCCATTGGTTCCACGGCTGTGCCGGATCGTACACTGCGAAATCGGCCCCTGCGTACGACGCCGTGCAGATTTTGCCGTTGAGAGCAACCCCGCCGTACACCTCGCCGCCGGAATCCACGACAGCACCCGTGTTGATCACCTTCCCGGACCCGATTTCGTAGCACGCTACAGTCTGGCCGAAGGGGGGACCTCCCCATATCCGATGCGGCTCCGGCGAACCGGGCAGGTCGGCCGCCATGAAATGAAACGGCCGGCCTTTGCTCTCCGCCGGAATCCGCCGCAATGCGATGGTCCGGCTACCCGGCTCGGCGACGAAGTAGTCCTGCCCTCTGATTCCGAGCAGCCGCCCGTCGGCTGCCACGTCGAAGACGTTTCCTCCTCGCAGATCGACGTCGTGTACGAGTGCGAGCCGTCCTGTCTCGGGAAGCCACAGCCAGAGCTGCTGCCCGACCGTGAGGTACACCCGTTCGTCGGTTGAGAACCGCGCGACGCCGGTCCACGCGTTTCCGCCGGGGCATTTTGGAAGCGGCAGCCGGTCCACCGGTTTCAAGTCGGTACCGCGAAATGCCATCAATCCCCGTTCTCCGTCGCTTACGAAAAGGTGGCCGCGCAGGCTCACAAGCGGGCTTCCCGTGAAGTCCGGATTCTCGGGGACCAGATATTCGAACCGCCTGGTCGCCACGCGGTACACCTGGGTCGAACTCCTTTCGTACCCGAACGTGCACGCAATGTCTCCCCCCGGCGTTGTCGTGACGGTCCGCAGGTAAAGATTTCCGGTTCCGGCGACAGGCGATCCGCAGTCTTCAAATTCCCCGGAGTCAGGGTCAAAACACCCCAGTTTTGCTCCCGAGTAGGTTCCTCCGTACACGCGTCCATCGGAGCCTTCAGCCATGGTCCATATGTAGCTTTCTCCGGGGAAATCTATGACGCGCGTGAATTCCCGCTTGACCATATCGAAAAGGAGAAACTTGCCGTCGTAATACGTGCTGATGGCGAGACGGTTTTTTGGCAATGGGAGAACACACCATGATCCATGACCTGCCGGCCACCCGAATACCTCCGCGGTGTCCCTGTCGAAATCCACTGATATCAGTTCTCCGCCGCTCTGTTCATTCATGTTGGTGATCCAGAACTTCTCCCGCCCATCCACCGGGTCGGTGATCACACGCCCTGAGAGCACCTGTTTTGCTCGAACAGGATCGGCAAGCGCGGTTACGGCAAGGTTCATGGAATTCTCCTCTGACAGGTTCCGTGCAGTGTGTGGAGGCGCGACTTCGCAACGTCATCAAGTACGCCATCCGAGGGAAAGGGGGCAAGCCGGGCACGTTGAGTCTGACCACTGCGCCGGCTAAATTCGCTTCAGGAACATGTTGACGCAACGCTTCTCTTGAACCGCTGGAGAAAGGTGTACCATGGCTGAAAAACTTGCGATACACGGGGGAGAAAAGGTTCGAACGAAAGGTTTTCCGACGGTCGGCGATGCATCCGGGAGGATGATAGGGGAAGAGGAAAAGCGTCTCGTTCTCGAAGTCCTCGATTCCGGCAAATTGAACAAGAACAACGGTACCAAAGTCGCCGAATTCGAGAAAAAGTTCGCCGATATGTACGGGGTTCAATACGCTATTGCTTCAACATCAGGCACCTCCGCGATTCACCTCGCGGTGGCCGCGCTGGATCTGGAACCCGGCGATGAGATTATCACGACGACAATCACGGACATGGGGTCTCTCATCGGCATCCTCATACAGAACCTCATCCCCATGTTCGCCGACGTGGACCCGCGCACGGGCAACATCACTGCCGGGACGATCGAGAAGGTGATTTCGCCCCGGACCCGGGCGATAATGCCGATCCACCTTTTCGGCCAGCCTTGCGACATGGACCCGATACTTGACCTCGCGGCAAGGCGCGGCCTGCGTGTGATTGAAGACGCCTCTCAGGCGCACTGGGCAGAATACAAGGGCCGCAGAGTCGGAACCATGGGAGATCTTGGCTGCTTCAGTTTTCAGCAGTCAAAGCAGATGACGACCGGGGATGGCGGCATGACGATCACCAACGATCCCGCCCTGGCGGAACGCGCGCGGTTGTTCGGTGACAAAGCATGGCCGCGGAACTCCGGGCGCGGCCATGCGTTCCTCGGGATGAACTACCGTATGACGGAACTCCAGGGCGCGGTCGGGTTGGCGCAACTCGGGAAACTGGAGACCATCCTGCAGCGGCGCAGAACAACGGCGGAACTGCTTGACCGCCAACTGGCAGACGTTCCCGGAATCATCCGCCCGTTCCGGTACGATGGGGTCGTGCATTCCTGGTGGATCTACTCCTTCACCATTGATGAAGGAGTTTTCGGCATTTCTCCGAAGCAGTTCGCCTCTGCATTGCAGGCTGAAGGTATACCCTTCGGGTGCGGGTACATCCCGAACCCGATGTTTGATTACCCGGTGATCCAGGAGCGGAAGACGTATGGCACCAGCGGCATCCCCTGGACGCTGCCACAGGCGCGTCCGGGTATCCGTTATTCGGACGACGATGCTCCGAATACGATCTGGTTCCTTTCCCACGTGTTGATCATGAGCTGGAACGAGGGCATCACCGAAAGCGACGCGATGGACCTGGCGAAAGGCATCAAAAAGGTTGCCGCGTGGTTCAAGGAGAATCCTGGTTCCAAACCCTGATTCAGCGCGTGCACGGAGAACGCTCGGAGGGGAGAGAGGCAACGCTCTCCTCTTTTTTGTCTGCCTGGCTCTCTCCGCCGGAAAAAGCAAAGGGGCGCCCCAACCAGCGCCCCTTCGTCGAGCCGCCTTGGGAGGTTCGTTACGAGAGATACCCGGCCTTGTAAAGATATTCGGCCACCAGGGTTGCCCCTTTGGCGGCTCCCATCTTCGTATTGTGGCTCAAGAGTACGTATTTGATGCCGTTCGGGAGCAGACGATCCTCCCGGATGCGGCCCACCACTGTCGTCATGCCGCCATCAAGATCGCGGTCCGCCCGCGGTTGCGGATGATACGGGTCACTCACCACCGTGATCGGCTGCGTGGGTCCCGATGGCAGATTCAGCGCCACCAGGTCCTTCCCGAATGCACGCATGGCATCGGCAACTTCATCCACCGAGGCGCGTTTTTTGAGACCGACATACGCAGCTTCCGTGTGCCCGTCACGCACGTTCACGCGCATGCACGTGGCCGAAACGGGGAAATCCGCTGCCCGGATGACGGAGTCATCCAGCGTTCCGAGTATTTTCTGGGTTTCGCGTTCGACCTTCTCTTCCTCTTTCGGGATGTACGGGATCACGTTATCGAGGATATCCAGAGAGAGCACTCCAGGGCTCCGCCCCGCGCCCGATATTGCCTGCAACGAAGTCATCACGACGCCGGATACGCCAAAGGCGCGGTGCAATGGCGCGAGGGACATCGCAAGGCCGGTAGTTGTGCAGTTCGGGATGGGGGTGACAAATCCCTTCCACCCCCGGTTTTTCTGCTGCACGCGGATCAGCGGCGCGTGGTCCAGATTCACTCCGGGAATGAAAATCGGGACATCGTCCTCGTACCGGAACGCGCTTGTTGTGCTGATGACAGGCGTCGTTCTGGCGTATTTCGGTTCCAGGATTTTCGCAGAGTCCCCGTCCGTCGCGTTGAACACGATGTCGATGCCGTCCAGCGACAGGTCCTCGGCGTTCTGCACGAGCAGATCGTTTGCCCATGCGGGTACCGGTTCCTGGCACGCCCAACGGAGCTGACCGGACGCAGTAGTGATGGCTTCCCTGTATGTCTTTCCCGCGCTGCGGTGCGAAGCCGCCAGGGCGACCACTTTGAACCATGGGTGGTTATCAAGCGAAACAAGTGCCTGCTGGCCGGCAACTCCTGTTGCACCGACCACCGCGACGTTCAACACGCGACTCATGAAACACTCCTTGGGTGCCGTTGGTTGCGCTCAAGACACAGAAATACCGGCATTGCTGAGATCAGCCGCCGGCTCAATTACAAGTGTACGTCATAACAGCTTCGTTCGCCAAGGAATACGTCGGGCTGATTATCTACAACGGAAGTGTTGCAAGTTGTTTCACAAGGTGCATACTGTTTCATCAGAATGTTTCGTGAAACACCGAACGCCCGTTCGCCAGTCACAAAGCGACGTTACAGAGTATCGATCAAACAGTTGATATTAAAGGCACTTGAACAATAACTCCCAGTCATCTGTAACCGCTGGCACCAGAGTTGCAACTGACCAGATCAGAAACCACAACCCAACTCTGGAGGCAACAATGGCACATGAGAACCAGGTTCAGGAAACGGTACACCCGTTGGAAGTGACCGATCAGACGTGGCAGACCGAGGTGATGGAAGCCGATCTTCCCGTATTCGTTGATTTCTGGGCACCGTGGTGCGGTCCCTGCCGCATGGTGGCACCGGTGGTGGAGCAACTTGCGAACGAGTACGCGGGCAGGGTGAAGTTCGTGAAGCTCGATACGGACGCGAATCCTGTCATCTCCGCGCAGTATGGCATACGCAGCATCCCGACGCTTGCCGTGTTTCACAAAGGGCGCCCGATACACGCCATGATGGGTGCGGGGCCTCTCGGGCACATGCGCAGGTTCGTAGAGGACAGCCTTGCAAAGGTCCCCGGTCACATTATCATCGCCCGCTGATTCCCACGTGAATGCGAGTCGCGGCAGTGAGGATTCCTCACCTCACCGCCGCGACGCACATCTGGAGAAGCACATGAAACGCCGTGTATTGGTCATTGGCGGAGTCGCCGCAGGTGCGAGCGCCGCAACCAAGGCGCGCCGCACAGACGAAACCGCCGAAATTGTGGTGTTTGAGCGAGGCGATTACGTCTCGTTTGCGAATTGCGGGCTGCCGTACTATGTCGCGCGCGAGATCGTGGAACGCGAGAACCTTCTGGTCGTTACGCCGGAGCAATTCAGGATACGCCACGAAATTGATGTGCGACTTGCCCACGAGGTAACGCACATCAGCCCGAGGGAGAAAACGATCGAGGTTCGTGACCTGCAGGCGGGCACCTCCCGGACTGAGCGTTACGATTCGCTCGTCCTGGCGCCCGGTGCAAGCGCAATAATTCCGCCGATTCCAATGGTCAACGCATCGAACGTATTCACGATGCGGACAATTCCCGATATGGACGCTGTGCACGAGTATATCGAGCGCATGCATCCGCAGGCCGCCACCGTCGTGGGGGCGGGGTATATCGGTGTCGAGATGGTCGAAGCTCTGCACCGCAGGGGCCTTCAGGTCACCCTCGTGGAAAAGCTGAACCAGGTGCTTCCTCCTCTGGATGAGGACATGGCGTTCATGGTTGCTGACCACATCCGCGCCGAGGGAGTCGACCTCCATCTTGGCGACGGTGTGCGCTCGTTCCGGGGAAACGACAACAGAGTCGGCGAGGTGGAACTCGAGAGCGGAGCTGTCATTCCTGCTGACATGGTAATCATGTCTATCGGAGTTCGCCCGGACACGAAGCTCGCACGCGACGCGGGATTGCGGCTCGGGGTGAGTGGCGCAATCGCGGTGGATTCCCGCATGCAAACGAGCGACCCACACATCTGGGCGGCGGGAGACGCGGTTGAAAGCGTGCATCGCGTTACAGGAAAACCGTGCTGGGTCGCGCTCGCCGGTCCGGCAAGCAAGCAGGGAAGGGTAGCCGGGGCCAATGCGGCGGGCGGAACAATGGAAGCCCCGCCGGTTCTCGGAACGTCAATCGTGCGGTTCAACGAGATCGTGGCGGCGGTGACCGGATTGAACGAAAGGTCCGCCCGCGCTGCGGGTTACGATGTCGAAAGCTCCGTGATACATGCGAATCAGCACGCCGGATATTACCCCTGGGCGGAGCTCCTCACGATCAAGACCGTCTATGAGAAGCAGACGGGACGTCTTCTCGGCGCGCAAGTGATCGGCAACGAGGGGGTGGACAAGCGCATCGATGTGTTTGCCACTGCCCTTACGGCGAACATGACAGTTGCCGATCTGACGGAACTCGACCTCGCCTACTCACCCCCGTTCGGCTCTGCGCGGGACCCGGTGAATGTCGCGGGGTTCGTTTCCCAGAATCAGCTGTCAGATGCCGTGAGCCCGATTTCCAGTACCGATCTGCACGCCCTTCTCGGTCAATCGCCGGAGGTTCAGCTCGTTGACGTACGCACGCCCGCCGAATTCCGCGAGAAACACATTCGCGGAGCGCGCCTTATTCCGGTTGACGAACTCCGCAGACGCCTTGGCGAAATCGACAAAACCAGGCCGGTGGTCGTGTACTGCCGGGTGGGCCTCCGGGGTTACCTTGCGAGTCGAATCCTTGCGCAGAATGGGTTCTCGGTGAGGAACCTTTCGGGGGGCATTCGAAGCTGGCGATTCGAAACGGAGGCTGAAATCTCGGACGCTGAGGCGAGGTCGAAATTCGGGAACGACGTTTCCCGGGCGTAGGGGCCGCGCGACCGTTCCGCGGAAGCGCCTTGGCGGCTCTTCAGAGGCGTGCGCAGTGAAGCATGTACCGCTCGTGCGAATCCTCTGTTTCGAGGACGCAGAATCCGTGGGAATCCAGCTCCCTCGCCAGCTCGCGCACGGGGGGAAGGATGTCGTCGTGGATGGCTTCTGGCCCGGATCGGTGGATCTCGTTCACACGGGCACGGGACATCAGGTGCGCAATGAAAAGGGATCCGCCGCGCTTCAATACGCGCCGCCACTCGGAAAAGGCGACTGCCCGTCGTTCCAGGTGAGGCAACACGTGGAGCGCGAGCACCCCGTCCGCAACTGAATCTGCCAGCGGTAATTCCATCGCGTCGCTGCATAGCCAGCAGATCGAGGCTGCATCCCGTTTTGATCGCCCGTTCCGGAGCATTTCGAGCGAGAGGTCGACCGCAACTGCCCGCCGATTCGTTCCCTCAACGATTGCCTGCGACGAAATCCCTGTCCCGCACCCGATATCCACAACAACGCCATCCGACTGCAGGGGCAGGCTCGCGCACCACGTACGAACACGTTCGATAGCGTCAGGGCCGCTCTTCTCGTCCCACTGGGGCGCGATTTCGTCAAAAAAGCCTGTGCGAGCCGGATTCACGTCTGTTCCCGGATAGAGTACACCTTGAGACGCGCCACCACCGGTGGCAAAACGATAAAGAGAAGTACTAATCCCGGCACACCTACCACCAGAGTACCCCAGGTTATCATCGCGGGCGGCAGCTTGAGCATTTTCCCAAGCCCGGTGGCCAAGAAGGCCAGAATGAGGCGATCAACAATAATGGCGCCGGTGATGGTTACCCATACGTTGGCCCGCAGTTTTTGGTACACCAGAGCCACCGTTCCCGCCATCGCTGCCAGTTCCACCATCATGATTGGTGCGATCGGCGGTGCCAGCGGAGGCATTCCGGTGAGTACCGAGGACAGAAAAGGCGTGGCGGCGCCGGCGAATACCGCCGCGCCAAGGGGGAGGAAAAATGCTCCCCCTACGATCGGCAGAAACATGGGCAGCAGGAACTTTCCGATCTGGCCCGCCCCGGCCATGTGAATCACCCAGGGAAAACCAAGACCAAGCGCAACGACAAGTCCAGTTCGCGTGATCGTGGTTACGGAACGGTTCATTCCGCGGAGCCGATCTGCGCGTTCACGCCGACAAGCGCGTGGAAGCCGGGCATCGGATACCCCGGCATGGTTTCGTACTTCGTGTCCAGAAGGTTCCGCATCACTATCTGGGCTTCAATCCCTCGCCAGACCGGATACGCCAGCGTTGCATTGAGGACGGTGTAATCGCCGAGTCTCTTCTGGTGGCGGTCGGCACCATAGAGGTTGTGCACCCACTGGTAATCGAGAGCGATTCTCCCCCGCGCTGCCGGTAGCACGACCGTACCGCCCACAACCGTTTCCGCACTCCCCGCCGTCTGATTGCCAAGATCCTGCAAAGAGGCCGAAAGACGACCATGGATGCGAGATATCCACCATCGTGTCTCGAGCTCCACGCCCTTCGTACTGAACTCACCTCGGTTCACGAACGGAGGAGGAAACGGCGGCGCGGGTGCGTTTTCGATAATCGCGCTGGCCTTCGTGCGAAACACGGTGACATCGGAAGTCAGCCAGTCGGTGGCACGCCAGCTGGCACCGGCTTCCACATTGAACGTCTTCTCCGGTTTCAATGTGTCACGCGAAGCGGGGAACAGGAACAGCGCTCTCAGGTCCGGGCTCCGGAACCCCCGGGACACGTTTGTTCGAACTGTCAGCCGCGGCAGAACATGGACTGCCGCGCCGGCTTCCGGGGCGAGGAACCAGCCGTACCGATCGTGGTGCTGTGCGCGAGCAGAGGCGGTGAGGTTCGCAAGATTGCCAATTGGTGCCTGAATCGTAGCGAATGGAGCTATTTCGGTCACGTGGTGTGTGCCGTAGTCATAACCTGTCGTGTCGTTGACCGCGTCGCCGCCGTACTGTTTTGCATCCGCACCTGCAGTCACTACAAAGCGTTGCAGAAACGAGTAGCTGCTCTGCGTTATTACCCCGTTGATATAGTCGTTGCTGTGCCAGCCATCATAGAACTTGTGCGTTCCCCAACTGCGGTGCACCATCAACGTGGAAGAAAAGGCGTCTTTACGGTAGGTACCAGTGACAGAAGCACTGTTGCGTACCACGTCAATCCATCGGTCGTTGGTGATCGCCGGGGAAACTGGTCCCGGGTCGTGCGTTTCGAATGGCGTCGTCGTAAGCTGCCCTCGGAAATCCCACGGCCCACTCGCGTACCCGAGCGCCGCCCCGAAATGCGAGCGCTCAAAATCGGCCTTCTTCCTGTGACCATCCGTGGTGGTGTAGCCGGTGGTGATACGGTAATCCAGCCCGCTGGCGAACTTGCCCAGCGCGGTGATTTCTCCGTCATACGTGTTCCAGGGTCCCGCTTCCGCGCGCAGTGCAAGGGAGTTGCCCACGGTGCGTTTCCGATGCGTGACGATATTGATGACGCCACCCATGGCGTTTGTGCCGTACACCGCAGACGACGGGCCACGCACCACTTCCACGCGGCTGACTTCGCTCAACGCGTACGCGTCGGGAAGGGGGTGCCCGAAGAGGCCGGTGAAATCAGGCCGTCCGTCCACCAGAACCAGCACCTGGCTGTTGGGGTTGCCGCCAATCCCACGAATTGTAAGCTTGCCTGCTGCCCCTGACCCGAGTCCGAATCCGGCCGGCCCCCGCTGGGTAACGAAAACTCCCGGGGTGCTGGCGGCTATGCCGTCAAGAACACCCGTGGCGCCGGTCGCCAGAAGATCTGCCCGCTGGATGACCGTGACGCTGCCCGGGAGGTTGCGCCGTTCCGTTTCCACGCGGGTGGCAGTTACTACGAGCGGGTCCATGACGTATGTCGTGTCGGCGGCCGCCATTCGCGCACAGAAGCCGCTCAGGGCAAGCAGCGTGATTCCAGTGCATCTGCGGGAAATCGGAGCGTACCGGGGCATGGATTCCTCCCATCATCGTGGTCTTC
Organism: Candidatus Latescibacterota bacterium; assembly: GCA_022706085.1. Lineage (GTDB taxonomy): Bacteria > Latescibacterota > MWCZ01 > MWCZ01 > MWCZ01 > MWCZ01. The sequence continues at coordinate 227,725 of JAKJDF010000005.1, read as the reverse complement.
GTCGGAATCGTGTGACGAATTGGAAAATAGTAACACCGACGGACCTGCACAACACCCCGAAAAAAATCGCTCCGCGGAACACGAACGTTCGATCAACCCCTCCGGGGAACACCCTTCCTCAGCACGAACCAGTCCAGTGTGTCCACCACCGAGCCGTCAAGCCGAATCCAGTACGCCGTGCATTCCAGTCGTTGCGGTTCTATGTGCAACACGCAGTAATGGTACCGATAGTATTCACCGATGTCGTTTTTCAGGAAGTCTTCCGTGTGTTCGACCCGGTGAGGCGGGATGTCAATTTGTGGCCACTCGCGGTACTTCCGATTGTCGAGGAGGGAACCACCGCCCCCGGTGATGAGATACGCGACCGTGTTTCCCTCGCCCGTCTCCTGATCGTACGGCGGGTGCGGAATTCCGCGTTCGTAGGTGTGCGCATGACCGGAAACACAGAGGTCCACGCCGTACTTTTCCATGAGCGGGACAAGATGTTCACGGAGCTCCGGCTGCCCATCGTAGTACCCACCCTCCCATGTTTCGCAGAAGGGAGGTTCGTGCACCAGCAAAATTGTCCATTGCGCACTGCGTGAGTTCTTCAGGTCCTGTTCCAGCCAGTCGTACTGCGCTGTTCCCCTGTTCAGGTTCACGAACGCTTCGTCGCCCGTACAACCGTAGAGGGGATCCACGAAGACGAAGTGCACCCCCGCGTAATCAAAGCTGTACCCATAGGGCATGTTGCCCCAGCAATGTCCCGATGGCTCCCACCGTTCGCTCAGAGAAGGGTTGTCGCCGCGTCCGCGATGTCGCCAACTGCCGTGATCGTGATTGCCGACAGGGAAATGCAACGGATAGTTTCCTGCAACGCGGCGTAATGGGTGGAATACGTAATCCCTCCACTCGTTCTCGTTCACGCCATCGCCCACCATGTCGCCGGCGGTGATCAGCAGGTCGGGCTGCACTTCTTCGATGCGGTCGGCCAGTCCTTCCAGCACGCTGGGCCCGTAGTGGCTGTCCCCCCACATGAGAACGGTAATGGGGCGTGGTGTGCGCGGCGCAGTCCTGAAGTGATGGATCTCGGTCGTTACATTGCCGGCTCCGACGGTATAAGAGTATTGCGTATCCGGTTGAAGGCCGTTTGCGACGAATCGGTGAAATCGGGTGAGCCCTTCGTCCGGAATAAGCACCGTTTCCCCGTCGCAGTCGCGCAGCGCGAGGTATGCCGGCCTCGCCACGGGCGATTCCGCACGAACTGTGATGCCTCCCGGCGATGGCAACTGAAGATAGGGGAGCGCAAGGAAGGGCGCGTCGCCCGAGTACGTCTTGATCAAACGGTCCAGCCGGTCCGACGTTTCGGCGAGAGCAGCAGTAAGCTCCGGACCTGAAACTCGCTTCTGTGCCAGGTCCGTCAAAAGAACACACAACGGCGAGATTAGCTGGGGTTCGGGACGATCCCGAAAGAAGTGATCCCAGAATGTCACCATTTCCAGAAGGCTGTCGTACGCCTTACGGGCCGCAAGAAGACCTTCCGGGGCGAGATAGGTGTCCCGCACCCACCCGGTCCATGGCGTTGGCACGCGCAGTGCAACCACGTGGCGGGCACCCACCCTGGCGTGGTTCGTGACTACGGCATCGCCGAAGCTTCGCGCATATTCGGCCTTTTTCTCCCCATCCACCCAGATGCTGCCCGAATGATTGAACGAAGCGGAGACGTGCAAACGGGATCCTTCCACAGGGAAGGATCCGATCTGCTCCGGCACCTCAACGGTCGTTCGGTACCAATAACAGCTATCGCGCTCACGCCATTCTTCTCCGAGCCTCCGGGGGTGCCACGCCGAGTGATCCAGACGCGGATCGGCGAAGTCGGTTCCCGGTTCCTCCGGGTGAACGCGCCAGTCCTCCAGCAGAAGGCCCCGCCCGGGCGCGAGAGCCCGTAACGCCGCTTTCGCATCCAACCACGCGGCATACTCGCGCGGGAACGAGTGAATTTCCGCGCGCATGATCATTCCGGGGCGGCGGACGCGATCTCCCCTGATTACGAGGCGAAATGTTCTGTCCGGGTCTGCGTTTCGGCTGAGGAGATGCGGAGCGGTAGCAGCCTGGCCATCCACGTACAATGTGAAGGCATTCCTGACCTCGATGGAAAGGACAAGCGCTCTGCCTGCCCATGCGCGGGGAACCGTCCACTCCTCGCGGAACCACACGATACGAACGTCGTCATCCCAGATGAGGGTGCGACCGCCTTCGTGCCAGCGATCATGTGCGCTCCATACGTCCTCCAGAAGCATATCCCCGGGATGGTAGTGCCAGTTCGAAAGGCGCTCAAACGGAACGGTGTCGGGTGTGTGAACAAACGCCTCGGGCATGTAGTATCCTTCGTCGTCGCCATACACGAATCAGACTAACGAATCAAAAAAGCTAGGCTTGCGAGGATAGCAGGGCAACAGGGCGGATTGACGAAAAACGTTGGGTTTGGGTACCAGAATTCAGAACAATTCGAGCGTATAGACAAGGGTGAAGTAGATTCCGATCCCGATGAAAACCACTCCGGTTACCCGCCGTGCCCACAACTCCACCGCCGTGACAGCCGCGAAAAGTCTGGAAAGTGAGTAAGCGCCCGCGCCGATAACCACCGCGAATGCCGCCACAGGAATTGCAGTTCCGAGTCCGAAGATGAACGGAAGCAGCAACGTGGATTGCTTCTCCACGGCAAGCGGGATCAATCCTCCAAAAAACAACGCGGCGGAAACCGGACAAAACGCGAGTGCGAACACGAGGCCGATTCCGAAAGCGCCGGCAATTCCCTGGACCTTCCCGTTGCTGCGGAATCTCGTGAGAAAGCCTGCCTCCGGTAATCTGAGGGGAAGAAGATCGAGCGTGACCATCCCGACAAGAATGAGCAGGGGTCCGAGGAACCGGTTCATGGAAGTCTGGAGGAAATTCGAAAGAACGTGCACCGCGGTAAGGCCGGCAACCACGACCATGCCTATCACCACGTACGTGGTGGTGCGGCCAAGGGCGTAGAAAAGCCCGCTCCAGACGGCGCTGGAGGGGCTCTTCACATTCTTCCCGATGAACGCGATCGCGGCAATGTTCGTTGCAAGTCCGCAGGGGCTGACGGCAGAAAGTACACCCAACCAGAATGCCGTAAGGGCCGCGAAGGTGCTTCCGAAACCGAAGTCGGACATTACAACGCCCTCAAGGCGGCCCGGATGCCGTCCTGGACGTAGGCGATGAACTCCTCCTCATTCCCGAGCAGATACCACACCTGTTGCAGGTTCTGCCACCCCACCTGTTGACCGTTCTTGATCTGCGAAATGATTACTGATTGCGATGAGAGGCGGTAGTCCGCGATGAAATGTTGCGTTTCGGGGGTCTCAACGTTGGTCGGCCGCCACTCGATTTTTCCCCGCCTCAATTCGTCCGCGAAGCCTTGTTCCAGAGCTTGCTGCGTGAGCCTCTGAATGGTTACGCAGCTGTAGCATCGCCTGTTCCCAAAGAAGTAATACACGATGAGGCGGGTGTTGTTTTCCCGTGCCGCCTGTGCGGGTGGCCGAACCGGTTCCACCTCCGGCGCAGGAGCAACCGGTGCTGGCCGTTCAGGTTCCGGTGAGCGGCCAACACGCGATTCCTGGCCGGATTGCGCGGGGGCAGGCAATGGCGCTGGTGACGATGCCGGCTCCGAAGGCGGAGCCGACTCCGCTTGAACAGCACCGCCGCGCAAGCTCCGAAACCCCATCACCGCAAGGCTTCCGAACACGAACACGAGGAGCCCGGCTCCAACCCACCGCCTCATGTTCATGCAGATGCCCTCAATTCCGACGCACGCAACGCCTCGGCGCCTCTCTGGACAATCGTCCTCACGTTGCTGTCTGTCACCGGTGTCTTGCCTTTTGGCATGCCGTGGTCCGTGACTCTGACACTCGCAAACCCGTCTATTCCCGCGACGAAAAGCGTTTTGGACGCGCAATCCTGCGGGCAACCGTCGATGGCGAGGATCTTGTCCGCAGCCTGCGCGCTGAGGGTGATTCCGGGCACGCGCCCGCCAATTCCGGCAAGGCAGTGCATCTTGCCAAAACCCTCTTTGGTAAGTAACCTGCCTGCGTGGTCGGATATCTCACCAACATCAGAGGACCCGGAGCAGGGGTAGATCAGAACAGTCGCTCCATTGCAGCAATCGTTCATTGCAACTGGCTCGCAACAGGGTTTGTCCGCCATTTGTGTTCCTTTCCACGGGTCTGGAAGTTTACTGGATCAGGCCCTTGATTTCCTGCGGGGTAGGCACTTTGCCGACTACCTTCACCACTCCGTCTACGGCAAGCGCCGGCGTCATCATCACGCCGAATTCTAGGATTTTGTCGATGTCTGTAACCTTTTCGATTTCAAACTCGATTCCCAGTTCCCGCGCGGCCTGTTCTGTCGCCTCGGTGAGCTTTTTGCACTTGGGGCAGCCCGTGCCCAGAATCTGCAGCTTTTTCATGGTTGACCTTCCCTTTCACGCGAAAATGGCCCCGTAAATGAGCCCGCTAATTGTTGCCATCACGACAACCAGGCTCACGTACGTGATTGTTTTGCCAGTTCCTATTACCGTACGTATGACAAGCATGCTGGGGAGCGAAAGAGCCGGTCCGGCAAGCAACAGCGCCAGCGCCGGACCCTTCCCCATTCCTGCTCCGAGCAGGCCCTGAACGATTGGCACTTCCGTCAACGTGGCGAAATACATGAACGCTCCGGCGACGGATGCGAAGAAATTCGCCCCCACGCCGTTCCCGCCGACCGCGGTGCTCACCCACTGCGATGGGATGATGCCTTCATGACCCGGCCGGCCCAGAGCGAACCCCGCCGCGAGTACCCCGAACAGCAGGAGCGGGGTGATCTGCTTGGCGAAACCCCATGATGCGGCGAACCAGTCGCCGGATTCGTCGTTTCGCAGACTCGTAATAACGGACAATGCGACGGCACCGACACCGAATGTCACCACCGGTTCCTCAGGGAACGCCAGCGCCATTCCGAGGACAATGAGCGAAGCCACGCCAACCTGCCAGAGCGGGATAGAGAACCAGCGATTGAGCAACACGGCCAAAAGAACCGCGAACCCTGCGGTCAGGTACCATTTCACTGACCAGATGGCGTACCAGATCGCCTCCGTCTGGTCGGATTTGCCCCAGTTCGCAAACACGAGAACGCCCACCATGGCGGCGAAATACACGGCCGTCTGCCAGAGCGGCCTCCCGCCTTCTGGCGCAGGGGTGTCAGCCTGTGAGTTGTTGCGGGCTGTCTCGTCTTTTCGGTAAATGAGCGCCATCAAAAGGCCGATGACAACACTGAACACGACCGCACCCACTGCCCGCGCGACGCCAAGTTCCAGACCCATGACACGCGCCGTCATAACGATGGCAAGCACATTGATGGCCGGTCCCGAGTACAGGAATGCCATCGCAGGGCCGAGCCCCGCGCCGCGCTTATAGATGCCCGCGAACAGCGGGAGAACCGTGCATGAGCAGACCGCGAGGATCGTTCCGGAGACGCTGGCAACCCCGTACGCGAGAGTCCTCTTCGCCTTCGCGCCGAGGTATCTCATCACCGCGGCCTGGTTCACGAAGACGGAGATCGCCCCTGCAATAAAGAACGCGGGGATCAGGCACAGAACAACGTGCTCCCGCGCATACCACTTTGTGAGTTGAAATGCCTCTGATACCGCGTTGTCAAATCGCGGGATACCCACGGGCAGGTAAAACGCCGCGAAGAAGATGGCAAGAATCAGAGCCAGAGGTTTCCATTCATCTTTCCAGTTCATGAGAGACCTTCTTTTTCACTTTGTGGCAAAATAACCAAGAAACAAAGCAAGAAAAATCAGACAGCGGCCAATTGCCTCTCAAGGCGCACTTTCATCACTGATTCCGCGCACTCAAGGAATCGGAGCGCACACGGCGCCACAAGATGGTAATACACCTGTGTGCCTTTCTTCTCATCTGAAACCAGGCCGGCGTCTTTCAGCAAACTGAGGTGTTTCGAGACCGTAGAGGTATCCGCGCCAATCATCGCCGTAAGCTCACACACGCAATAGGATTGCTGCGCAAGTACATCTACGATGAACAGGCGCGTGGGGTGCGCGAGGGCTTTGATGATTCTGGCCCGTGCTTCGTACCGGGCCTGAGCCTGTGCGTTGTTCAGGGTAAGCATTTGCATGTGCGTTCCTTTCACTTTCTAAATTTGGCGAATTCGCCAAGGATTGTCAAGAGGCATCCCGGATGGGTGACGTGATTTCTTTCGTGCTCTTGCGTCGGCATGCCGGTTATGTTATAATTCGTTATATGTCGAAATGAGGAATTAGAATGCGTGACCTGCTCGCCATCACGAAAGCACTTGCGGACAGCAATCGAATCAGGATCCTCACAATGCTGCGCGCGGGCGAGCTCTGTGTCTGCCAGATCGTGGAGGTTCTCGGCCTCGCGCCATCCACTGTCTCGACTCACCTCTCCATCCTCTACGGGGCGAAGCTGGTCGAAAGCAGCAAGCGCGGCCGATGGGTGTACTACCGTCTGGCCGACCCCCATGCCAGCGCCCTTGTCAGCGATTGCATCGAGTGGGTGATCCGTTCCGTTGAGAACGACGAGACCATCGAGGAAGACCGGGAAAAGGTGGCCCGCGTCATTTCCGTCTGTCCGGAGGAATTGTGCCGAACGTCAAACCAAAGCTGAGAATCCTGTTCCTGTGTACGGGCAATTCATGCAGGAGCCAGATGGCGGAAGGCTGGACCCGAAAGCTCAAAGGTGACGAAATAGAACCCTTTTCAGCGGGTATCGAGACGCACGGGCTCAACCCCCTTGCCGTGCGCGTCATGGCGGAAGCCGGGGTAGACATTTCGGGCCATCGCTCCAAACATGTCGATGAGCTTCGAGACATCGATTTTGACTATGTCGTTACCGTGTGCGATCACGCGCATGAGTCCTGCCCCATGTGGCTTGGCGGGAAGGCACGCGTTGTGCATGTGGGCTTCGACGATCCGCCTCGTCTTGCGGAACACGCGGCTACGGAAGAAGAGGCGCTTGCCCATTACCGGCGGGTGCGCGACGAGATTCGGGAGTTCGTCGGAACGTTACCCGATGCCCTCAAAAAACTCACACCGGGTTGATAGAATTTGAGCTGTGGAGCTGAGTACTCCGTGTGATTTTCCCTTCTACACGACATGAGGTGCGATTTGGATGCGTTGGTGACCATCAATGCGGGAATCTGTGGCTTTGTCACGTCTGCGGAGGTGTCCAGCCCGGACAACCAGAACGTCGAGTTCCGCGTATCAAGCAACTGCGAAAAAATCGCGAAACTGGGGAAATCTTTGAGACAGCACGAGCCGATCGACGCGTACGAGGAAATCAACCCGGCGTCCGACGGTGTTCTGATGGGTCTTGTCCGGGAACACCTGAGAGGGTGCTGCTCCGGATGCGTCGTCCCGTCCGGCTTGTTCAAAGCGATGCAGGTTGCGGCCGGGCTCGCCTTGCCGAAGGACATTTCCATCTCGCTGAGCAAACGATAGGGAACCACGGAGAAGTGGTTTCAGGAAGGGGTCTTCGTGTCTGAACTCCTACACATTACGCGGGGCAAAATCCGCAAGCGTTACGCCGATATCGCGACTTCCGGCGCCACATCCTGTTGCGCGAGTTCCACATGCTGTTCTGGAACACCCGGGGAGAAAGCCGATGCGACGCAGGCCGCTCTGGCCGCCGGATACACGGTCGAAGAGCTGGCAACGCTCCCGGAAGGCGCGAACATGGGGTTATCCTGCGGCAATCCGCTCGTGCTTGCCTCGATCGGGGAAGGTGAGGTTGTTCTCGACCTCGGCAGCGGGGGGGGCCTTGACGTGTTTCTCGCCGGGCAGATCGTCGGGGCGGGCGGCCGCGTTATCGGCGTGGATATGACTCCGGAGATGGTGACGAAGGCGCGGAACAACGTGGCAACGTACACAGAGCGCACGGGCCTCAACAACGTGGAGTTCCGGCTGGGTGAGATCGAGCACCTTCCTGTTGCCGACGAAAGCGTGGATGTCATCATATCGAACTGTGTCGTGAATCTGTCGCTGGACAAAGCTGCGGTGTTCAGAGAATGTTTCCGTGTGCTGAAACCGGGCGGACGGCTTTCGATCTCGGACATCGTTGCAGACAGACCTCTGCCGGAGAGTGTGCGCACGGATGATGATCTGGTGTGCGGCTGTATAGGCGGGGCGGCCTCGGTGGATGAAATTCGGTCGTGGTTGGAAAACTCTGGATTCCAGGACATCCGCGTTGAGATAGACGAGAAGAGCCGTGAGTTGATCAGCCGCTGGGCACCCGGGAGCGGGATTGAGAACTATGTTGTGTCCGCGCTGATCACGGCAGTCCGCCCGTGGACAGGCTGAGAACGCAACTGAGCGTTGGTCTGAATGCGTGGTCGGGAGATGACGGCAGTGTCAAAAGCGGAGGATTGTTCGATGGTTGAAGCGAAGTTGCGGCGTTTGTCGTTCCTCGACAGATTTCTCACTCTCTGGATATTTCTGGGGATGGCCGCCGGCGTGGCGGTCGGCTACTTCGTTCCCGGCACTGAGGGCTTCATTCACCGTTTTCAGGTCGGCACGACCAACATCCCGATTGCCATCGGGCTCATCCTCATGATGTATCCCCCGCTCGCAAAAGTGAAGTATGAAGAGCTGGGCGACGTATTCCGCAATGGCAAGATCCTCGGGCTATCGCTGGTGCAGAACTGGGTTATCGGCCCGATCCTCATGTTTGTTCTCGCAATCACGTTCTTGTCAGACTACCCGGATTACATGGTAGGCCTGATCATGATAGGTCTTGCCCGCTGCATTGCCATGGTGATCGTCTGGAACGACCTTGCCAGGGGCGATACCGAATATTGCGCCGGCCTCGTGGCATTCAACAGCATCTTCCAGGTGCTCTTTTACAGTGTCTTTGCGTGGTTCTTCATCACGGTTCTGCCCCCGTTGTTCGGCTTGCGGGGAGCCGTTGTCAACGTCGGAATAGGCCAGATTGCGGAGAGCGTGTTCATTTATCTCGGCATTCCTTTCATCGCCGGTGCGCTGACACGGCTTGTCCTGGTGAAATCCCGAGGGAAGGAGTGGTACCACGCGCAGTTCATTCCGAGAATAAGCCCCATCACGCTGATTGCTCTTCTGTTCACCATCGTGGTGATGTTCAGTCTCAAAGGCAACCTGATCGTCCAGATCCCTTTCGACGTGGTGCGCATCGCCGTCCCACTGCTGATTTACTTCGTGCTCATGTTCCTCATCAGTTTCTGGGTCGGCAGGAAAGCGGGAGCGGATTACGCGAAAACCGCGACGCTCAGCTTTACGGCAGCGAGCAACAACTTCGAACTTGCCATTGCTGTTGCAGTTGCCGTGTTCGGCATCAACAGCGGCGCCGCCTTCGCCGCGGTGATAGGTCCCCTGGTAGAGGTTCCGGTTCTGATAGGCCTGGTGAACGTTTCGTTGTATCTGAAGGGACGATGGTTCGATTCGCCTCACGCAGTCACCAGCGCGTGAAGCGTGTTCCTGAACTGCCGGGATAGAGCTTTGATCACCAGTGAATACTCATCAGGAGGGACGCTGACCCCGTTGTACCGCTGATGGGATCAAGCGGCAATTGCGTTCCGGTTCCGTCGGTGCTCATGACCTTGTTGTACCGCACCCAGCACAGTGACACCTCCGGAGCGACGCTGAGGCGCCGGGTTAGGTACATTCGCACCCCTGCGCCTCCGCCCAGCAGATGACCGTTCCAGGAATGATCGCGAAGCGGCCCTGAGGCAGTTGTCCGGGCATCCGACAGGACGAACGCGTGTTTGCCGACCCTCCCGAACAGGAACGGCGCAACAGCTCCATACTTCTGAATGCCCACGAAATCCACCGCAGCGGAGGCGGTGCCTCCTGTCCCGGGTCCCGAAATACCGTGCCGTGCGCTGTGAATTGCGAGGCGCATCGCGAAGTGAGAAGTGACCTCGAAGCCGAGGTGGGCAGAGCCACCCCGACCTGTGCCGGCCGGCGCCGAAACCCCCGCGAGGTCACCGTGCGCAACGTTCGAGAGCAAGATTGCAGACGGCCCGAGGGAAAAAGACCATCGCGTGCGTGTAACACGCTCTGCCGCAGCAGATTGGAGAGCGAGACTACAGACGAGAAGAGATATAGCCAGTGGTGTTCGGCCCATTTCGGAGCCTTCCCGCTGCTTCACGGTGTCCCGGCGGCCGAAATAGCTCCCCAGAGAGGGCCCCAGTACACACCGAGCACCAACGTCGGAATCGCCAGCAGGAACAAAACGACGTAATGGATCGGCTCGACGCGAATCTCTGCAGCTCCCTCTCGCGCGGGGAGGAAGAACATCTGCCGGAGAATGCGCGCGTAATAGTACAGCGCGATCACCGTGTTCAAAGCCGCAACAACGGCCAGCCAGGCGAGTCCTCTCCCTTCCAGAACGGCCCAGAAAAGATACAGCTTGCCGATGAATCCCATTGTCGGAGGCATCCCGGCGAGGGAAAACAGAAAGATCGCCATCAATACTGCAACAACCGGAGCGCGAGCTCCCAGACCGGCGTACGAATCAAGTTCCTCGCTGCGCATACTCTTTCCAAGCGCGATGACGACAAGGAAGGCACCAAGGTTCATGATCGCGTACGCAACGACGTAAAACGTCATCGCGGCGACGCCGAACGGCCTGATGACTGCCAGCGCCATCAGCATGTAACCTGCGTGGGCAATCGAACTGTACGCGAGAAGGCGTTTGACGTTCGTCTGGCGCAGCGCGGAAAGGTTGCCGAGGGTCATCGTTACGGCACTGACAAGTACAATTGCGGTCTGCCAGTTGCCGAAATCAATCCCGGCCCGAATGGGGGAGCCTGGCGGAAGGAACAACGCCTCGTTCAAGAAGCGGGCGAGCATTGCCATCCCCGCGGCCTTTGGGCCGACGGAGAGGAAGGCCGCGACGGGCGCGGGTGCCCCCTCGTACACGTCCGGGCACCAGAAATGGTACGGGACCGCTGCAATCTTGTAGGTAAGGCCGGCCAGAATGAAAAGCACTCCGACGGACTGAGCGAGGGGTGCAGTGCTGTGGGCGAGTCCAGGCATGATTGACTGCAGCACGAGCGTGCCTGTAAGGCCATAAACGAGTGACATGCCGTACAGCATCACGGCGCTGGAGGATGCGCTGAAGACGACGTATTTGAGTGCGGCCTCGCTGGATTTACTGTCTTCCTTCAGGTGCGCGGTCAGTATGTAAGACGACATGCTGACAAGTTCAAATGCCAGGAACATGCTCAACAGGTTCGCGGCTGCCGCCATGACGTAGGCGCCCATACTCAACGCGACCGCCATCGCGCAGTACTCCGCGAAATGTTCCCTGTCGACGTCGGTTGCGCGATACGACACTACCAGCACTACTGCGGCAACGGCCGCCGCGACGAGTTTGAATGTTGCGGCGAAGCCATCTGTTGCAAGCATGCCGGCGAAGATGAGCGTCTCCCCGGCGGGCAGACGCACCACGGCCGCAGCAGATGCCGCAAGACCTCCGAGGGCCAACCCGAGGGAAACACCCGGGCGCGAGGTCGCCGGCAACAGATCCGCCACGATGATGAGGAGAAGTGTTGCCGCGAGGACTCCCTCTGGCGCGAAGGCGTGCACGCTTGAAATGATGTGATCCTGGATCGAATCCATCGCTTCCTGATCCTCCGGCTTAGGGGAGGATCGCCGCGCCAGCGGCGCTTTGCATCGTCTGGAGGAGCGACCCCAGCGTGGGGCCGATAAGATTGAGCGCCGGCGCGGGGTACACGCCCAGCACGACGACAATTATCATCAACGGAACGACGGAAGCGACCTCCCTTGCGGAGATTTCGGGCATTGCGTCCTTGTCTGCGTATGCGGGGTTCAGTGGCCCCATGAAGACCCTCTGAATCGTCCAGAGAAGATATGCGGCGCCGAGAACGATGCCGGATGATGCTATTACCGCGAAAACGCGGTGGCTGGCGAAGGCACCCATGAACACAAGGAGCTCGCTGATGAACCCGGAAAGCCCGGGCAGCCCCAGGGCCGCCATTGAAGCAACGACGAAAAGGCCCGAAAAGACGGGGACCTTTGCCCAGAGCCCGCCGAAACCATCGATGCGGCGATGATGTGCCCGGTCGTACACCACGCCGACAAGGAGGAACAGCATGGCAGTGATTGTTCCGTGGTTGAACATCTGCAGCACCGCGCCGTTCAATCCCGCCTCGCTATGCCAGGAAACCATGCCCAGCATTACGTAACCCATATGGCTGATCGAAGAATACGCCACGAGGCTTTTGAGATCCTTCTGTGCCATCGCGCACAGCGCGCCGTACACGATGTTTATTACGGCGATCACTGCGATAAAGGTCGCAAAATGAACGGTTTCCGCCGGAAGGATGGGAAAATTGACGCGCAGGATGCCGTACGTTCCCATTTTCAGAAGGATGCCGGCGAGAATGACACTTATTGCTGTCGGCGCTTCCACGTGGGCATCCGGAAGCCACGTGTGGAACGGGAATGCAGGTATTTTGATCGCGAAGCCCACGAAGAAGGCAAGCCAGACAAGTTCTTTCGGGGTGAGGTCAAAGAACCAGGTTGGCATGTTGCGTACAAGCCATCCGTCGGCCCGGAAATTGGCAGGGTCGGCCATCGCGATGATGCTGAAGCTGGGCGCCTGCATGTTGAGATACAACGCGAGGATCGCGAGTAGCATCAGCACGCTGCCCAGCAACGTGTACAGGAAGAACTTGATTGCCGCGTATTCTTTACGGGGGCCGCCCCATATGCCGATGAGGAAGTACATCGGCAACAACATGACTTCCCAGAACACGTAGAACAGAACGAAGTCGAGTGCGCAGAATACCCCGGTCATGCCGGTCTGGAGCAAGAGGTACAGCGTGAAATAGCCCTTGACTGCTTTGTTGATGTTCCATGACGCGATGACGCCAACAACGCCGATAATCTGTGTCAGCAATACCATCAGGATCGAAAGGCCATCGACGCCAAGGGTGTAACGGATGGAGAAGTAGGGTATCCAGTCGGCATTTTCGACGAATTGCATCCCGCTGGAACTGCGATCAAATGCGAAGAAGAGCCATGCCGCCAAGGCAAAGCACCCCAGTGTCGTGCCGAGGGCAACGTACCTGACCAATTCACTGTTTTTCCACAATCTGGTTGGGATGATGAGGATCACTGCCATTCCGACCAGTGGCAGAAATGTCAACCAAGAAAGGATGTTGGCCATATCCGGAGTGCCCTCACATGCCGGTAACCACGATCAAAACAATGAGCCCCACTGTTGCGTACACGATGTAGTTCTGAATGCGTCCCGTCTGGATTTGCCGTACTTCATTCCCGGTATCGCGCACAAAACGAGCCAACCCGTTCACAAGACCATCAACGCCGAATTTGTCGATCAGACCGGACAATTCGGATAACCCTGTCTGGAAGCGACCTGTGGCGTTGACCATTCCATCTATGAAGACTTTGTCAAACCACCCCAAAATGCGCGAAAGCCCAACCATTCCGGCAACCACAGTCGTGTGGTAGAGCTCATCAACGTAGTACTTGTTGGCCAGAAGCTGGTAGACCCTCGACCCCGACAGCCTCCAGTGCTCCAACGAAATCGCGCCCCGCCGATCAAGCATCCACGCGGCAAAAAAACCGGCCCCGGCACAGACCAGCGACACGAGCATTGCTGTCAGATGCGCGACATGGTGAGCGTCCGCGGAAGGCGTCACAAGCGTTGGCGGGACAGCCGAAGCGGGCGGCGTCAGGAAGGACGACACCCACCCTTTCGCGAAAATGGTTGTGGGGTCCGGATTATACCAGAACCAGCCGCACAACACCGCGAGGAGGACAAGGGGAACCGTCATGTTCCACGGGCTTTCCCGCAGCGCCTCTTGCCCGCGTTCCGCCACCCGGGTTGCGCCAAGGAACGTCATGATCAGGAAACGCGCCATGTAGAATGCGGTCAATATGGCTGCGGCAAAGCCGAACACCGGAATGAGGAAGTGCTGCGGATACTCAACGAAACCAAACGCGAACGCGCCTCCGAGGATCATGTCCTTACTCAAAAAACCGCTGGTGAAAGGCACTCCGGAAATCGCCAGCACGGCAACGGCGGTGGTGACGAAAGTGACAGGCATGGCCTTTCGCAAACCACCCATGTTGCGCATGTCCTGGGCGTCATTCTCACCGGAGCGCGGATTCCATTCGAGCCCCGCATGGTGGTACGCGCGATGCATCGCATGGATCACGCTTCCCGCGGCAAGGAACAGCAAAGCTTTGAAGAACGCGTGGGTCATCAGGTGGAAAAGGCCAGCCGAGTACGCACCTACGCCCAGACCAAACACCATGTATCCGAGCTGGCTGATGGTGCTGTAGGCGAGCACCCGTTTGATGTCGTTCATCACCAACGCGACGGTGGCGCCGAACAGCGCAGTGAACGCGCCTGTGTACGCAATGAAGGTCAACGCATCCGGCGTGAAAAGTGGGTACAAACGGGCAACCATGTATACGCCTGCCGCTACCATCGTCGCGGCGTGAATCAGAGCACTGACGGGTGTCGGGCCTGCCATCGCGTCGGGAAGCCACACGTGCAATGGGAACTGGGCCGATTTCGCCATCGCACCGCAGAACAAGAGAATTCCGGCGACAGTCAGAAGGGTGGCATGATCACCGAATGCCCCGTTCCGAACTGCTTCGAAGACGTCGCCGTACGCAATTTTGCCGGTGAAAGAGAACAGGGTGAGGATCCCGAGCAGAAAACCTGTATCGCCGATACGGTTCGTGATGAATGCTTTTTTGCAGGCCGAGGCTGGAACGATATCGGGGGCTACCACCGGCTCCTCGAACAGGAAGCCTATGAGCAGGTACGAACTCAAGCCTACGAGTTCCCAACCCATGAACAGCGCGATCAGATTGTTGCCCAAGACCAGCAGGAGCATGGAAAACGCGAACAGAGATAGATATGCGAAGAACAGGCCGTAGCGGGGGTGACCGGCCATGTACCCCGTGCTGAAAAGGAAAATGAGGGTGCTGCAACTCGTCACAACCACAAGCATCATTGCGGTGACGTTGTCCACCATGATGCCGGTTGATAACGCGAGGACCCCGGTGTCTGCGTCCCCAAGCCAGCCGTGCAGGTTCCATACAAATGGTGTGCCGGCGAATGAGGAAAAGAACAGCGCTCCAAAGAAGACTCGCAGGGACAACAACAGGTCGATACAGATGGCGCCGATTACCAGCCAGTCTCCCCCTCGAGGGAGCCTTTTCCCTAAAAACACCTGCACAACAAACGCGACAAGCGGGAGCGCAAGGATGAGCGCGTACGTCGTGATAGTTGTTTCCAACAGCCTTATCCCCTGAGATCGCCCGCCCGGTCGGCGTCAATGGTTTCAATGTTGCGGTAGATGTTCAGCACGATTGCGAGTGCGACCGCAACCTCTGCCGCAGCCGTAACGATGCTCAGCATCGCAAAAATCTGTCCGTCCAGCGCATTGTGGCTGAACCTCGAAAATGCGGCGAAATTCAGGTTCGCGGCGTTCAGCATCAATTCCACACCCATCAGGAGCGCGACTGCGTTTCGTCGCGTCACCACTGCGAACACACCCGCCGCAAAAAGGAGTGCGCTAACGGTGAGAAAATGAGGAAGTTGTACCATATCAACGTCCGTTGCCTGATTTCGGAGCGCGGCTACGTCCTATCAGCGCAGCACCGATGAGGGCCACGAGCAGGATCAGCGACACGAACTCGAACGGGAAGACGTAGTGCTTCATGAACGCTTCGCCGATTTTTGCCGTTGTCGGTTCCCGGGCGAGTTCGGGTGTTGTGTTCCAGGGGGTGTTCCATGCCACCCTGATAAGCAGGACGGCTACCCCTGCGGCGACGAGGCCGCCGAGAAGCGGTTGAACACGCACGCTCTTCAGGGTCGTGTCGTAAATCCGATGCGTCAGCATAACCCCGAAGAGAAGTAACACAAGAATTCCGCCCACGTAGACTATCACCTGCGCGATTGCCAGAAAATCGGCCGCAAGAAGGGCATAGAGACCTGCAACCCCGAGAAAGGCGAGCAAAAGGTTGAATGCGGCGTACACAAGGCGACGGCTCAAAACGGTAATTGCCGCGCCAACCAGCGCCATCGCCGCAATCAGATAGAAGGCCAGGTCATACGCGTTCAATTGAGGCCTCCAGGGGGATCCTTGGTTCCGGTGGTGTTCTGGCTTGGCGGTTGGACCCTGTTCTGTATCAACTGCGCGTGCTCTTCTGGGAAAAGCGGGTTCACAGGCACTGCTTCGCCTCGATGCCGCAGATCGTCTGTGATTGCGATAAAATTGTATACGAGCCCCGTACGGCCAAACCTCGGATGCTGCACCTGTGTCTCGGACCGCGGTCGTCGCGCATCGGCGGCCGCGAAGCTCTCTCCCTCGCGGAGGATTTCATCTGGTTCGGCAGCGTTTTGCACCACCGCCATTTCGAAGTAAGGAGTCATGTACAGGCTGTGGGTCGGGCATGGTTCGACGCACAGACCGCAGAAGCAACACCTTCCCATGTCAATTTTGTATTCCGTGAGTACCAGCACCTTTTTCCGCTGTCCGACGACCGTGAGAGGCGGCTCCTCCTCCCTGGGGCGTTTGACGGAATCCACCGTTATGCAATTCACCGGGCACGCGCGGGCACACTGAGCGCACGCGATGCATTCATCCGCGTTCATGAACAGCGACATCCGGGCCCGGGGAGGAAGCACGTCGCGTCGTTCGGGGTATTCCAGCGTGTATTCCTTGCGGCCGACGTGCCTGATGGCCGCCACCATGCCGACCAGTGTCGTCATGAAACCGGAGGCAATGCCTCGCCAGTACCCGAAAAAGGCCCTCATCGGGGAATTCCGTCCTGCGCGGGAACGTGACGTGTCTTGAGGACCGCCGCGAACAAGAGAGTTACAAATCCGCCAAACGTGAGCCACGCGGCAACCATCATCACGTGCTGGCCCGTGGGGCCCAGAAGCGCCTGCACCGATGCTCCCAGCAGCGCCAGGAAACCGAGAGGGACAAGGTTTTTCCAGCACAGTGACATGAGCTGGTCTATGCGAAGCCTCGGGAGCACAAACCGTACCCAGACCTGGCAGTACATCAGAGCGGCAATTTTGAGCAGATACCAGATCCAGCCTCCGAGAAGGGGTTCTCCCGGTAATCCGCCATTCCATCCGCCAAAGAACAGAGCGACAGCGACAGCATTCACCACCACCATACCGATGTACTCCGACATCATGAAAATCGCCCAGCGAATTCCCGAATACTCGGTATGGTAGCCGGACACAAGCTCGGATTCCGCCTCCGGGAGATCAAACGGAGTACGGTTCACTTCGGCCAGCGAACTCACGAGACAAATGAGACAGGCGACAAACGCGAACGGCGAGCGGAACACAAACCACTGGTGAATCCCGCCCTTCTGAGCCTCCGAGAGTTCCTGCAGGTTCAGTGTTCCCGCCAAAACGATCACCGAAAGGATGGCGATGCTGTTCGGGATTTCGTACGAGATCATCTGTCCCGCGGCGCGCATCCCTCCGAGCAACGACCATTTGTTGTTTGAGGCCCACCCGGCCATGAGCCTGCCAATCACCCCCAGGCTCGCTGTCCCAACGACATACAGGACACCGATGTTCAGGTCCGCGACCACGATACCGTTACTCCACGCGATGGCCGCCACCGGCAGAAGACCGCCTGTGAACACAAGAGTCGGTGCGCAATAGTGGAGGATGCTGTCGGCTTTCCGTGGAAGGACGTTTTCTTTCGTGAGAAGCTTTACCGCATCGGCCACCGTCTGGAAGAAACCCATGGGGCCGACGCGATTTGGTCCGATTCGTTCCTGGATATCCGCGGAAATCTTCCGTTCGGCGAGAACCATTATGAGTGCCACCACCGCGCCCATGATCGCCGCAAACAAGGCAAAAACGACCACCAGCGCGGCAAATCCCACCGAAAAAGGCACAACCCTCTCCGCACCAAGCGCGGCAAGGAGCGTTTCGTACATCCCCTGCATCTAATGTTTTCCGTCGTGCGTCATCTGTCGATTTCGCCGAGAACGATGTCGACGCTCCCGAGAATGGCGATCATATCCGCTACCAGGATGTCTTTCGAGATACGGTTGAACACACTCATGTTGCAGAAGCTCGGGGCACGAACTTTCACGCGCGAGGGTTTCGTCGAACCGTCACTTCGCAGGTAGAAGCCGATCTCTCCCCGCGGATTCTCGGTTCTCACGTAGACCTCGCCGACAGGTGGGCGGACGTTTCGTTTCACCTGTTCTTTCACGTCTCCCGGCGGTATATCGGTCAGGCATTGCCGTACGAGCGAAACAGATTGGTCGATCTCTGCCCGGCGGACCAGATAACGCGCGTAACAATCGCCCAGAGCGCCGAGTTTTTCGCCTCCCACCGGGACTTCAAAACGAAGGGACGGGTAAATCGAATACGGTTCGTCACGCCGGCAATCCCAGTCCACCCCGCTTGCGCGGAGCATCGGGCCGGAAAGCCCGTACGCGATGGCCGTCTCGCGGGGAATCATCCCTACCCCCTTGAGACGGGCGATCACGATTGCGTTGCGCGTGAAAAGGTCGTCCAACTCCAGCATGTGCGCTTCGAACTGGTTGAGAAACGAATGAATCCTGTCTTCGATGCCGGGAGTTAGGTCGGCCGCGAGGCCGCCTATCCGGTAGTAGTTGTACAGAAGCCGCGCGCCGGATACCTCCTCGAAGATCTTGAGGATTTCCTCCCTGTCGCGGAAGCACCAGAGAAAAGGCGTCATGGCTCCCAGATCATTACTGAAACTGCCGATGAACATCAGGTGGCTGGCGATGCGGTTGAGTTCTGCCATGATCACCCGAATCCGCTCGGCCCGTTCGCACACACTAATCCCCATAAGTTTCTCTACGGCAACGACAAACCCGAAATTGTTGTTCATCGAGGAGAGGTAGTCAAGCCGGTCAGTGTAGGGGATTATCTGCTGGTAGGTGAGTGTCTCGGCGTATTTCTCAAAACAGCGGTGGAGATAGCCGATGGTCGGCTCAGCATTGGTGACCAGCTCGCCGTCGGTGGTGACCTCCAGATGAAGCACGCCGTGTGTGGACGGATGCTGAGGTCCTACATTGAGAAGCATTTCTTCTGTTTTGAACGGCATAGTCTTTCGGCTGTTTTTTTGGGGGTTACCAACCCCGCGCAATTTGCACGCAGGCGTCTCCAATCCTGTAGCTTTCCTGCGCTGCATAGTCTTTTCGCAAAGGATGTCCGACCCAGTCCTCGGGAAGCAGGATTCTCCGCAAGTCTGGATGCCCGTCGAAGATGATCCCGAAAAGGTCAAACGCTTCACGTTCGTGCCAGTCGGCGGCAGGCCATATTTGCGTGACACTGGGAATGTGCGGATTATTGCGCGGTGTGTGCGCTTTGAACGCGAACCGGTGGCGTTGGGAATACGAAAAAAGGTGATACGCCACCCCGAGCGTGGGTTCGGTCGAATCGGCTACGGGAGCACCAGCATCCTCTGCCGCGGTACTCCGGGCTGGATGATCCTCCTCTGCCGGCATCGTATCGAAGCCGCTGAGGCACATCAGATAGTCGAACGCGAGCCCGGGTGTTTCCCTGAGGAAACGAGCGACCTCCGCCACCTTCTCGGGTTCGATCACTGCTACAGGCTCGACGTCCGGCTGGTCAACGGCGAGAAGCGCGCCGCCAAAGACGCCCTTTACCATAGTTGCGATTGCCAGCGCGTCCAAGTCTGCCTCACACCGCCTTCCGGACCACGCGCTGTTGCGCGATTTTCTTCTGGAGTTGCAGCACGCCGTCAATCAATGCCTCGGGGCGCGGAGGACACCCCGCAATGTACACATCCACCGGAATGATGCGATCCACGCCTTTCAGGACATGGTACCCGTGTTCCCAGTACGGTCCGCCGGTGTTCGCGCAACTGCCCATGGAAATCACGTATCTGGGCTCCGCCATCTGGTCGTACAGACGCTTGACGCGTGAGGCCATTTTCAGGGTCACCGTTCCCGATACGATCAAGAGATCGCTCTGTCTGGGGGAGGACCGAAACACTGACGCGCCAAACCGATCGAGGTCATAACGGCTCATACTCGTAGCCATCATCTCGATCGCGCAGCACGCCAGACCGAATCCCATCGGCCACAGCGAAGACTTGCGCGCCCAGTCCAGGAAGGCGTCCACGGTCGTGGTGACTATGTTCGGATCGAATCTCTCTTCCAGAATGCCCATATGGAGGTCCCTAAGACTTTTCCGAACTGCTCGATTTCCGCACAAAATGCGCGATTACAGCCTCCGGAATTTGCCGCAGCTTTCATTTCCCTGAAAACGTGGCGTCCGTGTGTCCTGAACCAGAGGGGGTGAACCACGAAAGGTCGCCTTTCCGCCAGACGTACGCGAAGCCGACGAGGAGGATGGCGAGGAAAACGATCATCTCCCAGAACGCGAACGCACCAATGGTCCGCAACACGACCGCCCACGGGTATAGAAACACCACCTCCACCTCGAAAATGAGGAAAACCAGGGCGATCAGATAGTATCGAAGATTGAACTGTATCCACGAACCCCCGAACGGGATTTCGCCGCATTCGTACGTAGTAAGCTTTTCTGCGGACGGGTTCGCGGGGCGGAAAAGTGCGCTGATGCCGTAGATGATTGCCACGAATGCCACACTGAACAGCAGAAAAACTAGAACAGCGCCGAAGTGGAGGTACATGATTACTCCAGGGAGATGCCGATTGCGCTGAGGGAATGTGCAAACGGTGCCACAAACGCAACTTCTGCATGCAAGAAAGTAGGGAAGGCGTGTCGCTGGTGCAAGGATTCCCGGGATTCCACGTGCTCCTGTTGCGCCGGAGAGCACTCGCAGTTGGGCTCATTCGCGGCTGAGGATGAGAAGTCCGGTGGTGCCAAAGAACCTTTCGATGTGGCTGTGGGGGCGGAATCCCATCTGCGCATATCGGTTCACGACCGCGGTCTCATCGTCCGCGGCATACGCCAGTACGTGCGCTGCGGGCCACTGAAAATCCTCCGCAAGCTGTTCAGGGACGTCTTCTGCGTTGGGGTGCACGCACAGGTCGAACACGTACGTGGTTCCCAGAGAACCCCAACGCCGTTCCGGCACCAGTGTAGCCAGCCCGGCCATATGACCATCGCGCGTTTCCAGCACCCGCGCCTGGACACGCTTTTCGGGGTTCCGGAGGTCCGACAAAAGGTGAAGAAATGTGGCTTCCGCGTTTGCGCAACCAAATTTCCCGTACGTCACGTTACGGACGGCAGGGAGGCAGGTCTGCAGCATAAACACATTGGCGGACGGCCAGTGCCTCCACGCGGGTTCAGCGATTTTGAGGCGCTCGAGATCGCCCCATAATATGTCCGGGCTCCATGAATCGGGTGACCACCACATTGACCCGGGAGCCTCAGGAATGGGCCGGTATCCATGCTTCTGGTAAATGAAGAACGGAGCTGACTCGAACCCCGTATTGAGGTACAACGCGTTCCCTTTTCGCTCGCAGAAATCGGCCATGTGGAAGTCCATCAAGACATCGCAGATTCCCTTGCGACGATGCTCTGGTGGAGTGTACACATGCCCCATGATTCCAAGCCCTTCAAACTCGACAGTCATGATGTTACCGACGAGATCGGAGCCAATCAGTCCCACGTAAAAGCGCGTTTCCAGTTCCTTGATCCGGCCCGCAAACTCCTCTTCCAGGTGCAGTTGCCAGATCTCTCCTTTGTGCGCGAGAAGGGCCCGGAGTGCCGGGATGAGATTGGTATCCCGTCGGTCTATCACACGGCATTCGAGGCTTTCGCCGGTTTTCAGCGCAAAGTGATGGCTCATTCGTCTCTCCGGTTTGCGGTGTTCAGCGCGGTAATTGCCTCTTCGAGCCTCTGGGCGAGAAAGGCATGGTGGGTGTGCATCCTCGCCTCCTGAAGATCGCTGGAAAGGCTCTGTATGTGCAACGCAGAAATGCTGGTAGCCACCTCCGCCCGGACAGCCCAGTGTGTGTCCGATCGAAGGATCGAACGTAGCACCTGAGCGTACGACGTGTCCGACGTGTCGACGCGAAGCGCACGCAGGGCATGCATTGCCGCAAAGGTGTCTTGCGACACCGCAGTTTGAAGCAGAAGCTTCCGCGCGGTCGCCCTTGTCCCGAGCGCCTGCTCCGCGGCGTAGCGCACGATCTGGCTCTGATCCGACAAGCGCCGTACGAGCATCGTGTCCGATCGTGACGTCCCGCATGTCTGAAGAGCGAGAGCGGCCGCGTGTCGGACCAGCGCGACCGAATCTTCCAGAAGAGAGACCAGAGCAAGCTCCACACGGGTGTCTTTCAGTCTCCAGAGGCTTTCGGCCGCAACCTGCCGTGTTTTCCAATCGGGGTGTTGCAGTAAAACTGCCAGCCGCGGCGCCGCTTCTGGATACTTCGGAAAGCCGAGGAGATGTGCTGCCATACGACGTGTCGAGCCTGAGGGGGATTGGAGCGAATCAATCAACATCGGGACGCTGCTCAGGTCCCCTCTGGCAAACAGTTTCTGGTGGATACGCACGAGGGCCCAGCGTTCCCTCGCGCTTTCCGAGGCGAGTTTGGCTGCCCAGAAACCCGCCAGAGAATCCCCCATGTCGGCGAGTCGGTTTTCGGCTGGTTCAACAAGGTACTGGAGCGCGGAAAAAGGGTTTGAAGCCTGGACAAACAAGGATTCAGGAGCCGCCGCAACCTTCTGGCGGTGTTCTCCCTCGGTGAGAAGAGGATCAGCCGCCGTCTCAGTACTCGACAAGGGAGGAGCGGAACCCAGATCGACTCCGACCCCGAACGTTGAATGGTGCCACCACCTGTCGTTGGCACCGAATGATGCGGCATAGCGGTCTTCGCCGGCGAGGTCGAGCATGACTCCGATCATACCGTATTCGCGCCGTTTGTCACTGTATCCCATAACGTCTTCACGCCGGGCGATGTACGCGTCACGGCCGCTCACATCCGCGAACACACTGATCCCGTTTGCGTTCCCGGCACCCAGCGCAAGGCCTTCCACGGTGAATGCGTCGTCGCCGTTTTCGTCGAAGAGGATTCCTGTGCCGAGGTCGTGCCCGCATCCCTGGCCGACGCCGTTAATCACATAGACGTCATCTCCGCGGAAATCGAGAAGAGCGCCCGAGGAAAGGTGGATTCCCGCGCCCTGAGCGTATTGATGCGCGACGTAGCGGTCATGCCCTTCACCGTCAAGAAGCCCGCCGCCGCCCAGCCAGTAACCCACGCCTTGCCCGTACACGTCGGCGTTGTAGACGTCGTTCCCCGCCCGATCAATCAGAAAACCGAACCCGCCGGACGCAACCGGACGAATGCCGGATCCGACACCCTGTGCCATGGTGAGGTAGTGGTCATCGAAGCGCAACACGTCAGTAGTCGTGCCTCCCGCGCAATACGAATCATTTCCCTTCCGATCGTCCAGAATGCCGATGCCACCGGTGGCCCCGAATCCCTGGCCGTAGGTGCCTGACCGATAAAGGTCATTTCCGTCCACGTCGACGAGCAGCCCAAGTCCGAACGCACCGGTTCCCTGCGCAATTCGGCTTGCGGAATAGGTATCGTTTCCTTTTTCATCCCACAGAATCGCTGCGCCAAAGCGCGCGGCGCCTTGCGTCCAGGCCTCGCCGATGTACGTGTCGTCGCCTGAGATATCGAGCGAAATCGCGATTCCGAACGTGCTCCCCGCAATGCTTCCGAAGTAGACGTCGTTACCGGAAATGTCAATGACAACCCGCACCTGCGGGCCTCCAGAACCGGGAGGCCGCACGCGGTACGTGTCGTCTCCGCCCAGATCAACGATGAGCGCGAAATCTCCCGTGTAGTTGTCTTGGCCCTCGCTTCCCACGGTCACGCGTCCGCAGGCGGTGTGCCATGTTCTGGTGAGCAGCGGTCTGGGAACCCGGTTCTTTGCTTCGATGAGCGCTTCGCGCAACTCCCAGGCTGCCGACGCGACGCAACTCGTTGCGCGGAGGATTTCGCGTCCGTTCCATCTTTTTGCGAGTTCAAGATTGGCCCGCGAACACTGCAGTTCCGCCAGCTCTTCCGCTTTCCACGCGAACAGGTCCACTTGCTCTCCGGATACGTCTGGGTCTCCCTCCGAAAGCACTCTGTCTACCCATGTTGAGAGCGTCTCCCGTTCCGCCGGTGAAAAGACACTCTGGCTCCCTCGGACTATTTCCGCCGCATGTTCGATTGCACCTGCCAGGCGATTGAACGCACGCGCACATCGTGTGGCATCTCTGACAAGCGCTCGCGTAGCAGGCTCACACAGTGGCGGGAGGGGATTATCAAGCCAATCCGCGGCGAGGTGGACATAGGGCGAGGGCCGTCCGAAATTGCCCGATCTGGCGGAAAATGACGCCAGCGAGTCCGCGAACGAAAGGGGTTGAAGAAGGAATACGTCCGTTCGTCGGAGCCGGAATGAATCCCGTTCGACGTAATCTGTGCGGAATGTCACGTCAGCGGGCGACATCGCCATGCTGGCGAGGGCTTCCTCAAACTGCGCAGCGTAACGGGAGGACACATCCGCAGGGAGCCGAGAGCACCACGAAAGAGCGAATACGCATCCGGCCGCAAGCATTTTGACCCGCGTCATGTCACCGGTTCCCTGGGCAAAGCTGTTGTCGCAAATTGCAAAGGCAGATGAAACACCCTGTCCGCGGCACTGATGACGGCGTTGCTGTGCGTTGCCACCAGAACCGTGGTTCTGCCCCTCAGGGTGCGTAGAAGCCCGATGACGCGTTCCTCACTCACCGCATCGAGCGCTGAGGTGGGCTCGTCGAGCAGCAGCAACGGAGGCTGACCGATCAGCGCTCTCGCCAGTGCCAGGCGCTGCCTCTCGCCACTGGAAAGCGGCGCGCCGCCCTGCCCCAGTTCGGTTCGAATATCCAGATCCAGCCCCAGGGCCTGGAGAATCGTTGTCAGTGTGGTCTCCGAAACCGGTCTCCCGAGGGCCACGTTTTCACGAACCGTGCCGGAGATCGTCCACCGATCCTGGGGAACGTACCCGAACGGCATTCCTTCTGGAACCACGTGCGGTGAGGCGATCGGTCTTTCGTTCCAGCATACCGTTCCCTCGTCTGGAACACTGAACCCTGCGATGATTTCCAGGAGCAGGCTCTTCCCGGAACCGGTCGGACCGACGATGGCGGTTATTTCCCCCGGGGGGAATTCTGCGTGTCCGATGTCGAGCACCCGGGTGCCACCGGGAATGCTTGCCCGAAGTGTGCGGAGGGTTATTGCGGGCGCACGAAACGTTTCTGAAGGGGGTACAGGCACTTTGGTTCTTGCATCGGCAGGAAGCAAGGAAACAAGCCTTTCCCACGCAGAACGGGATGTTCGCATGTCTCCACTCAACGCTGTCAGCCGCTTTGCCACTGGAAGGAGAAGGAAAAACGCGGTGAGGAACGTCAGGAACTCGCCGCCTGATAGGGCTCCCGCACGTATGCCTTCTGCAACAAGGAGAATCACGGCAGCACCGACGAACGCGCCGAGCGTCTCCGCAGTCAGCGGGATCAAGCGAACAACGCGGGACCAGGAGAGCGCTGCCCGGATTGCCGATTGCTCGTGCCGGCGGGTGTTGATCAGCGCCCAATCCATTGCGGCGTGGCTGGCCAGCACCGGGTGGAACGAGGCGAGTTCACTCATACGCGCTCCGAGTCGTCCTCGCGCGGCAAGTCTTGTTTCCGTTCGGTTGCCAATGTGTCGGAAGCCCTTCCGGGTTGCCCACCACGCGGGTGGAAGAAGTACCAGCATCGCCGACGTAAGATGGGGGCTGATTACCGCCATAGTGCCGAGAAGGGCCACCGCAGCGACCGGGTCACCGATCCAACGCGCCGGAATTGCTCCGACCGCGGCGGCGGGCTCGCTTGCGCCGGCGAGCAGTTCGTGGATGAATCGCGCCCCTGAGAAAGTACGCCCGGACGCACGTCCGCATGTCAGATACTGGCCCCAGAGGGAATTGCGCAGCCGGAACTCAGCCTTTGCCACCAGGGTGTCGCACCCCAGACGCGAGCCGAACTCGCAGAGATTCTTCACGGTGAAAACAACAACGAATGAAAGAGCGACTGAGAGGGGTGCGATGCTCGCGATTGCCGGCATCAACCGAATACCTGCGGAACCGGAAAACAGCGCTCTTGATGGGTTGTGAAGGGCATCCCCGCCAGTGCCTTCGGGGAACAGAACAGCCGCGAGGGGAACCATCAGCCACGTGGCGAGCGCTCCCGCGAGGGCACCCACAACGGACAACAAAACGGTCCCACCAAACCAGAGGCTGTCCGCACGCGCCATTTCCAGAAGCCATGAAACCCAGCTCAACTCTGCGGATCGGCGTTCTTCCCGGTTCGGTTCACTCATCGATTTCGTGCTCGCGCAGTTCGGGGCGGGGGACCTCGACGCGCGCGTCCGCGCGCCCCTGAATGAACTGGGTTACCACGGGATCGGCTGACCCGAACAACTCATCCGGGGGGCCGTGGAATACGATGCGCCCCTCATGAAGCATGGCAACATTGTTGGCAACTTTTCGCACGGTACTCAGGTCATGCGTCACCACTATCGAGGTCAATTTGACCTTTTCCTGCGTCGACCGGATAAGTTCGTTGATGGCGTCTGCCATGATAGGATCGAGACCTGTGGTCGGCTCGTCGTACAGGATGATCTCTGGTTCGTCAGCCAGCGCGCGTGCGAGACTCACGCGTTTGCGCATGCCGCCCGATAATTCCGCCGGCATGAGTTGTTCTACGTTGCGCAGCCCCACAAGTGCGAGCAATGACCGTATCCTTTCCTCGATTTCCTCCCGGCTGAGGTCGGTGTTCTCCCAGTAAGGCAACGCCAGGTTTTCGGCGACTGAAAGGGAATCGAACAACGCCGCTCCCTGGAACACCATCCCGCAAAGCCTCTGGGCTTCCGCCATCGCTGACGGATCACCGACAATCTGGCGATCTTTTACCCAGATTTTGCCGGAATCCGGGGAAATGAGTCCCACGAGTGTTTTGAGTAACACGCTTTTGCCGCATCCTGAGCGCCCGATGATGACCAGCGTTTCGCCCCGGCACACGTGGAGCGTCACCCCACGCAGGACGTGGTTCGCTCCAAAGCTCTTGTGAACTTCCTCCCACCGGATGAGACACTCACGTTCGGTATTCACAACTGCCGCCTCGTGAAAGAAGGCTTTCGACACACATTGATATTCCTGGCGCGCGGTGCTATGCTTTGGATTCGTTCAGTAGCCAGACTGTGCCATACATGATAAGGAGTTCCCATGGCAAAGATGATAACCTGCTCCCGGACCGGCAAGGTCGTACCGCAGATGGAAAAACCGCCGATGCGGGGGAAAATCGGCCAGGAGATATGGGAGAACGTGAGTCAGGAAGCGTGGGACGAGTGGACCCGGAGAGAAGTGATGCTGATTAACGAATACGGCCTCAATCTCGCTGATCCCGAAGACCGGAAAGTCCTGTACGAAAACATGCGCGAGTTTTTCAACCTTCCCGGCAAAGACAAGTAATGGTCTGCCGATCGGGTGTTCGAAAGGCCTGGGGTAAGTGCTTCCAGGCCTTTCTTTTGCGCGGAAACATCAGGCTGCCTTCCCGCCGCTGGTCGCTTTGTAATGGATATTGTCGGTTGCGCGAAACTCCTTCGCTTTTTCCTCGGGTGACGTGTCGTTGAGGAACACACCCGCTCCCGTTTCCGCGCCGGCGAGGTACTTAAGCACTCCCGGGTAGCGGAGCGGCGGGTGGAATTCGACGTGAAAATGGTATTCCGGGTGAGCAGCGCCATCCGTTGGAGCCTGATGGAACGCCATCACGTAAGGGAAAGAAATACCGTACAGGTTGTCGAACTTCACCAGCATGATGTGTAAGATCTCTGTGAAGTCGTCGGCTTCCTTTTGGGTGAGATCCGCGACTGACGCCATCGGGCGGCGCGGTACGATGTATGTTTCGTGCGCGTACCGGGCAAAATACGGGATGAAGGCAACCGAGGTATCGTTTTCCGCAATGACGCGCACCTCGTCCCGCAATTCCTGCTCCAGAATGGCTCCAACAAGCGTGCGGTGGTTCTCCGCATAGAACTCGCGGGATGACGCGAGCTCTGTTACGGTCACCGGAGGCACAAACTCCGTCGCGTAAATCTGCCCGTGCGGGTGGGGATTGCTGACACCCACGACGCTCCCTTTGTTCTCGAAAATCAACACGTGATTAACGCGACTATCCTTTTCAAGCATTCTGTGTTCCGCTTGCCAGGTTTCGACCACGCGGCGGATGTCTTCCCGGTTCATTTCGGCAAGGGTGAGATCGTGTCGGGGGTGAAAACAGACAACCCTGCAACGTCCGTACGCCGGCATCGCCTTGTACAGGCCGTGCTCCGTAGTGGTTTCCGGCGCATCGGGTCCAAAAGGAGGGAAATCGTTGTCGAAAACAAATGTTCCTGAATAATGGGGGTTCGTTTCCCCACGGTTTCGTGTGTTGCCGGGGCAAAGGTAGCACGTCGGATCGAAAGGCGGCGGCGGAGGCGGCTGCGGTGCCTGTTCCCCCTGCCAGGGGCGTGTGTTGCGGTGCGCGGCAAATCCTACCCACTCCTTCCGGATCGGATGCCACCGCATCTCCCATTGCTTCGGTGAATACGCAACGCTGCTCTTGCGAATGCCATTCATAGTTGCCTCTTGCGACTAACCCCATCCAGGCGCTCAGAACGCGTACTTGATGGCGACGAACCCGCCCACGAGCAAAACCGTGAAGGCCACGGCAAGCGCGTTGAAATACCGATCGATGAAGGTTTTGATCGGGGGTCCGAATCTCCAGATCATGGCCCCGACAAGGAAGAAACGTCCCGCGCGCCCGATGATGGACCCGACAAGGAAGAGCGGGAAATTGATGCCGAATACGCCGGCCGTGACAGTGATGACCTTGTAGGGGATCGGAGTGAACGCCGCAGTGAAGACGATCCAGAAATTGTATTGCTCGTACATCCCTCTGACTATCTCGAACTGACGCGGCGTAAATCCGGGAACGTAGGAAAAGAAATACGGGCTTACCGCATTCCAGAAGACACTGCCGATCAGATACCCGAACATGGCACCTGCGACGGAACCAATCGTGCAGACAGCCGCAAACCAGAATGCCCGTTTCGGTTTGCCCATGGCAAGAGCAATGAGAAGCACATCGGGGGGAATCGGGAAGAATGAAGATTCTGAGAACGCGAGAACCGCGAGTGCGACGACGCCCGCAGGATGCTCCGCCCAGCTCAGAACCCAGTCGTACATGCGGCGAATCATCGGCACAATCCCGGCCTGCGCGTCGAGAAGCCAACATTGCCGCACGTTCTGAGCGTAGTTGACATATCCGCGCGCAAATGAGTAAATTTAAAAATCTTGGCTATTTGAGGGCCCGTAGCTCAGACGGTAGAGCAGCAGACTTTTAATCTGTTGGTCGTGGGTTCGATTCCCGCCGGGCTCATATCTAATGTAAGCAGTGACTTATGACCAGCGCAAAGTCACTGCTTTTTGTTATGTCAATGCCGTGCTCGAGGTCAGTTCGTTGCCATGCGTTTGACGTGGAGACGGGAGACTCGGTAAATTGACTTCGTTCGGAACGCGGCCCGGCTGACGCTTTGGTCCGCGTCCACATCCATAAAAAGGGGAAAGGGTCCTTATGCAGGACCGCTTGGCGGCATTCAGGGACCAGGCTTACGCGCGCGGGTTTGCGTCCCACCACAGTCCGAAAGAAAAGAACTACTCGTACGCCTTTTTCGACCGCTATGCCGACCTCTCCCTTCCGGAACGCCAGGCACGCAGTCTCGCGTACGCACTGGTGAATGAACCGGTCCTGATTCACCCGCTCTCACGCATTCCCGGTCAGATCTATCAGGCGTGCGCTGGTTCCGCGTGTCCGGAACTCAGTGGCAGCACAGAGCATCCGGGCTGGGCTGATTTCTCGATCGGGCAATCCGCGGAGCGTCGCGTCGCGGAGGAGTTCCCGGACGGTGAGTATTACGGGAACTACTTCACGCGGGGAGGGTATCCCGGACACATATGCTGGGATTTCGGGCGGATGCTGGACCTGGGGATCGAAGGCATGCTGGGTTTGTGCGAACGGGGCCGGAGACAGACAACGGACCCACGATCCCGCGAGTTCTACCACTGCGTGGCCATTGTCCTGCAGGGGTTGCTTTCGTGGGTCGAGCTCCACGTAAGCGCCATCGAAAATCTGATCAGAGAAGAGGTCGATCCGGTCCGCCGTAACGAACTCCAGGAAATGGCGGACGTCTGCCGCCGGGTACCGCGCAACCCGTCAACAACCTTCCGGGAAGCCGTGCAGACGTTCTGGTTTCAGCACCTTGCGGTCATGTATGAGAATCCTTTCGGAGGGAATGGACCGGGGCGGCTCGATTATTACCTGTGGCCCTTCCTTGAGCGCGACCTCGTGTCAGGCAGCATAACCCTCGACGAAGCACGAGAGTTTGTGACCGAGTTGCTCATCAAGCTGCACGAAAGGATTGCTCCGGCTGATGGATGGGTGGAAGCATTGCCCGTGGGAGGCAGAAAACCGGACGGAAGCCTCGCCATCAATCCGCTTTCCTCCATGATCATCGAGATAATCTCCGAATTGCCGCAGACGCATCCGTCCGTCTACGTACGCATGCCGGAAGACGCGCCCGACGACTTTGTAGACCTCACCGTCCGTTACCTGCTCCGTGCGGGTAATCGGGCACAGGTGTATGGCGACGATGCCGTGACAGAAGCGCTTCACAAAAGCGGCAGAGTCGCCCTGGAGGACGCACGTCACTGGACTGCCGGCGGATGCATGGAAGTTTCGCCGCAGGGGTGTAACTGCGATCTGCTCTTCTCGTTTGCGCATAACGTCGCCCGCACATTTGAGCTCGTCATCAACGGTGGCTGCCTGATGCAGACCGGGGAACGCGTCATCGACCACCCGAAAACACTGGCTGACTACACGTCCTTTGAGGGGCTTTACACCGATTTTGAGGCGGAGCTTGCACGCGAGCTGGGAATACTCGCCCGCCGTCTCGATATCTATCTGGAGGAATATGCGCGTCTGCGGCCCTCCTTCCTCCTTTCCAGCATGACTCATGACTGCCTCGAGGAGGGCCGCTCAATCAACGATGGGGGCGCGCGGTATACGAACTATGGTGGCAGTGGTGTCGGCATTCCCAACGTGGGCGACAGCCTTTACGCCATTCAGCGAGCTGTTTTTCTGGACCGCCGGGTGACCGCGGCGGAGTTGCTCAACGCGCTGCGCGCTGACTTTGTTGGGTACGAAGCTCTGCAGGCATACCTTCGTTCTCTGCCCAGGTACGGTGCCGGAGACGAAGCCGCGGATGCGATGACCGACCGGGTTTTCTGTACGTTTGCCGATCTGCTGGCCAGCCATACCACGCGCCACGGCGGAACGCTCGTGCCGATCATCCTTGGCTTCGTATGGGTGGTGGATTTTGGCAACCAGGTGGGGGCCACGCCGGATGGCCGCAATGCCGGCCGTCCACTGGCACACGGTCTCTCGCCGCAGTCGGGTTCCGCGGTCAAGGGAATCACAGGCGCAATTCGCTCGGCCACCAGTCTTTCCCTCGACAAAGCCGGGGGAGGGGGTGCCATGATGTGGGACCTTGATCCTTCCTGGGCGGCTCCGTCAGTGGTAAAGCCACTGCTCAAAACCTTTGTGGACAGGGGCGGTCACATCTTTCAGGGCAACGTCATCTCCGTAGAAACACTTCGCAAAGCCCAGCAGAACCCGGAGGAATACATGGACCTGATAGTCCGTGTTGCAGGGTGGTCCGCCCGTTTCGGCACGCTCTCGCCCGCCACGCAGGAGGAAATCATCACCCGGTACAAGTATGCCGGCTGACAAACCCTGCCAATTACCAGCTCTGCCTCACCCATCAAAATACCTTGCCAGATCGGTGACGGAGCCTGGGCTCAGTTGTTCAGGGACACCCTCGCTATGACGCCGCCCGCCGATCTCTTCCCGCAAGGGATTCGAGAAATGCGTCTACTCGCCCATTTGAGTACTCAATAAGACCCCCGACGTCGCTGCCGATGTTGAGGAAGTTGTACCCCATGTCCACCAGCGCGCGGATTCTCGTCGGAACCGATACTGTTCCCGCCATTTTTCCTGCGTTTCGGGCTGCTGTCGCGATTCTTTCGCCCACCGCCATGATCCTGGGATCCCAGATCTTGCCCGGCATCCCGATGGCAGTTGAATAATCGCCCGGCCCGAAGAACAACATGTCCACTCCGGGCAGAGCGGCGATAGCGTCGAGTTCTTCCAGCGGCTCGGGATCCTCAATCTGAAATATCACGAACCGTTCGGTGTTCGCCTGTCGCACGTAATCCGTGAACGGGATTCTGGTATACAACCCATCGGCGTTCCCACCGTCAATCGCGCGCTTGCCAAGAGGAGGGAACTTCGTCATGTTCACGACGTTGCGCGCGTCTTGAACGCTCATGACATGCGGTACCATCACCGCCGAAGCGTCTGCTTCGAAGCCGCGGATGTGGTCGCTATAGCTTCCGCGAGGACACCGGACCACCAGATCAACATCGAAAAGTTTCGCCGCGCGAACCTGGTTTTCGATATTCGCGTAGTCAGCGGGAGTGTGTTCCGTGCAGACCCAGACCGCATCGCAACCAGACGACGCCATTACCTCGACAATCCGCGCGTCTGACGAGTTGACCTTCAGACAACACGCGACGCCGCCTGCTCGAATTACCCGGAGAACCCTGCTGGGACGCATTGAGTAATTACGTGCCGCCGCATTGATGGGAGTTGTCGCCATATCAGTCACCTCCATTGTTCTGCCAGACGGGACGCCGGACTGCCAACAAAACCCTTTCCACTATGATCCGGTGCTCTGCGCGCGTCTTCTTTTGCCCACGGTGGCGATGTATACCGTGAATTCCTCGTCTCCGTCAACGCCGAGCAAACGGTCACAGGCGTCCTGATCGTACGCAGCGATCGCACATGCGCCTGCTCCCATGGCCGTGCATGCGAGGTACAGGTTCTGGCAGACATGCCCTGCGTCAACCGCGATGACTTTGTGTGCTGCGCGGTCGTAGCGCCACTCCATGCGGGCGGGAATTGTTGTCCAGAAAAACGTCGCGGCGGCTCTCGAAACGAACTCTTGCCCGAGGCACGCGTTCCTCGCCTTCTGACTGATTTCCGGGTCCAAGCTCAGCTCGATAAGTTCTTTATTAAAGGGAAGATACCGGTACAGCCCCGCCGGAAGATCACGCACTCGCGCCACTGCGACGTACGTCTCGAATGAGTGGCGCGCACCGGCCGACGGTACGTTCCGCAACGCGCAGTCCGGACGCAGGACCTTTCGCACACCCTGAGTTGCGTGCAACAGAGCCGACAATTCCTCCAGCGACAATGCGTCGGAGGAGTACGATCGTACGCTTTCCCGCAGGGAAATGGCCTCGCCGAGGCTCATGGCGCACAGCCGAAGAAGTGCTGTGGAGCCATCAGGTAATGTGACGCGTCTGGCATCCGGGTTGACCGGCTTCTGCAGGGAGGGAGCAGGGAGGCCCCGTGCCTGGTCGGTTTGACGGAAATCGACAACCTGGCGGACGGCATCTTTGAGGAAATACCTGTTTGCAGAGAAACGCGTTCCGTTATCGTTCTCGGGTTGCATCGGCCGGTCCTTTCGTCTGGTCACCCTCCGTTGCCACGTGCGTCGTGGTTTCTCTCACCAGGAATGAATACCGTGTCCCGCGCCCGGGAAATAGATCCAGTCTACCACAAAACTGTACGCGACACCGAGCGCGTACCCCACGGCAAGTCCGAGAAACAGCTGCTGCGTCTTCCGGTACAGCTCGACGCCGCCAAGGCGCAGCAAGATGAACTTGACGAGCCACGCGATGCTCATCGAAAACGCGGCGAAGCGGGTGAGATAGGTGAATGGGAAGACCATGCCGATTGGGTGGAACGCGAAGCCCGGGAACCGGTAACGCAGGAAAATCAACCCCGCCATCACCGCGCTGCCTGCTCCCGCCATACTCAGCCGCGCAAGGTCGGGACCGAAGGGATTCTTGATCTTGCGGATCGTGTGGGCGAACGCCTCGTAATTGCCGCCGGAGAATGGGTACACCCTGAAGTTGAACGCGCCATACGTGTAACCGAGGTAGAGCGTGTATACCACGGAAACAACGAACCCTACGACGAATGCCAGGGCGATTGCTCCCAGTGCCTTCCGAGCTGCCTTGCCCGAAGAATCTGCAAGCCGCGTTGCCTGCACGACTGCCGGCATGAACAACCCTCGTCCGTTCGCAATGAGCGCATACGAGAACGCAAATCCTGCCATGGTTGCCGGATGGAAGGACTCCACACCCAGCGTATATACGGTTGCAGACTGGGGACTAATAGGCACTCGTTGGTACACGTAGCCGGCTTCGGCGACCATTCGTCCGAGCGCAAGGTAACCGATGACCGTGAAAAAGACGAATGTGAGGGCGAAACTCACGTCCATGCCGGCCTCGTGAAGCCACATGGTCATGTAGAAAAGGGAAAGCGTGAGCACGACAAGGGCAACCCGGTAACTCAACATCTCTGTTCCATCGTCGGTGCCCCTCAACGCGGAGCGCCACACTGCCACAAAATGCCTTCGCGCCTGCCAGAGGCCCCACAGGACGAACACCATCATCGCCCCGAAACTCTGCCACCCGATCGCGACGTTGTCGTTGGTCCAGCTGTCTCCGGCGGGGTCAAGGCTGAAGCCCACGCGGGCAAAGGCGCCGGCTTCTGCGGTTGTGACGAGGCACGCGACAATCAGGCTGCCGAGCACCTGTTGAGGTGCGAAGTAGGAAAGGCCCACTGTAAGGAAATTGATACGCGTTTTGAGGTCCGGCACCCCGCGAAACAACACGATACCCCGGCCGGCAATATCAATCATGGGCCAGCGCGGGTCAAACCAGGCAAAGGTGTTGTACACCAGAATGAACGCCGCGACGGTCGTCCCGACCCAGAACAACCGTGATTGCCACACAGGTCTGCGCCCACCGGGATCATCGTTCCCCGCAAGAAGGCACTTGCTCGCTTCGACAAGAGGGTACGAGAGACGTTCGTACTCGACCCACTGTTTGCGCAGGATAATGGACAACGCGAGGCATACCCCCATGATGGCGGCCGCAAGGGAAAACCACCAGATAAGCGGTATCCACCACACGTGCCACGGGATGGGTTCTCCGGGCGGAAGGCCATTGAAAAACCATCTCATCGCGTGGTGTGTGTCAGGAGGGACGATCCAACCTGGGATGAGGGGGTGAAAGCTTGCCCAGTTGTTCTCCGGCGTAGCGTAGTAATACGGAGTTGCGATGATGCCCATCATGAACCCGGTAAGCCCGTTGGCCGGAATCGCCGCACCAACAAAGCCCATGACAAGGACCAAGTGTCGTTCAGGAGTGCTTGTACCCCACCTGCTTCCGCCAATCGCTTTCAACAACGGCCATACGGCGAGCACCAGTGCAGCCATCGCAGCCACGAGCGCCACCGGAAAGTGGCTGCCGTTCAAGCGGCTCGCGCGAACGACGTATTCGCAATAGGCCATCCAGACATTCATCAACACCACGACCGAAAGCCCCCACGTCAGAACTCGCGGCCAGCGAATCATCGGGAAAGGCGCGGAAGACGCGTCGTGGGTCACGCCTGGCGGCGTGATCGGTTGAGAAGAGGTTCCGTTCGCGGTATTTCTCCCGTATGCGAGGGCACGTGCTGTCTCGCGGATTTGGCTCGGATATGCCGGGAAACCCAAGAATAAACGGTTACGCGTGGTTCCGCCAAGGCAGGTGCGAGCCATTCCGGAGTGCTGATCATGCATGTGCTGCGCGGTGTTCATGCAGTCGCCCCTTGCCCCTGGCGCACCTTCCGTAGCACCACGTACAATCAGCACTTGAGTGCCCGGGTACCGGGTTCACGTTTCCACGCGCTGTTTTCCCGGGGTTCGGATGGATCTGGCGCCTGATCGCCTTTCGTGAAAGGACTTGCCGTGGTATACAGCCTTGACGGTGAATGGTTGATCGCGTGTGACCCCCGCAACGAAGGGCGGGGGCAGGACTGGTGGGCCGCGGTTCGTCCCGAGGCTTGCCTCACCAGCGTTCCCTGGATCATCCAGGGTGTCTTCCCGGGCTACCACGGCGTCGCATGGTACTGGCGGCAGTTTTCGGTTCATCGAAATCCCTACCCCTCCGGAAGATATCTGCTCCGGTTCTGGGCGGTCGATTATTCTGCCGAAGTCTGGGTAAATGGTCAAAGGGTTGGCGCCCATGAAGGAGGAGAAACCCCGTTCGTGCTGGATATCACTGAAGCAGTGGTTCCGGACGGGAAGAACCTCGTTGCCGTGCGTGTGCTGAACCCGACGAACGAGCCAGTTGACGGAATTACCCTGAACGAAACTCCACATCGGAACAAAACCGTGCCCATCTTTGCCGGCGCGTCATTCAACCACGGTGGCATAATGGACTCGGTGGAGCTTGTCGTCGCCCCTGCGGTCCGTGTTGCGGACCTTGTTGCACATCCGGACCCCGGTACCGGCACCGTCAATGTGCGGGTTCTTCTGGTGAATGCACTCGAGAAGACTGCTTCTTGCGCCCTCCAGGTGAGTATCGCTCCGTCCCCGTCCGGAGAAACTCTGGAGACGTTTCGTGACGAAAGGATGGTAGATGCCGGAGAAACGTGGTTGAGTGTCCAATTGAGGATTGACCATCCGCATCTCTGGCAACTGAACGACCCCTTCCTTTACCGGGTTACGGCGGTGGTTTCCTGTGCAACGTGTTCCTCCGCAAGCGAATACTCTGTTCGCTGTGGATTCCGCGATTTCCGGTTTGAGAACGGGTATTTCGGTTTGAACGGCAGACGGGTTTTCCTCCGCGGTTCGCACACAGGCAATCATGCGCCGATAGGGCAGCAACTGCCTCCAGACCCCGACATGTTCCGGCGGGACCTGCTGTATGTCAAGTCTATGGGATTCAACATGATCCGTTTCATCGCAGGAGTGGCTACCCGTTACCAGTTGAACCTCTGCGACGAGATAGGCTTGCTCGTGTACGAAGAATCATACGCGGGATGGCTGCTCGGAGATTCTCCCCGCATGAGGCATTTGTTTGATCAATCCGTATACGAGATGATCCGGCGCGACATCAACCATCCCAGCATCGTCATCTGGGGGCTCCTGAATGAGACCAACGACGGCCCGGTGTTCCAGCACGCCATGAAGTCCTTACCTGCGATCCGGGCAATTGACCCGGATCGTGTTGTTCTTCTGAACAGCGGCAGGTGGGATGGACAGCAGGCAATCGGCTCGCTTGCGAACCCCGGGTCCACGGAGTGGGAATG
This sequence comes from Candidatus Latescibacterota bacterium, assembly GCA_022706085.1. Classification (GTDB taxonomy): domain Bacteria; phylum Latescibacterota; class MWCZ01; order MWCZ01; family MWCZ01; genus MWCZ01. Next base: position 190,312 of record JAKJDF010000005.1, on the reverse strand, counting down.
CTGTCTCGGCGGGGAGGCGCCCGGTGCCGCAGTCACGGCTTCCACCTGGGGTGGCTATTTCGATGGTGCGGGGGACGCTCATGCGTATCCCCGGGTGCCCCACACTGCTGAAACCATTTCGTTCTTGCGTCGACTCGGGCAGGATGCCGGGCCGGTTCTCCTTACGGAATACGGCATCGGAAGCGCGGTTGACCTCTGGCGCGTGGTCAGGCTCTTTGAGCAGTGGCGCGCCGAAAAAAGCGAGGATGCCGTATTCTACCGCAACCTTCTTGAGCAATTCCTTGCCGATTGGAAGTGCTGGCGGCTGGACGAGATGTTCCCTCGCCCGTCGGATTACTTTGCCGCGTGCGTGCGCAAAATGGCCGGGCAGCGACTTCTCGGGCTCAACGCAATTCGATCCAACCCGCACGTCATCGGGCACAGCATGACGGGCACCGTGGATCAGGGGCTCACCGGCGAGGGATTGTTCACCACGTTCAGAGAACTCAAGCCGGGAACCGTTGATGCCGTAGCCGATGGGCTGGCGGCGCTGCGTTGGTGCCTCTTCGCAGAACCAGTCCACGCATACGAGGGCACGCCTGTTCGTCTGGAGGCAGTGCTTGCGGACGAGGATGTGCTTCATGCCGGCGCATATCCGGTGTGTTTGCAGGTCGTAGATCCGTCGGGTGCCAAGGTTTTCGAGTCACAATCCTCGTACCGCGTCCACGAAAAGGGCTCAGAACGTCCACTTGCCGCGCTGGTGTTCGCGGACGACGTAAGGATTGGCGGAGCGCCGGGCGCGTATCGCTTCCTTGCGGAGTTCGAATCAGGTGCGGCCGCCGCAGGCGGAGAGGCGGTTTTCTTTGTGTCCCGAAAACCCGACACGCCGTTGCGCGGCGTAACGGTGGCTATCTGGGGTGATGATGTCGGCCTTGAGAACTGGCTGGCAGAACACGGGGCGCAAGTCATCCGGCCGGATCGCGACTCCGCAGACCCCCGATGCCCGATCATCCTCTCCAAAACACCGGTCCATCAGGGCGCGCCAGGAGGATTCGACGATCTCACCCGTCGTCTGCAGCGAGGCTCGACGGTCATATGCCTCGATCCGTGCGTGTTTGCTGACGGCGACGACCAGACGGCGTTCCTTCCGCTGGACAGGAAAGGCAGGTTCCATTCGGTTGTCGGCTGGCTGTATCTCAAGGATGAATGGGCAAAACGCCACCCGATCTTCGACGGAATGCCGGCGGGTGGCCTTCTGGACTACGGTTTCTACCGCGAGATCATTCCGGACCTTCTTTACTCGCCGGGCGAGGAATCATGCGAGGCGGTGGCGGGAGCAATTCGAGCGTCGCAGGGATATTCCTCGGGGTTGATGATATCCATTCACCGCGTGGGCGCGGGAAGGCTGATCATCAACACCTTCCGCATCCGTGAGAACATGGGCACTCACCCCGCGGCGGATATGTTGCTCCTGAACATGTTGCGCGTCGCATCCCGGTCGGACGGGGACAATCACGTGCCGACGTAGTCATCGGCATCAAGGCGCGTATCGTGCGGCGCAAACCCAGTGTGGCGCGCCGGGTTCAGCTCCATGCCATCCGCGTTCAGCGTCTGGCGAAGGCTCGAAATCGGCACATCGCGCAGGTCCACAACCCCTTGTTCTGTCGCAAGGGCGGCGACTGTGCCGGCGGCTTGCCCCATTGCGCAACAGGTCGGTGTCATCCTGCAACTGCTGTGTACCACCTGGTCGACACTGATACACTTCCCCGCCACCGCGAGATTCGCAAACCCCTTCGCGAGCATGCACCGCAGAGGGATGCTGTAAGGGAGAACCGCCTGGCGCCACCCGGAGTTGCCGGTTTTCTTAAGGCTGTGAAAGTCGATCTGACTTGTTGCAACCGCAACGCCGTCCTCGAAATCCAGAGGTTCCCGCCTGTCCAGGATATCGGACCGGGCGAGGACGTAATCGCCGATGATCCTTCGGCCCTCCCGGATGCCGATGCGCGCCCCGCTGGATGCAAGCGCAAACGTGGGGTACTCATGGGTCTGAAGGTAATGGACGACCCGAAGCAACTGGTGCCGCGCCTCCCGTTCTGCGTCGCTCAGGCTCCAGGGGTCTGTGGGGTCATGATCAAGCACTTTCGTGGCATTCAGATACACCCTGTTCCGATCCACCAGTACCCCCGCGCCCAACCCCGGCAATTCCTCCCTGCTTCGAACTGGTTCGAGCGATGCGGGGAGATAGGGAGTCTGAAGCGTGCCGGTATCGTACATCCACGCCACCAGGCTCATGTGAAGCACTTTTCGAGTGTCTGGCTCGCCCTGCATGAACTGCGCGCCCGCCAGCACGCTCAGGTCTCCCTCACCCGTTGCGTCGACAAAGAACTTCGCCTCGGCAGAAAAAAGGCGGGAACAACTGGCAATCTCAATGCGCGAGAGCGCGTGTTCGGAGCATTCCGCACCGCATACGCTGGAATGGAAGAGGATTTGCACCCCGGCTTCTTCCGCCATGAACTGCCAGACACTCTTGAGGACTTCAGGATTGAAATGGCGGGGCTTGGCGAACCGGGCGCCGAACTTCTCCAAGCCAGCCACGACAGCGTCGAATATGTTGCCCGTTCCTTCCAGCGAGGCAAACCATTCGCCAACTCCGCCCGAAGTGGACGTTCCGCCGAGGCAGTTCTGTTCCTCAATCAGCAGTACTTTGTGGTTTCTGCGGCTGGCAGCTATTGCGGCTGCGGTGCCGGCCGTTCCGCCGCCAGCAACGATGACGTCGTAACAGTTTCCCATGTCGTCCCTGCCGTGACAAGGCACCCGTTTTTCTCCAACACGCGAACGCCGGCCAACACAAAAAGGGTCCGTCAAGCCCCAAAAAGGCTCGACAGACCCCGCGGCTGACCTCTCGACATTCCGCCAGAAGAAAGCACGTTCCGACGACCCGCAGGCGCACACGGGCGGTCGCAGATCAGTACTTGATCTTCCTCGGCAATTCCTTGGCCTGAGCTATCCAGTTGGCAACCTGTGTTTCGACCGGGAGTTGTCGAACGAGCTTCTTCTTCTTGTTGACCTCTGCCATCTTTTCGACAAGGTTCTCCGGTTTGCGTTGCGCGAGTTCCGGGACAGTATCAACCCCCGCAGCCTCCAGCAGGTCCGCGTATTCCTGCCCGACGCCCTTGATCCTGAAAAGGTCTACGTGGTTCACCCATTCCAGGATCATTTTCGCGCTGATTCCGGTTTTCGCCGCAATCTCTTTGCGCCCCTCAGGCGTCGCACCTTTCGCCAACAGCGCATCTGTGGTTTTGATTCCTGCCGCCGCAAGCTTTTTGGCGTAGGCTTCGCCAATTCCTTCAACCTCGACCAGGTTCGCCATTTCTGACTCCTTTCCTCAGCCGCGGAATTGTGCCGTTCCACACAACCCCAGATTCGGTGGAACACGACGCGAGGCGGAATTTGCTCCCAGATGGAAGCAGGCGCCAGTTGTTGCACAAGTGTACGAGAGCTCCTGGAGAAAGTCAACTACGTTCCTCGGAGATGTGCAGGTGTGCTTCCGCGGTTGACTGCACCCTCTGCGCCGGTTCACAGGTTGGTCCAGTCAAATACGATTCCCAGACAGTCGCACGACGCGGATGCCAGCGCGGAGAACGCTTCAGTTGCCCGCCGGGGAGACTCCACGCGAAAGAGGTGTTCCACGCGGACCCTTCCCTCGGATAGCCAGCGCATCGCGGCAGCGATGTTTCCGTAGATGCTGTTTTGCCTGAAATCAGTGGGCAGGAGTGGTACTTCCCACTCCCATCCGCTCCGCAAGACGACGTACCGGTGGAACACCGCATGGAGAAGGTCAAACGCGGTGAGATCGGTCCGCTTTTTCCACGGCACCCCGACCAGCACGACCTCACCGCCCTTGCGAACCGCACCACAGGCATCCAGAACTGCGCGTTCGTTGCCCGAGCACTCCACCGCCAGGCTGACCGAACCCGCGATTTCGGGTGGAACATTCGCGAACACGCGGCCAATTCCTGAGTCAAAGGCGATGGCTCGACGCACTTCCGCCGGGTCCACCGCCGTTACATCGTATCCACAGGCGGCGAAAATCTGCGCAGCAAGGTGACCGACCAATCCAAGACCCGTCACCAGCACTGCTGCAGGCGGTCGTGCCGCAGTTGTCGTCAAGGTGCTCATTGATACTGCCATCATCCGGGCGAACACCGCCTGCTCAGGGGGCACCTCAGATGGCACACGTACGACGAATTCCTCTTTCGTTCGCTGAAATGAGCGGTGCGGGCCCATACAGAAGGCAACCTCGCCCGGACGGAAACCTTTCACCTCGGAACCGACAGCGTCGATGCGGAACACCGCCGCATACCCGGGGTGAGCGGGATAGGTCCCTCCCGCGAGTCCCTGGTACACTGCAAGCTCTGTTCCGGCGCTGATGATGGTGGCGAGTGTTGTGCCGGTAACCTCGTGAGCTTCAGGAGGTTCGATCTCTGTGGAGTGCTCCACGAGCTCTGCGCGACAGCACTTGGTAAACACGACTTGCGCGGTTTTCATAGCCCTTCCACTCCGATTTCTCGCGCGACCATTCTGATGTGGTGTGCGGCAGCTTCGAATTCCTGTCGCGTCGGCAGGTGTTCGATCATCAGCGGTGTGTCGGAATCGAGCCTGGAAAGCTCACGGAGAAACACCCGGTAGTCCAGATTTCCCAGTCCCGGCCTCGTTTCGTCCAGATGGACCGTGAGTTTCCCGCTCAGGATGATGTCCTTCGCATGGCAGCTTCTGATATGCGGCCCCAGTTTTTCGAAGCATGCACGAATCAGGTCACCGGTGCGTGCGTACCGCTGTGGGCTGCACACGAGGTTGGTCGGGTCAAGATGCACGCCGAACCTCGTCCGATCCACCGCCCGGATGAGCTCGGAATAGGACTCGGGCGAGTCTGGAAACACCCACGGCATCGTTTCCAAAGTGTAGTAACTGCGCAGAGGTTTCACCGCGTCGATGATCTCCCTGACGGTCTCCACGATAAGCTCAAACGTATGTTGCGTGAGATTGTCTGGATCAGGCCCGTCCCACTGTGTTCCGCGGGATCCGGCGATGTTCACGCAGCAGCGCGCGCCGATGCGGTCAGCCAGTGCGAGCTGATTCTGGCACTTTCGGATTGCGGCATTTCGTGTCTCAGTGTCTGGGCTTATTGTATTGGACCACGCACCGGTTTCAGCGATCACAAGGTCGAATCTCTTCGCCGCTTCCGCGTACGCGTTGACCACGTCATCCGAAGCCGTGCCGTCCACGGGGCAGTACGCCGCGCGGTACCCCGCTTTCACGTGTGCTGCAGCCCATGTTTCTGGCGTTCCTGTTTCGTCGAAAACCGGGGCACCAAGTCTCATTTTCAGGCTCCTGTTGTCGTGTCCTGAACCAAAGGGTGAAAGTCGTCGTCCAGCGGAAACACCGGTCTTCGTTGGTGGCGGTACGTGAAACGCCGGATGTCCAGCGCCGTGATTCCGGGTGTATCGAGTTCCAGCATACGTCCGGCGATGGGCGAATAGGCAGCCCGATGGGCGACTGCGGCCTTCACGACAATTATTCGGCACCGGGTTGGCTCGATGCCGAGAGAACGGAGCTGCTCCAGATTCCACATCGGAAAACGCTTCTCCGTCGCGACGATTGTCACTCCTCGGGAGTCGATCACTGCGGTACGTCCCATGTCTTCCCTCAATCCCTCCCGCATCGGACCGACGTTCACAAAAAGCCCGCTGGACAGAAGCCTCACGTCTCCTTCCGTTTCCACCGGTTCCCCGTGTAACGCATCGGTTTTGCCCCCTAAAAGAAAACGCGCCCGTCCGCGCACTCCGGTTTCAATTGCCTTCTGAACAGTTTCGGGGTCGTGCACCAACACGACGGCTTCCGAGGAGTGTTGTTCAAACAATTCCTTCAGAACAACCGTCCCGTCTCCCGGTGCTCCTCCGCCCACGTTGTCGCCGGTATCCACAAGAACAACCGGAGTCGGACCGGGTTCATTCGCCTGGCGGACGGCATCCTCCACGGATACCAGGTCCGTCCGGAAGCTGTGCCGCAAGTCCCACGCCTTGCGGGCGATGGCCTTACCAGAACGCACGGTGTCCGGGTCGCCCCTTTCAGATACCGTGACGACGGAAATTCCGTGGTGTGGAACATCAGCCCACTGGAAACCACCGAACACGCTTGCAGAGATACATCCGGGGGCGCGGCGGATTTCCTCTGCTGCCTCCATCAGGCATCGCATGGGTGCGCAGGCGGTGAACTGCGTCAACAAGTTGGGCACCACCGGTACCTGAACGCAGTGAGTGATGGGGCGTATCTCACCGCGGATTATTTTCGCGAGTATTTCCGCCGCTTCCTTGCCGCGGTCACGGTAATCTGTGTGAGGGTATGTGCGGTACCCGACGACGGCGTCGACCGCAGAAACCATCTCTGGCGTCACGTTAGCGTGGAAGTCCAGGGTGGCGACTATCGGGACACGCCCTCCCACGGCCTTGCGAACCTCGTGCAACCAGAAGGCGTCCGCGTCTGTCCGCGTTTCGCACACCATCGCGCCGTGGCACACAAGAAGAACGCCCGTGATACCCTTTTCGTGAGCAATTCCTCGAACCAGCTCCCGCGAAAGGTCTTCGAGATCGCGTGCCGCAACCGGTCCCGACGGCATCCCCCACGCGACGAGCGTGGGAACAGCTTCCCCGCCCATCGCTGCGATCCCGTCCAGAAAACCGGCGACTTCTGAATTGGTGTCCTGCCAGTGGTCTATTATGGCGTCGCCGGTCAGGAGGCTCGACGCCTGGAAATCCTCGAGCGTTGTCAGCCTGGTCGAGAACGAATTGGATTCGTGATAGATTCCACCTATTGCGATGCGCATGCGTACTCCTGCGTTGCCAACGGAAAAGCGGCGCTGAAAAGCCTTCAGAGCCGCTTCCGGTGGTAAATCGCCAAGTATCAGAAACCGCGTTTCTTGTTCACCACGTTGAGGAGCGGAACACCCCGAACAAATCTCCAGAGGTTTTCCCTGAGAATCACGAACCTTCTTCGATCGACGGCGTCGGTCATCCCACCGATGTGGGGAGTGATCGTGACGTTGGGAAGCGTCCAGAGGGGATGATCCGCAGGCAGGGGTTCTGGGTCCGTCACATCAAGCCCCGCGCCACCGAGATGCCCGCTGCGAAGGGCTTCCACGAGCGCATCAGTGTCCACCACGGGCCCACGGGAGGAATTGATCAGGTATGCGCCTTTCTTGAGGCTTTGGAGCCGCTCTTTATCAAAAAGCTTTCGCGCCGTCGTCGCCGGAGCCGTGATGAAGATCACGTCCGCGAGGGGCAACACATCGTCGATCCGATCCGGGCGGACAAGCTCCACCCCTGCGGCGGCTTTCCTGACGGGGTCAACTCCGATGACTCGCATCCTGAAGGCTTTCGCGCGATCAGCAACCTCCGACCCAATGTTCCCAAGCCCTATCACCACCGCCGTGGCCCCGTACAATTCGAATCCGCGCAGAGTGTCCCTGAGCCAGGTGAGGCGGTCAGGTCGCACGGTATTGGCGTGTACCTGAGTCGTCAGAGCGAGGAGGTGTCCCATGGCGAGTTCGGCGATGAAGATGCTGTACACGCCTTTCGAGTTCGTGAGGACCACGGGACTCTCGACCATCTCAGGGAACAGATACCCCTCCACACCCGCCGCTGGCGAGTGGAACCACCTGAGCCTGGCTGCTTTCGCCAGGATGTCCCTGTTAATGCCGCCGTTCAGGGCATCGAGAGATGCCCAGTCAATCCCTTCTCTTGATTGAGGCCTGAATATCGTTGATCCCGGCGCGGCGGCCCGGAGTTCTTCCATCCAGGGTTCTGGCCAGCGCTCGAATGTGATCATCGTGATGGGTTCTGGCGCATGCATCGGAAGTGCCCGTCCTTGAAAGTGAGTGAGAATTGCCGGATGCGGAGTACGTTCAAAATGTTCATGAAGCGCAGAAGGGGCAAGGGTGCGAAATGAACGACGAGCCAACGGGACCGAGGCTCACACACCCCGGAAGGCGAGGAATGCCGTCCTCGTAAGAATCACGAGGTCGAGGATCAGGGACTGGTTCTGCACGTAAAACAGGTCGTAGTGGATATTCTCGTGAATCGGGTTGTTCCGGTGTCTGCTGGTCTGCCAGATTCCCGTCATCCCGGGTTTCACTTTGTGACGTGCATCCTCAAGTGGACCGTATTGCTCGACGATGAAAGGCATCTCCGGGCGCGGACCGACGAGACTCATCTCACCCCTGATAACGTTGATCAGCTGGGGCAATTCGTCCAGGCTGGTTCTTCGCAGGAACCTTCCGGCGCGTGTCACCCGCGAGTCGGATCCTGCTCTGGGACTGAAATCATACGCCGAGGTTTCCACGGTCATTGTTCGAAACTTGTACATGGTGAACAACTTGCCGTGCAGTCCCACGCGTTTCTGTGCAAACAGAACTGGCCCCTTGGAATCACGCTTTATCATCAGGGCGATGAGGAGATAAAGGGGTGCAGCAACAATCAGCAGCACCGATGCACCCACAAGATCAATCGCGCGTTTGATTGCTTTTCCAACCTTCCCCATGGGTGGCTCGAGTGTCAAATCCACCGAATGATCACGGGGACTGAAATGCGAGCCCCTTTCGTGTGGCTCGAAGCGAAATGGAATCCGGTGCTTCACCGCCGTGGCGGCCAGCGGTAGTGACGCAGGTGACGACTGCGGTACGCTGAACACCACTTCGTCAAACATGCCGATCGAGAAGAGGCGCTGCATATCCTCCCACGAACCCAGACGCGGCCGTTGCGGCTGGTTCTCGATCGCCTCAGGAGTCAGGAGCCCTACGATCGTGGGCGTCATGCTGTCCTGAACGGTGGAGAAGCGTTGAGCGACGGAAAGGGCGTCACCATTGAGCCCGCAGACGACTACCCGGCTTTTCGCCGCGGCTTGCAGGCGAGGAAACACGATTACCCGGTTCAACGTCATACCGAAAATTGCGACGATTCCGTAGCACAGGACTGCGACAACGGTTTCGACCCGCGGCTCGAATACGAACCAGAGCGCCCCGCCGGACGGAACGGTCCAGAGGAGCACACGCATGGCGTGGTACGTACTCGTGGTTCCTGCCATAGGAAACTGAATCTCGTACGCGCGAGACGTGAGCAGGACGGCGATGATACCTGCCATGGCAACGAGTGTGCCAAGGACACTCAAATTCGTGCGGGGCACGAAGTTGCCGGTAAGCACACTGGCAACGAAACCGGCCAGCAGGAGAGTAAGGCAATCACCCGGCCAAAGCTGGTGTGCGAACGAAACATTCGGACGGGTGGGTTGCAGCGGAAGAGGCTCTCCCCGCTTCCTCCCCCAAATCCTCTTGGAGGGTCGTAAGGCAGTAACCGGCACCTGTGTTACCTGTTCCGTTCCCGTGGACGTATGAGAGACAACCGGTTGTTTTCCCGAGATCAAACCGGATGGATCAGTCAATCAGTGACGATAAAAAATACACGTTTTCAGAATTTTGTCAAAAGAAACCGACATGTGAAGCGGAGAGGTTCCGACACACGAAAAGAGGCCACAAATTGGTCAGGCTCGTGCGCGAAATTCAGCCGGACCGTCAGCGGTCGTCGTCCAGTTTTCTCAGGTCGTCCTCGTCGAGAAGACCTGCCCGAATGGCATCATCCACGGCCTCTGAAAGTTCGTCCTTGTCCACCACCCCGAGTTCCTGACGGACAAATTGCCGGATGTGCTGATAGATTCCTTCTGGCGATTTCCCTTTTAGGTCGACAAGCTGTTCGCGCGTGAGTTTCATCAAGGTCTCCTCCACTGAAAGAGCGTTGCCATATCTGGTGTTCCGGTCACACGGAGTGACGAGCCAGAAACTCGGCGTCGGAGCGGCGCACACGGGCGTGAAGGATCACTGCATCAGGTTCGTACGTGCGTGCAAGAACTTCGCCCCGGGAATGGATCTCGGAAATCAGTTTCCCTTCGGATTGGGGAAGCCGAACCTCCACAAGCACCATGTCCGCTTCGATATTTGCAGCGATCGCCTCCCTGAGCCGATCCAATCCTTCGCCGGTGAGAGCGCTGACGGAAACATGCGGCCTTCCCGCGGCCAACCGCGCCGCGCGATCCGGGTCAACGCAGGCATCCGATTTGTTCATGACGAGGAGCGCGTTGGACGGGTGGATATCCAGTTCGGAAAGAACCTCGTCCACCGCAGCGATGTGCTCGTGTGCCGCCGGTCCGCTCACATCCACCACGTGGAGCACCAGGTCAGCTTCTCTGGCCTCCGCGAGGGTGCTCCGGAACGACGCAACCAGCCCGTGCGGAAGCTTCCTGATGAAGCCCACCGTATCCGTAAGCACCACGGGTTTGTTGGGCGCAAGGTTGAATGCGCGTGTCGTGGAATCCAGCGTGGCGAAAAGACGGTCATCAATCAACACGTTCGCACCAGTAAGCGCGTGCATGAGAGTTGACTTGCCGGCGTTCGTGTACCCTACCAGCGCGCAACGGTACACTCGGTCCCTTCGGGCGCGTTGAGTGCTTCGGATTCTGTCGATATGTTCAAGCTCACGCTTCAGGTGGGCGATACGGGCGCTTATCAACCTCCGGTCCGTTTCCAACTGGGTTTCGCCCGGACCGCGAAGCCCTATGGGAGCTCCACTGGAACCGCCCCCCGTCCCGGCCTGACGCCCGAGGTGCAGCCACTGACGTGTCAGACGGGGCAGCAGGTACTCCAGTTGCGCGCATTCCACCTGCAGGCGGGCTTCGCGCGTTCTGGCGGCCTTAGCGAAAATGTCGAGTATCAGTCCGCTCCGGTCCAGAACACGAATTTCGCATTCACGCTCTACATTTCTTGCCTGTGCTGGAGAAAGATCGTCATCGAAGATGATGAGGTCGGCTTGTCGCTCCTCCACATCCCGCGCGATCTCCGCCACCTTGCCTTTTCCCACGAAGAACGTCGGATCAGGCGCCGCCCGGTGTTGGAAATGGCGCGCAACTACAGAAGCTCCGGCTGTGTTGGCAAGCGCTTCCAGTTCCTCAAGAGAGCTCTGTGCCTCCTCCCCGCTCTGGAGCCCCAGCTGCAGACCAACGACGATAGCGCGCTCTGGCTTGAACGCTTCCGACGTGTAGTAGTACCCCTTCACACAACCTCCTGAACGAGCTTCACCGAAAGCGAAACCCGTCACTCCCGAGCCGCGCTGTTCCGCCTGTCTTTTCGCGCACAATTCAAAGGCGGCAATGTCGCCGGATCGCGAACCACGGCAACATACTTCGCCTGTCGTGGCATCTCCGCCCGTCCCTGCCGGCAACATCGGAGACGAAAGCGCGCAGAGTTCTCCTCTATTACAAGATAAGCTCGCGCAGCCTGTCGCATGCATCCGGGGAACGGCAATGAATCCGGCGATTCGCCATATCAAGGAGAGCATTTGGGCGCGTCCCTGGCATTCGGCGGCGATAGCGCTTCGTTCTCGCAGAAATACCCGCTTGGTGGTCCCAGCCGTTGATCAGGGCCCATTCGGGGGCATGACATTCAGTACCATTTGAACGACCTTCGGTACAGCTCTCTGGCAGTATGGGTGTGCGAAATGAAACGAGGCTGCGCGTATGTCTGAGCGATTCGAAACGGAGTTTTCCGTGCGGAGCTATGAACTGGACGCGGCGCTGGACGCTCCCCCGCTTCGTTCCTTCGTTGGTTTCAAGAAGCAGCAATCCGTGCCTCGGCGGCCCACGGATACGACGAGGAACGGTACGAGCAACTGGGCACCGCCTGGTTCATGAAAGAATCCCACTTGTTGATCTGTTCTCAGCCCCGTTCACGAGAACTCGTTCGCGTGGTCACGTGGGTGGGCGACATGACGCGGGTCAACTCCCATCGCCAGTATCTCGCCTTCGGGGCTGACGGGAGGACGCTGGCTCGCGGAGAAGCGAACTGGGTGTACGTGGAGAGAAGAACGGGCCGTCCGCGCCGACTGGAACGCGAAATCCTTGAGGCATTCCAACAGAAAAATGAGTATGCCCTCGAGGACCGTGATTGGGGTGAGGCAGTTCTTTCCGGGTCGTACCCTGCCGATCCTCAGCTCACCACCACCCACGTTGTACGGTGGACGGAACTTGACGCAGCCGGCCACGTGAACAACGCCGTGTATGCAGACTGGATACGGGATGACTGCGCGGCGTTTCGTCCCGAGGCACGAATCGCGCGCCTCCGCCTGAGCTACCGCCAACCCGCGGTTCTTGGGGAACCGCTGGTGCGGGAACTTGCGCCCCTGGACGAAACTGTGTGGGGCTACCGCATCCGCCGTTGCGAGTCCAACGAAACAATCAGTCTCGCAGTCATTCAAACGACCCTTTCGGTCGTGGAGAACGAAGGATGCCTTCGAGACGGCTGATGCGAGATTGAATTGCCGAATCGCCGCTCTGCTTCGCCAGAACCGCGTATTCATCACGCCAGAACGTGAGCGCGGCGCGTACGTCAACCGGTTCTCCACTTGTTTCCGCTATCCGAGCGAGAACGTTGCCGAGCAGGAGTTTTAGCGAATCCACGGAATGTGTTTCGCCGGCCGAAACGAGCTCGGTTCGCACCGCGTTCGCTTTTCTCCTCAGATCCAGCGCAACAGAGTCGCTCTGTGGCGTAGCGCCGCCGATGATCGTCTGCGCTGAACGGGTTGCGTAGAAATCCTGAACAAAACTCACGCCGCCCCGGGCCGGCTTTGCCGTTGCATCCTTTACGGATGTCTCATCCCGGGCGATTTCGCCCATCCCCTGCCCGGGCTCCGCGGAAGCCACCACAGGTGGTTCTGCAAGCTGTGCCCGCGCAGGGGCGGTGCCCGAACCGCCTGATTTTGGAGGCCGCCGTTCGGATAGTCTGGACGCAATTTCCGTGTTCTTCCGCCGTTCCTGAGGGCAGAGGACGGTCGCGGCGGGTGCCGGTTGAGTCGGTTCCGGCTGGGGCCGCGGGCGAAGGTAGAGCGCCAGTACCACGGTAGCCGCGATCGCGAGCGCGGAAACTATGGGCGTGCGCCATGTGAGGATTCGAGCCTTGATGGTCGGCCTGTTCCCCGCTTCGCGAATCCGGGACATGACAGCCTTCGCGAACGCCGCCGAATCCTGCGGAGCGTGATCAGAACCGGGAACCTCCCCGGAGATCGCACGCTCAATGGTGCGGTAACGAGCAAGCACAACCCGGCATGCCTCGCACGTGCGGAGGTGCGCGTCTGCCCGGGCGGTTTCCTCCGGTGTGGTCTCGCCGTCGACGTACGCGCTCAGAAGGTTGCGCATGTTCAGGCAGATATCCTCACCTTTTCCGGGCAGGCTCATGCTTCTATACCGCCTCGCTCTCGCTGCCAAAACCCTGTTGTTTGAGTACTTCGCGAAGACGCTCTCTCGCACGTGCCAGCCTTGACATCACCGTACCCCGCGGAACGCCCAGCTCATGCGCAATCTCATCGTAACTGAGGTCAGCGTACGCCCGGAGTTCAAAGGTTTCCCGAATCCCCTCCGGCAAACCCGCGACCGCCGCTCGAACTGCTGTTTCGATTTCGATCCGCGCAACGGCGGAAAACCCGTCTGCCGCCTTCACCTCGTACGGAGTGTCTCTCATTCGGTCATCGCCCTGGTTTTTCCTGCCGCTGCAAAAAGTAAAGGCTGCATTGAGTGTTATTCGTGAGATCCATGCGCCGAAAGGGCGCTCCGCGTCGTATTGCTTCAACGCCAAGAAAGCCCGCACGAATGCCTCCTGAGCCACATCGGTCGCATCATCACGGTCCCTGGTCACGCGGAACGCGATCCGGAACACCTGCCGCTGATACCGAACAACCAGTTCTTCAAAGTCATCGGTATTGCCCGCGAGAACGCCTGCAACTATCTCCCGGTCCGGGGCCGATTCCAGGCTTCGCAGCGCCGCAATCACGATGAGAACCATTGTCACGCCAGCGAGGCTGATCACGGGGCTTCGTTACTCCAGATTACTTTCGCCGCGCGCGAAATATTCCCGTCACTGCGGCGAAAAAGAAGTTGACCGTCGGAAGTGACGTTGTGTCGCAAAAGATACGCAATTAGCTTCACGGAGTGGGGTCGGACAACAGACGTGAGCTTTGCCGTTGGAGGCTCTTCCATGGAGCACATTATCGCCATTCTTCCCCAGAAGGATCTTCGAAACGCGCTCTTCAGTGAAAAGGCGTGGAAGGAACTGGAAAAACTGGGACGCGTAACGTACGAACCGGACGCGGAACGGCCTCCTGATGATTCCCGCGTCAGAAATCTCCTTGCGGATGCCACCATCTGTATCACATCCTGGGGAAGCCCGAATCTCGGCGAGTCCGCCATGGAGAACGCAGATGCCCTGAAGCTGGTTGCTCACGCGGCCGGATCAGTGAAGCCAATTGTCTCCCCCACTCTCTGGAAACGTGGGGTCCGTGTCACGAGCGCTGCCGCAGCGATCGCGCTCGGTGTTGCGGAGACCACCCTCGGGTGGATCATCATAGCGGCGAAGCGCGGCATCCTCGCCACCCAGGTTACGAGGGCGGGGGGATGGCTCAAAGACATGCCATTCCCGCCGGGTGATCTTCCCGGCAAAGTCATTGGCATCGTGGGTGCAAGTCATGTCGGCCGCAACGTGATTCGGTTGCTCAATCCGTTCCCCGTCACGGTGATGGTGTATGATCCCTACCTCTCTGCCGACGACGCGACCGCACTTGGCGTCGTCAAATCAGAACTCGACGATCTGATGGTGCGTTCGGATATCGTTTCACTTCATGCCCCAAAAACCGAAGAGACACATCACATGATCAATGCACGCAATCTGGCGCTTCTGCGTGACGGTGCAACCCTTATCAACACTGCGCGGGGGGCGCTGATTGACGAACCGGCATTCGTCGAGCACCTGAGGAAAGGAAAAACCTGGGCCATCCTCGACGTGACCGATCCCGAACCTCCGCCCCCCGATCACCCGTTCCGATCTCTGCCAAACGTTGTTCTTACGCCCCATTTCGCGGGGACGGTGGAGAGTGGTCGTTCTCGCATCGGAGATTGTGTGCTCGAGGAAATCAGGCGGTTCATTGCCGGAGAGCCTCTCCGTTATGAGGTGCGCAAGGAGATGCTTCCCAGGATAGGGTAGAGACCCTCAACGGGTTACAAACCCCGGCGGCAACGGCTCCTCAGAAATGGTGTCTGCGCCCGCCGGTTGGGCAGAACCAGCTCCGCCGGTTGTGTCGGCAGGAACTGCTGCGCCAGCCCGAGACTCATGGAAATAGTCTGTTGCCCTGTCGTCTCCGACCTCCCGTGCCGCCCGCTTCGCCGGTGTGATGTAGGACCCGCTGCCAATCCGCTCTTCTCCGTAGTTGTCTACAACTATCGCCCGCGGTTCACGAACGGGACACGCATGTTCGCACAGACCGCATCCCATGCATTTGTCGGCATGGACGACCGGACGATTCTGCGTACCCCGGTGGTCCGAAATCACCACGAATTCGATGGCGTCATACGGACAGACTTCATCGCAGACAAGACAGGCTTTCAGTTCTTCCCATGCGACGCACCGTTCTTTCACAACGCGCGCCGTTCCAATCTTTGCGAACGATTTTTCCTCGTGGGAAAGGCGCCTGATGGCCAGGGTCGGACAGACCTGAGTGCAGGCATGGCACGGCTCTTCGCAGCCTCCGGACGCAGGCACCAGCTTCGGAGTCCACAACCCTTCCCATCCGATTTCAAAACCACTCGGCTGGAGCCCGTGGGTGGGACACGCGTCCACGCAAATCAGGCACCGGGTGCACCGCGAAAGAAACTCCTCTTCGGGGATCGCGCCGGGGGGGCGAAGGTGAGCACCAGGCCGCGTGCTCGCTCTCGTGGAGGCGTCACCGAGGAATCCGGCTGCGACGCCAGCGCCCGCCGCCAGAAGTACCTGGCGCCTGCGGGGTTCAAAACCGTGTATCTGCCGCGGTCCCCCGAAGACAAACCGGACGGTGCCCTTGCTGCACGCACGTTGACACCTCAAGCATTGGATGCACTCGCCACCATGGGTTTGAGTGAAATCGTTCCGGGGAATCGCACCCGTCGGGCAGTCTCGCTCGCATCGAGCACATCGGGAGCAGGAGATCTCCACCGAGCGCCGTACCAGGCCCGTGCGGGAAAGAAGACTCAGGAGCGCGCCCAACGGGCAAAGATTGCGGCACCAGAACCGACGTTCGATTACCTCAAGAATCAGGATCCCCGCAAAGACGGCCGCCGTCAGCGTGAGGAACCCGTACGCCGGTGGGTTTTCGACGGCACGGAACGTGAACGATTCCTGACCCGGTACCAATCTGACCAGCCGAACTACTCCGGCGCCCACCCAGGTTGCCGCCGGAATGAGAACCAGCTCCCGCGTTCGAGAGAACAGGACAAGGGGGTCAACAACAATGAACGTGGTTGTACCGAACGCCGCGGTGACGATCAAAAAGGCGAGAAGGACAAACTTCCATCGCGCCCGCGCACCGATTTCGCGCGCCGCATCTTTTGAAGGCCGTACGCCGCAGCGGTGCGCAACGTCCAGAGATGTGCCAAGCGGGCACAGCCAGCCACAGAAGAAGCGCCCGACAAGGAGTGTTGCGCTGGCGAGAAGCAGCCCTCGGAGAACAAACTCCCACGAGAATTCGCGCGAAGCAAGGCTTACGACGGAAATGAGAGGGTCGTACTCGAGCCAGTAGATTTCCGTACCCGCGAGGAATACCGCAAAAGCAACGAACTGCACAGCGCGTCGCAGGTTGTTCACCGGGTGCCTCGAGTAGCGGGCGCGGCGGTCAGAGGGTCACGCGGACGACGTTCATTGCGGAGAGGTCCGTAAGCCCAAGGCCCTGTTCGCCCGCCAGTCTAAGATGCCGGACCTGATCGGCGGTGAACGCACGGTTGTACCACCGTGCCAGGCTCACCGTGTAGGCATCAACTGTGGTCTGATTGCGTCCCGCAACAATGGCGTTCGGGGTCTCTACCCGGCCCGGCCCTCCCGGTCCGCGGGTTACCAGCGCCCTTCGGGCGTCAACCACGACCAGTTGTGCTTTGATGCCCTTGTTGAGGTCCACAATCGCCTGATGGAGGTCATAACGAGCGTGAAAAGGTCCTCGAGAGCGAATCAACCCCATCATACCCTTCATCGCGAACGAGACGCCGGCGGAGGAATGGGATTTCGCAACGGGAACCGCAATCAGCACGTCGCTCTGGCGCACGACCGTGGCAACCTCCACTTCTCTGGCGTCGACCGCGTCGGGGATACGAAGCGGGACGTATGCACTCCCTGAGGTGAGGGGAAACACATTCACGCCATTCATGCGCGCGAGATCGCCGATGCCGCTGCGTTCGAAACAAAGGTCCGGTTCGCGAACAGGGTAGCTGGAGACAGTAATGGATGACGCACCCGCTTCCCTGCATAGGGTGATAATCGCGCGAATCGTCTCTGGATCTGTGGTGGTTGCCATTTCTGCGGGGTTTGGAAACCCCGCGTTGGGGACAATGAGCACTTTCTGACCACGCCGTACAAACGCGCCGATGCCCCCAAGCCGATCGATGGCGCTTCGCACTGCCAGCTCGACGTTCCCGCCGGTAACGTGCACCACATCAGGTGAAGCAACCGCCCGCGAAACTGCCGAATACGCCCATTTCGGTAGTACCAGCCCGCCGGCTGCCATTGCGCCTGCTTTGAGGAAATCGCGTCGCGAAAGTTCCATGGGGATGCTCCTTGCTGCTTTTGCCTGGCACGCCGAAGCACGCGACAGCGACCAGCGCCTATTCATAATCGCGTGTGTTGCAGCCCTGGCCAGTGTTATTTCGGAAATACCCGGTGTAAGGTAACCCCGGAAAAGCCGTCAATCACAAGCCAGAGCCCTACGCTGAGGAATTCCCCGAGAATGAGACCAAGGGCCCCGTTTTTCAATCGGTTGTAGGCGCTCGCACCACTGAAACGGATGATCGCCGCCTTAATGACCCATCCCAGAAAAACCGGGAACCAGATCTCGTTGGAGGCAACGGTATCCCCGATCAGGAAACCCAGCGGGTAAATGGGCCACCAGAGAAACGTGCGATGAAGATACAGCAACACGCTCATGAACACGGCACCCGCGCCCATCAGGCTGATCGCCGTCCAGTGAGTGTACACGTGGTAACGCTGGAATCCGGCCGTTCGATTGAAAAGCCAGTCCCCTCCGTTGAAGAAATGCCAGGGCTCCAGGTTCGCGCCACCGTAGGTGTACGCCAGCCAGAGAATCATCGCGAACGAGACGAAAACTGCAGCGACGAGGCCGAGGCCGATGCCCAGGAAATAATGTCCCTGCCTGATGCTCGTCTGCCGCGCAATCTTCATTCCGTCGAGAAGTTGGGGCATGATGTTCGCCCGGTTGCTCAATGTGGAGAAATCCACAAACCCCATGTTCGTCCACGTTCGGGGGTCTACGCGGGCGGAGCCCACGATAACCGTCATGCCGTGCATCGGAACGAAGTAATCGTGCACCCACAGCAACCCCGTTGCCGCAACTATCCGTGCAGTCGTGATTGCGATCACGAGGAAGAAGAACAGCAACAGAAAACTCACCGAAAACATGATTCCGGCGGCCGTTGTCCACGCGAAATAGATTCCTGCGCCCAGGAGGAACGCCCACAGACTCCACCACGGAATCGACGATTCGGCCCCGGAAGCTTTCTTCAGTCGCTTTCGTTGTCCGAACGCCGCCAGCAGAACTTCGCGAATTTCACCTCTGGACGCGATGAAATACACCAGCATCGCCAGAACCATTGCTCCGAGGCGCTGATAACGGGCCGCAAGGGTATACCCGAACGTGTGCAGGGGTGTCCACTGGAACTGGCCGTCACCGATGCTGGTGGATTCGAAAATGATGTGCTCGATGTAATAAAACCACTCGAAAACCCAGACGCTCAACGACACTTCCGATCGGAGAAGATAGCTTATTCCGATTATCGACCAGTAAAAATTGAACTGTATGTTTGCCCAGCGGTAAAACGGAACATCCGTGAAGATCCTCGAACCGCTGAAAAGACTCCCCAGTGTGATGTTTGAAAGGCCAATTGGCGGGATGGATGGGAAATAGATGTTCAACCCGTTTACGGTGTGAAAGAAGAACGGAATCGCGATTCCTGCCCACACCAGCGGTTGTCGAAAGAACGACGAATACCACGACGGGGTCGGGTCATCTCCCATAACCATCAGGGGTATCTGCGCCAGCGGGAACTGCAGGCGTTCAGCATCCATCCATCGTTTCCGGAACGCGACGCTGAGGGAGATCATGATGAGGTACAGCCCGGCCGCAAGCAGTATCCAGAGCGCCAGCGGTTTCATCCACGCTTTCCATGGAATCGCCGCACCGGTCGGTTTGCCGGTGAAGAACCAGTCGATTACCTCCTGCCCCTGCGGCGTCATCCAGTGCGGGACGTTCGGCTGATGCAGTATCGCCCATTCGTTAATGGGAGTCGCGTAGTAGTACAACTCCACGAGAAGGGGAACGAGACGCGTCGCCAGTCCATCGGAAGGGATGGCCGAAGGCACCAGCATCGTCACGTATGCCAGCATCAGTTCCTGCTGGGTGAACGCCATCCGGGTGAATCTCAGCGCCGTATTGATTCCGAGCGCAAAGAGGAAAAGAAGGAACACACCCGTGGGCAGGTAGGTCGCCGCCAGGCCCGACGACTGGAGGAATGCGTCGGCATACGGAGTGACGACGCTCAGGATCACCACACCGAAAAGCCCGAGGGTCAGTCCCCGCCAAGGCGCCCCGGTGTGAATCGTCTGATTTTGTTGCGCAAGAGCCGACTGCATGTTGCAGCGCGCCTCGTGGCGCTCGCGAACGGCCTCGAGGTCCGGTCCGTGTTCCGTCGGCTTCACAGGTTCCAAAGGCTCATTTTCGTGTTGTGCCATGCCGATCCAGCCAGTTCACGTGCCCTACTGCGGTGTCCAGACAGGGAACACGCGGTGAAGAGTCAAGCCTGTGGCGGCGTCTATCGCCATCCACATTCCCACACAAAGAAATTCCCCCAGTACGAGCCCCAGTGCAGCTCCTTTGAAACGGTCATACGCTCCTGCGCCCGCAAAACGAACAATAATCGCCTTTGCAAGCCAACCCAGCATCACCGGGAACCACATCTGCCCGGATGCCACCGATCCCCCGATTATGAAGCCAAGCGGGTAAAGCGGCCACCAGAGGTACGTGCGGTGGAGGTAAAGTAACGACATCATGAACGCCGCCCCGGCGCTCATGCACCCGATCACCGTCCAGTTCGTGTAGACGCGGTACCGTTGAAATCCCGCGACACGGTTGAACAGCCACTCGCCGCCTCCACGGAACATGAAGTCCGTCATATTCGCGCCGCCGTAGGTGTACCCGAGCCAGAGCACGGTTGCCATTGAAACGACCGTGGCAACGACAGTTCCAAGTACAATGCCGAGGAAAAAATGGCTCTGTCGAATCCCCGTTTGCCGCGAGATCTTCATTCCGTCGAGTATCTGAGGCATGATGACTGCGCGATTATTGAGTGCCACGAAATCCACATATCCTACGTTTGTGAAGCTCTTCGGGTCGATCCTTGCGGTACCCACCAGAACCGTGAGACCGTGCATCGGAACAAAAAAGTCATATACCCACAGGAGGCCGCTTGCCGCAACAATGCGCGCGGTGGTGATTGCGATGCCAAGAAAAAACGCGAGGAGGACCACCGCTGCGATTGTTTTCATGCCTGTTGCGGCCGTCCACGCGAAGTAGATCGTCATTCCGACGACAAACGCCCAGAAACTCCACCAGGGAATCGCCGCTTCACCACCGCGGGATCTCGTGGTTCTCATCCCGAATGCGGCACGCACCATCTCCCCGATTTCTTTCCGTGATGCAACAAAGTACACGAGGGATGCCGCGGCGATTGCGCCCGCGCGCTGGTACCGTGCCATCAATGAGTACCCGAAGGTGTGCAACGGAGACCATTCAAACTGACCGTTTCCGTACCCGCTCCACTGGAACACGATCTTTTCGAAGTTGTAGAACCATTCGAAGGCCCACACACTGAGCGAAACCTCGGAGCGCAGCAGGTAGCTGATTCCGATGATCGACCAGTAGAAATTCAATCGGATACCTGCCCATTCGGCAAACGGAGGTTCAGTGATAAACTGCGAGCCGGCAAAAATGGTGGAAAAGAAAATGTCCGTCATCTGAATGCTTGGTATCGCTGGGAAATACAAATGGAGACCATTGATCGTGTGGAAGAAGAACGGTACGGCCATTCCCGCCCACAGCACCGGCTGCCGGAAGAACGAAGAAATCCACGACGGCGCCGGATCGTCTCCCATGATTGCCAGGGGAACCTGCGCAAGAGGGAACTGGAGCCGCTCCGCGTCCATCCATCGTTTGCGAAACGCGATCGAGAACGAGAGCATGATGAGGTACAAACCTGCCGCCAGAACACACCAGATCGCCAGTGGCCGCACCCAGGGCTCCCACGGAATCCGCGCTCCGCGCGGTCTTCCCGTGAAAAACCACGTGACAACTTCGTTCCCGTGCGGTGTCATCCAGTGCGGAATGTTACTCCCGTGGAGTATCTTCCATTCGTTCACCGGAGTCGCGTAGTAATCCAGCTCGATCAGGAGCGGCACGAGACGCAGTGACCACCCGTCCGCCGGCATCGCTGACGGCACCAGCATCGTCACGTACGCGAGCATCAACTCGCGCTGCGTGAACGGGAAACGTGTGTACCGGAGGACCGTATTTGTGCCCAGTATGAGCAGGAAAAGCAGCACGACGCCGGTCGGGAGGTACGTTGCCGACAGGCTGGATGACTCCATGTACGCATCGGCGTAAGGTGTCACGATACTCAGAATGACCACCCCGACGATGCCCAGAGTCAGCCCCCGCCACGGCGAACCAGTCTGCGGAGGAGCGGTCCGGTCCTCCACCGAATGGCCGCGGTGCCTTTCGCGAATTGCGGAAAGCCCGTCGTTCATCTCTGCGTGATTGCCGGCGTTATCCTCGGCCATCCTGCGTCCGGTACCATGAGGGGGGAGCAACTACGAAGCTGGCCAACGAGTGCTTCGGTGGCGAGCGATCCACCAAAGAAAGCGATTTTTAAAGTACGATGGAGCGAACACGACGCAAAGCCGACGGCGCCTTACGGTGGCGGAAGACCATCGTCAACATCCGCCACGGGCGCGGTCACCAGGTTGAAGTCCCGTGCGTCAAGGACTTCCCTGTCGTTCCCGTGAGGGCAAAGACGGCGAACCAGAACATGATGCTGGTCAGTTCCCCGATTATGACGCCGATTGCCGCGGGACGGATGGACCGATAACCCGCCGCACCTCCAAAACGTAGCACGAGAGACCGAACTGCCCACCCGATGGCAATTGACATCCACTGGTGCTGCATGACTTCCGTTTCAGCGATTACGAAACCTAATGGGTAGAATGGCCACCAGAGATAGCGGCGATGGAGCTTGTACATCCCTCCCATGATGGCCATGCCTGCTATCATTGTCGCGATCGCCTGCCACGAAGGATCCGTCACATCGGTGAAAAAGCTTGCCGCCTTGCCAAATATCCACCGCGGGCCGTATGAGTAGTGTTTCTGGGGCATGTAGTTCCCGCCCTGGGCATACGTCATAGCCAGCACTACGGCAAGGCTCACAACGAATGCGAGTGCGAGACTCGCCAAAGACAGGATGATTACATGGCTCGGGCGGATTCGAGACCCCTGCGCGATCTTGAACGAGTCCATGACGCTGGGAAGTACATTTGCGCGCGCGGCGAGCGGCACGAATCCCGTATACGCCATCGCCGTGATCGTCTGCGCGCTGAGCGCGGACGTCCCTACGAGCGTCGGGTAGATAAGGACCGGGTCCATCGCGACACTGCACCAGATCAGCCCTCCCTCGGACACAATCCGCGCGACTACGATGTACGCGCCGAGCGTGATCGCGAGCATGGCAAGCGCGGTTCCCGGTGGCAACCCCAGCGCCTTTGTCCACCCTGCGTAAGCCGCAAGCCCTGCAACAAACATCCAGAACGCGAATCCGAGTGGGGCCTGCCCTTCCTCTGAAACTGGTCTGCGGCCAAAGGCCGCCCGCCACGCCCGAACAAACTCGTGGCGAAGTGACCAGAGGATTACCGCCACAACAACAACCGCACCTCCGATTTTTGTCCATCGGGCAAACATCACATAGCCGAATTGCTCCTTCGGGGTATACATGTACTGCCCTGGCCCCAGTCCAGTTACCATGAACACGAAGATGACGCCAACGAAGAACACCTGAAAAAACCAAAGGCTCAGCGAAACTTCCTGCCTCATCATCATGGCGACCCCGATGAGGGCAAAATGGAACTCAAAGTAAAAGTCTCGATACATGTACTGCTGAATTGGGTCGGTGAGATAACCGCCAAGCGACATTTTCAGGTCTGGGTCCATCGCCGGAATGTTAGGGATGGCGGGATAGAGGTGGTGGAGACCGTTGAGAGCGTTTATGGCGAACGGCACCAGTACGGCAAACCAGAACAGCCTGTTCCGCATCAGGGAGGTTTCGATCGTGGGCGTGTTTCCGGAGCCGGTTACCGCCACCGCAACCTGGGCCAGCGGGAATACGAGGCGCTCATTCTCTATCCATTGACGGCGCAGAAAGATACCCAGCGCTAGAACCATGAGCGCCACACCGGCAAACGGGATGAACCACACTGCCAGCGGCTTCAGCCACGAATCCCAGGGCACATTGCCAGTGATCGTTCCCTCGTAGAAGGTGCACGCCACGTCTCGGTCGCGCGGCCCTATCCAATCCGGCACGTGGCGGAAGAAATACTCCTCCCAGCCGTTCGCAGGAGTAGCGTAATAATAGAGGCCCGTTATCATCGGGAGGAAACGTGCCGCGAAACCATTCACCGGGACTGCTGCGGAAACCAGCATCATGATGTACGCCGTGTGAACGTCCGACCTCGTCAGCCCCCACCCTGCCCGGCGGAGAATCGCGTTGACCAAGAGCAACCCGAGGAAAAGGGAGAACGCTCCGATAGGCAGGTAGTCATCGCCGAGAAGAGAGGAATCGAGGTACAGGCTTGAGTATGCGGTCAACACGCACCCGACTGCGACGCCTAAAAAGCCTGTAACTGCGCCGCGCCAGGGAAAGGTCGCCGTGAGCCCGTTTTCTGGTGCGGGTCCAAGGCCTTCCCCCGGCTCGCTTCGTCGTCGTTCGCGCCCCATCGCAATGCCGTCCGGAGCCAGGCGTGGCAGGAATTCAGTGGCGGCTCACCCATTCCTGAGGGAATGAGGTCATCCCCTCAGAGGTGCAACGAGACGGGCCGTTTCCAAGGCAATTGCCAGTTCCTCATTGGTCGGCATGACGACGACTTTCACCTTGCTGGTGTTCGTGGAAATGACGCGCCCGGTTTTGCTTCTGATGCCGTTAAGTGTGTCGTCCAGCTCGACGCCCATGAAGGTCAGCCCTTCGCAGGAAAGTCTTCGGACCAGCGACGAGTTCTCTCCCACACCCGCCGTAAAGACAATCGTGTCCAGACCGCCCATGGCGCCCGCGTACGCGGCGATGTACTTCCGAATGCGGTAACAGTACACTCGCAGAGCCAGTTTCGCTTTGGTGTCTCCCGCCTCAACCTGAGCCTCGATCTCACGCATATCTCCTGAGACTCCGGAAAGCCCCAGCATGCCGCTGTGCTTGTTCAAAAGCGCGGTTGCTTCGTGAACGTTGAGGTCTTCCTTGCCGATCACGTGCAGGATGATCGCGGGATCGATGTCTCCCGAACGGGTGCCCATGACCAACCCTTCGAGCGGCGTGAATCCCATGGAGGTATCCACCGATTTCCCGCCGTCAACCGCGGCGATGGAGCAACCGTTCCCCAGGTGGCACGTTACCATTTTCAGTGAGGAAATCGGCTTTCCGAGTAACTCCGCGGTTCGGGCCGCCACCCACCCGTGCGAGGTGCCGTGAAACCCGTAGCGCCGGATCGCATGTCGTTCATAGAGCTTCCACGGCAATGCGTACATGTACGCGTAATCCGGCATCGTCTGATGGAACGCAGTGTCAAACACCGCGACTTCCGGTACGTTCGGCATCAAGCGCTGGCAGGCTTCGATGCCGCGCACGTTGTGAGGGTTATGCAGGGGAGCCAGCTCAATACACTCTCGGATCTGTGCCATTACCTCGTCCGTAAGAATTACTGAGCCGGAAAACTTTTCCCCTCCGTGCACCACGCGGTGGCCGACGGCGTCGATCTCCGAGGTGTCCCGGATCACCCCGTACTGCGGGCTCAGAAGAATCGCCAGCGTGTATTCTATTGCCTGAATGTGATCAAGAATCTCACCCGTCACCCGGACTTTTTCCCGACCCTGAGGCTGATGCGACAACACTGCGTCGGCCATCCCGATTCGTTCGACGGAGCCTGCCGCAAGAGCCTGTTGATCGTCGGTGTTGATGAGCTGGTATTTGATTGTGGAACTGCCGCAGTTGATTACGAGTACGTTCATTCGAGTCATCCTGTTGGAAGGGAGTGCGGCCCGATGGCGCCGCTGAGGGGTAATCCCGTCGAGAAACGGCTCAGAAATGGCCCCGGGGGCACTGGGAATTCGTGGAAACCAATCATCATTAACATAGGGTACCATGGAGGGTACCTCGGTTCAACCCTCACCTCCCCGCCGGTGGTCGCAGAATCCCTTGTCCAATTGCTGCGATTTCGCCCCGGCAACGCGTGCACGCCAACAAACTGCCCGAATTAGGCTTGACGTCGCCCCAGGTAGTGGCTACCGTATTACCTGAACCTCGAGTGTTTCTTCACTATTTGCGACTTTTCGTACCCGTTACGCCGCGAATTCGACCCTTCCCCCGGAGGAATCCAGATGCCCAAGATCACCTTCATCGGTGCCGGAAGCCTTGGCTTTTTCAAAACCCTCATGATTGACTGCCTCAGCTTCGAAGCCTTGCGCAACAGCGACTGGGCCCTTGTGGACATTGATCCCAAGCGCCTCGACTATGCACGGCGCATCGGCGAACGAATAATGCGCGACGCAGGGAGCACGGGCAAACTGGTTGCCACCCTGGATCGCCGCGAGGTACTCAAAGGGAGCGATTTCGTGATCATGGCGATTCTCGTCGGTGGATACGAGCCAATCGCATTTGACATTGATATTCCGATGAAATACGGCGTGGACCAGTGCATTGGCGACAGCCACGGTCCCGGCGGCGTGTTCCGGGCATTGCGGACAATTCCCGTGAAAGTCGGAATCGCCCGTGATATTGCGGACCTTTGCCCGAACGCGTGGGTGCTGAACTATACAAATCCGATGAGCATGCTCTGCCGTGCGATGGACATCGAAACCGGAATCAACCTTGTCGGACTCTGCCACAGTGTGCAGGGAACCACGGCCATGCTCGCCGACTGGGCAGGTGTGCCGCGGGACGAAATCGACTACTGGGTGGCCGGAATCAACCATCAGGCGTGGGTTCTCCGGATTCGGCACAACGGCGAAGACCTTTACCCGAGAATCAGGGAAGCTGCCCGCAAACCCGAACACTGGAACAGCCTGACCGCAAGCTGCGAAATGCTGGAGCATCTGGGCTATTTCGTCACCGAAGGGAGTGGGCACAACAGCGAATACAACGCGTGGTTCCGCAAAACACCGGAATCAGTGGCGAAATACTGCCCCGGAGGGAGCTGGAACGGGGGCTCCGGTTTCATTAAGCAGCTCTACGGCAGCGACCGGGAAGGCTGGGAGGCCGACCAGGAACGATTCGCGTCTGACACCAGCCCGATCGTGTTCCGCCGTTCGCACGAATATGGTTCCAACATCATCAACGGAATCCAGACCCACGTCCCGTTTCGTTTCAACGGCAACGTGGCGAACAAGGGTCTTATCACGAACTTCCCGCAGGACGTGATGGTAGAAGTACCGTGTTTTGCGGACAAGAACGGGGTCAAACCTTGCCATGTCGGCGCTCTGCCGCCTCAACTCGCCGCATTGAACAGCATGAACATCAACGTCATCGAACTTGCGGTCCAGGCGGCGCTCAAAGGCGACCGCGACGCGGCCTTCCATGCGTGCTGCTACGACCCGCTCACCATGGCGGTGCTCGATCTGCGGCAAATCCGGTCCATGGTCGGCGAAATGTTCGAAGCGGAGAAGCAGTGGCTGCCACAATTTGCCTGATTTTATGTTGAGCACCACTCGATTGCTCGCACCCGCCCGGATCCGGACGGGTGCTTCCTTTTCCGGCAGACGCTGTCAGGAGCGGTTCCTCACAAAATCGTAACATTGCGTTGGCAGAATTCGGTACATTGAGGGGTACACCCCCGCAGCCTTTGTTCGCGGGCGAAGTACGCTGCCGGAACACAACCAGAGGATGGCCATGGACTTGGATCTTGCGCGTACGCCATTCAGCCGGTACGGCTCCTATTTCGTGTTCTCGTTTCTTGACCGCCCCAAAATCCGCCAACCCGGCATCTACCTGCGGACCGTTCGCGGCGGAAATCCGACGCATGATCTTTTCCGCGTCGAACTGCTGGTTGACGGAAAACCCGCTCCTTTCGCGATCAATGCGAACACCACGCTTCTCACTCTTGAAACGGGCCCGGCGAATGTATCCTTCTGCATAGCCGAACAGACGGCGATTCGGATCAAAGGGAACGGCGCAGGGGTCCGTTTCACGCACGCGCCGATTGCGGCGTTTGATAACGTGTTCCTTGTCGATAGTGCAACCGCGGAGGTGAATGACTGGTCAAGCGGAATTCGACTGGCCATTTCCGTGGCCACTGGATCGCTCAACGCAGACGCGCCTTGGCAAAACCCGCGGTGCACTCAAATGGTCATTGACTGTCTTCCTGAAGCGGGCGATGGTGTCCTTGATTGCGTTGTGGAGGAATTCAAGACGACGCGTCCCTTGCGCAATCGTCCCTGTCCCACGTTCGATGAGTGCACCAGATCCGTTGCAGCGGAGTTCAGAAAGTGGGCGAAGCGTTCTCCCAAAGTCTCAATGGTTCATGAGAACGCGGCGGAACTCGCGCAGTACCTCACATGGTCATCGGTCGTAGCACCGTCAGGCAGGCTGAACCGCCCCGCGATGCTCATGTCCAAGAACTGGATGTCGAATATCTGGTGCTGGGATGCCTGCTTTAATGCCATGGCGCTTGCCTACCGGAATCCAGAACTGGCCTGGGACCAGTTCATGCTGTTTTTCGACCATCAGGACCAGAACGGCGCGCTTCCCGACAGCCTGAACGACGTCTCGATTGTATGGAACTTCACCAAGCCGCCTGTGCAGGGATGGGTGCTTCGGTGGATGATGGAGCGGTCGGATTTCATCACGAAGCGCGAATTGAAACAGGTGTACGCTCCGCTCGCCGCGTGGACGAACTGGTGGATGGCCGCGCGCGACGACGATGGAGACGGTATTCCGCAGTACAACCACGGGAATGACTCAGGCTGGGACAACGCCACTGTTTTCGACGTGGGCCTTCCGGTCGAATCTCCCGACCTCTCGGCGTACCTGGTGATTCAGATGGACGTCCTCTCGGAAATCGCCGATACACTGGGAAGAGGACGAGATGCCCGACGCTGGAAGAAGCGGTCCGATACGCTCCTGGCAAAAATGATTTCCCATTCGTGGAGGGACGGCCAGTTTGTCGCTCCGCGGTCCGGGCAGCACGATGTTGCCGAAGGGGATTGTCTGCTCCCGTATGTGCCGATTGTTCTTGGCAAACGGCTTCCCAAGGAACAACGCAAAGCCCTTGTGGCCGGCTTGCTCAGGGAGGGACGATTCCTGACAGAGCACGGCCTGGCAACCGAAAGCCCTGCAAGTGCGAGATTCGATCCAAAAGGGTACTGGCGGGGACCCATCTGGGCGCCTGCGACCCTCCTCATAGTGGATGGCCTGGTAGCCCTCGGTGAACGCGGCAGCGCTCGCCAGATCAGCAAACGGTTTTGCGACATGGTCGTCGCGCAAGGTATGGCGGAGAATTTCCACCCGCACACCGGAAAAGGCCTGTGCGACCCGGCCTACACCTGGACGGCCAGCGTATTCCAGATTCTTGCACACGAATACGTGTAGCAGCGCATGTCTCGTTTTTCCGGGGTTCCGGTGTCTGCGCTCAAACGAAACCCCGGCTGTCAGTCCTCCCGTCTTTGCCCTTGGCCTACTGCGTCCTATCTTGTGTCCTGTACGTCCCATCCCTGACCCGTCACGCATGCGAAGGACTCGTCTCATGCCAACCCAACAGGATATTTCGATTGTTCGCGAATTGGCCCGACAAAAAGCCGAAATCGCGGCCCTTCCTGTGCAGGAAGAGAAGCGCGCGCTGTGGCGCAAATTGAACGCACTCAAACCTGATCGCCCCATGGTGGCGATAGACCAGGTGTGCTGGAATGAGATGAATGTGAACGACGAACTCACACTCCGGTGCACCGACCCCGAATTGCGCGGATATGAGGACCGCCTGCGTCGCGAACTGTTCCAGTGGCGGCACTTCCCCGGGGACATGGTGATCGACCCGTACATCCACGTCTCCAAGGCCATCCATAACACCGGGTTCGGGGTCCGCGTTCAGGAGCGTGTTGCCGTCACAGACCCCACAAGTGGCGTCGTAGGACACAAGTACACAAACCAGTTCGAAACGGAAGAAGACCTGCAGAAGATCCAGATACCGCGGCTGACGCACGACGAAGCTGAAACAGCACGCCGGCTTGAGTTCGCACATGAGTTGTTTGATGGCATCATAGAAGTGCGCCTCTGGGGCATGGATGCGTATCTCTCATTGTGGGACCCCATCAGCACCTGGATGAGCGTGGAAAGCGCCCTCCTCGCGATCGTCGATCGCCCGGATTACGTCCACAGGCTGGTCGGCCGAATGACGGACGGCTACATGGCCATGTTCGATCAGGCAGAAGCGGAGGGCCTCCTGTGCGGCCCGCAGAACTGGGTTCACTGCACGGGCGCGTTCACCGATGAACTCCCGGCGCCCGGTTACAACCCGCAAAAGCCCCGTACCAAAGACATGTGGGCGATGGGCCTCGCCCAGATGTTTTCCACCGTCTCGCCAAAGGTGTTCAAAGAGTTCGAAGTGGACTACGTCAGCCGCCTCTGTGAACGTTTCGGGCTTGTGTACTACGGGTGCTGTGATCCGCTTGACGGAAAAATGAATGAAGTCCGCATGATTCCAAACGTGCGTAAGGTGTCCATGAGCCCGTGGGTGAACGAGGAACGCGGTGCCGCGGAGATAGCCGGCGATTACGTGTATTCACGAAAACCCAGCCCGGCATTCCTCGCGCACGACTCCTTCGATGCGGAAGCGGTCAGGAGCGACCTGCGAAAAACAAGGGACATATGCGAGAGATACGGATGTCCGCTTGAATTCATACTCAAGGACATCAGCACGGTTCGCTACCAGCCGCAGCGGCTCTTCAAATGGTCTGAGGTGGCGATGGAGGTTGCCTGCGGGTGAGTTGGCCGCGCGTAATCCAGAAGCCCGGCTCGTGCTTCCCTTGTGTGAGCCGGGCCGTGCATTTGTCAGCCTCCCGTCACTCGTTCCTGTATGCCGCCAGCGCCTGGCACTTCCGCACGATGTACCCGTCCAACGCGCGGCGAAGCCACGCGTAGCGCTTCTCCTCAAGCGCGCGCTCTATCTCACCCATCATCCGTTCCATGCCCGGAACCAGTGTTCCGGAAACACGCACGGCCTCCATAGCCGAAAAGGCTTCTCGAGCGCGAGCCTCAAGCGCGGACGTGATGTCAAACGGGGGTTCAGCGCGAAATCCCGAGATCGCAGTCTCTGCCGCTACCGTGTACGCGCGCAGTTCGTAGGGTGCGAGAGCAACCGCCCACGGGGACGCTGCCGCTTCTGTAAGCCCGGTGGCCAGATTCACCCTCTCCTCCGGTGACCGGGCGAATTCAAGCTCCACTCTCACCGGGTAATACTCGCGATTCACGAGGTACACGTACCGCCGGTCGTCCCTGACCAGGCTGCGCACTGCAACAGGATCGGTCGTATGTCCCACTGTCTCGAACTTCTCGTTCGGAAGGGCCCGGAACACCGAGGCGAACCTGCCGAGTTCTTCCGTATGCGCCGTGTCGAGGAATAAGCCGCCCTGGGTAATGCGGCATGCGTCCAACTCCGCAAGAGCGTGGCAAAATCCTTCGAGGAAATGGCGGCCGCCTTTAAGCGCCGGCGTAATACGCATCTGGGGCTTCCACCAGAAACCATCCACCGGGTACTCGGAATGGGATCGGACGATTGCATCGGGCTGCTGCCCGTCCATATCCGACACCACCGTAAGATTCGGGTCTTCGGGCTCCACGGGAAACCAGAGATAGCGGCCCCACGCCTCAACCCAGCAGTTGAAAAGGAACGCCCCGGGCCGGTCTTGCCTGCCAGCGGCCTCAAGGGAACACGTGTCGAGGTAGGCGTGGTCCCGGAACATGCAATCCACCTCCAGCGGCGTATTTACCCCTGCCGCCGGGTTGGCGCCGTGACCGCCCCTGTCCCGCGAATCGCCCATTTCGAGGTCGAGCAGTATGCCGGGTTCGTGGCGGAACACATCCCAGTCCACGCCGCCCTCCCGGTAAAACTCAAATGCCCCTGGTCGCGCGCCGAGTTGTGTTCCTGCATGCATTCCCGAAAACAGGAAGGGCACTACGGTTTCCTGCCACAACGTCAGCGTAACCGTCAAGTCGGGACGCACCCCCCGCAGCGTGTCACGGATTTGCCGCATGAGGTCGCGAATCTTCAGGCACCGCCATTCGATCCATGAGGTCCGGCACCGGGTCGTCAAGTGCAGGTAGCGCTGAAAGAAACGGTCCGGTGAAGTTGGATCTCCCGGAACTTTGAGGCCCGTTTCCTTCTCGAACAGGCGGATGGTGGTGTCGTCGTAGCCGGCCCTCAAAGACCCGAACCAGAGCATTTGTGCCGCGAAATAATTGAACGAGATACCTGTGAATGCCGGGTATTTCGCATACCGATCGGCGATTTCGCGCACAAGTGCCAGAACCGCCGCTTGAACCGTCGGGTGGAGCGGGTTGAACACGGGGCCGCCACCGTCCGGATTGGGGCGTTCTCCATAAAGAAACGGCGGGTAACCCGGCTGCCCGGAATTGAGTGGCTCATATTCGGGCACCTCGTCGAGTTTCTTCGCCAACTGCGACATGAACCGGGCGTCGTACATCGGCGTCCAGTCGCCGGTGCCCGCGCGAACGGTGCCGTTCCAGAGCACGGTATTGTACGTGTCCGCGCCGCGATGGATAGCCTCCTCATCCACCTGCATGCCCGCCATGAGGCTTCCCAGCCGAAGCATCGTGAGCGAGCCGCGAAACGTGAGCCCTTCGTCCGAGAAGCGCTGGAGCAGACCTTGGTACCAGTCCGCTGGATGGGATGTCCAGCGCGAGTAGCACGTTCTGTCCGGCGCCACAATCCAGTCCAGTTGCGAGCTCGGTTCCCGGTTGGAGGGAAACGTCGGGCCATGGTACCACGCCAGTGGATAGGTGAGGCTCTGCTGGCCGGTGTGTTTCATGTACGCAACGATGCGGTCCGTCCACTCGTCTCTATTGAGCGCACCCTCACTTGCGCAGGTCCCGCAGGGATCTTCATACTGAACGCCGATTTCGCGAAACGGCCCGTGTCGGGGATCACGGGAAAACGGTGCGGGCGGCAGGTCGCCCAGTTCAAATACCTCGATTCGCGCCGCCGCGGCCGGTTCTCCCTCGCCCCACGTCATGAAGACGATGCTGCAGTCCGTCCAGCGCGGCCAGAAAATCTGCCGCAATTCCAACATCTCCCCGCTCAAGGGGAGGCGGCCGCCCGTGAGAATGCCCGTGGTGAGGTCGTAACACGTCCCGTCCATCACGCACATGAACCGGCGCTTGTCGTCCGGGTATTGGATCACCACCTCATGTGGCCGCCCGACGTGCTCAATGGCGAACCGGTACGCGAACCGCGCACCCGGCACCCCTTCCGCTTCCCGGTACCGCCCGGCCTCGGATTCCACCACGGCGGCCGTCCCGTGGGAGAAATACCGGTCGGGTCCGAACTCTCCAGTGCAGTCAATCGTCTGCAATAACCGGCGCGAAACAGAGGTATCCATACCCTCTCCACTCGTGAAAGGAGCAGCGAAATCGCTTCCGCCTCGCTTACTTGGCGGCGTTGAGTTCGCCGCAGAACTCCGAGTACGTGGTCGTCTTCAACCCCATGGACTGCACATACGCAAACGTCAGCTCGAGCATCCGCATGTCCGGATCGAACGCATACAGCGACCACGGATGCCAGATGAGCGAGACGAACGCAAGTTCGTCCCTCTTCGCCTTGTCCAGAAACACCTTGTTCACGGCGAATTCCTCTTCCGGCGTTTTCAGGAAGTCCGGCGGGATGGCGTCCGGCATCTCTGGCGGCCAGAGCGTGATCCGGCGGGGACCCCATTTGTTGTGGTTCTTGAGCAGATTCTCATGCCAGCCGTGGCAGGGGATCTCCCAGATTTCCGGGTACCCGTCCTCTTCGTAGCGGAACGGCTGGTTCAGCGGCGCAGGCAGGCTGTAGTCTTTCCCCCACGCCATGCTGCTCACATACTTGAGCCCTGCTTCCTGAACCACTGCCAGCACCTCCGGCGCGCCCTTGAGGCCGAACTCGAAACTGCACCCCGGCCGAAGCCCCAGACAATCCCGCCTGAACACCTTCTCGACGACCTCCGTGCCCCGAAGTATTTGCTCCCGTATCCCCTCCGGCGGCTGTGCCGGGCCACAAAACGGGTTATCCCGCAGCATCTTGTGGGAGTACGTGTGGGACGCCACTTCGAACAGCGGGTCGTCGAACAGTTCGCGATACTCCCCGGGGTTGCCTTCTGCCGTCGTACCGGTGATGAAAAACGTCGCCGGCATCGAGTACTTTCTGTGCACCCGCACGATCTCCCGGACTCCCTTGATGCACCGTGGGGATTCCGTATCGTACGCCGCGATGTAACGTGTCATTGGGATGTTCTCCTCACGTTCGTCGTATGGTTCCAAGCGCTCTGCCGAGCGCCGTCAGTTGGTTCATGAACGGTTCCCTGATCAGACCCGCCGGCGTGTTGGGAACGTCCCATGTGACCACGCCCTCGTGCTGGTTCACGTGTTTCGTGTAGCCGATGACGAATTCGTCGGGAAAGCGTGGGTTGTCGTACCCCCATTTCCCGGCAAGGTAGGAGAGGATGTGGTACTGCGCCCCGCCGACGAAACGGCCCGGCAGGTTGTCGTACCCCTGCCAGACGGGGAAGGCGTCGCTGATTTCACCCGCAGTGTAGTCCTCGAACGCTGATTGCGGCTTAACCGGCGTGTGCACGCCCTGATTGAACGCCACGAGTGCCTGTGGATTGCCCGCCTTCGCCGCGGCCGCGAAGCTGGCAAAATTCGGCGGCTCCGGGTGGCGGTACATGTCCGTGGCGTAGTAACAGCCATCGAACCACCAGCCCCAGATCTTCGTCCCGCACCGCAGCGCAAAATCCCGGATGACCCCTTCCCACATCGTCTGGAACTCGGCTTGCCTCTGGTTTTTCGGCTCGCGTACCCACGGGAATTTCGCCACTGCTTCTTTGTCGAGGTACGGCGGCTCCGCGGGCAGATACACCAGCAGCCGGATTCCTTTCTCCGCCAGGGCGTCCGAAAGGTCGCTTACCAGATCCCGGCGCGAGCATTTAGAAGGCTGGATTCCGACGATGCGGTCGTACGCCTCGTTCGGGCAGGCGTAGAAGCCGTCAATCTGTCCCACGGTGAAGAACAGATACCCGGCCCCCGCCGCGGCAAGCTGATTCGCCAGGCCGTCAACGTCGAACGCGTCCACCATCGCGTTCCACTCATCCACCGTGCAGCCCGGGCGATGCATGGTTGCCAGCCAGTGCATGAATACGCCCCATTTCGCGTCACGGAACCAATCGGTGTTTGCCCGCATCGATGTCTCCCGCATCTGAACCAATCCACAGCGTGTGCGAATCGGAAGAATGCCTCCAAATTCGCCTCAGGGGCAACCCGGCTCACACGCCCTGCCCCCTCCGACGGATTCTCCTGTCCGAGCCCGTTCGATCCCGTCATTCTGAGCCGCAAGCGTCTGCGAGCGCAGCGAAGAATATCTCTTCCGGTGCGTTTCGGAAAGTCGCGCCGGGCATTTCGACAGGCTCAATGACCGGCCTGGAACGGCCGTCCAGTGGCTCGGCCGGACCCACGCACGGTCATCGAGTTCGGCGTGGAACGCGTGCGTCCCCAGCCGTGTATCGAGATGACCGGTGCTCGCGCCAACGCTGAGATTCTTCGCTCCGCTCAGAATGACGCGTGCTCTTCGTGTCAATGGTAGTGCGGCGCAGGAACGGGACGAGTGGCATGCATCCTCCCGCACTTACCGGACGCATAAGACGGCCGCCGTCCGGGGACCCTGGCATACGGTGTCCGCGCCTCTTCGATTCCGTCATTCTGAGCGGAGCGAAGAATCTTTTCCAGGCCTTCTCTGGCGCCCGCCGCTCCTTCCCGCCAACGAGCAGCGCCGTCATTCCCGCGCAGGCGGGAATCCATTACCTCCGGCATCTCCCAGGCGCGCCCCGAAAGTTGGTCTGCGATGCCTTGCTACTTCGCATTCAGAGGCACCCCTTCCGTGTTCTGTGTTCTGGATTCCCGCCTGCGCTGGAATGACGGTATTTCCCACACGTGCGACTCGATATAACGGCCGGGGGACTTCGTTTCGCTTTCGCTCCGCCGTTGTTCCGGGAAATGGCCTCGGCCTTTGCCGACACAGAGATCCTTCGCTTCCCGCAATTCCCCCGGCAGGCACGGTCGTCGAGTGACGGCCAGGCCTGCGCGAAGGCCGTTGTATCGAGACGACCGCCGCAGTTCATCGAACCCCGTTCCGGCCCTGTCTGGCGACGAACGGGACAAGACGTGCGGGTGAGCCGTCATTCCCGCGCAGGCGGGAATCCAGCATTCACCGAGACGCAGAGACCAGGCCTTCGCCGTGGTCTACGCCCACGCAATGTCCCACGCACATGACGATTGATTTCGCGATGTGCGTCCACGGTTGCCCGACGGAAGTGCACCCGCGCCTTTTTCTGGATTCCCGCCTGCGCGGGAATGACGACCCAAACACGGCATTCGAGTGGCGAGCCCGGCGGAGCGTGTTGTGTCGAGACGACCGGCAACTGGTTCCCACCGGATTTCTGCCACATTCACACACTGGCATCGCGGCGTCTTCGTGTCAAGCTTTTCGACGCAAAAAAGTTCATTCGGGGTACGCAGGGGGACGGGAATGCGACTGCGAGGCGTTCTGAGGACACGCGAGCCAGGCGCAATCCGGGCAACATTTGACATGGTTTCGAAACGGGGTATCTTTAGCAGCATAATCACCACAAATATGAATGCGCCGCCCTTCCACGCAACCGCGCGGTGGGGGATGAGCCATTTCAGGGGCTCGTCAATCTGCGGGATACACGAGAACCTTCGCCTTTTTCGCGTGAACGCACCGCATACCCCCGCGCCATGCGGGAGGGGGTCCCACCATGCGCACCAGATCCCTCGGTTTTGCTCTTCTTGTCGCGACCATCGCGCTGTTTGGCGGAGCAAGCCACGCCCAGACGCCTGTGAGCGGCGACATCACCACCACAACATGGCTCAACTCAGGCTCCCCCTACCGCGTCACCGGCACGGTCACTATCCCCCCGGGCAACACCCTGACCATCGAACCGGGCGTGGACGTGCTGTTTGACGCGGACGTGCAGTTCATCGTGCAGGGAAGCGTCCAGGCCGCTGGCACGGAAGCGCAGAACATCCGCTTCATGAACGGCACGGCCCCGGAATGGGGCGGGATACGCATTTCCGGTGGCGCCGCCAGCACGTTCCAGTATGTGCAATTGTCTGGCGGCAAAGCTGAGGGTACGGCACCGTCCAACCTTGGTGGTGCGCTGATGGTCACCGGGGCGGGAACCAGCGTGAACGTGTCAAACTGCCTGTTTTCGGGCAACACCGCTTTGCACGGGGGCGCGGTGGCGTTCACCACCGGCGGCACAGGGCAATTCACGGCAACCACGTTCACGGGCAACACGAGCACATCCTGGGGCGGCGCCGTCTACATCACGTCGGCGGGCGCGGTGTCTTTTTCCTCCTGCAAATTCGAAGGCAACACCAGCGGAACAAGTGGTGGAGCCGTGGCAGTAGACCAGAGCACCGGGCTTGTCTCCTTCCAGTCAACGGAGTTCCGAGCGAACCATGCGGGGTCGTATTCTGGCGTCGTTGAGTTATACGGCGCGTCCGGAAAGGTGGTAACCTCCACCTTCACCGACTGCCTCATCGAGAACAACACGGCAGCAAGCGACGCGATGATCTACGGGGAGAACTACAGCAACACCACCATTACCAACTGTATCTTTCGCAACAACACTGGGAATAGCCACGGCGCGGGACTCGCTTTGTACGGTGCGAACGCGTTCGCGACCGTGACAGGTTCGGTGTTTGCGAACAACACGGCAAGCCGCGGCGCCGCGCTGTCCATCAAGTGGTATGCCACCCTCAACGCAACAAACTGCACGTTTGTCGGGAACAGTATCACGGAGACGGGGTTGGGCGGGGCGGTATATACGTACTACAGCACCACGGTGAACCTGAAAAACTGCGTCGTGTGGGGCAACACGCCGAACCAGATGTACGCCCAGAGCACCGCCATCAACGCAACATACTCCGACGTTCAGGGCGGCTGGGGCGGCACGGGGAACATTGACGCCGACCCGCTCTTCGTGAGCGCCGCCACGGGCGATTACCGCCTTCAGCCCGCATCGCCCTGCATTGACTCCGGTGACCCCACCACGACCGACCTCGACGGGACTCGCGCGGACATGGGCGCTCTGGCGCTCGACCCGGCGGACTATCCGGACATCATCTTCGCCCGCGGCACCCTCTACACGCAGACGTGGCAGACGGGCAAGACCGTGCGTGTCAAGGATGTGGTCACGGTGGACCCGTGGGACGTCTTGACCATCGAACCGGGCGTGGACGTGCTGTTTGACGCCGACGTGCAATTCATTGTGGCGGGCGGATTACGCGCGCTTGGAACGCAAACGGACAGCGTCCGCTTCGCAAAGGGCGCGGCGCCGGAGTGGGGGGGATTGCGGTTCGTCAGCGGGGACACCGTTTCCAGCTGGCTCAGTTACGCGCGGATCAGCGAGGGTCACGCTGATGGGGGGGCAGAACCTGAAAACCGAGGGGGTGGCATCTTTGTCGACGGATCCGGTACACGTGTCACGCTCAACCGTGTCGTGGTAAGGGATAACCATGCAGACAACGATGGTGGGGGGATCTTCCTTTCCAATTATGCCAGCGTCATAGCAACAGATTGCGCCATCGTTGATAATACAGCAGAGGACTCAGGTGGCGGTTTCGATATCCGCTCAGGTGCTACCGCTGAAATCGCACGATGCGTTATCGCTCGGAACGTGTGTGTTAACGGTGGAGGTAGTGCTTTTCTTCTCGTTGACGAGGGCCCGGCTTCCAGCGCTACGATCACAAATTGCACTATTACCGAGAACAGGGTACTGGTTGGCCACGGTGCTTTGTGGGTCGGCGGTTCTTCTTGGACAACCGTTTCCGGGAGCATTCTGTGGGGTGATCTTCCGGATGAAGTTTTCCTGAACGGGGGTACTACGACGATCAGCTTTTCGGACGTTCAGGGCGGTTACCCCGGCGACGGGAACATTAACGCCGACCCCGTCTTCGCGTCCACAGATCCTGCTTCCCCGGACTTCCTCCGCCTTGCGACCGGTTCGCCCTGCATTGACACGGGCGACCCGGGTGCGCACCCCGACCCGGACGGCACGCGCGCGGATATGGGTGTGTTTCCCGTCAACCAGCTCTGGACCGGTGACCCGGCAAGCGTTTCGGCTACCGTCACAACGACCACCTGGTCTGCGGCGAACTCCCCCTACCGCGTCACCGGCACGGTGTTTGTGCCCGCGGGTAACACCCTCACCATCGAACCGGGCGTGGAAGTATTTTTTGATGCGGACGTGCCGTTTGTCGTCGACGGCGCGTTGAGCGCCGCAGGAACGGAGGCCAGCCCGATCAGGTTTGGGCCGGGAACCTCGTACAACTGGGGCGGCCTGAAGTTCACCGGCGGCGCGAACACGCTGGAGCACGTCGAGATTACCGGCGTGTACGTGTGGGGTGGACAAGGGTTGAAGCCTGCCCGCGCCGAGAGACTCGCCAGCAGGGCACGCCCGGCGACCACAGAACGGCCCGCGAGGCAACCTCGCGTTGCACGTCCGGCTCGTACCGCAAGAGTGGCGTATAACGATCCCGACTTCACCGGCGGTGCCATCGTAGTCCTCAACCCCGGGACAAGCCTTGCCCTAACAAATTCGATTATCAACGGGAATGAAGGGGAGGACGGTGGGGGGATCCACGTCGCGAATGGTGCCAACCTGACAGCAGCGGGGTCGGAGATCACGGACAATTACGCCAGTTGCGGAGGCGGCGTCTACCTGCGCGATGCCACGGCTTCGTTCGAGAACTGCGACATCAGCCACAACACGGGGTATGTGGCCGGAGGAGGCCTAGATATCGACAACTCGAATACTCCCGGTGCGGTGAGTTTTGTTGCGTGCTTGATTGACAGCAACACGTCGTACACCTTCGGCGGCGGCATGGAGGTGTACATGCCGGGCCTGACGCTTTCGTTGTCGGATTGCATAGTATCGGGCAATCATACCGACTTCGATGGTGGTGCGCTGCACCTTTACGGCTACTACGAAAACGAAACCCTGCTCGGGACCGCGAATGTTGCCAATTGCCGTTTTCAGTTCAATTCCGGCGACCGCGGAGGTGCCATACACACCGACTGCCCGACGGCGATCACAAGATCGCTGTTCGTGCGCAACTATGCGGGGGTATATAACAGCCAGCAGGAAGCGTACGGTGGCGCTGTTTGCGTCGATTTCACGGGGTCGGCCACGGTCGAACAATGCACGTTCTCCGACAATATTGCGTATAACCCGTACGGGACGGGCGGAAACGGGATTTACTGGTCCGAATCGGCCACTGTCAGTGTCCACAACTCCATCGTCTGGGGTGAGTACGGCCAGCTCTGGGGAAGCGGGTTACCCATTTATCGTCCGGCCGCGGGGGCGGCTGCGGCACCTGCGAAAGCCGCAAACGGCGTTGGGTCCAGTGTGCGGTTCAGCGACATCGCAGACGGGTTCGCGGACTTGCTCGAGGGCTGTTTCTCCAGCGACCCCCTCTTCGTCCAACCCTTCAACACGTACAACCCGTACGCCGCGACCGATTACCGTCTGCAGGCGGGTTCCCCCTGTATCAACACCGGTGATCCGGGCGGCCCGTCCGGGCCGCGGGAACCGGACGGCTCCGTGGCCGATATGGGAGCATTCTGGTTTGACCTTACCGGCACCAACATTCTTACGGGAACCGAGTTCAGCCGCACGCTGACCCCGGGCGAGTGGCGCGTGAAGAACCGGGTGACAATCCCGGCGGAAAACGTGCTGACGATCCCGCCCGGCACGGACCTCGTATTCGACGCGGACGCCCCGCTTGTGGTGAATGGTTCGCTCCACGCCGAGGGCACGTCCAAGAGGGTGGGCGAGCGCATCCGCTTCCGTACGGAGATGCCGCTTGACACCTACAACGGCACCGGGTACTGGGGCGGCGTCCGGTTCGTGAACCCAACGGCGCAAAGCCTGCTCAAGTATGTCCACATCAGCCGGGCGCATTCAGCAAGCGAGGAGTTCTGGGGTGGCGGCGCTGTTTCCGTAACAAACAATGCGGAAACTCGGTATTCGGCTGATCTCGACCACGTGGACATCTTCATGTGTGTCGGGGGGATCGGCGGCGCGGTGTATGTATCGAATGCCGACATGGCTATCACGAACGGAGAGTTCTCGCACAACCAGGCTCAAAATGGTAGCGGCGGCGGCGTATATGTTGACTATTTGAGCGCAGTAACCGTCGACAGAACGGTTCTCGTCGCCAACACGAGTTATGGTGGGGGCGGTGGGGTCTACGTGGGAGAAGAAGCCCACGCTGCGCTGACGAACTGCACGATCGTGGACAACAGCGCACAATACGATGGTGGAAACGGGGTATACTGCTCGAATTACGGCACCGCAAGCATCGTCAATTCCATCCTCTGGGGTGCGCAAGGACAGGTGTTTGGCCCGGGAATGGCACGCCCGGCCGGCTCCTCCGCGGCGGCTCTCGGGAAGGCGGCCCCTGCTGCGCCTCTGACCATGCGATTCAACGACATCGTCGATGACATGAGTTGGTTTGACGAGAGCAACATTTCCCTGCTTCCCCTTTTCGTTGAAGCGGGACCTGTGAATTACAACCTGCGGCTTCAGGCGGGCTCGCCGTGCATCGGCGCGGGCGAAAACGGCGTGGACATGGGCGCGTTCGCGTTCAACGCCAGCTACCTCTACGGCCAGTTGACAAACCTCCACTGGACGCTGCAGGACAGCCCGTACCGGTTAGCCGGCTCAGTGACCGTTCCGGAAGGCGCCACGCTGGTGATAGATCCCGGCGTAGAGGTGCTGGCGGCGGCGGACGCGGCGCTGGTGGTGGAAGGGACGTTGACCGCGGCGGGAACCGAAGCTGGGAAGATATACTTCCGTCCTGACGTGGATCAGGCGCGGTGGGGCGGTATCCGTATAACCGGTGGCTCGCACACCATCCAGTGGGCCGATATCAGCGGCGTGTACGTGATTTCTGGCGTCGGCGGGCAGGGCGTGAAGCCTGCGGCCGGGGACCGCGCCGCGGACGAAGCCGCCATCCTCGAGCAACTGCGCGCAACCGTTCGACCACCGACAGCCCCGGAGACGAGACCCCGCCTCACGAAGGCGGAGCGCCGGGCTCAACGTGCCGCACGGGGCTCGACAGGCGCGACCAGCGAGTCCTCAACGCCTTCACGCCGCCCTGCGTTCAACGTGGATTACTACGAGGATGCGGGTGGTGCGGTGTTCGTCACCGACGCGCAACTCACTATCGCCAACACGTCGATCCACAATAACGTCTCCTTCTTTGGCGCCGGAATCAATGCCAGAGGGACGTCTTCGGTTACGGCAACTGACTGCCAGATTACCGACAACCGTGCCATGCTGGTTGGCGGCGGCATCAACGTCAGCTACGGCGCGACCATCGATGCAACCGGCTGCGTGATATCCGGCAACAAAGCGTTCGTCGGTCTCGAAGGCGGCGGCGTGCGGTTGTTCAACGCTGAAGCCACGCTGACGAACTGCCAGATCACCGGCAACAGCGGCGGCTTCGGCGGCGGGGTGTACGCGGACGGGTCCTCTCTGACAGTCTCTGGCGGCACCATCAATGGGAATGCGGTCAAAACGGTCGCGGATTCCTACGGGTACTATGACGGCGGCGCAGGCGGCGGCGTGTACGCGTACAACTCTTCTGTCGCCATCAGCGGGGGAGCGATCAGCGGCAACACCGCCGAAGGGGCGACGGATGAATACGGGGAGCAGATCGGCGGGCAGGGCGGGGGTGTTTACTACGAAAGCAACTACCCGGAAGGGGCACCCGTATTGGCGATCAGTAACAGCACCGTGACCAACAACACGGGTGTGGTCGGTGGCGGCCTATACGTCGAGGCGTATGGAGAGGAAGGAGGCGACGGCCAGAGCGGTTACACACCGACCGTAAATATCACCGATTGCACGATCTCGGGTAACGCCGCGACGGACTCCTACGGCGGCGGCATCGAAGCCCCCGGCGGCGCGCTGACGATCACCAACTGCGTGTTCACGGGCAATACGTCATACTGGGAAGGCGCTGCCGGTGACCTCTATGGCGCCAGTGCAACGATTTCCGGTTGTAGGTTCGAGAACAACACCGCCGGCGCCTCCAGCG
Organism: Candidatus Latescibacterota bacterium; assembly: GCA_022706085.1. Lineage (GTDB taxonomy): Bacteria > Latescibacterota > MWCZ01 > MWCZ01 > MWCZ01 > MWCZ01. The sequence continues at coordinate 147,469 of JAKJDF010000005.1, read as the reverse complement.
GCGCGCTCTGGCTGGAGACCGAGGCGACGATCGAGAAATCGGTGTTTGTCGGCAACAAGGCGGTGCCGCGATGGACTGGAGGTGAAGGAAGCGGCAGTACCATCGCAGGCGCGGTGTACAGTTCCGGGTATGGCAGTACGTCCATTGACAGGTGCACCTTCGTCGCCAACGAGGCCGTTCAGGCCGACGGGGTTGTCATCCTGCCACCCGGCGATGCGCTCTTGAACCGGTCGGCCCGAACCGCGCAGTTTGCTCAGTTTGGCGGCGCGGTGTACACGGATGGCTACCTGACGATTCTCAGCTCGATCTTCTGGGGCAACGGACCGGATGAAGCCGCTGTGGGCGACAACGGCTCGCTCGATATCATGGGCTCCAACCTCCTCGGGGAATATGACGGTGAGCTCTGGAACTGCATCAGCGCCGACCCGATGTTCGTTGACTCTGCGGGAGGGGATTTCCACCTGAAACTCGGTTCACCCTGTGTCAACACGGGCAGCGTGAACAGCCCGCTGGATCCCGATGGATCTAGGTCTGACATAGGAGCGTTCTATTTCGACCTGACCGGGTACGTCTGGGGCGATCTCGCGGGTACGTGGACGCGTGGCACGTACCGCGTCGGAGCGCCGGTGTGGGTGCCTTCGGGCGCCACGCTCACCATGGAACCCGGCGTAGACGTGCTGTTTGACGCCGATGTTCCGCTCCTGGTAGAAGGCTCCTTGCAGGCGCTGGGCGAAGAGGGCGAAGGCAACGGCATCCGCTTCTTCCCCGGAGTTGCGCCTGAATGGGGCGGGCTGTTCTTTGCCGGGCAGCTGGGGAAACCGGCGAACGCGCAGGCGCCGGTCGCCAAACCAGTGGCAGTGCAGGGCGAGGGATCTTCGACGCTCCAGTATGTGGAAATCACGGGTGCGGATGGGGACGGGGCGGATCCCAACGCCGATTTGGGCTTTTTTGGCATGATGGGAGGTGGTGTGAGAGTTCTCGGAACATCAGTGGACATTTCTCACTCACGCATCCACGGGAATCAGGCCATGTATGGTGGCGGTCTTGCCGCGATGGAGGGCGGCATCATGCTGAACTCCTGCATCGTGGAGAACAACGCCGCGCATGCGGGCCTTGGAGGCGGTTTCATTGCCGTGTACGGTGGTTTGATGGCGAATGATACCGAGTTCAGGAACAACACTGCCGTGGACACGAGCGGCTTCTTCGAAGGAGTCGGGGGTGGCGGTGGGTACGTGGAAGCTTCCTACGCGTTTCTGGAACGATGCGGATTCCGTGGCAACACGGCGGACGGAAAAGGCGGCGGCGTGATGATCACCAACGACCCGTACTATCCTTCGCCGGTGGAATTCCAAAACTGTCTGTTTTCTGGTAACACGGCGGCGGCCGGAGGCGGCGCCTACGCGGCAACCCCGGTTCAGGGTGTCAAACCGGCGATTGGGTTGCCGGATTCGCTCAGAGCGCCGCTGGCTGCAAGGCCAGCCGCGTTTGCGCGGACACAACAGGTGCCCGGCACGTCATTTGTGAATTGCACCTTCTCTGGGAACACGGCAACCGGTGCGGAGTCCGGAGGGCCGATCGCGGTCAAGCCTGCGGGGACGTCGGACGTTCTGCCGATAACCTACGGCGGCGGAATCGTGGCAGACGGGGAGTTTTCTCTTTCGAGTTCAATAGTGTGGGGCAACACCCCGGACCAGATCTCGATGGCCATTGCCCTTCCGGTGACCAAACCCGCGGGGACAGCAGCTTTGCCCGGGATCACCTACAGCGACGTGCAGATGGATGAAGGGATGGTATGGGAAGGCATCGGCAACATCAGCGCCGACCCACTCTTCGTGGACGTCCAGACAGCAGATTACCGTCTCACCGCTTACTCCCCCTGCATCAACACCGGCGATCCGGCCGGCGCACCGGACCCCAATGGAACACGTGCGGACATGGGCGCGTTCCCGCTGGAGTTCAGGACCGGCGACGTGACCATGGACGGCACTATTTCGGGACAGGACGCGTCGCAGGTGCTGCAGTTCAGCGTAAAACTGATCCCTTCCATCCCGTTTGCGCTGGCTGACGTCACCAACAACGGCCGTGCGACGGCGCTGGACGCAGCGATGATCCTCTTCAAGTGGCTCAGGCTGAGTCTGGGCGAGGACTTCACCTTCCCGCTGGACGAGGGCTATTACAATCCGGCCAAACTGGCCATACCCGCGAGCCCGCGCACGCTCACGTGGGAACGGTCCGGCTCCGCGTGGGAACTCCGGGCGGATAACCCGGAAGGCCTGATGGCGGGTGAGTTTGCGTTCAACGTTGGCTCGGATGTCGCCCTGTCGGCTGAGGCGGGCCAGTATTATGCCACCAATCGCGAGGGGGAGATCGTCCGAGTGGCGTTCGCACGGACGGACTTCACGAGCCCGGTGCTGATCCGCCTCGTGGATGATGGCAGGCTTCTGGCGCCGCCTTCCATCGCGTCCATGGAGCTGAACGAAGGCATGACACCGATTCTGCGTGTTGTCAGGCCGGTGGAATTCGCACTCGAGCAGAACACACCCAACCCGTTCAACCCGACGACGACCATCCGCTTCGGATTGCCGGTTGAGGGCCGTGTGCAGCTTATCGTGTACGACGTCACTGGACGCGTTGTCCGGACGCTGGTTGACGCGAAGATGGAAGCCGGCGTGCACTCAATAACATGGGACGGACGCGATGCCCTGGGCCGCGATGCTGCGAGCGGCACCTACATCTACCGCCTCGTTGCGCCGAACGGCGTGCTGGTAAAGCGCATGGTAATGGTGAAGTAAACAAAAACGAGCATGCGAACGCGGGGTGGGCGGCAACGCTCACCCCGCTTTTTTTTGACGTTGCCGCAATCACCGCTCATCGAGGGGTTCCCAGGTTCTCTGCTGCGAACGAGGCGCGGTGAACGGTCGTCGAGTGGCGCCCGCGTGCCGACGCGGGCGGCGTATCGGGATGATCCGACCCTCCGAAGGTGAGGGGGCTTCGTCTTGTTGTGGAGGTAGCGGTTTGCTGAGGCCGGATTCCCGCAAGTTGCCCGCGGGTGTCCGCGGGCAACTTGCCTAATCCACCAGCTCCGCCACCGCCCAGAGCGCGGGATCAACCCAGACCGGCAGATCCGCGCTGTGAGGCCACACTTGCATAGGCCGCTCGATGTCGTGGATGACATACGCCAGGCCGAGCCGGCGGTTGGTTTCCACGTCGTACCCGAAGAGCGCCTGCGCGGGAAGGCGAATCTCCATCGAATACGATTCCGGTTCGATTGAGGCGGCCACCTCCACCTGATCGGGAGTTACTTTCGGCGGGGATGCTGTTGCCCGGGCAATCTCAGCGTGCTCAAAAAAAGGGTGCCGTGCCCGTCCAGCCCGTCCCTGAGGCGCGAACACAAACTTGTGGCAGTAGCGCCCGGCCCGGTGCGCAGACCGGACGTCCCGCGTGTCGATGTACAGCTCCACGCAGTCCCCGCTCGCCGGTCGGTTGGGGATTACCTGCGGGGCGCGGGTGCGTGGCACCTTCACCGCGAACCACAGCGCATCGGGTTCCCAGGCCATCCACACCGTGGCAAAGGCTTCGCCATCCAGCGCGAGGTCAGGCAGCCGGTGGCGCGTATCCCACTCCTCGCATACACCATCCAGCGCAATTCCGCGTGCCGGGAAGACCCTGGTGGCGAAATTGAACAGCGCGGAACGTGGGATTGGAGATTGCATGGCGGCTTTCGAGAGCGTCGTATGTTCGGGCGCAGGCCACACCCTGCGCCCTCAGGAAAAAGAAGAATACCGCCCGCCGCGGGGTGCGCGCAATTGCTGTCCGGTTGCGCCCGGTCCCGTTGCCGCCAGATATTGAATGTTCCGCCAGGGAAACTTCAGTACCGACCCCGTTTTGGAATCCTGCGGTTCAAAGCTGCCAACCACAAACGCTCTGGAGATCGATTCAGTGAACGGATATCACCACGTCAGAAGGCGTCTGCGGCTTCTCACGCCGTTTCTTTGCGCTGTTCTCTGTGCGGCGTGTGCAGGGACGCGCAGGGTGGCTCCCCGACCTGCTCCGGAATACGCCACGCCACCGGTTCGCCTCGTCCCCACACCTCATTTGCGCCCTGACCCGAACCCGGAGCGTGTCGGAACCATCCTCTTTGTGACGGTTTCGCCGCTTTATCTGCTGGAAAAGGCCGAGTATTTCGGTTCCAACGGCGTGGACGGCATCATGATGTCGGGGCTGATGGGAAGCTGGCACAGTGACGTCTGGGCCGCAAATCGTTACACGGATGACCCTCCGGGCACGAGAGTCGTGGGCGCGGAGAACTCCCTGCTGAAGCTTTGCAAACGTATGAACCAGGCCTGCCGGGATGCCGGAGTGGAGTTCAACAGTGTTCAGGTCTCCGTAGCTCAACCCGTGCCCGACTGGTTTGATGACGCCGGCTGGGCGACGATCGTCGAGAACTTCCGCCAGGGCGCAATCTTCGCCCGTGAAGCCGGGTTTGCAGGTATTGCGTTCGACCACGAATACATCTCCGACTGGTACCTGCTCCGCAACCCCAGGTACAGCGAACCGGGGTACCCGCCCGAAGCAGAAATCCGCCGGATGGTTCAACGACGGGGGTACGAAATCATGTCGGCGATGCTGGATGAGTTTCCCGACATGATCTTCTGGCTTCTTCCGGAGAACCCGGACAATTACGAAGGCTGGCTTGGGGTTGACATGTTCGTCGGCCTCACTCGTGGCATGGCGGAACGGGATGCGCCGGGAGGGCTGCATCTGTGCACGGAACGGTCGTACCTGAACCTCCGCCCCCGCGGCCTGGCCACGATCAACAACTGGACGAGTGAATCTGCGCGATTCGCGTTGAGGAAAGCCGCCACGCCGGAGGTGCTCGACTACTGGATGCGGCGGTGCGGACTCAGTATGGGTATCTGGCCTCTCGGGTTCTATTACGAGTTCAAGGACTCCACCGGGAAGCCATACGGCTACACCGGCAAGCGATCCACGTATCCGGGGGAATGGGTCGGCTCTTATGCGGACAAGACAGAGAACTACCCGGTGGAGAACTTCGAATGGCAGTTTGCCGGTGCGCGTTCGCTCTCGCGACGTTTCATGTGGCTCTACTGCCATGGAACCGTCCTGTGGCGGATGACGCCAGAGGAGATGGTTCGCTATCGTGCTACTCCGAACGATACGCTGCCGACGGTCTGGAATCTGCCGGAATACCTCCGCATACTTCGGGCGCGCCCCGTCATGCAGGATCCTCTTTTTGAGGTAACTGCGGCCTCGATACGCGAACACCGGGGATTTCCCCCGTTCACGGGATTTGCGCCACGCTGGTGGTATGTGGGCCCGTTCCCGAACTTCATGGATAACTTCGATGTTGTGTACCCGCCGGAACGTGGAGTTGATCTCAATGCCGCCTGCGCCGGCGACCCCTCATATCCCGATTCGCTGCGTGTTCTGCGCTGGCGCGAGTCCGCGACTGATCCCACGGGTTACGTCGACCTCTATGCTCTTTTCGGAAAGCCGGGTCTGCCCCTTGCCTACAGCGTGGCCTGGGTAGAGAGCCCGCGCAGGCAACGAGTCTGGTTCCGGTTCGGCAGCAATGACTACGGCCGCGTGTACGTGAATGGCAGGCAGGTGCACGATATCCGCGAACAGAGAGCGGCCGCGATCGATGATGACAACTTTGAGGTGGAATTGCCGGCAGGACGTTCGGAAATTCTCGTGAAATGTGGAGACGCGGGAGGCAAGCGATGGGGGTTCTATCTGCGCCTGACCGATGCCGCGGGAAATGAAGTGCCCGGCCTCAAATGGGTTGGCTTCCAGGATTAGATCCCTTCGGCAGTTTGGCAAATATCGTGCCGCGGGGGTATCTTTATCGTTCTGATGTTCTGGCTTCCAGACGGTGGTACGTCGCATCGCCAGGAAGCATGCAATGCGCCGGTGAGGTGCCTCACCATGTGAGTGCGCTCGCCGGCGTTTCCATCTGTGGATGGCTGACGCGAGGGCTGCGGTCGTCTGTGGCAGGGCGTTGGCTGTTCGTACGGAAAGGAGTCTGAAAATGGTTCGCGTCACTCTCCCCGACGGCACACCCCTCGAGCTTCACGACGGTGCAACGGCCCTCGATGCAGCGGAGAAAATAGGTCCGAGGCTTGCCAGGGCCACCCTTGCGGCGAAGATCAACGATCTTCCGGCCGATGCTACCACTGTCCTTCACGACGGCGACCGGCTCGCCCTGCTGACATGGGATTCCCCGGAGGGAAGGGATGTCTACCGGCACACAACCTCGCACATTATGGCACAGGCGGTGAAACGTCTGTTCCCTGACGCGAAACCCGCGATTGGCCCCGCGCTTGAGGACCGTTTCTACTACGATTTCGAGGTTGCCAGACCGTTCTCGCCAGAAGACCTCGAAAAAATCGAAGCGGAGATGGCGGAAATCATCAAAGAAGACCTGCCGGTTACCCGGTTTGAGCTGCCTGTCGAAGAAGCGATCAAGCTCTTCGACGACCGAAACGAGCCCTACAAGGTGGAAATTCTGCGCGATCTCTCCGACCAGAGTGAACTGGTTCCCGGGGAGAAAGTGAGCATGTATCAGCAGGGCGAGTACGTGGACCTCTGTCGCGGTCCCCACCTTCCCAGCACAGGGAAGGTGAAGGCGTTCAAACTGCTGAGTTCCTCCGGCGCGTACTGGCGCGGCGACGAAAAGCGCCAGATGCTCCAGCGCATTTACGGCACCAGTTTTCCGGACAGGAAACAGCTTGAGAGTTTCCTTGCCGTGCTGGAGGAAGCCAAGAGGCGTGATCACAGGATTCTGGGCCCGCGCCTCGATCTTTTCAGCATCCATCCTGAGGTCGGTGCCGGCCTGATTCACTGGCACCCGAAAGGTGCTTTGATTCGGCACCTGATCGAGACCCTGTGGAAAGAAGAGCACATGCGACGGGGGTACTCTCTGGTGTACACTCCGCACATTGCGAGCGACAACCTGTACCGGATAAGCGGCCACCTTGAGAAATACGACGCGATGTATCGCCCGATGGATATTGACGGCGAGAACTACCGCGTCAAGCCGATGAACTGCCCGTTCCACATCATGATTTACCAGTCGCAAACCCGCAGTTATCGCGATTTGCCAATCCGGTACGCGGAACTGGGCACCGTATATCGGTACGAACGATCTGGCGTATTGCACGGGATGTTGCGCGTACGTGGCTTCACACAGGATGACGCGCACATTTTTTGCCGGCCCGACCAACTGGTGGACGAAGTCTCCGACACCCTTGACCTGATGAAGTTTTTCCTGAACACATTCGGCCTTGATTACCAGGTCTACCTGAGCACGAGGCCCGAGCGGAGTTTCGGGACCGACGAGGAATGGACGGTAGCCACTGACGCCCTGAAGGAGACGCTTGAGAGGGCGGGAGTTCCCTACACCGTGGATCCGGGTGAAGGCGTGTTCTACGGGCCCAAAATAGACGTGAAATTGGTGGACGTACTGGGCAGACCTTGGCAAGGACCAACAATTCAGGTAGATTTTCAACTTCCCCAACGCTTCGGCGTGGAGTACGTAGGGTCGGATAACCAGACACACCATGCGGTCATGGTGCACCGAGCCATGCTCGGTTCCATGGAGCGGTTCGTAGGCTGCCTGATCGAGCATTTTGCCGGTGCGTTCCCGCTGTGGATATCCCCGGTGCAGGTTGTTGTGTTGCCCCTTACCGAGGCGCAGAACGACGCGGCGACCGAGTTGGCGGGGCGGTTGAAAGCCGCGGGGTTGCGCGCTGAAACCGATCTTCGGAACGAGAAGATTGGGTCGCGGATTCGCGATGCGGAACTGCAACGCGTGCCTTATATGCTCATACTTGGTGCCCGCGAAGTGGAAAACGGGGCCGTTGCCGTCCGTGCGCGAGAACGAGGCGATCTCGGCGCAAAGCCCGTAGACGAGGTTATTCGCCTCCTTTGCGAGGAAGTATCAACCCGTTCATTGACACCGAAAGTATGATTTCCGGGGCCGCCCCTGTCGTCCGAGGCAAAAAGCGAACAGGCGGCAACCGACTCCGCGCAAACCGGGAAATATCGGCGCCCCGGGTGTTTCTCGTCGGGGCCGATGGAGTTCCGGTAGGCGAAGTCACGCGCGCAGAAGCGCTCCGGCGAGCCTCGGAATGCGGATTCGATCTGATAGAAGTCCAACCCGGCGCAAATCCGCCGGTGTGTCGGTTGGGCAAGCGGGTCGGCACGGCGGCGGTCCGTCCGCGGCCGGTGGAAGCCCAACGACGGACGTTATGGGTGCCTGCCGGCTGTGCAAAGACCGACTTCCGGTTGAAGATCGCCCACGGCCGCCGATTTCTGGCTGAAGGTGGCGTTCTGAAGGTCGTGGTTCCGGTTGAGGAATCACCGGACGCGGCAACTGCCGAACAGGTGTTGGGCAAGGTGGTCGAGGCTTTTTCGGAATGCGCCAGGCCGGGAGCAGTAACGCGAAGCAAAACGGAACTGACGATGTTTTTTCTGCCGGTCACGTCGAGTGAAACTTGAGCGGATCGGCCTGAGACCAGGGAACAGAGGGAGAGCAAGCTGTGCCAAAAATGAAAAGTCGGCGGAATGCTCGATTCCGGTTCAAGGTGACCGCGAACGGAAAGATACTCCGCCACCAGTCGAACTGTAATCATATTCTTACCAAGAAATCGAGCAAGCGCAAGCGTTTTCTGCGCAAAAGCGTCCTTGCTGACGCAGCGGATGTGCCGCGCATCCGACGGATGCTGCTCGCGTAATCAGTTTCATACGGGAGCTGTCTCCACCGGGCAGGTGGCCGCAGCGATTATCACACGGAGTCAGAATATGCCACGGGTCAAACATGGAGTGGCGTCGCACGCACGTCACAAGAAAGCGCTGGAGCATGCGAAAGGGTATTACGGCGGGCGGTCGAAGCTGTTCCGCACCGCACGTGAAGCGGTGGACCGCGCACTGGCCTATTCGTATCGCGGCAGGAAAGAAAAGAAGCGGGACTTCCGTTCTTTATGGATCGTCCGCATCAACGCGGCAGCAAGGATGCACGGGTTAAGCTATTCTCGACTCATGTACGGTCTGTCGCAGGCCGGTGTGGACGTGAATCGGCGCATGCTTGCCGATCTGGCGGTGCACGATCCCGAGGCGTTCGGCCGGCTGGCAGAAACCGCAAAAGCGCAGTTTTAACCTCCACGGAAGGAGAGGCGGACCACGCCTTGTCAAGAGCGCACGGAACTGCGCGCTCCTGACGAGAACGTCCGCCTTTTTTGCATCATGACAGCGGAATTGCGTGACGAACTTGACAGGATTGCCGCACAGGCACCCGCACGGATTGACGCGTGTGCGTCGCCCGAAGAAGTGGAAGCGTTGCGCGTGGAGTACGTGGGAACGAAGGGCAGTATCACGCGCATCAACAAACTCCTCCGGGAAGTGCCTGCTGACCAGCGGCCAGGCCTCGGAAAACGCGTGGGGGAGGTGCGTTCGCTTGTCCTGCAGAAGTTGCAGGAGGCTGGCCAGAAGTTTCAGGTCGAAGATGGTGCCGGCAGGCAAAGGATCGACATTACGTTACCCGGCCGGACCTTTCTTCTGGGCCGCCGCCACCCACTTACGATAGCCCTTGACCGTATCACTTCGATTTTCTCGGACATGGGGTTCACCGTGGCCGACGGGCCGGAGATCGAAAGCGAATACTACAACTTCGAAGCGCTCAATATGCCTCCGGACCATCCGGCGCGTGACATGACGGACACCTATTACGTCGCCCCGCAATGGCCGCTGAGATCGCAGACTTCGCCGGTGCAGGTTCGAGAAATGGAAAAGCGACGTCCGCCGGTGCGCATCATCGTTCCCGGCAAGGTGTACCGTAACGAGGACGTCAGCGCCCGGGCCATGAATCAGTTCTTTCAGGTGGAAGGGCTGTATGTTGACCGCAACGTTACGTTCGCGGACCTCAAGGGAACGCTGGAAACCTTCTGCAGACGGTTCTTTCCCCCGAAAACCAGGGTGCGTTTCCGGCCGTCGTATTTCCCGTTCACGGAACCAAGCACTGAAGTGGACGTGAGCTGCATCCTGTGCAACGGTTCAGGATGCCGCGTGTGCAAATACGCCGGGTGGCTGGAAATACTGGGCGCCGGAATGGTAGATCCTAACGTGTTCGGCTTTGTGGATTATGACCCGGAAGAGTACAACGGGTTTGCATTCGGCATGGGCATTGATCGCACCACGATGATGCGGTACGGGGTGGACGATATCCGGCATTTCTGGGAAAACGATATGCGATTCCTGTCCCAGTTCGAATGAGCACGGTGGAAGCTTGAAGGGCGGCAGGGGTCAACTTCACGAAGGCGCGCGCGCATGAGAATCTCACTTGACTGGCTCAACGACTTCATTTCGACGGACGGGTTGTCCGCGGCGAACATCGCTGATCGCCTCACCGCGTCCGGCATAGAAGCCACTCCGATCGGCACGCTTATCGCGGGGGATTCCCTTGTGATCGGAGAAGTGCTGACGTGTGAAAAGCACCCGAACGCGGACCGCCTTTCCGTGTGCGGTGTGACGACTGGGGGCGCTCCCATGACGATCGTATGCGGCGCGCCAAACGTGGCGGCAGGCCAGAAAGTCGTCATTGCACCGGTCGGGACGGAACTGGCCAACGGAATGCGTATCAAAAGGGCCGCGATCCGCGGGGTCACGTCTGAAGGCATGATCTGCGCGGAAGACGAGGTTGGCCTTGGCGATGACCACGAGGGCATCATCGTTCTTCCTCCGGATGCCCCGACCGGCATGTCGTTTCTCAAGTATCTCCATCTGGACAGTGAGCGGCTTGAACTTGAATTGACGCCAAACCGTCCCGACGCAATGAGCCATCGGGGCGTGGCAAGAGACCTTTCCGCGCTGTTTGGCCGCCCGACAACCAACCCAATCATCTCGCTGGAAGAGAATGGCCGCCCGGTGGAAGAAATCACCTCGGTTCTGATTGATGACCCCGAGGGATGTCCCCGGTACGTGGCGCGTGTTGTCGAAGGGGTCAGGATTGGCCCCTCCCCGTCATGGCTCGCCGGCCGTTTGCGGCAGGTCGGCGTCCGGCCGATCAACAACGTCGTGGATGTCACCAACTACGTGCTCATGGCCATCGGCCACCCGTTGCATGCGTTCGACCTTCATCGGCTGGCGGGGCACCGCATCGTTGTCCGCGCCGCGGAACGCGACGAACGATTCACGACGCTTGACGGAACCGAGCGGACAATTCCTGAAGGAAGCGTGTTCATCTGCGACGGGGAGAGACCCGTAGCCCTGGGCGGTATCATGGGGGGGCTGAATTCGGAGATCACTGACGACACCACGGATGTGCTGCTCGAGGCGGCGTACTTCACTCCAACACGCATCCGTCGAACCGCCAAAGCAGTGGGGCTGCAGACAGAGGCATCACAGCGTTTCGAACGCGGTGCAGACTGGGACGCAGTCATCGAAGCGATTGACTGGGCCGCGGCGCTGATTCAACAGCTTGCCGGCGGTTCCGTTGCCAAAGGGAGAATTGACGCATACCCGCAAACGCTGGAGCCGGCAACGATAACGCTCCGGTGGGCCCAGATACCCCGTGTGCTGGGCGCAGACGTTCCGCGCGAGGAGTCGAAACGGATCCTCACGGCTCTTGGCATACCGGTACGCGAGGAGACGTCGGAGGGGCTTCGGTGCGAGCAACCCTCGTGGAGGCCGGATTTGACCCGGGGAATTGACCTGGTGGAAGAAATCGCCCGAATCTGGGGTTTTGACCAGATTCCGTCGAGAGTCGGCGGCGTGGGAGTGCCTCCGGAGGAGGCTCCGCCGGAGCTTGCAATCGTGCCACAGCTTCGGTCATGGTGCATAGGTGCGGGCCTTCAGGAGGTCATCACGAGCAGCCTGGTGGCGCCCCGGTACGCCGACCTGTTCTGTGGCGATGGAGCGAAGGTCGAAATAACGAATTTCTCCACGTCTGACATGAGCGTGCTGCGGACTCACATGCTTCCAAGCCTGCTCGACGTTGCGCGGATCAATTACAGCCGCAAAGTCGAAGGGGTAGCTCTTTTTGAACTCGGGCACGTGTACAGCAGAAAAGCCGAGGATGAGTACAATCAGCGCCGGGTGTTGAGTATTCTGCTGACCGGATCAACCGGCCAGGTCCGCTGGGCTGATCAGCGCCGCGAGTGGGATTTCTACGACCTTTCTGGGATCGCCGAAACGATTGTTCAGCGCTGTTCTCTTCGTTCGCCGGAAATTGTACATTATGACGGTGACGAGTTCGTGCCGGGTAACGGCGCACGAGTTCTCGTCGCGGGCAAAGAGGTGGGTCAACTGGGGCAGGTTCGAAATGACGTGTGTGAGCTTTTCGACCTCCCTGCATTGGCGTATTACTGCCAATTCGATGTTATCGGTTTGGCGGCGTGCCAGGCAACTCTGAGCCGCGTGAAGCCGCTTCCTCGCTTTCCGGCCGTGGAACGCGATCTGGCTCTTGTGGTTCCGGAATCAGTCGAATCACGGATGCTGGAGAACACTATCAAAGAAGCAGGCGGCGCGTTGCTTGAGCGCGTCATTGTGTTTGACGTATACCGGGGCCCCGGCGTGAGCAAAGGTGAAAAGAGTGTCGCGTTTCATCTCGATTTCCGCGCGGCAGACAGGACGTTGAAGGACGAGGAAGTAGACACGTTCATGCGTCGCATCGTGGAATCAGCGCAGGGGAAAGCAGGAGCCAGATTGCGGGAATGATGCAACGAAATGCTCTTGAAGCCGATGTGGAGGCTGTTCTTACGCGGTACGACACTGTGGCCCGTGAAGTGATGATCCAACTCGCCCGCTGGGCGAGTGAACGGGCGGAGTGGCAGGCGGAGCGCGAGGAGCTGCAGGAAGCACTCGAACGAGCTCATGAGAGGGATGCACGTTTGCAGGTGGCATCGTTGCAAGAAGCGCTCCGACGAGCGATTTCGCGGGTAGATGGCATTCTGGCTGCGGCAGAAGAGGTGGAGTCATGAACGGGATTCCGGATTCCAGGGCGGATGCGATTACCGTTCGTATCTACGGAACGGAATATGCGTTCCGTTCGCCGCAAGACCCCGATTACGTCAAAACTGTTGCTGATACCGTCGATCAGGAAATGCGCCGTCTTAGTGAAAACCGGGTTGTGAAGTCCACGCTGGAAGTGTCGGTTCTGGCGAGTATGCACCTCGCCGACGAACTGCTTCAGACGCGAAAGAAGCTGCACGAAGTGTTGCAGCGCGTGGACCGAACGACGGAGGCGATGGCTAAGATACTGGACGCGGGGCCCTCAGAAACGGCTGCTTGACAGCCTCGGGGCCGAGCGCTACTCGTTGAACCCCCTCTTCCGCGGAGGCGCGTGTGATCACCACGCGCGCATGACGGAACAGGGGGTTTTTTGTTCTAGCACTTGGGCGAAGTTGTTTCCCGGAGGATACAGGGGATGGATCTCGATCCGATCGTGTTCGCAATAGGAACCCTTGCGCTGGTCGTTCTCGCCTTCGTACTCGGGTGGGTGATCGCGAGGAGAGCGGAACAGGCAAAAATCGGAAGCGCGGAAGACGCTGCTGCGCGAATTCTGGACGAAGCAAAGCGTGAAGCCGCGAGTCTCAAGCAGAAAGTCCAGCTCGAGGCGCGAAATCAGCAGCTGGAGATGCAGGAACGCAATCGAAAAGAGGCGGATGCTCAGAGAGCGGACCTGATCAGAATGGAAGCCCGGCTGGTGGAACGGGAAGCGAAACTTGACCGCAAAAGCGATGAACTCGCTGCCCGCGAGGGCGAACTCAACGGCATAAGGAAGGCGCTCGAAACGCGTCAGACAAGCCTTTCGAAAAAAGAAGAGGACCTCAATCGGCTTATCTCCGAACAAACGACGGCACTGGAGCAAATAGCTCACATGACGGCGGATGAAGCACGAGAGGTTCTCATTGCCAACATGGAAAGCAAAGCACGCGCGGAGGGTGCGCGGCGTGCGAAGGAAATCCGTGATCGTGCGGAACAGGATGCGGAGAGGGAAGCGCGGGAGATTATTGGGATTGCGATTCAGCGTTTTGCCGGGGAACACACGACCGAAACCACGGTTTCTGTGGTTCAGTTGCCGAATGAAGAGATGAAGGGACGGATTATCGGGCGCGAAGGTCGCAATATTCGCGCGTTTGAGATGGCAACCGGCGTGGATGTGATCGTGGACGATACGCCGGAGGCCGTGATTCTGTCGGGGTTCGATCCGGTGCGCCGTGAAGTTGCCAGGATCGCCATGGGAAAACTGGTGGAAGACGGGCGCATCCACCCCGGACGTATAGAGGAACTGGTGGACAAGGCGCGGAACCAGGTGGAGGAAGAAGCACAGCGAGCCGGTGAAGAGGTTGTGTACGAGCTCGGGATCCACGACATGCACCCGCAACTCGTCAAAACGCTCGGCAAATTGAAGTACCGCACGAGTTATGGCCAGAACGTCCTGCAGCACGCCAAAGAGGTGGGGATCCTTACCGGTCTGATGGCCGAGCAGCTGGGATTGGATCCTCTGCTCGCCAGAAGGGCAGGCCTGCTGCACGACATAGGAAAGGCCGTCGACAGAGAAAACGAGGGCACGCACGTTGCGCTCGGGTTGGAACTTGCCAGACGATACGGCGAGCACGAGGAAGTCCAGGCGAGTATCGAATGGCACCACGGTGATCCTGTTGCGAAGTCCATAATCAGCGTGCTGGTTAACGCGGCTGACACCATTTCGAGTGTGCGGCCCGGCGCGCGACGGGAAACGATCGAAGGGTACGTGAAGCGGCTGGAGCGCCTCGAATCGATTGCCCAGGCATTTGATGGCGTGGAAAAGACCTACGCCATTCAAGCAGGGCGTGAGGTTCGGGTGATGGTGAAGAACGACCGCGTGGACGACGCGATGGCGCAGCAACTTGCCAACGACATCGCCGAAAAAATACAGGCGGACATGGAATACCCCGGCCAGATCAAGGTCGTCGTTATCCGGGAGTCCCGGTCCGTTTCCTATGCGAAGTGAGGAACGTTCCGCATGCGGGTTCTTTTTGTGGGGGATATCGTTGGTAGGGCGGGGCGCCGTGCCGCCGGCGTGCTGATTCCTCGGCTCAGGGCGGACAAGAACATTGATGCCGTGGTGGTGAATGCGGAAAACGCGGCGGCCGGCGCTGGGATCAACCCGAGAATCGCCGAAGCCCTGTGGGAATCAGGTGCGGACGTCATAACGACCGGAAACCATGCTTGGGACAAACGAGAGGGCCTGTCACTCATCGAAAGTGGCCGTCTTCTTCGCCCCGCCAATTACCCGAGTGGGGTCACCGGCGTCGGTTCGATGGTGGTACGCACAAAAAAAGGCGAGGCACTGGGCGTCTTGAGCCTTCAGGGGCGGGTCTTCATGAAGGCCATAGACTGCCCGTTCCGGACCGCCAGGCGCGAGATCGAATCCCTGCACGCAGAAACGGTGTCCATCGTGGTGGATTTTCACGCTGAAGCAACGTCGGAGAAACTGGCAATGGGCTGGTATCTCGACGGTGACGTGGCTGCAGTAGTTGGCACGCACACGCATGTGCAGACGGCAGACGAGCGCGTGTTGCCACATGGGACAGCATACATCACGGATGTCGGGATGACAGGCCCGTTTGATTCGGTGATCGGAATGGATACAAAAACAGCCATTCAACGGCTGATCACCGGTTTGAGCCCCCGGCTGGTTCCCGCGAAAAACGACGTAAGGCTCTCGGGCGTGATCGTTGAAATTGACGGCGCGACCGGTCTTTCCACCGGGATAGAACGCGTGAACGTGCATTATGCTCACACAGGTGGTACACTTTCAGACGATGAGGAGTCAGATTAATGTCTGCGCAACTGCTTGACGGCAAAGCCGCCTCCGCTGCCATTCGACGTGAAGTCCTCTCCCGAGCGCAATGTCTGTCACCGGCCCCGAGTTTGTGTGCCGTTCTTGTCGGTGACGACCCCGCGTCCGCGCTTTACGTGCGAAACAAGGAACGGGCATGCGCGGAATCGGGGATACGGTCTGTGTTCCGCCGTCTTCCTTCCAGCACGACGCAGGCGGAACTTCTCGAGCTTGTGCGCGAACTCAACGCTGATCCGGATGTGGACGGTATCCTCGTTCAGTCTCCACTACCGCGAGGGTTGAACGAAACGGAGCTGGTGAACGCGATCTCTCCGTGGAAGGACGTAGACTGTTTTCATCCGGAGAACGTGGGTCTACTGGTGGCCGGTACTCCACGGTTCCTCCCGTGTACCCCCGCCGGCGTGCAGAGGCTATTGGTGTTGAACTCAATTGAAACCGCGGGCAAGCACGTCGTGGTGGTGGGGCGTTCCAACATCGTCGGCAAACCGATGGCCAACATCATGCTTCAAAAGGCGTCCGGAGCGAACGCGACCGTCACGGTCTGCCATACCGGCACGCGCGATATGGGGTATTACACGCGGCAGGCGGACATCCTCATTGTGGCGGCAGGCCGCCCGAACGTGATCACCGGCGATATGGTCAAGGCGGGAGCAGTTGTTGTGGACGTTGGCATGAATGAGGTCGAGGACGCGTCAGCGCCGCGCGGGAAACGATTCGTTGGTGACGTGGACTTCGGTGCCGCGAGTGAAGTCGCGAGTTGGATCACCCCTGTGCCGGGGGGAGTTGGCCCGATGACGGTGGCGATCCTGATGGAAAACACTTTGCGCGCCGCCGAACTGCGTGACATGAGGCGGTGACCCCACGTGAGGGCACACCCCGACGCTGCTCCTGGCGCGGATGCGCTCACCGTAAGCGAGATTACCGCGCAGCTCAAAGAGCTCATCACTTCATCGTTCGGTGTTCTCTGGGTTACTGGCGAAGTCAGCAACTTCAGGCGCCAGGCGTCCGGGCACTGGTATTTCACGCTCAAAGACGCAGGAGCACAACTTCGGTGCGTGATGTGGCGCTCGTCAACCGCAAGACTCTCCTTCCTGCCGCAGGACGGCATGCAGGTTCTGGCTCGGGGGAGCCTAGATCTGTACGAGGCATACGGCCAGCACCAGTTGATGGTGAGTTATCTTCAACCAGCCGGCATCGGAGCCCTGCAACAGGCGTTCGAGCAGCTCAAGGCGCGCCTGGCGGAGGAGGGGCTTTTCGACAACGCGCGGAAACGGCCCCTGCCCAGATGGCCGGAGGTCGTTGGCGTTATCACTTCCGGGACGGGAGCGGCGGTCCGGGATATCATCACTGTAATTGGCCGTAGGATGCCGACGACACGAATCATAGTTCGCCCCGCGATTGTTCAGGGAGCGGAAGCAGCGGCTGATGTGGCGGCGGCAATTGACGAACTGAACCGTCACGGTGAAGCAGATGTCCTGATCGTGGGGCGGGGAGGAGGTTCGCTCGAGGATCTTTGGGCGTTTAACGAGGAACACCTCGTTCGCGCGGTCGCGGGCTCGAAGATTCCGGTCGTGTCGGCGGTGGGTCACGAGATCGATTTCACCCTGGCAGATTTCGCGGCGGATGTTCGAGCGCCGACTCCCTCCGCCGCGGCCGAAATCGTCGTGCCTGACCAGGCCGAAATCCGAGCCTATGTCACGGGCATGCTCGGAGAGATGGTTTCGGGCATGAGAGACAGAGTGAACCGCTCGGTGGACCAGGTGCGCCGCACGTGGAGTGCCGATGTTGCGCGCCGGCTGGTAACGCGCGTGGATCGGATGTCACAGGATATTGACCGGTTGGTGGAGACTGCGGGCATCCGGTTTGAACGGCTTGTGCGACAGAGGCGGAACGCGTTCGGGAAAGCCGCTGCCCGGTTGGATGCCTTGAGCCCGCTCAAGATTCTCGGGCGCGGGTATGCGGTTTGCGAGCGCGAACCGGACGGAACGCTCATCACCAGTGCGACCGATGTTGATGTGAAAGACCGTTTCCGCGTCCGCCTCCACCGCGGCATAATTCTCGGGAAAGTGGAGGGCCGCCTCGGCTAACGGTTGACCACCTCCCACACGAAAGGCAACCGGGGGTCATTCCAGTCGGCGCGGTACTCGTCGGACGGGTCGTACGCGGTATTGGTCGTGTTGATGAGCACCGCTTCCTCACTGAGTGTCAGGTATCCGTGAAACACTCCCGGGGGTATCGCAAGGGTCACGTTGGCGCCGCCTCCCATTATCACTTCATTCGCAACCCCGCACGTGGGCGAATCCTTTCGCGCATCAAACAGGCCGACTTTGATTTTTCCTGCTGCCACGTACCACACGTCGGTCTGGTGCAAATGGTAATGCCACGCCTTTACCACGCCGCGGGTGGTTCGCGTGACGTAACTCTGGGCAAAACCTGCGAAGAACGGGTCTGACGCTTTGAGGTATACGGAGAGACTTTGCCGGTCGTCCACGTTTTCCTTTATTGAAGTGACAACAACCCCTTCGATGGGGCGCGGGGCTTTCGGGTTCTGCCGGTTTCCTGCGTACCGTGGATCAATTCGTTCGTCGGCCATGTTGATTTCCTTCCGTGGCACTTCAGCGGGGGACAACGCATGTTGTTCAAGATAACGAAATCGCCGTGCAACGCGAAAACGGCGTTCCCGGCAACCCGTCGGGTGGTACCCACATGATTCGTCCGGGGAGATTGACGCGGAAGACGGTTGCACTCAGCGTGGGCCGCGGTGCGGGCGTAGCCGCGCAGTTCGCGTTGAACATGTTGCTGGTTCGCGTTGTCAGCCAGCACGATTTCGGCTGGTTTCACGAAATCAGGGTCGTGCTCACGTTTGCCGCGCTTCTCGATCTGGGCATTCCTCTCGGTCTGCTTCAGGTGGCGGGGGCGGCGGAACCCGGCCGCCGGCACGATCTCTACCGGACTGCCCTGGCAATCGCGGGCGCGGCGGGTCTGGCGACCGGCGCGATTCTTTTCCTCGTGGGTTTCCTCCCCGCTTTTCCGGGGTTGTCCTCCGCATTCGCCTGGTCGGGGTTCCTCATCGCCGCCACCATCGTTGCCGCGGTACTCGAATCCGCACTCGTCGTGGAGGACCGCCACGCCGCGATCGCCGCGATATCGGCAATAAGCGCCTTGGGGGGATTGGCCCTCGCGCTGGTGGGGGTCCTCTGGCGGCCTTCGATCAGCGTTGCGTATGCCGCGCTGGCTCTGGCGGCCTGCGCGCGGGCGGTGGCGCTGGCGAAGGTTACCGGTGTTGCATGGACGGGCGTTCAGTGGCGCCCGCTGGCAGGCGCGGGCCAGCTCCTGAAAACGAGCATCGCGGTATCCGGCCATCGCGCACTCGGCATCGCGTCAGGAACCATCGACAGAGCAGTGGTCGGTATTTTCTTCTCCGCCGGCACCCTCGCCTGGTACGTCACTGGGGCGTGGGAGGTGCCGTTCATGTCGGTGTTTTTCAGCGCGATCGCGTCCGCGATACTACCGGAAATGAGCGCGCACTGGACTGCGAAAAGGAACGTGGACGTCCTCGCAGTCTGGCACCGGTCGATCACAATGTCCGCGTGGCTGATTTTCCCCATATGGCTCTGGTCGTGGATCTGGGCACCGGAACTGCTCCGGGTTCTTTTCACGCGGCAGTACGAGGACGGACTGCCGGTGTTCCGCATCTACCTGCTTGCGTTGCCTGTGCGCATTGCGGTGTACTCGTCCCTGCTGGTCGCAATGGGTAGATCCAGGGTGCTCGTGAACGGGGCGGTGATTGATGTGGCAGTGAATCTGGTGCTCAGCGTGGTGCTGGCTGCGGCGATTGGCCCACTGGGCCCGGCGATTGCCACCGCGGTGGCTACGTATGTGCAGGCGGGGTATTATGTTGCGAGCGTGCGAGGAGAACTGCGGACGGAACGGGTCGGGTTTTTCCCGTGGGGAAGCCTCTTCTGGGCTCTGACCGGTGCCGGACTCGTTACGCTGCCTACTCTCGTTCTGCGCCGCGTGTTCGAGGGTGACCTGCCGAGGGCAGGAATCGCGCTCGCATGGACGGGTGGTACTCTTGCCGTCGGCGCGTTTTTGGCCTTGCGCAAAAGGGGCCCGGACCGAGAGTAGGCTGCACGCGTGGGGGAACGCGCCGCATTCAGACCGAAGTGCTCTTCGCGGCGAAATCAGGCAGGAGATCGCGGCCCTTTGCGATAAGTGCGGCGACAATCCTGCGCGCCCAGTATTCACCTTCTTCAGCGGTGCTCTCCAGCGCATCGCGCCCGCAGCCGACGAACTCCCCCGCGTCTCGGAGCGCCTGAAGGTTCACGTCGTCCGGCAGGAGCGCCATCAAAAGGGAGGTCTCCCACTTCCCTGCGTGGTCCCCGTGCCCCGGTTCGCCCGCCTCTTCCAGAATCTGGCCTTCGTGCCCGGCCCAGTTTGCAAGGCCGAGATGGCGCGTGGCGAGGTGGCCCACGAACCGCCCGTAATGGGTAAGTGGATAATGACCGTTCAGAAAAATCAGGCCTTTGAATCCGAGGGATTTCACCTGGCAGCAAACCTTCCACAGCAACGCGACATAGTCCTGCGCCTGGGCAAGGATAGAGCCCGATTGCGTATAACCAGGCTTAAAATCCTCAGGATTCAGTCCCATTCGTGTAATGATTTCTTTTCCCACGCTCGCGTTGATCTCCATCAGGTGCGACTCACGGTGCTCGCCGTACCACACCACGGGAAGCACGATCCCTCCGCCTCCTTCCGCCGCGCGGAGGCACAACGCGTGTGCTTTCAGGCCGTCCAGCCCCGCCGGATTGTGCGGACCGTGCCACTCGAGCGTTCCGAGAGGTACGTATGCGAGTGGAAAAGCCTGCCGCAGCCGTATGATGTCCGCAGGGCGAAGGTGTTCGTACCGGCGCTCCATTTCCTCTCCTGTCTGGCGCGGGGATGAGTCGGCGGCCCGGCGTTGCACACGAACGTGGGACAAACCGGGCGGCATGCCGCCGCTTGACCTGTTTCGCCTCGCCGCGTAGTGTATAATTCTACGAGTTGCAATTGACGCGAAGAAACGGGGCCACAGTGCCGAAACGGGTTCGAGCTCCCTCCTCCGTTCCCGCGGACATTTCCCACGCGCCGGATGTGGTGCGCCTGCGGGGCATGCAATTCTACGGGTTTCACGGTGCGACGCCTCAGGAGCGCAAAATCGGCCAGCGGTTCGAGGTGGACGTGGAAATGGCCATTGACGCCGAAAAGGTCGTGGACGGCGACCTCTCCACCACCCCGGATTACCGCATCGTCTACGGCATCTGCAACGCATGCGTCACCGAACGGCGGTACCGGCTTATCGAAGTGATGGCGCGGGAAATTGCGCATGAAATCCTGGCAACCTTCCCGATGGTTGGCGTGCGCGTGACGGTGAGAAAACCGTGCGTGCCCCTTGGAGGCGTGGTGACGGTGGGCGCCGAAGCCGTGGTGCAACGGGGCAACCTTTGAACCGCTCGCGTTGCTTTCTGGCGCTTGGATCGAACCTGGGTGACCGCAGGGACAATCTCCGCCAGGCCCTCGCAAGAGTGTCGCGTGGCGGTGATCTGAAGATCGTTGCGGTCTCCCGCCTCTACGAAACGGCTCCGGTGGGACCGCCCCAGGGGCCCTATTACAACGCGGTGGCAGAGATCGTGACCGGGCTCACCCCGGAGGAACTCCTTTCGCGATGCCGGAACGCGGAAGACGCCGGCGGACGGCAGCGGACGGTGCGCTGGGGACCGCGAACCATTGACATAGACATTCTCGACTGCGGCGGGATGGTGCACGAAACTGCGGAGTTGCGTCTGCCGCACCCGGAAATCGCACGACGCGCGTTCGTGCTTGTTCCGCTCCGGGATGTCGCGCCGGACTGGGTGCATCCGGTCGAACACCGCAGCGTCGGAGATCTCATCGACGCGCTGGGTGATACCGGCGGGGTGTGCGTGGTGGTCGAAGAGAACGACTGGTTTGTCCCGCCGCCTGGAGTGCGCGGGGAAGGTGCGTCATAATGCGGATGATTACGACTGTCGCCGAAATGCGGCAGTGGTCTGACCACGAGCGTCGGCGCGGCACGCGCATCGGGTTCGTGCCGACCATGGGCGCGCTCCACGCCGGGCACCTGAGCCTTATAACGAGAGCAAAGACGAACGCTGACGTCGTCGTGGCCAGCATTTTCGTGAATCCGACGCAGTTCGGGCCGCGCGAGGATTTTGCCTCCTATCCGAGGACACTCGAACGGGACGTTGACCTCCTCGCGCAGGAGGGCGTTGCGGTGGTGTTTGCGCCCCCCACCGGGGAGATGTACCCCTCGGGCTGCATCACCGCGGTGAGGGTGGAAGGCCTTTCGGCCAGGCTCGAGGGAGCCATCCGGCCCTCGCATTTCGCCGGCGTAACGCTGGTCGTCGCCAAGCTGTTTCACATCGTTCAGCCCCACGTGGCGGTGTTCGGAAGGAAAGACGCCCAGCAGGCCATCATTCTGCAGCGCATGGTGCGGGATCTCGACTTTGGCGTCGAACTCGACGTCGCCCCCACCGTGCGCGAAGCGGACGGCCTTGCGATGAGCTCGCGCAACGTGTATCTCTCGATTGCCGAACGAAAACAGGCAGTCGTGCTTGCCCGCGCGCTGCAGACCGGTTTCCGCACGTGGAACGAAGGCGAGCGAAAAAGCGCGGTGTTGCGGGCGCTGATGATGAATGTGCTGGCCGAAGAACCGGCCGCGCGGCTGGATTACCTTGAAATCGTGTCGCAGAGAACGCTTGAGCCCGTCGCGATGGTGCGCAGCGGAACGCTCGTCGCCGGGGCTATCCGCGTGGGAAAAACCCGCCTGATTGACAACTGGTGGGTCCGCGAGGACGGAACCGGGGAGTTCTGATCGACGAGGCGGGAATTGTGAACTTGATTACGGAATACTCACGGAATTGTTCACCATTGAAAGGAATGTAGTACCATGGACGCCCTCCCGAACTACGTCACCATGTGCCGCGCGAAGCTTCACAACGCGACCGTTACCGAGACGAAGCTGCAGTACGAAGGCAGCATCACGGTTGACCGGAACCTCCTCGATGCCGCGGGGATGTACCTGTACGAAAAAGTCCACGTGGTCAATCTCAACAACGGTGAACGGTTCGAAACGTATATCATCCCGGGCGACCGGGACACCGGTGAGGTCTGCTTGAACGGCCCGGCGGCCCGTCTTGCGGAAGTAGGTGATACCGTCATCGTCATCGCCTACAGCCTCGTGCCGGAATCCGACGCACCGGCCTTCCGCCCGACGATCGTGGTGCTGGGCCCCCAGAACCAGTTGCGGGAAGTCGTACGGCCCGCGTAGACATCACCTCCGATCGCGAGCGCCGGTTTTAACGTCGGCGAGCGCCGGTTGCTGAAGCTCTTCGCGCGCCGGTCTCCGAGTGACGGACGCGAAGCGGACGTTGTATCGAGGAGCCCGGCGCGGAACGTCCGTGTCCCCCCGCCGGTCATCTCGATACACCGAACCGGCGCTGCGGCCGGTTCACCACTCGATGACCTGTCTTGCCGTGGCTGGCCTTCCTCCCAGCACCCCGTCCGCCCCTGAGCCGGTCTCCGAGTGACGGACGCGAAGCGGACGTTGTCTCGAGGAGCCCGGCGCGGAACGCCCGTGTCCCCCCGGTGCAGTCGGTCATCTCGATACACCGAACCGGCGCTGCGGCCGGTTGGCCACTTGAGAGCCGCTCCTTCACGCGGAAAAATCGACATCACAAGTTGCCCTGATTTCCGGACTTGACAGATTTCCCGCGCGCATGTATTCTTTAACTATTCTTGTCCCGAACTTGTGGCAGGAACCCGGTTCTGTGAGGGGGGCGGGCAGCTTTGTTGTCCACGACGGAGGTTGGTCATGAGCGTGAGAGGGTGGTTTACGGTTCTTTCTGTGGCTCTCGTATCCGGCGCAGGCGCCGCGGGTGCTGCCGTTACTATTTCCAACACGGGTACTCCGGCCGCCGGAGAGCTTCTTACCAACACAGCGAACCAGGCAATCACGCGGATCCGTCTCGTGGCGGATGCCGGCGGGGGCGCCACGATCACGCAGGTGACCCTGACCAAAGCCGGCACGGCCGTCAACGGCACCGACTGGGACCAGCTCGATCTTTACTGGGACAACGGGAACGGCACATTCAGCGTCGGAGAGGAGACCAAACTGGGGAGCACCGTAACCCCCAGCGGGACGACCACCGCGTTCGTTTTCAACACAACGAATTTCCCGCAAGACATTCTGACAGGCGAGACGAAATATCTGTGGGCAGTGGTGAGGACAACCGCCAATCCGGTGCCGGGCCGTACGTTGCGTCTTTCCATCGCCGCCGCGACGGATATCGCCGTCTCCGCGGGGACCATGACCGGCACTGCAACCGGCAATTACAAGACCGTCTGGGGGCCGATCGTATCGCGTGGCGCGTTTTCGGCGGCCCTCGGCGAATTGCCGCCGAGTACGGCCCAGGTTCCGATCCTCCAGATCAAAGTGCTGAACCCCAAACCCGACGTCACCATCACCTCGGTCAAACTTACCAAAGCCGGAACCGCGGTTAACACGACGGAATGGGATCTCATTGACCTCTATGACGACCGCGACAGCTCTGGCACGGTCACCGGTGGCGACGTCCATCTCGGGTCACAACCGGCCGGCGCAACCGCGACGTTTTCCGGGCTCAGCCTCGAGGTTGGGCCGACCGCAGCGGATGTCGGCGGTCCCGAACCCTGGAGGCGCTACCTCCTCGCCACCGTCCGAACCACGGCATACACCGTTCCGGGGCACACATTGCGGCTCTCTGTGGCGGCCGTTGGCGATGTCATCACCCAAGAAACCAAACCTGTTGGCGGCACGGCGACTGGAAATTACCAGTACGTCTACGGCATGACTGTCGCGCTGGGTGCGAATACGCCGGCCACCGGGACGGTCAGCGTGAGCACTGAAAACACCGCGATTGCTCAGTTCAAGGTGACCTCCGTACCCAACACCACCAACCCTGCGCCGGAAGAGGTCAATATCACGAAAGTGACGCTGACGGCAAGCGGTACGGCACTCCTCGGCCCCAACCGGGACATCGACCAGTTCAAGCTGTACGTGGACGCGGGTACGCTCGGAATCCTCGACGGGGAAACCGCCATTGCCACCGCGAATCCCGCGGATGATGCCACCACGATCGTCTTTGGCGACGGTTTGACCACGTTGGCCACGGTGCCTACCGGGGCGGACGGCATCAATCTGCTCGCTGTCCCCCGGGTCAGGGCGGCCGCTACGCCGGGTCGCACTATCAACGTGAAAATCGCCGCGATGGGTGATATCGAGGGCGAAAGCAACAACCCGGCGGCGAAAGCCCGCATTTCCGGTGGTACCGCTACCGCGAATACGTTCACGATCTACGGCTCGGGCAGCCCCGGCACGCTGGCGGTATCGCTCGAGGCAAACCCGGCCGCAGGCGGGATGGAACCGAACGACCGGACCGGTTACTCGGTCCTCGGATTCAAACTCACCGCAAGCGGCGCGCAGGTGAACGTGACCAGCCTCAAGCTCACGAAGGGCGGCACGGCAACCGTACCCGCGGAAGTGGACCTCGTGTCCCTTTACCGCGATAACGGCACCACTCCCGGGGTTTGGGATGCCAGCGATACGCAGTTGGGATCTTCGCTCACCGCCGCCGCAACGGTGACCTTCACCGGAAGTCCGTTGATTGCCGTCCCCGTCGGCGACATGAAGCTCTTCGCAGTCGTGAAGACTACCTCCGCCGCGGTCGCCGGGCGCACGCTCACGCTTCGCGTCGCGGCGAATAGCGATGTTTCCGGGACAAGCGGTGACGCGGAGGAAACAGTGTTTTCCACCGGCACTGCCACTTCGGCAACACATACGTTCCGGGGTATCACCGTGGCCACGGGAGCGGCGACACCCGCAGCGGGACAGATCGCCACGGGTTCGGCTCTTCACGTCGGTGTCGCGCAATTCCGCGTCAACGCGGTGCAAGAAGCCATCACTCTCACCAGTGTAAAGGTGACCCAGACCGGGACTGCAGTTCTCGGTACCGATGTGGACAGGATCAAGCTTTTCAATGACAACGGAACGACGGCAGGTGTTGTTGACGCCGGCGACACCCCGCTCGATTCCGCGGCTGTTTCGGGCAGTTCGGTTACGTTTTCCGGCCTCAGCGTCGCCATAACCAGCGGCGGGAACATCAACCTGATCGCAGAAGTACGCACGACAACGAGTAGCACAGCCGATCGCACGGTCAAACTCACGATTGCCGCGAACGGTGATATTGTTGGCACCGGAACCGGCAGCGCGACACGCAACTCCGTCGGCACGGCGACTGGCAACACGTTCACGCTGGTGGGCGTGAACAGCCCGGGGACGGTAGCAGTCTCCACGGGAACGAATAACCCCGCTGCGGGGGAACTGCCGGTGAGCACCGCGGATATCCGTATGCTCGATTTCAAACTTACGGTGACCGGCAACGACTTCGCGCTTTCCAGCGTAACGCTGACCAAAGGCGGAACGGCAACTACGCCCAGCGAAGTTGACCTCATTTCCCTTTACCGGGATGCTAACGCCAACGGGCAGTATGACAGTGGTACGGATGTCCTGATCGGCACGCAGGCCGCCGCCGCATCGGTGACTTTTGGCGGCATCTCCGGTGTGACCGTTCAAGAAGGGACACCGCTCCATCTGTTCGCACTGGTCCGCACTACTTCCGCAGCGGTTCCGGGGAGGACGCTTACAATATCGGTGGCCGCGGGCGCTGTTCAGGGCACGAGTGGCCTTGGCGATATGGCCGGAACGCCGGTGAGTTCCACCGGCACCGCCGCATCCGCAACTCGCACGTTCTGGGGATTGACTGCAGCGAAGGGAACGGCTTCACCACCGGCTGCGAATATCAACGTGGGACAGGACGAAGGTACGTGGAAGGCACTTTTCCAAATCAAGCTCTCCTCGTTTGGTCAGAACATCCTCCTTTCGAGTGTAAAACTTGCTCCGGGCGGCACCGCAACGGCGGCTGAGATCGACTACTTGCGGCTCTATGTTGATGGGAACGCCAACGGAGCGATAGACGAGGGCGATACTCAGATCGGGTCGGACGCAGCGTTCGCCTCGGAAGTCATCTTCAACGGGTTCAGTGACGTGTGGGTCCCGACGGGAACCACGGGGCTGAACCTGCTGGCGGCTGGTCATGTTGCGGACTCCCCGACGCCGAATGCCACGATCACCCTGAGCGTCGCCGCAAATGGCAAAATCGAGGGCACGGTTCCCGGTCCGGTGACGAAGTACTCCGTGGGGACCGCTACGTCGAATACCATGACGTTTTTCGGGTCCGGGAGTCCGGGGACGCTTGCGGCCGCGACCGGGTCCAATCCCGTTCCGGCCGGCGGCCTTGAACTCAGCACTGACGGACAACGCGTGTTCCAGTTCAAACTGGTGGCCACCGGTGAGGCGATCAACCTGACAAGCGTGAAGCTGACGAAAGGCGGGAACGCAACCGTTCCCGCCGAAATCAACCTCTACCGCTTATATGTGGACGCCGACGGAAACGGTGTGGTGAACACGGGCGACACCCAGATCGGGAACGGCCTGACCGCCGCAGCGGCAGTCACGTTCAGTGGAATCTCCGGCGTAACGATCCCGGCGGGAACGACAGGACTGAATTTGCTCGTCACGGTGCAGACGACCGCCAACGGCGTGCCGGGTCGCACGTTCACGATGAGGATTGCGGCCGCGGGAGATGTGGTCGGAACGGGTGGGCAGTCGGGCGCGACCATAAACTCCACTGGCACCCCCGCGTCCAACACTATGACCATATGGGGCTTCACCGTCACCCTGGGGGCGGCAACCCCGCCGGCCGGAACGATCAGCGCCAGCGATGACGCCGGTGATCCGATACCGATCTTCCAGGCCCAGCTTACGGCGTACGGGGAAGCGATCAACCTGACGAGTATGAAGATCACTGCCGGCGGCGACGCTTCCCTCGGCGCGAGCTCGGATTTTGTGAACTTCATCCTTTACAACGATGTGAACCTGAACGGTGTGGTGGATGACGGGGATTACGTGTTCGAAACGAAAACCGCGGCAAGCACCGTCACCTTTAATCTGGGCAACGTTGCATTGCCAACCGGGACGACCGGTTTGCGATTCCTTGCGGTGGCTGAGGTGGGTTCGTCCCCGACGCCGACAAAGACGTTGAACCTTCGCGTCGCGGCCGCCGGCGACGTGGTCGGCACGGGTCAGGTGACGCAGGATGTTCACAACTCGTACGGCACCGCAACTTCGAACACCATGACGATCATTGCGGGAGCCAACCCCGGCCAGCTCGCGGCCTCCCTCGGTGCCAATACGCCGGCAACGGGGCAGTTGCTGACGAATGCTGACAAGGTCCCGGTGTTCCAGTTCGGGCTCACGGTGACGGGCAGTAACGTCGACGTCACAAGCATCAAGTTGACCAAAGGCGGAACGGCGACCGTGGGGTCAGGTCAGGAAGTGGACCTTGTCTACCTCTACGAAGACCTTGGAACACTCGGCCAGTACAACGATGGCACAGACGTTCTGGTCGGTACTGCTCAGACAGCCGCCGCTACGGTCACGTTCACTCCGGCCTCGCTCACCATCGTCGAAGCGACTCCGCGGAACTTCCTCGCGTGTGTTCGCACGACAACGGCGGCGGTGCCCGGGGGAACGCTTACGCTGCGCGTCGCTGCTGCCGGGGATATTGTCGGCACCAGCGAGAGTCAGTCGGTGAACTCCGTCGGCACTCCCACATCAAATACTCTCACGTTCTGGGGGCTGACCGCGGCTCTTGGAACAAACAACCCACCAGCTGACACGATGTTGGCGGGT
This sequence comes from Candidatus Latescibacterota bacterium, assembly GCA_022706085.1. GTDB lineage: Bacteria > Latescibacterota > MWCZ01 > MWCZ01 > MWCZ01 > MWCZ01. Next base: position 118,739 of record JAKJDF010000005.1, on the reverse strand, counting down.
GCGTCAAACCAGTTCATGGAAACGGTACTTCAGGCAAAGCTCACGGCAACAGGCGAAGCGATTACCGTCACCCAGGTGACTCTGACGCCGGGTGGAACTGGCACCACCAGCAGCGACATTGACAAGATCAGGCTCTACGCGGACATCAACAACGACGGGCGCTGGGATTCCGGCGACACGCAGCTCGGGACAGAGCAGACGTTCGTTGATCTCAGCACGCCGTTGACGTTCAGCGGCCTGAGCGCGACGGTGCCAACGGGCACAACCGGGTTGAACGTCCTCGGGGTAGCCCTCGTGAAAACGACGGCCACAGCGGGGAGAACGCTAACGCTGCGTATCAATGCGAATGGAGACGTTCTCGGAACCGGGCAAACGACCTCACTGAGCAGGAACAACGTTGGAACAGCCACTTCGAACACGATGACGTTTGCGGACAACAACACGCCCGGAACCCTCGCGGTGTCGCTCGGTGCTTCGTCGCCCGCAGCCGGACCGATCAAGGCGGGGGCGGACAAGGTGGTTGTGCTGCAGTTCAAACTTGTGGCGACGGGAAACGATGTCACACTCAGTACAGTGACTCTTACTCAGGGTGGCACAGTGGCGGTGCCGGGCGGCGTGAGCCTGTTCTACCTGTACAAGGACGTGAACAACAACGGGCAGTACGACGACGGGACAGACACTCAGATCGGCAGTTCGGTGACTGCCGGCGCAACCGCCCAGTTCACCGGACTCACAACAGTGGTTCCTGAGGGAGCAACCGGCATCAACGTTCTTGCGTGCGTAAAAACAGAGACCGCGGCCGCCGCTGCATCCACGTTGACCCTCGCCATCGCCAACGCGGGTGATGTGACGGGGGAGAGCGGAAGCCCTGCTCAGTCGGTTAATTCCACGGGGACGGCAACCTCAACGACGCGGACATTCCCGCGGCTGCGCGCTCTTCTGGCAGCTGGCACACCGGCTGCGGGTGCACTTGCGGACGATGCCGAAAACCGGCCGGTATTGCTGGTGAACTTGAATTCGACGGCTGAGGCGATCACGATCAGTTCACTCACGTTGACTTCTTCCGGAACGGCGGCTCTGGGCACGGAAGTAACGGCGATCAAGCTGTGGAACGATTCCGATGCGGATGGGACGCTCGATACAGGTGAACCGCAGATAGGTTCAACCTGGACTACGGGTGATCTGGTGTTCAACCTCACTGGAGTGCAGGTGCCATCGGGAGGCAATTACGCGGTGCTCGTGACGGTGAACACCGGGACAGGTGTTGCCGGGCACACCGTGCGCCTTGCGGTGGGTATCGGCGGGGCAGTAGGTACGGGTGCTGTCACTGCGTCGGCGTTAACGAACGCCGCGGCAGCGACCGGCAACCTGATGACGTTCAACGGGTTGCTGGTCTCACAGGGCGACGCGCCGGTTGCGGCGAACAGCTCGGTCGGGATCAGTTCCACGATTCCGGTCTTCCAGTTCAAACTCTCCGCGATTGGCGAGGCGGTCTCGGTCACACAGGTAGTGGTTTCAGGTTCGGGAACCGCGGACCTCCCGACTGATTTCAGCGCCGTGAAGCTGTACCATGACGCCAACGGCGACGCGGTAGTAAATGGGGGCGATACGCAGCTCAGCACCGATCAGGTGTTTTCCAGTGGTTCTGTGACGTTCGGTTCGATTTCCGGCTTTGACCTTAATTCCGGTTCGTCGGCGAACATGCTTGTTGCGGTAACCACGAGTGCCACAGGAGTGAGTGGGACCACGTTCTCCGTGAATCTCGCGGCAAAAACGGCAATCACACAGTCGGGTACACGCGTGAGCCTTTCCACGACGCCGCTCGCGTCGAACACGCATACGTTCGCGCAGGGCGTGGTCACGGTATCGGGGACCGACGTTGCTCCGATTTCGATCAACCCCGGAGACGACAACGTGAAGATGATGCGTCTGACCTTCACCACCTCCGGTCCGGCGGTGCAACTCTCGAGCATCCGCGTGGACAACAGCTACCTGGGGGGCAGTGGCAACTTCAGCTACCTCGACATCGAGTTTGTCAAGATTTTCCGGGATGACGGCGACCAGGTATTCGAACCGGGAACGGACGATGTGCTCATCAATGGCGCGGGGACTGCGTGGACGTCCAGCCCAGGTCCGGGCGGGTCCGCTACCGTCGAGTTTGGAACGTCGGACATGCTGTCTGCCAGCGCGGCCAAGAACTACTGGGTGGCATACGACATCCATCCGGATGCCGAACCGACGCGGCAGATAGGGGTACGCCTCGCAGAAAACACCTATGTCTCGACCGGCGGCGTGGGCACCGTGGCCACCACGAATTTCCCGATTCAGTTGAACACCGAGCACTCACTGCCGGTGGAGCTCACCTCCTTTACCGCAGAAGCAATCGGGCAGGTTGTGAAGCTTGCATGGGCAACGGAGAGCGAAACGGATAACCTGTACTGGATCGTGGAGCGGAAGGAAGCCAGCGCCGCCGACGCTACCTTCGTGCAGGTGCACCGTGCGGATGGCATGGGCACCACCGCGTTCCGCACGGAGTACGAGTTTGTGGACCGCAGCGTGGTTCTCGGAACGAGGTACGCGTACCGCCTGACCGATGTGAGCCGGTACGGAGTCCGCAAGACCCATGAACCGGTGGAAGTGACGGCCGGCGCGGCGTTGAGTTTGTCACTGGGGAACGCCTTCCCGAACCCGGCGAACCCGACGACGACGTGGTCGTACAGCCTCCCGGCGGAGCAGTTCGTGCAGATGGCGGTGTACAACGCGATGGGCCAGCAGGTGCGCGTGCTGGTGAACCGCAACGTATCGGCGGGTGTGCACCAGGCCACGTGGGATACGCGTGATGATACGGGCCGCGAGCTTGCCAGCGGGGTGTATATCTGCGTCCTGCAGACACCCACCAGCAGGCTTCTGAGCCGGGTGACGATCGTGCGCTAAACCTTTTTCTCAGTTGTCATGAGCAAGGGCGGTCGGTCCGTGCGGTTCTTCGCACGCAGACCGCCCTTGCTTTTTGTGCGCCCGGCGCAACTCCACGGAGGATTCGCCGGCCACGTAGGTCCTTTGGGGCCGGAAGGAAGACGCGCGGTGCTTTTCACGCGGTCACTGAGCCTGTCGAAGTGACCGCCTGTCTGGACCCGCGGGAACGCGGCGTGTTCTGGTTGCCGGGCGACCTGCGCGACGGGCTCCTCGATACAGCGTCCGCTTCACGTCCGCCACTCGGAGACCGTCGCGCCTGTGCCATCCGCCGGCGGGCATCTGACCACTCCGACCCCCCCGCCGGTCATCGAGTGGCGAACCGGCGGGGAGCGGAAACGAAGCGACGTCCTCCGCCGATTCGTTGTATCGGGATGACCGACCACTCCCCCAGGAAAACTCTGTACCCCGATTGAAACATTTTCGCCGAAACCCTTGACACGAAGACGGCTCCTTGCCTCAGCCAGTATGTGAAAGGGCAGACTTCAGGATTTTGCCTGCCCGCTGAAGCCTTTTCAGCACCAGTGTCACCTGCCGAAACCCGGCATCCGTCCAACATTGTCTGGAGGCCGCGCCGGAGTCATCCCGCACCCTCGCGCGCGGAGCGTTCTTTCTGCCGGTCGGCGTTTGTTGTTGCGGACCTGGCCGACGCGTGCGGCGTATTTGAGTTTGCCGCCGAGATTGTTATTCTTTTGGTGACCTGTTATTCCTGCGGAACAGGCTGGCTTTGTGGCGCGTTAGCAGGAAGGGCGTACGGCGGTTGTGCCGTACTCCGGAGAGAAGGACAACAGTGATGAAAAGTGTAGCGATTCTGACGGCGGGTTTTCTGGTTCTCGCCGCGGGAGCAGTTCCGGCGTCGGGGCCGTTTGATACCGGTACCGGCGAGCGAGGACCCACAATAGCCGGTGCGCCTACCGCGGACCTCGTCAGTCTGATGAGACGTCAGGGGCTGTTCGATTCCAGCAGGCTCACCACGTGGCGGTCCTACTCGTTCGGCATTGCAAGCGGCGGGGGAACGACAACATCGGCAGGCCTGTTGCTTCAGCATATCCAGTACCAGATAGCCACGCCGCTTACCCTGCGGATGGACGTGGGATTGCTCCACAACCCGCTCGGCATCGCCGGATTCCGTAACGGCCCGCAGCAGGCCAGCCTGGTGATTCCGGCGCTCGATCTGGTGTACCGCCCCACGGAAAACATGGTGTTGTCCGTTCATTACTCGCAGATGCCGTCCAGCCGGTATGGGTACGGCTATGGATACAACGCGTGGTGGAATGATCCGTCCACGGGGTGGTGATGCCGTCCCGAACGGGCGCGCGTGGACCTCAACCGGAAGCTGAATGATACAGAAAAAGGCGCGTTCACGAAGGAAACCGGCACGCGATGCCGCCCCCGTTCCCGAAACGGTCGGGATTCTTGTGGAGGCGGTCAGAAGCAAGAAGGCGTCGAATGTTGTAGTCATGGATCTGCGAGGGCTTACCGACGTCGCGGATTTTTTCGTGTTGTGCAGTGCGGACGTTGATGTCCATGCCCGCGCAATCCTTGATGCGGTGCGAGAGGCTCTGGTGCCGTTTGGCCGGGATCCGTGGCACGTTGAGGGTGAGGAATCCCTCAACTGGGTGCTCGTAGATTTCGTGGACACGGTGGTGCATATTTTTCGAGAGGACGCACGCAAGTTCTACGGTCTGGAGGAAATGTGGGCGGATGCGCCGCGCGTTCCCTTCCCGGACGTTCCGCCCCGCGCACGGGAAACTCTGCGCGCGGGGAACCTCCCGCCTGCGGACAACCCGCGATCGTGAAAGAGGAGGAGTAGATGTCAGAAGGGCAGAAGTGTTTGGACCTTGGCATCGTCGGACTGGGCGAATGCGGCGGCAACCTGGCCGTTGAGTTCACGAGGCTCGGGTACAAAGCCGTTGCGGTGAACACTTCACATACGGACCTTCGCGCGCTTTCGCTGGACCCCAGAAAACGCATCTATATCGGGTACGAAGGGCGTGACGGGGCCGGACAGGACATGGCGCTGGGTCAGCGGAGCCTCGAGGCGAGCAGCGACATCATAGTGGAAGCAGTGGGTACCCAGCTCGAAGGGTGCAAACACCTGCTTCTGTGCGCTGGCCTTGGTGGCGGCACGGGCAGCAACATCGCCGTGCTCGCGAATATCCTGGCGAGGCTGGATATCCCCATTTCCGCGCTGGCTTCTCTTCCGAAAGACCACGAGAGCAGCATCGCGAAAATCAACGCGGTAAATGCCATCAATCTCTTCCGCAATTCGGACGTCGCCAGCATCATACTCGTGGACAATGAGAAGATTCTGCGTCAGTACCGAAGTGAAAGCCTGACCGCATTTTACTCTTCCGCGAATCAGGCGGCGGTGGAGCGGCTGCACGAGATGAACACGCTCAGCACAAACGAACTGTACATGCCGATCCGCGGTTTCGACGGGGAGGACTTCCGGCGCGTGTTCGCCTCGCGTGGCGTGCTCATCTACGGCGCCGCTGATCTCACCGATGACGACCTGCTGATAAGGGATCGCCTTGCGAACGGCCTGAGAAGCATCTGGGATTCCTCAGGACTTCTGGCCTCCGGTTTCGATTACAAAGACGCGACAATGGCGGGCATCATCCTTGTGGCGCCGCAGGACCTGCTCGATCGCGCGCCGGCGGACATCTTCGAGAGCCTGATCAGGCAGATTCGCGAACTCACCGATACCAGTGGTATTTACGCCGGTCTTTTCCAGGGGCCTCCCGACCAGATGCCCCGCCTGTATACCATGCTTGGAGGCCTTCCGTTCCCCAACCGGTTGCGCACGGTTCTCGGGCAGGCGAAGGAAGAAGGGCCTGCGCTGGGCGTCAAAGTTGCGCGCCCGATCGAGGAACTTGATCTCGGGGAGCTTTCCGGGCTCGACCTGTTCTCCGCGGGGTACATCGGGCCGGTTCCGGCGGGCGTCGGCGGGCAGCCATCGCCCACCGAGAGGCGTCCCCGGTAGTCCTCCTCGCGGACCTTGCCGCAGGCAGCCGGATTTGGGGTGTTCCTGGAAGCCGCAGGTCTGTCCGGGCAGTTCCTGCGGCTTCTGCGTGTACGCGTGAACGTCAAGGAAAAACAACTATGCCTGATTCGCTTCTCATCGTGGGTTCAGTCGCGTATGATAACGTGGAAACACCTGGCGGCAGAGTGGAAAACGCGCTTGGCGGATCCGCTCTTTTTGGTGCTGCCGCGGCGTCCCTGTTCGCTCCGGTTCATCTCGTCGGGATTGTTGGGACTGATTTTGACCGTGCCGGGATCGCGTTTCTTGAGGAAAGGGGCGTGGATCTGGAAGGTCTGGAAACCGCCGAGGGCAACACGTTCCGGTGGACTGGGGTGTACGAAGAGGACATGAACAACCGTCGGACGCTGGCGACAGAACTCAACGTCTTTGCGAATTTCGCGCCACGCATTCCTGACCGGTACCGCCGCGACAGAATCGTGTTTCTCGGAAACATCGCACCCCGGCTTCAGTTACACGTGCTTGACCAGATGGCCGGTCCGGAGTGGGTGGCGCTGGACACGATGGACATGTGGATCCGCGATGCGGCGGACGACCTGGCCTGTGTGCTGAAGCGCGTCCACATGGTAGTTATCAACGACTCGGAAGCCAGGGCCCTTACAGGGAAGACGAATCTGGCGGTTGCCGCCCGTTCGATTCTGGACATGGGTCCCCGCGCGGTAATAGTGAAAAAAGGCGAGCACGGGGTGCTTCTTGCCGTGGGAGACGAGTTCGCCGTCCTCCCGGCGCTTCCACTGGAAACGGTGGTTGACCCCACGGGAGCCGGCGACTCCTTCGCAGGGGGAATGCTGGGATACATCGCCGCGACAGGCGATGTCACCGTCTCTGGGTTGCGCCGGGCGCTTGCGTACGGAACGGCTGCCGCAAGTCTGGCGGTGGAAGATTACTCATTCAACCGGCTCAGGGGCGCGAGGCGCGAGGCACTTGACGAACGGTACCGCTGGCTTCGGTCCATTTCATTTCTTCCCGATCCGCACGATCAGGAGCACCAGAACGCATGAAGATTCAGACACTTGAATGGGTGGGCGACGGACTCAGACTGCTTGATCAGACGCTCCTCCCGAACGACGAGCGATACTTCGTCTGTACCGATGTCGAGGTTCTGGCGAACGCTATCGAAACGCTCCAGGTCCGTGGCGCTCCGGCCATCGGTGTGGCAGCGGCGTACGGGGTTGTGATTGCCGCAATGAACGCGGGTCTTTCGCGCCGCCGGGAGGCGGTCGCCGCAGCCATCACGCGCCTGCGGAAAACGCGTCCGACGGCGGTGAACCTCTTCTGGGCTCTCGATCGCATGGCGTCCGTTGCCGACGCATCAGCAGACGGTGAACTTGTAACAAGTTTGCTCAAGGAAGCGCAGGCTATCGAGGTTGACGACTTTCGTCGGTGTGAGGCGATGGGCCGTCATGGCGCCGCGTTGCTGCCGGACGAGGCAACGGTATTCACTCATTGCAACGCGGGGGGATTGGCTACGTCGGGGTATGGCACCGCGCTCGGAGTGTTCTATGCGGCGGCCGAAATCGGGAAGCGGCTTCGGGTATTCGCAGATGAAACCCGGCCTCTCCTGCAGGGTGCCCGCCTGACGGCGTGGGAACTTTCCAAAGCCGGAATCGACGTGACGGTGATCTGCGACAACATGGCCGCGGCCGTGATGCGGCAGAAGAACGTAGATGGCGTGTTCGTGGGAGCAGACCGCATCGCCGCAAACGGGGACGCGGCGAACAAAATCGGCACGTACGGCCTCGCGATCATTGCGCGCCACCACAACGTACCATTCTACGTGGTGGCCCCCATGTCCACCGTTGACATCTCCATACCGGATGGCTCCGGGATCCCCATCGAACTGCGGAACGAAAACGAGGTCAGGCGCGGGTTCGGGCCGAATACCGTTCCCGAATCGGCGCAGGTGTTCAACCCAGCGTTCGACGTCACTCCCGCCGAACTGATTTCCGGGATTGTCACAGAGTTCGGTATTGCCCGTCCTCCTTACTCGGCGGCGCTCAAAAAATGGATGGAGGCTGTGTGACGGAATTGCCCGGAAGTGGGCGCGCGCGCGCAGCAGCCGGCACTGTCTTCGCGATCGTCGTGGGGCTGACCACGACGGGGTGTGGTGTGTACTCCGTTGAAGGGGGGTTACCCTCGCACGTAAGAACGGTTGGTGTGGAGTTTTTCGAGAACTCGACGACAGAAGCCGGTGTGGAGGAGCGTCTTTCGCGAGCCATCTCGGATCAACTGGTTACCAGGTCGCAGGTTCGTTACGCTCCGTTTTCCGGTGCTGACGCAGTAGTGCGGGGGCGCGTCGCGCGCGTAAGCGAGGAGCCGCTCACCTTTTCCGGGACGCAGGTGAGCCGTTACCGTGTGACCGTTCTGGTGGACGCGTCGGTGTGGGATCGCGTTCGGCGCAGAAATCTGTGGGAACGGGAAGGAATCCAGGGGCTGGGCCAGTACGACGCGACGGCGGGGGTTGCGGCCAGGGATGCGGCCTATGCCGCGGCAGTTCAGGAAGTCGCTCGCCAGGTGATCGACGGGTTCCTCAGCGGTTGGTAGGACTGCACACGCACGCGTCGTTGCGTTCGGCCGCGAAAATGCGTACCTTCATATGATTTATGAGTGGGCGCGCGCTCACTCTTTTCATATCGGGGCGCCTTGTGCAACAAGAGGAAAGAGATTCCGTCCAGAACGTTGTGACCGCAATTGCCGGCCCCATGGGTGTGGAAGTTCTGGAAATCAGGTGGCTTGGTGCTGGAAGATCACGGTCCGTCAGGCTGGTAGTGGATCAGGAAGGTGGTGTAGGGGCGGACACCTGCGCCCGCCTGAGCCGCGAGTTTGATCTCGAGTGGGAAGCGCGGATGGCCGCGCCGCGGGATTTTGCCCTCGAAATCACTTCCCCGGGTCCCGATCGTCCCCTTCGCACGGTGAAGGACTTCTCGCGGGTCGTCAACAGGTGGGTTCAGGTCGAACGCCAATCCGACGCGGGAACCGATACGTTGACAGGGAAAGTGGTTTCCTGTTCTGAAGATACGCTGATCCTGTCAGAAAGCGGGATCCTCCCCGAGGCGGGAGACCTTTCAGGCTGCGTTGCCGTTCCGTTCGCGGAACTACGCAACGCGAAAATTCTTTTTGTCATTGGAAACACGACTCCGAGAGGCAAAATGGCACGGAGAACAACACGCAGATGAATCGCGACGATGTGCTCGAAGCACTACGCCAGGTGGCCCGCGAAAAGAACGTTACGATGGACCTAGTCATCGATACGTTGGAGGAGGGGCTGCTTTCGGCGGCGAAGAAGAAATTCGGTCTTTCCGACAATATCGACGTGGAAGTGGATCAGAACACGGGCGAAATAGTCATCTGGGCGCACAAAGCAGTAGTGGAAAAGGTCGAGGACCCCGCCATCGAGATTTCGCTGGCTGACGCGAAGAAGATAGATCCCGAAGCTGCGATTGGCGAAGGAGTAGCACAGCCTATTCCCTTCACCGCATTCGGAAGGATGGCTATTCAGTCCGCGAAGCAGATGCTCATCCAGAAGGTGCGCGAAGCTGAGCGACAACGGGTGTACGAGACATTCCGCGAAGCCATCAGCGATATCCGGATAGGGACTGCGCAGCAGGTGCTTCGTGGCGACGTGATCGTAGATCTGGGCCGTGCGGAAGGAATCCTGCCCGTATCCGAGCAGATACCCCGTGATCGCTATCGCCAGAAGGACACGGTCCGTGCTTACGTGAAGGACGTTCTGAAGGACACGAAGGGGCCGCAGGTGATTCTTTCCCGCACCCATCCCGGCTTCCTGGAACGTCTGTTCCAGATGGAAGTCCCGGAAGTGTACGACGGCACCGTCGAGGTGATCGCTGTTGCTCGTGATCCGGGAAGCCGCGCCAAGGTGGCAGTCGCCAGTCGCGATGACCGTGTGGATCCGGTGGGCGCCTGCATAGGTCAGAAAGGCATGCGGATCCAGCAGGTGGTCCGCGAATTGAACAACGAGCGTGTTGACATCATCGAATGGTCCCCGGATCCCGTTGTGTTTTTCCAGCGCTCTCTCGCTCCAGCGGAGATTCAGCGCGTCGAAGTGGACCAGGACCGCCAGACGATGATTGCGATCGTTGACGAGGATCAGCTCTCCATCGCGATCGGTCGTGGCGGCCAGAACGCACGTCTCGCGGCGCAGCTCACGGGTTGGCGCGTCGAGATCATGACGGAAGAGCAGTACGCGAAGAAGAAAGAGCGCGACGGATTCCTTCGTGTTCCCGTCTCGGAGCTTCCCGGTTCAACACCGGCTGTTGCCCAGGCTCTTACCGAAGCCGGTATAAGCTCCGCTCTGGAGCTCTCGGAACGTTCCGCGGTGGAGATCGCCGATATTGCCGGAATTTCGGCAGAACGGGCGGCCCAGTTGCTGGACGAAGCCACGGACTTGCTGGAAGCAAAACGGCAGGAGTATGCGGAACGGCTTCAGATTCCGCTGGAAGAAACCGGCATGGATCTGGCAACGTTCGTCGCGGAGCCCTCCTACGGGCCGGCAGCAACGGATGAGTCGGGAATCGCGGAAACAAGCCCGGAAGCCCCGGGCCTGGCATAGTAGGACTAGTGTCGCCCTTCCTGTGTAAGGATTCCGAATTTCGGGAGGAACGTACGCGTTGCGAAAGCACAAACGAGTTTATCAGGTAGCGAAAGAGCTCCACGTCAGTTCACAGGTTCTCATGAGCTGTTGCGCCTCGCTTGGCATAGAGGTGAAAACGCACATGGACCCGCTGGAGGACGAGGATCTTGATCGTCTGACCAAGGTTTTTGAAAAGTATCCCGACGGCGTTATCCCTGCGGAACCTGCCAGCGATGCTGCACCTGAGGGGACGGAAACCGTTTCGGTCGTTGCGGCCGAACCGAAGCCCGTTGAACCGGCAACTCCTCCTGCCGTTCCGATTCCACCGCCTTCGCGCGTGTTCATGCCTCCCGTCGACACGACTCCCATCCGACCGCAGTTGAGCACACCGGTCCCCGCAAAACCCGTGGAACCCGCGCAGGGAAAGACGGAACCAGAAAAGCCGGCCGTCCAGAAAGAACGTCCTGCGTTGCGGCCCTTGTCCCGTACCGGTGTTCCCGACCAACAGCGTCCTCAACGGTCGTTTCCGCCGCCGGCCGGTTCATCTGCTCTCCCGCCTCTGCGGAGGCCGGGCGCAACTGAAGCGCCGAGGCGCCCGGAAGCGCCCGCACGCCCGGAGCGCCCTGCTCTGAAGCCGCTGCGGCCCCGAAGATCAGAAGGGGCGGAGGATATCTCCCGTGCCGATCGTCTCCGCAAAATGGAACTGGAGAACGAGGACCCGGAATTCGCTGAATGGGCGAAAGCCAAGACTATTCCGCTTCCGGGCAGCGGCGCGATCGAACCGGTTGCCGATACCGGGGATGTTGCCGATTCCGGCCTTGGCGATATCGCGGGGGTGCGTCGCAGACGCGGGAAACGGAGGAAGAAGCCAACTGTCTCTCAGTCAGAAATACAAGCGAGCGTCGCCCGCACGCTTTCGCAGATGGGCCGAGGTCGGGTGAAACGGACGTACGAGCGTCACTCTCAGACGAGCCAGACCGAAGAGGCTGACGATTCGAACGTGCTTCGGGTGAGCGAATTCGTTTCCGTGAGCGAACTTGCAGACCTGATGGGTGTGAAGCCTACGGAAGTCATCGCGACCTGTCTCAAGCTCGGACTCATGGTGTCGGTGAACCAGCGTCTGGAAATGGACACCATCCAGATTATCGCGGATGAGTTCGGATTTGAAGTCCAGCAGATGCAGGAACTTGAGATCGAGGAACCGGAGGAGGAAGAAGACAGCCCGGATTCCCTTGTTCCACGGCCGCCGGTTGTCACGGTGATGGGCCATGTGGACCACGGAAAGACTTCGCTTCTGGACTACATTCGCCGGACGAACGTCATCGCCGGCGAATCCGGAGGGATCACCCAGCATATCGGTGCGTACGAAGTGGAGACGCCACAAGGGCGGGTGACGTTTCTGGACACCCCGGGTCACGAAGCATTCACCGCAATGCGCTCACGCGGCGCACAGGTAACTGATATCGTGGTTCTAGTTGTCGCCGCGGATGACAATGTGATGCCTCAAACGATCGAGGCGATCAACCACGCACGTGCGGCGCAGGTTCCCATCATCGTAGCGATCAACAAAATCGACCTTCCGACGGCCAACCCGGCGCGTATCAAACAGCAGCTCACGCAATATGGCGTTATTCTTGAGGACTTCGGTGGGCAGGTCCAGTCGGTGGAGATTTCCGCAAAGTTCGGGCAAGGGGTTGATACGCTGCTGGAACGACTCGCGCTCGAGACCGAGCTCATGGAATTGAAAGCGAACCCCAACAGGCCTGCCCGCGGTGTTGTGATCGAAGCACGGCTTGACAAGGGGCGTGGGCCCGTTGCCACTGTACTCGTTCAGAATGGCACATTGCGCGTAGGGGATGCGTTCCTTGCAGGAATGCAGGCAGGTCGGGTGCGCGCACTGCTTGACGAGCGCGGAAATCCGATCAAAGATGCGGGTCCCAGCAGGCCGGTGCAGGTTCTGGGTTTTGACGACGTTCCCATGGCGGGCGATAAGTTCGCGGTCTACGAGAGTGAACGCGAAGCGCGTGAAATCGCGCAGTACCGGCAGCAGATCAAGCGGGAGCAGGACTACAGCCGGATCAAGAAAGTCTCATTGACGGACTTGAAGCGGCGGATCAGCGAAGGCGAGCTGCGGCTCCTGCCGGTCATCGTCAAAGGCGACGTGGACGGTTCCGTGGAGGCGCTGAGCGACGAACTGGCACGGTTGTCCAACGCGGAAGTGGCCATTCAGGTGATTCACCGCGGCGTCGGCGCAATAAGTGAAAGCGATGTGCTGCTCGCTTCTGCCTCGAACGCGATCATCATCGGGTTCCATGTTCGCCCGGATGCACGGGCAAGAGAACTTGCCGCTCAGGAACAGGTGGAAATACGTCTCTATCAGGTCATTTACGAGGCGATTGAGGAGGTCAAAGCCTCTCTCGCGGGCCTTCTGGATGCCAAGATTACTGAGCAGGTTACGGGGACCGCAGAGATCAGGCAGGTGTTCAAAGTGCCGCGTGTGGGCAACGTTGCGGGTTGCATGGTCCGGAGCGGCGTCATGACGCGGGGCGCACGCGTGCGAATCATGCGGGATGGTGCCGAGGCGTACAACGGGAAGATCGCTACACTCCGGCGTGTCAAAGAAGATGTCCGGGAGGTCCCTTCAGGGTACGAATGCGGTATCTCGATTGAGAACTTCAACGACATCAAAGTGGGCGACATCATAGAAGCGTACACCATAATTGAAGAGGCCCGCACCCTGGAGTCCGTCGCAGGGTGAGCGGGGAGACCGATGGTAGTCGCCAGTGTATGTATCGGGTGCCTGGTTCGCGACAGCGGCTCGCTCAAAGACAAACGTCAGGTGATCAGGAGTCTCAAGGACCGAATACGGTCCCATTTCAATGTCTCGGTTGCGGAAGTTGACCACCAGGACCTGTGGCAGCGGGCAACCATCGGGGTTTCGGTCGTCGCCGTTGACGCCCAGTCCGCGCGCCATGTCCTCGAACAGGTGATACGGTTCGTGGAACACGACGTGCGGTTATCGTTGTTGGACGCGCCGGTGGTCGTCCACTAGCAGTTGATTTGACGAACGGTGTATTATGCCTTTTCGGGCGGAACAGGTTGCTGATCAGATCCGGCGTGAGCTTGCGGATATAATTCGACTCCGCGTAAGTGACCCGCGGGTAGGCCCGATTACCATCACAAGGGTGAAAGTCTCCGATGATCTTTCCTTCGCGCGCATCTTCTTCGCGGAGTTAACCGTCGAAGGGCGCAGGGAAGGCGATACTCTCAAAGGCCTCGCCAGTGCGACCGGGTTCGTGCGAACGGAACTCGGAAAGCGCATCGGATTGCGGCATGTTCCCGAGCTGAGGTTTCAGATAGACCGTTCCATCGAAGACGGCATCCATCTGAGCAGCCTTATCGAGAAGGTGCGAACGGAGGACAAGCGCAAACTGCCGCCGGAGGCGCCGGGTTCAGATGTGTAGCGAGCGGGCTCTGGACGGGATTGTCCTGCTCGACAAACCCGCCGGCGGCACGTCGCACGGTGCAGTGGCGCACCTGAGAAGAATCTCGCGCACCCGTCACATCGGCCATGGAGGCACATTGGACCCGGCGGCTACGGGTGTGCTGGTGCTGCTGGTCGGGCGCGCGACTCGACTGGCAGGGTTTCTGGGTGGCGGAACGAAGGTGTACGAAGCCACGTTCCGCTTTGGGACAGCGACAGCAACAGACGACGCAGCGGGCGAGGTGATCGAGACCACGGACGTTCCCGCACTGGATTTTGAAGGTATCGACGCCTCGAAGAACAGCTTTGTCGGTGAAATCGACCAGGTGCCACCGGCCTTCAGCGCAATTCGGTCAGGTGGGGTGCGGGCCTACCGGCGAGCGCGCCGCGGGCAGGCCATGGAACTGGCCCCGCGGAAGGTCACGATTTCGGAGATCGAAATCCTGGAATGGGTACCCCCGGACCTCCGTGTGAAGGTGTCATGCAGCAGCGGGACCTATATCCGCGCGCTGGCGCGGGACTGGGGAAAGGCGATTGGCAGCGCGGCACATGTGCGTTCGTTGCGGAGGACAAAATCAGGCGTATTTGATATTGCAGAATGTCTGTCTTTTGAGCAGATTGAGCAGTTCGCGGCGTCAGGTGCATGGGAGCACATCATCGCGCCACCGGGTCCCGCGCTGGAAAAGGCGATCGGGCGCACAACGATCGTTGAGGGGCAAGATGAACGACGTTTCCTTAACGGGGCGCCGATTTTCCGATTGGGTGACGTTGAGGGCATTTCGGTGGTGTTTTCGCGGGAACGCGAATTGCTGGGCATAGGAAAAACATGCGCCGGCGTCTTTCGGCCGGTGCTGGTGTACCCCTCCCTGTGAAGCGGAAACGCCGCCAGCGGGATGGGACAAAACGTTTCGCCCTGCCTCCAGACACCGGAGGCTGTGTGGTGCGGAGCAACGAGACTCCGCATCCGGTGAGAAAGGAGATTCAGGTGCCTGTTTCCAAAGAGCGTATCGCAGAAGTCATGGCTCAACACCGCCATCACGAGGCTGATACCGGATCGTCGGAAGTACAGATCGCGCTGCTTACCGAGCGGATTCGCAATCTTACCGAACACTTCAAAACACACGAGAAAGACCACGCCGGCCGCCGTGGGCTCCTCAAGCTTGTCGGCCAGCGCCGCCGATTGCTGAATTACCTCGAGCGGACGAATATTGAGAGCTATCGCAAGCTTATCGCAGAGCTCGATTTGCGTCGTTAGGCATGGTGCCTCACCCCGACGGCACGGTAGGAAGCCACGCGGTGAGGGGTTTGCCGCAATGTCCGGCCCGGCATCACTCCCGACGTGACACGAATCGGGGTCGCGTTTGAGGCTTCGATGTACGCGCAGGCGTGTCACCGTCACCCGTGTGGGTGCGGAGAGACCAGAACATGCTTGCGCCCTGATGCCGGCGTCGGTCGCGAGATGAATTCACGCGTTCCCACGAAGGAGGACCTGAATGGTCCGTGAGTACAGCATTACAGTCGGAGATCGCACGATAACCGTCGAACACGGGCGTGTGGCGAAACAGGCGGACGGTGCGGTCCTTGTCCGCTGCGGCGACTCCATGGTCCTGGTAACCGCCTGCATGTCTCCGCAGGAGATGGATCTGGGTTTTTTCCCCCTGACGGTGGAGTACCGCGAGAAGGGGTACGCCGCGGGCAAAATACCGGGGAGCATCTTCAAACGTGAAGGAAGGCCGTCTGATCAGGAGACACTGTCCGCGCGGCTCATTGACCACCAGATTCGCCCGCTGTTTCCGAAAAACCTGAAAAACGAGATACAGGTGATTGTGTCGGTGCTTTCCCACGATCAGGAAAATGACCCCGATATTATCGCCTGTATCGGCGCTTCTCTGGCTCTCAGCATTTCCTCCATCCCGTTTGCGGGTCCATACGCGACGGTTCGGGTTGCGCGAGACCAGGAGGGCAACAAAATAGTTCTTCCCACTTATGCGCAGTTGGAGGAGTCGGACGCAGACGTCGTTGTCGCGGGCAATGCGGAATCAGTCATCAATATCGAAGGCGAAACGCACGAATTGCCCGAAGCAGCGTTGCTCGATCTGATGGAGTTCGCCCACGGCCACATCAAGGAGCTTTGTGCATTCCAGCAGAAGATCGTGGATGAGATCGGCAAACCGAAAGTCGTCCCCGTCGATACTCCTCTGGACGAACGGCTGGTGGCGCGAGTGGAAGAGCTCTCTGTAGCGCGCATCTGCGAGAGCCTGAGGATCGCCGACAAAGTTGCGCGGGAAGAAGCGCAGGCTGCGATCACCAAGGAAGTAAACGCCGCGCTCGCGGAGGAATTTCCAGGTCAGGAAAAGGGAATCGCATCGGTCCTGGAGAAAATCGCCAAACGGGAAATGCGGAACATGATCTTGAACGAAGGTCGGCGAATCGACGGCCGGACCATCGACGAGGTAAGGGAAATCACTTCAGAAATCGGCGTCCTGCCGCGTGCTCACGGTTCCGCGCTGTTCACTCGCGGTCAGACGCAGGCTCTCGCGTCCGTAACACTCGGGACAAAGATGGACGAACGGCTGGTCGATTCCCTTGAAGGGAAGTCCTTCAAAACGTACATGCTCGATTATAACTTCCCGCCCTTCGCAACCGGTGAAGTGAAACGCATGTCCGGGCCGGGAAGACGCGAAATTGGGCATGGATTCCTCGCCGAACGAGCCATCGAGCCCGTCATTCCCGCAAGTGAGAGTTTTCCGTACACGATTCGTATCGTCAGTGATATTCTCGAATCGAACGGGTCCTCCTCCATGGCGACGGTCTGTGCCGCGAGTCTGGCGCTCATGGACGCAGGTGTCCCGATCAAATGCGCGGTCGCCGGGGTGAACTGCGGGTTGGTTTCCGAGGGTGAACGTTTTGCAATTCTGACCGATCTGCTCGGAGTTGAAGACGCGAACGGCGACATGGACCTGAAAATCGCCGGGACGGAGCAGGGCATCACCGCCTTCCAGATGGATATCAAAGTCGGCGGCATTCCGATGGAGACCATGAGACTGGCGCTGGAACGCGCAAGAGAAGGGCGTCTGCATGTGTTGGGTCTCATGAAGCAAGCGATTGCGGAACCAAAACCCGAGCTCTCCCGGTTTGCTCCGCGTATACTCGTGGTGAAAGTGGATCCTTCACAGATAGGTTCGATCATCGGCCCCGGAGGGAAAACGGTTCGTGAAATTCAGGAGCTTACCGGCGCGACTATTGAAATCGATGACGACGGCACGGTGCGGGTCTCGTCCCTCGACGGGGAAAGCGGCCAGGCAGCAGTTCGAAGGATCAACGGGATCGTACGGAAACCGGTGGTTGGCGAGGTGTTTGACGGTGTCGTAAAGAGCATTCTCGATTTCGGCGCGGTGGTCGAATATCTGCCCGGCAAAGAAGGCCTGCTGCACATTTCCGAAATCGCGAACCGTCGGCTCGAGAAGGTGGAAGACGAGATCAAAGTCGGCGATCCCGTGCAGGTCAAAATCATCGAGGTTGACAATCAGACGGGGAAGGTTCGCCTGAGCCATAAACGGTTGTTGCCCGATTACGATCCGTCGAAGGAGCGCGAGCGCCCGCCGCGGAGTTCGCAATCGGGGCATTCCCACGGGCGCGGGCGCTAGAATGGTTGAGCGGCTTCCGATCCGCATCGTCCGTCTTCCACACGGAAAGAGGTTTCCTCTGCCCGCGTACCAGACGGATGGCGCAGTCGGAATGGACTTGGTGGCAGCTCTGGAATCCCCATTGACGGTTCCTTCAAGGGGGACCGTCAGGGTGCCTTCCGGAATTGCGATTGCCATTCCGGAGGGGTACGAGGGTCAGGTTCGCCTCAGAAGCGGGCTGGCGAGCCGTTTGCCGTTGATCATTCCCAACAGCCCGGGGACAATTGACAGCGATTATCGCGGGGAAATACAGATCCTCATCACGAACATCGGCCCGGAGGCAGTTGAAATTTCACCTGGTGCCCGAATCGCACAGCTGGTGATTGCGCCAGTTGTCCGCGCGGACTGGTGCGAAGTCGAGGAACTTCCACCGACCGGACGTGCCTCCGGTGGGTTCGGGCACACGGGCACGTAGGCGGCCTCGATGGCGCAGCACATCTTCGCGTACCACGCCGTGGAAGATGGGTTCGAACCGAGCGCCACGACGCTTCCCAGGCGACGGTTGCGCGAACATTGCAGGGTTCTGTCGGATCTTGGCTGGCGTGCCGTTCGGGTGGACGAAATGATCCAGGGAGCGGATGACGGCACGTTCTGCATCACAGTAGACGATGCATACACGAGTCTTCTGGACATCGTAACCGTGTGTGAGCGCCATGGCTGGCGTGGGACCGTGTTTGTGCCGACCGGCTACGTCGGGAAAGAGGCTTCGTGGGATGTCGGCGCGTGGCGCGGGCACAGACATCTTGACTGGGAAGGGCTGCGGGATGTCGCGGCAGCCGGGTGGGAGATCGGCATACACGGTCACACCCATACCGCGCTTACTGACAAACCGATTGCCGCCGCGAGGCAAGAATTGCGGTGCGCTCTTTCGGTGATACAACAGGAACTGGGCGTAGTTGCAACAAGCCTGGCGTACCCGTTTGGTGAAGCATCAAAAGCGCTGGCAGAGATGGCGCAGGCGATCGGTTTTCGCCGTGGTGTGACTATGGAACCGTCTCTGGTGGAAGAACGGCATTCTCCGTTGCTCCTGCCGCGGTGGCCGGTGTACCGCATGGACACCGCAGCACACCTTCAGGCACGGTTGTGTGGAGTACCGTGGTTGAAGCGGCTGGAGCGGGCACGGTTGCGGACTATCCAGCGATTCTCGCAGGGTACGCGTGTACGCATGTCGGGAAAGACAAACGTCATATCTGATGCCGCGGAGCAGACCTATGTGGAATGAGCGGCCAACCATCGAAAACATTGCCCGGTACGAAGGACAAGAGATCGTCCTTAAGGGGTGGTTGTACAATATGCGGTCGTCGGGCAAACTGCATTTCCTTCAGGTGCGTGACGGTACCGGCGTCATGCAGTGCGTGGTGTTCAAAGGGAACGTTACGCCGGAGGTCTTCGAAACCGCGGCGGCCCTCAAACAGGAGTCCTCGCTGGTTGTGCGAGGGAAGATACGGGTAGATGCGCGCTCTCCCATCGGCTTTGAGATGGACGTGGTCGATCTCAAGGCCACTCACATACCCGACGTGGACTACCCGATTTCGCCGAAAGAACACGGCACTGCTTTCCTGATGGATCACCGTCACCTGTGGCTCAGGTCCTCGCGGCAGCAGGCGATTTTGCGGATCAGGGCGGAACTGATCAGACAGATTCGCGCGTATTTCGACGCAAACGGTTTTCTGTTGTTGGATGCCCCGATATTCACGCCGTCCGCTTGCGAAGGAACGACGACTCTTTTTGAGACAGACTACGTTGATGGGAGTAAGGCGTACCTCACGCAGTCCGGGCAGCTTTATATGGAGGCCGGAGCGGCGGCTTTCGGGCGCGTATACTGCTTCGGACCGACCTTTCGCGCGGAGAAGTCAAAGACGCGCCGGCATCTCACCGAGTTCTGGATGGTGGAACCAGAAGTGGCGCACATAGGGCTTGACGAGGATATGGACCTGGCAGAGGACTTTCTGGTGTCCATCGTGCAAGGGGTCGTCGCGAACCGGAGGAAGGAACTCGCCGCGCTGGAGCGCGATATTGCCGCGCTGGAACGGGTGCAGAAGCCCTTCGCTCGAATCAGTTACACGGAGGCTGTAGAACGCCTGCAACAGGCAGGGATGCCCGTGCGCTGGGGGGAAGACTTCGGCGGCGATGAGGAGACGGTGCTTGCAAACCAGTTCGACCGGCCGGTGATGATCCACCGCTATCCTGCGGAGTGCAAAGCATTTTACATGAAAACGGATCCGGATGACCTGAAGTGTGCTCTTTGCGTCGACGTACTGGCGCCGGAGGGGTACGGGGAGATTATCGGTGGCGGGCAGCGCGAAGACGACTATGATACGCTCCTCAAGAAAATCCGCACTCACGGGCTTTCCGAAGAGGCGTTTGGCTGGTATCTCGATTTGCGGCGCTATGGAACGGTGCCGCACGCAGGATTCGGACTGGGTGTGGAACGAACACTCGGTTGGATCTGCGGATTGCCGCACGTGAGGGAAACGATACCATTTCCGCGGTTGATGCAACGAGTTACGCCCTGACACAACGAAGAACCAAGAAGAGCGATTTTGAAGAAGGCATTTCGCATGATTCCCTATGATTTCCGCACGCTGGAACCGCAGTGGCGAGCGTGGTGGGAAGAGAACAGGGTCAACGAGGCAAAAGACGATTCCCCACGCGCGAAGTACTACTGCCTCGATATGTTCCCGTATCCCTCTGGCGAAGGATTGCACGTCGGGCATTGGCGCAACTACGTGCTCAGTGATGTATGGTCACGGTACCAAAGGCTCCGAGGGTATCAGGTCCTTCATCCCATGGGGTGGGATGCGTTTGGTCTTCCCGCAGAGAACTTCGCGATCAAACACAAGATTCACCCGCGGATAAGCACCGCGCGGAACATCGCGAATATGAAGCGCCAGCTGAAAATCATAGGTGCCATGTACGACTGGTCCCGCGAGATCTCTACGTGTGATCCTGAGTATTACCGGTGGACGCAATGGATATTCCTCCGGATGTACAAGCGTGGATTGGCATACAGGAGCACGGCCCCGGTCAACTGGTGTCCGAGCTGCCGAGTCGGCCTTGCCAACGAAGAGGTCGTGGCCGGAGGGTGTGAGCGGTGCGGCACCGCTGTCGTCAAACGGGACCTCGTGCAGTGGTATTTGCGGATAACGGCGTACGCGGAACGGCTTCTGCGAGATCTGGAGCGTCTGGACTGGCCGGAACGCGTCAAGACGATGCAGGCCAACTGGATCGGGCGGTCCGAAGGAGCGCGGATTACATTCACGGCCGTCCATCCCGGTAACCAGACAACCTATCCGATCGATGTGTTTACCACTCGTCCCGACACTCTTTTCGGAGCCACGTATATGGTACTGGCACCGGAGCATCCACTTGTTCCTGCTCTGACGATGGCGGCCCGTCGCAAGGAAGTGGAAGCATATCGGGAACAGGCTCGAAACGTTCGAGACGTGGATCGCACCGCCGCAACCCGTCCCAAAACGGGTGTGCCGCTGGGCTCGGTTGCCATCAACCCCGCCAACGGAAATCGCATACCCATCTGGATATCGGACTACGTGCTGATGGGATACGGGACGGGCGCAATCATGGCGGTTCCCGCACACGACGAGCGGGATTTTGAATTCGCGCGCACATTCAACCTCCCCGTCGTAGAGGTTGTATATCACCATGAGACCGCGCGCGATGCGAACGGAAGAATTCAGGCTGCGTACACTGGCGAAGGGACAATGATCCAGTCCAAAGGGTTCGATGGACTGGATTCACAGACCGGAGGCAGGGGAATCGTTGAGATGCTGACCCGGCAGGGCAAAGCCGAAGCAACCGTGAGTTACCGGTTGCGCGACTGGCTGTTCTCACGTCAACGATACTGGGGGGAACCGATCCCGATTGTGTATTGCGAGAAGTGCGGTGAGCAGCCGGTGCCGGAAGAGCAGCTTCCGGTTCTTCTGCCGGAGGTGGAATCGTATGAACCTACCGGCACGGGCGAATCGCCTTTGGCCAGCATTACGGAGTGGGTGAACACGGTCTGCCCCGTGTGCGGCGGCCCTGCGAAGCGAGAAACAGATACGATGCCCCAATGGGCGGGTTCGTCCTGGTACTTTCTCCGTTATGCGAGCCCCGACGACACGGCGGCGGCATTCGACCGCGAGAAAGTGGACAAATGGTTGCCGGTGGACATGTATGTGGGAGGGGTCGAGCACGCAATTCTTCACCTGCTTTATGCACGGTTCTTCACGAAAGTCTTGTTTGATGACGGAGTTATTTCTTTCGATGAGCCGTTCACGAGATTGTTTAACCAGGGGATGATCTGCCGCAAGAGTGAGAAAACCGGGCGCGTCGAAAAGATGTCGAAATCCAAAGGCAACATCGTAAGCCCCGACGGCCTTGTGGAGAAATATGGCACCGATGCGGTCCGCATGTACGAGCTCTTTGTGGGTCCTCCAGAACAGGATGCGGAATGGAATGACAACGGAATAGAGGGTATCAGCCGCTTCCTGCACCGTGCGTGGGGGCTGATCACGTCGAATCTGGAGCCCTCAGCAAATCCGGAACGGCTGCTTCGGGCGCGCCACAGACTGGTGAAACAGGTGACGGAAGGACTCGAATCGTTCAAATTCAACACCACCATAAGCCGCATGATGGAGTTCGTGAATTTCGCACTTGACCCGGAAGGCGGCGACGGGAAGCTCGACTCGGACACGCGGAACGCGTTCATCGTGCTGCTTGCTCCATTCGCGCCGCACATGGCGGAAGAGCTCTGGAAACTCGTTGGAAAGCAGAACAGCGTGTTCGATACGGCAGTCTGGCCTTCTTTCGATGAAGGTCTGGCGTCTGCCGAGAAAATGACGATCGCTGTGCAGGTGAATGGGAAAGTCCGTGGAACCGTTGAGCTGGAAGCGGACTCCTCCGACGAAACCGCACGCGCGGAGGCCCTTGCGCAACCGAACGTCCAGCGGTACCTCGCCGGAAAGGAACCGCGGAAAATCATCGTTGTACCCGGGCGTCTCGTAAGCATCGTTGTATAGGAACGTGCGTCAGCATCGTTCTTCGGGAGCGGTGTCCGGGCTCCACCATGACGGAGCCCTTTTCTCCACGGGAAATGGACCAGTGAAAACACAAACAATCAATCCCTTCATGCCGAGCAAAATCGTGCTTACCAAAGGTGTCGGACGCCATCGTGAACAACTGACGAGTTTTGAAATGGCGTTGCGCGATGCCGGGTTGGCAGCGTTCAATCTGGTACCCGTGTCCAGTATTTTCCCTCCCCGATGCAAACTCGTAAGCAAGCGTACCGGTCTTGCGGAGCTTCATCCCGGACAGGTTGTCTTTACAGTGATGAGCCGCGCGGCGAGCAACGAGCCGCACCGCCTGCTTGCAGCCACGATCGGGCTTGCGATTCCCAGGGATCGCAACAAGTACGGTTATCTTTCGGAACATCACAGCTTCGGGCAGACAGAGGAAGTGGCAGGTGAGTACGCCGAGGACCTCGCGGCGGAGATGCTCGCAACCGTGCTGGGTGCGGAATTTGATGTGAATCAATCCTGGGATGAAAAGCGGGAATTGTGGCGCATTCAGAATGAGATAGTCGCGACGAGAAGTATCACGCAAAGCGCGATGGGTCACAAAGACGGGCTCTGGACTTCCGTTCTCGCGGCAGCGGTCCTGATTCCCTGACGGAATCCTCAAGGTACCGAAAGATGGAGGGTTCGCCGAATCCGGCGTGCCCTCCGTTTGCTTTCGAACAGGGAACTTCAGTATCTTCCCGAACGTTTTTGCTTGAACGCCGAAGCCATCTGATATGCTTTGGGGCAACTTTCACGCAGGCGCGAACCCATGAACTTGTCCCATTTCCCCGGCAGTATGCAGGACACCCCGTTCACGTTTCTCGGTCTTCCCGATCCTGAGGGAGGGCTCGGAGAAGCGCGGGTCTGCATCCTTCCCATTCCGTACGAAAGCACCACAACCTATCGCGGAGGGACGCGTTCGGGACCGGCGGCAATTGTGGATGCCTCCCGGTACGTTGAGACGTATGACGAGGAAACGCTATGTGATCTGGCAGATATTCCGATTCTGACACTCCCGGGTGTGAGCCCTCTCCTCGGAGCGGCGGAAGCAATGAGCGAACGGATCCGGGACGTGGCCCGCGAGGTTGTTTCCCCGGACCGCCTTCTCATCAGTCTGGGCGGTGAGCATGCGATCACCGCCCCATTGGTGGAAGCGCATTTGGAAAAGTTCGGTCATTTGACGGTTGTTCACCTGGATGCCCACGCGGACCTGCGAGAGTCGTATGAAGGCTCGCGGATGAGCCACGCTTCTGTCATCAAGCGTGTTGCGGAACATACTGACGTTCTGAGCGTAGGAGTTCGAAGCATCTCGTCTGAGGAAATGCATTGGCTCAGAAATCAACAGAGGGTCCGCGTAATCTTTGCACACGAAATTCGGAGCGATCAAAGTCTTCTGGAAAGAGTGCTGGGAGAGCTGAGGGGCAATGTGTATCTGACTATTGACGTGGATGTTCTCGATCCCGGTGTGATGCCCGGAGTAGGAACACCCGAACCGGGGGGGCTTTCATACGATCAGGTGGTTCATGTTATCAAGAGACTTACGAAGGGATGCTCGATAGTAGGAGCGGATCTGGTGGAACTGGCTCCCGTACCCGGCAACGTTGTATCCGAGTTCACGGCCGCACGCATTGTGGCGAAGATAGTGGCATATACAAAGAAACCTGCGTGGAGGAGCGTTCGCGATGGCAAAACCCAATGACGATACCGGCAAAACATCCGAAACTGTGGGATATCCGCCGGAGAAACTGAAGGAATTCGAAGCGGGGCTCTATCAGGCCAGGCAGAGGATTCTAAAAGGCTACGACGATCAGAAAGCCGAAATTGACGGATTCAAAGGGGACACGGAATCAGACGCGTACGATGACGCTTCCAATATCGTTGAGATGAATATCTTGATGGCTCTCAATGATACTCAGAAGAAGGAACTCTCTCAGATCGGGCTTGCGCTGCTGAAGGTGAAAGACGGAACATACGGCATCTGCGAAGGGTGTGGAGAACTGATTGGTGAACAGCGGCTGAAGTTTCTTCCTTTCGCCAACCTGTGTGTCAAGTGCAAGGACAAGGAAGAGCGCGGTACTGTGGTTATTCAACGAGACACGCACATCGTGCCGCCGGACGAGGACTTTCTGGTTTTGACGGACTCGGACGAGGATTTCTGAGAGGGTTGTCTCGGACAAGAGTCCTGATAACATCTCTTATGTAATGTTGGGGAAGGTCGTCGGCAAAAGGATCCTCCATGGCGAAATCCCGAATTGAAACGTTCAAGGCGTTCCTAGAGAAAGATCCCGGCAACAGCCTCGCACGATATTCGCTAGCGATGGAGTTCCGCAAGGCGGGTCGCTACGATGATGCGTTAGCCCGTTTCGCGGAACTGATTGAGCGCGACCCCAAGTACGTACCGGCGTACTTCATGTGCGGGCAAACAGCGGTTGAGGCGGGCAAGGTGGAGGAGGCGAAGAAAGTACTGAGAGTGGGCATCGATGTCGCCAGGAACGCTGGCGAAACGCATGCGGCGGAAAAGATGGCTGAATTGCTGGCAACTCTCGAGTAGCGGTAATAACGATAGGGGGCTGAATCAAAAGAGGGCGCACCAGATGCGCCCTCTTCTGATTATGGTGGAGGCACGGTCAATCGACCGGCATTTTCTCACTTACCCCGCTCTTGGAAGAAATCTCCGCTGTTTCCATGATGGCAATCACGCGCCTCGCCTGCTCAGGTTTGACGTCAAGTTCGGCGCCATCGAGAATGTGTGCCGCGATGTTCTCGTAATACTTGGGGTGGGTACCTGGCTGATCGCTTACGAAGCCTTCCGCGAGCACGCCGTCGAACTCGCCATAGACGCGGAAACCGCCCTTCTCGCTCACGATTGCACCTTTGCTTCCGAGAAGTTTCCACCTCGGTCTTCCCACGCGGGCTATGTGCGACATCTGTACGTCCGCAACGACATTCTCGTCAAAACGGATTACTGCGTGGACGTGGTCCTCGTTGGTTACGTCTTTCCACACGAGGTCCTGCTGGAAAAATCCCGTGACATTTTCGATTTTGTTCGGAACAATCTGGAGCAGCCAGTCGAGGAAATGAGCGCCCCAATCGTAGAATGCTCCTCCAGAGATGTCCTTTTTGGAACGCCACCAGGTGCCGGGGTGTCCCCACCCCATTCCTCCCATTTCCACGCTGAATACTTTGCCTATGACACCGCGCTGTACCAGGCTCTTCAGCGTAAGGAAATCGCCGTCATGTCGCCGGTTGTGGTACACGGTCAACATCCGCCGCGCCTTCTTCGCGGCGTTGATCATGTCATTGGCTTCCTTGACGGTCAGGCACATCGGCTTTTCGACGATCACATGCTTGCCCGCGTTGGAGCACTTCACCGCTACAGGGGCATGCTGGTTGTGTGGAAGGATGACGACGGCCAGGTCGAAGTTGCCTTTGGCAAGCAGTTCATCAACGTCGTTGAAAGTCTGGATGCCGGGCCAGTCCTTTTTCGCCTGCTCTGTTCGTGCGGGATCGATGTCACAGACGGCGAGAAGCTTCATTCGGCCAGTTGCGTGCATTTCACGAGTATGGTGCGCACCCATGTTGAACGCGCCCCCGTAGCCGATGATTGCCGCTCGAACGATTTTTTCGCTCATGAAATCAGCTCCTTCGAGAATGCTGCATGAACAGCGGAAAACCAAACACACGTGTGGTTCGCGCACCACCTACCATAATCTATGGACAATGCGCCGGGCCCCCAATGTGGGAAGGGCGCTGCGGGTTCGGGTCTGTGAAGTGCTCAGGTGGTGTATTCGGCGTTTATCCTCACGTATTCGTAGGAAAGATCGCACGTGTATACCTCGGCCTCTCCGTTGCCGTTTCCAAGGTCTGCGTGAATTGCGATAACCTTTTCCCGGAATTTCTCCTCCGCAGCCGCGAGGGGAAACGCCGCTGGCATCCCGTTTTCAAACAGCAGCAGGTCGTCAACGCGAATCGTAAGCCTCCCAGGGTCAAAAAACACGCCCGAACGTCCCAGCGCAGCAGCAATCCGACCCCAGTTCGGGTCTCCGCCGAAAAATGCGGTCTTAACGAGCGGGGATTCCGCAACCGTACGCGCGGCAAGGTGCGCATCTTCGTTTGAGGGAGCTCCCGAGACATGAACCGTGATGAACTTGGTCGCGCCTTCTCCGTCTCGTGCGATCATTTTCGCAAGTTCCCGGCAGGCATCGGTCAGCTGTTCCGCAAATCTTGCGTAGCCATCGGTTCCGGGTTTCAACGCGGGCGCGCCGGATTCGCCGTTGGCCAGCAGGGTGAGCATATCGCTCGTGGACGTGTCCCCGTCGATGGTCAGTCGGTTGAAAGAGGTCTCCGCGGCGTTCCGCAACAGCGCTCGGGCATCTTCGGGGGCGAGCAGGGCGTCCGTCGTAATGAACGCAAGCATCGTTGCGAGCCTGGGGGCAATCATTCCCGCGCCTTTGGCCATGCCACCTATGGTTACTGTATGCCCGCCGACGGACAGAACGCGCTTCACTGTTTTCGGAAAAGTGTCGGTTGTAATGATGGCATCGGCAGCCGCTGCACCCCCATCCTTCGATACCTCAGCCAATGCGGCTTCGATCCCCCGTTCGATCCTGTCCATGGGAAGTGGTCTGCCGATCACTCCCGTCGACGCAACAAGCACCTGCTGTGGGGGGCAGTTGAGGCCGAAGGCCACAAGCGAACACATTCTCTCCGCATCCGCCACGCCGCGCGCTCCGGTGCACGCGTTCGCGCATCCGGCGTTGACCACGATCGCACGCGCCACCCCGCCGGTTATGTGCTGTCTCGACACCGAGATGGGTGCTCCACACACAAGATTTGTGGTGAAAAGCGCCGCGGCAGAGGATTCTCTTTTGCTCACGATGAGTGCGAGATCCCGGCGCCCGTGTGCTTTCAAACCGCAGGCCACACCCGTGGCGGAGAATCCTTTTGGTGCGCAAACCCCTTCCCCTGTTCTTTCCATCCTGTAACGTATCCTTCCGTGCACTGACCCGCTGGCGAACGGCGAAAACATCGCATCCGGCGGAGCCGGTTGCAGCCAAGGCTTCCTTCCGTGGCGCTGACGGAGCCCGTAATTAAGCTATATTCTGAACGACAGCTGCGCCCAGCCCCGGGCCCTTTATCTGTCGTAGCAACCGGAATGGAGAGGAACGTGAGCGCAGACCTCGAATCGGAAACCAGAAAAGCAGATGAACCTTTCTTGGCGAGGTTCGATCCCAAACCGGACGAAGGTGCGCTGTGGACTCTGGTGAGCGGCATCGGGCAGTTTGTGGTGGCCGGCTGGTGTATCACCATCGCCGGCTTGATGATTGTGGTCGGCTATGCCGGAATGCATGGGCGGGGTTCTGTGCTGGCGAGCGCAGCGGCGATTCTCATGACTTTGTTTGTGCTGGTGGGAGTTGCGCTGGCGGCGATCGGTGTGCGTTTTCTCGCTCGTTCTGCGAGGGCATTCTGGGTAGCAATGCGTAAGGCGCTGTTTGTCGTGTCGTTCAGCCAGGCAGTAGACAAGCGAAGGGCGTTGCATGCGGTTGTCGGCGATCCTCTCCTGGAGCCGTACGCTCGGTATCTGCTTCAACGGGGCGATCTCAAGGTGCCGCCGCTTTGAAGCTCGCGTTCTCCCCTCCCATTCCGTTCCCGCTGGATGATATCCCGACTGAAAGCGACTAACCCGCTTATTATCAGTATTTTAAATCACGGTTTTGTCAATCAATTGCCCAATGTGTTATCTTCTTTAATACCAAGTTTGAAGGTTTAACTCCTTCGGATTGCGTCTGCCTCCAATCAGAGGCCGGACGCGCGGTTATGCGAACAAAAAGCTGCGGTTTGCCGCCTTTTGCCACACTCGGAGCATGCGTATCGCTTCGGATTCCATCTCCCCTCCCAGTAATTGTCTTCGTTATCAGCGCGTAACTCACGAGGATATGAGAAGGCGAGGGGAATTCAAGTAGTCTTGCAGGAGGACTGCTGTGGCTTCACGAACAGTTGTTCTGATAAATCCCGACCGCGAAAAACCCCTCATTGCCCCCCTCGGGCTTGATTACCTTGCGGCGACGTTGCGCCACGCAGGGTACGAACCCGAGCTTCTCGATCTTGCGTTCGAGAGTGATTGGTACGCCGCGACGAACCAGGCAGTATCGAAGCGCGATCTTCTGGCCGTTCTGATACTGATTCGCCACCTTGACGACGGTTTGTACAACAGCCAGACGTTTTTCCTTCCGAAGTCCCGAACTCTGATCGAATATCTCCGGAGCAAGACAAAAGCGCCTATTGGAGTGATCGGTGGGGCGTATTCTCTCGTGCCGGAAGCCATACTGCGATTCTGCAGGGCGGATTTTGGGATCGCGAATGACCCGGAAGCCGCGCTTCCCACGCTTCTCGAAGCGATCGAATCCGGCGATGGGTACGTTGGTGTTCCGAACGTGGGGTGGATCGAGGGGAAAGCGTTCCGGCGGAATCCGATCAAGACGGCGCGCGTAGACGGGGAATGGCTTGCAGAACGAAGGCTCATCGACAACGTTCGATATTTCAATGAAAGCGGAGTAACCCGGTTTGAGACCAAGAGAGGCTGCGCGCACAATGAAGTCTATTCCACTGACCCGATAACGCGAGGTAACAGCGTCAGGCTCCGTCCGGCGGAGCATGTTGCGGAGGAAGTAGAGCGGCTGGCCACCCGGGGCATTTACAGCCTTTATGCTGATGACACGCGATTCAACGACCCGCGCGAGCACGCGCTGGAGGTCTGCCGCGCGATGGCTGAGCGGAAACTCAGGGATCGGGTGCGGTGGTACGCCACGTGTACGCCGAAGGGCCTGGATGCCGAACTCGCAGAAGCTATGGAAGCGGCGGGGTGCCAGGGTGTCGAACTTTACACCGATTCCGGCGACGCGGATCAGCTCCGACGGATGAAGCACACGCATACTCCGGAAGACATCCTCACCGCGATCGAATCCTGCAGACGATACGGGATCGTCGTTATCAGCGAGGTTCAGATTGGCGGACCCGGCGAGTCCCGCAAATCGATAGAACGGACTCTGGGACTTATGAAAGCTTCCGGGCCCGACATGATCAATATCCACTACGGGCTCCGGGTGTACCCGAATACGCCGCTTGGTAACGCAGTTCAAACAGTTACGCCGTTGAGGAACAACTTCCACCTCCGGGGAGCGATTTACAACAATGAGTCACTTTTGCGCCCGGTGTTCTACATCGAATCCTTGCTTGGGCGCGGAGTCGAGGAATTCATAGAGGAATTGATCGACCACGACCCGCGGTATCTCTTTGCGTTCCGCAAAGAGGTTGACAAAACCTACAATTATAATGACCCCACGATTCTGACCGAGGCAATCCTTCACGAGGGTCATCGTGGCGCGCACTGGGATATCTGGCGTCGTCTGATTTACCGACTGCCGCCGCTATCGCTGAACGGTGACCGTCCCTCGCGAGGAAAGCGACGGCCGCGAAGGGTTGTTCAAAGCGCCGAGGCGGGCGTTGCTGTTTGACGGCTGGTCACGCGAACTTGTACAGACGAAAGGGGGCCCCGATCCCCCTTTCGTCTTTTCCGGCATACCCCGAAAATGAGGCTCGGTTTCGATGAAACTCGGTACCTGTGCGTATTCCTACCGCGACCTGCTCACCACAGGCAAGATGACGCTGATCGAATTACTCGACACCGTTCGCGATCTCGGATTCGATGGGATTGAATGGACCGCGTATTACTTCCCGGAAACGACGAAAGAGTATCTCCTCAACATCAAACGGGAAACATTCGTGCGCGGGTTGGACATTTCTGCCACGGCAGTTGGCGGCAATTTTATTCAACCCACCCGGGAAGAGCGCGAAAAACAGATCGCCAATGTCAAATCCTGGATCGAGAAGTCGGCATGGATGGGATCGACCGCGTTGCGCGTGTTTGCAGGATACGTCACTGAAGGGATGACGCGGGAAGATGCCGATCAGATGGTAAGGGATGGACTTGCCGAGTGCGCCAGACTGGCGGAGAAAGAAGGTGTTATCCTGGCACTCGAGAACCACGGCGGAGTCACTGCAGATGCCGAGGGCACGCTGCGCCTCGTAAAGCCCCTGAACAACCCCTGGGTGAAGCTCAATCTGGATTTCGGCAATTTTACCGGTGACATATACGCGCAGTATGAAGCCTGTGCTCCGTATGCCGTGACAACGCATACCAAGGTGACTGTTCGTCAGGGTGAGGCGCGCGAGAAAGTAGACTACCGGAAAGTGGTACGGATCATGCGCAAAGCCGGATACCGCGGGTACATCAACATCGAATTCGAGGAGCCCGAGGATCCGATTGCAGGAGTTGACAGGTTTGCCGCCTACCTCCGGGGTTGTATGGAAGACGCCTAGTTGAGCTCAACGAAACCCGAAAGAAGTTGGCGCCCAATCCCCGTTTCCCGCAGGGCCGGCAGGAAAGAGATGTCTGGAATGAAACGCCCGTTTGTCCTTCTTTGCGCTGCTTTCCTCTTTGTTGTCTCTGGTTGTTCGGGTACGATTCCGCTCGGCGAACGCGGACGGGCCGTTCATGTCCTTCGATTTCGCGACAATGGTGTTTTCACCATCGTCCAGTTCACGGATACGCATCTTGGTTCCCGTGACGCCGGCTTGCGCGATGACTCCACTTACGCGATGCTGGACTCCATAATCCGGTGGGAAAATCCCGACCTTATCGTGCTGACGGGAGACATCGTCCGATTTGCGTGGGAACCGCAGGCGGTACCGTCCTGGCGTCGTCTGATTGCCTTCTTTGACAGCACTGGCGTGCCCTGGGCGTTTGTGCACGGTAATCACGACGCCGAGGTGCGGGGGTACGCCGCAGTGGATAGCCTCATCGCCACTGCGCGGCACTGCCTGTATACGCCGGGACCCGACAGCCTCAATCAACCGGGCAACTATGTCCTGCCGGTTCTTGCACGGAAAGGCCGCAGGGTTGGGGCCCTGCTCTGGTGCATGAACTCCGGCGCCGGAAGCTCGGAACCGTCCGGGTACGGATGGATGCGCGCCACCCAGGTCAAATGGTTCCGGGCCACGAGCGAACGTCTGAAGACCCAGACCCAACCACACCTTACCCAACTGGCATTTTTTCACATCCCGTTTGCCGAATATCAGACCGTCTGGGATGCACGCACATGCACCGGTTACAAGAACGAAAAGGTCTGCATGCAGGGCAAAGACGAAGGCGCATTCGCCGCGTTTGTTGAGTATCGTATAAGCGGTTGTTTCGTAGGCCACGACCACACGAACGATTATGAGGGTACTCTGGAAGACGTTACTCTGTGTTACGGGCGCGCTTCCGGGTACCGCGGTTACGGCAAAGAAGGGTTTCTCCGGGGCGCCCGCGTGATAAAGATCAAAGACGGAGTACGGGGATTCACCTCCCACATCAGGCTCGCCGACGGTTCCCTCGCGGAACGACCGGTGCACACTCCCGGCACGCCTCCGCCGACGCCTTGAGAATCTGAACGATTCGGATTCCCGGTTCGTCCCGGGAGCCGGAATCGCTATATTATTCCTGCTGATCCCGGCATTGCCCGGGTATCCCGATGTTATTCAGTTCCCCCGGCGATCCAGCGAAGGTTGCCCGTTCCGAAAGGAGCAATTGATGGCAAAGCAGACCGACATGTACGACCCGACTCTGAAAGATCAGAGCGAATACGACCACAAGGAGATTTACATCATCTCCAATACGCACTGGGATCGGGAGTGGGTCTATCCCTCAGCGGAAACCAGACTGCTGATGCTCGAGTTCATGGACAACATGCTCGATCTGCTCGACAAACAGCCCGACTACCATTCGTTTACCATGGACAGCCAGACGCTCTGCATTCAGGACTACCTGGATTTCCGCCCCGAACGGCGCGAGCAGATTGAACGCCACGTGAAGAGCGGGCGCCTGATCATTGGACCATGGTGCAGCCTGCCCGAGGAATACATTGTCAACGGTGAATCGCTCGTGCGCAACCTGGTGATCGGTCACAAGGTGGCCAACAGCCTTGGGAAAGTGTCGAAAGTCGGCTACACGCCGTTCAGCTATGGCCAGACGAGCCAGATGCCGCAGATCTATAGAGGCTTTGATATAGACACAATCATCTTCTACCGCGGCATCAAAACGGAGAAGAGCGAGTTCATCATGCGCGGCCCGGACGGAAGTGAGCTTCTTGGTATGCGCTTTGGTGCGCTTTCCCGATTCAGCTACTTCTTCTACCTGTTCCGAATGGTTGCTTACAACATGTCTCGGGACGAAGCGAAATACGACTGGTTCCGCGGCAGTCTCCCCTTCAAACTTGCCGGTGACCACCACGTGAACGCGCATTACTACATATGCGATCCGGATGCGACGGGCTGGCACACGGAACATATCGACACCGGTGCGCGGAAGCTCCTGCGTGATGAATCCCAGCATTTCAGCACGCAGTATATCGCATCCATGCAGGGCTTCGACAGTTCCGAACCCGATCCCCGCGAACTGGACCTCATAAAAGAGACACAGAAACACCTTCCGAACCATGTGATCAAACAGTCGGATCTCGCGGAGTTCATGGATCGGCTCAAGGAGGAGGTAGCCGCCGGCCGCCTGAAGCCGGAGGTGATCGAAGGGGAGAGCCGTAATCCGAATTCGGTAGGGAAGTGGACGCATCTTTTCGGCGACGTCATCTCCAGCCGCGTGCGCATCAAACTCATGAACAACGCGAACGAGCAGAATGTCCAGCGGAAGGCCGAACCGTTCTGTGCCCTTGCGATGACACTCGGCGCGAAATACCCGACAACCGTCCTCGACGAGTGCTGGGACAATATCATGAAAAACCACCCGCACGACACCATCTGTGGTGCCGGCGTGGATCAGATGGAAAAAGACATGATCGCCCGCGGCGAACAGGTCAACATTTTCAGTGAAGGTTTGTATCGCCGGGCGTTGCAGAAGATTCAGACGCGCATTGACAACAGCGACGTTGCTGCGAACGAGATTGCCCTTACGGTGTTCAACCCATCTCCGTTCCCGCGAAGCGAAGTGGTGAGCGTGCTCCTCGATTTGCCAGATGTGTGCAAATATGAGGACTTCACCATACGTGACGAAAAAGGGAACAAGGTCGAGGCGCAGTACGCGGAGTTCTATCCATGGGGTACGTTGGTGCGCAATCTACGCGATGTGTCCCTGCAGCTCCATGCCGAACGGGTGCGGGTTCACTTTGAAGCCCTGGATGTTCCTCCATTTGGATATCGAACCTACACCGTCAAACACGAAGAAGATGTCGTGCCGAAGCCGATGAAGACGCTCGTTACGGCCGTCAACACGATGGAAAACGAGCATCTGAAAGTGAAAATCAACGCCAATGGCACTCTTCAGATAACCAACAAAGACACCGGTGATGTGTTTGACAACATGCATTACTTGGAGGACGGGGGCGAGAACGGTCATTCCTGGACCACGATCCCTCCGGATCATGACGAGATCATAACGAGCCACGGCGCGAACGTGTACATCGCTCAGATGGAAAGCGGCCCGGCCCTGGCCCGTTTTCGAGTGGAATACCACATGATGATTCCAGAGGGGCTCGATTTCGAAACCATGGAGGCGTACACCGGGCAGACGCCACGTGCTCAAATCCGCCA
This sequence comes from Candidatus Latescibacterota bacterium, assembly GCA_022706085.1. Lineage (GTDB taxonomy): Bacteria > Latescibacterota > MWCZ01 > MWCZ01 > MWCZ01 > MWCZ01. The sequence continues at coordinate 84,265 of JAKJDF010000005.1, read as the reverse complement.
TCCGCGCATAAGCAAGCGGAGCGACCGGCGGAAAGAGATGGTGATCCGTTCGGAATTCACCCTTCGCAAGGGTTCGAAGGTGTTGGAGGTGTACACGAAGGTCAACAACGAGTGCGAAAACCACCGCCTGCGTGTCTGCTTCCCGACCGGCATCCAGGCGGCAACGTCGGACTCTGAGGCCTCGTTCGATGTCATTCAGCGGCAGGTAATCCGCACACCGGACAACTGGTACTGGGGCCGCCCGAATCCCGTATTGCCGATGCACCGTTTTGTGAGCTTCTCAAACGGCAGAAGCGGCATCACCTTCCTAAATAACGGTATCCGCGAATACGAAGCGATGGAAGACGCGGACCGGACAGTGGCGCTCACCCTCTTCCGGGCCTTCACCTTCCGGAATCCGCCCATTCTGGACACGTACGACGTATACCCGGAGATGAAGCTCTCCCAGTGCCCCGGCGAGATGGAGTTCAGGTACAACATCTATCCCCACAAGGGAGACTGGGCGGCCGCAGAAGTGTACAAAGAGGCAGATCACATCAACCTGCCGCTTGAGGTGGCGGAGGTTGGGCCGCACAAGGGCGACCTTCCGAAGAGCATGAGCTTCCTTTCGATTTCTCCGGCCAACCTCGTGCTGTCGGCTTTCAAAAAGGCTGAGGAGAGGGACACGTTGATTCTGCGCGTGTTCAACCCCACTGGCGATGCGATGCGTGGAACAGTCACGTTCTACCAGACGATCAAAAAGGCGTGGTTGTGCAACATGAACGAGGAGCGGCGCGAGGAGCTCAGGCCGAATGGCAACGCACTCGCCTTGGACGTTTCGAAGAAAAAGATCATGACGATCGAGTTGGAAGTCTGACGACTCGTCGCAACCGGAACGCGAAGGGGCGGGAGTTGACTCTCGCCCTTTTCGTTTGCAGCGCCGTCCTCCCGGGCAGGTGCATGGCGATTGCCTCCGCGAACGCCGGGGCTCCTCAAACCTGGTCGGCGTGCAACAACCATCCGTCATAAAAGTGCGCGGTCGTTGAGCCTGCTCCCGCCAACGGGAGCCTGTCCCCGCCAATGGGAGCCTGCTCCCGCGAGCGGGGGCCCGTCGAAACGCCGCGCTGACAGGTCGGGGGCACGCCCTGCGCTCGCACGCGGGTACCGGCCTTGACTGCACGCCACCTCCCGGCGAAATTGACAACCAGTTGTATCTACGCGCGATGCGCACACGGTGCCTGGAGGGGAGGACCTCATGCGCGTTGTGGTCGCTGCGTTCCTGTTTCTGGTTGCGTCAACTGCTGCGGCGCAGACGGACCCCCGTGTGGCGCTGGGTGTCCTCGATCTGGAGAGCGGCACGATCCCGGCCGCGGAACTCAGGGTGCTTTCCGACCGCCTGCGCGTGGAACTGTTCAACACAGGGCAGTTCCGCATCATCGAGCGCGAGCGCATTGACGCCGTGTTGCAGGAGCAGGGTTTCCAGCTCTCCGGGTGCACGGCCATGTCCTGCGTCGTGGAGATTGGTGAACTGATCGGCGTACGGAAAATGGTGGCCGGCTCCGTCGGCAAGGTGGGCGATGTGTACTCGCTCACTCTCCGCATCATTGACGTTGAATCCGGCGCCATCGAGCGGACCGCCGTGCAGGACTGCCGGTGCTCACTTCAGCAATTGCTCACCTCCACTATCTCCCTTGCCGCGGCGGAGCTTGCCGGCGTGGCGCCCACCGTCACGCAGACACTGGAGCGCGGCGAGGGGTACGGCATCCTGTTTGTCACGTCCACCCCTCCCGGTGCGGTGATCTACCTGAACGGCACATTGCGGCGCGAGCGGACGCCTGCCACCATTGACCGCCTCCCTGCCGGTGAACACATCGTGCGCGCCATTCTCGACAGTCTCGTCGGGGAGCAACGCGTGCGGGTGACGCGCGACGCCGTCACGAAAACCACACTGGAGCTCCGGCCCGGCACCGGCAGTCTGTTCATCACAAGCGACCCGCCGGAAGCCTCGGTGACGCTAGACGGACGCCCCGTCGGGTCAACGCCGCTGCTGCTCCCACAGGTGACTGTTGGAACGCGCACCGTGGCCTTTTCGCACACCGACTTCTTCGCCGATTCCCAGCAGGTCACCGTACGGTTCAATGAACGGACCACGGCGCACGCAACCCTCTCCCCGTGCGGTTACCTCGATATCCAGGTCGCCCCGGCGACGGCACGGGTGTTCCTCGATTCGCGCGAACTCGGGCGGGACCAGATGCGCCTTCGCCTGCCCCTTGGCCGGTACCGCCTCACGATCGTCGCCGCGGACTACGACACCGTGCGCCGGGGCATAACAATCGCCCACGGGCAGACGGTGCTGGTACGTGAAGCCCTCACGAGCGTGTTCGGCGGGGTGCGGATTTCCTCGTCGCCATCCGGCGCCACACTGTCGTCTTCCCCGCCGGGTATCCGGGGCGTCACACCGCTGGCAAGCGACCGCGTGTTACCCGGCTCATACAGGGTGCATCTGGAACGTGCGGGGCGTCTGCCGGGCGACGTGAACGTATCGGTTCGAAAAGGGCAGACCACGACGATCCACGTGAATCTCGTGGAAAACCCTGACATCGTCCGCATGCGGAACGAGCGGATCAAGGCGCGTGCACGGTGGACGACGCTGGCCGTTGGCCTTGCGGCCGCCGGCTTGGGCGGGATTTGGGCGCGCGATGCGAACGCTGAGTACGAGAACCGTGAGGCTGCCTGGGCGAACTACCAGAGCGCAACCACCACCGCGACGGCAACCCAGTGGCGCACGGCATACGAAAACGCCGACCGGAGGGCCGACAGCGCTGCGAAGAAACGGAACATCTCCCTCGGAGCCGCAGGGGCGTTGCTGGGGGTGTCCATCGCGTTGACCGTGCGGTGAGCGAGGCGGGTTTGTCTCCCCTCACCCCTGCTCCCCGCCAGGGAGCCACCCCTCTCCCGAAGGTAGAGGGGCAAATCGGATGTGATGGTGCGGTGTCTTGCCCTTCCACCTCCGGGAGAAAGGCAGCGTCCGCAGCGCGGACGAGGACGTTTGATGCAGATGGACGCGGCAAAACCGGTCCGCCGGAATGCACGGTTGGCCGGGTTTGATTACGCGCAGGACGGAGCGTATTTCGTCACGATGGTAACGCACGGCCGTGCGTGCGTGTTCGGCGATATTGTGGATGGCGAGATGCGGGTGAACGCGGCGGGGGAGATGGTGGAGGCGGTATGGCGCGAGTTACCGGCGCATTACCCCGGCGTTGGGGTGGATTGGTACGTCGTCATGCCGAATCATTTCCATGGGATCGTCGTTTTGACCTCCGCGAACAACAATGCCGTAGGGGCCGGGTCGCCCGGCCCGGACCGTGGCAACGAAAACACCGCGGGCGGGGAGACCCCGCCCCTACCACGCCCATCGTTGCCGAATATCGTGGCGTATTTCAAATACGAAACAACCAAACGTGTCAACGTGCAACGTGGAACGGCCGGGGCGCGTCTCTGGCAACGCTCGTACTACGACCACATCATCCGGGACGAAGACGATCTCGCCCGGGTGCGGGAATACATCGAATTGAACCCCGCACGGTGGGCCGAGGACGAGGAAAACCTCGCCAACGCACGGAATACGGACGGCGCGGGCACAGAGGGTAGGGACCGCGTCCGCAGGATGAACAGAACGCCCCGTTCGTAGGGGCCGGGTCGCCCGGACCGAACGAGGGTCGAGGGAACACCACGGGCGGGGAGACCCCGCCATCACGGGAGGGGTGACCCCTCCCCTACTGCATGAACTGGTTTTGGTACTGAATCACCAAAAGGAGGCCACGTGATGCGCGCGGGGAAATGGGTCCTTCTCGTATGCGCCACGACGGGGACGCTGGTCACGTGCTCCAGGGATGACCACCTCCTGAACAACCCCGCCGACCCGCAGAGCCCCGCGTATGTGGGCCACGAAGTCCTCTCCCCGCACGACCCGGCGAACCACCCGACCATAACCATCACGAGCGCGCCAACCACCATCAAAATCAACATGCCTTACACGTATGTTGCCGCAGCGACCGACTCGAACAAGCAGGGCCTGCAACCGGGCACGATCGCGCGGTACACGTGGGTGTTTGCCGGCGCGACGAAGCCCGACTCCACCGCGTCCTGCACGCACATGTTCACCGCCGCGGGCAACCACACGGTAAGCGTCACCGCCGTGGATAACGACACGAACTCCGTCACTGCCACGAAAACCGTCACGGTGACAAACTTCTCGCCGACGGCCAACGCGGGCGGGCCGTACACCGTGAAGATCAACGTTCCGATCACGTTGAACGGAACCGGCACCGACCCCGATGGCAGCGTGGTGAAGTACGAGTGGGATTTCGAGACGGACGGCACACACGACTGGTCCAGCACGTCCTCCGGCTCCACCCAGCACAGCTACACGACGACCGGGGTGAAAACCGCCACGCTCCGGGTGACCGACGACGATGGGAACACGGCCGCCGCGACGGCGCAGGTCACGGTGACAAACCTTCCCCCGGTGCCGAATGCCGGTGGGCCTTACACAGTGAAGATCAACGTCCCGCTGACGTTGAACGGTACCGGGACCGACCCGGACGGCAACGTGGTCAAATACGAGTGGGACTTCGAAAGCGATGGCACATATGACTGGTCCAGCACTTCCACCGGCTCCACCCAGCATACCTACACCACCCAGGGCGCCCACGCTGCCACGCTTCGAGTCACCGACGACGACGGGAACACCGCCACTGCCACTGCGCAGGTGACCGTTACGAACCTTCCTCCGGTTCCGAACGCGGGCGGCCCGTACTCGGTGAAAATCAACGTGCCACTCACGCTGAATGGCACAGCCACCGATGACGGTCGCATCGTCCTGTGGGAATGGGATTTCGAGAGCGACGGGACGTTCGACTGGTCGAGCACCTCCACCGGCTCCATCCAGCACACCTACACCACAGAAGGCGTTCACACGGCCACGCTCCGGGTGACCGACGACGACGGGAACACGTCAACTGCGACGGCGTACCTGAGCTTCGTGACCTATGATCTTTCCGAAGCCAATTTGGTGCGAACCATGGGCGGAGGAGCCGGGTACGTGTCCAGCCTGGCCTTATCGGCAGATGGGCAGAGGCTCGTGGCTGGCTATTGGGGCGCGAGTATTGGAATCTGGCGAACATCGGATGGCTCACTGGAACGTACGATCCCGACCGCTTACTCCGTTAATAGCGTCGCGGTCACTCCAAGCGGTCAAACCATCGTTTCCTCCGGCGCGGGCAGTTCGGGGATTGACGTGTGGCGACAGTCTGATGGTGAACTGGTTCGGAGGCTCATGGGCCATACCAGCGAGGTGACGTGTGTTGCAATAGCGCCGGACGGGCAAACAGTTGTGTCCGGGGGGTACCACCCGGACAACACGGTAAAAGTCTGGCGGTTATCGGACGGCCAGCTTTTGCGCACCCTGACCGGACACACGCACGCGGTGTATTGCGTCGCGGTAAGTCCCGACGGCCAGACCATTGTTTCGGGAAGTTACGGTGCCATCAATGTTTGGCGAATGCCGGACGGTGCGTTGTTGCGCACGCTCACGTTGCCCAGCCAAAGCCAAGTGAACGGTTTGGCTGTAACACCTGACGGTCGTTCGGTCATTTCTGCGTCTGGCTACCCTGATATCGCCGTTCGTATTTGGCGGCTTTCCGACGGGTTCCTGTTGAGAACCCTCACGGGACACGCCCTCTCAGTGACGAGTGTTGCCGTTTCTCCGGACGGCGGCACGATCGTTTCTGGCGGCGGCGACTACTCGAGCAATCTCAAAGTGTGGCGGTTGTCCGATGGTGCGCCTCTTACGAGGCTCGATGGCCATACCATGGGCGTTAGGTGTGTGGTAGTTAGTACCGATGGGCGCACCATTTTCTCCGGTAGTTCCGACGAAACGATCAAGATGTGGCAAGCTCCGTAGGGGCCGGGTTGCCCGGCCCGCCGGAACCGGCGAATGCAACGCGGGCGCGGATACCGCGCCCCTACGATTGGGCGCGTGGAGGACGTACGGGCCCCGTGCCCACCGCATACGTACCCTCGCGCCAATGGGCGACCACGGGGGGTCGCCCCTACGGATCGTTGCGGGTTTGCCTTGGGGGGCGTGGTTCCGTCCCACGGGCCGACACGGGGGTCTGCGTGCGCGCCGCGCACGACGCCTCTGCGCGGTGTTCTGCGGCGGGTGCCGTTCGACGGTGTCTGTCGTTTCAGGGGACGTGTGGGGGCCTCGTGCGCCCTGCGCACCCAGGGCCGTCCGGCCCTAATCCGGGTTCGAAAACAGAACGGGAGGGGCAACCCTTCGTCCGCGCGGCGGACGCCTCCCCTACGTTTTGTGGGTTCTTGTCCTGTGTTCCAGGCGTGGAGGCGGGCCGACGTGTCCGCCCGTGTTCGTATTCCCTCCCCGGCGATGCTCCCGCGGCGCCGACATTGTTGCCGAAACGGAGCGCGAAGCGGTATATTTAATGTCTGATTCCGTTTAACTGCACGCGGGCAAAACGGTTCTCGTCGGAGCCACTGGATGTGAGCAATACGAGGGCTTCTCGAGCAGGAAGCCCGTTTTTATTTCAGGCATGAGAGGGGCGTCGGATGGAAAAGGCAATCAACCTCGCTCCCGTAATCGTCGCGATCATACTTGCGGCGTTTGGGCAGGTGACGATGAAGTACGCGATGTTCGGATCGCCGTTGCCGCTTGCGACACCGATCGAGGCGGCGAAAAACATCCTCAGCCGTCCCATGGTGTATTTCGGGCTCGTATTCTACGCGGGATCCTCGTTCCTGTGGCTGGTGTCCCTGTCCCGCCTTGATCTCAGTTACATGTATCCGTTCACCGCCCTGCTCATCGTGCTGATCACGTTCGTTTCGGCTTTTCTCTTCAACGAACCGATTACGCTGTGGAAGATCTCCGGCGTCATCCTGATCTGCGCAGGGCTGCTGTTGATCGCGCGAAGCAGTTGACGATAGCCCGTGTCGCGATGCGAAGATGGGCGTTGTCGGCCCTCGTGACGTAGTTGCAGATTTCCGCCGCCAGAGAGGTTCTAGGAGCACATCTGTCTTCACTTCGGGGTACGATCACCGATGGAAACTTTTCGGAGATGCCTGATTGCGTGCGCGGTCATTCTGGGCGCATTTGGCGCCGCGCCGGCCGCTGATGAACCCTCACCCGACACACTGAGGTTGAGCCTGCGGGAATGCCTCGATCGAGCCATGGTGGGTAACCTGGATATCCAGGAGGCGCAGCTTGAGCGGGACCGGGCGGTGATAGACCAGTTTGAAGCCAACAGGGCCTTCTGGCTGCCCGTGTTCGAGGCGCGGAGCTACCTGAGCGTGGTGAAGGACGCGCGGGGGTACATAACGGACCATCGGCTCACAACTTCCTGGGACAACTTCGGGCCCTATTTCGAATTCCATTTGCAGGCGGCTCAGCCCATCTCAACACTGGGTCGGGTCAATGCTTTGAAACGTGCCGCCCGGAGCGGAATCGCGGCCCGTGAGGCTGGTGTGGAAGTTCGCCGCGCATCGGTGGCGGCGGAGGTGTATCGCCTGTACTACGGCGTCCTCGTTGCCCGCGAGTTGCTTGAAATCCTCGACGACGTGAGCGAAAAAATCGCCCAGGCCAGGACCAGAGTCAGGGAAATGCTCGAGGAGGACTCCGACCGGGTTACGACAACCGATCTCATGCGGATCGATGTGTACACATACGAACTGGAACGCAAACATATTGAAGCGAACAAAAGCGTGGAACTTGCGCTGGGAGCACTGCGCCGCGCGCTCGGCATACCCTATGACTCTCATTTCGACGTCGTAACGGATCGCCTGCGGCCTATTCCGGAAACACTTCCTTCGCTGGACTCGCTGCGCGCATATGCCTTCCGAAACCGGCCTGAACTCGCTCAGATCAACGCCGCCATCGAAGCCCGGCGACAGCAACTGATCGCAGCGCGGGCGGAACGTTACCCGACACCGTTTGTAGGTGTTGAAGTTGGTCTGCGCGCGGCCCCCGGGCGCGAGCTCTTGACCGAAAACCCGTTCGTCGGCGATGCGTACAACGGACGAAGCGTCAAAGCGGCACTCGGTTTGCAGTATACGTTGGAAAACCGCAGCAGAGAGGCGGGAATTCAGCGTGCCGAGGTGGAGTACCGCGAAATGCTGCGCAAAAGGGAATGGGCGGAGGCAGGGATAGCCCTCGAAGTTCAGAAGGCCTACCTGGAAGCTGATGAAGCCCGCAGAAACAGTGAACTGGGCCGCAGGTCGCTCAGAGCTGGAAGCTCGCTCATGATACAGACGCTGGAGCGGTATGACATGGGCGTCGCCTCCACGCGGGATCTGCTGGAAGCGTACGGGGCGTACGCGAAATCTCAGGGCGATTATTACCAGACTCTTTACAGCCATTACCTCGCTCTTGGTGAAGTGTATCGAACGATTGGCAGGCCTCTCTCGGAGATTACCAACGGAACCAATGGTCTTGGCCATTCGGAACTGGAGGGCGAGGGAGAAGGAGAGGATGCTCAATTTGAGGAACCCGTGGAACCCGAAAATACGGGGGAAAACGGTGAGCCGTACGAACTGCAACCAGAAGAATGATGCCACAAACGATATGAGGTGTATCATGGGGAAAACGGTGGCCTTGTTAACCGCGGCAATACTCGGAATTGCGTGTACCGTGCAGGCGTCAGAACAGACCGCCCTGCAGGCTCTGAAGCAACGGCAGCGTGTAATTGAGCAGGCTCAGGCGGCGCTTGCAAGGGCTCCGCGAGATACGGTGCGGCAGGCAGCACTTCGCGACGCAATCACAGAAGCGTTTGATTTTGACAGGCTGGCACGCGAGTCTGTCGGCCGGCATTGGAATGCCATGACACCAGAGCAACAGAGGGATTACCTGGCTGTGTTCCGGTCACTGGTGCAGCGCTCCACCGTTCGCAAGCTGCAGAGGTACAGGGCGGCCGGGACGACGTACTCAGCACCGACCGGGAACGCACAGAATACCGTGATTACGACGATAGTCACCTCCACTTCGGGCGAAAAAGTGGCGATCCAGTACAAGATGCACAGGGTCAACGGCCGGTGGTGGGTCTGGGATACGACTATCGGATTGGATACAGAAATCTCGGACTACGATGTCAGCACTGCGGAGAACTATCGTTCTGCCTTCAACAGGATCATCCGGGACGAGGGCATTCCCGGGCTGATCGCAAAACTGCGGGAAAAGGAGCGCAAAGGAAGCGACCTTTAGGTTTACGGAAGCGCTTGTTTCCGGAAAACGGGGGAGGCGGGAGATGCCTCCCCCGTTTCATTTGGGGGCCGGATGTGAAACCTCAATCCTGCCCGATGTCGAACAAAGCCTCGGTGAACACGTGGGGATCAAAATCCTGGAGATCGTCGAGAGCTTCCCCCACCCCGACAAACTGAACAGGCACCCGCAGTTCGTCGGAAATCGCGATCACTATGCCCCCGTGGGCGCTGCTGTCGAGCTTGGTCAGCGCAATTCCAGTTATTCCGATGGCTTCGTGGAATTGCCGGGCCTGGACAAGTGCGTTCTGACCCGTCGTGGCGTCCAGCACAAGAAGCACGTGATGGGGAAACGCCGGAGACAGTTTGCTGAGCACTCTTTTGATTTTCCGCAGCTCCTCCATCAGGTTGGACTTTGTGTGGAGCCTCCCGGCAGTGTCAATCAGCACCAGGTCCGCTGAGCGGTGTTGCGCGGCCGCAACGGCGTCAAACGCCACACTGGCGGCGTCGGCGCCGTGCTGTTGCCTTACGATTTCCGCCTTGGCGCGTTGAGCCCAGATCAGCAGTTGCTCGTCAGCGGCCGCCCGGAATGTGTCTGCTGCTCCGATGAGTACTCGCCTTTTCTGCTCCGCGTAGCGGGCGGCGAGTTTGCCGATTGTCGTGGTCTTCCCCACTCCATTCACGCCCACCACGAGCACGACCGCGGGTTTCTCCTCAGGCAGTGCGAATGGCTTGTGTGCAGCGCGCAATATCTCCTCCACCGCCGTGCGGACGGATTTCATCGCCCACTCGGGGTTGCCCCCGCTGCTCGCGGCATCCGTCTCCAGCCGTTTCAGGATTTTTGCGGCAGTCACCACGCCGATATCTGCAGTGATAAGGATTTCCTCAAGGGTCTCCAGAGTTTCCGGAGTGAGCGCTCCGCCAAGGATCGAGCGCAGACGCAGGACGAGAGCGCTTCTGGTACGGGAAAGCCCATGTCTCAAGCGAGACCAGATGGAGGAATTCATGCGGATACCGTTACTGGGGTTGTGTGGGAAGGGTAGATAACTCGGTTCTGGCGTCTGCTTCCTCTACTCTGTTGCGCCCTTTTCGCTTGGCCGCGTAGAGGGCCTCGTCGGCCTGCTCGATCAACTCGTCGACTGTTTCCGCGCCACACCTTGGATACGATGCAACTCCGAAACTCGCAGTAACTCGAAGCGGCCCCGCTTCCGACTCGATGATGGAATCCTGCAGAGTCTCCCGGATACGTTCTGCAACTATGCGCGCGTTTTCCGGGGTGGTGTCAGGCGCAATGACGACGAACTCCTCTCCCCCGTACCGCGCCACCATATCCGTTGCGCGGCGAGCGACATTCAGAAGTACAGCCGCCACCATTTTCAGGACTTTGTCGCCCAGCTGATGCCCGTACGTGTCGTTGAATTTCTTGAAGTGATCCACATCGAGCATGATGACCGACAAATCGCCACCGGGTCTCTTGTTGAGGAACAAGCGTCGGCTGCGCTCAAACTCGCGAACGATTCCCTCCCGGAAAACGCGTCGGTTCAGGAGGCCCGTCAAAGGATCCGTTGTTGCAAGGATCTTTGTGTGTTCGTGCAGAAACGCGTTCTCGATCACTATCTCCGCCCGGCTCGCGATAATGGGAACCAGAACGTCGGCACGCGGATCCAGCGATCGGTGCCCTGTTGCAAACGCGCCGATCGCCCCGAGGAGTACATCCTGCACCACGATCGGGTACACGCTCCCTTCCCGTATCGAACCCTGAGCGTTTTCCTCGAGCCCGGACCAGAGAACATCGTCGAAGTGCAGTGAGTTTCCGCCCCATGAGTCCCATTTCGAGGTCATGCGTTCGAACACCGCCCGCCGACTGCCGAGGGGAGCGTCCTCCTTCACGTTTGCCACAATAGATACCACTCTGTCACGAATCATGAGGAAAGCCGTCATGTCAGCTTCGGCGATGGAGAGCGCGCTTCTCAAGACCGACTCGACGACAAGATGGTAATCCAGGATTGAGACCAGTTCCCGATCGAACTGAAACAGCTTCTCCGCAGTCTCAAGTCCGCGGAACAGGTCCGACCGTCGCTCCGGATCAGCAACGGGTTCCTGAAGGCTGCGGAAAAAAGATCGAGTGTGAAGCGCGGTTGCAACGCGATTGAGCAACGCAGCCAGTCTGACCGGTCGAAGGAGGTACGAACTTGCTCCGTGCGATATGGCTCGTACCGCAGCTTCACCCGCGCCGATGTCCATCAGGGCAATTATCTGAAGTCGGAAATCAATTGCTCTGACCTTGGCGATGAGGTCCAGACCAGTTCCGCCTGCCATGAGAGCATCCAGCACCACGATGTCATAGGGCCGGTTCTGGAGTTCGGTAATCGCTTCAGGAGACGAGGAGACGATGTGAACGGTGTGGTGTGCCGAAATGAGGAAATCAGAGAGGGTCTCGCATGTCGCCTTGTCGTCTCCCACAATCAGGACGGCGCCTTGCTCTGACATGGACGGCTCCATAAACGCCCTTCGGGCAAATCTGATTCAATCCCGTCTGCCGGTGCGCGATGTGGCCGACAGCCTCACGGTTCGCTCTGTGGACGGCGTATCCTGATGCGGGGGCACCACATGGCATCGTTGTCTCGTGAACAGAAGAGAGTACTTCACGATGCCGTGTGCTAAACTGAAAGTAATGTGTTTGTTAGAGATAATCAAGAAGCTCTCTGACGCGATGCCGTGAAATCGGCCAATGTGTCGTCTTCAGGGCCTGATCGGCGTTTCGTTTTGTCACTGGCGGTTTTGGAGAGCAGGCTGAGCTTGCACGGGTATACGGCGGCGAGTATGTTGTTAAACACGCGATCATACGGTCGCTGGCTTTCTTTTGAGGTGGTCTGCCATGCCAGTTTCTTCCATGAAATCGTTGTCCTTGAGGACGTACTTCCGCGCTGCATCGGCAATTGGCGAAAACATTAGGAAGAAGGATGCGATCAACCCGCTCTACGCGTCGTACAAGGTGACGAACCGCTGTAACTTCAGGTGCAAGTTCTGCAATGTGTGGTTTGAGAAGACGCCGGTACTCGAGACGGAACTGGTGTACAGAGTACTCGATAACCTTGAACGTGCCGGAGTATTTCTGCTTTCACTCGAAGGTGGTGAACCCCTTCTGAGAGACGATATAGGCGATATCCTCAAGTACGCCGGAGCAAAGGAATACTACATCCTCTTCACCACCAGCGACCGTTCCCTCTCTGAACAACCGATGGCCGAATTCTGCCGGAACATTGACTTCCTCCATATCAGCATCGATGAAGGTCATGACAATCTGGATATGTTTTCACTACTCCCGGAGGCGGTCCATTGGGGCAGCATCGTGTGCGTTCAGGTGGTTGTGATGAAAGAGAACCTGCCGGCATTGGAGGACAAAGTTGCGCGGTGCAGAGACGCCGGTGCCAAGTGTGTCATCATGCCGGCGGTGGAGTTGAACCGAACCCGAAACCACTTCCCTGACCTCGATGCGTTTCAGCGCGAGTGTCTCAGGCTCAAACGAAAATACCCTCGGACGATCATATCGCCGGACCCGTACTTCACCGCCCTTCGTGAGCCACACGGGTGTTCAACCGGATCGATAATCATCGACTGCGACGGAGGGTTGTTTTACCCGTGCAGAACTTCGGAATCGAAGCCGGTCAACCTCCTCGACGTTGAGCTTCACGACTGGTTGCACGGCGAAGAAGCGAAGGAATATCGCCGGCAAATGGCCACGTGCGACCGGCGGTGCGGCTGGTACCAGTACTACGCGGTGAGCGCGTTCACTTCACCCGTCCACGTGTGGACGTCCATTTCGCCGTATATCTGGAATGTACTGGCGCCGCGCAAGAAACAGAATCACAATGGGAAAAGGTGAGGTATCGGGTCTGAGGAGTGAACCCGGGTTCCGTTTCTTTCCCGGAGTTTGAGGTCACGTGCTGGCAATCAGTATCACCGCCTTCGTTCTCGCTTTGTGCTACGTGGTAAGCGCCGGGATTCTCGCCGGGGCCCTGCGCGGGAACCGGCGGACGAGGGTGCCCGCTTCCGCGGCGAATGCGCCGGTGACCGTAGTGATCGCTGCACGTGACGAGGAAGAAGCGCTGAGCGTATGCCTGGAGAGCCTGATAAGGCAGGATTATCCGCCGGACATGTGGAATCTGGTCGTCGTTGACGATCGGTCGCAGGACGGCACCGGCGAAATCGTTCGCCGAGTTCGAAATGAGAACGACAGGATCCATGCGCTTCGCGTGGACGAGTGCGATCCCACATACGGAGGGAAACAGAACGCGCTTGCCGCTGGTATCGAGCACATGGCGGATACGGGCATACTCGGAGACATCATCCTGTTTACGGACGCGGATTGTGTGGTGCCCTCTTCGTGGATAACCGACATGGTGGCAGCCTTTTCCAGCCCGCGTGTGGGTATGGTGGCGGGTTGGACAACGATTCACACGACCCCGTCGATCCCGTCCTTGCTGCAAAAGTGCGAACTTGCGTATCTCCTCAGCGTTGCATTCGGAATGATCGCGCTCGGGCGGCCCGTATCGGCGATCGGCAACAATCTGGCGATAAGACGCAAGACGTACGAGGAGGTAGGGGGATACCGGAGTCTCGGGTACACGATCACCGAGGATTGCGCACTCGTGCAAAGAGTCGCTGCGACATCGTGGCGCATAACTACCGCCCGGGATGCGGCCGCCGTGCTTACCCGTCCGTGCGCCTCACTCGGAGATTTCGTGCGGCAGAGAATTCGCTGGGCGGCCGGTGTACGTCACCTTCAGGTCGGGCAGATGCTTTTGCCTGCGTTCGCGTTTGTTCACCGGTTGTGGATCGCCCTCACGACCGCGACGGCGTGGTTCGGCTGGCTGGACTGGCGCATCCCCGCCGCGGTGTGGTGCTCGAGTTTCCTCGCGGATGCAGTCCTCATCGGCGCCCCCAAGAACTGGAAATGGGCGCCGATGAGCCCACTTCTGACTCTGTGGCAGGTGGGCTATCAGCCTGTCATTGCCATGATGGTTCTGTTATCTGGAAGAACGCGGTGGCGCGGATCCCGGTACCGCTTATGATTCCATCTCATTTCAGCCAGCGATCAAACCAGTCGAACGCCTTACGCCCGCTGAACTCGTGTTCTCCAGGAAACAGGTCCACCTCAAAGCGATCGGGGTGGCCGGCGGCGACGTAACCAGCCCTGACACGTTCACACGCCGCGAGCGCGTCGTCCACTTCAAAACAGCGGTCTTTTTCCCCTACTTCAGCGAGCAAAGGCCGTGGGGCCGCAAGCAATGCGACATCGGGTATGTCACCGTGTGCACGCAATTCCGGCATGTACTGCGCTCCGCAGAAATTCGTGCGTCTCAGGCCATTCGCGATTGTACTCAGGTAGCACGAGATGACCGCCGCCTTTACTCGTCGGTCTAGGGCCGTCAGATACGTTGTCATCGTCCCGCCGAATGATACGCCGACGCACCCGATTCGGCTCGGGTCCACCTCTTTTCGCGATTGCAGGTAATCAATGCACCTCATCCCGTCATGGATCTGCAGCGCAAGAAGTGAAAACCCGAAATAACCGGCGGCGAGGTGACGGAGGTTGCACCCGTCGCGGCCCTTATCATCCCACGGAGGCCCGTCCCTTCGCTCACCAAATCCGCGCCAATCGGGTGCGATCGTTACGTAGCCACGCTCGGCAAACTGAATGGCGTGCCGGTGCTGGTAATCCTCGTGAACCTGTCCATCGTTATCGAGGCCCACCAGGGGGTTTTTGCCAAGCCCGTGCCCGTGGGCACACACGATACCGGGCACGCGTTGGCCCCTTTTTACGCGTTTCGGCGTAAGAACCCACGCTACCACCGCCATCGCCGGCTCGCTGTGGAACAAGACCTTCTCGCGAGTGTACGTGCCGCAGTCCGTCTTCTCCAGGGTTTTTGAAGCCAACGGTACGCTTTCGGGAAACCGCCCCAACGCACGCTTGATTGAGCGCCGGAAGGACCTCTGCCACTCGAGGAACTCGGCGGGCGTCGTTGCCGCGCAGGAATTCCGCGGAGGAGTTTGGAGACGCTCTTCGACCCAGTCTTTCATCAGTAGTATCGCCACGGTAGTTTCCTTCCTATGGGTTACTGTGGAGCATCAGCGCCGGGCATTCACGAACCCAGCATATCCTTCACCATATCGCGTTCCGATTCCAGTTCGCGGACGGTGTTCGCGATCATTGCCTTGCCATATTCGCTGAGAATCAGGTCCGGGACAATGCACCAATCGTCCGTCTCATTTTTTGTGATCGGGAAGGAAGAAATGAGTCCCGCAGGCACGCCGTAGCTACCATCGGATTTGACGGCAGCGCTGAACCAATGTCCCCTCGGAGTTGGAATAAGGAACGACTTCACGTGGTCGATGATGGCATTGGCCGCAGATGCGGCAGACGAAGCACCTCGAGCCGCAATCACGCTGGCCCCTCGCTTCTGTACCGTTTCAGTGAAATCGTTTTCCAGCCATGTTCGGTCCGAAATAACTGTTTCTGCTGGCTCTCCATTGATCCGTGCGTGTTCGAAATCCGGGAATTGAGTGGTGCTGTGGTTCCCCCAGATGGTGACGTTCGTAACCTGGTCCACTGGAACTCCGGCACGGCGCGCAAGTTGCGCCGTCGCGCGATTCTGGTCGAGGCGCGTCATCGCGGAAAATCGTTCCGGAGGTATGTCTCCGGCGTGTGCCATAGCGATAAGGCAATTCGTGTTGCACGGATTCCCCACCACAACAACTCGCACATCCGAAGCAGCGTTCCGTAGCGCCTTGCCCTGTCCGACAAATATCCCGCCGTTGTCCCGAAGGAGGTCAATCCTTTCCATTCCCGGTCCCCTCGGCTTGGAACCCACGAGCAACGCCCAGTTCGCGCCGGAAAACGCCTGTTCCGGGATGTCGGCAAGCTCCACTCCCGCCAGATTGGCGAATGCGCAATCCTCAAGTTCCATAGCGACGCCTTCAAGCGCCTTCATTGCCTGGGGGATTTCCAGCAATTGAAGTACTACAGGCAGCTTTTTCCCAAAAACCTCCCCTGAAGCAATGCGAAAAAGAAGGCTGTAACCAATCTGACCGGCGGCGCCGGTAACAGCAATTCTGAGTGGTACCATTTGACACCCCTTCACAACGATTAACTCGGGTCATTGAAAAACGCATTTTTACCAGGGTGCACGTCGGTGAGGTCGGCAGGACTGTATTGGCTGTCCCCGATCGCGACAATCATCACCCGAAAGGCCTCTTCACGGCTTCGTAGAAACCTCGGCGGAAAACCAGGCTTCGAAACCCGCTATCAGTTCCTCCTGCGAACGGTAGACGGTGTAGGATGTAGGCAGCGAGCGGTGAAACGCGCGACCGTAGTCCTTGCTAACCAACCGCGTGTCGAGGATGAGTACTGCACCTCTGTCGTTGCGGTGCCGTATGAGTCGTCCGAAGCCCTGCCGGAATCTGATCGCGGCTTTCGGAACGGCCAGATGAAGAAACGGGTTTTTGCCGGCAGCCGCCAGCGCCTCACTCTGCGCGGTTTCCAATGGTTCGCCAGGCACCGAAAACGGAAGCTTCACGATGATCAGAAGCTCCAGTGCTTCTCCCGGTACGTCGATACCCTGCCAGAAGCTCTCTGTGCCAAACAGAACGCTCCGCCGGTCCTGGCGGAACCGGTTTGTGATGCTGGACCGTGAACCATCGAACCGTTGGCCAAGAAGCAGAATCCCCTGTTCCTCAAACGGTTGTTTCAGGGCGTTGTACGCGTTCTCCAACATCCCGTGGGACGTGAACAGCACCAGCGTGCCGCGATGGATTTTCGGAATCAAGACCTGCAGCAGAGAAATGACTTCCGGTTCGAAATCAGCATCCCGGGGTTCCGGGAACCACCCGGGAAGGGCGATGTGCACCTGGTTATCGAAGTCGAACGGTGATTTCACGGCCATGGTTCGCACAGAATCATCTTCCAGGCCGAGCCTTTGTCGGAAGTAGTTGAACTTCTCCGCGACCGAAAGCGTTGCAGAGGTCATCACGAGCGACCGAAGACCCGGGTAGAAATTTTTCCGCAGCGTTGCGCCAACGTCTAGAGGCGCTGCGACGAACTTGAGTCTGGTTTCGTCGCCGTGTGGTGGCATCTCGGACCAGTACACCATGTCCTCGTCTTCGGCACGGGTGACCAGATCCATCGCAGCCGTCAGACGAGCGAGGTCGGCTTGCCGCAATTCCGTATCGGCGAGCAGTTCATCTTGTTCGGGAATGCCCCCCATGGGCAGGTCCCTCAGCCACAAAGCGAGGGTTTGCAGCCCATCGTGCAGGGTTTTCAGCGCAAAGAAAAGATCGTCACGATACTCCCGGATCTCATCGAAGACGTTCGCCTGCGAGGAGTATCGCATTTTGGAGGAATAGATGGACGAAGGGTGCGATGCTCCCAGCTCATTCTTTGCCGCACGGAAGAACGCCTCTGCTTTTTCGCCTGCAAGTTCCGCTGCCTGACCCGTCACTCCCAGCTGAACCTCGAACGACTTCCTTGTCGCGTCTTCGATCTTGCTCCTGCGAAGGTTGGCCCGTATCCGCGTCAGCAGGCTCCGCGCATGCGGAGTGGTTATTTCCTCGAGAACGGATTTCACAAGCGGAAGGGAAAACTCGGTTCCCAGGTAGTCGATTGCTGTTTCCTCAAACGTGTGGGCTTCATCGACTATAAGGTTTTCATACTCGCCTATCACTCCATGATCCGCGGCGAGGTCGCTGAAAAGAAGCGAGTGATTGACCACGATGATGTGAGCCTGCTGAGCTGCACGGCGTACACGCGTCACAAAGCAGCGGTCGTAGTACCGGCACGTTCTCCGACCGCACGGTTTGCCCTCGCTGGAAAGGCGCCCGGCAAGGGAGTACGCGCCTGGAATATACCTCAGCAGTGTCTGGAAGGCGCCGTTTTCCTCCAGATCTCCGGACTCTGTCTCGTATATCCAGCAAACCAGGGGAAGTAACAGCGCCCGGCCGGCATCCATCGCCTCGGCGGCTGGGAGGCCGATTTCTTCATGCCACTGATGAAGGCATACGTAATTGTTCTTTCCCTTCAACACCACTGAGCGCACGGGAACGTCGAGGGTGCCTGCAACAAGCGGCAAATCCTTGTAGAACAGCTGCTCCTGCAGATTCTTCGTGTGCGTGCTGATTACTACTCGGTGGCTGTTTTTCCAAGCCCACGTTACGGAGGGAACAAGGTACGCGAGTGATTTCCCCGTACCGGTGCCTGCCTCACAGAGAAGCGTACCTCCCTCGTTCAGTACCTCCGTGACGGCTCGCGCCATGTCGATTTGCGACTGTCTTACCTCGTACGCAGGCATTGCTCGTGCAAAATCACCATGAGCGCCGAGTGTCTTTGCAACTGCTTCTGTGTCGATATCTTCAAGGCTGGAAGCCGGATCAAGCCTGTCCTCATCGAACGCCCCGAACGTATTGGGGAGGCTCGTCAAAGCACCAATGCGGACAGGCGGCGCGGAGACCTGGTCAAATGCGGAGCGCGCCGCTGCGGCTTGGATTTCCAGAAGCAGATCTGCGATCGCCCCGTAGGGGGGGGCCGGGCGAGGAAGGCTTCGGGCAAGTCTTGCCAAGGTTTCGAGTCGCGCGGGGGAAAACGTTCTCAGGGTGTTCACGAGCGCCCGGAACACCTCTACGAGCGTCTGGGCATCACCAAGCGCACGGTGTTGTTCCGGGTTATTTATGGAAAATGCGTCGACGAGGGTCTCGAGGCGATGGTTGGGCAATCGCGGCACAGCAATCCTCGCCAGCTCCACAGTGTCGAAAACCGCGGGCAATTCTGCCACGGGGATGCTCATCCGCAGACGGCTTACCTCGAAATCGGCGTTGTGAGAGATGAGAGGCGATGCGCCGACGAACCGCCGCAGTTTGGCCATCACTGCCTCGAGCGATGGTTGGCCCCGCAACTCATCCGCAGTGATTCCGGTGAGGCGTTGGATCGAAACAGATGGCATCTTGCGTGGCTGAACCAGTGTCTGGAACGAGTCGACGATCTGCCCGTTCTGTACGCGCACCACGGCGACTTCGATGATTTCGGAGGAAAAAGGCTCGATGCCTGTCGTCTCAAAATCCAGCGCGACGAACGACTCCAGAATGCTCATGTGGGTGGCTCTTCGAACGTGTCAGCACGAAGGTTCTCGATGGTGCGCAGGAATCGCCCGTAATGCAGAGCGGAATTTGCCGGGTCGAATGAGGGACACGCATATCGAAGGTTGAAATAACCGGACGGAGCGTCGCCAAAGCCTATTCTCAAGGAAGCTCCGCTTTCGGCCGCGAGGTAGGCGGTCGGAAGATTGAATTGAGGATGAAGGTCGACCGCGATGGTGGGCGCGAGCACTTTCACCTTTTCCCTGACATTGCGTGTCGGCAGGCCCATCCTGCTGATCGCCCACGGAAACAGGACCGCCGGGTAACCGGAGTTCGAGAGATCAGGTAGTTTGTCGTCACGGGAAACGCAACACAACGCGAGGGGACCGAACCAACCGGCGAGTGTGACGCAGATAGAAACGCCGGGATGTAGAAGCTCAGGTGCTTGTGGCAGGAAAACGAGAGTCTTGCCTCCCGCGCGAAGTGCTTCACGGATCTCCACGGGCTCGGCAGCGACATTCTGTACACGCCGGTGGGCGAGAAAAGCCCCGACACGTTCAAGCCACGTCATCGTTCTGAGTCCTGTCCCGCTCGTTCTCTTGCAAACGGGGTTGCACTGTCTATGGTGTCCCCTATGGGGTAACAACCAAGCACGCGGAGGAACGAGGTGAGCTCGCCCAGATGGTCTAGAGCCTTGCCCACGCGGGGTTCCTCCACGTCGCCCGCAAAATCGAGATAAAAAAGGTACTGCCATGGAGTTCCGGGGATTGGCCGGGACTCAATTTTCAGGAGGTCGATATCCCGCAACGCGAACACACCGATGCTTTTGAACAGCGTTCCCGGCGCGTGACGGAGCGCGAATGCGACGGAGACCTTCTTATTGCCGGGCCTGCCGCTACCTGCATCCGGATCGAGAGCCACGATCAGGAACCGGGTGAAGTTCTGGTGGTTGCTTTCGATGCCCGAGGCGAGAATCTCCAGCTCGTAATCCATTGCAGCCTGCGCACTTGATATCGCGGCGGCATCAAGCATACCGGAAGCCTTCAGCTCCTTTGCCGCTCCTGCGGTGTCGTACACCGGTACCGGCGTAACCCCGGACAGGCCTCGGAGGAATTCCTGGCACTGAGCAAGTGCCTGCGGATGAGAGAACACGCGTCGCACATCGGGGAGGGCAACTCCTTTGTTTGCGACAAGATGGTGCACAATTCGCAACTTGACCTCACCCACGATATGCAGGTTGTGTTCGAGAAGGAGATCATAGTTCTCGTGAACACTGCCCGCCAGCGAGTTCTCTATGGGGATCACCCCTCTGTCGGCTTCACCGTTGCTGACTTTGAGAAAGACCTCCCGGAAGGTTGCGGAAGGAGACAGGTCGATCCCGTTGCCGAAGTACGCTCGGGCGGCGGCCTCGCTGAACGCGCCCAGCTCGCCCTGAAAGGCCACAACAACCATCTCAGGATGGATCCTTTCTCTCATTGGGCCGGCGCCACGTGCGCACACCATCGAGACACACGACAAGTACTTCGAATGGCTGGAGCTTCAGCCTGACGGTGCCTTCAACGGTGATTTGAGACTCTTCGCGCTGCGACGACCGCACTCGTGCGACCAACTCGTCGGTTGGCCAGGTGTGGGCGAACTCGACGTCGGCAGGCTGCCCGGCCGTTTCGGCTATCACTACGCCGACTTTCCCTTCATTCCGGTTGAGGTACGTTTTTGCAAAGACGCCGGAAGGTCTGCGCACGACCAGATTTTGCTCATCCCGGAAATCCGCGTAGACATAATACGGTGCGACTCGGCTGCGCAATTCGGCATGCCTCTTGATGAAGGAGCAGAACTCCGGATAGTCGCTGATGTTTCCATCGCCCCCGTCAATCTTCATGTCGAGTTGCAGTCTGTACGCGAAAGCCCTGTTCGCATCCCCGTATTCAAGGGCATCTATTTCGCAACTGGCGAACAACCAGGGGAGCGAGAACAGAACGGCTTCCGGGAAGTCAAACAGCCCGCGCCATGTCCACGAACTGTCACACCACTGGTTCACAAAGTCGTTGAAACCCTCGCCGACGATTACTCCGTCGGGATTCGCATCTCGAACGATTTTCCGCACTGCCGGAAGGAGCGAGGCGAGACCGTCCACAAACGCTCTGTCAGGTGCTCTGTGCCCGTGGGAGGGGTTGTAGCAGACGAACATCTTCTCCGCTATCTGATCCAGTTGGGTGTTGCCAAATCCGTAGTCTCTGACGATACGCGTGACGGCGTCAAGGAAATGTGGACGATATTCCTCGCAGAAACAGACCTCGTGGTGTAGCATGGATCGGTTGCGGGACGGAGCGTCAAAATTGTTGCGCGCCCAGTCCCCGGCGTAATACGGGTGACCGGTGCGTGTCAAGGCTTCCCAGCGGTATCCGTATTCTCTGTGTTCGGGCATTTGCGTGTTTGCGAGCGTGCCGTTGAAGAACGGAATCACCTGAACTCCAAGCTTGCGGCATTCCTCAAGAGCGGCTTTCAATGCCGCTTCGCCGCCCCAGGAGTTGTTCGGGACGTAACGGTACATGTAATTGTTATCATGCCCTCCCGTTTGCCATCCGAAGACCATCACGTACCTGCATCCAGCTGCCAGAGCCGACTTCGCCATGCGCGGAAGGTCAGCGTATGAGTTTACCTCGTATCCGTCCTGGTGTTTCATGAAGTAGAAATGCCATCCGATGGATTCGGCAAACTGCGCAGGCCTTTCGGGTTTCGTTATCCATGTGTCCAGCCAGGCGCGGTGTTCATCCGCGACGGTGTGCCAGTCTCCTTCATGCAGCCGGATCCGTACAGCAGGCGTCGTGAAGGTTTCTCCGGGTGCTACCCGGTGCGGGTGCACGGTGTACAGATCGAGAGAGCGCCGAACGGGATCGAGGTGCTTCTCGACCACTTTGTGCAGGCAGAAATCCATTATCGAGAAATCTGTGTCCCGTCCTTCAAGCGCGATGCCGGAGCTATCGTTGCCATAGTCGCACCATGCCGTGGTCAGCCAGTGCGGATACCGCCCCACGTATTTCTGGGCCATCTCGTTCCACGAGTGGTGGTCGCCGCCGAGCCCTCTACCGAATACGTCATCGATCCTGCGGAAATGGAAATGAGGCCAGATGATGCACGCCTTTTCAACAGGCGCAAGACCTCTCAGGTACGGGAACATGATCTCTTCAACCGGCGCGGGTCCATCGTTGACGATCTGCAGGCGGCAGACGAGAGCGTCTCCGTCCAGTTCCAGGAACGCCTGCGTGCTGATCCCGTTCCGGGCGAACGTCAGGACGCAGCTCGACCCTTCACGGACAACAGTTGCCGCGCCACTCTCCACGTGTGCGCATTCACGCTCACCATCCGGTACCATCAACCGAAAGAGGAGGCTCCGATCAGGGGCGCACACCCATTCCTGGTCCAGGCGCAGGTCCTTAAGGGACCGGAATCCTCCGGTTTCGTTGTCAAGTTCCACCCGGATAAGGTCATTTTCGAGGATCATGTGTGAGCTTCCACGTGGTTGCGCAGGTTGCCTCCCGCCGGTACCTTCGTAGGGTGAAACCCGCCTCTGACGCCGTCTGAAAAGGAGCATGCGATGAGCAGAACGAGTACGTACCCCTGCAAAATGATAGCCAAAGACATTCCCGGTGCCGAGGGCCCTTGTGTCAGCATGCGCGGTGAGTTCTTCATGGTGGCCCCCAACCTCGGCCAGGTCCTTCGCGTGGATGAGTCTGGCCGGACTTCGGTATTTGCCGAGACAGGGGGCATTCCTGCGGGTTTGCAGTGTGACAGAAGCAACAGACTCTGGCTCGCGGACATGAAACTCGGCATCCTTTCAATATCCCCGGAAGGTATCGTACGTGTGGAAGCGCCGGAGTTCGACGGGAAACCGATGCGAGGCTGCAACGACTGCGCGTTTGATTCTCAGGGTAACCTGTATGTTACGGCTCCGGCGGGGAGTGGGAAAGATGCCCCGAACGGAGAGGTCTTTTGCAGGAAAAGCAACGGAGAACTCGTTCTATTGGACGGCGGCTTTCAGTTCTGTAACGGTATTGCGGTCAGCGCGGACGACCGCATCCTGATCGTGGCCGAGACTCTTACAAGGTGGCTGTGGGCGTACGATATCCTTGCGCCTGGAAAGGTCGCAAACAAGCGGAAGTGGGCTCAACTGGCCGATGTCGAAGGCGGTCTGGGCCCCGATGGTCTTGATTACGATTCAGCCGGCAATCTGCTTGTGGCGTACTGGGGCGGTGGTTCCTTGGACGTGTTCAACCCCGCAGGCGAACTCATCGAGCGCATCATGCTTCCGTTCAAAGCACCTTCGAATCTGCACTTCGGTGGGAAAGGCAGCCGGACTATTTACATCACAGAGCACGATTCAAACGGACTCTGGAAGCTGGAGTGGGTGCGCAGTGGTCAGCCGCAGTTCTGCGAACGCTGAGGCGCATCGAACGTGACACCACGAGAACGCCTCCATGCCGCCTGTAACGGCGCTGCGGTGGATTACTCACCGGTAGTCATCCCGTATCATGCCATCTTCCTGCGCGATCACTGGGAGGAGGTAACCGGAGAACCGTGGTGGAAAACAAGCGACGGGAATATCGCGTCGTCAGTTCAGGTTGAGCGTGATTTTCTCGAAGCGACAGGCATGGATTGGACGGGTATTGGCATCGGAGCGTCCCGGCAATTCAGGGAAACGCATTCAGCGTCTGTTCGTGACGGAGTGCCTTACCTCACAAACACGGTAACCGGAGAAGAAACGGAATTACGGCACTGGCCCCGAAGCGGCGACCACTACTCCGTGAATTGTGCGTCAGTTACCACCCTGGAGGACATCGAACGGGTGGTGCAGGTGAGATCCGCGCGCGAAATCCTCGACTCTGGGCTTCTCGATGGCGCGCGCGCGGTCGTCGAATCTGTTGGTGCTTCCCATGCCGTCTACGCCGCAGTGAACCATCCCTCGTGGACCTACACCTGTTTCGGGTTCGAAAACATGATGACCAATATGGTCGAGAACCCTGCATTGGTGCACGCTCTATCCGAACGGATGTGCGAGAAAGCCATCGAGGAAATCAAGGCGTTCGCCGCGATCGGTGTAGATTTTGTCTGGGTTGAGTTATGCCTTGTCGGACGTGATTCTATCTCTCGGTCCGCTTTTCGCGAGTTCGTGACCCCTTACAGCCGTCCCTTGGTGGACGTCGCCAGACAGAACGAGATGATCACCGTGTTCTACGTGTGTGGTGACGTCAGCGACCGGTTGGAGGACCTCGTGTCGGTCTCTCCGATGTGTCTTTCCTTCGAGGAAAGCAAAAAGGGCTTCTGCGTCAATCTGGATGCGATTTCGAGGGTTGTCGGCGACTCTGTCTGTCTCTTTGGCAATCTCGATGCCATCGGGGTGTTGGAAAATGGATCGGATGTGCTGCTCGCACGCGAAATCGAGCGGCTGCTGGAAATAGGCAATCGTACCGGCAAATTCGTAATGTCGCTCGGGAGTCCGGTGACTCCCGACACTCCAGTCGGTCGGGTAAGGCGGTTTGGCGAACTCACTCGCCATTTGAGTACGCGATGAGCCTGCGAATGGAGCGGCTGACGACGTGCGCGGACAAACGCTCGGCGGAAGAGGTGTCCGGTGAGTAACGCGAAGCGCCTGTATCTCCTCGACGGTACGGCACTCGTATACCGTGCCTATTTCGCGTTCATCCGCAATCCACTCATCAACTCGAAGGGCGAGAACACCAGCGCCCCCTTCGGATTCGTGTCCGCTCTTCTGAAAATCGTCCGCGAGGAGGCCCCTGACTATCTTGCGGTAGCGTTCGATTCCGCTCAGCCCACGTTCCGGCATGAACGCTTCCCCGCCTACAAAGCGACTCGTGAGCGTATGCCAGAAGAACTTGTCGCCCAACTTCCCCGAATCGACCAGATCGTCGAAGTGTTCGGAGTGCCGATTGTACGTCTGGACGGATTCGAGGCGGACGATCTCATCGGCACGCTTGCTGTTCAGGGACAAAAAGCCGGGCTGGACGTGACGATTGTCACCGGTGACAAAGATCTGATGCAGCTTGTGAACGACCGGGTCAGGCTGCTTGCGCCAGGGAAATCGAGAAACGAATGGGAGCGGATCGGGCCCGAGGAGGTCGTGGCGAAGTGGGGTGTTTCCCCGGAACAGATTCGCGATCTGCTTGGTTTGATGGGTGATTCGTCTGATAACATACCGGGCGTTCCCAAGGTAGGGGAGAAAACCGCAGTCGAATTGCTCAAAGAATACGGGTCGTTGGATGCGGTCCTCGAAGCTGCGCCGGAAATCCAGAAGCCGGTGTTACGCCAGAATCTGATGGACTTCGCGTCGCAGGCGCGTCTTTCAAAAGAGCTTGCCACCATAGCGGTTGATGCTCCAGTGAAACTCGACCTGGAGGCGTTCACATGGGTAGCACCCGATCCGGCTCGCGTCGTGCCGGTGTTTCGCGAACTGGAATTCAATCAGTTGATTGAACAGCTCGGTGTTCAGGCTCACGGCCCTGCAAATAAGCTCCCCCTCGAATTCCGGACCGTGACGGTGGACATGCTTCCGGGCCTTTGTGAACAGATACGCGCAGCCGGGGCCTTCTCCTTCGACACCGAGACAACATCTACTGACCCTCGGTCCGCCAGTCTCGTCGGCATTTCGCTTGCCTGCGACGGGCTGACCGGGTACTACCTGCCCATTGGCCACCGGAACAGAGAACCGGACGGCCTGGCCTTCACGCGGTCCGCCGAATCACCGGTCAATCTTCCGCTGACGACGGTGAAGGAGCATTTGCAGCCGCTGTTCGCCGATACATCGCTGCTCAAAATAGGGCAGAACACAAAGTTCGATCTCGCCATTCTGAACCACGCCGGCTTCACCATCAACGCTCCGTTGTTCGATACGATGATCGCGTCCTACATACTGGACCCGTCAGCACGACATGGCCTCGATGCAATGGCGGAAGAGCATCTCGGGCATCGCATGATTCCAATCACCGACTTGATTGGAAAGGGGAGGGACGAGATCACCTTCGACCTCACGCCTGTTGAAAAGGCGGCGGAGTACTCCGGCGAAGATGCAGTTATCACCTATCGTCTGGGCAAGCTTTTTGAGGAGCGCCTTAGAACAAACGGCCTCGACGAGCTTTTCCGTACCTTGGAAATGCCACTTGTGCCCGTCCTGCTTCAGATGGAGGAGACAGGTATACGCGTGGACGCGGAAGCGCTGCGCGACCTCTCGCGGGAGATTTCTCAGCAACTGCATGAACTGGAGGAGCAGGTTTACGGAGCGGCGGGCGAGAAGTTCAATATCAATTCCACTCAGCAACTTGCGCATATCCTTTTTGACGTGATCGGACTTCCGGCGCGGAGGAAGACGAAAACCGGCTACTCGACTGATGTGGATGTCCTCGAGGCGCTGGCACCCCTCCACCCGTTGCCAAAGCTCGTTCTCCAGTACCGGTCGCTTGCGAAGCTCCTTTCCACGTATGTTGATGCTCTTCCAAAGCTTGTCAACAAGAAGACCGGGCGGATACATACGTCGTTCAACCAGACGGTGACGGCGACCGGTCGGCTGTCTTCCACCGACCCCAACCTGCAGAATATCCCGGTAAGGACCGAACTCGGAGGGCAGGTGAGGCGGGCATTCGTACCCGAAAAGGGATGGCTGATGGTTTCCGCAGATTACTCGCAGATCGAACTGCGGATCATGGCCCATCTATCGGAAGACGCCACGCTGATCCAGGCGTTCCGGAATGACGAAGACATTCACACGCTCACGGCTTCCCTCGTGTTCGGGGTGCCACCGGCTCAGGTGAACCGCGAACTGCGCGCACAGGCGAAAACGATCAACTTTGGAGTAATCTACGGGCAGACCCCGTTTGGACTCTCTCAGCAACTCGGAATTCCTCAGCGTGAAGCCGCGCTGTTTATCGAGAACTACTTCAAGACATATCCGGGCGTCAAAAGGTACGGCGAGTTGACCATCGAACGAGCGAGAAAAGACGGGTTCGTGTCAACAATGTTGGGACGCAGGCGTTTCGTCCCCGACATTGACCACGAGGACGTAAACCGGAGGCGATTCGCCGAGCGAACCGCTATCAACACCCCCATCCAGGGAACCGCTGCGGACATGATCAAACTGGCGATGCTCCGCATTCATGAGAGGATAGCCGCCGGAAAACTGCGGGCGCAAATGCTTCTTCAGGTGCACGATGAACTGCTGTTTGAGGTCCCGCCTGATGAGTGCGACTCGCTCGAAGATCTCGTTCGCGCCGAAATGTCGGGTGCTCTGGAACTTCGCGTGCCAGTACGCGTGGATATAGGTGTGGGGGAGAACTGGTTGGTCGCTCATTGACCGGGAAGGAACGCAACGCGGGAGAACTGCCATGCCATCACGCAACTCGGTCCTGTCGGGTGTACTCGTGCTGGGACTTCTTCTCCTCTTCGGGTGCGACGATATCACTCGGAGTGGAGAACCGGGTGGAGCGACAGGCGCGGCAGACCCCAGGCTTGCCAAAGAAAGCGTCCCACCGGCACTTGTCGACGCCAACACGCGCTTCGCGTTCGAAATCTACCAGCGCCTGGTGGAGACACCCCCCGCGGGGAACATCTTCATATCGCCTGCGAGCATCAATCTCGCCCTCGCGATGGCGTACAATGGCGCGGCAGGAAACACGAAGGAGGCGATGGCGCGGACGCTGGGCGTGGAGGAGATGACGCTGGAGGAGGTCAACCAGGCGAACCTGGTGCTCCTCTCAAACCTCGTGTACGCGGACGAAACTGCGAGACTCGCAATTGCCAATTCTGTCTGGGCCAACCAGGAATACGATTTCTACGAGAGTTTCCTCGACCGCAATCGCCGCTACTTCGGGGCAGAGCTCGCCATACTCGATTTTGCCAGACCGTCAGCCCTTGCCACGATCAACGGGTGGGTGGAAAGGAACACGTTCGGGAGGATCCCGAGTATTCTGGACCAGATACCAGATTTCGCCATCATGTATCTGATCAACGCCATCTATTTCAAAGGCGAATGGACGAACAAGTTTGATGTTGCTGACACGCGCATGCGGCCGTTCACTCTGAGTTCCGGTTCCGCGAAGAACGTTCCCATGATGACAAGGCACGGAAAGTATGCCTACCTCGAGAATGGGCTGTTCCAGGGAATCGCATTGCCTTACGGAAACAAACGTTTCAGCATGTACGTGCTGCTTCCAAAAGAAGACGTAGGCCTCGCAACTTTGAACAGGGATCTGACGGTTTCCAACTGGACGACTTGGGTCGCCGCATTCGACACCATGGAAGGGACGATTTCGCTGCCTCGGTTCGAGATGCGGTATGAGGAGACGCTCAATTCCGTTCTCTCGGCAATGGGAATGGGCGTCGCGTTTGATCCACATGGGGCGGATTTCAGTGCCATGCTACCCGTCAGTCCTTCCCGGAACGTGTTCATCAACGAAGTCAAGCACAAAACGTACCTCAAAGTCGACGAGGAGGGTTCTGAAGCTGCGGCCGCTACCTCCATTGAATTCGGCGTAACGTCCGTTCCTGTTACGTTCAACATGGTCGTGAATCGCCCGTTTTTCCTCGTGATCCGCGAGAACAAATCGGGGACGATCCTTTTCATGGGAACAATCATCGACCCGTCTTCATGAAGCGCGGGAGTAGCATTACGCGGATTCCAGTCTTCGCTTTTCCCTCTGTACGCTGCATCACAGCATAACCAACGCCGAACACGTACCTTTGTATCGACAGGAGGGGCTTTGCCCCTCAAGTTTGTGATTCCTACAAAGGAGCGAGTTGAATGGCGTTGAAGAAGACAATTCGAACGGCCTGTTTGTCATTGGGTGTTCTCGGTGCCGCGATGATGTCGGGTTGTATCCTGAGTAACGAAGACGAAGCAGGAACGGTCAAAGACCACGCGGGTCCAAATACGCCCATTACGGTGGAGAATGCGCAGACAGTCTTCAACATGGTCTTCGGGACGATCAAGGGCGCGATGGAAGAGCCTCTTAGTAAGCCCTCCGCGGTCGCCAGCGAGACGCGTACGATCAATGGGAGCGCAAGCGGCAAGATCGTTGTGAAAACCACGCCGACTGCGAACGGTTACACCGAGGAGCTCGAGATAACCGACTTCTCAAACGATGGTGAGCTGTTCATCGGCGGAAAGCTGACCAACGATATGACGACAACCGAGCATGGTGAGACTGGTAACATCACTGGCGATATCGCCGTCGCCGGTTTCTTCAAAGGGAAAGTTGGAGTAGACGTTATGATGGATAATTTCGGCGACTACTTCATGGTTCAAGGGATGGTTACGATTGGCGGAGAGGAAGTCTCCGTGTTCTTCCATCCCACTTACACGAAAGTGGCCCGCTGAAACACATCGTTCCCTTGGGAACGTCAAGACGCCGGTGATTCTTGATCGCCGGCGTCTTTTCCGTTCCCGGGAAGTGGCGCCCCTGCCTCGTGTCTACCGGACTCACGCGCGTGCGCAAGGGCCGCCACCCTGTCGATCATGTCTTCTTTCTCGTAGATATTCTGCGAATACTGATGGCGGCGCAGTTCCGCATACGTTACCATCTGCCCCGCACTCCACACGCCGGCAGCGTATCCCGTTACGACTGCCAGAAGGAAAAGGATTCCCGCGGAGACAAATGCTCCCCCGATGGCGACGCCGGGACCGACAACGATGCTCCAGACATCGAACTGCGGGACGATTCGCGAGAGCACCCGATCCAACCCCGGGACAAATTGCGACGCGACGTACGCCACCGCCGCAAGCCTGCCTTGGGTTGTCAATCCTACCAGGGCCAATGCCAGTCCGGAACAGGTGAACAGGAGGCCCATGCCGGCAAGCCACGAGGCGATGGTGACACAGAAAACGATTCCCTCGCAAACCAGGAATCGCCACCATTGGGACCAGAGCAAAGCGCCCACGTTAACCAGTGTTCCCAGCCAGTCATCGTCCAGCGTATTGGCGATTGCGACGCCGACAGTGAGGGTGCCGGCAACCAGCGCCACGCACACCAGCAGGAGGAATGCGAGGGGCAACGCCGCCAGAAACCCCAGGGCCGCGAAAATCTCCCCCGCCACGGGTACCCTCCCGGGCAGGCCAAGAGCCAACGCGCTCAGCAGCGTTCCGGTGGCGACCAGTATGAGAAGCGCAATTGCAGTCACGAGCGCGTGTGAGTTCGCTCGACCGGAATGCCACGCTTCATATGCTGAAAACGAAACGTCGCCTTTCGCGTAGCGGAAAAGGGTTTTTACCTGCGTGCCGGTAGCGTACAACAAAACAAGCCCTGCGATTGCCTTACCCGTCGTCTGCACGAATGTTCCCACCGGGTTCAGCCGCAGGTCTGCCAACCAGGGAAACAGGCGTAACTTGCGCCACGCGAACAGGAGAGGTATGGACGGGTCGGCGAGCACCGCAAGATACGTGAAAACGCAGAGAATCACCGAACAGACGAGTATGGCAATCGTGCCTATTCTGACAACGGTGCCATTCAGTGCCATTCTTGGTGCCGAGAGTACGGCACGATAGCCGTGGGCGCCATTTGCGCGTGCCAATCCTGTCCTCCTCGTTTATCGGCTGACCAGCGAGCGGCCTCTCAGCACGGGTACTTCCATCACCGTGTCCACCCTCGAGCAGTACTCTACATCGCGATGGAATCCGAGTTCCGCGAGTTTCCGTCCATGCGCGCAGGACGCAAGGACATCAACGCTGGTGCCGGTATTCGTACCATACCAGTGAACGGCCAGCCTCGCGCCGTCATTCAGCACCCAATCGGCCCCCGGGGTGAGGATTCTTTCGATAAGCGCGCCCGCGCAGTAGAGGTCGTCCAGGGAAACCCTCCCTTCCGTACCCGCGCATATAATAACGACGTCACGTCCTTCCCGCAGCAGGAAATCTGCAACGCTGCCGACATTCAGCAAGGCCGCCGCAACCGTAATGTTTGCTCCCCGCGCAGCGGCGAAAGCTCGCGTACCGTTCGTCGTAGTCATGATGACCGTCCTGCCCCCGACGGAGCGCGGCGTGTACTCGTAAGGCGAATTGCCGAAATCAAACCCCTCGATCTTCAGGCCCCCGCGTTCGCCCCCCAGAACAACTCGGTCTGCACGTGGTTCTTGTGCTGCCAACCGCGCATCCTCGGGGGTTTCCACCGGGATCACCTCGCGGGCACCCGATTGAATCGCGGTGACGATCGTACTCGTCGCGCGCAGGACATCAATTACCACGGCGGCGTGACCACGCAGCGTAACTGTGGATGCTTCCTGCCACGTTGCCGAAAGATCGATGTTCATGACGCGTTCCTGGCGCTTCTGCGCGTGCCCGTCCGGTAAAACGGCGCAGGTACCTGTTCCATTGTCATCCGTCGTGATCCGGACTCACGGTCGCGGACGGAAAATTGTTTGCCCGGACTGCTCGCGCCGAAGTCGACGTACGCCAGCGCAATGCCCTGCCGCAGCGAAGGCGAAAAGGTTCCAGAGGTAACATCCCCGACTACAGTTCCGTTGTCTTCCACAATGTTCCCCGCGCGAGGTATGCCGCGTCCTGCCGCCTTGAGAGCCACAAGGCGGGGAGTTCTGTCATTCTCTCGTGAAAAAACGGCGGATCGGCCCACGAATTCCTCGTTCCTCCGGTCAACTGCCCATCCCAGACCTGCCTGCCACGGATCAGTTTCCTCGGTAAGTTCATGGCCGTGAAGCGGGTACCCCATCTCGAGACGTAGAGTATCACGCGCGCCAAGACCAGCCGGCACCGCACCGGCTTCGATCACGGAGTCCCACAGAGCCTCAATGCGCCCGCTCGGCGCGATGATTTCGACCCCGTCTTCACCTGTGTACCCGGTTGTTGAGATGACAACAGGCGTGCCGCGCCAATCCGCATCAATCACACGGTTAGCGCGTTCAGGTATCGCAAGCCCCGGCATTACCTGCCTCAAAACCGCCCGTGTTGTTGGCCCCTGCACTGCCACCATGCCCGTTGATTCAGTATCGTCGAGACAGCGGGGATGGAGTTCCAGCTTCCTGATGTGCTCAACCACGGAATGCCGATTTCCCGCGTTCACGACGAGGACCCACTCCGCTGCGTGTGTAACGAAAAGAATCACGTCGTCAAGGATCCCGCCGCTGTCGGTGAGTACAAACCCGTACCGCGCGGCGCCGGCACCCACCGAAGCAACATGGATAGTTGTCAGGCGCTCGAGAAGTTCGTACCCCGCCGTTCCACTGAAACGCAGCCTGCCCATGTGCGACACGTCGAATATGCCGCAACCGCTCCGAACGGCATTGTGTTCCTCCGCGATACTCCGATACATGATCGGCATTTCGAATCCGGCGAACGGAGCCATCCTTGCGCCGAGCGAGACGTGGCGGTTGAACAACGGCGTTCGCAACAGGGGCACGGGAGAAGACGTCACCAGGTTCCTCATCTCAAAAGGAGCGCGTTTTACCATCCCGAACAATTCCAGTTACCGTAGAACATAATCAATCTGCGCAATCACAGTCAGCCGGTCTGCCGCGTCGTTCAAGGTCCCCGTACCCAGTGCGAACAGCGACGCGGTGGCCCCGCCTGCCCGGTACCGGGCGCGGACGGTCCAGCTGGCTCGGGATCCGTACAGGCTCCAGAGGAAACCATAGTTCGGCACCTGTTGCTCATAGAGATACAGCGGCAACGAGGTCGAGCTGGTGCGATGAAAAGCGCCGCCCAGAGTGCAGTCCAACTCGCGCGTCAGTCGGGTTTGTATCCGCATCCGCACAAGTCCTCCCCGGTCTCCTGCCTGATTTTCGGCAAACGCGCACCCGCCTCGCAAAGTAACTCCTGAAGCTGCCAGCTCAAGATCAGAAGAGATGTCCTGCCTTCGTTCCGTGAATATCCCCTCCGCCATGGTGGACCGCGTCGACTTCTGCCTCCACTTGCCGATCCAGGAAAATCGCTTCGAAAGGGGGGTCTGCCAGCGGAGTTCCTCTACGGTTGTCCACCGCGGAAAATCGTGCCCTGCCGCATCAAGCGGCTCCATGGAATGGGCGAGGAATCCGTCTATGTGGACGCCTGACCCCGAAGCCCATCCAACCACGAGCGCACCACCACGTTCCGATGAAGCCTCGCTGTGGAGGCTCCATCCCGTTCCATGCAACGAGGTGAATGCCGACGAATACAGCCAACCGGCGGTAGTCATGGTCAACGACTCATTGCCAAAACGAAGCGTACCGGCGCCCCCGTATGCACGCTCATCCTGCAGGACTGCTTCACCCCCGACGTGGAAACGCCCGATTGTTGACTGGGCATCGGCACCGAAAAGAGAGATCTCGTCCGTTGTTCCCGAGGAACTGCGGTACAGCGTGCGGGGCGTGAAATCGCTTCTGGCTGCTGTCAATCCCACGCGTGCCGACCGCCCGAAATTGGCGCCGATTCGGAAGAGACGGAACGTCTCCTTGAGTGCTCCCGCAGCACGCAATTCCGCGTCCGTCCTGTGCAGACCGGTGACGCTGATCGCCCGCGCGCTGTTCGTTGCGCTGTCGATAGTCGCGTCCCATCTTGGCGTCGTGTACAGGCCGAGGACTTCCCACGCGTGGCCAACGTAGTGAAAGCCGATTCCGTGGAGTGCTCCGGATTCTGCGGTAGTCAGGGCGGGAGCGAGTGCGGTTTCTCGTTCACGGAACGAGGATGCGCCCGTCCAGTTGAGTCCCTGTCTGCCGACGATCAAACCTGCACCGACGTGTGCCGCTACGGCACCGAGTACAACGCGCGCGGAATCTCTATGGAATGAGACACCCAGTGTACCGCTTCGGTAATCCATGACCCTCGGCTCGTCGTGATCCCTTTCAATGATGAATCCGCCGACAACGCCTCCCTGCCGCACGATAATCCTGTTGTTGAATGTGGCGTTGTCAGGAGAACTGTTTTCGGCCAGGTCCCACCCTGTCAGGCGAGATCGAAAAGCCAGGCGGGGATGCCTCGCGCTGCGCGAAGCACTGAAGACGGGCCTGTCCGTTGGGGATCGGTCCCTGCCGAAAGCTGCCGAATCGAGCTCCGCGTACTCCGCCCGGGCGTTCTGATACGAAACCTCGTCAGGGTCGGACGGTTCGAATTCATCACCGGCTGTTGCCTGTGGATGGAACAGCAGGCAGAGCAGACTCACGGCGAACCACCTCACACCTTCCTCCTCACCGGCAGGTGTCTTCGGGACGCGGAGTGTTCCGGTGATGAATACCTACGGGATGTCTGCTGCGACGTACACGTACCCTTGCCCGCGCAGCGCAGCCACAAGGGGGACGCGAGTCTCCTCTTTGAGAAGGCGAGGGAAGTCCTTCCACGAAACGATGATACGAATCATATTTCCTTCGATGCATGCTTCCGCACCGGCAAACCCCTGTTTCCTGACGATCAAAAGCCCATCGCGGGCCGCAGACGGGAGTGGGACAATGCCACTGCGGCCGCTTGTCTCGTTCTGGCTTCCGGACCGGAAACCCGCCAGGTCAAGAGTCACACGCGCGAAACCTGCCTTCACGACGGCATCTCGAACTGATCGCGCAAACGTGGCTTCTTCGAATCGTGGTATCTCGTCAATTCCTATCTCAAGCCGCGCAGTCTCCCCGTGGTACCGCGCCCGAAATGCCATGAAACCATGTGAGCGTAGAGCCGCTTCGGCGGTAGCAATGAGAGCAAGCCTCTCCGGGGTGATCTCCGTATTGTACGGCAAACGGGAGGCAAGGCACGCGAACGACGGTTTGTTCCAGGTTGGGAGACCGTAAGACCGCGAGAGATCCCGGATATCCTGTTTCGTCAGGCCTGCATCCTTGAGCGGGCTTTTGACTCCTTGTTCCGCCCCTGCACGCGCGCCCGGCCGCCAGTCCCCGGTGTCGTCAGCGTTGAACCCGTCAAGAACAGTCGCAAAACCGCGTTCGTACGCGAAGGTCCGCAGAGCGCTGAACAGCTCCGTCTTGCAGAAATAACACCGCTCCTTTGTATTGGCGCGGTAAAGAGGGTCATCCATTTCTCTCGTCTGGATCGTCGTCCATTCCGCTCCGATCTGGTTCGCGATCTGCCGTGCTTCGTCCAGCTCCGCCGGAGCCAGGGATTCAGACACTGCGGTCACCCCGATGCATTTTCCCTTGCCAAGAGCCCGATGCGCGGCCGCAAGGAGGAACGTGCTGTCCACGCCGCCAGAAAATGCTACCACAACCGGGGAGGCCTCGAGGAGCATTTCCCTGAGCCGTGCGTGTTTCTCTTCCAGGGTCATCGCGCTTCGCTCCTTCATTGGCCAACCTGAGGCGTGGCACTCCGCGTTGCCGCGCGGGAAAGGATCTGCCAATCACTCACGGGCCGAATCGTCCCGCCGCGAATCATTCGAACCATGGCGTTCCGGTTGCACCCGTCCGGCGCCATGGTGATGAGCGCCGTAACTCCGGGCCATTCCTTCACGTCTGCGAGGAATCGCCGAACCTCCGTCCGGGTTCTCGCGCCGGTGGATATTGCCTGCAGAGCAAGCGACGTGGCGTCGTATCCGAGCGCCGTTGCGAGCATCGGCTCATTCCCTCGTTCCGCGCGGTACGCGTCCGTGAAATTTCGGGCTTCCAGATACGACTGGTCGAACGTCGTTGCGAACAGAACGCCTTCCGCGGCCTCACCGGCCTGCTGGCGCACGGAGGAATTACCCCACGTGGCGTTTCCCACAACGCGCGTCCAGATCTTCTGCGTGGGGATCTGCACCGCTACCGCAACCAGGTCCGCTTCGTGTGAAGAACAGACCAGCATGGCGTCGATTGAGTTGATCTCCGGCATGAAATGCACCGTATCCATTTCGGCGGGGGGAGGAGTTCGTTGCAACGCCGCCCGGCGGATCGCGCTCAGTGGACGGGTAAGATCAGTAGTACCCGTAATGAAATGCTCGTGCGCAATAACAATCAGACCCTTCTCGCGAACTACGCGGGCGAATTCGGACGACAGAGCCTGATCGTGCGGGTCGTACGTGCTCAGAATGGCAACAGTCTGCGCCCGGAGGCTATCCGCAACGACCGACGCAAGAAACGCCCCTTGCGCACGCGCCGTCAGATTCAACTGAAAGATGTTATCACCAATCCCACAAACACCTTCCCCCGAAGCCGTCGGCGTAATAAGTGGGAGACCCATCGCGTTAGCCACCGCACCCGCGACGATCGCATTCTCCGTCGTGAGAGGACCAATCACCGCCAGCACCGTTGTGTCCCGCGCGAAACCCTCTACGGCGTGTATTGTCTCCACCTGCGTTGCTGCGCTTTTGGTCACGAGCGGTGAAAGGCCCGGCGGGGCGAGTCGCTCGAAGGCAAACCTGACCCCGTCAAGAAGCGCTGCTCCCGATGTGGAATCTTCCCCTGAGAGCGGCGTAACCACAGCCAGGCGGATTTCCGTTCGCTCGTAGCTTTTGACATCCGCCAGCAGCGCAGCTACTTCACTGGCGAACGGCGTGTCCGGGGAACTCCTCTGCAATTGCTCCAATACAAGGCGCGCGGCGGTCATCTGCGATGCGTTGAACAGGGCGATCGCACGGTTGAGTTGGAGTACGTCCCGAACGAACGCTGCCTGGGAGGTATCAAACGCCGCGAAGTCGACGTGCTCGACCCGTGCGACGGAGGCCAGAGTCAAAAGCCGCGCGTCCCGTTTTGCTGTCTCTGAAACGACGGATGAATTGCAAACCGCGTGCAGGTTTCGGATGGCATCCTCAAAACGCCCCGTTCGCCAGCAGACCAGCCCGAGCAGGAATCGTCCGTGTGCGGCGAACGCGGAGCCGGGCGTGCCGGTTCCCGTTTCCTGAGTAAGCGGAAGAACAGCAGATTCTGCCGCGGGGTAGTCTCCGAGCCGATACAGAGACCTCGCCCACATGAGCTGACTTGCCGGTTTCAACGGCGAGCTTCGAGGCAGGCTGTTCGCGAGACTTTCGAACGCCCATCTCGCTTCGACAAAGCGGCCGCCGTCGTAATCCTGAAGCGCCAGCGCAAAAACGGAGTCCGGGCGCTCCACAGGCGGCGAAGTCTGGGCCCTTCTCTCGGGGATGGCAGCATTGCTGATCCGGGCGCCAAAAACCACCGCAATGGCGAGCAAATCCATAACAAGGAAAGAAGTCTTCAAAAGCGGAAGTCGATCGGCTTGGATCATCAAGTGACCTTTTCAAGAGGATTCCGGGTATAGGTCAAAGGCTCGCGCAAGGAGACCGCGCCACTCAGTCACCGAGGCGGTAGTACCCGAAACTGCTGGGATCTATGTGCCGGAGCCTTCGCTGGAGTTCCGTCTTCTGCCTTTCGGCACGTTGCTCGTCGGTTTCTTCCGCTTGCCCTGCTTCGGTATCGCTCTGCTCGGTTTCCGTCGACCGGAACAGGCCTTCCTCCGCCCATATTGGTGCGTCGAAACGAAGTGCCAGCGCGATCGAGTCGCTGGGACGTGCGTCGATCCGCGCCTCTCCTTCATCCGTGCGGACCACAAGCTCAGCGTAATACGTGGAATCCTCGAGCTTTGTGATTTCCACACGCAAGAGCCGGGCTTCGAGCAAATCCATGACCGATTTCATAAGATCATGCGTCAGAGGGCGGCCGCAGTCCTGGTTCTCCAGTTTCATCTGGATGGCATGCGCCTCTGGATGCCCTATCCAGATCGGGAGCACACGTTCCCCGTCCGCTTCTTTCAGCAGAACGACCGGCCCATGGTTCACGTCCAAACCGAGGCCGTGGACCACCGCCTGAACCATCGCCATGGACGTCTCCCTGTGCGTTCGCGCGAGCAATTCTTACATTTTCACGGGTTTGTTAGTCAATATAGGCCGGCTGGTGAAACCGGTCAATAACATCCCCTTGTGCCGCAATCATCTCGACCCACAACTCGCGTCTACGACCGAATTGCGCCTCAGCAGGGAGAAGCCGTGAACAAGACCGCTCGTCATTCCCCGTTTCGCGTCGCGTCCGTGCAGTTCCGAAGCTCGCCGCACGTCGAACGAAACGTTGCACGCATTGTTGAACACCTCCATCGTCTTTCGCAGCAAGGTGTCCGTGCCGCCGCGTTCCCGGAATGCGCCGTCACCAGTTACGACGAGAAGGCGATCCGGGCCACCGCCCCGGAACAACTGTCACACGCGGAACGGGAGATTTCCACCGCGTGCAGAGAGAATGGAATCAGCGTCGTAGTAGGCATCCCCTACTGGGAACACGGCACTCTGTACAACGGCGCTCTTGCATTCGATCCAACGGGGAAATGCGTGGCGAGGTATGCCAAAATCCAGCTTGCGGGGGAAAAGTGGTGCGCTTCGGGAACCCGGTTCGCCATGTTCAACTTCGATTCGGTGCCATGCTCCGTGATCATTTGTCACGATGAACGGTACCCGGAACTTGTTCGGCTGCCTGTGCTCGCAGGCGCTCAGATCATTTTCTACATCTCGTGTGAGTCTGACATTACCGCCGAAACGAAAATTGCCCCGTACCGTGCTCAGATCCAGGCCCGCGCGATGGAAAACAGCGTCTTCGTGGTCCACGCGAACGCGCCAATGGGGAATGTCCGGATGCGAAACGGAAAGCCGCGCGGGGAAGCGGCTGGGTCCAACGGGCACAGCAGGATCATCAAACCGGATGGGAACATCGTTGCAGAGGCATCCATCTGGGGCGAGGATGTCCTGGTCGCAGATCTGGACATGTCCTTGGCAACGCGGCACTTTGCTCTGCGCAGCCTCCAATCCCCTCTGTTGCGTTCGTGGTGGGAAGCGGGTCTGCGCCTGGTTCCACCTCCGACCCGATAAGCCACCCGAGGCAGAACAGGATCGACTTCCTGTCCATCATCCAGGTCTCCAGACTCCGTTTTCCGTGGAACGCAAGCTCGCTTTTCGTATCTTTGAAGAGACCTGATTCCATGGGTTCTCGATAAAGGGTGCGACGCGATGAGGGTGAGCGCGCAATCTATCCTGTTTGCCGCCGTGCTTGTCTTTGCGTCCTCCGGATCGCGAGCAGAGGTCCAGAGCCCGATCGAAACGTGTTCGGGCCTCAACGCCGGTTACGCACTGGGGCGCGTTCCTGCGATGTGCGAAGGGGGGGGCCTAGACCCAGTTCTGGCGGCCCTTCTTTCGGATAGGGGAGCACTGCTGCCGCGAGCGCGGATACGCGTGCTCACCCCTGCAGACATCATGGCCGCGACGAATTTCGATCCGCTTACGATTTCCGCTGTTGCAGGGACGTGGATGGTGATCGCTCAGACTGGTGAACGTGGGCCGGTGCACTGGGCCAGAGCGTCGGTAACACCCGAGGGGATCGTGGTTGAAAAAGGGGTCTTTTTCCCATCGCGAACCGCGTACGTGTACTCCCTGGCGCGAAGCGCGGCCGTACGGTTAGGGATATGCAGAGGGGAAGGCGAGTCGGCGGGACCGAGTCTGCCGCTATTCAGGGGTAACCTTCCTTGAGGAACCGCGGATCCCGGTCCAATTGGGTTCGGGATTGCCAATCGCCGCGAACGACAGCGAAAGGGGCACTGTTATGACAGACGATCAAGTAGTGGATTTGCTTGCCCACGACATGAGCATGGAGCATCAGGCGATACTTCAATACCTGTTCTCAGCATGGGTTATCGGCGGGGAGGTGGGGCCCTCGATCGAGAGCGTCGCCAGGGACGAAATGCGCCATTTCAAGTACTTCGGCCTGGCCATTGTGGAACTCGGGGGAAAACCCAGGATGGAGGGACCCGCGTTCCAGCGCCTCACTGATCCCA
The DNA here is from genome assembly GCA_022706085.1 of Candidatus Latescibacterota bacterium. Lineage (GTDB taxonomy): Bacteria > Latescibacterota > MWCZ01 > MWCZ01 > MWCZ01 > MWCZ01. The sequence goes on along the minus strand of JAKJDF010000005.1, from coordinate 44,169 downwards.
CGGCCATTGTTCTCGCCAATGCCGCGTCCGAAGATGAGGCCGTGAAAGTGTACACGCAGCACCGGGAGCTGATCCCGGACCCACGGGTCAAAAAACTGTATGACAGGATCATTGAAGAGGAGATGTACCACGGTCAGAAGTTCCAGCGCATGGTGGCCAAAGTCGAAGGGATGCCGCCCGTGGAGTTCCACGAGCCTCAATCTCCGCAGCAGGAGACCCTCTTCCGATTTCTCGAAGAGGATATTGCCGGCGAGTACGCGGCGATTCTGCGGTACCTGCACCAGTCCTTCATAGTCGCGGACGGCAAACTGGGAAACGCAATTGAAGACCGCGCCATCGACGAGATGAAGCACATGGGCTGGATGGCGGAACACAAAATCGACTCCGGTGGCGAGCCGGTGTTGCAGCCGGCACCCGTACAATACTCGACTGAGCTTCCGGAGATATTCCGGTACAACATTCAGCTTGAAAAGGGCGCCGAGGAACGATATCAACGGCACATTGACGGGTACGAAGATCCTGACCTTCAGAGGGTATGGGCGCACATCAAGTTCCAGGAAGAACACCACACCGACGACTTTGAAAACCGGCTCGCAGACCTCAACAGAACGCCGGAAACGCAGGCAACCACATCGTCTGATGCTTCGAACGTGAAGCCAAAAACATCCGTCGGATCGTTATTTGGCAAGCCGCAATCGTGATTTTGCGCGAGTAAGTTTTTTCATACTGAGCAGAACTCGAAACAAGGGGAAGGAAAATGTCGGACTACCTATTGCGTGAAAACGCTCCACTCACAGAGCAGGAATGGGCCAAAGTGGACGAACTCGTCACCACCGTGGCAAGCCGATTGCTCGTCGGTCGTCGGGTCCTGCCCCTGTTCGGCCCTCTCGGAGCTGGCGTGCAGACCGTTCCGGTAGACACATTCGACCTCGCCTCCGAAGAAGGGATCAGGAGATCAGGGCGGGTGTTTGTAGTGCCTCGAATGATCGCGAGGGAATTTATCCTCGGATGGCAGGACATCGAAACCGGGCGCAGCGGCGTTCTTCCACTGGAACTGAGCCCCGCGGCCGCCGCGGCTTCTGCCTGTGCACTCGCAGAAGACACGCTCATTTTCAGAGGCGATGCGGAATCCGACGGGATTCTGAACGCAGAGGGCTGCCTTGGAACGAAGATGAGTGACTGGGCTACCGAAGGCGCGTTTAACGACATCCTCGCCGCGGTCCAGAAGCTTCAGGAAAACGGAATCACTGAGAAACCAGCGCTTGTCGTAAGCCCGGCGGGCTATGCGCTTATGCAGAAGCCATTCGGGAATACGGGAGCATTGGAACTCGCATTCATCCGCGAACTCATGCCCGCCGGCGTGTTCCAGACCCCCGTCCTCAAACCGTCGGAAGCCGTGGTAATCGCCACAGGCCCGCAGAATGCCGATCTTGCGATTGGCGTTGATCTTTCGGTGGGGTACGTAGACCAGGTTGACATGGACCATCGCTTCCGCGTACTGGAAACGCTGGCGCTCCGGGTGAAACGTCCCCAGGCGATCTGCACCATCACCCGGTAACGGGCGGCGGGAAACCCTGCGTGCGCCGCGAGAACGAAACGACGCGTTGGATTCGCACCGTGCGGGAGGAAATTCCCGCACGGCGCGGTTCTTTTCTGGTCGCATGGGTAGATAAGTCTTCCCGGAGGGGTTCGCCGGTCGTGATCGTCGGCAGGACCGTCGGAAAGGCCCACGAACGTAACCGAGTACGACGCAGGATTCGCGAAGCCCTGCGCATGTGTGTGGCCAATCCGGCCGGCATCATCGTTGTTGCACGAACCAGAGCCCGTGCCGCTGATTACTGGAACTTGCTGAATGAGCTGGAGGGGCTTCTTGCCGAACCGGATACTGGTCTGGGCCGCGATCGGAGTGATTAGAATCTACCAGTCCGTGTTTTCCCCCCTTCTGGGAGCTTCCTGCAGGTTCTTTCCATCGTGCTCGTCATACGGTATCGAAGCCCTCTCCCGCCACGGGTTTCTCCGCGGCGTGTGGCTCACATTCAAACGAATTCTGCGCTGTCACCCGTATCACCCGGGCGGGTACGACCCTGTACCGTGAGAGGAATTGCCAATCGTGGAACGTAATACTGTTATAGCACTGGTGCTTATAATCCTCATCTGGATTCTTTGGCCGAAGTGGATCAGATGGACGTCGCCGGAGACACAACCCGTAGTTCCTGCAGCACTGCCTGCGGATTCATCTCGCGGTCCGAGTTCGATTCCGGACTCGATCGTCCGGTCTGCATCACGTCCGATGGTTGCTGCTTCGGATACAACCAGGGTGCGCGCCGCCGCGCATGCAGATTCTGTGCCCGTCCGGACCTGCACCATCATCACTGACAAATACGAGGCAATTCTTTCCAACGAAGGAGCCGTGCTGCGGAAATGGTCGTTGAAGGATTACCACACCCCGTATGGTGCGCCCGTACAGCTGGTCGCGCCGGGCGGACACGGCATTTCGTTGTCAGTGGGTTCTGAAGGGAAGGAAATCGACCTGCGGGAGAAGGTTTTCGTTCCGGATACGGTGTTTCAGACGGCGTCTCTGACTGGCAAGGACAGCCTTGCGGTCGGGTTCACGTGCACGCTTCCGAACGGGCGGCGTGTTTTCAAACGCTATGTCTTTTATGGGGATAGGTACCGGGTTGCGTTCGCGGCGGGCTCCGCCGATTCCTTGGTCGCGGAACGAATGGTTTTGTCCTGGGAAGGTGCGATGCCTTCGACGGAGGGTGATTTCCGACGAGAAGCAGGGAGCATGTTCGTGAACGCGTACGTCGGCGGGTCTCTGGAGAAACTCCAGACGCTTGACAAGACAGAAACATCGTCATTCACGGGGCAAACCGACTGGGTTGGTGTTCGGAACAAATATTTCCTCGCGGCGTTTGCACCGACCAGTACGGACAGGTGGGACACAAGGCTTTTCGGAAGTGGCGTGAAGGACGCGAGTCTGCGCTACTCCTGGCGCATCGCACCCTTCGATCTCACGAAAAACACGGTAACCGGATTCCTGTACCTGGGACCGCTCGATGTTGACATACTTACTGCCGAGGGGCACAATCTGGAACGCGCTGCTGACCTTGGCTGGGGTGTTCTCCGCCCGATTTCGAAACTCATCCTCTGGTTCTTCCTTTCCACCTACAGGTTCATACCCAATTACGGGTGGGTGATTGTCGTTTTCTCTGTTCTCATCAAAATCCTTCTCCATCCGTTGACGAAAAAGAGCTACGAGAGCACGAGCAAGATGCAGAAGCTGAAGCCGCTGATGGACGAAATCCGTGAGAAATACAAGAACGATCAGCAGCGGTTGAACCAGGAAATGATCAAGCTGTACAAAGAGCACGGGTTCAATCCGCTGGGCGGATGCCTGCCAATGCTGCTTCAGATGCCGATCATCTTCGCAATTTATGCGGTGATAGGCAATAACATCGAATTCAGGCAGGCCCCGTTCATCTGGTGGATTACGGACCTTTCCATACCGGATTCTGTGTACACCTTGCCATTCCATATCCCGCTCTACGGCAGTCATGTAACAATTCTGCCAATTCTGATGGCAATTTCGATGTTCTTCCAGCAGAAACTGACCGTCACGGATCCCAAGCAACAGGCGCTGGTGTACATGATGCCCGTCATCATGCTGTTTGTGTTCAATAATCTCGCCTCAGGACTTGTGCTGTACTGGTTCCTGTTCAACATCTTCTCGTCGGCGCATCAATACTGGCTGATGAAGAAACAGAATGGAGGCGAAGCCGCTCCGAAAACGGCCCCCGTTCCGGCGAAAAACGTGGTCAGACCTCGCAAACACTAGTTCAGACGTGGTTCCGGCGCTCGGCGTACCGCCGGAAGCCACATTCCACGACAGACCGTTTGCCATGACGGATACGATTGTTGCTCTCGCAACCCCTTCCGGCGAAGGTGGCATCGCCATAGTCAGGTTGAGCGGTACTCGAGCGATTTCTATAGCAGACTCCCTTTTTCGGGCCCCGCGGCGCCTCGCGGACGCACCTACCCATACGCTTCTTTATGGCAGGCTTGCGCTGACCGACCGCGCTGAATCACCGGACAGCGTCATATCCGATGAGGTCCTCGTTTCCGTAATGCGGGCACCCCGGAGTTATACGCGGGAAGACGTGGTCGAAATTAACTGCCACGGAGGAGTCCGACTCGCGGACGAAGTGCTTCGGGCGTGCGTCAGACTTGGAGCGCGCCGTGCGGAGAGAGGGGAGTTCACGGAGCGAGCGTTTCTCAATGGACGTCTTGACCTTGCGCAGGCAGAAGCCGTTCTGGATCTCGTGAAGGCCCGCACGAAAGACGCGTTGTCTGCGGCGTATTATGAACTAAGCGGCAATCTCTCCGCACGGATCAGTGCCCTGCGCACCCGTCTGACCGAATCTCTGGCGCGAATAGAAATGGGACTTGAGTTTGACGAGGAGGACCTGGGCGTGGGCGATCCGCGAGCTGAAAGTGCGACACTGCGGGAAGCCATTTCAGAAATCGGCGCTCTCGTTGGCACCTATGCCCGCGGCAGACTCATCACAGAAGGTGCCAGCGTCGCAATCATTGGCCCGCCCAACGTGGGCAAATCCAGCCTCCTGAATGCGATACTCGGCGAGGATCGAGCTATTGTATCACATATCCCGGGTACCACACGCGACCTCGTCGAAGGCGAAGCAGACCTTGACGGTGTTCGGGTTCGATTTGTGGACACCGCAGGGTTGAGGGAAACCGGGGACGCCGTCGAAAGGGAGGGTACGAAGCGGGCCGGAAGGGCGGCATCCGCTGCCGACGTCGTGCTGCTGGTGTGCGACGGATCAGGCGAAATACCCTGGGACCTGACGCCCATTTCGGGCAGAAAGGCCATCATCGTCGTAAACAAAATGGACAAAGCGCGCAGCGACGTACTGTCGGCGCTGAGTGCTTCCGCAGGAACCACGTCTGTCTATCGTGTCAGCGCGCTGTCTGGTGAAGGCGTGGATACCCTTTGCCATGGAATTCGCGAAACTCTGTGCGCGGATGCCCCGGAACCGAAAACAGGGGGAGTCATTACCCGCGCCCGCCATGCAGATGCTCTATCGGCGACCGAAACGCATCTCGAACGCGCGCTTGAAGAAGCCACCGGTCAAGCGCGCTCCGAACTGGTCGCGGCGGACATTCGCCTGGCCCTGGATGCTTTGGGTAGTATCACGGGGGAGACAACGCCCGAGGACATCATCCGCCGCATCTTCTCGGAGTTCTGTATAGGCAAGTAGCGTTGCCGGTGCGTCGCGCAATGTCCCCGTTGCGCTCAACGCACCATCACGCTTCCCGCCCCTGCTGCTACGGCGTTCCTTATTCGTTCGATTGAGTCCTCGCGCCGTTTCGTGATATCGAAACGCGAGAGACGCACCGCGGTCCAGCCATCGGGTGTTTCGGCGTGCCTCCCGGCCCTTTTCGGGAGGAACCCATCCCGGTCCTCGCCGGATGCCACGTCCACCTGCACGCTCCGCTTCCTGCCGAGAATCGCGAAATCGGTGTAGTAGTACGCGTTGGTGCCTCGTACGTGGTATGCTCTCTCGGGCTTCAATCCCTCCTCCGTCATCCTGCCGTAGAAGGAATCGCTCGCCTCGTTTCCCCCGACAAGTTCGTTGATATCTCCCGCCAGCATGAAACGCTCAAACGTCGTCGGAATCAGCACCACCTGTCGTTTTCTTTTGCTGCGGATGGGTGATGGGCGCTGTTGCAGATTGTCGATGTGAACGCGATAGTAGTCCGCCCTGGCGCGCGGGTGCTTCGGCTCGTCCGGAAACAGCTCCACCCTCTTGACAATGTCTACGTACCGGATGGGCGCGAAATACCTCACCTGGCCTGCTTCCGCACCGAATCCCTGTCCGTGATAGAACGCAAGGTACGCCGGAGTAGCCCATTGCGACACAACCGAACACGGTATTCGGTACCAGTGCTTCTTGGTAACAATTTCGAAATCGCTTACACGCGGCACGACACTCACAAGAACCATGTCCTTCTCCGGAGGCAGCAGGGGGTCGCGTCTCAGGAGGTCGTCAAACGTGCGGGCGTTGGAGAAGCGCCACCAGGTGGTCATGGTCCAGACAAAACGCCGGGGGCGTGCGCACTGAAGCGGATGAGCAAGCCGTGCGGGAGGATCGAACGCATACACCAGATACGGCTCCTGCGCACGGGGGTGGTCTGCTTCCGAGGGAAGCAGCTCGATTCTTCTGACCGTGTGAGTTCCCTGAACACGTGCGTAGGAGTACACGCCCCATCGCTCCCTGCCAAAACCCGCAGGCTGGTAGAACGCAATCCATTCCGCGCCAGGGTCCTTGGGAGCATGCGCAGCCGGAATGCGGTACCAATTGCGGTTTCGAGCGATTTCCCAGTCGGCGGTGCTTTTCAGCAGCACCACGAGCACGCGTTCGTGTGGTTCCATCCGCTCGATCGTCCCGATACGGCTTCAGATGTAGTTCATTCCTGGTAACAGGAACGGCAACGGCAACAACCCTTTCCACACTCCGGTGTCCGCGTCGTCCCCTTTCAGGTCCCTCACTGCATCGCCCCAGAGCAGCGCATTCGTGGTTTCCAACGAGCCCGCAACGGTTCGTTTTGCGCCGGAGGTCAGATACCAGACATCGTCCGACTGGACAAGGTTCAGTTCGCCCACGAACTCCATTCCCAGTCGTTCCGTCACCCACAGGTCGTACCGGCGGAGGATGTCCGGGTTCAGGAAAGACATCCGATGGCCACCGATGCTGGATGCCTGCACCGATCCGCCGAGACCGGTGAGCAAACCGTTCATCTCGCGGTCGGAGGGGAGGTAGCTTCCATTTACCGTCCGTAGTCCGAATCGCTCCTTCAACAAGGTGAGACCGGACAACACTGCAGCACGGTCTCCGGCAAACTCCTGTACATACGCGGTCGGGTTGGTGGTGTCCCGTCCCACGGAAAGAACGAAATAAGCAATCGCCGTGTCGTGCTGGTGGACAACCCAAAGCCGGCGAACGCCGAATGGTGGCTCCGCTCCTTTTGGGGTGAGACGGTACACCGACAGGAACTGCTGCCACTCCCAGGGAGACCGGACAAACCGAGAAGGTTCGTTCTGATGCAGCGCGATCAGGTCTGAAATGTCCACATCCGCGGCTTCCTCGACCACCAATCCTCTCTCAGGCGCCCGGGCCAGTGCCGACCCGTCCAGCGAGAAACGCATCTCATGTCCGGCGATGGCGCACCCTGCTCTCTGATACAATCCCCGTTGGCCCGAAATCAGGACAACGTCAACGTTTTCACGTCTCATTTGCGCGAACGTGTCTTCGAGAAGAGCGGTCGCCAGCCCGCGTCCCCGGTACTCCTCCAGAGTTGCAACAGCACCCAGCGAACCGATTCTGAGCGTGTTCCCTTGAATGATTGCGGGTCTGCTGACGTAGGCAATCGCCGAGACGGGTTGCCCCCTGTCGACAAAAACACGCAATCTCTCGCAATTGGACTCGTGGAAAAGCGTGGGGAATTCTCGAAACATGCAGCTTTCGCCGTTCGAGCGGAAGACGGTGTTTTCAAGAGTACGCAGGCCATCGAGCTCTTCGGGGCGACACGCGCGCGGACCTTCCATGGGCACCTCGATCTATCCAGATGCTGTGTTCAGGAAGGGCTTCCCTTCCCTTTTTCAGGTTTGAATTTAGGTGGGTTTGCGGTTGTACACCAGGCACCTCTCCGCGGCAAGGTGCGTATCGCATTCTTTCATAGCCGCAGAGCGTGAAGTCGGAATAGAATTGAGAATGAATCTCAATTAAGTTATATTCAAACACGAAGCGATGCGAACAGCTCCTGTTCTATTCACCATACTGCATTCGTGGCCTGAAGGATGTGAAATGAGCAAGACAGACGCCCCCCCCGGTGGGGCCGCAAACAACGAATCGCGTCCTGCTCGCTCCCTCATCCTCATCGGCAACCCCAACGTCGGCAAAAGCGCCATCTTCGGTCACCTGACGGGAGTGTACGTCGTCGTATCCAACTACCCCGGCACCACCGTGGAGGTCACCCGGGGAGTTGCGCAGTCGAAGGAATACGAGATCTACGACACACCCGGCGCAAACGGACTGGTGCCGATGTCCGAGGACGAGCTTGTCACGCGTTCGATTCTTCTTGAACAACCGGAGGCGCCGGTCGTTCAGGTTGCCGACATGGCAAACCTTCGACGTGCGCTCATACTTACGTCACAGCTGTCAGACTGGGAGAGAACCGGCGCGCTTGCGCTCAACATGGCGGATGAGGCCGCCAGCAGAGGAATCCATGTTGACCTCAAATCTTTGGAACAGCTGGTGGGAGTCCCTGTCAGGGCCACAGTCGCGGTGCGGCGGAGCGGCGTTCGTGAGATCGCGGAGCGGAGCTTCGACGGGCGCCCCTTCCAGCTCAAGATGGAATTCCAGGAGGCGATTGAAAAGGCGATTTCTGACATCACAGCCCTGCTACCGAAAGACATGCGGGGCAAACGTGGCGTCGCACTGACGCTTCTCTCCGGGGATGAGACCATTCTCCCGTGGTTGAAAAACCAGACCTCCCACGAGGTTGTTCAGCGCCTGGAAGCGATCCGCGAACATGTTCGAGTCCAGTTTCCCGGCGGCGTAACTGCGGTCATCAACACCGAACGTCTGAGAAGAATTGACGCCATCGTGGCGCAAGTGATGCGGATTCATGATACTGCCGGCAACCACATTCTCGCGCTGGTCTCCTCATGGGCGACGCATCCGTTGAAAGGGCTGGTCTTCGTTGGAGCGGTTCTGTACGTAACCCTCTGGTTTGTCGGGCTTTTCGGCGCGGGGACTCTGGTAGATTTCTTCGAAACGTTCGTATTCTCGCAATTCGTAAGTCCATTTTTCATTCGCTTGGCGGATGTCGTCCTGCCGTTTCCTCACTCGCACATCGTCGAACCGGTGAAGTGGACGCCGTCCCTCCCGTTTTCTGCCATTCATCAAGTGGACCTGTTCACGGTAACGAGGAGTGTTCCGTCTACCGCGTACGTCGTTACGGACGGAGTGTTTCTCACGTGGTGGCAGACAACAGCACGCGTTGTGCATGACTTTTTCGTTGGTCCGTATGGCATGATCACCATGGCCTTCGCCTACGGGTTCGCGATCGTTCTTCCCATCGTGGCAACGTTTTTCATCATATTCGGTCTTCTCGAAGACTCAGGGTACCTCCCGCGCCTCGCCGTGATGACAAATCGCCTGTTTCGCACCATGGGGCTCAACGGTAAGGCCGTGCTTCCCATGGTTCTGGGGTTCGGTTGCGATACGATGGCCACCATGACGGCGAGGATTCTCGAAACGAAGAAGGAGCGCGTCATTACTACGCTCCTCCTCGCCTTGGGTGTACCCTGTTCGGCGCAACTCGGAGTGATACTCGCGATGGTGGCGACCATCAGCCTGACGGGGGTACTGTGGTGGGTCATCACGGTTGCCGTGGTCATGTTGCTCGTTGGCTGGCTGGCGGCCAGAGTTCTGCCAGGGGATTCCAGTGATCTCGTGTTGGAGTTGCCGCCCATGCGCGTACCGCAGTTCGGAAACATAATCGTCAAGACGATTGCCAGGATAGAGTGGTATCTCAGAGAGGTGGTGCCGCTGTTCGTTCTGGGTACGGCACTCCTGTTCTTTCTGGATTTGTTTGACGCGCTGGGTGCGGTCCGAAATTTCGCTGCGCCCGTTGTTCAGGGCTGGCTGGGTCTCCCCGCTCAGGCGACCGAGGCATTCCTGATAGGCTTTCTTAGACGCGATTACGGCGCCGCAGGATTGCTCCAGCTGCAACAGCGCGGATTGCTCGATGAGTTGCAGATCGTCGTCAGCCTGGTTACCATCACCCTGTTCGTGCCGTGCGTGGCCAACGTGTTCATGATTGCCAAGGAAAGAGGCATCCGAACGGCGGTCTGGATGGTGGTGTTCATCTTCCCGTTCGCGTTTCTGGTCGGCGGCCTGGTTCGGTGGGGCATGATCCTTACCGGTTCAGGGTGGGGGCGCTGAACCTTCTGCGTGGCCCGGGTGTTTGATCTCTTTGAGGGCGCAACGAAGTGAGAGGGAGCAATGAGCATTTGTCCTCTGTGCAATAAGGAAATACCGCAGGATGCGGAACAATGCAGGACCCGCTGCCCCATGGGAAAGAACTGCGGCTTGATCCGGTGTCCTTATTGCGGGTACGAAATGCCTCCAGAATCACGTCTCGTGAAGCTTGTCAGAAAATGGGTAGGCAAGAAATGAAACACCTGCCGCGAGAATGCGAGAACATCCTGGTGCAGGTCTGGTCAGCCCACGAGAAGGGCGACAAATCTCTGGGCAAGCTGTTCCTTGCCCATCCCCACGCGGTACCGGTCGTCGATGAACTCCTCAGAACAGGGCTGCTGGAACGGGTTGACGGCGAGATATGGCTGACGGAACGCGGAGCGAAAGCCGCTCGCGAACTTGTACGCCGCAACCGCCTCGCTGAGGTGTTGCTCCAGCAAATCCTCGAAGTGCAACCGGAACGAGTTGCCGTGAACGCGTGCGCATGGGAGCATGTGCTCTCAGCGGAGGTCGCCGACACTATCTGCACGTTCCTGGGGCACCCGCGGCACTGCCCCCACGGCAATACTATCCCCCCGGGCCCTTGCTGTGCAAAGAGTTCTCGAACCGTTACACCCCTCGTTCAACCCCTGACAACGCTGCCCGTGGGGGGAACCGCGAGAATCACATTCATTGCGCCCAGAGCGAACAGACGGCTTGACAGACTTGCGGCACTCGGCGTAGTTCCGGGAACGAAGCTGGTCCTGAAACAGAAATCTCCCGCATACGTCATTCGGGCGGACCAGACGGATATCGCGATTGAAGAAGATGTGGCGAAAGACATCTTCGTCCGAGAAATAACCGTGGACGAAGGAGGCGGATGATCAGCGGCGAAGCGCGCAGACTCCTAGAGCATTGCTGTGGCTGCGTCGATGGCCGATACCCAGTCGGCAGGAGAAACACCGGGGCTGTCCACCTGATTCATGATGTAATAATTCTCTAGAACAGTCATGAGCTCGTCCCATTCCGCCGGCACGCCGCGTAGCGCGGTTTCGAGATCGCTCAGACAATCTCGGTAGAACACGAAGTCCCCGGAGAATGCAACGCTCTCGATTACCTCCCTGCGAAGGAGGAGACTCAGGCCGATACTGCGGCCCCCGGCCGTGGTGAATTGTGCCTCTCGCAGGTCCAGTTTGGGATCTCTCAACGCGCGTTCCCTGAGTTCCGCTCTTTGAGGCTTTTCCCGGGGCTCCCGTTCGCCGCCCGCCAGAACATTCTGACTGATGGCGGCCCCTTCGGCGGGTGAAAGACGTTCCTCCCTGAACTCCGTACGGCACTGCTCGCCCAGCTTCTTGACAAACGCGTCAAGAACTTCCGCCGGTTCAATTCGTTCCTTCGAAATCCCGGAGAGTGAGGCTGCCAATGCGTTGCGATCGTCCGGCTCCTCGTTAGTACAGGGGAGGGTTCCCATGAGAACCAGTGCGTTACCAACACTCCCTGCATACACTGCCGAGAGCAGATTCCGGTGGTACCTCACTGAATCAGGTGGGGTGAAGTGTGCATCCACGCCATACGATCGACACGTAGCCACGAGAGAAGGAACCAGGCCTCTGCACGCGCGGGTAATAGAGTTCTCCGCGTCGTCCCGCGGGATAATCATCGAGAAAAGCAGCGTTCCCGGGGCCACGCTCACCTCGTGCCCGCCTACCGAACGTCGAAGCATCGGCCATGGGTACCGGGTTGCCGCTTCCTGCAGATCGATTTCCGCGTCCTGGTACAGACCGATACTGAGAACCCGGTCACTCGGAAACGCGGTCAAAAACGCACGACGCCCGTGGGACGCGGTCAACTCGGCAAGGGAATCAGTTGCCGCGAAGAAACGCCGAGCGGGAACGGTCCCCAGGTTTACCAATCGGCTGACATCAATGTTCTGCATGCAGCGTCCCCTGCTGAAGAATCACTTCGCGAGATAATGCTCTGCCTTTCCATGCAACCTCGGACGCACTCATGAAAGCTGCGACCGAACTGCCGTTTCCTGTGCCCCTCAGTTGAGGGAAGTGCCGTCCGGCACGTGCGAGGGGCGCGGCGCCAGTGTGCCGTCGTCCAGCCTGATATGGGTCCGGAATCCGCGGACGCCTTCACGTAACGTGATTACCCGTGCGCCCTTCGAGAATCCTTCCTTTCCGTAACAGTTGTACCCCGAACCGCGTCCGTACGCAAGTGTGACACCCTCGAGCACGCCCTCGTAATCGTTGACATGATCGTGCCCCACGAAACACCCTGCCACGCGGCCGTTTTCACGGAAAGCATCGAAAAGGCCCTCATCCATCCCCTGCATGCACACCTTCTCGTTGAGAAAGCCCGAGCACGGTGTTGTCTGCCAGACGGTCAGATGTTGCATGAGTGGCATGTACACGAAGGCCAACCCCGTGATGGAGTCCCCGTCGTGTCTCACGAGGCGATCAGCCTCCGTGGAAAACCACGCGATCTGCTCCCTTTTCACCCAGTCGTACCCGGATGCAACTCCTTCTGCGCCTTGCCCTGAATCGAGACTCCACACGATCGCACCTGGGCACGAGGTCCCTCTTCTGTGGATCGGAACGGCGTAATTGCCGTGCCCGAAGATGTTCCCGGGTCCGCGCTCGTAAAGGCTCATTCTGCTGCCCGCCAGAGCGTCCTCGATCGCTTCGTACGCGAATTCCTCCGCGTCGTGGTTCCCCTGGACGAAGGCCCACGGCACGTTCTTCGCATCGAGGTACCTGACCACGTTCGCCCAGTGAATGAGTGGGTCTTTGCACCACGTCGCGTGAACAATATCTCCCGAAAGAACGATGAGGTCGGGTTTTTCTATCCGCAGAACCTGTTCGAAAAGCTCGAACGTTTCCCTGTTATGGGGCAGGTCAGCAAAGTGCGTGTCCGTGAACTGAACAAGCACAAAAAGCCCGTCGGAACGGAATTCCAGTGGTTGCATACAGTGCCCTGGCTCGCGGGTTTTCGGTTACCTGGGGCGGGTACGAGCGCCGGATGAACGCACCACCGGACGCACTTTGAAGATGGTCTGCTGCCCGCCCCGAGAAGAGGGTGATTATTCTTCGACGGCTCAGTCGTCGCGTCGGAAAATCAGGTAGAGCACCAGCGCGACCACCGTGACGACGATGCTCCATTTGAGCACTTCCTTCCACGGGAACGCAGCGCATGGAACATTTTCTTCGAAATCCTTGTCAGCCGCCATCACGCCTTCCGGTTGCACTTCGGCCTCTTGCCCGGTTTCAGTCTTCGTTCCCGCCGCTTGTTCAACCCTGGCCGTCGCCTCAGCGTCAATCGGTTCTGTGCCCTGCGAGGTGATCCCGACTTCTTCCGGTGGGATAGCATCGCTTTTCTTGTTTGCCATCGGTCTGCTCCTTGCGTGAATGGGCTTACTCCTGAGCACGAATGAAGCGCTGCGCAACGTGCTCCCGCCTAAACAACCTAACCCCGCCGAACCTGATTGGCAAGTGAACGACGTCGCGCATGGGCATCACACGCCCACCGCTGCCGGATAACGAAGTCGCACGGGAAACTCGGGAGGGACGAGGTCATGCACCGTCGCAGTGACTTCCCCGCCCCGCACGGTGATGAGCGCAGCCGTTTCCGTTGGAACGCGGCATCTGCTGATGGCTCCTGGGTTGAGAAACAGCGTCCCGCGAACTCTCTCGACAAAAGGTGCGTGCGTGTGCCCGAACAGCACCACGTCGGCATCCACGCGCATCGTGAAAAACTCAAGTGATCTCCCGCTTGTCGGAACAAGGTGGCGCACGTGAAAGCGGATTCCTTTGTGGCTCGTGTCGAGTACTTCCGGGAAAGGAAGGTCGAATGGGTCCGTGTTTCCGCGTATGGCATGGACGGGCGCGATCAACTCAAGTTCCCTGATTATCTGCGACTTGCCGATATCACCCGCGTGGAAGATGCAGTCTGCACCCTCGAACAGGGTGAAAACTGCCCCGTTCAATCGCCCGTGTGTGTCCGACAGTACACCAACGCGGAAACCTTCGTCATTCAGCGCATCTTTCGAGTCTGTCATGTTTCTATCCCGAACTGCCGGTTTGTTCCCCCGTGAAACCACCTTCCGTCGCGGTTCGCACATCCAGCAGCCGATCCAGATCCGCCTCACTCAGGTCTGTTACTTCGCGCGCCACGTCGCGCACTTTGCGGCCTTCGGCCATCGCGCGTTTAGCGATGTGCGCAGAGAGGTCATACCCGATGCGCGGAGCGAGGGCGGTGACGAGAATCGGGTTCATTCCCACCAGGTCAGTCATTCGTTGGGCATTCACGCGGAAACCGGTGAGCGCTTTGTCTGCAAAGAGGCGGCTGGCGTTGGCCAGAAGGGAAATCGACTGCAACAGGTTGTGAGCAATGAGCGGAAGCATCAGGTTCAGTTCGAAATTCCCCGACTGACCGCCAATCGCGATGGCAAGATCGTTTCCCATCACCTGGGCGCATGCAAGTGTTGTCGCCTCACAAATGACCGGGTTCACCTTCCCGGGCATGATTGACGAGCCCGGCTGAACCGCGGGAAGCACGATTTCTCCGAGTCCGGCCTGAGGACCGGAATTCATCCACCGGAAATCGTTTGCGATTTTCATGAGCGACACCGCGACGGTTCTTATTTGTCCGGACAGTTCGACTGCGGCGTCCTGAGCAGATTGGGCTTCAAAGTGATTGTCTGTTTCCCTGAACTGGATGCCGGTCAATTCGCTGAGTTTGTCCGCCACACCTCCTGCAAACGCCTTGTCCGCGTTTACGCCCGTTCCCACCGCCGTTCCGCCGATGGCCAGTTCCGCAAGCCGCGGCAGGGTGGATTCAATTCGTCTGACCCCTTTCGATACTTGAGTCTGGTAGCCGCGAAGCTCCTGGCCGAAACGGATAGGCATCGCATCCATCAAATGGGTCCGTCCCGTTTTCACGACATTGTCGTTTTCTTCGGCGCGGCGTGCAAGTGTATCCGAGAGGTGGCGAAGGGCGGGCAACAACTCTTCCACCACCTTCAGATGGGCGGAAACGTGTATCGCGGTTGGAATTACGTCGTTCGACGATTGGGACATGTTCACGTGGTCATTCGGGTGAACCGGTGTTTTCGATCCGATCACTCCGCCCAGCAGTTGGATGGCACGGTTCGCGATAACCTCATTTGCGTTCATGTTTGTGGATGTGCCTGAGCCCGTCTGGAACACGTCCACGGGAAAGTGCTCGTCCAGCTTCCCTTCCGCCACCTCAAGTGCGGCTGCACGTATGACTTCGGCGATTCTTGCATCCAGATGGCCGAGTCGTTCATTCACATCGGCTGCGGCGTATTTGATCAGGCCCAGCGCGCGAATGAACGATCGAGGGAAGCGAATGCCACTCACGGGGAAGTTCTCGATCGCGCGTTGCGTCTGCGCTCCGTAAAGTGCCCCGGCGGGCACCTTCACTTCCCCGAGACTGTCTCGTTCATATCTCCAATCCATATCGAACCTCGTCAGAACGCGACGTCAAGCAGGTACCACCTGCCAGGTGTCATCGAAGCCTTTCAAGCCGACGATGCGGTATTTGCCCGCGGCGAAGTCACCTTCGATGGACGCGCCGCCGGCAAATCGCGTGACCCGTGCAGTGCCTTCGGTGTTCAGCAGGTCATGTGCCTCAATCGGTGCGAACCCCGTCTGGCGGTGTACATCCGCGAGGATTTTTGCCCGGTGGAAATGAGCGGAACGTGCGGCCGATTCCACCGGTGCCCCCGGACCCGATTTTGCTTTCGGTTCCGGTGCGGCTACTATCGGGGGGCATCCGTACAGCAACGCATACAGGAACGCGTCCTTCTCCGAGATTGCACCCGATTTCCCCAGCGGCGCCGGCGTTACCACACAATCGTGATAAGTCTGGTTGAAGAGTGGTACCGGAATGCCGAAAGTGGGTGAATCGGGAGACTCATCTGCCATCGCGACGGGCGCCCAGTAGCAGAAATCGATGTAAGGCACGGACCAGTCAGTTGGCTCCTCCGAACTGAGGACGATACCCCGGGAGCGTACCCACTCGAAGCACTCCGCGCGAGCCTGAAGGCTCTGTTCACGCCTCATCGGGTGGTCCGGGTGGTAACACTCCAGCATCTCAATGATAGAGAACACATCGAGGTAGGTTGCGCGCAGGGGTACTTGCCTCCGAAGGATCTCCTCGAAATTCCTGCGAACAAATCCGAGCGCATTCTTTTCGCAAAGAAAGGTCTGCGCGCCGCCGTACCACCACGCTTTCCCGGGCACAGTCCCGTCTTCAGCAACGCGTGCGAGGTATTCGCGGTACGTCGGTGCGTCCAGGTAGTAGTCGATGTAGTTGTCGTGCGTGGTGAATAACCAGCCCAGACGGTCAACCGCTTCGGCGAGTTTCTTGAACCCATCCCACCCGCCTGCTTCTTCGCATGGTGGGAGATAATCAGGATGGAGGTTGTCGTACCCCCGAGTTCCCCAGCCATCGAGGTGGTACACGAGTCTGTCCGTGGGATATATCTCACGAAGCCGCTCAACGCCCCTGATGCTTTGCTCGAATGTGCGCAGGTTATGGTTCTTCCCGGGGTCATCCGGATGATAGTAATGGGAATCCGGCTGGATGTGATACAACGTATAGCCGGTCGCTACGGTAGTACCCTGCAGCAGCTTCACCCCGGGGACTTCTGTGGCCTTTGTCTCGAGGGTTTTCAGGCGTCCGATTGTCCTTGCGTATTCCCGATACCTCGCCACGAGTGCGTTATGGTCCACGCTGCCGAAAAGGTGGTACCGAACCTGGCGGGGGTAGGAGAGACTGCCCATGCTCGGATGCCACTTGGGTCCGACTTCCGTTGGCCCGCCGGGGGGGTGACAGAAATGCAATCCGCCGTCGAAAGGGGTCTCCAGTATGCCCATGTAAGCATCGCCCGGCCGAATCGCCCCCCACCATGGCATGTAAATGGCTCGCGTCCAGTTCAGACCTATCCACCACCAATCTATTTTGCCCGGCCAATCAGTTGGCAGAAGCGCGCCCTGCATCGAGGGCAGTACATGGTGAACGCCGGGGCCCCTGCCTTCAAGAACAAAGGGGCGTGGATAGCGCACCTCGCGCACCACTCTTTGAGGATCGTGCACCGGAATCACCCTCACGACGGGTTCATCCGATACGCCGTCTATCGCCACGATAATCGCGAGGGAAACGTCCATCGAACGGTTGCCGGCACGAAACCCTCGCAACACGACCCGGACGCCTGATAACTCACCGGCTTCATAGAGTGTGGCTTGCTTCTCGTCCGCGGAAGCCAGCGCAACCGGTGTTTCGTGCCCGTTGAGTGCGAACGTCAGGTCGTGACTGGTTTCAACCATGCCCCACGGGCTTCCGCCTGATCGCTGCATCGTCAACGCCATGGTGACGGTGTCAACGTTGACCGTAATGTTGTTCGATGTGATTTGCCAGATGGCTCCATTGGCGGTTGTTGACGGCATGGCATGTTCTCCGGATCAGAACGGCAACCCCGAGGTCGGAGTCTGGTGGACAAGGTGTCGAGAAGGTACCGTGAAACGCGCCGCACCACAACCACACGATCGCCCACGTTGGGGGCGCCACCTTTCCTGCCGTAAAATTACCTGGGTGGCGGCGTGTCACTACTCTGGAAGGGAGTTGCAGAATGACCTCTCGCGAGCGCCTCCGGGCGATTTTCGCTCACGAACCCTACGATCATTTCGGCATTTTCGAGCATTTCTGGGGAGAGACCATTCCGGAATGGAGGAAGCAGGGGTTTCCCGAAGACGGGGATCCGGCGCGGTTTTTCGACTACGACCTGCGGGGCGTGGGCGGTGGCCCGAACGCGACACCCTTCCGGGATTTCTCGGAACTCATCCAGGAAACGGATGAATGGAAAATCACGCGCAGCGGATGGGGAGCCGCGCTGAAGCACTGGAAGCATCATTCCGGAACCCCCGAGCATATCGATTTCGTTATCAAGGACGCCGCAACGTGGAAACCGTACCGCGATCAACTGGTGGGTCCTGCTGACCCGACACGGGTTGATATCGAGGGAACCCGTAAGAACTGGAAAGAAGGGGCGGCAGAGAATAAATACTGCACCTTCAGTTGTCTTTTCATCGTGGAGACATTGCGCCACGCACTTGGCGACGTCCACATGCTGGAAAGCTTCATTCTCGACAAACCCTGGCTGCACGACGTGAACAGAGTGATCACGGACTTCTACATCCGGCATTTTGACCTGCTTTTCAAGGAAGTTGGCGTGCCTGACGGGATATTCATCTATGAGGACCTTGGGTTCACGAATGGGCTGTTTGCTTCGCCAAAAACCCTGGAGGAACTCATTTTTCCGTATTACCGTGAGTTCGTGGACTTCTTCAAAGGCAAAGGCGCGCAGGTTCTGCTCCATTCATGTGGTGGTGTCACCGAAGCAGTTTCGATGATTCTGGAAGCAGGGTTTGACTGCCTCCAGCCCATGGAAGCCAAGGCGGGTGTGGATGTCGTGGCGCTGGCACGAAAATTCGGCAATCGTATCGCCTTCATGGGAAACATTGACGTGACGAAACTGAATACAAACGATCGCGCGATCGTGAAAGGGGAGGTTCTTGGCAAACTCAACGCGTTGTACGACCTGGGTGCAGGTTATGTCTTCCATTCTGACCATTCGATTCCACCCGATGTGACGTTCGACACGTACCGGTACGCGGTTGACCTGTACCGGGATTTCTGCGCCACACATCCGTGCGGAGCATGAGGGACAAACCGTGAATGGAGAACCCGAATACTACGATATCCGGCAGTCAGCCTTTCGGGCGTGGTTCGAAAAGGGATTGCCCTACGAGCAATACCTCGCCAGCAGCGACCCCAGACATTCGGAACGCTGGCGGACCGCGGAGCAGGCGATTTCACTTACTGCGCATCAGCGCCAGCTGCTGGGTTCGTTTGTCCGCGACATGCCGGTACTGTGCCTGTCCGGCGCGTGGTGTGGTGATTGTGTTCGTCAAGGGCCGATTTTCCACGCGTTTGAGAAGGCGGCGCCGGTTGTGGATGTTCGGTTCCTTGACCGGGAGGAGTTCCCGGATCTCATGGATGAATTGCGCATTTGTGGGGCAAAAAAGGTTCCCGTGGTCGTGTTTTTGACGGAGGATTTCTTCGAAGTCGAACGGTACGGGGACAGAACGTTGTCCGTGTATCGCAGAAAAGCGGAGCGCGAGCTTGGTCCCGCGTGCCCGGTGCCGTTCGGCCCTCGGGATGCGAATGAGGCTTCCGTGGAGATTCAGGAGTGGCTTGACATATTTGAGCGAGTTCAGCTCATGTTGCGGCTCTCGCCGCCGTTGCGGCGAAGATACAATGACTGAATAGCGCAGCCAAAAAATCGGGGGGAGCCGTATCAGGCTCCCCCGCGAACCGTTGTGCTGTTCCGACGTCACAACCCTCTCAACGCTCGCCCGACCTGCTCAACAGCCTCCACGTGCCGCTTCCTCTCCGCTTCGAGGGTGGGCTTCCACGGTGTCTGCAGGAATCCCTTCAAACGCTCGGGCGCGATGATTTTGCGGCAGTACTCGACCGTCATGCCAAAGTTATCGGGATGCGACCAGTTGCTTCCCGTCGGAACCTGGTCAAAGCCGTGCTCCTCAAGATCGTGGTATGCTTTCACGTAATTCACTGTGTCGTTGAACACTACGTCGTAATACCAGTTGCTCTGCAAGACGGATTTCGGCATGCGTTTCAGGAACACTTCCCGATTGTTCCAGATGTAATCTGACCAGATCCAGGCGCGAACACCCGCCTTCTCGACGCGTTCCACGTAAAACAGAAAATCGTGCCACCAGAGATCGAACTGACGGATGCCAACGTATTCGAATCGCCTCTGGTGGTTTGCGGTTTCCTCGTCCATGCCAAGATGGAAGAACCTCGGCGTATCAAACAGCCTGATCACCTCTTCGATGAGATCTGCGCACACCGCGTAGTATGTGTCGGTGGAGAGGCACCGTGAGTACGGGCCCAGCCATACGTCATGGCAGGCGGAGAAATTGAGTTTCGGGATCGGCTCCAGCCCGAGCCCTCGGATGAATTTCAGTTCTTCCCGGAGTTTCTCCGGGCTCCACGCGCCTCGAACGGCAATCTCCGGGTGGCTTTCGTATCGGATCCCGTCGCCGAGATCTATAATCACCATATTCAGGCCATTTTCAACCATTTTTCGCAGGATGTCGCGCCAGAGCGACTCATCGAAGCGGAGATACGGCCGTGCGGTTGTGTAACTGTCGGGTCGTTCCGGATCTTCGCGGTCAGCCCACATGTTGTAGCTGAGGTGGAGAAGATTGGCTTTGATCAGTTCTGATGCAGCCATTGCTGCGCTCCTTCAACTGAGGCGGTGGGAGAACGAAACCGATTACCTGTCGAACGATAGGGCACACGGCTCAAAAGTGCAGGCTGTGTTCCGGTGCACGACGTATGCGGGCCGCGTTCCCACGCAGGCGGGCGGCTGAGTGTTTCGAGAAGAGCGGAAAACTGCAGGTTGGCCCGTCGAAGTGATTCTTCCTGGAACGCCACGTGTCTGTTCAGCCGCGCAAATTCAGTGTACGTTGCAGTGGTGGTATCGGGATCCGCGCCAAGAACGCGCGCAAGCGAATCGCGAACGGCCCTCGTTGCAATGAGTCTCCGGCGACCTTCCAGCACGCGTTGCGCGTTCTCACGCAGGGCGAACCGGAGTTCCTCGACTGTCAGTTCCCGGTAGGTTTTTTCATAACGCTCGAGGAGATCCCGTTCGCTGATACTCCCCGCGCAATAGCCTTGCAGCAAGGAAAACAGAACGTCGCCGCCTTCCATGGAGGCGCTTTGTGGAGACACCGCCCAGGCATTGTAACTCCAGGGAAAACCAGAGGCCGGCGCGAAGCTTTTCAATTCATCTGGAACCGGGTAGTCCTCCAGAGCGCTTATGAAGCTGACGTAACTGCGCAAGGTGTCCGCCGCTTCCGGGCTCGTCAAAAACTGAAGGAAATCAACAACCTGTGCGAGATGCCCCCGCCGTTCAGCTACTTTTCCGATGGAAAAACTGAGATTGTAACTGCCATCGTTTCTCGGTCCGTCCGCGTACGGAGTTGTTTCTTTCGTTACCAACGGCATTGGAAAGACACCCCAGTCGAAATCCACAGCCTCGGCGAGTCCTTCAGTTTCCCAGGACCCATCCATGTACATCGCGCCGATGCCGTTGGCGAACAACATCTTGGATTGCTGACGATCCAGCCCATTGTATCCCCGTACCCAGTACTTGGACCACTCTTTCAGCAAATGAAGAACAGCGAGCATCTGCGGGTCATCAAGCCGCGTCAGGCCCTTGTAGATCGAGATGTTGGATTCGATCCCGTCCACCTGTCCGTCGCGTATGACTGTGTCGATTTCCGGCACGCGGTCCTGGAACATCATGTCGCTCAGGAATTCCATGCACGTGAATATGTATTTGTGCGGGTTGTTGTTTGAATTTGGCATCAGGTAGGGCACGATCCCCGCGTCCAGCAGCTTCTGCTGCACGGCGAGAAACTCTTTCCACGTGGTTGGTGGTTGCGTAACGCCGGCGCGGGCGAACAGCTGCTTGTTGTAGAAGATCCGCACGGTGAAAAAATTGAACGGTACCCACCACAACTCACCATAAATCGGGTCCTCCGCGTTCTTCCACACGATCGGGTAGAATGTATCCTTCCACCGTTTGCCCGGCGCGTAAGGACTTTGCTCGTGAAGTTGTTCCGTGAGGGGAACCAACAACCCCATTCGAGCACCAAAGCGAAACGCGTCACCTCCTCCAAAATCCAGAATATCGGGTCCCCTGCCGCTTATGAACTGAGTTTCCGCCCAGACTTGATACCCGTCCAGCGGCTGGTAATGCAGTCGAACCTTCCACCCGGGGTGCAGTTCCTCGTAACGCCGCGCCAACGCCGCGAAGGCCGGAATCCAACCGGGGTGTTCCCCCATGTGCGTGGCGAAGAAGATCGTTTTCGTCTCGTCTCCGGTCTGCTCAGGCGCCGTCCCGCGTGGTGTGCACCCGCTCATCACCGCGAACAGAAGGCAGATTGCTCCTCGTACAACGAGGTCTTTGCGGAGTCTGAGGTACGGAAGCACCTTGTACACTGTCATACCGATGACGCACTCCTTACCTTCATGAAAAGGTTGGCGACATGTTGCTTTTCTGAGGATACGAGTTTCATTTCGTCGGCAGGGGAACCTCCGCTCCGCTACAAATGGTAATTCGTGTGAGAGGTCCAAGGAAACCGTCGTCCTGTCGTACTAGGAGTCCTTCATGCCTGAAGTAACCAGAGAAATGGTAGTCGAAGCCCTGAGCAAGGTGAACGACCCCGAGCTCCATCGGGATCTCATTTCGCTCGGTATGATCCGCAACATTGCAGTGTCGGATGGCGCGGTCAAGTTCACGTTGGCGCTCACTACGATGGCCTGTCCGCTGAAAGGCAAAATGCAGGAAGACTGCAAAGCCGCGGTCATGCGCATCCCCGGCGTCAGAGAAGTTACGATAGACCTTACTGCCGACACGCCACGCAACGCGCGTCCGGCCTCCGGGAAAAAGGTCGGTGATATCGTGCTGCAGGACATGTTACCCACTGTGAAGAACGCGATTGCGGTGGCTTCCGGGAAGGGCGGCGTCGGCAAAAGCACGGTCTCGGCGAACATCGCTGCCGCATTGGCAATGGAAGGTGCTCGCGTTGGATTGCTGGATGCTGACATTTACGGTCCGAGCATACCAGTTATGATGGGGGTGACGGAACAACCGGAGATCACCGACTCCGAGGAGATCATTCCAATCCGGAAATTCGGCATCGAGTTGATGTCTATCGGATTTGTGATTCCTGAGGAACAATCGGTAATCTGGCGCGGTCCCATGGTGGCGAAAATGCTTCAGCAGTTTCTGAGTGGAGTGAAGTGGGGCGAACTTGATTATCTCATCGTTGACCTGCCGCCAGGCACGGGTGACGCACAACTGACGCTTACTCAGTCGGTACCTCTGGCCGGTGGACTGATTGTGTCGACTCCGCAGGCGGTTGCTCTGGCAGACGTGCGCCGCGGGATCACGATGTTCAGGAAGGTTGATGTGCCGATTCTTGGCGTGGTGGAGAACATGAGCACGTTTGTGTGCCCCAGGTGTGGCCACGAGGAGCACATTTTCGCGTATGGCGGTGCGCGAAACGAAGCCGAGAAGCTGGGTGTTCCGTTCCTGGGGGAAATTCCCATTGACCTCTCAATACGCGAAGGCGGGGATTCCGGCGTCCCGGTTGTGGTGGCGCATCCGGATTCACCCGCCGGGCTGGCGTTTCGTAAGCTTGCACGCGACGCTGCCGCGGCGGTTAGTGTGAGCAACCTGACCGCACGAAAAGCGGAACGACGTGAGCCGGCAAGAACCAGCAAAGAACTACCAATGGTGAAGTGAACGTGGGCAGACTGAGAGTGTTGCCTTTCGGGCAGGCCGGGCTCGCGGGAAACGAGGTGTGCGGGCTCGACCTGTGCTACCTCAAGCGTCCCGCTTGGGAAAGCGTATCCTTCACGATTTGATACATGCGGAATTCGCCGGTATCGAGAGTGTCCGATAGAATCACGAAATGGCCAGAGGGGATGAGTGTTCTGGTTACCGAGTCAGTGACAAGGTTCTTTGCCACGTATCCTCCTCCGCCGCCGATCAATTCCGGATTGATTCTGACGGTAACGAATGCGGAATCTCCGGCCTCCCCGGTTCTGATTGACTCGAAAACGGTTCCCTCCCGGTAACGGATGTTCTGATTGACAATTAACAGATAGTGATCGCGGCCGTTTTTCATCGGCGTCACGAGAACCGCCGCTTTGTCAGGTTTTCCCCATCCCGATTTGAAAGGACGCATCACTGAATCCGGCTCCCAGGCCGATACCCCGTCAACAAAGAATGATCTGGTGGGATATGGACCACCGACGACGGGCGGTTCTGACATGACGGGGTGGAATACCTCCGCAGGACCGAGATACGGGCGGATACGCGCGATGTCAGCGTTGACGGCACGTATGTGGCGGTAGATCGCGCTGAACCCGGTCGGCCGATAGGACATCGTCTCCGATGACCATTCAGAGGTGAAAACGCCGGGAAATCGAGCGTATTGGTTTGTGTGATGGCGGCTCCGCCAATCCGCGCCCCAGTATCGTCCATCATACACCCGTGTTCGGCCTGCAGGTCTGCAGTTCTCGTAATCGGGCAAAACAATCGAGTCAATGTAATGGGAGTACGTGAGGTACACTATGCCTTTCGCTCCCCAGCCCAACCGCGTGAACACATCCATCCGAAGGCTCGCCTCGTCAATCACGCCATAGGGATACCACACACACGGCCCACCCATGCCAAACTCATCGGTGACATGGGTTACCGACCACCAGGGTGTGTCCGGCGCATTGTCCCGGACCGTTCGATAGAACCTCGCGAGGCTCGCGTTCAGCCAGTCCATCGGGTATATCTGAGGGTTTTCGGCAGTGTCCGGATTCATGAAGCGAAACGCCTCATGTCCTATTACTGCCGGTCCGCCCGCGCCGATGTTGGCAATTCCCCTCAGCATTCTCGCAACCCTGAGGCTGTCGTCCCACACGAACCACCCGAGGAACGCGAGCCAGTTCTTTCTGGCGAGTGCTCCGTTTTCCGTGATTTGTGCTCTGAGCAGGGAATCAAGCCGCAACGCCTTGTCCACTTCGCGATCGTTCTGGGGCTCGTCCCAGATGTACCACCCGATCACGGAGGAATCCTCGGATACCGCCCAGGCCGGATTGCTCAGCGCGCGCCGTACCCGCGCAACGTCCAGGTGCTCGCTTTCCCGCTGTCCATACACGTCGGGATGGTGGGGCAGGTAGGAAAGCCCCGCAGCGTTCGCAGCGCGGGCCGTCGCAAGACAATGCCCTTCATTCTGGAGATTGGTCCCGAGCGGGGTCATGATCATGTCAATTCCCGCGGCTTTTATGCTGTCGTAGCTGTAATAGTTGACACTGAGCGCCCGGTAATTGGCGGCGAACCAATCGGGAGTGCCAGATGCTGTGAAGCGTGGAACCGGATCGGTGGGATTGTCAGGCGCCGGCGGATAACCCCAGACGCCGACGAGAATTGTGGTCCTGGGATCCGGAATGTCTGCGCGAGCAACGAGGGAGAAGAGGGTGTTCAGGAAAAGGCATGACGCGACGACAAGCGACGCCTTGAGGTGGCCGGACATTGGTTTTCCACGTCCCCAACCGGAAACCAGGCTCGTGCGCCGTTCGGGCGGGAGCGCCCACGCCCGGGCCTCAAAAACCGATTCCGAGGAAACAACGCGCTAAGACGGACCGTTGCCTTCTGCGGCGCGCAAAGCCCGCTCGAAGCCGGGGAGCGAGCGTTCCATCATCTCCTTTGGAACCGTGAGCGAGAGCCGGAAATAGCCGGGTGTTCCAAACCCGGATCCTGGTACCGCGAGGATACCCTCTTTCTGAAGTAATCGAATGAACGCCACGTCATCGGGAAGCGGCGATTTCGGGAAAAGGTAAAAAGCCCCCCCCGGCTTCACGATTTCGTACCCCATCCGGGTCAGGGCGTCCCACAGGAAATCACGTTTCTGCTGATACGGTGTTGCGTCAACCCGCACATCGCCTGCCTCGGCCACCACGAGCTGCCAGATAGCCGACGCATTCACAAACCCGAGCACGCGGTTGGCAAACGTACACGCATTGAAGAGATCGACCGCTTCGGGAAGCAGCGGGGAAATGGCGATGTAACCAATGCGTTCCCCGGGGATTGCCAGCGCCTTCGACCAGGAATACGTCACGACGGAACGCGAAATGATGGATGCGGTCTCCGGCGGTTCTACACCGTCAAATGTGAGAGCGACATAAGGCTCATCGCTGACGATTGTGATCGCGTGACCCGCCTCCTCGACCAGCTCGTTCAAGCTCCTGAGCACCCCGGTGCCGTACACTGCCCCGGTTGGATTGTTCGGGGTGTTTATGAGGATCGCTTTCGTCCGCGATGTGATCGCGGCGCGGATTTTCCCCGTGTCCGGCAGGAACCCATCGTCTGTGGGAACGACCGCCATCACCCCACCATGGTTCTCGATGTAGAACCGGTATTCGGCGAAGTACGGCGCCAGGACGATGACTTCGTCTCCAGGATCGAGAACCGCCTTAAGCACAACGTTGATAGCACCTGCGGCGCCCGCGGTCATCAATATGTGGTCTTCGGTATACGGAAGACCGGTTCGCCCTGCCAGTTTTCGAGCGATCGCCTCGCGTACCTCACGAAATCCGGCGTTGGGCATGTACGCGTGGCTGCGTGGCCGGTTCCGGGCGACGATACGCTCCAGAACCGCAATAACCTCCGCCGGGGGTTCAACGTCAGGGTTGCCCAGCGTGAAATCGTACACGTGTTCCGGGCCGCGCTCCGCCTTCAAACGGATGCCTTCCTCAAACATCCGGCGGATCCAGGATGATTGCTCCAGGTTTGTCGCGATTGTCTTGGCGATTCCCATGTACACCTTCAGGTCAGATAAGGCCTTTTTCCTTGCGATGATCTACCACGCGCTTCGCTTTCCCGATGAACCGTTCGAGAGTCTGAGGCGCTACAAGCTCCACGTTCGCCCGGATTCCAGCGACGATATGGATTTGACGTTCAATGTCTTCTCGTAACACATGCATCTGGCTCATTTTGTCCGAAAAACGCTCCGGACGCAGCTCCACCCGGACGGTCACCTCGTCCAGCGTTCCAGGGCGGTCGACTTCGATCAGGTAATGCGGTGCCGTCCCTTCGACGCGAAGAAGAGCCTCTTCGATCTGTGACGGAAAGACGTTCGCTCCCCGGATGATCAGCATGTCGTCGCTGCGCCCGATGACTCTCCCCATCCGGATACCAGTTCTGCCACAGGGGCACGGTGTTGGATCCAATCGAGCGATGTCGCGTGTTCGGTAACGCAGGATCGGCATCGCCTGTTTGGTAAGCGCGGTGAGGACAAGCTCGCCCGGTTCACCGTAGGGGACTGGTTCCAGGGTATCCGGATCTATGCATTCCACGAGGAAATGGTCCTCCTGGATATGCATCCCGTTGCGCACAACGCACTCTCCGCTTACTCCGGGGCCGATAACCTCGCTGAGGCCGTAGTTATTAAAGGCAAGCAGACCCATTTGCCTTTCAATCTCCAGCCGCATGTCCTCAGTCCAGGGCTCGCCGCCGAAATGCGCGAACTTGAGGGGGATCTTGTCCGGTGTGTATCCTTGCGCACGCATCATTTCCGCGATGTTAAGCGCATAACTTGGCGTGCACACGAGGACATCCGCCTGCAAGTCATTGATCAGAACGATCTGGCGCTCGGTGTTTCCTGCTGCCGCGGGGACTATCGCGGCTCCAACCAGTTCCGCCCCGTAATGCAGCCCGAATCCGCCGGTGAACAGCCCGTACCCGAACGCAATGTGAACCATGTGCTCCGGTCGGAGCCCGCCGGCGACCAGAAACCGCGCGCAGAGATTCGCCCAGAGCACAAGGTCATCCCGGGTGTACGCGACGAACGTCGGTTTTCCGGTTGTACCTGTAGAACCATGGATGCGCACGATTTCGCTGCGGGGAGTTGCAAGGAAGCCGAGCGGGTAGTGTTCGCGGAGATCCGCCTTCGTTGTCAGCGGCAGGCGTTTCAGATCGTCCAGAGACCGGATTCTGTCAGCGTTCACGTTGCCTTGAGCGAAGGCCTTCCTGTAGAACGGAACGTTTTCCAGGCGTGCAACACAGTCGCGAAGTCGGCGTACCTGAAGCGCCTGAAGTTCGTTCCTCGGAAGTTTTTCCGCCGGATCCCAGATCCGGTTTTCAAAAAGGAATTCTGCCATCTCGTCGGTTCTTTGCCGGGCTTGCCTTCGCAGGATTGCCGGCGTCTCCTTCCCGTCAGCGGTTGTACACTTCGACGCTACCGACGACGTTGATGCCGGCTGAATTGAGAAGCGCAATGGCGGCGTCGGGGTCGTCGAATCGGAAAATCAGAACCGCCTTGTCGCCTCTGCCAAACGTAAAAGCGTACATGTACTCGATGTTGACTGCGCTCTTTTCGAACACTTTCAGAACTTCCAGCAACCCGCCCGGGCGATCCGGTACCTCAATAGCCACCACCTCTGTGTCCTTGACCACGTACCCCTTGTCTCTCAGCAGTTCGTATCCCCGTTTCCAGTCTGAGACGATCAACCGCAGAATTCCGAACTGTTGCGTGTCGGCAAGCGACAGAGTTCTGATATCAATCCCTGCGTCTGCAAGCTCGCGGCACGGGGCCGTCAATTGTCCGGGCTTGTTCTCGAGGAACAGCGACAGTTGGTGGATTTTCATGGTGCCCCCTTTCTCGTGTACCGTGCGGTTTCGATCATCCGAGATTCCGTTTGTCGATCACGCGTTTCGCTTTGCCTTCGCTTCGCTGGATTGCATGCGGTTCAACGAGGCGTACATCCGCTCTGATCCCGAGGGTATGCTCCAGCTCTGATTCCAGTTTCGTATGAAGGGCTTCCAGTGCGCCGATACGGTCACTGAACACCTCGGCGGTGACTTCCACCTGAACCTCCATCTGGTCCAGCCCTTTTTCGCGCGTCAAAACGATCTGGTAGTGCGGAAGCGTGCCTTCCACAGCCAGAAGAGCCGACTCGATCTGCGAGGGGAAGACATTCACCCCGCGGATTATGAACATGTCGTCCGCACGACGCCCGATGCGTTTGATGCGACGCAGTGTACGCCCGCACGCGCACTGGCCTTCAACAAACGACGTGATATCCCGCGTGCGATACCGAATCATCGGCATGGCTTGCTTGCTGAGCGTAGTAAGGACGAGCTCGCCCTCTTCTCCTTCAGCGCACGGCGTGTTGGTGACCGGGTCAATGATTTCGGGGTAGAAGTGATCCTCAAAGATGTGCAATCCGCACTGACAGGAACACTCGATCCCGACTCCCGGGCCGACGATTTCCGAGAGGCCGTAGATGTCGTACGCCTTGATGCCGCTCATTTCCTCTATGCGCCGTCGCATGGTTTCGCTCCACGGTTCCGCCCCGAATATCCCGACACGGACACGGAGATCGTGGAAATCCACACCGAGTTCGGATGCGCGTTCGAGCAGGTGGAGGAAGTAGCTTGGCGTACAGGCGATTGCCGTGACGCCGAAATCCTTCATCACCATGATCTGCCGGTCTGTGTTTCCACCCGAAATCGGGATCACCGTCGCACCGAGCGCTTCGCCTCCATAGTGCGCACCAAGTCCCCCGGTGAAGAGCCCGTACCCGTATGCATTCTGGATAATATCTCCGCTGCCGACTCCGCACGCTGCAAACGCCCGCATCATCGCACTTGTCCAGACTTCGACGTCGTCCTTGGTGTACGCGACGACTATCGGTTTGCCTGTGGTCCCACTGGAGGCGTGAAGGCGGACGATGTCACCCATGGGGCTGGCGAACAGCCCGAACGGGTAGGTGTCGCGCAGGTCGTTTTTGACCGTAAATGGCAGTTTGCCGATGTCCTGAAGCGATTTGATGCTGTCCGGGTTGAGACCCCGTGCGTTCATCTGTTCGCGGAAGTGGTTCACATTCTCATACGCCCGCCGGACGATCTGCTGAAGCCGTGCAAGCTGCAGGTCACGCAACAGCGGCACAGGCAGGTAATCAGGAGCGCTGACAGGATTGAACCCGCCGAAACCGTGGCCAGCCGTCTTCGTCATCATGATCTCCCCCGATGTGAACGCGCATTTACTGCGCCGTTTTCGTGCTCATTCGCCCGAGTTGAAAGGCCATTATGTTCATTTCGTGGAGTTTTTCTGGGAATCCTGAGCGGATTGCCGCGTTCCAGAGACCCTCCGTGAACTCGAGGTGCGTGCTCAATGCTCCGAGAAGAGCGACGTTGACGCACCTCGGGCTCCCAAGGCGAGACACGTCCACCAGTTCTGCGGGCAGCGTGACGCCATTCTTTTTCAGCACGTGACGGTTGACTTCCAGTTGATCCGAGGAGAGTACCACAAGGTAGTCCGCGCACCCGAACGGAACCATCGGGCTCCATACTTTGTTTCCGAAACGGACGTCACTGGAAACGGAACCACCCCTCTGACTCATTCCGTGGAGTTCGCTTTTCTTCACATCATGCCCTGCGCGGAACGCGACTTCCGCCAGGATATCAGAAGCTTTGATCACGCCCTGTCCGCCCAGACCGGCGATCACCACGTTCACAACGTCACTTCCCGTTGGCATCGCACGCCTCCTTTTGCTGCAGATCGCGCTGTTCGTACGCGCGGATTTTGCCTGCGGCAAGCAGGCACGGCCTGCGGGTGATCAGAACGGCCGGCTGCTCCTTGGCAAGCGTTCCCGCCAGAAGCCGCGCGAACTCGCCCTCTTCCTTCAACGGGTCAATGACATGAACCTCTTTGATTCCCATTGCACGGGCAATGTCCTCGAATACCAGTTTGCCTGTTGGCTCGTGGTCGAGTGTTCGGCCTGTCCCCGGGTGCTCCTGTTGGCCGGTCATTGCCGTTGTGCCGTTGTCCACGATCACAACAACGTGTCCTGTCGCCGGCGGGTTGTAAACCATTTCTACCAGCCCGCTGAGTCCGCTGTGGGCAAACGTACTGTCTCCGATGACACTTACCACTTTCACTGCCTGTTCGCGCGGAAGAACATGACGCAGACCGAGCCCGACTGTGATGCTGGCGCCCATGGAGACGCACGTATCCATTGCCTCGAACGGTGGCAGAACACCCAGCGTGTAGCACCCGATATCTCCGGCAACAATGCAGCCGAGGTCCCGGAACGCCTCGAAAACCACCCGATGGGGGCAGCCTTTGCACAGTTGCGGCGGCTTCCCCGAGGGGACCGGTTCTTCGGGGCTGGTGTCGTTTGCAAGGATGCGTCTGACACGTCCGACGTTGAGTTCGCCAAACCGGTACATGTCCGGTTTCGCGTCGACACGCACCCCGGCAGCCCGTATGGAGTCGGCGAGGTAGGGATCACCTTCCTCCACCACAACGCACCTGTCCACGGACTCCGCAAACCGCTTGATGATCCCCATGGGAAGCGGGTACGTGGTGCCGAGTTTCAGGAATGACGCATCCGGTGCCACCTCTCTGACATGCATCGCCGCGATTCCCGATGAAATGATCCCGAGGGTTCGAACACCGTCCGTTCGCGTGTTCAGTGGTGAAGCCTCGTTGGATTCCGCGATCTCCGCCAGCTTCTGCCTGAGTCTGCGGTGAGCGGGCCGCGCGTACGCCGGAATCATCACACGCTCCCTGATACTGCGGGTGTACGCGGGCGGCGCTGGCGTCTCCGGTTCCTGCTTCAACCCGGTTGTGACGATAGTTTTCGAGTGGCACACACGCGTTGTCATGCGAAACAGCACGGGGATGTGCCACCGCTCCGACACCGCCACGGCGTGGAGGAAGAAATCGTGTGCTTCCTGTGAGTCCGACGGTTCAATCATCGGCACCCCGGCAGCGACGGCATAGTGGCGGTTGTCCTGCTCATTCTGACTGGACGCCATGCCCGGGTCGTCCGCGGATATCAGAATGAGCGCTGCGGGGACGCCGGTGTATGCCGCGGTAAACAGAGGGTCCGCCGCGACGTTCACTCCAACGTGTTTCATCGTTACCACCGAACGAGCCCCTCCGTAGGCCGCTCCCAGGGCAACCTCGAAAGCAACTTTCTCGTTCGGTGACCACTGCGCGCGGCCGCCGCGGGCTGAGAAGTTTTCCAGAATCTCCGTGGACGGCGTGCCCGGGTAGCCGGTACCAAGAGTGATTCCGGCGGACGTCATTGCCAGAGCCACTGCTTCGTTCCCACTTAACAACAGACGTTCGGAACCAATCATGCCTGCCCCGCGAATAGGTGAACCGCGGCGTCACGCCTCCTCGAAACCGGTCGGATATGCGCCCTGACGCCAACACACGTGTTCAGAGAATACGCGCGCGTCACCAAACGGTGCAACACTCCGATGGGCGGGTCTTCTTTGCGGGGCACGCGGTTTGCATTGACATTCTGACAGCGCGGTGGCACTTTTGGGTACACAGCATTGCGAAAGGTGCAAATATGGTTCACGTACGGCGTTGGGTACTGATGGTGGCGGGCGTCCTCGGTGTGTCTGTTGCCGCCGGAGCGATTACGGGCAACGAGGTTCTGGCGAAAATCCGCGGCACTTATGACAAAGTCAATTCCTTCCAGGCGGCATTTGAGCAGACCTTTGAATGGAAGCTGGCCGGCACCACGCAGACTATGCGCGGCACCTTCTCCATGAAAAAGCCAAACAAGTTCCGCATCCAGACAAACGTGCAGACGGTGGTCAGCAACGGGAGAGTGGTGTGGAGCTACTCCCCGGCGACCGGTCAGGTCATCATCACGAACTACGACCCGACGACGATGCCGCTCCGTCCGGACAACTTTCTGTTTGTGTTCCCGGACGAACGGCGAACCACGTACGTGCGCTCCGAGCGGCTGAGCGGTGAGGACCATCACGTGGTCGACGTGACGCCCCGTGACTCTACCCTGGGCATCAGCAAGATGCGTGTCTGGGTTGATGGTCGGAGCTGGCTGGCAAAAAAGGTGCAGTACACGAGCGTCAGCGGAGACGTCACGACGTACCTGATGAACGCGATTCAGACCAACACCTCGATTCCCGATTCCGTATTCACGTTCACGCCACCGCCCGGTGTCGATGTGATCGACTTCCGAAACCGTTGACGGTCCCCACATGTCTCTGCGGCGCTTCTGGCAGGTTCTTGTAGTCGCAGTTGTCGCCGCGGAATCCGTATTCTCTGCGACGACCCCTGAACGGGGTCACCCACGAGCCTGGTGGGTCTGGTTCGTGGACAAAGGCCCTGGCCAGCGCGCCGACGACGATAATGCGCCGGTCTTTCCCGTTTACCTTGCCAGAGTGCGCGAGATAGCGCCCGTCCGCACAACAACGCGCTGGTTCAACGGCGCAAGTGTTTTGGCATCTGAGGAGCAGCTTGCCGCCATCATGGAGCTGCCGTTCGTGCGCGGTGTTGCTCCGGTTCTCCCCTTGCGCGGCGAAAAGCCGTTGCCTGCTGACCGGCTGCTCCCTTCCGAGCGGCCCGCCCGCAGCGGCGCGCTCGACTACGGACTTTCGTTGACGCAGAACCGGATGATCGGCGCGGATTCGCTTCACGCACTTGGATTGAACGGGCAGGGAGTCCTCATTGCGGTTCTTGACGAGGGGTTTCTCTATCTTACTCATCCCGCCTTTCAAAACCTGCAGATCGCTGCACGCAGGGATTTCATTGATGGGGATACTCTGATCGTGGGATACAGCCAGCACGGCTCGCAGGTGCTGTCGTGTCTGGGCGCGTACCAGCCTGGTGCTTTGATAGGCCCCGCGTACGGTGCACGGTTCGCACTGGCGCGGACGGAATACGGTCCCACTGAGACTCGTTCCGAAGAGGACTACTGGCTCAGGGCTGCGGAATGGGCGGATTCCCTCGGCGCACGGGTGATTTCCAGCAGCGTGGGGTACAATTACTTCGATAACCCGGACTCCAATTACGCGCTTTCGGACCTGGACGGGCATACCTCCCTCATCACGCGTGCCGCCCAGAAAGCCGCCGGCAAGGGCATCGTCGTCGTAAACTGCGCCGGCAACGAGCGGGGAACCCCCAGTTACTGGAACGGCAAACTGCTCATGCCGGCTGATGGGGATTCGGTAATAGCCGTCGGCGCGGTGACATCAGCAGGCACGGTGACGAGTTTCAGTTCGTTCGGACCCACGGCGGATGGCCGTATCAAGCCGGATATCGTGGCCCTGGGTTCCAGCGTGCGAATGATATCTGAAAGCGCGGGTTACACCTCGGCAAGCGGTACCAGTTACTCCACTCCCTTGATCGCTGGTGTGGTGGCGCAATTGCTTCAGGCTCACCCGGCGTGGGACCCGATGGCCGTTCGGACCGCGCTCAGGCTCTCCGGAAGTCATGCTCTGGAGCCTGATACCACGCGGGGGTGGGGTACAGCCAACGCCGTGAAGGCTCTCGCGGCGGACAGTGCGGTGTTTGGAAGGGTTACCGGGGATCTCTCCGGGGGCGCAATGAACCAGACGTTCGTGAATGTCTTCGATACCGCCGGAATCATGGTTCGCAGCGGGCTGGTCTCGCCCTGGGGATGGTTTCTTTACGAGAAACTCGAACCGGGGACATACCGGGTGCGCGCCGAACACGCCACGTTGAGTATGTCGGCGGAAACCACGCTGGTGCTGCCGATGCTTCCCCGTGAAATCCATCTGGTGCTGAAACCGTCCGTGCGTGTGGAGGACGTGCCTCACCCCGGAGCATTCTGGATCGGGCAGCCATCCCCGAATCCCGGGAACCCCGGTACGCGTATCGCCTTCCGCGTTCCTTCCGGGAGTGCGTCCGGGTTCCTCAGTGCCCGGGTTTTTGCGGTGAACGGGCAGGTGGTGCGGGAGATGTACATTCCCATTCTGGGAACCAACGGGGTATTGGTGTGGGATGGCCGCGACAACTTGGGGAGACGGGTGGCGGCCGGCGTGTACGTGGTGCATCTGTCTTTTCGGAACGCGACGACGGCCCGCAGAGTGGTCATCGCGCGGTAGGCTTGCCTTCCCGCGCTCCTGCGCGTCCCCTTCGGCTTTTCTCACTTTGTGTCATACGTTGCTTCTGCTGCTGTTTTTGCTCATCTTTTCCGTGGCAATCACTCGCGAATGCTCAACGTGATTCTGGATGGCCGCAGCGAGGGCCGACGACCGGGGGATGAAATGAAACCGCCTTGCGGTTCCGGATACGGTGCGGTGCTTGTCTTCGCGCTTGCCTTGCTCACAACCGGAACCGGCGCGTGTAACAGCGAGAATCCACCGTCACGAGAGGGGGCTGCCATGGTGCGTGTGACAAGCTCAGCCTTCAGCGAAGGAGACTCGATCCCTGCCCTGTACACGTGCGAGGGCAACGACGTCTCGCCGCCGCTCAAGTGGTCAGGAGTGCCAGCCGGGACGAAGAGCATCGCCCTCATTTGCACGGATCCCGACGCTCCCAAGGGTACATTCGTTCACTGGGTCCTGTTCAACCTGCCACCCTCGATCGACGGGCTTCCAGAAGGCGTAACGCCGGATACCGTTCCTCAAGGCGCTGTCAACGGCACAAACGATTTCCCGAAACTGGGTTACGGGGGACCATGTCCGCCGCCGGGGACCCCGCACCGGTACTACTTCACTGTGTACGCGCTGGATGCGGTGCTTGACCTACCCTCCGGAGCCCGGTTGCGTGATTTGACTGCTGCCATGGAGGGTCACATTCTGGCAAAAGGAAGCCTCATGGGGCGATACGCTCGCAAATAGGGAGGTTGCCATGCGTAAACTGTACCGCTCGCGAACTGACAAAAAGATCGCTGGAGTGTGTGCCGGAATCGCCGAACTTTATGACATAGATCCCACCATAGTCCGCCTTGTCGCGCTGTTGTTGATTCTCGGGTATGGCGCCGGATTGATCGTGTACCTCGTGGCGTGGTGGCTGGTTCCGTTGGCTCCCGAAAAGCCTCCGGACATGCAGGCGTGATGCCGTCGTGCCGATGACGCGGAATGCTGTCTCCGCAGAGGAGGTCATACGTGCTCTTGGACTGGTGCCTCACCCCAGGGAAGGCGGGTGGTTTGTTGAAACCTATCGTTGCCCGGAAGAGGTGAGTTCAAAGGACCTGCCTGCAAGGTACCGCGGAAACCGTTCTTTTTCGACAGCGATCTACTACCTTTTGACCTCTGAGACCTTTTCAAGGCTTCATCGCCTTGCCAGCGATGAGGTCTTCCACTTTTATCTGGGAGACCCGGTAGCGATGGTGCACCTTCTCCCGGACGGGACTAGCCGGATGATCGTTCTCGGGAACGACATCGCAGCAGGACAAAGGCCTCAGGTGATCGTTCCCCGCGGAACATGGCAGGGCGCCTATTTGAAGGAAGGCGGAAAATGGGCTTTGCTGGGATGCACGGTTTCACCAGGCTTTGACTATCGCGATTATGAAGGGGGATCCCGCGACGAACTCGTCGCGATGTACCCGGACCATAGAGAGACCATCGAACGGCTTACCCGCGAGGACGAAGGTCGTAGCCCTCGCATCCTCCCGTAGCACACACAAAAAGGAGTTCACAATGGGCGAAATCAAAGACGGGCAGACGCTGCTCTTCATCGGGGACAGCATCACCGACTGTGGACGCAGGGGACCGAATTACCCGCTCGGCGACGGATATCCGGCGCTTTTTCGAGACCTGATGACGGCACGCTGGCCGGAACGGAACATTCAGTACATCAACAAAGGCATTGGTGGAAACCGCGTGACTGATCTGCAGATGCGCTGGGAAGACGACGTCATGCGGTACAAGCCCGACTGGCTTTCCATCAAAATCGGGATCAACGACGAGCACAGTTACGTCGCCGACCCGAACAACGGCGTGTCGCCCCAGCGGTTCCGGGAGGTCTACGACAGTATTCTGCAGCGCACCTTTTCAGTGTGGAAGCCCAATCTTATCCTGATTTCCCCGTTTTACATCAGCAAGGATACCGTGAGTGGCACTCACCGGACGAAGATCCTCCAGCTCATCCCCGAATATATTGCGGTGGTGAAAGACATGGCCGCGAAATACGGCGCCATCTACGTTCCGCTTCATGATATCTTCCAGAAGCACCTCGAGTATCGGGATGCCGACACCTTCTGCCCGGAACCGGTGCACCCGTACCGCAGTGGACACATCATCATCGCTCGGGCGATAATGCACGCGATTGACGAATCCTGAAATATCCTGCAGACCGGCGTTTCTGGCGGGCCGTTGTTTCGGGAACGCCGGTTGACCCCTCTATCGGGTAACCGTACTTTTTACCTCGTGTACGCGCCTGTTATGTCGAGCTTTCTCGACGGCTGTGTCGTTTTGAGCAAGGTTGCGGGCGAGGAAAGGCGTCCAAGGGAAAGTTTGATCCCTGAAGATAACTGACGATGGCATTTCCGGGTTCGGGGCCGATCTGGTTTGACGGTGCATTTGTTCCGTGGGAAGAAGCAAAAATCCATGTTCTTTCACACGTTGCCCACTATGGCTCGGGGGTTTTCGAAGGCATCCGTTGTTACGCAACGAAAAACGGCCCCGCCGTCTTCCGGATGCGTGAACACGTACGCCGCATGTTCGACTCCGCGAAGATTTACCGGATGCCAGTCCCGTTTGCGCAGGAAGAGATCGAAGCAGCGATCTTGGAAACGATTCGTCGGAACGGACTGGATGCCTGCTACATTCGGCCGCTTGTTTTCCGGGGGTACGGGCAACTTGGCGTCAGCCCCCTCAACTGCCCGGTGAATGTCGTCATCGCTGTGTGGGAATGGGGGAAGTACCTTGGTCCCGAGGCGTTGGAGCAGGGCGTCAACGTCTGTGTCGCGTCGTGGAATCGGCCGGCGGCGAACACGTTTCCGAGCCTCGCAAAAGCGAGTGGAAATTACCTGAACAGCCAGCTGGTCAAACTCGAAGCGATGGCCAACGGGTATGACGAAGGAATCGTGCTGGATACGAGCGGGTATGTTGCGGAAGGATCCGGTGAGAACATTTTCGTCGTGCGGGACGGCACCCTCTTTACGCCTCCCACCAGTTCCTCCCTCCTGCCCGGAATAACTCGCAATTCGGTCATTACCCTCGCGAGGGAGTTGAACTACACCGTGCGCGAGGAGCAGATCCCGCGTGAGGCGCTTTACATCGCGGATGAAGTGTTTTTCACGGGAACTGCGGCGGAGATAACACCCATCGCAACTATCGACAAAGTCCCAATCGGGTCAGGGAAAAGAGGGCCCGTTACGAAGGAAATCCAGGACGCGCTGTTCGGGATTCTCGATGGCACAGTTGCGGACCGCCACGGGTGGTTGACTTCGGTGTGACGGCGCTCCGGGAACGAGTCTTGCGTCTGGTTTTTCAGAATTCTTCTCTCACAAAGGAAACTGTCATGGCACTCAAAATCGGTATCGTCGGCATGGGCGGTATCGGCAACACCCACGCGCGCGTCTACATGGACGACCCGCTGGCGGAAATCGTTGCCGTGTGCGACATCATCAAGGAACGCGCGGACAAAGCCGCGAAGGATTACAACGCCCGCGCGTTTTACAGCGTCAAGGAAATGCTCGACAGCGGGATCAAGCTCGATGCGTGCAGTATGTGCACCGCAGGCAAAGAAAACGGTGGCGACCATCACGTGCCCACAATGGAGTTGCTCGGGGCAGGCATTCCGGTCCTCGGCGAGAAGCCGATCTCGAACGAGATCGAGAAGGCACGCATGCAGGTTGCGCTGGCAAAAGAGAAGAATATTCCCTACGCCATCAATCTCAACCATCGATTCACCCCCGCCGCTATCAAGGCCAAGGAATGGATAACCTCCGGCCGCCTCGGGCAGTTGCACATCATGAACATGACCATGTGGATCAACAACCCGAACGAGA
Organism: Candidatus Latescibacterota bacterium; assembly: GCA_022706085.1. Taxonomy (GTDB): domain Bacteria; phylum Latescibacterota; class MWCZ01; order MWCZ01; family MWCZ01; genus MWCZ01. The sequence continues at coordinate 5,692 of JAKJDF010000005.1, read as the reverse complement.
GCGCGGAATGGTTCCATCTGCGCGCGCTGCATCCCCATTCGTTTGACGTGATGCGCTATTTCTGCGGGCCCGTGAAAAGCGTGCAGGCGTTCATGATGAAGGGCAAGGGCCGCACCATCTGGTCCAACACCCAGGTCAATCTGTTGTTTGAAAACAACGTCGTCGGTCATCTGACGGGAAGCTACGACGCAGGGGGAACCTACGGTCTTGAGCGTGCAGAAGTGGTCGGATCGGAGGCGCGCTTTGTCCTCGAGGATGCGTGCGAAATCCTGACCTTCTATCCGCGGCGTTCAATAGAGAAGGAAGTGTACTACCACGTTGGCGGAATGCAGAGCTTCGGAAATACTTTCCAGTCGCGTATCCACCGCTGGCTGGAACAGCTGACGGCCGGGGTGAAGCCTGAAGAGGTCGATGGGTCAGGAGCCGACGGGCTGGCAGTGCAGGAAATTATCGAAGCGGCCATAAAATCCTGGCAGACTCACTCGGTGGTTGATCTGACCTGAAGAATATATGAGGTGTCGCGGCGCAGGATTGTACACGTTGTGTTTGAGAAGAGAAAAACGGGGAACAGCACCGGTGCTGTTCCCCGTTTTCTCGTTTGTGAATGATCCCTTGCTTATTCCGCGAGAGTGGCCTCAACCGCCGATGCCTCATCAAGTTCGGCAATGAGGTCTTCAACCGTGTCTGAGGACCTGCCCACCCCGTTTTGCGCGGCGTAATCACCCAGCAGTCCACGCAACATCGCCCGGGCACGGAAAAGTCGGGATCGCACCGTGCCGATCGGGCATCCCACGAAGTCGGCGACTTCCTGATAAGACAGCCCCTCAACATCGGACAATACGACAACATCGCGGAAATGCCGTGGAAGTTGGTCCAGCGCATCGAGAACTTCGTCACTCAGCGCATCACCCAGCGCCACGTCGTCGTCAGGAGCCGGGAAGGAAGAAATGTCGTCCCGGAAGCTCGGGTCCATCTCCTGCCACTCGTCAAACTCCACCTGTGGCGGGCGTCTTTGTATCCTTCGATACCTGTTTATGTAGGCGTTTCTGAGTATCGCTGTCAGCCACGCTTTGCAATCAGAGCCCTGCCGAAACGCGGGAAAGAACCGCCAGGCTTTGTAAAACGTTTCTTGTACGAGATCCGCTGCCTCAACCGGATTTCGCGTCATGGCAAGGGCCATGCGGGAAAGGGAAGCCTCGAGAGGCAGGGCGATCTCTTCAAATTCGCGGCGCCTGGTTTCTCGGTCGGAATTCTGCATCGTGTTCCTCGCTTCCTGGCAGTTGCTCCGTTGCCCGTAGGTTTTGAACGGTTTGCACGATTAAAGTATACAGTGTCTGCGCACCCGTGTCAACTACTTTTTTAATATTTTTGTTGTTAAAATTATAAGTTACGTATAATAAAGCACTTAAAGCTTGACATATCATACACGCCAAGCGGAAAAGACACTGATCGCGGCAGCCAATCCGGGGGTTGTGGCAGAGTCTCACTTTTGCTAAATACGCTCAAAACGCTCATGGAGGCAGTCCGTGGAACTCGAACGAAGCTTTTCCACTCACGAGGTGGCAGAACTGTTCGGCATCAACGTGTCGACGGTGAAAAGATGGGCCGACAGCGGTGATCTGCCGTGCGCGAGAACGAACGGCGGGCACCGGCGCTTCCGGTTGCGTGATGTGGTGGAGTTCGCACGCTCCCACGAACTTGAGCTCGCAACGCTGCGCCCGATGGTGGAGGGGCTCGGCGATGAAGCCACCGGTGCAGGCGCCGAGGCTCCGATTCTCAACGGAAATTGGAGCGCGCTCAGGGAGATCGTCCAACGTTACGCGTTACAGGGCGATGGCACCAGGCTCGAGGAGCTTTTCCGGGCTGTTCTGGTAAGTGGCTGGCACCCGGCGGAACTCTGCGATCATGTCATTGCGCCGACCATGGAATATGTCGGCAAACAGTGGGCACAGAATCGCCTCACGGTTGCCGATGAGCACCTTGCCACTCACGCTATCGCCGCGGCACTGGGAAGGCTGCCGCACATTCAGGAGAGGTCTGGAAGATCCCCGCACCGCGCGTTGTGCGGCACCTTCGCCCCGGACCTTCACGAACTCGCGTGCTCGTGCGTTGCCCTTGCGCTTCGGTTCGAGGGGTGGGACGTGACGGTGCTCGGGGCAGCCACGCCCTCAGATTCGTTCGTGAATTGCGTCGAACGGCTGCGTCCCGACCTTGTCTGCGTCTCAGCGACAGTCATCTATGACCCGGTCGCCTTCCGCACGGACTGCGAGCGACTGTCCCTCGCCTCTCTGGCGGTGGGGAACAAGTACGTCATCGGCGGGACCGCACTTGCGGAAGCGAATCTTGTGTGCCCTCATGGAGTTGCAACGATTCTGAAGGATATGCGCGGGTTGGTGGAATATGTGCGTGCCAGGTTTCCGCGCAACGCCGCAGGGAAGCCTGACCGAGATGAAGGAGATCAATCGGACTCAGCGGTTGAAAAGAATGACTCCGACGTATGAAACAGTGTTTTTCCCGTTGATATACGAGAAACCACATCTCTCCACGAGTTCTTTCACATTCATTCCGTACGCTTCCGCGGAGGAGATCAGCTGATCCGGGTACCGGCAGGGCTGGCCCGTGGAAATCGTGCACTCCTCGCACACGTCACACGGCCCCGTGCCGAGAACAAGAACATCTGGCGCCCCGTACCGTGCGCGCACAACCTCAGCCAGCTCGCGCACGACGCGCTTGTGGTGTGCAGCGCCGCGCCCCATCCCCTCTATGTCGTAGGAGTCTTCAATCTCGGTGATGCACTGGAACAGCAGTCCAGAGGCGAACGACCGCACCCGCGCCGCAAGTTCCTCTATTTCCCCTACGTGGGGTGGGCAGCCCCAGCTCTTGCCGTAGGACCCGCAGGCATTCCGTTCGCAGAGGGTCCGCAGCTCCGGATAGAAACGCACCCCTTCCAGAGGCAACATGGCGGCCTTCGTGGCCCCGAGGCGAAGGGCTTCGGCGACAAAGTCTGGGTACTCCGGTTCCATCAGGATCACCTCCGGGCAATGCAGGTCTGGCGCGAGTGTCGTTCAGCAACAACAGTGTTCCACAAACGATTTGTTCCGGAGAAGGGCGTTCCGGAGCAAGGCACGCAGAACCGTGGGCGGCAGCCCCTGGCGACGCGGAGATTAATAGAGCTCCGTTCTGGGCACGCGGGCATCAGTTTTCGGCCTCTCCTCGGTGCTCGTTTCCATTCGGTTTTCCGAATTTCTTCCAGAGAGACGTGTACGTTCCGGGTTCCATTGGATTAAGACTCATGACCCGTCGGAAGTATGTCCCGACCGGTGCCGACTCCGGTTGGCGGATAAGAGGCAGCAGGAGCAGGCAGGACATGCGCGAGATGCCGGAAATCAGATACAGGGTTCGATACTGGGTCAGTTTCAAAGGGCCCCAGAAGAAGGAAAATCCTGCGAGTTGCTCGGCGATCAACCCCGCGCAAACTGCACCCACTGCGTTACCGATGCCGGCGGCGACGGCCGCAAGCGCGAAGTACATCGCCCGCGATTCGCGGGGGGACATCATAATCACAAGCCCGGTGAAAGCGATCTGGTACCCTCCCCACCCGATCCCGCCAAAGGCGAAGTTGAGGCCCGCGAGAACGTTTTGACCGACCGGAATCATTGTCCAGGGCGGCGCCAGCAGGGCGATGATTCCCGAACACATGAGAAAGACCACGCGAGGCCCTTCCCGGACGTTGTCCATAAAACGGCCCCAGAGGTGGGAACTCGCGATCATGAATCCGGCTTGAATCCCGAAAAAGAAGGAAATCCTGAAATACGAGAACCCGAACTCCTCGATCAAAAGAAGGGGGAACAACGCACCTCCGACGGCTACCGAAAAGGAGAAAAGGCCATAGAAAAGCACCAGCGAACGGTACGAGCGCTCCCTCAGCGGCACCATCACTAGTTCGCGGAAATCGGGCCGTGTCGAAGGTACGTCCAGTCGCACACCTGGCACCGCGCGATGGATGAACACGTCCAACCAGCCAAGGAACGCGACAATGCCAAAAAACACAATGAATTTGGGGTATGGAGGCTGCGTTCCAAGGTAATACCCGAGACACAGCGAACCGGTTACGCTGCAGAGGCTTGCCCACATCTGGCGCCGGCCCCAGAACTGTCCCCGTTCATTCTCCGGCACCAGATCGGAGATCCATGCCATCCATGCCGGCCCGGAGATTGAATCGCTCAACTTGCTGAAGAACACGAGAACGAAAAGAAACGCGATCGAGAGATCCCCGCGGGGCAGGAAATACCCGCACAGGACAATCGGCAACCAGATGACGCGTCCGGGATACGCACTCCACAGGAAAAGCCGTTTTCGGGAACCCGTCCGCGCGACAATGTATGAGGCGACAGGTTGCGCGAGAGTTGCGACGGGAGCAATCGCCGCCAGCAAGCCAATCCACAGCGGAGAGGCCCCCAGAGAACGGAACATTCCCACCGTGGGTGCCCCTGCAACAGCATCAAAGAACACAACCCCGACGCACCACGCTACGATAACCTTACGCATGCCGCGGTGCCGTTCGTCGCGTGACAGTTGCTCGCCCGGCAAGGTCGGCGCATAGCGAAACCATTCGCGCGGGGAAGTCAACACTGCAGTTGCCCTGCCAGAATGTGGTCTTTTCGCGGCAACGGCCCGGTGAGGACAGGGTGGATCATTTCAGGTAAGCCGTCGGCGCATCTGAGAGGAGAGCCTGTTGAGAAACTCTTGCGCGGCTTGGAAACGGGGAAACGCCTGCTCGTCTCGCCGGAAGCGACTGGTGTGCATCGTGCGTTGCTTTGCGGCCCAGCCGATGCCGTGTTTCTTATGAAGAAGCTCGTGGAACATCACGTAATCAATCACGTACCCAGGGACCTTCGGACTGTCCAGTGACCGGCTGATCGTAATTCTATCGCGAACGGAGCTATAAAGCCCGAACATTCTGTACGTCAGGGAGTCCGTCCACGCCAGTGAAGAAGGCGGGTCAGGCGGGTCATCGAAGTAGCGGTTGCGCACACGTTCGCACACTTCTTGAAGGTCGTACACTGCTCCACGTGTTTCGAACGGCCCGGAGGTGAGCTCCGCAATTTCCTGAATGATTGCCAGCGCCCCGGGACCGTGAATGAACGCATGTACCGCCTGCTTGTCCGAAGCGGCTCCGATCCCGAATGCGAGGCGCGCAACGGATTCCAGGACTTCCTCGGGGGCACCGATGAACGCCGGGCTGAGATGCAGCACCAGGGGCGCATCTTTCCCGCGCCCGCACCGGTAGATGTGGCTGTGGTCATCCAGCGTCACCACCGGGGTGGATAAGTCAGCCCCTTCACGCCGTTTCAGCTCGCCGCAGATGCGCTTCAGGTTCGCCACAGTCGTCACGTATGCGCGTGTCGTCTGGATGTTCGACAGGTAACGGAGAAGACCCAACGCCCGGCGGGACCGTATGGCCATATCCCGCGGATCAACTTCTCGCGCGCGGCACAAGGCCTCTATTTCCGCTGCAACAGCAAGAACGCGGGCATGACTGCGTTCCACAAAACGATCGCTGGGCTTTTCTTCTGCGCCGGAGCCCAAATCGGTCAACACCCCCCCTGTCAGACTGTATAGACCGGAGACATAGTATACGGGTGTATGGGGACATGGTATACGGTTCATGTTGCTACCCGATTGCGCAGAT
>JAKJDF010000055.1 GCA_022706085.1 Candidatus Latescibacterota bacterium | reverse complement strand
GAATTTACCTGCGAATAATGGCGCGTATCTCTTTACCTTCTTCGGTTTCGGTGGAACGTGCACGAGTTATATCATAAGTAAAATGTAAGTAATGCTATATATTGTCATTCCCGCGAAGGCGGGAATCTAGAATAATCGCTGATTGAAAATTGAAACAATATTATGTTTACATTCTGGCAAGCAAAAGGAACGGGACTTTGTATATTGGTGTAACTGGCGATTTGGTAAAACGTGTTTATGAAAAAATGGAACAGGCAATGGAAGATAAATCTGATTGAAAAGCATAATCCACAATGGGTGGATTTATATCAAGAGATAAGTTAAAATAATCTTATGATCCATGTAACCTTTGGATTCCCGCCTTCGCGGGAATGACAGCGAATCTAGAAATATGACTATAAAATTATTACCTTCCGTCATGCCGGTGATCTCGGCCGGTTATCTGGGGCCTTCGCTTACTCCCAACGAGGACGCCGCCTGGGAGGAAGCCAGGCTGCCTTTCAATC
>JAKJDF010000054.1 GCA_022706085.1 Candidatus Latescibacterota bacterium | reverse complement strand
GGGAAAAAAGAGACTACAGGTGAGGGGCAATGGGCTGTAGGGAGCGGTTCCCAACCGCGCCGCACGGTTGATGGGCAACGCCCTCTCTCCGTCATTCCCGCCTCTCCCGTCATTCCCGCGCAGGCGGGAATCCAGGCAATGGGGCAAGCGGCCACTCCTGCCATGGTGCCCCCTGGTGTCATGGTGAGCCCGTCAAACCATGACGGAACTGTCGACGATGTCGCCCTTCGACAAGCTCAGGGTGACAAAACTACCCCGGTATCCAGGAAAATGAAAAGACACTGGATTCCGGCTTTCGCCGGAATGACGCAAATAAAGAGGGACAGCGCCCATTTATTGACTGTCATGGTGAGCCAGTCGCCCTTCGACAAGCTCAGGGTGACAAAGAGGTGGCTCAGGGTGACAAAGAGGTTGCTCAGGGTGACAAAGAGGTGGCTCAGGGTGACACGAAATGTCATGGTGAGCCTGTCGCCCTTCGACAAGCTCAGGGTGACAGAAAAACCAAGTTCATGTCCGTGCGCTTTGGGAACGTGCTGGGAAGCC
>JAKJDF010000053.1 GCA_022706085.1 Candidatus Latescibacterota bacterium | reverse complement strand
AGTAATCCCCAGTCTCCGGGGATTCCCAATCCTCCACGATACGGTTCATCATGCGCAGATACCGCTCGTCTCCCGTGTGACGATACAAGCGCCCGAAGCCATGGATGATGGAGAGATTCATTTCGGTGGAACCCGCGTCCTTCGGACGACGGTCCCCCTCTAAATAAACGTTGCAGATTAAATCCGCGGCGCGTACGACACACGCCAAGGCGGCCTGGTCGCCGGTGCGTTCATGCCACATCATCAGGGCCAGCATGACATGGTAATGACCCCAGAGATCCCAGTTGCCCAGTAGGCGTTCTTCTTTCGTGAACGGGCCCAGGTAGCCGTCCTCCGCCTGGGTGCGTATCAGTTCTGCAACCACCTGGGCAACTTTGGATTCCAAACGCGGGTCGTCGGTCATGCGCAGCGCCTGAATCGCTGAAATCAGGTACTTGCCGACAAACTCGCCCGCCCAGGGCACGAGCGCTGGTTTCGGCAGCCGGTCCCGTACCCGGAACATCTCCAGCATGCCCGGGTTCGCGTCAGGTGCCGGCAGCAGCCACTG
>JAKJDF010000052.1 GCA_022706085.1 Candidatus Latescibacterota bacterium | reverse complement strand
GGCAGTGAAAAACACGTGGGGAGACGGCTTGTATCTGGTCTTCGACACCGTTGAGCAGGCAGCGCGGTTTGCTCTGGATCTGCGCGACTCGGTGACGGGGAAAGACTGGTCCTCACTCATCACATCGGGGGATTTTTCGATGCGGATTGCCCTGCACGCAGGGCCTGCGTACCGGGCAACCGATCCTGTTACTGGTAGACTCGACTATTTTGGAGCGCATGTGAACGGGGCTGCGCGAATAGAACCCATCACGCCCCCCGGCGAGGTGTACGCAAGCCAGGCGTTTTCCGCCCTGCTCGCACTTGAGGACATCAAGGACATCCAGTTCACTTACGTCGGCGTAACCGCGTGGGCAAAGGGATTCGGCTCATTCCCCACCTACCACATCAGAAGAACTGAGCACTGAATGAAACTGTGACTGGACTGCACCCCTCACGCTGCACAGGTGTATAGACCGGAGACATAGTATGCGGGTGTATGGGGACATGGTATACGGTTCATGTTGCTACCCGATTGCGCAGATCGATTTGCGTGATGCGGTGATGGA
>JAKJDF010000051.1 GCA_022706085.1 Candidatus Latescibacterota bacterium | reverse complement strand
GGGTCCCAGGTACCCGTCCTCGGCCTGGGTGCGGATAAGATCGGCAATCACTCCGGCAATCTTGGGTTCCAGTCGCGGGTCACTGCTCATGCGTAGCGCCTGTATTGCGGAAATCAGGTACTTGCCGACAAACTCGCCCGCCCAGGGCACGAGAGAAGGCTTGGGCAGCCGGTCCCGCACCCGGAACATCTCCAGCATACCCGGGTTCACGTCGGGCGCAGGCAGCAGCCACTGGTCAATGTTATTTTCAATCCGCTGGCCGACCATATCATAGAACGTATAGTGGCCGGATGGGAGCGGGGAAAAGCACAAGGTGCCCTTCTCCGACGGCGGACCCTGCGCTACCGCCTCCAAGACACAAAGCAGGCCGCATGTGAGTATGGGAATAATCACTGGAAACAAATGCCTGAACCACGAAGTTTTTGTCATAGGAAATGCACCTTTCCCTGCGCATGGATTTCGTAACAGGATTACTGTATCACGGCAGGACGGATATGCTCAATGGAAAGTATTTGCACAGGGAAAAGAATCGGTGGTCCCCCCGTTTTTCAAACTCATAACGAATGGCTA
>JAKJDF010000050.1:322-598 GCA_022706085.1 Candidatus Latescibacterota bacterium | reverse complement strand
ACCTCGGATTTTTCTTGTCGGGTCAGTTGAAACATGAAATCTTCAGGGAAACGGTCTATGTTGCGCTTGACCTGTTCGTTAAGCCGTTTCGTGGGCACACCATAAAGCGTAGCCAAGTCCGTATCCAGCATGACACGCTTGCCGCGAATGATCAGAATGGCTTTTTCAATCTGCTGCGCTTGTATAATGGCTTTTTCATCGGTCATCGCTCTTCCCTCTTTTTCGACTACACGACGGTAATACTGCTATCCTCCATAGCCGATGTCCTCCAGATTG
>JAKJDF010000050.1:0-246 GCA_022706085.1 Candidatus Latescibacterota bacterium | reverse complement strand
CCTCGGCGGCGCCGACATAGCGGCCCGGCGTCAGGATGTGGTTGTGATGACGGATATCATCGAGGGTAGTGCTTTTGCAGAAACCGGGAATATCGGCATATTCCGGTAGGGGCGACGCATGTAGGGGCGACGCATGCGTCGCCCCTACATGCCCCCGCCAGGCGTGATAGGTAGCGGCGATCTTCAGAATGTCTTCCTCCGTCAGTTCGCGATGGACACGGTCGATCATGGCGCCCAACTTGCGGG
>JAKJDF010000004.1:204402-435082 GCA_022706085.1 Candidatus Latescibacterota bacterium | reverse complement strand
CATGGTATCCCACTCCTGCCAGGGCATCACATACCTCCTTTCCCCGAGGCCTATGATACCCAGCAAAAAGTGTATACCATGTCTCCTTACGTCTGTTTACCATCTCGCCGGTCTATACACTGCCGGGGGAAGGAAAGAAAAGAGTGTGACCCCCAAAAACGTCTGACAGCGGGGTTTTGGGGGCAAGGGCAAAAAAGAAGCGGGACCGTTTGCCCGGGCCCCGCTCCCAGTTAACGAGGAATCGAGAGTCAGAGGGCCTTCTTGACTCCCGCACGGATACCGATGCGGCTGCCGCCGTCCACGAAGCTCATGCGAGCGGAGACGTCGAGCGTCATGCTACCCATGGGCTTCTGCCAGCCGATACCGGGAACCAGGCACAGCTCGTTGTGGGAACTCGAGCCGCCAAACGGGCCAGACCAGTCAAAGCTCAACATGTCGAAGCCGACCTCACCAATTGCGTAGAGTCCTGGCATCACGTTGGCGAGGCAATACGTGGCTCCAACCTTGATCGGAATACTCGATCCTTCCCAGTTGTTCTTCTCTGCAAACATCATGTAGCCGATCGAGCCGATGAGCGTGATCTTCTGGTTGAACCCGTAATCGAACTGACCGGTGAGGCCATACCCGACACCGGCCGCGTTGCTCAGATCCCCGAACGGAACGGCAAGGTCAATGCCCAGCCCGGCGGCTTTGGAGCCTGCCGCAGACCCTTCAGCCGCTGCAAACGACACCATCGAAAGTGTGAGAAGCGTTGCCACGAGAAGCTTTTTCATGACCAACCTCCTGAAATGTGTACTGTTACCTTACCCCCCTGCGCAGAAAAAGTTAGCACCGGTGCTGTCGCCTGTCAAGCAGAATTTGCCGCCCCGTCCGCTTCCCCCGTCTCATCCGGTATCTCTTTCCGGCTCATGCGGCTTTGGACGCGCGCAAGAAAACCGTCTACCCCGTCCTGTAATTCGTTTCTTGGAAGCCCACCTTTTTCCAGTTCCGCGTCTTCGTGTTCCGCCAATCGGGCGTAGAAACCTCTCCCCACGGGAAGAACGTCGTCAGCGTTTCCAGCCACTTCGACCAGCGCAAACAGGGCGTCCTCCGCCCTGCCGAACTCCCCGAGCATTTCGTACCCCGCCATCAGGGAACGGAGGTCGTCTGCGTCAAGACCCCGCTCGGCACAGGCATCCCCGAACCCTGCGATCCGCTCGCGGAAGGTGTTGTCTGCCGCCGACGCATCGGACTGAGCGGCCGCGGCATACAGCCAGAATGCTTTGACCGCAGCCGCGGTTGCCCGGTGGCGGTCACCTTCTTCTTCCGAAATGAGGGAGATTTCCTCCAGGATGCGCGCGGCAACAAAGCTTTTTTCCACGGAAGCCGTCGCCTTTTGGATTGCATCGGGGGAAAGGATCTCCAGCATCGCGCCATCAATACCGATCAGCCGCTCTGACTCGCGGTTCAGGAAATCGAGTGCCTGACCGCGGGCCTCGTTTTCGCGGAGGGAGAGCACGCGTGCCAACGCCTGAGCCAACTGGTCCAGCAGGCGCATGAGGTAATCCTGCCGGATCATGCCTTCCCGCTGAGTTCGAATGACTGGCCGTTCTCACACACGGTGATTGCGCCTCCGGTCAACGGTTGCAGGTGCTCCTTCATGCCGGCGAGAGCTTCGTCGTCTCCGTGCACGAGAAACGTCTTTTTCAACGATGAACCTACCGGCGCATACCATTCCTGCATCTCTTTCCAGTCGGCGTGAGCGCTGAATGCTTCGATGACTACAATGTTGGCTCGGACGGTGTGCTCCTCTCCGAAAATCCTCACCTCGCGCTGTCCATCCACGAGCCTTCTTCCCAGCGTGTTCTCCGCTTGGAATCCTACGATCATGACGGTGTTTCTGTTGTCTTCAATATTGTTCCGAAGGTGATGGAGAATGCGACCAGCTTCGCACATGCCCGACGCAGAAATGATGATCATCGGGTCGGTGCGCGAGTTCAGCGCCATGCTTTCCTGAACGGTTCTGGTGTATTGAAGCTGCGAAAATCCGAACGGATCGCCTTCCTCTTCCAGGAACTGGCGCGTTTCTTCATCGTAGCATTCGGGATGCAGGCGGAATACTTCCGTAGTATTCGTCGAAAGCGGACTGTCCACGTAAATCGGGAGACGAGGGATCCGATTGGCGTTGGCAAGTCGGTTCAGGGTGTAGACGATTTCCTGTGTTCTTCCCACGCTGAAGGCGGGGACGATGATTTTGCCCCTCTGGCGGTACGTGGTGCTCACGACCTCCGCTACCCTGTTTTCGACCTCCGAAGGCGGGTGATGCAATCGCGCACCGTAGGTGCTTTCGCAGATAAGCCAGTCTGCATGGTCGAACGGCTCTGGATCGCGGAGGATGGGGAGTTTCTTCCGCCCGACGTCGCCAGAGAATGCGAGAGTCGAGGGCGCGCCTCTCCCTTTGAACGTGAGTTTGACGGACGCCGAGCCAAGGATATGCCCTGCGTCGAAAAACTCGATACTGGTGCCGCCGATGGCGAACGGCTGGTGATATCCGTAACTGACGAATCGGTCAATTGTGCGGTGGGCGTCGACCATCGTGTAAAGAGGATTGAAAGGCTCTTCACCCTTCCGTGCGCGCTTGCGGTTCACGAATTCGACATCCTTCTCCTGGATGTGCGCGCTGTCGAGCAACATCACCGCGCAAAGATCCCTCGTCGCATGAGTCGCATGTATCCTTCCGGTGAAGCCTTTGCGAACAAGCGTTGGAAGATTCCCGGAATGGTCAATATGCGCATGGGAAAGAACGACATCCGTGATTGAGGCTGGATCGAACGGGAAATGCCGATTTCGCTTGAATGCTTCTTCGCGTTTGCCCTGGAACAACCCGCAATCGAGCAGGATCCGCTTGCCGCCGGTTTCCAGAAGGTGCATGGACCCCGTCACTGTGCGTGTGGCTCCGGAGAACGTGATTCTCGGCATGAACAACCTCCTTGTTCCCTCTATCGCGCAAACGCGAAACGCCAGATTCGTACCGAAAAGTAGGCCGTTGTAACAAGAAATGCGGCGATGGCGCTTACTGAAAGAGCAGTGAAATACGACAACACGAGAGCCAGAATACCGGCGGCGAAGGAGATCGCGAAGGACCACCAGAGCGTTTTCCTGACCGAATCGGAAACCAGTAGCGCCGTCGCCGCGGGAGCACTCAGCATTGCAAAAACGAGTATTGATCCGATTGCCTTGACCAGAAGCGCGGAGGAAAGGCCGATCAACGCGAAAAGGAGGTAGTTGAATCGGTCTGCGTTGATGCCAAATGCCCGGGCTCCGTCGAGATCGAAAGAGACGAAAAGGAATTGCTTCCAGAAAACGACGAAAACCGTCGCAACACAGAGAGTCAGGAAGGCAAGCAACACGAGATCCTGATTGGTGATGAGCAGGACATCGCCCATGAGCAAGCCCCACACACGGCTCGCTGACTCCGGAATCAATGAAATCAACAGAACCGCGAGTGCCATTGAGAGAGCGAAACCGACCCCGATTGCCGTATCGGAACCGGCCGTACTGCCGCGGTTGTGGGCGCTGCCTGCCGCAATTGAGAGCAGAACAGCAAAAACCGCCGCGCCGAAGACAGGACTGACACCAAAAACGCTGCCATGGCTTTCCAGTACGATCACAAGCGCTGCGCCCCCAAGTGCGGCATGGCTGGCACCGGAAACCAAAAAGGTGGAGTTGCGGAAATTCGCAAATACGCCGCTCAATGACGCATTCATTGCCACAAATAAAAAAGCCGCCGCAGCTCGGAGAACGAACGGTGACGTTAGATACGAGGAGAAATCAGGCATGGACATCTTCCACCAGCGGGTGCCGGAATCCTTCCGGGCAGATGACTACCGGAACGTCAGTGCCGTATGCCCGTGTAAGATTAACCGGGCGGAGAACCGCGTCCGGCGTCCCGGCAGCCACAATCTCTTTGTTCAGGAGGACGAGGTAGTCGAGGTGGTGCACAATGGTGTGAATCCCGTGCACGACAGTTATTACCGTCCGCCTTTTCTGGCGTACCAGACCTGAAAGGAGCTTCGCCGTGGCGTGCTGGCTGGTCATGTCCATCGCGGAAAACGGTTCGTCGAGGACCAGTAACTCGGGCTCAAGAACAAGCGCTCGCGCAAGCAGCACCCGCTGTTTCTGCCCGCCGGAGAGAAGTCCGTATTGACGGTCGCGAATCTCCACCAGGCCAAGATCCTCGAGTATCTGCGAAACGCGCTCGTCAATCCAGCGAGCAGGCCGATCGGTTACCCGGGACGAAAGTCCCAGCGCAATGACCTCCCTGCTGCGGAGAGGGAGGAGAGGGTTGATCGAATCGTACTGCGGTACGTACGCGATCAGACGCTGCACCCGTTGCGACGGAGCCGTCGGGCTCTCTCCGAACACGCGGATCTCCCCTGTCGTAGGCCGCAGTATGCCGAGCAGGAGACGGAGAAACGTGCTCTTTCCCGATCCATTTGGTCCCATGACGGCGGTGAACGTGCCCCTTGGCAGCGTCAGGTTGACCGCGCGTAGCGCTTCCACAAGGGGACGCTGATACGAGTACGACAGCTCAACGGCTTCGACCGCCGGATTTTTGTCGTCAGCTACGTCGGCCATGCAATTCCTACCGGGACAATATTCGGCGCATGACGAAGAATATCAGCAGGAGGAAGACCCCGCCCATGATCGCGAGCAGGGCGGGATATATGCTCTGACTCGCGGTTCCACCCCCTTCTGGCTCGACGTGAGCCAGAACGGCTTTGGTTACCACCGCATTGTACGCCGCATCCCCGAGAAATGTCCGTTTTGTTCCACCAGTCTGCAGAAAACGCGTGTACGCGACACGGGCCCCCGTGTCCGTGGCAAGTTGTTCAGCGATTTCCCCCGCTTTGGCGTGTCGAAGTCCAATCGGGCACACGAGCAATCGTGCGCCACCTTTTCCAAGCAAGCGGTTGATTTCCATGAGGCTTTTGGCGTCCGCCTGCCCGCTTCCTTCGTCAGGAAGCAGGATCCCACCCACGGCAAGGCCGAGGTTGCGCACCGTGTACGCCACGCCTGGAACCACTGCTACCACGGTGTCACCGAGGTTCCCGGAGTTCCTCATTGCGTCCAGGACCGCTTCACGCTGAGCGTGCACTTCCTCCAAAAAACGCGCCAGGTTCGCTGCAACAACCTTTTCGTCCGCCCCCGACGTCACCAACACCGACGCTACAGCTCGAGCGATCGCCACGGCGTTGTCGTAATCCAACCAGAACCCGTGGGGATTCGAAGGCATTCCAGGGAAGTCCAGCAACCGCGCTCCCTGTTGCTCATATTGCGGCCAATCGACGGACGGCTTTGCGGCCAACGCCTTCTTCAAATCATGTTCGAAGGCGAGTGATGCGCTGTTTGCGTAGACGGCAAGTTGGGCTTCGCGGACGCGTTGGATGATCTCCGTATTGAGGGATACGCTGTGAGGGTCACTCCCCGGTGGCATGATGCTGAAAGCCTCCACTTGATTGCCGCCGATTGCTTCCACGATTGGAAGGAAATCGGTCAATGTAACTGCCACGCGGATGGGTGGGCTGGCATGTCCGACTTCGCAGGATAAGGCGAGCAGGGCCAGCAACACATACTCACGTCTCATAGCCTCGTCTTCCTCACTTCCCCCTGGCCGTTTGCCTGCGCTTCTGAGCGAGCGTCGTCGGTGTCCTTCGGTCTGAACGTTTCGCGCTCGGTGGGCGGCTGCCCGCTCCTCGGGTCGTGCCGGGCGGAGGATGCGGTGCCCGCGCCCGCTGTTTTTCAAGGTGTTTCATCAAAGATTGGAATCGACGCTCTCCGAAAAGTGGTGCCAATTCCTTGCGTGAACGGATCATCCCGGCGTCTTTGAGCCCGTTCATCACGGCCGCGTGAAGAGCTTCGATGGCCGGTCCATATTTCCCTTCGGCGGTGTGTACTACGGCGATCCAGACGTACGCGTTGAAGAAATCGGCCCTCTTCTGAATCACCCTCTGAAATCGCGTCAATGCCGCCAGTGGTGCCCCAGCCCTGAAATCGGCCACTCCGGCAAGGAAAAGGCATTCAGGATTACGATGTTGCCTGTATGCGCGTTCGAACGCCTCCGCAGCCGGCTGCGCATGTCCGGAATCCAGAAGTATTGCCCCCAGACACCGCCATGCATCCCCGTTGTCCGGCTCCTCGCGGACAACCGCCTCCACCGTTTTCCGCGCTTCTTTCAGATCCCCCGACGCGTACAGCGCCGTTCCCAGGCGAGCCAGTAAGCGGACGTCACCGGCCCGATTTTTGAGCGCACGGCGGAGCGCGTGAACCTGGTGGAACGCGGAACCCGGTGCATCGAAACGCTGGAAAACCCGCGTGGAGTTCGGGAATAGCGGCAACGAGGGCAGAACTTCCTGGAGTTGTTTGACCCCGAAACAGACGTGTGGGTGGCCATATTGCCCCGCAACACGCTGGGCAAGCGCTTTGAATTTGCTCGCGACATGGGCTTTTCTGTTGGCGGGGATCGAGAAGGGGACGAATGCCGCACATATCCTGCGGGTGTCTGACTGAACCACCACGGGTTCCGGTGCCAAGCCGGTGTGCCCGCACACGGGGCACAAAAGTCGGTTCAACCGTCCCGCCAGGAGGAGTGCAAGGCTCTCCCCATCCGAGTCTGCGTCGACGCGTTCCACCAGTTTCGCCCGGAGAACCTCGCTGCAGACGGGGCATGGGAAAGCATCAGTCTTCGATCGCATCACCGTTCCGTTCGTGCCGACGTCATCAGGCCGCGAATCCGGTCACTTCGCGCACGTACTCCGCATCCAGTCCTATCTCATCACGGTCCCGCTGAAACACCCCCACGTCCACTGCGTCACACGGTTTGATCCGCCGGAACGCGTACGCGAACGCTTCTTTCACACTCTCCTGCGTCGCGCATTTCCGGCTTGCGGCGAGGATTTTGAACAGGATGCATTGCTTTGGCGTGGAAAGCACGAAATCCGTCATCCGGTCCCGGTCCGCGTCGTCGTACACCTCCGTACCTGTGCTGCCGTTGACGAGAAAGCTCTCCCGTTCCTCCCGGCTGAGATTGTACGCGCATGTCATGTAGAAGTCGACTTCCCAGTCGTGTTCCTCAATGTATTCGCAGACTTCCGGCATGTGTGATCCCACCCCCGCCAAAAGCCCTTTGTCGTGAATCTGCTTCAAACAATCGTGGACGTCCTCGATGCGCCCTTGCTTCCAGAGGTTATCCGTCCGCGTTCCATGGTGGTAAATTGCTATCGGATGATGCTCGGCAACCGCTCGGATGTTATCCGCCACGTCACCGCCTTTCCACTCGCTGGCTGTCTGCACAATCCAGTGCATCGTGCCGCCACGCTCCCGGTAACGGTCTACCCAGTCCATTACGATCTGGTCGCCGCGGGATTGCATCGCCGTGACGCCGGCCTTTTCCGAGGCAAACCACGCCTCAAGAACACGTTCGGTCGTATAATAATCGCGCATCTCGGCGTTTCGTTCGGGCGTCAAATGAGAATTCCCGCGCAGAGGGTTTCCGCCCACGATAAGCCGGGAGATTCTGTGCCGACCGAAATCAATCTCTGGCAGACGCACTGCTCAAACCTCCTTCTCGAAATCCAAGCCTTCTTGCCTTGTGCCACTGGTGATGCCTGTGGTAAATGAATGTACGCTCCCGATGTACCGGCGGCACCTTTGCCGGCGCTCGACCGCACGAACGCGTCCTGGAACGAAATGGTGCGCCGGGCGCACTGGATTTTTCGATGGGGAACTGGCATGATGACCTCGGAAGAACGTGTGCTTACCGCGTGCGCGTTTCATCGTCCGGACAGAGTTCCGCGGTTCGATTCGTTCTGGGACTTGCCGGAGGCGTGGCGCCAGGAAATTGGCGAACTGAAGGACTTGACGGACATCCAAATCTGGGCTGCGGACGAGACGCCGTTCCCTTCCCGAAAAACGGTCCTGAAGGAACAGGACGGGTGGGTGTACGAGCGCGACGGATGGGGAAGTACGTTCCGGACACGGCCGGGGACCTACTTCCACGAGGTCCTTGAAGTCGCGATTCCGGAGGGTGTAGATCCCGACCACGTAACATTCGAAAATCCTGCGAGCGATCGACGGTATCTGATGGGCCATCGGACCTGGTCTGACCTGCGGCGGGACCTGGATAGTGCGCGGCGTGAATATTGCGTTTTCGCCAAAACAGGAGGCCCGTTCCTGCGCACAACGTTTCTGCGCGGGGAAAAGCAGTTCCTGATGGACATCGCAGAGGATGAGGTTCTAGCCCGCAACTTGGCGGAGAAAGTGGGTGCGCACCTCTGCGATGTGGGTGTGGAAAGCATCACCAGATGGGGTTTGACGAACACAGGAATCTGGATATATGACGACGTGGCATTCAACGATGCTCCCCTTTTCAGTCCGTCCTCATTTGAACGTGTGTTCCTCCCCGTGTACAGCCAGATGATTTCACGGTACAAAGCCGCTGGTGCGAAGTACGTTTTTTTTCACTCAGACGGAAACATCAACCCGTTCGTAGACATGCTTGTTGATGCGGGTATCAGCGGCCTGCACCCGTTGGAACGGCGCGCCCGTGTGGATCCTTTCCTGTTGCGAGAGCGCTATCCGAAGCTCATACTGGCAGGGGGGATGTGCAATACCGATATCCTGATCAACGGGCCGGTGGATCGAATTGAGGACGAAGCGCGGAAGTTGATCGAGCTTGCGCGCGACGGTGGACTGATCATCGGAACTCATTCTGTGAGCCCGGAGGTCCCTCTGGAGCATTTCCGTGCCTACGACCGTATCTGCCGGCGTTACGGGGTATTTGAGGATTGATGACGCTTCGATTACGCAGGTCGCTCTTTGATTACCCGCGCCGGCACGCCGCCCACAATCGTGTAGGGTGGTACGTCCCTGGTAACCACGCAACCGGCGGCAAGAATCGCGCCTTTTCCGACCCTCACACCGTCCAGAACCACGACATTCGACCCCACCCAGACGTCGTCCTCAAAAACCACTCCTTTGAACTCGCAGGGTTGCTCGTAGATGTACTTCGCGCGGGTGGCGAATGTGTGGTTTTCCGGGATTATGAGTGAGTGAGCGCCGATACGCACGCCGCGCCCGAGAACCAGGTTATCGTACAGCATGGTGTAATCGTTCACCGAGCAGTTCGGGCCGATAACCATGTGGAAATCCTTCGGCCGAAGAACAGCCATGGGACCAATGGAACTTCCATCGCCTATCGTGAGCCTGCTTCGGCTGCCCAGTTCAATGCGTGCGGCAGGATGAATTCGTACGTCCTTCCCGATAGTAACGCCAGGGTGGTCTTCCCAGCGGTACCCGAACGGGATCTTGAACACATCCGCAGCAAGAGACCGGAAAAATCCGGGATCATTGCGGGCAATTTCTACCAGCAATGCTTTCAGCTCGGCAGTGCGAGAGTTCTCAGCTTCAGTTGGATTACCGGGCATTGGGTCAACTCCGCGTGAGTTAATCCGGGGCGAGGGTTTGCTACACCGCGAAATTACAGGAACGAGTCAGAGTCAGCGAAGCGCAACCCCCCGTGGTGACTTAGTCCCCTCCTTGACTCGCCACTAAATCGCGATTTGCGTACATTAGGCAATATATAAAGCCACGTCAGTGACCCGTCCGCAGCTGGTGCCGGGCGGTTCGCGTGCGGATGCGCCAGCCGGAGCACGATGCCAACGGCTCAGGGGAGGTTCTCAATGAACGAAAAACCGAGTGCCGAAGTTGCCGCCGGAGTGATCGGTTCGCGCCTCGTTCAGGCGTTGGAGGAGTTTTTGGACTCCACATCGAGGCGTGATGAACACCTCGTGAAACTGCTTACCGTCATGGCCAAACTCGCGGCGTCGGCGCAAACCTCTTTGCCCGGGGGTGCGGCGCATCCGGAAGCCGCGGACGTTTCTGGAGTCGTTGCCGCACTCGAGAAGATCGCAGAAAAATCCATGCCTGTGGGATCGGCTGCGGGGCAAGCCCCCGCTGCGGATATTACCGCCGTCCTGGAGAAGCAGAACCAGACGAACGAGCTCTTGGTCAGGTTGATCACTGAACAGGCGCGGCGCGTCTCCGAAGCCGAGATGAAACAGATTCCCGAGTTGAGCGATCAGGAACGGTGGGCCGACCTTCAGGTCGGTTCGTTCGATGACAAAGATATCGCGTTCATGAAGGAATCAGAGGTTTTTGGTGCTCTTTCGGACGAGACGCTGAAAGTTATTCGTGCAAACGGAACGCTGGAGAAGTATGAACCGGGCAAGATGATTTTCGTGATCGGGGATCCGGTATCCCAGGTTTATATCATCAAATCAGGAATTGTCGAAATCTGTCGCCCGACCGACGACCCGGACAAACTCAATGTCGTCGCGTATCTGACTGCTGGTGATTCCATCGGGGAAATGTCCATTCTCATTTCCGGGGATTCCCGCAGCTCAATCGCGCGGGTGCCACAAGGCGCGGAAGTCTTGATGATTCCGCATGACGTATTCATGAAGCTTTTCAAGGCGCTGCCGGAGCTTGCTCTCCGCCTCGCGACGGTGTTTGCGCGCCGGCTTAAGACGTCAATCAAGAAGGAGCGCATTCAAACCCATCACCGCGAACTTCAGGGATCGCTGGAATATTTCGATCTCGCGACCATCATCCAGACGCTGTTGTCCTCCGACGAGAGGACAGGCGTCCTTACGGTTACCGACGAGCAGCAGGAGCCTGTCGCCGACCTCTATTTCGAGGCGGGGACCATGCGTTATGCCCGCTGGCGCCAGCTTCTTGGCGAAGAAGCCTTCTATCAGCTTTTCCAGACGGAGAACAAAAAAGGGAGCTTCTCCTTCAAAGAAGGCAAATTTCCGGAAGGATTCGACCAGCGAGCCGAAGTCTCGGTGCCAGGCATGTCCCTGTTGTTTGAAGCGGCGCGGCTTTCGGATGAGCTCAAGCTCCTCAAGGAACAGATTCCTGACCCTGGAAAAGTCTTCAAACCGAAAGTTGACGCGCTGGAATGGACCGATGACGACAACCGGACCTTGGCGAACGGAATCTGGAACATGCTCCGCAGAGGCGCGTCGGTGACGGAATTGACAGAGAATCTGCCGCGGTCGGAATACGCGATCTACGCGGTGCTTTCCGAAATGCTCAAATCCGGTCAAATTGAATAGGGCAAGCATCAGACAGCGGCGGAAGCCGCGTGCTTTCCGAGAAAAGAAGGTTGGTGCGTGCGAATCATCATAGAAAGGGACTACGCCGGCGTTTCGCGCCGTGCGGCCGATTTCGTTGAGGCGCTGGTGCGTCGCAAACCCAAAGCTGTCCTTGGGTTTGCGACAGGCTCGACTCCTCTGGGTCTCTACCGGGAACTCATCCGACGGTACAAAGAAGAAGGTCTCGATTTTTCTGGTGTTACGACGTTCAATCTCGACGAGTATTGCGGGCTTGCACCGGACCATCCTCAGAGTTACCACCGTTTCATGCATGAAAACCTGTTCGACCACATAAATGTGCGCGGCGAAAACATCAACATACCCTCCGGAACCGCGAACGACGTGGCGAAATTCTGCGAGGATTACGAGCGGAAAATAAGGGAATCTGGCGGCATTGATCTGCAAATACTGGGCATTGGAAGTGATGGTCACATCGCCTTCAACGAACCGGGATCGAGCCTCGCCTCTCGCACACGGCCGAAGACGCTCGCCCCGGAGACTATTCGCGACAACGCCCGCTTTTTCCGCGAAGGAGAAGAGGTGCCGAAATTCGCCGTTACGATGGGTGTCGGCACGATACTCGAATCCGCCGCTTGCCTGCTCCTTGCAACCGGGAAAGGCAAGGCCAGAATACTCGCGGAAGCAGTGGAAGGTCCGGTAACCTCGCAGGTTACCGCGAGCGCATTGCAGTTCCATCCTCATGCGATCGTCATCGCGGATGACGAAGCGGCCAGTTGCCTGAAGCGCAGGGCATACTACGAACATGTAGAGCGGGTTTCGAGTGAATTCGGAGGAAAACTTGACACTCGTTCGTGAGGGCGTTGACGTCTGCGGGTGACCGCTCTGACGATGACGCAGCATGTTCCGCGTATCCCCGTGTACCAATTTCCCGCGGTTGTAGGGAAGAAGAGGGCCTGTCACCAGGAATCGCCGTTGCTTTTCTGAAGATATCTCTCGCCCGCGTTCCACGACGTCTCTGCCTGCGTTGAAAGTGGGGGTCCCCTGGTCAGCAACGGCGCAGACGAGGACGGACGCCCGGTCGAAGTCTTCTGAGATCGGGAGTTCGTGGTCTGCGATGTCCTTTCCCAGGCGGTCGGCTTCGCGGCGATGGCCGCCGTTCGCCGGTTGCGTCCTCTGAGCACAAAGACGACTGCTGTCGGCAACCGGACCTGATTCCACGTGTAGTTGGCGTATTCCGGCCCTCGGCGGTACATTTTGTGTAGCCCTCCCGAGTGTTCATGGGTATCAATGTTTCACGTTGCAGGCCATGACTCCTGTCTGGGATTCCGGGGAGGATTCCGTGGAATACGAGCAGTTGTTGATCGAGCAGCGCAAAGCGAAGATCGAGGCGATCCGCGCGTTGGGGGTGGATCCGTACCCCTACCGGTTCGATCCCGTCCACAACACAAAGGAAATTGCCGCTGATCCCGAACGGTTTGCCGAACAATCGGTATCAATCGCAGGACGACTGATGTCCATTCGGGGAAAGGGAAAAACGGCGTTCGCGCATATTCAGGATGCCGAGGGAAGGATCCAGATCTACGTGCGCAAGGATGCCGTTGGCGAAACCCCGTACGCGATCTGGAATCTGTTGGACATTGGTGACATCATCGGAGTGAAAGGGCCGGTTTTTGTTACCCATACGGGCGAAACCACCGTCCAGGTAGCCGAATTCGTTGTTCTCTGCAAAAGCATCCGTCCGCTTCCTGTGGTGAAAGAACAAATGGTTGAGGGCGAGCGGCGCGTGTATGATGACATTCGTTCGAACGTTGAACTTCGCTATCGTCATCGCTCCATAGACCTGATCATCAACCCCGAAGTGCGCGAGGTCTTCCGCAAAAGGTCGCAGATTTTTCAAACCGTAAGGCGCGTTCTCGAGGATCGTGGTTTTGTCGAGGTGGAAACCCCTGCGCTCCAACGCGTGTACGGCGGGGCGAACGCACGCCCGTTCAAAACGCATCACAACGCTCTGGACATAGACCTTTATCTGAAAATCAGCCCTGAACTCTACCTTAAGCGATTGGTCGTGGGCGGCTTGGAGCGCGTGTACGACTTATCGAAGAACTTCCGCAACGAGGGAATCGACCGCACGCACAACCCTGAGTTCACCATGCTTGAGGCGTACCAGGCATATGCGGATTTTAACGACATGATGGCTCTGACGGAAGCCATGTACGTGGAATCGTGCCTCAAGGTGAACGGAACGGCGACGATCTCCGTCCAGGGACGCGAGATCAATCTCGAACCTCCGTGGGAGAGGATCGAGATGGTCGAGGCCATCGAGAAACACGCCGGCATTTCAGTGGAAAACCTTTCGGATGAGGAACTGCTCGGCATGGTCCGAGTTCACGACCCGGATGCGCCGCCCGTTCTTTCGCGGGGTATGCTGATCGCTGACCTGTTCGAGTACCGAGTGGAAAAAGAACTCACTGGCCCAGTATTTGTGACAAACCATCCGGAGGAAACTTCGCCGTTGTGCAAGGCCTCCCGGACGAGGCCCGGGTTCATTGAACGATTTGAGCCGTACATACTGGGTTACGAAATCGGGAACGCGTATTCCGAGATGAACGACCCTGTTCGTCAACGGCAGTTGCTCGAGGCACAGGCGGCGCACCGTGAAGTGGACGGCGAGGTACCCCCTGTCGACGAGGATTTCCTCCGCGCCATGGAGATCGGCATGCCTCCGACCGGGGGGTTGGGTATAGGCATGGACCGAATGGTCATGGTGCTCACCGATCAAGCGTCAATCCGCGACGTCATCGCGTTCCCTACGTTGCGCCCTGCGGACACCAGGGATGCCGAAACACCCTGACGCAGAAATGGAGCGAACAATGCAGAAAACACCGAAAGCGGCGTACGAGGAACTCGTCCAGCGGATGAAAAACATTGCTCTGCTGGGGAATACGGCAAGCGTTTTGCACTGGGATATGGAAACGTACATGCCCTCGGCAGGGGCGGAATACCGTTCGCAGCAACTATCCCTGCTGTCGGGAATGTTGCACGAGCAGTTCACGGCGCCGGAAATGGGTGACCTGCTCGCGCGTGTCGAACAGAGTGAGCTCGTGAAGGACCCCTTGTCCGATTACGCGGTTAACGTAAGGGAAATCCGTCGCGAATATGACCGTGAAGTGAAGGTGCCCAAAAGTCTTGTGGAAGAACTTGTGCGGGTAACCTCACTGGCGCACGTTGTGTGGCGCGAGGCGAGGAAGAATTCTGATTTCAAGGCTTTCCAACCTACGCTCGAGAACGTAGTGCGCCTGACGCTTGAAAAGGCCGATGCCATCGCCACCGGGCCCACCAGGTATGATACGCTTCTGGATGGGTACGAACCGGGGATGACGACGGACCGCATGAAAGCGGTGTTCACCGCCTTGGGGAACGAGTTGAATCCTTTCGTCGAGGAGATCCTTTCCTCCGGAAAGGAACCCGACCGGACGATCCTGACGCGGAAATACCCGACCGACAGGCAGGCAGTTCTCGGGCAGATACTGGTGGGCGCAATCGGTTTCGATCTGGCGGGCGGGCGGATTGATGTCACGACCCATCCCTTCTGCGCGCAGGTAGGTCTGGGTGATGTCAGGGTCACCACGCGATATAACGAACGCGATCTGGGAGATGCCATGTTCGGGCTTCTCCACGAAGCCGGCCACGGTTTGTACGATCAGGGGACAGACCCGGCGCATTTCGGGCTTCCGCGAGGTGGCTTCGCGTCGCTCGGTATTCACGAATCACAGTCGCGGATGTGGGAGAATCTCGTTGGAAGGAGCCGCGGCTTCTGGCACTTCGCGCTGCCGATTGCGAAAAGTGTCTTCCCTGAGGCGCTCTCGGATGTGTCGATCGATGCCTTCTACTGGGCGGTGAACGATGTTCAGCGCTCGTACATCCGCGTAGAAGCAGACGAAGCAACGTACAATCTGCACGTCCTCCTGCGTTTCGAAATCGAACAGGCCATCGTCTCCGGCGACCTCGCGGTGGCGGACATTCCCGGCGCGTGGAACGAAAAGATGCAGCAACTGCTGCACATCACTCCGCGGAATGACGCCGAGGGGTGCCTGCAGGACACGCACTGGAGCGGCGGCAGTTTCGGATATTTCCCCACGTATACGCTGGGAAATCTCTACGCGGCGCAGTTTTTCGAACAGGCGCAGGCGGACCTCGGTGACCTCGACGAGCAGTTCCGCAGAGGCGATTTTCTGCCTCTGAGAGAATGGCTTAAAGAGAAGATCCACCGGCAGGGCATGCGGTATCGGGCGAATGAGCTTGTCGAAGAAGTTACGGGAAGGCCGCTCAGCCATGAACCGTTGATGCGTCACCTGAAGAACAAACTCGGCTCGCTGTACGGCGTCGCGCGGGAGACCGGATGAAGTACGAGTTTTTTGTCGCCCGGCGCTACCTGCGACCCAAGAGATCGGAGCTTTTCGTAAGCCTCACGACGATGCTTACCACGCTTGGAGTCACGCTGGGCGTCGCGGCACTCATCATCGTCCTGTCGGGCATGAATGGTTTCGCCGGGGAGATACTTCGCCACCTGATCGGGATGAACGCGCACCTGTGGGTCCAATCCCAGACAGGCAGCCTCGCTGACAGCCGTGGAATCGAAGCAAAAATAAAGCAGATTCCGGGCGTTGTGGGAGTTTCGCCCACGATCTACGAGGAAACCCTCATCGCGAACCCATCGGTTGCTCAGACAGGTGCGCAGATCAAAGGTGTCGACACGCTGACTATCGGCGATGTCTCGAACATCGTGCGGCTGTTCAAAGAGGATTCGGTTAACTGCACGGGGCGCTTTTTCCTCGGTCGAGACTCAGTGAACGCAGAACCAGGAATTGTTCTCGGCTGGCAGCTCGCGGGCAAGCTCCAGGTGTTCGTCGGTGATCGCGTGTACGTGGTGATTCCCCCGAAAGGCCCGGTGAACCCGATGATGATTGTTCAGCCCAGGTTCGCTCCGTTTCGAGTGACGGGCGTCTTCGACTCGGGTTTTTACGAATTTGACGCGACGCTTGCGGTAATGGACATCCGTGAAGCGCAACGTCTGTTTGATTACGGAACTTCCGTAGGAGCCGTCGAGGTGAAGTTGCGCGATGCCTTCATGGCGGACGGAGTGGACAGCCTGGTTTCACAGAAACTCGGTGGTTACCCGTACACCACGACGACATGGGTTGAACTGAACGGCGGGTTGTATAAATGGCTCATGATCGAGAAATGGTTCGCATTTGTCGTACTGAGCCTGATCATTCTTGTGGCTGCATTTAACATTGTCAGTACGTTGACGATGGTGGTGCGAGACAAAACGAAAGAGATCGGTATACTGAAAGCAATGGGGGCAACTGCGCCTGAGATATCGCGTATTTTTCTGGTGCAGGGACTCATTGTTGGATTCATTGGAAGTATTTGCGGAGGTATTCTCGGATACGCGCTTTGCTGGATTCAGGACAAGTACCACGTCGTTCGTTTGCCTGCGGAGCTTTACCAAGTGAATGCGTTTCCCGTGGAAATGCGCGTTCTGGATTTCGTCGCGATTGGTTCCGCGGCGATTGTAATCTGCTTGTTGTCGGCGCTTTACCCCGCGCGGCGTGCGGCCAATATGGACCCGGTGGAGGCGATTCGCAATGAGTGACGATCTGCCGGTTCCGTCCGAAGTGGCCGTCCTGGCCGAAAACCTGCACAAGAGCTATCCGACCCCGGAGGGCGATCTGCCGATCCTTGTCGGCGTTGACCTGCGCGTCCGGAAAGGGGAAATCGTCGCGATCACCGGTGAATCGGGGGCAGGCAAAAGCACATTGCTGCACCTTCTTGGCGGGCTCGACAGACCGACTTCCGGGCAGATTGCTGTGGATGGCGTACGCATCGATAATACCGATGAGAAAGCGAGATCGCGATTCCGGAATGAACGGGTCGGCTTCGTGTTCCAGTTTCATCACCTGCTGCCCGATTTCACGGCTCTGGAAAATGTGATGATGCCGTGTCTGATCGCGGGGACTGATGTTGCCGCAGCGAAGGCGGTTGCTCGGGAGATGCTCACGTCAGTTGGCCTGGAGAACCGTCTGGGACATCGTCCGAATGAGCTTTCGGGGGGGGAACAGCAAAGGGTTGCGGTGGCGCGCGCGCTGGCAAACAAGCCGGCAATCGTGTTCGCGGATGAGCCATCAGGGAACCTCGATTACCGGCACAGCAGACAATTGAACGACCTGTTGTGGAGCCTTGCGCGTGCGAAAGCTGTTACGTTCGTCATCGCCACGCACGACCGCGCCCTCGCGCTCAGGGCGGACCGCGAAATCCGCCTTGAAAACGGCCTCGCACGGGAACTGACAAAAGCCGAAACGGCGTCCTATTCTGAAGAGATCGGTGGTGTTACGCCAGCTTGTCGGGGCTGAAAGGTTCCATGAGCAAACGAGTATGTGAGCGGTGCAATACAGGTGCCGCGATTTTGCGTCTGATTTCGGTGAAAGAGAACACCGAAAAAGTTGAATACCTCTGCGCGAATTGCGCCCGTGCAGAAGGAGTCGAGATTGTTGTGGGCGGCAAGGAGGCAGCTCAGGTGTCAGGCTCCGGAGAAACTGAGGAAGTAGAAAAGGGTTCCCGCGAGGATTCGGTGATGTGTCCCTCCTGCCGGCTTACGTTTGCGCGGTTCAAGGAGCGTTACCGACTCGGGTGCGCGGAGTGTTTCGATGCGTTCCGGCCTTTGCTGATACCCCTTCTCAAAAAGGTGCACGGCGCGGAAAGGCACCGAGGAAAACGTTTCGCCCGCCTGGCTGACGAAGACATCACCTCAGGCACGCCTCGAGGAACGTGGATGCTTGAGCTTCTCAAAAGGCGCCTGCAGGCAGCGGTTGAGAGGGAGGAATTTGAAGAAGCTGCAAGGTTGCGGGATCGGATAGAGGCGATTTCGAAGGAATCGAACGTGGAGCGAACTGCGGAATGACACTCGATGCGCTGGTTCGGCAGACGCCGATGTGGCTGGACGGGTCAGGCGCGTATGCGGACGTGATCGTGTCGAGCAGAGTGCGTCTCGCACGCAATCTGCGCCACATACCATTTTCGTCTCAGAACAAAACCGCAGACGAGGAACGCGTCGTAGATGAAGTCCTTTCCGCCGCCCAGCACGTTCGCGACCTGAACCAGAGCACCTATTTTGACATGAAACAGCTCGAGGAACACGATCGCCAACTGCTGGTGGAACGTCATCTGATAAGCCCTGCACTGGCGCTTCGCGGAGGTAACGGCGGGGTGATGGTGGACCAGGACGAGCGCCTGAGCGTCATGGTCAACGAAGAGGACCATCTCAGGCTTCAGGCCCTTACGGCTGGATTTGAACCACAGGCCGCCTGGCAGATGCTCGACAAGGTTGATACCGAGCTCTGCGGGAGGCTTGATATCGCGTACGATGCGGATCTGGGGTATCTCACCGCGTGTCCGACGAACGTGGGGACCGGGTTGCGTGCTTCGATTCTGATTCACCTGCCGGGACTCGTGCTTGTGCAGACGGTCGATCAAGTCCTGAACGGCATCGCGCAAGTGGGGTTGACCGTTCGTGGCTTTTACGGGGAAGGAACCGAAGTTGTCGGCAGTCTGTTTCAAATATCAAATCAGATTACGCTGGGGAAATCGGAACCCGAAATCCTCGAGACGCTGGAACGCGTCGTCAGGCAGATTATCGACTTTGAGTACAGCGCGCGACAGACACTGCTGCGGGATGCTCGCGCTCAAATAGAAGACAAGATATGGCGTTCCCTGGGCATCCTTGCGAACGCGCGCGTTCTGAGCGGTCAGGAATTTATGAATCTCGCATCTGCCGTGAGACTGGGAGTAAGCACCGGGGTTCTCAAAGATCCGTCGTTGGTCCTTTTGAACGAACTGCTTGTGCGGGTACAGCCTTCCCACATCCAACGCATGGCCGGAAGCAGACTCGACAGTGACCAGCGGGACCAGAACCGAGCCGAATATGTCCGCGAGCGGTTCGCGAGCGCGTCGACTACCAGCAGGCAAACCAGAGGTTGAGAATCACTGAAAAGTGATAACACCGGAATGGAAGGTGGAGGCAACGCAATGGATCACCAGATGTTTACGGAGCGAGTGAAGAAGGTCATGGCACTCGCCCGGGAAGAGTCACAACGCCTGGGTCATGACTACGTGGGGACTGAGCACCTCCTCCTCGGACTTATCAAGGAAGGTGAAGGTCTGGCCATTGCCGCGCTCACGAGCCTCGGGCTGGATCCGGAGACGATAAAGCAGTCTGTTGAAGACGCCGTCGCACAGACCGGCGGTCAGATGCTCATGGGGCAGGCTCCGTTCACCCCCAAAGCCAAGGAAATCCTGGAAAGGGCAATGGCGGAAGCGAAGGAAATGAAGGTGCAGTATGTTGGCACTGAGCACCTGCTGCTTGCCCTCGTCAAAGACCGAGAAAATGTCGCCGCGCAGATTCTTTCCGCTCTGGGAGCGGATTACAAGACGATCAAGGAAGAGGTTATCGCTCTCATCACGGGTGGAAGCAAGGCCGGACAGCCGAAGGAAAAGAAAAGCAAAACGCCTTTCCTGGATCATTTCGGGCGAGATCTGACCAAACTGGCTCGTGAAAACGCTCTCGATCCCGTCATAGGGCGCGAAAAGGAAATCGAACGGGTCAGTCAGGTCCTCAGCCGGAGAAAAAAGAACAACCCGGTCCTGATCGGTGAACCCGGTGTGGGCAAAACAGCGATCGCGGAGGGCCTCGCACAGAAGATCGTGGCGAAGGAAGTCCCGCACGTGCTGGAAAACAAGCGGATTGTTACGCTGGATATGGGTGGCATCGTTGCCGGAACGAAGTACCGCGGCCAGTTTGAAGAGCGCATCAAAGCGATCATGAACGAACTTGTCCAGAACCGCGAGGTCGTGATTTTCATTGACGAGTTGCACACTATCGTCGGTGCCGGTTCCGCGGAAGGAACGCTTGACGCGTCCAACCTCTTCAAACCGGCGCTTTCCCGTGGCGAGCTCCAGTGTATCGGCGCCACCACTCTGGACGAATACCGGAAGCACATAGAAAAAGATGGCGCCCTTGAGCGGCGTTTTCAGACCATCATGGTGGATCCTCCTTCGGTCGAAGACACGGTGAAGATCCTTAAGGGCCTCCGTCCGAAATACGAAGAGCACCACCGCGTGAAATTCCCCGACGCTACGATTGAAGCCGCCGTAATGATGGCGGAGCGATATCTCCACGACCGGTACCAGCCGGACAAATCACTCGACGTTATTGACGAAGCGGGCTCAAGGGTGAGGCTGTCGAAGGTCAGCGTTCCAAACGAGATCAAGGCGCTCGAAGCGCAGATCGCCGAAATCGAAACGAAGAAGGAATCGGCAGTAAACGAACAGAATTTCGAAGAGGCTGCCAACCTGCGCGACGAGGAAAAAGCACTGCGAGACAAGCTGGCGCTTGAACGCAGGAAATGGGAAGAGGCGCGCGAAAACGACGTCATAGAGGTGACGGAAGAAGATATTGCTTACGTTGTGAGCAGTATGACGGGTATTCCGGTTTTTCGGCTTGCGAAAAACGAATCCGAAAAACTCATGCACATGGAAGAGGAACTGGGCAAACGCGTCGTCGGGCAGCGGGAGGCGATTGCGGCAGTATCTCGCGCCATCCGGCGTTCGCGCAGCGGCCTGAAAGACCCTGATCGGCCGATCGGTTCGTTTGTGTTTCTCGGGCCGACGGGAGTGGGAAAGACCGAACTGGGAAAGGCGCTGGCAGCGTACCTGTTTGAAGATGAAGATGCCGCGATCATCATCGACATGTCAGAGTTCATGGAGAAGTTCGCGGTCAGCAGGCTGGTCGGTGCTCCTCCCGGTTATGTGGGTTACGAAGAAGGCGGTCAGCTCACCGAAAAGGTTCGCCGCAAGCCGTATTCGGTGATTCTGCTGGATGAGATAGAAAAGGCTCACCCCGACGTGTTCAACATTCTGCTCCAGGTTCTGGACGACGGGCGGCTTACGGACAGCTATGGCAGGAAGATAGACTTCCGCAACACAATCCTCATCATGACGTCCAACCTGGGAAGCCGGGATATCGGCAGCATGGGGACCTTCGGGTTCGGAAGCAAGGATTCCCTTCCCTCGCGCTCGGAGATGGAGTCAGCAATCAACCGGGAACTGAAGCGCGCATTCAACCCCGAGTTCCTCAACCGCCTCGACGAAGTGGTGATTTTCAATACTCTTTCCCACGACGATATGCTCACGATCGTTCACATTCTGATGTCGGATGTGAAGAAACGGGTAAAGGACCGCCATCTGGATCTGGAAATAACTCCTGCCGCAACGGTGTTCCTTGCGGAAAAGGGGTACGATCCTGCCCTGGGCGCCCGTCCGTTGAAACGCACGATTCAGAAGTACCTCGAAGACCCGCTTTCGGAAGAGATACTGACGGGCAAATTTGACGGTGGTGGGACCGTCCTGATCGACCGGGATGGGGATCGCCTGGTCTTCTCCCTGAAAGATTTCCCGCCCGCGCCCGCGCAGGACCCAAACGAGCCCGGTGTTGAGGATCACGGAACGGTGGACCCCCGTGTGGGAAACGCTGAAACGCGGTGACCTGCCGCATCTGAAGCATGGGAAACGGGCGGACCCTTGCGGGCCCGCCCGTTTCCTTTTCCCCTTGGGGCTTGTGCATCCGTGAATGCGAGGGGTATCGTTTCGGTTGTTCACCGGGCGCTGTTCGCGGCGTTTCTGGCGCAATGAAGCCGATCACTAGTGCCCCTGTGGGTAAGTCTCACAAAGGAGAAAAACGATGCCAAAGAAAGTGCGCGTGGCGATGATGAGCATGGCACACGCTCACGCCGATGGGTACGCCAGGCAGGTCGGGCAGATTCCGGATGCCCAGTTGATGTGCATCTGGGATGATATGCCGGAGCGCGGCAAACCTATGGCCGAGAAGTACGGGGTGCCATTCTTCGGCAACGCGATGGAAGAGGTGCTCGACCGGAAGGACGTGGATGCGATCGTCGTCAACGCGCCTACTGCACAGCACACGGAGATCTATTTGAAGGCAATCGAGCGCGGCAAACACGTGTTCACGGAGAAAGCATTGACGATCTCGACAAAAGAGGCCGATGTCGTCGTTGAAGCAGTGAAGAAACATCCCGGGATAAAGTTCACCGTGAGTCTTCCAAGCCGCACGCGCGGCGAGAACCTTTTGATCAAAGAACTGGTGGAGGATGGCGCTCTCGGCAGGATTACCATGATTCGGGGCCGGGTTGCGCACCAGGCTGCCATTGACAAATGGTTTTCCGGAGGCCAGTTGTGGTTCGTTGACAAGAAAGCCGCGGGCGGCGGCGCCATGTTCGATCTCGGATGCCACACGACTGATATGGTCCGCTGGATCATGGGTCCGCCGAGGTACGCCGTTGCACAGATGAACAACTTCTCGCGCGTCTACAAGATCGATGACAACGGGGTCGCCGTTGTTGAATTCGCAAATCGCGGCCTCGGGATTCTCGACACGAGTTTCTGCCACAGGTCCGGCCCGAATCTTTTTGAAGTGTTCGGCACGGAGGGCTATGTGGGGCGCGGTTTCCCTGGAATGCCGCTGATGATTCAGAGCAGAAAGCTCAAAGGTGGGAACAGGATCGACGGCATGATCATTCCTTCCAGGCTTCCGGAGAACAAGCCAAGCATCATGGAAGCGTGGATTTCGGCGATTCTCAAGGACACGCCCCTGATCACGACAGTCGAAGACGGGCGCAATCTGACGGAACTGCTCGAGGGATGTTACATCGCCTGGCGGACGGGAAAACGCTACACGTTCGCGAAATGACGCGTTCTCCTCGCAAACTCCGGGAGAGGAAGCTCCTCACATTCCCTCCCGGATTCCCTTTCCTGTGAGCACGTTTCGGGTTGCCCGGTGGAGCAAGAACACAACTGCCGCAGCCCAGAGCCATGCTGCGAGGATTTCCATCGGCCAGTTTCTTTCCACGATCAAAGCCGATGCACCTGACAGGAGAACAATAAGAACGGCTCCGGTCAGAGCGGCTTTCCGCCATCGGGTCATTCTGCCGGTCCTCGCAACAACAAGAGCTACGCTTCCGGCCCAGGCTGCGACGAGCAACACGGCGCCTGGAGGCACGTCCGGTGCCGCCACGCCTGCGCTGCTGAACATGATCCCTTTCAGAATGCGATCCAGTACTGCGGCGCCTCCGAGAGCGGCCAACGGAACCGCACTTTCCTTCGTCGGCAGAAACACGTAGAGCAGGAACGTCGTTGCGGCGATCGTGGCAGAGGGCACGAAATCATCCGAGAGTGCGCCGCCAACGAAAAGCCAGAAGGGTGACTGCGTCGCGAAACGACCTATCCATTCCGCCACCGATCGCTCGATCTCGCTCGGAGGAAGATTGACGGCCACGGCAGTGACGGCGGCCGCCGCAACGGCGTACGGAAGCCAACTCGTCCACCTCATTCCGGTACCTCGGGTCCTGACCCCGCCAGAACCGCTCGGTCGGGTTCAAAATACGCGCGAATCACCCTGCGTATGTCCTCAGCCGTCACCGCGTTCACCAAATCGGCGAATCGGTGAAGGTAATCCCAGCCGAGGCGGTATATCTCTATTTCCGACATGATGCTTGCCACACCCTCGTTCGATTCCAGTTTCAAGGGGAGTGATCCTATCAGGTGCGATTTGCAGTCCTCCAATTCGTCTTCCGGAACCGGTGTCTCCCGCAGGCTGGCGACTTCCTTTTCGATGGCCGATACCGCTTCTCGGTAGTGTTCGGCGGCGACCCCCGCAACGCACACCCACGGGCCCGCGCCCAACCCCGCGTTGACCCGGCTTGCCGCGTAATACGCCAGCCCGAGTTCCTCTCGCACCTTCTGACCGAGCCGCCCCATCAGTCCGAAACCACCGAGGATGAGATTCGCCACACTTGCCGGAACGAAATCAGGATGGTTTCGCGGGGGACCTATTGTTCCCCACGCCAGGTCGACCTGCACTTTGCCCGGGATTACCCTGTACGTTTCCCGCCGCCCATCAGGACGCGCACACTCCGGCAGGGGCGCTGGATCTGCGGTTCTGGCGTTCATACTCCAGAGCGGAACGAAGAGCTTTTCTACGGCGTCCTTTCGCAAGTTACCGACTACGCTGATGATTGCCGGTCGCTGCCGAACCAGGCTGTGGAAGAAGTGCTGCACATCGTCCCGCGTGAATCCGGCCACGGTCTCCTTCTCTCCGTCAGCGGGGCGTGAATAGGGGTGGTCTTCCGGATAGGCAAGTTTTCGAAACGCGAGGTCCGTGACCGATCTGGTGTCGTTGTCGCGTTCCTCAAGCTCCGTGATGATTTCTCCTCGTACCCTCTCAATTTCCGTTGCGGGAAATGACGGGCTGTGAAGGACCTCGGACACCAGTTCGACAATCATCTGCAGATCGTCTGAAAGGCACTTTGCGCCGAATCGAATTGTGTGCAGACCCGCCCCGACACCCAACGAACCTCCAACGGATTCCACCAGCTCATAAAGCTCTGCCGCGGACCGTTGTTGTGTACCCCGCGTCAAGCATTCGGCGGTGAATCTGCACAATCCCGGGCGATCCGGCGGGTCATCCACGGCGCCCGCGAGAACCGCCCCCTGAACTACCACCGCAGGGCTGACCGGGTTCTCGCGGACGAGGAGGATGGTTCCATCCGGCAAGACAGACCGTGAAACGTTCCCGGAATCCGGGAAACTGTTCGACGCTGCAGAAGTGCTCACTGGATACCTTCTTCCGTTTCCGTTTCTTCGTCCGCGTCTTCCGGTCCGTCTTCCCCGCCGAGGGGTTGATACCACCCGACAACGCGATTTCGTCTGGTAAACAGGCTTTCTGCGGCTGCTCTGACGTCTTCCGCCGTAACATCGTTGACACGCTGCTCGAACTCGTCCAGAAACTGCACCGGAAACACGGTGAATCCGAGAGTCAACACCATCGCGCGATGGGTGATACGCTCATTTGTGAACGCGAACAGCGCGCGCAACTGTTTCCGTACTTTCGCCATTTCCGCAGCGTCAGGCGGCGAGGCTGCGATTGCTTCCAGCTCACGCAGAATCGCTTCTTCCACCTCTCCGTGAGTCCTGCCGTCTCTCACAACGGCTGTGATATCGAAAAGGAACGGGTCGATACTTGCTTCCAGGTTGCAGTCGACGTCGATTGCCAATTCGCGTTCAACCAGCGCGCGGTACAGGCGGGAACTCCGGCTTTCTGCGCCGCTGCCGAAACCAATGGAGATGGGGCTTCCAAGGATGGAGCCCAGAACGAGCGACGGCACAAAACGGGGATCAGTCGCTTTTGGCGCAAGAAAGGCCATTTCAAGGTAGCCTGTCGCGCCGGGTCCTTCAAGGAGGACGCGGCGTTCCGCGACCGGGGCTGGTTCAACGGCGCGAGGTGCAGGCGGCGTCGCGCCGGGGGGAATTTCCGAGAAAAGCTCTTCGAGACGCCCGAGGAGAAGCCGCGTTTCGAAATCTCCGACCACAACGCACACGGCGTTGTTAGGAATGTAATACGTCCGAAAATACGCGAGCAGGTCCTCCCGCGAGAGATTTCGAATATCCTCGGGAAGCCCGATTACCTCGTGCCCGTAGGGATGTGCGTGAAAAGCGGTAGCCGTAACCTGCTCGGCAAGTCGCCATTCCGGCTGGTTTTCATAGGCATCGCGCTCGGCGAGTATGACAGAGCGCTCTGTCTCAAAAACATCCGGGGCGAACAGCGGACGCGACAGGCGGTCTGCCTCAATCTGCAGGACGATGTCCAACTTGGAAGACGGGATCGTCGTGTAGTACGCGGTACAGTCTATCCATGTGAATGCATTGGTGGTACCTCCTTCGCGTGCGATCAAGCGGTCACGCTCAGTCCCCGGGAACCGCTCGGAAGGTTTGAACAACATATGCTCGATCCAGTGCGATACCCCGGTCTGCCCGGGAAGCTCATTCCGGCTTCCCACGCGGTACCCCATCCAGAAACTCGTCACCGGCGCATGGTGCCGCTCCTCCGTAATCACGGTCAGACCGTTCGTCAGCACAGAAACTCGGTACGGCGGGTTCGCCATTCGGTGCTCCGTTTCGCGTCAGGGACGAACGTGAGGGCCGAACACGCGGCGCAGGTAGATACGATTGCACGAGCGTCCCTGATCAAACCGCAAGTCCACAATGTCGAAATCCTCGGCGATACAGAGGGCCAACATCCCGCGGTACCGATTCAACGTGTTGATGTCAACGGCGCGGTACCCTCGCCTGAGTATCTCGTCCAGGGTAAAGCGGAAAAGCCCCCTCCCGATCCCCTTTCCGCGGATTTCGGGAAGGCCTCCCATCAGGGCGATGAAGAAGACGCCAGCCTCCTGTGCGTCATAGCCCAGCACGTACGTGACAATCCTGCCGTCGAGCCTCGCTACGGTCAGTAAGGCTCCCGGTTTTTCCGTAAGAGTCTGTTTCCACGAGGCAGCGCTCTTTTCCAAGTCCTTCGCGCCATCCCATTCGTAAAATGCGGCTTCGTGGACCTTCACCGCCTCGTTCACCGCCTCGACGCCCGCTATCTCGTATACCGGTTCGCTCATGACTGTTACCCCCGTCCATTGTGTGAATAACGACTTGGAAAAAAATACGGTAACCGACGTGCGCCCCAAAGGGCGGCCTGTGCTTGACATGCGTAGGATGGATGGTGCACACTTGATAACGTGGGTCAAGACAATGCCCCGCATGGTTGGGGATTTGTAGAACGATGGGCACAGGACGACAGCAGCTCATGTGCGGCAAAACGGACATCCTGGAACCGGTGAAGGAAATAGCCGAGGAGGCCGGCCGGATCGCGCTTTCGCAATTCGGCGCCAGCCGTCCTCACGTGAAGACTGATCGGAGCTTCGTCACTGCAACGGACCGGGAGGTGGAGCGGTTCATGCGCCGGGAACTTCACGAACTCTTTCCGGACGACGCCGTCATAGGGGAGGAATTCGGTAGATCCCCCGGCCGCACGCAGGAATACGCCTGGCTACTGGATCCGATAGACGGAACCACCAACTTCGTTGCAGGGTTGCCGCATTGGGCCGTCTGCGTTGCACGGTTGCGGCGTGGCGTTCCCGTGCTGGGAGTGGTCGTCCTCCCTGTCCTGCGCGAGACCTACGCCGCTGCAACCGGGATGGGCGCAACGGTGAACGGCTGCCCTTTCAAAATGATTGAGCGTGACGATCCCCCGAACGAGCAATTGATAGCCGTGTGGTCGACGTGGTACCGGGAGGTGGACCTCAAGTTTTCGGGAAAGGTCCGAACTCTTGGGAGTACGGTCGTCAAGTGCCTTTACGCCGCCAAGGGGAGTTTCGTTGGAGCATTGACACCGCAGGTCCACGCGTGGGATATCGCCGCCGGGCTTCCCGTTCTCTGGGAATCCGGCGGTCGGGCGTATGCGAGGGACGGTAAGGTCTACGAGGTGGTGGATCTCGATCCCGCGAACGGATACCTCGTTCCGCCGCTCATTCTCAGTGCGCCTTCGCGGGTGGATTTCGTGCGGCAGATGATTATTGCCAAACGAACGTGATGCATCGGGTGAGACGATGGGAGTGAAGCTCGCGCGTAGCGGCAGGATCCCGCTGATCCTCTTCGTGGCGGTT
Source organism: Candidatus Latescibacterota bacterium (assembly GCA_022706085.1). Taxonomy (GTDB): domain Bacteria; phylum Latescibacterota; class MWCZ01; order MWCZ01; family MWCZ01; genus MWCZ01. The sequence goes on along the minus strand of JAKJDF010000004.1, from coordinate 407,304 downwards.
CGCAGTTTTGCCGGATGCGCGTACTATAACACGTTCTACAATGCGGAACGTGCGTTCGAAAAAGGCGAACGCGCCCGACAGAGCCGTGAAACACTGCAGCGGACCGCCCCCCCCGGGACCCGGCGCACTTCCCAGCAATCATCCGCGACCAGAGGGGCGGCGAGCGGCGACGAGCAATCGTACCGCATTGCGATTGAGAAATCGGCAAAGGTGCTTGTTTATCATCCCCGAAGCCAGTATGTGGACGACGCGCTGCTCCTCATGGCGAAATCGTATTACCGTCTGGGTGAGTATGCACCTTCGCTGCGAAAGTGCACCGAGTTACTGACGACGTTCCCGCAAAGTCCGCTGGCCCCTGAGGCTCGGTACTGGGAGGGAATGGCTCTGTGGCAGCTGGGCAGATACGAAGAGGCGACGGGTGTGCTCTCGCGCATTGCCGCCGATGACGGATCACGGTTTCAGGGCGACGCGGCATTCGCTCTGGCTAGGCTGAAAAGGGAGCGGGGGTCTTCGGAGGAAGCGATTCCGCTGTACCGAATCGCAGTTCGTCGATCCACCGAAGGGGAATTCCGCTACCGGGCGAGGATTGAACTGGCGGAGTGCCTGATTGAGACTGGGGCAATGTCGGAAGCAGTGGAGGTGTACCGGGACCTGAGCCGCCTCCCGCAGACCACAGTGGAACGATACGAGAACCTGCTTCGGATCGCGACGACGCAGCGCGCGATGGGAAATACAGAAGCCGCGCTCGCAACCCTCGAGCCGTTGATTCGGGATCAGCGCTTCACCGATCAGGTGCCGCGTACGAGACTGGAGATCGCGAGAACCAAAGAAGAGGCGGGCGAAATCGAACTTGCTGTTCTTTTGTACCAGAAAGTCTTGGAAGACGCGGAACGTCTCAGCCCTCAGGCAGCAGGTCAGGGGGCTTCACCCGGCAGCGTTCCGGCCGGCGGGGCGGCGCCGACCGGTATCAAAACGCGGGAAACGGCGGAGGCAAATTCCCGTCTGGGGCGTCTGCAGGAGCAGAGATTCCGCAATTTCGCCAACGCGGCGGGGCACTATGCCCTCGCCGCACAGAGTCCAGATCAGGACGTGGCCCTCCCCGCCAAACGGCGAATGGATGACATATCTTTCTGGGCGCAGTTGCATGCAACACTGGCTGATACCACCGATTCCGTGAGTGTTTCAAGGAAAGACCGCGCGAGGTATTCTCTTGCGGAACATCACCTGCTGGCGCTGGACGAACCCGATTCAGCTCTGTTTTATTTCGACGCAGTTGCCGAGCAGACGTCGGATCCTGATCTCCGGAGGCGCGCGCAGTACGCCTCGGGGTGGATCTGGCGGGAGGTGAAACGCGATACTGCCCGTTCGGATTCGATCTGGCAGGTGTTGGTTGCCGATTCATCGCGGACGAGAACCACGATGGAAATCAGCCGGGCCATTCAATCAATTCAGGGACGCCCTGAGCAGGAACCTGGGATCGACCTGTATCAGGAAGCTGAAGGGCGCTGGTTCGATTCCTTGCTTCGTTGCGCACCGTACCCGCCCGATTCGGTGACGAAAGATTCGCTGTCCTCTGCGGCATGGTGGGCTGAGTGGCGCGCGTGTGAGAAACGTGAATGCGAATCGGCAATCGAGGACTTCAATCGGCTTTTGGAGCTGCATCCCCGGGGAAATCTGGCGACTCGCGCACGTTTCATCCTCGGTTGGTACGCGGAAAACGTGCTTGAGGACACTGCTTCCGCATACCGTTGGTACGGTGCTGCGCGCGAGGACTCCGTGTTTATGCCGGAGGTAGGGCGTGTTGCTGATCTGCTTTTGAAATCACGTGCAACCGGCAAAGCGGGGCGTTCAGAAGAGGCCGCAAGAGCTCGAGAGGCGGCAGCCGCTGATACGACGGCCGAAGTTGGAACCCCGGTCGAGCCCCGTACACCTCGGGAACGAGCGCCAGAGGAGCCTCCGCGGCCGGAGGAACGTTCCCTGGAGCGACCGGAACGAGTGGAACGTGTGCCGGTTCCACGGAGGGAGCCTCGCCACCATGCCGAATAGCTCATCGCCTTCAATTGTGCCCGTGGACGAACCTGCGCGCACACTCGAACAGGCGGCGGTTGCTCCGGGCTTCTTTCGGTTGCGTCTCCATGCGCCGCGCATTGCGGGAAACGCCGTTCCGGGGCAGTTCGTTCAGGTTCGCGTAACGGATGACGTCGAGCCCTTTCTGCGTCGTCCGTTCAGTATTGGCGACGCCGACCCTTCAAGTGGCTCGATCGAAATCTTGTATCACGTTGTGGGAAAAGGGAGTAGACGACTCTCCGAACGGAAGGCGGGCGAACGGATCCTGCTGCTTGGTCCGCTGGGGAACGGATTCAGGCTGCCAGACAGCGGCACCGTTCTTCTGGTGGGCGGCGGCGTCGGCATGCCGCCGGTGTACTTCGCTGCGAAGTCAATCCGCGGATGCCGCGTCTGCGTCATTCAGGGGGCGCGGTGCGCGGAGCGATTGCTGTACCGGGATGAACTGGTGTCTCTCGGTATCCCGCACCGTGAGACAACGGAGGACGGTTCGGCAGGATCAAAGGGCCTCGTCACCGCGGCGTTGATCGAGACGCTCTCCGATTTCCCGCCCGACGAAACAAAAGAGACCGTGGAGATACTCGCGTGCGGACCACCTGCAATGCTGGCCGCGGTTGCCGACATTGCCCGCACGCACGGGGTGAGGTGCCAGGTATCAGTGGAAGAGCGCATGGCGTGTGGGTTCGGCATCTGCATGGGATGTGCCGTGCAGAAACGCACATCAGGCACCAGAGAGTACGCACTCGTGTGTGTTGATGGTCCGGTATTCGACGCAACACAGATTGCATTGGCTCATTCGCCATGAATCAAACAGGTTCCGCGAAAAAGAAGCCTCACGTTCCGATTCCTCGCCCCGCAGAAATGCCTTCTGACGCCCTGTATCGCCTTTGTTCGAGTACCGGCATTGCCCGGTTTGTTGAGTGGAAAAGGCGCAATGCCGGTGTGCTGTTTTTGAGGATCCGCCTTTGTCCGTCAATTCGGAATGTGGAACCGGACCGCTGGGATTACGACTCCCTCCGGGATGCCCTGCGTCTTGTAGGACGCTGGTACCGTTTCGTCTCGTTGGACGACGCAATCTCGGCAATAGCAGGCAGGTCCCCGCTCTTCAGAAGCAGCGTTGCAGTCACCGTTTCGATCGGCAGTAGCCTGCCGGAGATAGAACTCGGGCGGCTCGCGATTGAATGTGACGTACCTCTCACCGTGTTTTTCTGTCCCGGTGCAGTGGAAGCTGGCGTCCACCCCTGGTACTGCGTTCTGGCGTTCGCCCTGAATGGGCTTCATGGCCAGACGGTGACAGTCGGTGGCAGGAGATGGCTTCTTTCCAACTACGAGTACCGACAACTCGCCTTCGCGGACATCGCACGCCAGATCGCGAACTTGCCGTTGACAGACCGCTACCGTTACACGGAAAAGCTGGTTTCAGGCTGGCGCGCAAAACCCGCAGGCAGCGATGTAATTACATTCCATGAACTGAAAAGAATGATGCGGAACAAAAGAATTACGTTCGGGGTTTCGGGTTACTCCGGAGACTCGCTCATGCGTCTCCCTGTGGAACGCGCGTTGTACGAAATTCGCGAGGGGTCTGCTCTTTACCGGAGAGTTTTCGGAGAAGAACCGGCCCATTTCGAGTACCCATGGGGAGAAAGGAGCGTCTATCTGGAGGAGTTCGTCAGGAATTCCGGGTACCGCTCGGGCACTCTGGGGCTTAACGCCATGGACGGGCTGAACCGCGTTGGAGCGGATCTGTTCCGGCTGGCGGCCCAGAATCTGAGGCCGCGAACGCCTGCCCGCATCCGTGCAGACCTCGCGGGGGTAAGCAAGCAGTTGCGCCCGTTGGAAAGATTCTTTGACGCTCGAACGCGAAGAGGAGATCGCGACTTCTGAACAATCTCAGTCATTGATGGTTGAAACGCTGGTGTTCCCAGCAACGTTCGTACAGCAGCCGATTTCGTCTCCGTGGCCACGGTGTGCTTGTCAACGGAGCGCCGTTGCGATCGAACATCTCCCTCCTAGTGATCGCAACCAGAGCCGATTGCTCTTCGTTCAGGTCAAACAGCTTCTGAAGTACGAGAGCCGGAGAGGCCGTGTGCCCCTCTTCATGCACGATCGTCAGTCGAAGATGGACGGTTGTGACGTTGCCCCCGCTTTCGCACCGCCAGTTGGTAACAGCCTTCTTAAGATCGCTTTCCCGGACGTGCCCTTTGGGACTAACCCTTTCTGCGAGCCATTCTCTCTGCTCATCGAACAGCTCGCGCAAAGCCTTCAAGTCGCACTCGCTAAGCAGCGAGTGAGGTACCTCGAACGAGTATTCCGCGTAGAACGCGATCCTGTCCAGAGGTTCGGCTTTTCTGTCAATCCGGTCGCACTGGACAAACTGCAGGCCGTCACATGTGCGGGAATTGATTCGCGACAATACGTCGTCCGAAGCGTAGTCGAGTTCTGCGTCGCAATATTCCCGCACGCTGGAGCAACCGGCGGGAAGTGGCGGACCGAACCGCAGCTTCGACATGGTTCCGTCGGGATTCCGTGCAAGCACGCCCGCGTCGGCGAGTGCCGACTGTATGAGCGGCATGATTTCCCGAAACCCGAGAGCAGCTGCTGCATTTCCAACGGAGTAATGGAGCCGGCAAAACGCCGCGGTGCCGTGTACCACCGGTGTGCAGCAGCCAAGGGATTGGGTGGGTGCCAGTTCAGAATTTCCTTCGGGGCGTGTCGCTCAGCGGTCAACGTTGTTGGTGAAGGGCCATTTCCCGCTGTTTTGCGGCCCTTCGCACGTGTACGATGCGTTCGCATGTAGTGAGGTTGGTGAGAATCGCCATCACCCATACTGCTACGGCAACGTGCTGATAGGGAGTATTGAGAAACACGCCAAAGATCGATGCGGCGGCAAGAAAAATCACACGTTCCGGTCTCTGCATCAGACCGACTTTGCATTCATAGTTCAACCCCTCAGCTCGCGCCCGAACGTAGCTGACGAGAAGAGAACCGGTCAGCGCCGCCGCGCTCAGCACCGAGGTTACCATCCAGCCGATTCGTGCGTAATGGAACGACAACGCGACGAGGACCACGGCTTCGCTGTATCTGTCGAGGACTGAATCGAGCAGCGCTCCACCGTCGGATACCCCGCCGGTTTTGCGGGCAATCTGCCCGTCAATCATGTCCGTGGAGCTTCCGAACAGCATCACGAGAGCGCCTTCGAAGAACATCCCGAAGGCGTAGAACCCCGCCGCGATCGTGTTGAACACGAGGCCCATGACCGTGAAGGTATCGGGGTGGTACCCCCGACGAATAAAATGGTTCACGAGGGGGTCGACGAAAACTTGAAACCCGAGTTTCAGGTCACTGAACATGTTCTGATCCGAATTCCGCGCGGGACGTGGGTGTCCCAGCACTCTCTGCGCCGGCCACCACCAGTACAAACTCGCCGCGCAACACCTTTTCGTCGCAAGATGAAAGAAGAGCTGATAGCGTACCCCGGCGCGTTTCCTCGAATTTCTTGGTCAATTCCCTCGACAGTGACGCTTTTCTGTCTCCGAGAACTTCCAGGGCATCACGAAGAGTGTTGCGGACGGAATGCGGCGTCTCATAAAAAATCATCGTCCTCGGTTCCCGCGCCAGCTCCTCAAGTTTTCGGCGGCGCGCGCCCGACTTCTTGGGAAGGTACCCTTCAAACGTGAAACGGTGTACGGGAAGACCGGAAACCACCAGTGCGAGAACGAATGCTGTTGGTCCGGGTATTGGAATGATTTGAATTCCCCGTTGAATCGCCGCCTGAATTATATGCCATCCCGGGTCCGCGATAACAGGCATTCCCGCATCGCTGACCACGGCAACATCCTTTCCTTCTTCCAGCGCAGAAAGGAGCTCCGGGAATCTGGTTCGTTCGTTGTGGTCGTGATAGCTCGTGAGACAGCATGAAACCCCCAGTTCCTTCAACAAAACACGCGTTCGCCGCGTGTCTTCCGCCGCGACAAGCGAAACGCTCGCAAGAACCGCACGAACCCGGTCACTCACGTCCCCGAGGTTTCCGATCGGTGTTCCCACAAGGTAAAGCCGACCGGTCATAACCGGATCACCTTCTCACCGCGAAAAATAAGAAAAAACGCCCCCGCGCCCGATTAGAAGATACTCACCCGGCGCGTACGCCGGCAACCCGATTACTCTCGAGGGCTCAGAATGCGGGCGTTTTCGGTGTGACGTACCGCTATCTTGGCATTGAGGAGGGACTCGCGGTCTGACCACGATGCGATTTGCCACGTGGAATCGCTCTTTGCAGTATCGAGCCTGAACGCGATGTCGAATCGCTGACGAACCTGGTAGCCCGTCTGAATTGCGTTGTTATCGGTGTTCGTGAAAATCAGGTCCCCAAGAACGCGCAACACGACCCAGTTCTCTGTTGCGTGCGCGCTGGAGATCTGGTAAAGCGCAGTTCCCGGTGGGTATGGCATGTCCGCTCCGTACTCGATCCAGCGGTTTTCGATTGCGAAATGCGCAGATATGTAGTCAAAGCTTCGGAAAAGGTTTCGGTAGACCTGTATTTCGCTCGCCCTGTCAAGTTCGAGATCGTTTTTGTCAGTCGGATCGTCATAGCGGTAGACGTACCCGGCAAACAGGAGATCAGCATACTCCTGCACAGATTCCGGCGTGTGGCGATCGAAGATGTACGTCAGCATCTTCAGGACGCTGTCGGGGCGAGACAGTGTAACGGGCCGACTGACTCCTCCGGTGGCAATGGTATCGTCAATGACAGCCGTCTGGTTCAGAAGATCGCACCCGGCGAAAATGCTCACGCAGAGCCCGCTGAGAAAGAGGATTCCTCTGGACACCGGTTGCTCCTCAGTCCAACTCTATCCCGAACCGAGCAATCGGGCTCGTAACAGCCCCCAGGTATTGGACTCACCGGACACGACATAATCCCGCCATTCCCGCACCGCCCACGAACCTGCTACCTGTGTCATCACGATCTCGACTCGACCCGTGTAGGATGCGGTGAGAGACGTGCGGGAGAACACATTGACGCGGTACGTCGCGCCCACTGAAGCTCCTTCCACACGATGCTGCGTGAAGACGGAACTCCAATCGACAGTGACGCTGTCGCTGTTACTGAAAAGAACCGCCAACGCCATCTCTTCCTGAACGGTGCCCCATTCAACCGGAAACGTTCTGAAATCGGGACCTTGTATCTGAACGGGATCTGGCAGGAAACGGAAATCCGCAGTCAACCGGTCGAGGAATGCGCGGCTGTCTTTTGCGCACACGGAGAGTGACAGGATTGCGAGGACGTTGTCAGTCGTCGAGGGTGACGGGTATTGAATCAGAGCCCCGGTCGGAGATTCCGGTTCGCCCGTTTGAAACGGGTTGCATCCGCACATGGCTCCGAGGACGGCGACGACGCACCAACGTCGGCCGATGCCCAGGATTCCATTGATTAATGCGGTGTCTCGCGCGCGGGATGCTGCTGTCATTGCCAGCGACCACTATCGAAACGTAAGAAACGGAAATCTCGGGCACACCTCAGGGCACATCAGGTTCGACGCTTCCTCTACCGAAGATAGTTCGTCCGACGGGAGTCATAAACCCCTCGCAGCGTCCCGAACTCACCGGTTATGCCCGGGGAAACCTCGCCAACCCGCGGCCGCGAGAAGTCCGGGCACCGAACTCCGGTTCCCGGCGCGGAGGAAATCGGCGGGTTGCCGGAGGAAGCATCGCTTCCACCCCGGCGTCCGCGCCTTCAGGCACGGATTGTCGGGGGTGACAGGCATGCGAGCATTGTTGCGATTGCTTCGCTGAAGGGGAATGTGGTTTGCTCAATCCGGTGCTAAGGCGGGTTCTCTATCAGGCTGAAGGCGGTGCGCCCGGGAGTAGCGTTCGGCGAGTTCAGGAGGAATCAGAAACACTTCGACCGGGCGAGCGTGAACAATTCGTTGCGAAGCGGTGAAAGGGTTTTCTGTATGACTGCTGAATCCGACGAACAAGTCTATTTTTCGGCCGCGGACTGCGCCACCAACGTCGTCGGCGAAGAAGACCCCGTCGTGAACAGTCCCGTCGGGCAGAACAAGTCCCTCAGCGGCGGGTATGTACAGAACGGACCCGAGTCTGACCTGTCTCCGGTCGACGGCGACGGATCGGTACGGAACCAAGGGAGTAGCCCTGCACGTGATGCCGTATTGTGAACTGGTGACCCGAAAACGCGGTTCTCCGCCCTGCCGACGGGAAAAAGTGATAACGCGGCCATCCAGCAGTCGGCCGCTTCCCTCAACGCAGAGCCGGCGGTAGAACCTCGGTGAAACCCGTGCAAGCACTTCACCGTGAATTCCCTTGACCGGTCTAGATTTTGCGGTTACCGAAAACACACTGTCGCGTTCGTCGACGGTCTGGAAAAACGACGGGTTGAAACGCCCCAGGGAACGCGCATGTTTCTGAAGAACAGTCTCGGCGGCTGCAGAACTGTCCGGAGAAACTCCGGGGCGGGTGCATGCCGGATTGGCCTCCGGCGTTTGCTCGGGAGCCTGTGCGGTCGAGCTCAGCAACAGGGCAGAAACCACCCACGCGCCTAACCAGAACGCCCCCGCCGACGGGAATGGCCAGAACCTCAGCGACATTCGGGAAGACTCCTTCCCCAAAGCTTCCCGCAGGGAGATAAGGCGTGTCAGCTTCGTGTCTCCGTTTGTCACTGCCGGGTGCGTACGGCGAAACGCTCGCGTGGGACCCGAGCAGTGCCGGTCGCCCTGTCTTGTCAACCCGATAGCTGCTGCCGCAGACTTTCTGGAATCTCGACAGTGTAAATCTGACCGATTCCCGTGCGGTCCGAATTGAACACAACATGCCGCCCGTCAGGCGTGAACATGGGGTGCGGGTGTGTCCACTGAGGATGTCCCTCTGACGCCTCGGCTCTGCACATCGGCGCCCAGAGCCCGGTTTCCGTGTTTATCAGGATCAGCCCGATATCCGGCCAGTTTGTATCCGAAACCACCCATTTGCCGTCCTGCGAACCTGCCGCGTGCCAGAAATGCCCTCCCTTTGCAATCAATCGCGGCTCGTCCTCGCCCTCGGCAATCGAAACGATGGAGCCGAACGGATCGTTGACGGTGGAAAGCAGGCGCCCCGTTTTCCCGAACCAGACGAAGTGGCCCGTGCTATGGCGCAGGTTCAACGTGCGCGGGTTTCCCCCATCGCAATCGGTAACCCACATCGAGCGCCCTTTTTCGTCCGGAGGCGCGACGTAAAGGATGCGTCCCGCGTCGGACTGATCCACCTGTACGTGAACCAGATACTCCGCAACTTTGAGAACCCGTGCTTCGCTTCCGTCTGTGGCGTACCGAACGAGAGCGGTACTCCCGTCCGTGAGGAACGCGGTCGATATGTACCATTTTCCGTCGGCCGTAATGCTTCCCAGGAGAGTAGCGCCGATAACCACGTCGGGTATGCGGGCAACTTCATGCGCAATGCTGCCGGTCGGGGAGTTCTCCATCGGAGCGGCAAGGAGAGTCCCTCCTTGTTGGCAATAGACCGTTTTCCCGTCCGGTGAGATCACAAATCCCGCAAGACCCTCCCGATTCGTTACCGGACGGATTTCCGTGCCATCGAGATTCACTCTCCACGCATCAGGCGTGGAGAATCTTCCCGCTCGATTGTACGTCATGAAGACAAGTGTCTTCGAGTCTGGCGTTATGGAAGGGCAATGGTAATAAAGGGTGTGGCTGAGGACGGGATAGGACGTCAGTTGCAGTATTCGAACGCCTGTCAGGGGGTCTGTTCGCGGAATTCGTTCCATACTGTATGCGCTTGCTGCCTGGATTGCGCCACCTACGGAACGGTAGACGCCTATCAATCGAGAATCGATCTCCATTGCTTTCCCTTTTCTGGGGTTGACCGATGCGGCGAAAGGCGAAAAGAAGAGGACTGAGAACCCGTCCCACTTGCATCAGAACGGAACAAAATGGACGAATGATAGAATACGGATTTTTCTTCCTTCGTCAAAACTGGCGGGCAGGGGGAGAGATTGACGGGGGCCGCCGCGAACCGATATTTCGGTGTACGAATCGCCACACTGGTGAACAGGGTTTGAGTCATCGACTGTCCTGCGACAAAGCACCTTTTCGTGCACAGTGTGGTGTGTACTGCGTTAGTCAACGGGAAGAGAGGCGTGCCATGGTGAACCTGAAGGTAATACTCCATCCGACTGATTTCAGCCCGTTGTCCGGAAACGCGCTGCGCTACGGAGTCGAGTTCGCGAGGAGGTTCGGGGCCAGACTGATCGTGTTGCACGTTCTGGAGTATGCATATTCGGCGATTTCGCTTGCCGAAGAGGCCGTGACAGACGCGGAAAAAGCGTTGCAGAGGGTGCTCTCGCCGTCTCAGAAGGAAGGTCTGGACGTCGAGATGTTGCTTGTACGGGGAAAGCCTTGCGAAGAAATCCTCCGCCTGGCGCGCGAACGGGAAGTCGACCTTATAGTCATGGGCACCCACAATCGTGGTACTCTTGAACATGCGTTGCTGGGAAGCACCACTGAGAAAGTCATCAGAAAGGCCCCCTGCCCGGTTTTGACGATCCGTCACCCGGAGCACGAGTTCATCGAACAGGGTACCTGAGGGGTAACGCCATGCGCGTGGTTGTACTAGGGGCTACCGGCCTGCTGGGGTCAGGCATAACGAGGGTTCTTGCGTCGCGTGGACACGCAGTTCACGCGGTCGCACGGGGCAACAGGCAAGTCCTGCTACCGGAGGGAGTGCAGTTCACTCCCGCCGACAGGCGCGACCGAGCCGCGATGGAACACGTCGTCAAATCCTTCCGGCCGGATGCTGTCGTTGATTGCGTAGCGTACACGCGAGAGGACGGGATCATAGACCGAGATGTGTTCGCCGGGAAAGTTGCTCACCTGATCATGGTGAGTACGGATTTCGTGTACAAACCTTCCTTCCAGGTTCTCCCGATTACCGAAGAAGCACCGGTTCGTGCCGGAACGGCGTACAGCGAGGGGAAGGTGGACTGCGAGGAGGTGCTCTTGCACGCTCCAGACCTCCAGGTTACCGTGATACGCCCTCCTCACATAATGGGACCCGGTGGAAAACTCGGCAGTGGTTCGATCCAGGGCAGAGATCCTTCACTCGTAGATCGTGTGCGGAAAGGTGTGCCGGTTGTCCTTATTGACGAGGGTGTTCATCTGCTCCAACCTCTCCACGTGGACGACGCGGGAAACGCGGTGAACGCGATCCTCTGCAAGACAGCCTGTTTCGGGAAAGTGTACAACGTGTGCGGCGCGACTGCCGGCCTGACCAGGCGGTATTACGAGGTTATCGCAGAAACGCTCGGCGTTCCCCTCAAGACTCTTTCAATCGCCGGTGATACCTGGGTTGCTGTGCGACCTGATCAGGTCAGCTTCGTTCGGCACCGGGTGTACAGCCTGGAAAGGATACGCAACGACACGGGTTGGTTCCCGGCAATCGCAATGGAGACCTCCGTGCGTCGGACGGTGGCGGACATCCTTGCGCGCGGGGAAGACGCGCCGTACGTACCATCGCAGGCTGAAGAGCGGCTCCTTGCGGCGCTTTCAAGGCACTCGACAGAGATCAGAGAGATACTCGCCTCACTGGGATAGAAGGACTGCGCAGGGATACCACGCCCTCAGAATGTGTCCGTCAGACTGCGGCTCCCACCCCGATGGCTCACACTTTCTTTCTCGGTGGCAAGCCGAAATACTCGCGATACCGATCAATAGCGGCAAGGTAAAGATCCGGGCGAACGTCCTCATGCACCACATTGCTCGTCATGATGATGTGGCCGCCGTTTCCAGATCCCTGGACAATGCACCTCTCCATCTCCGCTTGCGCCTCTTCGGGCGTCCCATCACAGAGGACCCACCGTATGTCCAGATTCCCGAGAAAAGTGAAACGCTCCCCCCATTCCTTTTTGAGACGGCCAAGGTCCATTCCGGCGGCCACGTCGATTTCGCCGTACCCATCCACATGTGATCCTTCGAGAAAATCGGGCAGGACGTCCCAAAGGTATCCATCGGTCGTGTTGGTGGTCCAGAAACCCATTTCGTGCAGCGCATCAGATTGCCGGCGGATATGCGGCACTACCCGTTCTCGGTACACACGTGGCGAAATGACGGGACCCGTGTCGCCTGCGAAATCACCACCGAGGCCCGCTATTTCTGCACCTTCCCTTCGGAAAAGGCGTGCGGTGTCGATGACCCACTGCGACTGTTTCTCATAGTAACGCTCCAGCAGTTCTGGTGCCGTGACGAACCATTCCAGCGCGAACGGTGGCAGCGCGGCCACCGGGATGGCGTAGAGCGAGACGTAGATCGCAACATCCAGCCCGGCGTCCGCCATGTGCTTCCGGATTCGCCGCCAGACGAACAACTGATCGTCGCTCAGATTCGGAGGCGCGTATTCCTTCTCCACGCTCGCACGGAAATCGTCCTCCCAACGATTCAGATCACGGGTCCTCGCATTAAGGTCCTCGACGACGCCGGAAGCAGGGTGGTAGCGGAAGACCGAATCTCCCTGTTGAAAGGTGAAAGGGTCAAGCTCTACCGGTCTCGGCGCAGAAGAGGGAGGGTTCGGAACGAGGCGAATCATATCGAATTCAAGCAGGCGGAGTATCTCGAACTCGTCGTCCGCATAACCCTCCATCGCGGTGCGCCACCCCTCGTGTGCCCACACGCGCATGAACTCCGGCCAGTTATACGGGTGTATGGCTGGCCTTCCCAGGATCGCGCTGTCCGTCGGATGTTTGATTTCACGTTCGAAAATTGGAGTCCTGTCCGGTTGTTTGTGTTGGAAAGCTGCGTGAACGCGTTCTCGTGAAGTCATGAGGGAGACCTTCCTCCGCAAAGTAGACCCGTCGTCGCGGGGGCTGCCTCACGACGTACGGGTGGGTTTTGTTCGTAGTAATTTACGGGCGATTTTGAAACAGGCAAGGCCGTGCTGCCGGATTCGTTTCCGTCTCAACCCGCAGTCGCGGCTTCCTCTGCGTTCGTGCGACACAGGATTACTGGAATCGGAGGATGTCGCGTGCCGAAAAAGATATCTCATTCAAAAAACACGGAACCGCTCCTGCTTCTGGACATACACCACTCCGGATATTTCGGCTGGGGTGTTTGGGTTTCACCCGAAGCGATTGAACATTGGACGGCCGAAACAGTAGAAAGACTGATCCGATACCCCCATTACAAGATGGGTCTGAATCTCGGCGCGCACACCTACGAAAACAACCCGGAATTTGCGCGGAGGATTCGCGGTTGGATGGCGTTGTTTCCCGACCGGTTTTTCGTCACCGGAGGTGACTACGCGCAACCAACCGCGTGCGTTCGTTCCGGGGAATCGAATCTGCGTCACCTTCTTATCGGTTGGGAGGAAATTCGACGCCGGCTTGGAATCAGGGTGGATATCTGGACGGTCAGCGAACCGGGGAACTTCGCGCAGTTACCCCAAATTCTGAAGGACCTTGGATACCGCGGCGCATTGTTGCGCATCCACGGCCCCGGCCAACTGGGCAGTCCGGTGCCGACGTCAGATTCCGCTTCGGTATGGTGGACAGGGCCGGATTCCACGAAGATTTTGGCAGTCCCGGAGTACTCAGGCGACCGGCTCCAGAAGGGCGACGCCTGCACGTATTCCATGTGGATCATGACGCGGTACAAGAACCCGAGGGCCAAACGAGGCAACTATACACTGGACGACCTGTGGAACTGGAAGATCGCCCAGGAACGAAAAGGAATTCTCCCTGTCGTCATGTCCAAGGATGACGATCACAACAACCAGTTCACCAACAACAATCTCTGCATGGATTCCGGCCACGCGCTCGCCGCGGACACGGAAAACGACCCTCGCTTTCGGTGGGTCACGGCGGAGGAACTGTTCGAAGCCGTTCCGGCTCCGCAGTGTTCGTTGGCCGCTGATCCGAACCTTTTTGAAACGCGTGTGAGTTCGTTCTGCGATTACGGGTTCATGGGAAACCGCGACTGGGTGGCCGACCACAGAGCGGAGGCAGATCTCAGGATGGGTGATTTTTCCGGGGCCCTCGCCGCCGCGCTGGTGGGTGATTTCTCCTGTGAGAAAGAAATGCGCGAGGCGTGGAAAATTCACCTTGGTGCGCAGAACCATGACGTGTCCCTCAAAAGTCTGAGCGCGGTCATGTACCACCTCCAGTATGAGGCCTCACGGATGGCAAGAGGTGTGTCCGGTCGCATTCTGAGAGCGATTGCTGGGCAGATTGAAACGGGCGACGGGTCCGGCGCCGTGATCGTCTGGAATCCACTCGCGTTCCAGCGGAAAGAATATGCGACGGTCATTTTGCCGAAAGAGATGGCCAGTGGGGCAGCGCTGTACCTTGATGAAACGCAGGTTCCCTGGGAGGTGGTGTCCGAGGAAGCCGAAAACGTCGAAATGGGGTTCGTTGCGGAGGTGCTATCCCTCGGCTACCAGAGCTATGCTGTTCGCTCCGGTCTACAGGCGGAGGCACGTTGCGCCGCGCGCGTGGAGGGAAGGACAATCACGACTCCGCATTTCTCGGTGACCTTCGGCACACGAGGCGGAATTGACGGATTGGTGCCGAAAGGGAGCGAGCAGTCGGTGGTGGTTCCCGGGACAGTTGGGCTTTCGGGGGACATTGCGGGGGAACGGGTCCGCTCGGAAGGAAACCTTGATATAGAGGTCGGTGAGGTCTCCGTACTGGCTCGGGAATCAGGATGGCTGGGCAAATTCCATCGCTTCGAGATCACCTACCGCGTTGTTCCGGATGTCTCGTACATAACTGTTCACGTCCGCATCTGGCCGGAGTTTGTCGAAGGCACTCCCGGCGCTCCCGGAAGGGCAGGGGACCCCGGAGAGAAAGTCCGTTTCGTTGCAACACTGAATCTTGGTCTGGGACCGGTCAGATGCGTAAGACAGCAACCGCTGCTTATCTGGGAGTACGACCCCTCACTGTCACCCGTTTTCGCCGCGCTTGAATGGGTGGATTATGAGGGCACTGATCTTGGGTTGGCAGTGCTCAACGACGGTGCCATTGGCCAGCGTGTCGATCGGGGGGCCTCTGAAGTCGGGGTGATTCTTCTGAGCGGTGGAGTCTCCGATTACCACGGTGATCTCGCGCTCATGCCGCACCGGAATGATTGGCAGGGCGCGACCGTGCATGAAGCAGGCCAATGCTTCGGGAGCCCATTGAAAGGCATTTTAGAGGCGTCTCACCCGGGCCGGTTGCCGAAGCGATTCAGTCTCGCGTCGGTTGCGCCCCGCAACGTGACACTGAGCAGTGTATTTCGGCAACGTGGGAAAACGTACGCCCGCGTGTGGGAGCATTCAGGACAATCGGCCCGCGTTCAGTTTTCGCGAGATGGTGTTTCGTTGAAGGCTGAACGGGTGAGCCTGAGATTGCGGAAGTGCGCGGGAGATAACACTCTCGAGCCGCGAAAAATCGGCGTTTTTCGGATAGGCTGACGGAACACGGGATCTGACGTGCCGAGTGAACCGAAGCACCTTCAGGCGTTACCGGCTGCTCTCACGCGACATTCGTTCGTATTCTGCCACTCACGCCCAGCGCGACGGAGATGGAATTAAGCTCCAGAACGAGGGATCGTTGCTCTGCAAGTGCGGCTTCGATCCGTTCGCACGCATGAATCACCGTGGCATGGTCGCGCCCGCCAAACGCCGCCCCTATGGCTCTGAGACTCTCCGTCGTCAGCAGTTTGCAGAGGTACATTGCAAGCTGGCGTTTGCTGACGACGTCCGACCGTCGGCTTTTTCCGGTCAGGAGATCAACAGATATCCCGTAGCGGGAGGCAACTGCTTCCTGGATGCGCTTTACCGTAACAGTCTCCGGCGCGGCAAGGCGCATCGTGCGGACCGCACTTTCCACGATGTCCAGCGTCAACTTCGCATCGTGGTTCTGCACAAGGAAAAGCAACCGTTTGATGATGCCTTCAAGCTCCCTGATGTTGCTCTTCACCTGTGAGGCGATGAATTCCGCTGCGCTGTCATCGAGATGCAGACCCGTCGCCTCGGCCTTCATCTCGCAAATAGCTATTTTTGTTTCAAGATCGGGTGGTTGTATGTCGGCTACCAACCCCCACTGGAATCGCGAAAGCAGGCGGTCCTGAAGGCCTCCAAGCGCCTCCGGCGGACGATCCGACGACAGAACTATTTGTTTGCCTTGTCCGTGCAGTGTGTTGAACGTGTGGAAAAACTCCTCCTGCATCCGCTCTTTGCCCTGAAAAAACTGAATATCGTCCACCAGCATCACATCGGCCTGACGGTACCTGCGTGCGAACTGGAGAGTGCGGTTCTCTTTCAGGGATGTCACAAATTCGCGCACAAACTGTTCGCTGGTGAGGTAAATGACGTTCTTCGCGTTACCCGCGAGAGCGCACTCATTGGCGACTGCGTGCAGAAGGTGCGTTTTGCCAAGTCCCACTCCGCCGTATATCAGGAGGGGATTGAAAGGAGTTCGGCCCGGGTTGCGCGCGACGGTTTTCGCGGCGCTCTGCGCAACCTCGTTGTTTGACCCTATGACAAAGGACCCAAAGGTGTAGTCCTTATTCACCAGCGAGAGCGTCTCAGTTCCCGCGGGTTCCTTGTCCCTCGGCGGCGTGGGTTTTTTGGAGGTCGCCGCGAGCCGGTCCAGTACGCCAGGTCCGGTCGGAACGGGCGGATCACTGGAAAGCAACCGCGTTTCTTCGTCTGAAGAACCGGGGAGGAGTTCAAATTCTACTCTCGGGCTGATGTTGAACAGCTTTCGTATCGTGCGCTCGATGTCCGTGAGGTAATGCTCTCGAATCCACGATACGGAGAAGCTGTACGGCGCTTCCAGCACGACAAGTTCCGAGTCGAACCGGGTGCACACGAGGGGTTTGATCCAGGTATCGTAGCTCTGGGAGAACAACTTCTCCTTCAGGGCAACGAGACACTGAGTCCAGGCTTCTGCCGGTGAGCAGGTCATTTCGCGCGTATCTTTATCAATAAAGGGTTAAGTTCTTAATAAACAAGTTCTTGAGTAAAACGCGTCGTCCGCCCTGCTGTGATCGCCGGAAAATACATATCCCCCGGCGTCAAAATCCCTTCCAAAGGGCGCTGATGCCGTTCATGGCTCGGGCTGAATCACACGCTGAGATACTTGGTTAGTGTAAGGTTAAGCTAAGGGGTCAATCCCGAGGGAAACAATGCATTTTTGAACAGTGGTTTTTCTTTTTTTGGGTTTCCTTGGTGTCCAAAAATTTACACCCACTACCTGTGGTGGAAACCGGTGGAAGCGTGTTGATCACATGCCGTACCCGCATTGCATGCGCCAAAATGGCAAGTTCGTGATTCATACCTGCGGAAACCGGGCGGGCACGTGCCAGCGTTGTCTTGTCTGAAAGGCGGCCGGTACATTTGGAGCGTGACCCGGAACGGTATTCTGCAGGGACGATCATGATACGTAATCATCTCAGCGCTGACGACTTCAAAACTCGTATACAGTGGCATCCTGAGGATGCCATCATCCGCGTGGATGGACGGCGAAAGATTCTCGTCGACGTGGACGCCATGCATGCTCTGCGCGAGACCATCGTCAACACGGTCGGGCAGGAACGGGCGAGAGGCATCTACAGGCGTTTCGGGTACGGATGTGGCAAAGCCGACTTCGAACAGGCCGCCGCAACCAATCCGGAAGCGGCTCCAGAGGATCTCCTGGCGTTGGGGTTACAGGCACACATGTTCATGGGCCACGTGCACGCAGAGCTGACAAAAACCCGTTTGGACATGGCACGAAAGGATCTGCGCGCGGAGGGCGTGTGGCGACACTCCTTCGAGACCGACTGCATTCTGCCTCTGGGGCCTTCCTCGTGCTGGATGCTCCAAGGCTACGCATCAGGGTGGGCAAGTGCTCTTGTGGGAAAGCCTGTGGTTGCTCTGGAACGGCAGTGCACCGGAGCGGGCGCGCCATTCTGCATCTTCGAACTGCGAACTCCGGAAAAGCCTTTCGGACCGGAACAGGTTTTCCTGGACGACCTCGGGCAGGTCAACCTGGAAGACCACATTGGTTTGTTGGAGCAACTGGCCGCGGATCTTCGCATGGCACAAAACAGGCTGATGGGTTCCGAGGCGAAATACCGCGCGCTGTTCGAGAACGCCCCCGACATGATGATGCTGTGCGACCCCGTGACGGGTCGTATCCTCGATGTGAATCGCGCCGTGGTGGAACGCCTCGGCTACGAGCGCGATGCCGTGCTCCGCATGACGCTGCGCGATCTCCATCCTCAGAAAGACCACGCCACGCTGAGCAAGGTAATCGGGCCTTCCATTACAGACCCGGTTGGCTCTTCGCCAATGCAACTGGTTGGTTCGGCGAAACAGGTCTGTTCTGTGGAAGCTGCGTTTTCGCTGGTTCCCTTTGCGGGATCCACGGTGCTTCAAGCCATTTACCACGACGTAACCGGTTTTCAGACGGCGCAAATGGCTTTGCGCGAGGCGGAAGAGTTGGCGCGCATCGGTCGCATGGCCTCCGCGGTTGCTCACGAGATCCGCAATCCGCTGAGCGCGATCGTGAGCGGAATCCGCCTGCTTACGTCCTCCAAACGTTCTGAGGAAGAGCGGGCGCTGATTTTTGACACGATCCTCGCCGAAAGTGAACGGTTGGACAGCACGTTGAACGATTTCCTCCAGTTCGCGCGCCCGCGGAACCCACGGAGAAAACCAGAAAACCTTGAGGGAATGCTGCTGGATCTCGTGAGAATTATCTGGAGCGACAAAGATGCGGTCGGTTCTGTTGTGCCCAAAATAACGGTCTCTCCTGACCTGCCCCTGGTGAATTGCGATGGCGACCAGATCAGACAGGTGTTCTGGAACGTCATTCTGAACGCGATCCAGGCAATGGCCGGCCAGGGGGAACTTGCGGTCGATGTGACTCATGAGAACGGTCTGGTCCGCGTTTCCATTGCCGATACCGGTCTAGGGATTCCGCCGGAGGAACTCGAACGTGTGTTTGAGCCGTTTCACACTACAAAACCTCGGGGAACCGGTCTTGGCCTTCCCATTGCACGGCGCATTATCCAGGCTCACGGGGGAGCGATTGTTGTAAAAAGTCAACCGGGCACGGGTACGTCGGTGACATTCACGTTGACCTCGGAAGGGATTGATGGCAACTCCCAGAGTCCTGCTCATAGATGATGAGCGCGCCGTTGTTGGTCTTCTGGCGCTGGCACTGAAAGACGCCGGGTACCAGGCCGATGTCGAACACACGGGAACGGCGGCGGTGGGTCGCCTTTCAGATGAGGTGTACGACGCCGTTATCACAGACCTGCGTCTGGAGGACATGACCGGGATCGACATTCTCAGAATCGCGTGCAAACGCTACCCCAGCCCCGCCGTTCTGATAATGACGGGGTACGGCAGCGTCGATTCTGCAGTCGAAGCGATGAAACTCGGCGCCGCGGACTACCTCACAAAGCCGGTGTACCCGCAGGAGTTGCTCCTCACGCTCGACCGTGCCCTCCAACACCGCCAGTTGCTCTCTGAGCTGGATGCGTTGCGCCAACGCGTCGGGCAATTGCAGTTGGACGACCTTATTGGCATAAGTCCAGCGCTGCAGACGGTGTTCCGCACAATTCAGCGCATCGCGCGCACCGATGTGACAGTCCTCATCACCGGCGAAAGCGGCACGGGAAAGGAACTAGTAGCTCGCGCTATCCACAATCATTCGTCGCGCGCGGCTCATCCGTTTCTCACGGTGAACTGCAGCGCGTTGACGGAGACTCTCCTCGAAAGTGAGCTCTTCGGCCACGCAAAGGGGGCATTTACCGGCGCCATCGTTGCGAAAAAAGGCCTGTTTGAGGATGCCGACGGCGGAACCCTTCTCCTCGACGAAATCGGCGACATGGAACTCGGCGCGCAAGCAGCGCTTCTGCGGGTCCTTGAATCGGGAGAGGTCAGGAGGGTGGGCGAGACAAGACCGGTAGGAGTGGATGTGCGGATCGTGGCTTCCACGAACCGTGACCTCGAAAATGCAATCCGCGAAGGGAAATTCCGGGAAGACCTTTACTACCGACTGCGGGTGGTTCCCGTGGATATCCCACCTCTAAGAAAGCGACTGGACGACGTACTTCCGCTTGCGCAGCATTTTCTGGCACGGTACGCCCCCAGGTTCAATCGGGGAAACGTCAGGCTGGCGAAAGAAACAGGCGAAGCTCTTCTTCGGTACACATGGCCGGGAAATGTGCGCGAACTGGAACATGCGATCGAACGTGCATTGCTTTTGTCTGATGGCGACGTGCTCCTCCCGGAGGACCTTCCACCCGAGGTGTCCAGTCCCCCGGCGAGCAGGGCCAACACGATGCAACTCACGCTTGCGGAAATGGAACGCCAACATATTCTCGAACGCCTGGACCAGTGTTCCGGCAACCGAAGCGAAGCCGCACGACAACTTGGCATCAGCCGTAATACGCTCGCGCGAAAATTGAAAAGCTACGGTTTCTCGGACGAAGAAACGAACGAAGCGAGCGACGAAGCCTTTCCATAACCTGGCGCGAAAAAACGAACCAAAGGAGAGACGAAATGTAGCAAGGGGTCCGGTTGTACCAGGGTCTGCCAACCCCGAGTATCCCGGAGAACTCCCCCTCATCGCGCCTTTCCCGCTTCTCACCACCTTCGCAACCACACTCGACCACGCCTCTGGCACGGAATGTGGAGTAATCGTGAGCATCAGCGTTCATCGGTAGGGGTTGCAGAATGCTTTCGGTTCTGGTCGTGGATGACGAAACGGGTGCGCGGACCATGCTGGCAATGGCATTGCGGGGCGCGGATATCCACGTCGATATGGCAGCGGATGGTCCGACCGCACTCGCACTGATCGGGGAAAAACCGTACGACTGGGTGGTTTCTGACGTGAAATTGCCGGGTATGGACGGTGTGACGCTCATCAAACAGATCGGTCGCCTGAGCCCAAAAACCCGAATGCTCCTTATCAGTGCGGTACTGCACGAGGATGACGTACGGGCACTTCCCATAGATGGCTTCTGGCGAAAACCCTTCGACCCGTTTGCCATCCAGAAATTCATCGTTGAAAACGCCAATGTTGCGGAATCCAGAAAGGCCTACGGCCTTCGCTGAAAAGCAGACGCGGCACGTGCTATCTCTGCCCTGAGACCCGCGGCCACACTGCCCGCTGCTTCCGCAAAATCCCCTCCTTTCGAAGCGTAAAGAATAGCCCGCGAGGCGTTGATGAGAGCGCCGCCTCCGGTTTTCCACGAACCGAGTCTGACGCTCTGTTCCAGATCACCTCCCTGCGCTCCAATCCCGGGTATCAGAAACGGTGATTCCGGGCAGATCTCGCGGATAACCCCGATCTGCTCGGGACGGGTGCCGCCGACCACCAGCCCCGCGGACGGGTTCCGGGATTGCACAAGCCTGGCGACCCTCACGTACAACGGTTCCCCCCCGCAGAGCAGCATCTGAATCTCCGCCGCGGACGCGTTCGAAGTCAGGCAAAGCACGAAAACTGTTTTCCCCGGGTAACTGAAGAAAGGCTCGATTGCGTCCCATCCCAGGTAAGGGCTTAACGTGACCGCATCTACCCCGAGTTTTTCGAAATAGGATCTCGCGTACAGATGCGCGGTCGAACCGATATCGCCACGCTTGGCATCCAGGATTACCGGGATGTCTTCCGGAACGCTGCTGACGACATCCTCCAGAACAAAGAACGCATCGCGACCAAGAGCCTCGAAAAAGGCCACGTTCGGCTTGAACGCGCACGCGTGTGGAGCAGTGGACTCGATGATACGGTGGCAGAAAGTCGTGACACCAGCGCTCGAACGGGGCAGGCAATCGGGGAGCCTCTCCACAATCGGATCCAGCCCGACGCAGAGCCAGGAATCGCGTGTCCGGGCGGCAGCTTTCAACTTTGCGAGAAAATCCACGTTACTTCTCCGGGGAATGGGCACGTTGTGCGGATACGGCATCCCGTATTTTCTGTGCCAGCATGGTGTAACGTCCGGTTGCTGAACCGTTGCGAATGGCAATTGCAAGCGCCTTCTTCGAACCCACAAGGACAAGCAGTCTCTTCGCGCGCGTGACCGCGGTGTACAACACATTGCGCTGCAACATCATGTAATGCTGCGTCGTGATCGGCATCACGACGGCGGGGAATTCAGATCCCTGGCTCCGGTGAACGCTGATCGCGTACGCCAGGCTCAGTTCATCGAGCTCGTCAAACTCGTACGTGACTCGAACGGTGTCCGCCGCGGAAAAGTTCAATTCGACACTTACCTTTGCGTTCTCGGCGTCCACACCCACGATCCTGCCGATGTCTCCGTTGAAAACCATCTTTGAGTAATTGTTGCGCGTCACAATAACCTTGTCACCCACGCGGAACTCCGCGGTCCCGCGTGGCACGGAAGCGCCTCCGGGGTTAAGTCTCTCCTGAAGCAGTTTGTTCAGCGCGTGAGCTCCCGTCTCCCCCCGGTACATGGGTGTCAGAACCTGGATTTCCGTGAACCGGTTGAGCCTGTACCGGAAGGGAAGACGCCGTGTCACGAGGTCGGCGATCGTGGCAGCTATTTCCTCGGGGGTTTCCCGGTAGACAAAGAAAAAGTCGCCATCGCGCGTGTTGGGAAGTTGCGGGAAAACACCCTGATTGATGGCATGGGCGTTTGTCACGATCATACTCGCCTGTGCCTGCCTGAATACCGTGCGCAGCGCCACCGTCGCAACAACCTGAGAAGCAATGATATCGCGGAGCACCTGCCCCGGTCCCACCGACGGCAACTGGTCGGCATCGCCCACAAGGATCAATCTGCATTTGGAAGGAAGCGCACGCACCAGATGCAGGAACAGCTCTGTGTCCACCATTGAGGCTTCATCCACGAGAACAACGTCCGCAGGAAGTGGATGCCTCTCGTCGTGCTGGAATTCGTGCCCACCGGGAACAAAACCAAGTAGACGGTGAATCGTCTTTGCCTCGTGGCCAGTCACTTCGGCGAGTCGCTTCGCGGCCCGGCCGGTAGGCGCACAGAGGAGAAGTTTCTTCCGTTCCGCGAGCAATTCACTCACAATCCCTTGGGTGGTTGTAGTTTTGCCGGTTCCCGGTCCTCCCGTGATGACGAGGACTCCTTCCTGGAGAGATGCCATGATCGCCGCAGCCTGTTCAGGCGCATACTGCACGCCGGTGCGTGATTCGACGCGCGCGATCACTGACGCCTGAATTTCATTGTTGCGAGGTGAAGGGTGGTGTGTGATCAGATCAGCGAGGCACTGGGCGATCTCGTGTTCGCAGAACACGTACCGGGGGAGCGAGACACGGTTCGCCTCAAAAACGATTTCCCCGGCTCGTGCGGCGCGCTCCATTATCGGCAGGACTGCCGAAACGGGAACCGAAAGCTGTTGTGCTGTCTCCTGTGTCAATTCGTCTGCCGGAAGGTACGTGTGGCCTTGCTCGGTGGAGCGGTTGAGGACGTATTTGATTCCGGCCTCGATAC
This sequence comes from Candidatus Latescibacterota bacterium, assembly GCA_022706085.1. Lineage (GTDB taxonomy): Bacteria > Latescibacterota > MWCZ01 > MWCZ01 > MWCZ01 > MWCZ01. Next base: position 383,788 of record JAKJDF010000004.1, on the reverse strand, counting down.
GGCGGGGATCGTCCCTCCCTATCCCCACGTGTTCCGCGATCTTGTCAGCGGTTTTGAACCCGATACCGGAAATCTCATCCGCGAGGCGGTACGGGTCGGCCTTCACGACTGCGACTGACTCAGCGCCGTACTTGCGGTAAATGCGATGCGCGACTCCAGTCGGGATTTCGTGATGCTGCAGAAACAGCATCAGTTCACGGATATCTGCCTGTTCTCTCCATGCCTCCCGAATCTGTCTGACGCGTGTGGGGCCGATTCCTTCTATTTCTCGGAGCCGGTCAGGGTGTTTCGTGATTACGTCCAGAGTCTCCGCGCCGAATTTCCGAACTATTTTCTCAGCAAACGCAGGCCCGATTCCCTTGATCAAGCCACTGCCGAGGTAGCGTTTCAGTCCTTCCGAAGAAGAAGGAGAGATTGTTCGAAAGCTGGCGAGGCGGAACTGATCGCCGTATGAGGGGTGTGATTTCCACTCGCCGGAGACTTCAACCGTTTCACCGATTGTGCAGACGGGGATGGTGCCTATTATCGTTACCGGCACCTTGTCGGGTTCACGCACGAGCCGCGCGATGGTAAACCCGGTATCATCGTTACGGAAGGTGACGTGATCGAGGACGCCCCGCAGCACGTCGTTCGGAGAAATCGGTGTTTCGGGCACGAACGCCTCCTCTTTTGGAAAATAATACTCGGGATTGCCAGGCGCGGGCAACATCGGTTGACAGTAGTCTGAGAAGCGGTTATCTACTGAGAAGGAACGCACACCAGGAACGGGAGGCGTCTTTGGCCCACGAGGTTGTTGTTGCGAAGGCGGAAGAATGGCAGGACGGCAGCCTCGGAATCGTCGAGGTGGACGGGCACCGCATCGCGTTGTGTCGAGTCGGTGAAGCATTCTTCGCCTTTGACGACCGATGCCCGCACGCCGGCAGCACGCTGGGATTGGGGACGCTTCACGCCAATGCGGTGGAATGCCCGCGGCACCAATATCTCTGGCGTGTGACTGACGGGGCCGCGCTGACGACAGGGGGCCCGCTCACGTTGTTTGAGGTGCGTGTCGAAGGCGACAGCGTCTTGCTCACTGTACCTGACCGATGGCCTGAGCCTGCCCACTGGGCACGCCACCCGAGACGCGAGGAACTCAGGCGCCGCCACGGATTCGAGGAAGGCGACTGATGGAGCGTCTTTCCCCGGAGAAGGAGCGTTCGTGAAAGCGCTGGTTCTGGCCGGTGGTTACGCAACCCGCCTCCACCCGGTCACGCTCGAGGCTTCGAAGCCGCTCCTTAAGGTCAACGGCCGGCCGATAGTTGATTACGTCCTCGACGGCATCGAAACACTGGGAGATGTCGACACGACGTACGTCGTGACGAACGCGAAGTTTTTCCAGGATTACGCCGCGTGGGCAAAAAACCAGCAACGGCGGTTCGATGTAGTGCCGTTGAACGACGGAACAACGTCAAACGCAGACCGTCTGGGTGCAATCGGGGATATCCAATTCGCCATCGAAATGCAGTCAATTGACGACGACCTTCTTGTCGTTGGCGGCGATAATCTCTTCGACTTTTCGCTGCGCCCTCTTAGAGATCTCCAGCGCCAAACCGGGCGTTCAGTTCTCGGTTGCTACGACGTGGGATCTCTGGATCTCGTATCTCTGTACAGCGAGGTCCACATCGAGAAAGGGTTGGTTTCCTCGTTCGTCGAGAAACCGGATACGCCGACGAGCCCTTTGATAGGTATCCTGTGCTACGCTCTTCGCAGACAAGATCTTCCACTGGTCCGGCGTTACCTTCGAGAGGAGCGCAGTCCGGACAAGGCCGGCCACCTCATTCAATGGATGCGCACGGTCACCGAGGTTGCGGCGTACGTTTTTGAAGGCAGGTGGATTGACATAGGCACCAGAGCGGAACTCGAGAGGGCGGAGAAACAGTGGTCGGGCCGCGTGTGATGTCATTCGGCTCTTGTTAGGTGGCCTTCGCGTTCGTTGCCGGTCCGGATGCTGGAAAACTGGTAATACACAAGGTCGTGGTCCGCATATAACGTGTGTTCAATACCCCGAACGCACGCTACCATATCCGGTGGCTCGAGAGTCTCTTCAACCGTCCTGCCGTCCGTGCCGCGTAGAGTAACGGTCGGGCGTCCTTCCACGAACCACCAGTATTCGTCGAAATCATGGAAATGCAGTTCTACCGGAGTTCTGGCCGGCAAGTGGTACTGATGGAATGTCGCTGGATCGACGGGATTCAGCATATCCGCCAGTTGCCCGCATATCCTCGAGCCCGTACTGAAACGGACGATGCAGATGCCCGGGTCTGTTCCCTGCGTAATCTGCGCCATGTTGTCATCTTTCCTCAAATTTGCCAGTCCGAGCCACAAGCCTTCGCTTGTGGCGGGACTCGCCCTGTGTCCGCCCCTCAGTGTGGAGTATATTCGATACGCGGGATAACGGCAAACCCCGCGATTCACGCCCGGGACAGGGAGGTTTTTATGAGTGACCGTTTGGCGATTGATGGAGGCACACCCGTTCGTTCCGCACCTCTTCCGCCCTCGTGGTTGGGCGCATACGAGATGGGAGTGGAAGAGGAAGAAGCAGTGCTGAAGGTGTTGCGGGAAAAGAGGGTTTTCCGGTACATCGCGAAAGAGGAGTCGGAAACCGCGAGACTCGAAAAAGCCGTCGCGGAGTTCACGGGACGGGATTACGCCCTGGCTGTCAACAGCGGAACCGCGGCACTGATCTGTGCTCTGGTCGGGCTTGATATTGGACCGGGCGACGAGGTCATCGTGCCGGGTTATACGTATATCGCCACTGCCGCCGCAGTGGTTACCGTCGGAGCGGTCCCGGTGATCGCGGAAGTGGACAACTCCCTGACGCTGGATCCGCAGGATTTTGAACGAAAAATTACCGGGCTTACCAGAGCCGTGATTCCTGTCCACATGCGCGGAACACCGTGCCGCATGGACGAGATCTGCGCAATTGCGAAGAAGCATGGAATCAAGGTCATCGAAGACACCGCACAGGCGAACGGGGGCAAGTACAAGGGCAAGACTCTGGGCGGAATCGGGGACGTCGGGTGCTACAGCTACCAGATGTCAAAAACCATAACCGCAGGCGAAGGCGGCATGGTGGTTACCGGCGACCGTCTGGTGTTCGAGAGAATTCTTATGGCGCACGATTCCGCTTTTGGGTTCTGGAAGCCAGATGAGACGGCCATAAGGCCGATTCCTGGAGAAGGGTTCCGCATCAGCGAAGTGAGCGGAGCGATCGCGCTGGTTCAAATGGGGAGGCTCCGGGGAATTGTGGAGCGTCTGCACGAAGCCAAGTACCGAATCGTGAACCAGATTCGCGGGCTCGCCGGGATAACCCTTCAGGATGTGCCCGACGAATCAGGTGACGCCTCTGTGTGCCTGATGTTTTTCGCGCCGGACGCGGAAACCGCGAATGCGTACGCAAAGGCGTTGAACGCGGAAGGGGTTCCCTGCGGAACAATGTTCAGCAAAGAGATTCCGGACCGGCACATCTATCCAAACTGGACGTACGTTCTGGAAAAACGCGGACGATCCTCCAACTGGAGTCCGTGGCATCCTTCGGTTTACAAGGGGAGCGTTGAGTACAGCAAGGATATGTGTCCCAAGACGCTGGACTACCTCGGGCGAACGATCCACATCGGTTTGAGTCCCAAACTCACCGCGGCGGACAGCGATGACATTGCCCGCGCAATCAGAAAGGTGGTGACCACGCTGGCGCGGTGATAACCGTGGAAGTATGGCGGAGGCACGTTCCTGCACGTGCCTCCGCCGCGAAGCCGTTCCGGTCATGAACGAGTGAGGGGAGCTGGCTTATGAATTATCCGTTCTGGGACGTCCCGCTGCTGGGCGGGGGACTCGTTATCGCAATAATCGCTATTCCCCACGTATTCGTCTCGCATTTCGCCATCGGAGGCGGGATTTTTCTTGCCTGGACCGAACGGATCGGGATTCGGAAGGGGAAACCCGAGTACATTGCATTCGCGAAGCGGAACACGCTGTTTTTCGTCCTGACGACGCTGGTGTTCGGAGCAGTGACGGGCGTCGGCATCTGGTTTTCCATCGGCCTTGTGCATCCGGGCGCCACCTCAGCGTTGATCCACAATTTCGTCTTCGGCTGGGCGATTGAGTGGGTGCTTTTCCTGGTTGAGATTGCGGCAGCCCTGCTGTACTACTATGGCTGGAGTCGCGTGGACCAAAAAACGCACCAGTTTATCGGCTGGGCGTACGCCGGGGCGGCGTGGGGCAGCCTCATCGTTATCAATGGCATCCTGGCGTTCATGCTGACTCCAGGAAGATGGGTGGAAACGGGAGGCTTCTGGACAGGCTTTTTCAACCCGTCATATTTTCCGAGTGTTCTCATCCGGACCTGCGTGTGCCTTGCGCTTGCCGGATTGTATGCTCTTCTGATGGCATCCAGAGAACCACCCGGCGAGACTCATGACGATCTGGTCCGATACGCTTCCACGTGGTTGCTTCCTGCATTTGTCGGCCTGCCGATTTTCGCGGCGTGGTTCGTTTTCACGTTGCCCGCGCTCGCGCAGGACATGTTCATGGGGCGTGCTGCGGTGCTCACGATTTTTGCGGCGTTGAGCATGGGCATTTCAGCGACCATTTTCGCGTTCGCATACCTGATCGCGTACCGGAATCCGCAAAGCGTATCCACGCCGGTTGCGCTCCTGTTTCTCGTGCTGGGCCTTGCAGTTACCGGTGTGACGGAATTTGGAAGGGAAGCGGCGCGCAAGCCGTATATCATCTACGACTACATGTATTCAAACGCGGTGTTGAAACGGGACGTCGCCAGGCTCCAGCAGGAGGGCGTGCTGCGGAACGCGAAATGGTCGCTGGTGAGCAAGGCGACTCCTCAGAACGCGTTGATTGCCGGACGGGAGATATTCACGCTCGCGTGCGCCCATTGCCACACCGTTGACGGGTACAACGGCGTGAGGCTGCTCGTGAAAGGCTGGCCGGAACCCTTCATCGAGCACCAGCTGACGTACCTGGACCAGCTCAAAGGGTTCATGCCTCCGTTTGTGGGGAATCCTGACGAGCGGCGGGCGCTGGCGAGGTGGCTCGCTTCGCTGAACCCGAGTACTCAGCCGGCGCGAACTGCCTCCGTGGCAACGGACAGCCTGAGTGCGGATCCTCTGGCCCGCGGGGAGGCGGCGTATTCGGCCCACTGCGCCAACTGCCATACGATCGACGGGCGCAACGCAATCCGTCAGCATGTGAAAGGGTGGACCCAGTCCGTTGCGTACGAGCGGCTCGGCAGTCTGGATAGTATGCGCGGCTACATGCCACCTTACGAAGGACCCGAAACAGAACGGCAGGCTCTCGCAGCGTGGCTTGCCTCAATCGGAAACGACGCTCCTGCGGCAGGAGGTGCGCGATGAATGAAACGGTCATCCCTTCCATCGATCCCATTGCCCTGCCAGCACCCGTTTGGTTGATGCAGTTCCTTAGCGGGCTGACTTTCATATTTCACGTCATCCCCATGAACGTCGTGCTGGGAGGCGGCGCGGTGGCGTTGTTCCTGGCTGTTCGCGGAGCGCGCGGGTCTCAGGATATGTATGTCCGACTCGCCCGAAGAATGGCCTCGGTTCTGCCTGTTGCCATCGCGATGACGATCACTCTGGGCGTGCCGCCTTTGCTCTTCCTCCAGGCGATGTACGGCCCGCTGTTTTACACATCGTCGGTTCTCATGGCGTGGCCGTGGCTCAGTGTGATTGCGATTCTGCTTGTCGGGTATTACGGGCACTACTACTTCTCACTTTCAAAAGACTACGAGAATCCGCGGACGATGATCGTCGGCGCGGTCGCCGTCGCGGCGTTTTTTGTGATCGCGTTTTTGTATGTGAGCAATATGACATTGATGGTCATGCCCGAGCGATTTCTGGGAATCCAACGCTCGTGGACGAGCGGCTTTCTCCCGTTCACGGGGGATTCGATTTTTGCGCCGCGTTTTCTTCACTTCATTACCGGCGCGGTTTCGGTCGGTGGGCTTCTTGCGGTGTTTATCGGATTGCTCGAACGGTCGGATGCCGAATTCAGGGCGGTCGCGGTTCGGGCGGGCGGATTCACGTTCGTCGGCGCCACGATTGTTCAGATTGCGACAGGCATCTGGTTCTTGCTTGCGCTCCGCCCACGCGTGATGATGCTGTTTATGGGACAGGACCGCGTGGCCACAGCCCTCTTTGGTGTCGCCGTCCTTCTCGCGCTTGTGGCTGTAACCCTGATTCTGGTGGCAGTGTTTGGTAAAAAACGACCATGGGTGATGATCGCCGGAACGGCGTGTGTCGGCCTGACGATCATTATCATGACGGTAATGCGCTCCATCGTTCGCGAAGCGTACCTCGGCACGCGCTTTGTCGTGTTCGAACAACCCGTGAACCCGGCATGGGATGTGGTGGCGCTTTTTCTTGTGCTGTTTGTCGCCGGAGTTGTACTTGTGGGCTGGATGATTCATGCGGTGGTTACCCGAAGGGGCCTCGCGGCGTCCTGACGAACTTCTGTTCTGCGCAAAAGGAAGGCGAACACAAAGGTCATGTTCGCCTTCTCGTTTTGTGGCGATTCTGCTCTCAGACCGGGCACATGGTTCGGAACGCTTCGCGTGCTTCGGTGAGAGTGGTCGCCCTGACCGTGAAGCGGGGAGCTAACGTCCGCAGGAATGCCAGGGTGTCCCTCAGGGTCTGGCTCTGCGGGGCTGATGGGTCGTCGTACGCGAACGTGTTGTGCGTGATGAAACACAGCGATTTGAATGCGACGCGGTTGGCTTCCATGTCGTCAATCACTGCCTCGATAATGGGTTGCTGCCAGTCTTCCAACGGCCCCCATTCGATGCGCAGTTCGTGCGCAAGCCCGTCAGGGCTGCGCTCCGTCGGGTGAGTGCTCATCGGCAGTTCGAAGAAAGGCAGGTCACCCGGCACCAGACGGTTCGTGCGGTGTGCCCAGTGCGCGTACCGGAATGCCGTCTCCCACCGGGCAGCGTATTTGGGAACCTGCCGCCCTGGGCACGAAACCGAACCCGCAGAAAATCCCAACTCGGACAAAACACGGAAGGTGTCATCGGTGGCGGAATCATTCCCCGCGCGGAATGAACGGGGCGCCCACCCAATGGCATCGGCAAACACTGCCATTGCTTCGCTGACGATTTTCCTCTGCATATCGGCGTCGTACTCGCCGAGGTATCTGCCGTATTGATGGTCGCCGAAACTCTGGGGATGCACGTGCAGCCCCAGTTCAACGCTTGCCTTCGCGTAATCCCCGAACATCGAGCGGTGTCGCCGCGCGCATTCCGGAGTCAGGAAGAGCGTCGGAAACGCGCCGGCTGCTAGAAGCGCATCGCAGTAACCGCGGATCGCCCGTTCGCTCAACTCCCACGTCGCGGGGCCGCCGGGCGGCGATTCGGCGGCGATGCGTTCGCAGTCCATGGTCCATGCAACGTAGAGAGGTTCCATCAGCTTCCCTTCGTATCGGGCCGGTGTCCCGCGCGGTATCGCCGCCAGAGGTCGTCAAGAACATTGGCGGCCCGTCCGGCGATGTGAACATCGAAGACGCCAGTAAGAACGGTTTCCTCCGGGTTGATTTCCACCGTCGGAACGCCTCGTGATTTCGCCTGAAGGACCGGTTGCGCGATGTACGGAAACACACTGGTAGTGCCGACGGAAAAGACAATATCGAAACCGAGTTCCAGTTCGTGAACCAGGCGTTCGACCTCAGAAGCAGCAAGCTGCTCGCCGAACAGGACGACTCCAGGCCGAATCATCGCGCCGCATGAGGGGCAGGTTGGCGGCAGTTCCAGGCCAGCATAATCGGGCACACTGGTGCGGTACGAACAGCTCGTGCACCGCAGATCATGCAGGTTGCCGTGGATGGGAATCACGTTGGTGCTGCCCGCCGCGGCGTGGAATCCGTCCACGTTCTGCGTCAGGACGCACACTCGGTCGAACAGTGGTTCCATCGCCGCGATCACTTCATGCGCGCGGTTCGGGGTGCGGCCCCGCGAGGCAGCCTCGATCCGGGCGATGTATTTCCATGTTACGCCGGGGCGTTTCCGGAACGTGTCAACGGAGAGCGCGGATTCGATGGGTATGCCGTCTTCGGTGGTGGAACCGTCGTAGATTCCTCCAGCGCCGCGATACGTTGGCAGGCCCGAGTCCGCACTGATTCCCGCTCCCGTGATGAAGAGAACGGAGCGGCACGTTCGCAATAGGCGGGCCACCCGTTCAGTGTCGTCCGAGAACTGCTCGCGTTCCGGTAACGTGTTCTCGTAATGGTATCGTTTGTGTTTTTCGGTTCTTTGTACCACTACTTCCAGACCTCGTCAATCACCCTTCTTGTCAGAGAGACCCAGCGCCGCACGCGCCCGGGATCATACTGAACCGTCTCCACGTCCTTCAGGGTAATGTCCACGTGGCAACCACGGCAGGCAATGAGGTCCTGCGACAGAATCGTACGTACGCGGGACTCATCGAAACCGTACCCGACCATATCGCTGGGGCTCGGGCGGTAACTCAGCACGTAATCTTGACCGATCTGCTCCGCGCAAGCTTTCACATTCGCAAAAGGGGAGACCGCGATGCGCCGCAGGTTCGGAATCTGGCGGAGCATGTTAATCTTGTGCGTCAGGTCCTCGCAGCAACCGTAGGCGACCAGCCCGAAATGGCTGAGGATGGGGAGTTGATACTGCAGGAGAAACTCATCGTGCATCGCGGGGGAAACAGCCGTGAATTCCTGTGCCGCCATGTAACCCCAGAGCTGCGAACGCTTCACCCCGTTGACGTTGGCAGCAGGGTCGGGCAGCTCCTCTGCGTACGGCATTGCCTGGTTCTGGTGTGCCGAAAGCCCCCAATCGCCCGCGTGTTCCGCCTCTTCATGGGTCCTCAAAACGCCGTCGGACAGGAACTTCACGAGGCGGTGAAGGCCTTCGGGGTTATCTACCATGTCCACCATGAAGTGCTCGATACCGCGGAGGTAGCCGAGGTCGGTGGAAATGTCGCCCGACCACATCCGGTATGCCGGTGCTCTCTCCACGTTGATGGGGATGATGTCGCCGATTACCTCCGCGAGGCGTTCATAATGGACTGCCGTGGCTTCTTCGTCGATGGAATGGACCGGCGTGCGGAGTCGGGATACGTCTCCCAGGCTCTTCAGTGGGTACTCCACCTTGAACGAACCCCTCGGTTCTTTCGAGAAATTTCGTGCACCCGACGCGCCCCAGCCGGTGCAACGGTAACATGCGGTAAGCGTGACCCACGGCTCGAATACCGAATCATCGTCCAGCGTACTCCAGAAAAGCCTCTGGCGGAATACGTCCTCGAAGTGCCGCAGGAAAGGATCGCTGATCGCGCACTGGGAGTCAGGCATCTCGCTCCACGCGAACGCCCGGACGTATATCAACGGACGCGTCGGTTTGAGGCTGTTGTGCGTTCTCCACAACGCGCGCCGGATGTCCTGTTCCGGCCGCGAACACACCTCCACATAGCGCCGTGCGAGATCGCGCAGGACCGCTTTATCATGGTTCACGTGAGAGCCTTTGCGTACAGGGACGTGTCGCTTTCCGTTTGGTCCGCATCAACCTCTTCCAGAGGAGGCGTGTCAATCCGTTGCGACCGAGACGGCCTTGAGAAGATTGAGATGGGCCGCGGCGAAACGCTGCGGGTTCTCGTCCGCATCCCTGAACCCCCGGAAGCACGAAGACAGGATCTTCAGGGCTGCCTCCGGGTTTGTTTCCTTCAGTTGCCGTAACAGCTCGTAGTCCTCAATTCCCGCGGCCTGCGCTTCCAGTCGTACGCTGCCCCAGGGGCCGTCGTCCCCAGGGTACACGTTGTGAGTGTCGCCCGGCGGAAGGTTGTTTCCTCCGCCGTGGTCCGGGCAGTTGGATTCGAACGGGTCCTGATCGTGGCGATAGTGGTTGAGGCCCCAGTGGAGGAACCCGGGGAGATCGTATTTGAAACAGCCCCACTGAATGTAACGCGTGCGAAGAAGCGGCATATCGAGCAGGCGGTTCATGTAATACCCGCCCGGGAAGCAACAGGTATAGCACCAGATTGTGTCGCCGTGGCGCCGGAAGAACTCGAACTCGTCGCGGTGTTTCTCGTAGTAGTCATCCTTGGGCACCCAGATATCTACTGCGCCCGCGAGTTCAGAAAGCTCCACCGCGTCGATGATCGGCGTGCCTGGCATGAATTTCCGTACTATGCCGGAGATAACGCGGTAATCCGCCATCGATTTCTCGGTTGGTTCGTCGCCGACATGCTGGACGACGATGTCGAGCCAGTCGTTGCGGCAGAGGAAATCCCGCCAGGCAGGCAGGTACTGCGCGAGGAAGTTGTACCCCTCCCGGGAGACCGCGTTCACTTTGTCGTTGGTGGAAAGCACGAAATTGGGCGCGTGGAATTCCGTGCGTCCCGCCACGTGGCCGCCTTCAATGCCGGTGAACCCCAGCTTCAGAAAGGTGCGGATGAGGCGCTCCACTTTCCCGAAATCGAACGAAAAGAGGCCTTCAGGTCCCTCTTTGATACCAATGTACCCCATCGGTATCCAGAAATGCGTCTGGCGACCCCGTCGCATCAGCTCGCCGTACCGCCGGATCATTCGCCAGTGCGCTTCTGTCCATGGTGTGATGCCGTGTCTGGATGCCATGGCATCCAGACTGAACCAGTTTGTGAGGCTGAACGTACCTGGATCACGGACGGTGGCGGCGTGTATGGTCAATTTCACGGGGAATGCGAGCGATTGCTTGCCTATTGTCACTCGTATTCTGCTCGTGTACGTGCCCGGCTCCGCGTCCTCCGGAATACGCCAGACCACGAAAAGTGCTTCCACCTCCTTACGCTTCGTTGCGCCTGAGCAAAACGGCTTCATTGCATCATATACTCTGAAAGGCGCCAGGCGGGTCGTGTATCCATCGGCAGATTCTCCTTCCTTCGCGATGAAGCCAACTGGACCAGTATTCCGCTCCACCATCACGTCAACGAGCTGATACAGATCGGGTGCAGGGGCATCAGAGGCGTCAGATTCGGTAATGACACGGAACTCCCCATCCGTCGGCGTAGGTTTGAGGAGAACCTGAAAACCGGTTCGCGTTCCCCTTGCCGCGTGCAGAACGATGGTTTTTGGCTGTGAAACTCCGGCCGCCATGTCCGGGTAGAGCCATTCGTTCATACTGACAACTCTGCACTTCATGATGTGCCTCGTCTGTTGGAGGTCAATACTGCCGTCAGGTTCAAGACGAAATCGAGTCAAGCCATTGCCGTTCGGATGTCGTCAGAGGGCCCCTGCGAACGCTTTCCACGTTAGCCGTAACCCACTCGACGCGCCGCATCGCGGTGATCACTCGATCAACGTTCGGGTGAAAAAGCGAGTACCTCAACATGTGGTCCGCGAGCCGGCGGCGCAGGTCAGATTCGCTTCCACGCCACGACATGCGGGCGGCCGCGACGAGACTGTCAAGGTGCCATCCACGGACGAAGGGGGACGCGGCGAGGGTGTGCCAGCCAAGGCGCTTCGCCGCCGCGAATGCGGGACCCGCGGTCGGCGTTGCCACGTTGAGAGGGCGCACCATGAAATCGTACGGGTTTTCCATTCCAAAGCGTTCGAGGGCATCCTCGCCCGGCTCCCATGTTCCAAGCATGCCCACGTACCCATCTTTCTGCCATTCGAGTGCAAGTTCCAGTTGCGCTGCGTTGACCGCCTCTCCGCCCGCGACGGGGTGAACGACGAGGCAGTCAATTAAGGTGGTCTGGAGTTGCCCCATCATCTGCGCGATATGATGTCGCTGGTATGGCGCTGCCCCATCGAGTCTGTCGTCCGGCCCAACACCGACGTCGTCGAAGAAATTCCACGCGATGATGATGGCCTCATCTCTGCGTCCAAGCTTATGGAGCGCCTTTCCCAGAGCGACACGCTCCGGGCGATGCGTTGTATCAAACCAGTAAATGCCGTTGTCCAGACACGCTTCAACGATTGCGCACTGCGTATCCTCGGACGGACGCGGTTCGTTTCCGAGCTGGCCGATGAAGCTGTGGCCGCCAAGAACAAGAGGGACGTCATCTTCGAACGACGCGGGCCGGCCGTGGTTGGCCCCTTTGTCGGAAGCTTCGGTATTTCTTGTTCCCGCTTGCGGCGTTCCAGTGTCTTCGGGTGACTTCATCGCAATACCTCCGGGGTGCCGCAATAATGTACCGACGCGGTGCCAGAGAACAACCCTTTCGGGGCCGGGGTACGACTTCCGTGCGCATGAACCCGTAAGAGGGAGCGTACAATTGCACTGTCTTTCTGCAGAACGTATCGTTGAAAGGGTTCATCTCTCCGCGTAGAGAACGAAAGGGAATGCCGCCATGGTCAGTGTGCGGACACCGTTGACTTACCGGGATCGCATTGAAGCGCTGCGCCTCAGGAAGCTGGAACAGACGCGATTCAAACAGTCTCTCGGGTCTCGAGACACGGACGACAAGGGGTCCGTCCCGTTGCCGCCGGACTGGCAGGGCTTCACCCCGAAGCCGAATCATCCGTCGGGCGCGTTTTTCGGGCCGCGCGCGTGCGGCGAGAACTTTCGCGCCCTGCTCGAATGCCACCCGACCTATATCGACCCCATGAGCTCGCTTGCCGGTGGTTGGATGTTGAGTTTTTCCGAGTACCGGAAGCTCGGTTGGCCGCCCGACCCCGAATTCGACTACTCCCACCTTCACGATGACCAGCGAAGATACAACATCATTCCCGGCATAGGAGGCGCGCAGCACTTCTGCCCGGAAGTGCGGATCGGGCTCGAACTCGGCTGGGGCGGGTTGCTTGAGGAGGTTCGCCGGTACCGCGACCTCAACCATCCTGCGGACGCCGCGTTCTACGATGGGCTCGAGGATGTCGTCCTTGGGGTGCAGAACTGGATTGGTCGCCACGCCCATGCGGCCCGCAAAACCGCGGAAGGTGAAACGCGTCCGGAACTGCGCCGGAATTTGCTGGAAATGGCCGCCATCTGCGAGCGTCAGGTCAACAATCCACCCGTCACCTTCCGCGAGGCGTGCCAGTGGATTGCCTGGTTCGAGATGGTCGCCTGCATGTATAACAACAGCGGCGCTTTGGGGCAGATAGATGAAATCCTTCGTCCGTATTACGAGCGTGACATCGCGACGGGCGCACTCACTGATGAGGAGGCGGTCTGGCATCTCGCGTCGCTCCTCATCAAAGAAACTCATTACATGCAGGTCGGGGGCCCCGACCCATCTGGTACGAAGGACCTTACCAGCAGGGTCTCCTTTCTCGTGCTGGAGGCGGCCCATCTGCTGCGAATCCCGTCCAATATCGCGGTGCGCGTGCACAACAAGATCGATGCGGGGTTGTATGACACGGCGGTTCGTTACCTGTTCGAGGACAAGACGGGCAGCCCACTCTGGATGGGAAGCGATGCGCTGGACCGCGGATTCGCCCGCGACGGGTACCCGATTGAACTCGCCCGGGAACGGGTGAAATGTGGCTGCCACTGGTGCGCGCTGCCCGGGCGCGAATACACACTGAACGATATTGTCAAGATCAACTTCGCGGCAGTGTTTGATGTCGCGCTTCACGATATGATGAGTGATTCCTCGATCACGCCTTCGGTTGCTGAGCTCTGGCGCCTGTTCGAGAAACATTTGCGCCGCGCAGTTCAGGTTACTGCGGAGGGGATCGATTTTCACCTTGCGCACTACAAAGACGTCAGCCCCGAACTCGTGCTCGATCTCTTCTGCTTCGGCCCCGTGGAGAAGGGGCGCGACGTCTCCGACGGGGGCGTCGAGTTCTACAACATGTGCGTGGATGGCGCCGCAATCGCCACCACGGCCGATTCATTCGCGGCGGTAGAGCAACGCGTGGAAGAGGAAAAGCGCCTCTCGTGGGCGGAGTTGCTTGCGGTGCTCGATTCAGATTACCGGGACGCCGAGCCCGTGCGGCTGATGCTGAAAACCGTCCCACATTTCGGCACCAGCGGCGCGCGGGCGAACGACTGGGCGCGGCGGATCTCGGAACTTTTCGTCCAACTTGTCAAGGAAAAGCCCACACCGGGCGGCAGGAACATGATCCCGGGCCTCTTTTCATGGGCCAGCACAATCCCCATGGGTAAGGCTGTCGGGGCAACGCCCAATGGCCGCCACGCCCACGCCCCGATCTCGCACGGTCCCAACCCGGACCCGGGATGGCCGAAGCCGCTCACCCCGACCGCACTCTCCCGTGCCGTTGCATCGGTGGAATGCGGCTACGGCAACACCGCGCCGCTCCAGCTCGACATGGACCCCGGCATCGGCGACACGGATGCAACCCGCGAGAAGATCGGTGCGCTCATCCGGACGCATTTTGACATGGGCGGCACGATGATCAACCTCAACGTGCTGAACAGACAACAGATTCTCGAAGCGCACGAGGACCCGTCCCGCTACCCCGAACTCGTCGTCCGGGTGACCGGCTTCAGCGCCTACTTCGCCAGCCTGTCGAAGGAGTTCCGCCAGCTCGTGGTGGACAGGATCGTGAGCGAGGAGTAGCGCGCCGTTCACGGTCATCGAGTGGCGAGGTGGAGCAACGCGACGACGCGCGGTATCGCGATGTTCCCGACCCACGGCGCCGGTGCGTCTCGATACAACTCCCTCGCGTGCGCTCGCGAGTCACTCGACGACCGGCGTGTGGTGCGCCCGAATACGGTCATCGAGTGGCGCGGTGGAGCAACGCGACGACGCGCGGTATCGAGATGACCATACCACCTCCCGGATTCCTGCCTCCCACACACCAGCTATGGCAAAACGTCGTCTTCGTGTCAAGGGTTTTGGTGAAGAACTTGCAAATTTGCACCAGGATTTTTTCGAGAGGCGATGGAATGGCGCACGCGAAGACGCGAAGAACGCGAAGGCGCGCCGGTTTTTCCGTGGGGGCGCCGCCCCGTGGTCGCCCGCCGCCGCAAACACGAAAACAAACACGGGCGGACACAGGGGTCTGCGTGCGCGACGCGCACGACGCCCTACAAAACGGGTGAGGGGCCCCCCCCCACACACCACAAAGCCGCCTTCCCCGTTCACCCCCCTTGACAACTGACTCCCCCCGAATAACTTTCGCACCCGTGTGAACATACGGTTCACGATCGTACCATCTGTCATTCGCGCATCGTTGATCCGGCAAGGACCCGCCCGGACGGAGCCAGTGGCGCATGCACTCCAATCTAGAAGCCCTCATTGACGAACACGCCGCCCGCATGGCGGAACGCATGGTGGCCGCAGCGAAGGACGCGCATTCCGAAGAAGACGTGCGCCACGAGGTGAATTCCCTCATCGACGGCTTCGTGAAGGAAGCCGGGCTTACAATCAAAGGCCGCCATGAATACGGTCTGGCGGGAGGCCGCGTTGATTCTAAATACGGCCACGTCGTCATCGAGTTCAAAGACCCGCATGGTTCGGGTAAAATCACCGAGAACAGGGACGCACCCGGCACGAAAGCGGTTGTCGAACAAATCCTCACCCGTTTCCACGGCCTGCAGGTTGAAGAGCACGTCGAAAAAGAACGGGTCTTCGGCGTCGGGTGCGATGGAGACACATTCGTCTTCGTAACCATGCCGGGCAGGGACGCCGTCATCGTCGAGCCGCAGCCCGTCACGCCCTACACCGTCACGCGGTTGCTCCGTGCGCTGGTCTCACTGGGTGCGCGGGGGCTTTCGTTCACCCCGCAGAACCTCGCGGAACGTTTCGGATCAGACGGGGAGAGCGCACGGAACGGCATCCGCCTCATCCACGACCTCATCCACGAGACTCAGAACCCCAAAGCGCAGACCTTCTTCCGCCAGTGGCAGATTCTGTTCGGCGAAGTGTGCGGGTACGACATCTACGGCAGGAACGCGAAAATCGCCAGACTGGCCGAGCACTACGGCGTGCGCGACGCCGACCCCGCCGAACTGCTTTTCGCGGTGCACACCTACTACGCACTGTTCATCAAGTTGCTCGCCGAGGAGATCGTTGCCTCGTTCTCTCCGCTTGGCACCTCGACGCTGGAACAGATTGCCGGCGCACCCACCCCGTCCGCCCTCCGCGAACGGTTACGCACCCTGGAACAGGGCGGCATCTGGTCGCAACTCGGCATCCACAACTTCCTCGAGGGTGACCTGTTCTCCTGGTATCTCGACGCCTGGGATGAACGGAGCGAACAGGCCGTGCGCGGAATGACGACCGCACTCAGGGAGTTTGACGCCACCACCCTCAGCGTCGAGCCGTCGGAATCGCGCGACCTTCTCAAGCAGCTCTACCAGCAGCTATTCCCGAAGTCCGTCCGCCACGACCTCGGCGAGTATTACACGCCCGACTGGCTCGCCGACCTCGTCCTGGACGAGCTTGGGTACGACGGCAACCCCGACAAGCGCCTGCTCGATCCGGCCTGCGGTTCCGGAACGTTCCTTGTGATGGCGCTGAACCGGGTGAAGGCGTGGTACGCGCAACACCGGTATGAATGCGGCTACGACGAGAAGGAACTGCTCCGCAAAGTGCTGAACAACATTATCGGGTTCGACCTGAACCCGCTGGCCGTCATGGCGGCGCGGACGAACTACCTCATGGCCATCCGCGACCTCTTGCGCCATGCGGACAACGTCGAACTGCCCGTCTACCTGTGCGATTCCATCATGACACCGAAGGACTTCAGTACCGCCGCCGCGGCATTCGACTACATCCCCGTATCCACCGCCGTCGGCCAGTTCAATATCCCCAACGAAGTTCTGAAAGAGCGCGGCACGTTCGATACCTACGCGCGCACTCTGCACCAGTGCATTGAAAACGGCTACACCTTTGGCGAGTTCGCACAACGCTGCGCCGCTGACGGTGTTCCCACCACGCAACACGAGCACCACAGGAAATTGTACGATTCGTTGCTGGAGGTGAAGCGGCAGGATCGCAACGGTATCTGGGCACGCATCATCAAGAACGCCTTCGCCCCGCTCTTCGTCGGAACCGTGGACTTCGTGGCGGGCAATCCTCCGTGGGTCAACTGGGAAAACCTGCCGGAGGACTACCGCAACAAGATGAAGCCGCTCTGGAAGGCATACGGCCTGTTCTCGCTTTCGGGCTCCGCAGGGAGACACGGCGGAGGCAAAAAGGACCTTTCCATGCTGTTCGTGTACTGCGGCGTGGACAGGTTCCTTCGCAACGGCGGAAAGCTGGGGTTCGTCATCACGCAGAGCGTGTTCAAAACTCAGGGGGCGGGCGACGGCTTCCGCCGCCTGCGGTTTGCCCGCGATGCCCGGACAACCTACCTCAAACCCCTTGCCGTGGCTGACCTGAGCGCGATACAGGTGTTTGAGGGCGCGACCAACCGCACCGCGGTGTTCGTCTGCGAGAAGCAACGTGAATCCTTCCAGTACCCCGTCAAATACGCCATCTGGCGCGGACCCTCCCGCATCTCGCAGGATGTTTCTCTGACCGAAGCGCGTTCCCTCGTCAACGTCCTGCAGGTCGCCGCGTTGCCGGTTGACCCGGAACAGCCGAATTCGCCGTGGCTCACCGCGCCCCGCCACGCCCTGAGGGGAATACTGAAGGTCATCGGCAAAAGCGATTACGAAGCCTACGCGGGATGCTGCACTTGGCTGAATTCCGTGTTCTGGGTTCGCATCCTTGAGAGGCGTCCGAACGGCGACCTGCTCATCGAAAACTTGCACGACGTCGGGAAAATCAAGGTGGAGCACGTGCAGACGGTTATCGAATCGGGTCTCGTGTACCCGCTTCTCCGCGGACGGGACGTGAAACGCTGGCACGCCGAACCATCCGCGCACATCATCCTCGCGCAGGACCCGGTCACGCGAACGGGCATCCGTGAAACCGTCATGAAGGTGAAGTACCCGAAGACATACGACTACCTCAAAGGATTTGAAGGTGACCCGAAGAAGCCCGTTCGTGGAACACTTCGCGGGAGGTCAGGGTACCGTCAGTATTTCAAACCCACCGATCCCTTTTACACCATGTACAACGTGGGGGAGTACACGCTTGCGGAGTGGAAGGTGGTGTGGCGCGAGCAAAGCTCTTTCTTCCAGGCGGGATTGTCGGAGCCGTCCAACGGGCGCGTTCAACTACCAGATCACAAACTCATGCTGGTTCCATTCCGAGCGAGAAACGAAGGGCATTACCTCGCATCGATGCTCAATTCCCATCCGAGTCTTCTCGCAGTGACCTCCTACGTTCTGTCAACATCCACCTCGACTCACGTTCTGGAGAACGTCCGAGTTCCCCGATTCGACGAGAAAAACGCCGACCATGCCAAAGTAGCGGAATTGTCCTGCCTTTGCCACGCCGCAGCCGCGCGGGGTGATGCCGACGCCGTGGAGGCACTTGAGGCGGAGATTGACACGGCCGCCGCAAAGATCTGGGGCATCACGGACGACGAACTGCGCGCGATACAGGATGCGTTGACGGAGATGGGTCTGAACCGGGCCGATGCAGAACCGGAGGACACGGAGGAGGACTAGGGGATGGCCGGGACAACGACGGCCGTGAGGTTGCCAGCGGGGTGTATGTCTGCCGCCTGACCGCCCCGCAGGGGGTGCTGACGAGGCGGATGGTATTGCTGCGCTGACGCGCAGCTTGCTCAGATAGGAGCGCGCGGTCGTTGAGCCTGTCGAAACGCCGCGCGGGGCTTCGACAGGCTGCCCTGCCGGGCAGCACGCTCAGCCACCACGCGTCAAGGCGCAGTCCGGTCAGGCAGGGTGTTTGTGGTGCGCGGCGGTTTGGGGATAAACCGCCCTACCGTGGGTGTTGGAGGGTAGGGGCGACCCCCCGTGGTCGCCCGCAATCCGATGCCCGCGAAAACGGGCGGGCACGGGGGCCCGCCCCTACGGTTGCATTGCGTGCGGCGAACGGCACGGCGCCCCTGCCTGTTCAAAACGCCACGCGGCGTTTCGACAGGCCGCTCGCGGGCGGCACGCTCAACGACCGCGCGATGGGTGTTTGCCGACAGGGGAGGTTGGCAAACTGCCCCTACAAATGCCAAAAATTCGGTGTTTTTTGGGTAGGGGCGACGCATGCGTCGCCCCTACGTCAAATGCGGCCCGGAGAAGAACAAGGCCGCGCCTGAAGATGTGCTCAGGTGCGGCTTTTTGTGTTGTGTGCATGGATCGATTCCCTGGTATTGCCTGCCTTGACATTCTCAAAAATACCCGTATTATTACGTGTATCTTGTGTGCGCTTCGAACCTCTCCCGGCAGGTGTGCGGTGATCTCAGCAGTGCAGGATATGCTCAGGAAGATCCCCATCAAATCGGCTTCTGCGCTCTACATATACGCCGACAGGTCTGAGTGGCGGTATGAAGAATTGCGCGGGCGGCTGACGGAAATCTCCGCGTGGGAGAACCCGGCGGCGCTTTCCAGCGCCATGATGCTTGTGCGGGAAGCTCAGTGTGCGGGCGAACCGACGGCATGGGTCGGAAAATCGTCGGATATCTTCTTTCCGCTCGATGCCGCTGCATACGGCGTAGACCTTGCCGCTCTCATTGTCGTGCGGCTCTCTCAGGTATCGGACGCTCCCCGTGCGGCGGATATGCTTATCCGTTCAGGCGGGTTCGGCCTTGTGGTGGTTGATCTCAGCGATGCCTCGCCGGTATGCATTCCTGTGCCGCTCCTTTCGCGCATTGTCCGGCTTTCTCATGTCAAAAACGTGGCAACGGTGTGCCTGACGCGCAAGCCTGTGCATGCTTCGTCCCTCGGTTCGCTTATCTCTCTGCGCAGCCAGGCGCGGCGCGTGGGAAAATTCGACGCAACGGCCGGTATCAGCCTTGAGGCGATCAAGGATAAACAGCATGCGCCGGGGTGGGTTCACAGGGAGTTTCGTGGTGTTCCGGCTGGCATGCGTAGGGATAGCAGATTTACCGCTCCAATTGCACTGTGTAAAGCATCCTGACGCAGAATGAGGTTATGTTGCCGTGTTCCGGCTGGCATGTGTATGGATTGCGGATTTGCCTCTGCAGATACTGTGCGTCAGGTGTCCCGAGTGGTCGGGCAAGCCTGTCGCCGTTATTGCGCGGGATGCACCGCAGGCGGAAATCCTTTACCTGAACCCTGCAGCACGGAGAGCGGGGGTACGACCCGGTATGCGGTATGCCGCCGCCCTCGGGCTGGCTCCGCAGCTTCACGCCGGAACGGTTTCGCCCGAAGACATTGCCGGTTGTATCGCCCTGCTTTCACGGCGTATGAGAGCGTTTACGCCGGACGTGGAACCGGACGCCGGCGAGCCGGGGGTGTTCTACCTGAATGCAGGCGGTCTCACCGGGCTGTTTGGCGCGGAAACCGCATGGTCGAAGGAAGTGTGGAAGGCGACTCGGTCGGAGGGGTTTACCAGTTCAATCGCGGTGGGCTTCACTCGATTCGGTACGTACGCCGCGGCGAAAACACGGAAAGGGGAAAGCGTTTTTGCATCCCCGGAACACGAGCGAAAGGCGGCGCTCGCGGTGTCACTCAACGCTTTCGGGTTGCTCCCCGACACTGCTCAGGAACTCAGCCTGCTTGGCATAAACACCGTAGAGGACCTCCTTCGCCTGCCTGTGTATGGCTTACGCCTGCGGTACGGCGAGCAAGTTTTTCGCCTCTATAAAAGCGCCTGCGGAGATCTCTGGCAGCCTCTTCAGGCAGATGCGGAAAAGCCGCTTCATGAGCGGCGTATGATATTCGATACACCGGAACGTGACACTCAGCGGCTTTGTCGGTTTCTGGAGAAGATGCTTACGGCGCTTGCAGGCGAAGTGGAGAAAAAAGGAGAACTCATACGGAGTATCCACTGGACCTGCACACTTGATACCGGCCTGCCGTATTCGTCAGAAGTTACTCCGAGTAACCCCACAGGCAACATCCAGCGACTTATGGAGCTTGTGCATCTCCGTATTGAGGCGGAACCTCCTCCCTCGGCAGTTGAGGAAATTGTGCTTTCCGCTCAGTCATCACCTGCCTACACGGTAAAAAGAGACCTGTTCGACATGCCGGAGCCTCGCAATCGCGCCGCCGGCGAACGGGCGCTTGCACGTATCCGCGCGGCATTCGGCGATGACGCCGTTGTGACAGCTCATCTTGCCGATGAGTATCTGCCGGAACGGTCGTTCCACTGGAATATCGCCCGCTCCGTCCCCGTTCCGAATCCTTGCGATGTATCCGAGGAATTTCCTTACATGCGGCGTATTTACGCAGTGCCGCAGCGCCTTCCCGACGAATACCGTCAATCGGGTAATCGCGTGGTGGGAGAATACCGTATTTCTGGCGACTGGTGGTCGAAAAAGACCGTGCGGGAGTACCGGTTCATACTGACGAACGAAGGGCGCCTGTTGTGGGTTTATTATGACTATGCCCGCGCCGACTGGTTCATCCAGGGAGAGGTTGAATAGTGTCGTATGCAGCTCTCTGGTGCAAAAGCAATTTCTCGTTCCTTGAGGGGGCGTCGCACCCATCGGAACTGGTAGAGCAGGCCGCAACATTTGGATTGCATGCGATTGCTCTCACCGACAGGGACGGTGTGTATGGTGCAGTACAGGCTCTTCTGACAGCGGAATCCACTGGAGCACGGCTCATAATCGGGTCCGAGGTCTCGCTGGATGACGGTTCAACGATTATTCTTCTCTGCCGCACACGGAAAGGCTATTCGAACCTGTGCCGCCTCATCAGCGCGGGCAGGATGCGCTCGCCAAAGGGGGAGAGCAAGGTCTCGTGGGAGGAGGTCTGCTCGCATTCAGATGGCCTGCTTGCGCTCTGGGGTGGGGACCGAAGCCTGCTTCTGCGGAAGGAGGATTCCGATACTGCAGCCCGCCAACTCAAAGAAGCCTTTCATGACCACCTCCATGTGATCATCTCCCGCCATCGGAGGGCTGATGATGCTGCAAAGGAAGCGCTTCTGCGTCTTCGTGCGCGAAAGTACGACCTGCCGACGCTTGCGGTACCGGAAGTGCTTTACCACGAAGTGTCGCGCCGCCCGTTGCAGGATGTAATGACGTGTATCCGGCATGGAGTGACGCTTTCCTCAGCAGGAAGGCGGCTGAAACCGAACGCCGAGTACGACCTGAAATCACCTGTGCGAATGAGGCGCCTCTACCGCGACGATCTGGAATCCCTTGAACGAACGTGCGCCGTGGCTGATTCCTGCGCATTCAGCATGCGCGAGATTGCCTACCGTTACCCTTCGGGCCAACTGCCCAACGGTATGACGGGCGAAGAGTGGTTGAGAAAAATCACGTACGAAGGGGCAGCCCAGCGTTATCCCGACGGCATTCCTGATGAAGTAACTCTGCAAGTGGAGAAAGAACTGAGTCTTATCACGGAACTCAAATACACCGGCTACTTTGTAACGATGTGGGAGATTGTCCGGTACTGCCGGCGCGAAGGAATTCTCTGCCAGGGGCGCGGATCGGCCGCAAACTCCGCCGTCTGCTTCTGTCTCGGTATCACTGCAATAGACCCGGTGCGTATGGGGCTTCTTTTCGAGCGGTTCATCAGCCGTGAGCGCGCAGAGCCGCCTGACATCGATCTCGACATTATGCATGAGCGCAGAGAAGAGGTTATTCAACACGTCTATGACGAATACGGGCGATCCAGAGCAGCCATGGTAGCAAACGTAGTACGGTACAGGGCAAAACGGGCGATTCGAGAAGTTGGCAAAGTGCTCGGAATGGCGGAGAGTGCGTGTGACCGTCTGGCGAAACTTACGTCATCGTACGGTGACCTCACCGACACAGCCTTGCGTGACGCCGGCCTGGATCCCGATCAGCCACTGCACCGGCACCTTCTGACCATCTCGAACGAGATCATCGGGATGCCCCGGCACCTGTCCATTCATCCCGGTGGCTTCCTGCTCGGCGCGGAGGAGATTCTCGATATTGTTCCGGTCGAAAACGCTACTATGGAGAAGCGCACCGTAATTCAGTGGGATAAAGACGATGTGGAGGCGCTGGGCCTGTTCAAACTCGATCTTCTCGGGCTCGGAGCTCTGACACAACTGGACATCTGTTTTCGTTTGCTGGCATCCCACCGGGGTGTGAATCTCTCCATGGCGACGATACCGCCGGATGATCGGTCAACCTTCGACATGATCGGCCAGGGTGATACTGTCGGCGTGTTTCAGATAGAAAGCCGTGCGCAGCAGGCGATGCTTCCGCGTCTGCGTCCCCGGAACTACTACGATCTCGTAATCGAGATAGCCATCATTCGGCCGGGCCCGATTACCGGCGGGATGGTGCACCCGTACCTGCGGCGCCGCAATGGCGAAGAGGCAGTCATCTACCCTCATCCCTGCCTTGAACCCGTGCTTCAGAGGACGCTTGGCATCCCCCTGTTCCAGGAACAGGTGATGAAACTGGCAATGGTGGCGGCTGACTATTCCCCCGGGGAGGCGGACCAGTTGCGGCGTGACATGGCCGCATGGAAGAAAAAGGGCGGCCTGGAACGACACCACGATCGTCTTGTGAATCGGATGAGGGAAAAAGGGATTGACAAAGCCTTTGCCGAGCGGGTTTTCGAGCAGATCAAGGGATTTGGTGAGTACGGTTTTCCGGAATCCCACAGTGCGAGTTTCGCGTTGATTTCCTACGCGTCTGCATGGTTGAGGTGCCACTATCCCGCAGAGTTTCTCTGTTCCATCCTGAATGCACAGCCGATGGGTTTCTACAGCCCCGCAACACTGGTTCAGGACGCCATACGGCACGGCGTGTCCGTCAGGCCTGTGGATGTGTCGTGGAGCTCATGGGATTGCACGCTGGAACCCTTGCCTGGTGGGGAATTTGCAGTTCGAATGGGGCTCAGGTATGTGAACGGGCTCGGGAAGAAGGATGCAGAAGCGATTCAGAACGCGCGTATCAACGGCCCTTTTTCTGATATCGATGATTTTGTCAGGCGCACCAGTCTTGATGAGGGGGTTCTGCGTTCTCTCGCACAGGCGGGAGGGTTTGAGAGTCTCGAACGACACCGACGTCAGGCAGTGTGGCGTGTCAAGGGAGTCTCACGTACCGACACACTGCCTCTTGCCGTGGCAGAACCCGACCCGGAACCGGTTTTTGAACTTCTGTCTGAAGCGGACAAAACCGCGTGGGATTACCGAGCGTCCGGGCATAGCACACGGGCGCATCCCCTGCTGGCGCTCAGGTCTGTGCTCTCCGCTCAGGGGATACTGAGTGCCTCCGAAATCCGTGCGCTTCGAGATCGTTCTCTGGTCAGGTACGCCGGTCTCGTCATCTGCAGGCAACGTCCGGGAAATGCCAACGGTGTGACCTTCATGACGCTCGAAGATGAGACGGGCCATGCGAACCTGATCATCTGGAAAGACATCTACCAGCGTCACCGAATTCTTGCCAAGACTGCGTCATTTCTGGGTGTTACAGGAGAGATTCAATCGAGGAGTGGTATTACCCACCTCATTGCACGCCGGTTATGGATGCCGCGTGTTACCGCCAGGCCCGAGATGGTGAAAAGCCGCGACTTTCATTGATGTACAACCGCCTCGACGGGCGACGTGCGCCCGAGTTGCACAAAAGGAAAAAACGCAGGGGTGACGGGGAAGAGATCAATAGGGCACGCTGAAACTGAACTTGAGGACTTTGTCGGGGCGGATGTTGTCTCCGGCCATGTGGAGCACCGCGTATTCGAGCACAGCGTCATCAGTGATGCTGAAACGGGCACCGACGTTGGCTCGCCAACCGCCCACTCCCATGATGTTGTCAATTTCCCCGAGGAGCGTCATGCGCTGGAGAAGCTGCTGGTCTACCCCCATGAAAAAGGAAAGGTTCCGCTTGATGCCGTTGCCCGCAAATGATGAAAGGCTCGCGCCGGCGTGTCCCGTCCCACGTCCCAGGAAAAAGCTCCTGGGGTAGACGAGTGTTCCGCTTCCCACCGCGAACAACCCCCTGCGGGGCGAGGAAGCTACGGAATCACCAGACGCTGCGGAATAGGTTAGTTCGTCTTTCCCCGAGTCGAACCCGATCGCAAAGCCGGGTATTTGCCCGACCTGTTCGTTGATGCGAAGCTTTGCCCTGATACTCGGCACGGCAATCGAAGGCGTACCCGTGCCGACTGCCCTTCGGAGGCGCACGGAAGCGCCTGCCTGAAGGCGATTCATGAAGGTGAACTCCGGGCTGATGGCGACATTCCCGCGAAGTCCAGTTGCAAAACTCAGCGCAGAAAGTCCTTTCCCGGGGCATAGTGCGATCGTGGGGATATTGACGAGTGACGAGGTGTTGAACGGATAGCTGTCTTCGGCAAGCTCCTGAGCAGGAGGTGGACTGACAGGAGTAGCCACCCGCCGCGCGCCGACGTACCGAGCCTTCCAGTAGGGGTCCGTCAGTCTCTCCGTGATGACGCCTCGTCTCGTGTTCGCGTGCACGAATGAATCGGGCCCGTTGACGATTCCCACGTGGCTGACCCCGCGTCTTCTTCCCCGCGTTCTGAAAAAAACCAGGTCACCGACGGCGAGCTGGTTTCTTTTGACCGGGTCTCCCACCCGGTACATCTCCCTTGAGCTGCGCGGGAGTTCTATGCCTTGGTCCTGGAAGACTGTCCCGACAAAACCGGAACAATCGAAACCTTCCCGCGATCTGCCCCCGTATCGATACGGTGACCCGTACAGCGAATCCACTGTCTGCCTCAGGCGCTGTTCGTCAAGCTGGCCGAGGGTACCGGCGGCGCAGGTTTCAGTCGCGCACGCGAGAAGGAGAAAACCGAAGAGAATTATGAGAGGGATTGAAAACGATTCTCGCATATTGCACTCCGTTTTGACGCCGGTTACGATATGCGGAGCCCATAACCGCGCGCCGTGGTTTCAACCACGCGGATGGAATCGGCGGTGCATTGCCTTCAGATGCTCCCGGTCTACATGCGTGTATATCTGGGTGGTTGCGATGGAACTGTGTCCAAGCATTTCCTGGACCGCCCGGAGGTCCGCTCCGCCCTCAAGCAGGTGCGTGGCGAACGAATGTCGCAACGTATGCGGGCTGACGGTTTTCGTGATGCCGGTCTTCCGGCAGTAATGCTTGAGCATCTGCCAGAAGGCCATCCTCGTTAGAGGCCTGCCTCTCCAGTTCAAAAAGAGTACGTTGCCCGACTCGGGTTTTGCAACCGCGTTGCGAGCGGTCGCAACGTAAGCGCTGATGTACTCTACCGCTTTCCGTCCGATGGGGACAAGGCGTTCCTTGTTCCCTTTTCCGGTTACACGGATGAAACCTTCGCTGAAAAACAGGTTGCGCATGTCGATGGAAATCAGCTCACTTACGCGGAGGCCGGTTGCATACGCGCATTCCAGCATCGCGCGGTCGCGAAGGCCGAGTGGAGTAACCGGGTCGGGTGCGTTCAGCAGACGTTCGATCTCGTTTCGACTGAGAACCTCGGGAAGATTTCGCTCAAGTTTTGGCGTGTCGAGGGTGCCGGTCGGGTTGGATTCCACTACACCTTCGTTTTGGAGAAACCTGTGAAAAACGCGCACAGCGGACATCGTTCGAGCGATGCTGCTCGGCGCGAGATTCTTGCCCCGCAACCAGGAGAAAAAAGATGACACGTCCTCCCTGGTTGCTGTTCGGGGAGTCATTCCCCCGCGTTCCGTTTCCAGAAAACGCACGTAACGGTCCAGGTCCCTTCGGTAGGCAGCCTGCGTATTCTGGGAAAGGCCGCGCTCCGCCGTGATGTACTGCAGAAACGAACTCAGGAGGCGTAGCCCCGGCAACTGAGCGGGTGACTGTTCCGCGGGGCGAGATACTTCCCGGGCAATCCGTGGTAGGGACTTCACGGATTTCCTTCCCATTCCACCCCCCTCAAACCTCGCTAAGCATCCGGAGACTTTTCATCTCCGGATGAGCAGGCAGCGAGTGCCCGTTCGCCGCTGGCATCCGTCGCTGCGTCGGTGGTTTCCGGAGACGGGTCAACCAGCATTCTCACGATCTCGGCGATGGCCGCCAGCTCTTCGCGCAACGCGCGGAGTTCCTCGACGACCGATTTGGGAAGAGTCTCCGGGACTGGCGCCGCTTCCGAGGCGATGAGCTCGAAAACCTCTCGCCTTTCCGGGAGCGGTGGTTCGATCTCCCCGTCCGCGCGGAGCTCGGTTCCTGTTTGCGTCGGCATGGCGACGAACGTTGAGGCTGCGGTTTCTTCCTCGATGTCGGCCGCGCGCGGTACTGTTTCGTGTGCCGCACTGGCCACAGAAGGAGCCCTCGTTTCAGGCGCGTGTTCAGGTTGCTCCTGCGGGAACGCCATATTGGCAACGGCATCCCGCGTCTTGTCAGCACCTTCGTTTTCTGGTGCTTGCACGGAAACGCCCTCAGCGATCTGCGCTGCCGTTTCGGCAGCCTCCGCCGGAATCTCACTCTCCGCTTCCCAGGTTATCGCAGTTGCCGAAGGGAGTGGTTCGGGTTCCGGAACCGACGTGGAGGGCGGCGTTTCAGCAACGGCGGTCACAGGTACCCCGTCCCATGGTTGGACAGCGGCGGACGGTTCGCTTTCTTCGGCAGCAACCTCGGGAAGGCCTGGCTGATTCAGGCGCTCTTCCTCTCCCGATTCCTCGAATTCCGGCTCCCGCTGCGACTCAGAAGCCAGAAGAGAGACTTCGCGCAGCGCCGCCGTTCGCGCCTCCTCCTGCGAAGAGGCCTCGCCCTTCTCTTCAACGGGTAACGAGACCGGCGTCGCCATGCCGTTTTCTTCCTTGGCCTCCCCCGGTGTCGGCTCGCCCGCTGTCTCTTCGGTGGTTTCTTCCCCGCAGGCGGACGGCTCGTTCTGTTTCGTCGCAGCGAGAACCTGTTCGCGACCCTCTTCTTCTGGGTGGTAACCCACGTCTGCGGTGGGTGACACATCCTCAGCCGCGGCGATTTCGTCCGCTGGCGACACCGATTGCTCCATCAGATCGGCTGCGACCGGAACCCCGGGTGTGGCATCTTCGGCCTCCACGGGTTCCAGTCCCTCGCCCTCAGTCGGTGGTGCGGAAGCGACGAGATTGATGTCTCCGTCTGAAGGCTCAACGACAGGCTCGGCGGCAGAAGGAGCCTCCACCGGTTCGGATTCCGGTTCGCCGTGAGTGCCCGTGGCAAAGGCAGGGATTCCGGTGTCCTGCCATGTCTCTTCGGTTTCCGGTACACCTTCGGCGGGAAGAGCGTGTTCTTCGATGGACATCTCGCTCGACACCGGTTCCGCCGTCTCTCCCGCTTCGGCGGCGTGAACGACGGTCGATGGTTCCTCCGCCAGCGGAGGCACTGGTAGAGACTTGTCCGCGAGTTCGGGTTCTTCCGTTTCCGCAGGCAGGTATGCTGTGGCATCAACGGCGGGAGGCTCGACAGCTTCACTGCCGACGGAGCCTGGTTCTTCAGCCTTAGCTCTTGGCACGTCCTGTTCGGCGTCCCGCGACGCAGCGGCTTCTGCGAGCGGAACCCCCGCCTGCCCGGGCTCCTCGTTCTCAGGCTCGCGGGATGGCGCAGCTACCCCCGGCTTTTCAACCGTGCGCGTGGCTGTCGACGGTTCATTCTCCTCGGGTGTACCCTCCAGCGCTTCCGGGGGCACCGCGTTGATCATGGTCCGAATTTCATCGGGTGCGGCCACCAGAAGCTCTTTCACGTCGGAAACCGACCATTTTTCCTTCTCGATGAGCTGTTGCAGAACAAGCACGATGCGGAAATCTCGTTCCCGGTACACCCTTACACCGCTCGCATCGCGCCGCGGACGCAATATGGCCAGTTCCTGCTCCCAGGCCCGCAACGTCTGCTGGGAGATTCCGGTTATTTCTGCGACTTCACCAATACGCCAGTAAAGGCGCGTGAATCTGCGTTTGAGCATTTTCACCTCGGGTTGCAGGACGAACAGACGTCCTGCGGATGGATTCAGCTCCAGTGTTCGGGTTTCGGGTCACGCATCATCAGCGCATTGACCGCATCCTGTGGTTTCTTTTCATCGAAAAGGACCGCGTTCACCTGGCTCGCTATCGGCATTTCTACGCCCCATTTCTCCGCCATACCGATCGCGGCGGGCGCAGTCTTCACTCCTTCCGCGACGGTGACCATGCTCTGGAGCACCTCTTTCAGCGTTCGGCCCTTTCCGACCTGTTCACCTACGAAGTGGTTTCGGCTTTCCCGGCTGGAACACGTGAGCACGAGGTCTCCTACGCCGGAAAGGCCGAGGAAGGTCGGTAGTTGCGCACCCATAGCCACTCCGAGCCGGGTGATCTCAGCGAGCCCGCGTGTCATCAACGCGGCGCGGGTGTTGTCGCCAAACCCGAGCCCGTCCGACATGCCGGCGGCGATTGCGATCACGTTTTTCAGTGCGCCACCAAGTTCCACTCCGAGGGAATCGGGCGAGCAATACACGCGGAATGTGCTACTCATGAAGGCCCGCTGAGCAGCTACTGCGGCTTTCTCCGACCGCGCCGCCGCAACAACCGTCGTCGGGTGCCCCAGGCCGACAAATCGGGCAAAACTTGGACCCGACAGCGCCACGATTTCCTCCGGAGGGACTTCGGGAAGCTCCTCCGCGAGAAGCTCGGACATCCGTTTTAAAGAACCCTGCTCGATGCCCTTGGCTGCCGTGACGACCAGTTTTCCGCTCCAGTTGGCAGATTTCACTGAACGCGCCATATCGCGCATCAATTCACACGGACCGGGAAACACCACCATATCCGCGCTTTCGAGCACGTCATCCGGCGCAGAAAGAATCGTCACTGCGTCAGGAATCCGTACCCCGGGGAGCGCCTTCCGGTTCTCGCGGTACATCAGGAGTTCCGCGCGCAATGTCTCGTGTGGGGCGATCAGGCTGACTCTGTGCCCATTTTTCGCCAGAAGCCCTGAAAGGACGCTTCCCCAGCTGCCGGCCCGCATCACGACAACATTCACGGACGGTGCCCCTCTTTTCCCGCAAGAGTAGCCGACGCGGGTTTGCCGAAGCGATTCTCGGTGCCGTTGACAAGGCGCTGGATGTTCGTGCGGTGCTTGATGATTACCACCGCAGCGACGGCACACCCGATCACGACTACCGGTACGGGCAGCGATTCAGGGAAAAAAACACGCTGGACAATCAGACCTGCTGCCAGAACGAACGCCGCGGTTATCGACCCTGCAGAGATGTACCTTGTAAGGGCCACCACAGCAACAAACGAAACCAGCGCGATCAGGACGCACCACGGGGCCAACGCCGCGAAGACGCCCGCACCGGTCCCAACGCCTTTTCCCCCGCGGAACCCCGCAAAAACCGTCCAGATGTGGCCGACCACGGCCATCATGCCGCAGATAACCTGTGTCGTCAGGGGATCCCACGGGCAGCAGTCGCTGGCGATCCGGGCTATCAGAAGCACCGCCCCGGCGCCTTTCAGGGCGTCAATTGCCAGAACAAAAAGTGCAGGCCCCGCACCGAGCACGCGCCAGACATTCGTTGCCCCCGCGTTGCGGCTGCCGTAGTTGCGGACATCAATCCCGCGCAACAGCTTGCCGACGATGATCGCGGTAGGAATTGCACCCAGGAGATAACTGAGAACGCTTGCCAGCACGAGCGCAGACATATTTGATTCCACCCCGCCAAAACTGAACCTTCGTTCAGATAGAGAGAGTATACATAACTTACGGATAGCCCGCCGGAGGAGCAAAACAACCAGGCGCCTCTTTTTCCTCCCTGGTGCGTTGGCTATCCTTTCGATAACGTTTCCGGCATACGGTGCAGCCTTCAAAACGAAAGGAGTGCGTCATGTCAGCCTTCACGTTGAGCCTCGCCAAGTTCATTCCTTTCCAGGACGCGGCGGAATGCGCGCGCGTCCGGGCCATCAAAAAAAAGGACCTTACCAGACACCCGAACCCGGAATTCCGCGTCCGAATCATCGAAAACATCGCAGATCTCAATCTCGCGTTCGCTCTCGATATCGTGCAGCGAATCAAGAAGGCCCGCGACGAGGGAAGGAAATTCGTGGCGATTTTTCCCGTGGGGCCTATGGGCCAGTATCCCATTGCGGCAGAAATCATTAACTCGATGCGATTATCACTGGATCACGTCGTTTCCTTCAACATGGATGAATACGCCGATGCCGAGGGGAACACCGCGCCCGCAGACTGGGAAGGGTCTTTCCAGCGTGCGATGATGGAAAGTTTCTATGGCCGAATCCACAAGAACCTTCGCCCGAGCGAAAAGAACATTCACTTTCCCACGAAGGCGGTCATCAAGAACTACGGGAAAATGATTGAAGACGAAGGGGAGGTGGACGTGGTGTACGGCGGCGTAGGCTGGTGTGGTCACATCGCCTTCTGGGAACCGCATCTCGGTTTCGAGTTCGGTAACGACCTCGATGCATACATGAAGGCTGGTCCGAGGCTGGTGGAACTCCATCCGATGACTATCATGCAGAACGCGCTCCACAGCTTTGGGGGCGATTGGTCCTGGGTTCCTCCGAAGGCGAACACCATCGGTCCCGCGCAGATTGTACGAGCCAAGCACCGCAGTTTCTGGTTGGATGGAGCGTTCGGGAAGGACAGCTGGCAGCGATTCATCGCCCGGTTTGCCGCGCATGGGCGCGTCAACACGCTGGTTCCCGCAACGATACTTCAGACGTGTCGGACCGACTTCACAATACTGGGTGCTGTTGCCGACAACGTCGAAGTTCACATGGCGTGAATCCTGCGGCCACGAAGCGAAAGAGAACGAGCCATCCGTACGATAACACGGATGGCTCGGTTTTTTCTCGTATGTCGAGTTGGCGTCAAGAACTTATCAGGCGAGAGAAGCTGGAGCGGGAGCCGCTCCGCCGCCACCAGATCGAGAAGGGACCACATTGAGACTCGTGTTGCGACCTTCTTCGAAAACGCCCCCTTCGATGCGGCCGTCTCCCGCAAGGTCTTTCGCGAACCGCTCAAGAAGGTCCCGCCCGATATCGCGGTGAGCGAGTTCTCGACCGCGGAATCGCACAGTCAGCTTGACCCTGTCGCCACCTGCCAGGAACTCCTTCGCGTGCCGTAACTTCGTCTGATAGTCGTTCAGATCGATGTTCGGCCTCATCTGGATTTCCTTCTGTTCTCCGCCGCGGTTTTTCGTGATTGCCCGGGTTTTCTTTTGCTGCTCATATCGGAATTTCCCGTAATCCATGAGGCGGCATACCGGCGGTACTGCGTTGGGGGCGACCTCCACCAGATCGTATCCCTGTTCCTCCGCCATCCGGAGCGCCTCACGAGTGTTGACAATTCCGATCTGTTCGCCGTCAGCTCCGACAAGCCGTACCTCAGGGACCCTGATATGCTGGTTTACCCGCGTGCGGTCCTCGTTTTTCTGCACCGGAGCCATCGGTTTGGGCTTTCGCATTAGGACGATGTGAGCACCTCGGTTGTGATGGGTTGAAACGGGCAACCGGCCAAATGTTCGCACCGGTGCCAGAACATGCGAAAAAGATAGCAGCATACGCGGGCACGGTCAACATAGCGGCCCGCGGGAAGGATGAACGACGCGTGCGATTGGGGAAGTCTGTTGTGCACCTGCAGGGCATTGTGCGGGGGTCAGAACACGTGGCTGAGTCCGAACTCGAAGCGATGTTGATGGCTTCGCGCAAGGGCGTACGTTCCGACAGCACGCTCTTCCTGAAGAGCAAACGTGTAATTAATCCGCGCGCGAAGCCTGTCCCCCGGGAAAAAGATGGGACCACTTGTCACCGTCCAATTCCTAGCCAAGGGTTCTCTTGGTGGTGCCGTCGCGGCCAGATTCGTCCATGTTGTTATCTGCGTGGTGAAGTCGCCTCGCAGGGTCCATCCCCACCCTTCGCTGAAACGCCGATGTACCAGCGCAAGTCCGCCCCACGTGTCCACCTGCCTTCGGTTCACGAGGGATACGTCGGAAACGGGTTGACGTCTCCTCTCCATGTTCGCTTCCGCGCCGAGTGTCCACTTTGCACCTTTCCATTCCGCCACCACATCGGCCATGCCGGCGAATTCGTACCGCCTCGGGGCAGCTTCGTTCTGGTACCGCACCCGTTCCCCGCCGGCGGTAAGTTCGAACCTCGTGGCGTCGTTATGCAGAGCCAGCAGAAGCATGCCTCTCTGGTTTCCCTCGTCCCAGAGCCCGAACGGGAAGACCGACAGCGTAACACGCTCGCCGTCGTGCGGAACGAGAAGAAGCCCGCGGGCAGGCGACGGGATGGCTGTGCTCACCTGGCTTGGGAAGCACGTCAACAGGTCCGATGTGAACGAAGGCTCGAGACCGTACGGCATCTCGTAAAGGCCAAGCCCGATAGAACGGCTCGCCCTCCCATTCCCCCCGAAAGACCACGTAACGAATGCCTGATGCAACTCCGTGGTGAGGCTGCCCACTGTACGGACATCAAGCACGACCCCACCTCTGTCGTTCGACCACTCGAACCGAGCCTGCGCATGTGGGATGGTAACCTCCGCACTCGTATTGATACCCGCCCCGGCCGGCCGATCGTGTACAGCAACCCCTGTGGCGGCAACATAGCCGCTTATCCGGGGCAACAGCGCGCCCCGCGCGTCTCTCATGGCGCCGTCTGTCCGAAGGCTGTCCTTGAGGACGTCGAAGCGGCTGTTCATTTCGTCAAGAAGGGCATTGGTCATCTGTGATTGTTCAGCCGTGGTGACGTACGAGGAGCGGTCGCGCGCCTGCTCACGCTCAACTCGTTCCACGAGCTCCTGCGTGATCTGGAGACGCATCTGCTCGATGATGTCCATCGTCTGGCGCTGCGCAGCGGTGCCGAGGCTGTCGATCCTTCGCCTTGTGACTCTCGCCAGCGAATCCATGAACACCTTGCGAAGCGAGTCCGCGCGCAATGAGTCGGCGTACGCGGTTTCCGAAGGGGTGGGAGACAGCGTCTGCGCTGCAAGTTCTGCGTCGGGAACCTCCCGCATCCAGGGTTCCTTCACTCCGGCGGCGGCCGCTCTCCTTCTCGCTTCGAGCGCTTCGTTTCGCGTTGCGTAGACGCCGATCCGGACGCGCCAGTACGTTCGCCCCTGGACGGTAGCACGTTCATAACTGGCCTGCTGGTCCCCGAGAACCCGGTTGACGCGCGTAACCTGTTCCTGGGCCTGCGTGGCGGAAGTCCAGCTGTCACCGTACACCGCCCACGCGGCGTGGACGACGGAATCAGGCGTCGTCACGAAAATTGCAGAACAGAAGAGCAGGAGATTGAAAAGGACAGGCAGTCTGGGATTGCAGGGCGGCGTTCTGAGGTGCTCCGGATGTCTCATGGTGATTTCCTGGGGCAGAACCCTTCGATCAAGCGTGTACTAGGGTTGTTCCGAACCACTCCTGGGCTCCGAATCTCCGAAAACTTCGTCGAACGTGCTTGCGATTTCCTCGGGCGTTCCGATCTCTTCCACATCAGGATTATCGTAGACAGCCTGAAGAATCTCCCTCAAACTGCCGCTTACAGCTTTGGTTACAAGGCGTACCATCCCGACAGTGGTTCTTTCATCGAAAGTAACGACCAGAAGAGTTCGCGGATCCAGCAGGTGAATCTGAATGCTTTCGTGTTTCCCCTGGTGAAAAAGAGTTGAGAACTCGGGTTCGCCGATCAATTCCGCCACCGCTTTGGAAGCCGAAAATGCACCGGCCACGAGTGCCCCCAGCTGGTCCGTGTCGATGGTCCTTGTGAAGCCCTGTCTGGCGATCGTTCTGCCATCCTTGCCGACAAGAAGTGCGCATTTCGCGTCGGACTCTTTGAGCAGATGCCCGATCAACGAGTTGATCCGGGTGAGCTGCTCGTCATAAATGACTACACCACCTCCACCCATGGAGTGTATCCTCCCTAATGCCTCAGCTTGCTCACAGGCCAGGAAATCCTTGCATCCAAACGCATTGATGCCGGACGAGGGACGATG
Organism: Candidatus Latescibacterota bacterium; assembly: GCA_022706085.1. Taxonomy (GTDB): domain Bacteria; phylum Latescibacterota; class MWCZ01; order MWCZ01; family MWCZ01; genus MWCZ01. Next base: position 349,003 of record JAKJDF010000004.1, on the reverse strand, counting down.
CTGGAGCGGATTGTCATGGGTTCGTTTTCCGGAATATCGAGCGTTTCGGCTGACTTGTGTCGGTAGTGTGGGAGGGGCCTGCCGCACTGCCATCTCGAGGGGCGGCCTGGGTTCTTTTTCCGATCCGTGATAACGTAAGCGTGGCAATAGCCTTCAGCGTCTCTTTGACTCCGATACCCTGTACAGCCACCGCCTCAAACCACGGAAGACCGCGAGGGTTCATCGCGCGCTGAAGCTCATCCACGGGAACGATGCCGGGCAGGTCACGTTTGTTGTATTGCAGAACCATGGGTATCGCGGCGAGATCCATGCGGTATTCCGCGAGATTCTCGCGGAGATTCTGCATCATATCCAGGTTTTCCTGAAGTTTGCTCCGTTGTGAATCCACTACATATACAATCCCGTCCACGCCGCTCAGGACAAGTTTCCGTGTGGCATTGTAGTACACCTGACCCGGGACCGTGTACAACTGGAACCTGATCTTGAATCCTTTGATTTCACCGAGGGTTACGGGCAGGAAGTCGAAAAAGAGGGTCCGGTCTTTCTCGGTTGCCAGGGAAACCAGGTTCGTTTTGTTGATTCCCGGGACGTCGCGGTGGATCAACTGGAGATTAGTTGTCTTCCCGCATAACCCGGGACCGTAGTAGACAATTTTGCAACTAATCTCTTTGTTTGCGTAATCTATGGTCGGCATTCATGACTCCCGGCATTCCGATTCATGATCTTCGCAACGCTTCCGGCCAACATCTGAAGAAGCGGGTGATTCCCACCGGAGGTGGCGCGAAACGGTCTTTTTCTCGCACATCTGCGGATCAGAGTGCCTCCCTGTATGCACGAATCTTTTCGCTTGCACTTGAAAGAGCCAGCCGGATCAACCCTACGTTCACGTTCTTTTCCGAGACCGCCACGAGTGTTCCTACGTCCGGAATCTCGCGGAGGAATATCTTGCCCTCAGCGGGTTCTATGAGCGCCTGCACGAGTCTGTCTTCTTCGAGTTTGGCCAGGGCGTCACGAACCGAATTGACTATCTGAACGCACGTTGCGGCCACGAGTTCACTGTCCGCGTCGAGACATTCCACGATGGGGATCCCGTCGGCGTCCACGATCAGACTCCCCACAATACCCTCAACTTCACCAAGCTCCTGCAAGACCTTTTTCATGGGAACTCCTCCGGAACGCCAGATTCAGTACGATAACCCGTTTGCCATGTTGCCCTTCACATCGCTGCGAAGGGGCTTGATCAGATGCTGTTCTTACGAAAAGAGATGTACACAAACGAGGGGGGTAAGTCAACGGAGCCCGTTCCTGCGGCACGTTGATTGCTGGTTCGCGCCGGTTTCACATGCCACGCTGGAACCAGAACTCACTTTCCTTAAGTTAAATGCTGAAAACGGGTTTCAAAGAAGCCTCGCCAGCTTTTTTGCTGCTGTGTCGGTCGCGGAAAGATGCTGTGCGAGCACACCGGCACCTGAACTGATTACCAACAGGAAAATGCCGAGTTCGCCAACTTCCTGTGCGATGACTCTCTTGCGGTCGAACTGTATTATGACGTGGCTCCGCTGCGTCTCTCCCTCAACCACGAACCGAACGCGGGAGATTCGGGCCATGCAACTGGCCATTTCGGCAATGCCGTTGTCATCGCCATCCCAACCGTCGAACGCGCTGTCAACCACAATTCCAGTATCGCCGGCAACTACGGCGCCGACGATGCCATCCGTGTAGACCAGGTCTTCGACGATGGTGTGAATGTCCGCGGGTGTTTCGAATTCTGCCGAATCGGCTCCACCCGAAGCAGGGACATCCGGCTCACCGGCAGTGTTTTCCATGAGCGCTGTGGCCTCAATGAGCAACGACTCCCAGCTTTCGTCGATGTTCTGTTCTGCGGGCGCTTCGTCGATGTTCTCGAAGTGCCCCGAATTCCAGCTCAGTATGTCGATAAACGCTGTCCGTCCTCCGGCTCCTGCGCTTGTCTCCGCGAACACAATTTCCCCGTCGACGAATCCCACCCGGCCGTTGACTTTTTCTGCATGCACTTCCAGCATCACTGTATTTCGCGCAAGGCAATGCAACTGCACCATGTCGATCAGTTTCAGATTGCCGATAAGGCCGCTGAAACCCTCCTGTTCCCCCTTACCAACGGCAGCCCTCCCGCGGTCCACCTGTTCCAGAGCCTTCCGCACAACGCTCCGGAACTCCTCCAGTTCGAACGTCTTGTCGAGGTAGAAAAGGGATCCCCGTTCCGTCGCCTCTCGTTTCGCTTCCGGTGAGCCATACGCCGTCATCACGATCACGCCGGATCCGGGATATGTCTCGCGGATTCTCGAAAGCAGTTCGAGGCCTGTCATGCCTTTCATTCGGATGTCTGTGACGATAAGATCAAAGGGCTCTTTCGCCATCAATTCCAGTGCTTCTTCTCCACTGTGGGCGGTCACCACGCGCATCTCTCCCGGACGAGTGAGCGCCTGGGAAATGGCCCATGTGATCACTTCTTCGTCATCGACAACAAGCAGGCGCCGTTCTTCTGGCATTTTTCTGTTCCTCGGTCAGCCACGCACACGGATACTGGGAAAGATCAGTGTTCACGTTCGCGCATAACGGAAGACGATAACTTGTTGCACTCCAATACAAAAAGGGGAGAGACGCGACCTTCCGAGAACAGTCCGTGGAACCGGTTCATCCCCTGCTCTATTCTGACGGATCGGAAAACCCGAACAGCGACGCAAGGAAAAGAAGAACAGCCCGTCCCTGGTCTTCCGGCACGGGGCGCCGGAATCGGTACCGATCAACGACCTCCGCGCAGGCATCGCCGCTGTTGAGGGACTGCATACCGGCGCCGTGCAATTGGCCCTGCACGCGCGGCAACCAGCGAACGACGGTCCCATCGCTCACTCCGGCCTGTGCTTCCATTTCCGCCAGAATTCGGTCCTCTGACACTTCCGCCAGAATCGTAGTAGCGATGCCCGCGGTCATGTCCCGTAGCCACACATCCAGGTCCCGGTTGTGTGGACTTTCCGGGAGAGACATGGTGGCCTCCTTCTGTCAACGCGGAGCGATCGACTCCGTAACAACAGCCAGTCCGGTGGCGCGAAGAACAACCTCCGTCCGGAACTTCACGAAAGCACACTTCTTACGGTATTGCGCAGCGATTCCGGCGTGAACGGCAGGGAGACGAACGCTGTCGCTCCCGCGTGGATTGCGAGCTTTTCATCCTGCGGCGTATCTCGAGCGCTCAGCAGAATGACAGGCACACTGTTGCAAGGCGAATCCGGGCCGCGCAATTGCCGGCACAACCGGTACCCACTCGTCGGGGGCAACGCAACGTTTATGAGAATGACATCGGGCGTTCGCTCCGCGAGCACACGGTGTGCGGAGTCTGCATCGCTTACGCTTTCGATTTCGATGTCCTCTTCCGCGAGTGCCATCTGGACAAGCTTCTGCACCATGGCGCTTTCGTCAACGACCAGGGCGATCCGGCGAGCGCTCCCTCCGGCAGCCGGTTCGATGTACCCCAGAGTCAGCAGGGCGGCAATACCTTTCATCAACTCATCTGGTGCCACCTGAATCTTTTCCGATATGGCACGCAGGGTACGATTCCCGTCGATTGCCAGAAACACGCGCCAATGGTCTACCCACAACCGCATCGTTTTCTCTGCGAACGCGGTTCTTCCCTCGCTTGAATGTGCGTAGACGTCAGTCGGAACGTACGGAAGCGTACGGTCCCGCAACGCTTCATCCGCCTTTACCGAGGCCGCCATCAACAGGTTGTGAATGTCGAGCGCAATTTCCAGTTTGAGTTGAGGTTCTGCGCCGTCCTCGAAGGAAATGGTGCCGCTACGCTCCTGAATGAGCGCTCCAATGGTCTCTTCCGCATGCGAGGTGAGCGCCTCGACCAGGTCGTTCCTTGTCACTGCCCCTGAGTCCAGAAGGATCTGCTCGAGAGGTGTTTTTCGAGAGAAGGATTTCTGCTGAGATATTGCGGCGTTTAGGTCATCATTCGAGAGGAGACCCCGTTCGAGCAAGAACGGTATCAGGCTGTCCCTTCCACATTCGACGCCTATTACCTGCCCGGCGCGGAAATAGATTGTGTGTCGCGTATTGTCGACGAGCGTGATTCGCAAGGCCCCCGTCTTTTTTGACATCCGGATGAGCTGCAGCATCTCCGTGATGCTGAGGCCCCGGAAAGATCCCGTCAAACCCACAGTTCTTCACTCCTCGTATACCGGAAACGCGGGCCATGCGCCCGGACGAACCGGGGAGTTGCGAGAAGGTCAATCGCGGCGCGGTTTTCGAAAAAGCATAAACCGCCCGACGTGCGCCCGGGAGCTAACCCTTAGTTCACGTCGGTGTTTTCTGAAGATACTAAACGTCCGCTCGAGAGTGAAGACGCCGCACTCACCGGCACACGGGTATTTTCCCAGAAATCCCCGACGGAGCCTTCCCGTCCGTTCGAGGCCGGTCGTAATTTCACTAGACTTTGCTTCAACGGCCTCTTACAACAGGGAGACACCCAGCTATGACGGCTCGCGAACGCGTCCGGCACGCCCTTTCCCACAGTGAACCCGACAGAGTCCCCATCGATCTCGGCGGAATGGGTTCCACCAATATCATGGCGATTGCGTACAACCGTTTGAAGGTTTTTCTGGGAATTCGGGGAGGAACGACTCGCCTTTACGACTGGGGCCAACAGCTCTGTGAACCCGAAAGCTGGGCCATGGAGCGATTTCATCTCGACGTGGTATCGCTTTCTCGGAGTCTTTCCCCGGTGTCCGATCCCGAGAGAACTCGCGAGTTTGAATCGCGCTTTGGCGGCAAATGGAAGCCCTGGGTCCTCCCTGACGGCTCTTTGTGCGAAGCGGAGGAATCCTTCAACCCCGAACCCGACGGCAATGGCGGCTGGCAGATGAGGAACGAACGGGGCGTATGGGCTGTCATGCCGAAAAGCGCGCTGTATTTTGACGGCGGGCCAGCAAATCACCCTCTCGATTACGCGCGGAGCGTTGCGGATCTTGGAGACTGGAAACCCGGGTACGCGAATGAAGGCTCGTACAAGGCCGCGGCGGAGAAGGCGCAATGGCTCCACGAGAACACGGACTTCGCGATCATGGCCGGTTTTGGCGGCGGAGCTCTCGAACCTGCACAGGGGTTGCGGGGGTGGGGACAGTTCATGGAGGACCTCGCCGGCGATCCCGACCTCGCGGACGAGATTATCGGACGCCTGACCGACGCCAACGTTCATAACGTAAAACTTTTCATGGAGATGGTGGGTCCGTACCTGGATCTCGTTCAGATGGGCGACGATCTTGGGACCCAGGCGGGCCCGCAGATGTCGCCTGCTATGTACCACCGCTTCATCCATCCCGCGCACAAAGCGGTTTACCAGACGGCGAAGAAGACAGCACCGAACGTGGCAATTTTCCTCCATTCCTGCGGTGGGATACGCCCGTTGTTACCCGACCTGATTGATGAGGGTGTTGAGGCGCTGAATCCCGTCCAGACGAATGCGGTGGGCATGGAACCGGCAGGATTGAAGCGCGATTTTGGCGAAAAACTCACATTCTGGGGTGGAGGTGCGGAAGTTGCGGGGGTACTGACGTATGGAACCCCGGACGAAGTTCGAGCGCAGGTTCGGGAGCGTATCCGGATTTTCGCCCCGGGCGGAGGATTTGTCTTCTGCCAGGTGCACAACATTCAGGCGAACGTTCCGCCCGAAAACATCGTCGCGACGTATGAAGCGGCGTACGAGTTCGGCAGGTATCCCGTTTCGTGAGGGAATGTACCCTCGACGTTGCTCAAATAAAGGGAGCGAGACACCTTGAGAAAAGAGCTCAGTCTTAACGGTCGCTGGAAGTTCTACCCTGCGTTCGACGAGGTGAGCGGGGATCAGAAGTGGATGGACCCGGATTTCGATCCTGCGAACTTCGAAATAACGCCGAAAGAAGGAATGGCAATCGGCTGGATCAAAGAGGAATTTGACGATTCGGGGTGGCTGGATTCACCTGTCCCCAGCAGCTGGAATGCTGCGTTCGAGGACCTGTGGAGCTATGAAGGGCATGGTTGGTACCGCCGAAAAGTACTCATACCGACCGAATGGGAAGGCAAACGCGTGGAGTTCTTTTCGGAAGGGGCCAATTATCGCACCGCGCTGTACATCAACGGCTCTTTCGCGGGAGAACATTTCGGCGGATACACTCCGTTCGGATTTCCTGTTCACAGGCTCCTGAAGTTCGGCCAGGTCAATACCATCGCGATCGAATGTGACAATGTTCCAAAGTCGAATCGCTGCCCTGGCGGGCAGTTCGACTGGTGGAACGAAGGCGGGCTGTATCGGGATGTGTGCCTCCGACTGACTGACCCTACCTATATCGACGACGTTACGGTGGTAACCAGGGTCGCACCAGATGATGTGGAGATGACGGTCGATGTTGAGGTGCGTTCCAACGAACCGATTTTTCCTCAGCGCAGCGTTGCCCTTCGCTTGAGAGACCCGGCGGGCGACTCCGTCCCGGTTGCCGCGGGCGTCTCCCGCGTTGTATACGACGCACCCCTGGAGGAAGGCCGGGCGCGGTTTCGCTTCAGCGTCCCTTCCGCGCGTTTGTGGAGCCCGGAGACTCCCCATCTCTACCAGCTGGACCTCACCCTCGTGGATACCGAATCTGGAGAACCGCGGGACTGGTGGTCTCACCGGATAGGGCTCCGCGAGTTCAGAGTGGATGGTCCGCGGTTGCTGCTGAACGGTAAGCCGCTGCTTGTGAAGGGCGTAAACACCTACGAGGATTACCCGGTGGCGCACCACTCCCACAACGAGGCGGCACTGGGACGGGACCTGGATCTCCTGAAATGGATTGGTGGGAACGCATTCCGTTCCCACGTTCCCGCGCACCGGCGTCGGTACGAACTTTCTGACGAACGAGGAGTTCTCCAACTTGTCGAACTGCCGTTCTATCAATGGGGAAGGCCCCTTGTTCAAACGGACAACCCCGATGCGCTTGCGGATGCGAAAGGGCAGTTGCGCGAGTTGATTAAAGCAAGGAAGAACCACGCGAGCGTGTTTATGTGGAGCGTGAGCAATGAATGCCTCGTCGTTCCGCGCTCGAATGACCCGCAGGCCGTTTCGCTGGCCAGAATGACTGCGGACGGGAACATCGAACTCGTGAAGCTTGCGCACGAGCTGGATCCAACGCGCCCGGTGGTCGAGGTAAGCAACTGCTGGCCTGGCGACCCGGTTCATGAGCATACTGACCTCCCGTGCGTCAACGTGTACGTCGGTTCCGCTCCGCATGTAAGCGTTCTTCCCGTTGTGGCAGAACGGATTAGGGAGAAATTCGAAGCACTGCGGAAGGATCATCCTGATAAGCCCATCCTTGCCGGGGAATGGGGAAGCTGGTGTGTCCGGGGAGTCAGAACGGATTACTTCCCGGGAGAAGTCTTCCAAGCCGAGAAAATCCGGCTTTTCTGGGAGACGATGAGGGAACAGGATAACTTCATCGGAGGGTTCATCTGGTGTTTCGCTGATTACGATGTCCACCGACGGTTTCTCTGGGTGTACGAGTACCGCTGCGCGTACGGATTGTTCGATTACCACCGCAGGCCCAAAGAAGCCGCGTACGCGGTCCGCAAGATGTGGACCGGGGAAGGGAATTGATGCGCCCGCACGTCTCGTTGAATGGTCTGTGGAAGTTCTGCCCCGCGTTTGACGCAATCAGTGCAGACCAGCGGTGGCTCGACTCTGATTTTGACCCGAAGAATCCCGATCTTACGCCGGTTACCGCAGGTGCGGCGAGGGGATGGATCAAGCCGGATTACGACGACAGCCGGTGGCTGGATATCACCGTGCCGAACAGCTGGAACGCCGCGATCCGTGACCTTTGGAGTTACGAAGGACACGGTTGGTATCGTCGCACTGTTCACATCCCCCGCGGGTGGCAAAACAAACGCGTGGAGTTCGTATCCGAAGGAGCGAATTATCGAGTGGCGCTGTACGTAAACGGCGAATTGGCGGGAGAACACGAGGGCGGGTACAACCCGTTCAGTATTCCGGTCCACCGTTTCCTCAAATTCGGAGAACGCAATCTCATCGCGGTCATATGTGACAACATACCAAAACCGTTTCGCTCACCGGGCGGCCAGTTCGGCTGGTGGAACCACGGGGGCCTTTACCGGGATGTTTCCCTCCGAGCAACCGACACAACCTACATTGATGACGTCACCGTCGTTACGGATGTCAACGGCTCCCATGTCGACATGGGGGTGACAGTCGAAGTTGCGTGCGAGGCGGGCGAAATGACGACCCGTCGGATCGAGATCGAACTCGACGACCCGGCAGGTAAGCCTGTCCCTCTGCCCTCCGAGCGGAAGGCGCAAACGGTGACACTCGCCGCGGGAATCGCCAGAGCCGCGTTCACATTCGGTCTGGACGGGGCGCTGTTGTGGTCTCCCGCCGAACCTAACCTCTACGCGCTTCGCGTGAAACTGGTGGAAGACGGTGGCACAACGGATGAATGGAGCCACAGGATTGGCTTGCGCACGTTCAGGATTGAGGGGACGCGCCTGCTCCTGAACGGCGAGCCGTTTCTTGTCAAGGGTGTGAACCGTCACGAGCAGTACGCCGGCGGAACCATTCACACGCCTACGCATACGGAAGCGCAGATCTCTGAGGATGTGGACCTCATCAAGTGGCTCGGGGGGAACGCGATTCGGCAGCATTACCCCAACCATCGGAGGCTGTACGAGCTATGTGACGAACGTGGGATCGTGTGCATGGTGGAAAACCCCCTTTGGCAATGGGGACGACCTCTCGTTGAGACGGACAATGCGGACGCCCTCGACGCTGCGAAACGGCAGCTTACCGAGATAATCCGTGCGCTGAAGAACCACGCGAGTGTATTCATGTGGAGTGTCAGCAACGAAAACCTTGTGAAAGCAAAGTCCGACGACGCAGAGGTGGTTGCTCTGGCCAATCAGACCATCGAGGGAAACAAGGAGCTTGTCGCGCTGGCCAAAAAGCTTGATCCCACGCGCCCGGTAGTAGAAGCGAGTAATGAATGGCCGGGTGATGCCGTCCTCTGCGAGACAGATATCAGCGCCGTGAATGTGTACGTCGGTAACCCGGTGCCCCACGTATCAGGTGCACCGAAAATCGTCGAACTGATGAAAGCCAAGATGCAGAAACTGCGGGAGGAGATTCCCGGCAAGCCGATCCTCGCGGCTGAGTTTGGTGAGTGGACGGTGCGCGGGCTTGCGCAGGACTACCCACCGGGGGAGAACTATCAGACGGCGAAACTGACCGCGCTCTGGAAGGGCTTCATGGAGCAACCCGACATCATCGGCGGATTCATCTGGGTGTTTGCCGACTACGACCTCCATCGGCGTTTTCTCTGGGCTTACGAGTACCGTTGCGCATACGGGCTCTTCGACATCGAGCGAAAGCCGAAAGCGGCGGCGTACGCCATCCGCGAGCTGTGGACGGCCGGTGAGGGCCGGTAAGATCGTCCCAGAGGCAACTGAAGAGAAGAAAAGAGAGGGCGCGGCGTACCGCGTCCTCTCTTATGCCAAATGCCGATCCGATGTGGCCCGACACCTGTCAGACCAGGCGTTCGCCCTTCCAGCCTGCAGCAAGCTTCTTCGCAAGTTCTCCAAACGCTTCCGGTACAAGCGCATCCATCTCGCGCGCCTTCGTCAGATTGCCGATTCCCGGGGTGATGCAGTTCACGTCGCCCACGATGTTGGCGGCCGCGTTGGCCCAGAGCACATCGTTCCTGTGGAGGTAGGACCACACGAACCCCGCGGAAAATGAATCGCCACATCCTGTCGTGTCCAGCACTTCGCCGAGGTTTGCAGCGGGCCACGCGGTGCCGTACACGGCATCACCCGATCGGTACGCGACGACCGAACCCAGCGGCCCGAGCGTAATCATGACCCCCTGCGGACCTGCGTTCAGGACCTCGGCGGCAGCGGTAAGGTACTCGTTGGTGCCTCTCACGGGCCGACCGAGTAGCTGCTCGATCTCGAACTCGTTCATCTGGACAGTTGTCGCGCGGGAAACGTAGTCCCTCCATTCCGGAAGACCGACGAATACCCGTCGCCCTTCCGGCGTCCAGTCGGCTATCTTGTTGTGGATGTCCAGATGCAGATATTTTGCCTGGGCCCCAAGCCGTTGGAAAGACTGGACTTCGAGCTCTCTCCCAGTAATGAAATTGACCAGAACTGCGTCGCAGCTTGCGGCAAGTTCGATCTGTTCCGGCGCCAGCGGAAGGGGTACGTTCTGCATGCTCTCCGTTCGCTCGGTGACGCTCCTGTAGATCAGCTGCACGTGAGCATTTTTCCGGTCGGGCATGCGGCGCAGGCCGTCCATCACTACGCCCCGGTAGGACGAGTAAAGGCGAACCACGTCTTCGTAGCGATCGTACCCCACCTGAGCTATCGGAACCAGCCGGGTGTCCTCATCGATGATAGATTCCAGCGCCGCTATGTTGTAGGTGATTCCGCCGAACGATTGCTTCCGATCGCCACGGTGTGTGACAATTTCGTCGTACACGATTGTTCCAACGACAGCGATACGCATACATGCCCCCTCACTGATGAGGAAGAGTTGGCGTCACAAAACAAGGAGAGGAGCATCCTGGTGCTCCTCTCCGAAACATCACGATTGCCGGCTCAGACCCATTGTTTGAGGTGGCGAAGACCCCTGATGAAGCCTTCTTCGCGCCCTTGAGCCCCGTCCTCATGTTCTATGGAAAGAACGCCTTTGTAACCGATTGCGTACAGCCGTTCGATGTAGACGCCCCAGTCTATCTCGCCGAATCCGGGGATGACATACCGCCACCACCCTCCTGCAAGATAACCGACATGTCTCAGCACGTGCTGTTTGACCTCTGTATCCTTCGCGTGGGTATGGAAGATGCGATCCCGGTAGCGATCCACTGCTCCCAGATAGTCTATCCCCTGCCACATGAGATGGGACGGGTCAAAGTTCAACCCGAAGTGTTTGTCCGGCACAACGTCGAAGATGAGGTCCCAGAGCCCGAGGTGCTGGATGTTGGTCGCGTACCAGTTTTCCATCGCGATTTTAATGCCTTTTTCAGCCGCGTGGTCAAGAATCGGTCGGTACACCTTCGGCACGATCTCCTTGATCGTGTCTTCCTTCGATTTTCCCTGCACCGGCATCCCGGCCATGCCGCACACGACGTCCGTACCCAGCATCGCCGCGGCATCAATCACCCTGAGGTAATGTTCGGACGTTTCCGCCCGCCCATCGCATATGTTCGCGTAGTACGCGAGGCTGGAGATCTTCAGGTTTGATTTCGCGATCAGTTCTTTGACGCGTTCTGCCTCGTTGTCGTTGAAACGGGTGGTGTCAATATGGGCACCCGGGCCAGCCGTTATCTCAAGACCGGCGAAACCGTTTTCCGCCGCAAATGCGATCACCCTGTCAATGGGTTCTTTCCCGAAGGGTGCGGTGAGCAAACCGACGTACATCTTCGTCTCCTTTGAGTCGTGCCGGGATTTGTCCGTTGTCAAGAAAAAGTACCTCCCCGATGCCCGCGAATCCAACGGCGCGACGTGGCGCCAGCTTGGTTTGTGAGAGAGATTCCGCGTTGTTCATATCCGGTAACGGAATTCCACCCGCAGCGAGGATTTTGACATGCCTGCCACTTTGACCTCACAACCGCACCTTTTTGTCGATTTGAACGAAGTTGAGGAACGCTGCAACATTACACGGAACTTCCACACGGCAAGCAAATATGGCCGCCACCCCGTTCTGAAACAGGACGCGCCGTGGGAGAAACATCCGGGGATGACTGCGTCAGTCATTTACGACGCGGAGGAAAAGGTCTTCAAGGCGTGGTACATGGCTGGTTTCTATGAGCCCGGTTCCAGACACGTTCAGTGTTATGCCATTTCGGATGATGGCATCCATTGGAACAAGCCCGCTCTGGGCCTTCACGAAGCTCTCGGTTCGACGGAGAACAACATCGTGATCCCGGCAACGTACCACGATGGGCAGGACCACTGGGAATCCATGCTCAAGGATCCGCTGGATTCTGACCCGGCCCGGCGGTACAAGGCGCTTGGATGGTCGAGTTATGACTGGGATGGCCCGCTCAGCGGGATTTACACGGCGACTTCTCCGGACGGGCTCACATGGGTGCACACTCCTGAACCGGTGTTCCATTTTCACCCCCGACCGGGGTCGGACGATCTGGGACCGGTTGGAGACGCGCAGGGTCTCATGATCGACACACTGAGGAATCGCTACGTCGCCTTTCTGCGAACCGGCATATCACGCTCGCTCAGTATCAGTGAGGATTTCGTTCGATGGACGGCCCCGCGTCCTTTTTTGCAGTCTCTGAACGAGGAGGAAACCCTTTACAACAACGTCGGATTCGTATACGGCAACCAGTATCTCGGTTTTCTGACTCATTTTGACCGCAACGCGTACCGTCAGACTCAGACGCTCCAGCTTCTTACCAGCCGTGACGGCGAGACCTGGATGCGTCCGTTCGCGGATCCTGTGATCCCGATCGGCGACGTCGGGGAATGGGATAGATTCCAGATTCTGCTCACCGGGGCTCCACCAATCGTGGTTGGCGACCGCCTGTTCATATACTACCGGGGAACTGCGAGGCGGCATAACAAGGTGAAAGGCGAGTTTGAGCCTCGCATCGATCCCGATCAGGACCGTCGAACCATGTCAATCGGGTTGGCGACCCTTCGATTGGACGGTTTTGCGTCGATTGCGGCGAGCTATGATGGCGGTTACCTCACGACGCGCCCGATGATTCTGGGCGGCGACGTCCTCTCCCTGAACGCGGTTTCTGATTACGGAGAGGTTCGGGTGGAGATTCTTGACGAAAAGGGAGAAACCATATACGGGTACTCCGCTCAGGATTGCATCCCCGTCTCGGTCGACTGCGTGGAAGCGGAAGTTGCGTTCAGGAATCGGCGATCCCTGTCAGAAATCTCCGGGAAGACAATAAAACTGCGGTTCCACCTCAAAAACGCGCGTCTGTATTCCTTCCGCGCCACACATTCGTCCCACCGTTGACTCTTGGGGGCGAATAATCACACGACATCGCAGGCGCGTGTGAAGATGCCATAATGACATTCTTCGTGTCATTCTGGAACTGAGTGGTGTCGTTCTGGCATACAATCGTGGTTCGTACCCCTTCCGACCGCACCGCGCACTGCCAGGCTCGGTCTTGCGGAAAATCGTAAGATACTGTTTTTACATATCTTGTATGGATTCTGGAGATCTCAATGCAGGGACTGGCACGTCAGTTGCAAAACACCTCCTGCGGAAGCGAGAACGAACGCACAACGCAGATGTGGAAGAAAAAGGAGGGCATTGCCATGACACTCGTCAGATATTTTCCCGGTTTCGCCCGTCCGGTGTTCGGGCGTCCTACTGATGAACTTGCGCGCTGGCCGAGTGATTGGCCGTTTGATGCTCCGCTGAACGCTGAGTGGTATCCGCGTGCGGACGTAGTGGAAACCGACAACGCCTGGGAAATCTCGGTGGAGCTCCCTGGAATTGAAAAGGACGCGGTGAAGGTTTCCGTTGAGAACGGCGTGCTTTCTATCTCGGGTGAAACGAAAGCGGAGCACAAGGACGAAGGCCGCGGGGTGTATCGGTTGGAGCGCAGGTACGGAAGCTTCTCTCGCACCTTTGAGCTTCCCGACGGCGTAGACGCTGAAAAGATCGAAGCGGTGTTCAGGAACGGTCTGCTGAAGCTCACGGTGCCGAAAACGGCCGAAGTGCTTCCGAAAACGATCGAGATCAAGCACGAATAAAGCGGTCGGGCACTTCGGTGCCCACCCGGAAAAACCGAGGAACCGGCCGGGCTCTGGTCGGTTCCCTTCATGATAGATAAGCAATCGCGGCGCGATACCTTCGGAGGATACCGCGCCGCGATTATTGTACGGCCTGAGCTGGAACGCATTCTTGCACAATGATGTACGGATAAACTAGAAACACCGCTGATTTGCAGAGACGGTGTTATTCGTGCGGGGGTCAGATGATTGGCCGGCAGGTTTTTTGTCGGGAACAACCAGGACAACAATCACATCCATGACGTTCGTTCCGGTAGGACCGGTCATCACGAGGTCACCCGTTGCGCGCAGCAGGGGGTACGCGTCGTGCCGCTGCAACGCAACATCCGGTGAGAACCCGCAACGAATCGCCCGTTCCCATGTCGCGCCGTCCACAAGCCCTCCGGCCGCATCGGTCGGACCGTCCGTGCCATCGGTCCCGACAGAGGCGAGGGTGATATTGGTTCGTCCGCGGATTTCGCGAGCGGCAGAAAGGGCAAACTCCTGATTTCTCCCGCCTTTCCCGGCATCCGGGGAGAGTGTCACCGTAGTTTCCCCTCCCAGAATGAGGGCGGTTGGTCCCCCGCGCGCAGGAACCCCTTCTGCCAGGGCGCACACCACCTTTGCAGCCTCACTCGCCTCGCCACGCAACGATGAGGTGAGGATGTGTGACCTGTATCCTCGTCTTTCCGCTTCGCACGCCGCACCCTTGAGCGCGATGCTGTTCGTCCCTACCAGCGCAGTATGGCTGGTCGAAAAGGACCCCTCGTCCGGTTTGGGCGTCTCCGGGTGTTCGCCCCGGGCGCCGGCTTCGAGGTGCGAGACAACGCGGGGAGGCAGCGACCCCCGAATGCCAAGTCGGTCAACAATACCAAGCGCGTCGCGGAACGTCGTGGGATCCGGAACGGTTGGACCGGACGCGATCACGTCGAGCGGATCACCGATCACGTCGGAAAGAATCAGCGAAACCACCTGAGCGCTTCCACACGCGCGGAGGAGTTGCCCTCCTTTGACACGAGAGAGATGCTTGCGGACACAATTGAGTTCCTGGATGGTTGCTCCACACGAGAGTAACACCGCGGTTGTCGTTTTCTTGTCCGCGAGGGTAATCCCCTGCGCCGGAGCTACCAGGAGGGATGACGCACCCCCGGACAAGAGGACGAATATTACGTCATCCGGTGTGCTGCCTTCGACGTGTCGCATCAACTCCAGCGTTGCTTCCACCCCCTGCTCGTCAGGGACAGGATGTCCCGCTTCAGCCACTCTGATGCGACGGAGCGGTACTCCGTGACCGTATTTTGTGATCACGATCCCGCTGGTGATCCGGTCTCCAAGCACCTGCTCCAATGCTGTCGCCATGTGTGCAGAAGCCTTGCCCGCACCGACGACAAGGATCCGGCCAATGTCCTCCGCGCGCCGGTGCCAGGTACCGACGGCAACGTCGTTCCCGGCAATCCGGCACGAGCGTTTCACGCCCTCTTTCGGGTTCGCCGCTGATATCGCCGCCAGCACGATCCGAGTCGCGTCTTCGCGAGGATTGGAGAAGAGTTCTCCGCTCACACCTTGACCTCGGTTTCCGGGGGCTTCAGGCTCGCGCGTGCCGCAAGGATTGGCGCCACCACCTCGTTCAGATACTCATCTACCTGTTCGGGTGCGCGCCCGACAAAACGCATGGGCTCCAGTTCCCGCGCGATCTCTGCGGTTTCCAGGGGGAAGCCCGGGTCGCCTGCGAGGCGTTCCAGAAGATCATTCCTGCCACCGGCCTTCACCGTGTCTCCCGCAGCCTGCGAATGAACACGCATTGTCTCGTGAAGCAGCTGCCTGTCGCCACCCGCCCGAACGGCCGCCATAAGGAGGTTCTCCGTGGCCATGAAGGGCAGTTCCTGGCGGATGTGCTGTTCGATCATCGCCGGGTAGACGACAAGACCCTTCGCGATGTTTGTCGTGAGTATGAGCAGGGCATCGGCACCCAGGAAGGCATGAGGTATCGCCAACCGACGATTTGCTGAGTCATCAAGCGTGCGCTCGAACCATTGCTCCGATGCGGTCATCGATGCATTCTGGACAACGTTGACAACCCAGCGGGCGAGGCCGGTTGCCCGCTCGCTGCGCATCGGGTTCCTCTTGTAGGCCATGGCGGACGAACCTATCTGCGAAGACCCGAATGGCTCTTCGATCTCCTTGAGGTGCTGGAGCAGGCGTATATCATTGGCGAACTTGTGGACGCTCTGGGCAACGCCGGAAAGCGCCTGCAGGACCTGCCAATCCTGCTTGCGGGAATACGTCTGCCCGGTGACGGGTGCCACGCGTTCAAAACCCATCTTCTTTGCCACACGGGCTTCCAGTTCCCTCACCCGTGCGTGGTCTCCGTCGAACAGTTCGAGGAAACTTGCCTGCGTGCCGGTTGTTCCCTTCAACCCGCGAAACGCGAGCCTGTCGAGTCGATATTCGATTTCGAGGAGATCCTCCACGAAATCGTGCAGCCACAGTGTCGCCCTTTTCCCGACCGTGGTGAGTTGAGCCGGTTGGAAATGGGTGTACCCAAGCGCGGGCTGAGCTCTCCACGTACGTGCGAAATCTGCGACGTTCGCGATGAGCCCGACGATCCGAGCCCGGAGAAGTTTGAGTCCTTCACGAATCTGCCAGAGCTCGCTATTGTCTGTGACATAACAACTTGTGGCTCCCAGGTGAATGATCGGTCGGGCACCCGGGCATTGCTCGCCGAATGTGTGCACGTGCGCCATGACGTCGTGACGAAGTTTGCGTTCCAGTTCGTCCGCGCGCGCGATATCTATGTCTTCGGCGTGAGCCCTCATTTCAGCGAGCTGTTCTTCGCTGATCGGGAGCCCCAGCTCTCTCTCCGCTTCGGCGAGTGCGATCCACAGGCGGCGCCATTGTTTGAACCGTGTGAGGTCGGCGAAGATACTGGCCATCTCCGGACTGGCGTACCGCGTAACGAGCGGGTCCGCGTAACGGGGTGCGGTTTCATTCGGCATTTTCCGTCGCCCTCTGTTGGGGATTTTCGCTGAGTCCTGGTTTCAGCGCCAAAGTTACACGTGCGCGGGCGCAGTTCACGCCATGGATACCAGTGTATCCCGCAATCGTTCAAGTGATGCCTCCGCCGCCGCAATTTTCTCGCGTTCGGTTTGAACGATCTCCGCTGGCGCCCGGCTCACAAAGCTTTCGTTTTCCAGTTTCTTTCGCGTCGCCGCCACGTACGATTCGATTCGTGTAATTTCCTTTGCAAGTTGTTGTTTCTCCTGCTCAAAGTCTACAAGACCCTCCAGCGGAACATATATGGCTGCTCCCTGAACAACGGCCGTGGCGGACGCCTTTGGGCGTGAGGCATCGCCCGAAACGGTGAGTGATTCCACACGTGCAAGGTCCGTCACATAAGAGGCGTGTCGCTCCAACACAGTGCGTACGAAACCATCCGCGCGGACGACGACTGCTATCTTCGCGGCCGGTGGGACACGCGTTTCGCTTCTTATCGTCCGGATCGCAGTTACCATTTCCTGTATCGCGGCCATTTCCCGTTCCGCCTGTTCGTCCCGCGCTTCGGTATCCGGCACGGGAAAGGACGCCAGCACGATCGTGTCTGTCGCTCCGTTCATCGATACACTATGCCGTGGCACGGGTAGTTTCTGCCAGAGTTCCTCGGTGACATAAGGCATGAATGGGTGGAGCAGGCGCAGGCTTACGTCAAGCGCATGTGCAAGTACTCGCATTGCTGCATGTTTTCTTTCCGTGTGTGTGTCGTCAGCAAGCGGCGCCTTGACCATCTCGATATACCAGTCACAGAACTCGTGCCAGAAGAAATGGTACAGCGTGTCGGCAGCTATATCGAATCGAAACTCTTCAAGGGCGCCGGAAACGCGCGAAACGGTTTTCGCGAGTCTGCTGAGGATCCATCTATCCGCAAGAGAAAGGGCGAGCGTTCCCGGGGAAAAAGGCTCGGAAGGAAGCTCGCTGATGTGATTCAGCGCGAACCGGGCAGCGTTCCACACTTTGTTGATGAAATTCCTGTACCCAACGACTCGTTCCATATCGAAACGCAGGCTTCGTTCCTGCCCCGACATCACCGCAAGGTAGAACCTCAGGCTGTCTGCACCCACTTCCTGCGTCACATCGAGCGGGTCCACCACGTTCCCTTTGACCTTGCTCATCTTCTGGCCGTGTTTGTCCAGAACCATTCCGTGCAGGTACACCGTTCTGAACGGTGGCTCGCCCATGAACTTCATCCCCATCATCATCATCCTGGCGACCCAGAAGAAGAGGATGTCGTACCCTGTTTCCATGACGTTGGTGGGGTAGAACGTTTTCAACGCCGGCGTGTCGTCAGGCCAACCGAGGGTAGAGAATGGCCACAGCGCGGAACTGAACCACGTGTCGAGAACGTCCTCATCCCGAACCACCTCGCCGCTGCCGCACGCGGCGCACGCAGTCACGTCCTCACGGCTGACATTCACGTGACCGCAGTCCCGGCAGTACCACGCGGGAATCTGGTGCCCCCACCACAGCTGGCGGCTGATACACCAATCCTGAATGTTCCGCATCCAGTGGAAATACGTCTTCGTGTGTGATTCCGGAATTATGCGAACGCGGCCGTCTTCAACCGCCGCAACGGCCGGTTCTGCAAGTGGTTTCGTCCGGACGAACCACTGGTCGCTCAGCATCGGCTCGACGATGGTTTCGCAGCGCTGGCACTTTCCGATGGAAAGCGAATGGCGCTCCGTTTTTCTCAGGAGGCCCTCCGCTTCGAGGTCTGCGAGCACCATTTTTCTGGCTTCGAACCTGTCCACTCCTGCGTATTTCCCGCACACGTCGGTTGTTCTCGCCCAGGAGTCAAGCATGCTTATCATGGGCAGTTTGTGGCGTAGTCCCGTCTCGAAATCGTTGAAATCATGCCCTGGCGTGACCTTCACCACCCCTGAACCGAACTCCCTGTCGACGAGAATGTCGTCGGCAACCACGGGTATCTGTCTGCCGACAAGAGGCAACGTCACGGTCTTGCCGACAAGATCTGTGTACCGCTCGTCCTCAGGATGAACGGCGACCGCAGTGTCTGCGAGCATGGTTTCTGGCCGCGTGGTGGCTACCACTACTTCGCGACCCGGTTCGCCCGTGACCGGATAGGCGATATGCCAGAGACTCCCGACATGTCCCTCGTCATGTTCGACCTCAAGGTCGCTGAGCGCGGTCTGGCATCGCGGGCACCAGTTGATCAGTCGATGGGCGCGGTAGACAAGACCTTCCTCGTACAAGCGGACGAACACTTCTCTCACCGCGCGGGAGAGTTGAGCGTCCATGGTGAAGCGTTCGCGTTGCCAGTCCAGCGAGGAACCGAGTGCGCGAAGCTGGAGGCTTATACGGTTTCCGTACTGCTCCTTCCATTGCCACACACGTTTGATGAACTCCTCGCGCCCTATGTCGTGCCGGGTTCTGTGTTCAGTCTTCTTGAGCTCCCGTTCCACCACCATCTGCGTTGCGATGCCGGCGTGATCAGTTCCCGGCATCCACAGTGTATTGTGTCCGAGCATTCGATGCCACCGGATCATGATGTCCTCAATGGTCACGGTGAGCGCGTGCCCCATATGAAGACTGCCGGTAACATTCGGCGGCGGAATGACAATGCAGAAGGGTTCTTTTTCGGAGACGTCTTGCGCGTGGAAGGCGTTCTTTCGTTCCCAGAAGTCGTACCAGCGGGATTCGACTTCCCTGTGGTCGTAACGAGCTGCCAACTCGGTATTGCCCTGCATGAATATGCCTTTCGATCGGGACTGTATGTCCGGGACAGACAGAAGGTCAAAGAAAATAGGCGGGACGCGGTTTAGCACCGCGCGCGTACAGTAGACATGAAGCTGAACTCCATGGAGTCGGTGTTTCAGGCAAAGCGACAATCAATCAAAATATCGCACAAAGGCCCCCCGCTGTCACCTCGGTTCGGGGCGAGGTGACCTGCCGATCGTTTCTCACTTATCTCCGGTTGAACCGAGCCATGAACGCACCCGCGCCGCTTCGGGACCGGAACCATCAATGGCAAGAACTCTTTCCCAGGCCTGCCGCGCGCCCGCGGTATCGCCGAATGTCTCCTTGCGCACAACACCGAGATTCATCCACGCATTGAGGTGACCGGGATCCGCCGCAATCGCACGTTCGTATGCCTCGATGGCCTCATGGGGTCTGCCCACGCGGAAGTACATGGTACCGAGATCCGTTAATACGTCGGCGGTGGCAGCCCCGGCGGAACGCGCCTTCTCGTAGTGAACGATGGCTTGCTGGAACGCGGTTTTCGCTGCGGAGGAGTCTCCCGAAACCGCCAGCGCGGAACCAAGATCGAAATAGGTGTTGCCGAGCAGGATGCGCGCGGGTGCAGTGTCGTGCCCCAGTTCCAAGTCTCGTTCTGATTCCGCTATCCGTTTCCGAAGAACGACTATTTGTTGATTCAGCGAAGAGGTACCCGGGGAACCGGAGGAGACGCGAGCGTTCGTCACGAGAGCGGCGTGAAACGCCCAACCAACAACGACTCCAAGGAAGAAGAAAAGCGCCGCGCCGAGAACCAGTCGGAGTGAACATCCCCCGGGACTCGCCGCGTTCCGGCCGGTATCTGCGGGGTTCGGAGTACCAGACACTGCCGTGGAGCCTCCTCTGCGCTGCGTCTGCCGTACAACGCCTCGATGGACCTGCACTGACCGCTGTCTCACTCATTCTCAAAATGAGAACATTAGATAAATACTTCTTGGTAAGTTACTTACAATGAAATGACTGACCTGAAAGGCGAAATACGTCTCAATATGAAACACACCCGCGTGGGTGCTTGACATGTCGGTACCGAGAAAATGCCGCAATATCGGCATTTGGTACGTGTTGGCATTCTGCTTGCTATACCAATGAGCGGATTCGGGACGGGCCGCGCAAAGGGCCCGAAACCGGAAAAAAGGAGCGGCTTGGGGCGGGATGGGGGGCTATCCCACGCGCCAAGCCGCCGGAAGGGGGCTCGAGCGGCACAAGGCGCCGCCCGGCCACCCCATCATTCGCCAATAACATTAAACAACGCGAACCGCCGTGCCAGTTGCAAGGCTCCTCTCGATCGCGTCAAGAATCAGCACGGGTTCAAGAAGTTCATTCCTCTCGAGCGGTCTTTTTCCCGTCCTCACCATCGATAAAACTATTTCCAGTCCGTCTTTGTAACAGGTTCCCGCATCCAGAGCCCGGCCAACATGCCCCTTTTTCCCGAAGGCAAGCATGTGAAACACGTACGCGGCATCACCGAGGAAATTCAGCGTTACCACTCGCCCGTCTTCATACATGAGTGTTGCGACGATGTTCTTCTTGCTTTCAATTGCTTGCACGGAAATCACCCCGGGGCCATTCAGCGCCTGCGCAAGCTCCACCGTGTGAATACCGTAGAAGGGGAGTCCGCCGTATTCGCTCTGGCGGTCCGCCGGCCCGCTGAACACTGACAGTGACACAGGGCCGACTTCTTCCGCCTCCTTGACGAACGCCAGCATATCCCGCGAATACCGTAGCGTCGAGAACGAGGTTAAGGGGGTGTTCTTCGCTTCCGCGAGATCCAGAAGCGCGCGTGCGTCGTCTGGAGAGATGGCGAGCGGCTTGTCGACAAAAACCGGAACGCCGGCCCGCAGGAATGGCTCCGCATACTGACGATGCAGCCCTCCGTGGCGGAACACCACCAGTACCGCGTCCACGGAACCGATCATTTCTTCCGGTTTTTCGACGATACGAGGGACATTGCCCAGGGTCGCAACCTCCTTGGTCCGCTCCGGGTCGACGCCGAATATCGCAACGACTTTTGCATCGACAACCGTCAGGTCCTGCGGAACATTGCACAGTTTGCTGAACGCTTCGGCGTGGGAATTATCTGAGCCAACGATCCCGATACGAATCATGTTTGTATCCTCCACGAGGTGTTCCGTTGCGTTTTTCGAGGTCTGTTCCGGGGAAAAGCCGATTGACAATGCAAGCCCGGGCGATCAGGGGATGAGGCCCATATCCTTGAGGCTCACGGTTAGTTTGTGGGCTTCCGAATCGGTCAATTCACGGTGAGGTGGCCGGACCGTTCCAATGTCTATTCCACGGAGGCGCAAGGCGGTCTTATACGTTGCCAGATAGCGGCCGGACATGAGGATCTTCGTCAACGCAGTGAGTCTTTCCTGCGCTTGCTCCGCGCGCTGAATATTCCCGGAGTTGAACGCGTCATATACTGCCTGAAACACTTCCGGGAACGCGTTGGCTGTGGATGTCACGCTCGCCTTCGCTCCCAACCGGAGGGCGTCCAACGTTCGGTGGTCTGCTCCGCTGATTACCTGGAAATCCGGAAGCCCCATCTCGAGTTCGTTTTTCATCCTTTCCAGATCACCGGAAGAATCCTTGATACCCTTCAGGTGTGGGAAGGCGGCCTTCAGGCGCCGAATCAGCGACAAGCTGATTTCGTTTGCGGCGTACGCGGGAAGATTGTAGAGGTAAAAGGGCTTGCCCTTCACTGCTTCACACATCCGACTGAAGAAGGCGAACTGCGCTTCCTCATCCATTGGATGGAAATACGGTGGCAGACTTCCAACGCCATCCGCACCAACCCGGCACGCGAATTCCGCCAGCGCGACCGATTCCATGGTGTTGTAACTGCAAGCGTGGATGATGACTTTCGTGCGGCCACCCGCGAATTCCACGGCGTCCTCGATTACCTGGCGCCGCTCTTCCGGGCTCAAGGCGATGAACTCGCCCGTTGTCCCGGTTACAAAAAGGCCCCCCACGCGGGACGAGATAAGGTGTTCACACAGCCCGCGAAGGCGGTTTCTGTCGTATTTTTCACCGCCCGCGGTGAAGGGAGTCATAAGAGCAGGGACGACACCGGAAAGCATCAGGAAGGCGCCTCTCTCGAGATTGCAGGTTCATATTCAGTGGAATACTGTATGAACATATGTTGCCATGCCCTCGGGCCGCAAGGCCACCTGTTGCGGGTAACACCGCCGCGTCACCGCATGGCGCAGCGGCTTTCAATCACCCGAAAGCCAGGGGAAGCGAACGCGGCACGCGGCGGCCGCACCAGAAGGAGACATCAAAGATGACTGAGTCGGGCGACAACCTTTCCGAGAACCGTTATGTCACGTGACGGGTAGGTTTCAACGGGGTACCTGCTCAGAGTCCCCGGAACAAGGTCCGTCCATCGCCCTCTGAAGTATGCCCGCGCGATTTTGATCTCCTCCACGTTGCTTCCGCGTTTCCCGGTTACCCTGACAAGGGCGATATCCCCGCTGGTAACTTCGCGTCCCGGGCTTACCACCACCACGTCACCGCGGCATACTGTGTCGGCCATCCAATCTGTGCTGATTTCGATTGCAAAGGCGTCGGCATCGCCGAACCCTTCCAGTACGATGCAACGCGGATCAGCAGACGATCCTTCGATGCCTGCCGGGAGATTGCCTTCAATCACTGATGCCCACGGACGAACCGGCAACGGCCGCGTGCAGAGTTCCGCTTTGCCGGGCGAAGACGGCTTGATTCTCGACGATAGAAAACCGTATTCAACCGCCGACCGCTCCCGCACCGCGTGGAAGACGAAGGGAACTGCGTCCGTCAGACCGAGCGCGTTCGCCAGTTTGATAACGGTCTCCAGAGGAGGAGTTTTCTCCCCGGACTCAATCTGGGAGATGTAGGTCCCTGAGGTCAGGCCAACCTTGAGCCCGAGTTCGCGTTGCGTCAGCCCGCGGCGTTCACGTTCTCTTTGCAGCCTTTTCCCGAATTTCATGAGATCCATTCCTCGGGCAAATGCCGTGACCCGATGGACCACGCGCATTGTGCCGTGTGAGCTCGTTGCGCTGGCGGACGGCATCCTCGGCGCTTGATCAGCAATGTCAGGCTTTCTTTCGCCGGCCATCCAGCGCTCCAAAATTAAGGTTCTTCCGGCGCATCGAGGCAATCCCTGCAGTGAAAGGAATCGCACGAAAAAAGCGCGACGGCGCACCACGTTGCCCGAGGTTGCGCAAGGAAAACCGGAGTCGCTACATTGTACAAGGTTTTCAAACGGAACGACACGAGGAGTCTGTGATGGTGCTGCAGCGCCTTTTCAGTGTTCATCCTCCGGAAAACGGGCCGTTCAAACCGGATTCCGTCGTTGCGAGCGAACCCAAGAGAATATTCGTCAACGGCAAACCCGTGGACGGCTGGATTATTACGGTGAAGTCGGATGAGGACGAAGTCCATTTGATGCTTGAAAACATCGAGGATGTGGAATAGAACCTGAGTTCAAACCATGCCGGAGGCTGTATGAGGGAAAGAGAGCGCGAGCTGCGGCGTCAAAGGAACCGAAGAATCAAGCGCGTGAAAGCAAGGCTGAGGGAACAGAAGGCGCAGGCGCTGACAGTGCGGAACGAACGCGCGCAAGAAAAGCAGAAGAAACGGGTGCGCCGGGTATCCTCCGCGGAAGAAGCGGCGTCGGCGTAATCCGTCCCGTGTTGATAACACGATTGCCGTCGAGTGACGTTCAAACCGTGCTCGACGGTTCTTTTTTGGGGTGAAGAATGGCGTACCGCATGCTGGCTCTTGTTTCCGGTGGACTGGACAGCATCCTTGCCGCCCGGGTCATTCAGGAACAACGCGTTGAAGTGCTGCCCGTCCATTTCCTCCATCCGTGGGGATGTGGAAGCCGGGACGCGGTCCGTCTCATTACCCGCCAACTGGGCGTAGAACCCCGAATTGTGGAAGCAGGAGAGGACTTCATTGCGGCGGTGAGGAACCCGCGATTCGGGAGGGGGCGCAATTTCAATCCCTGCGTGGATTGCCGGGTGTTCATGTTTCGTTCCCTCTTCCCGCTCATGGCGGAAACCGGGAGCGAAGCGATCATCACGGGCGAAGTTCTTGGCCAGCGGCCAATGTCGCAACTGAGGAAGAAGATGATCCTTGTCGACAGAGAGGCTGGACTCGAAGGTCGCGTCCTGCGGCCGCTTTCCGCGCAAAGGCTTCCACCGACGGCACCGGAAATTGCGAATATCGTCGACAGGCAGGCTCTTTTTGGTTTCACAGGCCGATCACGAGCGCCGCAGCGGGAGCTTGCACGACGCCTGGGGGTGTCTGAATATCACACGCCGGCGGGGGGATGCAATCTGACAAACCCCAGCTTCATGCCGAAACTCCGAGATTTCCTCGCCCATTATCCTGACTCCGCACTGACTGACGCACGTGCCCTCAACGTGGGACGGCACCTGCGGATATCGCCGGATTTGAAGCTCATAGTTGCGCGCAACGAATCGGAAGGGCGGGAACTCGAAGCCCTACATGATTCTTCTGAGCCCGTGGAGATGCCCCGTTCCGTTTATATCCCTGACGGTTTCGACGGACCTACCGTTCTTGTCTGCGGGCCTGTTGGAGCGGAAGAAGAGGAGCTGATCGGGGGTATTATACTGCGGTACTCCAGACGCCAGAATCCTCCCGAACCGGGCGGATTCCCGCTGCGTGTGGTTTGTTCGGGGCACACACGTCGAGTTTTCGCACGGAACGCATCGCCTCCCGACGTCGTGCGTCGTTTCCTGATAGCCGACCTCACCAGTTCAACGCGCCCTTGCCGCGACGAGGTCGAATGACAGGAAGACCCTGTCCTTCACCCGCACCAATCCTCCTGCGAGTCTCTTGGGACGCATGCCGTAATCGGATTGAAGAATTGTGAAGGAGCCACGCATCCTTACGTGCGTGTCCGTCACAACAGCGTCGACAACGATAGGGCACCTTCTCGTGACACCGTGTTGCGACATCGTTCCGTCAATTGTCGCCCGGTACGTAGCTGGCCCCGTTTTCTCGAGAGCGATGTTGGTACCCCGGTACACGATTTCGGGGTAGCGGGCGGTTTCCATCATCTCATTTTTCAGTATTCCCTCAACCATGGCTTTTTCCGATTCGCGAATTCTGCCCACCACGCGTATCGAATCCGCCTTTGTGACCATGACAAACTCAGCCGGAGTGACGCCTCCCGGCGCAAGTCGGATGAATCCCTCAAATGCGTAAAACACGAAGGTATACCCGGGCGCGAATCCGGACATGACTCCTTCAGTGGCAGTGCGCATCTCCATGCGACTTTCCCGGGAATCGAGCAGGTAGTCCAGCGATTTCGCGTGGGGGATGGG
This sequence comes from Candidatus Latescibacterota bacterium, assembly GCA_022706085.1. Classification (GTDB taxonomy): domain Bacteria; phylum Latescibacterota; class MWCZ01; order MWCZ01; family MWCZ01; genus MWCZ01. The sequence goes on along the minus strand of JAKJDF010000004.1, from coordinate 323,057 downwards.
TTGGGCTGAAGGTGCTGACGCGGATGCTCCGGCAGCACAAACGACCAGAACGACAGGCAAGATGAACGTCCGGTAATGCATACCTGATTACTCCATGAGGGGCATCACCGCGCGCTCACTTGGAGCGAGAGGTGTTGGAACGGTCTCACCGGTTCGGCGAACAGGCACGCGCACGCGGTTCACTCCTGCTGCGCAATCGTCACGTAGCGTGGCCGTGTAGTCAAACCCGCCGGGAATAGTGAATGTCCGATTGCACCTGAAGCTCCTTCGCCTTCTCCTCCGGTGCAACGTCGCTGAGCATGTTGCCGCCTCCAATTTCCGGACCGGCGAGGTACTTCAGCGTGACAGGATTGCGTAATGGCGGGAAGAACTCTATGTGGAAGTGGAACTCGGGGTGGTGTGTTCCATCGGTTGGAGCCTGATGGAGTACCTGAACATAGGGGAACGGCATCGTGAAGAGGTTATCGTATCGAACCAGAACAACTTTCAGGACAGAGGCGAGGTCGTCTACCTCGGAACCCGCCAGATCTGCGATCGAGGGCCTCGACTCGAGCGGTGCCACGTGAACTTCGTACGGGTATCTGGCGAAATAGGGAACGAACGCGATTATGTTTCTGCTACGTGCGATAATTCGGCATCCGTCTTGCAGTTCCTGTTCTATTACGGCGCGGTACAAGGGTTTTCCAGTTCTCCTGAGGAAGTGTTTTGCCAACTGGATCTCGCGCTGGATCGTGGAAAAGATGAACGTTGTTCCATATGCCTGGCAATGCGGATGACGATTGCTTGTTCCCGTGATTTCACCCTTGTTTTCGAAAATGAGAACATGCTTGACGCGGGGGTCCTCCCCGAGCAGACGATATTCCCGTTGCCACATGGAGAGGACCCGTCGGATTTCCTGAACATCCATGGTAGCAAGCGTGAGATCGTGTCTCGGGTGGAAACACATGACCCGACACCTGCCGTACGCCTGCGCAGCACGGTACAATCCGTGTGAACTGGTTTGCGGCGGGGAGGAAGTCCCTGCGGGTGGGAAATCATTGTCGAAGGCGAACGTCGTCCTGTAACGGGGGTTTACGCCTCCTGTCGTGCGAGTGTTGCCGGGGCACAGGTAGCAGGTCGGATCATATTCCGGCTCTTTTTGCGGGCGGCTTACGGACCCGCCTTTCCAGGGCCGAGTATCGCGATGGGCTGCGATCACGACCCATTCTCCCCGCAACGGATGCCAACGGAGTTCCCACTGTTTCGGGTCGTAATACGGGGGGCGCGGTCGCAGGCTGGAAACAACCGGCATCAGAAGCCCTTTCCCAAGCCCTTCAACGTGCGTTTCAATGGCTCTCCCAGCGCGCGATTCTGAGCAAGTCGAGGAATTCCTCGCGAATCTCTGGCTTGGCGAAACACCCGCGCAGGGCTGAGGTAACCGTTTTCGCCCCGTTGGATTCAATTCCCCGCATCTCCATGCAGAGATGCCTCCCCTCCATCACGACGTACGTTCCTCTCGGTTCCAGTTTCTCGTCAAGGTAGTTCGCGATCTGTTCGGTAAGTCGTTCCTGCAATTGGGGCATTCTGCTGTAAAATTTGACGATTCTCGGGATCTTGCTCAGCCCGATTATCTTCGCGGTTGGTATGTATGCGACGTGCGCAACTCCGAAAAACGGAATGAAGTGGTGAGCACACATTGAGTAGAAGGGGATGTCCTTGACGGTCACCATGGAGCTGTATCGTTCTTCGTTGTCGAACACCGTGATGCGAGGCTCACGGCTCTCGTCCAGCGAACTGAAGACTTCGAGGTAGAGTTTGGCCACCCGTTCTGGAGTATCAAGCAGGTTCCCATCACGCAGATCAAGGTGGAGTAGCTTCATGATCTCGGAGACGTGGTAGGCGAGCTTTTCGATTCGTTCGTAATCAGGGGGCAGCACGTATTCGCCATCCCGTTCCATGTCGTTGACGGGATGCATCCGCTGGTATTCATCGGACATGGTGGTGGGCCTTTTGCATGCGATCGGAGGAAGGAGGCGTATCCCGCCTTCAAACACTTGTCGTTACGTAAGTAACGTACGGCCGGAGGGGAAAAAAGGAAAGACCCTGCGGCCGGTTCCTTTGAGGGACCTGGATGAACCGAAGGGTCTTCACGTTCGGCGCTGCGTGGGTCTCAACTTGCCTTCAGAAGACGCTCCAGTCCGTTGGATTCGTTTTCATCGCCAGTGAGTTCGTCGAAATACGTCCACACGGACAGCATTCCATTGCGGGATCTCCGTATTTCGTACGGCAACCCGTGTTGCTCCAATTGCTCAACGGCAAACTGGACATTCTCTTCACCGCGAATCCATTTGGTCAACTGGTAGTTGCATTTGCGCCGCGGCCTTCTGAAAAGGGACCTCATATGTCACCCACCTTGTATCTTGGCGCACATGGCGCCCGCGTCTGGTTATGGTTTCACGTCATCAGCCTGCAAGTGCTTCGTTCACCCACTGAAGCCCCGCACTGGTACGCGTTATCCCGGCTGGACCCAGCACCATCAACACGGCCTGGATGATCTCATCCCGAGTCGCCCCGGCTTCCGCCGCAAGTCTGGCGTGGTCACGGGTGCCCTCTTCTGAGTTCATGACCACCATTATTGCCGTCTGGATGAGTTCCCGTGTTCTGTCGTCCAAAGGCCCCTTGTTGCGGTAATTTGTTTTGAGAGTACGATACGCGTTCGTCACTTCTGGAAACGTATTCGCGAAAACCTCGATGGGCGACACTTGTCTCATTGTAGAAACCCCTCAGGGTAGGAAATGGTTCCCGGGAAAGGTTCCCCGACTTTGAACGCCGTCTTTAACGGGACTGAACCTCCTCCAACCACGCCATTTGGATGGCCTCAAGTTTGCCCTCGCTCGATCCTTTCGAGTCATCGGCGAAACCCGGGAGTTCAACAACCCACCTGTGCAAATCGGTGAAACGGACTCCGAGAACGTCCACATCCGGGTGTTGCTCAGCGAGCAGGACGGCAATTTCCTCCGCGTCATCCCACGTAAGTCTCATCACATCGTCCCCGAAGAACCTACGCGTCGTGGCTCAGCCGAGAGGTAATCACAGGTACTTCAACCACAACATCCTCGGTTCCCACAGAAGCCTGGCAGGCGAGTCTCGAGTGAAGAGTCAACCCCTCCGCCATACTCAGCCGATCGTCTTCGGCCTGCGTGATTTCGGAGAGCGAGTCTTCGCCGCCCTTGATGATAACGTGGCACGTGGAACACGCGCCTACGCCACCACAGTTGTGCGTGAGCGTTATGCCATTGTCCAACGCGGCGTCGAGGATTGAAGTTCCTTCGCTGACATCAACCGTCACGTTGGCGGGCAAAAATGTTATGCGGGGCATTGTGGTCCTGTCCGCTCCAATTGGTGTCCGCTAAACAGCCTCATCGGAAGCCAGGACTTCGTCCACGGTTCGACTCTTCAGAAGGCGATTCACGGCGCGATCCAGCAAGCGATCCGCAAGCGGTTTCGTTGCCGCATCGAGAGCGGCGGTTGCGTCAAGAATCGTCTGCCGATCAGTGGATTCAAGAGCCTTTCTCAACGCGGTCTCCGCGCTCACAATCTCGTCGCGCTCCTCGGGTTGAAGCAGGTCGGCACCTTCTTTCAACGCCTTATCCGTGTGAAGCAGGATGCTTTCAGCCGCCACGACCGCCTCGGCGAGGAGGCGCTCCGTGACATCCCGCTCCGCGTTGTCAAATGAGTCTATCAGCATTTCCTCCACTTGCTCGTCTGTCAACCCGTAGGACGGCTTAACCTCCACTGTGTGCTCATTTTTTGTCTTTTCGTCGATGGCTGTGACACTTAGGATGCCGTTGGCATCGATAAGAAACATGACGAGCACTCGCGCCATGCCGGCAGGAAGAGGCTCGACCGGCAGTTTGAATCGCGCCAGGCTCCTGTTATCGCGCGCGAATTCCCGCTCGCCCTGCAACACGTGGATGTCAATGCTCGTGACGTTGTCCGCCGGCGTGGTGAACTCCTCGACAACGGTGCAGGGAATCTTCGTATTGCGATGAATGAGCCGCGTCATTACGCCGCCCATCGTTTCAATTCCCAGGCTCAACGGAACGACATCGAGCAAAAGCATATCCTTGGTTCCGCCTGCCAGTATGTCGGCCTGCACCGCGGCTCCCAGAGCAACCACTTCGTCCGGATCGATATCCGCGAGCGGTTCGACCCCAAAAAACTCACGCACCAGGGTCCGAACAAGCGGTATTCTCGTGGAACCACCGACCAGGACAACCGAGTCAATTTCCTCCGGCCTGATCTGCGCGTCCTTGAGCGCTTCTCGGCAATGCACAATTGTCTGTTCCGCCGTAGCTCGGATGATGGTTTCGAATTCCTCCCTTGTAAGAAGCGCCTCATATGGGGTGTCCACTCCGGGGAGAACGAGCGTAGCGACGGTGACCGGTTCTGTCGTAAGCCGAATTTTCGCGTTTTCCGCTTCCCGTCGGGCCTGAGTGAAAACCCGGTGATCTGTCATGATTTGGGGCAGCCCGCACTCGTCGGCAGCCTTCTTAAGAAGCCATCCCGCCACCGCACGGTCAAAGTCGTCTCCCCCGAGTCTCGTATTTCCGTTGGTCGCCAGCACCTCAAAAATCCCGTCTTGCAGACGGAGAATCGAGACATCAAACGTGCCTCCACCAAAGTCGAAAACTGCCACTGTACCGTGGTCACGCCTATCCAGACCGTACGCGAGACTCGCCGCAGTCGGTTCATTGACAAGACGCAACACCTGCAATCCGGCGAGCCTCCCCGCATCGCGCGTGGCCTGGCGCTGACTGTCGTTGAAATACGCGGGGACCGTGATCACCACGTCGTTGCACGGCTCGCCAAGAGCCTGTTCCGCGCGCCGTCTCAACTCGCGCAACAGGTACGCGGAGATCTGGGGCGGCGTCAGGGCTTGGTTGCCGATCGTGAATCTGACGGGTCCCGAGTCTGCCTGAGCCAGCGGGAACTGCTTGCGGTCATCTTCGTTCACGTGCTCCATCCCGATGCCCATGAGCCTTTTTACCGAAGAAATGACAATGCCGGAGCCGTTTCTCTCTGCATCGCGCGCAGCCTGGCCGACAAGCACCTTACCGTCATCGGTGAACGCAACCACCGACGGCAGAAGACGTTCCCCTGTCTGCGGGTCACGGATTACACGAGGAACACCGTCAACAACCTGCGCGATCAAACTGTTCGTCGTACCGAGGTCTATTCCGAGAATTCGGCTCATCGTTCATCCGTGTTTTCGAGGGTACGCTCTATGTCCCGCGTGAGCGCCCGCAGGTAGGATATCTCGGCCAGAAGATTTTCAAGGCGCGTGAAAAGAAGGCCATCGGCGCGGGGCGCTCCAGCCTCATCAAGCTCGCCGAAAAGTGCGGCTAGGTCCTCGTTCCTGAGCCGGAGTTCATCTTGCGCAATTTCCTTGAAACGCCGGATTTCGGTGATGTCTGCTTCGGCGCTACGGAATCTTTCCAGCGCATCATGGACGTCGAACACAAGGGACCCGAGTTCGCGAGGTACTCCCGGGGCGAGGGACAGTTTCCGCCCATTGAACTCAAGCCACCAGCGGCCGCGGTTGACTGGATCTCGGAGAGTGGTGAACGCGTCATTTATCGCTGCAGTGCGACGTAGCGCCCGCAGTCTCTCAGCAGGCAACGCATTCTGATGGAAATCTGGATGGTAGAGGCGGCTCAGCGCATAGTAATGGTCAGATAAGTCCTTTTCGTTCAACGCCAGTCTGGTGGGAAGGCCCAGGACGTCGAAATAGTTGTTGCTGTCCGGGTCATGAACGATCTCCGGCGCTCGCGTGTCATAGTGAGAAGATGTCATATCCGGAATGAGGTGCCACATCCGCACGTGGATTTGACATTCGGATTCTTGATTTCGAACCGTTCCTCCATCAGGTTTTTGACGTAGTTGAAATTCGAACCTCGAACGTAGATCGCGCTTTTCGGGTCTATGAGTACTCTCGCACCGTTGTGCTCCACTACTCTGTCCCGTTCCCGGAGTTTGTCGACCGAAAACTCGTACTGCATGCCGCTGCAACCACCTCCCCGCACCTGAATCCTCAGCCCGTCGGATTCCGGGTGTTTGGCCATCAGCGCGAGGATTTTCTTGGCCGCGCTATCGGAAATGCGAACAAGCTCAGCGGTGGCACCTGCCGTCTGCGTTTCCATGTCCTGCGACTCCTTCGGGTCCGTGGCGGATACCGGGTTTTACCTTACCGTTTTTCGGGTACTGAACTCTCTCGCGCTTTCGCTTCTTTCCGTCGTTTCCAGTCCTCTACCGCTGCCTTGATCGCGCCCTCAGCCAGGACAGAGCAATGTATTTTTACGGGTGGAAGACTCAGTTCCTCCACGATCTTCTTGTTCTGAATGGCGAAGGCTTCGTCGACAGTCTTTCCCTTTACGAGTTCGGTGGCATAACTGGAACTGGCAATTGCGCTTCCGCACCCGAATGTCTTGAACTTCGCGTCTTCAATAATCCCATCATCGTTTATCCTGAGCTGAAGCTTCATCACATCCCCGCATTCCGGGGCACCAACGAGACCGGTTCCCACATTCTCGTCGCTGGGATCAAAGCTCCCCACATTGCGCGGGTTTTTGTAATGATCAAGGACCTTCTCAGAGTAAGCCATCCAGAAAACTCCTGTGTCATTCACGCGTAATGCGTGATGCGTTGCTGCGTCGTCAGTCTCGTTTCCATGCCATTGTTTTCAGATCAACTCCGGATTTCGCCATCTCATACAACGGCGACATCTCGCGCAGCCTGTTCACCTCTTCCACGACGCGATCTGCGGTGTAATCCACTTCCTCTTCCGTGTTGAACCGTCCGAGCCCAAAACGCAGACTGGTGTGAGCGAGGTCGTCGCTGACACCGATGGCTTTGAGAACGTAGGACGGTTCCAGAGTTGCCGAGGTGCAGGCGGAACCGCTTGAGAGAGCGATCTCCCGCAGTCCCATCAGCAAAGACTCACCTTCCACGTAGGCGAAACTCATGTTCAAGTTGCCCGCCAGCCTCAAAGTGGGGTGTCCGTTCACGAAGACTTCGTCCAACCGATCCTTAAGCGCGGCTTCAAGCTTGTCACGCAACCTTTTGACGCGTGCCGACTCATTTTCCATCTCGTCAACGGCGATCTGCAATGCCCGGCCAAAGCCTACGATCCCTGTCACGTTGAGCGTTCCGGAACGCATCCCTCGTTCGTGCCCGCCTCCGTGGAACAGAGGAGCAAGACGGACGCGCGGGTTCTTCCCCCGCACGTACAATGCTCCCACGCCTTTGGGGCCGTAAATCTTGTGGGCGCTCATCGAAAGGAGGTCTATCCCCAGTTCGTCGACGTGAACGGGCAACTTCCCGATCGCCTGTGTGGCGTCGCTGTGGAACAAAACGCCCCTTTTCTTGGCGATCACACCGATTTCTTTGACAGGCTGAATCGTGCCGATCTCATTGTTGGCCATCATGACGGAAATAAGAATCGTTTCCGGCTTTATCGCTTTCCGCAAATCGTCGAGGTCGATGAGACCATGGCGATCGACCGGCAGGTAAGTTACTTCGTACCCCCGTCGCTCAAGCTCCTTGCAGGTGTCAAGAACCGCCTTGTGCTCAGTTACCTGGGTGATGATGTGGTTGCCACGTTCCCGGTAGAATTCCGCGACGCCCTTTATGGCCATGTTGTCGGATTCCGTCGCGCCACTTGTGAAAATGACGTTTTTGGGGTCGGCCCCGATGGCGGCGCCTATTGCTCCTCGCATCTCCTCCACGGCGGCTTCCGCTTGATGACCGAACACATGGTTTCTGCTCGCCGCGTTGCCGAAAACGTCGGTGAAATAGGGCAACATTGCCTCAAGCACCCGCGGGTCCACCGGTGTCGTCGCATGATTGTCCATGTATATGGGGGTTTTCACCATGTTTCTCAGTCTCCGTCGCGTGTTCGTGCCGTTGTGCTCGCGAAGTGCGTTGCCAACAAAATGTACCGGCGCCCTCCGACTTTTGCAAGCAAAATGTTCAAAAAGTAAGCCTGCAACGGCGCTCTGGAGAATTATCGCCGCCAACTCCCCGGTACTTGCTGCGTTCTCCATGAATAACCCTCGACGTTGCGGTTGAGTTCCTCCGATTCGCTGGAAAACGCAGGGGCAATCTGCATGCCGGCGCCCGGTGGCACGTTGCGTCGCGGCGAACTCGGTCATATTCTTGTTCACGGAGTACTTCGAAGACCTATGCAATCAACCCATGGTAGTCTCCCGTCCAGCTACGTTCGGACCTTACGCGCAGGTTTTTCCCATCTGATCTCCCGCACTGCACCCCGGAACAGCAAAGAAAGAGAAAGGAACGCTTCATGCCCGCTCCCACCGCTCTCGCTATTCCCGCGATCATTTGTTACTCGGTGTCGCCTACGGCCTACCTTAACGAACACGCAGCTGAAATCAAGGGGCTGTACGACGGGTTCTTCTTCCAGTGTGGCAGCTGGGATTCCGGTGTGCTGGCGAATATCGGCGTCGGCAACACGCCGGCGACCAACCCGGGCTGGCTGGTGCTGGCCCGAGAGAATGTGGCCGCGCTCAAGTCGGTGGGCTGCGCCGAAAACTTACTCGCAATTTCCTTTGGTGAAAGCGAACCCTGGCCTTCACCGGAGACGCTCCTTTCAAACGAATTCACTGAGAAATTGAGGCAACATTTCTCAGCGCTGGGCAGAGCTGCGAAGTCAGCTGGCTTCCGCGGAATAAGCATTGACACCGAATATCCGTACCCGCGTTACTCGCTGGACCACCCGGTTTATACGTATGCTGGCTACACCCCGGGTGACTTGATGGTGGCTTCGTACAGGCAGGGGCGCGTAGTCATGTCGGCAGTTCTTGACGAATTTCCCGAAGCCGTGATCTTCAATCTCCCCGGTTCTCTGGAGGGGAGGCCTCTTGCCCGGGAATTCGTCAAAGGGCTCATAGAAGAGATGGCAGACCGAAACGCCCCCGGAGGCTTTCACTTCGGAACGGAGTACTCCTACACCTTGCACGAGCCGGTTACACAGGCGGCGATTCCGCGTCACGAAGACGGGAAGATGGATCGGTTCCTTTCCGGGACCAGTCTTGAGTACTGGCGGAGGGTGTGTACCATGGCGCCCGGCGTGTGGCCCTGCCACATGGTGGAAACAGGTGCGGACGATTACCCGGTGAGACCATGGAATGAGGAGATGGCGGAACTACGGCAACAGATGCGCATTCTGCGTTCCACGACGAAGCGGTTCATGTGGTCGTTCAGCGGCCAGCCCATATGGCTGTTGCCGTCCGCGGAAAACAGGGAACGTTACGGCCTCTCCGCTACGTATCCGGGAGCCGACGTATTCATTCCGATATGGCACGATATCCTTCGGGAACGAGTCCGTTACGACCAGACTCCGGAGGCCGATCCACGCATGATACGTCTGTTCGATGCCACGAAACGATTCGACGAAGGACGGATCGATGTTACTGAACTCTGCAACGCGTTCGGCACTCCGGCGAAATGGTGGGCGCTTGGTGTTCTAAGCAACCCCTTTGTTGATCCAGCGCGCACGGCGAGGGAAGCGCTTTCCCTGCCAATCTCCCCGTCTCAGGTGTTTTTCGGGCGCGACGGGGCAGTCAGGTGGTTCCCGTGGGCGGTTCAGGACAACCGCGGCGTCGTTTCCATGCGAACGTTCACAGATTACCTGATGACTGACGACTCCAGCGTCCATCTTGCAACGTATGTTCATTCGCCCAAGGCGACCGATGCGTGGCTGAATGTCGGGTGGGACGACGGGATTGTTGTCCAGGTGGGAGACAGGGTGGTGTTTGACCGCGCGAGTTACCCCGAACGAGGCCACGGAGCCATGTACCTCGACCGGTATCAATTCGAGGCGAAAGTCCCTATCCACATACCCGCGGGGGTAACACGAATCAACGTGACTACTATCAACGCGAAGGGCGGATGGATGTACACGTTTCGCATCACGGACGCCGATGGATATCCACTTCCCGATCTGAAATTCAGTCTGGAGGATTGACGCAGGATCTTTCGGTATGCGGCGGGAGGTGTGCCCCGGATTCTCTCGCGAAGACTGAAGTGTGCCTGCACCCGGGTCTGGCGGTGCAGGCACTTCTGACGTTGATCCGGGGTTCCTACTCCTTTTTTCTGTCGCGTTTGTCGAGCATCGAACGTACCGAATCCCAGATGCCCGGTAACATGTCCACGATCTTATTGATGGCGGGTTCGTCGGGTTTCATCGGGAGTACCTCAGCTTTGCCGTCGCTTACAACGACGAACCCGAGCGGTTCCACGCGCACTCCCCCGCCTCCACCCCCGCCTTTCAGCCCTCCAGCGGCGCTCTGCGTATTCATGTTGCCGCCTGCGCCAAACCCGACCGAGATGCGCGAAACCGGGATGATGATCACCCCGCCCGCTTCAATCGGCTTCCCGATAACCGTTTCCGTCCGCACGAGGTCGCGCAGACGCTCCAGCAGTGTCTGCATCAAGGCTTCGATTGTCAGGTCTCCTTCTTTTTCCGCAATGCGCGTGTGTGCTTCCAGTTGAGCCACGCAAGCGCCAGTGCAGCCACCCATAGTCGTATCGTGCTTATTTTCCACTCCAACTCGCAACGCCCATCTGCAATCGCTCTCTGGAAATCGCTGGCAAGCCTCACCGAATCGGCGGAACCGTTGGCCCCGGCGAGGGCATAAGCGGCTCCCAGCAACCACGCCGTGCCCGCCGGATCGCCCGTGCCGAATGACCCGGTCAGGCGGAAAAAATGCAGTTTGACGGCGCCCTTGAACCGGCGGCGCGCCTCACGAACAAAGGGCCACACGCGGGCAATTCCCGCTCGCAGACCCGCGAGCGCCCCGGCTGCCGCACTTTCAGGGCGGCCGGTACGTTGCCAGTCAATCGGGAAATCCTCAAGGTCAGAGTCCTCGAGAAGCCGTGTCCAGTCGGCGGGGCCTCCCGTTTCCAGGTCCTTTTCGACTCGTGCGCGCGTCGCCGGGCCTGTTTCCGGTGGTGGCCGTACCGGGGCCATTTCGTGTTCACGTGTGGCCGACGCAGGTGCAGAGGGTACTTCCCTGACCTCAGGGGCTTTCCTGAAAATGGAACCCAACGATTTGACCGGAAGAAACCACCGCCAGAAAAGTACGCCACCAGCAAGATGAGGTCGGGTGGATGTTTCACCTTCAACCCGGAAGCCCGGACCAATCATGCCCCCGAAAAAACGCACACCAAATGTGGCGCGTCCTCCCCATTCCTTCGCGCTCCGCACCTGACCCCGGACACTGATTCCGACGCGCATTGGCATCAGAGTGGCGGCCGCAACGACGAGAAAAAGGAACAGGGCCGGTGCGACAAAAACGCCGAAAAGTATCCACCACAACGGTCCTGTCCCCTTGCAAGCGCAATGAGATTTCTACTGCGGAGTAGTACGCCCGCCACTCGGTGATGGAACCTGCACGGGTGCCGCCGCTTGGATCGTAATCCGTACCCGCGCAGTTGCCTGCGCTCCGGCAGGGTCCCGCACCACGAGATTCACCGTTGCCGCGCCTGCCGCGCCTTCAGCCGCCGTGATCCGCAGAGTGGAACCGGTGACAACCGGGGTGATTCGCCCCGTCTGGCCGGCCACCTGCCACGTCAAGGGGTCTCGGTCCGGGTCACTGGCGAACGGTGCGAGATCAATCTCCGTGTGCCCGCCCGCCTCCACGGTTGCATCTGGAATTGGCTGTACGCGGGGGCGGTCGTTCACCGGCCGGACGGTGACCTGTACGTTCTGCGAGGAGGAACCGCCCTGCGGGTCCGACACTGTAATAGTTACCGACTCGGAACCGCTCCAGTCGGGTTCTGCGCTGAATGTGGCGACGTTCTGCGCAAACCGGACCCTCACGTTCGTGTTGCCAGAAACCTGCCAGCTCATCTGCGCGGGCGTGTTGTCCTTGTCAGAAACATACTGTGCCAGCCTTAGCGTAGCGGTGCTGTCTTCGTTGAAATTCACCGACGGAAGCTCACGGAGTTCCGGAGGATCGTTCACAGATCTTACCGTCACCGGAACCGTAGCGGTTGCCTTCGCGCCGGCAGGATCGGTTGCCGTTACCGTGATGTTTGCCGGTCCGCCACTCCAGTCTGGAAGGGCGCTTATCGTCAACATGGTGCCGGATACGGCGACCCTCACATTCGGGTTGGCTGACGTCGCGGACCAGGTGAGCGGATCACCATCCGGGTCTGAACCGAACGGCGCGAGATCCACGGCTGCGCTCTCGTCTTCGTTGAACGAAACCGGAGACAGGCGACTGATCACCGGTGGGTCGTTCACAGAGGTCACCGTGACTGGCAATGTTCCCCGCGCACTCAACCCTCCCGGATCGGTAACGGCGATGGTCAGGGTCTCAGAACCATGCCAGTTCGGTTCTGCGGAAAACGTCGCGACACCCTGAACAACTCGAACCTTGACCTTGTCCGCTCCCGAAACGTCCCACCGCATCTGAGCGGGGGTGTTGTCGGGGTCTGCAACCTGGTTCAGGAGGTTCAGGGTAGCGGAGCCGTCTTCTGCGAAGGTAACAGGTGCCAACGCCTTGAGCGCGGGTGGGTCATTTACTGCTGTTACAGAAACGGGGATTACTCCCGTGGCCTTTGCGGCGGAAGGATCAGTGGCCGTTACCGTGACGTTCACCGGTCCGCCACTCCAGTCTGGAAGGGCGCTTATCGTCAACATGGTGCCGGATACGGAAACTCTGAGATTGGGGTTCGCACTGGCGGCTGTCCAGGTCAGAGCATCCCCATCCGCATCGGAGCCGAACGGGGCAAGATCAACCGTCGTGCGGCCGTCTTCTTCAAAAGAGACCGGCGGGATGCGGGCTATGACCGGAGGATCATTGACCGAGCGGACTGTTGCCGCGAATGAACTCGACGCGCGCAGACCATCCGGGTCTGCCACGGTTATTGTGAGGTTCTCTGCGCCGTGCCAGTTCGGTTCCGCCGTGAAAGTCGCGGTCCCTCTTGCAATCGCAACCTTGATGCGGCTATTGCCCGATACTTCCCACGTGAGCTGCTCATTTGTGTTGTCCACGTCGCTGACGAAATCGAACAACCGTACCGTGGACGAACCGTCTTCATCGAAGGCGACCGGCGGCAACTGCCTCAAAACAGGTGCGTCATTCACCGGTGTCACATTTACGCGTACCTGGGTCTGGGCGAACAACCCGCCCGGGTCGGTGGCCTTGAGGGTCAGCGTTTCCGTCCCGTTCCAGTCCTTGTCGGCGGAGAACGTGGCAACGCCCTGTGCGGTTTGCACTTTGACGTGGCTCTGACCCGTGAAGGACCACTGGATCTGTTCCGGCGTATTGTCCGGGTCGGTCACAAATTCCGTCAGTCGGAGTGTTGCGGATTCGTCCTCGCGGAACGCAACCGGGGGAATGGCACGGAGAGCAGGCGGGTCGTTGACAGGCCTTACGGTGACGGCGAAGGTCGCGCTTGCGCGTTCATTATCCGGGTCCACTGCTTCCAGTGAAACTGTCTCCGGACCACCATTCCAGTTCGGCGGCGCAGAAAGGGTAAGTCGCCGAGTTCTCCTGTCGAGTTCGACTTTCACATTCTGCGGAGCGACGAAACTCACTGTCAACTGGTCGTTCCGGTGGTCCGGGTCTGAGAGATATTCATCCAGCGCGAGAACAAACTGCCCGTCTTCGTCGATATTCGCCGCGGGTATGCGCGCGAAAACCGGAGCTTCAGGAACAGAAATCACGCTGACGTTCACCGATTGCGTCGCTCGCAGGCCCCCGGGATCGGTCGCGGTGAGACGAATCGCTTCCGGTCCACCGTACCAGTTCGTCGACGCGCTAAACGTGACGCGTCTGGTGGCGGCGTCAACCGCCGCCCTGATGTTTGCGCCGCTTGCCGCAGTCCAGGTCATCTCCCGTGCGGTGTTGTCCGGGTCTGAGACAAACGGGTCGAGATCGAGTGTCAGGGTTGCATCTTCATTGAAACGCTGGTCAGGGATTGCGGCGATGGTGGGCGGATCGTTCACTGCTTCCACACCGACAGCGACTACTATCCTGTCACTCAGACCGTCCGGGTCCGCCACGGTGAAGGTCACCTTGCGTTCAACGCCGGCCCAGTTCTGCGGCGCGGATATGCTCGCCCGCCTTGTTGCCGGGTCGATCGTCACCGTAAGCGGCTCCTCCGCCACGGCGCTCCATCGCAAATCGCCTTTCTGGTTATCAGGGTCAGTAACATAGTTATCCAGTTGAACGACCGCTGCTTCGTCTTCTTTGGTTCTGATCGACGGAATCTGCACCACCGCCGGCGGGTCGTTGACCGGGGTGACCGAAACGTTGAATTCGGAAGACGCAGAAAGACCGCCTGTGTCTGTCGCTGTAACTCTCACCGGGGTTGTTCCGAACCAATCTTGCGTGCCCCGGATGGTGGCAACGCCGTCGGCAATAGAGATGGTCAACTTGCGCGTGTCTACGGTTGCGGTCCATCTCATCTCTGATGCAGTGTTGTCCACGTCGGATATGAATGGTTTCAGATCGACTCTCAGGTCGGTGTCTTCCGCGATAGATTGGTTCGGGACCGGGGCCAAGGCGGGCGCGTCGTTGACGGGCGTCACGGACACGGAGATCTCGCCGTTGGCTTTCGCAAGGATCGGGTCTACCACAAGAATGCGAACGCGTTCGGGGCCGCCATACCAGTTCTGCGCCGGCGTCAGAGTCAGCTCGTTGCCGGGGCTGAGTGCCGCGGTAAGGTGTTCTGTCCCCGTGACGGTAACCTTCAACGCGTCAGTGGGGTGATCCGGGTCACTTATGTACCGCCCGAGATTCATTTTGTAGGGCGTGTCCTCTGTCATTACGACAGGCGGGATTCCCGCCACAACCGGCGGGTCATTGCCCGTGTCGACGAAGAACCTCCACACGGATGTCGTATCGCGTGCGGCAGTATTGGCGGGAAACAGGACCCGCCCGTCCTGCTCCAGCCGAACGGTCCAGTAATACGACGTGTTATCCAGCAACATTTCCGAGGGGGTAAGCTGGTACGACTGAACTGGCTCGTTGACCGGTTCAACGTGCCGGATCACCGCGTCTCTGAGGTCTTTGTTCCTTCCGAATGCTACCACGAACGAAATCGTTTCTCCCGGATCCGGATCGTACGAGTGTGACCATTCCAATCGCGGCGTAAGGGAATTGGTGGTGCTATCCCTTTCCGGCTGCAGCATGACGAACGGCGTGGGTGGGTCATTTGCCGTGTTCAGGGAGAACGACCGCGGCGCCGACCACTCACTTTCCTCTGTCCCGTCCGTCGCCTTCGCGCGCCACCAGATCCGGGTGTTCTCGTACAACTGGGGCATCGCGCGCCACACGGTTATATCCGAGGCCGGGTCCTCCGGCACGGGTAGACTTGCCTCCGGGCCGCCCGCCCGCAACCTTGCGGAACTGAAATCCTCTCCGTACGCAGCCTGGAAAATGTAGCTGACCGCATCCCCATCCGCGTCCCTGACGTTGCGAACAGCAATGACGGGTTTCTGCCGCGGGTCGGTCAGAATTGCGCCGTCTTCAGGTGAGGCAAGGGTGGGCGTCGGAGGCGGGGTGTTCATGTGGAACGACGTCACCGACCAACGGCCGAAATTGTACCCGTCGCTCGCCCGGACACGTAAGAAATATGTTTGCCCCCTCGCCAGGGCCGGCCCGTCGAACGTGTATGAGCTGAGGGGCCCATTCGCCGCATGCTTCCAGTGTTGAGTCAGAAATGTGGAGTCCGTTGAGAGTTCCAGCTCCGTGCCGCGTTGAGGGTCGTTTTCGTTGTCCCAGTAACGCCATGAGAAGACGGGTCTCTGATTTGTCAATCGGGCTCCCCGTCGTTGGCCGTCTACCCTGAGGTTCTGGATTGCCGGTGGTTTGCTCACAAATACCACCCTCGCGCTGAGCGGAGGCGTTGTGCCTGTTTCCACGGTTATCACGTCACCGTTGCGCACCTGAACTACGATGTTCGGGTCGCCTTCTGCGAGGGAAGCGATCACGTAACCCTTGTATATGCCGCTGGAAGCGCTCGATTCGGTCAGAACGCGTTGCGTTCCTGCTGCACCTCCGGAGGAGCTCCGGAAAACGATGATGGCTTCATCTTCGAGGTAAGGGCTTTCGTCAACAGCACGAACCTGGATCCAGACGGTGTCGCCGTTGGATACCTCACCTCGCTCAGGGAACCGATTTGTAATCGCGTTATCTCGCGCGAGAATCAACTCCTGCGCCTGTCTTGGGGTGCCGGGCGCTTCAAGTGAGGGTGAGGAAAGCGAGTTGGCGATACGCACCGAGCCGGTCTGTCCTTCTGGGACCGGTTCCCCCCTCTCCCTGCGCCTTCCGCCATCCAGAACTGGTGCTTTTCGCTGATCTGTCGTGATGAATCCCCACCAAACCCTCTCCGCCGCAACGTTGCCCGAGGATCGGTTGTCTATGCCGGAAAGGCCGTTTCCGCGGATATTGCACGCCGAGACAATCGGTGCGGCTCCTTCGTACGCGATGATCCCGCTGAATTCGTTCTTTGCGATCGTACAGCGCGTGATCATTGGGTTGGATTTCGTCACCGAAATGCCGATACCGTTTTTCGCAATTATGCACCCTCCGATCGTCGGATTCGAGTTGTTCGCGCAAATGATCCCTGCGGTAGAACTTCCTACAACGGTGTTGCCGGTAATCAACGGGCTCGACTCCGACGAGCAGATGATTCCGGTGCTCGTGTTGTTGAGTATGCGGTTCAGGCGAAGAACAGGTCTCGCGCCCTCTTCGCACGAGATTCCGCTTGAGCAATTCTGGATCAAATTGTTCTCGGCAACTACACTGCTGTCGACGCCGACAAACACGAGACCATTGAAGCTTGCGCTGTCAATCGTGCAGTTACGGATGACAACAGGGCCCGTAGGGCGTCTGAGTATGTACTCAGGTATGGGATTCGAAGAATCAGCCTCTGCAGGCCGGTCTGCTATGATACCACGACGAACCTGAATCCCGATTTCCGCGTTCCTGAAAACGGCGTTCTCGACACGCCCATCAGCCATATTGCCAACGTACAGGATTCCTCCCCAGATCCTCCCGGCTCCGCCTTCCGGAATGGCACTCGCAAACGTGACCGGGGCCGAATCCTGGCCTGCTACAATGAGCCGACCGAGGCAGTTGATGCTGAGTTTTTCCCTGTCCTTCGGAGCCTGGAACAAAATCGTAGACCCGGCTTCGATAACGAGCGTGTCGCCCGCAGAAACAGTCAGCCCGTCGGTAACAAGGTAGGTCGCCCGTGGCCAGAATCCGGAAACGTTACCCGCAACAGAGGAATCTGCGCTGACAATCTGCGTCCTGGTGGTATCGGCGTGAGGTGTTGGTGCGCCGGTTTCCCCCTGTGCGAAAGCCGACTGCGTCCAGCAGAAAAGGACGCAACTCAAGAGGAAGCGAAGCGCTCGCTCCGTCCATTTGTCGCTTGCAGTCATCCCTGAGTACCCCCTGCCAGAACGTGCGCCGGATTCCGCACCCATTCCCTTCCCGCGGGAAGAGGTCCGTCATTTTGAGTTCGGGACAAAATACAACAGTAGTAAGTTCGTGCGCGCGAAGGCTAAGGTCAAGGAAGTTCAGTAGAAGCACCGGAGGTAAAATTAGAAAGATCATCCTGATGCAAACGTGCGCGCGTTCCAGAATGCGGGGTTCTTTTCCCGCCTGCCGGGAAGTGCGCCCAGCCTTCAACGGGGATCGGCACTTGGAGTGTCACTGCTCGATGCAGTTGCGAAGAACGCGTACAACGTCATCCTGCGCCTGGCGCATCGTCTGTGCGGACGGGGAGGTGCCATTCATCATGATCGCGCATGCGAACCTCTCCCCGGAACGGCTTTCGACAATGCCGGAAAGCGAGCTGACGCCACTCAATGTTCCGGTCTTGCCGCGAAGGTACGCCCGGGTCTCGTCTTCCGTCATCCGACGTGAAAGCGTGCCGTCCACTCCAGCGGTAGAAAGTGCGGAAAGAAACTCCGGAGCCAGACTGAAGGAACTGCTGGCCGAAGTTATTACCTGAACCAGCATCCGCGGTGATATTTCGTTGAGCCTGCTGAGGCCGGAACCATCTGCCAGTCGGTACGCGTTCGAATCAAGACCGGCGATTTCCCTCAATGCGCGCCTCACCGCAGATAGACCATCTTCCCAGGTTCCGCGCCCGCTCGCGGCAACTCCCATCTGTTTGACAAGCGTTTCCCCGAGAAGATTGTCACTCCTCTTCAGGTAACGACGAAGAATCACGTCCACCGGATCCGAGTACACGCGCGCAAGCACCGGCAGATTTCTTGGTGAGGTACCGATCGACATGCCTCGCTCTACGGTGATTCCGGCGTCCTGAAGTGCACCCATGAACACTGAACCGGCATAACGGACGGGATCAGGAACCGTGCGCCAGACAGTTATCGGCTCCGCACGTCCGCCCATCGTGCCCTTCACGACGATTCCGGAGTTGGACCGTTCCACACGTATCCGTGACGACGTGTTGTGTTCGCCTCCCGTTCTGGCTGCGACGGAAACAGGGACACCTGCATCTCTGGGCAGGAGCGTCACGTGAACCGGTCGACCGGGTGCGGACCCCGGGCGCACTGTAACTTGAACGACATTCCCATTGAGCAGGAAGGCACTGATCGGGGGACAGTAAGGGTAAGGCCGATCCTCCCATGACCATCCCAACGCATAGTTCTCAGAGTCGAAATGGGAAGCGTCAACGACAACAGAACCTCGTATCCGCCGTATTCCGGAGGCGCGCAATGTCTCCGCAAATCCAACGAGGTCACCAGTTACAAGGTCCGGATTCCCGCCGCCGTACAGGTAAATGTTGCCGGTAAGCACGCTGTCGCCAGGAATCGGAACCCGATCTGCCGTGAGTGTGGTGGAGAATGTCTTCGCAGGGCCGAGAGTGTGTAGCGCAGCCGCCCCGATGAGAACTTTGGCGTTTGACGCAGGCACGAAGAGCCGATCTGCGTTCTTCTCGTACACCCACTCACGTCGATCAAACGACCAGACGGCGATTCCTACCTGTGCGGAAGCAAGAGCCCGCCGCTGGGCGATGGTGTCCAACGACGCGGCAATGCAACGCCATGGCGTTTCGGTGGCAAACGCGTCTACAATGCAGGTCGCGAACACCCCGAGACTCATCCAGCCTGCAAGCCACAAATGGGCTCGTTTTCGCATTATTTCTGAAGCCCTCAAATGCGTGGTCTCAGGAAACCTGAAGTTGACTACGAGGGTATAATCTCCAGGACATGCGGGGCAACCCCGTATCGCACTCCTTGGGGTTTTTGCTCATTTGGCACGTTATTCATACCATGCCTTCCACGAGACTGTGCACACGCATTTTTTTTCCCCTGCGCCGCTTGTGGCCGACGAGGAACGCTGCAACATGTTCGGAGCGGCGTCTGTACAAAGTTGCAGCGTCGGTTGTGACCCTGGCATTTGTCATTCATTGGGGTGAAGGATGCGAAAATCGCCCGTTTGCGTCGCGGAGCCCTCTCCCGTTGTACGGGGACTTCCGCGCGTACAGCATTGTTGACGAACGGCGGACTGCCAGCTCACCGTTGGATACTATAAGTGTGTACTTGTTTGGCGACGGAGTGTCCGACAATGCTGCGGTTACCGTGAACGGAACAGGAATTCCCCGGGTGTTGACCGCGGGGAATCAGGCGCTCTTCGGAAATTCGATTCCGCTGCAACCAGCGGAAATCCTTCAGGTGGACGTGTCCACGACATGGCGCAGCATCCGGAATGTGATCGGAATGCCTGCGTCTCGTCCCGTCATGGTTTCTCCGACAGCGGGAAGCTTTCTGAATCGAAATGAGGCCATCGTAGTGCGTTGGTCTGGGGTCACCGGCGGAGAAATCGGTCTGCAACTGCACAGGCTTTCCGCAAATGGCGCGCTTGGTGACACACTCTGGACCACTACAGCCGCCGCGGAGGACGATCCCGTCGTTGTACCGCCGAACGTGTGGAGTGCGGTCAACGACACGACCTTGCTTCTCAGCCTTTGGCACGAGTCCATCGGGCGAGGAGAAGGCTTCGCCGGTGTTTTCTATATGTCCGCGGGATTCGGGATTCGGCGGCTGGTTCGCTTCAACTGAGTCCGCTTGGGTATCGTCGGAATTGGTGGTGGGAAATGTCGATCCGGGAGATTTTCTGGATGAGAATCAAAGTTATCGCGTTGATCTTGCTCTCCATATCTCTGGTGTTTTGTTCGCGCGTCCGGGGCCAGGACGACGAAGCGACCTCCCTTGTAAATCACGCTGCGGTCCAGTTGGCGAACGGAGATTCTGACAGCGCGGAGGTTCTGTACCGCGCCGCACTCCGCGCCAATCCGCGTTTTGCGCTTGCGGCGGTCGGGCTTGGCCGTATCTTGGTTTCCAAAGATAGCATCGATGCAGCGAAACGCCTGTTTGAACAGGCGGAAAGCTGGGACCGCAACAAAGGTTATAAACAGTTTGGCGAAGGCCTGATTCTCAAACGGCGCGGGCAGAGAGACCGGGCCAAGACGCGCTTCCAGGAAGCGTTTCGCAAAAACAACCGTTTTGCCGATGCCTTGCTTGAGGTTGCGCGCATCCAGGCATCAGGTTTCATCGACAGGTTTGCCGCGAAGCGAACATACAAGCGCGTGCTGGAAGTAGCCCCCAATCATCCTTCCGCTGCCTACGAACTTGGGCGCCTTCAGGAAGATTCGGGTGAACTCGACGAGGCGATCATCAGCTATGAAGCCCAGTTGCGTGCGAATCCCCAGCACGGGGAGACCATGATCCGGCTCGGGTACACGCTTCTGGACAAGCAGCATTACTGGCATGCGCGACAGCGCCTTTATGATGCGCTGCTCAACACGTCGGGCAAAGAGGGCGAGCTCAGTCTGGCGCTCGCCGCAACCTACATGGGTGACAGGCAGTTTGCCCTGGCCCACGAGGCCTACATGCAGGCTCTTCAACTTCTTCCGGAAGACGAGCGTGCTCTCTACGAAGATATCAGCCTCATTACGAGCCCCCAGGAAGCTGCGTATGTGCAGCGCGTCTCCGGGGACCAGAAGGCCGTATTCCTTCAGAAGTTCTGGCTCAGACGCGATCCGACACCGGCAACTGCCGTGAACGAACGCATGCTGGAGCATTTCCGTCGCGTGTGGTATGCCAAACGTCATTTCTCGCGGGGAAGGCAGCCCTGGGACGACAGGGGGCAGGTATACATCCGGTACGGAGAGCCCGACCAGCGGGCTTCATCGAGTAACCCCAATTTCAGCACCAACCACAACGTGGACATGGTGCGCGAGCGTTACATGAACGCAATCTACGGAACAAACCCTCCAGAAAGCCTTCAACGGGGTGTCTTGCCGGTGTTTCCCCTCGTGGACCCCGTTCAAATGCTGCAATCGGGTTTCGAGTCCGGTCAACCGACACAGTCCACGTCAACAACCGGTCAGCAGTACGGAGATGTGGGCGAAACCAGCGACACCGGAAGCGATGAAGCCGCTGCTTCCGCCGTGACGTCAACACAACAGGAGAGGGAGCAGGTACCCACGTTCAGCGCCATGGCGCAGGCACAGCTCATCAGGTGGGAGGAATGGACCTACACCGGAGTTCTGAACGGGCTCAATCTCACGTTTGTGGATCGAATCGGCCGCGGGGATTTCAGGTTTGCCACACCGCCGCCGACAACCGACATGAACAAAGCCACCGTAATGCAGCAATACGCACCGCAGGAACAGTTGTCCATCGCCGCCATGGAGGTTCCCGAACAGTTTGAGTATGATGCGCAGCAGGCTCCTTTCAACTTCTACTATTACCTCGCGCAGTTTCGGGAGCCCACAACAACCAGAACCGAGGTCGACATATATTACGGGCTCCCTATGGCGGATCTTCAGTTCCGTGCTCAGGACGACGGAACCTTCAGAGCAACGGTACAGAACGGGTTCGCTGTGTTCGACACGTTGTGGAACGTGCAGGGCCGGTTTCTTGACCGAACGGACCTGATCTCCCCGACGCGCCCCACTCAGGACAGAGGCAGCATCCATGTGGACACCCGGTCGATGGTGCTCGACGGCGGGCAGAGGGTGCTTCTTTCCGTGCAGGCAGAGGACGTGGGCTCGGGACGATTGCAGGCGTACCGGGAAAACGTGCCGATCGCGAAATTCGACAGCTCGACTCTTGCCATGAGTGATATCGTGGTGGCAGGTTCCATTCGGCCCGCCGATAGCACCAGCGCGCCAAAGTTCGTTCGAAACGGGCTGCATATTCTCCCTATGGCTTCTCGCTCCTTCAGGCGAGGGCAACCTATCCACGTGTATTTTGAAATCTACAATCTCACGCGTGGCACGGATTACGGTGATACAGAATACGAAGTGGAGCACGCATTCCGCACCGGTGCTGGCGAAGGTGGCAGCATTCTCGGCAGCATCGGCAGGATACTCGGTGGCAGCTCTCGCCGGGTGGGTGTAGCACGCATCATGGAGGGGATTCGCGGATCCGAGTACCAGCATTTCCAGCTGTCTACCTCCGGAATGCCACGGGGAGAATACACGCTGATAATCACCGTGAGAGATCTGAAGAGCAATCAGCGCGTGACGAAAGAACGGCTGGTGATGATTGGGGAGTGAGCAAACCGCGCGTTCCAGACGAATTCGGTAACATATCAGCGTGTCAATCCTTCGCGTCGTCGCCTTGACCCATTTCCGCGCTCGATTTACCTTAGAACTCTGATCTGAAGCTTTTTCTTTGGCGGCGGCAAACCGCTTTTTCACGTACACGCCGGGTCTTTGCCGAGGTTGTAAAGCAAAACCCTCACACCCGCGCGCCACACCCCACCGATGGACAGCGGAGAGAAGCAGATGAAGCGAATTGGGATCCTGACCGGCGGAGGAGATGCGCCGGGCCTGAATGCGGTAATCAGAGCAGTGACGGTGAGTGCAATCGACTCCGGATATGAAGTACTCGGCTTCCTCCGCGGCTGGGCGGGGATGCTGGAAAAGGATTATGAAATCCTTACAAAAGAGCGTGTGTACGACATTCACCGTCAGGGAGGAACCATCCTCTACTCATCGCGGACAAACGTGGCCAAGGTGAAAGACGGGTTCGAAATCGTGAAGCGCAATCTCGCCGATCTCAACGTCTACTGCCTCGTTGCGGCCGGCGGCGAAGATACACTCGGCGTGGCGAAAAAACTCGCGGACGCCGGTGGAAACGTCGTGGGAGTCCCCAAGACCATCGATAATGACGTGAACGCGACGGATTACACCTTCGGGTTTGATACGGCAATCAATCGCGTGATGGAGGCCCTCGACCGTCTCCACACTACAACCGAAGCGCACCAGCGCATTATGGTTGTTGAAATCATGGGCCGCCACGCGGGATGGATGGCTCTCCACGGTGGAATGGCCGGCGGAGCCCATTACATTGCGATTCCCGAGGTTCCATTTGATACGGACGAGATCGAAAAACTTTGCAGAGAACGGTACGCGGCCGGGAAGAAGTACGCCATGGTTGCTATCGCCGAAGGTGCTGAAGACCCCAAGCTCACTGCCAAGCTTCAGCGGTCTGCTGAAAAGGATTCATTCGGTCATATTCGCCTCGGCAGCGGGCGCGGAATCGCCGAAGTAGTGGCAGAAGAGCTTCAGGAGCGCACCGGGATTGAGACTCGTCATATCCAACTGGGTCACCTGCAACGTGGTGGTGACCCCACGGCGTTCGACCGCGTACTCGGAACGCGACTCGGTGTCAAGGTCGTAGAGATGATTAACGCCGGCGAGTTCGGCAAGATGGCGGCGCTACGCGGCGGCGAGATGGAAGCTGTGCCACTTGCTGACGCGGTGGGAGAACTGAAAACGGTTCCTCCCGGCAGGCTTGACGTGGCGAAGAGATTCTTCGGCTGATCCGGCGGCCTGTTGAGTGATTTCGAGTTTGGATTTGTGGCTCACACTTCGATTGGAGGATACGATGGCGATCAAACTGGGTATCAACGGTTTCGGCCGCATCGGCCGGCTGGTGTTCCGGGCAGCGGTTGCGCAGGGCGGAGTTGAGACTCTGCTGGTGAACGATTTGACAAGCGCAGCCACGCTGGCTCATCTGCTCAAGTACGATTCCGTTCACGGCAGGTTCCCGGGCGAGGTGTCGTCCGAAGGCGAGAACATCGTTGTCAACGGCAAGAAGATCCCCATCAGCAAGGAAAAGGATCCGTCCAAATTGCCGTGGAAAGCACTTGGCGTGGATCTCGTCTTGGAATCCACTGGCCGTTTCACCGACGCTGAACAGCTCAAGATGCACCTCGACGCCGGTGCACCGCGTGTTATCCTGAGCGCCCCGGCGAAAGGTAAGCTTGATGGCACCATCGTTGTCGGCGTGAACGACAAGACGTTGGACAAGTCCTGGAAGCTCCTTTCGAACGCATCCTGCACGACGAACTCACTCGCCCCGGTGGCGAAGATCCTGAACGACACGTTCGGTATCGTCAGCGGAATGATGACAACCGTCCACGCGTACACCAACGACCAGGTGATTCTGGACTTCAACCACAGCGATCTCCGTCGTGCGCGCGCCGGTGCCATGAATATCATCCCCACGACTACAGGCGCTGCCCGCGCAATCGGCGAAGTGATTCCTGAACTCAAGGGCAAACTGGACGGTCAGGCGCTCCGCGTTCCGGTGCCGGACGGGTCAATGACGGACCTCACCGTTGTCGTGGGCAAAGCGACCACGAAGGAAGAAGTAAACGCGGTTGTGAAAGCGGCCGCAGAAGGCCCGATGAAGGGCATTCTCGAGTACACCGAAGATCCCATCGTCAGCAGCGACATAGTCGGGAATCCGCACAGCAGCATCTTTGACGCGAAATGCACCATGGTGCTTGGTGGAACGCTTGTCAAGGTGTGCATGTGGTACGACAACGAATGGGGCTTCTCGAACCGCGTGGTTGATCTCGCGAAAATGTGGGTTTCGTAAGCCCTGCACACCGAGATCAGAGGAATAGTGCTGTCAGGGGCGCACTAATGTGCGCCCCTCGCGTTTCGGAAAAATCAGCATCCATCGGGGAGACCACTCAATGGCGGCACTCACTCTTCGTGACATAGACGTTCGAGGGAAGCGTGTTTTAGTGCGCGAGGACTACAACGTTCCCTTGGACGAGAACCAAAACATCACCGACGAAACACGGATTCACGCAACTCTGGAAACGGTCCGTTGGATCATCGACCGGGGTGGAAAACTCGTTCTCATGGCCCATTTGGGACGCCCGAAAGGCAAGCCCGATCCCAAGCAGAGCCTGGCGCCGGTGGCGAGAAGGTTGGCGGAAATCCTTGGTAAACCGGTCAAACTGGCGCCAGACTGCGTAGGCGAGGAGACGGAGGCTGTCGTTGCACGAATGAAAGACGGCGGCATCGTATTGCTGGAAAACCTTCGTTTCCACAAGGAGGAGGAGGCGAATGATCCGGAATTTGCCGCCAGACTCGCAAAGCTGGGCGACGTGTACGTGAATGACGCGTTCGGTACCGCACACCGTGCGCATGCGTCCACTGTGGGCGTCACGGCGCATTTCCAGCAGAACGCGGCGGGTTTCCTGATGGAAAAGGAGCTCAAATACCTTGGCGAGGCGCTGGAAGAACCTGCGCGGCCCTTTGTGGCAATCATGGGCGGGTCCAAGATCAGCGGGAAGATCGACGTGATCAACAACCTCTTGCCGAAAGTGGACGCGCTTCTCATCGGCGGCGGGATGGCGTACACGTTTTTCAAGGCCATGGGTCTGGAGATCGGCAAATCGTTGCTCGAGCAGGACAAGATCGATCTCGCGCGGGAACTGCTTTCCAAAGCCGGCAAAAAAATCGTCCTGCCGGTGGACACGGTGATTGCCGATGCCTTTGACAACAACGCCACCACGAAGGTCGTACAACGAGACGGGATTCCTGCCGGTTGGGAAGGCGTGGACATCGGCCCTGCCACGGTCAAGGAGTTTTCCGAAATAATCAGATCGGCAAAAACGATCGTGTGGAACGGTCCGCTGGGTGTGTTCGAAATGCCTAATTTTGCGAAAGGTACGACCGCCATCGCATATGCCGTAGCAGAGGCAACCGACAGGGGTTGTATCAGCGTCATCGGCGGGGGTGATTCCGCAGCGGCCATCACCCAGGCCGGGCTGGCGGAACGGATGTCGCACATTTCTACGGGAGGCGGCGCTTCATTGGAATTCCTTGAAGGGAAGGTACTTCCGGGAGTGGCGGCTCTTACCCAGAAATAGGTCTCGTCGCAGTTCATTCGGAGAAGCGTCGTCCAGCGGTACGGACGGCGTTTCTTTGTTTTTCCAGGTCTATCCACCCCGCGGCGCGATCCGGAGCGTGGAGGAAACAGCGCGGGTATTGCGCATCCATGCGTCGTCCCGTATTATTTAAATCTCCCAAATTCATGTTTCGCGGTCTGGGTAACCCCATCCCGGCTGATTCCCGCCGGGTTTTCACGTCGGGAGGTTTTTGCATGCGGCGCCGAATCGTGGCGGGCAACTGGAAAATGAACAAAACGGCCGCGGAAGCGGCTGCTCTGGTGGGCGAACTGCGGCCCCTCGTATCGGACGTCAGCAATGTCGACGTCGTCGTGTGTCCGCCGTTCACCGCGCTGGCGGCTGTTGCGCCCGCGCTTGTGGGAACCAATATCGAACTCGGCGCGCAGAACATGCACTGGGAAAAGAGCGGGGCTTACACCGGCGAGGTGTCGGCGGAAATGCTGCTTACACTCGGGTGCCGGTACGTGATCCTTGGCCATTCTGAACGCCGCCAGTATTTCCACGAGACAAACTCGGAAATCAACAAGAAGGTCAAAGCGGCGTTGGCCGCGGGACTTACGCCCATTCTTTGTGTGGGCGAAACGCTCGAGGAACGGGAAGACGGCCAGACCGAAACGATCGTAAAAGAGCATGTCACCGGAGGCCTTCTGGGTCTTTCTCCGGACCAGGTGGGAAAAGTTGTGATCGCGTACGAACCCGTCTGGGCAATCGGCACGGGAAAAACAGCCACTCCGGATCAGGCGCAGGCAGTGCATGCGTTCATCCGCAACGTCCTAAAACAGATATCGAATTCGACAATTGCAGAAACCGTCCGAATTCAGTACGGTGGCAGCATGAAACCGGAAAATGCAAAAGAGCTCATGGGAAAGCCGGACATAGACGGCGGGCTCATCGGTGGAGCTGCGCTCAAGGCAGACTCCTTTGCGGCCATAGTGAAAGCGGCTGTCTGACCACCGAAAGACGCCGGACTTGGAGAAGAGGCGTGCCAACATGATATTTTTGAAAATACTTTTTGTGGTTGTCTGTCTCTTCCTGATGTTGTCGATTCTGCTCCAATCGGGAAAAGGCGAAGGATTGTCCGGAACGTTCGGAGGGTCCTCCCAGTTCATGGGCGGCCGCGCAGCGGCGACGTTTCTGACCAAGACGACGACCGCTCTGGCAGCGACTTTCATGCTGCTTTGCGTAGTTATCAGTATATTGGGCAAAAGCGCGGTCACAAGGCCGGAAGGGCAATCGGAGGCCCAGCGCCGCCTGTCGGAAACGCCGCCCGCCCAGGTTGCGCCGAGTCCGCAGGCTCCGCCGCAGGCACCCCAGGGAAGACCTGCGCCGGTTCCGACGACAACTCCCGGAGGGCCTCAGTAACAAAGACACGCCATCTGCGGAAGTGGTGGAATTTGGTAGACACGTAGCGTTGAGGGCGCTATGCTCGTTAGGGCGTGCCGGTTCAAGTCCGGCCTTCCGCACCATGTTTTCTGGACCCCCGTTGCCGGCTGGGTAACGGGGGTCTCGTTTTCAGAATCCCGTGCGTGCAATGTGAATAGGGATTGATATTCGACGTCTCGGTGTATGTACAGAAGGCAGAAGCTGCCGCTGGTGAAGCACCCACGGAGGAATGTCTGCAGGTGAGCGTTCTGAGACGAAGGAAATGGGCGGCAAAGAGCCTTTCGATTTTTGCCGTTGCAATCGTGGTCGTGACCGGCTGCGGCCAGTCGCCTGAGGTCCGTGTTGCGCCCGCACCTTCGGGAGAGAGCAGTGAACTCGCTTCTGACGTCGATTTTGCCCAGGCGTATTTGGATCTTGGAACTCGGTACTACGAAGCGCAGCGATTTGCAGACGCCATCGAGCAATTCCGGCGTGCGCTTGAACTGAACCCGTACTCTGATGAGGCGCACGCACTCATAGGTACGTCGAACTACCGTCTCGGAAAACGGGAACTGGCCGAACGCAGTTTCCGCCGTGCCCTGCAATTGAATCCCCGAAATCTGCTCGCTCAGAATGGCCTCGCCCTGGTCTCCAATGATGAGCGCGAGCGTGCTGCGGCACTGGAATCAGCCATTACTTACAATCCCGACGTGCCTGAGCTCCGGAATAACCTCTGCTTCATGTATGTGCAGAGCGGCGATATCGAGCGTGCGATCCAGGAATGCGAAGCTTCAGTCCGCCTTGATAGCGCCAACGCCTACTCCCGTTACAATCTTGGATACGCTTATCAGCGGCAGGGACGATTTGAAGAGGCTCTGGAGCAATACCGTCGCGCCCTTGAGATTCGCCCCGAGTGGGCACGAGTTCTGAACAACATCGGCTTGGTGCATTACTACCGGAGCGAGCTTTCGAACGCCGCGGAGTATTACCGGCGAGCGATCGCCGCAGAAGGGAGCGAAGCGATATACCATTACAACCTCGCCCTTGCGTACGAAGCAATCGGCGTTCGCCTTGCCTCAGCGGAAATGCGAGGAGAACCAGCACGCGACGTGTACGGAGTTGCCGCGAACACGGACTGGAGAGAAATGCTTCGGGAAGCGGCGAACGAATATTCTACCTACCTCGAGCTCACACCCGGGGTTCCTGACGCACCGCGGATCCGCGCGAAGGTCGCGGAACTGCGGACGCGAGCCGGTTGAGGGCGCCGGCATGCGAAACCGGATCCTGATTGCCCCGATGACAGGAGCCGCGGGTACGCCCTCCATTTCCGTTGGGTGCCTGCCCACCTGCGTGGCGGCGATTGTGGCAGTCCTGATCTTCTGTTTCGTCGCCAACCCCGCATCAGCGCAGGGCTCCAATTCCGGCTTCAATCCCGACGCGGAATTCGCCAAACTGAGGTCCACACGTGCGAACCTGGAACGCGTGCAGCGCATGTTCTATCTCGGCGAGCTCACCGCAAACTCAGGCCGGGAAGACGTTGCACGGAATGCGTACGGGGACGTCCTTGAGACGTTTGAAAGGCTCTCCGGGAACGCACGTTCTCTTGCGCTTCCCTATGCCGCTCAATCAGCGCTTTCACTCGCCGCGATGACGCACGTCACCTACCGGGACTCCCCCCTGCGTTTGGAGAGGTACGCGGCAGACAGTGCGCAACGCGCGTTGCTCCTGGTTCGAACGAGGGAAGCCTACAACAAAGCGACGGAACTGCGCTACGCCAGGGCAACGTTTGAGGCGCTCTTTTTCCGCGCTTATGCGCTGCAGGAATGGAACAGGGGCGGCCTCGACTACGGCGCAGAACGACAACCGGGAACCGAACTCCTCGAGCAAACCATACGTGATCTGAGTCTTTCCCGGCAGCTACTGGATCAAGCGGCCAGAGAACACGAGCAGATACTCCATCTCGCGGATTCCCTTGGATTGTCAGGTGGCAAAGGGGACAGGGACGTGAGCGAGTGGTTGTCCCTCGCACGGGAGCAACTTGCCGCGATACCACGGCAGCAGGATTCCCTGGCCGCCCGAGAAGAAGCGTTGCAGACAATTTACATTGAACGCAGAGCCGCCCGGTGGCTGGCTCGTGCAGAACCACTTCTCTGGGAGAAAGTTACAGATCTCGCGCGCCGGGATGCCCGTATTGCGGACCCTTTCTTCGATTTCGTGTTACAGAGCAGAATGGTCAACGACGTGTTCCGTCCGTACATTTTTGGCCCGTCGGGGTTCCTCCAGGCGCACGACCAGGCGCGCAGGCGCGCGCAGACGGCGCGTTCCGAGGAGTGGATGGCGGAGCGGTTCGCTTGGCGGCGAGCGCAGGAATGGAGAGATGGCGAGATCGCAATGAGGCTGTCGAGGGAAGGCTTGCGCCACCTGCTGCGGTCGCCGGAAATGGTTGACAGCGTTGTTGTAATGCTTCGAATTGCCGCGGATAGCCTCCCAGCAGAGGCACGAATAGCTCTTTCGAGGGCGGCGCCACAGCCTCCGCAAATTCGGATGCCGGACCTTCCAGACCTTGGAGGCGTGGATCCACGCCTTCTTTCAGGTGACGAACACGCGTCGAAACTGGACGAATACCAGCGCTACGTTACCAGGATGGATTCCGTAAGCCGTCAGATTGAGGCGTACAGAGCTGCAGTTCGGAACTTCTCCGAAACGGTCTCGGCGTATGTCGGGCAACCGGTTCCTCCCGCCGCTGATCGGTACCTGCGTGTCAGAAGGGCACTCCGGGCGACCGAAACGCTGTTGATGGATACGCTGTCAGCACTGGTACTCGAACAGACACGTTCTGCACTGGAGCGATCTCGTCTTGCGGCAGGCTGGGCGCCTCCGGGGGAAGTATCGGCTTCGATGCAACGGGCGATATCCGATCACGCCCAGACGACTTCACAAAACTTGCAGCTTGCAGCGGCCATATCCCGGGAACAGGCTGCCCGGTATCGCCTCGAAGTCTCCCGGTTGCGCCAGACGCCGCTCCGCGACGATCTGGCGGAGACGGCAGCAACCCTTGAGCGATTCGCGGGAATGCTGGAACAACAGGCGGCTCTGTTTGCGATGGGAACGGGCTGAACGGCTACCGAAACAGGGCGCGTGCTCTCGTCATGGCTGGTCACGCAGATAATCCGCCAACTCAAGACCCGCATTTCGTCGGCGGCCCCAGCTCTTCCAGAAGGTCACCGATTCTTCGTACCAAGTCGATGTTACCATTCGGGGGAACCTGGTCGGCACCCGCCAACACCAATCCCCTTTCTTTGCCCAGCACCGCGACGACTCTCTTCACGAAGGACAGAACCCAGTCGCTTTCGAAAGGCGGCGCAAACATTGCCGACGGTATACCGCCCCAGATTGTTGTGTGCGGATTCGACGCATCGCGGATCTGTTCGAGGGTGAGGTCACCCACCGGTGCCGGAACCACGGATTCAGGAAAGTCGATACCTGCCGCGATAAGGTCGGCGAACAGGTGGCCCAGCGTACCATCAATGTGGCATCCAACTACCTTGCCGGAGGCGTGCAGCGCGGCCACACGCTTCCTGTAGTAATCCCTGCTGAAGCGCCTCCAGAGGCCACCTACAGCCTCTGCAGAAAGGTTGTCGGGAATCTCTACCACCGGGTACGGCGCCGCACAT
Source organism: Candidatus Latescibacterota bacterium (assembly GCA_022706085.1). Taxonomy (GTDB): domain Bacteria; phylum Latescibacterota; class MWCZ01; order MWCZ01; family MWCZ01; genus MWCZ01. The sequence goes on along the minus strand of JAKJDF010000004.1, from coordinate 291,742 downwards.
GTCAGGCGGTACAGATCGTCTTCCGCCATGCGCATGGCGTCGAGTGTTGCCTCCACTTCCGCCGGCGCGTCGGCAACAAGATACGCCAGATTGTTCACCCCGCACCATTCCGCCACCAAAGCGGCCAGTGGCGTGCGGGGCGTCAGCGGTACCCCCAGTCCGTCGTCTCCCCAGTGAGCGTCGCATGCAAGAACGGCGTCGTAGTTCGGCGAGTAGGAAGCGCCCTGACACCACGCGACAACTACCCGCAGATCAGCGGCTGTTTTGACCGGATATTCGAGGATCGCCGAAGAAAAGGATTCCTCACAACGCTGGGTTATGCTGGTGAGCGACCCTTCCGGAGAACGTATTACCCGAAGGGTTCTCCCGTCGCCCATATCTTTCTCTTCGATCGAAAAAAGCGTCGGGTCTCGCTCGATCGTGACGAGAGGCGGTGTGAAGAGGTAGACACCTACTCCGAGGTCGCGGTGAAGTTGCAGCAATCCTTCGCTTCCCCGGTACTTCGCCTCCAATGTTCCTGCTTGCGTGGCCCCGTGCTGGAAGTAGGTAAGATCGGTAAACCACGGCACCGCATCCGGAATACCGCCGCGCAACACTGTCATTGCTCGCTCGCGAAGCGTCATCCTCGGTACCTCCAAGCATTCAAGCATTCGGTTTAACCGGTGCGGAAATGCACGAGGGCGCAAATAAGTAGGAACGCGCCCTTCGTTCGTTCTGGAAACCGGTTGCCCTCGCTTCATGTAGCGCGCGATAGGGACCAGGCTGGTCCGGCACGCGGCCGTGGGGTGGCACGACGCAGGCCATCACGTGGCGAAACAGCGCAACTCGGCCGAGAGATCTACGATCTCCTTCATATTGCGCAGGAACCACGGGTCAATCTTTGTCAACTCCGCCACATCTTCCACTGTGAAACCGGCTTCAAAGGCAGCCTGAATCTGGAACAACCTTGCCGGCGTGGGGACTGGAAGATTCGCTTTCAAGAACGCCACAGCATCGTCCACGGGGACACCGGCGTCTTTTCCATCGGATCCGAGCCCGTGTCGGTCTATTTCAAGGGATCTCAGGCCCTTCTGCAGGGCTTCCTTGAACGTTCTGCCGATGGCCATCGTCTCGCCGACCGATTTCATCTGGATTCCCAACCGCGGCTCCGCGCCGGGGAACTTCTCGAATGCCCACCGGGGAATCTTGACCACGCAGTAGTCGATGGTGGGTTCAAACGAAGCGGGAGTAACCTTGGTGATGTCATTCGGGATTTCGTCCAGCGTATATCCCACTGCCAGCATAGCCGCGATTTTGGCGATGGGGAATCCGGTAGCCTTCGATGCAAGGGCAGAAGACCTGCTGACCCGGGGATTCATCTCGATGATCACCATGCGCCCGGTCGCGGGGTCGACTGCGAACTGCACATTCGAGCCACCGGTTTCGACGCCGATTTCGCGGATGACAGCGATTGCGGCCTCTCTCATGCGCTGATACTCTTTATCGGTCAGTGTCTGCGCGGGTGCCACGGTGATGGAGTCGCCCGTATGAATTCCCATCGGGTCCAGGTTCTCTATCGAGCAGATGATGACGACATTGTCCGCAAGGTCCCGCATCACCTCCAATTCGTACTCTTTCCACCCGATAATAGATTCCTCGATAAGCACCTCGTGAATGGGACTGAGTTCGAGACCGTTTGAGACGACATCGCCGAATTCTTCCGTATTGTACGCGATCCCTCCTCCGGTTCCTCCGAGAGTATAGGATGGTCGGATTATTGCCGGGAAGCCCGTAGTTTCCACTATCTTCCGGGCTTCTGAGAGGGAGTACGCGTACCCACTCCGGGGCAGGTCGACGCCGATTCTCCGCATTGCTTCGCGAAACAGCTTGCGATCTTCCGCTTTGTGAATGGCCTCCAGCTTCGCACCGATTAACTCCACCCCGTGCCTCTCCAGTACACCGCTTTCGGCCAGTTCCACTGCCGTGTTGAGAGCTGTCTGGCCCCCGACGGTGGGCAGCAATGCATCCGGTTTCTCGCGCTCGATGATTTTCGCACACACGTCGGCGGTGATGGGTTCTATGTAGGTGCGGTTTGCGAAATCCGGGTCTGTCATGATGGTTGCGGGGTTGCTGTTGACGAGGACCACCTCATACCCCTGAGTTCTCAGTGCCCTGCATGCCTGAGTACCCGAGTAGTCAAACTCGCACGCCTGGCCAATCACTATCGGGCCGGCCCCGATAATCATTATTCGGTGAATGTCTGTTCTTCGTGGCATGATTCCTCATTCGTCACCGGTGCCGGAACGGTCTGACCCATTCGATCGTCACTCCGGCACCTATGGTCTCGTCCGTGCGCATGTCGAGGGTGATTCCGGGCGGACTCCCGATGCCGAACGCCGCCTGGTATCGAGCCTCGATTGCTCCCCGCCAGCGCGGAGATTCGTGGAAAACAAACCCTATTCCAACGCGTCCTATAAGGTCGACCACGCGTGCACCGAATCCACCAGCGATCGTATCCCGCACCACGTAATAGCCGTAAGGCGACCAGGGAGCGTCTACCTTACGCTCGTCGTACACGACGCGCCCTTCCGGGAGACGGCGAGTGCCGAGGCCGATTCCGGCGAGTGCGTACAATCGCTCGGCATCGAAGGCACGAGGAAAAAACACGTCACCGGCGACGCTTCCGTGATAAACCACGGCCGGTAACGTATCCCTGGAAGATACCAGCATGGTGTGTGCTGCTGATACGCGGTAATCCACTGCCGACGAGGCGAAACGGAAACCCGCCTCAAACGAGGGTGACAAGCCGTACGCCGTACCCATGGAGTTGACCGGATATGCAGCTTGCTGACACACGTAGAATGAAGCCACTGCGGCTTCAGGAGTGTCTACGAGGCCCGCAACGCCAATCAGCACTCCGGCGATCGCCCGGAGCACCTGGAATCGCGGCATCGCACCCACTCCTTAACGAAGGAACCTGTACGCGAAGACGGCTATTGCCGAAAGGAGAAGGATGCCGTAGGCCACCCGCAATCCCCACAACGCAAGTTTGCGTGCGACCTTGCGCCGTCTTCGGTACGGAAGAATGTTCGAACGCAAAACGGGGCCGGTCTCGTCCGCACCACGTGCACCGCTCTGCGGGAATCGTTCCTTCCCGACGCGTGATGGAACACTCGGGTCGACCGCCGCAAGTGCGTCCAGCACGAGCAGTTTCAACCTTGCGGCCCGGTGCGCGAGCATGTCGTGAGGCGACCAGGCCATCCACTGGTCTACCTCCTCGCTCAGTTCAGCGGCGGAATCGAGACGAAGGCCGAGGTGCCTGAACATTTTCAGTCTCCGCTGCATCTCCTGCCGTTTCGATTCGTCACGCGTTTGTGCCGCTATTCTTTCGCATGAGTCGAGAAACTGAAGGACATCCTTCCGAATGGCATCCTCGGGCAGGGAAATCAGGTACGATTCCTCAATCAGCTCATCGACTCTGGTGCGCGTATCCGTCATTCGTGCTGCCTCGTCAATACGATACACTGGGCAGGAAAGAATGTACGCCACCGGTGGCAAAACGGTCAAGCTGATGGCCTTTGGATGAATGCCGCAGCCGAGCTACCTTAGTCGAAGGAGAAAGGAGAGGCCGATGAGACCACCATGGGCGAGCAGTACCCCGTTTACGTACGAGATCGGTTACGGGCAAGACTACGTCGGCAACGAGCAGTTTCTGTCAGACGTGAGACGCGGGAGCCCGACTTTGCTGCACTGCGGGCATGACGTTCCGCTCAACAGCGCCACGGGAAACACGATTCAGTTTACTCCCCGTGACATGAAGTACCTCGACCCCGAAAAGATCCCCGCCCGCATGTCCGCGTTGCGTCGGTACGTGGATTCCCTGCACGAGGCGGGCGTGAAGTGGGTGATTCCGTACCTCATAACGATGCTCATCATCGGCGACCCGGAGAAAAGAACCGGATTCTGGAACCTTTATGACCGGTGGGAGGAATATTCTGCCTTTGGACTCGGAGAAAAACCCTCGCCTCCGGAATCGTGGTTTTCGCGGGAGCCTCGTCCTTTCATGGATTTGCCCGGCATGGTGGGGTGCGAAACAACCATCGCGCACCCGGATGTTCAGAAGTTCCTGCGTGGGTGCACCGATCTTGTGGCCCGATGCGGCTACGACGGCGTTTTTCTTGACGTCAATACCCTCATAGGCAGAACCTCTCACGACGTTCGCTGGTTCGGGGAATACCTTTCGACCCGGTACTCTGGGAGCGAGTTGCAATGTAGATTCGGATTCGCATCATCTGACGAAGTGAGACTGGGAGAAGAGGGTGGTGGCCTGCTGTGGGTGGAAACACAACGGTTTCGAGCGTGGGCGTTCGGCCAGCTCTTCGGGGTGCTTCGGGATACGGGACGCAAGCACGTAACTGGTTTCTTCGTGCTTCCCAACAATTCGCCGATGTGCACCATCGAGGGATTTTACTCGCGCAGGAGCGTCGGCCACGGTATGCGGTACATCCGGAACGGATGCGATCTGCTGATGTTCGAGGAAATGCAGCAGGCGGGCAGATTCGGCGCCGACCGGATCGTTGACAATATCCTGCAGTACAAAATGGCAGCCGCGCACGGGATGAAAGGCGTTGTGCTCCTGTACAACGCGACGGACAAGGCGGCAATCGACCTTGCCAATGCCGAAGCGGCAGCCGGTGGAGGCGGCGCATTTGTTCAATGCGGGTTTGCCGAAGCCGCCACCATGCGGTTCTGGCGGGAGTGGTTCGAGCGCCATTCGAACGTTTTGGAAGGGATGGAATCGCTTCACACGGTTGGTGTACTCCACTCGTTGGACGAGATGTACTGGGATGACCGTGCCCACCTCGAGGCGCTGTACCGCCTTCGGCAATCTCTTTCAGATCACCACGTGCTGTTCGACATCGTGTTGCCGGAGCACCTGGAGACCGGTGCGACCTCGTCGTTCCGGATTCTCATTCTGCCCGAGGTGCGGCATCTGAGCGATACCCAGGTGGCCGGGGTGGCGAGGTTTTTCCGGAATGGCGGGAAGGTAATCCTGCTTGGCGAGTGCGGAACGTTCGACGAAACGGGGGTGCGGCGGGACGAAAGGCTCAGCAACTTGCTTGATGCGTCCGCAACCTCGCAGGTGCGTTCGATTTCGGATATAGTTCCGACGTGGGGACCGGAGTTGTATGAACTCAGCGAGGAGGACTACAACGACTTCGACCTCGTTGCCCGCCTGCCCGACCGAGTTGGATCCGCTTCGGAGGCTGAACAGGTGCGGCGGTCAACACTGGTACCACTTCTCGATGCACTTCTGGGCGAACCGTGCACGTTCCTGCAGGACGCGCCGTACAGCCTCCGCGTTTCGGCGTTCCGTTCGCCAGATGGGAGGCGAACCGTAGTTCATCTGGTGAATTACGACCTGCCCGTGCTCGGGAAAGGGAAGTCCGGTAGCCCGATCCCGGCGGGCCCCGTGCGAATATGTTGCGGAGGTCAACGCGCGCACTGGTTCACTCCCGAGGGCCTGGAAGGCGATGCGGAAAACAACCGAGACGGGAGTTTTCTCATACCTGCTGTTCACACCTATTGCATGGTGTTGATCGAGTGAGTGGAAGGCCGTAGACACCCGTGGCGCGATAATCCGGGGGACAAATGAGCAGGAATGAGCTTTTCGCAGCGCTCGGGAAACTCTACGTGGACTGCCTTATTGATTGGGACAGGAACCACGCCGACCAACTTCTTACCAGTGACGATTCTGCTGAGCTGGGGTGGGGCGAAGCGTACGTCCTGCGGGCTTTCGCTGAAGCGTATCGCTTTACCGGCGATGTCTACTGGCTCCGAAGGCTTTCTGCGCACGCTGAAGCCGTACTGGCAAACGCGAAGGACACGCCGGAAGGCATACCGTTCGGCCCGGTGTATGCTGACGGATTCCTCGGGTGGGGAACGGACCGGTACTCCGGCCAGTACGACGAGTACATGGTGCACGACGGGCACATCTGTACTCCAATTGCGGAATTTGCGGCGATGGTATTCGCTGATCGAGGTCTCTATGAGGCGTTCGGGAACGATGCGACGCGGTTTGTGAGGTTCATTGAGAACCATATCGCGTCAAAATGGCTCAACGTGTGGGACCGTGGAAGGTATGCTGCCCAGGAGTTCGCATGGGGAGAGACGGTGCGGAACTGGGGCGGACTGGATTTCCTTCCCCACAACCAGTACGCAGCCTTCGGTGCTCTGCTCTTGTTTCTGGATGACGTGGCCAGGGATCCCCGTTACGTTTCGGTTACGGCTGCTGCTGCCCAGACCATGTATCGCCAGAAGGCCGTCGAGATGGGCGAATACTTCAGAGCGCATCTCGAGTCGCTTCCGGGGACCGATGCGTACGCGTGGAAATACCACGACACCTGTGGCGCCGAGGATACGTCTCACGCCAACCTCGAACTGGAGTTCGCATGGTGGCTGCATGAGCGCGGACTGGTCTTCTCCGACGGCGACATGGACCGTTTCGCCCGGACGTTCACCAATGTGATGTGGAACGGAGATACGGCGGATCCCCGCGTAAACGCGTCGACGGATGGAAAAGGCGATTGGACGGGTGGCAAGACGACGTGGGGATGGGCACTCTTCTCCCGGCGCCAACCCACCCTTTGGCACGTTCTCGCCCGAACGTTTCTTTCGAATTCTGAAGCGCCGACTGGTAGCGGCCTTGTGGCAATGGGCCGTTTGTTGGAAGCCGGTATCGAGGCAGGAGCCAGTCCGCCAACGAGAGGAGGAGCGGAGCGTGGATAGGTGGCACGGGCACGTGTGGGCAGCGATCGGTGTGATGTGGTTGGGTATGACTGCCGCGATCGCGACGGCGTCGGACGTGCCGGGCGATTTCATGGCCCGCGTGATCGCGTGGGACGGGAAATACGCCGATTCATACCACAGAACTCGGGATTCCGGGACTCTGGCATGGGGGGAATCGTACGTTCTCCGCGCATTCATGAGTGCGTATCATGTTACGAAAGACCCGTACTGGTTGAGGCGAGTGTGTATTCATGCGGATTCCTTGATAGCATACGCGTGGGATCACCCGGACACGGGATACTTCGACCCGGCCTACGCCGACGGATTTCTTGGTTGGGGTACGGCACATTATTCAGACCAGTATGACGAATACATGGTGCATGAAGGCCATGTGACGACGCCCATTGCAGAGCTGGTTGCGGAGGTGTACAAGGACTCCACTCTCTGGGAGGAATTCGGAGATCGGGCGCAGACCTATTTCGCCTTCCTTGCCGACCACATTGCAGCGAAATGGCTGCGCCTGTGGCCCGGCACGCCGCCTTCGAGCTTCAAGTGGGGTCTCACAGTGCGCGAGTGGTACGGGCTCGATTACGCACCGCACAATCAGTACGCAGTGTTCGGCGCGATGCTGTTGTTCATGGACGACGTTGTTCGAACTGCTCGGTATGCACGGCTGAAACCAGGTAACCCGCCCACGATCTACCGCCAACGCGCGGTGGAGATGGGCGAGTACTTCAAACGCCATCTTCTCTACCTGCCTGCGTACGACGCCTACTCGTGGAAATACCACGACAACAGCGGAGCCGAAGATGCTTCGCACGCCAACCTCGAACTGGAATTCGCTTGGTGGCTGAACGAGCGCGGCCTGGTCTTCACCGACCAGGACATGCAGCGCTTCGCGCACACCCTGACGTCCATGATGTGGAACAAAAGCCTCACTGCACCTGCCGTGAACATGAGCACCGCGGGAACAGGTGACTGGTCGGGGACGGACTACCTCTGGGGTTGGTCCCTTCTCGGCAAGTTCGATCCTCTCCTGTGGAGGATTCTCGAACGTTACTATGCGGCAAAAACGGGAGATACGTCGCCCTACGGCATGGCGACGGTCGCAAGACTCCAGCGGTTCCGTGACACATTTCTCAGTCGCGGCATTCTTGTTCCCGAACGACTGAGTGTCATTGACGACGGCGACCGAGTTATTCGCCCCGGGGAAACAGCCAGCATCGGTATCACCGTTCGCAATATCGGGAACGCGCGGGACTCGATCGTTGTGAGGATTTCGGGTCTTGATCCCCTGGTCATCGCGTTGGGGACCGATTCGGTAGTTGCAGGAGTGGATTCGGGCGTCACCGAGCTGGTGGAGTTCGTCGTTCGTGCGCCTGTTGCCGTCACGACGAAACGTGTGTCTATCACGGCCCGCGTTGGTTCGCTGTCGGTCATCGGTCAGGTGACCATTGGGTCGCCATCTACTGTTTTTGTCGAAGGGACACCGCCCGCGGACGACGGAATCGCGCACAACGCGTTCTATACTGCGCTCACACCGCCAGTGCACCGCTGGACATGGGCGGAAGGGGACACGTTCTCGACCGCGGCGCTTTCCCGGTTTGAGTCTGTGGTCTGGCGCGCTGCGTGGGCGCTCCCAACACCACAGCAACGCGACACGCTCGCGCGGTTTCTGGATATGGGGGGCAATCTGCTGATCACCGGAGGCGGGGTATTGCCCTCCTGGATTGCGCGATCATCGGAGGACTCCCTCTTTTTCGCCCGTTATTTCAAGGTGACCGGCGCAGTTGATGTGCACGACAGCCTCGCCGGACTCGGTGTTTCTGTTCGCGCCTTTGACCCCGTGACCTTCACCGCGATGGGCACGTCGAGGAGATACCTCCGGAGTTCTCCCGTCATTCATTTCGATGTTTTGAAGTCCTTTGTTACACGGCAAAAACAGATCATTTTTGCCGCGACGGACGCCCAGTTCAACCCGAAAGTTCTGCCCGACTCGGTTGGCGGCGTGGGGATAGACAGTACGTATCGAGCCCTGTTGTTTGGTTGGGATCTGGATGATATGTCCTCGAACACGTCGCGAACCGTCGTGACGCTCGCGCTCGCATGGTTCAAATCGCCAACCTCGGTCCGGACAGGAGAACACCCCCGCCCCGAAGCGATTCGCGAGATCGCGCTCAGCGTGGCACCGAACCCGTTCAATCCGGCTGCCACGATCACCGCTCGCGGCCTTGCGCCGGGGATGGCTGCGCGGATTGCAGTGACCAACGTACTCGGGCAGGAGTGTTGGAATACGACGAATGCCCGACCAGGCCCGGAATGGCTTGTCGTCTGGAATGGTCGAAATCAACGTGGGGAGTCTGTGGGCACAGGAACGTATTTCGTTGTCATCGAACAGGAGGATGCAAGAAAGGCAACGCGAATCCAACTGGTTCGGTAGTTGGAGGATCTGGGACGAGAGGTTTGTGGTGGATTCCGCGAACAATCGCGTTATTTCCGGGGAAAGAGCTCACGCAAACAGCTTGTTGCGGGGAAATGTTCGGCGAGAATTGGCTGATCAAAAGCGAGAGGTGAGGGAATGAAGTCGTCAGAAAGGCGTGGGTTGGTGTTCGTTTTCGCGATGGTCGTTGTGGGGTGTCTTGTTCGGTTTGCGGCGGCAGAGGACCTTCCTGGAGTGTTTGCGGAACGGATATACGCCTGGGGTGCAAGCACGAAGGATTCCGATGCGTTCCTCAAAACGGCGAATTCCGCCAACCTCGCGTGGGGCGAATCGTACGTGCTCCGTGCGTTCGTCAGCGCCTACCGTTTGACGGGAGATACCTACTGGCTTCGCCGCGTCTGCACACACGCGGACTCGCTGATTGCCCATGCGCGTGATTTCCCCGAGGGGGAGTACTATGACCCCGTGTATGCCGACGGGTATCTCGGATGGGGGTGCAAAAACTATTCTGATCAGTATGACGAATACATGGTGCACGATGGACACGTGACGACTCCCGTCGCTGCATTTGTCGCCGAAGTATACAAGGATTCCACTCTCTGGGACGAATTCGGGGAACGCGCGCAGGCGTATTTCTCATTCATCGCGGACAATATTGCCGCCAAATGGCTGGCGATTGCACCGAGGACTTCTTCGGGAAGCGGGGAGACGCTCCGGCTCTGGCGTGGTTGGCAGATTTTGCCGCATAACCAGTATGCGGCATTTGGTTCCCTGCTCCTTTTTCTGGACGACGCGGTAAACACGCCGCGTTTTGGTGCAACACATCCCGAGAGAGTTACGGACGAGTACGGGCGATTGGCGCGGGATATGGGGGAGTATTTCCGCAAGCGTTTGCAACGCAACGCGGCGACTGATTCGTATGGGTGGGCATACGTTGGTTACGGTACGGGTGAGGATGCATCTCACGCGAATCTGGAACTGGAACTCGTGTGGTGGCTGCATGAGCGCGGGCTTGTGTTTTCTGACCAGGACATGGCCCGTTTTGCTCGAACTTTGACCACGATGATGTGGAATGGAAACCTTGATACACCGCTGATCAACTACGGGACCGATGGTGCTAACAGCAGCTGGACCGGTGCTGAAGGCGTCTGGGGATGGTCTCTCTATTCCAAGTTTGATCCCTTGCTCTGGCGCATCCTGGAACGCTATTACGCTGCTCTCCCGACGGCTCGACACCACCAGGTAGCTACACTCGCACACCTGCAACGGTTTCGCGACGTGTTTCTCAACAACGGTGTCGTTCTTCCTCAAGGCATCGTCGTGATAGACGACGGAGATCAGGTACTCCGTCCGGGCGAAACGGCGAAAATCGGGATTTCGTTACGGAATGTCGGGGTCAAGCGGCATTCCGCCAAAGTGTGGCTGTCGGGGTTTACGCCTTTGTTGATTGCTCCGGGGCAGGATACCACTATCGTGGCTGTAGAGCCGGGCGCAGTAACACGCGCTACATTCGATGTTGAGGTTCCATTGGATGTCGCGACCAAGCAGGTCCCCATCAAGGCGCACGTGGATTACATCCCCGTTGCGGGAACAGCGACCACAGGCTTCCCCACTGTGGCTTTTGTCGAAGGTCTCCCGCCCGCAGACGGATTGACCCACAACCAGTTCTACACCAGCCTTTCCACGCCGGTTCATCGATGGGTTCACTCGGAAGACGACACGTTCACGACAGACGCCCTGCTGAACTTCGACGCCATCGTTTGGCGTGCAGCGTGGGCAGTGCCCACTCCTCAACAACGGGATTCACTGGCCCGATTCCTCGACATGGGCGGAAATCTGTTGATAACAGGCGGCGGCGTGTTGCCTGCATGGATCGCGCGCTCATCGGAGGACTCGACCTTTTTCGCCCGCTATTTCCAGGTCACGGGCGCGATAGACGTGCATGACAGCCTCTCAGGGCTCACCCCCGGCGTTCGCGCGAAAAACCCGACGGTAATGAGCGCAATCGGAGGGTCCAAAAGGAACTTTCGCACCTCTCCACCCATCCATTTCGACGTTCTCGGCACATTCGCACCCGAAGACAGAACGTTAGTTTTCACCGCGGTAGACGGCCAGCTTGTGCCGAAGGCGTTGCCCGATTCCGTGGGCGGAGTGGGGATTGACTCCACCTACAACGCACTGCTGTTCGGGTGGGATTTTGATGGTGTGTCCTCGGTTATCGCCACGAGATCGATGATCACCTACCTCCTCGCATGGTTCAAGTCGCCGACGTCGGTCCGGACAGGAGAACACCCCCGCCCCGAAGCGATTCGCGAGATCGCGCTCAGCGTGGCACCGAACCCGTTCAATCCGGCTGCCACGATCACTGCTCGCGGCCTTGCGCAGGGGATGGCTGCGCGGATTGCAGTGACCAACGTACTCGGGCAGGAGTGTTGGAGTACGACGAATGCCCGACCCGGCCCGGAATGGCGCGTCGTCTGGAATGGTCGCAACCAGCGTGGGGAGTCCGTGGGCACGGGAACGTATTTCGTTGTCATCGAACAGGGGGATGCAAGAAAGACAACGCGAATCCAACTGGTGCGATAACTGATACGACGGGAGGCACGGGGAATACGGCGCGGTGTTCGGAAGAGGAACGCAGAGCGCGGCCGGACCACAAGCAGGACGACGATCCCCTTCCGCCGTATACGAACGCGTCGTCTGGTGTTGACAGGCAGGATTGACTGTCCCGCCGTCTCCGGATCGCACTGACAATCGGTGGGGCCGGCATTTTTGCCCGCCCGGAACTAACGATGCGCCCTGCAGGTCCTGCGGGGCTTGCAAAAACGCGCGCAATGGCCGGGTTATGCGTGCGACCCGTTCGTCATGTTTTCGCGCTCCTCGTCGCCTCCTCGATTGCCTTCGTATCCCGGTAGATGTCGTCCCACCCGGAGTATTCCGCGTCGTAGACGATGACCGCCTCCGCGGGTACCCCTGCAAGCAGCGACAGGTCAAGCGCGCTCCCGGACAGCGGCAGGTGGGCGTCGAACGGGCGGCCGTACAGGTCGAACAGCGGCGCGGAGACGAGGACGAACGACGCTCCACTGAAGTCCGGCGCTTCAGGCTTCTCACTTTGCGCCCCATGCCCGAAATCAACTGCGACGCGCAGGTTCGAAGCTCCCACCTCGTTCACGAACTGCCGCATGGCCGCATTGTTGGGACAGAACTTGTGTGGATGGGGCCGAAGGTGCACCGTGACTGACCGGGTTGCGGCGGCTTGGCAGATCTCGCGCACGCACACAAGGAACCGCTCGCGTGCCCGTTCATGGCTCACCTCGTTCTCCGGTCCAACGTGCAGCTCGAGGACCGCGTCACGCGAGCCCAGAACCTCCATTTTCCCGAAGACATCGTCAAACACTGCACGTGTACGTTCCCACGCAGGCAGGAACGTATCGAGCATTTGCAGATCGGGGAACAGATTGCACCCGGAACTGAAGTCCACTGCGATGCGGAGCTTCTGCCGTCCGATCCACCGTGTCTCATCCCTCAAAATGTTGACGTCTCGTGCATGCAGAGCATTCCAGTCCAGCAGCACCCCGTCGAAATGCTGGAAGAAGGTTGGCATCCTCAGGATGGCCTCCTTCACATCACCGGTTCCACGCGGAAGGCGCAGGAAACGATTTCGCGGCCGCTCGGGCGGTGCGACGTGGGGAAGCGCGCGAACAGCCTCCTTCGTCAGCTTCACCTGGAAGATGCGCACGTCGTTTCCGGCGATCGTTGTCTCGTCCGATACGCCTCCGTCGTGCTGGATTCCGTTCGGCCAGTACCCCGGCTGTCCTTTCTCCGATTGATCAAGCGGGATCTCGCGGATCTCCTCTATCACGCCCGCCAGTGATCGAATCTGGAACGATCGCGGATCGAGAGAGTTGTTGAACAAGCCGATCGTGTACTCGCCCTCTTTCCTTCGGCAGGTAACAAACCCCAGCCCCTCACCCACCGAAAACACCTGCTGTGTGGCGAACGCATCCCCGAGCACGCGCTGCACATGGTCCAGCATCACAAACGGGCAGGGGAACGCACGCTCGGCCTCATTCGGAATTGGCCCAGATACTGTCGGCTCCGCGTTCAAGCCGAAGGGGGACAGAACCACCGTCAGCAACCCGTCCCCGCGGGTGAAACGGACAACGGCGGGTTGCGAACCAGGCTGCAACACGGCCTCGGCGACCATCTCATCCGGGGTCGCGGAAATGGTGTGCAGGTCGAACGCCAGTGGTTCCTCGAATACCTCGCCTGTTCGCTCGAACCGGACCGATGTTCCGGCAGGAACGCGGGTTGCCTCCCCGATCCCGAGCTCCGGCCACAGGCGGCGCGCGTTCTCCGCCGTTGCCACCACATGCCCGCCGGAGGACATGAATGCATTCAGCGTGTCATGAGTCTCCGTTCCCGCATTTCCATCGGACAAATCACCGGCGACGACGATGAGCCCGTATTGCCGAAGCACCCAGGGGGCCGCATCCGAGAGGAGGCAATCCATCATATCGCCCCACGGGGTCGGCGACAGGAAGCCCCGCTCATCCCGGTAATACCCGGCGTCAACATAGCCCGGATACGCGAGCGAAAGCACTTCGTGGGTAAGATAGTCGCCAGCGCCGTACGGGATTCCGCCCCAGACCTGGTAGGACGTATCGCCGTAATACCCGCTGCCGGAATAGAGATGCCTCGGCATTGCCCAACCTGCGTAATGATCGAGCATGAGCGCCACGGGGGCGTGCATGGTGCCGGGTGAGCCGTGCTCTTCGATGAACCTGCCCATGGCGGCCTGTATCTTGCCAATCGGCGAAAGCTGCCCGTCCGCTCCGAAGTACGATGATTCGAAACCTATTGCGACACAGTTGTACATCCAGTGGGAGTAGATAAGCCGCTTCAGCAGCGCGGTGCTGGTTCCTGCGTCGGGTCCCCATTTCAACCCACCGGGGTCGATGCCAGAACTCTCATACACCTTCCATCCCCAGCGGTTCCAGACCGACGCGTTGCCGAACCAGAGAACTCCGTATTGTTTCCCGGCGCCGCGAATAAAGGCGTAGTATACCTGCGAGTTGGGCAGTGCCTGCGCCGTTTCCGCGCCGATGAGGGTGTGGTTGCCCTCCTTGATGAAGTAATGCCCGAAGCAGAGGGAAACGAGCGTGCACATGTGATTTCCGAGGTCGTCGCAGAGCCTCTGGAAATGCCTCTGGAAGTTGAGATACTGCCGCGTGCGGTCCTGCGGAGACGGGCATTGCTGATGAGCGAACCGCCCGATGTAGCGCCCGTCCTGTTCGCCGTTGTCGAACCCGAGGAAACGGTCGCCCAGTTCCCGCTCCAGCCTCTCCACCATACCCGCAGGCGTCTGGTAATTGCACCAGGATCCCTCAAGCGGCGAACCCGGAACGTACCCCCAGAAGTCGAACAACCACAGCTTACGCCGGCGCACCTCCTCAACAAGATCCCAGAAGTTCTGCGCGAGAACCGTCGTATAGAACGGCCATATCACCCTCCCCAGTCCCGCGTTCACATACCGATCCAACTCCTCGCGGAACGCGACGAGTTTCCCGTTCTGGACGCTGAATCCGCGGAGTGTGGTGAGCTGGGTACGGTTTTCGAACGTCTCCCATGTAGGCATCCGCACGTGATATCTCTCGTAATCCGGGTGCTCGGACGGGTCGAGGAGGTACGGGTAGTGGACGACTGTCGTCACCGGATCGGAGATTCGGTCTTGTGGCATGGCTGCTGGTTCCTGCGTCAGGAGGGGGAGGAAGTATGGTTACCTGGAAAGGGATAATCGCGATGGGTTTCAAACCGCGCAAGTACCCCGCGTCAGCAGGCAGGTAGGGCACTCTGGCCGAAAGCGCCGTGGAGCGTTCACATCCACTGCCAATCCCGAAAACGCAACGTGCGCGGGTTGTGTACGCACCATGCGCGCGGGAGCAGAAACGCGGAGTGAGTCGGTGCCTCCGACTTCCTCAGTGCTTCATTTCCTCCGGCAGTGGCTCAACCTCCACCTGAACGAGCTCGATCCCGCTGATGCGTACCATCTCTTCTATCGTCTGCAGTTTGTATGGCTTCGCGTAGTAGATGCGTTTGATTCCTACGTTCACGAGCACCTTGAGGCAATGAATGCACGGCGTTGCGGTGATGTATATGGATGCGCCGTCAATGCTGTTTCCGTGTTTTGCGGCCTGTGCGATGGCATTGATTTCCGCGTGGATTGTGCGGAAGCAGTTCTCCTCCACCGTCCCGTCCGGCGCCGTCGAGCGGTACACGAGGCAGCCGACTTCCGTGCAATGCGGCATCCCGGCCGGAGAACCGTTGTACCCGGTCGCGATGATACTCCGCTCCCGCACAATCACCGCACCGATTTTTGCCCGCGTGCAGGTGGAGCGTTCCGCCACCAGTTGCGCGATCCGCATGAAGTACGTGTCCCATCCGAGCCTGTGTTCGTGCGCGTCAGTCATCAGCGATTCCTATCCTATGACTCCAGTTCGATATCCCAGTACACGTCAGAAATGAACTTCTCCCAGCTCTCTTTGCGGTGGCGGAGCGGAATTCCGAATGAAGGCGCCCACCGGGGCCGTCGCGGCTGTTTCAGCAGCCGCATACCCACTTCCTCCGGCTTCCGGTCTCCTTTGCGTTCGTTGCATCGGACGCATGCCAGCACACAGTTCTCCCACGTGGCGTGGCCGCCCCGCGAACGCGGAAGAATATGGTCTATCGTGAGGTTCTCGCTGGAGAGCTTTTCACCGCAGAACTGGCAGGTGTACCGATCGCGTATGCACAGGTTTCGGCGGGAGAACGCAACATTCGCTCGCGGCATGCCGCTGTAGGTGGTCAGGATGATTATTTCGGGGATTCGGAACACCACACGCACGGAGCGGATACAGTCCTGCGTGGGCGCGTGCCGGGAAAGGTCCGCCCACGTGGCAAAGTCATACAGCGCAAAGGTGTCGGGCGCGATGACTTTGGCCACGTCCTCGTACACGAGGCTGATTGCGCGGCGCGCTTGCGTGAAACCGACCGCCATCCAGTGACGGTTCAACACCAGCGTGTGCGCGGAGAGCAACGCTTCCATTCGTATGGAAGCAGTTACCGCGGTGTCGGTGATCACCTCCTTCCAGTGCATGGAAGAAATGCTGCGAACCAAGTGCGTCAGGAGTTAAAATGTAACCGGCTCTACCCGCGCCCGCCAGCCCGGCAGCTTGCCTCGTGCCAAAATCAGCGAGTTTCTAATCTCCCGGCACCGGTGCCGGAAGGTCGTTCTCAGAGTCTATGAGCCAGTTGAGCAAGATATCCCGCATCTCCCTTTCAACCTGCGGGAATTGGCCCACCACGTTCCTCGATTCTGCGGGGTCGTTTTCGAGGTCGAACAACATCGTCAACGGCCACCCTTCTCCGCGCCACACATCAGCCGGGGACATCGTATCCCACATCAGGTCGCCGACAGAGCGGTAATAGAAATACTTCCACCGTTCGGTGCGAATGCCCTTGCCTGCGGTTCCTTTGTACAGGTTGAATTCCAGCGGCAGAAAACTTCGTACCTGTTGCCGGCCTTCCCACAGAGGGCGCAGGCTCGTGCACTGACCCACTGCGCCGGCCGGCATTTCAAGTTCCGCGAGGTCGAGGACCGTCGCGAACACGTCATTGACGAGGTTGAGGCCGTCGGTCTGCCGTCCCTCAGGTATTACGCCTGGCAGGCGCATGATAAGCGTTGCCCGGAGAACCGCATCGAACAGCGTTGGCGGTTTGCGCCAAAGGTGGTTCTCGCCCAGATGCACACCGTGATCGCTCATGACGATCAACAGGGTGTCCTGCGCGAGTCCGAGCCTTTCCAGCGCATCAAGAAGGCGCCCGAGGTGAGCGTCCTCCAGCGCGACTACGCCATCGTAGAGTGCCCGTGCATGTCTGACCTGCCGTTCCGTGAGGTGCGGTGAATACATCGGTGGGCAACTCACGTCGGGTCCGTCGTACGGATCCGGATCATACATCGTGTTGTACGGCACCGGCGGGCGCCAGGGTTCGTGGGTGTCCTCACAGTCCGCCCACAGAAAGAACGGGTGTCTTCGCCGTTCCGGATCGGCGACGTAATGCTGTAGCCATCTGATGAGGGCGGTGGTGTCCTGCGCCACATCCGTTCCTGCTTCGTCTTCCGCCATCTGGGGGAGTTCTTTCACGATGTCCCACGGGCCGGCGTCGAACGGCGAAAGCACCTTGGAGACGAGGCCCCGCTCCTCAAATCCCCGTCCCATGCCGGGGGGGAACGTCCGCGTGGTTGCTGTTAGATACCCGGCGTTATGCAGGATCTGCGTCAGCGTGGTTTCTGAGGCGGACAATGGTCGGGAATTGATTCTTACGCCATGGGTATGAGGGTCGCGCCCTGTCAGTATACTTGCCCTTGACGGATGGCTCGATGGCATGTGCGAAAAGCAATTGCGGAAGAAAACGCCGGTCTCGGCAAGTCGAGCGAAATTCGGGGTTGGATGGGGCGGACCAACCGCAACGGCATCGCGCCCCCACGGGCTGAGCCTGTCAGGGCGCAATGCGTCCATCATGAAAAGGAGAATATTGGGTTTTGCCACGAATCCAGATCTCCCTGTAAGGTGCGGAAAACGCTGTCGTTGTGGGGAACAAATCGCTATGCGGCGTAGAGATCGTCGGTAAGTTCGTGCGGGTCCGGTTCCGGGCTGGACAGAGCGAAACCGGCGGCTTCTTCAATGATTGCCGCCACCTCGGAGCGAATTTGTTCGACGGTAGCCGTGTCAAACCACCCTTCTTCAATGCCGCGCCGCGCGCACACTGTGATCGGGTCCCGTTCGCGCCATTGGCGCTCCTCTTCCCGCGTCCGGTATTTCCGTGCGTCGGAACGGGAATGCCCGCCAAAGCGGTAGGTTTTGCACTCGATAAAGGTAGGGCCACCTCCAGACCGCGCGATCTCTCCGTAATGGCGGGCGGCTTCCAACACGGCGAACACGTCTTGTCCGTCCACGATCGCCTTCCGCATGCGGTACCCGTCTGCCCGATCCGCGAGGTCCGTCAATCCGGTCGCCCTGTTAACGCTCACTGACATGCCGTAAAGGTTGTTTTCGCACACAAACAGCACCGGAAGCTCCCACACTTTCGTCATGTTCATTGCTTCGTGGAAGATTCCCGTGTTCACGGCACCATCGCCGAAGAAGCAGGCGACGATCTGCCCGGAATTCCTCATTTTCGCCGAAAGAGCAGCTCCCGCCGCAATGCCGAGGGACCCGCCCACAATTCCGTTGGCCCCCAGGTTGCCGGTGTCGAGGTCCGCGAGATGAAGGCTCCCGCCGCGACCCCGACATACCCCGGTCGCTTTTCCGAGGATTTCCGCCATGAGGGCTTTCGGGTCGCCTCCCTTTGCAAGCCCGTGGCCGTGACCACGATGGGTACTTGTGATGTAGTCATCGTTACGCAATGCCGCACAGACGCCTGTCGCAACCGCCTCCTGGCCGATGTACAGGTGGGATCCCCCCTTGATCACTCCGGCGTTCAGGAACTCCAGCATCTTCTCCTCGAACATGCGTATCGTGAGAATCATGCGGAGCATCCACAGCGCGAGATCAGGCGTGAGCGTCCGAGGCATGTTCCGTGCCAAAGTGGGCGCCATGTGCTTCCCTGGTTGCCGGGTTTCTTCCAACCGCCCCCTCCATCCTTATGCGAACGAGCTCAATGGAATCTTCGTAAGACCAATCTTCATTTTCGTGATGCTGTAAAACACCCACATGTTATTCTTATGAATCAAAGGCTTGTAGTACTGCGGGCCGCCGTACTTGTAGACTCCTCCATCGCCTTTCCTGTCCAGATGGAGGATAAGGTAAGTCCTGTCGAAGTTTACGCCGTCCCGGGAAAGCGTGATATACATGTCTTTCCTGCTTCTGTCGGGCGCGTGGTAATAATCATCGTAATTGTTCCCGATGATGAAGTTCCTTCCATCGGGCAACGTCCCCGCCGCGATGTTTGCCCCACCGATAAGGTTGGTTTCCACCGCCGGGGG
Source organism: Candidatus Latescibacterota bacterium (assembly GCA_022706085.1). Taxonomy (GTDB): domain Bacteria; phylum Latescibacterota; class MWCZ01; order MWCZ01; family MWCZ01; genus MWCZ01. Next base: position 272,510 of record JAKJDF010000004.1, on the reverse strand, counting down.
GTACGCGCCATCTTCATCGGTAAGGGAGGCGTAGTAATGCCCCGGGTTGAGCAGATTATCGCGGACCATGACGCTTTTGCCATCGGGGCGAACGTACTCCGCCAGATGCGCCAGTGCGTGCCTGCCATCGGCCGCAATCCATTTCTCACCTGCGGTGAAGCGCCATTTTGGGATGAGCGCTTCCGTCCTCAACGTGCGTACATCCTCGCGCAATGCGTCCGGTGCGTTCTCAATGGGCAAAGTGCAGCAATACGGTTCCTGCAACGGACAGGCGATCTTGAACCGCCCTGGAGTAACCTCAAAACGCGGTTCGTACGGGCTGATGCGGTACATCGGGGAATCAGGGAGAAGCCGTCCCTTCACTATTTTCCAGCGCTGCACCCATTCGAGCCCATGGTAGCCCCACTTGTCGAAAAAGAAACCCGCGTCCACGTCGAGATCGTCTCGAAAATGCGTTTCCGGAACCGGTCCCCGGGTTGCTCTGTATTGCTCTTCGTCAGTGAACCCGACACCCGAATGAATGAGCCCGGTCGCATAAAGCGATCCATTCACCAGTGATATCCCCGCGCCCGTATAGGGCCACAGGTTGACGGGATCGACGTTGAACTTCCTGCGCCTTGGAGGTATGGGCGGCGGCGCAAGTTCCACGTACGACTCCGATCCGCCCCAGTCGATTTCGTCCCCGTCGTCGATGAACCTCCCGACCCGCGCGATTGTCCTCGAGCCGGGAGCACCCTCATCCTTCGTGTGGTTGGACCAGCGGGCGACTATGTGGTCACCCACCACCACGAAACTCGGGCCGTGGCAGAAATTGCCATGGAGCAGGCTCTCGTACTTGCCATCTCCACCTTCGTCCACGTTGGCCTTGGACGGCGAAGGATCGAAGATTACGCGATGGGATACTCCATCGAGCGTTGGGAAGCCAAGGCCCGGGGCGTCTGGGTCGAATGTGGCAGGAGGATGCCAGACAAGCGGAACTGCGTGTGGATCCATCGTTGTTACCCCTCTGTCGCAATGAATCGTATCACGCGAGCTCTGCGTAGCCGATGTTGATCATCACTTGGATCAGTTCAGGCTGAAGTTGCTGAATCACGTACCAGTCCCGGCCGCTCGATGCATTCACGTGAAGACCATCTTTGGGATTCGTCCTTACTCTGCGTTCCCCGTCCTCAACCCATCGTCTCACCGCGCTGCCCATCGTGTTGGCCATTCCGGTGTAATACCGGAAGATTACCATACCATGGAGTTTCCTGTACAGGCCCTCGTTGTTCTTGTTGGACGGGTCAAGACAACTGGATCCGTGCAGGCTGAATATCTTGCCACCAACCGGCGCGTACCGGGGTATTTTTGCCACGCGCTCGTGCAACTCTCTGGCAAGCGATTCCCGGTACAGCTTCTCCGTTCCCTCCGGGTTTTTTGCCCGGTGCTCCGTGCCAATCGAGGGTGCGAAAAAGTCCGCGCCGGAGAGTCTCAGAAACTCTTCCATTTCCTCAGGGCGCGTAAGGGTGTCCTCCACATTTGGCAGAGATCCCTCTGCGGGTGCCTCGGGGAGGATATCGCAGGCCGATTCAATTCGGACGTATTTGCCGAATTCCTCCCGGTAGCGTGCCGTCGCCTCGGCCATCGTTTTCAGCGCGAGTTTCCGATTTTCTCGCAGCTCCGGGCGGAGTTTCAGTAGTTCGGTCACGTCGTACATGACTACGCCGACCGTTTCGAGCACTTTCGGATCTTCAAGAAGGACCTTGTCCCCGTCCGGTTGTCCGTGGTCGAGGGTCTGAATCGCGTACACGTTAGGGAAATATGACGTCCCGTCGAAGCAATCCATGTCATGGTTGGAAACATGATACCCCAGGCGAAGGAAGCTGTTCAGTTCATCACGTGAGTAGCGCCTGTTCAATGGCACCGCAAAGTCCTGGTACGCGCCCCCTCTTCCGGCCACGTTCCCCCGGTCGGGATAGGAAAGGGTCAGCGAAGGCATCAGGGGAACACGTCTGATTCCGAAGCGATCCGCGATAGTCTGCGCAGCGGTGAACTCGGCCACCAGCTCGGCGAAGCTTTCGAAGTTCGGTGCGAGGACAGGCACACCTGCTTCGCGAGCCTCCGCAAACAATTCGTCAACCTGGTGGATGTCCGTGACTTTCTTCATCGTGCGCTCCCTCAGTGCATAATGGTGCCGCCTGTGACGTTGTAGCTCTGCCCCGTGAGGTAGGCGGCGTCATCAGATGCCAGAAACGCAGCGACCGCCGCTACGTCCTCTACGGTCGCCGCACGCTTCATGGGTATCTTGCTCGTGAGATACTCTTTGACGTCCTCGGGTGCCATGTTGCGTTTCCTCGCATAGTCGGCGACTTGCTCAGGGCCCCACATCTCGGTGAACACCACCCCCGGACAGACCGCGTTCACCGTCACCCCGTCTTCCGCCAGCTCCTGCGCCAGCGCCTGCGTCAACCCGATCACTCCGAACTTCGACGCGCAGTACGCAGTATATGAACTATTTCCCTTTTTCCCCGACTGTGATGAAAGATTGATGATACGGCCCCAACCGCTTTGTTTCATCGCCGGGACGACCTCACGGCACATGAGGAACACGCCCTTCAGGTTTATCGCGAGTGTGCGATCCCAGATCTCCTCCGTAGTATCCTCGATTCGCGCGATTTTGGAAAATCCCGCGCTGTTGACAAGAATTTCCACCTCTCCGAGTTGTGTGCGGGTCTCTTCTACCGCACGGCGAACGGAATCGGCAGCAGTCACGTCCACAGGCACGCCGATTGCCCGACAGGCCTCCGAAGATGCGCGCAGTTCCGCAGCAGTATTCCTCGCGCCTTCCCCGTTCAGGTCGGCAATCGCAACCCGGGCTCCTTCCGCAACGAATCGCGCCGCGATACCTTTCCCTATCCCTCGGGCGCCGCCAGTAATGAGGGCCACACGGTTTTCGAGCATTCCGCGCATATCCCGTCAACCTCTCCTGGTTTGCTCGGATCCCGCTACGTGTCAGCGGGCGTCCTCCTGAGGTCTGATCACTACTTTCAGCCCCGCGCGATCCAGCATTACCTGCATCCCATCGAAGAAACGGCTCAACGGGAACCGGTGCGTGACGATCCTTTTCCAGTTCACGCGTCCGGCTGCAAGCAGGGCCACGGCAATTTCCACGTGTCGCGCAGTGGAATCAGAACCTCCGGTTATCGAAATCTCGTTGTAATGTACCAGTCGACTGTTGATTGTCACCATCGGATCGTCTTTGCTCATTCCGGCGAAAAAGTTGACCATACCCCCTTTGCACGCCATTTCGAGAGCCCGTTCCTGTGCCGTCCGATCGGGGGCTGTCACCATAACCACATCTGCTCCGCGCCCGTCTGTCAGGCGTTTCACCTCTTCAACCGGGTCGCAACTGGCGGCGTCTATTACCGCGTCCAGGTCGAGTTCCCGGAGCAGGTCCTGCCGTGTCGCTGAGCGTTGACTCACGATGACCCGGGTGGCACCGTTTGCCTTCGCAAGTTCCGCGTTAAGCGCCCCGAGGGGACCACCTCCCACAATGACCACAGTCTGCCCGGTGCGTACGCCCGCAAGTTGTTGGGCGTTGACGGCACATGAGAGAGGCTCGGCAAGACATGCACCGTCATCCTCGAGCGACGAAGGCACCTTCACGGTGTTTCCGGCACGAATACCTTCCCAGGGGATTGCGATGTAAGGTGCGAACGCGCCGGGAAACGCCCGGCTGACAGGCATCACGTTCGGGCAGAGATTTGTTTTCCCGGCCCAGCATGCGGGGCACGCCATACACGAGAGCGTTGTCGCCATCACAACCCGGTCGCCGACCGAAAATCCTCTTGCGTCGGAGCCCACTTCCATGATCTCTCCCACGAATTCGTGCCCTACAATCTGTGGTGGTTTCACTCTTGGGTCAGGCGCTTTGAACATCTTCACGTCGGAACCGCAGATTGCGCACGCATGAACCTTCGCGAGCAAACCGTTCCGCGGGCATAACGGGTCCGGCATCTCCTGAATGGAGAGTTTGTGATCGTTTCCGTACACAACGGCGCGCATTGGGGACTCCTTGCGTCTGCGGGGTTGTTCTGGCAGTCTTCTCCGAACGGGCCACTGGAAAAAATACACCCGTTTCAGAGGCCGACCAACAGCGGACCGAGCTTTTCCGGTCCCCTCGGCGGCAGCGCCCGCGAGCAAAAGGACGAAGCGTTTCGCGTCCGCCGAACACGCGCCTTCGTCGTATACTTATATGGGCGACCCCGAGCCGAAGGTTGCTCCTTTACCAGGTCCGCGAGAACTCGGGAACCGATATGCCCCTTGCACGTCCTACTATTCGTTGGCAGCGTTCTCCGAACCAGAGCGAGGGGTCCGTGCATGAGCGAGTTGCTTTTCGTGGAGCAGTTTGCAGGGCAAAGCGAAATGGTGACTGACGAAGAACTGCTCGCACAATCCCTCGACGGTAGCGTAAACGCCTTTGAAGTAATCGTCAATCGGTACAAAGACCGCCTTTTCAACTTCGTCGTGCGTTTCGTTGGTGACCAGGAGACGGCCGAAGACATCGTCCAGGAAACCTTCCTCCGCGCATACCGAAACCGTGATACGTTCCAGGCGGTGGCGAAGTTCTCGACGTGGATCTACACGATCGCGGGTAACCTGGCAAAAAGCGAACTTCGACGCCGAAAAAGGTGGCGATTCCTGTCCCTCGGCTCAAAGGATGAGCACGGCAATACGTTTGAGCTACCCGACGTTGCCAGCAATCCCGACGGCGACGCCGAAACGCTGCTGGCGGAAGCGAAGATCGAGGATGCCATCGCCCGGCTTCCCGATCACTACCGCGAAGCGATCATCCTACGCGACGTTGAAGGGTTGGATTACGACGAAATCTCCACGATTGTGGGTGTGCCATTGGGCACTGTGAAATCAAGGATTAACCGGGGGCGCTTGCGTCTGCAGGAGGACCTCGGCGATCTTGCATGTGCTCTCTGGAAACAGGATGAGGACGAAACAGCGGCAGTCGGATCTGATCTGTAGACTGGGTGTGGCTGCGTTTCGACCTCGTACCGCGGTCAAACCGGTTCCGGGCGGAACCGGCAATCCTGTGGCGTTGTCTGAACTACAAACGTAAACGGGAGGTCTTATCTGATTCAATGCGATTGGAGGCAATCCGATGACGTGTGCTGAGTCTCAGAATCTGTTCTCCGAGTACTTGGAGGGGCAGATTGCCGGCACCGTGCAGCAAGGACTCGTTGAGCATCTTCAGGCGTGCCCTGCGTGTGCTCAAAAGCTCAAACTCATGCGCTTAGTGCGCGTGCGGCTGTCGAAGCTGGGCCGAAAACACCTGCCGGATACGTTCAGTTTCGAGATGAGACGGGCTCTTCTCGCGGAGATGAATCGCGAGAACATATGGCTGAACCGTCTCCGTGCGCTGCTCTCCCCCAGGCCTCAGACTGTGTGGTCTGCAGCGGTAGGTACCGCGTTTGCGACGGTGTGCTTTGCCGTGCTCTGGCTGACGTTCCCACCGGGCGGGCGATCTGGCTGGCGGTCCGACTCTGTGACTGAAATAGACGCGGCCCAGCACAACCAGTCCGTTCGTTACGTGCTGGAACACCTACCCTTTGACGGTGAGCCCATTGAATCCACGGCGAAAGACACTGCTCGCGTCATGCCGGTTTCCCCCTCGCAGGCTCGCGAGGTGGTCCAGCCGGTAAGCGCAACGTTCTGAATTCCTGCAATGCCAAACCGGGTATTGAAACTGGTGGCTGCGTTGACGATAGCTGTCTGCGCCGACCACGCCGGTTCCACCGTACTCCAGGATATGGAACGCGAGGTGTCTGGCATCGCTTCCAGAGTTGCCTCCCGCGTGGTGACTGTTCAGGCATCCTTCCGGAATCCGAACGATGAGAATGCCCCCGGAATCGTCAATGTGGGCACTGGCCTCCTTCTTGATTCCCTGGGGCACGTTATCACCGCCTCGAGTGTGCTCTCCGGAATGCGTACTGCAACCCCCGTCATGACTGTAATAGACAACGGCGACCGAACACACGAGGCGCTGTTGTATGACGTGGATTCAACGCTGAGAATTGCGGTGTTGTACGTGCCGACGATGGACGCAGGCCCGCCGATACACGCCAAAAGGGCGGAATGGGCCCCGGGTTATTTTGCGCTGGTCGTGGGCAACTCATTCGGGGTCGGACCCGCCGTTCGGATGACGACGGTGTCCGGGCAACGGGCACGGGACGGATTCTGGCAACTGAGTGATCCGGCGACGCCGGGGTTCAGCGGTGCCCCGGTTTTCGATAGCCGTGGTGCGTTCGGGGGGATAATAGTCGGAGAAGTGGCTGGCCAAGTACGCGAACCACGGCCATCCCCGGCAGTTATGGTTACCGCGCGTCAGCTTGCCCCCGTAATGAGCAGGATCGCGGCGCTTTCAGGCAATAACAACCGGTCCTGGTTAGGCCTTTCCGTCCGCCCATTCGTGCAGACGGATGGAGGCACCGCACTGGTGGTGAGCAACGTGATTGGCGGGAGTCCGGCTGCGCAGGCGGGCTTTTTGCCCGGCGACGTGGTTACCCGGGTCGATACTGTTGACGTGAATTTCGTCAGTGATCTCGCGGACTGGGTGAGACGGTCACGTCCCGGATATCAGGCAACCGTCCGAATCGTGCGGCAGGGAACGGAGCAGGACATTCGCGTTACGGTTGGCTCGAAGTGAGCGTCCGACAGCCTTGTAGTCGAAAAAAAAGGCCTCCCGGCGATTGAATTCCTCGTCGGGAGGCCCTTCAATTCCTGATTCTGATTACTTCTGAGAACGCGCCGCCCGGATCGCGGAAAGAATCTGATCGCGCGATGCGTTCGATATCTGGCGACCGGTCAACCCGACCGGTAACGAGCGGGCCATGTGCCGCAATGCGCGCACGGGAAGGGCGTCCAAATCGTCTTCCTTGGTATTCGGCTGCGCCGACGCAACAATCGGAGAACGCCCCTTCTCCTCTGGCGCGGCAAATCCGAGTGACTTCCACACCTGGTCGTCAGGCCGCGCAATCACATGGGCTGAGATAGGGCTCCCCACTGCTTGAGCTCTTTCCACACCAGCCGCCACGGCAACTTGCACGGACGCGACATCCCCGACAAGGGCTACAAGAACGAGCCCACCTGTTGCGCGGGCGATCGAATGAACTTCAACGCCCGCGGTCTTTGTCGCGGCATCCGTAGCTGCTATGAGGCCGGTGTAGCCACGGGTCTCGAGGAGCCCGAGTGCCAGGCTGGCTGAGTCTGTCTGCATGGGAGCGGATTCCGTCTATGCTTTCGGAAGTATCTTCTCGACTTCCGCATGGGGACGCGGAATCACGTGCACGCTCACCAGCTCGCCTACTCGTTGGGCTGCGGCGGAGCCAGCTTCCGTCGCGGCTTTCACTGCGCCAACGTCGCCGCGAACGAGCACCGTAACGTACCCCCCGCCAATCGTCTCTTTCCCGATGAGCGTCACATTGGCGGCTTTGACCATTGCATCCGCCGCCTCGATTGCACCCACCAAGCCCTTAGTTTCCACCATACCGAGTGCATCCAACATCCCGCATACCTTCCTTTCGCAGGCAATCTATCAGGACAGAACGTGTTCAAATGCTCGGGTTCCTGTGCTAATGGTAGCGGCACTGAACAAATAGGTCAAGGGAGCACACGTGCGCGCAGGAAATTTCTTCCCGCATGCCCCAGTCACATTCAACTGCTTACAACCACCCCGCGACTGTCCACTGGGCGCTCAGGCGCGAGTATCGCGCACGCAGTTGGGTGCCTACATCGCCGAGGGGGTCACATCCGTACATCTCGCGAAAAACCTCATGGATCCGCTGCTCCACGCGCGTGATTTCTGAAAGCGGGAGGGAAACCCATTCACTACCGCGCCATGCGCTTTCCTTCGTCGCGATAACGAGTTCCTGATCGCGGCGCGCATTCTCCGCGCCATACCGAAGAGGCTGCCCGTCAACAACTGCGCGGTACATGCTCTCGAGGATCGCTGCCTTCGCAATATCGTCCGTTCCTGAGATGCCGTAGCGATTGTAGGGATTAACCCATTCTACGACCGGGTCCGTGTTCACTCGAACCGCCTGAAGCACACGTTGCCCCTGAATCTCGCGGTATACCGATTCGATGGGGAAGCGCTCTTCTTCGCCCGAACCGTGGTGGTGTCCTTCGCGATACAACACCAGCGAATCCCCGGTCAGGTAGCCGTGCGTGCCGATGATATCCCAGTTACGTTCCCAGACAGGCTTTTTCGGCGGCATTTCAAACAGCAGTTTGAGCCCGCTGGAAAACTCCACACATGAGCCGTCCCACTGGACCTGCGTCATCATGCCGCCCGCGTACGCAGGAAGTGGCATCACCTCCACCGTTCCACCGAACCCGAGCACGCGGACTGCGTCCTCAGCGAGGATCATACGAACGCCGTTGAAGCCGTGATAGCTACCACAGGGATACTTCAGGCGTGCGTGAACCGGTTTTCCGATGATTCCCCTCCGCACGATTTCCTGTTTCAACTGCTCTTCCGGCCAGAGCCACACGTTCTCCGCAATCTCGATCTTGACGTTATTGTCGCGGCACGCCTTGATGGTAGCATCGGCCCGCGGAAGCGTGATATCAATCGGGATTTCGCTTATGACATTGCAACCCATCTGCGCGGCCGTTACGCAAATCGCCATGGCAGAATCTGTCGGCGCAAGGCGGAGTACCACATCAGGCCTGGTGTCCCTGAGTGCCTTCTCCATGTCGGTGTATACGCCAGGTATGCCGTATTCAGACGCCGCTTCCCGGGCGTTCGACTCGTTTGGATCAACGACGGCGCACAGATCGTACAGATCGTGCAGAACCTTCACGACCGCGAGGTAGCTCCTGCTCCGGGAGTGCTTGTCGGGGCCTGCGCCGACACATGCCAGACGAAGTTTTGTCACGGTTCCTCCTTCCAGGAAATCCTGATCCCGGGATGACCCCGGGTACTGTGTGCCGCAGCAGGTTTCCTTCAGTTTCTGCTTCCGTCGACCAGATCTGAGTAATCGCCGGCGCCCAGCGCCGCACGTCTCCCCGTCACCAGGGGCGCCGCCACACCATCACCGTTGCGTCACTCGCGCCTGTCACGATGTGGTTGCCGTCACGCGTAATCAGCAGCGGGCGGATCCAATCCCCATGTCCTCTCAACACTCGCTCCGTCTCGCCGGTGTCCACCCGCCAGACTCGCACAGTCCGATCCGAACCCGCCGAAACAAGAAACCGCCCGTCCGGACTGAACGCAACTGCGGACACGGCATCGGAATGCCCCCGCAGGATGCGCAGACATTCTCCGTTCTGGACGTCCCACAGGCGCACCGTGGAGTCGTTACTGCATGTTGCAAGCATGTTCCCGCGGCGGGAATAAGCTACCCCTCGCACTGAATCGGAATGCCCGCGAAACACCTTCAGCAGGACCCCGTCGTGGGTGTTCCACAGACGAGTGGTGCCGTCTGCCGAACACGTGAAGACGGTGTCACCCGTTGAGCTGAAAAGAACGCCGTTCACCTCCCCTGCGTGCCCCCGGAGGAACCGAACGGCTTTCGCACCGGCAACGTCCCAGATGCCGACAACCGAATCAAAACCTGCAGACGCAAGGGTTGTCCCGTCATCGCTGAACGCCAGCGCCACCACAAGGCCCTTGTGCCCCTCCAGAGTCCGCAACAGACCACCATTGTCCAGCCGCCAGATACGAATGAGGCCGTCGTCGGACCCGGTTGCGAATTCTGAGCCATCTGGCGCGACGGCGATGCTGAGAGCCCACCGCGGGTGAACGAGGGTGAACACCCGCGATCCGTTGCGCACGTTCCACTGAATAACCTGCCCTCTGCCCGCCGAAAGGATGTATCTGCTGTCCCGCGTGCATGCGAGTGCCATTACGGGGCTGCCGTGGCCGGTGAGAGTGTGGACCTGGTCACCCGCAGGGAGGAATGTCGGTGGAGCGAAAAGAAAAAAGAACGTTACGGCAATCGCACCCGGGTTATTCATCCGCCGAACACGGAGGTGCCACCGATACAGGTCCAGCAAGGCAGCACTACCTCCCCACTTTGTTCTGAACGAACTCCTCGCGAGTTAGCGAATCCTTGCGCCGTTTGGCATAGCCGCAGCAGGACCAAGAAGTGCAAGACGGCCCTGATCGTCCGCAGCCAGAATCATTCCCTGAGATTCTATGCCCCGGATAGTTGCCGGTTCAAGATTCGCCACGACAACGACCTGCCTCCCGAGGAGGTGAGCGGGTTCGAATTGCTCTGCAAGACCCGCGACGAGTTGTCTGGGAGCAGCTTCACCTATGTCCACCTGCAGCCGGAGAAGCTTCCGGGCCCCCGGGACGGGTTCTGCGGCAACGATAGTGCCCACTCGAAGGTCAATCCGGCGGAACTCCTCGATGGTTACCGGTGTGGAGCTGTCAACAGGCGCCTGCTCGGGTTTGTCGCTGGTTCCAGACTGAATGGCAGCCTCACGCCGGTGGAGCTCCCGCATGCGAACCTCTTCGAGATCAGCCCGGGGAAACAGAGACTTCCCTTCCGCGAGCGGGTGGCCCTCCGTGAACCCGTTCCAGCGTTCTGCCTCTTCCAGAGAAGGAAATGACGTAAGGCCAAGCTGCCTGCGGAGTTCCGCCATGCGTTCGGGCATCACGGGAGTCAGCAGCACGGACGCGATCCGGATGGAGTCGAGGGCGGATACCAACACCGTCGCCAGACGATCCGTGTCACCGCGCTTTGCAAGCTCCCACGGCTTCATCTGGTCAAAGTAACGGTTCGTTGCCCTTATGCAGTCGATTACGGTTTCTATCCCCTGCGACATGCGGAGCTCATGCCACGCTTCACGCACGACCGTCAGCGCACCGATCCACTGGTCGCGAAGCGCGGTATCCTCAACCCGCGTTTCCGAAATCCGCGGCACAACGCCGCCGAAAGAACGGAATACCAGCTTCAGAGTCCGCGAGATCAGGTTGCCAAGATCGTTTGCGAGATCACTGTTCTGCCGCGTTGCGATAATCTCCTCACCGATGTTCGCATCCTGTCCGTAAGGCATTTCCCGCAACAATGCGTACCGAAAAACGTCCGCGCCGTATCGTTGTGCCATTTCTGCGGGATCCACGGAATTGCCCAGAGACTTGGACATTTTCCGCCCGTCCGCGCCCCGCCAGAAGCCGTGCACGCTGAGGTGACGGTATACGGGAATACCCGCTGCTTTGAGCATGCACGGCCAGTAGATCCCGTGGGGCTTGATAATATCCTTGGCCGTGATGTGTTCGGCCACTGGCCAGTATTTTGCGAAGCGCTCTCCGTCCGGCCACCCCAGTGCCGAAACGTAATTGACCAGCGCATCGAACCACACGTAGGTGACGAAGTTGCTGTCAAAAGGCAGCTCAATTCCCCACGAAAGGCGGTTTTTTGGCCGGCTTATGCACAGATCTTTCAGCGGCTTCCTGAGAAAAGCGAGAATCTCGTTCCGATAGCGCTCCGGGCGGATGAAGTCCGGGTTGTCCTGAATGTGGGAGATCAGCCAGTCCTGATACGCGCTCATGCGAAAAAAGTAATTGGCTTCGTTTACGAAACTCGGCGCAACGCCGTGATCCGGGCATTTGCCGTCGACCAGTTCATCATCGTCGAGAAACCGCTCGCAGCCGACGCAATAATTGCCGCCGTACTCGCCGTAATATATGTCACCTGATTCAAACACTTTCTGCAGGATCGCCTGTACCACTCGTATGTGGCGTTCCTCCGTCGTGCGGATGAAATCGTCCGGTTCTATGTGAAGTTCAGGCCAGAGTTTGCGGAACTGGGCGCTGACGTCATCTACCCATTTCTGTGGCGCGATCCCTTTGGATTGTGCGCTCTGAGCGATCTTCTCGCCGTGCTCATCTGTGCCGGTGAGGAAGAACGCGTCCTTTCCCTCCAGACGCGCAAAACGTGTGAGTGCATCCGCTACAACAGTGGTGTACGCGTGGCCGAGGTGCGGCGGGCCGTTCACGTAGTAAATCGGGGTCGTGATGTAGAATCTGTCCACGGACAATGTATCCTTTCCTTACCGTGTTTCTCCTTCTAACGAAACGCACGCGAGCGCGAAAAAGCCAACGGGCGCGCATATTGTTGACCTATTCCCGTGTTTGTTGTAAGATGTATTCTTACTTGTTGCAACAAAACTTCCAGTAAGGGTACAGAAGATGCGGCGTTCCGCGTGGCGGACCACTTGTTTCACCCTGATTGCAGGCGGTTTGTTTGGTGGCGCACTCGCGAGCAGCCACGCCGCCGATTCGTTGCGGGTAGCGCCCCCCGCGGCTGATTCCATTTCCCGGAAAGACAACCTGCGCGACAGCCTCTCGCAGCGTCTCGAATCCGAGTTTCCTGCAGGCCGCATGGCAGGCAGGGGGAAGACGGTTGCCGTCGTTCAGGTCGAGGGGATGATTGACGGAGGCCTTGCGGCGTTTATCGAGCGCGCGCTTGAGGAAGCGAAAAGGATGCGCGCGGCGGCGTTCGTGATAGAGATGAACACGTACGGGGGACGTGTTGACGCCGCCGACGAAATCAGAACGGCGCTCCTGAATTCGGACGTCCGAACAATCACGTTCATTCACAACAACGCGGCGTCCGCCGGAGCTCTCATCTCCTGCGCGACAGATGTCATTGTGATGTCACCGGGAAGTGCTATTGGCGCGGCTACGCCGGTAAACCAGAGCGGCGCCGTTGCGACCAACAAGGTTGTCTCCTATTTCCGCAGCATCATGGGAGAAACAGCCCGCGCGAAGGGCCGCGACCCGCGTCTCGCCGAAGCCATGGTGGATTCCTCGATCGTTGTCCCCGGCCTGGAAAGTGCGCCAAGGCCGCTTACGCTGCGCACCGACCAGGCGATCGCGTTCGGCGTTGCCCAGATGCAGGCTGCTTCGCTTGCGGAGGCTCTCCGCTACAACGGCCTTGAGGGCGCGAAAATAGTCCGCCTCGAAACGAACTGGGCGGAGCACATCGTACGTTTCCTCACGCATCCCGTGGTGAGTGGCCTTCTCATGACGGTCGGCGCGCTGGGAGTGATTTATGAACTCACGAGCCCGGGGTTCGGTCTTCCAGGAATCGCCGGCATAACGTGCCTGGTGCTCTTTTTCGGGGCACATTGGATAGTAAGGCTCGCGCAGATTGAGGAACTTCTGCTTTTTGCGGCGGGAGTTGCGCTGATTGTGGCGGAGTTGTTCGTGCCCGGTGGGATACTCGGAATCATCGGTGGCGCGCTAGTTCTGACCGGCCTTTTTCTCAGCCTGGTGGGCAGAATCGATCTCGTAAGCCCCGGCGACCTGACGCATGCGTTCACTTCCATCGGCATGGCTGTCGTGTTGACGTTCATCGGCGCGCTCGTTTTGATCAAATCCTTCTCACAACTGCCAGTATTCCGGAAGTTGATGCTGGAAAAGAGCCAGAACCCGGGAACCGGTCAGGCTACTTCGGCAGCAGGGCCACAGACGGGCCTTCTCGGTGCCGTAGGCGTTGCCGATTCACCGCTTCGCCCGGTGGGGCGCGTTGCGATTGGCGGCAGGTACTATGATGCGGTGACTGATGGCGAGCACATCGAAAACGGTGCGTCCGTCAAAGTGGTGGAAGTGGATGGTCTCCGGGGTCTTGTTGTTCGAAGGGTGTAACTGTCAGCCTCGCGGGGGGTAGAAGGCGCGGAAATGGTTATTACGTGGGCATTCGTGATAGCTCTTGCTCTTCTGGGCTTCGTGTTACTCATGCTTGAGTTGTTCGTGATTCCGGGGTTTGGGATCACGGGAATCGCCGCAATTGCCGCAATTCTGGGGGCAGTATGGTACGCGAATCTCCATCTCGGAACGTGGCAGGCCGTGGTGGTTTTCTGCGTGACATTGTTGGGATCCGTACTGATGATCTCCCGCACCGCGCGCACCGGTGGCATGAGGCAACTCCGAAATCCGTCCGTTTCTCCCGGCAAGGTGTGGGATGAAACCAGAGCGCACGAAATACTGCCGCAGGTCGGTGCGCGGGGAGTCGCCGTAACGAAATTACGGCCGGCGGGAATCGTGCAGATCGGTGACAGGAGATACGACGTTACAGTCCTAGGCCCTATCGCCGAGGCGGGACAAGCAGTGGAGGTTGTTCAGATAGAAGGGAACCACATTAAGGTGAAAGCCCTGTGAGTTCTTCCCGTAACGGTTTCGAAAGATGCCAGCGGCGCGAGGTCACCGCCGCGTAGACCAGAAAGGGATTGCAATGTACGATCAAACGCTCCTTGTGGCGGTCGGCGTGTTCGCAGTAATCGTTTTCCTCATCCTGTTCACGTATTTCATTCCTGTTCGGCTGTGGATCGAAGCGCAGTTTGCGAATGTTCCGGTCAAGATTTCCACGCTCATTGGCATGCGTCTGCGTAATGTGCCGCCCGCGCGAATTGTCCTTTCGCTTATCACTTCCACGAAAGCCGGGCTCAATCTCCAGATTGACGAACTGGAAGCGCATTACCTGGCGCGAGGGAATGTCCAACTTGTGGTGGCCGCACTGATTTCGGCGAATAAAGCCGGCATCGAGCTTCCATTTGCACGCGCTGCCGCAATCGATCTTGCGGGCAGGAATGTGCTTGAAGCAGTCAAAATGAGTATTACACCGAAGGTCATCGATTGCCCTGATCCCTCCCGCGGCAGATCCACGATCGATGCCGTGGCGATGGACGGCATTCAGCTCAAAGCAAAGGCCCGTGTCACGGTGCGCACCAACCTCGACCGGCTCGTTGGCGGCGCGGGAGAAGAAACGATTATTGCCCGTGTTGGAGAAGGAATCGTGAGTGCAATCGGTTCGGCATCCAGCCACAAGCAGGTGCTGGAAAACCCGGATGTGATTTCCAAAAAGGTGATGGAGAAGGGGCTGGATTCCGGAACGGCATTTGAAATTCTTTCCATCGACATCGCAGACGTGGATGTGGGAGACAACATCGGCGCAAAATTGCAGAGCGATCAGGCAGAAGCCGACAAGCGGATTGCGCAGGCAAAAGCCGAGGAACGCCGGGTGATGGCGGTTGCGCTGGAACAGGAAATGAAAGCGAGAACGCAGGAAATGCAGGCGAAGCTGGTGGAAGCCGAAGCCCAGATTCCTCTGGCGATGGCGGAAGCGTTCAGCAAGGGACATATCGGCGTCATGGACTATTACAGAATGAAAAACATTCTGTCGGACACCGAAATGAGATCCGCGATTGCACGCGAAGGCGTCTCCCCGCAAGCCGGGGATAACCCGCCAGCAAGGAGCTGAGGGTGGATTTCTCGTGGCTGATCATCTTTATCATCATCAGCATCGCGTCCACGCTTCTCAGCAGACGAAAAGAGAAGCGGGAGGCTGAACGGCGCGCGCGGGAACAGGCGGGCAAGCCCCCGAAACCTTCTCCCGCGGCTGGTCCGCCTCCAGTGGCTCCGGGGCCTTTTGGCCCTCTCTGGAAACCCGCGCCACCGGAATCACCCCCTCGGCCGCAACCGGTCCCCACAGCAGCCACGGGTGAAGAGGACGCCGAGAAGGAGCACCCAGAGCCGCAGCCAGTGGTCCCGGCACGCCCCCTGTTCAGGGAGATGCAGCGGGAGCTGGACGAACGTGCGGGGAAAACCGTCTCAGTACCGCGTCCGGAGCCGGTGTTTGTGCCGGAAGACTGGAAACGAGAGACTGGACCACGGACAGTTCAGAAGGTGTTCGCAGTCGATGAAGACCCGCACGAAGGAGAGAGTTACTCGCGGCGTGTCGTTGCTGATGCTGCACCATCCGCTCCTGTCCACCGTGCAAAACGTCCTAGAATAAGCCGCGGAGAACTCAAGCGAGCAGTCGTTATGGCGGAAATACTGGACAAACCCCTCGCGCTGCGAGATTCCGTACCGCGTGAGACACAGTTCTGATCTGTCCGTGCTGCGAGGTGGCAATTCCGAGACGGTTGACCGTCGAAAGGACGTGTGACTACCTTCAATTATTCGCCATCCCGGCATCCTTTCCGTGGGAACCGGAGAGTCGGGGGAGGCTGTGATCGTCCAGACGCCGAAGTGGTGGAATTGGTAGACGCGCCGGACTCAAAATCCGGTGTCCGCGAGGACGTGTGGGTTCGATTCCCACCTTCGGCATTTTCTTTACGGGGCCCGTCGAAAAACGGGCCCTTTTTGCATCATTCGCCTCAAAAATCCCGCGGGTTGCCGAAAACCGTCCCTGGTACCGGCGGGTCTCGCGAGATTCACGGAGAACAACCATGGAGCAGAGAAATTGGACCGTCTGGGGTGTAGCGGAGTTGAGTTGCTGGATTCTCCATCGGCCGGAACGATGGACAACGGGGCACGACGCGGAGGATTGCATTGACGCTCACCTCGCGATGGGCATCAACCACATCGCGTGGGATCTCGGGCGGAGCGTTCTCCAGTACCACAGCGATCTGCCGGACGCAACCTGCTATGGTGTCGGCAGGCATTACGACGAGTTCTACCCCCAGGCGAGCGCCCAGTACAAGGCTGATATGCAGGCATGTCACGACCGGTGCCAGCTTCGGGTAGCGTTGATGTACGGCAAGGAAAAGGGCTGCACCATCTACGGCAGACTTTGCATGAACCGCCACTATCACCCCGGCAGTCCGGGCAAGTCGCGCTTCTCGCTTCTTCATCCAGAATGGCACGAAATCGGAAAGGACGGGTGGCTGGATACCTCGCGCATGTGTTATGCGATCCCCGAGTACCGGCGCGAACGAATCGCCATTCTCAAAGAAGCGGCGGAGATCGGTGTGGACGGCCTGATGCTCGACTTCGTGCGCCAGCCGCCGGCTCTTCGCTACCACCCGGCGCTGGTGAACCGCTACCGCGAACTGACCGGCAAAGACGCGAGGTCCCTGGATTCGTTCGCAAAGGCGGAAGTGCTCGATTGGTGCCGCTTCCGCGCGGGTTATGTCACCGACCTCCTGAAGGAACTCAAGACAGCGCTCGATCCGTTCCGGCAGAAATGGGGCAAGCGCGTACCAGTCCAGGTTCGCATCCCAAACGACGGCTTCGAAGCGAACATGATCGCCGGCTTTGACGTCCTCACGTGGTTCGAAGAGGGTCTGGTGGACGAACTTTCCCTGAGCGAACTACACTGGTTGCCCGGCTACACTGACTGGGACGACAAACCCTACATCGAGCTTGGGAAAAGACAGGGTATTCCAGTTTTCGGCAGCAGCAATTGCCTGCCCGTGCAGAGGGGTGGCTGGGGAGGAAAGATCAACCCGTTCGGCATCAACCCGCTGGTGCTGGCGCGGCGTGTCCTGAAAAGCATGGAAGCAGGGGCCGACGGGACGTGCCTTTATCAGAGCGATACCGGCGCGTTCCTGCCGGGAGTTTCCGAAGCGATCGCCGCGTTCGGCTCTGAAGAAATGCTGCGCCAGTATGTGAACGATTCTGCGATCATCGCAGCGAATCCCGTGACCGAACAGAATCGTGAATACGGGATCGACAACCACTCCGATACGCGTGAGAACCTCGCAAAGCGAATCGAGGCCAGCAGCGATGCCGCGTGGCTGTGATTCCGTCCGCTGACGGGATAGGCGCGCCCAAGTGATCGCGTCTTTCAAACTCCCGGAGCCGCAACTGCTCTCATGCGCACCTCTGCGCCGGCCACGGGTTTCACCTCCCGGTAACGCTCACCGAGTGGTGATTCCGATACCTGCGATGCTCCGGACACCTCGAGACCTGCCATCGGGAACGGGAACTGGAAAACCGTCGGGCGGTCAGTTCTGCTAAGGAAGAAAACATCCACCACACGGGCATCCAGGTCCCACTGGATGGAAACCAGCCCTCCGCCGCGGCACGCAATCCGGGAAGCGCTGCCAGACCGCCATGAGTCCGGCAACGCCGGCAGGACCTTGATCATCCCGGGCGCGGAGAACACCAGCATCTCGAGAACCGCTGCCGAGATGCCGAGGTTGGCATCTATCTGGAACGGCGGCTGCGAACCAAACCACCCCACCGTAAGCCCCTGTTGTCGCCAGTCGTTGTGGTACGTGAAAAGGTTCGGCCCCACCACCGATCGGCACAGGTTCTCAAGGCAATCAAGCGCCCGGTTGCCGTCGCCAAGGCGCGCATAGATGTTTGCCATGTGGGCATACGACCACCCGCTCTGCGACGACAACCCGATCACCAGCCGGTTTTCCACGGCAATTCGACAGGCCTCAAAAAGGTCGGGGGCGGTCTCCTTCGTTATCTCGAGTCCCGGGAATAGCGGGTAGATGTGGGAGAGATGCCTGTGGTGGTAGTTGTCGGGCAGGTCGGGGTGAATCCACTCGCGAATCGCACCGTCCTGGTTGGTCTCGTATTCAGGAAGTCTTTCCAACATACTCCGCCATCGCCTGACTCCCTCACGCTCCACACCCATCAATTCGCACGCTGAACACAGGTTTGTCAACAGTTCCCGGGCGACCGCAACATCCATCGTCGCATTGATCTGCGCGTGCGATGCGCCGGGCCTGTCGGGGATGTTCTCCGGCGACAGGGAGGGCGAAAACACGAGGCGGCCGTCAGCACCCTCGAAGAGGAAGTCCTCATAGAACAGAGCAACTTCCCTCATGAAGGGAATCGCGCGGTTTCGGAGGAACTCCTTGTCCCCGGTGTACAGCCAGTAGTCAAAGAAATGCTGAGCTATCCAGCCCGCGCCTGCCGTCCAGTTGGTCCAGACATCCGTGTAGATCATCCCATCGGTGGTCTGGCAGATGGGTAACAGAATCCCCCGGCATCCGTAGATTTTTCGTGCGTTCTCACGGTAGTCGGGCACCATCGACTCGAAATAGGAGAAAAAAGGCTCAAGCGTCTCAGGCAGGTTCCCGGGCAATGCCTGCCAGTAGTTCATCTGGATGTTCTCATCGTTGTGGAAATCGGATTGCCACGGCGGATTCCATTCCCCGTTCCAGATGCCTTGCAGGTTTGCGGGAAGCCCACCCGGCCGTGAGCTGCTGATGAGCAGGTACCTGCCGAAATCGAACATCGTTTCGATGAGGCGCGCCGGGACGGTACCGTCGTAGGCATCCAATAGCAGTTCTTCTGTGGAACGTTCATCCGCCACGGTGTCAAGCGCAATATCGGTCCGAAGAAAGAGGGGCCGATGGCGCTCTACGTGCCGTTGTTTCAGGACTTCGTACGATTCAGGAAGCGCCGCAATTCGTGATCTGGCTTCGGGGATGGCTGTTTCCGCCATCGCGTTGGCGAAAAGCGCAACCCGAAAGAGCACTTCTGTGGTGTCGTTGAATGTGATGACGTTCTCTGTAGCAGAGGCGGTTCCGTTCGAGATGTCGACCCGGGCTATGCCGCCGAACTGGTTCCCTTCGGGGTACAAGACCTTTTCGGCGTGGGTTCCCACAAACGCCAACCATCCGTCATCGGCGGAAGAATGGAATGTTACTGACGGCGGTGCAGAGGGTGTGCTCTCGTGAGGCACTAGCGCAACGCTGCCGGAGAATTGCCTCTCACCGCGAATCCTGAATACGACTACGTCGTCTGCGCGGGACACGAACAAGTCTCTTTGGAAGGTGCAGCAGCCATCTTCCCATTCCACCCGGACTTCGCCGGTTTCAAAATCTAGGGATCGGCGGTATCGTCGGAACGCCTCACGAGTTGGCATTCGAAGCGCGAGATCGAAGGCCGGATGGTACGGTGCCGGGCGCCGGTGCGGGTATCCCGCTTCCTCGAGTCGCTTGCTGAGGAAAAGCTGCGCATCCTGGTATCGTCCTTGTTCCAACAGCCTTCGCAATTCGGGAAGGTGGACTGAAACATCGGGGAGTTCCGGTTTTCGAATCCGCAGCCAGAGGTGTTCGTGATTGAAGAGGATTCGTTCTTCCGCGATTGACCCGTATACGAGGGCTCCAATACAGCCGTTTCCCGAAGGAAACGCATCCTGCCAGCGAATTGCGGGTTGCCGAGAGACGATCGAGTGCCTGGATGTTTCCATCGGAATCCCTTTCCTGCAATCTACAGGCGTCGGAGCGATGCGTACGCCGCAAGAGCCCGCTTGCGTGCTTCTTCGTGGTGAATAATGGGGGAGGGGTACGTGGAACCGAGTTTCACGCCTGCGGCCCGGAGTTCTCCCGCCGGTGCCTCCCAGGGCCTGTGGATGAACCTGTCCGATACTCCTGCAAGTTCTGGTATCCAACGGCGGACGTATTCGCCCTTCGGATCGAATTTTTCGCCCTGCAGTACCGGGTTGAAGACTCGGTAATACGGGGCAGCATCCGCACCGCACCCGGCCACCCATTGCCAGCCGAGCGTGTTATTCGCGAGATCAGCATCCACCAGGGTATCCCAGAACCAGCGGGCGCCGAGCGTCCAGTTCAGGAGAAGGTCCTTGGTGAGAAACGATGCAGTAACCATTCGCATGCGATTGTGCTGCCAGCCGGTTGCCCACAGCTCTCTCATCCCCGCGTCGACAAAGGGAAATCCCGTGTTGCCGGTTTTCCAGGCGCTCAGGGCCGCGGTGTCTTCATTCCAGGGGAACCTGTTGTACTCTGTTTTGAGGGGATGATCGGTGGTGTGCGGGTAATGGAAGAGCAGGTGAGACGCGAATTCCCGCCAGCAGAGCTGGCGGAGGAAGTGCACCGCGTTCGCCTCACGTGCGCGGTGCCACAGCGCGTGCGGGCTGATTTCGCCGAAATGGAGGTGCGCGGAGAGGCGAGACGTCCCGTGAATGCCCGGGAATTCCCTGTCCGTTTTGTACGCATGTGCGCGCGTAGCCAAGAATTCGTCCAGCACTTTATGCGCAGTCAGTTCACCCGGCTTCCACATGGCACGAATTCCTTCCGCGCGATCCGGTGCGGGAAGCAGGCCAAGTTCGTCGAGCGACGGTGAACGGACCGTGATTTCGGGAAACGGTAGCCGCGCCGGGGCGGGTAAAGGTTCTCGTGGTGGCTTCTCCGCACGGCACGCGTTCCAGAACGGGGTGAATACCAGGAACGGTTTGCCCTCTCGTGTCCGGATATCGTCGGGCGAAAAAAGATACGCTGACGGCCAGACCTTGACCGAAATTCCCGCGCGACGGAATTGGCGCTCCAACTCGGCGTCGGTTTCCCGTCCATCCGGTTCCCTTGGGGAATTCCAGACGATTGTGTCTGCCCCTGTTTCCACCGCAAGGGCGGTCAGAGCCAAACCCGGATCCCCATCGCGAAGGATCAACCGTGCTCCCTTCTCCCGAAGCGACGCGTCCAGTGAGACAAGGGACTCGTGTAACCACCACTTGCTTGCCCGCCCCTGTGCCCAGGGAACGTCCCGTGCGGTGTTGCGCACGAAAACCGGCAACACCGGTTTTCCGGTGGATGCGGCGAATTGGAGGGCCGGGTTGTCAGTGAGACGCAAATCAGACCGGAACCAGACCATGACCAGGCCACCAGGCACGGCTCACACCTCGGGACTGACGTGCGTTGCGGTCGGCGTGTTTCTGACGGTGGCTGAAGTGATCTGGCGGATCATCAGCAAGAATACGCTCGCCGTCAGGGCAAGGTCACACAGAATCATCACCATTGTGATGACAGCACCCCTTTGTTCGAAAACCTGCCCGATCAACCACGGAACGCACATCCCCCCGGCGCTTGCCCCGATGAAAAACCAGCTTGTGACCCGACCATTCAAAACCATTCGTTGCTCAGCAAGATTCACCGTAGTCGGGAAAAGGGAAGCTAACGACAATCCGACCACGAACGTACCTGCCCACACCACGGTGGTTGATGTCTGCCAGATTAGTATCGCGCTGACCCCGCAAATCGAGGCCGCGAGGTCCGTGACGAGAATCGTGCGCGGAGCAAACTTCGTGCTGATTGGGATTGCCAGAAGTCGGCCGAGGGTGAACGAGCCCCAGAACGCCGAGGCAAGGTATGCGGCACCAGTGGCGGTGGCGAGTTTCAGGGATAGCGCGTACGTGTAAATCCAGCCTGCGAAACCGGCTTCGGCCCCAACGTACAGGAAGAAGAAAAGTACGATCAGGCCGAGAAGCCGATCGTTCCTTTCTCCGGGTACGCTCGCGTCCGCGGGCTTGCAAATCACGGGGCTCGGGACGCTGAGAATCCACACTGCCGGAAGCCACGCTACTCCGCCCAAGACCCAGTATGCCCAGCGGATGCCTCCGGTGATACTGATTACCTGCGCGATCACGATTGGGGCGACGAATGCGCCGAGCCCGAAACAGAAGTGCAGGCCATTCATGAACGGTCCGACCTTGGCGCCGTGTTGCCACACCAGCATCGCATTTCCGCCGACGTCCAGGAAGCCCTCACCAAATCCAAGGCCGACCATAGCGATGGCGAGAAACCAAATTGCGGGCATAAAAGGAACCGCGAGGGCCATCAACGCCATGAAAACGACAGCACCCGCCAGTATCGGGTGTCCCGGATACCGATCGTACGCATGCCCCGCGGAGAACGAACCGGCGAGATACCCAAGTGATCGCGCCGAGAAGAGGTAGCTGATTGCGCGGAGGGTGCTCCCTGTTTGTTCGGCGAGCCCGGGCAATGTCGGCCCGACCGCCGCAGTCATCAACCCCATTGCGACGAACGCCCCGTAATACCCTGCCGTTGCGGCGAGCGGACGGGTTGGTCGAGGTGATGCCGAGCACATGGGAACGCCTGCAGAAGGAAGGAGGTGACCCGAAAACGGAGGAGAAAAGAAAACATCTTCAGCCGGGCAATCCAACTGGCAGCGCCGGCGAACGTTTCAGGTGCCTTGAAGGATGGTCTTGCGAAAAGTCGATTCGCGACCCAGGGTATGTGTGTTTTTGCTGCAAAAAGCAGGCGAGGACGACCTGTAAGGCCGTCCTCGCTGCCTTATCCGCTTGCTGGCTTGCACTTCACTTGTTCGCGGGAATCGGAGGAAGCTCGTGAAGCGCCTTGTCGATTTCCTCCTGCGGGAGTGGGAAGTTCTTAAGCTTGCCCTGATGGTAATCGTCATACGCTGCAAGGTCGAGGAACCCGTGGCCGCTGAGACCTATCAGGATCACACGCTCTTTCCCCTCCTGGCGTGCCTTGTCTGCTTCCACCACCGCACCGGCAAGGGCATGCGCCGATTCCGGAGCCGGAATGATCCCCTCTGATCGAGCAAACAACTCGGCGGCCTGGAAAACCGGCAACTGATCCACAGCCACTGCCTCCAAGAGTTTTTCGTTGACAAGCTGGCTGAGGAGCGGAGCGTCTCCGTGATAGCGGAGTCCGCCGGCGTGAATTCCCGGGGGCATAAATCCATGGCCCAGAGTGTACATGAGCATCAACGGTGTCATGCCGACGCTGTCGCCGAAGTCGTACTTGTACAGACCCCTCGTCAACGTCGGGCAACTCGTCGGTTCACACGCCACAGCCCGGACTTGCTTGCCGTAGATCTTGTCCCGCACGAACGGGAACGACAGCCCGGAGAAGTTGCTGCCACCGCCGACGCAACCGACCACTACGTCCGGGTAGAGACCGGCTTTCGCCAGTTGCAGCTTCGCTTCCTGGCCGATGACCGTCTGGTGAAGGCAGACGTGGTTCAGCACGCTTCCCAGGCTGTACTTGGTGTCCTTGCTGGTGACGGTGTCTTCCACTGCCTCGCTGATGGCCAGACCGAGGCTGCCGTTTGAATTCGGGTCTTTGGCAAGAGCGTCCCGACCTGCCTTTGTGTTGTTGGATGGACTGGCGTGCACTTTTGCGCCAAAGGTTTCCATCACGATTCTGCGGTAAGGCTTTTGATTGTAGCTTACGCGAACCATGTACACGACGCATTCCAGGCCGAAGAAATTGCACGCCATGGCCAGGGCGCTGCCCCACTGCCCGGCACCTGTTTCCGTGGTTATGCGTTTCGTCCCTGCCTGTTTGTTGTAATACACCTGTGCGATGGCGGAGTTCAGCTTGTGGCTGCCTGCCGGGCTCGCGCCCTCATATTTGTAGAAAATCTTTGCGGGCGTCTTGAGTGCCTTTTCGAACCGAAACGCCCGGATCAGAGGGGTGGGGCGATACATCCTGTAAAAGGACAACACCTCCTCAGGGATGGCGATTTCCCGTTCAGCACTGATTTCCTGTTCGATGATATTCATCGGGAATATCGCGCTGAATGCCTCCGGCGGAACCGGTTCGCCCGTTGCAGGGTGGCGAGGTGGCGCCGGTTTGTTCGGCATGTCGGCGACGATGTTATACCAGCGCCGCGGCATCTCAGCCTCACTCAGGTAAATCTTCACCTCTTCCATTGTTTTTTCCTCCACTTCTTTGTGGTGTGGCGGCGCCGCAAAGGCCCCCGCGCGGTTGATGTTCTCATGTTCGGTATTCGCTTCGACCGAACAACTCGTGCATGTGACGAACAAGATTGTCCAGCGAAACCTGGGCTGCGCGCATGAGTGACTCTCCGACGAGGATACCGTGTACACCGGCCTGCCGGAGCAGGGCTGCGTCCTTGCCGGAATGAATCCCGCTTTCGCTGATCACGGTGATGTCTTCTGGCACCAGCGGCGCGAGCGAAAGGGTCGTCTGGATGGTGGTTTCGAAAGTCTGGAGATCGCGGTTGTTGATGCCGATGATTCTGGCACCCGCCGCGCAGGCTCGTTCTATCTCTCCTTCGGAGTGGGTTTCCACGATCACGGAGAGCCCGACCGTTCGGGCCAGGGCAAGAAAATCTTTCAACTGGCGTTCGTCGAGCGCTGCTACGATAAGCAATATTGCGTCGGCGCCAATAGCCCGGGCTTCGTAGATCTGGTACGAACTCACGGTGAAGTCTTTCCGAAGTACCGGGATGGTGGTTGTCTTCTTGATCGCGGAAAGGTCGTCATCCGACCCGTGGAAAAATTCCGAATTGGTCAAAACGCTGAGAGCCGTCGCTCCCGCCACTTGATATGCTTGCGCGGTTTCCGCGGGCGATGCTTCTCGGGCGATGAACCCTTTTGAAGGCGAAGCCCGTTTGAACTCGGCGATGACCGCAAACCCCGCGCGCCGGATAACCGACTCAAAGGAAACCGCAGCGGGATTTTCGTGGACTCTCCGGATTATCTCACGTTCCGGAACTCGGGCCTTGCGACATTCAACTTCAGCTATCATTGCTTTCACCATGCGTTCGAGCATCGATCCACCGTCACGCATTTGTGAAGTCCACCAGGTTTCGCAGAACAGACTGTGCGCGCCCGGTGTCGATAGACTCCTCCGCGCGCAGGATGCCTTCTCTCAGGGTTTCCGCCAGTCCCCCCGCAACGATTGCCGCACCTGCGTTCAGGGTAACGATATCCCGGTGCGGCCCTTTTGCCCCAGCCAGAACGGCGCGAGTGATCTCAACATTTGCGGAGATGTCACCACCGCGGATATCCTTCAGCGTTGCCAGAGGTATTCCCAACGCCTCCGGTTTGATTTCGGAGAAGCTCATTGCGCCGTTCCTGACTTCCGCGACCTTCGTATTCCCTGTTGTTGTGATTTCGTCCAGTCCGTCCGAACCGTGAACGACGAACGTGTGCTCCGTTCCAAGAAGAGCGGCCGCTCTGGCAACGAGTTCCACCATGTCCGCACGGTACACGCCGATTATCTGCCGTGAAGCCCCTGCAGGGTTTGTCAAAGGACCGAGCATGTTGAATACGGTAGGCGTAGGAGCGAGCTGACGGCGGGCCTCGAGAGCGTATTTCATCGCCGAGTGGAACACCGGAGCGAACAGGAACCCGATACCTACTTCATCGAGACACGCGCCCACCCGCTCGGGCGTAAGATCAATGCGAACTCCCAGGCCGCTGAGGAGATCCGCCGAACCGCACCTGCTGGTGATCGAACGATTGCCATGTTTCGCTACCGGAAGGCCGGCCCCCGCGACCGCAAATGCTGCCGTCGTCGAAATGTTGAAAGTGCCCGATCGGTCTCCCCCGGTTCCGCACGTATCCACGAGAACGCCATGCCGCGTAGGGATTTTAGCCGCTTTGAGCCGCATCGCATCCGCGGCGCCGGCAACCTCTTCCACCGTTTCCCCTTTGGTACGAAGCGCTATCAGGAATCCGGCAATCTGAACCTCGGTGGCCTCACCCGACATCACCTGAGTCATTGCGTCCGAGGTTTCAGCCCGGGTAAGGTCTGTCCGATTGGCAAGCTTCTGAATCGCTTCTGAAACAGTCATTTCGCTTCCGCCCTCTGCCCGTGCCCTGTAAGTAATGCGACGAGTTCTTTCGGCGACGACACCACGACATCCACGCTGCCGGGTGGCATATCACTTTCGGACATGTATCCCCACGTCACGAACACCGTCCGCACACCGGCAGCGCGCCCCGCGCTCATGTCGTTATCCGTATCTCCCACCATAGCCGTTCTCGCAGGCGGGCATCCTCGTCCGATGCGTTCGATGAGGAAATGGAGAACGTCAGGCTCCGGCTTCGGCCGCGGCACGGCCTCAGGCCCGACGACTTCGGCAAAATACGGCATCAGGCCCAACCCTTGCACTATTTGTCGTGTCTGTTCCTGAGGTTTGTTACTTGCCACCGCCATCGTAAGGCCTGTGGCACGTAACTCGTTCAACATCTCGATAATCCCCGGAAAAGGCCGCGTGAGCACCGTGTTGCTCTTTACGTAATAGCTTCTGTAACGGTCGACGATCTTTTCGGCAAGTGGCAAGGCTTCTTCGTTAGGGATGATGGCCCTGTGAAACGCTGTGCCACCGGGCCCGATCGCTTTCAGAAGTTTCTCCCGTGGCACGGGTGGCAATCCGAAATCCGCCATTGCCTGATTGAGGCAGCGCCCGATATCCGGTGCCGTATCGCAAAGCGTTCCATCAAGATCGAAAACAACGAGATCAAATTGCTGTGGCATGCGTCGTCCTTAACGGTTCGGAAGGGAAAGGAAATTGGCCAGTATCGCTTTTCCCTGGGTTGTCAGGATGCTCTCTGGATGAAATTGGACTCCCTCAATGGCATACTGACGGTGCCGCAGCCCCATGATCACACCGTCTGTTTCCGCGCTGATTTCCAGACACTTCGGGAGCGTCGTCGGGTCCACCACGAGGGAATGATACCGCGTCCCCGTGAAAGGGTTCGGTATGTTGCGAAACACGCCCTTCCCGTCGTGGGAGATTTCGGACGTCTTGCCGTGCATCAGTTGCGGCGCGCGGATTATCCGCCCTCCGAATGCCTGGCCGATGACTTCGTGTCCGAGACAAACACCGAGGACAGGCAGTCTCCCGGCAAGCGCTGTTACGAGTTCGAGGCAGATTCCGGCCTGGTTGGGTGTACAGGGGCCCGGAGACAACACGATCCTCTCGGGGCGGAGCGACTCGATGTCTTTCACGGTAATCGCGTCGTTTCGAAGTGCCACGGTTTCTGCGCCAAGTTCGCCGAGGTACTGAACGAGATTGTACGTGAACGAGTCATAGTTATCGATGATGAGAACCATAACAAGCCATCCCCGAGCGGGTCCATGTTTTGAGCAAGCTGATAAGATTTCTTATGTCATGTACCGCTATGCGAAGAGGTCAACGCGTCTCTGCCATTTCAATTGCGCGTATCATGGCGCGTGATTTGTTAAGTGTTTCCTCATATTCCGAGGGAGCATCACTGTCGGCGACAATTCCGGCTCCGGCTTGAATGAACGCAGCAGCGTTTTTGACCAACACCGTTCTGATAGCGATGCACGTGTCCAGATTGCCCGCGAAATCGAAGTACCCGATAGCGCCGCCGTAAACACCACGGCGAGTGGGCTCCAGTCCGTCAATGACTTCCATCGCACGCACTTTCGGAGCACCCGACAAAGTGCCGGCGGGAAAGCACGAGAAGAACGCATCCAATCGGTCCTGGTCTTCCCGAAGGCGGCCATTGATGTGGGAGACGAGGTGCATTACGTGGCTGTACCGTTCCACCGCCATGAATTCCGACACGTTCACGGTCCCTGGAACTGCCACCTTTCCAACGTCGTTTCTCCCAAGGTCCACGAGCATGATATGCTCGGATCGTTCCTTCGGGTCGGAGCGGAGCTCCTCCTCGAGATGTCGGTCTTCATCCTCCGTGGCACCGCGTCGTCGTGTCCCCGCAATCGGTCGAACATGGACGACGCCGTTCTCGACGCGGCACAGCAACTCGGGGGAGGCGCCGAGAATTTCGGTTTCGTCCAGCGCAAGGAAGAACATGTACGGAGAGGGGTTGACAATCCGAAGCCGGCGGTAGATGTCAAATGCGCCGGAGGCGATCTTGACGCAGAAGCGCTGGGCCAGCACAACCTGAATGATGTCGCCGGCACGTATGAATTCCTTCGCGACTTCGACTGCGCGTTCGAACTGCTCGCGGGTCATGTTCGCCGATATTTCTGAGATCCCGGTTCCCCGAACGGGCCGTGGGTTCACCGGGTACGCAAGGAGCTTCTCGAGGTGAGCGATTTTGCGGACCGCAGCGTCATAGCGCCCGCGCAGTTCTGATTCGTCGTCTGTCAAACGCACGTTTGATACCAGGATGATCTGGTGGGCGACGGAGTCGAACACCAGAACGGTGTCGTAGAAGAGAAACACCGCATCATCCAGTCCGATATCATCCAGACCGGAATCCGGGATCTTCTCAACCCATCTCACGGCGTCGTACGCGAAATATCCCACCGCGCCTCCCGAAAAGCGCGGCAAACCCTCCAGCGGAATCCCACGGTGCTGGTGAAGCAATTCGCGGAGATGGGAGATCGGGTCCCCGTTCCTGACATCGCTGGTATTGGAACGCCGGTCGTGTGCCTCCGACCGGGTGCCGGACGCAGAGAATTTGAGGAAGGGATCCACGCCGAGGAAGCTGTACCGTGCGAATTTTTCCGCGCCTTCGACACTCTCCAGCAAGAAAGAGTACCTGTCCTCCGCGCGGATTTTCATGTACGCGGATACCGGTGTTTCGGTGTCCGCGAGTATTCGGCGGTGCACCGGGAGCATTGCGCCGGCATTCACCAGTCTCTTCGCTTCCTCAAAACTCGGCGCAATTTCTGATTCCGACATTGGTCACACGCTTCGAAATTCGTGTACAACAAAAAAGGCTGTGAGCGACGTGTGCGCTCACAGCCTGAAACCATTGCCCTGTACAGAGGTCAGGTTACCGCACACGTCTCCTTATGAAAGCGGCGCCAATACCAGCGCTGTGCATCCATGGGGAACGAGACGTGCATCGATACCTTCGTTCTGAATCGGGTGGAGATTGATGATAGGGCTTCGACAGCCGTCCGTCAAGGCCGGCGCGAAAAAAAGTTACCTTCTCTGGCGGCGGCTGATTTCCCCGTGCCCGGTTCCGCGCACCACCGTCTCCCCGCCGCGGTCGGTCCCTTACCGAAACCACCGCGAGATGATGTTCAAAAGAGCCGTCGCTACAATGCTTATGAGCAGCATGGTCGCAAGAGGTACGTACACCGTAACGGGTCCTTTCCTCCACACGAGATCGCCGGGCAATCTGCCCAACCAGGGGATTTTCGGTGAGATCATGAGGGCGAGCCCGACGATCACCAGAATCACTCCTGCGACCATTAACCATTTGCCAAAATCACCCACCCGTGCCAACCTCCGTCGTGGAATCTGCTCACGTCCGGTATCACTCGCCAATTCGCCTCATCCGCCAGATGATCTGCAGACGGTGCCCTTCGCAATCGTTGAAAAAGACTATCCGCGTCTTTCCGAAGAACGGATTGGTCAATTCAGGTTCCAGAACCACCCCTTTTGCTCGAAGATCCGCGCACGCCCTGTCGAAATCATCCACCCAGATGGCAAGATGGTTTGCGTTGGCATCTACCGTGTTCCCGTCTTCAAGCGGTGGCACGATTTCGATCGCCATGCCTCTGGAATCCTGCACAAAAAACGCTTTCGGTTCCTTCTCGCTTTCATATACGATTTTGAATCCCAGGACGCGTTCATACCAATTCGCCAGCGTGCGCGTGTCTTTCGCCGCGAGAGCAACGTGTTCCATCGAATACATCCGGTTTCCCTTTCCGAGGCTTATTTTGAGACGACTCCACATCGGAATATACCCAGCGACCCGATTTTCGGGCAAAACCCTTCCGCGTCGCCTTCGCGACAGCGGGATGAATCAAGTATTTTCTTAGCGGAAGTAGCGTTTACGCGTAGCTCTGCGAGGTGAGGTTTTTGCGGGAGCATTTCAATGCGCGACGGCTGGCAAGGGCATTCGAGCGACGAGCAACCAACGGACGCGTCGGGTGGAGGGGGCTTCATTCCGTCCAATGAGCAGCGGAATGGAGCAAACCAGTTCCCGGATTCTGCGCTGGTGTCGGCGCTTCTCGAGTCTTGTCCCACCGGCATTGCTGTGGTTGACCAATCCGGCGCAATCCTTGCGGCAAACGCAAAGGCCGTGCGGTTTTTCGAAGGCGCGCATCTGGACCTCACTGGAAAATCGTTTCTGGATTTTCTGAGCGCGGAATCACAGCAGCGGTTTGAACGCACGGCGAAAACACTCGCTGATGCGGGGCACGGCCGGGCCCGGTTGCCCGTGAAAGGCGCCAACGGAATCATCCACGTGTTCGATGTGATCTCCAGATTGCCGACGACCTCGGGCGCAAAAGGCGCCGTTTTGATTCTGCGGGACACCACTGACCACGATGTGACTCTGGCAGCCAACTCTGAAGATCGGTTACGGATACTCTCGCGTGCGGTTGAACAGAGCCAGACTGTGGTGGTGATTACGGACGCGGAAGGAACGATCGAGTACACAAACGAAGCATTCACAGCGATCTCCGGTTATTCGGCGGAGGAGGCAAGAGGCAGGAATCCCCGGATACTGAAATCCGGGCATACAACGGAGGCCGAATACCGTCAACTCTGGGAGACTATCCGCTCGGGAGAGACATGGTTCGGCACGTTCTACAACCGAAGGAAAGACGGGACGTTCTACTGGGAAGCGGCCAAGATCTCGCCCGTCCGAAACAACGACGGTGTTATAACCCACTTCATTGCGCTCAAGGAAGACATCACTGCACGCGTGGAAGCGGAACAGGAGCTCGCCCGAAGAGCGCGTTATCGTACGGCGATCGTCGAAGCGGATCGAATCCTTTTGGAAAGGGAATTCGGGGAGGACCTGACACCGGTTCTCAGAGTGCTGGGCGAGGCGTCCGAGTCCGCGCGAGTCCGCCAGTTTCAGAATCAGCGCGACAGCTCCGGCCGGCTTCTCGCGAGTCTGGTGGCCGAATGGGTAGCGCCGGGTGCAGAGTCGCAACTCGGGTACCCCGCGATGAAGAACTTGCCCCACGAAGGTGTGTTTTCGCGCTGGGAAAAGACGCTGAAGCGTGGGGAGCCGATTCACGGACTGGTGAGGGATTTTCCGCCCGAAGAACAGCGCCTGCTGGAGGCACAGCGCATCGCATCCATTGCCGTATTCCCGATTACAAAGGGGACTGAATGGGCTGGCTTTATCGCGTTCGAGCGATGCGATGAACCGCCGCGACCGTGGACAGAATCAGAGATAGCGCTGCTGGGGGCGGCCACCGCCTCCATCTCACTGGGGGTTTCGCGGCAGGCAGCCCAGAAAGCTCTTGTCGAAAGCGAAGAACGATACCGTTCAGTGGTAAACAGCGTGAAAGAAGTGATTTTCCAGACAGACGCGGATGGTAACTGGACGTTTCTAAATCCCGCATGGGAGGAGCTTACCGGGTTCAGAGTCGATGAAAGCATTGGGACGAACTATCTTCACTACACGCATCCCGAGGACAGAGCCAAAAACCTGGAAATGCTTGCCTCTCTTTCGAGTGGAAAACTGGAGTCGATCAGGCACGAGACGCGTTATCTGACGAAAAGCGGAGAAGAACGATGGTGTGAAGCGCTCGTGTGGGTGGTTCGGAGGAGTGGCCCCGGCACCGCGCCAGGCACTGCGGGAGTGATCGAGGATATCACCGAACGGAAGCTTGCGATCGAGGAACTCCGCCGGGCGAAGGAAGCGGCAGAGGCCGCGAACCGCGCGAAAACCGAGTTCCTCGCCAACATCAGCCACGAGATTCGCACTCCCATGAACGGTATTCTCGGTATGACGGAGCTGGCGCTGGAAACCCGACTTTCGCGCGAACAACGAGAATACCTGCAAACGGCAAAAACGTCCGCCGATGCGCTCCTCGTGCTTTTGAACGACATGCTGGACCTTTCGAAGATCGAAGCGGGCCAGCTTGAACTGGAGCACACCGAATTCGACGTTCGAACTACGGTCGTAACAACGGTGAACACGCTATTCACTCGCGCAGAAGCAAAAAACATCAACCTCAATGTCAGGGTCGATCCGAACGTTCCTGCCACACTGGTCGGAGACCCTGCCCGGCTGCGTCAGATTCTGTTGAATCTGGTAGGCAACGCGATCAAATTCACCGAAGTCGGTGGCGTTTCCGTTGAAGTTGTCGCGGAAAACGGCGAGGAACGGGGAAGTACCTGCATTCGAGTGCTCGTGCGTGATACGGGTATTGGAATCCCGGTTGAACGGCAATCGGCGATTTTCGAGAGCTTCACGCAGGCGGACGCTACCATCAGTCGCAGATTCGGGGGTACCGGGCTGGGGTTGGCAATCACGAAGCGGCTCGTCAATGCGATGGGTGGCACCATTGAAGTCACGAGCACACCGGGCGAGGGAAGTACGTTCGCATTCGTCATCCCCTTTGGGAAAGGGAGCGCGCGCGGGGAACGCCCCGCTCCTGACACAACCGCTGATTCGTGGTGGTTCCCAACGGCTGCCGATATGCGGAAGACCAGTCGAGGGGACGCAAAGGAGCTGCCGAAGGAGCCCCATGATTCGGAGGGTGGCGACACCGGTTCGGAAGACGCGTGTCGCGGTACCGTCCTTGTGGTGGAAGATAACGCCACCAATCTGGCACTCACACGGACTATCCTCGAGAAGGCAGGTTACCGGGTTGTTGCCGCCGGCGACGGACACCAGGCGTTGGCTTATCTGCAAACCGCTCGTTCGGCATCCGATCGCCCCGACGCGATTTTCATCGACATTCAGATGCCCGGGATGGATGGATTTACTGCCACGAGGAACATTCGTGGAATGGATGCGTGGAAGGAGGTCCCGATCGTTGCGATGACAGCGCACGCCATGAAAGGTGACCGCGAGAAATGCCTTGCGGCGGGAATGAACGACTACCTCTCCAAACCGGTGAAAAAGGAGGAATTGCTCCAGGCGGCGGAGAAATGGACGAGTACAGGCCGAACTCAATGGAAATCAGCCCCACACGCAGAAAGCGGTGACCTGCGGGCTGACAGGGAGGTTTTTGACGCCGCCCGCCTTCTGGAACTCGTGGACAATGATGAAACGGCGTTCCGGGAGATCACCACAACGTTCCGCGAAACGACGCGCGACCTCGTCAACCGCTTGAAGGAAGCGAGCGAGAATAACGACGTCGCCGCGATGCGCCGCATTGCTCACACGCTAAAAGGTTCGGCGGGGAGTTTCTTTGCCGGCCAGCTTCAGAAGACAAGTGCGAGGCTGGAACAGCTGTGCGCGAACGGGACGTTTGAGGAAATTGCGCGGAGCGTCGCAGACGTGGAAGAGGTCTGGTGTCGTCTGGAAGACCGGATGGATACCGGCAGCTAGACCAAACAAAAACCCGACCGGGGAGGGAGGATACCCCGATCGGGACTAGGTCGTTCCCGAAGGGGAAGTCGAGAACGACCTAAGCAGGTTGTATCTACTCTCTATAACTTCCGACCTTTCGATTGGTTCCTTGCGGTAATTGCCGCGCTTCAGTGCGGCGTCGGCGCCATGGCGGGTAATTCGGAAAGAGGGCGTTTCCTTGTTGGAAAAACAGATCGTCGCGGTGTTTATGGGTGGTCGCGCCTCCGAACACGACATATCGTTGAAAACGGGTACCGTGGTCGTGAACTCGTTGGATCGTACGCGGTACACGGTCTACCCCGTTCAGCTGTGCCGTGACGGGGGGTGGATTATTCCGGCGGAGCCGTTTTCAGGGAATGCGCCGTGGAGCCCGTTCGATGAGGCCGCAGGTACAGTGGCAATCGAAACGGCTCTCCGTGAACTGAGGCGTATCAGCCCGGACGTGGCATTCATTGCGCTTCATGGGCGGTTTGGCGAGGATGGATGCGTTCAGGGACTTCTCGAACTGTTGGATATTCCGTACACGGGGTCCGACGTGATGTCATCCGCACTCGCCATGGATAAGGTTAGATCGAAGCAGATTGTCGCGTACCACGGGATTAGGACGCCCAGGTGGATCGTGGTGCAAGAACAGGAGTGGAAAATGCAACGTTCGGAGGTCGTCACGCGCGTTGCCCGTGAGTTCAAGTTCCCCTGTGTGGCGAAAGTGCCTGAAGAAGGCTCAAGCTTCGGAATGGGGATACCGAAGAATGAGGTTGAGCTCGAGAAGGTCATGGACGAGAGCATAGCAGCTCGAGGACACATGATGGTGGAGGAGTACATCTCCGGAACAGAGATCACGTGTGCCGTTCTGGGTGGATTCCCGGGTGAGGTCCCCGTCGCTCTCCCATTGACGGAGATCATCCCCAAAAACTCGGCATATTTCGATTTCGAAGCGAAATACACGCCCGGGGCTTCGGAGGAGATTACGCCGGCGAGGCTGGATCCCGAAATCACGGCCCTCGCTCAGGATATCGGCGTTCGGTCTCACATCGCCCTTGGCTGCGGGGGGATGTCCCGAACCGATATGATAGTGCGAGACCGGGAAGTGTTTTACCTCGAGACAAACACAATTCCCGGGATGACGGAAACCTCGTTATATCCGCAGGCAGCCCGTGCGATGGGAATGGATTTCCGTGACCTCCTTACCCGGCAGGTGGAATTGGCGATCGCGTACCATCAGCGAAAGAGGATGTGATCCTCGTGTGCATCGAATCAAAGGGCTATTTCTGACCGTCTGTTGGCCCGGAGCGGATGCATACCGAGATACTGGAAAGTGACCGATCGAACACGTCGATCGTCAGCATCATACACCAGGATTAACCAGTCTTCAAAACGGTGTGCTGTTCCCGGCGGGGGGATCTTGCCCAGTCTGTCTATCAGGTATCCGGCGACCGTCTCATACTCACCCTCCGGCAGCACGACGCCGAGCGCACGGGCGAGAGAGTCCGGTTGCGCGGTGGCGGCCACGAGGAAACGTCGCTCGCTCAACGCTTTGATTTCCGGCTCTTCCCTGTCAAACTCATCTTCGATGGCGCCAACCAGCTTCTCCAGCAGATCCTCCATCGTAACGAGACCGGTCACGTCGCCATACTCGCCGACGACGAGCAGATGCGTATTGTGGCGCCGAAACGTATCCAGCAGTCGACTGATGGAAATCACTTCCGGAACAAAAACTGGTGGACGCATCAGGTCGCTCACAACAACTGCGGTTGGTCCAACGCCCGATTCATACGTCAACAGCAGATCTTTCGCGAAGAGAACGCCCACAATCTCGTGTTCGTCCGCACCTGTGACTGGAATGCGGGAGAAACCTGATGACGCGCACAGGCTCTTCGCTGTTTCCAGGGAGTCGTGCCGGGCGAGCGTGACCATCTGAACGCGCGGGGTCATTATCTCGCGCACCGTCGTTTCCCGCAACTTCAGTGCTTCGCGCAATAACGCGTGCTCGTCCGTCGCGAGGGAGCCTTCCTCGCCGGCCATGGCTACCGCGGCTTCCAGCTCCGACCGCACTGGAGGTTGCCGGGGTTTTCCCGCCATCACCCAGCGTGCGACCCCGCGCGTGATTCCACTGAATAGCCACACCAACGGCCACAGAATAGAACTCAAAGCGATCACAGGGCGGATTACTACCAGACTGGTGGATTCAGAATGGCTTTTCCCGAGTTGTTTCGGCAATATCTCCCCGAAAATCAGGATCACTGTTGTCATGAGGGCCGTGTTGACCCAGACGGCGGTCTCGGGGTCGGCAATGTAGTAGCTGAGTACCATCGCAGTCACGGACGCCGCACCGATGTTAACGACGTTGTTTCCGATTACGATGGCGGTCAGTAGCCGATCCGAGTGCCGGTCCCACTGGAGGAGAGGCTTTGCCTTGCGGCCGTAATGGTCAAGCGCGCGTCTGACCCGCACTTTGGTCATAGCGACAAGCGCGGTTTCTGAAGCGCTGAAAAAGGCAGAAAGACACAGAAGGACCAAAAGGACCGCAAGGCTCGTTGGAACGGACACGGTCTTTCTTACTCCTCAGACACCATCAGGGATGAAGGCTACGTGCCCTCAGGAAGGCGAGAAGTTCCGCGGGCTTATCCGTTTCCAACGCATCAGCTCCGCATTCAATTGCCTGCCCCCACCCGTCCGGTGCGTCTTTTGAAAGCACGTTACAGAACACCCTCGCGCCCGCGCGGTGACACGCGGCAACCTTCGCAGGGGTAATATCTCGCAGAGACGCACCGAAGATCGCGGGTTGCACTCGTTCCATGACTTCCGGCAGCGTACCGAGGTCCCCCGGTGGTCGCGGTAACATCCGGAATACTGCCGGCTCCAGCGCTCGCAACTCCACAAGGGTACCCCCATCGGAGTACACTGCCGTCTGCGCGCTCACCTCTTGCCGGCGCACTGCTTCGACAAGGTCCTGAGCGTCAATCCCGCCCGCATCGAGATAAATGCGCACGCGTCCCCGCATTGCGGCGAGGGCTTCGTCGAGGGTCGGTATTCGGACTCCCGCTGCCAGCGACCCGTCCGGATTCCTCACGTTGAGAGCTCGGACCTCTGCCAGCGTGAGATCCGTGACTCTACCCGTTCCGTCTGTCGTGCGGTTCACCTTCTGATCGTGCAGAATGACCAACTCACGGTCCGCCGTGTATGCAGGGTCGATTTCCACCCAGTCGGCGCCAACGATGATCGCCTCTTCGATTGCCGGGACTGTGTTTTCCGGCTGATTCAGATGGGCACCTCTGTGAGCGATCACCTCAACAACTCGAGGGGGAACGTTCTCCCTCCGCAACCCTCGTGCACGGAGAAATGCGAGAAGCTCCGCCGGTCGGTCAGTTTGAAGGCCGTCAACGCCCATTTCCAACGCACGTTGCCACCCTTCGGGGCCGTCCTCCGCCATGATATCCACGATCACCTTCGCGCCACGGGCATGACACGCGCGTACCGATTCGGGAGAAAGGTTTGCGAGCGAAGAGATCGCAACATGATTGGTGGGTATGCTTTCGGCAAGAACGTGCCATGCGGAGGTATCCCCCGGGAACTCAGGAAGCGGGCTGATGCGCGGCTCCCGTCGGATCATCGCGCTCAACTCCGCAGGGTCGGCATACACCAACGAAACCTCCACCAACCCGTGCCTTGCGAGGAGATTCACAACGCTGTCGGGAGGAGCGTCTTTGCAGTCGACGTACGCGCCGACGCGCCCTCGCATGCGCGCGAAGACTTCATCCACCGTGGGAATTGACGCTCCGGCGAATGCCGGAGAGAATTTGCTGCCTGCATCGAGTGCCTTCAGTTCCGTGAGTGTGAGGTCTCGCACGCGGCCCTGTCCGTTCGTTCTGGCATCCACCGTGCCGTTGTGCAGGCATACAAAGTGACCGTCCCCGGTCATTCGGATATCTACTTCGATAAGGTCAACACCGAGCGCGATCGCTTGTTCGATTGATTCGACGGTGTTTTCGGGACAGGATTGATGCGCCCCCCTGTGGGCAACCACGAGGATATGGCTTCGCGATTCGGTTGGTGGTTCCACGTTCGTCCTTACAGGTGTGCACCCGTTCGTAAGCAACAGGAGGAAAACGCCCGTCGCGATGCCTGAAACCGTTTTCGCGAAGAACCCGCCGCGCGCACGCGTGGACGACATCATCTGGCAACTCGCACGGCGAGCATGCGCTCGAGTGCCTTCCTTGCGTTGACGGCCACCGCATCATCAACGAAAACTTCGTATCTGCCCGTACGAAGGGAATACCAGAGCTTCTCAGGCGTGTTCCTCTGCATGTGCGGGCACAGATTGCACGCACAACTCGGCCCTGGTGCCGCTATGTAGGTGTTCTCCGGCGCTTCGGTCTTGAACCGGTGCACCATGTTGCCCTCGGTGGCAACGATGTATGTCTTGCCTTTGTTCGCAGTTACGATGCGTAGCATTCCGGCGGTCCCGCGGACGAAATCTGCTTCGTCGCGGATGTTTTTTGGACATTCCGGATGTGCGAGAATCTGCGCGTCAGGGTGTTCCTTCTTCAGGGCACGCAGGGTGTCCACGCTGAAAAGCTCATGCACAACGCAAGTGGCATTCCACAGATAAATCTCCCTGTCCGTGTTCTCCTTCACCCAGCCTCCCAGGTGCACGTCCGGCACGAAAAGGATCGGTGTTCCGCGCGGAACCGAGTTCACGGCTTCCAGTGCATTGCCGCTCGTACACACGATATCGCTCAGTGCTTTCACTGCCGCCGTGCAATTGATATAGCAGATGGTAACGAGATCGTCCCGCCCCAGTTTTCCCTTGAGATGGGCCTGGTAACGAGCGAGATCCTTTGCGTCGCAACCCTCCGCCAGAGAGCAGCCGGCTTTGAGGTCGGGCATGAACACGTGGGATTCAGGATTCAGGATCTTCGCGGTCTCCGCCATGAAATGCACGCCGCAGAAACAGATGCGGGAAGCCTTCACCTCCACCGCCTCCCGGGCAAGTTCCAGCGAATCGCCGACAAAGTGGGCAGCGTCCTGAATGTGCCCATCCTGGTAACTGTGGGCCAGGATCAGAATCCCGTTCCGGTCTGCGAACTTGCGCATCTCTCGTGGGTCTGGCGCGGGTTCCACCATTACGGCTTCTTCCCGCACCATGGTATCAACAGCCATCAATCTGTCCTCATGTCGCTTCGCGCATATATCTTGCCTCCATGCGTTCGGCAAGAGCCTTGTGTGGTAAATATAAAGGCCTGAAAAACACGAAACGGTTCCCGGAGCTGACGGGTCGAAGGGGGCTTTGAGAACAAAAAGGCAGGAAACCGCCCGGAATTCGCGAAGTAATTCCGCCGTCGCGAACGCGGCTCAACCTGGTCGGAACTCAGGTCCAACCTTCGTGGTACCCCGTCTCGTACATGGCGACGACATTCTCGGCCGGGCTCACCGCCTGAATGTTGTGACACGGCGCGAGGATGTACCCACCGCCAGCACCCAGGATTCTAATGTTTTCTTTTACCTCGTTGCGCACATCGTCCACCGAACCGAACGGAAGTGTCTGCTGGTTATCCACACCACCGTGAAAAACAAGCCTGTCCCCGAAATCCCGTTTCAATGCTTCTCGCTCCATCCCGTTGCAACGCCATTGTATGGGGTTGAGAACGTCGATACCAGCCTCTATCATGTCGGGGATTATCGGGCGGACCGCGCCGTCGGAATGATGGAACACGAACACTCCTGCGCTGTGGGCCAGGTCGATCATCCTTCTCATTCGCGGCAGGAGAAACGTATGGATCTGCCCGGGGGAGAAAAGAAGGCTTTCCTGAGATCCCATGTCCTCTGCAACGTACGACGAGAGAATGGACGCCGTCGATCTGGCGGCTTGTTCGTAGATCCGCAATGTGTTCGTGTACGCGAGGTCAAACAACTTGTCAAGACAGTAATGCACGATTTCCGGGTTCTCGACGAGATCAACAAAGGCCTGTTCCAGTCCGCGGAGCTGGCAGTAACGCAAAAACGGTTCCGAGCCTCCACCCGCAATCGGGCGACGCTCGTTTCCCCTGATCTGGTCGGGAATGTGGGAGTAATCCCACCAGTCCGCTTTGGGCCAGCAGTAATTGGCTTCGATCTCCTCGACGGAGCGGTACCGCGCGAGGGGGTTGTAAATGGCCTCGGCATACACACCGGTGGCATATTCGACGGTTCTGTACCTGATGCCAAAGACGTCTTCGCCTTCCGGCGCCGGGGGGCCGACATAGTTGCCGCCGACGCTCAACGTGGCGTCGATGTGAAGCTTCGCGTGCAGTTCCTCCGTGCTGTTCACGCCGAGGTGCGCCTGAAGCTTCCGGGTGGCCTCCGGGGTAGCCCAGTAATCCATGGGGATTCTGTCGGGTTTCTGGCGGCGGAGCACTGCCTCCCAGCGTTCGCGTGGGGTCATCGTTTCCCGTGGCATTGGCGTCCGACTCCTTGTGGTGAAGCCTCTCGATGCAAGCAAAAGATCATTGTTCCACAGTGGTGAACCAAAGCAGTCCTCTTCTCTCGTGCGTAAGGATTCCCGTATTTTCCGACAAAAGGAGTTCTCTGCTTCACTTTGCGACGTAGGAGATAGGTATGGTGGATATTCCTGTTGGCATGTACCGGCCTCATATGCGTGAAATCCCCGTGTTTGCGCTGCCCGACGGTTTCGTTTTTCGAGATTTCCGCCTTCCGGGCGACGAGGGTCCCGGTGACGCCGGCGCCTGGGTAAAGATTCAGGCGGCGGCCGAGGCTCGGTTCATGCAGATAACACACGAGACGTTCCTCAACGACTTCGGAGGGTATGAGTCGCAGCTTCCCGGTCGAAGCTGGTTTGTCGCAACCCAGAAAGGTGAAGATGTGGCGTCCATCACTGCATGGTGGTGGGATACACCTCCCGATTGCGTGCTTCAGGGCAGAGTTGGTCTGATCCACTGGGTCGCGACAATCCCCGAGTATCAGGGCAGGGGCATCGGAAAGGCAATGGTGACGAAGGCGATGCAACGCCTTGCCCGGGACCATGAGGTGGCATATCTGAACACTTCCACGATCCGAATTCCCGCGATTCGGGTGTACCTGGATTCCGGATTTCTTCCGGACATGAAGAAGAGTCGCGCCGACGAAGCGTGGTCCCTTGTCAGCGAGTCTCTCAAGCACCCCGCGCTCGGGAACGCGTAACTACCGCCTTATCGCGCTGCCCGCTTCCCGCTCATTATCAATACGCAACGACAGGGTGCCCCGTCGGACGAGCGGACGCGAAGAGGCATGCACGCAAGTTCATAGCCGCCTGCCGGGACCTCCCGGAGGTCGCAGTCTTCGAGGACAAGCACGTCTGCCCCCAGAAGAGTTCGGTGAACGGGGAGTTCCGTCGCGTCAACGGCATCAACGGACGGAGAATCGATACCCACGAGTCGGACGCCACACCGGACGAGCGCTGCTGCCGCGTCAGGTGAAAGGGAGATCCACGACATTGGCTTGTGTGCGCGGGACGGCTCGTTGCGGCGGGTTTTGAACAGAAATGCCTCATATTCCCCCGGACGCAGAGCATCCACATCCGCCGCGGTGATGACCCTTCGCGATTTCACTTCCACAACCTGCGCCGAAACGAAAAACCGTTCCGGGGGATATTCGTCCAGAGTCTTCCCGCCCGCAAATACATGCGCGGGAGCATCGAGGTGGGTGCCGCTGTGGCTTGACATCGTCAGGCGGCTGGTTGTCACCCCGCCATGTTCCTTCGCATCGCGTTCAAACGCCGGATCGTTGGGGAACGGCGGGGCATCTAGACCCAGCGTGCGAGTGACGTCGAAGATGCGGCAGGATTCCATCATGCTCGCCTCCGCGCTCGGGCTCCGGAAGCCTCCAAATCACGGACGGTGGGGCTCAGAACTCGAACCCTGTACATGCCCCGCACAGAGTTTGCGAGATAGACAGCCGGGCTCGTCAGCAGTTCGGAGATCGAGACGACGCGCTCGGTCACTCTGCCGGTGTTGATGAGGTGGGCACGCATTGTTCCACCGAGCAAACCGCAAGCCACAGGTGGCGTGAAAAGCCTCCCACCAGTGTTCACGAAGACATTTGCTACGGTAGATTCGGTCACTTCTCCCCTCTCGTTCCACAGTATGACATCTCGGCAGCCCGGGTTCTCTTTCATCGCGGATTCATAGACCCTCCGGTTGGTCGTCTTGTGATAGACAAAAACGTCAGACGTGCTGACCGGTTCGCGGGCGACTGCTACCCGAACGTTGTTACTGATTCGCGATGCGAGGGGGAATGCTTCCAGTGACATGGTCCCAGATCTGTGCACCAGCAGGCGAATTCTGTGCGCCTTTTGGGGAAGCGTCCTCGCGAATGATCGGAGTTTGCGCCGAACCTCGCGCATGTCAACCCTGAATCC
Organism: Candidatus Latescibacterota bacterium; assembly: GCA_022706085.1. Lineage (GTDB taxonomy): Bacteria > Latescibacterota > MWCZ01 > MWCZ01 > MWCZ01 > MWCZ01. The sequence continues at coordinate 230,609 of JAKJDF010000004.1, read as the reverse complement.
GAAGTAGTCCGCACTTTCCACGAGACGCCGCAGGTGAAGTGTCTTCAGGTAATACCCTGACCGTGGCTCCCAGCGCATCGTTTCAAGAAGCTGGAATTCGGGTACTTCTGCAGAAAGCACCTTCGCCTTCGTTTCGCATTCTTCCCATTCGGATTCCGCATCTGAGTCCCAGACAATTCCGCTACCTGCGCCATATTCCGCCTTGCCCGTTCTGTCAATCAGCGCCGTACGGATGGCAACGTTGAACTGCGCGTCCCCGCCGGGAGTTACAAACCCGATTGTGCCGGTGTAAATGTTGCGTAGTGTAGTCTCCAGGTCCGCGATGATCTGTGTGGTCCGGATTTTTGGCGCGCCCGTGATGGAAGCCGGTGGAAATGTTGCTCGGAACACGTTCTGCAGGCGTTCCTCCGTTTTCGCGGTGACTGTCGACGTCATCTGCCAGATGGTGGGATAACGCTCGATTTCAAAAAGACGTCTGACCGCCACGGACCCGGTGAGGGCAACTCTACCGAAATCGTTTCGAACCATATCGACGATCATCACGTTTTCCGCCCGTTCTTTCAACGAGGTCTGAAGTCGTTCAGACATCAGGAGGTCTTCCGCAAGCGTCTTGCCACGGGCTGCAGTGCCCTTCATCGGGCGGGACTCAAGTTCACCGTTGCGGCGGGTGAAGAATAACTCAGGAGAGGCGCTGCATATCGCCCATTCTCCCGTGTCAATATACCCGCCGTAAGGAGGGTTCTGAGCGGCAACCAGTCTCAGGAAGAACTCCCACCGGTCAAAGGTGACCTCCGACTGGAGACGGTAGGTGTAGTTCACCTGATAGGTGTCACCGGATTCGATGAATGCGTGTACCCGGCGGATAGCTTCGCAATATTCCGTCCTGGAAACCGAGGGGTACCACCGAAGCGTGCGCGACAGCGCGTTGGCGGGAGGCCTAGGGATATCGACCGGTTCGACGCTTCTGAACATGCAGAACCAGGCGAGAGGGAACCTTCCCGGAGCATGCGCCGCAAGCCCCGCGTCGAACGCGGGAGTCGCCTCGTAGGAAACGAACCCCGCGCAATAAAGGGCATCCTCTTCAGCGGCCGTGTCGATCGTTTCGAGAACGGGTAACACGTCCTGCAGCTTTGAGGCAATGAGGGTCCTCTGCGGGTCGACGAATTTCAACCACCGCCCATGGCGGGCGTCCCGCAGAATAACCATGGGAGCGCGCATTGTTCCTGCCCGAGCATCAGTCATCGCGATGTGTTACTCCCGGGGTAGGTCGCGATCGAGTACCTGCGGCTGGTGCGCGCGGACGCAGTTTTTTCATCGCGGTTACCGCGAGCACGTCGCAGGCTTCATTGTCCGGATCCCCGGAATGTCCTTCCACCCATTCCCATCTGACCGAGTGGACCCCGGTGAGGCAATCGAGCGCTTCCCAGAGGTCCTGGTTCTTCACCGGATCCTTTGCCGAAGTCTTCCAGCCATTCCTTTTCCAGTTGGGAAGCCACTTCGTGATGCCGTCCCGGAGATACCGGGAATCCGTAACCACAACCACATTGCAGGGCTCCTTCAAAGCGCGAAGGGCCTCAATCGCTGCCCTGAGTTCCATGCGATTGTTCGTGGTCTGGGGTTCCGCACCGAACAAAGACTTGCGGTGCGTTCCGTACTTCAGAATCGCCGCCCACCCACCCGGACCAGGGTTGCCGGAACATGCGCCGTCCGTGTGTATGCGGATTTCTTTCATCGTACCTCGAGAGTTGCTGCGTGGCGCTCTGGGAATCTAAAATTCGAGAACCTTTCGCACGAGGCAAAGCTTCCGACGTGTGGTGATGGCAAACGGACGGGATCGGCGAACTATGATCGAAAACCTCAACCCTGCGTTCGAAATGTTTCTTTTTCCAGCGAAAGTGTCCGCCCGCGCTCGACGGTATTTCAGCCTTTTCGATCGGGCATTGGCGAATTTGTTGGCACATTTTGACGTAGAAGCAGGACTGATCCGCCACGCGGTTCCCGAAGGTTCGCCCGGTGCCCCTGAGGAGGTTGCCGACCTGGACAGGTTCGAACGGAAAAAGCGCATCTCGCCGTTGAACAGGTGGGCGTACGGCGTCGGAAGGCAAAGCGCGGCTGCAATCGGCGCGTTCGGATATGGATACGCGCAACGCCTGTCCATGTATTCGGGCGATCCAGACATCCTGCGTGCAGTTCGAAATGGTCTGGAAGCGTTCACGCGCATCCAGGTCCCGTCGGGCGAATTCGTCTTCACCCCGATACGATTCTGCTCCGTGTACGGCACCCACGAAATGGCCTGGCGACTGGAATGTCTTCTCACTGCATTTCTGTGCGTCAGAGAGGCACTGACTTCCGAGGAACAATCCCGGTACTGGGCAATGCTGCTGCGGGCGATGGAGTTCCTTCGAGAGACGCCGTGCGAACACCGTTGTAACCGGGGTGTGGTCTGGTGTGCCGTGATGGCCATGTGCTGGCGCGCTACCGGTGACGAACGGTACCTGGCGGATGCCCAGACCGTGTGGGAACGTGTGGCCCCCGACGTGTTTCTCGAAAACGGGCAGATATTCGAAGGTTGTGGGCCGTGCAACGGCTACTCCATGATTTCGTACGAGTATCTTTTGCGGTACCGCTTTGCCGCGGAAGACGAATCACTCGACCCCGTTATCGAAAGCTCCACAGACTGGGCTACGCGGATGTATACCGACCGGTATGTTACGTTCCGGGGCGTATCTACCAGGCAGGACATATCGGATGCTACGCACAAAGCGATCCCGTTGCTCCTCGGTTTCGAACGGTTGTCGTCGCGCGTTCCCTGGTATTCTGAAATGGCTGAAAATCTGCTGGACCGTATCGAGCGTGGGTACGAAGCAGCGCCGGTTCAACACGGCGGAATCGCATGGGTGGCCGCTGCAGCGGCGCACAACCCTGCGACATGGAACGTAAGCAGTCCCGCGGCCAGGAGAGCGCCGTCCGTTCGTTCATATTCATCTCAGGCCACCAGTTATGCCACGGTTGAGCAACGCGGTTACCAGGCTCTCATCGCGTTCCGCAGCCTTTCCCCGCGAAAAGGCCTCCAGACATGGGCTGTTCGTGGTGAGGCGCCGTTCATTTTCCCCGAAGACAATCATCCATCGTGCGCCATATCGTGGGGGCACGATTCTGCCCGGGACAATGTGACCGAATGGGACACCATCCGTGAGGATGCGGACCAGTTCCCGAGTTTCACCACCAGGACGGGAGACGCCGTCACGAGTTATGTCGTCACGCCAATGACTCTTGTTGTGGTCTACTCATTCGACACGCCCCGCGAGACCGTGATCAGATGGTGCGGCAGCAGCCGCCACACCAGAGGGTTCCACCTTCAGGATGGCTTCGTAAGCGCGACAGGAGCAAAGGGTGCGTTGCACTGGTGGAGCAGCGAGCCAGCGATAAGTTCGGACGGATTCGTCGTCGAGTTTCGAGGCAGCTTCCTCACGCAGGCGTTCGCGTTCTCTGCCGGCGGCTTCCGGCGTATTGGTTCCATTGCGTCCCAAGACGGTCTGATCAGCCTCTTCTGGGAAGACGACGGGGGCAAATTCGCTGCCATCGTCAACCATGCGCCACGTGCACTGCCCGTGCCACCCTATTTCAATCGCCCGCACAACGAACATGCAACACTGCTGGACCCCTGCCAAGTGAAGGTTTTTTCCGAAGATCGCAACGTAGTTCCGTGATTCACCTTCAGAGGCAAGGCGGAACGTCTGATCGACTCAATGAAAGTGATCATGTTATCGGGAATGCCGGTTTGTCGTAGCGTCCGTATTCCTTCCTCAGCGACATCATCAACTCGTACCGTTCGAGTGGCATACCTCGGAACGCGCAATTCGAAGTCGAGAAAATGTACCCACCCCCCGGCATTCCATCACGCAAGGATCGCAGGACATCTTCGCGCACTTCCTCGTCCGTGCCAGTCTGGAGAAGCCCACAGTTGACGTTGCCGCAGAGACACACCTTCCCGGCAGTGATGCGTTTGACTTCGGCCAGGTCCACGCGCGCCTGCGGGTCTATGGAATGGAGAGCGTGGGGATTTGCTTCAACCAGTTGGTCCAGTATCGGCATGATATTGCCGTCGGTGTGCTTGATCACGAACAGACCGTTTTCCCGGTGTGACGCGATGATTTCAGTGAGGTACGGCGTGACAAACTCGCGGAACATTCCCGGACTCAGGAATGGGCCGTCATTGAAACAGTAATCGGCACACATCGTCACAGCTTCGGCTCCCGCCTCGCGGAACCGTCGTCCCGCTTCTTTCGCTCCTTCCGCGCCTCGTCGCATCTGGGCGTGCATCTCCTCAGGACGTTCCCGCAGTGCTGCGGCGACTTCCACCATGTCGTGCCCGTTCGGTATCGCCATCGTGCCGTCCGCTTCGCCGCAGAGCAGATAGGTTTTGTCAAGGCCCCATTTCTTGAAAATCCGAATTGCTTCCAAGTAGTCCGAGCGGAGTATGGAATAATCGTACTCTTCCGCGATCATCACGTGAAGCTCAGCGTGCTCGTGGAGGTAACGATCCTGCTCTTTTGGAGTCATACTACGAATGTTCTCGGTCCAGTCCCGTCCAAACTTCTCCGGTCCCAGGAAGTACACGAGCTCGAATGTCGGCACGATGTCATCCGGACGCCGGCACTCCAAAGCCGCTACGGCGCGCTCCTTAGGGGTCATGATGGTTTTCTCCTTGTTGCTTTTGTGATAGGACCTTGGTGCCCGTGTCTTCGGGACTATGGGAGTTTTCCGTTACCTTGTGTGTACAAGGTAAGGATGCTAGTCGTCGGACGAAACGCACGACAAGGAGGAAGACGTGAGTCGAAAGGCCGTGTTGCCCACCTGGTATTACCGTCAGTATCCCTCGGATTTTCGGCGCGGCGAGGAAGCTACGCTCGGTATTCTGGGATGGGCAAGGCGGGATTGCACGGTTCCGCTTGATGAAATGGCGCTTGTTCTGATGCACTTCTGGAACGTGGGTTTTCCCGGTGGACCGGATTGGAGCGAAAACTCTCCGCACGTGCTGGTGAGGCAGGCGCAGGAGTACGTGGGACGGTGCGTCGCGCAGTTCACGCGGTGCATGCCCCCCATACTAAAGGCGACCCGCGAGTCGGGTATGACAATCGTGCACGTTGCCTCCGGGGAGGATTACGCAAAGCGTTATCCGCACTATCAACGAACGTGCGCCGAGGTGAACTTGGACCCCCCCCAGAAGCAGCCCGGGGCCATTCGCCCCCGGACCACCGACATGCCGACAAATGTTGAGCGGTACGGGCCGGGATGGGCTGATTTCAAAGATGCGCCATATGATTTCCCCTCGATCGCGCGGCCTGAAGGGGAAAACGAACTGCTCTGCGTATACACCCACCAGCTCAACAGCGTTCTGCGCAACCGTGGAATATGGCATCTGACATACTGCGGATTCGCCATAAACTGGTGCCTCTGGCACAGCCCGTGTGGTATGGTCGACATGTCACGCCTGGGGTATACCTGCGGGTGCATCCGGCAGGGAGTTGTCGCGGTGGAAAACAGGGAATCGGTGCGCACGAGGGGAAATCACGACTACGCGATGTGGAAAACGGCGCACATGTTTGGTTTCGTGGTTGACGACGACGACTTCATTCGTGCGGTTCAAAACACAAGAGAGGGGTAGGTTTTTCCACCCCTCTCCCGGCTTTGTTTCCAAGATTCGCGAAGGATCAGACGACCCCCTGGTCCAGCATCGCTCTTCCCACCTTCATGAATCCGCCGATGTTCGCCCCGTTCACATAGTTTCCGGGCGTTCCAAACTGCTCCGCGGTCGTCGCGCAGGTTTTGTGAATGCTTTTCATGATCCCACGCAGCCGGTTATCGCCCTCTTCCCGGGTCCACGGCAATCGCATGCTGTTCTGAGACATTTCAAGTCCCGAAACCGCTACTCCGCCAGCGTTTGCGGCTTTGCCGGGCGCATAGAGAATCCCGGCATCAAGGAAGACACGAACTCCCTCCAGAGTAGTCGGCATGTTGGCCCCCTCAGCGACGCATATGACGCCGTTGCGAACCATGTTCGCCGCGTCTTGTTCGTTGATCTCGTTCTGGGTTGCGCTGGGGAATGCCACGTCTGCTTTGTGATTCCAAAGGGGGTTGTACCCGAGATTCGGATCCACTGGAGTGTATACGACGCCGGGGAAGGCATCCGCGTACTCCTTGATTCTTCCACGCCGTTCGTTCTTTAATTCCATGATGAATTTGAGCTTTTTCGCGTCAATTCCCGCCTCGTCGTACACGTACCCCGAGGAATCCGACAGGGTAACCACTTTGCCACCCAGGTCGTTTACCTTTTCCACCGTGTACTGCGCAACATTGCCGCTTCCCGAAACAAGCACCGTCTTGCCTTCCAGCTTCTCCCCTCTGGTTGCAAGCATTTCGGCCGCAAAATACGTGGCACCGTACCCGGTTGCTTCCGGACGGATGAGGGCGCCTCCCCATGCAGGGCCTTTTCCGGTGAGAACACCGGTGAACTGGTTGGCCAGCTTCTTGTACTGACCGAAAAGGAAGCCGATTTCCCTGCCGCCTACGCCGATGTCGCCCGCCGGAACGTCCGTATCGTGGCCAATATGCCTAAACAGCTCATTCATGAAGTTCTGGCAGAACCGCATCACCTCACCGTCGCTTTTCCCTTTCGGGTCGAAATCGGAGCCACCCTTCGCGCCGCCCATGGGCAAGGTGGTCAGGCTGTTCTTGAACACCTGCTCAAACGCGAGGAATTTCAGCACGCCGAGCGTTACTGAAGGGTGGAAACGCAATCCACCCTTATAGGGTCCGATCGCGCTGTTCATCTGGATCCTGAAGCCCCGGTTGATCTGGATCTCGCCTTTGTCGTCAACCCAGGAAACCCTGAACATGATCACGCGCTCAGGCTCGACCATGCGTTCGAATACTTTGGCCTTACGGAACTCCGGAAACTTGTCGTAGACGAGTGCGACCGATTCTGCGACTTCGGTTACGGCTTGATGGAATTCCTTCTCCATGGGGTTTTTCGCTTTGACCTGAGCCATTATTTCGTCTACGAAACTTGCCATTTTCTGGTCTCCCGGGGTTCGTTGTTGAAGTGTTATTGACAATCCAAGAATAAATATCCGATTTCACCAGATTTGCTGCAAGGGTCTGTCAACGGTGTTTCTGGCTGATATTGGGACGGAAATGGAGCGGCGGAACTGGAGTGTCGCGAACTGATCAGATGGAATGTGAACGAATATCCAGGGGAATCAATCAGCAGGACGGAAGGACGGCCGGCATCACATAAGGACCTTCCGGGATGATCGCCAGGCTGGTTCTGGAACCGTGGCGCTCCAGAGCCAGCGCAATCCCTTCCTCCACGGATGCGATTGGTGTGACGAACAGCTTCGCCAGAATGTCGGCAGGTATTCCGGTCGAATAATAAAGCACCTGTGCTGTTTCCAGCGCACGGCACATCATTTGGAACTGCCACTGATCAGGCACGAAGAATCCGGGGTCCTGCAACCGGTTGCGAAACTCTTTCACGGAGGCGGTTCCGAGCATGAGCTCCGTGAAATCAGGGGATCCTATTCCTTCATCGCAGGATGAAGCCACGATCAGTGTTCCGCCTTTCTTGAGTATTGGCAACGCAGCAGTCATGGCCTTCACAGACTGGTAGAACGTCAGGTCCAACGGGTACCCTGCCGAGGTAGTAATGACCGCGTCCACGAGTTCAGGGATCGACGCAGTGGTGCTCCTCGCCGCGGCAGCACACCCGGCGGCGTGCGCATATTCGGGGTCACCGGAATACACTCCGGTGATTTTGCGCTGTTCGTTGAGCGTCACTGAAATGGTGAAATCCAGTCCTGCGCGGCGCGCGATTTCGGTTGCTTCCTCGTGAAACGGATTCCCGGCGAGACATCCTTCACGGATGTTCGGGTGGGAGAGCATTTCCGGGCCATGCAAAACACGCATTGTGTCGACCCCCGCCAATCCGGGGCAGACAGCCTTTCTCCCGCCACTGAATCCCGCCATGAAATGCGGCTCTATGAGCGACACGGCGATGCGGACATCGGCTTCAACAAACTCCCGGTTCACCCAGATCGGCGTCCCCCTTGACGTCTCACCCAGGTACGCCAGCGTTGATTTGTCGCGTGCGACATGGCTGACCACCCTGCACCGGCGCGGGACATCGACACCTAGGATCTCGGTAATCTCCAGCTCCGTACTGGCTCGGTGCAGGCCCGTCCCGACGATCACGGTGATCTTTTCGTCAGCGATACCCGCCTTGTTCAGAACGTCCAGAACCTGCGGCACGATGAGGGAATTGGGAACAGGACGCGTAATGTCGCTGACGGTGATTGCTGCCGCGGCTCCGTGTCGGTGGGAAACTCGGCTCCTCGCTATCTCCCCGAGTGGCCTGCCGCCGATCGGGTGGTGCAGCGAGGCGTTGACGGCTGCTTCTTCGCACGCCAGCGCTTCAACTGCGCCCGCTCGAAGCACGGTGCACGAAACCTGAACCGGAATCTCGGCACGAAGACCCCGGCGCCCGTACTTCAGTTCGACAATCATTTCTTCATCATTTTCAGTGCATTCGACATGGCCTGAATATGGGCGGGGCCAGTCCCGCAACACCCCCCCATCACTTTCACCCCTGCTTTGATGAGGTCGGGCACTATGGCGCCGAATGTCTCTGGCGGCTCCTTGAATACCGTTACTCCATCTTCAAGTTCGGGCAAGCCTGCGTTCGGCTCTGCGATGATCGGCAGCGAGGTTGCCGTGCTCATTTCCGAACAAAGAGCCGCATATTGCACGGGCAGCAGGCCCCCGCAGTTCGCTCCGACGGCATCAGGGCCTGTTTCCGCAAGTCGGCTGGCCGCCTGGGCCGGTGATACCCCCATCAGCGTTCGAAACCCTCGGGGGTTCAAATCGAAGGTCATCGTCACGAGGACGGGAACTCCCGCCGCGATGCCCTTCGTCGCCCTGACTGCGCAGACAGCTTCGGTGACGTCCATCATCGTTTCGACGATTATCCCGTCCGCACCGGCCTCGAGCAACACCGCAATCTGCCGGCGGAACACGTCCGTCATCTGTGCCTCGGTCAGATCACCGTACGGTTCCACAAACTGCCCCGTGGGACCAACGTCTGCGAGTACCCAGGCTCTTCCCCGGACGGCTTCCCGTGCGATCTCCACAAGGCGCCGGTTCAGCTCATCTGCCCGGTCGCCGAGCCCCGCCTTGGCCAGTTTCGCGCTGTTGCCACCGAACGTATCGGTGATGACCGCCTGCGCTCCGGCGGCAACGTATGCGCGGTGTACATCGGCGAGAACCTCAGGATGTTCAACTCCCCACAGCTCGTTATTGCCTCTCGCTCCGCGTGCGGTGAGTTGTGTGCCCATCGCCCCGTCGAGGAGCAAGATACCTTCCTTGATGTGTTCCTGAAGTGTCATGATTAATCCCCGCCCAGCGAAAAGCCCTCGCCGCGTTCGTACCTCTCCAGAAGAGCCCTTGCGTGTCGCCGAAGTTTCTCGCCGCATTGTGGATCGTCGAATGCGAAATCCACGAATGCTCTGAAATAAGACTCAGGGTTCCCGATGTCGTAGCGCGTCTCATTGGGACGAAGGGGAACGCAATACACCGGCTTGCCTTCGCGCACAAGCCGCCGGATTGCATCCGTGAGCTGGATTTCGCCTCCGTGGCCGGGCAGTGTGGCGTCCAACGCGTCGAATATCTGGCCCCCAAAAACGTACCGTGCAGCAACCGCATAGCGGCTTGGTGCCTGATCCGGTGTTGGTTTCTCCACGATGTCCGTTATCCGGAAAGGCTGGGTGAGGTCGGCACCCTCTTCCGGCTTTACCACCCCGTACCGGCGAGTCGCATCGTGCTCGACCAGCCACACCGCGATGGTAGCGACCGCATCATTGTTCAGGTGAGTCTGGGTCATGCGCGAAATCAGGTCCGGTTTGCCTTCTGTGTGGATGATCGTATCGCCCAGCGCAACCACAAAGGGATCATCATTCACAAACGCCTGCGCGTGGCGGACGGCGTCACCGAGCCCGGCCGGTTTCTTCGCGCCCGGGGGAATCATCTGGCGCGTGTAGAATATCTGGGCTCCCTCCGGCCGTAGATCTACTTCCCGAAGAAGGTCGTCGTCTTCGGTGCTGAGCAAGCGCTCGACGAGCATGGGGTCATTGTCAAAATGGTTCTCAATTGAATGCTTGTTGCTGCCGGTGATAAGCAGCAAGTACCGCAGTCCCTGTTCGACCATCTCTTCGACAACGTATTGCACAACTGGTTTTCTTCCCACGGGAAGCATTTCCTTCGGTTGCGACTTTGTGGCGGGAAGCAACCGCGTCCCGAGGCCGGCAACCGGTATCACCACTTTGTTGATCCTCATGACGATGCCTTCTTGTGTCACGGGTTTGCTGCAATATGCTGATACCTGTGAAAAGCGATTGCAAAAAACAGACAAAAACGGTTTGTCAGCAATGGCACAGCACAGTTTGGCCGCACCGTTTGCCAACGATGACGAAGTTGTGTTGTATCGCGGGTGCGAGTTCTGTGCCCCACAGCTGCCGGTGCCTATTCCCGCGTATTGGCCCTGTTCTGCGGAGGCCCCACCTGGCCACGCTGCACGAAGCTTTCGCAAATCTGCCCATTCGCTTCTGAGCCTACCCCGTTTCCACGCCGGTGAGACGCCGCACGACACAGTTGACCTTTCCGAAGACGGGTGAAACCCCGTGGCTCTCCGGTACCTGCTGAGAAGGTTCCGGGTCCGAGGTCGCAGGAACGCGCACGAGGACGAAGCGCGAGTCGATTGCCGTTACCAGGATTTCCCCCGGTTGCCCTTCGTGGCATTCCGTGGCGACTGCCAGGTCTCCTTTGCGGATGCCGTACTTGGCGAGCGAACTGTCGGGTACAAGCAAGGCAAACGCTCTACCGGTGCCCGGGAGAAAACTCGAATCGATGAACAGGACTTTCTCACCGGGTGCTTCGTCAATGCAAAGGGCACCGTTAACGGGATTTCTCAAAAGAGGTACCCGGAGTGCGGTTCCCGAACATTCGAGGGAGTCGAACGAGTTAGCGAGTTCGATGCCACGCGATAGCCTTTCTCGTCGACTGATGTACCCTTTTCTCGCGAGTGCTGCCAGTGCCTCTCGTGCCCCGTTGGAAGATCGCATGCCGAACTGGTCGCAGATTTCCCTGATAGTGGGGGGAATACCGCGCTGCCGAATCTGTGCGGCAATATATTCATAAATTGCCAGTTGCCGTTTGGTAAGAGGCTTTCTCATCCCGGCTGGCCTTACGGATTCGAAATCACATCGTTGGCGATGGTGTTATTTCCCTTGGGAACATGTTCTGGAAGCCTCCCCGAAGCACACACCAGATTCAAAGATAGGATGCCCGCGCGGGGAAAGAAACTGCAATGCTCAGGCATTTGGACGGGGTTACTCAAGCGCATGGGTGGTAATCAGGTCGAAATGCGCCGCCAGTTTGTCACGGCGTGCGTAGTTTCGTTCGTGCTGCTGGAATCCGTGCGCGCGTTGCACGTACCAGCCGATTTCACGCTCGCCCAGGAAGCGGCTCTGCGGTCGGAGTTTTCGCGCGCGGAAAGTCTGGCGGTTGTCCTGAAGCGCGAGTCTCCTGCGGACCCCACGGGTGATTATGCGATGGCCGCGATTGAGCAGATGCGTCTTTTTGGTTGCGAGGGAACAATGAGTCCGGCGGAGTTGAAACGCCGCGTTCAGATTGCGGTCCGCGCAAGCCGCGAGCAGGTTGCGCGGACCCCGGAAGAAATCTGGCCCCGGTACGTGTTCGGACTCAGCCTCGGCCTGAGCGCGGTCGTTGCGGCGGACGAAGGCTCGTACTGGCACGCATATCGCGCGGGCACGGAAAGTGTGGAACAACTGGAAGAGGTCTTGCGTCGTGAACCCGGTTTCTCCGACGCGTTGCTTGCTCTCGGGGCGTATCATTACTGGCGGGGCGCAGCCATGAAGAACTGGACATGGTTGCCCTTTGTCGCGGATACGCGGAATCAGGGCATCCGCGAAATGAAACGGGCGTGGAACGAAGGGGCGACAACGCAGCATACCGCTCCCGGCATGATTGTCTGGGCGTTGCTGAAGGACGCGAATTACCACGAGGCGTTGGCCGTTTCTAACCAGATTGCGGCACGCTATCCGGCAAACCGGGCATTTGTCACTGCCCGGGCCGAGGCGTTGTTCGGTCTGCGGCGATGGGCGGAAGCAGCCGCGGCATACACACAGGCCATTGCACTCTATTCGACGGACCAGTTCCGTTGTCCCGGTTCTGTGGAGGCGCGGGCGAAAAGAGGTATCGCACTTGCCGAGATGGGGAAATGTTCGGAGGCGCTGCCAGACCTTCGCGCTGCCGTTTCGTCGCCAGCACACGTGGGGTACGGGCGCGATTTCAGGCCCACGCAAAACCGTGCTCGTGCGCTCCTTGAGCGATGCCTCGAAAAAGGGTCATGAGAGGTGAAAATCGGTCTGAAACGCGTGCGCGAACTGCTGAGGAAGGAAAACCGAAAAGCTCTCGGGTTGTTTCTTGTGGAAGGCGTTCGGCTCGTTGAAGAGGCCCTTGCCTCTCCCCTTTCAGTGGAATGCGTGTTTCACGTCGAGGCAGATCCCGATTCGCGGCTCGCCCGGGTAGTTGAAACGGCGGAGTCCGATGGAATCCCTACGCAAGGCATTACCCAGAAGGAACTTGACGCGATTTGCGACACGCGAACGCCGCAGGGCGTTGTTGCTGTCGCTCGCACACCAACGTGGACCGAAGAAGACGTCTGGAAATCGGGAACCGGGGACGTTGTTGTGGTGGACAACGTGCGGGACCCCGGCAACCTCGGAACCCTCCTTCGGTCGGCAGAAGCAGCGGGGGCGCGTGGTGCGCTCCTCACGGCGGGCACCGTTGAGCTGACAAATCCCAAAGTGGTACGCGGCTCAATGGGAGCGTTTTTCCGTCTTCCCGTTTCGTACACGGACTCAATTGACGACGTTCTTCGTGGGGTGCGGAACGCAGGCATTCCTTTGGTGGCCACGTCGTCACACGGAGGCGAACCTGCCAATCTACTGTTGAAATGGGATGCGGTGGCATTGGTTCTCGGCGGTGAAGCCGAAGGTATTACCCGTGATTGGAACAGAGTTTGTGATTGCATAGTGTCTCTGGCGCAGAAAAGAGGGACAGATTCACTCAATGTTGCCGTGGCCGGGTCGATTTTCCTTTTCCGCCATCTGTGGCGCATTGTGTGATCCGGCCGGATAGGAAAGGATTCCGCATGTTGCCAAACGTCGGTCCTTGGGAAATGATCGTCATTCTGCTCGTGGCGTTTCTTGTCTTCGGGTCCAAACGACTGCCCGAGGTGGCGCGGGGGATCGGGAAAGGGATTCGCGAATTCCGCCGTGAAATCTCCGGCGTGACGGACGAAATCAACGGAACGCGCGACGCAGTGAGGAATGCTCCGCCACCTGCATCTGCCTTTAAGGATGAATCAGAAAAGAAAGATGAAGATGCCCGGAACCCATCCGACCCGGTGATTCTCTGACCTGGATTCCGAGATGGAACACCGGTTTCTGAACATTGCCCACCGCGGTTTCAGCGGACAGTACCCGGAAAACACGATCACTGCATTCCGGGCGGCGTTGGAACTGGGATGCACTTGGCTTGAATGCGACGTCCGCCGGACGCGAGACGGTTGCTTCGTGGTCATTCACGACCAGACCGTCGATCGAACGACGGACGGAACTGGCCGGGTTGACGCACTGACATGGGATGAGATCATGCGCCTTGACGCGGGTTCCTGGAGGGATCCGAAGTTCTCTGGAGAGCGCGTCCCCCTTCTTGATGAACTTCTCACCATGGTTTCCGGCCAGGCGCAGATGGTGATTGAACTGAAGGTTGGGAAGGATTGGGTACCCGGTGTGGTTTCGGTGGTTTCACGGCATTGCGCGTTCGACTGGACGGTAGCCAGCGCCTTCGAATGGGAAGTCCTTGAGACCGTGCGGCGTGAAGTCCCACGCTGGCGAACGACGTGGTTGACAACCTTCGAGGACCTGAGTCCCGACGAGGCGATCAGTCGGTGCGTGAACGCAGGCATCGATACGATAGCGCCTCGCGCATCCCGGATAGATGCCGGGTTCGTGCGCAAAGCGCACGCAGCGGGGTTGTTTGTGCGGGCATGGGGTATCGCCGACGACACCGGACCCGGACTGCAGAGGTTGATGGCAGCAGGGGTGGACGGCGTCACCACAAACCACCCGAACGTCCTCAAGGAAATGCTGAACAAACCCCTTTTCTGAAGGGTGAAGGGTGCTGCCGATGCAAATCGCGGTGCTCGTCGGGTTTCTCCTCGCGTCTGGGGCTTCGATGAGGGTAGAGGCCCAGACGTGGAGCGCAACGCATCCGGGGTACCCTTATGCGGACGCACGGGCGATTGGCATGGGCACCGCATTCGTTTCCTCCGCGGATGGTCCCACCGCCCTCGCGTGGAACCCCGCGGGCCTGGTCGAGCAGGTTTTTCCGAGCATTACGGGCGACCTCGGGAGTACGAGCCTGCAAAACAGCGCGCTGTTCTTCGGAAACCCGGTCTCACAGGACGGCGCGATCGGTCTGGGGTGGATTCGCAACGGGCGTATCCTGCCGTTTCCAGGGACCCCGGAGGGACTGGATCGATTTGTAGCGGGAGCGGGAGTTCGTCTGACCGACAAGCTTGCGGTAGGCATGGCCGGGAGCTTCCTCAGTCCATCGTACCGTGCGGCACCGGATTCCGCGCGTGAGGCTGCCGGGTTCAGCACGGACATAGGTGCACTTTTTTCCTTGACGGGGCGGATTCGCGTGGGGGCGTCCATCTGCGATCTGACCGACGCAAAGGTGTGGCGCAAAGATGGCCGTGTTGAGATCCTGAACCCGCGCAGCGTCCGCTGGGGTGCCTCCTTTGACGCGTCGGATCAGGTGACGCTCGCATACCAGCACGACCAGGGCGACCACGTTGGCGCTGAATGGTTCCCGGTGGAAGCCATGGCTTTGAGGGGAGGCGTCGGATACCGTGATCGGATGTGGAGCCGAAGTGCGGGAGTCGGCTTTCGCTCAGGCAGTGTTCGCGTCGACTACGCGTATGCACAACTGGAGCAGTCATACCGCCAGCACCGAGTGTCCGTTGCGATGGTATTCCCCAGAGGACGCTCCGCGGTGCAGATCACAAAGCCACAGGTGAGGCCTCTCTACGCTTCACTCGGCAAAGCGTACACGCGGGAACCGGTGGCTTCCATTGAACTGGTAAACTCATCTTCCACTCCCGTCACAACACGCGTGGAGCTCCTTCTTCCGCGTTTCATGACTGCTCCATCTTCCGAGGAAGTGACGCTGCGTCCGTACTCCCGTCAAAGGATATTTCTGCGTGCTGTTCTTTCCGGCGAACAGATCGCGGCGATTGCCGATCAACCCGTTCAGGGGGTCATCAGCCTCGTCAATCCGTCCACTGGAGAAGTCTGGCGCAGACACACGGTAAACACGTTCCTCTATCGCCGCGGCGCGCTGACATGGGATGACGTGAAGAAGGCTTCCGCGTTTGTAACACCGGCGGACCCCGATGTCCGGGCGTTCGTGCGCGAATCGCTCCGGCCCTACCGGTCGCGATTGCAGCAGCTCCCACTCACTCAGGAAATCATCACAACGGCAATGGTGCTGTTTGAAGCCGCTGGCGAGGTAGGGATCACGTACCAGAGCGATCCCAATACACCTTTCTCGGAGGTGCGGAAAACTGAGAATCCCTTCGACGCGATGAGGCGGATCGGGGCAAGCACGCTCACCCTCGCCGTGAAACCCGTTGAGATCGCTGCGAACCCTGTCAGGACCGTGATCAGTGGTCCCGACTCTGCTCGCGGAGACACTCTCGGTGTCCTTGGGAATGCGGTGTCCGGCGTCTCCGGAATGATCACGGGGGTGGGGGAGATCGGCGAGGAGTCGCTCCGGCTGCTGCTTTTTCCGTATCAGGCCTTGGCGGGAGATCTCAACCAGAACCTGGTTGTGGACGACATCCTGTACCCCGCGGAGCTTCTCAGGGCCCGGGCAGGAGACTGTGACGACACCACCGTTCTTCTGTGTTCACTCCTCGAGTGCGCAGGGCTTACGACCGCATTTGTCGAAGCGCCGGATCACATCTTCATGATGGTCGACACACGCCTCCCCGTTGACGAATCGCCCTACGTGTTGCCGGCTCCCGTGGAGCGGTTCGTTGCGTTTGAAGGCACCTGGTGGCTTCCCCTTGAGACGACGTTGTTCCCGCAGGGATTCATGGCAGCGTGGAGCAATGCGGCGCGCGTTGCTCGTTCGTTGGCGTCGCAGGGCAACCTTCGGGTCACCCGGGTCGCGGAGGGCTGGGCGTTGTTCGAACCCATGGAGTTCCACGCTTCCGCTGATGAGGAGATCCGATTTCCCGACTTGCGGAATCTGGAACGGCGGGTGTCTCTTCAGGACAGCGCATTGGCCCTGCTCTGGGAAGATTCCCCGGTCGCCCGTGACTTGTTGGCGTCGGTGGGTGCGTCCACCGGCGGCAGCGAGGATTACAAGCGCCGCGCCGACGCGGTGTTCTGGCTCCTCTTCGCCGGGCGCCTTTCGGATGCCGATTACCACCTGCGCGTGCTTGAGGAGCACGCGTACAACCCTCCCCGTGTGCTGGGACTCCGGGCGGTGTACTGGTTCTTCTCCGGGGATATCGTTCGAGCGGGGGAACTTGCAGATCGGGCGTACGAGGCGGCACCTGAAATCCCGGATCTTCTGGATTTGCGTACCCAGATTCGCTCGGTGCGTTCCGTTGTGTCGGAATGACGTCCGGCGTTTTTCACCCCGCCTGACGCGCCGTTGTTCAGAAATGACGGAATCCGGAGTTCCTCATTCCCGATAACGTCCCCGCACTACATTCTTACAGAATCATTTACAGGGCTTTGTTTTCAAATTGGTACGTGCAGAAAACTTCCTGCCCCACCAGTTCGCACGTTCTCAGCAGCAGTTCGTTTGGCCAGCAAGCCGCCGCGAGGTTCCCGTCCGCGATGGTCGGAGCATCAACGCCCCCGTACACATAGGGCGCGATGGTGAGGCACACTTCATCAACGCAACCGAGGGAGAACAACTCCGCGTTCAGATGGCCCCCGCCAAGAAGCAGCACTCGTTTCAGTCCCCGTGTTTTGAATTCTGCGAGGACGGCGTTCCAGTCAACCGCGAACGCCCCTCTGGCGATTACCTCTGCGAGACCATGAAACCGCGTGGTTGCGCGGTCCTGTTCGGATTCGGTAGTGATGACAATTCGGGGAACATCCTGCCGGGTGAAGAACGGCATGTCCAGCGGAATATCAAGGGAGGATGTGACTACCGCAGTGACGGGTTGCGGCGGCTGTCTGCGGCGCTGTCGGAGGTGAAGCAGGGCCTCCCGTTTCACGCGGTAGGTCGTTCCGTAGGCTCGCAGCGTTGCTGCGCCGAACAGCAAAACATCAGCCCACGCCACCTGTGTCTCAAGCCGGCGGGTGTCTTCAGGGCCGCCAAATCGGGCCGCCTCCCTTCGTGAGGTGGCGATCTTCCCGTCCAACGTCATCGCCATCATCAGGCGGACGTGCGGCCAATCTCTTCTGTTCGGCACGTGCCCGGGCCTTCTTCCTCAGTAACCACTATCGGCGTGCGCAAGCGGACTCTGGGTACGCGCACGAACGACGCGACGAAGACGCTGAGGACTGCCAGACCTGCCGCGCCGGCAAACACGTACTCGAAACCCCACACAACCCACGTTGCCCCGCCGAGAATCGGTATTGACATGGATATCACGTGATCAAGAGTAACACCCAGGGATAGTGTCGCCGTAACGTCCTCCGCCTTCTCCGCCAGCTTGTTCACGTACGTCACCCGCGCCATTCCAACCGAGAAAAGGAGGTTGTCCAGCACAAAACAGGCGTAGACAATCAGAATGACGGTTCCCCCCGTACTGATCCGGTGGGCGAACCCGTATCCGAGGCAAACGAAAAAGAGGAAGAACCCCTCCATCATCAATATGCGTCGTTCTCCGAGGCGGTCAATCAATCCTCCCAGGGTGGGCTGAACAACGATGCCGAGGAGCGCAGATGTGATGGCGAGGGCGGCAAAGGTGGAGGGCCCCCGGTGAAAAACGGTGATAAGTACCCACGGGGCAAACGTAATGAACACTTGCTTCCTCGCACCGTTGATCATCGACATCAGGTAGTACACAATGAAGCGTCGCTTTACTACCAGTTTTGGTCTTGGTTGATCCTTCGCTGTTGCTGGCACGCGCATTTTGAGGAGGATAAGCGCGCTCAGCCCGGTCAGTGACGCTCCGAGGATAAATATCGTGTTGTACGTGCGGGGGTTCGTCCCGAGCGTGCCGAAAATCCACCAGCCAATCGCCGACCCGAGAATTGCCGCCACGGTGGTGATGCTTCCCGTAGTCCCGAGCAGGGTCGCCTGACGGCCTTCCTTCGCGAACGCCAGCGTGATGGAAGACCGCATCGGCATCATCAGGTGAAGGCCTGTGGACCAAAGCACCATGAAACCGATCATGATGCCGTAATTTGCGCCCGCCCACGCGAGTCCCCCGATTCCAATGGCGGTCGCGGCGGTGGCAACCGCCGCCGTTCTGACTTCCGGAAGGAAGAAGAGCAACCCGGAAGTAACCGTTACCAGGAATCCCGGGAGTTCGCGCGGTAACTCCAGCTGGCCGCGTTTGTCCGCGGCGAGGTGGAAGGTGTCGCGCAGGTAGTTGTTGAAGGCGGGGTCAACCATCGCTCCGCCGACTGTCGCCACACAAAGCGCCAGAATGAACCAGCGGAAATCCACCGACTGCGCGTTCCAGCGTCGGAGGCTGTTGGTTGCCACGCCATGTGCTCGGGATACGATGTTCTTCAAATCGTCGTTCCAGTCTGGAGTGTGGGAGCGGGAGCGGTTGCCGCGCCCTGGGGCACGTGTTGCATCAACTCTTCGCGATCAGCCCGTATTTCCACGGACGTCGGAAATTGTTGCCCCATATAGTGTGCGTACGCTCGTCTCGGAGCGCTTCAAGATCGAGGTCGGCGGAGATGGTTTCGTCACCTTCGCCTGCTTGAGCGAGGATATCTCCCCAGTAATTCGTGATAACACTCTGTCCATTGTGGGGCGTGCTGTGGTTGGCCATTCCGATATACACGACGTTCTCGTATGCTCTTGTGCGGAGCTGAATAAGCCGTCTTTCGTCTATCCCGCAGGCGTTCGGAACAATGACGAGGTCGGCACCCTTCAGCATAAGAACACGAGCGCTCTCCGGGTGTTCCCGGTCATAACAGATCATCACCCCCACGCGAACCAGTTGGTCCCCGACCGTAAGCGGCCAGACGTGCCAGTCATCCCCGTCTTCGCACAGGTCCTCCAACGCGGTGAACCTGCACGTATGCACCTTACGGTAAGTTCCGATGTGCTCTCCCTTTGAATCCCAGACGAACGCGCTGTTGAACAGCCTCCCGTCGTGGATTTCGCAGATGCCCGCTATGAGAACGACGCCGACATCTTTCGCGATTTCTCCCAGTTTCCGCGCGCTGGTTCCATCTGTTGTTTCCGCCGTGCGGTAAAGGCGCTCAACGAACTGCGGCCAATCCGCAGAATCCTTTGCTGGCGCGTGAGGGTATCCGGTGAGAAACATCTCCGGCAACGCAACCAGGTGGGCTCCATCTCGCGCCGCCGCACGAATCGCACGTTCCGCGATTGCGATGTTTGCTTCGCGCTCAAACGGAACAAATGCTCGCTGGATCATCGCGATCCGAATCGTCGATGCCATGGGCTTTCCACTCCATTCAGGGAACGTCTCCCGTCAACTGTCGCACGACACGCGCAGATAAGCCGAAACACGGGTATCCTGAAAAGTACCGCCAGCATTGCGGGGCCACCAAGTGGCCCGCGGCAAGGGTTCCGAAGCGCCTTCACTCCCCCTTCTGCCTCATTGCGCTGTCTACCGGAGGCTGGCTACATTGGAAACGATCCATTCACTGTGGCTTCAACACCGTCCTCAGAACCCTTCATGAAAGGTGATCCGCGAAACCCATGCCTGCGCAACCTCTACGTACCGCCGAAATCACTGCAAACCCAATGTGTGCGGCGATGGAACTCCGTCTGCCTTCCGGGGAACATGTTCTTTTCCGACCGCTGCGCGCCGAAGATGCGGCCCTGCTTGGCGAATACTTCACCAGCCTGACCCGCGAGACCACTCGTTTTTACGGACCTCATGCATTCGATCAGGCAACCGCAGATCAGCTTTGCAGATCCATCAATTACGACGACACTATCCGTTTCGTTGCCTTGACACGCGTTGATGGCAGGGAGCGGATAATCGCGTATTTCATCCTCGTCCTCGGAACCAGTGAATCGGACGGAAAACGGTATTCTGATGTGGGAATCCTGCTGGACCCGGCCCAAGACTGCACATTCGCCCCGTCAGTTCGCGAGCAATTCCAGAATCAGGGGCTGGGCACCCCGCTTTTCAGGCACGTCATCCACGTGGCGCGGAGGCTTGGCCGGCGGAAGATGGTCTTGATGGGTGGCGTTCAGGTCCTGAACACACGCGGCATCCATTTCTATGAAAAACAAGGTTTCCAGAGGGTGGGCGGGTTCGAAGGACCTCCGGGTATCTTCAGTCAGGACATGGAATTGAATCTTCTTCTTGATTCCTGAGTTCTCGCGCCCACCTCTCCGGACGCGGCGGAGTATGAAAGGACTTGCCAATGCTCTTCGTGGAATGTGACACCGGGTCCGGTGCGGAGATCTACCAGCTCACGGACGGTTCCCGCCCTGCGGACAACATCTACGGAGAACAACCCTATTCCTCTCCCTGCGGAACTCGTATCGCGGTCCGGCACTACCCGCACGAGCGAACGGATGGCGGCCTCTCGATGCTTGATCTCACGGACGGCTCCATACACCCTGTTTTGAACTCGACGCCGCGTTTTCCGGCGTTCCACGCGTGGGGCGAGCATCTGTACTTTCAGGAGTTTGTGGGGAAGGAACTGGTTCTGCGACGGTGTCATTACCTTACGTTGCACACAGAAGACGTGATCGTTCTCCCCTCCGGTACTACTGGCCAATTGAGGTACGGAACCGTTTCGCGGGATTTGCAGTACTACGCAGTCAACTTCTACCCGAATCCGGCATCGTCGCGACTCCTGCTGTTTGACCTCGCTGGCGGAGCAAACTCCGTTCTCGCCGAGAGCACCACCCACCGTTTCAAACATGAGCAGTTTTCGCGCGACGGTCGGAACCTGATCCTTGTTCAGGCAAACAGCGCGGACGTTTCCGTGGTGAATCTGGGCCTCGTACATCCGGACGGGAGCGGACTCGAATGGTTGCCGGTGGATTCCCGGCCGCGTGTCCCGTTGGGGAAATGGCGAGGCCGGGATCGTTACACGCCGAGATGTACGGGGCATGAGACCTGGATCGGCACCACTGACCGCGTGTTCCTTTCGACAGCCTATGATTCGGCTTCAATGACAAGCATCTGGAGCGTCTCGCTCTCCGACGAGGAACCCACTGCGGTATATCAAGGGGAACACGTGTTCGGACACGTGGCGACATCTCGTTGCGGCAGATTCTGGCTGGCGGACGCTCCATATGAAGATGGCATTCCGATTTACGTCGGCTCCTTCGGAGCAGTTTCGTGCAAAAGGCTCTGTTTGAGCCGAACCGTTCACGACGGCAGACAATGGTCTCATACCCACCCGTACTTCACCGCCGACAACCGCTGGGTGATCTTCACCTCCAACAGATCCGGGATCCCCCAGATTTGCGGTGCCCGCCTGCCAGACGGGCTTCTCTCCAGTCTTTGAAACCTTTTTGGGCCAAATCCCCTTTGCTGGAATGCGGTCATTCCGCGTTTCCTCGTACTCTCACGTGAAATGATTCCGCGGAATCAGGTCGGAGAAGGCTTGGACCGCCGCGCGCATCGGCGTACCCCTGTCGAACCAGGGGAGCAGTTGAGAGCATGGTATTAGTGCGCTGCTTGTGCGATATTTTGACAGGGTTTTTGATCGTTGCTCCCTTTGCACAAGGACGACACGACGATGACGCGAGCGGACGACATTGCGCTGAAGCGAGTGCGCGTGAGGGACTTTCTCCGCAGCCACGATCTCGGCGGGGTCTTGTTTACGCAGCAGAAGTCTTTCAGTTGGTACACAAGCGGCGGGCAGAACCATGTGGGTTTGACCACTGAAGCGGGCGCTGCTCACCTGCTGGCGACTCCAGACCAGGATTACCTCGTCGCGAATAACATAGAAGCGCCCAGGATCATGGATGAAGAGGGGTTGAGCGAGCTCGGCATACAGCCTCTTGTCTATCAATGGGATAGCCCTGAAACCGATGCCACCCGCCTCGTTGAGCGGGTGCTTGCCGGCCAACGATACACGACGGACACGGGGCAGTTCGCGGGGGAATTGAACCACCTTCGCTACAGCCTCACCCCCTTGGAAGTGGAGCGCTACCGCGCTCTCGGTAAGGACTGCGCCGAGGTGATGAGTGATCTCTGCATTGCCGTTGAACCGGGCCAGACAGAGTGGGAGGTTGCGGCCGCCCTTTCCAAACGGCTGTGGGAGCGTGAGATAGTCCCTGCGGTGGTGCTTGTGGCGGCAGATGAACGGATCTCGAAATATCGCCACCCGATACCCACAGCGAACAAGGTTGCCAAGTATGTGATGGTCGTCATGTGCGGTCGGAGGCACGGTCTCATACTCTCAACAACGAGACTTGTCCATTTCGGGAAACTACCGGCGGAACTCAAGAGGAAGCACAACGCGGTGATGCGCGTAGACGCGGCCTACATCGGTGCTACCCAGATTGGCGCCGACGTCGACGAGATTTTCCAGAAGGGGCTCGACGTCTACGAGGAAACAGGGTTCAAAGACGAGTGGATGTTGCATCATCAGGGCGGCGGAACGGGCTACGCAAGCCGCGATTTCAAGGGCTCTCTCCATTGCAAGGAGCGCGTCCAGGCCTGGCAGGCGTTCGCGTGGAATCCCTCTATCACCGGAACAAAGTCGGAAGACACGATGATAGCGACTCCCGACGGGCCGGAAATCCTTTCCATGGTCAGGGATTGGCCTTCGGTAGAGGTGCCTGCGGGGTTATGGGGATCGCTCCGCCGCGCCGACATACTCGTTCGCTGAATCAGGAGCACGCATGGGAGGACTTGCGCGTTTCAGCGTCGCGGTGGGAGAGGACCTCCTCAGGCGTTTCGACAGGCTCATCAGGGAGTCCGGTTACGCGAACCGCTCGGAGGCTCTGCGAGACCTGATTCGAGACCGCCTCGTGGCCGAGCAGTGGGCGGCTGGCGAGGAAGTCGTTGCCACC
Source organism: Candidatus Latescibacterota bacterium (assembly GCA_022706085.1). Classification (GTDB taxonomy): domain Bacteria; phylum Latescibacterota; class MWCZ01; order MWCZ01; family MWCZ01; genus MWCZ01. Next base: position 207,239 of record JAKJDF010000004.1, on the reverse strand, counting down.
ATAACCCTTGTGTATGACCACCATGTACGCGATCTCGCGGAACGTCTGACTGAGGCGCAGCACCAGCGCACCGATCGAATCATTTCCAGCCTTCACGTCCACCTGAACCACGACAACTGCCTCGAAGTGATTGTTACCCGGGGGTCCGCGCACGACGTGAAGGAGCTTGCGGGGCTCCTCATAGGGTCGCGCGGTGTCAAACATGGAGGCCTCGTCATGACGACTACTGGCGAGGAACTGTGAAACCGTGGGAGCAAACGGCATGACTGCTCGTCTTCCGCAGACCTCTCGTATCGCCTTCCGGGTGGGAGCGTCCGAGCAGGACATTACCCCGTCGTACGGAACATATCTCTCGGGGAGCGCGTGCGGCGATCGCAGGCCGGCTCAGTCGGTGCTGGACAGAACGTACGCACGGGCAATTGTGTTCGACGACGGGCTTTCGCGAGTTTGCGTGATTTCCCTCGACGTTACGATCATCACGGGTGAGTACTCTGCCCGGATTCGCAATGATGTGAGCGCTGCCACGGGGATACCTTTTGAAGCGATCATGGTATTCGCGGAACAGACTCATTCTGCGCCCAGTGTCGGGCGTTTCATGCTGGACCCGGAGTTCCCGCTGGAAACTACCGCCGAAACCGAGTACCTCTGGGGTTCTGAGACTCTCTACAGCGAGTTCGCTTCGAAAAAAGCTGTTCAAGCCGCTATCGAAGCACACGACCGGCTTCAGCCCGCGAGGGTCGGCCTGGCTCGTGCCCTGAACGCGGAATTCTCGTTCAATCGCCGGGGCGTGACGCGCGACGGCCGCATAATGATGCCGAAGCCTGCCGGGCGCGAAAACCAGCCTTTCGGGATCACAGAGCTCTGTTACATCGAAGGTCCGATGGATCCCGAAGTCGGCGTTGCGTGTTTCCAGGGTTTGGATATGCGCCCGATCGCGTTGCTTTTGCACCATACGTGCCATCCGGTGAACGTGTTCGGCACCAGAGGAACGTATCGGACGGTTTCCTCCGATTGGCCGGGAGCGTGGGCGGAAGGAATGAAGCGTGCGTATGGTTCGCACGTCGTTCCACTGGTTCTCAATGGCTGTTGTGGCAACATCAATCCATGGAACCCGTTTGAACCGGACGCGCGTCCAGACCATCGTCGCATGGGCAATACCCTTGCGGAAGTAAGCGAGAAGCTCGTACACACGATGCAGTTTGCCGAAAGTGCGCAGGTGACGAGTTGCGCGGATTGCGTCGGCCTCCCGTTCCGTGAAGTTCCTGAGGAACGTCGCCGCAGGGTCGCTGAGATACTCGACGGGAATCCGGAGCCGCCGCGCAATGCCAACGGAGAAGTGGATCCTGTCTGGTTCACTGCCGCGTCCACCCGCAGCGTGGAGATCATCAAACAGCGTGAAACAAATATGGGTTACGAGATTCAGGTGTTCCGCGTAGGCGACCTTGCTATAGTGGGATTGCCGGGCGAACCGTTTGTTGAAGGTCAGTTGGCGATCAAAACCTCTTCGCCCGCCCCGTTCACATTTCCCACACACATGGTTTCCCACTACGTTGGGTACCTGCCCACGCGGGAAGCTTACGCGCGCGGGGGGCACGAAGCGAACAACGAAGTCACGTACTGGGCGAAACTTGCCCCTGGCTGCCTTGAAACGGTGGCGGAGCGTGCCGTCGCCAACATCAGAACACTCTTCCCCGACCGTGTGGCGTAACCACTTTCCGCACCCGCAGGGGGCCGCGTTGGGCGCGAGAAAGGGCAAAAGCGTTTGCAGAAACCGGCTTTTGACAGGCGACGATTTGGCAATCACTCTGAAACTGGCAGACAATCCGAAGAGAGGGAACCGGGCCACCGGTATCTCAGATCGGGGATATCCATGCGCTATCTGATACTCAGGCTTTTACTTACGTGTCTTTCCATCTACATCGCTGCCCGTGTGGTGGACGGCGTAGCCCTGGTTGAGCCATGGGCGTGGTGGCACCTGCTTCTTGTGGGTGCCGTCTTTGGCCTGTTGAACGCCGTTGTGAAGCCGATACTCATGTTTTTTTCCCTTCCTGTGCTGATTCTCACCATGGGGCTTTTCTACTTCGTGATCAACGCGCTCATTCTTTGGATGACCCCGGTTTTCGTCCCGATGCTCGTGGTGGACGGTTTTGTCGCGGCGCTGAAAGGGAGTGTTGTAATCTCGCTCATGAACTGGCTTTTCAGTTGGCTGGTTGGCATCTGAGAAGCACTTGGGTCCAGAAGCTTTGTACCGGTACAAGAATCAGGTGGAAGCAGGATGAGGGGAGCCATGGCCACAGGAAAAAGGGGCGCACGCGCCGAGAAAGAACGCGTCGCGGAAATTCACCGCCGCATCAACGCGGAATACCCTCGTTCGACCACCGCCCTCGAGTACAGAACTCCGGTTCAGCTTCTCGTCTCAACCATACTTTCGGCGCAGTGCACTGACGTCCGCGTGAACGAAGTGACGAAAAACCTGTTCCAGAAGTACCGTACCGCACGCGATTTCGCTGAAGCATCAATCGAGGAACTGGAGAAAGCGATCCGGCCAACCGGCTTCTTCCACAACAAGGCAAAGAACATCAAGAATTGCTGCAAGACCATCTCGGAGCGCTTTGGTGGCGAAGTCCCTCGGAACATGGATGACCTGGTGCAACTGGACGGCGTAGGCCGCAAAACAGCCAACTGCGTGCTGGGCAATGCGTTCGGGATGAATGAAGGAGTGGTGGTGGACACCCATGTTATGCGGCTGTCGCGACGCCTCGGCCTGAGCTTCTCGGAAGATCCCTTGAAGATCGAGCAGGATTTGATGCGTCTTTTTCCTCGCGAAAACTGGACCC
>JAKJDF010000004.1:0-204305 GCA_022706085.1 Candidatus Latescibacterota bacterium | reverse complement strand
GGACCCTGCTCGCCCACCAGCTCATTGACCACGGCCGCGCCGTCTGCAACGCGCGCAAGCCGAAGTGCGGCGAGTGCCTGCTCGCCGATCTCTGCCCCTCAGCGAGACCCTGAGTGTTACCTCAAAGGCGCGCGAGCCCAGCGCAAGACCCCGTTCTGGCTTCGTTGATTGATCCCGCGCCTGGCGTCTGCACTCGGACGCGAGGCGATTACGTCGTCGCGCGGTGCAAACTGGCAGAAATGAGTAAGGCCCCGAGGAGTCGCTGAACCCCGAGGCCTTCCGCAGACAGGATAGCCGTGCTTAGAGAATCTCTGCCGCGCTCATCGCCTTGAGGCGTTCCCAGCGACGATCCACCTCATCCTGAACCTCCTGCAGCAGATCGGCGTTGTCCGGCTTGAGCAGGTGCCCGAATGCGCGTCCCATGACGCGGAACGCGTCGCTGACGGGGATCTTCTTACCGCGCTCTTCCGGGTCGTAACTCAGTCGTGTCACGCCGTGCTCGATCTCGTACAGCGGATGCATGCACGCATCCACCACTTTCTCGACAATCTCATTCCCCTTCGCCTCATCCGCTCCCCAGTTCAGCGGGCAGACGCTGAACACCTTGCCAAACGCGAAACCACCGGCACGCACCGTCGCCTGCGCCTTCCGGGCTTTGGCAATCATGTCGCGGGCGTTCGACTCAGCCGCTTGGAAAAGGTAAGAGCATTCCGTTCCGCGGAGTATTTCGATCACGTCTTTGTGATGCGTCTTCTTACCGCGAAGGGCGGGCCCAATCGGGGCGTTGGAGTTGCGCTGGCCCTTGAACCCGGTGTAGCAGAGCTGCCCGCCGGTGTTCATGTAACCTTTGTTGTCGTACTCGAGCATGATGAACGGGTCGTTACGAAGCGCTGAACCGATCACCTGATCCATCCCGATGTCATCGCCACCATCGCCGGACACGACGATAAACGTGATGTCATCCTTGATCTTGCCCTGCTTCTTGAAGCGGTGGTACATCTCCACCACACCGGTGGCCGTAGACGATCCGTTGTGGAACAGGTTGTGGAAATACGGAACCTTGAAGCTCGTAAGCGGATATCCTGTTGTAACCACCATCCCGCAACCGGTGTTGAACAAAAGGACCACGTGCCCGTCTATTCCGCGGAGAAACAGGTTCAGATTTGTGAAAATCCCGCATCCCGGACACGCCGAGTGTTTCTCTATCCGCGTCGGCATCTCAGCCAGTTTGCGGAGGTTCACGCGTTCCTCACCCGCGTTCAGCGTCGTCTCCTCTGCGGTGAGAGGCTGAATAGTGGGGAGCGGTTTGTAACTGGGATCGCCCGGCCACGCGCCATGGTACGCGTGAATTTTCTTCTCTTCTTCCGAAACGTTCGGGTAAGCGAGCGCCGTAGTGAGCATGTGTACGCCGTCTTCGGGAAGGTAATTAAGACCTCCAATGCCGTACACCCGGCTCAGAATCGTGCTTTTGGAGCCGATTCTCTGCAGGGAAGCGCCCAGCTCATTCGCCAGATAATTGCCTGCGCCATACTGCGAAACGCGTTCGGCCACGACAATCGTCTTCGCACCTTTGACGGCATCCACGAATTCGTCGTTGGGATAGGGCCGCAGTACGGTCGGGATGACCACCCTGACCTTCTTGCCGTCCGCAATCATGTCGTCAACAGCCACTTTGGCTGCCTCACCCGCGCTGTTCAGGGCCACAAGCACCGCGTCCGGGTTTTCCGAACCGTAGCTTTCCACGAAGCTGTAGTGCCGCCCTGTGAGTTCCTCGAACTCCTTGAAGATGCCGGGCAGAAGCTCGTACGCTTTCCTCATCTTCGCGTCAAGCTGGACCTTCGTATTGATCAGGTCGTCGTTCATGTACGGCCCGAAGGTGTGCGGATGGTGTACATCCAGCAAATTCAGCATTTCGGGTTTCTTCCCAACGAACGCCCGGGCATCCTCCTGATTCGCAAAAACGTTGATTCGCCGAACACCGTGGCTCGTGTGGAAGCCGTCGTACGCCACGAATGCCGGCAGAGAAACTGCCTCAGCAGCCTTCAGCGCAATCAGGTTCAGGTCATACGTAGCCTGAACGGTCGGCGCGAGGAAAATCAGCCAGCCAACGCCCAGAACCGCCGCGAGGTCGCTGTGTCCGTTCTTGATGTTCAGAGGACCACTGACGTCCCTGGTTGCGATGTTCATGACCAACGGCAGGCCCAGTCCGCTGATGCAGGGAAGCTCCTCCATTTTGAGGAGAAGACCGTTCGCCGATGTTACGTCGACGGCTCTACCGCCCGCAACCGCCATTCCTGTGATGATGCCGGCGACTGCCAGTTCTGACGTTCCTATGACGAAATTGATATCCGTTTTGCCCGCGGCAAGTGCCTCGCTGACGCGTTCACCTGCGTCAGATGAAGGTGTGATCGGGTAGTAGCCCTCACCGTCATAGCCAATGTCTACAATCGCCTGGGCAACTGCGTCGTTGCCATTCGCGATAAGCGATTTCTGGGGTACCATCGTGTGCCACTCCCTTATTGCAGGTCGGAGCAGGGATCAAGCCTGTCCGAGCCGGAAAAAACGTTCAGGCGACTTGAGCAATCTCTGGACGATTGAGGGCCTTGCCCTTCTTGGTCTGTGGACATACCTCAACACACCTCATGCACCCCTTGCAGAATGCGTAATCGAGGCCGATTACCTTGCCATCTTTCCAGACGATCCCACCCGGGTCAGAGCAGACAGTCATGCACACCGCGCAACCGGTACACGCCGAAGGGTCGAATGTCGGAACAAACCCGTACCCGGCAACCTGGTTGTTCCGGTTGACTGTGGAATGGGTCATCGCGTCAATAGCGCCGCCATTCAGCATGTTGAGGTACCCGATCTGGCCTCGCGCAACCAGGGCTGGCGGAAGGAGCGGATAGTCGGCCCGGGGAGCGAACTCTTTTTCGTTAACACCGTCGTACGCCGCTTTGAACGCCCCGAGATTGGCATCCTTCGCATAGGGCCATGTTTTGGCGATAACGGCCTCAACCTGTTCCTGCGGAAAGCGGAGCGCGCGGCAAATGAGCGCCATCATCGGCATGTTGAGCCGCGAGCCGGTTTCTTCCGCAATTGTCTCCGCGTCGACGCAGACGATTCTGCCCGAATGCATCTTGAGGCGATCCCGGATCTCATCCGGTGTCTGCGTGGTGTTTACGATGACCGTCGCGTTGGCCTGCAGCCCGCGGTTCAGCTGAAGTGTTTCGATCAATCCCGGGCGGAAAATCGCAAGGATGTGCGGCGTGGTGGTGGGACCCGACGTCCGGACGGCTGTGCCTTTGTAGCAAAGGCGGAGCGATACATCGGTCGCAGTGCCTTTTTTCTCGCTCCCGTATTTCGCGTCGTACGCCCCATCCAGGTCCAGCTCCGTCACGGCGATTTTGAACAGCAACTTCGCGGACATGTTCGCGCCGTCACCACCGATGGCGGAAAGAAACACGTTACAGAAACCGAGCCGATCTATCGCCGGCAACTGGTATGACATGGAGGATTCCTCCTGCGGAGAAAGGCATCAACGTGTGATGCGGTTGATGCAGTGTGTGCCCGACGGATCACGTCGGGACGTGAAAAGCGCATGGGTAGATTGTACAATATCGCAAATCGTATGCCGGACAGAAACCCCTGAAGAAGGTTCGAAACGGCGTAATAGACGCAATTTTTCAGCCATGTTCAGCCGGCCCTTAGATTCGGTGTCCTGTTTCGGCACAGCCCTGCTGCTGTTTGGCGCGGTTCGACGCGTGCGCTGACCAGGAGCGGTTGGTTCCCCAACGCGCGATTTTGCCCCCTGCTCGTGAAGAAGTCTGCGGCTCCTGTGCTTGGCGAACACCGTCCGCCGTTGTACCGTATTCTCGAACCGTTCGAACAAGCACGTTTGCCAGACTCTGTTGCGCTACCCATCGAGGGGAGGTAACCGTGGCGAATCGCGTACCGCCTTCCAGACACCACAAAACGAAATCTTCACCTCCATCTTCCTCCGTGGCGAAAAACAAACCTGCGCCCTATAACATTGCACAACAGCGACTTGCGTGGTTAAGCTCTCCATTCGTTCCGATCGGCATTATTGTAGCGTATGTCATCGTGTGGAGCGTTTTCAGCTTTGGTTTCTGGACGGTAGGGGGATACGGAGTCGAAACCGACGCGTTCGGGAGTTTTCTCCCCGAAGTCAGGAAGATGTTGCATGGCGAATTCACTCCGCTCGATGGGTTCAAAGGTCCGGGATATCATATTGCAGTAGCTTTCGTGAGCTTCGTTGCGCGGGACCTTTTCCTCTCCGCAAAAATCGTAGCTCTGGCGTCGTCCGCGATCGTCCTCTGGCTGTTGTTCCGCCTTGTGCAACGCTCCCTGGGAACTGGCACGGCGTCGGTAGCCATGCTGTTCGTCGCCACGAATGCCCAGTTCATTCTCTTCACGATACAGGTCGGCACGGACATGTTCTTCCTCGCGGTCGCGCTTGCTGCGGCAACCCTGATCCTCGACCGAGGAGGGTGGCAACGGTCTGTTGCGGCAGGTTTGCTCGCCGGATTCGCCTATCTCACGCGGTACAACGGTGTGTTTCTGACGCTGGCTGGAATCGTAATCATGGCGCTCGCGGACCGTGACACACTGGACAGAAGGCAGCGTCTTCTCAGGACCGCAGCGTTTGTCTGCGGGGTTCTGGTGGTGTTCGCACCTTGGTCAATCTACACGTGGAGCCAGGGCCTCGGGTTCTTTTTCAACGCGAATCACCTGAACATCGCGTATGAAATGTTCGGACGAGATACCGTGTCGTGGGACCAGTTCTGGGAGTATTTCAACCCTGCGTTCACATCCTTTGGGGAAGTAGTGCGTGGTAACCTCGGGAGATTTGTCGCAATGCTGGCGCGCAACAGCGTCGAGCACTTCTGGTGGGATATGCGTCGCGTCCTTGTTTCGGGAACAGCGCCCTGGGTTATGCCACTGTCGGTTGGTTGGCTGGTGATGATAGTCTGCGGCCTTGTCCACCTGGTGATGATGAAGCGAGAGCACGCATGGCCTGCGATCGTACTGGGGGTCGGGGCGTACGGCGTGTTGGTTCCTGTGTTCTACGGCGAACGGTTCAGTCTCCCCATGGTGCCGATCTATGCTGTTCTGGCGGCGGCAGCGGTGACAGGCGGGTTCAGGGTGAGCTCTAGATCCGTTGGACTTGCCACGGTCCCGGCGATTTGCGGGGCACTTCTCCTATGGGGCGGGATAGCGACCGCAAAGGAGGAGGTGGCGAAGTTGATTGATACTCAGCCTTCAGAGGTAGCCGCAATTGCCAGAGCCGTCGGGCGTTCTCTTCCCGAAGGCTCCGCGGTACTCGCAAGGAAGCCACATATCGCGTATTTCACCGGCACGGAATTCGTCCGCATTCCGTTCATGGATCGCATTGAAGAGCTGCCGGCGATTGCCCTGCAGCACCACGCTCAATACCTGTTTGTAAGCGCCATCGAGGCTGCCCTTCGTCCACCACTCACTCCGCTGCTCGACCCGCGGAACGCCCCTCCGTTTCTAGAACCGATCGCTGCGGTTTCGGGTGCGGCACCCGCCGTGCTGTATGAGTTCACGACGAAAATCCCGCCAAAGGCTTCCGCCAACACTGTGCAGTCTCGACAGGTGCCAGGGGAGGAGGCTGTTCCTCAGAAGGTGAGGCTGGGCAGAGCATATCTGCGCGCGGGAAGGCTTGATCTTGCGAACGAATGGTTTCAGAAGGCCCTTGCAGACGATCCCTCGGACCCCACAGCGTTACTCGGGTTGATTCAACTGGACGAAGCCCGCGCGCGATGGGTAGCCGAGGAAGCCCGGACTGCGGGATCGAACTCGGAGGCTGTTTCGCGTGTTCTCGATAGCGTGGAAAGTCGTCTCATCGCACTCGCCGAAGCTGCGCCCGGGTCCCGCGACGTGCAGACAGCGGCAGGGGAGTTCCTCATGCGTCGCAACAAAATTCCAGAGGCCATACGGTCGTTTCGGCGCGTTGCCGCGATGGACCCGCCCGATCCAGACGTGATCGGGGTTCTCGGCGAACTGGAAGAATCCATCGGCAATCTGGATGATGCGGAACACGCATTTGCCCGACTGGTACGTGTTGATCCCCGGAATACCACGGCACGAAGCGCGTTGGGACGGATTCTGCTGGCACGTGCAAGACCCGGCGAAGCGCTCAGACATCTCGAATTGGCATACGAAATGGATCCATATTCGCCCCTCACGAGGGCGCTGTTGGCCCGCGCGTATCAGATGCAGGGAGACTCATCCAGGGCCGGTGATCACTGGCGCGGTGTGCTCGCGATGACGCCGGAGGGCGATTCCCTCCATGCGGAGGCGCAGGCCGCGCTGGTAGCAATACCAACGGCAAACCCTCGAAGACCCCGATGAAGACGCAGATCCAACACGTCGACCGGAGTGGTACCGGGTTTCTGGCGGGACTGCGCGAAGGCGATACCGTGGTCGCAGTGAACGGTCACGCGGTTCGCGACCCCCTGGAATGGCGCTACCTGATCGCGGAAGAGAAACTGAGCATCGAGATTTCGCGCGCTCAAAAGCGTCTTTCTGTGGTCGTGGAAAAGGATTGCGACGACGAAATGGGCGTCCGCCTGCGTGAACCGAAGTTCCGCAGATGCAACAACAAGTGTGTCTTCTGCTTCGTGGATCAGAATCCCCCCGGAGTAAGGCGAGCATTGAGGTTCAAAGACGAGGATTTCCGGCTTTCGTTCCTCTACGGGAATTTCGTCACGCTCACGAACACACCCTCATCTGACCTCGAACGCATCATAGAGCAGCGTCTTTCGCCTCTCTACGTGTCGGTGCACGCGACGGATGTGACTTTGCGGCGCCGCCTGCTCGGAAATTCAAGGGCGCCCGACATCGTTCCGATCCTGCGCCGACTCGGGCAGAATGGCATCGAAATGCATGCGCAAATCGTTCTTGTCCCCGGGTTCAACGACGGTGTTCACCTCGATCAAGCAGTGCATGACCTCGCGGGGCTCTTTCCGTGGGTACGTTCCGTAGGCATCGTTCCGGTCGGCCTCACCCGGCACCGCGAAGGCCTGCATCCTTTGGCCGCCTTCACACCGGCGGGCGCGAAGGCTCTGCTGGCGTGGTTGAAAGCGAGACAGGCGACGTTCGTCAAACAATTCGGCACCCGTTTTGTGTTTGCATCTGACGAGTTCTATGTGATCGCAGAAAGAATATTTCCCTCCGCGCCATTCTACTGCGGCTACCCGCAAATCGGCAACGGGATAGGCATGGCGCGGCAATTCCTCGATGAATTCAGAAAAAGGTTGCGTGGGCTGGAGAAACACCTCCCCGATGCCGGGCGGCCCGTCGGAGTTGATTTGGTGACGTCCGTTCTTGCGTGGCCGTTGATCACCCATTGTATTGCCCGAATCAGAAAACGAATTCCGGACATCTCACTGTTCCCCCACGTCGTGGAGAACAGGTGGTTCGGCAACAGCATCACCGTGAGCGGCCTTCTTGTGGGCCGGGATATCGAACAAACCCTCCACGAAGACGGAATGCGTGGCCAGGTTGTGCTGCTGCCGCCGAATGTCTTGAACCGGGACAACCTCTTCCTTGACGACATGCACGTGGATGAACTCGAGCGCCGTCTGGGGAAACGCGTGGTGATCGGTTCATACGATTTCATCTCAAGTCTGGCGGAAGCGTACAACGAAGCTCTGAGCATAGCCCGCGGAGAGGGAGCAAAACGAGAAACGGGTTGAAGCTGTAACCAAGGGGAGCTAAGTGGCCGTCGTGAAGCCGGGTGTCTGTCTTGCCGCTACTTTTGCCGTTTTGTTCGGAGTCAACCTCTCCCGCGGACAATTGATCGCGGACGATTCCCCTGCCCAGCCTTTTCGGTGGACCGTCACCGTATCTCCCGCCACGGCAAGCCCGGGAGATACGGTCTGGGTGTCCGCCAGACTGGATATCGATGACAGACACTTCGTGTATGCCGAACGTACCGACGTCCGGGTTCCACCAGAACTTGGATTCAGAGCGGGCCGAACGCTGGCGCCATCGCCTTACACCGCGTTCGACCGCTTCGAAGGGAAACTAGTTCCCAAATTGAAAGGGCGTATTGAGTTTCGTACCCCGCTGTTCCTGACTCAAACCGCGAATCCCGGAAGGCTGAGCATCCCTGTTGAGGTGCGTACGCAGGGATGTTCCGAAGAAATGTGCTTTTTCCCGTCGCGACAGGTACTTGCGACAGCAATTACAGTGGTCCCGCGAGCGGAAACGGCGAGTCGGGCGCCTCAGGAAATCGTGCCGTCGTCACCAAATCCCGCGAAATACGCGGCCCCGATTGCGCAGGCCGGCGATTCGGCATCTCGCCCCGCCTGGAACGAAGGGTTCAATCTCGGCTCCTTGTTGGCTGAACGAGGATTCCTGTTCGCGCTTGGACTGATTTTTCTGGGCGGGGTTCTCACCAGTTTCACCCCGTGCGTGTATCCGTTGATCCCTATCACCGTGAGTTTCTTTGCCTCGAGGGGAAGTGGAGGAGCGAAAAATCCGCGCTTTCGAGGTCTCCTGTTGTCCGCAGTGTTCGTTCTTGGCATGGCAACCATGTACAGCCTCCTCGGTGTCCTTGCTGCGGCAACAGGGGCCGTCTTCGGCGCGGTGATGGCGAATCCTGTCGTTATTGGGGCGGTCGCGCTGTTGTTCGCTGCGTTTGCGCTCTCCATGTTCGGTGCATTTGAGATCGCGCTGCCGGTCTCGTTGCAGACGCGGCTCTCTGCGATCGGTGGCGCGGGCGGGCTCACCGGCGTTTTCGCAGCCGGTCTCGTCGCCGGAATTGTTGCGGCACCATGCACGGGACCGGTTCTCGGTGCAGTCCTGACATACGTTGCAACAACGGGCAATACACCGTTCGGATTTGTCGCGTTATTCGTGTATGCGCTCGGGATGGGATTACTCTTCGTCGTCATCGGAACCTTTTCATCCAGCCTTATGCCCAAGCCCGGACCGTGGCTCGAGAAAATCAAGAGCGTGTTCGGAATCGCAATGCTCGCGATGGCAGTCTATTTCCTTCGAGGGATTTTCCCGACGCCTCGTTCGCCTGAGTTGAGCGGTCCCCTCGGCCTCGCACTATCACTGGCGCTCACGTTTCTCGGTCTTCTGGTAGGAGCTGTCCACCTCCGGTTTCGCGCCGGATTTGACCGCGAAGGAAACCCCGAGCCCCCCCCGACGATGTGGGAGCGATCTCGGAAGGCTGCAGGCATAATACTCTGTGTCGCAGGAATATACGGGGTTGTTATGGTGGTCACCGCCGCTCCGGCGAAGGAAGCCGCGACGGCCAGCAGCGTATCGTGGAAGTCGGACGAGGCCTCGGCCTTGGCCCGTGCGAGAGAGCAAAGGAAACCAGTCCTGATAGATGCGTACGCCGAGTGGTGCGTCGCATGCCGGGAACTGGACGCGATCACGTTTGCCGATCCTCGCGTGCAACAGCGCTTGCGTTCGTATGTTACCGTGAAATTGGATTTCACGGCAACAACCCCGGAAACGCAGAAGCTTCGGCAGAAGTATGGTATCGTTGGCTTGCCGACGGTTCTAGTGCTGGACGAGAATGGGGTGGAGGAAAAAGAAAAGCGGCTCGTGGGCTTCGAGCCGCCTGACAAGTTCTTGAAACGACTGGACCGCAGCTACCCGTGACGTGCCCTGGCCCGCGAGTGATCTACGGGCACAGCCGGAGGCGGCCCTTGGCACGACGGCGACTCAGAACCTTGCGCCCGCCGGGCGTCGCCATGCGCGCGCGGAAGCCGTGGGTCCGCTTCCTGCGCAGAACGTGCGGTTGGAATGTTGGCTTCATCGGTATCCCTCATTCATGTCAATGGACAGTGCGGAAAAACAAACAAGTCTATTAATATACGCATTCGTATATTTCGGTCAACCATTGCGACGCTCTATCCTGTGCTGTGAGCAAGGTCGGGGAAAACCCCCGATCGCACTTCTTCCACGTAGCGTCTACACGCCTCCACGGCGATTTCACCAATGGCGGCGTACCGCTTCACAAAAGGAGGCTGAAAGCGACCGCCCGGAAAGAAAAACCCCAGCATGTCGTGGATGACAAGTACCTGCCCGTCACAATGAGGTCCCGCCCCTATCCCGATAGTTGGCACTGAAAGTTCTTCGGTGATCCTGTGCGCCAGCCCCAGAGGCATATGTTCCAACACCACACAGAAACATCCCGCTCGTTCCAAAGCTCGGGCGTCAGCACAGATGGCGTCCGCCTCCTCTTGAGTGCGCCCCCGCGCCTTGAAGTCCTTCGCCGTCTGAGGAAGCAGACCGACGTGGCCCATTACATCTATCCGCGCGTCGCAGAGCGCTTCGACCACGTCCGTCAGAGCGCCTTCAATTTTCACCGAGTCAGCACCGACACCCACAAAACGGCGCGCGTTTGCCACGGCCAGTTCAGGCGTGTCGAAGCTCCGGAACGGCATGTCTGCCACAACGTGCGTATTTGGTGCTCCGCGCCGCACCGCGGCCACGTGAGGCAACATGAGTTCCATCGTCACCTCGCGCGTTGTGCGGAAACCGTACACTGCGTTCCCCAGAGAATCGCCCACCAGCGCCATGTCCACCCCTGCGGCCTCGACGAACTGCGCAGTAGGAAAATCGTACGCGGTCAGCATGGTGATCTTCGTTCCGTCAGTTTTCATATCTCTCAGCGAAGCGCCTGAGTGCTTCTTCGCAGGAACCGCAGCGCTGTCTGACATGGCAACGTTCACTCCATTCTGCGCTGCACCGCCTGCAAGCGCGCAGCGGCGTGGGGAAACCGTGGTGTAGGCCCTCGTGAGCCCTGTGCGTACGAGAGCAGTTCGCCGACAACATCCCCGACCTGCTCGTCTTTTTCGAGGAGCGCGAGAACGCGCGGAAGAATCCGCTGGCATATCTGGTGATCGAACGCTGTCTCGAGCGGGTATTTGACGCCGTAGGGCAACTGAGCGCTCAATTCTGCGGAGTAAGCGAGGAACCGGAGTATTTCATTCCGCAATCGGTATCCCACCGGTATCCCCAGCGGCTCCAGGAACGAATTCATGTGGATGATTTCGCGGTTCCATACTCCCAGTGCGGCGTAATCAGGAGTCACGGCTGGCCGGATTCGATGGTGTTCTGCGAGAAAAGCCGCGAGGGTTGTCGGTGAGATGCCTTCAGGTGCGGGCCCGGCGACGAGAGCTTCAAGCGAAAGATCTGGCATCCCCAGCGTGAAAACATTTGCCCGTTCAGAAGCGATTTCTCCGCACGCCCCGTGCCCTGCAACCGACAAGACCAGAACCACGTTGCCCGGGAAGGGGTACTCCGCAGGGTAGTCACTATCTCCGAGAAGCCCGCCCGAAGGGAGAACCGAAACAGTACACCCCTCGACATCGCGTTCCGCCCCCAGGTCCATGAGTCTGGTGTATTCCGCCAGCCACCCGTCTTCCTGCCAACCATCAGGCGTGTCGACAAACACGAAAACGAGATCCGACGGGCATTCGTGCGCGTGTGACAGTGCACGGTACATGACATCGGGATAGAAACGGCGCCCCGGGATGTCGACAATGCCGAGAAGGTCGCGAAAGCGGATGGGCGCGTCCGAGGATCCGCCTACGCTCTCGTTTGTCAACGGGCAGGAGTAAAGCCGCCCGCCGATCTCGCGCGCGAAGGAGCGAATCAGGTGCCCCTTCCCGCTCCCCGAGACTCCTTCAAAACAAACGAAAGGGACTGTTTTTACCGAAAGATACAGCGAAATCACCTGTGCCAGTGTCGTCACGACTCCGCGATGACGGAGACTCTGGTACACGGAGAAAACTGCCTGTCCTTCCGTCGGAAGGTGCGCCGGTGTGTTTTCCGGCACAGGAGCCCGCGACCGGCGACCTGCGTATCCCGCGGCGTCTTCAGAGTGCGTCCTGCGCATCGCATCCGCAGGCTTCGCCGAATCAGCGCCACTACTGCGATTTCCAAGACAGGTCAGAAACACGTGAGTAGACGCGAGATCGGGCAAATCCCCTGCCGTTCGAACCCGTTTGACGAGATCGCAGTACGCGACAAAGTCGTCGGTGCTGTTTCTCCATCGACGGGAAACGCCCAGAATCTGAAGCCCCACGAGCGCAGGTAGGTCAAACGGGACATACTCGTCCGGTTCAATAACGGAAAGAATGCCGGTGGCCATTTCCGGCCACAACTCGTCGAAGGAACGACGCATTCGATCCACTCGGACCCCCAGTGACCGCCCTTCCGCAAGCAGGTGTGCAAGCGCGGCACGCAACCGCAATGAGCGCGTGTGAGGATCAGGTTGTTCCGCTTTCTCCGCGTAAACACGGTCGTGTTGCGTCCAGACCAGGTTACCCCTCGTCGAGATCGTTCCGTCGGCGAGCAGGCCGTCCAGGTAGTGCGCGTTCGCGTTGCCCGTCCTTTCGGCAATTTCCACGAGGGTGATGTCTTCTCCGGCCCATTGGATTCTGCCCGGCGACCCAAATTCGGTGACAAACGCGTCGTACTCAATATCCGCCAGCAGTTCCCGCCGCAGCAGTGTCTTTAGTCGCTCTCTGTTTGACCGAACCAGCTGCAACAGCACAGGCACCAGTGGATCTGAAAGCCATCCCCGTGCGCGATGGCGAACTGCTTCCAGGTCAAGTTTCTCGCGGACAGGCAACGTGAAATCCTTCTCGTGTTCCCCGCCGGTGTCCCGAGTTCTTGGTCCGGGGCTTGGCTCGTGTGCCGGCCTGATAGCATCTGGTGGGAGATTGAGACTCTCCGCAAGCGCGGGTTCACGCGCAGCGACCACGGAAAGTAACCGGTCCTTGGTAACTCGATTCAAACCGAAATTAGTCTGGTCGGACCTTTCCAATACGGCAAGAGCCTTCAAAATCTGATCCTGCCGGCATTCCTCCGCCGTAAGCGGCCGCGCCAGAACAACGGAGACGCCGACGCGCGCTCTCTGCCTGCGGGAGTTCCTGTCGAAGCGGTAGGGCGCCGATTGGAGGATTCCCACGGCTGTCAGTGTCCCGTTGGTTCCACCCTCCCACAGGAACACGATATCGCCTTTGCTGACAAGAGACTGGTGCTGATCTACGGGAAGTTCGATTGAACGGGAAGATCGGACAAGTTCAGCGGCCGGTTGTGAGCACCGGAATATCCATGCCATCGCACACCTTGAAGACGATGAGAAGCGCGGTCTCGCGTGCAAGCGCGAAGCCTGCGGCACATTCGGGGATTAGGGGGAAATCATCATAAACGTACAACCCTGGGGATTGGCAGACAAGAAGAAGACGCAAAGCCTGCGATTCCGCGTGAAGCGTGAATGAGCGGCTTCGCAGGCAGGCCCGCAGTCAGCATGAGGGAGGAGAGCCGACAGAAGCGAGCTTCTGTCGAATGGTTCGCAGTTCCGCGTCAAATGCCGCGGCCGATTCTTTTCCGAACAGCACAAACCGGACGAGTTCCAGTGTTCGCGTGGTTTTCAGGAACTCGGCCGCTTCGGAAAGCATTACTCGTGCGCATTCCGCCGTCGGGAATTCCCCGACGCCGGTCCCGAGCGCGGGAAAGGCAATGCTGCGAAGCTTCAGCTCCTCCGCCCGGCGCAGGCTTTGAAGAGTAGCCTGACGAATCGTCTCCCGGTCGGTTCTCAGGTCTTGGCCCATACAGGCAGCGTGAATAACGCACTTCGCGCGGAGGGACCCTGCTGAGGTGACTACGGCGTCTCCCACCGCAATGGGCCCGAGACGGATGGCTTCTTCCTCGATGCTCTGCCCGCCCTTGCGCTTTATTGCGCCGGCGACGCCCGCTCCCATCCAAAGATGGTTGTTTGCCGCATTAACGATCGCGTCGGTCTCCTGCTCCGTGATATCACCCTCCACGCATTCGCACGCTCTGGTACCAAGGTTCAAAACTTCCACGCGCTACCGTCCCTGAGCTCACGATTCAGCTTTTCAGAAGGTGGAGCCAATCACCCAGAAGGAACTGCATTCTGCCGATGAGAAGGGAAATCCTTGCCATCACCGTGAAACCAAACGAAGCTCCAAAGGCGATCATGAGGAACCAGATTCCGACACGCGAAATGGCTCCGACTGCACCGGTGTGCTCCACCGAAAAGAAGAAATAGAACAAAACCGCGACCACACCGACCAAAACCAGCGAGGCCGCCCCCACGCCCTGGAAGTAACAGATGAGGAAGACGACCGAAAGGAGCGTCGGACCAAACCAGCCGTTCATTCCGAGATCGCCCCCTCCACGCCGCGACACCACATACGCCACGGCGATAAGAACCATCGCGGCTATAAGGATGAACTTGTCTCCTCCGTCCCACCCGAGCGCGGGCGCCAACGTTGGATGTACCTGTTCCAGAAGCTGGGAGGCGATATATGCCGGGATACTGATACCGGCCCCGAATCCAACCACATAGGAGAACGATATCCTGCTCAACCAGCTGAACTTGGGCACGATTCGCATGATAAGAAGAATGCCGAGAACCGATGGCACGATAAGAACCCACAACTGGCGGATCGTGGCCGTCGAGAAGAAAATCGGATTCACGAGGTCTGCAAGGATCACCTGAAACCACACCAGCGCAAGTCCGTATGCCGCCGCCACACCCACGTACAGATGTTCGGCAATCTTGAAAAGCGGGTTGTCATCGTAAAGGAAACTGAACAGCGCGAGAGTGAGTCCGGCCGCAGTAAGAATTCCGAGCCCGTCCACCGTCAACGCGATATTTTCCACGGCAAGTTGCCAGATGCTCAGTGCGAGGAAAACGCCTGCAAAAACAAACGTTGCGGTCCGGCTTCCTGGATTGTGCATCATGATCGTGTCTCCTCGTTGCCGGAAACACTCTGTCTGCGGTCTCGTCTCCGTTGAACGAAATACATCGTGTTGCCGATTATGATGGAGATGATGATGATAAGATGAGCGGCAGATTGAGGTTGCATCCCCCGCGTCGCAGACCCCTGAGTCCTCACCAGCGTCTCGTATTCCGCCGCGCCGGCCAACCCCGATACCAGCCCGTTCAACTGGCCGGACTGGAGGTAGGGGAACATGTCAGGCGACGTAACTGCCGTTGTCGCGCCGCCGAGCTTGATGCGGTAGCGGTCAACCGCGTAGGTAACCCAGACGCCGTCTATCGTTTTTCCCGCGGCGAGAGTGACCACGTAGTCAAAGCTCCCCAGCTTGGCAATGTGCTGGGTGACAGGCATTTCCGACGTTTTGTTTCCACGGTAATCAACGTTGAAGGCGCCGTGAAAGTCTTCTCCCATATTCAGGATCAGCGTAACCGAACCCGTCTTGTATCCGAGAAAGGTCCAATCCTTCCCGTACTCTTTTCCTTCTGCCCGCGATACGGAATCGAACGCTGCCTGGGCCAACCCGACCGCGTCTGGCCAGAGAGCCATTCCGACGACCTTGATGTTGTTACGGAAACACTGGCGGATGATGCTTATTGCCGTGGGTTGAAGTTCGGGTTCACTTCCCGGGCCGTAGTCAAACGAAAGTAGCACGGTCGCGTTCGGTTTGCCTTTGATGGACTCGATCGTGTTATACACGTTCTTCACGTCGGAGGAAGGCCGGATCGGCAAAGGCAAGGGAGAAAGCATCGCTGCCGCCACCCCGACAAAGATGAAAAGAAAGATCCAGCGGCGGTCGATGTTCAGAAGTTTCTGGATCATTCATCACCTCCGAGATAGGAACGTTCGATACCGAAGATGATGCGAAGGGCAGTTGCCACTGCACCTAGGTAAACGCCCAGCAGGATGCCGCGCTTCGCTGCCATATTCGGAACATTCATCAACCACTGTTGCAGTTCCGGCATGGATTCCCACAGGAGCGCGCCTATCGGCACGCGTCCCAGCATCACGATGACGGCGGCCACAAGCAGGATCGTCGCTTCAGTCGTTCGGGCGCGGAAGGTACGGTAGGCGGCCGATGCGATGAAGAAAGAAAGAATCGCGAACATAGACGCATCGGCGGCCACGAAAACGTTCGTGTACAACCAGTCGTACGCGCCGCCCTTGCGCAACGCGACCAGCGGGCCCGCGCCATTGTTGTAAATCGCAGCCGTCAGCATGACCACGAAGCCCAGATATACGAAAACGCTGTATCCCCAGCCGACCTGCCTGCGTTTCAAGCGTCCCGCGTGAAGGTACAACAGGCTGTACACGCCAAGGAATGCGGCAAAGGCCGCAATAATCCGGTCCCACTTGGACAAAAGCTCGTTCAGGTCTACCGCGGCCTGGTGGGGGATGTAGTAAATCGATATGGCCACGATACCCATCACGAACGCGATGACAAGCGGCAACGTGCGTTTGAGGAAAATCATTCTCTCTCAGCCTCCATACTCGCTTCCGGCAGATCTCAGAGAGGAGCCACCAGGTGTGTCAGCCAGTGGATGCCCGCCAGTTCCAGTGCAGTTCCGATCGTCAGAATGGCTATCAGGAAAGCCTTTCCCACATCCTGTCCTCGTAGACTTCCCAGGAGTTTGGGTTCCCGCGCGAGATACGCGCTGGCCGCGTACAGTTCTTCTCCGATCAGCGTGTAGTCACAGGTCGTGATGAAAAAGGGAATTTGGGTATATGAGTCCGTAGCGGCTATTTGAATCGCCCCGACCACGTTACCTGTTTCCGCGAATAGAAGGGCTTCCGCGTAAAAGTATCCCATCAGCATCACGGTGGCCGGACGCTCTCGCATCATCATGCCGTCCACCGCGGCGGCGTAGCTGAACTGGCGATCGGCAACGAACATGACATTGTCCGGGACGTATGCGTCCGGGCGCCCTACGTCAATACACGCTTCCCTCACCACTTCCTGGCTCACGGCCAGCACAATCGGATCGTTGTTCATAACCTTCAGTGTCGTATCGAATTGCGCTACTCTTCGTGCCACGCGGCCGAGAATATTCACGGAAGCGATTGCGGATACTTCCCCCATGGAGTTTAATCCGTGAACGAAATAGACGGGTTTCCCCATTTCGGTGGCGCGCCCCAGCGCCTCTTCCACCGCATCAAGCCCGGCTATTTTTCGTATGAACATGTTCGGATTGCGCCGCGCGAATTCGATGAAAGAAAGGATCACCACGCCGAAAAAGAGGCCAAATACCAGGTTGTTCAGTTTGTGAAGCTTGATCCAGTTCTGCCTCGGTGTCACGGACATCGGAGCGGCCAACTCGGCACTCGCGGAATCTCCGACCACCGCGAAACGCAGGTAATACGTCCGATCCGGCTGCAGTTCCACGCGCTCCGGGTTACCATCTGGCGTTGCCGGCGGCACCATGTAGGAGGAGACGACGAGAAACTGGTGGTCAGGATCTGCCGGGGACCAGCCGAAGATTTTGGGGTCATCTTTCACAAGAGGCCCCGCCGCAGGTGCTTCGCCGCCGAAGTAGTACGG
The DNA here is from genome assembly GCA_022706085.1 of Candidatus Latescibacterota bacterium. Lineage (GTDB taxonomy): Bacteria > Latescibacterota > MWCZ01 > MWCZ01 > MWCZ01 > MWCZ01. The sequence goes on along the minus strand of JAKJDF010000004.1, from coordinate 186,935 downwards.
TCCTGACGGATCCGTAGCCACGCCGACTTGGTACCGCACAAAGCTTGGCGTGGAAGAGTCCGGCAACCAGGTTACCACCACTGCCTTCCCGTTGTCGCTGGGTACGTCGGCGGCTCGGATCAGGGTAGGAAGGGGCGGGGGTAATGCCCGGACTGAATCAGGAACCGGCGTTTTGCCGAAGGTTCCGGTCTCCACCGCGTCAGACGCCAGGGCCGTCCCGGTCCAGAAAAGCGCTGCTACGCACGCGAACTGTGTCAATCTCTGCACTGGTTGTCCTCCTCGCACCTCCGGGCGCTTGCCCCGACGGCGCGGGTGTTTTCCCTGACCTTCCTCGAAAAAACCGCGCACTAGAGTGCGATCGATTCCACGTTTGCTCTCGGAACGATAACTTTCTCTCCGTCGTCGAGGGCCACCTCAAGCACGCGAACTCGGGTTTCGGATTCCACCGTCTGGAGATCGGAGGGAAGGGCGCTCACCGAACCCAGCCGCCCGAAATACGGTTCGCGAATAACGCGCACCGGATCGCCGATCTGAAGACCCGTGCTGCTCGTTGCAACCTCTCTGTCGGACGGCGACGGCGGACGCGAGACGATGATCTCAGGCCGCTGAACACCGGCACGGATCTGCGTGGTGCCATTAATGGAGGCGACCATGCCTTCACATGAACTCAAGATATCGAATGTTCGCCTCGCCATCGCAATCGCCCCGAAGCCTTCGGTAACTATGATCGTGGTCCCAATTCGTTCAGTTCCCGTGATTGCCACCCCCAGATCATACCCAAGCAGATCTTTCAGGTCGCCGGCGTGGATTCCGCCCGCGATCACTCCGGCGGCCTTCACCGCGATTGCGCGATTGATCGTCTCCGCGGATACAAGCGATCCACATATGAGCACGCAGCCTCCCATGTCGGTCGAAATTGAGGAAGGTGTCGCAACCGAATCATGGGATTCCACCACGCGCCTCACCTTGCCCCAGGCCTCGCCGCCGATCCCGAAAATCCCCTGGATGAAGGCGCCCTGAGTCTCGACCACGACCCCTTCATCAGGGATCTCCTCAATGACCCTGCCATCCACGTACGCAGTGACGGCGACAGGTTTTGGTGGCCGCCGCAGAATAACCTGCCCGGTGACCGTGGAAATACTCTCCACCGTGCCGTCGATGGGCGAGTTCACCGTAGACTTCAGAAACTTGAAAAAGGGGCGCGTCTCCGCGATAAGTTCGTCGCTCGCCACTGAATCCCCCACCTTTTTCACCATATAGTGCTCAATCTGGTGGGCTTCTATCCCGAGGCGGTTTACCACGTTCACGGTAGCCACGTCACCCGGAAGCTCAGTTCTCGCGACGACGGTATCCCTCGAAACGAGGTCGCCAACTCGAACCGTGACCTCCCCCTTCAGGGGGAGTATGCGTCGACGCTGGAGCGTCGCGAACGGTGTTACACGTAAGCCGGGAGTATACGAGTGTGCCATAGATGCCTTTGCAGGGGTTAGATGGGAAACTGATCAGTTGCCTTGTTCCAGCGGACGGTGTCGGCGATTTGCGCCGGACGATCAGCCGCGAACTGGATGGGTCTGCCGCGCGTGTCGAGCACGATGCCGACGACTCCCCCGTGGATCACAGCCTCCACGGGTTTGCCTGACCCGTATCCGAGATCCCAGCCTTTGGCGGGGTTTGCCCGGAGCTTCGCCGTTTCGTTCAAGCCCAGCGGGAAATGTCTCAAGTCGCCGACATCCATTGTGCCGTGTTCCCGACGTCCGTTCTGGAACTCCATTTCAAACGAAAGGACCTGGCTGCCCTTTTTCCCCTTTCCTCGCGGCGCCACGCAGGTGCCCAGGTATATCATGCAGTCCTTTTCAAACACCTCAGTGGCGGCGGTTTCGTTGACAGTCGACAGCACGCCTAGATGGGGCATCATGAATATGCTGTCCACCGCAAGGCGAGTGACGCCTTCCGGCTGGAACGCGTCGATCATCATCTGCATGGATTGTTGCCGCCTCGGCGCGTGACTGAGAACGCCACCGGAGCCGACCAGCAGGTCCAGCTCCATCATGTTGATCAGGCTGCCATCGCGTTCCTGGGAGAACACGTCAGAAAGAGTCCGTTCTTTGGCGATGCCTTTCAAACCCACTGCGAGCTGCTTGTGCTGTATGAAGGCCAGCCGAAGGGCTTCACGCGCAATTGCCTGTTCAAGTTTCAGTTCATCAAGGAGTTGAGGGATCGTCGTTGGACGTATCATCTTGTTTTTGATTCTGTTGCGCAAATCACCTTCATCTATGTCAAATGGTATCCAGCGCGCGATGTTCTCGAGTCCGGCTTCGGCCAGAACATTCGAAATGCTGTACGACATACCGAGATTTGCGCTCACCGTGCGGTTGAACACTTCGTCAAACACGCTGAACACGTCTGTTGTGGCGCCGCCGATATCCACACCGACGACGTTGATGCCTTGTTTGCGGGCGATTGTCTGCATGATCAGGCCTACCGCACCGGGGGTCGGCATGATGTCGGCCCCGCACCAGGAAATCAGCTTCCTGTAGCCGGGTGCCTGGGCCATTACGTGTTCGAGGAACAGATCGTGAATTTTGTGCCGCGCCGGCATGAGGTTTTCTTTTTCCAGCGTTGGACGGATGTTTTCGGTGATGGTAAGCGCGGTTTTCTCCCCGAGAATTCGTTGGATATCATCGATCGCGTTCTTGTTTCCCGCATATATCACGGGGAGCTTGAACCCCGTTCCGAAACGCGGTTTGGGATCGGCGGCCGCGATGAACTCCGCCAGTTCCACCACGTGTGAGACAGTTCCTCCGTCCGTTCCACCGCTCTGCAACACCATATCGGGGCGCAATTGACGGATCCGTTCAATTTTCTCGTGAGGGAGCCTGCCGTCGTTCGACGCGAGTACGTCCATGACGATGGCGCCGGCGCCGAGCGCACACCGTTGAGCACTCTCCCCCGTCATGGACTTCACCACCCCCGTGACCATCATCTGCAATCCGCCGCCAGCAGACGACGTCGAGATGTAGATGTCCACCCCGCGGTTCCCTTCTGCGGGAGTGATGATGCGTTCGCCCTCCAGTATTTTCCTCCCACTCAGTTCTTCCACTTCCTGGATCGCGTTCAGAACGCCTCTCGTAACGTCTTCAAACGGGGCCTCGACGGTGGTCGGAGCCTCCCCGCGGAATGTCTGCCGGTAGGTGCCGTCCACCTTTTCGATAAGGATTGCTTTCGTCGTCGTGCTGCCGCAGTCTGTTGCGATAACAACGTTCAGGTCCCGTTCCTGCTGCATAAATTCCTTTGCGCCTTTCAACCTGTTGATTCCACGTGAGTTTTGTTGTCACCGCAACCGACGCTCGAGACCCGCGGAGGCGGTTGCCTTTTCTGCACGGTCGCCGCCCCGTTCTCGGTGCCGCGTGCAATCGCCTGCACAAGCGCGTCTATGCCCTCGCGGTGTTCCAGTATGCGCACAAAACGTTCGTACTCGGTCGTGTTCAAGAGCGCCGTAGCGAATGGTTTCATGAACACCAGAAACTGGCTTGCGACGAAGTTTATCGGCCGGGACATCTCCAGAACCATGAGTGCGGGAGAACCGAGTCTCCGCCTCACGAGCATGGAGGCTACTTTCGCGAGGACCTCTCTATCCGCGGGAGACAACTCAAGCGGGGGAGGCATTGCCAGAGCATATCTGACGCTCTCGCGGAGGCGTTTCCAGCGGGATGTGTGCTCTGGCAAAGGCGTATACCTGCTCTCGGTTTCCGGAGGTGCGAACATACAGTCCGCGCCATGCATCCAGATGTCTCGGCAGCGGAAATGTTCCCAGGAAAACACCGTCCCGACGCAACGCGACACGTTTGAAACGCGTCCAGGGGTGGAATCGATTTACCCCGAGATGTCGGTCATGCACGCCGCGCGGATTGATTTCGTATAAGGTAGGTAAAAAATACCGAGAAAGGCTCAGAAAAAGAAACCCGAAAGCCCCGAGGCCGGTACCCGGGCTCGCGAACCCAAAACCGGCGAGCACTGATGCCCCGACCATGGCGCTTACGAGGGACCACCGCCGAAAGCGGAAGTCCTCGCGCCAGGGATGAGAGACATACGTGATCACATCTTCTGGAAGCGACGCTGGAGAATCGGCGCTGACAGGCATCACGGCGGGCTGTCAGCGACCGGTCTGGTAGCCCGCGTCGTGCAGGCTCTGGAAAAACGCTTCCATGAGGTGCGGACTTTTCTCGCCCGGACTCGATTCGACGCCGCTGCTCACGTCCACTGCGTACGGCCGAACGGTTTCCACCGCCTCGGCAACGTTCGCCGGAGTGAGTCCCCCCGCAAGCATTACACGTGTCTTTCTGGCGACCGGAATCGCGAGAGACCAGTCGAAAGTTTCGCCCGTCCCTCCATTTTTGCCCGGCACGTACGTGTCGAGCACGAACATGTTGACGTGGTACGGTTCCAGGTTCTCAAAGGAAAACGGCGGCCGAACGTGAAACGCTTTGAACACGCCGAATTTGCCCATGCTGTCGCAGTACTCCGGGGATTCCAGACCGCTTAACTGCGCGACTTTGACACCTGTCGTCGATATTATGTCGAGCACCCTGTCTCTCGGTTGATTGGCAAAAACCCCTACGGGAACAACCCCCTCGGGTAACGCAGGCACGATTTCTGCAGCTTCCGCCGGGTCGATATAGCGCGGGCTTTTCCTGACAAACACGAACCCCACATACGTGGCGCCCAGTTCAGCGGCAAGCAATGCATCGTGACGGGTGCGGACCCCGCAGATTTTCACCGAGACGTGCCTGCCTGTCCCGGTGTCGGGGGTGCCGTTCTCTTTCTGCATACCCTCCTACTCACTTTCCCGTTCGTGTGTCTTCGGAAATGAAACGCGCTATCGTTTTCTCTCGCAAATAGATAAATGCTCAGACCTACCCTGCGGCACCCGAGTGCGTGGAGATGCTCTCCCAAGACGGCGTCCTAAACGGTTTCGCGGTAGACGTCCTCGTGGGGGCGTGGGATAACCACTGCATTCACCAGCATGCCTGCTTCGCCGATGCGGGCCTTGCCCGCCTCCACAGCCGCCTGTACGGAGGCGACATCACCCGTCATAGTGACAAAGGCTTTCCCTCCCAGCGCCATGGCCAACCTGATCTCCACAAGGGTGACTCTCGCGGCCTTTGCGGCAGCGTCAGCCCCCTCGATCAGCGATGCGACGCTGAACGCCTCAAGAATGCCAAGAGATTCGCCAATCGTCGGGATGGTGGAGCGCCCGAGCGCCGCGAACACGTCTTCGTGCACACCGGGAATAATGAACCTGTCCACCAGACAGCCATCTGCGGACGCCTCCCCCGCCTCAACCGCGCTTTGCACTGCTCCCACTTCGCCCCCGACAAGAACCATGTATTTGCCCGAACAAATGCTGCGGGAAAGCAGGAGGCGCACCCTGGCGGCTTTGAGCATCGCGTCCGCGGTTTGGAAGCCGGCCGCGATACTGGAGAGCTCTATCAATCCGATCGCTTTCTCACTCATTTTGTCCTCTGAATGGCAATACTTGCCTCGTTGACGGTGACTATCCCTTCAACGGAAGCATGCAGGTTTGCGCCGAGGGCGCCCTCGGGTGCGCGACCGATCAGTTGACCTTTCTTCACATGGTCGCCCGACTTGACCACGGCGGATGCTGGTGCACCGGCCGCCTGTTTCAACGGTAGGGTTACGCGGACGGGGTCTACGCTCAGATCCTCCCAGTGAGCCGGGTGATCAAACTCCTCTACAACCAGTTTTCTCATGAGCGCGCGGATCGGAATACGCCGCCCATCACGAAGGGGGTGAGGACGCACCTGAGATTGTGTGGCCCACTTGAGACCAGCTTTCCGCAGTTCGTCCTTGGACGCGTCACACGCCTCTTTCGGGAAAAGCTCTTCGGGACAGGAATACAGCGTGCAAAGTCCGCAACTGCAACACAAGGCGGCCCATTCGTCAAGGAGTTTTCTGTCCGTTGCAGTGAACCCGAGACTCCGCATTACGCGGTGGGGCTCCACCGGGTAGCCCAGCAGGTAGCGCGGGCACATTTCCGTGCAGAAGCGGCACTGATCGCACGCCGATTTCCCGATCTTCGCCTGATGCGCCCAAGGCTTCAGTTTGCGCTGGACGATGTGGTGAGTGCGCGGAAGGACGATGGCGCCGGTCGTTGTTTTGAGAACAGGAGTGTCCAGATCGTCTGACGTCGTTCCCATCATGAGCCCGCCAAGGCACAGGACAGGGTCATCGGTGGTCGGCCCGCCCGCCACTTCCAGCACGTCACGGAACGAAGTCCCCACCGGCACCGTAAGGGTTACGGGAGAGCGCACCGCGCCCCCTATGGTGACGGTCTTTTCCGTTACCGGCAGGTTCTCCGCTGCTCTCGAGATGTTCGCGAAGGTTTCTACGTTGCACACCACCGCACCCACGTTGAGCGGGATACCGGCAGGCGGAATGAGGCGTTCCGTTGTTTCGAACACGAGATCGTACTCATCCCCCGCGGGATAGTAGTCGCCGAGAAGGTGCACCGAGACCGGTTGGCCGGCGCTGGCAGCGGTGATCATTTGTATTGCCCGTGAGTTTTTCCTCTTGATGCCTATGATACCACGCGTTGCCCCGACCGCCTCCATAGTGGCAAGCATTCCGGCGACGACGCGGGCGGCCTCGCGTTCCATTACCGCGGCGTCTTTATGGAGGAGCGGCTCGCATTCCGCTCCGTTGGCGATGACGGTATCAGCTTTCCCCGCCAGTTTCACGTGGGTTGGAAATCCGCCGCCGCCTGCGCCCACCACTCCCGCTTCGCGGACGAGTTCCACCAATGCCATGTTTTCATCCCTGTGGTTTGCGACTCCCAGTTGCTAATTTGAAAGAGCGAAAAGTGGCAGACAATGCCAAGGGGTAGCCCGGAACAGGCGATCGGTGGAGACGGAACAGGAGCCATGATAGACGTTCATATGCATATCGGGAAACTCTATGTTGGAGAAAAACCCCTCACCCCTCGGCACCTGCTCCGATTCATGGATGCGAACGAGATCGAAAAAGCGATTCTTCTGCCGATCGAAAGCCCGGAAGAGGCGCACTACTATGTCACCACCGAATATGTCATGCGTGTCGCCCGGAAATATCCGGACCGGTTTGTCGCCGGCTGCAACGTGGACCCGCGCGTTGGAACCGGTGATAACAGCCGGATCCTTCGCGCACGCCTGACGGATTACCGAGATAGAGGATGCAAAGCATACGGCGAGGCCATGAGCGGGCTTGCGATAGACGACCCGGCTCTGCAGCGAGTGTACCGAATTTGCGGCGAACTGCGCATGCCGGTGATCTACCACATTGACGGGTTCCGGAATGTGGATGAAAAGGGCTTCCCTCGTTTTGAGCGCACGTTGAGGATGTTCCCGGAGACGGTTTTCGTCGGGCACGCGCAGCACTTCTGGGCAGAGATCTCAGGTGACGTAACAGACGATCAGTTCAGCAGTTATCCGAAGGGACCCATCACGCCGGGCGGAGCAATGCCGCGCCTGATGGAAACGTTCCCGAACCTCTATGCCGACCTCTCTGCGGGAAGTGCCTACAACGCACTCACCCGCGATCTTCCGTTCGGCTACGCCTTCCTCGAGAGGTTTCAGGACCGACTGTTTTTTGGAACGGACGTGTGCCGGTATGTCCAGCCGATAGATGTGATTCCGTTTCTGAAAGAAGCACGGGACAACAAACGCATTTCAAAGCTGGCGTTCGAGAAGATCACCAGGCTCAACGCCCTGCGTGTTTTCGGGCTCTGAAAGAGCCGGCAGACTAGCCCTTTTGCTTCCCGCCATCGTACCGGTCGAGCGGCTCCCAACCGAGCAGGCGCTTCGCTTTCGCGCAGTTCACGTACGCGCCGGTCCAATCTCCGGAAATGAATACAGCATCGAACCCGTTGTGCGAGGTTGCGCGCAAGGCCGCATCGTACGCACGTGCGGTATCAAGAAACGTTGTCCATCCGTTCGGCATTCTCATTCGGCACTGCGCGAGCCAATTTTCGTAGGGCTGAGGCGCAAAAAGCCTCAAGGCCAGCACTGACATGCCGTACATGCGGCAGAACCATCTGCACACCGTTTCTCCGAGACCTTTCGTGAGTCCGTACACGTGCAGGGGTTCCAAAGGCATCTCCTCGTCCGGGAAACTCCCTTTGGATTCGTCGTGGACAGAGGCAGTACTCGAATGTACCACGTGCATCAGTCCAGCCTGCCGGGCGGCCTCCAGCACGTAGTGCACACCCCGAACGTTGATCTCGTAACTGGCGTCGACCTCGGGTGGCCATGTCCCCAGCGCCATGAATATTACCCCGTCCGCCCGCGTGAGCACGCGGCCCAGCAGTTCCGCGTCGAACAGTGATCCCCTGACGTACCTCCCTGCCGGAACCGACGGAGGTTTGATATCGAAATTGATCACTTCATGCCAGCTGGCGAGGTAAGGCAGAACCCCGGTTCCGACCCTGCCTGAGCCGCCCACAACCACCACCCTCAACGCGCGGTCCTTTCGCTTTCCTCACCGGATGCGGTATTTCTCAACCGCATGCATGTCAAGTTGAACCCCCAATCCAGGCGCATCAGGGACTTTTACGGCCCCTTTCTCGATCACGAAACTTCCGCCGGAGAGGTCATCCACGCGTATGTGTGGCAACTCGTCCAGCGCCATCGTGCATGCCGGCAGTGTTGCCGCGATGTGAACGGCAAACATGCCGGCAATGCAGGAGCCAAACGCGAACATCTGTCCCCACATGGGTACGCCCGCGCCCCGGGCGATCGCGTCGAATGTTCTCATGGCTTCGACATTTCCGCCGCAATTGAACGTATCCATGGCTTCGTTCTTGAGCCAGAGGAACACATCGCGCGGAGAGCCCAGATGGCGTGCGACGGGGACGTCGATTTTCGCCCGGAACTGGCGGTAGTCGGACATATCCTCGAACCGGAACGGGTCTTCGTACACCTCGATATTGAACCCCTCAAGAGACCGCGCGATCCGGATCGCGGTGGGCAGATCGTGGAAATGCGTGTTTGGATCCAGCCTCAGAAGGTAATCTGGTCCACACGCTTCCGTGATCAGTTTCACCAGTTCATACGTGTCGGACGGACGATGGGCTTTTATCTTGTGGACACGGAAGCCGAGTTCTTTTGCCCTCTGTGCCTCTCTGGCCATTTCGACGGGCGGCATCGGAGGGGACCAGAAGGCGAGTTCCACAGATTCGCGGACTTTTCGGCCGATCAGTGCATGGACAGGAACGCCGAGCGCTTGCCCCGCGATATCGTACAACGCGCACTGAATATCAAAAGGCTGCTGTGCGATATCCAGCGTGAACACATCCTTCCCGACGTATGTGTTCTCCAGCTCTTCTTTCCGGTCGGTGATGTTGCTGCGAAGCGAGTTGCTTTCGCCCACACCTGTTATGCCTGCGTCCGTATGAATCCAGATGAGGGTTGTCGGGTAGGTCCATCCCCAGTACTCCTGGATTGCCCAGGTGAACGGCACACAGACGGTCTTGAACTCGAAGCCGGTGATCTTCATCGGGGCACACGTTCCTTTCCGGGTTACACGCATTTTGAATTCTGAGCACCGTTGACACGCCCGAACTTAGTAAACACATTCCGAAGTGGCAACACCGCGCTTCGTGGTATACGACTATGTCGAGCCAAGGGGAGTTGATGATGAGAATCGGTACCGTCACGTATAATCTTGCAAAATCGTGGGATATCCCTACGATTATCAAAAACTGCTCAAAAACGGGCTTTGAGGGTGTGGAACTTCGCACAACGCATGCGCACGGGGTCGAGCTTGCGCTTTCCAAAAGCGAGCGCGAAACGGTTCGGAAGCAGTTTGCTGATTCGCCGGTTTCGATCGCCGGGCTTGGGAGTGTGTACGAGTATCATTCCACGGACCCGGCAGAGGTGCGGAGTAATGTGGAGGGGAGCAAGGAGTACATCAAACTTGCGGCCGACGTGGGCTCGCCGGGCATCAAAGTGCGTCCGAACAACGCACCGGATGAAGTTCCACTCGCGGCGACGCTGGAACAGATCGGGCGTGCACTTCGGGAGGTCGCGCAGTTCGGCTCCGATTACGGTGTTGAAGTTCGACTGGAAGTGCACGGGAGGATTACCTGCAATCCGCCGAATATCCGCACCATCCTTGACCACGCGGATCACTGGAACCTGAAGGCATGCTGGAACTCCAACGAAAGCGATATCGGACCGGACGGGACGATTCGCCAGAACTTCAACCTTCTGAAACATGACATCGGTCTCGTCCACATGACCGACCTCGCGAATCCCGGGTACCCCTGGCGTGAGCTATTTTCCGGCCTTCGTTCCATTGGTTACAAGGGATTCTGCCTCGCGGAGGTTCCCGAAAGTGCTGAGCCGCTACGGTTCATGAGGTATTACCGGGCATTGTGGATGGAGCTTTGCAATCCGTAGGGGAAAACTCTTGATTGCGAGGAACTGGCGGCGAGTGGGGGGCTTCCACTCGCCGCTTTTGCTTAGCGTGTTGAGCTTTGCAAGGAGCTTCTCAGGGTTGTCCCGCGGCGGCCGAAGCAAACAGGCGAGGCATCAGCCCGTCCTGCACTCCGCACTTCCCTGTCTGTGCGCGGCGATGACTTCCTTAGCCGCGGGGAAGGGTTCAAGTGCCCGATCGAAGATCCCGAGTGTATACGCGATTGAAAGGCCATAGTTCGTAATGGGAACACCCGCCCTCTTTGCGAGGGCTATTCTTGTAAGCATTTCCCGCCTGTTGTGAACACACGCGCCGCAATGAATGATCAGCCGGTAAGGTGTGAGATCAGAGGGAAAATCGTGTCCCTGGTAATGAACAAATTCGATGGCGGCACCCACGTACTGGGTCAGCCACCGCGGAATCTTGACTCTACCAATGTCGTCCTGAATCGGGTGGTGAGTGCACGCTTCGCAGATCAGGACCTTGTCCCCGCCTTGCAGGCCCTCGATTGCAAGCGCACCTCGAACGAGTTCCGGTAAGTCACCCTTTAGACGCGCGAACAGAATCGAAAAACTGGTAAGCCAGACCGACGGAGGCACGTCCGCGGCGACCTTCTGAAACGCCTGCGAGTCGGTGACGACGATTTTGGGCGGGCGTGTGAGACGCTCCAGAGCATCCCGCAGCTCCCGTTCCTTCACGACAACGCAGTAGGCGTCGGTGTCCAGAATGTCCCGGATTGTCTGAACCTGGGGCAGGATGAGTCGCCCCTTCGGAGCTTCCTTGTCGATCGGTACGACCAGCACCGCCAGTTCGCCGGCCGACAGAACGTCCCCAATGATCGGCGGCGAGCTGACAAAATCCTCCGGTGCGGTTGTTATAAGTGCCTTCAACAGTTCGGAGATACCCTGCCCTGTTGCCGCGGACGTCGTGACTGTCGGAATCGCCCGTCCTTGAGGGTCTTTCTGCGCGACGGGAGTCGCGCGGTGCAAATCGGCTTTGTTGAATACGAAAACCACCGGCGTGTTCCGTCCTGCAAACTCCTCGATAAGGCGGTTTTCAAATTCACCGGGGCTGGGTTCATCGGTAATCACAACGGCGAGGTCGGTGCGGTCGAAGACCTGCGTTGTTTTGGCGATCCTCTTCTCACCCAGAGCACCCACGTCATCTATGCCGGCCGTATCGATAAAAAGAACCGGTCCCAGGGGAAGCAACTCCATTGCTTTTTCCACCGGGTCGGTGGTGGTGCCGGCCTCCGGGCTGACGATAGACACGTCCTGCCGTGTCAACGCGTTAAGGATGCTCGATTTCCCTACATTCCTCCGACCGAACAGGCCGATATGCAGCCGCATGCTTTTTGGGGTGGTTTGCAATTCATACATCTCCTGTGCTGGATTCGTGGCTGCGGCAGCGGGGTCCGACGAAAGTACCCGGACGGGCGAACAGGCGGGTCATCTCTCTGGCACCGGCAGGTATGCTGGTTTCCCGTTGCACGCAAGTTTGACCCAGGCCCAGAATTTCGGGATGCGACCGTTGGCACCCGAAACCCTGAAACGGATCGTTTCTGTCTGCCGCCCGGGGATTGTTCGCCCTGCGGATCGCGGTGAAATATCCAGAAGGGCGTAGCGTCCGGCCGTTTTTCCCCACGTCTCTACGGGCGAGATAACCCAGGTCTGTACCTCGAGGGGCTCGAACCACGGGTTTGACACGCGGACCAGAATGTCGGCGCCTTCCCGGAAAACCTTCCATTCCGGTTCCCTCTCTTTCACAATTCCCATTCCGGTGCGTCGGACGCTGCCGCCACCGACGAATCGACGAGTCGTGGTTCTTCCGACCTCGAGTACGTCCTGATAAATCTGACCGCCAAACTCCATGCGCGCCTTGATGAGCCCCGTTCGATTCTGTTTTTCGAGGGCGAGGGTGACCGTTGTACACGTGTGCTCTCGCGGGCCGAGATCGTAAGGGATTTCTGAAGGAACTGCCGTCCATCCTGACGGGAGAACCAGATATGCGTGCCCTTTGATGGCGTCGTCCGTGAGGTTGTTGTTGATTGTTACGCGCAACCGCGCAACGGTCGGAGCCGCGCCGCCGGAGTTTTCGACGGGCAATTCTCCGTCAAGGTAGATACCCACCGGCATATACCCAAAAGGATGTGCCCCAGAATTGTGCTGCCAATACCGACACCACACAGGCTGGAAAGGTTCCGCATCGATCCCGAGCGGCGTGCTCGGGCGCTTCGGTTCGCACGAGGGGCCACGTTCGAGGCAGATGGTTTCCACCGCGTAGGGTCCTATCTCCCAGTGGACGGTTCCGTCGACCGTTGGCATTGGTTGCGGGTCTTCCTCTACCAGATTCACCGCTCTGGCGGACAGGATAGGAACGTCCATGTGGATAAGGCCAACACTGCCTCGCCCATCACTGTTGTACGCGCGTACTATGACGCCCTCTTCCGGACTGGAGGAACGGTTCTGGAAAAAGGCAACGGGATTCCCTTTGGGCTTGATCGCTGTCACGACGGCATTCCCGGCTTCGTATGAGAAGAAACTCTGCTCAGCGGGGAGCCTCCCTGTGTGAACCTCCGGACGTACCGGGCACAACGGGTTGTCAAACTCATATCCAGCCCGAACCATGCCGATATCGCGCCAGGACCCCTTTGCACCAAACATGGCGTACCTGAAAACCATCTCCCTGTGTTCTGGAATCAGCGGCATGGCAAGGTGACTGTCCGCCATCGGAGCCGACTTTGTAAGCATGAGCGTGAGGGTACCGTCCGGCTCCATGGCGCCGCCGCCCGTGCCGTTTGTGAGGAAGCCAAAAGTGTAGTCGTCTACCAAACCCGGATTCCGGCGGAAGTCCATCCCTTCCCGCAGGGTAATTGTGCCGCTCTTGCGCAAGTCCAGGCTGATCTTCCCGATCGCTTCCCGGAGTGAGTCCGCGCCGGAGGCTGTCAGCACCAGAGTCGGCATGGGTAGCCATCCATTTGGAACCTCGTCGTCTTCCACGATCGCCAGTGCCCAGCCCTCCGCGCATTCCGCGTCCCGGATTTTCTGTTCAACGGTTTCATGAAGTCTTCTGAAGAGCGACCTTACGTACGTGTTGTTGCCTCCAACATCGACTGCAAGCCACTGGTTCGTAAGCGCGATATCATCCACGCGGTTCCACAGAGTGTTTTCCAGTTTGGTCTTCTCATAACCCGGCTCGGAATAGATGTCCTCAAGCGGTTTCCTCCTTGGGAGGTCATCGTCGTCAAAATAAGGTGTACAGGTTACACCGCTGTGGGCGAACGCAGCCATCAGGTGTTCGATTGCTCCCTCAAGTGCTTCGTCGTGAGGAACGACAAGTCCCATGAACCCGAGGTTCAACGCGGCGCTGCCAGAATCGACCCGTGCGGACCAACTGCTTGCGATCCAGTTATAGATCGGCGTCACCACGCAATCAGAATAGCAGTGGTTACCGCCCGTGCGGTAGTCGAAAGCGGTGCGATTCCGCTTTGTCACAATCGTTCCGAATCTGTCTTCGACTACAGGAAGCGCGCCGCGTATCGCGGCAGGGAACGATGCCACGAACATCAGGTCATCTCGCCGGTAGTCGTGGAGAATAACCTCAGCTTCGATGGTTCGGCTGTACGGCCTCACAGTCAGTGTACGGGTGTACGAACACGCACCTGCCAATTCACCTTGTATTACCGCGGAGTCTCCCACGCAGGTGCGTTCGATCCGGATCGACGCCGGTCGTTCCGAGGCGCAGCTCCTCCCACCGGTTGTCCAGAATTCCCAGGGTGATCCATTTCTGACGCCGCGTTCGGTGAGCGCGATGAGGTCATTCCCGACCCCTCTTTCGCGGTCCACGAGTTCCCGCCCCGTCTCCTTGTCAACGAGGCTCAAAATTCCGCCGCCACACTGCGGGTCCAGAATGATTCGCCAGAACTCATTCTCGAGCACGTTCTTCTCAGCCCGTGGGGTTGCTTTTTCGCTGCGGTCGCCAGCCCCCACGTGAATCGCCACCGTGGTGTACCCCACACTCGGTACCTCAGGAGTGAGGAATGAGATCTCCTTCCCGGTGACGTGACACGGGATGTCAGTCCCATCCATAGCCCGGACATGTATCGCATGGTCGCCCCACGTATTGTCAATGGACACGAGGCCTCTGCGAGGCCAGTTGAGGGTGTTGAAAATCGTCACCGGTATCCCGACCTCAGGTTCTGGGGTTGCTTCGGCGATGTATCGGGTCGATCGGCGCAGGACATCGTCTGCAAGTTCCAGCGCTTCCCGGTACCCGGCCATGAGATCGAGGTAACAGACGTCAGAAGGCGTGCCCGACAACGCGTCGTGATGCTGTGCGAAAAGAAGCTGGCGCCATGCCTTGTCAAGGGCCCTGTCAGGATAGGTAGCACCCATCAGCGCTGCGAAGGTTGCCCAGCGTTCCGCGGCCGTCAGCAGATTCTCTCCCATCCGGTTCGCGATCTTCATCTCAGAGCGTGAGTGCACCGTTCCCACGTGGTACTGGGACTCCGTCCTGCTTGTTATACGGAGCTTTGACCCATCCCCGGCAACGCCTTTGAGGAAAGCCTCCGGCCCGGTCATGGTAATTTTCGGCAAGGAGTCCCACATTTCAGCGCTTTTCCCCACCATCCAGGCGGTGGGGCAGCTGAAATCGCCGGCATCGACCACCAGATGGCGCTTGATGCCGAAGGATGCCTTTTCCTTTACCAACCCGGCCGTGGATTCTCGCAGGCGGTCCATGCTGTGCGTGCCCCAGCCGTAGAGCGTACGGATGTGCGGCAACATGGTGCCGTCCAGAGCCATGTGACGAAACAGTGGTGGGAATCCGACGATGGGTTTGGACCACAGAGCTCCGCTCAGACCAGATTTTGCGACGATCTGGCTGAGCTGGGGGGTATGCCCGAATACGTCCCACGCGTGGTATATTCCGGGCCTGCCTCCGAGGAAGTGCCGATGGAACCCGCACCCGTAAAGGATGTTCCGGATCAGCGCTTCGCCTGAACAGTTGCCTTCGTTGGGCTGGTTATATGAGCTTCCGAGAGCAACCTGCCCGCTCTGGATCATCCCGAACAGCACCGCGCGGTAATCCGGATATTCGTCAACAAACGGTTTCAAGTAGTCTATTTCATGAAGAAATACGCGATAACTGGAATCCGCTATGCACGCGTCCAGAAGTTGCCTGACGTTGTCGAGGGAAACGAGGTTGTAATGGTGCTGATCGCTCAACCAGACCGGATCGCAGTGGAATCCCTGCATTACATGCAAAATTGAGTCCGGAGGCAGTTCGGGGAGTCTGCCTTCCGCCGTTACCTGTCTATCCCCGCAGCGAACTGAAAAGCCCACCGTGGCACCCGGAGGATGATTGCCGACGGGTGCCGACAACCTCACAGGCGAAACTGCGCGCGGCGCAAGCAGGATATTCGTCGCGGAAGGCCCGGGTTCGATTCCGTCCACCTGTGCCGAAATGGCGGCGATGGGTAAGAATGCGTCTTCCCGGTTTGCGAGAACTACCTCCACTTCAACGCGTGGCTTCGCACCGTTTCCCCTCCAGAACCCGGTCAATCTGGCAAGACCGGCTCCCAGACGATCCGAAAGCGGCTGCAAGACCCCCATGCGAACGTCAATTTTCCATGCATATTGCCCACTGGCTCCTCCGCCGATTTTCAACAAGAGGAGGTGTTCTCCGGCGGGGACACGAACCAGCGCCGGGGAATCGTTTTTCCCGAGCTCGACTCCGTCCAGCAGGAGTGTCATAGTTGACCAGTGATACTCCTCCGTCCCGTTAACCAAAACGAACAAGTCCGTGTCTGCGTCTGCGCAAAGGTATGTGGCGGCATACGCAAGGGCAGTGGGGAATTCCGGAAACTGCCGTCTGAGGTCGACCACAGGAGTGCCGCTGCACCTGCGCCAGGTGGCGCACCCGGGGGGAAGGTTCGCGTTCGTGTGAGCGGCCCCTTCCACGGGTCTCACGAATCTCTCTCCTCCGAGGGGATCGAGGTCTATTGCGTCGGCGCGGCCGATCTCCTGCTCACGCCGGAGATGGTGGGTGGACGAGAGGTCAAACGGCCCGATCAGTAGCCATTCCTTCACGTAATCTCCCTGACCGAGGGCGGCCAAAGGGATGATCGGCTTGCCGCTTACCCAGTGTTGCATGGCTTTCATTCGTTACTCCCCTGTTCTGTCCCCGGAAGATGACGATGCTTCTCGTTTGACCATTCGCCCGCACCAAAGGGTGGCTGCCGGCGACAAACGTTTGGTTCTTTGGGATTCGGTTCGTACGTTATCAGCGTTGCGTCAGTTACGAGCAGGGCTGGAACCGTTGCTCTTGAAAGGAGATACCATGATTCCCATGCTTGCCCCGCCCAACGACGCCGTTGTGCTGTTCAACGGCAAGGATCTCTCCAACTGGAAGACCAGGGACGGCAAACCCGTCGGCTGGCAGATCGCCAACGGCGAAATCCATGTCATTCGAGGAACCGGTGACATCGTATCCGACAAACGGTTCACGGATTTCTACCTGCATCTCGAATTCAACTGCCCTGACATGCCCGAGGCGAAAGGGCAGGCAAAAGGCAACAGCGGCGTGTATCTGCAGGGACGCTATGAAATACAGGTACTGGATTCATACGGGTGGAGTGTCCCCGGAAAGGGTGATTGCGGCGCAATTTATGACCAGTTCAGTCCGCTTGTGAATGCCTGCAAACCGGCACTGCACTGGCAGACGTACGATGCGGTTTTCCGTGCCCCGCGGTTCGATGGCAACGGAAACCGTGTGAGCGGCGCCCGGGTCACTCTTTTCCACAACGGCCGAGTAGTGCACAACAACGTCGAGTTGCCCGGCCCGACCGGAGGGGCTCTGGACCAGAACGTGACAGAACCGGGTCCCCTTCTTCTGCAGGATCACGGTGACGCCGTGCGTTACCGGAATATCTGGATCGTTCCGCTTCCTTTGACAGGCTCCGACCAGTACGCGCCGGCGTAGAGGAGTCTCGGGTTCTTTGAGGCGCCTCGTCGGTCAAGTCGGGCCGACGAGGCGCTTCGTTTATCGGGATCGCGGCGCGGTGATCGGAAGTCGGCGATCCTTCCCAAGGGCCCGCGGTGTGATCTTGACTCCCGGGGGCGCCTGACGACGCTTGTATTCGCTGGAATCAACCCTGCGCATCACGTCGCTTACGACCGCTTGATCGAAACCACGCGCGGTGATCTCCGCGAGAGACTCATCCATCTCCACATACGCTTCGAGTATGCGGTCGAGCACGTCGTACGGGGGAAGGCTGTCCTGATCGCGCTGATTCGGCCGGAGCTCTGCCGAAGGGGGACGAGAGATGGTTGTGCGGGGGATCAGGTCATAGCCAGCCTGGGCGTTTCTCCATTCGCAGAGCTCGTATACCATCGTTTTGTAGACGTCTTTGATCGCCGCGAACCCGCCCGCCATGTCACCGTACAACGTGGCGTAGCCAACCGACATTTCGCTCTTGTTCCCCGTGGTCAATACAAGCCACCCGAACTTGTTTGAAAGTGCCATCACCAGCGTTCCGCGAATGCGGGCTTGCAGGTTCTCTTCTGTGGTGTCTGGCTCCAGACCGCGGAAGACGTCTCGGAGAGTGTCAAGCATGGCGGATACCACGGGTTCGATGGGAAGCTGGATAAAGCGGATCCCGAGGTTTGCCGCTACAGCGGCCGCGTCAGTCTGTGTCTCGTTGGAGTTGAACCGTGACGGCATTGTGACTCCTGCCACGCGGTCTTTCCCCAATGCGTCCACCGCGATGGCCGCCGTAAGCGCTGAGTCTATTCCTCCGGACAATGCCACGACGACGCCAGGGAATCCGTTTTTTTTGACGTAATCTCGCACCCCGAGAACAAGTGCGCGATATACCTCTTCCGTCCTGCCAAGTCGCGGGGCGGGCGCGGATGGCACGGCGACAGGACGTTCGCGGAGCGGCACCGGCAGAGGCGTACACGGGATTTCCTCTCTCCGCAGGAGCGCGGCCAGTTTCTCCTTGCGCCGCCGCGGATCACGCAACCGCGACCGCAGAATCGTATCCAGGTGTACATCCGTGCAGACCAAATCCTCCTCAAATTGCCGCCCAACCGCGCGCACATGCCCGTTTTCCGAGCAGATTATGCTCCCCCCGTCGAAAACCAGTTCATCCTGGCCACCGACCAGGTTGACCAGAGCCACCACTGCGTCGTTGTCCGCTGCTCTGACGGACACCATGCGGTCGCGGCTGCCGATCTTCCCTTCGTAATACGGGGAGGCTGAGATGTTGATAAGGATGTGTGCGCCGCCGATAAGCGCCTGTTCATCGGCGGGGCCGCCGGGGTACCAGATGTCCTCACAGATGCTTACACCGAGCCTGAATTCCCCGATGGAGAAAACCCGTTGGGCCACTCCTGCCTGGAAATACCTGTTTTCATCGAACACGCCATAGTTCGGAAGAAATCGTTTGTGGTAGACGCCGCGAAGGGCACCATCGCATGCAATGGCGGCGGCGTTGTAAATATCATCAGGGCAGTCTGCGAAGCCGAAAACAACCGCTATACCCTCGCTTGCGGCAATAATTTCATCCCGTGCGCGCAGGTTCTCGCGGAGAAACTCCGTTCGGAAGAGGAGGTCTTCGGGCGGGTATCCCACAGTAGTCAGTTCGGGGAAAATCACCGCATCGACGCCTTCCGCCCGGGCGCGGCGGATCCATTCAAGCACCTTGGCGGTGTTCCCCGAAATGTCGCCGACGGTGGTGTTGATCTGGGCAAGTCCAAGACGAAGGGTTTCCATCAGTCTATCACTCCGTGTCGTGGCCCCGGATCATCTCGCCGGAACAAGAAGCGGTTTGTCACCAAGAACCGAAAACGCGGCGGAGCAGCGCAGTGCAAGCATCGTGGGATATCGGCGTTCGGCCTGGATCGAAGCGGCTTCAAGGCGATCGTACGACAACGTGGGAACAATGGCGAACCGTCGGCTGATGCGGACATTTGCGCCTATACCGAGACGGCCCGCAGGTGCGTTCAGATGCTCAACCAGGGATGGTCCGGCGTACTCCATGTATCCTCCGCCTGCACCCAACTGGCCGAATGGCTGGAACCAGTTCGGGAAATGGCGCTCACCCCAAGTCCAGCGCACAACCAACAGCAGGCGCTCCTGATAACTGGTTGTGGCCGCAGTGCGAGTCGGTTGTTGCGTGTAGTCCGCCAGCAGGCCAAGGGAAGCCGCTTCCGTGAGCCGTGCGAACGTGGTCAGCTCAAATGCGCGCGAGGTCCTGAGATACCCTCTCATCGCGGTGGGAACCCCGAACCCGATGCCGGCGGAAACAGTGACCGCCCCGGCCGAACTGAACGCATACACCGACAGGATGACCGCGAAGGCTGCCCGTGCGACGTTCTGCGGGAAACCGCAGGTTGGGCGTGCAATGCGACAGAATGGCCGAGTGGACATACATGGAAACTACGCCCGGCACATTCGGGAAACAAGCCGCGCACGGGCCGTCGCAGCAAAGACCGCTCGTTCCGCAAGGAGGACGCACTCGTAAGCGGTTATCGTTGCCCCGTCAGAGCCCGCAGGGGTATCTTTTTCGAAGGCAAAATTCCAGCCGTTTCTCTCGAATCGGGTGCGATCGGCCAGGCTTTTTCCAGGGGTATTCATGTCTACTGCACAAAAGCGTTCCGCGAAAAAGAAAGAAGCACCGTGGCGGGCTCACGAACGAGTGTTTTTCCCTGTTCGTTGTGCCGCCGAGCTGGACGGTCCGCAGGCAGGCAACAAGAGCCGATTTGCCGGAAAGGCAAAGCCTGCGGCTTCCGAAATCGCGGCATTGCTCTGCAGGAAGGTGTGGGGCCGTGCGGCGAAAGACATCGTCTTGGTGGAGGATGCGTTCAGTCTTTGCGCGGTCAGGCAGAGCACACCCCCCGGGGTTGAGATCGCGGGAGACGCCTTGGAAGCGCTCGGCCTGCGACTGACCGGCAAACAGATCACCGGGCGCGCAGAGACGATCTCCGGGGCGATTGCCGTCCTTCGCCTTGCGAGGGCGTGGTCCGACAAGTTACGGCGCACTTCGGATGCGCGAGCAGCCCTGAGCGCTGCACTGGATGCTTGGGCGGATTTCTCGACGACCGACCGGCAAGCGTGTATGGACGTGCTGGCCATGCCTCCTCTGGACACCGGGGAAGTGTTTTCCACGTTCCTGCGACTGACGGGCGATGAAGGGACGCGCACACGGCAGGGCGAGTTGGCGGATGCCTGGCGCGAACGGTGGATTACATGGGTGCTCGGACAAATGCGGATCGATCTGCCGTACGACAGGAGCGAAGTGCGCGACATCCTGTCATCGGTGGATGATCCGGATGAATCGCGGGCGTTGCTCTACCAGGCTATCAGGAAGTACGACCGGGGAATCGAACAGGCAAACGCGGCGAGGTTGGCGGAGGAGCTGGCGTGGGCGCAGGAAGAATTGATCTTCGGGCGAATGAGCCGTGCGTTCCATAACCAGGCACTGCTTTTTGCGAATTCCCGTTACGTTACGGTAACTGCGGAAATGGCGCGAGTCGGTGCGGGACTTGCCGCCGCGGCCTCTGCATGGCCAGCGCTCCGCCCGGCAGTGGATCGAGCGACTTTGCTCCTGAAGACTCACATGGAGGTGCCGTACACCGAACTCGCCGGTGCGATCGATCATGTGGAGGACGTCGCCGTCCAGCAGCAGAAAGCACATGTCCAAAAGGTCCTCGAACAGGAACGTGATCAGAACTCCCGGGCCGATGCAACAGAGGCGCGAACGGATTCCCTGGAAGCCGCATATTCCTCGGGTAAGCGCATTCTGTCGGCAACCCGAGCAATTCGGGCTGCGCTGGCGAAAGCTCCCAAAAGGCCCGCGGCCTATGTCGTCATCAGCCAACGCCCGTCACCGACAGGGTCCCACCTTGTGGCACGTATCAACGAAGGACAGGATCCGTTTCTCGGCAAACCTGAAGACCTACGCGAATTGGTCCGTCAGGCCGGCGACAGGTTGTATGCGTCTCCCGACTACGCGTGGCTTGAGTATGCGAATCACTGGATAGAAGCGATTCCGCTGTTCATCAAGGAGCGTATCCGGGTTGATAACGGAATCGAGATCGCGGAAACAGTCATTGATCAGGAGGGGATGGAAGAGAGTTTCCGCGAACAGATGGCGGATTACTGGGAACGGAACATTGCGCGGACCGAATTGAGCGGCATGGCAGCCCTTGCGAGGGCACTGATGTTTGGTGAGGATCCGGAAGGAAGTGACCTTTCCCTCTCCGCTGATCTCCCCCGTGCACAGAAGGCGCTTCGCAACGGAGCAGGAGGGCAAATAGCACGGTTGACAGCCGCGCTGGCGATTGGTGCAGAAACCAACGCGTTCGAAATCAGCATGGCCGCGGAGTCGTCCGGCGACAGGTTGGAAGCCACCCGCACGGTATTATTCAGAGGAGACGCAAAACCCGGCCTATGGACCGCCGTTCTCGGGATTCGGAAGCACAGCGAGGATTGGCCCAGGGCAGTGGATGAGGCGCTGTCGAGGGCCAGTGAAAACGACAGAAAGCGTTTCAACGCGCTTATTCCCGAAGCAGAACGTCTCGCAACCATTCCTCGACGACCTTTGCCGGTCCTCCACGTCCTTACCACACAATCCGCGCGCATGACGGACGGGTACATACGAAGCTGGCTCGAAGAAAGCATGGCTCTTTCCCGCATCGCTCGCGAGTACGGTCTTGATGCGGACGTCAGACAACGCATGGATAACTATGCGCGCGAGATTGAAGCTATCGGCGAGTCTCTGGTGAAGGAACTGGGGCTGGAACCCGAAATAGAGTCCATCATGGCGACAGAGCGCGTGAACAGGCGCGCCGCCATACTCCGACTCGTAGGTGCCAACCGCATTTTCCAGAAACAGGTTAGTCTGACCGCGGTACTCAGAGAGGTTCGCGGCGTAGCCAAGGGGGACAGGAACGCTCCTCTCGATTCACCTGAACTTGAGGCCTTCACCGCAGAACACGAACATGAGATTTCCGAAAAGGCCCTCGCCAAGGTAGTCGAAAGGAATGTTGATGAGTTCGCACGCTCCGTCGGCGCACTGGGTGCCAGCGCTTCCGGGGAGGACCTGCATTCCCTTCAACGCAGAGTGGTAGCTGAAAACAGCGATCTTCGCGCGGACCTTGAGACGTTCACGCGTTTCGAAAGCAGAGAGGCGTTTTTTGAGGACCTGTCGGCGCGCCATCCTGACTGGAAGCTGAAAGAACGGCGCGAAACGTGGCTGAGAAAGCACCAGAGGCTCGCGCTGACAACTGCTCGGAAAGAAGTCATCGCGGAACATGGCCTCAACCATCTCACGCTCGATCCGCGTTTCTTCCTCGAAGCAGTGGGTGGAAATAAGCGCTACCACCTCATTTACACACCAAGCCGAGTGGACCTTGGTCCCAAAGAACGGGAGTCAGTCGAAACCTGGTCCCAATGGGTGGGCGGGCGCGACAGGGAAGCTGCGCAGGCCGGGCGAAAGATATACGGCCTGATCAACAAGTCGGTGAAGCGGTTCAACAGTCTTACGGAGCCAGAAATCCTCAAAACAGGCGAGAATGCCTCCATGGCGGCACATTTTGCCTACTCCAATGCCATGGCGCTTATGGTCAATGCCGCCGGCCGTGGCGATATGGAGCAACTGGGCGACGAGATGAGCCTCCGCAACGACCGTATCATACATCCTGCCGGAGAGGGGTACGGCGGCTATTGCGTTCCGAAGGATGGGCTGTTTCTTGAGTTTGTTCTCACGCTTTCCGAACGCGTCAAACTCCGCCAGCTTGGCATCGAAGAACGATTTCACCAAGCCGTCTCACGACTCGCGCGCGAAATCCTCCTGAAACGGGAAGACTTCCCGTGTGATCTTGAATGGGAACGGTGGGCGGAGGAGCTTCTCGGACGAGAGAAAGGTCTCGAGGAACTGTTTTCGACACATTCGGGCGAAGGTCCGGACTTGGCGAATTACAGTATCCCCGTGTTCCAGATCACTCGTCTCGCCACAGTGCTCGAGCAACTGGGTCAGCCACCATTGCATGACACTCGCGCGGTGGTGAAGAGTCTCGCGGCCCGATGGGGCGTCCACACCATGATCGCGGGTGCCGAACACGTGAATCGGTTCATGCCCTTTTACAAGGCATGGCTCATATACGATGCTATTTCCGAGGCCCGCCGTTTCGATTCTTCTGTGGCGTCTCCTGAAGAATCAGTCATTGTACTTTCCGCCGAGTACAAACCGGACACGCAGGACGGACGGTTCTCCGTGGGCATTCGGAAGTACGAAATCCTCGCCGGCATCGGTGACCACCTCCGCTACAGCCTCGGATACGAGGCCGCCACCCTCGCATCGCTGATGTTCGATGGGTGGTCCGCCGTGGAATCCAGACGTGGCGTGGATGATCCAGCTCTTGACCAGATTGCCAGTTCATGGGTTGGCGGCAAGGATGATGTGCGCTCCGCCCTGAAATCCGTGTTCCATGGCTACGGACCTCCCGCGGAATTGCGCCTGGTCAGTCCCATGGGGCTTTCGAAACATGACGTGCTGCGGTACACGAGCGACACTCGGCTGGAAGAGTATGCGGAGGAGGCAAGAATCGCGCTGGTAACCGCGGGGTTGTCCGACGAAGACATTCGAGCTCATATGGCTACGTTCGGCCCCCGCCTCGACCGATGGACCAGGCTGCGCAATCGCGGCGCCGCCGAAATTGCCGGGCGCCTGAAAGGCAAAGTGCACGCGCTTGCACTGGCCGTTTTGGGGCCGGAGCGCTCGTATGAGCACGCACTGCAGGGCGCGGACGTGTTCGATGTCGGCATTCCTCACAGGCAGGTTATGGACCTGCTGAACGAACCGGCGCGTCTGTGCGACCTGATGTTGTTCGGGAGACCGGGAAGCGCCCTTGCGATCGTAGATGGGGCGTCCGGCGCGCGAAGGAGGGCGCTTAATCGCCGGGGCGTGATGCTCTGGTTTGCCGCCGCGGAAAACCGCGGGAAGAGAGCCGTGTATCGCTCGATAGGGCTTGGCGAAGACACCGTCGAGGAGTGGCGGGCCCAGATGCGCGAACAGCGTCAGCGGGCGTTGGAATACGCGGAAGCATTGCGAGCAGGCGGCAAGGCATTGGACTCGGCGTTCGAACGCGTCATTACGCGGCTTCGCACGGAGCAGGAGGCTTCGCTCGCGTTGGAAGAGGAGGAGCGGCTTTTCAGGTTCTCACGAGACACCGAGCGCGACCATGTCGTGGCGATGCTGTTCGCCGAAACCGTAACGATGCGGAGCCCGAGGGAACTGACATTCGCGCATTGGCTCGCACTGGGTGGCATGTTTGTCCTCGAGGGATGTTCTCCTGCCGCCTTCGATGAGAGATATGTTTCGTTCGAAGAAGCGCGGGGCAACCTTCCATCCGGTTCCGAAGAACGCAGAACTGCCGCGGAGATCCGGCGACTTGCAGGTCTCATAAGTCGTCCTCTGGTGCGTGCGTACGGGAGCGGATTCCGTCAGGTGGGCGGAGTGGAGAGCTCGAACAAAGCCACGGAAGAGGTGAAACACATTGCGTTGAGCACGAGGCGTCAGCTCGCCGACCGTGCCCGCAGATTGATGAGCGCACGAGTGCGCGCGGATTCCTTTCAGACTACGTGGAATGAACCTCGCCTTCGAAGCAAAAGCCTTGAAGAGCTCAACGCCGCCGTGCGTGGAAATCTTGGAAAACCGGAAGTCTTCGCCTCAGACGCTCTCTTGGGGAAAATTGTCGCTCTCGCACGCATCTTCGGGGAGAAGCTTCTTGCTGAGGTCTACCCGCCGGCGTTGCCCGAACGGGAAAAGGCAACGGATGACATCGCCTCGCTCCTGAACGAGCGCGAGTTCGACGTTTCCGCGCTGAAAGGTGTTTGTGGAAGTTACGAGGACATTGGAACAATCGGCAGAATGGCGCAGGAGTTGTCTGAACGTGCTACAAGGGAGAACTGGACTGCGGAGGAAAGTGATGCGGCGTTTGACAAACTGGCGGACTTCGCGGAGTTTGTCAGCACGATTCACGCCCTCGAAATTTCACTGGCCGACCGACAGCGCGATCCTGATGAGGTAGATGCGCCGAGCCTCTGGCGGCAACTCGCGTCCTATTTTGCCGAGACGCTGAACGACCACTTCTACGAGTACCGTCCATGGGCATACTCCCGCGGGGTGGGCTTCCAGAGATACACGGGAGACCGGTTATATGCCCTCGCCAACCGCCATTTCGCATGGTTGTACCGGTACCTGCGCCACCTGATTGTCACCAGGACGGAAGTAAGGTACCTGACGCCTGTCCAACAGGATCTTCTGATCGGGAGGATAAGCGAAGCCGGGGTTGTTGTGGCAATCGGTGCATCGGGTGACACGGAAGAGGAGAAACGGTGGAGAGCATTCAATCAACTCCGTGAAATGGCGTTCATTCGGAACGACGGGTTTCCCCTCCCGCCTACGTTCGACGGCTTCGATCCCGCCTTGATTGATGCAGACAACAGAGCCAACATCGTATCCATGCACCCGGTCGGACGCACCCACGTTTCGCGTCTCGTGGCGGAAGGGCCGACTCTTGCGCGCGAACTTGTCGTTGCCGGTCAGCCTGCGGCGAATGTGATCCTGACACGGTCAGTACGTGTTGACTGTGATTCGGTTCTGGTTGACGATGGCCACCTTTACGTGGACAGGCAGACCTACGTACAGGCATTGCGTGATAACTGGGGCCTCAGCGAAACCGGCGCACATGCGCTCGCCGAACGAGATGTCGGACCGAAGGGTGTCCGGATTGCGGTCCGGTTTTCACGACCGGTGAGGGCAGCCGTTGTTCTGCCGATGCATGGAAATCCCGTGTACGACGGGGGACACCTCGAGCGGCTGGGGCTTCCTTACAGCGTTCAGTCGCGGTTCCATACGTGGACAACATACGACAAGGCAAAATACCCCGACATATTCACCCCGGAAACGGGCGTAAGAATTCCGGCCGAAATTGACTGGCTTCACGAATGGACGGTCGCAGGGGAGGAGGAGGAGATCAAGCGCCAGATCCGTTCAGGCAAACCGGGAACCGACTACTGTGGGCTTCAGCCGTTTTCAGAGAAGTATGGAATCGTGATGGTCAAAGACGCGGCGGAATCGGGTGGAAGAGGGCAGAAGCCGTTTCCGTTGCGCACGGCTTTCGGATCACTGAACGAAGAAACGCTGAGCGAAGCAGTAGACTTCCTTTATCAGATCTCTCTGGTTCACAATGTCTCCGTCCAGGAGGTGGTTCTTTCGTCTCCAGAAACCTGGGCGACAGAGGAGTTCCTCGAGCGATTCGTGGACAGACAGGTGACCGAGTGGTACCGGCCGATCACCAGAGACAGACAACCCGCAACGCCTCTTTTTGGTTCGCTTCGGGTGATCGCCTCGACGGACAGGCCACTTGCCGAAGACAGATACCACCACTGGCACATGAGCCACCGCATTTCGCTGAACAGCACGCAACTGATAACCAACGTGGGCCGTGGCGGCACGCTGGACCTCCTCCGACCGGAGGATATCCGGCCCGAGTATCGGGATACAATTCTTGCTGCGCTGGACGATGCTGCCCGGCGAACGATGGAAGCGATGGCGGCTTATGAGGCGAAAGCCGGAGCCAGATATACGTTGGAAACCGGATTACCCATTGGCAGAGACGCATCCGGTGTCTCATACGGTGTCCCGCGGTACTTGATGTTGGACTTTCTCCTTCGTCCTGTCTTTCACCGGAAAGGGGATGTGGTGGAAACCGTTCCCAGGGTTGATGAGAAAGGTGATCGCGTCGGAACTGTCTTCATGCTGCGGGACGGGAATGAGGTATTCGAAGGCGAGATTGTCGATTGGGAGGTTATCCTGATTGAACCGAACATCGGAATAGGTCTCTGGGACCGCGTCGCGATTCGCGAAGAAGAACTGGAACGAAAACGTGCGGAGGCAACCGGACAGCCCATGGACTGGGATCGAGTTGGCGAGAACGCGCGCGTGGTTCTTCGGGACCTGACCCGCGCCGGCATCGACTATCTGGAAGCAAAACGGCACGGCGGCGCCTGAAGGTCTGGAGGCAGCGCCGGCCGTGCCGAGGGGGACTGCCACCCGGTGGACACGCGATTTGAACCCACACAATATCTCGTTCAGGCCGCTGCAAATGTGCTGCTTGCATGCGAGAACGGACAGGTTCGACGGTTCGAGGTAGACGACTGGGAAGCTGTTTTCGAAGCAGCATACCGCTGGTTTCGCGCATTTGGAAGAGAGTCGCTGGGGGAACTGGCTCAGAACGCCCCGGATTCTGTTTCGGCTGGCGATAAGCTCTTGAGGGAATTCCCGGACCGCCTTGCCATGCTTGTGGCGGATGCCCTTACCACAAACTCCATCGCGCCGCCTCTGCACATCTCACTCGCGCCTGAAAGTCTCGCTGCTCCCTATGGGGCGGTGGTGTTCGCGAACTTCCCGCGCGCGGTCGAGGAACTCGCTCCGCTTCTGGTTGATGGTATGGAAGAGCAAATGCGGCGGCACACGTTTTCCGGCGTGGTCGCCGTCCACGATACGTGGATGCAGAAGGATGGGTACCCGGAGCGCGTACTCCGACTCGACGCAGAGAACGATGTCATCATAGAGCAGGGCGTCCTGAACCCGCGCAAGCCGGAAAGAATACTGCTTCTGCTCGGGCCTGGATCAGACGAAGCCGCGTGGCACAGAAGGTGGCACGATGTAGCCGGCACTTGCGGAATTGATGTGGTGAACCCGTACGAATTCGCGCAGATAGCCGATGACAAATGGCAGACATTCCGCATTTGGCGGAACGCTGGTGTACCAACACCGGTTACCCTCCTCGTGCCACCTGATACGGCGTCCACGGCGGAGATGTGCCTCAGCCTCGTGGACAGATCGTCGGCACCGATTGTCGCCAAACCCAGGCACGGCACGGAAGGCCTTGCCGCCACGGTGTGCAATCCTGCCGAGACAACTGACCCGCTGAAGGTTATCTGGGAACGCGGTGACGATGCGCTGCTTCAACCGTTCACGAACGATCTCGTCTGGGTGGACGAGGCCGGAGAAGATCACACCGCCGTGCTCCGAATGAATGTGACGGGCAAGGCAGGAGGTTCCAGTCGCGTCGAGTCGGGATTCGTGCACGTCGCGGCGCGCGGTTGTGGTATCGCGTCCGTCGGCCATCAGGGCAGATTGAGACCGATTCTTCGGTCCGCACTGAAAGTGCGCATCGGCGGTCGACTCGCACCGTTTCCTGCACACCTCACTGTACAGTGTCAGGCGTGTGCGTGCGCGGCAGTCGAGGCCGTGGCGGCTGCGTCGCGCAAGACGAGGCTCGCAGGCGTTGATATAGTGGTGTCTGCTGGCGATGACGGCGTTCCGCGTGCCCTCGCGCTGGAAGTCAACCCTCGCCCCGCAGGGTTGAGCCACAGCCGGTTTCTTTCAGTGGGATGGGAAACCGAAGGAGAACCGGGCGTTTCCCGATTCATGTGGGGTGAGTGACCGGGAGCGAAGATCTCAAAGCAAGATGCACAAAAGAGGCGCTCCGGACCAATTCCGGAGCGCCTCTTTCTTCGTGGTGGGAAAGGAGGTTAACGAAGGAGCGTAACACTTCGCACAATCCGTACGCCACTTCCCGTCTGCAATTGAACGAAATACACGCCGCTCGAAACCGACCGCCCTTCGGTATCCAGACCGTTCCAGACAACGCGGTGGATTCCGGCGTCCACGCGCCCCGAGAGGAGTGTCGCCACGGGTTGACCGAGGATGTTGAACACTGCGACACGCGCCTCACCGGCAGCCGGAACCGCAAGTATCATCTCTGTGGTCGGGTTGAACGGGTTGGGACGGGCGGAAGAAAGCTCCCATGACGTGGGCAACGCCGCCGTCGCTTCAACCGGGCCGAAAGTGCGCGCCGACCCCATGGCATCCGTTGTCTGCAGCCAGTACCGTGAAGACTCGCCGAGACGAGCGGTGATGTCCATCAGCTCCCCGGCAAGCCCCCCCGATTCATAACGGCGGATTTCACGGGCCGAGGAGATATCAGGGCCTTTCATAAGAGCGACGCGCAGATTCGCAGCATTGCTCACCCGCAACGTCCAGCTCACCTTAACCGCGCCATTCGGTGTTCCCGTTGCCGTGAAGCTCTGAAGCTCCACGCTCGTGAAATCGCCGTAGCGGAAGCGAACCGAGGTGGTGATCGGCCCTACAGCCACTCCGTCCGAAGCCTGAGCAGCCCAGAAGTAAACCTTGTTCATCTCGAACTGACTGCCCGAGACGGACCATGACGTCGTTCCAGAGCCCTCCGCGACGTTGTTCCCTGCCGCAATGACATTCTGCAGGAGCGAATCGCTTGCGACGACGAAGGAATACTTCAGCGGAACCGTAGGTCTGGAAACCGCACGCACTGCGTTATTCACCTCGAAGACGACGGTCTCAGCCTGTTGCAGTTTCCCAAGAATTGGCGACTTCGGCTCCGGTGCCTGCGGGGCTTCCGTTGCCTGAGGCGTTTCGCGCACCGCGACGGATTTGGTACCCACGTTGCCCGCGAAGTCGCGCGCAGCGATCTCGTACGTGTAGGTGATCCCGTTCGCCACGCTTCTGTCCACGTATGCGGTGTCGCCTACGCCACTGGCAAGGATGGAACCGTTCCGGTACACGATGTAGCTTGCCACGTCTGGCGACGTGCTCTTCGCCCAGCGCAGGATCACGCGCGCTGAAGCCGGCACCGTGTCGACCACGGCCGGTGCATTCGGGGGTGTAAGATCCGGTGTAGCCGCAGTCACCAGGCTGTCCAGCGGCGTAAGAGCGCTGGTGTTGCCTGCTCGGTCGCTTCCCGCCAGACGGAAGTAATACTTCGTCGACGGGGCAAGGTTGGTGAGCGTCAGGCTGTGAGTCTTCGTAAGTACCGGCTCGTTCCGCGTAAGGCCGAATGAAGGCGTCGTCCCGTACTCCACAAACGCGTCCGCATCTTCATCCGTCTGCCACGTGACGTTGGCGTTCACGTCCGTCACCCCCGTCACGGTCACCCCGGAAATCACCGGCGGCGTCACGTCCGGTTGGGCGGCCGTACGGAAGGTAAACGTATGGACGCCGCTCGAAGCCGGCCCGTTTCCACGGATGTCGGTGGAGAACACGCGGTAGGAGTAAAGCTGGTCCGGGACCAGATTCGTAAGCACCACCTGATGGTTTTTGACCGGGTCCGGAACCACACGCGAGAGCGGCAGCTCAGTAACGTTGCCTTGAGCGTAATCCACACGGCTGTCTGAAAGCTCATCGGTCTGCCAGCTTATGATCGCCTGAGTCTGCGTCATTGTGGCGGTAACCGAGCCTTCCACGATGGACGGAGGAGTCAGATCCGCGGCCTGCGGCAACGTGACGTAGACCGGCTGGCTGATAGTCTCACCGTTGCCAGACGGGTCGGTAGACGTCACGTGCAGGACGTACGAAGCTCCCGGAGTAAGTGAGGTTATCGTCAACTGGTGGTTCTTTACGTTGTCAGATTGCGCGACCACACGCCCGCGTTCCAGAAGATCGGCCGTAATATCCGCCGCCCGTGCAGCCTTCCCTGCGCCACCCGAGGTTTCCAGAATCCGCACGACGCTGTTGGAGGTTTCGTCCGTTGTCCAAGTTACGGTGGTGGAAGTGCTGTTCGTCTCGACGACGTTTGGATCACCCGTGATGACAGGGTAGGTTACGTCAGGCGCAACGGTCGTGGTGAACGTGCCTCCACGCGGTGCCTGGGTGATCTTCGCGGTGCCATCGCCAAGCCTTGTGATCTTCCCGTTGTTCTGGAAAACCGGCGCGGAAGTGTCACCCGCAACTGCCGAATTGCCGGCATTATCCATCGCCTCCACGTAGTACACGTACTCCACGCCGCCCTGCAGGTTCGTGATGCTGACGATGTGGTCGGTTCGGTAGTTCTCGTCCACCGCCACATTGAAGACCGTGTCCGCGGAGCCGGCGTAATATATGTATGCCGTGGTGTTCTCGTCGGTCGCCCACGTGATCACCGCATTGTCGAACGCGGCATACGTTGCAACCGGCCGCCGCACGAACACCGGAGGCGTGATGTCCTGCTCTACCGGCGTAGTCACTTCACGCACGGATGATGCAACGGTATTCCCGGAAGGATCCGCGGACAGAACACGCCAGAAATACTTGGTCCCCGGAGTCAGGTTCGTTGCGGTGATTCGGTGTGACTGGACGGGAGTCGGGTCCTGTGCGTTCCCCACAAGGTTTGTGGCGGTGGTCCCGAACCGAAGTCTGCTGGTGGACGCCTCGTCAGTAGTCCAGGCAACCGTGAAACTGCGCTCCTGAACATCCGTCACCACCGGTCCAACGGTGATCGCCGGCGCAGTAAGATCGGCACCTTTGATCGTGCGGAACGAGCGCACTATGTCCACCCGCGAGTTCGGCGTTTCCGCGGCGTCCGTCACGGTAATCCGGTAATACACGGTGGTATCAGGCGGCAGGTTGGTGAACTGAAGCACCTGCGTCAATCCCGGAGCGCTCGCCGGGACCATCCCGACAAGCGCCGCCTGACTGAACCCGAACACCGCCTGCGCGGTAGCAACTTCGTTGGTCCCGAGCGACATGACGGCGTTCACAAGATTGAACGGCGTAAGCGTCTGCCCGTCAATCTTGGGCAGCGCGGTGATTACCGGCGGAATCGTATCTGGGACCGCCTTCGTGCGGAACGACGCGGCAATCGGCCCCAGAGGATTACCCGCGATATCGGTGCTGTATACCGAGAGGGTGTAATTCGTTGACGGCGCAAGTCCGGTCAGCGAGA
Source organism: Candidatus Latescibacterota bacterium (assembly GCA_022706085.1). GTDB lineage: Bacteria > Latescibacterota > MWCZ01 > MWCZ01 > MWCZ01 > MWCZ01. The sequence continues at coordinate 154,653 of JAKJDF010000004.1, read as the reverse complement.
CAACATGATCTGTCACGAGCGCTGACACTGTCACCGCTTCAGGAACCGCTGATTGCGAGGTGTACAGAACGCGGGAATCCGATGCCTCGTCCGTGGCCCACCGTACCATCGCACTCCGCTCGGTAATGCCGCTGATCTGCACCCGGCCCAGAAGAACCGGCGGCGTAAGGTCGGGTGCCGCTGCAGTGCGTAATTCCGCGATCGCCTGAGTAGGACCGTTTCCGATCAAGTCGAAGGAACTCACCCGGTACCGATAGGTGGTGCTGGGCAGGAGGTTCGTCAGAACCACGGAATGGCTTTTCTCGTACACCATCCGAGCAACGCGCTGTCCAAAATCGGCACTTCCATCGGGTTGTACGACGCTGTAATCCACAATTGCGTTCGCCGCTTCGTCCGTCAACCAGTAAATCGTTGCGGATTCGTTATCCACACCCTGGTCCACCGGGCCCTGCGTGATTACCGGAGGCTTCGTATCGGGCGCATCGGTCGTATATACCTGCTGATTGGCGCTGAACGTCGGTCCCAGGCCTTCCGGACCGGCTGACCCGGCGCGGTAGTTGTATTGAGTGGACGGAGCAAGGTTGGTCACCGCGACGATATGCACCGTCACCGCCGTCGTGTCGCTGATTCGGCGACCGTACGCCGTCGTCGTCCCGACGTCAATCACGGACGTGGAGGCGCGGTCGGTCACCCAGCGAACCGTGAAGCTGGTGTGGTCGCGCGCGATCACGCTCGGCGGCGTGGTGATGACTGGCGCAAGGAGAAGTGCCTTCGTGGTAAACGAGTCAATCGCGCTCAACACGGAAAGATTCCACGCGTCTACAGACCGGACGCGGAAAAAGTATTTCGTGTTGGGTGTCAGCCCTTTGATTGTCGCGGTATGTACACTTCCTGATACCCCGACGACACTGTCATTCAACGCGGCGGAAGACGTTCCGTACCGCACTACCGTCGTGGACTGACGGTTCGTTTCCCACGAAACTGCCGCCTGGTTTGTTCCCCGCTCCACCGACGGGCGCAGCGTGATTACCAGCGGTTCTGTCTGCGGTGCCTGAAGGGTCGTGAAGGTTCCCGCTTTGGTTGCAGAAGTGTTTCCAAACCCGTCAACAGACCAGACCTCGTACGAATACGCGCGGTTCGAAAGCAGCTGGGTCAGTACCACCGCGTGTTGCCGCACGAGGGCGGGATCGCTCGTTACAGTCATCGATCCGCCGGTCAATCCGTACCGCACCACCGAGGTGGAAACCTTGTCGGTGTTCCAGACTATCGTCGCGGCGTTTTCCGTGATGCCTGTCGCGGAAGGTGAACCGATGATTACCGGTTTCGTCGTATCAGCGAGCACTGTCAGCCGAAATTCCCGCCACGTGCTTGTCTCGAACACGTCCCACGCGGTCACCCTGACGGTGTACACGCCGACATCCGCGGGCACGGGCGTATATGACATCACACCTGTCTCGCCGTCGATAGAAAAAAGCTGTGTTCCCGCCGTGAACTGGCTGCTGTAGAATACGGCTCCGTCATCATCCACGGCCTTTACCTGCACCTGCATCGCCTGGCCGACCATGACGGTTACCGCGGAGGGGAACGACGTGAACACGGGGGGTGCGCTGCGAACGAGCACCCACCCCATCCCCGGCTCCGTTGCCCCGCCCGGGAGCTCATTGAACAGGATATTCTGGATCTCCAGCGAACTCTCCTGCCCGTGTTGGCCTATGACATGGAACACAACCCGTACGACCACGGAATCGCCAACGTAGGGAGTCGCGTTGGCGCTTGCAAAAGCAAAACGGAGAATCCCGGGTTCCAGGTTCACGGCAACCATGGATTTCGACATGATCGTGCCATCGGATGCCTGTATGCTGAGAACCGTATCCGGCACCAACACCGTCGGGTCGAAAACCAGGTCAAACTGCCCGCTCACGATGCTGTCGGCCGCAACCAGAGGTTCGCTCGTGATCCTCACTGGCATAGTAACGGTCTGACCCCGCACGCCCACAACTTCATCCATGGAAAGCGTGATAGGCAGACCCGCGCCGCTCGTTCCCGCGAATGCAAGGACCAGCGCGAAAAGAGATCTCCAAGGGGTTCTCATGAGCTACCCTCCCTGCTGTCAGGTGCCAGCCGGCATAGGAAACACGCAAAAACGTTATTCGTCAACGAAACAGAACTGCCATTTCGCCGGGTTAGTTCCGATCGCGCTCTGTGCGCATCCCGGTGGAATCGTTGGCCAGGCGACCGTGCGAACGAATGCCCCCGCGGCGTGATGAACCGAACGCATTCCCTTTACAATATATGCACTTCAGCGCAAGAGTGTTACTCTCTTCTGCCAGGTTTTTTCGCCGTTTCGTACGACCACCACGTAGACGCCGCTTGCCACGGAAACGCCTGAGGCGTCGCGCCCATCCCACGTCCATTCCGGGGTCGACTGTGACCAGCGGCGAACCACCGTTCCAAGCACCGTGAAAATGGTGGCGTCAATGGGTCCATCCGACAGCGGTCCATGCACCCGAAATGTGATCACTGCATTGAACGGGTTCGGATACGCGGTCACCTCACTTCGCGCGGGGATCGCGGCCCCTCCATGCGCAACTGAAACGGGGCTTCGGACGGTGACCGCGCCGTTCGACACTGCGCAGTCCGGTGTCTGATCACCTTTTCGAGCGTACGGAAGCGGGTTTCCCCCGTCCGACAGCCGTTCGATTGAAATTGTGAACACGGTGCTGTCGGGAATATCCTGTTTTGTGAGGCCCTGCATGGTGAACAGGGTGCCCGTTCCTCCCACGGGGTTTGGGACCGATCCAGAAACGCGGAACAGACCACTCCCTGCATCGGCAAGTGTAACTGCGTCCGCGGGAAGAAGCCCTCCCTGAACGGATACCGACTGGTAGAGCGCGGGCGGAACGGTGAGAGCAAATTGCAGCGCTGTGGTGCCGCTGAAGGAAAGAAGGCCGCCGCCCTGAACCTGAATGGAACACGGTGACCCTGCGTCAACCGAGGAATCTGCCAGAACGGCGATACGGACCGGCACCATGTTCAGGTTGCGGACTCGCACAGACCCATTCTGCGCGGTACAGGGAGGCTTGTTCCGTTCGTTCAAATAGTAGAGCAGCGTGCCGTTCTGCGATAACCGTTCCAGTCGCACTTCCCTCGAGGTGTTGTCCGGAACGTCGCCTTTTGGAGTGCAACGCAGGAAAAACAAGGTGCCGTTGTTAGCCAGCGGGAGTGTCCAGTAGCCCCCGACGACAATGACACTGTCACGTTTCGCAGAGCTGAACCCCGCTCCAGACGGGAGAGCGGGTCCCTTGACCGCTGCAGTATCGACCAACATGATATCGAGCGGGACGCGAACACCGAAGTTGAAGGAGGTTACGGAATCCAGAACGGTGACGCCGCTGATGCGTACCGGCAACAGAAACTGCTGTCCCGCTTCCACGACCGTGTCAATCGGCACGCTCAGAACGATGTCAGCGGACGGCTTCGCATGCACCGTCCGCGGTGACACGCTGAAAGCGGCCGAAAGGAGCGCCAGCATGAAGGCGTCGCCCCACCGACAGCGCAGACTGTTCACGAGCACCCTCAGAAGGCTAAGAGTCTATCTTGACCCTCGTCCAAACCAGGGCCAGCGTTTGCTCTGGTCTGTTGCCAGCATGGCTGCCCCGGAAACGGCGGCGGCAATCAACAGGGGCAAAAACCATTCCCGGGGGCCGTACCCGGCAACGTTTGCCGCGACAGCGGCGACAAAGAGGAGAAAAAACACAAATGCGACAATATGGAGTAGATCCCAGTAGACCGATCGCATGTCCTGACGCTTCCCACGTGATCCCCCCCGAGATCGAGATTGCCTATTTCCAATATAGCGCTTCAATCCCAGAAATGGGACGACTCAAGACTGTGGCTTCGGGTCTCCCGCGCCGGCGCCTGAGTCCGCACGTCGAACGGTTTCGTTCAGCCAGCGTCGGACATCAGCTTCTGTTTCCAGTTTCCCTTCCAGCCAGAGCCGCTCCGCCTCCGCAAGAAGCTCACCCATCGTAGCGTCGCGCGGTATTCCCGCGTCCGCGAGCACGGTGCCGTTCAACGGCATGCGGTTCTTCCCGCCGTGCGCTTTCCCTTCGGCGATAATCCGGTCGGCGATGTCACGAATCCGAGAAACGGCGTCCGCCATTCCGAAGGAGGCAGCGTCCGCCGTCCAGAACGGCACGAGGGCGCCGGTTCTGTCATTGCGCACCAGTTGTGCGATGCGCCCCTCCCTGAGCGAGTTCGGCGCCGCCCAGACCATGCGCCGCGCAATCAGTGCGCCGACTCCATCCACCACCGACCGGGGCGCCCGAAGCGACACCAGCACGGTCTCGGCGCGTGAGGCTGCCTCTTCGTCGTACGGCTCGCCGACCCCAGCGGCGAATTCATCCGGCGTCGTGTGTGCTACGCCGTCCGCCAGAACGCACGCGAGAACCAGCACGATCGAGGCATCCGGTGCCAGCGCCGCAAGGCGCGCCGAAGTGCGGACGATCGTCTCGGGCGACCAGACGGCATCGGGCCCGAAAACGTGCGGCAGAAGCCCCAGTTCGGCGAGAATACTGAAAGCCGATTCCCGGCGTTCCTCCGTGATCATGAATTGGAGTTCCTGCCAGATCCGCTCCCGCGCGATTCTGCCAAGGGATGGAGCAGCCGAAATAACCGCAAGCCGGGTGGTCTCTTCCAGCGAAAACCCGAATCTCGCGGCAAATCTCACCGCGCGGATGACACGCAGTGCATCCTCCCCGAATCGCTCCGCCGGGTCCCCTATCGTTCTGATGATGCCTTCCCGAAGGTCCGCGAGCCCTCCGCAAAGATCTATCACTGTACTTCTGGACAGGTCAAACGCCATCCCATTGATCGTGAAGTCGCGCCTGCGGACGTCGGCTTCGAGATCGGCGTATTCCACCCACGAAGGTCGTCGGCCGTCTTCGTAATTGCCTTCCCTGCGAAAGGTGGCGACATCGAACGAGAGACCGTTCGCCAGCACGGTGATGACGCCGAATTGTGCGCCGAGTCGCAGCGATCGCGGAAAGAGAGCCTGCGTTTCCTCCGGTTTCGCCGATGTGACGATGTCGAAATCCTTCGGAATCAACCCGAGTACCATGTCACGTACGCAGCCGCCGATCAGGTACGCGTTGTACCCTGCCGCGTGAAGGGTGCGGATTACATCAGCGGCGGCGGCAAACTCGTGGGAGGAGGAAAGGGGTGGGGATATCACAAGGGGGAGCTGTTCCACGAGGTGGCCCACCACTGCGGCGTTAGAACGGATTCGTGCGGGTTGCGCCCCAAATCGATTTCCATGTGCGGCGAAACTCCAAGCGCCGTCGCAAGCACGAACTCGAGATCAGATTTGTCGTTGTTCAGGAGGGAAATAACGAAATCTGCGCCGCAGGATAGTCCTTCGGCGGCGAGGCCCGGGAGTTCCCCGATACTTTCCAGTACACACGGGACATTCCGCAGCCGCGTGCTCGATTTCACCCGGCGGATCAGCTGGGTGCCCGGCGTTTGTGGCATATGATGATTGGCAAGCAGGAGATCCACTCGGGAAACGCACAGTATTCGCCACGCTTCTTCGCCGTCCCGCGCCGTAAGCACGCGAAGGCGGAAGGGAAGATGAACGAACCTGTTCAGCCAGATGGCCAGAATCGCCCGCATGGACGGGTTATCATCTACGACAAGGATGGTTTTGTGTCTGGCCACAGCATGCACCCGCGGCGTTCGGGGACGATCTGTCATTGGTGAGAGTGTGCTCCAGTTCACAAAGATATACGGTTTGTGAAATCTGACAAGACCGTTCTGTGCCTCCAGTCTCATTTTGTCCGGAGCGGGCCGTTAACGATACTATCTCAAAAGGCTTCTGCATCACCGCAGGGAGGTGGACAATGCCGACATTGCACGGGCGCATCACTGACGCGGCGAACGGCGAACTCCGCGAGGCGAAAGTCAGCGTAGTCGATTGCGAGGGCGGAGTAAAAACGCCCGATGGTGCGGTCCTCAAGGTGGGGAATGGGCTGGTTTCGTTCTACTGCAACGGGGAGTTCTCCGTTCCGGTAAAGGGTGGCCCATGTCGCATTGTTGTGGAACGCGGTACTGAGTACGAGCCGCTGATGAAAAACCTCAATGTCCCCTGGAAAGGCGACCTCGACGTCGCACTGGAACTGAGGCGATGGGTTGATCTCCCACGTATGGGCTGGTACCCGGGCAACACGCACATCCACTACGATCAGAACGAAAAACAGCCGTATGAGCGGCTTCGCCTTGAACCACACGTGAATGACTTCGTCGTCACGGTGGTGAGCATTCTCCAGCGGTGGGACCTCCCGTACGCGTCGAACCGTTTTCCTCTCGGCGCATTCACCGAGTTTAGCACCGCACATCATGTAGTGGATGTGGGAGAAGAGGTCCGTCACAACCTCTGGGAGGGACCTTTCGGGTACGGTCACCTGCTCGTGTTCCGGATACATGATCAGGTGGAACCGGTCAGTCGCGGTATGCTCGTAAACGATTTCAGCCCGGACTATCCTCCGCTCTGCTGGGCCTGCGACGACGCGCACCGGCAGGGCGGGATAGTGGTGTGGTGCCACAATGGCCTCGGTATGGAAGCTCCGGTGGCAGCCGCGTTGGGCAAGCTGGACGCGCTGAACCTTTTTGATCCATACTGGATGACCCCGGAGTACGACTTGTGGTACAAAATGCTCAACTGCGGATTCCATCTGCCGGCGAGCACCGGAAGCGACTGGTTCGTCTGTTCAAATAACCGTGTGTACGCCTGCACCGGGATAGAGTTTTCATACGACACCTGGCTGGCAGCATTGAAGAAGGGTCAGACATTCATTACGAATGGTCCGGCTTTGCTCCTTTCCGTGGATGGTCACGGGCCGGGGGCGTTTCTGCCCTGCACCTCAAAACGCGCCCTGGAAGTGAAAGCCGAGTGGCGTTCTTTCCACCCGATTGAGGCCGTAGAGATAGTCCGCGATGGTCTGGTGATCGCGCGGCAGGAGTTCGAAGGTGGTAGCCGGGAGGGATCGTTTGTTCAGACAGTGCTCCCGGAAACCGACGGGTGGATTGCTGTCCGCTGCTCAGGCAATGCCCGCGACAGCTTCAATCAGGCCGTCTTTGCGCACACGAGTCCGGTTTACGTCCAAACGGGCGCTCCTTCCCCGGCACGGGAAGAAGCCGCCCGGTTCTTCGCAGATGCGGTCCGTGGCTCAGTTGACTGGGTCAATGCGAAGGGACGCTTCCACAACAAGCAGCAGCGCGCCACCGTTCTAAATCTGTTCCGGGAAGGGGCGGCCGTCTTCGAAGGCATGCTCGCAAAATCGCACACGAAGCAGGGACTCTGAGGAAGCGGCTTCAAAGGCTCTACTCGGCGGTTCGAATGATCCGGAAAACCTGCACCCGGTTGTTTCCCGTGTCTGCCACCCACAAAACGTTTCCGGCGGGGTCACTTGCCACGCTGCAGGGTTCCAGGAACTGGCCGTATTCGCTTCCGCGCATCCCGTGTTCACCTATAAGGTGATACATCCGGTTGAGGAATACCAGCCGGTTGTTCCCGGTGTCCGCAACCAGTATGTCCCCCTGTGGAGTGACATTCACGCCCCGGGGACGCAGAAGAATCCCCTCTCCCCAGGTGCGCAGAAGTGTCCCGAAGCGGTCAAACAATGCGATCCTGTCGTTCCCGGTATCTGCAACCACGATGGTCCCGTCGGGGCCGCACGCCACCCCGGCGGGGTTGGAGAGTATTCCGGTTGACTGGATGCGCGTTCCCAGTTCTGACGGGGCTTCCTGGTAGAGCCGGATGAGTCGATCCGCATCGGTGTCGGTGCACCAGATACTGGCGTCAACGTTAAGCGCGATGCCGTTCGGATATCCGAGCGGGCCGCCTTCCTCGTCTTTGTTGATCACGCCCGCCCAGACGAGGTCCTCGCCCAGCCTCACCAGACGCCGGTTGTACGTGTCGGCCACCCAGATATCGAGATTGCGGCCTGCCGCGATGCCCGCCGGGCGGTTGAACTGGCCGTCGCTCCACCCGAACCCGCCGATTTCGCGAACGTAACGCCCCTCGCCGTCAAACTCCTGTATGCGGTCGTTCCCTGTGTCCGCGACGTACCAGTGCCCGAATGACGCACACGCGACCCCCTGCGGTTGACGGAAACATCCGGATGACGAACCGCGTTGCCCAAATGAACGCACGAAGACAAGGTGCGCCGCGCGCGTCGGCGGGAGTGCGTGGAGACCCGATTCGAGCTGGTATCCTCCGCATCCGCAGAATAGCAGCGCAATGACAATGACGGTTCGCAACCGCGGTGCAGTCATTCGCGTACCTCGCGTCGCGCAAAGGCCTGATCCAGCCCTCGCCGCCATGCCGACGCTATCAGATAGTCGAAAACCCACATCGGCCAGCGCGCGCCGAGGTGTCGCTTCACGAGCACTTCCACACGATGCGAAATCCCCGGTGTCGTCAAAAATCGAATTGCGCCGCGTTTCCAACAGCTTTTTCCCGCGTGTTGATTCGGGCCGAGCAGATCTGCGCGGAGCTGCGTGATGAAGACAGGGTCTTCGTCAAAAAGAACGGGCATGCACTCCCTCGCGAACGATTCGGACAGGGAGAGAACATCCTCCAGGCGCCGCCTGTGAGCGTGATACGCGCGCGCCTGCGGCACACGGACGAACCGCGCTCCGTGTTTCTGCAACCGCCACGCCAGTTCAATGTCTTCGCCTCCCCAGGCGCGCACTCGTTCACTGAAGCCCCCAACTTCGCGCAGAAGAAACGTCGGCACCGCAGAGTTATAGGTCAAAAAATACCTGAACGGTATCGGTTCGTTGGCCCGCAGTTTTGCAATGCCGCGAGTTTCAAGGTAACGTGTCAGTGCATCGCGCGGAACGTCGGGGTGGAAACAAACGCTTCCCAACCCGACCGCCCGTTCCGCCGGGTCCATTGCCTCCCGGAAGGCGCGTATGAAACCCGGAAGGACCCTCATGTCATCGTCGAGAAAAACCACCAGCGGGCTATCCACGAGAGCCAGCCCGGCATTTCTCGCGGCCGAACGTCCGCAGTTTTTCTCCAGTCGGCGGAGAATCAGTCGGAACGGGTACAACCCGGGATCCAGCTCAACTGCTGGAACCGACCCATCATCTACCACAACGACCGAAAACGGCACTTCTCTCTCGAATTGCCCCGCGAGTGCTTCCAGCGCCGCGGTAACATGCTCCGGCCGGTTATGCGTTGGCATGAGAACGGTTATCTCAGCCATCGTTCGTGTTCTCCGGGGAGGAGTTGCGGGCGGAAAGCCTGGCATACACCTCAAGCAAGCGGCCGGATTCGCGCTCCCAGGTAAGCTCGCGCGCGGCTTTCACGCAGTTCGCGGATAACCGTTCTCTATGGGAGGCGGCCGTCCGTATCGCGTTCGCGACCGCCTCAAGGTCGCATCCCGGCTCAACCAGGACACCGACGTCGTACTCCCGAACCACCCGTCGGATCTCTGGCCAACCAGTCGCCACTACAGGGACTCCCGCCGCAATGTACTCAAACAGCTTGTTGGGCAGAGCAAGCTGCAGGTTCAGGCCGGCGGACTCGCCCAGGAACAGCCCAACGTCGCACGCTGCCGTGTACGGAGGCAGATCCCTGAACGGAACGGCGTCGAGAAAGCTTATCCGCTCCCTTGCCGGCGACGCCGCGGCGCGGCGCTCCATGGTTTCCCTCAGCGGCCCTGCCCCGATGAGGACAAGGTGCGCGTCAGGAAGAAAAGTCATGGCGTCAATCGCCCGTTCTATACCCAGCCCCGGAAGGAAACCACCCTGGTAAAGGACAAGCACACGCGAAAGGGGACACCCCGTCATCTCGCGAATCGGCGCCGGTTCAACGGGGCCGATCTTCTTCGGCAGATTGCGCAGCACGACCGCGCTGGCACCGTATCGGGAGCGCAGTTCCTCCGCAATACCCTCACATACCGTTATCACGGCATCACATCGGGGGATCAGCGTTTTCGCGAACCCCTGCCACGCGGCGCGAACGACCGGTCTGCCCACGAGACTGGGGAGCTCCACCCAGAGTTCATGGGCGTCGTGTACGAGCAGTGCGCGCGTCAGCGAAGCTGCCAACCAGGCTGGAAACAGCGTGTCGAGGTCATGGGCGTGGATGATCCGGGCTCTGCGTTTCATCAACGCCCCGAATGCGCGCCGCCAGAAACACGCGTACCTGATGCGCAGCGAGTCCGATGTTCCCACCGGGAGTCTTTCGAAAGGTACCTCTTCCCAGCCAATCAACGGCGCGGTGCGCGGAGTTTCCATTCCGATGACGCGGACGTCGTAACCGGCGGCGATAAGCGACGTCGCCTCCTTGAAAACACGGGCGTCGTGCCTGAGGTCGTTGTACACAACCATGTCGACTGCGATGCCACCGCCGTTACGTGCGTTCATCTCGGCCCCTTCGCGAGCAAAGCACGAAGCCTGTGCTTCCATGTCGGCGCGGTTTTCGCGACAAACGAAGCGGTACGTGAGCGCGACCATTCCACGGCGAGGTAGGGAGTGAGGGTTCCCCCGAAACCGCGTTTGTAATGCGCAATCGTCTCCATATTCGCTCCGGCGAAGTCGAACTCGCCCACTTTCCCGGATGCGAATTCAAACGCGCTGCAGAGGGCCATCGCGCTGGCTCCCACGGGTACGCCTTCGTCGGTAGTCCCCGCGATGAGTTCATACGCTGATTGGCCCGCGCCGGTGGCAGTAGGTGGGTCGAACCCGATCGCTATGGCAGCCAGAACCGAATCGCCATGGAAAACCCCCATCGTGGTAACGTGGTCGCAGGCCGAGAGGAGCCCGAGGTAATCGTCCCACGCTTCTGCAGGAAGTGGAGGGGCTTCTCCCTGCCTCCGGAATGTTGCCGCCACTGTTTCTCTCAGCGCCCGGTGCGCCTGTTCGCCGGTAAGACACTCGGTTCTGAGATTCGCCTCACGCGCGTCGCGAAGGTTCCTCCTCACATTCTGTCGGAAAACGGGGTGTGCCCCGTTTTCAAGCGGGATCTTGTACGTGTACCGCACTTCTGTGCGCCAGCCCCGCCACAGGAATGGTCGGACGTCGACAACCTGTGGCGGCAGAACGATCCTGCAGTATGCGGCATGTTGTTCACACGACTCCGCAAGCTCCCCCATCACCTCCAACCGCCTGGCTTCTCGCCGCTCCGGTGCAAGGTCGTCGGGGAGGTTTTCGATCCACGCGGAATACGGTGCAATTGCCGGGGTGAGCATAAGGGTCTGCCCCAACCGTTTCTTCCTCGCCAGAGAGACACAGAGAGCCGGGTTGTTCCTCGAGATTGCCGCGAGATACAGAGGTTCTGCACTCATCAGCCGGCAGGTCGGCTCGAACCATGCGGTCTGGGAAAAAAAAGGCGAGGGGCGGGCCGCAGAAAACTCCTGCCACTGCGCGCGATCCCACAACTCAACCGGCATTGAGTCCTCCATGGCAACGATCGGGAAAACGCTCCACGCGCTCCTTTGTAGTTTACAGTGCGAGGGCTTATTGTGTCCATGCCTCGCGGTTTGTGCGTTGGCTTGCCCCTTTCTTCAACCGGCGAGTACCATTTTGCACAAGTTTCCGTTCACAGTGGTTTTTTCGGGGAACAGGCGCTATTGCCGATCACACGCGAGGGAGTGTCAGCGTGGTGAGGGTAAAGGACAAACTCTGGTTATTTGCCGTCGAACAGGCGTGCGACGACACGTACTACAACATCCCGATTACCCGCGTTACCCCGGTAGAGGGCGCGTATTACCTGGGGGTCGAGCGCCTCGCAATGATCGTATCGCGCGAAGGCCCCTACCCGCCCCTTGAGCCGTACCTCCGTATCATGCGCCCCCTGAGGGAGGTCGTCTGGTCCATCGTTGACTCCGGCGGCGTCACCGGGTGGGCACGGGGCAAGGAACTCGACATGCTGTGCGACCTTGCGTGCCGTTTCCCGAACATCACCGGCATTTTCATGGATGACTTCTTCAACGGGAAGCCGGAGGACGGGTATGCCGTCCATTCGATTGAGAAACTCGCGCGAATTCGTGAAAAGCTGGTTCTCCCTCACCGAACGCTCGATCTCTGGGCAGTGCTGTACCGACACCAGCTTGATCTGCCGGTGGTCGAGCACCTGAACATGTTCGACGTCGTGAGTTTCTGGGAGTGGTGGGGGCGGGAATTGCCCCACCTGGAAGCGAATCTTGAGAAACTTGAGCGACTCGTTCCCGACAAAAGGCGTTCACTTGGCCTTTATCTCTGGGACTATGGAGATCGCGCGCCGATGCCACTCGACCTCATGCAACATCAGTGCAGACTTGGGCTCGAATGGCTCAAAAGGGGTAGAATCGATAGCTTGATGTTTCTGACAAATTACCTGCTCGACCAGGATTTTGAAGCAGTTGAATGGACCAGAAACTGGATTGCCGAAGTGGGAGACGAGGTGCTGGTGTCCTGAATATCCCCAACCTTCGTTGAAAGGAGTTGTGCAATGGCAAAAGGTCAGCTCACGCCGGAACTGATACGCAAGCTGGAATCGGTGGACAGCCCGACCATCTCCAATGCGATTGAGCGGTTCAAGGTTCGGTCCCGTCGCGAGGGATACATGGGGCCCCAGATTGTGTGCCGGTTTCCCCATATGGGGCGTATCGTGGGGTATGCCACGACCTGCACCATAGTCGAGTACGATGAGAACTTCCCGCCGGATCCAAGGGAACGGTTCAAATGGCTGGAGTCGATCCACGAGTCTCCCAAGCCGGCGATCTGTGTGGTGAAGGACACCTGCCACCGCAAAGGATGGTCATCTCACTGGGGCGAAATCGTCGGCACGCAGGTACAGGTCCTTGGCGCTCGAGCAATCATCACTGACGGCGCGGTACGGGACCTTGAAGCCCTTGAAGCGATGGGAATGAAGACGTGGAGCGAATACGTCGTGGTCTCCCATGGCTGGATTGACGTTGGCAAGGCTGACATACCGGTGGAGGTTGGCGGGCTCGTGGTCAATCCGGGTGACATTCTCCACGCCGACATGAACGGTGTCGTCAGTATTCCGGCGGAGGTGCTTGACGACATGCCGGCGGCAATAGACGATGTGCTGAAAAAAGAGCAGACGTTTATCAAAAGCATGCGGGATAATGGATACGATATTGAGGCGCACCGACGGCAGGTGGAGCACTGAGCCTTGAACAGCTTACGACGCGGAGAGGGCAAAATAGGTCACCTCTCCGCGTCTTTTGCTTCGGTGTTGGAGCCATCCGGACGACTCCGGTGTCTTTGAGCTGTGCGACGGCTTCAGTCACACGTTCGTCAAAGCGCGGAGCACTATCGTTTCATCGTCAGACCGACGGAGAAGGACCGCCCGGGCATTCTGAAGCGAGCCATCTCCTCATACTGCACGTTGAACAGGTTGTTTGTTTCGAACGAAAAGGTGAGCCAGCGACGCAGCGAGTAGTCGGTTCGCAGGTGTGTCAGCACGAAGCCGTGCGGAGCATCAACCTGGTATGCCGCGAAGACCTCTTCTTCCACGCGGCTCCTTCCTCGAACAACCACCGTGTTTCGCAATTTTCCGTGGGTAAATACCACGACACCCGAGAACGTGTGGCGTGGACGGTACGGAATCGTGGGGTTGCTTCGTCCCGTCGTTCGGTCCTCGGCTCGCAGATACAGGTAATTGAGCGCGAGAGAAAATCCCTGAAACGGTTCCAGCGTTGCCTGCGCATCCACCCCGCTCATTCGCACTTTCAACAGATTGGCCACCTGAAATCGGTAGCGCCCGTCGGTCTGCACGGGCAGTTCCCGCCAGTAGATCCAGTCATCGTAATCGTTCACGAACGCGGCGACGTCCATTTTTAACACCGGCGAAAGGTCGTGCGTCAAACCCAGTTCGTATGATTTCATCTTTTCCGGGCGCAACGAATCGTTGGGAGCGAATTCTGTCCCTCCTGCCGGTTCCAACACGAGATATCTCTCGGCGATACTGGGGGATCGAAAGGCCCTTCCGACCGAGGCCCGAACGAAAAACGTTCTCCCCACCGGAATCGTAAGGCCCAGTTTCGGGTTGACCAACGTTTCGGTGGTTTTTCCCGGCAGCGAGGTGTAGTCGCCCCGAATACCGAAATCCAGCCGTTGTCCGGTGGACAAAAGAACTTCGGAGAGGGAGAAAAGAGCCGCGTTGCGCGCCGATCGGTTCCCGTAGAGAACGCTATCTGAGCGCACGAAGTCCAGCGAACCTTCTCCCCCGAATGTTTGGGTGATAAATCCGGCCATCTGCTTCTGCCATTGCACCCGGCTGCCCATTCTTTGCGACGTGACGGAACTGCTCAACCTGGCAAGCGGCTGCTTTGTGGCAGACTCCATCCCATAGGTGTACAGGCCGGCGTTCCAGAGCCCATGTTCGAGGGTGCCGGCTTTTGTTGTCACGTCAAGATTCCACCACCCCTTGTTCTGCCGGTCCTGTTTCTTCTCATCAGGGACTTTCAGCGGCTCCAGGAGGCTTTTCCATCGATGAGGATACCCGGCATGAGACCGTCCGCCGCCCATGCTTCCTCCGATCTCAACACCCGGAAAGACGGTGTGCGCGACCTTCCCGTAGGCTTGCCAGACGGAGTAATCCGACGATTCGCGGTGACCGTCCGACCTGTTGTGGGCGGCATACACCACATACCCAGTCGAGCCTCTGTGATCGGAGTGCAGCACCGACGTTTCGGAGAAATCCGCCAGGCCCGAACGGTATTGCATCCACGCCGGTGGCTTTTCGAAGGCGCCGTAACGGGCAACGAATCTCGTCTCGGGAGCCCCCAGTGGATCGCGGGTTATGAGGTTTATTACCCCGCCCATTGCAGACGAACCATAGAGCGCGGAGAACGCCCCTTTTACAACCTCCACCCGCTCCACCGCACCTATTGGAACGAGACTCCATGACTGCCCACCAGAGTCGGTGTTAAGGGCCGGGCGACCGTCGACAAGCAGAAGGACTCTGTTCCCTACGCCCCCACCAAGCACGTCCGAAGAGCCTCGGATACTGACCGAATTCGTTGCAACACTGTGGGACCGAAACACCTGCAGCCCGTCAAGGGTTTCCAGCGCCTGGTCGAGTGAGCGAACGCCACGATACTCCAACGCGTCGTCCGTTACCAGGGATACGGATACCGACGCAGCGGTCGTTGCCTCCAGGCGGCGAACCGCGGTCACCACGATATCCTGCCCGCGAATCGGCCTGGTTCGAAGGACTATTTCTACTCGTCGCAGCGGTTCCCGGAGGTCGATCATCTCGCGCCAGGGGTCGTGGCCCACGTAATCAGCGGAGATCAGGTACCTGCCCGGGGAGAGGTTTCTAATCACGAACACGCCGGTCGAGTCGGCATTGACGCCGAACGCCGGGGATGATGACTCGTCCGGGCGCACCTGCACCGGAGCGTACGGCAGCGGGGTACCCTGCTCGTTCGTCACCTTTCCCGCGAGCTCCGCTGCACCGACAGAGCGGAGCGAGAGTAATAAGACAATTACCCCCGAGGTCAGCACCAAGCGACCGCGTACCGAGTTCGTGAACCAATCCATGGCAGGAATGTCAGGGACGGATGGCAAAATTGATGTTACGCAGGTCTATCGCGCCGCCATTGCCCACGGTGAGCGAGTCGAGCGTTGCATCCGTGGGTAGGTCCACACCGTACGCGCCGATGAACCCCAGCGTCATCGGGGGGGTGAACGTGTAGGCAGCGACCGCATACCCCTGCCCGTAAGGCACGTTAGGGATTGTGTAAGCCCTGGAGCCGGAAAATTGCGGGAGCGCGACCATGGTGACCGGTTGACCCATCGCGGCAAACGCGGGGGGAGGACCGATTCTGTTCGCAGGCATCACAACAAGATATATGGTTTTTGCGGGCCATGCTCCGGAAAGCGTGACAGTTCCGGAAATGCTGCCGGTAGGTCCGGTTGAGACTTTGGCGCGCGAGTAATCGACGGGAATGTCTATTTCAAGATCCGGCTGGCTTCCACTCACGGTGATGGAGAGCGGCGTGTTGTCACCAGCCTGTGGGTCGGCTCCGTACGCGCCGATTGTGGTTGTCGCGGCCGCTCCCGTCATGGTGGTATCGCGCCAGGACGCTGCAAGTGCGGCGTACGTGCCGAACGTGATGTTCTCAATGACATATTCGTTCGTTCCTGGCGCGATGTACGCACTCGCGAACGACGGGGGCCCTCCTGCGGCCTCAGTCGCAAGCCCCTTCGTCGTATCCCACGCGACAAACAGGGAAACCTGCACCGTTCCCGTGTCCGGACGTGCTTTTGCCCCTGAGATTATCCTCCCGTGTATTCGACCAGTTTGAGGAGGATTCGTACTATCACAGCCCGTGAACACCGCCAATCCGGCCAACAGACACCACGCCAAAGAACGACGCTTCATTGTTCTAATCTCCAGTCTGGAATTCGACCATCCCCGCGGGCCAATTTCGCGCCGCACACACCTCACTCACGTGACACGCGACGTGAAGACCCGCCACAACAAATCCACCAGAAGTCCTGCGGCTGCTCCCACAAGACCGACAAGAAGATGGTAGTCCGGCCAAACGCCGTTGCGCTGAGCAACCAGGATTCCTACAAGCGCCATGAACGCGACCATCCCTGTTCGAGCGATGGCTGGCTTCCATCGCGCTGGCGAGGGGGCGTCGGGCATTTTCGACGAGAAATATGACATGCCACACAGCATCGCGAGAATCCACAGCGCGATGAGCCCCAGAATACCGGCCGCAGGGGTTATGTGGCGCAACGTTTCCGTGAAACTCATCATTCCCTCCAATGGAAACGTACCGCGTGCGGACGGAAAACACCACTCCCGCGGTGGTACCGACTTGCGCCGAAGGCAGTTGCCGCCCTATCCTACATGTCGCCAAAGGAGGTACAGCCATGCCGGAAAACCCCAGAGTTGCCGCGATCATCACTATTTATTTCCCGAACTCGCATGCAGACGTGATTGTAACCCGTTTCCTCGAAGGGTTTCCCTCTGATGAAGGAGTAATTCCGCCGCAGGCGAGAATTGTCAGCATGTGGCTCGATCAGATTGCTCCAAACGACATCGGGCTGGGCAAAGCAAAAGAGCATGGCGTGCCGGTGTTCCAGAGCATTCGAGCAGCGTTGACCCTCGGTGGAAGCGACCTCGCGGTGGATGGAGTGCTTCTCATCGGAGAACATGGTGATTATCCGCGAGACGAATGGGACCGTCAGATGTACCCCCGCCGCGCGTTGTTCGAGCAGATTTGCGGGGTATTCGCAGAAACGAAGAAATCAGTTCCCGTGTTCGTAGACAAGCACCTGTCGTACAACTGGCCGGACGCAGGGTGGATGCTGGAACGCGCAAAACAGTTGAATGTGCCCCTTATGGCGGGATCATCGCTGCCAGTCGGATGGCGCGAACCGGAACTGGAACTGGATCTGGATTGCGATCTTACGGATGCCATCGCGCTGGGGTACGGGCCGTTGGAAGCGTATGGATACCACACCGTCGAAACTCTGCAGTGCATGGTAGAACGCCGGCGGGGTGGAGAGACGGGTGTGAAGGCGGTTACCTGCCTCCGCGGCGACGACGTGTGGAAAGCGGGAGAAAACGGCGTCTGGTCGCAGGACCTTTTTGAAGCGGCTTTGAAGACTGTGTTCACGAAAAAGGACGAGCCGCCGCGGTCCGGATGCGCAACTCCTTTCGCGTTTGTCATCGAATACTTCGGTGGTCTGCGGGCTACCGTGATCATGCTGGACGGATACATCGTGGACTGGGCATTTGCCGGTCGCGTGGACGGGAAGGTTGTTGCCACGGAGTTCGCACTTGAATACGGGCCGCCGTTTTCCCATTTCGGGTATCTCTCGCGAAACATAGAACGGATGTTCGTCACCGGCGTACCGCAGTATCCAGTCGAACGCACAGCGATAACTACAGGCGTCATTTCGGCAGTTATGGAATCGTGCGCAAAGGGCGGCGCCCGTATTTCCACTCCCTATCTTGCCATTCCGTATCGATCGTATGAAACTCCACCCATTCGTGCTTATGGCCACAGACGCCCCGGGAAAACCGGCGAGGGGTACAAACCCATAGGTTACTCTGACGAAGGGTGATTCGGACAACGTTATTGGCCAGTGAGAGAGCTGCATATGGGGCAACTCGAAGGGAAAACTGCGATCGTGACCGGAGGTGCAAGCGGTATCGGCCGCGCCTCTGCGATTCTGTTCGCTCGGGAAGGGGCGAACGTAGTTATCGGGGACATAGTTGACGAAAAGGGTGAGCAGGTAGCGGCCACCATTCGATCCGAGGGCAACAACGGCCTCTTTGTTCACTGTGACGTGTCGGACACCCGAAACGTTGCGGAACTCGTATCCCGGACGGTGAGCGAGTTCGGCGCGATCCACGTGCTTCACACAAACCCGTTCTACAGCGTCGGCGGAGTGGTGGACACCATGACGGACGAAGTGTGGGACAGAACCCTTGCGGTGACCCTGAACGGGGTTTTCTATTGCTCGCGTGCCGTCATTCCGGAGATGATCAAAGCAGGCGGGGGCTCGATAGTTCACACGTCGTCTGTGGCAGGAGTTGTGTCGCTCGCCGGAACGGCCGCATACTGTGCAGCGAAGGGAGGAGTGATCCAGCTCTGTCGGTCAATCGCGCGGGATTACGGGCGCAAGGGGATACGGTGCAACGCCCTGTGCCCCGGTGATGTGAGGCCTCGCGAGAACCACCCCAAAGAAGTCCCACCGGGCAGCATTATGGACGTCAAGACGTGTCTGGGGCGCAGCGGATTTCCCGAGGAACTTGCTGCCGTGGCCCTGTTTCTCGCTTCTGACGCCGCCTCGTATGTGACGGGTGCCGCCATCATGGCTGACGGGGGGTGGACGTCCATCTGATTCGCCGGGCGTGGGTTGCGTCACGAGAGGCTGAAAAGGGCGTGAAACAGGTTCGTTTCACGCCCTCGTTCGCTTTTCGATCGGCTGTTGCTACGCCTGGAGCCGCAACCTCGCGTACCGGCGTTTGCCTACTTTGAGGATGGCGCCGTCTTTGACAAATATCTCCGCGTTGACATCACTCACTCGGTACCCGTCCAGCGTTACACCGCCCTGCTGAATGAGGCGGCGCGCCTCCGACATGGAGGGTGCGGATTCCGTTTTCACCAGGATGTCGACGATGCGCACAGGGTTCTCGTCCAGAGTGAATTCGGGCATGTCTTCCGGTACCTGATCGCGACGCGAAAACACGCCGAGGAACTCTTCCTCTGCTGCAATTGCCGCTTGCGCACCGTGGTACCGTTGTACAACAGCGCGTCCCAGTTCCCGTTTGATCTCCATCGGGTTCGTTCCGCGCCGGAGTCTCGCCTCCGCGGCGCGGACTGCATCCTGCGAAACTCCCGCTGCCAGCGTAAGGTAATCAATGAGCAGATCGTCTCGTATGGACATGATTTTCCCGAACATATCTGCCGGTGAATCGTTCACCCCGATGTAATTGTTCAGGCTTTTCCCCATTTTCGGACCGCCATCCAACCCCCGCAACATGGGGGAAAGAACGGCAATCTGCGGCCGTTGACCCATCGCGCGC
The DNA here is from genome assembly GCA_022706085.1 of Candidatus Latescibacterota bacterium. Lineage (GTDB taxonomy): Bacteria > Latescibacterota > MWCZ01 > MWCZ01 > MWCZ01 > MWCZ01. The sequence continues at coordinate 135,077 of JAKJDF010000004.1, read as the reverse complement.
TGCAGATCCCTGCCCTGAAGGATATTGAAGCGCTGTTCCATTCCTCCGAGCTCCACATCCGACTGAACGGCGACCGAGTCGTACGCCATCAGCATCGGGTACATAAGTTCGTGCATCGCGAGAGGAAGCCCTTCTTCGAGCCGTTTCGCGAATGTCTCGTGGCTCAACATCTGAGCCATGGTGAACTGCTGCCCCAGTTGAATCATCTGGATCAGAGAGAAATTCTCAAACCATTCGGACTGGTAGCGCACCTCTGTTTTGTCAGGGTCGAGCACCTTCATCAACTGGTCAACATAGGTGGCCGCGTTCGCGAGGACCTGGTCTTTCGAAAGAGACGGCCGCGATTCGTTCCGTCCTGTCGGGTCTCCGATCTGGGCGGTGTAATCACCGATGATAAGCACGCCAAGGTGTCCCGCATCCTGGAAGTCGCGCATCTTGCTTACAGGGACCATGTGACCGATATGCACGTCCTTGCCGGAAGGGTCAATGCCGTATTTGATCCGCAACGGTTTCCCACTTCGCACGGCTTCCGAAATTCGTTGCGCGAGTTCATCTTCCGACACGATTTCGGCAACGCCGCGGCGGATAAGGTCCATCTGTTCGTTAAAAGGGAGCACTTTTCCGTTTCCTCACATGGGGGTGTAGCGATGATCACTACTCAATCCGGGTCTGCCCCGGGAACAAAGGAGAAAGTTTGAGAGACTGCAACTTCGGAACTCACCAATCGGTCAAGCGCCGCTCAGGCTTTTAGAACGCAACGGGCGCCCTGGCGAGCGGGACCACTGCTTCCGCGGATTGCCTGACAAGCACCAGAACCGGGTCCGGAAACAACCCGAGAAGCACAGCTACAAGACCTGCCAATACGAGTATCGGGTATGCCACCTGGGGGACGACAAACGCCGACGGTTCTGCGCGTTGCTCCATGTACATCCGCACAATGATCCGCAAATAATAATACATTCCCATCGCTGTGTTCAAGGCTGCGAACGCCGCAAGCTTGTACATCCCGGCATCCACGGCGGAACGGAAGGCGTACAGCTTGCCGAGAAAGCCAACAAGGGGCGGCACCCCGGCAAGCGAGAGAAGAAACAACGCGAAGAGTGCTGCCATCGAAGGGTGGGATTTTGCCAGACCGCGAATGGTGTGGATATCCGGCGAACCCGGGATTACGGCTACGGCAGCGAATGCCCCTGCAGCGCTCACTGCGTATGCCAGGAGATAGAACAGAAGCCCTTCAGTCCCCACAAGGCCAACGGTTACGCCCCCTGCGAGCGCCATCAGCATGAACCCGACGTGAGCGATGCTGGAATACGCGAGAATGCGTTTCAGGTTCTCCTGAACGAGCGCCGCAACGTTGCCGACGAACATGGTGAGCGCCGCGAGCGCTACCCACACGGCTTGCCATCCTTCCGCAAACGGTGAAAAGGAAGGCAGGACTATTCGAAGCAGGGCCGCGAAGGCGGCGATTTTTGAAGCTGAGGACAGGAACGCAGTTACCGGCGTGGGTGCTCCCTGGTACACGTCCGGGGTCCAGAGGTGAAACGGGGCAGCCGAAATTTTGAACCCCAGTCCCGCAATGCACAGGGCAATTCCGACCTGACCAGCCCTTGCGTGAAACGGCAGTTGTTCCAGCGTAAGCTGCATCGTTCCGGTAACGCCGTAGAGCAGGACTGCGCCGAAAAGAAAAAGGGCGGACGCAAACGCGCCGAGAATGAAGTATTTCAGCCCGGCTTCCGCGCTTAAGGCGTCAGTTCTGTCATAGCCAATCAGCATGTAAAGGCCGATGGACAGAATTTCCAGTGCAACGAAGATCACCATGAGATGACTTGAGCGGGAGATAAGGATCATTCCGGCGGATGTGGCCAGCATTGCCGCCATGAACTCGCCAGAAGCCAGCCCTCGTTCCTCGAGGTAACCCCACGCCGAGATCACCGCGACGAAACCGAACAACAACACGGAAACGGCCACCATATCCGTGAACGCGTCGCTGAGGAGCACGCCAAACGCGGGGACCCTGCTCGGTTCGCCCTGCTGAACGGCAAGCAGTGCCGCGAAAAGCACGACTGATGCCAGCAATGCGCCGAATCTGCGCGTGATTCGTGGAGAGAACGCGTCGAGCATCAGGAGGACGACGGCTCCCGCAACCAGCACGATCTCGGGCAGCAAAACGGCAATATCGGAAGCGGAAATCATCGGCCCTCCTCCGGCAGATCAGGGGAGGTTGTCGCAAGGTCGTCCACGCCGGACGGGATGGCGTGGATGGGGCCGTTCGGACGAAGATTCATCCTTTGAAGAACGAGTTGGCTGGATGCGGTGATCGGTTTCAGAAGGGGCGCCGGATACACGCCGATTCCCACTGCGGAAAGAACGATAGGAAGAAGCACGAGCACTTCACGAACTGTGAGGTCTCCCCATGTGCGTTTGACCCAGGCACCTGGTTTCGCAGTATACATAGCCTGCTGAAACATCCAGAGAAGGTACGCCGCGGCGAGGATCGTACCGGTTGCTCCGACCACGGAAAACCAGCGCGTGGCCTTATTCGAAAACGCACCGGCGAGCGCCAGGAATTCGCCGACAAACCCGTTCAATCCCGGAAGTGCGGCGCTGGAAAGTGTGATAACAAGAAACAGGCCTGCGAACATCGGCATCGCTGTCGCTGTGCCCCCCAGCTCATCAAGTTTCCGGGTGTGTGACCGTTCATACAGCATGCCGACGCAGAGAAACAGGCCGCCGGTGGAAATGCCGTGGTTTACCATCTGCACGATTCCACCCGCCATCCCTTCCTGCGTGAAGGAGAACACGCCCAGAAGTATGAATCCCATGTGGCTTACCGAGGAATAGGCAACGAGTCTTTTCAGGTCCTCCTGGACAAGCGAAACAAGGGCTCCGTACACGATGCCCACCACTGCCAGAGTGTTGATGTAGGGTGCGTAGACGGTAGCGGCTTCCGGAAACAGCCCGAGGCAGAAACGGATTATTGCGTACCCACCTGTTTTCAGCAGCACTCCCGCAAGAATTACCGATCCGGCCGTGGGCGCCTCGGTGTGAGCAAGTGGCAACCAGGTATGGAGCGGGAACAACGGTACCTTGATCGCGAAGGCAAGGAAAAACGCAGCGAAAAGCCAGATCTGCTGAGTGCCGGTCAGAAGCTCGGTTCTGATCGAGGAGATGTCGAATGACACGTACCCCATGTAAGCGCCGGGTGCCGAAAGGGCCGCAGCCACGTTCTGTGCATTCACAATTGCCAGTGCGACGATCGCCACAAGCATCAGTACCGAGCCTGCCATCGTGTACAGCACGAAAACGAACGTCGCTTTCAGCCTTTCCGAGCTTCCCCAGATGCCGATGATGAAGTACATCGGCACCAGCATGACCTCCCAGAACACGTAGAAGAGCAGAAGATCCTGCGCGAGAAAAACCCCCAGCGTGCCGGCTTCAAGCAGGAGGAGCATTGCGTTGAACATGCGCACACGTTCGCCAATTGCTGCATACGAGGCAAGGATCGCAACCGGGGTGAGGAGTGTCGTCAGCAGGACGAGGAAAATGCTTACCCCGTCAACCCCAAGGTGGTACCGTGCGCCGATTGCGTCGATCCAAGCCCTGTTTTCCACAAACTGGAGTCGAGGGCTGGAGGGATCAAACTGGAAATACATTCCCATCGAATACGCGAACACCATGAGCGCGAATACCAGCGCAACGTTCCGCACGAGCTCCTTGCGGGATTCGGGAAGGAACCCCAGAATGAGCGCTGCGACCACCGGAAGAAGGATGAGAGTGCTCAAAGTCATGCCGTTATCTCGTACCCGCGATCTACATGCCTAACGGGCGATAAGAGAAATGATCACCAGCACACCAACCACGATTCCAAAGGCGTAGCTGCCGACACGTCCCGTGTGCACGAAACTCACCACAAACCCTGTCGCCTTCCACAGGTACCCTCCGCAGAACTGGACAAAGAATCCATGGATTACCCATTCGTCAACTATGCGCCACAGCACTGTCCTGGAAGTCCACCGTATCGGACGGATGAACACGACCTCGTAGATCTCATCCACGTACCATTTGCGACGGAGTGTGCGCAGGAAAGGATTTGCGGGCTCCGCCGCGAGAGCCATGGGGTCCGGCTCTCTTCTTCCATACCAGGCCCACGACGCGCCCATTCCGCCAAGGACGAACAGGAAGACCGTCGTCATGAGGGCCAGTTCTGGAATGCCTTCCGGGCTGCTCACGCCGACGACAGGGCTCAGAAACGCAGAGAACGCGGCCAAAACGTGGAAGGGCAGCTCCACGTAGCCGCCTACAAGACTGAGAACGGCGAGAACCAGCAGGATCGAAGTCATTGATGGTGTCGGGGCATGTGGATCACGCCCCTCTTCTTCACGGGAAGACCCGGAAAACACAAGGAAGTACAGCCTGAACGTGTAGAAGGCCGTCACGCCCGCTGTGAGGACACCGATGCACCACACAGCGAAATTGCCGTGAGCGTACACTCCGGCGAGAACCGAGTCTTTGGAAAAGAAACCGGCGGTAAAGGGAAAACCCACGAGTGCAAGTGCTCCGATGAGAAAGGTTCCGTGCACGAGGGGCATTCGGTTCCTCAATCCGCCCATGCGGGTGATGTCCTGTTGCCCGTGAAGCGCATGGATGACCGCGCCTGCAGCAAGGAAGAGGAGGGCTTTGAAAAACGCGTGTGTCATGAGGTGGAACACCCCGGCGGCGTATGCGCCCGCGCCGACGCCCATGAACATGTAACCAAGCTGGCTGATCGTCGAGTATGCGAGGATCTTTTTGATATCGTTCTCCTGTACGCCCATAGTTGCGGCAAACAGCGCCGTAAGGGCGCCCACCCAGAGCACGACGTTCTGGGAAAACGGAGCGATATCGAACAGGAAGTGACTGCGCGCCACCATGTAGACGCCGGCAGTCACCATTGTCGCGGCGTGGATGAGTGCACTGACAGGAGTTGGTCCGGCCATCGCATCGGGCAACCAGACGTACAGCGGGATCTGGGCTGACTTCCCCGTCGCGCCGATGAAAAGCAGAAGGGTGGCAATGGTGGCAATGCCGGGAGCAACGTATCCCGATTCCACGGCGGAACTTGTCTGCTGGAAAGACACTCCGCCTACCGCCGTCCAGATGAGAAACACCCCAAGGAGATACCCGAAATCCCCGACACGATTCACGATGAACGCCTTGCGGGCGGCATCATTTGTGGTGCCACTCCCGAACGGACGCTCGAACCAGAAACCGATCAGCAGGTATGAGCACAACCCCACCCCTTCCCACCCGACGAACATGACGACATAGTTGTCCGCGAGGACGAGAACCAGCATCATCGCCGCAAACAGGTTCATGTACGCGAAGAAACGGCTGTAACGTTCGTCGCCGTGCATGTACCCGACGCTGTACACGTGGATGAGCGTTCCGACGCCGGTTACGACAAGCAGCATCACGACCGTGAGCTGATCAACCAGGAAGTTGACCTCAATGTTCAGAGCGCCGACCGACATCCAGGAAAAGAGGGGAACGAGGACCGAGGCGGGCTCGCCGGCAAACCGCGTGAATACCGCAACGCTGGTGAGAAACGACAGAGCCAGCATTCCGATGGCAAGGTACGCGCTTGAACTCCGTAGCCGCTTCCCGAAAAGAATGCTGATGAGGAAGCCCAGAAGCGGCCAGAACGGTATCAGTGCTATTGCGGTGGTCATATTGGCGTTCTCACGTATTCTTCGCGTACCTGTCCGAAAACGGATTGTTGTTCGGCAACAAAAACGGTGATGGACTCACCACCGCAAGAGGTCTATCTTCTGCGTGTCCAGAGTGCGTTTGTGCCGAAATACGGCGACAAAAAGCGCAAGACCTATGGCCACTTCTGCCGCCGCCACTGTCATTATGAAAATCACGTACACCTGTCCCGTGACGTCACGGAATTGCCGCGCAAAACCGATGAGTGCCAGATTCACGGCGTTCAGCATAAGCTCCACTGACATCAGCATCACTATGGCGTTACGGCGGACCAGAACGCCGGCCGTTCCAATGACGAAAAGAATGGTGCTGAGCCATAGAACGTGGATCGTCTGGATCATGGGGCGGCTTCTCCGCAGGGAACGTCGTCGGGCGCTCCTTTGCCCTTCGATGCTTCCGGTTCACCACGTTTCAGCAGCGACTCCTCCTCGGCAGAGAACCTTCTCCCGAGGTAGATTGCCCCGACGACTGACATCAGGAGCAGCACACCCAGTGCCTCGATAACGAACAGGAGCGTGGGGTCGGTGAACATTGTGTATGCCACTCCCGTGACATCATACACGTGGAAACCAGCAGGTGGAGCAGGGTGTGCCACGTTCGAAGCCTTGAACAGGAATGAGATCCCGATAAGCCCCGCAAGCGCGAAACCGAGATACGTCCGCCAATCGGTACACCACCGGCATCCCTCCTCCCGCCGCACGTTCAGAAGCATGATCACGAACAAATAGAGAACCATGATCGCGCCCGCGTACACGAGGATCTGGAAAGCGGCAAGAAGAGGGGCGTCGAGGAGCAAGTACTCGCCGGCGAGTGCCGCAAGGCACACAATGAGGGCAATTGCGCCGTAGACGGGGTTGCGGGCGAATACCATTGCCAACGCGCAGCCGACCGCTACACAGCCAAACATTATGAAAATCACCAGTGACATACGCCCCGCCTTCTTTGTCCCTTCACTGCGCGCGCTGCGTCTCTGCTTTCGTGACCACACCGACCACAGGATAGGCGAGTTTCTGCACCTCGTCGGGATTGGCCGCTTCCTTTCCAGGTATGCGGGCATGTGTCATGCCGAAATCTACTCCACGCAGTACTTCCTGTTCCTTGGTTTCGTCGTAGATCGCAAGGAGCTTGTCAAGGCCGAAAATCATGTCTTCGCGTGACCGCGCAATGAGGTGATAATGCCTCGTCATGTGGATCGCATCCTCGGGGCACGCTTCAACGCAGTATCCGCAGAAGATGCATTTGAGCTCATCTATCTCAAATATTTTCGGTATCTTGTCCCTTTCAGGCCACTCCACTTCCGTGGCCTTGATCGTGATACAATGTGCCGGGCATGAAGCCGCGCACATCTCACACGCAACGCATTTCACGCGGCCTTTGTCATCTTTGTTCAGTCTGTGAACACCCCGGTACACTCGTTTGAACTGCCGTTCTTCTTCCGGATACTGCAGGGTGACGCGTTCTCCCCAGATATGTCGCCAGGTAAGACGGAGCCCGTTGAGAATAGCGGGCAAATACAAACGCTCCGCCAGAGTCAACCGCTCGGGCCGTTGCACGTTGATCGTGGCCATCTGATTGCCTCGCCGCTGCTGTTTTCTTCCCGTGGGCGATCTATCCGGGCTGTCACACCCTCAAAGCGATTGCGATTGCCGTTCCGAGAGCGGATGCAAGCGCCACGGGCAGAAGCGCTTTCCACCCGAGGTGCATGAGCTGATCGTACCGGAATCTCGGGAGAGTCCAACGGACCCAGAGAAACAGGAAACAGAAGAACAATACTTTGATACCAAAGGCTCCGATGCTCAACAACACCTGTATCGCCTGTGATCGGATTGCCTCAATGCCCGGGAAATGCCACCCCCCGACGAACAGAGTTACCATCACCATCGACATGGTGATCATGTTCACGTATTCCGAAAGCATGAACGACGCGAATTTCATTGCGCTGTATTCGGTGTGATAGCCACCGACGAGTTCCTGCTCCGCCTCGGCAAGGTCGAATGGCAAACGGTTCGTTTCCGCGAACATGCACACAAGGAACACGAAGAACGCCACAGGGTTTGCAAACAGATTCCAACGCGGAATGAATCCGAACCAGTAACCCGTCTGCCCGGCCACGATGTTGGAGATACTCAAGGCGTTGATGCCGGGCTCGCTCGTTAGAAGAACCACACTGATGATGGACAATCCCATGGCAAGCTCATAACTGATCATCTGAGCCGAAGCCCGGACCCCGCCGAAAAAAGGATACCTGCTGTTGGATGCCCAGGCACCGAAAACTATCCCGTATACTGCGATGCTGGCGACCGCAAGCAGGTAAAGAACGCCAACATTTGCCTGAACGATTTGCAGGTGTACTTCGTTGCCATTCCATACGAAGGGCTTGCCGATAGGAAGAGCCGCATACAGGACCAGCGCCGGGATCATCATCAGCCCTGGCGCGATCACGTAAACAGGTTTGACGACATAGTCCTGAATGACGTCCTCTTTGAGCGCAAATTTGATCCCGTCGGCGAGGAACTGAAGGTACCCCTTCGGGCCCGCTCTGTTCGGCCCATAGCGCCCCTGCGTCCATCCGGCGATTTTGCGCTCAAAGAACGTAAACACCCCTGCCCCGGCCGTCATCGCGAGCATCAGCACCAGCCCGAGAACAAGCGAAACAATGAGCTGTTCCTGAGATATCACGGTATCGCTCCGCCACCTGTCGAAATGCGCGTTGTGATTCGCTGTGTCAAATCCATGATCACATCAGATTCGTCGCGCGTAAGAGGGGGAGGCAGTACCGCTGCCCCGAAAGATTGAGCCATACCGGCTGAGTTGGAAAAGGTGCCAGATTTCTCCGCCCACATCCTGCCGGGTAGTACGACATCGGCGAGCGCGGTGATATCATTCCACAAGACGTCAATCACCGCAACAAACCCTGCGCGCCGCAGTATTTCGGCGTCCCGAGGTGACACTGACCCGATGCGAAGGGAGGAATTGAAAAAGAGTATTACCGTGTCTTTGGTTACGACGAGGTCCTGCAGCGGAACAGGTGCCATGTTTTGCACAAATGCTGAATTGGGAGCCTTGTCTCCGTCGATTGCGAACCCACCGGGGAATGAAACAGGCGCCTCCCGAAGCGCGTTCGGAACGTGCCCCGGCACGGAGCCGTGCAGAACCCTGGAAAGATGAGCACCCGCGCGCGCTTCTTCCTCGGTGAGGAAAGGAGAAAGCAGTATTACGACGCGCTCAGGGGACTCCGCCAGTCGTGAAACAACCACGTCCAGCGCATGGTCCCAGTTGCTCTCTCTCAGCTGGTCTCCTTCACGCACCGCCGGGTGTTCCAGACGCGTCTCATGGCGGATCACGTGGTACAGGTAGCGTCCGTCGTCGCAGATGAAGTACCCGTTTATCGCCTGGTTCTCGCGTGCCCGGGTTCGTTGAACTTCGTTGTCCTTCACGTCCAGAAACGTAGCGCACCCGCGGGAACAGCCGGGGCAGACAGAATCAACTGGCCGGAGGTTCCACACGCGGGCCTTGAACAGGAAATCTTCGGCAATGAGCGCGCCCACGGGGCAGATCTCCGGCAGATTCCCCGCTAGAACGTTGTCGATCGGCCGCCCGGGAAACACAGAGATCTCGTTCCCGTTTCCCATGTCGGTTACCGAAAGCTCGCCTGTTCCGACGAAATCCCTCAGGAAACGAACGCACCTGTCGCAAAGAATGCACCGATTCGTATAGAGCCGGATACCTGAACCCAGTTTTTTTGCATGGCGGAAGCGCCTGTGCTCCGCAAACCTGCTGGAGGATGTTCCATAGGCAAATGCATAATCCTGCAGTTTGCATTCACCCGCCTCGTCGCACACCGGACAATCCACCGGGTGGTTGATCAACAGGAACTCCAGAATGTCGTTTTGTGCCTTTTTCACAGGTTGTGTATCAGTGCGGACGACCATCCCGTCTGCGGCAGGTGTATTGCATGCCGTTGTGAGGCGAGTTGTCGGTTTCCCACGCACCTCCTGCGTCACTTCCACGAAGCACATTCGGCAACTCGCGACTACCTTCAGGGCCGGGTGATAACAGAAATGCGGGATCTCAATTCCGGCCAGCTTTGCAGCTTCTATGAGATTGGCTCCTGGCGGGGCTGTCACCTCCCGACCGTCAATCACCATCGTCGGCATTCAGAACCTCTGATCTACTGCTTGTAGACTGCCACTAACCAACAAAAACCTGTCGCGTTCAGAGCACCGGCCCGTTGCGGAGACTGTTCACGGAGCCCGAAGGTCCCCGTCCGGAAGGACGCTCGCCGGGGCAGGCAGCGGTACAGGGGCTGGTGTGCTCTCCGCAACTGCCGCTTCGAATTCGCTCCGGAATTTCCGGATCAACATGGTGAGGGGCCATCCAAAGGACACCCCGAACAGGCAGATCGTCTTGTTGAACTCGAACCGATCTATGTCTCCCACGTTCACCAGAACCTGCTCCAACACCTCCAGATCTCCGGGGCGCGCACGACGACGGTGAATTCTTTCGATCATGTCGCACACCCATTTCGTTCCTTCACGGCAGGGCGTGCATTGCCCGCAGGATTCGTGGCGATAGAATCGCATCATATTCAGTGCAACATCAACCATGTCGCACGTATCGTCCAGCACGATCACCGCGGCCGACCCCAGCCCACTCTTCAATGACCCCCGTGGTGCGAAACTGGCTGGCGACATCACTGTGTCCAGTTCGTCCGCGGTGAGCAATGGCATGGAAGTGCCGCCCGGAATCACAGCTTTGAGCTGGTGTCCAGAGCGAACTCCGCCCGCCATCTCGATCAGATCGCGCAACGTTACGGTCAATTCGGCCTCGTACAAACCGGGCCGATTGACATGCCCGCTGACCTGGTAAATGAGTGTTCCGGGGAAGTTGGGGTCACCAATGCCTTTGAACGCGTCGGCCCCGTGATTGATAATCCACGGTACGTATCCCAGCGTTCCGATGTTGTTGATGGTTGTGGGGTGGCCGAAGGCACCATATGCGGCGGGGAAGGGTGGTTTGTTTCTCGGGTATCCTCGTTTTCCTTCCAGCGATTCCATCAATGCGGTCTCCTCGCCGCAGATGTACGCCCCGGCGCCGGGATGCACGTGCACGTTGATGGTGAAGCCGGTTCCCAGGATGTTTTTCCCGCAAAGGTTCGCGGTAGTCAGTTCACGAATCGCGGTTTCGAGGACTTCCATTCCCTCCCACATTTCACCTCTGACATAGATGAATGCGGTCGATGCCCGAATCGCGTAGCAGGCGATCAGCACACCCTCAAGCAGAAGGTGCGGGTTCTTCTCTATGAGATAACGGTCCTTGCATGTGCCGGGTTCACTCTCGTCGGCGTTGACGCAGAGGAAACTCTCTACCCGGGGTTCCTTCGGCATGAATGACCATTTCAGACCAGTTCCGAACCATGCTCCGCCGCGACCCTGCAGCCCGGATCGTGTGATCTCCTCCACCACCTGATCAGGCGTCATAGTGGTAAGCGCTTTGGCCAGCGCGTTGTACGCGCCGTAGCGCCGCGCAACAGCAAGGCTCCGGACACCAGGGATTTCGCACTGGTCGAGGATCATCCGGTTCTGGCGCGCTGCCATGCGGCTTGCTCCCACAGCGGGGAAACTCCCGCCTGATCATTGAACGAGCTTGATCACGTGTGCATCGCAAAGGAAAATTAAAGATAACACGCGTGCGGGCGAGGAAGACAAGGAGGCGCAATCGGTCGAAGAATGGTTGCCGCCGCCCTGAACGTCGGTTCGCGCAATTGACGGCAAATACGTGACTTGGTCGGGCATTGTTCGTATACTTTTTGTTGTCCGACATTCGAATGGTGAGCAATCCGCCTCGCACTGCCCTCTAATCGCAACAATCTGATCTGGAAAAAGTTGACATGTCTGACCATTTTGCGCGCATACAGGGTCTTGGGGACCAGGACCACGACGATGTTTCGCTGCGTTCGATCGTCGTGGGCACTCTCGCATGTATCGTAGTCGTTGTCTGGGCACCATTGTCCGAGTTTCTGGTTGGAGCATCTCGCCTCAATCTCTCACAACTTCCCGTCGTCGCGATGGGCTTGTTCTTCGGGGTGGTGCTTCTCAACTCTGCGGTCGGTCGCGTAGCTCCTGTTCTGAGGTTTCGTCCCGCGGAACTCATCACCGTGTTCTCGATGGCGTTTGTCGGGTCGATTGTCGCCACGTCAAACCTGCTCAACTGGCCACTGGGAATCATGTCGGTGCCGTACTACGTGGCAACGCCAGAGAACCGGTGGATGAGCGATCTCTGGCCGTATCTCAGGCAATGGGCCGTTGTACAGGGGCCACGGGACGACCTCCGCTGGGCATTTGTCGGTATGCCGGACGGTGCGAAGATCCCGTGGGGGATCTGGATCGTGCCGATGTTCTGGTGGGGCACCTTCCTCGGCGCAGTTGCACTCGTCGCGATTTGCCTTGCTTCACTGCTGCGAAAGCAATGGGCGGACAACGAGCGACTGGCGTTCCCGCTCGTTCAAGTGCCTCTGGAACTCATCACAAGTCCATCTGGCAAATGGGGCATCTCAGAGACGCTGCGAAAGAAGTCCTTCTGGGTTGGTGTGGCAATTCCGTTGTTTGTGATTCTCTTCAACTGCTTGAACTACTTCCTTCCGCAGTTTCCCCGTCTGCCCGTCATGGACGGCATCAGCATTCAGCTCGGGCCGAATTTCCCCGCGTTCGGTATCAAACTGAACATGTACGTTCTCGGCTTCGCGTACCTCGTCAACACCAACGTGCTGTTCAGCGTCTGGTTCTGGGACATCATACTCGTTCTGGAAAGCGGCTTCTTCAGGTCCGTTGGATATACTCTGGGGGACGCAGACGACCCGTATTCCTCGCGTGACGCTCTTACGAGCTGGCAAGGCTTTGGCGGTTTCATTGTTTTTGTGCTCGTCAGCCTGTGGATGGCCCGCAACCATCTGAAACTGGTGTGGTACGCGGTAATTGGCAGAATCAAAGCCAATGATGAGAACGATCTGCTCAGTTATCGGTGGGCGGTGATCGGCCTGTTCGTCGCTGTTGTCTACATGACAGGTTTCATGGTGTCGCTCGGAATGTCCTGGAAAATGGCGCTGGTGTTTCTTTTCGGGGCATTCGTGGCGTATCTGGGCACTACACGTGTGATCGCGCAGACGGGCCTCGTGTACATGCAGAGCCCGCTCACGCCTACGATGTTTACGTTTGGCGCATTCGGGACAGTCGGTGTCCCGGCCCAGGAAATCGTAGGAATGGTCGGCACGTATTCCCTTGTGGTGAACGGTCGGGCACCGTTCATGCCGGCGATTTTCCACATCAGTTGGCTCGGAGCCAAAATCGGCGCGAGGGGCCGCCGGATGCTGACGGTTCTCATCGTTGCGCTCATTGTGGCGTATGCGTGTGGCTCGTTCTATTACCTGATGATCGCGTACAACGAAGGCGCAACGACTTTCCGGTCCACGCATTTCGCATTTCACGGTGAGCAGGTGTACAACATGATCATCCAGAAAATGCAGGCGCGTGTGGCGGTCGACCCGGGGCGCTGGACGTTTCTTGGTGCCGGTGCGCTCGTGATGTCAGTTCTGACCTACCTGCAATACCGGTTTCCTGCGTGGCCGCTGCACCCCATCGGATTCCCGATCGCAGCGGCGAACAACGTTCACCGGACGGTATTCGCCATATTCCTCGCGTGGCTCATCAAGACCATCATCCTCAAGATCGGCGGCGTTGAGGCATACGAACGCGGCAGGCCTGTGTTTATCGGGATGGCTGCGGGATACGCCCTGGGGATTCTGCTGAGTTTCTTCGTGGACTGGATGTGGTTTCCGGGCGCGGGCCACCAGATACACAACTGGTGAGTGCGGAAACCAACCGATTCAGTCACTCAGAGGGGTCATGCGGGGGTACCCGTACAGCCCCTCTCTTCGTATGATTTCGGAGACCGGGCCGGGAACCCATTCGGGATTGATGATTCCGCGGCTGGCGTGATCGCGGATAGCCGTCGACGAAACGGGCAGGTCAGGGCCTTGGAGCACGATCAGCCGTCTGGCTAGCCAGCCGGGGATATCATCCGGCAAGGGCACGCCGGGGCGTCCTCCTGCGATAATCGCCGCTTCCTCGAGGATTCTCTGTGGTTCCATCCAAAAGGGAATCTCCGCGATGTTGTCGCGTCCGATGATCCAGAACAGTTCAGCCTCGTTCCCCAGCATTCCCCGAATACGTTTGACGGTCTGATAGGTGTACGAAGGACCCGGGCGCTCCAGTTCCACATCCGAAACAACCAGTCGCGGGGTGTACGGGTTGACGGCAGCACACGTCATCTCCCACCGCAAGGAGGCAGGAGTGCTTGTTTTCTGCATCTTGTGAGGGGGGACCGCGGATGGGATGAACCAGATCTGATCGAGGCCAACGTGTTCCTGTGCGTACAACGCGAGAGCGATGTGGCCGTTGTGCGGAGGATCGAAGGTCCCTCCGAGGAGCCCGACGCGGCGGTTCCGGGAGGGTGTATCAACCTCGTTCGATTCGCTCATTTGGAAGCCGCTACCGGCCTTCTTGCGGGCTTTGGACGCGTGCAGTTGTTTCACGAACCTTTTTCTGGACTTTGCCGGGGAGTGCATCGAGATTGATGGCACGCAACAGGGCGAGTGCTTCCTGCGTCTGCCCGCGCTGCGCGAGGATGGTAGCTTTCAAAAACCTCGCTCGTTCCAGCCATTCCCCGGTGTCCGGGTACTCCGCGATGACGTGGTCCAAGTAAATCAGCGCGCCCTCATTGTACCCCTGCCGGGCGTAAAACTGGGCGGTGCTGAAATCCTTCTGTGCAAGCTTCTTTCTGTTCTCCAGGATGTAACGGCGTGCTTCGCCTGCCCAGCGCCCGGAAGGATTGTCCTCAAGGTACTGCTGGAAACGGTAAATGGCATCCTGCGTCGCGGTCTGGTCAAGCGCAGACGGAAGCGCCTGCCGGTGCGAGCAGAGGGCCATCTTGAACTGCGCGTCCTCTGTTCGGTCCGATTGCCGGAAATCCTCAACTACCCGGCGGAATTCGAACTGCGCCTCGATAAACTTGTCCTGACGAAAGTACGTCTCTCCGAGCATGTACTGTGCGTCATCTACCAGGTCACACCCAGGGAAGTTCATGGTGATTTTCTCAAAGTTTTCCTGAGCCTTGAGCCATTTCTTCTTTTCCAGAGCACTGATGCCGCGTTGATAATACTCCTCGCAGGTAAGCAGATGGGTCCTCTTCGGTCCGCACGCGGAGACGACGGAGAGCACCGTGATGCAAACCAGAAGACGTATCGGGGCGCGCCTCAACAACATGGTTCTCATTTCGCAAAGGAGATTTGGGTCAGTGCGATCGACGCGACCCCACTGGCACAACGTCGGGACTCCTTCTTACGGAGGAATCCCGCGGTAGCGCCGTTCCCGGGCCCGCATCCTTTATCGACGTGTGCTGCGTTCAAACCAGCGCTCCCAGCCGACCACCGAGATGGTGTGTCGCCACAGCTTTTCCCGCACCAGATTGGTAGAAATCGTCCCCCGCGTGCCGTACTCGACGGAGTAATCCAATCGTCCCCGGTTTCGGCCCAGCGGTATTCCTGCGCCCAGAGTCAGGTACTTCCCATCGGGATACGTGGCACCTCCATGGGAACTGAGAGCCGGAACATAATGCTGTTCCCACCGAACTCCCGCCCGGTAAGGGAGCTGCCAAAGCAAAAACGACCGGTAATCGTCGCTCACCCGGAATTCGACACCGCCGGCCACACACCATGTGTTCCGGAACGCCGGGTCAACGTCCGACCAGCGGCGGAACTCCCCGTCCAATGACACAAGCAGACGCTCCCCGGGCTTCCACGCGACGCCGGCGCCGAATCCCACCGGGATTTTTGCCGTAGAAGACGTCGTATCATCAAGATCTGACGCGACCGCCATCACCACGTCCGTATGCGACTTGTAATACTGGTTCGGAATGCGCGTGCCGTACGAAGTGATGTCTGCTTCGCCAAGATTCGACGGGAAATCCAGTCTTCCACCGATCGTCCATTCCTCGGATATCCGATATGCGCTCCCAAGACTTAACGCCATTCCGGACATACGCCGCATCGCAAGCGCGGAAGTCGCAAGCGGCGCTCCAGAATCAACCACCGTTCGCCGCCACTCTGTAGTCATATTGCCGCGTACAACCTGCGCTCTCAGACCAAGCGAAATAGGCCCGAAACCGCGGGCGATCTGCGCGCCGAATGACCACGCCCCCCCGCTTGCTTCAAGAGAATCCAGATAGCTCACGCCGTTTTCTGTGTTCCGGTTCGCCCAGATCATTCGCACATCCCCGACCGGTTCCAGGCCGAACGAGGTGACCACGCCCCGGCCGACAGGCACCACGGCCCGGAAAAATCGCGGGTACTGGTCGTAAAATGTGCCTGTGTAGCCCAGATAGTCCTTCACCGACCGCTTCTGACTGAGAAAGCTCGCGGAAAGCGCGGTACGTTCACAACCGGCGATCCCTGCGGGATTCGCGCTGGTAGCGCCATCCTCTCCGAAGTTCGCGAGAGATACACCACCCATTCCCATCGTTCGCGCGTCGCCCTTCCACTCCGCATAACCGAGACCACGGGGGTGGTACGAGAAGATGGAACTTGCGTGACACGCGGCAACGAATACCAGCAGGTGCGGCACGAGGAGGCGGTATTTCACCGGGGGGCCTCCCCGAATGCTTGTTTAGCGATCAACTGCGGCGGCACGGTCGTCGTTATGATCAGCCGCATCGAACGGATTTCCAGCGCGTCCACTAGCTGGGCCTCTCCCGAAAGCGAGATGAGAAGGCCGTTGTTGGATGATGGGTTGACCCACCACTGGTTGATAAGGTCAGCAATTTCAAATACCCGCACGTCCGGCGCCGCTCTCGTCTCCGCCGTATTGAACCCGACACCGTAGAGGCGTCCCGTCCCGAAGCTCAGCAGACCGGCGCGGGCGCTGTCCACATCGAAAGGCTTGGTAAGCGGATAGATGAGTATCGCGGCACTATCCCGTTTGAATGAGCTTCCGCCGTCCGGCCCGAGTATCAGTTGCAGTTGCGCTGAGTTCGCTGTTGAGCGGGCGCGCACGACCCCGGCGCTGTCGCTCACACCCGGGATCGGGAATCTTTCGAAGCGGACATACCCGCGCCACGCATCACCCGCGGATATCCGGAGTAACCCCGCAGACGGCGCTGGCGCCGGAACAAGCCGTTGAAGCCGGTAACAATCGTGGATGGGCCGCAGGGTGAGGCCTATGAGAGTGTCGTGAGCCGCGATTTCCGGCCGCTTCGAGGTCACATTCGCTTTTATCCAGAGGGTGAGTTGCGGGCTGTACGTTGTCGCGCCTTCCTGACTGAGAAACCGTACCATGCTGCTGCCGGAGGTCGTTTCCACACCCAGCGACACCGAATCAGCAATAAGCTGCGTCAGAGAAGCGGGGGCGAAAGGCAGGTACACTAATGAACCGGAAGCCGTCGTGTCTACCCGGACCGGCGAAAAAGGCGGCGCATTCATTGCCGGCAGCGCCGTCATCACCGAATCCTCTTCCTTCCACGACGATACCACCAGCCGAGTCTGGACCGCGCAGTACGACGAGTCAGCAACGTGGCCGTAATACGTCAGCCGCAGTTGACTTGACGAATCGGTCACCACGCTGACCGGCGTGAACGTAAGTGTGTCCAGAGCCGCCTGATCGTTCAGTGTGTAATAACGCTCCTCCGTCCATGATACGATTGGCGAGAACTTCAGCAGAACGGTGGCCCGCAGCCCGTTTGCCTCTCCAGCGAGGAGCGCTTCACTGCTCGAAAACGATATGTGCACTGGGAAGCACGCAACCGTCGCGGGGGAAGGGCCTGAAAGCGGGATGTCGATTGTATCGCGTCTCGAGAACTCGCCTGTAACATCAGTCAACAACCCGCCACCGACCGCGGACTTTGTGCTGGAACACGCTTCAAACACCAGCGAGGAGACCGCGGCAAGCAGAACTGTCAGTACCGGAAAGGACTGCGAACGCAGAAACTTCATGTGCGGATAATCCGTTGCCAGGGAGTAGTTTCGCCGATCGAGAAGGTGAACCCTGGATTCGCAGGCTCGCTCGTTGAAGGGCGGTTAAGAAAATAGGGAAACAACACGCGCGTTCCAATGTGTACGGAGACCACGGGGGTGTCGGCAGGGCCGGACACCCCCGTTACCCGTTTGAAATTCTATGCAAGCCTGACCGGTTTTCCCGTCTCCATGGACTTGTTGGCCGCCAGCGTGACGCGCAAGGTTTTCATCGCGTCAGCGTAATCGGAAAGAATAGGCGGCCCTTTCTTCTTCGCTACCGCGCAGAGGAACGCTTCCTGCTCGTGAGCGGTGGGATTCCGCGCGTCCTTGTAGATATGCTCTTCGCCGGGAACACTGACCTGGCACCTGCCTTCGCCTACCACGACGACGAGGTTACGGGCATACGCACGTACCTGGGTTCCCACGCCTTGTGAAACGATGCAGGACGACGTAATGTTCCCCACCGCGCCGGACCGATAGCGTAATTGAACGACGCTTGCGTCGTGAACATCGTAGAGCGGAAGCTCATCCTGACTGGTCAACCCGGAAATACCTGACGCGAACACT
Organism: Candidatus Latescibacterota bacterium; assembly: GCA_022706085.1. GTDB lineage: Bacteria > Latescibacterota > MWCZ01 > MWCZ01 > MWCZ01 > MWCZ01. Next base: position 116,704 of record JAKJDF010000004.1, on the reverse strand, counting down.
ACGTCAATTTCGCCCGCGATGTACCGACACATGTCGAAAATGTGGGTAGTTTGCTCCACAACCTGTCCCCCGGATTTCTTCATTTGTCGCCACCACATTACACCGGGGGTTCCGCCCACCCAGTACCCGCTCACCACCGCCAGTTTCTTGCCGTCAAGCGTCTTCTTCATCACCGCGGCGCCGTCCGAGTACCGCCAGTTATACCCAACCGCGGTGATGATCCCCTTTTTCGCGAACAGTTCTGCGTTCTCTGCGACTCGTTTCAGCGAGAGTCCGATGGGCTTCTCGGTGAAGAACGCGAGTCCTGCTTCTGCGACCAGTTTCTCCTGATCCGTGTGCGCGAACGGTGGCACGCACATGAACACGGCATCGATTCCACCCTTCGAGATCATTGTCCGATAACTGGAATACGCTTTGCCGCCGTACTGTTTCGCTGCCGCGCGTGCTCGTTCGACATCAGGATCGCTGAACGCCACCATCTCTGCATACGGGTTGCTCGCCATCGTCCGCATGTGGTGGTTCGCAATCCCGCCGCAGCCGATAAAACCGATTCGTACTGCCATGACAACTCCTTCCCTTGACAGTCCACCGCAGGGTTACATCTGAGCCTTGAGGAATTTTGCTGTCTTCGTGATGGCTTTCATTTTGTCAGCGTCAGGGCAACCGCATTCAAGCGCCATAAAGCTGGCGTAACCGATGCTCTTCAGCGCCGCGAACCCCTTTTTGAAATCACTGTGCCCGTATCCTGGCAGGATCCGCGGGTGGTCCGAAAGATGAACGTGGCAGAGCCATTTGCCGGCCGCTTTGATGGAAGCTGCGACATCCGGCTCTTCCAAGCCCATGTGGAAAAAGTCCGCCATCATCTTCAACCCGTTGGGCTTGTTCACGCGTTCACAGATGTCAACCCCGTCGGCCAGTTTCTTGATGAGATGCGTTTCATAGCCGTTCAACGGCTCCAGAATAACGAGCGTCTTTGCCGCCGCAGCGTGATCCGCCCAACTGGAAAGCAGCTCGACAAGGAGGTCTTTTTCGAGTTCCACGGCGGTTTTCCATGGGCTGAGGTCACCGATGCGTGGGCCGCCGAAAATCGGAACAAAAATCAGCCCAACAGCACCGATTTCGCCGGTAGCGTCGAGAAGTCTTTTGATGTCATCACTTGCCTTCTGCCTGCCCGCGGGATCGGAATCAAGAGGACATCCTCCGTAACCGGCACATACGCTCGATATCTTCACGGGAGATGACTTGCAGGCGGCCCGGATTTCCTTGACGCGATCGGGAAGACCGCCGCCCCAGACCTCCATCGCCTCGTACCCGGCCTTCTGAAGATTCGCAAGCTTCTCCGCGACACTTTTTCCGGGAACGAGTCCCTCCTGACATGCAAGTTTCATGGCGTGCTCTCCTTCAAGCAAGATACGACTCAGAACGGGTTACGGTGCGTCCCAGTTTGCTCGACAAACGCGCCATCAACGTGGCGCGGGTGGCTTCGAATACGTCCGAATTGGTAATCTCTGCGGGGCTGCCGCCAGTAATGCTCCTCAGAAAATCATGCACAAGGGGTTGTTCAGGTTCAATTCCGTCGAAACGCGTGGCGGGCTGCGTGTCCGAGATGAAAAGTACCTGTGGTTCCTTTCCGGCCTCTCCACCCCAGAGGTCGCCGGAAGTCCTCACTTCTATCATTCCGGTAGTGCCGGTGACCAGAAATCGGGTATCCCCGTGAACCGGCGAGGTCGCTGGGGTGAACCAGTCGGTCCTCACGAATCCGGTCGCGCCGGTGGAAAGGCGTCCAAGCATGACGCCAATGTCACTGAAATCGCTGTCAGCAGGATTCCCCATGTTGCACTGATAGGCGGTGATTTCGAGAAAATTCCCGCCCGTAAGCCACCGGATGATGTCCGCGTCGTGTACGGCGAGATCAACAAGTATGCCGCCGTAAAGGTCGTCCACAAACATCCAGTCGGGCCGGGTTGCCCGTCCCAGGCGATGCGGCCGCCAGCACATCACGTTTGCGACATGGCCGACAAAACCGTCGGAAACGAGCTGCTTCATACGACGGTTGGCCGGCCCGAATCGCTCCGTCAACATGAGCCCGATCTTCAGGCGCTTTTCGGTTGCGGTGCGCTCGATTTCATTCAATTCACGGAGCGAAGTGCAAAGAGGTTTGTCGGCTATGACGTGTTTTCCCGCGTTCAAGGCGTTCAGAATAAGAGGCGCCTTCTTCCGGTTTATCTCAGCGGTCCCTATCAGCGTAACATCAGGGTTTTCGAGAAGCTCGGTTTCCGATTCCGCGGCGCGTACCGGAAATCGGCTTGTTACCGCGCGAAGCGAATCTCGATCGGAATCAAAAACACCGGCACATTCGGTGTTCGGAGCGCTGAGGAGTTCTTTGATCAAGCTGAAAACATGACCGTGGCGACAACCGACGATGCCGAAGACAAGTGGCACGGAGCATCTCCTTCACGCGTCAAACGGAATCAGGAACCTACGGCAAGTATAGCCCCCATCACCGAAAGAACCAACCGGACGCAACTTGGCGCGGCCGGGAATAGAAATACGACTCTGACGGTATACCAGTGAAGAAAGAGTTCTTCGGTTCCGTACGCACACCCGGCATCAAGAAGCAGGAGGTTCATTCATGAAACCGCGCATCTCTCGGAGCATCCTCCATTTTGCGGCCGCTTTGGCGCTTGTCTTCTTCGGTTGCAGTCCCGTGGCGAAAACACCCCCGGCGCAGAACCCGGCTGAACCCGTGTCGCCACCAGGCCTGGAGACGCCGGCAGGCTCGGAGTACGAGGGACGGGCAACGAAGGCTCGTACGGAGGCGGAGGGTATCCGTGGAACCCCGCGCATTAGCAGTACCACGGACGTTCCCGCTGCGGAGAGTCGGGTGAGGGGTTCATCCGGCGATGGCGCGCAGGCAGCCCGGGTAAAAGCAGGAACCCACGATGATAACGAGGAATACCCCTCGTGGGTGATGTTCTCATCACGCAAATGGCTCCTCCCGATGGTTCTTCCCGCGGCATACCACGGAAGGACTGTGTTGCGGGTAACCGACTCCGCGGGCGCTCCCGTGATGGCGCAATCCTACACGGTAGAAGGCACCGACCATGCGCCGTTGTGGCGCGGCCTGACATATGCGAACGGTGAGACCGTCCTTTTCCCGAGCGTTTTCTTGTCCGATCAGGCAACACCGGCTTCAGTCGTGTGCCACCTGTCGAACGGGCAAGAAATCCGGGTACCCTGGCGTCCTTCTCTTGATGGCTTCATCACGGTGCAATTGGATGCGCCCCGCCGGTCTCCGCGAAGAATTCCCGTGGACGTTGCGTTCGTGCTGGACGCAACCGGCAGCATGGGAGACGAGATTCAGCAGCTTCGTGATGTGTTGTTTTCAATTCACAGCCGTTTGCTGAACGCAGCCCGAAACGCAGACATTCGCTTTGGCCTGGTGGTATACAGGGACCGAGGCGACGCTGAACCGTTGCGCGTCGTACCGTTCACCGCCAATGTGGACTCGTTTCAGCTCGCTCTGGAATCGGTCAATGCGAGCGGCGGGGGTGACACCCCGGAAGACGTCCATATAGGGTTGCGGGCAGCATTGAAGGATCTGGCCTGGCGCGACGGAAGCATCCGCAACGCGTTCCTCATAGCAGATGCACCCCCGCACACGGATTACGGGCAGGATTACGATTACCTCTGGGCGAGCCGCACCGCCAACAGCATGGGTATCCGAATCAACACTGTGGGCGCGAGCGGCCTCGACCAGAGCGGGGAGCACGCGTTCAGGCAGATTTCCGTGGCAACGTACGGTCAGTTCATCTTTCTGACCTACGGCGAAACGGGAGAAAGCTCTGGGACGGGGAGTATCACAGACCCCGGCCGGGTAAGCCATCACACGGGTGCGAACTGGTCAGCGAGGCGGTTGGACGATATCGTCGTTGACCTCGTGAGGCGCGACATCGCGTACCAAACCGAGGTACCGAAACTTGTGACCGACAACCCTCCGCCCGTTGACCAGCACGACCACCTTGCCGTGCGGATGGAGAATCTCTGGCAACAGATTCAGAGGCAGCTCGCGGCATTCAGCAGCGATACGCTTACGGCGGTGCTCCTGCCCTTTGAAAGCACCCTTGATGATTCCTCCCACCTCGAGGCGTACCTCCGCGACATTTCCACAGAAACCCTGTTGCGGCTGGGCTCCGTTCGCATGGTGGAACGCGACCGTCTCGCGCAGATTATCGCGGAACAGAGCCTGAGCGTTGTCGCGGCGATCGAACCCTCCCGCGCTATCGAGCTGGGCCACTTGCTGAACAGCCGCGTCGTGTTCTTCGGCAAAATATACCGTCTTGGAACCGACCGCGTGGTTCATGTTCGTGCGGTGGAAACCGAAACGGGTCAGATTGTGGCGGCCGCGCGCGTGCGGGTTTGAACGCCGCCGGGGTTTGTTACCCCCGGAAAAACAGGAGGCCGGTCAGCATCGCGTCCAGCCTCCTGTTCGTTTCGCGTCGCAGCGCCTTAGCCGCCGAATTCCGCTACGAGCCTCTTCGCATAACTCAGGCTTTCCGAAGCAGATTCCCGGGGCGTCTTTGCGGTTTTGTCCTGTTCGTAGCTGAGCCAGCCTTCCCAGTTGCGGGCGTTCAGCTCGCGCATGATGCCGGGGAGATCAACCTCTCCGGCACCCAGCTCGCACCATACGCCGTCATCCTTACCCATAAGTGGCCACTGGTCCGCTCTGCCACGAGCGTCTTTGAAATGCAGGTAAGCCACGCGATCACCGTAGGTACGGATAAGCTCCACAGGGTCCGACCACCCGAGGAAGAGGTGACCCGTGTCAAACCCCATTTTCACGTACCGGGGGTCGGTATGTGCGCACAGAAGATCAACTTCCAGCCGCGTCTCAACCACTGTCCACGCATGGTTGTGGTACACCTGCGTAACGCCGAAATCAGCGATTCTTCGACCGATTTCGTTCAGGGCTTCGAAAAGCGTCCGATACTCCCAAAGGGAATATGCTTTGCGCTCTTTCCGCAACCCCTGCGGGGCACTAATCATCGTATGGCATCCGAACTCCGGCAGCAATTTCGCGATCTCCACCACTGCGCGAATTTCATCCTCCCTTGAGCTCGGATCCATGTAGTACCCGGACGTATACGTACTTGCGAGCGCGAGCCCGGTCTCGTCCAGCAGGCGACGAAGCGTTTCCCTGTCCTCCCGGTAGCGCGTTACTGGAGCCTCGATCCCGTCAAACCCGATGTCAGCTACCTCGCGTGCAATCCCTTCGAACGGTACGCCCCTCCAAAGGATGGGCGCGGCGGCAAAACGAACCTTCAACATACGTCCCTCATTTCTTTGGTTTAGCTGGAACTACTCGTGACGTCCGCTTACCAGACGAGAGGTCACCGAGGATCTTCACTCCGAGATCCCACCAGTTGCCGAGCGGGACAAATTCCTTGCTCAGAAGAGCGAGGTGCCTCGTGGCGTCTGCGATGACAAGGTCCGCGGCGACTGTTTCCTCGCCGAAGACGCTCGCTTCTTTCACGATCACCCCGTCCGGGCTTATGATCCGGCTGCGACCGTTTCCGTCACGGCCGAATCCATGGATTCTCTCTGGCGTTACCCGAACCTCTCCCATGGGGCTGTTCGCGCAGACTACGTAGACACTGTTTTCAACAGCACGTGCGACCAGTTGAGCCCGGTACTGGTCCATTCTTCGCTCATCGATTATGTCGGTTTCGCAAGACAGGTAGAAGACAACTTGCGCACCCGCCATCACCGGCAGGCGAACGAGTTCAGGAAATCGGGAGTCAAAACAGATGATCGCCGTGCACAAAACGCCTTCTATCGGAAACAGCGCCATTTCCTCGCCGGGGACGAACCATTTCTCGCCACCGGTGTGGATTTTCGCGTACCGGGCTACGCACGTGCCGCTCCGGTTCCATGCGATAGCACCGTTGTAACGACGGCCATCACGAAAAAACGGGGTTCCGACTACCGCGTTGATGCGATGTTCTTCGCAAGCCTTTGCCAGGGTGTGCTCTGCCGTGGCAAGCTGTTCCGGCGTTGCCCCGATGATTCCATCATTGTCGTACGCCGTGAGGGCGCACTCGGGAAAGACCGCGACGTGCACTCCCTGTTCCGCAAGTCGGGCCAGACGGTCACAGATGCGGGCACAGTTTTCGGCGACCCCATCACGTGATCTGAACTGCACCGCAGCCGCGCGCAGGATACTCACGGGTTTTTTCACCGAGGAATCTCCGAAAGAGGATCAATCAGCGTGCGGGGCAAGGCACCGTGCGTATTCGCCAACTCCCTGCAACGCCAGTGTCAGCAGGGCAATAGCCGCGGTGCCTGTTCTGAGGCGACGTGGTCCGAGCGGCACGGTGCGGGCCCCTTTGCTGCGGAGCAGGCCGATTTCCTCGTCGTGAAATCCCCCCTCAGGCCCTACCACGAGGAGGATGCTTCCGGGGGCGATTGCGGGGAAGGGACTCGTTGGTTCCTGTTGACCCTCCCACGCGACGAAAACCGCGTCAAATTCGCCGGTCCGCTCCGCAAACGAACGCAGAGCCTCGGGCTTTTCCACCGGAGGGACCCGCGACCGCAGGCACTGCTTTGCGGCGGATTCCGCAATCCTGTTCCAGCGCCGCTGACGGTTTTCGGAAGTGTGATGCACGATTGAGAACCGGGTCTCGAGGGGTACTATGGCACCTGCGCCCAGTTCCACTGCTGTTTCAACGAGGCTATCGAAACGATCGCCTTTCACCATGCCAACAGCGAGAGTAACGTCCGCGCAGGGCTCGCCCATCTGCGGGATGGCCTCGCGTATCTCGCAGACGACGCGGTCCCCTTCCACCGTGCGGACGACGCAACGGTACCCGGTTCCCACCCCATCAATAAGGAGGAGTTCATCACCAGGCCGCTTACGTGCGGACTTCGAAGCGTGTACTGCTTCGTCGCCAGTTAGAACGGCTGTGTCGCCACGAATGTCGGCGGGTCTTACCAGGTAGGAGGACACGTATACACCGAAGTTACAAACCTTGACTCGTTCAACCGGATTCACTATATTCTTCAATCCACGCGATGGTAGCTCAGCTGGTAGAGCACAACCTTGCCAAGGTTGGGGTCGCGGGTTCGAATCCCGTCCGTCGCTCCATTTCTTGAGCGGTTCGCTGTGCAAGCGAACCGCTCTTTCTTTTTACCAGGTCTTCGCGCGCCTCAGAAGGTCGTCAGCGGCTTCCACCGAAGGTGCGTGAGTGGCAACATACACACCGTCGTTACCCAGGTGCTTCACCAGCGGTTCCACGTCCTTGTACGCCGTCCCAAGGTGAACACCCTTTCCCGCGGCAAGGATCTTTCTGTACATCGGCCACCACGTCTCATCTCCCACTTCCGGGTTCCCGTCGCCGGGAGTCCACTGGATGGCGTTCAGTCGCGGGATTGAAAGCAAGAGATCGAGGTGGCGGATGGCGCGGGGGCCGTCAAGATGATAGATCGTGTAGTCAAGGCGTTCCGTTTGCTCGGTCAGAGCGGGCAGAACGAATTCCGCGAACATCTCCGGGGAAATCATGTCGGAGAAATCGCACTGGAGCTTGGCGGTTTTCCCCGGGCCCCATATCTGGAAGGCGCTGAAACAACAACCAAGGCGGTCACCGTCCAGCATTTCGTACATCAAATCAAAACACTCGAAGTACGCCGTGTTGATTTCCCGGATCATTCGCTTGACCCCGCCCGGGTCATCCACCAGTGCGTACAGCAACTGCTGGCCACCGATCAGCGAGGCAGCGATGTCGAGGTTCTCTATCAGGTCGGGGACGGACGACAGGAACTTGCCTTCCCCTCGGATCATGCCCTCTTTGACCAGTCTGACACTTTTTTCCCACCATCCGCCCGACGTATCAAGCCTGATTGGCGGTACATCGCCCGGCTTATCCGCAATCGGGGTGTACCACACGGTAGTCGGATGCAGAATCGCGTCTGACCCAAGGAACAACGCGAGAGATCCGGGACCGATATTCGTATCAAACCACGGGAATGCCTCTCCTCCGCAGTAGGTCGACGCCATCTGGTATTCTGCCGCCGCAATGCGGTAGTCAGGATCGAGCCAGAACTGCCGGACATCCTTCGGCGGAGGCGGCGGCTGCATCGCGGTCGGCCGAGGAGCGCGCACAAGAATAGTGGCCCTGTCCACATGGCTTCTGTTCCACCACGCGATGAGGCGCGTTTTTGCCTCATCCCAGTCGGGTTTGTACAACACGGGTGTCTCCGCTAGGAAAGCTTCTTCACGAAATGTACCTGTCGTGCCACCTCTTCGAAGCCCATTTTGGGGTAGAGATGGAGCCCGACCTCGTTCTGGTCCAGCGTTTCGATCTTACCGTGCGTCATGCCGCGGAATTTCATGTACTCGCAGGCGGCTTCGATGAGCTTGCTCCCGATTCCGAGCCCGCGCAGCCCGGCTTTCACCGCAAGGTTGGGAATCCTGCCCAGCCGGGTTCGCGCGTCGAGAGTAATCGTTACATAACCGACTACCTCGCCCCGGTACTCGGCGACAAGAACCCCCTCCGGGTTTGCGGCGATGTCATCGTCGATGTGTTTGGCTTTGCGTTCACGCCAGTCGGTGCCGCCCAGTTTGCCGAAACGGTCCTCGATGTTTTTGTCTATGGAAACCCGTTCGAAAGCTTCGACCGTGATCTCTTTGATGACTTCAACGTCACTGGTTTCGTAAGGGCGGATAATGACCCCGGGTGTGTCCATAGTCACTACTTTCTCCGAGGGAAGGCATTCCTGTTCAGCGCGCGAGCCACGCCGCAGTTTTCATCACATCTATCATCATCTCGGAATATGCTCCCGGGCGATCAACCTCGAACATGAGCGGCCCCTCGTACGGTGACGAATCCAGTGCCGAGCGCACTGCTTGCCAGTCAATCGTTCCGCCGCCCGGAACAAGGTGCTGATCTCCGCTTCCATCGTTATCATGCAGGTGGACTGTTATTATCCGTGATGAAACGGTATCCATGAGGGAATGCAGCGTGCCTGCGATATTTGCATGGCCGGTATCGAGGCACACGCCGACACGGTCGGCGGGAAATGCGGTTGCCACAGACATCAGCTCTTCGGCTTCGCACGTGAGATGGTCGGGCGGGAGGTTCTCCAGTGCGATCCGAACGTTGATTTCGTCGCATGCCGTCACAATCTCAGACAGTGCATCCTCGGACCTTATGAGCGGCCCCTGATGATCCCGATCGCTGCCACAGCGATCACCGCAGTGAACCACCATCACGCCCGCTCCCAGATAGGCCGCGCCGCGTGCGGCCCTTTTTGCGGCGGCGATGCCGCGCGTTCGAATCGCTGTGTCGGGAGATGACAGGTCCACCTCAGGCCCAAAGGGTGCATGAACGCTCCACACCGAAAGTTGTACCTGGTTGAACTGGTCTCTCGCCGCGCGCATGAATGGTTCATCATCGGCGTCGAAGGCATCAATGTCGAATTGTGCCTCGATGCACTCCACCCCGAAAAACCTGATTGCTCCCAGACGTTCCGCAGCGGGCCCGTTGCGCAGGTTTCCTATTGCGCATCCCACCAGCCTCTTTGCCACACTACCCTCCAAACTCACGTTGCGTCGAGTGAGACATCGGACAAATCGACCGACGGATGCCGTCTCAGTTCAGTCAGAATCGTGTCCGCGATCTCTTTCAACCGGTTTTCCGTTTTCGCCTCAAAGCGCATGACGATAACCGGCTGCGTGTTGGAGGCGCGCACGAGTCCCCAACCGTCGCCGAAGAGAACGCGCGCGCCGTCAATATCTATGACTTCGTGGTCGCGTTTGAAGTGCTCCGCAAGCGCAGACACCACTGCGAATTTCTGTTCATCGGTTGCGGGTACCCTGATTTCCGGCGTGCTCACGAAACGGGGCACGGCGTCGGCGAGGACAGACATGGGTTGTCCGCCTGCCGCAAGAATGCCGGCCAACCTTGCGGAGCAGTAAATTGCGTCGTCGTAGCCGTGGAAGCCTTCACTGAAGAAAATGTGACCGGACATCTCACCGGCAAGAGGTGCCCCGGTCTCTTTCATCTTCGCTTTGATAAGCGAATGGCCCGTTTTCCACATCACCGGCTTCCCGCCGTGCCGGACGATATCTTCAGGCAATGCCTGTGAGCATTTCACGTCGAAAATGATCTCGGCTCCCGGGACCCGTGTAAGAACGTCGCGTGCGAAAAGGGCCAGGAGCCTGTCCCCCTCTACTATCCGACCTTTGTCGTCAACCACACCGATCCGGTCAGCATCGCCGTCGTACCCGATACCGATATCCGCGCCGGTTTCTTTCACTTTGGAGATGAGGTCGCGCATGTACCTCGCAACTGTCGGGTCCGGCAGGTGGTTCGGAAACGTACCATCGACCTCACAGAAGAGCGGGATGACTTCACATCCGAGGCTCCGAAAAATCGCGGGGGCGATCTCACCTGCGCATCCATTTCCGGCATCGATAACCACGCGGAGCCGCCGTGATATCGCCGTGCGCTGAAGTATGTCGGATGTGTAGGCCGAGCGAATGTCCTCTTCGCGGTACTGCCCGGCGCCCTTCTCGAAATTCGATGTTTCAATCAAACGGCGGAGACTTTGAATCTGTTCACCATAGATCGCGGAAAGGCCGTGGCACATTTTGAACCCGTTGAACTCAGGCGGGTTATGACTTCCCGTGATCTGGACACCGCCGCCCGTTTTCAGATGAAGAATGCCGAAATAGAGAGCAGGGGTTGGCACGACACCGAGATCGAGCACAGATATTCCGGTGCTCAGCAATCCCTCCACGAGCGCCTGGCGCAACCTCATGCCGGAGGGGCGCACGTCACGCCCCACACAGAGCGACGATTCGCCGCGCCTGATCAGCTCCGTTCCAAGCGCTCTGCCGATCCGCGTGGTAAGGTCAGTGGTCAGATCGGTTTCGTGAAGCCCACGGATATCGTACTCACGGAATATGTTCGGGTTCATGAGTACAGCCCTTCTGGATTTCGTCACAGGGTAAGCACTGCGTGGTAACGCCCCTCTCCCACGCGGTGCAACCTGGTGACCCATTGCCCGTCGGGCGCCACCGCGCCGCTGGAGCAGTTGATGCCGCGATCCGGGTGAGCGGCGTTTGCCGTGCACACGTACATGTGGCTTTCCTCTGCGCGCAGGGAGATATTGGACTCATGGTAGGGCGTATGCCGGGCGCCCGCACCCGAATTGATGCTGTGGAACACGATCTTCGCGCCCTTCTGACCAAGCTGGTACATAAGGCGGACGTCCTTGTGGGGCCCACAACCAGGTGTAGCCCACATGTCGTTACAGATGAGCATTCCGCAGGTAATTCCGTGCCACTCAAATGTGCGGAGTTCCTTACCCGGAACACAGAACGCACGGTCGCCGGATTGCCCATCAATGCCAGTGGGAATCATCTTCTCATGGGTGCCCAGCAATTCCCCGTTCTCGTCGTACGCCCGCTGCTGGATGAACGCCTCTCCTCCTTCTCTCCACCCCGTCGAAATGATTGCCCCGACGCGCAACTTGGGCAGCGCGGCGCGGATCGTCTCCACGGCGCCCTTCACCTTCTCGAAGTCGTAGTTCCCGTGATAACCGCTGAGCGACATTTCGGGAAACAACACGAACTGCGCCCCCTCCTCGGCGGCGGTGGACAGGTTGCGGAGGATTTTCGGAAGATTGGTGTCAAGATCGGCGGATACCGCCATCTGAATGCCAGCGACTCTGATCATTTTCGCCATTCGCCAATCCTTGAAGAAAGACCGAGTTTTTCCTTCGCGCGGGCTGGAAAAAAGGTAGCGGGGAGCCCTCGATTTTTCCAAACATCGCTACGTTCGGGTTGGGCGTTCTGCGCGCCGACCAGGTATTTGACCGGTGGGCCGCCGGTCAGTGCTGCTGGCCCGGAGGCAGTCCAAAATAGAGCGTGCCGGTATCCACCGGGATGCCCAGCAGTTTCAGGTACAGAAAAAGCTGCATCTTGTGGTTCAAGAAGTGCTCTATTATCGTTGCGTACGCCATCGTTTCGAGAGTTCCTTTCACGCCCCACGGCATCTCGACTACTCGGTGTTCCCAGTCTTCGATGCTGACCCTGGACAATGAGTTCTTGACCTCTTCGACGGCTATGGCCAACCTTTCCCTGGCTCTTTCCGGCGTAGTAGAAGCAGGGTCATCGTTGTCGCCCCAGCACCGGGATGGGTCGAAGTCACCGGTCACCAATCCGTGCACGCCAGTTCGCGCCGAAAGATGATGAATCAGCTCCCGGATTGTCATCATGTTGGTCGCCGGTGCCCAGTCCAACCGTTCGACTGGAATCAGGCCCAGAAGTACAGGCGCCGGTTTGTACGTCCTGTCCACATGCTCGAGAAAACGTGTCGGGTTCATCGGTGTCTCCTTTTTCTGGAGGTGTTTGAGGAGGGGCAAACTGAAGCACGCAATCGCGAAGGAGTGTGTCAAGGCGACCCGTCCTGTAGTTACCTTTGTTAACGGAACGCATCGTGGTATGACGAAGGTTCGAAACGGGAGCCGGTTGTTTGAGCGAATTCACATTCTGGCTGCATCAACTTGCCGCGCATCATCCCGCAGAAGCGTATGCCATCCTGTTTCTCAGTGCAGTGATTGAGAATCTGTTCCCGCCGGTACCGGGTGATACGGTGACGGTTTTCGGTGCATACCTGGTTGGTCGCGGCTCGCTCGATCTTTGGCCGGTCATCTGGGCAACGGTGGCGGGAAGCACCTCCGGGTTTCTCGGCCTTTACGTGCTCGGGCGAACATACGGGCGTGGCGTGCTTTCGCGCCTCAGGTGGGTACAACGTTCGACGCCACGGATCGCGCTGGCGGAACGGCTGTGTCGCCGGCGAGGTGTTCTTGTGGTTTTGGCGAACCGATTTCTTCCGGGTCTTCGTTCGGTTGTTTCGATTACCGTCGGGTTGCTTCGAATGCCCGCGTGGCAGGTGATTCCGGCTGCAGTGTTCAGCATATTCGCCTGGAACGGCCTTCTCATCTGGGGGGGGCTTCTCGCGGGGGAGAACTGGGAGCGGGCGGTGGAAATCGTCAGCCGCTACAATACCTGTTTGGGCGCGTTGCTCGTAGCCGTGGCGCTTGGAGTATCCGCATGGTGGTGGAGAACGCGCCGCCACCGGCGTCCAATTCTGCATGGAGAGAATCCGCAATGAGTCTTCAGGTGTACAACAGCCTTACCCGGACCAAGGAAATCTTCGAGCCGATTGTACCGGGCAGAGTCGGCATCTATGTGTGCGGACCGACCGTGTACGGTGACTCCCATCTGGGGCACGCGAAGGCCTACATCTCGTTTGATGTGATTGTCAGGTACCTGCGCTTTCTGGGGTACAAGGTCCGGTACGTCCAGAACATTACTGATGTTGGGCACATGACGGACAACGACGAGGACCAGGGCGAGGACAAGATCGCCAAAAAGGCAGCCCTGGAACGGATCGAACCGATGGAAGTCGTTACCCATTACATGATGAGCTATTTCGATGACATGGCCGCGCTCAACGTACAATGGCCGGACATAATCTGCCTTGCTTCGGGTCACATTCCGGAGCAGATCGCACTGATCCAGCGTTTGCTGGACGCAGGGGTGGCCTACGTCTCAAACGGATCGGTCTATTTTTCGGTTGATCAGTTCAGCGGCTATGGAAAACTTTCGGGGCGGCGCGTGGAAGAGCTTGAGGAAGGCGCCCGCGTGGCTGTCAACATCGAGAAAAGGAACCCCGCGGACTTTGCGCTCTGGAAAAAGGCGGAACCGGGTCATCTGATGGTATGGGATAGCCCGTGGGGCAGAGGTTTTCCGGGGTGGCATCTCGAATGTTCCGCCATGTCGATGAAGTACCTCGGCGAGACATTCGACATCCACGGGGGCGGATTGGAGAACCAGTTTCCGCACCATGAGTGCGAAATCGCGCAGTCGGAAGCAGCAACGGGCAAACCTTTTGTGCGCTACTGGCTGCACAACAACATGCTCACCATCAACGGGCAGAAAATGGGAAAAAGCCTCGGCAATTTCGTTACGATCAAGGAAATGCTGCAGAGGATCAGCCCTGAGGCGCTGAGGCTGTTTGTCCTGATGAGCCATTACCGTTCAGTAACGGACTTCAGCGACGAAGCGCTGAACAGTGCGGAGAAGGGTATGGCACGGCTCTCCGCCGCGGTGCAGGCGTTGTCTCAGCGCCTGCCGGGCGCTCCAGAAGGTTCGGCGGATCGTGAGACAACTGCCGAGCTGGCAGAGATACGCCGCAGATTCACGGTTGCGATGGACGATGACTTCAACACGGCCGAAGCAGTCGCACAGCTTTTTTCATTGGTAAGGCTGGCCAACAGCGTTCTTTCGGCGCCGAATCCGGCAACCAGAGATACCCTTGAACGGCTGATGGCGGAGTTTCGCGAACTGGGCGAAGGCGTTCTGGGCTTGAGGCTGAAAGAACGGGCCGCGGGAAGTGAGGACCTGACGGATCAGATAATGCAGGTGCTGATCCAGGTTCGCGAAAAACTGAGGAAAGAAAAGCAGTATGCAATGGCGGACGAGATACGCCAGATGCTCGCAGAAGCGGGGATTGTGTTGAAAGATGAAAAAGGGCGAACCACGTGGGCTCGCCTGTGAGAGGCGCTGCTATTGGACGTAGAAGAAATTCGCGGGATCAACCGCCCGGCCGTGATAGAACACACTGTAATGCAGATGAGGCCCCGTTGACCGGCCCGTATTTCCAAGTTCCGCGATGGTCTGTCCTCTTGTTACCCGCTGTCCCTCTCGCACAAGTGCTTTCGCAAGGTGACCGTACACTGTGCTGTACCCGTACCCGTGGTCGACCTGCACAACCAACCCGGTGTACCCTCCCCAGGATACGTCGGCTACGACTCCGTCAGCGGTAGAAACGACGCTCGTGCCTGTCCTTCCCGCCAGATCGATGCCTTTGTGGATCCGTCGCCTCCCCGTGTAGGGGTCGGCGCGATACCCAAAAACGGAGGAGACATATACCTGTGCGAGGTCAACTGGAGGAATACTGGGGAGGTGGTCACGGAACTCGATATTGTTGGCGAGCGCGCGCTCTATTTCCCGGAAACTTTCGCGCTGGAACTTGGCTTGATTCAGCAGCGACTGGATGTCCGAGTGGACTTCCATGCCGAGGCGCCCCGCTTCCGTAACAACATCGTCCGAAGAGAAAAGATCCTCATCGACGTCGAGGCTGCCGATTCCTGCAGCCCGCACGTCACTGTCCACCTCAGGGAGGTTCGCCATTACCCGGAGCATCTCCTCTTTGCGCACCAGGTTGCTCACCTCAGCCCTCAGCTCTACTACCCCGGAGGACATGTCCTGCAAGCGAGAAGCGAGTTGCGCGTTTTCCTGCTTCAAGCGCTCCACAGCCTTCGCCTGGCTGGTTCGTATGTGGAACCCTATCGCGTATGTGAGGGTCAGTAGCACTATCGCAATCAGGATCAAGCCGCCAACCAGAAGAGCGCGATCGGTAACGGTGATTTCGCGAACACGCTGATGGCTGTGCGGCACAATCATGATCGTGAGTCGCCGCAACCCCATTCGGTTTCCTTTCACTTATGGCGGCATGAGCGCGGGACGAGGCTGCCTGAGCGCAACCCACCGGGACGATACAGCGTACGTCAAGTCGCCCGGCCTTCCTCCTGAATCGCCTTGCCGGTCCTCATGCGGGCAAGACGGAATGAACCTAGTCATGAATGCGTTCGCTGTCAAGTCATCTGACAGGGCAGGCCCACAGAACTCCGTTGCGCGGTCGAGATCCGGGGATGACGTCAACGCCCGTGAATTGGCCGCAGAACTGGTGGGCGACAACGCGCAGGATTAAGGCCCCGACGGCCGGCACATCCGTGCGAACAAGTGGTGAAGGTTTTTCAGTGTGTTCGGAGGGGCGAAATTGTTTGAAAGTCGGGGCAAAACCGGGCGAATGACGCAGGGGAGGTGCCGTGCAAACGGTACATTGGCCAGCAAAGAAGCCTTTTTGAGATCCAAAACTCCGGTGCGATTGCACAGCGAGATTCGGCGTGGCGCGGGACATCCCCGTTGCCACGCCGAACGTGTCCCTGTCACCGCTGAGTCTGTCTCAGTTCTGAGTACGGTTACTCAGAACACGCACCAGCAACTCGTCCAGCGACCACCGTCCCGCCCCCTTGATCATTACCGCGAGGGCAACACCGAACAGAATGAGTGTGTACTCGATGCCATTCTGCTGCGCGAAGAACCCGTTGGGCAGGTGGACGGCCGTTATGGCTACCAACATCACCATGCCAATGCCGAACGCTGCTACCCGGGTGAGAAAACCGAAAATCACGCCCAGGGCACCAAAAAACTCAGCGACGATCGCGAGAAACGCAAACACCGGTGGAATTCCCATTGAACCGAAAAACCCCATCGTCGCTGAGAACCCGTACCCGCCGAACCATCCGAGCAGTTTCTGGGCGCCATGGGGGAACATGACAACTCCCAGGAATACCCTCGTCACAAACCCCGCCACGTCATTCTTGTCGGTCTCCAGCAGCCGTTTCAACATGGTTTCCTCCCTCTGCCGCATTGCAGACGCGTCCACCTGGACAGCAAATCATTGATGATTTCCCATAGTAACCTGAAAGACGAGGCGCGAGTTCCGCGAAGCGTCAGCCTCGGTGTGTCCTGCCCGGTACGAGCAATCTCAATGCGCGGGGCACGACGGAGAAATGAAGGACTGGGGGTCCGTAAAATGGCTCGCCGTCCGCGTGGTACGGGCCCGGTTCCTGGCGATGGATCGTGAACTCCGTGGCTGTCATTTGCCGAACAAGAGGTGAGCGGTCCAGAGAGCCGGTGAAGAGCCTCAGGAACGTGATCAGGAGGCGAAGGAACGAGCCGTCCTCAACGATGGTGATGTTCAGAAGGCCATCAGACGGAGATGCACCGGGTGCGATTTTCGCTCCGCCGCCGTACTGCTCCGTGTTCGCAACGGCAACCACGAGAGGTTCTGCTACCAGGGAAATGCTGCGTGACTGAATGGTCACTTTCTGAGGGCAGTACGCGACCCAGGCGGCGAATCCGTGGCGGAAATATGGCCAGATTCCTCGGCGATGGTACCCCGCGGCAAAGCGCCGACTGATTTCTGCGTCAAGGCCAATACCCGCGGTCGCAAAAAAATGGCGGCCTTCTACGGTTCCCGCATCAACGGTGATCTGTTCGCTGCCAATCAGAGAGTCAATCGCGCGAAGCGGATCCAACGGGATTCTGAAGGATCTCGCGAATCCGTTGCCGGAACCGCAGGGGATGACTGCGAGGGCTACCTGTGTTCCGATCAGCGCCGCGGATACTTCGTGTACCGTTCCATCGCCGCCGGCGGCAATGATGATGTCATTGCCGGGAACGAGTGATCGTGCGATTTCGGTCGCCTCGCCCGGCCCATGAGTTGTTACGGTACGAAGCTCCCACCCACGCCTGGCGGCAGCACGGCGCAGCTCCGCAATCACGCTTTCCGGATGAGGGCGCCTTCCCGCGCGCGGGTTTATAATACACGCGACGCGCATCGGTCTATACCGGAAGCGGGATTCGGACAGAAGCACCTGTTTCCATCGAGCGGTAGGCGGCCACACAGATTTCGAGCGAACGAAATGCCTCGCGTGCGTCTGTGAGAGGTGTCGCGCCCTGTGCGATGCATTCCCCCCAGTGCCTCAGCTCTTCCCGAAACGAATCTGTCCAGGTGTCGCCTTCGGGAGCGCGGAACTCCTCTTGTTCCCCGGCGGTGCGAAGGCTGACAATGTCACCACGCAGCGTGGAGACGGTTCCCCTCGTTCCGTACACGACCAGAAACTGGTACCACGGATGGTTCGGCGCTGCCCAGGAGATATCGAGCGTCCCTATGCATCTGGGGCATCCTTCCTTGCGTGGGGCGAATTCGACGATAACCGAAGCCGCCGTCTCCGTCTCGAGGACTTCCGGAAGTTTGACGCCCGTCGCAAATACGCTCGTTGCGGTTCCACAAAACCATTGCAGCAGATCGAGCATGTGGATCCCTGAACCGATCAACGCTCCCCCGCCGGCGAGTTGTGCGTTGCGGTACCAGGCGTCCGCCGCGAACCTCGGGTTCTGATTGTGGTCCGTTCGCACCATGTACACGTCGCCAATCCGCCCCTCGTCAACGATTCTCTTTATCGTCCTCACAGACCAGCGATGCCGCTCATTGAATGCGACCATGAACACCCCGTTGGAGGCTTTTGCTTCATGAACAAGCTCGATTCCCTCAGACAAGGTGATCGCCAGCGGCTTTTCCAGACACACGTGCTTTCCCGCGCGGAGTGCGGATACTCCTACGAGCGCATGAAGGTGGTGTGGCAGAAGGATGTCTACTGCATCGATTTCGGGGTCACCGATCACCTCTCGCCAATCCCCGCAGATTCGCGGTGCACCGAATGGTTCCGCGAGCCTGCGGGCTGCCTCCTGGTTGGAGTCGCAGACGGTGCGAACCTCAAACAGCGAGGGCAGATTCCCGAATCCGAATGCATGAGCGTGGGAAATGCCGCCACAGCCGATGATTCCGACCCGAAAAGGCGGTGTGGTTCTCCGCACGGTGGCCTCCTTCCCGGAAAGGGTGCGTCAAATTCCACCTCTTCCACAGACCTTCGGACACCTGCTCCCTTGAGGTGTGGTTCCTAGAGGTCTCTCTGAACAACAAAATCCGCGAATGCGCGGAGACGTTCTTTCGCGTCGGATTCCTGAACGAGGGTGGCCACCTTTGCCCAACTCCGTTCCACGAGAGAGACCGCTTTGCGGCGTGCATAATCGATTGAGCCGCACGCGGCGATGATTGAGATGGCTTCGTCGAGAACCTGCTGTTCCGTGGGATGCGCAGCCAGAATCTCCCGCAGGCGCGCCGCCTGCGAGGGACTGGTATGAGAAAGTGCGTGCAACACGAGCAGGGTGCGCTTCCCCTCGTGGATGTCCTCCCCGCGTCCTTTGCCTTCCGCGAAACGTTCACCAACCAGGTTCAGAATGTCATCTTGAATCTGGAACGCGACCCCGATAGTCTCTCCGAACCGACCGAGTTCCTCCACCTGTTGAGACGTCGCGCCCCCGACGTATGCGCCAAGACGCGCCGCAAGCCTCGCCAGCACGCCCGTTTTGTAAGCGCACATCTGGAGATACTCGTCTTCTGTGATATCGTCTCTTTGTCCGTTGTGCCACGCGATATCGATCGCCTGGCCGCAATGGCAACGGACAAGTTCCTGAGCCACGAGGTCATAGATGTACAGGCACTGGGCGTCCGAGTAGTGTGCGCGTCGACCGTACAGGATCACGAGGGGTATGAAATACATCGCGCTGCCGACGTTTGTCGCGATATCGACGCCGAAGGACTTGTGGAGACAGGGCTTTCCGCGGCGCAGATCGCTGTTGTCCTCGAGGTCGTCATGAACCAGGGTCCCATTGTGGATGAGTTCGATCAGCGGCACAAGAGGACGTGCCGGTTCAACGCTCCCACATACAGCCTCGCAACATGTCAGCATGAGCGAAGGCCGCCACCTCTTGCCGCCGCGGTCGAGAAAATCCCACACGGGATTGGATAGCGCCGCTGTCAGAGTCTTGTCGTCCACGGAGTACGTGCTTCTTCCCAGCACCGCGTCCACCCATTCCGCTGTGATCGAGCGCGGCAGAACAGCCTCCAGTTGCTGGTTGATAAGTGCGGTCTGTTCTTGGAGGTAATCGAGCATCACGGACCCTCGGAAAACGAATTGGCTTCTCGCAGGAGATGCCTCTGCAGGGGAACTATCTGCCGTTGCATCGGCACGGTACTGACCTCGACGCTGCGCGCGCCGACATGCACGTTAACCTCTGTCCGCATTCCGAAGAAACCGAAATACAGACCGGGTTCGATGGAGCAGGTTATGTTCGGTATCACCCGTCTGTCGTCATGGGTTTCGTAATTATCGAAATTGACTCCCCGCCCATGGTCTTCCGTGCCGATGTTGTGCCCGGTCCGGTGAATGAAACGATCTCCGTACCCGTCCTTCGTTATCGAACCACGGGCGACGTCGTCAACTTCGTACCCCAGAATGATGTCACCTCTCGCAACCGAGCGCTTGAGGAAATCAACTGCAGCGTCACGTGCGCGCACGACGGCGGCAAACACCCGCGCCAGC
The DNA here is from genome assembly GCA_022706085.1 of Candidatus Latescibacterota bacterium. Taxonomy (GTDB): domain Bacteria; phylum Latescibacterota; class MWCZ01; order MWCZ01; family MWCZ01; genus MWCZ01. The sequence goes on along the minus strand of JAKJDF010000004.1, from coordinate 96,559 downwards.
TCGTCCGGTACCGAATCACTTACGTGGGCCATCCACGTAATATCCGCGTAAACTGCGCCCGGATCGCGGGTTTTTGCCCAGAGGTCGACGAGGACAAGATCGCCCTCCTCCAGCAGCTTCGCTCTGGAAGCCGTCGGCTGGTAGTGCGGGTCGCTGGTGTTCTGCGCCGCCGCCACGATCGGCGGCGAACTGGTGACGAGTCCGTGGAGATCGAAATAGCGGATGATTTCCTGCTGAATGTCGTACTCGGAAATTCGCTTACCCGCCTGTATCTGGCGGAAAATGAAGTTGAACGCCGATTCTTTCGCAGTTTCAAGATGCTTCGCCGCACAGAGATGAGTGGCGAGCGCACTCGCTGAAAGTCGCGCTTCACACCACTGAACGAGGTCCGCCGACGAAACAACCGCGCAACCGGTATTGCGCACGATCTCCAAGGTGCCGGCGTCAACCCGGCTCACATAGGGGACGGTGCCGCCCGGGCTGTATTCCATGGCAACGCGGCTGCGACCCTGGAGAAGTGAAGAAACTCCCGATACGAGTTGTTGCCAGGTGGAGAACGTGCGCACCGCTCCCTCGACGTCGGCAAATTGCTGATACTCAATCTGGCTGACCAGCCACTCGGGGTTTCCCTGACGCGGGATAAGACAGAACCACCGGCGCGTAAGCATCCTGTCACCCAGTCCGGCGACGCGGGCAGCGACCGGATTAAGCCCCTGGAAATCGTACAAAAGCCATCCATCAACGGAGGTTGCGGCGAGATGGCGCTGGATCTCTTCGAGTTCGATCATTTCTGGAACAAGCCACGCAACGGTTCAGCCACCGAAAAGAAAACGCAATGCGAAAATAGCAAGGAGCAGCCACAAAAGCGCGAGAGCGATGTTTCTGCAACCGCCGGCGCACCCCTTTCCCGGTTTCGCCGGCGCGCCGGCAGGTCCTTGTTCTGACACCGGAGTTCTGATCAGCGGGTCATAGTCATCCGGGGAATCCAGAGCGACAACAAATGCCCACTCCACAAAACCTGCAAGCTCCTCAGCACTGGCCTTGTCCGCAACAGCACTGAACACTGAGTAGTTGGGATCGTCTTCGTCAGGGGAGAAACTGAACCCTTTTGCGCGAAACCGGGCCTGCACCTCCGGCGTTGCGGCGGTTGTCTTCACCCGCAGCTCAAGAACGCCCGGATGCTGCCCGTTCACGGTAATCTCAGTGGGGAATTGTCCCCATTCGGATTCTGTGGGAGGGTATCGGAAGGTGATATGCCGGAGGAACGGATTTTCCTGTGCGAGAATACTGTTCAGGTGCTGGCGGAAGTATTCGCGCCTCTGCTGCGAGTCCATGGGTCCCCCACATGCTATCGTTTGCGGCACGTTTCCGTTCAGACAACCTTTGATGAGAAGAACTCAAGGGTTTCGCCATTCGGTCCGACAAAAAACGAAATCCGCGCGGGAGCATCGCCGAGAAGGACGTCTTTTGGCTCGGTAGTAATCTCGCATCCGTACGCGCGCGCCGTCTCCGTCGACGTATCCACATCATCCACTCTGAACGTAAGGTGCGCAATCGGTGGTTCTGCAGCTTGACCCGCGCCATCGGGAGGTGTGAGCTTCTCAATCAGTTCGATGTGCGCCTCCCCGACGGCCAGAAGGCACAGGCGACGGTCGCCTCCCTTCCACTGGTGCACAAGGCGCAAACCGATCACATCGCGATAGAACTCCAGGCTTTCGTCAAACTTTGTCGTGACGATAGCGACGTGATGCAGGGAAACAGGGCCTGGCATGCGGTTCTCCTCTGGCGATATGCGGAATTGGTGCAGGCGGCACCTGAACTGGCGCCTTTTTTTTCAAATATCCGGCTCCGGAGGTCCTGAGTCTAGGGGGGAACACGCGCCGCGGCCGGCGGCTTCTGAATGGGGCGTGCCACCAGACGAAATCCAGTTGCAGAAAATCGCCGCGCACTTGCGGCGTCTGCGGCGCATGAAGCGACGCCAGATCATGCTTGCCGAGCTTCCCGCATGGACGGAATCCCTCGGGTGCAAAACGGAAGACCTGGTGGAGATGCTGGGGTGGCTGGTGGCCACAAATTCAGGGTTGCTGGCCGATTTCAGCCTGGACATGCACCTTGTGGATGCGATTGTTCAATGCCGGTTGCGACGTGAGGGGCGATTCGATCGGCGCGAATGGGTGGGAGAAAGCGCCCCGGAATGAAAAACCCTCGCAGCTGCGCTGCAAGGGTCAGGAAACGCATGGCGGGGTAGACGGGGCTCGAACCCGCGACCTCCGGATTGACAGCCCGGCACTCTAACCAAGCTGAGCTACTACCCCGCGAACAGGAATACAAAGGATACGGAACTGCCCGGATGCTGTCAATAGTGTTCCGACGTCGTCCGTTGTATCGAACAACGGGAAACGGACCCATCATTTGCAATGATGAATTGCGCTGACTATCTTTAAAAGTCTGTTTCATCGGGACACACTTACCGGCATCTGCCATGCTTGAAAGCCTTTCCTCTGCCCTTGACGACATTTTCCGCCGACTGCGCGGAAGGGGTGCCCTTTCGCCCGGCAATGTGAAGGATGCCTTGGGCGAGGTCCGCAAAGCCCTCCTTGCGGCGGACGTCAATTTTCACGTTGCGAAGGAATTCGTCAAACGGGTGGAGCATCTTGCGGTGGGGCAGGAAGTCCTGCGCAGCATCAGCCCGGGTCAACAGGTCGTAAAGATCGTGTACGACGAGCTGGTGAGGTTGATGGGATCCTCCGCATCGACCTTTGCCCTGGACGGAGCCATGCCTGCCGTGGTCATGCTGGTGGGGCTGCAGGGGTCGGGAAAGACAACTGCCTGTGGGAAACTGGCTCTGTTCGTGAAAGGGAAGGGGCGCCATCCCCACCTTGTTGCCGCGGATGTGTACCGCCCTGCGGCAATCGACCAGCTCGAGCAGATTGGCAGGCAGGCAGGCGTTCCCGTGTTTCGTTCGCCAGAGGGTACAAGCCCCGTAAACATCGCGCATCAGGGCATAGCCGCCGCACGAAAAGCCGGTGACGATGTCGTGATTCTTGACACTGCGGGGCGTCTGAACATAGACGAAGAGATGATGCGGGAACTCGAAGCGATTTCCGCCGAGGTAAAGCCTCAGGAGACGCTTCTCGTCGTGGATGCAATGACCGGCCAGATCGCTGCCGAAGTGGCACGTGATTTCGGCCGTCGTCTGGATCTGACCGGCGTCATCCTCTCGAAGATGGACGGCGACGCCCGTGGTGGCGCGGCGCTCAGCGTGAGAGAGGTTTCCGGGAAGCCGATCAAGTTCATTTCCACCGGTGAGACCCTTGATGCGCTGGACGTATTTCATCCGGACAGGATGGCGAACCGCATACTTGGAATGGGCGATATCGTCTCGCTTGTCGAGCGCGCTCAGGCGGCAGTGAACCAGGAAGAAGCTCGGGAACTGGAAAAGAAACTGCGCACGCGCGCGTTCACGCTGGATGACTTTCTGGGCCAGTTGCAGCAGGTTAAAAAGATGGGCCCTTTGGATCAGCTTCTTGGCATGTTGCCCGGCATGAATCGTGAACTGCTCGGCGCGAAAGTTGACGACAAGGCTCTTGGTCGTATTGAAGCCATGATCCACTCGATGACGAGGGAAGAACGGGAACGCCCGGAGATCATCAATGGAGGCCGTCGCCGACGCATTTCGACGGGGTCGGGAACCACAGTTCAGGAACTGAATCGCCTTCTCAAGCAGTTTGACGTCATGCGGAAGATGCTTTCGAAGCATCGGCCGGGAAGCAAGGCTACGGCCGCGGCGATGTCTCAGAAACTCGCTAATGTCTCTCCGAGACGATTCCGGTAGATTGTTCCGGAGTTGTTCCGGATTTCGTGTACTACTTTCAGAGGAGTTACGCGTGCCAGCAACAATGCGTCTGAAAAGAATCGGCGCAAAGAAGGCTCCCAGCTATCGGGTGATCATTACCGATCGGAAAAACCGGCGTGATGCGGAAGCGGTGGAAGAGGTCGGTTTCTACAGCCCCGCACAGAATCCACCGATCATCACGTTCAAAAAAGAGCGTGTGGAGTACTGGCTGAGCGTCGGTGCGGTTCCCAGCGAAACCGTGGGGAATCTCCTCAAAAACGCTGGCATTTCTCGGCCCGAAGCATCTGCCTGACGACGCCGGAGATCCGCGAATGCGCCCACAGCGGGTTCCGATAGGGCGTATTCTTCGCCCGCACGGGGTGCGGGGTGAACTCAAGGTGGAGTTGCTTACCGATGAGGCGACCCGGTTTGATTCCGTCGGCAGAGTGACGGCGGCGAGGAACGGAGTCGATCTCGGGGAGTTCGAGGTCGCCGGGTGGCGTCCGCTGGGCAGGGCGATCGGCCTGAAGCTGGTGGGGATTGACACACCGGAGGCTGCGTTCCCGTTACGGAACGCGTTGCTGGAGGCGCCGGCGCTTCCAGCGGAAGCACTGCCCGAGAACACGTACTTTGTGTACGATCTTGTGGGTTTGCGCGTCGTGTCCGAGAACCTTGAGCATCTCGGAGAGGTTATCGACGTGGTTCAGGTGCCGTCGGGAGAACTGCTCGTCGTCAAAGCCGGCGGAACTGAGCACCTGGTCCCGCTCGTGCAGGATTTCGTGAAACGCATTGATCTTGCAGAAAAGGTAGTGACGCTCCACCTCGTGCCGGGCCTTCTGGACCTCTGACGTCCCGGTGGAGGCGACGGACGTGGATATCGACGTCATAACGCTCTTTCCGGAACTTTTCCGTTCGCCGCTTGCCGTAAGCATTGTGGGGCGCGCGCAAGGCAAGGGCCTGGTCGCAGTTCGCGCACACGATCTTCGCCAGTGGGCGGATGATGCGCGTGGAACAGTGGATGACACGCCATTTGGCGGTGGCGGCGGCATGGTTCTGATGCCGGAGCCGTTGAAACGGGGCGTAGAAGCCGTCAAAGGAGACCATGGCGACGGTAAGGTGATCCTTCTTGCTCCGGACGGAGAACGGCTGACGCAGCAAATCGCGAATGAGTTGTCGCTGGAGAAGCACCTCATACTGATCTGTGGCCATTATCGCGGCGTGGACGAACGGTTTCGGGCGAGGTACGTGGACAGGGAAGTATCCATCGGCGATTACGTACTTACTGGAGGGGAGCTTCCGGCTCTTGTGCTGGTGGACGCCCTCGTGCGGCTGATTCCGGGCGTGCTGGGTAACTTCGAATCCGCGATGGAGGATTCATTTCAGGAGGGTATGCTGGACTGCCCCTGGTACACACGTCCTCAGGTCTTCGAGGGCGAGGCAGTCCCGCAGGTTCTCGTGAGCGGAAATCACGCGCAAATTCGGAAATGGAGAAGACAGCAGGCACTCGAAAGGACAAGGACTCGGCGGCCCGATATGGTGTAGTTCGGAATCCTGCCTCCGTGGAAAGCAAGGATCGGCCGCCCCTCAGTCGGGTGCGTATTTCCCGAACGGCAGAACATATCTGAGTGCGCGAAACACTGCGCGCTACAGGGCACTCAGTGCCGGTGGGACAAAACAGGCACTAAGTGCCGAATGGAGGAAACATGGATCTGGTTGACCTGGTAGACCGCAAACATCGGCGGGAAGAGGAACGGAACGAGAACGGCGAAGTTACCTTCGCGATTCCGGAGTTCAAGACCGGTGACCTGGTGGACGTGCATGTAAAAATTGTGGAAGGTGACAACGAGCGTATCCAGGTGTTCCGCGGAACCGTGATTCAGCGGCACGGAGGATCATCCAGCAATGCTTCGTTCACCGTCCGCAAAGTGACTGCAGGCATCGGCATCGAACGGATTTTTCCGCTCCATTCACCCCGCCTCGCGAAGATCGAAGTAGTCCGCAGGGGCCGCGTGAGACGTTCCCGCATTTTCTACTTGAGGGATCTGCGTGGGAAGGCGGCACGCGTAACCGAGAAACGGGACCTGCGCACCGCCGAGCAGAAAGCTGCGGCAATCGAGACGGAGCAGTAAGACTTCGAAAAATTTGCATGGAACGGCGCAGAGGAGCATGTTTCTCCTCTGCGCCGTCACTTGTCCCCACCCCTTGGAGCGCGCGTTCAGAGGTTCCCTCGACGCGACACCGCCCTCGCCAACGGCGGCCTCACCCGGTGATGGTACGGATCATCCGTTTCCATCTCGCAGTGGTAGATCTCCATCAAACGCTCCAACGCACGTTCGGCCTCAGGAGCGGTGAGCCCTTCACCCGCGAATCGCTCATAGTCGAGAATCGCGCGCAGACACAGAATTTCCCAACGCCAGCTTGTCCGCGCCCATGCGGGCATTTTCTCGTGCACGTTATCTGCGAGTTCCCGTGCCGTTCTCACCAGCCCGACATCGACCGGCTGCTTGGTGTATGAGCGTGTGGCGGCCATTTCCAATGCATCCACGAGTGCTACCGTTTCCTCAATTGCTCCGTCTCCAAATTCGTAAGCGATGTACTCTTTGAGAGTGTCTCGCGCACTCCTCTCTGGCGTCCAGTAGAACTGCGCTATTATCGTTTTGTTCATGTCTTCGTAAATGCCTTCGCTGTACGGAAATCCACCACTCACGACGTGTTTCACCTGATTCCACAGCCGCTGAAAACGCGCGGGGAGCGGGTTGGCGCCAACTCCGCCCCAGGGCCAGTTGCCCCACATGCTGATTTCCGGGAAGTTGACGAGAGGCAGATTGCCCGGTACGCCGACGTCGAGAGGGTATCTCGGGAAGTCCTCGTGCGCATCTGCAAGGATGTAGTCAACCCAGTCGTTGCCGCCCTCCATGGCCTTCGTCAGGCCCTCCCATTCTCCTTCCGGTGGCGTATCAAACATCCACGTCGAAAGAACCGTCTTGATGTTCGGGAAGTACTCGCGCGCCAGTTCGGTGAAAGCGTGGGAAAGGTTGAGGAACCCATTGCATCCCCATGGCGAGCACCGGTCGCACGCGCACCCGCCCTCGTCGTACGGCCAGAATGTAAGAAGATCAAGGCCGACGCCTGACAGCTCCTCGAAAAGGCGCCTTGCGTTCGCCAGGAGATATTCGCGTCCCTCCGGGTTACTCGGACAAACCGGATACCCGCTGTTGCCCCGGCGACGAGTCGGGTCTGGCAACGGAACGGCGCGAATGTGGGAAGGCGCACCGCTGAACATCGTGTTGTTCACACCAATTGCGAATTGAAGACCGAGGTCGTGGGCGGTTCTGGCGAATTTGCGTGTCATCGCAAGGGCATGTTCTGTTTCCGGGTCCTCCCAGTCTCGCAGATTGATGAACGGGAATGCCGTCTTGACCGCATTTACGCCCCAGAGGGCCATATCTTCCACGTAGCGGGTGATCTCCTCCTCAGGGGCGACGTGATACCAGTTGTGAAAGTGCGTAGCAAAGTACACTCCGCGCAGGGAACCTCGCGGCGCCGACACACCGCGCCAAGGTGAGGCGGTAAGAGTACCGTCGAAACGGCTTGTGCGCAGGAACTTGCCCACGCCATACAGGAGGCCGAGAGGCGTGCCGCTTTCGATTGCCATTGCGCGACCTTCTTCGCGAATCCTGAACGCCTCGCCGGCTAGGCCGGGTTCGACATTGAGCACCAGGTGAGGATTCTCGCGGCTACGCGTGACTGCCGCGCTGCATCGTTCTCTGACCCGCGCCTCGAGTATGCGAAATACACGGTTGGCGCGTTCAGTGTCGAAAGGGTTCACCCTGACGCGAATTTCATGTCCTTCAACCATTCCACCGTCTCCATCATCTGACCCGTTTGCCCCGAACCATCCGCCGGTACACAAGGGAAGGAATCAAGACGGGGGCGTCAAGGCGGAACGGCCCCTCGTTGCCGACCCGTTCCGGACCGGCGATATTCATTCCAGAGGAAGGGGACGGCAACCACGTATCGAAGCCGCGGCGCATGCCGGATCCGAAATGACCCACGTGACGCCAACAAGGTTTGCGCATGCAGCAGTTCTATGATCGGTACACCGAAGCCCGTTTGGTGGATCCCCGCCACGAATCCGCCAGCCGTTGGAAAGCCGCGATGCTGGCGGCCACGTATCTCGAAACCGGGGAGTTGTGCGGATCGAACCTCACGATCGCGGAAATCGGCGGGGGGTTCGGAACCGTGGTGAACGCACTGGGCCGGATACTCGGCAGCGAGCGGCTTACGGTGTATGATATCAGCGCCAAAGCGTGCGAAGAAGGCAAAAAGGCCTACCCCGGCACGACGTTCATCAACGCTCCGTACGGTGAACGAAATCGTTCGTGCTGGGACATTATTGTGCTGTGTGATGTGACCGAGCACGTGGAAGATGAGGATGCCCTGCTGCGCATTGTCGCAGAGGACGCGAGGTTCGTGTTGCTCAAAATCCCCATCGAAAAGTGCCTGTGGCGCGTGTGGCGACTACTGAAGGGGAAGCCGCCCGGTTTTTCGTGGGGGCCGGATCACCAGTCGGGTCACTTGAGAGGGTACACCCTGTGGTCCGCGAAGAGGCTCGTGAGGAGGCATTTCCACGTGGTCAACACGAGTCTATCCGAATCAGTGTGGTTCTACGGCAGTGCGAAAAGCCTGCAACTCGCGATGCGTGTTGGAAAATACCTCTCAGTGATGATCTTCGGTGGGTCGCTCTGCGTTCTCGCGAAACCCCGGGCGCGGTAGCGGGGGCAAACGATCAGCATACCGCGCGATACCCCTTCACCCACTCCGCCACGCGTCTCACCGTTTCCGGGCTGCACGCCTGCGGCAGCATTCCGGCGGAACTGACTACTATTCCCCTGTGATGAGGCAACGCGTCGAGTTCCACTTCGATACGAGTTATGATCGTTTCGGCCGGTTCAAGCCACAGGGCAGCGTTCGTGCCCCCGATCAGGCACTTGTCAGGACAGGCACGACGTCCTTCCGCAATCGTCGTGTTGCCCACCGTGGGTGTGGTAAAGGCCTCGAATCCGCTCACCGGGATGCGGGCCAGGTCAGGCAACAGACCCTTGAGGTGCCCGCACATGTGCAATATGAGGTGTCGGCCCGCGTTACGGACAATCCGCGCGTATTCGCTTATGTGGCGCGCGCAATACCGTCGGTACTGGTCCGGCGAAATCAGTGTGGTGGAGGTGTTCTCCGTCAGGTAGAGGACATCCGCCGGGCCATGTTCGCTCAGGATTTCGGTTTTCCGCAACAGATCTCGATGAATGGCTTCGAAAAGGCGCTCGACGTCGGCCGGGAAATCGTTGAGCAGGTAATGGGCGTTCTCGATTCCTGCAAGCCACTCCACCCAGACCATAAGCGGCGATTCACCAATGTCCTGAGCCGTTACGGTCCGCTCACCGACGCGCCGCGATTGCTCTCCCGCCTCCGCGAGTCCATCCGGATCAACTTCGACAGTAGAATCATCGAAGATGTCAGCCAGAATGTTGATGTCTTCCCGCGTCCTGACCGGAAACCTGACGGGGTGCCACGAAAAGGACGCGCGGTCAATCTGTGAAACAAGTGTGAGGCATTGCCCGCCGATACGATATTCCGTTTTCCGAAATTCGCCCTCGGTGACGGTATTCACGGAAGCCCGCCGGTACAGGGTACGAATCCCCGTCCTTAGGTGGATCGTCGGATCACTGCCGATCCAGTCGTGGAGCGCATCGACAGTCATCTGGGAGAAGGGAATGCCGTGAAAACCGGGATAGTTGCCGGGGAGTTTGGCCCAGAAAGGCAGGCGGTCCACCGGTTCCATCCGAACGGCCGCCTTCCACCGCTCGCGCGGCGTCATTGTGTCAATCACGCAGTCACCTCCCTGCCGGGAAGCCTCCTGTGTGGGCGACGCGGATGGGACACCTCCGACAGGGGCACGGAACCTAAAATGGAACCGGACACACGCGCGCGCGTCCAGTTCCCGCCGGCGTCGCCGTTCGCGCTGTTATTCGTACCTCAATGCTTCAATGGGATCAAGTTTCGCCGCACGGCTGGCGGGATAGATCCCGAAAAACAGACCGACACCCACGGAAAATCCGACTGCAAGCAACAGGGACTGCGGTGTTACGATAACTTCCCAGCCGCCCGAGCTGGCCATCACCTTCGCGACCCAGTATCCGAGGGCCATCCCTATGGCTCCGCCGAGCACACACAGGGTGATGGACTCCAGCAGAAACTGAAGGAGAATGATGCTTCGTCGGGCTCCCAGCGCCTTTCGGATGCCTATCTCCCGGGTTCTCTCGGTTACACTGACGAGCATGATATTCATGATGCCGATACCACCCACGATGAGGCTGACGGCGGCGATACTGGCAAGCAGAAGTCCAAAAATTTTGGTGCTTTCCGCGAACGTGGTCGCCAGCTCCTGCTGGTTGAAAAAGCGAAAGTCGTTCTGCTGTTCCGGACGCAGTTGGCGCTCGCGGCGGAGAATCCTCTCCATTTCACCCTGCGCCGCCAGCATCCATTCCTGTGCGACAACCTGAACCGTCACGCCGTTGATTCGATTGTTGCCCATGAGTCTGTACTGCGCTGTTGTGATCGGTATGAAGATGTTTTCGTCCGGATTATCCCAGCCTCCCTGGGAGCCTTTGGATTCCATGATTCCTACCACGTCGAAAATCATCCCGCCGATCCTGAGCGTCGAACCCACGTCCTGTGGACCGATGCCGAGGTTTTCTGCCGCTACAGATCCCAGAACCGCAACTCTCTGAGATGCCGACATGTCGCCATTGGTGAAAAACCTGCCCGCCGCGAGCTGATAGTTCCGCAAGCTGAAATATTCGGGGGTGGTTCCGGTGATTCGAACGCTGTTGTTTTTGTTGCCGTACTTCACCTGGTATTGCCCGCCCATGTCAGGAACGACTGCGGTGGCCAGCGTCATCTCGTTCCGCAACGCCTGTGCGTCGTCGGTGGTCAGCGATCGGTATCGGGTTACTCCTCGTGTGGTGGTTCTGTCAGCAAACACACGCAACTGGTTCACTCCCATGGAGGCGATACGATCCTGCACCGCTTTCTGTGCACCCGCGCCGATTGCCATCATCGCGATGACGGCCCCCACGCCTATGATGATGCCCAGCATCGTCAGGAACGCTCGCCCTTTGTTCGCCAGCAGCGCGCCGAAGGCTACCCGGATAATCTCCAAAATCAGCATGGTGAACGTCCTCTACCGCGAACTTCTGCCGGGAATCACTGAGAATTGCTTCAATCGGTCGCGCATCGCCTGAGACTGCATCGCGAGCGCTGCAGACGGAGGAAGGTATACCGTGTCGCCTACTTTGAGTCCCGACGTAATCTCGGTGTACTCCCAGTTCTGTATTCCCGTCTTGACGAGAACAACTTTCGCCGTGGCGCTGTCAGGCACGAAGACGACGCCAATACTCCCCGCGGCCATCACACCCGGCGCAGGGCCCTGCGGAATGTCTCGAGAACTGAAGTGCATGCCGCTACTTCTGCTTGGCCTTGCCCGCGCCGTCGCACCCGATGCACGCGCGCCGCGCGCCGAGGATTCGGAAGGTGCGTTTGCCATAAAGGGGCCGCCGCGCCTGCCCGGACCGCGACGGGTCGAATCATGATCCGTGAACCTGGCTTTGTTCGCGTCCACGAACGCATTCACGCTGTCCGGGTTCAGTCCGAGAAACATTCCGACGACGCCTGCGTTCTGCAATGTTTTGATCGCGTCATTCGGCAACGACGGAACGCCTGTCTTTTTCATGATCTGTACGTCAACACTGGCATTCATACCCGGTCGCAACAATCCTTCGCTGTTGGGAATCTGAACGATCATCGGGAAAAACGTGACGTTCTGCTCCTCAACTGATTGCGGTTCTATCTTCTGAATTTCACCGGTGAAACTCCTGCCGGGGAACGCATCCACGGTGACGGTGACAGGAAGACCGGGCCTCAGTTTGCCCACGTCGGTCTCGTCAACCATCGCGCGGACCTGCACGCTGCTGAGGTCCGCCATAGTCATCAGTGTCGTCCCGGCGTTTACCTGACCGACAGACGCTATTATCTGCCCTTTTTCCACGTTCTTCTTCAGAATCGTTCCCGTGGAGGGTGCGCGAACGATCGTCTCGATCATTCTCTCCCGCTTTGTCTCAAGATCCGTCTCCGCGCGAATGACGTTCGCACGCGCCGTTGCGTAATCCAGCCGGGCCTGGTCGTATTCCTCCGAGGATGTCATTCCCCGCGCGAGGAGATCGGCGGCCCGATCGAGGCTTTTTCGGGAGACGCTTTCCCGCACTCTCGCCACTTCGAGATCAGCACGAGCCTGTCGGTATGCCGCTGCGACATCCGTCGTATCCACCTGCGCGAGCAATGCCCCGGCCGAAACGACGTCCCCGGTTTCGACTGGCAGAGCGAGAATCTCTCCCGATGCCTTCGATTTGATCTCGATCACGCGGATCGGCTCGATTGAGCCGGTGGCGGTGACCTTGATCTCGATATCGCGACGTTCAACTTTCGTCGTGGTGAAAAGGTCTACAGACTCACCTTCTTTTGACTTGTTGCAGCCGGGCATTGAACATCCGGCCATTGAAACGGCGAGAAGGAACGATAATGCTGCTCCGCGGTTCACGATTCCAGTCATCCTGCTCATTCCTTATTTGTTGGCGTCGTCTGATTCTATTTTGCCATCCCGCAGCACGATATGCCTCCGGGCATGCGCCGCAACGTCGGCTTCGTGCGTAACGAGAACAATTGTCTGGCCGGAAGCATGCAACTGCGCGAACAATTCCAGGATGCTGTTCCCGGTTGCGGTGTCGAGGTTGCCGGTGGGCTCGTCCGCGAGAAGGATGCTGGGGTCGGTCACCAGAGCACGCGCCACAGCAACGCGCTGCCGTTGCCCTCCGGACATCTGATTCGGCTGGTGTTTCATTCGATCCGCCAGACCGACGCGTTCGAGCGCAGCAGTCGCCCGGCGCCGTCTCTCCCGTGAGCCCAGCCCACCGTAGATCAGCGGGATCTCAACGTTGTGCAACGCGGTTGCGCGGGGAAGCAGATTGAACGTCTGGAACACGAAACCGATCTGGCGGTTGCGCACGCGGGCGAGGGCCGCATCACTCATGGAGGACACGTCGCTGCCTGCAAGCAGGTATCTCCCTGCGGTTGGCGAATCCAGACAGCCGATCAGGTGCATCAGCGTGGACTTGCCGGACCCTGACGGCCCGGTGAGTGCGACGTATTCCCCTTCGGAGACGTCAAGATCAATTCCTCGCAATGCATTCACGCGCTCGGAACCGAGTTTGTAGACCTTCTCGATCCCTCGCATTTCGATCAACATGAGCGTATGCCCCTTCCAGTGCTTCGCGCTGTTTCCCGCCGCAGGAATGCGGCCGACAATGTGCCGCCGAGCCTGCAGTATGCTTCTCAGGTAAACGAACGGGAAGGCGGTTTTCATATCCCTGCGTCAGAGATTCTCGAGAATCTCTCACGGTCAGAACGAATCCGCGGCGCATGCCGCCGCGGCGGCGACCGCCCTCGCACGGCTTGACGAGCGCTCTGCCGGTGTCTACAATAAGGCACCGCGCCGATCGCCCCCTTTCCATAAGGAACTATTCGAATGCCGTTGTCCCAATGGGGAAGGATTCTCGTTGACGAAATGGAGGCCGCTGCAGTTCCGCCCGGGGGCCTGTGGGTCTGGCCACTGGGCGGAGCCTCGCTTGCGGTGAAGTCCGCTCGTAGCACGGTATACATTGATCCTTACACTGGATCACCCTCAAGCGGCGTCTGGATTCGGATGGTAGCCGTTCCGTTCGATCCGCGTGACTTGCGTGTCGTGGACGCGGTGCTATCCACGCATGACCACGATGATCACTGCCACGGAGAGACGTTACGCGCGTTCGCGGACAACACAGGGGCGTTGTTCATCGGGCCTGCGTCATCGGCGGCGAAAATGCGCTCGTTCGGACTTCCTGAAACACGGATCGTGAGGGTGCGGCACGGTGATTCTTTTCGTTTCTCGGATATTACGGTGGAAGCGGTCGAGATCCCGGATCACAGCGACCCGACGTCTGTCGGGTGGCTGGTGTCCGTCGACGACGGACCAACGCTCTTTGACGGCGGCGATGGGATGTACGGCGACTATTTCAAAAAGGTTGCGGAGACGCACCGTGTCTCCGCGGCAACCTTGAGCATAGCGGGTCTCACTGGCGATGGACGCAAAATCTACATGGACGCGCGGGAACTCGTTGCCGCCGCAGAGGACCTCGGAGTGGACCTCCTCATCCCCAAGCACTGGGATCTCTGGCGGAACGTGTGGTTGGACCCGTGGGAAGTGGTGATCGCAGCACAGGTGGCGCGGGCTCCCTTCCGTGTACATATTCCGAGATTGGGAGAGGTAATCAAACTCTGACGCCCCGGGAATTGCCCGATGAATCGGTTTAGACGCAGAGGTATCCGTTGTCTGGTTTCGGAGTCTTTGCAGAACGCTGTGCGCGAGCGTACTCTGCCCCGAGTTGAGCCCGACACACAAAAAATCATACACATTCCCGAACCGGGCGGGTACCAGTATTCCCATCATCCGCACATCACATGTTTTTCAGGTTTTCTGCTTGTGATGTGGTCGTCCGGAATCGAAAAGGAAGACCGCCCCGGCCAACGCATTCTGTGGAGCCGGAGCAAGGACGGGAAAAGGTGGAGCGAAAGTGCCGTGTTGCTGGAACCCCCGGCAGGTTGTTGGCGCCTTACGGCGGGAGGGTGGGCAACTGACGGATCAAGCGTGTACGCCTTCGCGAATCGCTCCCGTCGCGCAGAGGATGAGCGAACTCACGTGGGCACGAAGTGGTATCCGCCGCTTCATCTTGACGTGATGGTGGCGGACGAAAACCTCGTCTGGAGCGACCCCCGAGTGGTTGATTCGGATTTTCTCACAAATGAGGCTCCGAGGAAGACATCGGGGGGAACATGGCTGTGTGCGGGGGCAAGCGCGCGAGGCACGGCTGCATTCCTGCGAAGCGATACCGGCCCCGCCGGGCCCTGCGTGTTTGTTCCGGTTCCGACCATCTGCGCGCCGCGTCAGCCGGACGCAGCTTCTGGCTGGACTGCCCCTGTCAGGCCGTTGGGAGAGCCGTCCTGGTATGAACGCAGTGACGGCACCATCGTGTGCTTCTTGCGCGATGATCACGCCTCAGGGTACCTCTTCGTAACGGAGAGCCCGGACGGTGGGCTTACGTGGAGTCGCCCGGAAATCACGAATATCCCTGACGCCAAGGCGAAAACCGCTGTGGTCAAATTGCAGGATGGACGAGTCCTGCTTTTCAGCAATCCTTTGATGGCGTACCGACGCAAGATCATGACGGTACTCGTGAGCGACGACGGTCATGAGTTCAACCGTGGGGCAATTATCCATGAACAGCCTGCTGTCGGACCCGACGCAGCGAGGGGTAACGCCGGGTGGCAGTACCCGTCCGGCGCGGAAAGTGATGGGCGTATATGGCTTACGGTTTCAGACGGGAAACGCGATATTATAGTAGCGAGTTTCTTACTGGATTCGCTCCCGTGACCCGTTACGCCCGTAAGGCGATTCAGACATCAACCCGAACGGAGGTTCCAGCGATGCGCCGTTTTCTTGCGACTCTCCTGGTATGTGGCTTTTCCTTTCCCGTTATCGCAGCCGTGTCAGTCGGGCAAAAAGGTTCCGACTTTTCCCTCTCAAACGTTGACGACGTCCGTTTCTCTCTTGCGACGCCGCGAACTACGCCGCTCGTTCTGATTTTCACCACGAAGGATCTGGGAAGCGTGAGTCAACCCTGGCGGGATAGTTTGACCACGGCACTGGGAAGTGCTGCTCAGATCCAGACCGTGCTTGATCTCGGGGATGTGTCCCGTTTCCTGCACAGCGTGGCTCGGACGAGGATTCGCGCGCAGAAATCAAAGGCTGTTCTCGACTGGGACGGCTCCGTGTCGACGGCCTGGAGGGGAAACGATCGCTCCAGAGTGGTGGTCATGGTTGTTGCGCCCGATAACACGGTTCGATTCATGCTCAGCGGGGTTCCCGTTTCGCCGAACGTCCGCCAGGTCACTGAGGCAGTGAGGCGGGTTGCCGCAACACGATGAGCAGGCGTTTCCTGCGCGGAGAACGAGCGGCCCGCAGAAGGCCGCTCGTTTCTTTTTTTTCGAGTGTGCGGTCAAGATCTCAGCGGAAATACCGGAACGGGTATTTGATGCCATGGAGAGAACACCGCAGTCCACGCCCTGAATTATGCGGATTGGAGGCAGATCGCTGATACGCCGCGACGGCTTCTTGCCGTTGGCCGAGACGGTCGTACGATGTGCCTACGAAGAAATGGGAAATTGCCTCGGTGAAAGAGTTTGGTACGAGCGCTGCCGCGCGCTCAAACGCCCAGATGGCGTTTCGATAATCCCGGGTTTCGTTGTACGCCCTGGCAAGACGGTAATAGGATCTTCCAAGGCTGGCCTTCGCAGCAGCGTCCCGGCCGAACACCGTTGTGTCGACTCCATCCAGAACGCTTCTCGCTCGGGCGAGTAACGCGGGAGCGTTTGCGGGAGGTACGCGTTCTGCCTGTACCGAAAGGGCATATCCCAGAGCCTTTCGAACCTCGACATCTTTGGAACGATCCAATCCCGCCATCCGGTGTATCCGTGAGAGCGTCGCGACCGAACGATCTGTGTATGCTTTTCTCGTGGCGCTGGAAAGGCGACTGTTTTCCGCCAGTCGCATCCATGCGCGTCCTGAATCCAGAGATGCCGCAAAACTCCCAGGCTCCGGGATACGTGCGACCTCCTCCGGCGTTGTTCTCGGTGCGTAGCTCTTGTACACAACCGTAGGCCACAACTGATGCGGGTCGATTGGCCTCATCGGCCCTTCCCGCGCCGTCCGTTCAGGGGCGGGAGTTGCCGTTGGGGGCGGTAAGGGGGCTCCAACCGGAAGCATCGTTGCCAGCTGGTTCTTTGCGTCGTACCCAAACTCCGAGAACTCATCCAGCGCAACCACGTTCACAAAGGCCTGAACGGCCTGGTCCCTCAGCCGTAACTCCTGACTCGCCTTGGCAAGCAGGTATTGAGCCTCGACATTGCGCGCGTCCAGAGTCACTGCTTTCTGAAGCAGCCGATGCGCTTCCGCAAGGTTGCCCTGGGCGTGCCGTATCCGCGCCATCTGAACATAGCCCGGTGCAAAACGGGAATCGAGCCGAAGAGCCCGTTGGGCTTCACGTTCTGCATCAGCGATCCTTCCCAGACCTAAATACGTAAAGGAAAGCGCGTCGTACAGGTGAGGATTGTCCGGCTCCAATTCGACTGCACGCTGGTTGTGGGGCAACGCCTCCGAGTACCGGTTCATCGCCGTGTACACGTCGGCGAGATTCCTTTCCACACCCGAACTGCCCGGTTCTATTCTCAGAGAGATCTGGAACTCCCGAATCGCCTTGTCAAACTCTCCCCGACGCATATAGACCATTCCCAGCGTGTTACGGGCAATGGGATCGTCCGCATGGGCGGTAGTCATCTGCCGCACGTACTGCTCCCACGTCTGCCGGGCGATTTCCTTTTCCGCTGGAGTCAGGTTGAGATCCCGTCGCCACCAGTACCCGAGCTTGGATGCGACGGCGACACGAATCTGAGAATGCCGTTCACGGCGGAGAAGGCTCTGAAGGTCGGCAAAAACCCGTCGATCATAAACAAAGTTGCCGAGGGCATTTGCAACCTGCCACCGAAGCATCGGGTCGTGAGCGTCAATATTTGCCCGCAGCACAGGCACCGCCCTCGCGTCACCGATGTTACCAAGCATGCGTGCCGCAGTTGCGCGCCAGATCATGTTGTTGGCCGTATCCGCAAGCATCGCGGCCAATCCAGGCACACCCGCCGGATCCAGGGTTTTCCCTTTGAACAGCACCTGCGCCCGGGTCCAGCGGTCGATTCGGTTCGGGCCGTGCCACCGTCTCAGGGTTGCGATCGACCACTGCGGTGTCTCGTTCGGGTGGCAGTTCTCGCTCTGGCATGCGTTCGGCGAGTTGAACGCAACGGTATTCTCCGGTGTGGGAATCGATATGGTGTGATCGACGATGCCCATTCGGCTCACCGGAAGAATCTGCATGTGGCAGTTGCGGCACGTACTGCCGGGGCTGTCGTTCGGATGGAACGTGTGCGCTTGCGGGTTTTCGACCTTGTCGGCGTGGCACGGCCGGCACATGTCGTTCTGATGTTCATAGTGACGCAGTTCGATGGATCTTTCATCCGCGTGGCCGCTGTGGCACGTAATGCAGGTCAAACCGCCTTTTTCGTAACACGGGCTCTGCATGAAACCTATCAGGTCGTAGATGAGCCCCGCATATCGACCGTCCGGCATGATGAAATCGTGGTCAAGCAGAGTGAGTGTGTAGTACTCCGTCCAATCGTCCCCGGGTTTGTACCCGAGCGCCAGCGTGCTTTTGCTTGCATGGCAGGCACCACACGTTTCAACCTGTTTTCGCGGTGAAAGACTTGTCAGGCGGAGCATGGTCGTGTCCCGAACCAGGCCACCCCAGAGCTTCTTCACCGTCCGCAGTCTCGCGTGCGCCCGGCCCGGCCCGTGGCACGCCTCGCAATCAATGCCAAGGTCTCGCCATTTGGTATTGTACGTGTTCGTTTCGGGGTCGTAGTTTTTCTCCATGCCACTGAGATGACAGCCGAAGCAGTCGTAATTCCAGGTCCGCTTCCAGTTCGTCCAGTAGAAGGGCTCGTTCGGGCGCAGCATGTGGGTGGTGCGAACGATCCCTTCGCTGGATTCGAACCACGTCTGGTTGCGGATATCATACGCGGTTGGGAGGATCTGGTAACGGCCGTCCGGGAACTTCGTCAAAAGGGCTTGTTGGTCCCGAATGCCAAGGGCGAGGTGGATCGGGAACTCCTCGGGTTGCCCCTTCTTGTTCGGGGCAATCATGAAATACTTGCCGTCGCGCAGAATCATCGCGGAGTGGAAATCGCGGTACGAGTATTCCACCGTGTCGGCGGAGAAATGTCCGGCGATGGTGCTGGGTGCCGGCCCCATCATCGCCCTGCAATGGTCGGATTTCGTCCATCGGTGGTAGGCGTATTGATGGCACGGCTCACACGCGTCGGGGCCGGTGAACGCGCCCCGGCTCTCGTCCATGATTTCTTCTGTGAAGACGGTGACTCCGTGACACGGAACGCACGTCGCCTTGGGAAGCACGGCCTCGTGCGTTTCGTACAGCGTCACGAGAAGTGCGGTGACGAGGAGAGCTATCCCGATCCACAGGAAATGAACGCGACGCATAACAACTCCCGTGTGCGGTGGGGCGGAAAGTCAATGCGGCGCCGACCGGTCGGCTCGACAATACGAACTCGACTCAATCCAGCACAGGTACCAACTATCTAAAGTACACGGGGGGCTGGACGAAAGCCATAGAAGGCAATTCTTAAGGACGGGTGTCTGCAACAACGAGGGCGGAGTCGGCAGCGACTCCGCCCTCGCGAGATTGCCTCCGCGCCTTTGTTAGAACGCGAAGGAGACTCCCAATCGGTTGGTTGCACCCAGGACGCCACCCCAGTCGGAGTACGCCCAGTCAAGCTGGGTGTTGAACCCCCCAACGTTCGTGCCGACTCCCACACCGAATGTCAGGCCGCCCTGGTCGCGACGGGAATAACCTCCCCGCAGCGCCACGTTGACCATGTCCATAGGTTTGAGAGTAAGCTCGGCTCCCGTGTTGAAACCGAGTCGGTCGTCACGGGGGTCCGCACCTTCTACGCGAACGAGGAGGTCCGCCATCGGGGTTTCCACGCCGGCGAACTGCAACGCGTCAGCCTGAAGACCCACTTTGAACGTGAGGGGAGGAGTGAACTCCTCAACTCCGTTCGAGGCCTTTTGCGAGCGCCCGAAGTTCTGAATCGTCATGTTGATCGTGACGCTCTTCCATCCGGTGTGGTAGCTCGTTCCGAAATCGAACAGCATCGCGCTCTGATTCGCCTCTTCACCGAAATTGACGATGTTGAGGCCCCTGTCCAACACATTCATTTTGCCGAGTTTGTCGGACACATATTTCAGTTGACCGCCGATACTGAACTTGTCGGTCAACTTCCGGCCGTACCCGATGCCCAGCATCATGCCGGCAACATCGCCCGTCGAGTCACTCGGCGTATACACGTACCCATCCTCGTTCGCGAACAGGGTGGTGAACGTGAAATCGCCATAGTCCATCGAACGGAACGCAAAGGAAAACGTGCCGATATCAGGTACGCGATAAGCAACTGCCACATCGTTCACCGACATGTCGGCGAGCCACGACGTAGTGTTGAAGAAAACGCTCCCGCGTTCAACGCGGCCCAACCCCGCCGGGTTGGTGAACGCACAGGCTGCGCTCGCGTCTCCCGCGGTAGCAGTCCCTCCCATTGCCTCATCGCGCGCGCTTGCGGAGATGCCCAGCCACGTCATGGTGGCCTGCCCCCTCTGCGCTGCGAAAGTCGGGTTTACAACGGCAAGGCCCAGCAGGCATGTCATTGCCCCGACAATCAAGGTTCTCTTCATCTGATGTTCCTCCATCCTGTCGGGCTAACGGATAATGATGAACTTGCCCACTGCCGTTCTACCCTGCGCGGGACCGGCGGTGCACTCAACTGTGTAGATATACACGCCGGTAGCGACCACCTGGTTGACATCGTTGCTCATGTCCCAGCCGATGCTCGCGCCATCAGCCGCGCCCGGTGCCGCAAAGTGATAGAGCGTTTTCACGGGTGATCCCGCCGCGGTGTAAATCCGGATTGTGGCTGCCTGCGGCAGATTCTTGAAGAAAATGCGATCTATCGTTCCCTGCGCTCCCTTGGGGTTATAGCTCCGGGAGTTGTAGGGGTTCGGCACGACGATCACACTATCCAGGTGAGTTGTGGGGTACGTCGACGGGCTCGCGAAGAAGCCAGGGTTCACGGGGCTCCAGTCCCACCCGGTTGTCGTGTAGTATTTGCCGCTCTCGAGGCTTTTCGCGATTCCGGGGGTTGTGTCCCAGTTCTGGGTGCCGTCGTCGTACGCAGTCACGTAGTAGAAATACGTGAAGTCGCGCGACACACTCGGCGCCGCATCACTCCATTTGACTGTCGTCCCGGTTGTTGGCAGAGTGGCCTTTGGCAGGTCCTTTACCAACACCCAGTCGCTATCCGGTGAGGACGCAGCGCGATAAACCCGGTAACCGGCGAAGTCGTTCACGCCAGTGTCGAAATCAGGGGTGGTCTCGGCCTCGCGGGTCCACTCGAGGTCGATCTTGCGGTCCCCGTTCGACACCCAGAAGCACGCCGGCGGGCGAGGTGGATCAGGCACGTTGAACGCCTGATTGTACGCCGCTGGTTTGTCGGCGTATCTTCCGCCCGGAACAAACCCGTTCACGTTCCAGAACATGCGATCAAGCGTGCGCAACGCCGAATCGCGTCCGCTCCGAATCAGTGCGATTTCAGATGCCGTCTGGCGGTTGGCTGCCGGCTGACCGGCCGCGTCACGCGTCAACGTGGCGAACGCAAGGTCTTTTGACAGGCGGTCGCTTATACCACCGGCGGCGATGCCGGCGACGACGCGGTATGTTCCGCCCGCAGGCAAGGTCCAACCGGCCGGTTGCGGGCCAACGAGCCCCTGGAACACCGCAAGTGCCGTGCTGTTCACCGCCACACCGTTCGTCGGGGTGTTGGGCGCGATGACCTTTGTCGGGGCGTCTGTAGCAGCGTTCTCATGGCCGCACCAGATCATTTTGAACGCCTTGCCCTGATCCCACCCGGGCCGCGTACGGCCCAGACGGTACCCGTTTTCCTCGAAATATGTGAAGGACGCGGGCTGGGTCGGATCATCAACTCCTGACCCCGGAGCGCTTTCTGCGAACAGGTACGCGAACGCCATGTACGCTTTGGAGAAGAGATCCTTACCCATCACCTGGGTGGTTCCGGACACGGTCTGTGCCGGATCACCCCAGTCAGGCCCGTCGATTCCCGATCCGTCGCCATCGTACGCGAGATACGCCGAACGTGTGCCGTATGTCGCGTCAGAAGCCCACGGGTAGATCAGTTCGATGAAGTCGTCGTCTTTGTTTCTGTTCGGGTTGATCATGCCGTTCGCAACGCCCGAGGTCGTGTGCTCAAACGCGGTCGCAAAACGGAAATCGTTGATCGCCTTGCTCGGGCGGTCAATTGCCGCGTCGCGGTCAAGGTTCCCGGTGTTGATGACGGCGAAGTCCTGCACGAGGTAATCCCAGTCAGGCGGGCAGGTGTAGTTGTACGTGGTGCGGTAAATATCTACACCGATCGCCATACGGAACGCGGTGAGCTGCACTACCTCGGCACGCAGGGTGGGGTCGATAACCCCGCGGCGCGCCGCCGCATAGTTGGTCAGACCGTTACCCGCCGCGGGGGAACCCGGCGTGGTGCCGTACGTGTCGGTGTACGGTATGACTACCTTGCCGTTCACAATGACCTGCGGGGGCAGCCAACGGCTGATCTCCGCCGTCTCCAGTCGAGAGTACCCCACGATCGGGTTGGCAGCGCCGTTGCTGTTGGATACGCAAAGCTTGTCCAGCATCACGTCATCCAGATTGTATCCGTACCGCAGGTTCTCGTTCGAGCAATACGGGTACGTTGCGGTGACGGGAGTTGGATCGGTTGGCGAGGTGGGGAGGGTTGCGTCCCAATCGCGGCAACCCACTGCGCCGCCCCATGCGGTGCCATACGAACCCCAGCCTTCGCGGTTATCGCGTCCGCCGGTGCGCATGACACGACCGCCCGGCCAGACAGCGGTGCCGTTGTATCCGACGCGCCACATATTGTCGAGCTGTGGCTGCCAGAAACGGCCGTAGCGGGCGTGCTGCAAAACCCCGCGGGTTGCCCGGTCTATCGCCTCGCCTGGTTGTTTCATCGGTTGCCCGGTTACCGTCCAGGAACTTGGCAGGTAATTCGGGAAATTCGGGCTGGATGGCGCTGCGGAAGTGGTTGTTGCGCCTGCCAAGCCCAGCAGCGCACCAACCATTGCTCCCAGACCAGCCCAGCCCTGCAAACGCAGATAGCGTGTTCTTTCCATTTGGGCCTCCACAGCGAGCGCGTTCGTCGCCGAGTGCGCTCGCACAAACTATACGTTAGAGATTCACACGCATCCCAACCTGGAACTCACGCGGATACAGGTACAGGAGCCAGTCATTGTCTCGCGCGAACCGCCGCTCAACCACATCTTCGAGCCTGCTGTCACCGACTTTGTATTTCTGGTCGAATTTGCCGGTGCTGGGGTTCATCGTGGCCAGAAGAGCAATGTAGTCGCTCTGATTCCTCAGTGCGGCGATATTGAGCGTCTTCTGGTTGAACACGTTGCGCACGTCTACGTAGAAGCTCACGTTGCGTGAACCCATGCTCAGACCCTTGTTCAGGCGCACGTTCGTGCGGTACACGTCAACGAACCGAAGCTTCGTCGGGTTGCCGGTGTTGAACGGGTCATAGTTCATCGTGCCGCCGCGGCTCCACGTCTGGTTCAACGAAAGGCTCCAATCGCCCCTCATCATTCCCCAGTCCGAGGGAGTACGGAGGACGATATTCGCGTTCAACGACGGCTGCACTTCAGATTGCCCGGACGTGACGCGGTACGGGACGTTGATCTTGCCCTTGTTCCCGTTGACCGACCCGAACGATGTGGTGTCGTATATCGTCTGGAAGCCCTCGTTGCCGGATGAGTACACCCGGTAATCCAGCTGCAGAGAGGCGCCGAAGAACCTTCCGGCTACCTTATCCAGGCTGATCTCCATGCCGCGCGAAGTGGAAAATGCGCCGTTATGCACGAGATCGAACGTGTTGCCGGTTTTTGCGAGTGTATCCCAGCCAACGCCCTGGAAGGCCACGGGCATGTTGTCGTCGTCTTTCGAGTAGCCTTTTACCCGGGCGACATACGTGTTCCGAATCGACTGTTCAAAGCCAACCTCGTACACGACGGAGCGTGCCATGTCAAGATTCGGATTCGACATTCCACGGATTTCAGACCCACGGCTTCCATTCTGGAAACTTTCCGGGGAGTATCCGTACAACCACCCGGCTTTCGGTGTGCTGTACATCCAACCAAAGTTGAAGAAGAACTTGGTGGACGTGCCGACCGGATGGCTGATACCAAGGCGTGGCGACAGCTTCCATTTCGTGGTGGCGGCTTTTTTCGGGAAATAGCTATCCGCGATCTGTGCGTACATCCATCCCGAGTCTTGCGCCATGGGCACATTGGCCATGCGAACATTCCGGAGCCAGTCGTCTGGCAGAACCGTCATGCCCTGCGCTTCCAGCCAGGGAATCAACTGCGCGCGCTGGAACACTGCCGGAGCGAGAAGATCCGGCCAGAGGATATCGGCGCCGGAATTGAAGCCGTCAATGCGCATGCCAACATTCGCGATCAGGCCTTCATACTCCATTTTGTCCTGAACGTACGCGCCGAGCTGCCACGGTGACGTCTCGTACTGAACCCAGTGCCCGAGGCGCCCAAGGTCACGTGTGACGCGGCGGTAATCCTTGGTCAGATTGTTCAGGATGGCCTCGGCTCCCAGCTTTATGCCGTTGTTGCGGTTCACCTGTGAGAATGCGTCAAACCGCAGACGGCTGTAGTTGTACTTCGAAAAATCCGACGCGTAGCCGCCACCGGTAAGGAGGTACACCCCCGGAATATCGGTATATCCGTAACCGGTGGTACCTTCGCTGGGCCAGAAGCCCATCGGCCCTTCGTTCACGTAGATCGTATTGCCCGCCGAGTCCTTGTTGACAAGGGCGATATTGCGCGTAGTGTCACGGTGAGCGACGTGTTTTGCATCAACCTTCCCTGTGAAGTATTCATAACTCAGCGAGTAATACGTCGAGCGGGAAAGCGTATGCGTAACCCGGGCACCTAGCCCCCAGGTGGTCTCTTTGTGAGGAACGCAGGAGGCCAAGTTGTACTTGTTGAATGCCCCGCTTTCACTCACGTCCTGCAACCGGTTCACGAGGTTGCCGAACAGCGATCCGCCGCTGTTTGAGGACCCTTCCGCGGAAAAGAACAACTGGGCGTCGTGTGTGCCGACGTTACCGCCGACTGCGCTATTCCCGTACATCGTTGACTTGGTGACCTGATAGCTTCCACGCAATTCCAGCTTGATGGTCGGCAGGAGACTGGATTTGAAGCCGAGGTCGATCCGCCGGTCAGTGTACGCCTGCTGAATGGCTGGCACACCGAGTTGGGACCGGAGGTCCTTGAAACCGACGACCACGCCGGTGCGGGGGAGAACCACAAGCGGCGCCGTCAGGGCTGCGTCGATATAGTAGTCGCCCTGATTCGTGTAATCCACACCGCGGTGCTGCCAGTCCCAGTACTCGATGAGCGCTGCCTTGGTCCATTTGCCCTTGGTGACCGTCAGCGTGCGGTCATTCGCCTGAGCGGCAGGTACTGCACTGTTGAGCGAGGTCAGCAGTGCGTCCCATCCCTGGAATATCTGCACCGAGGACGCGGCATCTGCACTTGCGGAGATGTCCGCAAGATCAGTTCGCGGGAGCCAGATCGGCTTGTCCGAATCGATGATTTTGGTCCAGTTCCCGTTGGCGTCCTTCGCGAACAACCTTCCTCCGGCGTCCGTGCCGGCAGGGCTACGGTACAACAAACGGTCAAATTGATTGGCGTCGTACGCGCCCACACCGAAGTGTTGCTGCCGTGCAGGGATGTAGCGGAAATCGCCCGAGAAACTGGGCTTCTCGCCCGGATCCCGTGTCACCACGTTGACAACCGCCGCGCGGCTGAAGTACTCCGCCGTGAATGCGCCCGTCAGAACTTGCACTTCCTGAATCAGCGCCTGGTTCATCGTGGTGTAGGAACGGTTTTCAATCGGGTTGGTCTGCTGAAAACCGTCAACCTGGAAATTGATCTGGTCCGGTGAGCTTCCGCGCACGCTGATCGTCGTTTTGTTCTGAATGTCTATACCGGCTTGAAAACCGATGGCGTCCAGAAGC
Organism: Candidatus Latescibacterota bacterium; assembly: GCA_022706085.1. GTDB lineage: Bacteria > Latescibacterota > MWCZ01 > MWCZ01 > MWCZ01 > MWCZ01. The sequence continues at coordinate 70,731 of JAKJDF010000004.1, read as the reverse complement.
GTGTTGACCGGAAGCTGTTGCGCCTGTTCCGTGGTGACGGAGAGCTGGGTGGAAGTTACGTCCTGTTGAACGATTGGACGCTGTGCTACGACGGTGACCGCGTCCACTTCGATCGTGGATTCCCGCAGCGAGAAATTCGCCTCCGTCGTTCGGTCCATGTTGACCGTGACGTTCTGCAGGCGAACGCTCTGGTATCCTACGAGGCTCGCTTCGACCGTGTACGTTCCGGGCGGCACCTGCAGAATGAAATACCGTCCGTCTGAATCCGTTGTTGCGCCGAGTTGGCGTCCCTGGATGAATACCGCTACACCGGGGAGCGGGTTACCGGACTGGTCCGATACTCGACCTGCGATTTTTCCGGTAAGAGCCGCCCAGGAAGTCGTGGGCAGCGTCCCCAGTGTCACGAGAAGCGCCATCAGCACGATGTGCCATTTGAACCGCTGTCTCATGAGAACTCCTCTCCTCTCACTTTGACGACCACAACCATTTGGTGAAACACAAGACGCTCGTGCCTTTCGCATTGCTCCTTTCTTGGGAAAACGTGGGTGGCGAGGGTATGGGAAAAAGGGAAGAGTATGGCAAAAGGGGCGGAAGTGCGTTCTGGTTGCGTTGCGCAGGGCGCGCCGTTGATTTCTTCAAACACCGGCGTGGGGAGCGCCGAAGCAGGTCAAATGTCGTCTTCCGGACGCGCATTTTTTGGTTACCCCGAGCGGTTCTGAACAGGTCTCCTCGAACGGCCCCGAACAAGGTGGGAAGGGCACAACTGGAATAATGATGGCTTGCATTCCTGCGCGTGTCAAGGGCGATAATGGGCTTTTTTGGCATATTTTTCGGGAAGGCACGAGAATGGCGTCCTAAAATTCGAACGCTTCAGCTTCCGGGAGTCATCAGGCAGAGAAAAAGTGGAAGGAGCGACATGGTTCACTTGACAAACCCGGTTGCCAGTCCTATACTTTAGCAAGTGTTGTTAGCACTCGCGTTACCTGAGTGCTAACATGTGGGACGAACTAACCGAACTCCTGTGATTTCGTCATGAGAGGAGATCGCACATGAACATCAAACCACTGGGTGACCGCGTTCTGGTCAAGCCAATCGAAGAGAGCGAGCAGGTGCGCGGGGGGATCATCATCCCTGACACTGCGAAGGAAAAACCGCAACAGGGCGAAGTAAAGGCAGTCGGGCCGGGAAAACGCGGCGAAGACGGTACGGTGTGGCCCATGAACGTCGCGGTAGGGCAGATAGTGCTCTACGGGAAATACGCGGGCACGGAGGTGAAAATTGATGGTGAAGATTACCTGATCATGTCCGAAGGCGACATCTACGGCATCGTTGAGAAGTAATCGAGGAGATTCCCATGCCAAAACAACTCGAATTTGAAGTAGACGCCCGTGAGAGCCTTCGCAAAGGCTTGAACACACTCGCCGATGCGGTCAAAGTCACGCTCGGTCCCAAAGGGCGGAACGTGGTTATTGACAAGAAGTTTGGCGCTCCGACCGTCACCAAAGACGGCGTCACCGTTGCAAAAGAGATCGAACTCGAAGACAAGTTCGAAAACATGGGCGCGCAAATGGTGAAGGAAGTTGCCTCCAAAACCTCTGACGTCGCCGGTGACGGAACGACTACGGCAACGGTGCTCGCGCAGGCGATTTTCAACCATGGCCTCAAAAACGTTACCGCAGGCGCCAACCCGATGGATCTCAAGCGCGGAGTAGACGCTGCGGTGACGGCAGTGGTGAAGGCGATCAAAGAACAGAGCCGCCCGATTTCCGGCAAGGACGACATGGCGAAGGTTGCCGCGATCAGCGCGAACAACGACGAGGAAATCGGCAAACTGATCGCCGACGCGATGGAGAAAGTGGGCAAAGATGGTGTCATCACCGTGGAAGAGGCGAAAAGCATCGAGACTACGCTGGACGTGGTCGAGGGGATGCAGTTCGACCGCGGTTACCAGTCACCGTACTTTGTCACCAATCCGGACACGATGGAAACGGAACTGGATGAACCGCTCATCCTGATTTATGACAAAAAGATCTCCGCGATCAACGATCTGCTTCCGGTCCTCCAGAAGGTGGCTCAGATTCAGAAGCCGTTGCTGATCATTTCTGAAGAAATGGAAGGCGAGGCGCTGGCCACCATCGTAGTGAACAAGCTGCGCGGCACGCTGAAAGCGGCGGCGGTGAAGGCGCCCGGATTTGGTGACCGCCGCAAAGCCATGTTGGAAGACATCGCCACGCTTACCGGCGGACGCGTCATCAGCGAGGAAGCCGGGTTCAAACTCGAAAACGTCGTGCTGAGTGACCTCGGACGTGCGCGCCGTGTGATCGTCGACAAGGACAACACGACGATTGTCGAAGGCGCTGGATCACGCGAAGCGATCAGCGGCCGGATCAAGCAGATTCGGCGTCAGATCGAGGAGACCACCAGCGATTACGACCGCGAGAAGCTGCAGGAAAGACTCGCGAAACTCGCCGGCGGCGTTGCGGTTATCAACGTGGGCGCTGCCACGGAAGTGGAGATGAAGGAGAAGAAGGCGCGCGTTGAGGACGCACTGCACGCGACGAGAGCAGCCGCTGAAGAGGGCGTTGTTCCGGGTGGCGGCGTGGCGCTCGTCCGAGCGGCTTCCGCGCTGGATACGCTCGAGCTTACCGGCGATCAGAAAATCGGTGCGGACATCGTTCGGCGCGCTCTGGACGAACCTCTCCGGTGGATTGCTCTGAATGCCGGCCAGGAAGGCTCAATCGTAGTCCAGAAGGTGAAGGAAGGCAAGGGAGCGTTTGGTTTCAATGCCCAGACCGAAGTGTACGAGGACCTGTACAAGTCCGGTGTGATCGACCCGACCAAAGTCGTGCGCACCGCCCTGGAGAATGCGGCGAGTGTTGCGGGCCTCATGCTTACCACAGAAGCAACAATCACCGACATTCCAGAAGAAGAGAAGGCTCCCGCGGTGCCCCCGGGCGGCGGGATGTACTGAGATTACCACTGCGAACCTCCACGAATGGAAGCAGGGCGCGGCCGTGAGGTCGCGCCCTGCTTCCATTTTCCGCCCCCACCCCAAGCAAACGGGAATATTCGGCCGTTACCTGGCGACTTGTCAGTTTCCAGGATTTCTAACTACCTGAGCGCGTAGCCTTCATCAGTCACGGCTTTTCGCGCGGCTTCACGCTGAAATTTCGCCTCGTCCACCTCAAGCGTTGCCTGCTTTTTCTCCAGAGACACCGTGACGCGCTGGACCCCGGCGACTTTGGAAAGAGCCGTGGTAACTGCTTTGACGCAATGCTGACACGTCATGCCCTCGATATTCATAGTGCAAACTGCCAATTCCGTTCTCCTTAAGAAATTTCCCGGGTCTGCAAAAAGAACAACGGGTGCCCGGGTCTTTGTTCCGGAATCAAACAGGCAGGGGCGGCCCGTGCCGCCCCTGCTCCACCGAGATTCCGGTTCGATCGTGTTACACGAAATCGGCCAGTTGCACGGGCATGCCCGTTTCCAGTGAGCGATTGGCCGCCATCGTTACATGGTGGGCGTGGAACGCCTGCCCGTAGTTACAGAGGATCAGGCTCTGGTCCTTTTTCATGATTGCGTCAACGAAGGCGCGATCTTCGATCTCGAAGATGTTGTCCTCGCCGCGCACGTCTTCTGTTTCCAGACGGGATTTGGTTGCTTTGAGACTCATGTTCCAATCTCGGTAGGAGAGGACTACCGATGGGCTGTACACGTCCAACCCGACACCACCGCCCGCCCGCAATGAACAAGCGGAATTGATGGAGCCTACCGCGCCGCTCGCGAATTTCAGGGTGACGGCGGTCGCGTCTTCCACGTCGTAGCCCTCGGGCGGGTTTGGGTGCGTCCCTTTGGCGCCGACCGCGTACACCTCTGTCACACGGCCCGCAAGGTAGACGATGGCATCCACAATGTGCGTCGTCTGCTCCACGAGTTGGCCTCCGGACTGCGACTTCCGGTACCACCAGGGGGCTCCCGGTGTTCCTCCGAGCCAGTGGCCTTCCAGCGAGGAAATTTTTGCTCCGGCGAGAAGCTCCTTACCCCTCTGGAGGCTGCGCCTGTAGCGATTCATGTAGCCGACCGCGGTCATCACTTTGGCTCGCCGCACTTTGCCTAGAATGTTGGTTGCCGTGTCGAGATCGTTACTGATCGGCTTCTCAACGAAAAAGGGCAGTTTGCGCTCGATGCACGCGAGCTCCGGTGCGCCGTGCACGTGTGGAGGCAAGCAAATGTACACCGCATCCAGCTGTTCTGTGTCGAGCATCTTCAGCCAGTCGGTGAACACCTTCGCACCGGTGTCCGCAGCAAGGCGGGCAGCCCGTTCCTCCTGGACATCAGAAAACGCGACGAGTTCCACGTCTGCCATTTTCTTGAGGCCGGCTACGTGAGCACCGGCGATACCTCCGGCGCCGATGAAACCGATTTTGACCGACATTTGCAGTCCTTTCCTTAACGCTGTAGGAACGGTTTTCGTTGAAATTGCGTTCAGATCGTACTTCTAAGAAAACACTGTCTTGCCACCGGGAAAAAGGGTGTTCGCCTTCGGGGCTACCGGATTACCACTTTCCCGGTTCGATTGCCCCGTGCTGCACCCAGGATTCAACGGTGTGTTGTTCAGAGATGTTCTGGATACCTTCGCGCCTTGCGATCGCAAGGAATTTCTGCAGTAACGCCTGTCGTTCGGCAGCTTTCTCCGGAACTCCCGTCATCTTGCGGATGCGAACATAATGCATCGGCAGGTGCGCCAGTTCCACGCGTTCACGGACGGCCGGTGTTTCCGCGAGAGCTTCCGCCTCGTACAGCAGTGCGTCCCCGCGGTCAATGACGTCGTCAGTAAGATGCGGATTGTTTACATCGCAGAAGATGTGCATGTGCACGTCTGGGTCGGCGACGGGTTCGTGGATTACCCTGACATACTCCCGAATCTTGTCCGCGGCTTTCCCGTAGACGCCATCGATGAACTCTTCCCGGATCCTGTTCTCATCCGCGCTGGGGTTCCAAAGCAGTTTTGCCAGCACGTAAGCCCGCATTTCCGCTGCTTCCCCGCCACCACCCGGTGCGTAGCTGCCCTGTTCGAACAGGCCGACGACGTTGTGGCGCGCGAAGAACCGGACATTTGGACCGAGAACCCTGAAATTCGGCCACGGCATGATGTAGTTGTGGAAGTTCGTCACGTAATCCCACACGTACAGCCGATCAGCGATTCTGCTCCATTCGCGAATGTCGTCGGCGAATTTCTTGTTCTCCGGGCAGTCGGATTCCAACGGGTGCGCGAAGCAGCATTCGATCGAGCAGAGCCGGATGATGACGTTACGGCGGGGTTTCAACGTCTTCGGTGGCTTGCGCGAGTACCAGTAGGCGAGGGTGTCAATCGCCACGTGAGGAGCCTCATCTTCAATCGCCTCGGCAACGTTGTTGACAAACTGGAGAATACTTCCCTGCGGCGTCCCTTCCCGTTCGTCGATTTCACGGCATTTCGCACACTGGCACGGGTTCGTCCAGTCGTTCTGGCTCACGCTGAAAATGGTCGCGTCCGGCATCGCTTTGATCCACCCGCGCACACCCTCAATCACTTTTTCCAGCACCTGCGGATTCGTCAGGCAGAGCTGAGGCCGCTCGGAGATGCGCTTCCCGTCAATCTCGCTGTACCATTCGGGGTGCTCGGCGAAGTGCTTGGCGACCGGAAGGAGCGTCTCAAACGTGTGCACGAACGTGCCGTACCTCACCTTTCCGCCGTGCCTCGCCATCAGGCTCGCGCTGTTGGAGTTCGCGAGGTTCCGCGCCGCCCAATCGCCGTCAAACGCTTCCGCGAAAAAGGGTTCGCGGTACTCAAGCAGCGGCTTCTCGCGGACGTCAAGTTCGCCTGTGGCAAGGTTCTCGGTGCGCGGAATCCGCGACACCTTGGCGGTGAACCATCGGCACCCCAGCGTCTCCAGAAACCGGTATACACCGTACAGCGTTCCCCTCTGGCGCCCTCCCGCGATAACGATCCGTTCACCCACCGTCTTGACAAGCAATTCCTCCGCGCCGAACGTGCCGAGATCGAGACCCGGGAGCAAAGAATCCGTGTGACGCCCAGCTCCTACGGCGATTTCTTTTTCCGCAACAGGCACGCCGTCATCAACGAGCGGGAAATGCGCGCCGGTCATCTCTTCGAGGAAACGCTGCAACTCAGTCGCGGCGTGCATCTCAGAGCGCGAGGCCTGCGACGACAGCACGATGACGAAATCGGTGCGATGATTCTTTGCCAGGGTCATTGTTTCCCTCCGAATGGTTTCCACTCCAGATCCGTGATGAAATTCGAAATCCTCCAACTGAACATACGCCAGACACGTCGGTTGATCACCAGCGCGCCGACGGAGAGCGCAAACGCGGCTGCCAGCGCGACGTACAGGTTCCCGGTCCGGGCCCAGAACACGGCCAGCCCCATCACCAAGCAGTACGCGCCCAGAATCACCGAGTTCGCGCCGATCGGTTCCCAGTCGTACGCGACCGCGAACTCCCGTTGCCCGCCCCAGTAATACAACACCGTGGCGGCTCCGTAGGCAACAACTCCCGCGACGATCACCCCGCCGATACCCCACACCGGGGTCACGACGGCGTTCGCCAGAATCGCGATCAGCCCGGTCAGCGCTCCCCCCCAAGCCACGTACCGCGTCCGTTTTGCGTACAGGAACTGCGTCGTAAAGGGGTACGACACGATCTGCACGAGCAGCGGGACGGTGCACAGGCCCACCAGAGGCACCGCCGCCCGGTAACTCTCCTTGATTGGAAACCAGAGGATCACTGCCCCGGAAAACGAAATGAATCCCGCCAGCGCAACACCCACCGCGACAAGGACGTGGAGATACCGCGACAGCAGCGCCCGGAGGCGGTCCTCGCCGTGCGTTTCCGCCTCCGACAGGACGTGAGGCCCCCACCACGCGCCGATGGGGTAGGTCAGGAGCATGGCAAACATGGACGCGATACGCATCGCCGCCGCATACACGCCAACGATTTCCGTCCCGGAGAACCGGTTGAGCGCATACTGGCCCGACATATTCACCGCGATTCCGCCCAGCGCGGCAAACGTCATCGGAAACCCGATCACGAGCATCTCGCGCAGAAGCGTCATTGCGGGGCGACCGCGGAGATAGCGGCGGGCGCCCTGCAACAGCATCGGTACGACCAGCGCGACGTCAGTCACCAGCGCGGCGATCCAGTAGCCCTCCACACCATATGCATACACCCCGATGAACAGCACTTTCAACCCGCACCCGACTACAGCCGCCAGCAGAGAGTACACCACGAATGCAGTTGCCCGCTGCTCCAGACGGTAGGTGAACAGTATCGTGCCGAGAACGCCGTGCGCCAGAACATATCCCGCGACCAGGGGGATCGACCGCGCGTACGCCTCTGTGCCCAGGATAGCGTGGGAAACCCGCCCGGGAGCGACGAACGCCACGGCCAAAACAGCCGCCGCCAGCCCGATTCGCGACACCAGCACCGACACCACGAGATCGTTTTGCCGCTCCTTGTTTTCGTAGTAGAGCCGGTTCAGCCCTGTCTCGATTCCGAGCGTGGAAAACAGGAGCAGGAACTCGCTCACCACGGTGATCAGGGCGATTGCGCCGAACTCCGTGGGGCTGAGGAACACGAGGTAAAAGGGGAACAGCAGGGCGCTCGCCGCGCTCTGGGCTATACTCCCGACCGCGTAAATTGAGTAGTTTTTGAGTACGCCCATTGCACGAGACCGCCTCGTTGATAACCCGACAACACGAAAGAACGAGGGGCCGAGCAGCGTGTGCAATGGGGGCGCAAGGTCAGGGCCGATTATGGATGTGCGCTGGGTCACAAAAATCGTTCGGACGCGCCTTCTGGTCGTGCACGGTGTATATTTTCAATGATGTTGCGCTCCTCGTGTCAAAGGGGCGCTTTCGTTTGGGTTTGGGGTGCGATGCGGACCATTGGGGACAAATGCCTAAAGTATCTGTCATAATGGGCACACGGCCGGAGGCGATCAAGCTGTGTCCGCTGGTGCTCGAGTTCCGCAAACACCCCGCCTTTGCGGTGGAGGTGTGCTCCACCGGACAACACCGGGAAATGCTTGACCAGGTGCTCGATGTGTTCGGCGTAACCCCGGACGCGGACCTCAGACTCATGCAACCTGACCAGACCCTGGCCGGCCTCACCGCACGGGCAATCGAGGATATCTCCGGTTACTTGAGAAGTGCGAAGCCTGATCTGGTGATCGTCCAGGGCGACACGACGACCGCCTTCGTCGCCGCTCTTGCCGCGTTCTACGAGAGGATTCCGGTCGGGCACGTGGAAGCAGGCCTGCGGACGGGTAACAAATACTCCCCGTTTCCAGAAGAAATCAACCGCAGGCTCGTCACCCACATCGCGGATCACCATTTCGCGCCAACGCAGACTTCTCGTGACAACCTGCTGCGGGAAGGGATACCTTCGGACGCCATACATGTCACCGGCAACACCGTAATCGATGCGCTCCAAATCGCGTTGAAAAAGGCAAAAAAGGATCCGCCCGAGATCGCCGGTTTGCCGCCGGAGATCATGCGGAACGGCGACGGCCGTCCGGTCGTTTTGATTACCGGCCACAGGCGGGAGAACTTTGGCGACGGGTTCGAGAACATCTGCTGCGCGATCAAGGAGCTGGCTGCGGGGTTTCCGAGCGTTGCGTTCGTGTACCCTGTTCACCTGAACCCGAATGTCAGAAAACCCGTTTTTCAGATGTTGTCGGGGCTGAACAACGTGTTCTTGATCGAACCGCTCTCCTACCTCCCGTTCGTTGCACTTATGAACCGAAGCACCCTGGTTTTGACGGACTCAGGCGGCGTTCAAGAAGAAGCGCCCGGACTTGGCAAACCGGTGCTCGTCATGCGCGACACCACCGAACGCCCGGAGGCCGTGGAAGCCGGAACCGTGAAACTGGTGGGCACGGACGCCTCCACGCTTGTTAAGGAAGTGACGCAACTGCTGACCAATCGCCCGGCGTACGAAGCGATGGCCCGAGCGGTCAATCCGTACGGGGACGGACAAGCGTGTGAGAGGATTGTGGAGATCTGCGGCACCCAGCTTTTTGGCAGAAACAGATGCAACTGAACGTCCGAACCCTCGCGTCGCACTACTGCCCCGAATTTCTGCGCCCGGCTTTTGATCGGATTGAGTCATCGGACGTCGCCTACCGACTCGCGCGGGGAACGTTCTGGTCGTTCATCAGTGCTGTTATAACCCGCGGATTGGGTCTCATGGCATCGGTTTTGATCGCCCGGATTCTCGGCAAGAACGGCGTCGGCGAATGGGGCATGGTCAATTCAACCGTCGGTATGTTTGGAGTTTTTGCGGGGTTCGGTCTGGGGCTTACTGCCGGCAAACACGTTGCGGAATTTCGTGACAGCGACCCTCAACGTGCTGGCCGGATAATCGGCCTCTCCCGGTTGGCCACGATTGGAACCGGCGGCGTGATGGCCCTCGGTCTGTTCATTTTTGCCCCTTGGCTTGCACAGCATACCATCAACGCCCCACATTTGACCAACGTACTGCGGATCGGCGCTCTGATTCTTTACTTGAGCGCGCTCAACGGGGCTCAGACAGGAGCCTTGTCAGGATTTGAAGCGTTCAAGAGGGTGGCATCGGTCAACCTGTATACCGGCCTGGCATCACCCCCTCTGCTCTTTTTGGGCGCGTATTTCGGTGGCTTGGCTGGCGTCGTCTGGGCGTCAGTTTTGCTCCTTTGCATCAGTTGGCTCCTCAACCACTTTGCTCTGCGCGCGGAAACACGCCGTAGCGGTGTCTTGGTTACCATGAGGGACTGCGGGAAAGAACTGCCGATTTTGTGGAAGTTTACCCTTCCGGCAGTTCTTGGTTACTCGATCGTTGGACCAACGACCTGGGCCTGCGGCGCGATGCTGGTCAATCAACCAGACGGTTACGGAGAGATGGGCCTGTTCAATGTCGCCGTCCAGTGGCGAACTGCGATTCTTTTCTTTCCGAGCATGGTGGGCGGGATCGTCTTGCCAGTGCTTTCGAACCTGCACGGGCAGAATGACAGGGGCCGGTATGCCAAAGTTTTGAAAATCAACTATCTGTTGAACGGCGGCAGTGCAATTTTTGCGGCGACGGCCATCGCGTTGTGCGCACGTTGGATCCTTCGACCTTACGGGCCGGGTTTCGAACAAGGGCTGTGGGTATTGATCATCACTGCTTTTACGGCCGTTTTGGTTTCCGTGAACACGGTTGTCGGGCAAGCTATCACAAGCAGGGGCAAAACGTGGTTTGGGTTCCTTTTCAACGGTGTTTTCTCCTTCGTGTTGTTGGCGGCAACTGCAGCATTTCTGTCGAGAGGTTATGGCGCTTTGGGGCTTGCCTCCGCGTATTTCGTTGCCTACTTGGTCCATACGGCCGGTCAGGGCTTCTACCTCCGCAGGGCGCTGAGGGCGGCTGATGGTTGACAAGTCGACGAAACTGGCCACAGTAATGCGACATCGGGGCAAGGTTGAGGCTATTTCCCGATGGGAAGTTCCGGTGGCATAACCAGCGCCCAAATGTGTCTTGAGCATCTACCTGTTCAATCTGCGTAGCTAAGGCTGGCTCGTTGGCTCGACCGGAGCGACGTTTCTACGAGAGGAGGTAAGCGGAATGACATCTGCCAGTGCGCGATTAAGACGCGCAGGTATGCTTCTTCGCGACACGGTTTGGAAGACGCGTAACGTGTTGGATGAGATGTCCGAGGTGAGGAAAGTCATCAAGGATTTGCACCTCGATCCTGCAATCACACGCGAGTTTGGCCTCCTCCTCGGCCAGGACAAACGCGCACTGGGTGGGTGGTCCCTAACCTATGGCGCTTTTCTCTCACTGTACTCGACAATACGTAAAACCGATCTATCTGACATTCAGATGATCGAGTTCGGGTCCGGGGTATCCACTTCGATCTTGGACAGGATTGCCGCATCCTGCATCCAAATACGCTCCTTGACCACTCTTGAGCATGACAAGGACTGGTTGGACGCGACGCAACAAAGCATTCGTTGTGACAAAACTCAATTGCTGTTCCGGCATATCCTGTGCGTAAAGGAGGAAACGAGGGCGGAGGTATTTGGCTCGGAAAATCCCTCTGAACTCTGGAGCAAGGTGGCGGCAGTGGTGCCCGCGGATGAGACCAAGAACACCCGACTTCGCAACGCTTTTTATGATATTGAAGGGCTGCCAATCTCAGGCAACCAGCCCATATTGATGATCTTGGATGGACCCCATGGCAATGGCAGGTCCCTGGCGTTTCCGTTGTTCCGGGACAGAACGAAATTGGGGGATCTAGTGCTGATAGACGATGTCGATCATTACCCATTTGAAGGCGACTTGCGAACGTTTTTTCGAGTGAGTGAGCTTACCGGTTACAAGTACCGTTACAGCCACAAGGCATGGAAGCTGTTCAGGATAGAAGGAGTGGTTTGAGGCGATGGACATTTTGTACGTCAACGTTATTGAGCAGAACGCTGGCTGGGGAGCGGCGCGGTGAAAATCGTTCATGCAGGGATATTCCGAGACCACGAACTCGGTGGGGATATCGTGTTACGGAAGGGACTCGTCCAAAATGGCTGTAGTGTTGACCCCTTTGACTTCAGGTCCGTTGCCGCTGAGCATGGAACGCGGAAAATGCATGACCTGGCGTGGGAGCGTATTTCATCGACTACAGATGTTTTCTTCATAGGTAAGGGAAATCTGTTCAAACCCGCTTTCCTGCACGCCCTGAGGGAGAGAGGAGTGGTGACCGTCCTTTGGTACGGGGATATGCGTCCGGATCCCGAGGGCTGGCTGTTGGACCTGCTTCCGGAGGTTGACTTCCTCTTCATGACCTCTGGGGGCAGCAAGTTGGAGGAATATTACCGGCGGGGGAAACCGAGTGTTGCCTCGTTCTTTCTCAACCCCTCGGATCCGGACTTGCCGGAAAAATACGCGACGCTTCCACGGGGTTCACGGGATGTTGTTTTCACTGGATCGGCTTACAGCTTTATTGGCGATGAACGGAAGGAGACCGTCAGGTATCTCCAAAGCAGGAACGATGTGAGTTTTTTCGGTGGCGGTGAGTGTGCCTGTCGCTCGATTGGGCAGAGATTGGCTCAAAGTTTTCGTGGCCTCGCTGGGAAAGGGCCTGTTGGACAAAGCAGTTGGATCAGGGGCGCGGACTATATAGCGGCCATTAGGAGCGCAAAAATAGGCGTTGGGGTAAGTGGGTTCCAGAACATACCTCGTTACACAAGTGATAGACTGACTCATTATTTGGAGTTTGGTTCGTTCTACCTTCCTTGGGCATTCCCGGGGTTGGAATCCTTGTTCGACGTGGGCAAGGAAATCATTCCATTCGTTGGGACAGAGGATTTGGACAGGAAGATTGCCCACTATTTGCGTAATGTTGAAGAGAGAGAGGGTATTGCGGCTGCGGGCCAACGAAGAATCCTTTCTGAATACAACGCCAAGAATATCGTCGGCATGATGCTCGATGTGGTAGCGACTGGCAGTTCGAAAAGATTCCCGTGGGTGGAGATCTACAAGTGAACATCGGGATCGTCACGACGTGGTTCGAGCGCGGCGCCGCGTATGTCTCACGCGCCTACATGGAGGTGCTGTCGGGACAGCACGCCGTGTTCATTTACGCGCGCGGGGGTGAAGCGTACGGCAAAGGCGATTCGAATTGGGATCATCCCAACGTCACCTGGGCGCCACGGCTGGACGGGCCTGTGATTGCCGGCCTGAACGCCATCAGTCGATTGCATTTTGTCCGCTGGCTCAAGAAGAACCGGATTGACGTGGTTTTTTTCAACGAACAACAGGATATCGCGATCGTGAGAGAGGCTTCCGGCCTCGGATACACGACCGGTGCGTACGTTGACTATTACAGGCGCGACACCGTCGAGGATTTTGCCGTTTACGATTTCCTTGTCTGCAACACCCAAAGGCATTACTCTATCTTCAGGGACCATCCGCGCTGCTTGTTCCTGCAATGGGGTACGGATGTCAACGTTTACCGACCCTCCGCGGCGCGGCCGCTCTCGAGTGACGCGATCACGTTCTTCCACAGCGCCGGAATGAACCCCTACCGGAAAGGCACCGACCTGCTGTTGCGCGCCTTCCGGTTAGTCGAAGGCAATGCGCGTCTCCTGATACACACTCAAGTCCCGTTGAGTCGTTATGGCGAGGATTTGACGAGGATGGCGGGGACTGACACGCGGATCGAAGTTGTCGAGAAGACCGTTCCGGCTCCGGGGTTGTACCACTTGGGTGACGTGTACGTCTACCCATCGCGCCTGGACGGGGTCGGTTTGAGCGTCCCCGAAGCGCTGGCCTCTGGATTGCCCGTGATAACGACGGATGAGCCTCCGATGAACGAGTTTGTTGAGGATGGTGTCAACGGAAGTCTCGTGAAGGTTTCGGAGCGACACGTGCGATCCGACAATTACTACTGGCCCGAAAGTTTGGTGAACGTCGAGGACCTAGCCCGGAAGATGCAGGCGTACGTAAACAACAGGGAACTCGTCGCGGAGCAGTCTCCAAACGCGCGGTCGTCCGCTGAAACGGGGTTCAATTGGCGTGACAACGCGAAGGACCTGCCAGATTGGTTCGCCGCTCTTCCCCTCCGACGCCGCCTTGACAGCGTCCGATTCCGGCAGTTCGGTAGATGGCTTGTGTTCGACACGCTGTTGTACCTGCAGCGGCCCTTCTCCCTTCCTGCCAGAGCGTTGCGGAAGCTTCTCCGCGTGCTGCGAGGCCGCGTCTGAACACACCCCCTGCCGCTGTGTGGAATAGGGGGAACCCGCGGCTTTCTTGGCAGGCCTTGCCGAAATGCCTGACACCCTTATCACGATCGGCATCACGTGCTACCGCGAAGGCGACCTGCTGCGCGAATTCCGGGAGCGCGTTCTCGCGCAGACGGACGACCGGTGGGTGGCGGTGCCTGCTACTCCTCCGAAAACGCCAGTACCTCTTTTACAAACCTGTCCCAGCTGAATTTGCCGAGAACGTGTTCGCGCGCATTCATTCCGATCCGTTCACGCTCCTCTTCGCTCCAGGACAGCGCTTTTTCGATCGCGTTCGCAAGGCCCTCTGCCGTCGCCGGTTTCGCGAGCAATCCTGTCTGGTTATCAACAATGATGTCGTCTGCAGCAACCCGGGTGCGCTTGCCGTCCGCGCTGAACGCGATGGATGGGGCTGAACAGACTGCGGCCTCAACGAGAACATAACCGAAAGATTCCACGTGTGACGGGAGAACGTGTGCCCACGCCCCGGAGTAGTATGCCCCGAGGAGTTCCTTCTGAACACCGCAATAGGTCACGCTGTCCGCCACGCCCAACTTGGAGGCCCTTTTCCTGAATGAAGGAGGGTCTGCACCTGGGCCGACGAACATGACATGCCACTGCTTCTCAGAAATGCTTTCGTCGCGCCTTCTCAGCAAGGCGATCGCTTCCCAGAGGCTCGCCACTTTCGCTCCGCCCATGTGGCCCACGTACATGATGAGCTTCCGGTGGTCCGGAATGCCCCATTCCCTCTTCAACCACGTCTGTGCGACGGGAAAGGCAGGTGCCGCGATCTGCTTTTTTGTGATGCCAGGGTATACAACGGCAACTTTGGAGGACAACCCTCCGTGACGCTCCTGGAACTGGGCCAAGCCGTCCCGGCTGAAAACCACCGTTCGAGAACATGCTTCAAGAATTTCCTTCTCCCATTTCCCGCTCACAAGATACAAATAGGCAAGCTTGGCACGGCGAGGTGTATCCGACGCTGCAAGTCCAGTAATCGCGCCTAGTATTGAGACGGGATGGGAGTTACCAACGACGTACACGAAAGGGGTGTTTTTGAAGTAACGGGCGAGTGCAACGGCGTAAATTGGCCATCGCACCCACACATGAGTCGGTTTCCCTTCTGCCAACACTGCGTGAAGTATGCGTCTGCTCTCGTTTATCCCGTGCATAGGCAGTCGGAATGACGGGCGCGTGAACGAACACCGAATCACCTTGATACCTTCGTCGTCGTAATCAGTTCTGTCGTCGGTCGGCCCGGGCGAGATCCAAACGACTGTTACTGGTTTGCCCAAATCCCGAAGCGCGGTGGCGATCCCTTTTATGGAAGTCGCCATTCCATCGTAGTTTGGTCGGTAGCTGTCTGTGACTAACAATACTGAATCCATCACAGTCTCCCTGATGATTTGCTACCGCGAGGACGATCTGGCCAACAGCTTCCGGAGAGACCGGTATGCGCCAAGAAATCGCGTGGTTAGCAAGTAGATTGTGCCCCCAAAAGCGAAAGCAGAACGCCTTCCGGCCAATGCGTTAACTGCTGCGACGGCTTTGTAGAACGACAGGTAGACACGCCTTCCACTTTTCTGCGGCCCGACTTCCCGTGCAAAACCGTACGCGTCCTCCGCGACCTCCGCGCTTCCTGCGTTGATCCCTCTGACAAAATGCGCAAACGCTGACAACCGGAAGTGATCGAGAAGGCGTGGAGTCATCGCGCTGTTGGAGACGACAGTGGCGTGTATTTTCCGCCGTGAATGCAGGGAGGAAAGCAAAACTCGTTCGTCCCTGCCCCGAAGGCGCCCGGTGGTCGAGAGGTTGTGTTCGCGCCTCAAAATAAGGGGTTCCTCGACAACACCGTAGTTCCTGAAACGGAACAGAACCCTCGCGTGGAACTCCGTTTCGTCGCCGAGGACCAACCCCTCGTCGAAAAGATGGTCCAGGTCGGCAAGGCACCGCCTGCGCCACATCGGAGTGGAGGTCAAAAACTCGACCTTCCCGAGGAACGAGTCTTCGAACACGGTGTTAGAACGCAGGTTCGCGGGTCTGCCGATGATCTTGTTCTTCGCAACGAACGACGCAGTTTGGCACACGACGAAATCAAATCGAATCGTGTCAGCCAGAACCGCAACTTTCATCTCCAGATGGCGCGGGTGCATCAAGTCGTCGGAATCGAAAAACTGGATGAACTCCCCTTGCGAGTACTCAAACCCGTAATTCCGACACGCGCTCGGGCCCTTGATTCTGTCTCCGGGGCGCTGAAACAGCCTGAATCTGGCGTCCTTTTCGACATACCCGGCTAACACGTCCAAAGTGGAATCCGTGGACCCGTCATCAACCACGATCACTCTGAAATCGGGAAAAGTTTGTTTGCTGAGGCTCAGCAGGCAGTCCCGCAGATAGTGCTTCCGGTTGTAAACAGGGATGACGATGAAAACCATGGGATCAACCCCTCAAGCCCGGCGGCGACGAACTGCGACCACCCCCAGTCACGTCTCCATAAACCCTCATCAACGACCCGTACGCAACCTCGCTTGTGTACTTCTCAGGGTATTCCCGCCGCGCCGCCTCTCCCCAGGTTCCCAACCTATCAGGATCCGAAACCATCTCTCGCGCCTTTTTTGCCAGGTCCGCGGCGTTTCCCGCTTCAAAATGAAGCCCGGTAACGCTGTCCGAGACAAGGCTCGCCCCCGCGCCGATATCACTCACCAGCACCGGCGTTCCCGTCGCAAATGCCTCGATGATCGTTCGACCAAACGTCTCATAACACACGGACGGGGAAACGAGAAACAACGCGCGCTTGATCGCTTCGAATGTTTCGGCCGATGGCTTCGCTCCTGCAAGCTTCACCTGCCGCATCGAATGCACGCGAACACTATCGGCGCACCATACTGCCAAAGGCCCATCCCCGATGATCGTCAGTGGGATTTCAGAGAGTGCCCGCCAGGCCTCAAGAAGGCAGACAACCCCCTTCTCCGGGCTGAGACGCCCGACAAAGACAGCACCACTTCTTCGTTCATATCCGGTGCCGGGGTCATGCATGAGGAAATTCGGCCGGACAACGATCCTCGACTCAAACAATCCTCCCCGCATGAACACGTTCTTAGAAAACTCGGTCAGCGCGACGTACCGGTCAACCATCGAGTCCCAGGTGCCCAGCCACCGGTGCGTCGCGATCATCGTGGCGATCGAGGCAGTCTGGAGGGCGCTCCCATGGTAGCAGCGGTACCGGATGCTGTTCCAGAGACCCCCGTCGATGCATCGTTCGCAAACCCTGTTTTCGCGCATGAGCAGCGCACAGGGCGCCAACAGTCGATAATTCCGCAAAGTTTGGACAACTGGTACCCCGGCTTCGCGACACGCGTACAAGACGGAGGGCGAGAGCAACGGGAAAAAATTCTGCACGTGCACAACATCGGGCTTGTGGCCACGGATGAGCGACTTCACATCGCGATATGACCTCCTCGACCAGGTAGGGGCAAACCACAAAGCCCCTTTCTCGTATTGGCTGTAATCCTTGATCTCATCATTGTGGACTGGGTGGAAGTGCACCGCATGGCCATGCGAACGTAAAAGTGCTACATCTTGCTCCGCGGAAGCATCCTCGCCGCCGCGCTGCTGGTAGTAGTTGTGGAGCATGAGAACGTTCATGCGGCGGCCGTCCTCTTCGTGCGATTCTCTCTGTCAAACGTGTGCATGCTTGCCAGCCCCACACCAAAAACCGTCCACAGCCAGATTCCGCCAACGGGGTTTTCAAGGAACACGCTGAACGCAGCGTTCGTAATGAGCGCGAGCCAGAAACAGAGCAGGAATGCGAAGCGTGCGTTCCACTCACCCTGGCCTTTTGCCTTGCTCCGGAAAACCCGGATCAGAACCTGTCCCGCCCACGTGAGCTGCAGCGTAACCCACAGGATAGCGCCCGGCACGCCGGATCGGGCAAGGTAGTTCAAGTGGCCGCTGTGCGGACTGCGAAGCGGTTTCTCGTGACGCTCCACTTTCTCGGATTCGAAGCCGTCCTCCACTGCGATATTCCGCCCGTAACCTCTTCCGGTCCAAAAATTCTCGCCGGTCACGGTATTGTCCCAGATTTTTGTCCACCAGATGAGTCGCCAGCGCGCTGTTCCATCGCTCGATTCGCTCTCCAGAGGATTTGCTTTTGCGGCATCGGCCACGGAGCGGAAATTGGAAAACACGTTTCGCCCGCCAGGGTCAGTGAAGCCTCCAGCGACGGTGAGCGCGATCAGACCCGTTGCCAGCGTCGCACTGACCAGGAAAGCTCGTCCCTTGCGCCTCCCGAGGGCGGTAGCCAGCGCCACGGCGCCGGCTGTTGCTAGCCCCGCGGATCTGCTTGCGGAAAGGCCATAAAACGCGGGCGCGAGAGTGAGCGCGGGTACGAGGCGCGAGCCACCCGCCAACAGGAAGTAACTCGACACTCCACCGAGAAACGCCCCGGTGTCCGATGTTCGCGCCAGCCGGATGCGGAACGGTGAGCCCGAAAAGGCCAGGACAACGCCCAGGGTGAACAGAACCCCGTACACCACGCTGAACCCGCGAAACCTCGCGATGAACTTGCCTGTCGCATCCGGTGTGCGCGTCAGAACTCCGTACACGATCAGTGCGAACGCAGAATAGCCCCACATCGCACCATCACGCAGGGAGTCCAGGCCGTACTCAGGCAGGTAAGGTATCATGCACGCGGCGTTCCAAACGACAAACGCGGCGATCAACGGGAACAGAGGCGCCCCGACCATGGCTCCCAGCATGCTCGGGTAGCGAAAAACTGTCAAGACACCGAGTGCGAGGACCATCTCGCTCACGTAGACCGGCGGGAACCCGAGGTACGCGAACCACGTCCCAGACACCGCGTACCCGAGCAGGATCACCGACAGCGCGTTGAGAAACCACTTCCCTTCCTGCTTCGGCTTCGGTTGCGGGACGGGAGCAACGGGTTGCCGTGCAGGCACGATGGGCCGGACACGAGGTGCCAACGCCGGGCGTGATGGAACAGAAGCGGTCGTCATGCCGTCACCACCAACCCATCATGTGCAACGGCGTGCTCATACACTCTTCCTTCACCCGGTATCCTTCGAAGCCACCTTCGCAGCTCCAACGCGGCGTCCGCGGATCTCGCCAGCGCCACGAGGAATCCGCCGCCGCCGGCGCCGACCAGTTTCGCTCCGCTGCACAGATGGGAAATGTCGTTCATGAGGTCGTTTATCCTGGGTGAGCTACTGCCCGGGTTCAACACGTTGTTCAATCGCCATGCGCGGTTCATCAGTGCGCCTACTGTGTCAATATCGCCATTCCGCATCGCGTCCCACAATTCCAGCGCCACCTGATGCAGTTCTCGCAGCGCCGCCACCACTTCCGGATCACGCGAAAGCCACCTTCCAACAACTCCGCGCAGAATGTTTTTCGCGAGGCGTTGAGCCCCGGTGTAGTACACCACAAGGCGATCCTCAAACTCGCGAAGCGCCGGCGAATCTGCTTCAATCGACCGAATCGAAGGTTTCTGCACGACGCCCGGCTGCGTTTCGATGAGCTTGAACCCGCCTACGGCACCGCCGATTTGGTCCTGCCAGCCGCCACCCGTGGTAAGCATCTGCTCGAGGCAGAGGACATCCTGGAACAGGTCGTCCATCTGACGTGGGATTCCACAGATCCTGTTGAGCGCCGCCACCAGACTGATTGCCAGCAGGCTGCTGGTGCCCAGGCCGGAGCCCTTCGGCAGATCACACGCGCTTTCCACTGCGATGCCAGACCCGAATTCCTTCAAATACGGTTCCACCGGCCCTTCTGACCCGGTCGGGATGATCCTCAGCAGCACGAGCGCCGCCTTATGCAGTGCGACAGGGTCTGCGGGGTCGTTATAACTCACGATCGGTTCGCAACGTGTGATTCGCGCGGAATAACCAATATCCGTGGAAGCGAGGACTACCACCGGCTCGGGGATTGGATACGCCGTGACACGGATGGGTCGCTTGCCATTCAACAAAAGCGCCACATTCGTGACCGCGCCACCCTTTTCCAGGCTGTACGGCGGCGTGTCTGTCCACCCGCCGCCCAGATCAATTCGGACAGGTACCTCCGCAACCACCCTCGTTCGAGGTGAAACCGCCAGACGCGGTTGAGCACCTTTGTGCAAGCTGTTGCTTTCTATGACGTGTGCGACCTGCAGGAAGGCCAGCTCTTCGTGCACCCTGGCCAGCGTCGCCAGCGAACCGGCTTCCTCTGGGTTGGTCGCCCATTGATGCATGTAAGGGGCGGTGAATTCACGCCACGCGCCAAGTGCTCCGGACGGAATTGATATGGCTCCGGAATCCACAGATGCGCGGGCGGCAATCGTTCGCAGCCGTTCGTTGAAAAGGTCACTTGTCGCCTTGAACGCTCGTGCCTTCAGAAACGGGGACGGAGCGGCTTCAGCGAAGGTACGGATCTCACTGGCCGCGGAAGCGCAAAGGGCGTGCGTATCGACCGCCCCGAAGAGTGGGCGGACGTCGTCGTCAGTACCCAGCCGTTCCCGAATCTGTGCGCACAGGGCTGCAGTCCTGATTGCGTCGCGGTTGGAAATGATTTTCCCGCAATCCGCTTTTTTGAGGGCTTCCGCCATCGACACGCGTCGAGCGGTTTTCCATCGTTTCCGCTCGCGTTCCGTCGGTGGACGGAGCGGCATCCAGAGGAACTGCGCGATGTCTTCCATGGATGTGACCACAGGGAACAGCCGGGCATCCCAGATCGTCTGTTGGTCGCCGACGCCCCAGAGATCGGCCCTGTTGATGCGGGCAGTTTCCATCCAAGTGGACATGGCGGTATTGCAGAAGGTGCAGGCTGCGTCGTCCACGTGAAGCTTCGGGTTGTCCTTCAGACCGTACAGGAGGATCGTGTACCCTCCCGAGTCATCATCCGCCAGAGGGATCACCACGCAGACGCATTCGTCCCCGAGAGAGATTTCTTGCTCGGGGCTGGCGAGGCCGCTGAGGATAGAGCGCCTCCCGACGGTCACGCGGCGAAGGTGGCACCCGATCAACACTGCATCTTCGCCGATTGCACTTGTATCGTCACGCAGAACAGTTTCAATCAGGCAGCTTTTCGCGGGAGGTGTCGTCCCGCTTGCATACACCGATCTCGCAACCGAATACCCGTATCCATGGTTTTCCGCGTCCCGCGGGACATCGAGGTACTGCTCCGTTGTACCGATGTGGACAAATCGGATGGGCGATACCGTCACGTGGTCGAAATGGATCGGATGCAGGGCCTGCCAGATTGCCTCACGCGCCGATGGGGACGCGCCCTCGCCTACATAGGCCGCGCGATTTGTTTCGCTGGCGAGGGCGAACGTGAAATCCTCGTACAGTTCAATGCGTGAGCCCGATCGACGTGCCTCGCTGATCAAGTCCGGCCCGCCGTGAAGCCCCGCAAGACGGGCACATGCAGCGGTGGCGTCCTCGTCGAACAGGAGAATCCCGGTATCGGCTTTGACTTCATAAGAAGGACCGAACGCTCCCGCTCGTTCTAGGTCGAAACGATTCGGTTTCTGCAGGAATAGCCTGACGGAACCGTCCCGTTCGGGAACGAACACGCCAAATTGGGCCGCTGTCTCCGCGGATGTGTTGAACGCCACCCCGCGTACGCCTCGGAGCTGGTTCGCGCGGACAGCGCGGTGGTCAAATACCAGAAGGACGTCCCCGGAAAGAGCTAACATCCCTGCGGAAAGGTCCCCCGCACATCCCGCGACGGCCACGAACAACTGGTCAAAAGGGGTGATTGGCTGGCCTTCCGGGTCGAGCAGAGGGAGAACACCGAACGCTTTCCCCGTGGCGGCAAGATGAGGGACACGCTTACTGTCCCCGCCCGAATGAATGATGAGAACCCGGGTTTTGCTCCAGGTGGACTCGTCCGCGACTTCGCCACGGGAGGTCTTGTCCTCGAAGATGGCCCGGAGAGCGTTCAGTGTCGCGCCTCCGCTGCCGATGCGCTGCCCGTCAGGGTCGGGAACTATGAGGAAGCGAGTGGAGGGCGGCAATTTGCCTCGCAAGCGCCGCCAGTCAAGCTCAGACTCGTACGCGCGTGCCTGCCGTTCGTTGGCGGACGTGATCACGCAGTAATCCCACGCAGGGGCAAGACCCTGGATTACGTTTTGGTACGCCGACCAGTTGGCGCGTACCGCGGCATCAAAGAGACGCGTTTCAGAATCAGCCATTTGTTCCCTCAGAAAGGCCAGTACCTCCGATTGGAACAAACTGCCTCACTCCGAGAATCTGCAGCAGGAAAAGAAACACAAAACGGGGGTTATGCTTGAGATAGCGCTTCCAGAGCCGCCGAGGTTCGGTTGCCAACCGAAACAACCATTCCAAACCCATTTTCTGGACCAGGCGGGGCGCTTGAGGTTTGACGCCTGCGAGGAAATCAAACGCGGCACCGACACCCACCATCACCGCAGGCACGCGACCGCGATGCTCGTACATCCACCGTTCCTGTTTTGGACATCCCAGTCCGACAAACAAGATTCGAGCGCCACAATCCGTTATCTCCCTGACGATCATCTGATCCTCGTCTGGGGAAAGGGGGCGGAATGGTGGGGCGTATGCGTAGGTGATCACAAGTTGCGGGAAACGCTCGCGAACAATCGATACGAGTCGGTCGAGCGCTGCAGGAGTGCCACCACCAAAGAAACCGACCGGTATCCTTTGATCAGCCGCTTTTGTGAGAAGTTGCGGCGTCAGTTCCGGTCCGTACACGCGTGTAGCACCTCTTATCCCCAACCACCTGAGTGCCCATACGAGAGGCACACCGTCTGGTGTAACCAGATCGGCGCTGTTGACCACGCGTTGGTACGTGGGTAAGTCGTGGCCTTCCATCACCATATGAACGGTGCTCACGCAGACGTAGCGCGATTCCCCCTTTTCTGCCCACGACATGCACCGATCGACGGCATCTCCGTAGTTCGTCGCATCAACCCGTGTTCCCAGAATAAAGCGGTGTTCGAGGGTCTCTTGAGGCACCTGTACACTCCCGGTTGTCGACTGTGCGTTCATTGGCGTGCGCAAAGCTTCAAAAAGAAAACGAGGAAAACCACCGAATTCCTTTCGCAAAATATACGATGAGATGCGACGATCAACGGTGACAAAACACACAAAATACGGGGCGGGTTGGTCAGAGTTGTCATTGTCGGTGCAGTTTCAGAAATTCAATCGGTGGTTCGACTTTGCGATTGGAGCAAGTACACGATGCGGATATGGCGACACCGATTCCTGACGGCACCCGTGATCGTGATCGCGGCGTGGCTTCCGGCGCGCGCAGTGTACCTCCCTCTCGACAACCGCGCCTACGAGGATCTTGACGCGCTGGCTTTGCGCGGGTACCGGGTCGTGCCGGCGACAACGATTAAGCCCTATTCGCGGAAAAAGGTTGCAGAAGGCCTTGCACGTCTCTCCGAAAGCCGGGCTGATATGAGCGCCGCGGAACGAGAGATGTACGATCGTCTGCGTGCGGAATTTGCGCATGACGTCCCTGATGGAACGGCAAGTCCGGGACCGGCCTCCGAGAACCGATGGTGGCTCAAGGCCGATGTCAATCCGCGGGCCGTGGCGCAGACCGCAGACGAACGAACAAACCTGCCCCGTGCGCGTCGCTTGCCGGCTACGAGGCGTACTCTGAACGATCGGGCGCGCCTCATTGGAACGCTTGACCTGACCTTCCGGCTTACATCCGGTCTGAGCACGTTCCAGCGGCTGGAAATGGATACGGACGGGCTCTGGGACAATGACTTCCGCGGGCATCGCGTATACGGTGAAGACTGGGGGATGTTCAATGCCACAGGTCAGGTCGAGGAGGCCTACATCACGTACGAGAACGGGTGGGGAAGCGTAGGTTTCGGCAGAATTCAACGGATGTGGGGACCAGAACGGCAGGGATCGATCTTTCTCTCTGACAACGCACCGGCGATGGACATGCTTTCTGCGGATGTGCACCTCAACTGGTTGCATTTCAGTTGGATAACAGCGGAGTTGGAGCCTGAGCAGGAAGCGTCGGGAACTCCGATCAGTCGGTACTATGCGGGGCACCGCCTTGTGTTGACCCCGTTCCGGTGGGCGGAAGTCGGCCTTTCGGAATGTGTGATATACGGAGGCACGAACCAGGGTTTCTCGCTCCGATGGTCCAACCCGTTCGTGTTCCTGTACGGAGAAGAAGTGAACATCAACCCGACCAACGAGAACCTCCTTGTAGGGGCCGACATTTCCCTGCGCCCGATTCCGAACACGGAGTTCTACGGGGCATTTCTCATCGATGATGTCTCGATTGACAAGCCCAAGTTGGCGCCCGATCGAATCGCATGGTCTGCAGGCGCACGCTGGGAAGCGCCATTCGGCGTTGACAGGCTCGGTACCGGCGCAGAGTACGTAAGACTGTCGCGCTGGGTGTACAACTACGCTCGGATCGCTCCGTGGCGGCATTACGTGAACAAAAACGCAGTACTGGGGAGCTTCCTCGGGCCCGATGGCGATGCGCTGTTTCTTGAAGGGCGCTGGGTAACGCAGGATGGCACCGCCATCAAAGGGCTCCTTTCGCATCGCAGACAGGGCGAGACGCGGTACAGCACGCCGACACCCAACTACGTGCCCAGCGACTACCGTTACCCGTGCGAACCCTTCCCGTTTGGCATCGTGGAAAAGCGCACGTCACTTGAGGCGATCGTCGAGTTCCCCTCTTTCTACGGTGCAAGCGTTTCCGGTGGTCTTTTTGGAAGTGCGACTCTGAACAAAGACAACAAAAAAGCCCCTCGCCACTGGGGCTGGGGGTTGCGGCTTGATGTTGACTGGCACTTACCTGTCCGATGGTAACCCTCCTCAGAGACTCACGCGTACGCCTCCGGTCAGCCCGGGCCAGACTCGCACGTACCGGCCTCGCGTAGTCCCTTTGTAAAGGCTCCACGGAGCAAGCGCGGCCCCGGTGCCGGTTTCCGAAACGAACAGGTTCATCCTGCCTCCGGCGAACAGGTCCAGATGACGGTTCACCGGTATTCCCAGAACAAACCGCAGCGCCGAAATCGCTCCCTCGCCACCGGAATCTGCGGCGAAGTTGCCGTACGTGATCGCGTCAATATTCCAGTAATGCCGTGTCTTCTGGAAGTGCAACCCCACCCCCAGCCCTACCGCCTGCGTCTGTGGCGTGGCGAGAATTCGTCCTCCCAGAGCGACGATCCCATGAGTGTGCAGGCTTCCTGTGGTCAATTCGACGTAACTCCCTGCGCTCTCGTCAACAACGAAACCTACCTTGATCGGAACGCCTTCCACGCAGTTGATCAGGCCCACCGGGTACCCTTCCGGCCGCTTGGATCGGTTCACAAATCCCACCTGGAGCCCGAAGACCGAGTCCGCCGCGGTGAACATACCAAATTGCGCGCCGCGCACCTGAGGAGCCACCGCGAAAATCCCGGCTGCCTGGATGCCTTCAATGGTACCCCCCGCGATAGACCCGATGCCGGCGCACTGCAAACCCTCGACATCGCCACCCGAAATACTCATAATTCCGCTTGTTTGAGCACCGATGGCACCGGCGCCGGAAATGCTGATGACATAACTGCCCTGAAACCCTTCGACACTCCGCCTCGCAATTGCGAAGATACCTGCTGTCTGGGATCCTCGCACGTCGTTGCCGGAGATGCAGCCGATGAGCGAAGCTTGTGTTCCGATGAGGCTATTTCCTGCAATGTTTATTACGCCCGCGCCCTGAATCCCCCGGACGGTCTGCCCGGCGACATTCACGATTCCGGCAGACTGTATGCCTCTTACGTTCCCGCCTGCTACGTTGGCTATGCCGGCAATTTGGAGCCCGCGCGCGTAGGACTCCTGAACGTTCGTGATACCGCCGATTTCCACCCCGCGCAACGCGAAATGCTTCCCGACCAGGAGGTTGATGGAGAGGTTTGCCAGCGGCCTGCTGTGGCCGTGCGTCGTCGAGACCCGGGGAATCAACGAGAGGGTTACGGAGTGATACGTGCAGCCGCTGTCGCCCGGCAGACCTTGTTCCGCGCACACCGCCCGCGCGAAGCAGAACAACAGGAATGCTAATATTACGCGTGCCCCAGTCCAGGCCGGGGGATTCCTCGTCATCGAGATGCCCTTCCAGAACCGATGCGCGCGACCTCAGTTTCCCCCTGTCTCGCGTAGTCAATTGCCTCGGCCAGTATTCGGGCCGTTTCCTGATCAGCGTGGAACCCCATGCTGTTCTCCGCCGCAACAAAATCCAGTCTCCACTGCGCTTTGCGGTGCATATCGCGCGGCTTTGTCAGTTGCTGGTTGCTGGCGCCCCCTTCCTGGGCCGCCTTGATCGCAAGGACGAGTGCGAGCGTAGCGTTCTCTGCACGTGTCATTAACGCACTCGTTCGATCCTGAATCGTAATTGCGCGTGCCAGCAATTCGGTCTCCGGCGCACGGTGGCAGCCCTGACAGGCACGATTGATTCCAAGGAGCGGGCTCCGGACCTGGTGATCACTGATCTTCACACCACCTAACCGGACATACGGCATATGGCAGTCAGCGCAGGTCACCCCTGCACGCGCATGGATTCCCTGGCTCCACGTCTCAAACTCCGGATGTTGCGCCTTCAACACCGGTGCGCCCGAAGTCGCGTGTGTCCAGTCTTTCCACCCCACCGAATCGTAGTACGCTTCGATCTGCTCCACCCGGAGGCCGTTGTGCCACGGATACGTAAGCTGAGTATTCGGGGGTTTGAAGTAGTATTCGACATGGCACTGCCCACATACGAAAGCGCGCATCTCCTGATGAGATGCCAGAGTGTTTGCGTCATACGGTCTGCTGCGGTCGCCTCTCCGCCAGCGTTCTAAGCTGGGCAGATGCGGCAGGGAGACTCCGGACTCGGCAAGACGCTGAATTCCGACGAGAAACCCCGGACGCGTAACGCGAAGCTGCATGGTTGCCGGGTTGTGGCAATCAAGGCACGTAACGGGGTGTCTGACAAGTTGCGTTGCCTCCGCATACGGCATGGCGTTCACCAGTTCGAACCCCGCCATGATTGCGTCAGCTCGATGAGCCTCGTCATCGGGTACGCCGCCCTGCGTCACCCCGACTTTCCTGTAGGCGGGAATGACGGAAGCATGGCACTGAACACACGCGCCAGGTTGCGGCTTTTTCTTGACGCGCTCCGTCTCTCGTTGGTCAGAGAGCATGTAAGCATGCCCACGGTCTTCGCGGTAGTCAATGCCGAAAGCGTATCCCCGGAAAAGCTCACGCCACACCGGAAACGCGTCCAGTTTTTGGAAAGCCTCGCTGCCGCCATATTTGGTTCGCACCGTATCGACCGTGCGCAGATACGTGTCGTACTGGTTTGGAAAGTTCCTTCCCCATACTGCCGGGTCTTCAGTGTCTTCTGTGAGCTCAACCACGCGGGAAAAACTCTGTCGCGCCTCGTATTTCCTCTGGGAAATGTTCTCCAGCAGGAGGAGCACTCCGGCAGTTCCGAGCGCAAGGACAAGTACGACAAGCCCGTACAGCACAAGTCGCCTTCCGGCAGAAGAAGAGAAGAAGCCGCTCATGACATCCCTCACTGACTGGGGTACAAAAGCTCATCGACTCGGACCATGGCCTACAGCATCGTGGCAACGGACACAACGATCGCGAGTTTTCGGATGGTTCCACGTGATAGCGTCGGTGATGTCCGCGTGGCATCGCACGCAATTGCTCTGGAGCAAGAGCGAACTGGATTCGCGGATCTGGATGGGTTCGTGGAAATTCTGAAACGTGAAGGCCACGGAGTGGTGGAACCCGTTTTCTGCCTTCGTGAGCCACTTGGAGATGGGCCCATGCGCAACATGGCAGTCATTGCATGTGGCCACGGCATGATGAGAGGACTTTTCCCACCCGTCGAACTGCTCGCGCATTACATGGCAGTTGACGCACACTTGCGGGTCGTCGAGGAGGTACGACGCACCTCTGGCATATACCAGAGTGTACGCCCCCGCCCCGATACCTATTCCGAGCAACACGATTGCAAAGACAGACATCCAGCGAGCGGTGCGCGTGTAGTCCATGCCGGCATCCGAAGGGTTGCGGACACACCGAGCGGGAACGCAGGTCGTCCTGGTGAAATGACGAACGTCAACCGATCTGCCCGTTCTGGATCAATTGTTGCAACAGGCTGTACACTGTGTATTCGTTGCGGGGGATTTCCTCTACGATCTGCCTCACGCTGAGACCATTTCCAACCGCTCTCCGGACGACTTCCGCCAATGCTTTTGTCTCGTCATCCTGCCACTCAAACGCGCGGGAAGTTTGCTGGTACACTTTGTCCGGGTCGGTAATGACCTCGGATTTGATCGCACTCAACTCGTCCTGCAATCGGGCGGCTTCCATCAGAAGGCTCATGCCGGGAATGTCGATTTCCGCCGTTTCGGCAGCCGGGTCAACGTCTTCCTTGAAGAAGAAGTTGCCGCGTTTCAGCTCCCTCAGGAAGAGCTGGTAGAATGCTTCCTCCCCTGTCAAAGCTCCCACCGAAGCCCGTTTGACGTGTCCCTGGTCGATGAACAATTCGGCGACCGGTTGCTGCTTGTCATCACTGACAAAAAGTATACCGGTGCGCTGGTCGGTGCTGAGCAGAGTCTGAATGACGGTCGCAAGGTCGAAGTACTCCAGATTGCCCTCAAGTTGCCGCTGTTTCTGCTCGTGCGTACGGAGCGTGGTCACCGTGCCTTCCAGCTTGTGGGCGTACATCTCGCACATGCGAAGCGCGATTTCCGGAACAAGCTCCATGCATTCGAGGAGCTGATCGCGCGTAAGGAAAAAGATCTCCCCTCCGCCCGGAGCCCGTCCGTTCGAACGGTGCGGGGATCGCGTGATAATACGCATCTCGCCGATTGTCTCAGAATCGGTGAAATAGGCAACGGTTTTCAGAGCCCCGTCAACAACCCTGCTTATCTCCACCACGCCTTTTTTGATTACCCAGAGGGTGTCTGCGGGCTTGCCTGTTTCGAAAACAACATACCCCTTCGGCACCGTTTTCACCTCACCCTTGTGAAGCAGCACCCGTAACGCATCGTCGCTCAACGAGCCGAATACCGTCGTCCGTTTGAGGAACTCGAAATCGCTCGGCGGGTAGGCGGGTATGTCTTTCCCTATCTGCACACTGGCCCCGCCCCGCGGGGATCCCTCCGCCGTCTTCGAGCGCCTGCACGCGTTTGTCCATATCGTGCACCAGGCGCGACAGGAGGATGTTGATCCGCCGCTGGTCCTGAACGATGAGGCCCAGGGATTCGAGCACAGCCCCAACCTGACCGTCCGCAGGGTTTTCCTCTTGAGTCGCCATGGTGTACTTCCTCCGTGACGTTTCCGTGTACGTCAAGTTCTGAACTGACCGGTGCGAGAACCTCCCTTTTCTGCAATCCAGAGCCAACGATACAAAAACAGCCACTGGGATCAAAGTGCGGTGGTCCAAACCCGGGATAAGGTCTGACCCAAGCCAGTGGCGGATTGCCCCGATGCGCGCGGGGAACGATTTTTAGGTTCACACGCATTCGCCTTCACAAATTGCAGTCAACCGGAGCAAGCATACCTATGGCGCCTGCATTGATCGAGCCCCGTGTGTTGAGGGGATTCCGCGATTACCTCCCCGAAGAAATGATCCCCCGTCAGCGGATGATCAACACGATCACGGCAGTGTTTGAACGGCACGGCTTTGCGCCACTTGGCACGCCCGCGCTCGAATACTCTGAGGTACTGCTTGGGAAATACGGTGCAGACGCCGAAAAGCTTCTCTTCCGATTCACCGACAACGGTGGTCGAGACGTGAGCCTGAGGTATGACCTTACGCTCTCGTTGGCTCGCGTGGCGGCGCAGTACGGTAACCTGCCCGTGCCCTTCAAGCGATACCAGATAGCCCCGGTCTGGCGCGCCGAACGCCCCGGTCATGGTCGCTTCAGGGAGTTCTATCAATGTGACGTGGACATTGTCGGTGCAGCCGGTCCACTCGCGGAATACGAGTGCATTCAGGTAGATTACGACGTAATGACGGCCCTCGGTATCGAGAAATTCTCCATCCATGTCTCCAACAGGAAATTGCTGGAGGGACTCTCGTCGAAACTCGGGGTTGCCGATGGCGCACAAAGTCGCGCCATTGCCCGTACCATTGACAAGTTGCCGTCGCAAGGAGAAGAGGCGGTTCGTACCCTCCTTTCTTCGGATGCCGGACTGAATTCAAAGCAGATCGGGACCGTATTCGAGTATCTCTCACTGAAAGGAAGCAACGAGGCCATATTGGCCCAGCTGCGGCAATTCTTCGCGAACACCCCGGAAGCGCATTCCGGCATTGAGTCCCTCGAGACAATAATCCGGTGCACCGGCGCAGCCGGAATCCCGGAAGGCACCGTCGAGCTGGACTTGAGCATAGCCCGTGGACTTGATTACTACACGGGCACCGTGTACGAGACGTTCTTGCTCGATCTTCCGGCCTTGGGGAGCGTTATGAGCGGCGGGCGTTATGACGGTCTTGTTTCGATATTTTCGGGCCAGGATGTCCCGGCGGTAGGAATTTCAGTCGGGATTGACCGCCTCTTCTCAGGGCTCAAGGAGACAGGCAGAATTCCTCAGGCGGCGACGGTTTCACAGGTGCTGGTGACGGTATTCAGTGAATCGACGACACCGCAATCGCTGCAGGCCGCGACCAGGCTCCGTTCCCTCGGTGTGGCGGCAGAGGTGGCGGTGGAAGGGGGAGCACTGCGCAGGCAACTCAAATATGCGAACAAGCAGCACATACCCTTCGCGCTGATAATCGGCCCCGACGAAGCGGAAAACGGGACAATGACGCTCCGGGACATGGAGAGCGGCGAGCAGAGGTCTTTTGCAACCATCGAAGCGGTGGCGGCTCGTGTTCTCGACCAACGCGACGATCATCGCTCCTGACGGAGTTCCCCCATGCCACGCGGCCAATACTGCGGCACCGAGCGAATCCTGAGATTGGATGGTGTGACCGGGATTCCGGTGGTCCAGGTCACGAGCATGTTCACGCCAAGTGTGCACATGCACTATGAAACGGTTACGTTCACACCGGACAACGGTTGGATGATCTTTCTGTCCGCCCGTTCCACCCAAACCGGAGCTCCGATTAACCTTTTCCGCGCGAGTTCGGACGGAAAGGATATAGTCCAGATATCCGGGGATTCAGCGGTATCGAATGTGGTCATGGCGGGGGATGGTTCGGCAGCGTTTTACATTCAGGACGGTGCCGTGCACAGAACGGAAATCCGTACCGCGAAAGACGAAATCATAGCGCCGTTGCAGACTGGAGAGCTCCGTCCCCACTGCGCAACGCATGGAATGCTCTCTCTGGGGCGTTATTATTTCGCGGAACTCAGGAGCGATTCGAACGCCGCCATAGGGAGGTGGGACCTCGAAACAGGTCAATTCACCGAAGTGATCCGGTGCGACAACACTGGCCACCCGAAAGCGAACCCGGCCGGACCGGAAATCAGTTTCAATGTGTATGAGTACCGGGATGGAATCAATGAAAACGGCGGACGCAACTTCCTGAAAACCGAGGAATTCCGCCACGCCGAAACACTCGAAAAAATCGAAGTAAGGTTTCCCAAAGGGCAGCACGGGATTGCGCATTCCTACTGGCTCGGGACTACCGGCAAATTCCAGGGAACACTGCAATGGCCGGGGCGCGGCATCGCGATAATGGAACGGGATGCAACTGAACCGGAGATCATTCCTTCCCCAGGCCCCTATTTCTGGCATTCAGGCTCATCGTACAACGGGGACTGGATCATCGCGGATACAAACTTCCCGTACGAAGGGATCTGGCTTGTCAATGTGACCACGGGCAAAACAGAATTGCTTTGCAGGCCTCCTCTGCCAGACGGCGCGGACAAAGTAGACAAGCCACTCGCCCACCCTCACCCGAATCTTTCGCACGATGGTTCGCGTGCCGTGTTCACATTTTCGGATGACCGGTCCATACCACAGGTGTTTGTTGTTGAAATCCCGGGAGACGTGCGCAGACGCCTCGGCACCGGGAATGGTGCGACGAAAGCCGGTCGAATGGAATCCCGGGTCCGTTGCGAACTGGGGAACGACAGTGTCGGGAACAGGAAGTGATGTCCAAAATGGATGATCTCCAGTTGTTTGACGATCTTCAGCCGAAGCTCGAACGGGTGAGGACAGAACTCGCGAACGTCATCGTCGGGCAGAAAGCAGTGATTGACCACCTCCTTATCGGTCTGCTTTCTGGAGGGCATTGCCTCATCGTTGGCGTGCCTGGGCTCGCAAAAACTTTGATGGTTCGTTCATTTGCACAGGCTCTTGACCTTGCGTTCAATCGAGTCCAGTTCACTCCCGATCTGATGCCCTCAGACATCACGGGGAGCGAGATTCTGGATGAGACGTCCGGGTCAGGCCAGAGGAGCTTCCGATTCGTGCGCGGACCGGTGTTCACGAATGTGCTCCTCGCAGACGAAATCAATCGTGCTCCGCCACGAACGCAGTCAGCACTTCTCGAAGCCATGCAGGAACATCACGTAACGAGTGGCGGGCAGACGTACAGGCTCGGGGAGCCATTCTACGTCCTCGCGACACAGAATCCTATTGAGCAGGAGGGAACCTATCCTCTTCCAGAGGCGCAACTGGACCGTTTCATGTTCATGTTGTGGGTTGATTACCCTTCGGCCGACGAGGAAGTCAAGGTTGTCCGTATTACAACCGGGGAGGATTCCGGAAGGGTATCCACGGTACTTGAACGCGACGAAATCATCGAAGCACAGGCTCTCGTCCGCAGAGTTCCCGCGGATGGGAACGTGGTACTGCGGGCGGTGAACCTCGTGCGACGCACCCGTCCGGTCGAAGGCAGCCCCGATTTTGTGAGGGATTTTGTGTTGTGGGGCGCCGGGCCGAGGGCAAGTCAGTACCTCATCCTGGCCGCCAAATCGAAAGCCTTGCTGGAAGGGCGCAAAACTCCCGCTCCGGAGGATGTCGACGCGCTGGCGCTTCCCGTTCTGCGACACCGCATCGTCACGAACTTCAACGCAGAGGCGGCGGGCGTGAAAACACCGGACATCATTGCGCGTCTGCTGGAATCCGCATGAACGTCGAGAGCAATCGAGCTGCAGACCAGTACCGGAGGTTCCTTGATCCGCAGACGTTGGCGCGTCTGAAGAGTCTCGATCTGGTCGCCCGGTTCGCCGTTGAAGGGTTTATGGCGGGGCTCCACAGAAGCCCATTTCACGGCTTTTCTGCCGAGTTCTCCGACCATCGCCAGTACATATCCGGCGATCCGATCCGACACCTTGACTGGAAGGTCTACGCGAAAACTCAGCGGCTCTACCTGAAACGATACGAAGAGGATACGAATCTCCAGGCGTACCTGCTTCTGGACCGTTCAGGTACCATGGCGTATGCAAGCGATGGCTTCAGCAAATGGGATTATGCCCGCATGGTGGCCGCTTCGGTGGCTCATTTGCTACTCTCTCAGAGAGACGCCGTCGGCTTGGCGCTGTTTGACCACGACGTGCGACGTTGGCTGCCCGCCCGTTCTGCGCCGGGTCATCGCGATGCCCTCCTTGCTGAAATGGACCGATTCCCCGCAGAGAACCCCACCGATCCCTCCTCCGCACTTCACGCCCTGGCGGAACGGGTACGCAGGAGAAGCTTGATCATACTCATCAGTGATATGCTGCTTCCCGCCGGTGTGGTTGTGCCTGCCGCGGGTGTCACACTTGCGGATGCCATGGTGGACCGGTGGGTGAACGCGCTGAAACACTTCCGACACCAGGGGCATGACGTGCTGGTGTTCCATGTACTGCACCGCGACGAAGTGGATTTCGGATTCTCAGGTCCCGTGGAGTTTTCCGGTCTCGAAGGGGAACCCGGTTTGCTGGTGGATACCTGGTCAGTTGCCCACATCTACCGGCAACACATGGGCAGGTATCTGCGTACGGTGGAAAAGGCGTGCGGGGAAATTCACGTGGACTACCACCGTCTTTTCACGTCCTCTCCACTTGATCTCGCGCTGTCTTCATGCCTGGACAAAAGGCGGCGGTTGGGGTAGCGACGGGTGCCACAGCGCAGGTGACCCCGCGGTCGAACCGGTCGCTTGCAACGTGGCGTTCAGAATCCGGTTCCTTGTGACAGGGGGTATAAGACGTGAGCAAGCGAGCTCTGATCGCGGTGATGACGGGCGTCGTCTGCATTCTGGTGCGTGTCCCCGGGTCGCAGGCGGCGATCCTAACCGTTCTGCCTCCCGCCCATCGCTTCGAGTCGGATTCCATCACGGGTGTGCACTATACGGTGCTGGCTGACTCGGGGAAATCCACGAATCTGTACTTCCACCAGCGCTCGTGGCTTTCGGATAACTCCGTTGTTCTCTACACCGGGCCCACCAGTGCTCAGCGACTGATGGGATACATTCAGGCTACCGGCGAACGATTCGTCATCGGCAATGTCACCGGCGCAACCGCGGCAGCGAGACGCAACTCGGTGTTTGGCATGCGCGACAAGAAGCTTGTCGAAATTACACTGTTGATCACCATATCCCACGACCCGCGGAGCGTGCCTTCTCGGGTTGAAGCGACGGAACGAACAATCCGAACGCTCACGTTCACGTCACAGGTCAACGGAAATTACGATGACACGTTTCTTTCCGTCTACGAAAACAACGAAAGCGTAACGCCCAGACGCTACTCCGTGTACAAGATTTCTGTTTCAAATGGTGAAATGGTCGAGGTCTGCAGAGCGAACTCGAGCATTTCACACCTCCAGTGGAGCCGTGGCTCTTCGAAACTCCTCATGTATTCAGGCAATGACGATGCAAGGCTCTGGGTGGTGAATCCTGCAGACGGCGTTCCTCGCAACGTGTACGTCCAGGTACCCTCAATGGGCGAGTGGGTCACCCATGAGTCGTGGTGGGTGAATGACCAGATCCTGTGGTGCGGCGCTCCGTGGCCCGCCGGATACGAACTCGACCCGCAAAGAGGCGAGTACCACCACGTGAACGTTTTGGACCTTCACTCGGGAATCTCGCGGATCGTCGCAGCAGGCTCGTGGCTGCCGGCTCAGGAAAACGCGGAACTGTGGAAACGCAACTTCCACCACGCCTGTGGCGACGAAGACGGACGATGGATTGTCGCTGACAGTTTCAGCGGCGTGCTGACGCTAACCGAAGGAAAAACTACTCGGACGCGCCTTTTCACCGTGGGGCACCGCACGTATGGAGGCGGCGAACATTCCCACCCGAGTTTCGACCGGCTCGGAAAACAGGTTGTCTTCGTCACCAATCGATTCGGCGAACCCCGGGTATGCGTGGCTCGCATCCCTGACGAATGGCGGGCGGAATCCGCCCCGATCATTACATCCGTGGAACCCGCGGCGGAACCACCGCGTCGACGAAATCATGTCCCGTTTTCAGTTCCGGTCCTGTTTCCGAGTGAGCCAAACCCGTCAAACCCTGCCACTGTGATACGGTTCTCGGTTCCGCGGACGGAAGGAGTAGTTCTGAGCATCTATGCGATCAATGGCCAGCTTGTCTGCACACTTGTAGACGCCGTCAGGCAGCAAGGCGAACATTCCGCCCGTTGGGAGGGCCGCGATTCCAAAGGTCGGCATGTGGGTGCCGGGGTTTACCTGTGTCGGCTCGTAACACCCAGTGGGACAACCACGGAACGGATTGTGGTCGTCCGGTGAATGACCGTGGCGTGTGAGGAAACAACAAAAATGAACGAAACGGTGAGATGCCTCGTGTATTCGCTGTTGTTTTCCGGATCTCTACTGGCGCGCGCGGCATGCGCAACGGACAGCACGTACGTGCTCACAGTACTGCCACGAGAGGATCGCACGGAACGCGACAGCGTTACGTTCGTGGATTATACCTATCTGACCACCGCCAGCCGATCGACAGTTCTCTATTTCCACCAGCGCGCGTGGCTGCCCGACAATTCCATGGTAGTCTTCGAAAGCGAACACGGGTTGACCGGTTATCTCATGCAGACCGGCGAACTCGTCGTGATCGGACGTGTGAAAGGTGCGACCGTAGCCGCGAGGCGCAATTCCATTTTCGCCATGCGTGGGAATGACGTTATAGAGATTGCGCTTTCTATCAGCGCAAGTGCGAATCCCGGGGAGCGTCCGTCTCAGGTGCTGGCCACCGAACGAGTTATTGCGACGTTGCCCGGCGGATTGCAGATCAACGGTAACTACAACGACACCTTCCTTTCTGCGTACGTTGCGCCGACAATTTTCCAGATAAGTGTATCGACAGGGCAGGTGCGCGAGGTGTGCCGTGTAACGCCACCTGCGACATGGGGCGGCCATCTCCAGTGGAGTCGTACAGCCTCCAATCTCCTCAGCTTTGCCGGTGGCGACGACCGGCACATCGAGGGTGGACCCGACAGAATCTGGGTTGTCGATCCGAACGAGGGTATTCCTCACCCGGTGTACGCCCAGGTTTGCGGTGAGCTCGTGACCCACGAGTCGTGGTGGGTGAATGACCAGATCCTCTTCTGCGGTGCCCCGCGCGCGTTCGGATTCGAGACCGATTCCTTGAGCGGCGAATACTCCCACGTGAAAGTCCTTGACGCGAGGACCGGAATTGTCAGAATCATCGGTGCGGGATCGTGGATGCCGGGCGTGTCGGCACGTGATCTTTGGACGCGGAACTGGGGGCACTGTGCGGGAAGTGACGATGGCAACTGGGTCGTTGCGGACAATTTCCACGGAGTTATCGCGTTGTTCGGCGGAAAATCATCGCGCGCGAGACTGCTGACGGTAGGACACCGGACATACGGGGGTGGTGCTCACGCGCATCCCAGCTTCGACAGGGAAGGCAAAATCGTTGTGTTCACCTCGAATCGCCTCGGAGAGCCCCGTATCTGCATCGCACGGATTCCGTGGCGCGCGGGGTCGTTCTGACAGCCTTGCCAGGCAGTCACTCGCCGAGAATGCTGCAATCCCGCCCGCGCGAGTATGCCCGCTGCGATGGCAGCACCGAGGAGCGAGGGACCCGGGTTTCGTCGTCTGCTATTTCTTCCCGTTCGAAACGAAGCCGCGTTGGCCGAGCAAATCCAGAATCTGCTCGGTGTTCATTTCCGGCGTGCAGTCGACTGTGTCCAGCATTATCTCCGGATTGATCGGCGGTTCGTACGGATCGTCAATTCCGGTAAACCCCTTGATCTCACCTCGTCGTGCTTTTGCGTACATCCCCTTCACGTCCCTTTGCTCACATATCTCGAGGGGCGTGTTGACGAAAACTTCGATGAAATGATCGCTGCCAACCATGCGTCGCACTTCGTCCCGCGTTGTCCGGTACGGGCTGACGGCCGCGGCGATGACACACCCTCCGTGACGCACGATCTCCGACGCCACGAATCCGATGCGCCGAATATTCGCATCCCGGTCTTCCTTGCTGAATCCGAGACCCTTCGAGAGGTGCGTCCGCACGACGTCACCGTCCAGTACAGTTGCCTGTCTGCCAAGTTCCAGCAGGCGCACTGCGAGGATATCCGCGATGGTTGATTTGCCGGCCCCGCTCAAACCGGTAAACCATACACAGAACCCCTGCCGGTCTCGGGGAGGATAGGACTCCGCAAGTATCTGCGCCACCTCGGGACGTGTGAACCACGAAGGCAACGCCCGCCCCTTGTTCAGGTATTCGTCCCGGACCTGAGTTCCCGAAATCGACGCCGTGCGAGCGTTCTTCGGAACTCTGGAGTCCTCTTCGTACCGGTCCCCGTCAGGCAGATACACGAGCATGCTGAAGGGAAGCGCTTTGACGCCAAGTTCCTTCTCGTGTTGCTGGACGAGATCCTGCGCGTCATAGGGGCCGTAAAAAGGTTTGCCGGTTGAGTCGTTGCCAGGTCCGGCATGGTCGCGCCCGACGATCAGATGATTGGCACCATGGTTTCTGCGGATGATTGCGTGCCAGACGGCTTCCCTCGGCCCCGCCAGACGCATCGCGAGAGGGAGTAGTGAAAGGAGAATTCTGTCCGGATCGTAATAGTGCTCCGCCAGCGCCTTGTACGTGCGAACCCGCGTGTAATGGTCTACGTCGCCGGGCTTCGTCATGCCTACCACGGGATGCAACAGGAGTACCCCGTCCACACTTTCTGCCGCGCGCTTCGTAAGTTCCTCGTGCGCCCTGTGGAGCGGATTTCGCGTCTGGAACGCGACGACGTTGGCGTGGCCGTAGGCCTCCAGCCGGGCCCTCGTCTGTGCCGGGGTGAGCCGAAGTTCCCGGAAATCGTAGCGACGAGGAAGCCGAATCACGCGAAGTCTGCCCGATATGTTGACCTTGCCCCACCGGCGCATTTCCGCCACCAGAGGGTGCTTTTCGTCCCGGGTGCCAAAAACCTTGTCGGCAACCTCGTCACGGTCCCATTCATACGCCTCCTCTACCGTGATTACTGCCAGCAGATCGTTCTTTGCGTCACGCAAGGCGATGTCCCTGTCAATGTGGATGGCATCGCCAGGATCCACGGAAAGCGTCACCGGGATGGGGAACAGGTGTCCGGAAGAGAGCCGCATTTCGTCGAGCACCCGCGCATGGTCTTCCGCGCCCATGAACCGATCAAGCGGCGAGAATGCGCCGGTCGCCAGCAACTCCAGATCACACAGTTGCCGTTCCGTCAGCTGAATGGACGGGAGGCTTCCGGCGTATTTCGCAAGGCTTTCTTTCTCCTCCGAAGGGACTACAAGGTCCACGAGTGTGCCGCCGTACGGCTCGATGAGAAGGGAATCATTTGAAGCGATCAATTCAGTAGTCTCCGTGAAGGTGTGTCCGCAGGATACTGAGGAAGCAACTGGAAGGATATCCAGCATCATCACTCTGAGGCGGAAAGCGGCCGAACCGCCCGCGGTATCCGCCGCATGGTGCACAAAATCGGGGAAACCCGCCTGTCTGTTCTCAAAGGAGGTGACGCCAGAACCAGATGTCAGTTCCGGGTATGGGCGTTCCTGAGGCAGATGAGCGGCGCGATGAGCGTTGCATGCGCGATCGGAAAACGCGTAATCGGTGAAGAATTGGTGACAGACACTGGCGGTGAACGACAATAAAGATACGCGATAACTCGCCAGAAGGGCAACCCGCGTTCATCGGCTCCCCTGCGCTTGCTCCTCGTCCTCCTGCGGGCGTTATTCGGAACAGCACGCGCGCTGTTCCACCCGCCATTGAGGGATGACTCTTCCATGCCAGAATTCTCGATTTCCACGCAGTTTGTCCGCTATACCATCGGCACGGACGCTTTTAACCGGGCGTTCACGGATGTAAGTACCGATACGAACTTCGCCGTTCCTGCGCCATGCGCCAGCATCACCAAAGGTGGCGTCGAATTCAGGGCGACGGAAGCGTGGGAAGCAGATGGCCTCCTGCATCTCGCGTTCGGTGGTTCGGGAGTAAAAGCCCGCCTAATGGCCCACGCGGAGAAGCACCACATCGTGCTGCGCGTCGTCGCTGTTGACGGCGAGGGAGTGGACGAATTCACCTTCGCGCACATCCCGCTGCGCCTTGGAGGCACACTCGACGACCCATTCGGGGCTTGCGCGCTGGCGCTGAACCTTAAAACGAACGTCCAGGAACTCCCCGGCCCGATGGCGCGTCTCTGCGCAACCTGTTACGCGAAATTCGGGTTTGCAGGTGCGGCGGTCGCCATCGTCGCCACGCCGATGGACGTGCTCCGCAGGGGTATGCAGGAGGCCGTCAGCGCCGCCCCCGAACTGCCGCAATCGCGCGTTGGCGGGCCGTGGGCGTTGGATGCCAGAATCACGCGGGGCTCCTACCTCTTCAACTTCGGAGATATGTCAGAAGAAAAAGCGGACGAGTGGATAGCTCTGGCGCAGTCGCTCGGGATCACCCAGATCGACTTCCACGGCGGGAATAGCTTCCGCTTCGGCGACTGCCGCCCCAATCCCGTCACCTATCCCAACGGGTTCGCCAGCCTGAAAGCCGTGATCGACAGGCTCCACGCGGCCGGTATCTCCGCCGGGCTCCACACGTACGCCTTTTTCATCGACAAAACCTGCCCGTGGGTAACCCCGGTGCCCGATTCCCGCCTCGCGAAAGACCGCGTGCTGACGCTGGCTGCGCCGATCGCCGCCGATGCCGATACGATAACGGTCACGGAAAACACGTCTGGTATGTCGGCCGTCACCGGCTTCTTTGTCCGCAACAGCAATACGCTCCACATCGGTGACGAACTGATCACCTACACCGGGGTGTCGAAAGAAGCGCCGTACGGGTTTACCGGTTGCACTCGCGGCGCCTGGGGAACCACCCCTGCTTCTCATCCGGCTGGAGCCGCCGTCGGCCATCTGAAGGAATGTTTCGGTCTGTTCGTGCCGGATCCAGAAACAACGCTGTTCGAGGAGGTTGCCGCCAAAGCTGCCGAAGCGTACAACACCTGCGGCTTTGACATGAGCTATCTCGACGCGTTGGATGGCGAGGACATTCTGGGTGGTGCCGAGTGGGCGTGGCATTACGGTTCCCGGTTTGTGTTCGAGGTGGCAAAACGCCTCAAAAAGCCCGCGTTGTTCGAAATGAGCACCTTCCACCACCACCTGTGGTACGTTCGCGCACGCATCGGCGCGTGGGACCACCCCGGACGCAGTCACAAGAAGTTCATCGACCTTCACGTCGCCTCGAACGAGCAAGGCCGCCGGATGTTCCTTCCCGCGCACCTCGGCTGGTGGGCGGTGAAAACCTGGCACGGTCACCAGACGGAGCCGACCTTCTCCGACGACATCGAATACCTCTGCTGCAAGGCGATCGGCACGGACTCGGGGTTCTCGGTGATGGGGATCAACCCGGAAAACCGCGATAAACCGGTGTTTCAGCGGCTTGGAGCCATCATGCGGCGGTACGAAGCGTTGCGGCATTCCGGCACGGTTCCGGATGCCGTCAAAGCCCGTCTAAAAGCGCCAGGAGCCGAGTTCACGTTGGCCGAGACAGCCGACGGCAAGGCCGAATTCCTGCCCGTGCAATACGCCAGGCACCGGGTGGAAGGCGCGGACGGCTGGAGCGACTCGTGGACCGTGAACAACGCGTATGCGGCGCAACCGACGCGCCTGCGAATCGAGGCATTGCTCTCCGCCGAGCCGTACGATTCACCCAACGCCATCACCGTTGCCGATTTCACCGATCCGGCCAGCTTTTCCGATCGCGCCGCGTACGACGGCATCACCCTCGATCTCGCGCCGGTGGAAGGCGGAGCCCTGTTCTCCGCCCGTAATTCGAACCCGCCAAAGCCCTCTGCGGCGAAGGAGCTTCGTTACTCGCCGACGGAACACGGCGTGCGCGTGACGCAGAAGGCCGATCCCTCATGGGCAAAGGCCGGCGCCATCTTCGATCCCCCGCTCAATATCGAAAAACACGAAGCGCTCGGGCTGTGGATCGAGGCCGATGGCAAAGGGGAGGTGCTCAATCTCCAGTTAAAGTGCCCGGAACACCTCGTCACGGGCATCGGTGACCACTACGTCACTATCAACTTCACCGGGCGGCGGTTCGTAACGCTCATTGAGCCGGAAGGTGCCCGCGCGGACGAGTATTCGTGGCCGTACGATGGAAACGTGTATGCGCTCTACCGCGAACGAATTGACTACAGCCAGATTTCCTCTGTGAGCCTGTGGTACAACGCCATACCAGCGGGAGAATCGGTTTCGTGCCGCCTCGGTCCCATCAAGGCATTGCCGCTGCGGCCGGTGACGCTGCGCAACCCGTCGGTCATCATAAACGGTCAGGAGATCATGTTCCCGGTCGGCATGAAAAGCGGGTGGTACCTCGAGTATGCTCCCGACGAACCCTGTGTCCTCTACGACGACGAGGGCACGCCCATCGCTGAGGTGACGCCGCGCGGCTCCGCCCCCGTTCTCCAGCCCGGAGAAAACTCCGTGCGCTTCATCTGCGAAACGGATGAACACCTTCCCGCCCGGGCGCATGTGTCCCTGATCACCCGAGGCGAAGCGGTAGCGTAACAAGGAATTATGCGAGCACAACGTAGGGCGGACCTATGTGTCCGCCCGTTGTATGCGTGAAGATAGGGCGCCCTTGCCTTCGCTCCGCTCCCGAGGTGGGACAGGCATTCTTGCCTGTCCGAACATGCCGTCGAGGGGGACACGACGTGTTCCTCAAAGGTGCGCGCTACGCACTCTTATCGAGACGGTCAGCAGGATAGGTAGAGCTGCATCGCTGAGGCCGCCGAGAAATCCGCAGCACACAGGCGGCTGCCTCGGCGTTGTGCACGCCCGTGCACACAGACAGCCCTACCTGCAAAAACGCCCGCAGAAAGATCCGGCCTTGGCTTGACAGGGAACCTTTTTTTGGAAAAAGTTGGTGTATACTAAGAGGTAACACCACGCCCTGCATGGCACCTGCTGGAGAGAGGAGGCGAACCATGCCGTCCCGCACTTCATCCCGCCACGAGGGTCTCCGAGTGGCGCAGGGAACGCAAGGCGTTCCAAGCGTTGTATCGAGGAGCCCCGCGAATGGATTCCCACCTCCGGGGGGGGTACAGCGAGCGGCGCGCACGGGCCGCTCCAGCGAACACGCCTGAAACGCCCACGAGCACGCCGCCAACCCGAACGACCACCATAAACAACCGTGAAAACAAGCTACGCCTCTTACGAGGCTTTTGTGCGTTCTGAGGAGAAGCAACCATGAAAACGAGTATCCGCTGTCTCACGTCAGGCGGGGTTGCGGTTCTTTGTCTGTTTGCGCGCGGGGCGCCCGCCAAAACGGATAGCCTTGCGATCACACCCACCATTCACCGTATCTACCCGTTCGAGGTAGGCCAACAATACGAGTTCAAATCCTCAGGGTGGTTCTTCCGACCAAACGGTGACTCTCTTCCTCCGAACACCGTAGCCACAATCACCATCACCGATACGGTCATCAACGGCAAAACCTATCTCCGCATCCCCTATTGGTCGCCGTTCGGGAGCGAGTTCTACCGCATGGACGATTCGCTCCGGATTTGGGAGTCGTGCACTTTCGACACTTCCCGTGACTGGTGGGTCGCAAGCTGCGCAAACCCGACTGATTACGGCGCTCAGTTGATATACTGGAGCTATCAAACCGCTTATTCGCGGGATTTCATCACCGACCGCGGCCCGCGGAGTATGGTGTGGCATGCCGTTGGTTGGAGTGTTACGAACGAGGACACCAGCCTTGAACTTACCGTGTTGTTCCGGGAAGGCGGAAGGGCGGTATCAGCCCGATTCGGCGGCGCCGCCGTCGGGCTGGCGCAGCATTGGTCGACCGACGGCGAGGGAAACGAGCACCTGTGGGGCGTGTTCCGTCCCGTTTCAACCGACTCATGGCCACTTCTGGACGATGTCGTCACCGTAGAGGCCGGGAAACCGCAACCTACGTCTCTGGACATGGCCCTGCGCCCGAATCCGTTCAACCCCTCAACGACAGTCACATACTCTATCGCATCGGGCGGTTATGTGCGTATCGCGGTATTCAACCTTGCCGGTCAACGCGTTAGAGAGCTCGAGAACCGATATCGGAGTTCGGGGCGGTACGTCGTAGTGTGGGACGGGCGAGACGATATGGGGCGGCAAGTGGCGAGCGGGGTGTATCTCGCGCGCCTTACCGCGAAGGAAGGAACGGTGACAAAGAGGATGGTACTGGCGCGCTAGGGTTCGCCCTGCGTTGACGCTTGACCGCCCTACTCCGAACCGTGTGACAAGAAAGGTAGGGCGCCTTCGCCGAGGGCGCCGCCTCGTTTTCTTACTCCCCAAACCAGAAGGCGTAAAGCTCCGCCTGCCAGAGGTGGAACCGCAGGCGCACCGTCTTCCCTTGCAGCGAGGCGAGGTCCGACTTCCCCTTCCAGCGCGCCGTTTCATCAATGCTGTTCACGATCGTGGGTATGCACTCGTCCTTCTCGAATCCCGGCAGCGGCTGCACTGTGCCTGCGTCAATCACCTCCACCAGCACCCGTCCGCGCCACGAGTCCACGTTGATGTGCAGCCGGTCGCCCGTAACCTCGACCGGTTTCGTCAGCACGGATCCCCATTCCACGCCGCCTTTGAGCGACACGAAGCCGTCCATCCGCAGCCTCGCCATGCACACGGCGCTCGAATCAAGGTATTTGCGGTTCAGCGTGTCTTCAATCGAGATGCAGCGGTGCCGCAGGCCCACGTAGTAGAACCAGAGCTCGTTGTTGCGAACCACTGGCCCGTTGGTGGTCACTATCTGCCCGGTGTCGTACGCGCTGCCATCCCCCACCGGTGAGTGCTCGAGAAAAGGCGCGCGGTTCGCTACGCGGTGCCACGCGCGCAGGTCGCGGCTGGAAGCCAGTTCCACCGACTTCCGGCTGTCAACGTTCTCGTACATCGGCACATGCTTCCCCGCCCAGTGGTGCATTACGGGCAACGCGAGATACATGTCCTCATACGGGAAGACGGGGAAGTTGTAGATGTCCGTCCGCCATTCCTCGGGGCGATTGTGGACGATCTTCAGGTATGCCGGGTCATCAATGAGCTTCCGAAGCCGTTCGAACCCGTTCTCCTGGTCCGTCTCGTCAGCGTGGAAGACAAGTTCCTGCTTGCTCCAGTTCTGGAAATCCTCACTCGTGGTCAGGTAGAATGACCGCCCGTACGGCCCTCCGTGCTTGACTGTCGCGATGAACAGCTTCCTTCGCTCGTCCAGCGTGAGGTGCGACTCATCGGAGCTGAGAACCGGCGGCGTCCCGGAGACGGTCCAGTGCAGCGCGTCGGGAGAAAACAGCGGCTCCAG
This sequence comes from Candidatus Latescibacterota bacterium, assembly GCA_022706085.1. GTDB lineage: Bacteria > Latescibacterota > MWCZ01 > MWCZ01 > MWCZ01 > MWCZ01. The sequence continues at coordinate 26,218 of JAKJDF010000004.1, read as the reverse complement.
GTGTCCCCCGCGGTATGCCAGTCCTTTGAACCTGCGCGCCGGGTCCGGGTCGTGCGGGTCGTAGATGGGCCCCAGCAGCATCCCCTGCGCCGACGGCACGATGTTGTTCCGCGTGCCCATCCGTTCGCCGTTCCACGTGATCGCTTCGTAGTCATACAGCCCGAGGAACGGCTTTTCCCAGTTGACGCCGTCCTCCGACGTGGCATAGCAGTAGAATGCAGTGCCACCTTCGGGAGCACCGGTCACTCCGATCTTCACCTCCGGGTCCAGCGACTCTCCCGAGGCGAGGTAGATCATCGTGAACCGACCTGCGTCCGGATCCCACGCCGGCGTCGTGCGAATCTGAATCCCGCAATTTTCCCAGCGGTACTCCGGTCGTATCGCGACGTTCCGCGGGAACTTCTCCGGCTGATGGAGCTTACGGGCGAGGTTGGTGATCTCTTCCACATGAAAATCATCAATGAAAAGGTGCTTCATGGTTCCCTCGCGTCGGATCAATGCTCGGTACGTAATAACACCGATTCCCGCAACGCAGGTTCGAGATTCGACCAGTACTCTGAATACCCGCCTACGCGGACGATCAGGTCACCGTACCTCTCCGGATGGGCAACTGCGTCCCGCAACACCTCCTGATCCACGACGTTCACCTGGATCTGCAGGCCGCCCATGTCGAAATACGTCCGCAAAAGTGCTTTCGTTTTCGCCCTTTGTTCGGGTGTGCGAAAATGGTGTCGTGCGAGCCTGAGGTTCACGACCAGCGTTCCGGGCGCGTGCTGCTGGTCAAGTTGTGTCACGCTCCGCATCATCGCCGTCGGTCCGGAGCGGTCACGCCCCTGATACGGCCCTGCGGAATCCGCTATCGGCTCCTTCGCCCGGCGCCCGTCTGGCGTGGCCCCCACCGCCCTCCCGAACGGAACGTACGTCACGAACATCAGGCACGACGGCACAAACGGCCCGCCTTCACCGTGTGCGCCCCGACGCCACGTGCGATACTTGAGGAACTCGGTAAAAATGAACCGGGACAGATCGTGCGCGAGGGAGTCAACTTCGGGATCGCCGTTCCCGTATCGCGGCGCGCTCTCGAGCTCCCGCCGCAGCTCCTCCGCGCCATCGAAATCCCGCGCAAGCACGTCGACGATTTCCCGGCCGGTGAAACGGCGCTCCTCGAACACGAGTTTTCTTATTGCCGCGAGTGAGTCGATCGCGTTCGCCAGCCCCATTACGTTGATTACCGACCAGTTGTACCGCGCCCCGCCGGCGAAATACTCCGTCCCGCTGTCTATGCAATCGTCTATGAGCAGGCTGCGGATGGGCTGTGGTTGCCATTCCGCCTTCTGCTGTTGCCAGAGGTTCACCCGTTCCACGATGGTGGCGACGGTGGCTGCCAGATCGCTCCGGAAACCGTCATAGAATTCAGAGAAACCCGCTGCGGTCGACAGCCGCCCGTGGAGAGATCGCTCAAGCACCCCCGGCACGTTGATGTCGTCGTCCAGCGATCCCACGTTCGACCGACCCTGTACCATCAATTCCGTGCACCCTCCGAACGCGAACTCGTGCCGTTCTTCCTCGGGAAGGGGAATCCCCGACGCATCCATCGCCCTGTAGTAATTGGGATCCCAGTACAACGCGGGAAGTCCGCAGCCGGTCACGATCGTATCCAGCGCCGCCTCCCAGACCGCGTCCGGTGTGTTCGGGCCGAGCCGAAGTGCCAGATTAGGGCGCCGCATGCCCCGCGCCGCTTCGATGCAGACTATCGTGAGTTCGCTGGAAAGGTCGATGCCGTCCGGTTTCATACCGCCGATGGCAGCGTTCCACGCGGTGGCGGCATTCACATTCTCCCACTGCGCGCGCACGAGTTCCACCGCGTGATCATGTGATAACTCGCCTTTGGCCACGGATCGCTCGAAATACGGGCGCAGATACTGGTCGAATCGCCCCAGATCATCGCACCCGTCCAGATAGAACGTGAAATTCGTCGCCACGAGCGCATCGAAAAAGCCTCCCGCTAGCTCGAAGGGAACCACGCGGAACGCCGCAAGGAGGGCATCCCGATTGCTCCTTTGAACATCATTCTCCGCCACGAATCGTTCTATCTCGTCGACAATCCGCTTGTGGAGGATTCGGGCGGTATCCAGAGTAGTCGTCATTGCCCGGAAGAACCCAGCGCGGGACCCTCTTTCCGACGAAGCCGTTTGCATGCCCTTCCGGACTCGTTCGGCGAACCCGTTAAACCCCTCCCGCAGCACGCGTTCATAGTGAGGAATCGAATGCGTATACCCCCCCGGAAACACGTGCTTCGACCATAGGCGTTCAAGTTCAACAAGCGCTTCCCGTTCCCCGGGGTCGGCCGCCGCGAGTTTCCGCTCGAACACGCCGCGGTCAAGCGGAGTCGCGGTCACGTAGTACCAGCCGACCGCCATCCCTTCGGGGTTCCAGTACTTCGGTCCCGATGGGTACAACAGCCCGCCGTCGTAGGGCCGCAGAGGCAGAACGCGCGCCCACGTGTTCAACCCGTTCGCGAACCGCTCCACCATAGTCGCTTCGGTGTCGCGCATGAACCCGGCCGCAAACGGTTCGCCGAGCCGTTCCAACGTAGCTGCAAGTTCCGTGGTGTTCATTCCCCGCCTTCCAGTTCGGTGAGCCTTTTGCACGTCAACCCACGATGTCAAACAGAAACGTACACCCTTCCTTGCCGCTGCTCGCAAGCGCCGAAGAACGGACGGTGCATCGGAGCTTCGTGCCCAGGGCGATCTGCAGGTGATGTTTCACATGCCCGCCGCAACAGTAGCAGTAGGTCTCAGATATTGGTTCTCTGGCCTGCGGCAGGCACACGCACCGGTACGCCGGCAACCCTTCCGGGGCAAATCGCACGAGCACTCGCCCGTCCTCCTGCATCGTTACGCTGTGTCCAAAGACGAACCGGGTCTCGTTGGCGGCTTCGATGCGTTCTTCGAGCGTCGGGTGATTCCTTGCGATCGCTCTGGAGCACTCCAGTCGCTTCCCGCCAAGGCAACAGGCGCACGCTTCTCGCACGCCGCGGCATGTTTCCGGTTCCAGAAGCTCGTCCATCCGCTCCATCGCACCGCGAATCCATTCGGCTTTCTTCGCTGCTGGCGTGCTTGAGCGGATGGATTCCCCGCCACGCAAGATTTCGGCGCAAACGGCTTCATCAATCCCAGCCTGCGCCATGCTCCGGGCCAGCCGGGCTATCCTGCCGTATTCGTAGTACACCACGAGGTTTCTTCCTTAATCGCCGTGTCTCTTCCACAGATCACGGAGCATGTCCAAAAGGCTCTTCTCCCAGCGAATCCGCCACAGGCGCGCCGCGCCAAGCGCAAGGACCGGGTTGGGCAGGCATTCCGCATTCAGCGGAGTTATGGCCAGCAGGAACACGATTGCACCGGCGAACCCCAGCCGGGCATTCGATCCTTTTGCGAGCATCAGCGTTCCGATAATTACCTCGTAAAGAATTACCGGCGCCACCATGAGCACCGGGTTCCGTGCGACGAGGTTCCCGAACACCCAACGGTAGAGCGGCAGATACGAGTGGCTTCCCAGCCCGACAAACGATTGCGGGTCGGTGAGCGTAAGGGGCAGGTTCACCCCCAGCCCCATGGCAATGAAAAAGAACCCGAGAAAGATGCGCGTCCCGTGTGGCCTCAGGACCGCCGCGATGAAGATCGCTGTCGCGACGACAAGCCACGTCCAGAACTGGCTGCTCACCAGAGTGCCGCCTCAGAAATGGAACCGGAGTTCTGGATACCGCGGTTCGCCCTCAACCTCCAGCTCGATGACTGAGATATCCGGATCAGGCGCATACTGCGGCAGCCCGTGCAGCCACACGCGGTCACCCTTTTGCTCGACGCGTGCCTCCGTTCCCGTCGCCAGAACCCGCCCACGGGTCACGCGGTTTCCCACCCAGGCAATCGCCAGTGTCGAGCCCTGCCACGCGTGGATGTGAAGGAACTGCCGATTACCGACCTGTGTTGCGTTTCCCACCTCGCTCGGAGGGCGCAGCACCGTCCGAGTGGAGCCGTAGATCGCCTCTCCGTTCACACGCATCCATTTCCCGATCGATCGCAACCGGTCCGCAGCCGCCGCAGGGATCCGGCCTTCAGGGGCGGGACCCACGTTCAGCAGCAGGTTGCCGCCTTTCGACGCGCAGGTGACCAGGGTGCCGATGAGTTGCATCACCGATTTGTAGTTTTTCTCGCTCGGAACATATCCCCAACAGTCGTTCATCGTCACGCACGCTTCCCAGGGGCGCGGGTCGCCATCGGTGTTCTGCTCGTGCGTCACGAAGTCCCCTGGCGTTCCGGGGCCGCCGTTGGTGACGATCTCAGGCTGGAGCGACCTGACCATGGCGTCCATCTCCTCTCCGCGCCAGATGCCGCCCGGATGCCCGCCGTCGTACCACAGCAGATCCACTTTGCCGTAGCCGGTCAGCAGCTCCCGAATCTGCGCATGCGCTTGGGCCACCATGGGTTCGTAGTCGATTGCCGGGTCGTGCGGATAGCAGTAGAGCCCACCGGGGAAGCGCCAGTCCGCCAGCGAATAGTAGAACCCCATCCGCATTCCCATGGAGTGGCATGCGTCCGCGTACTCGGCCAGCAAATCGCGCTTTGCCGCGGTTTTCGGCGCGGTGAAGTCGGTGGTCTTGCTATCCCACAGGCAGAACCCGTCATGGTGCCGTGCCGTCAACACCATGTACCGCATGCCGGCATCCTGCGCCAGGGCCACCCAGTCCCGTGGCTTGTAGTGCCGCGGGTTGAACTGATCCGCGAGTCCCGCGTACTCCTTCGCAGGGATGTGTTCGCGGTACATCACCCACTCCCCGCGGCCAGGGATCGCGTACACTCCCCAGTGGATGAACATCCCGAAACGCGCCTGCATGAACCACGCCTTCGGGTCCTGGTGACGGTCTGTGCTCACGGATTAGCCCTTCCTCGCGAAGTAACCTGTCATCCCGCCGCTGGCTCGAAACTGAGGCCCGCCGCCGGCCTGCCATCCGGGTCAGCGAAACGCAGCGCAAAGCCCCACCCGCCGCCCCTGTTGTAGCATTTGACGACGATCTCGGATTTGCCCGCCGGCAGCGTCGTCCACGCCACGTTGTCGTCGAGATGGATGCCTCGGGAACCCGTGTAACGCCAGATTTCTTTCCCGTTGACCCGCACCAGCGTGTCCTTCGCGGCTCCGAGCCGCACCTGCACCGTCCGTTCGACAGAGCTGGTGACCGTGCACACCGCATACCCAATCGTGTTTTCTGCCTTTTTCACCGGGCCGATGAGATCGAGGAACGCGATCACCCCGCCACGCGTCCCAATCGTTTCCCAGCTCAACTGCTCACCATCCTTGCCGACATACGTTGCCGTGAGGTCAATGCCGGCGTCGGGAGCGAGGCTCGTATCCAGATCGCCACTTTCGCCCGCTTCAAACGGGAACGCGATGCGCCACGCCGGCGGAATCCCCTGCGGTTCCGGTTCATGGGCCTGAAACCCGATGGGGCGGATGCGGATCGCCGCCATCTCAGGGCGCTCCGGAGGCACGGTGAGCGCGCATGTCCGCCGCACTTCATCGTTGATTTCCCGCACCGCGCGTGTCATTTCCGGATCGAGGTTGAATCCGCCGAAGATGTCGTTCGGATTGGTCTGATGCAGAACAGCGAAGCCCATGAGTCCGGCCGCGCCCTCACGGACGAAGTCCTCGGCCTGCTCACGGATTTCAAACGCCGTCAACGGGCCACGCTTGTTCCAGTCAGCCCCCCAGAATGCCTGATAGAGCCCCATGAACGGGATCCCCGGCACCTGCCTCCGAGCGTACACAAGGATCGCCTGTGTGTCCATGGACGTCATTTGTCGGTCATAGCCCCATTTCAGCACCGGGTACCAGTACGGCACGATGATATCGCACGCGCCGGGGCCGAAGTTGAACATCGTATCGGGGCCGCTGTACCCGCCGCAGACGGGGTGATGCCCGTCCACCTCGTGCACTACGCTCGTCAGCCCGCGCATTGCCGAAAGTGCATACCCCGGCGTGTCATCAAGCGCCCAGTAGCCCCAGAGGTTCGGCGAATCCTTAACCTTCGCAATCTCGAGAGCGAACGGCTCCGGCCAGAACATGATGATGAGCGCCCGGTGGGGCTTCGCTTCCGTTCCATCCAGGCCACGTTCACATCCAGTCAGGCTGTTTTCGGTGGAGTCACGGTAACGGATGCGTTCGTCCTCGATGACCACCACACCCGGCCCCGGCGCCGGTTTTGCTCCCGACTCAAACGGGATCGTCGTCTCCCGCGCATCGATTGCGCGCGCCAGGCGCGGACTGCCGTGGGTGGGCCCGGTGATGCTGTGCATCGCCTTCAGGCCGTTGTCAAGCGCGTACCTGCCCATCGGGGTATCAGGATCGAGCATGTCCAGATGCGCATATGCCGCCATGTTGAAGCCAGCTTGGTGCGCGATCTGCAGGTCCTCCAAAGACCGCACGTTGAACGCCCCGAGCACCGGCACACCGTTGATCCAGTACGCCTCGTGGAGTCGCATCCGCGCCCCTGTTCTGCTGTCTGCCATCCTTGCCTCCCGTGCGGGGCGTGCCCACCCCCGCGTTGCCGTAACCACCATGCCCAACGCGGCTGATGCGCCGAGCGCAATGAATTCGCGCCGCGACATGCCGCCGCCGTCGTTTTTCGTAGTCGAGTCTCGTTGACTTCCGGGAACAGCGTTCATCCCGTGTGCCTCGTGGCAAAGGTTCCACGTACGGTTGTTCTCTGTGTTCATAATGGCGACTCCGCGCGCCGTGCCCAACCCCCGCGCTTTCCGGACCGTCTCCCGATCGAACCAGATTTGGCCGATTCGTTCTAGTTGAGGCAAAACGTCGTCTTCGTGTCAAGGGGGAAGGGGAAGTTTTCTGTCACGGAATGCGAATGGCTTTGCGGGAAATCGTTAGATGGGCTGCAACTTGGGGGAGCAGAAAAATCGTGGGCAGTGTGGATCCGCCCCTGAGCCTGTCGAAAGGCCGGAGACGAGGTGGCGCAATCACGCGGGTCTCCGAGTGACACGACGGAGCAACGCGACGGAGTGTTGTATCGAGGAGCCCCGCGCAGGAAACCCGTGGTGCCCCCGCTCACAAGCCCGGCTCCCGGGCCGCCTCCACGAGTGCTATGATGTTCTCCGCCGGCACGTCCTCCTGTATCTCCTGCGCGGGAGCGAGGATATACCCCCCACCGGTTGCCATGAGTCTCCTCACGCGTCGTACTTCTGCCTTCACCTCGTCCGGAGTGCCGAAGGGGAGCACCTGTTGCGTGCTGATGCCGCCCCAGAACGCAAGCTTGTCCCCGAAGTCGCGTTTGAGCTTCGCGAGGTCCATGCACTCCGGCTGTACCGGGTTCAGCACGTCCAGCCCCATTTCCACAAGCGACGGAATGATCCGCTCCACGCAGCCGCAGGAGTGCACCCAGACGTCCTTCCCGTAGCTGTGGACGAGGTCGTACTCCTTCTGCTCGCCGTCTCGGATCATCTCCTGCCACGTGTCCGGCGACATCAGCAGGTCCACCTGCGACCCCCAGTCGCTGCCAAGGAGCACGCCGTCAATCTCCGGTGCCATGAGGAAGTTCTCCAGCATCACCATGTTCTTGTCGATGATGCGGTTCAGCAGCTTCCGTGCGAACTCGGGGTAGCCCGCCATGTCGGCAAGAAAGTTCTCGATGCCCCGTGTGAAGTAGGCCTTCTCGAAGTGCGAACCGTAAATCATGGCAAGGATGTATTTGTCGCTGTTGTCGCGGAGCAATCGGAGTGATTCGAAAAACTGCGTGTAGCTGCCGATTCCGATCACCGTTGCCGGCGTTGAAGGCGGATCTGCCGCCCGCCATTCCGGGCCGAGCTCGTGCCACGTCCACCAGGGAACGCTGACGCGGACGACATCGTTGTCCACGTACTCCTGTGCCGTCTGCCGCCCGATGGCTTCCTGCAGGCGCTTTTCCCCGCCGCCGGTGAAGCCGATGCAATAGGGCACGCGTTCGGTTTCCTTGTGGGCGATCGCGGCTTTCACGAGTTCCCGTCGGGTCATGAAGTGCAGTCCTCAGGATAGGGGGTGCGGGGAAAGTTCATCTTGCGAGGGCTCTTGCCACTACTTCCTGCTGAATATCAGGGGAAAGGGTCCGGAAATAAGCGCTGTACCCGGAAACACGTACGACGAGGTCCGGATGCCGTTCGGGATGTTCACGGGCGTCCACCAGCGCGGAAGGATCCACAACGTTGATCTGGAGGACGGAACCGCCATAGTCCAAGAAACAGCGCACTACGCTCTCCAGCACCGATGGATCGGCTTGTTCGGGCGACAACGGCATCTTCACGTCGAGTACGGCAACCACCGGGTAATCGGTCATGTCGACCGGTTCAAGCGCTCTCAAAACTTGCGTAACGCTGCATTCGCGACCGAGTGCGAGCTGACTCGGGCTCATCCCCGGGGAGAGGTGCTCGCCTGCGTGGCGCCCGTCCGGGGTCGCACCGGCGCGTCGGCCGAAATCCACGAACGACCGGAATGAGAAGAGGCTGGCCTCGTACGTACCGCCACGCGTGTTCAGGTAACCGCTGCCTGCGCGTGCGACATCGGCAAAAACACGCGCGGAGAATTCGCGCACCTCCGGATCACCGTGTCCGAATTTCGGGATTCGGTTCACGATGTACTGGCGGAACGCTTCCTCTCCCTCGAAATCTGCGGCCAGGATCTCGCGAAAGCGGGTGACAGAAACCCTTTCCTGGTCGAAAACAACCACTTTCACCGCGTATAACGAGTCGATCAGTGTGCCAATCCCGGCCAGTGAAACACTTCCAAAGCTGTACCGCGCACCCCCCGCCATCATGTCGCGGGCGCGTTCGATGCAATCGCTGATGGTCGCCGAATGGAGAGGACACGGGTTGTACCGCGCGCCCTCTGCCTCTGTGCGGTTACGCGCGGCTACATGAGCGCCGATGACTGCCCGCAGATTCCGCAGAAATACGGCGTAGAACTCCTCAAACGTCCGCGCAGTCTCGAACGAAGTGACGCCGAATCCGTCGCGCTTGGCAAGTTCTTCCCAGCGTTCCGGGAAAAATCCCATGAGGAGGACGCCCGGCAGGCTCATGTACATGGTTGCGCGGCTGTTGATCTCCGTGTTTTCGAGCACGTTCTCCTGGCACCCTCCGCCGACGTAAAGCCGACAATCCGGCAGAGCTTTGCCCATCTTCGCGTTTGCCGGAATGATTACGTCGTCGTTGAAGACCGAGAGCACGTTGCTGCCGGTGCTGGAAAACTGGGCCAGAAGCCCGAAGTAGTCCTTAGGGTGCGCGGAGGAGACGCGCGCATTCAGCTTGGGGTCGACGAGAGCGTACTCGCGGTACACGTCGAGCACCATGCGGGTGATTTCATTGAATACGGGGACACCGTCCGCGTCGCACCCGCCAATGACCACGGTAGTGTTTGTGCCGACGTGGTTCCGTGCGTCGCGCATCCCGAACGCCGCGTCGCACCGCGCAAGGAAGAACGCGAGGAGGTCCCTGGCTTCGTCAGGCGTCAGGCGGCCGTCGGCGAGGTCGCGTTCGTAAAACGGAAAAAGGATCCGGTCCAGGTGCCCGTACACGCTGATACCGTTGCCTTCCAGCGCCTGAGTCGTCTCCCGCATGAACAGAATCGTCGCCAGCGCCTCGAAAAACGTCGTTGGCGGGAGGGCAGGAACGCGGTCCGCGGCATCGGCAATGCGAGACAGACGCGCCTTTATCCGAGGGTCGGTTTCGATCAATAGCATCCGGCGCGCTTCGTCTGCGAAACGCGTCCCGAGATACATCTGCGCCGACAACCCAGCGATCATCGCCTCTAGGAACGCTTGCTCTTCTGCGCTACACCTGCGCGCCAGGCGAGCCTTCGCTTCGGCGACCAACCCGCTCAGTCCGGCACGAAACACTTTGTCGTACCCGAGGCTGTGATGGTTGTCGTCCAGAACCGCCCACCCGTGTGAGAGACCGGACTCGCTGTACGGCCGCCAGAACGAGTTCCCGACGGCCGCGAGTGCCCTTCCGAAAGGCTGCTCTTTGAGCCAGGCGCCGACCCCTCCCGCACCGAGGTCGGTGCGGGGTTTGCCGATGCCGATTTCGTAAAAGAACGGGAACTGCCGAAACACCTTTACCGGGCATTCCCGGGCGATGGTCTCGTACAGAAGGGCTTTCAGGCGGTACGGCGTCCACTCGGGGTGGCTCGCGCTCTCCAGGTTTAGCCGCGACCGCAAGTGTGCGACGTCGTTCGGCAGCGCCGAGTAGTATGCTTCAAACTCGTGCTCGAACGCAGCCCGTTCTTCTCTGAATCCCATCGAGGAACTAGTTTCCTGTCTTGGAGGTTTGCGCCCGCACACCGAGATCCGTCGGTTCAACGCTTCTGAGCCTTGCACTGGCGTTCTGCCAGGCTGTTCGCAAATCAGTGCTTCACCACGGCAAGCCCGCCGCTTCCCATGCTTTCTTGACCGAGGCCGCGGTCACCCGGGCAGCCTCTTCCGCAGGCATCTGGGCGAGGGCTTTGTTGAAAGGTTCGGCAGTCACCGGCCCCGCGTATCCGATCTCGTTCAGGGCCTTCAGGAAGCCGGGGAGGTCTATGACTCCCGTCTCCATGGGCATCGCGCGCTGATCGTCTATGTGTTTGTCCAGCGCCACGCCGTTCGGCGCGTCGTTGATGTGCACGTACACCACCTGATCTGCCCGGAGCGCTTTGATCTGCGCGAGGTCGCCGCCACTGGTGAACCAGTGCCATGAGTCGAGCAACACTCCCATGTTGCCCGTTCCCACGGCGTCGCAAAGCTCGATCATCTGCGGCAGGGTGTGGATGAACTCGTGTTTGAAATTGTCGCGAATCCTCTTCGGTCCCAGGAATTCGATACCGAACACGCAGCCGTGGTCCTTGAGGATCAACCCGATTTCCCGGAACCGCGACCGCATGCGTTCGAAGTTCGCGGCGAAGGTGAACTCGTTCGACCCCGACATCATCCAGCTTATGAACGACTTGCAACCGGATTGCGGCAGCAGTGCGGCCCACTTCGGAAGCTCCTTCAGCCCTTCACGGAACTTCTCGTCGGAGCCGCCGAAATCCACGGGCAGCCCCCATCCTCCGATGCGCAATCCGTTCTCCTTGAGCAACGCCTTCAGTTTCTCAGCACCGAACCGTTCCGGTTCGTGGATATCCACATCAATGCCCTTGAAACCGTTTGTTCTGGCGAGTTTCATGGCCTCTTCGACACTGGCGCGAATTCCCACTGCGCCGGGGCTCAGGTTCGGAAACATGGTTCCTCCATTCGATTGTCATATCAGTGAAATGATCAGGACCCAAACCGGTCGTTACAACTGGCCACCGCAGCGGTTGCAAAATCGGGCGTCGTTATCGTGCCCGGTTTTGCCGCATTGGGGACAGCTTCTTTCCTCATCGGAGCGCCTTTTCGCCTGCGACATCTCCACCGTCACGATCCCTGTCGGCACGGCGATGATGGAGTATCCCAGAATCATCACCAGCGACGCCAGCGTCTTCCCAAGCGGCGTGTGCGGGGAGACATCCTCGTAACCTACGGTCGTCAGCCACCCCACTGGTGCGCCGAATTCGAGAATGGTCCAGTACAACGTGTCGCGCCACGCATCTCGTTGTTCGGGGCTGTATTTTTCCCTTCGATCCCGCATGCGGAGTTGTGATTCCGGCTTGGCGTTCCGGTCACGACACCCCGAAGTGGCAGTTCCGTGATATTCAATCCAGTCCGGGCAATCTTTTGCGCAATCCCTCAGTGTCCAACGCACACTTCACGGAAATACCGCACAGTATGCAATATACGGAACTCCCATTTCGCCACGAACCCGCCGTGAAAAGGAGAACGACGGTCGTCGGTCCGCGCGCGAGCCTGGCTCGTGGGCGGGTTGTGCCCTTGTGTCATTCTCGTCTGCGCGCATATCATAGCGGTGTGATGCAGAGTAACGGATCCATTGCGCGCGTATGGCTTCGTTGGAGGGCCGGGACATGAACGGTGAGCAAGTGACGTTTTCGGTATTCACCAAGCCGTGGAAGATGCTGTCCCTCGGTGAACTGGGAGCGTTGGTACGGGGGGTCGGATTCGACGCGGTGGAGCTCCCTGTTCGACCCGGATACCAGGTGCAACCGGAAGCCATGGAAACCGGCTTGAAAGAAGCGGTTCGGGCATTTGCGGATGAGGGAGTCGTGGTGAAAAGTGTCGCCGCGCCGACTGACGGCGTTCGGCCCGGTTTCACCGGGGAACTTATTGGGGCGTGCGCGGAGAACGCTATTCCGGTAATCCGCGTGTTCCCGTTCATCCGCCCCGGCGAACCCTATCTGGAGGGCGAGGCGCGCGTTCAGAATGAACTGGAAAGCCTTCTGCCGTTGCTCGAGCAATCTCGGGTAACAGTTGGCGTTCAGAACCACTGCGGTCCCTGTTTCACCGGTGCGATGCACCTGCGGCACCTGATCGAGCGGTTCGACCCGAAACATGTCGGAGCGATTCTCGATGCCGGACACACCGGTCTTTCCGGAGAGGAGCCCGAACATGCGATCGACATGGTCTGGTCGCATCTCTGCATGGTGAATTTCAAGAATGCGTTCCGAAGACTGCGAACCGGGCCGGAAGCGGAACAGGCGGAGTGGCAGGTGTACTGGACCAGCGGCCGGCACGGGTTATCTGACTGGCGCCGGTACGCGGCGGAACTGAAAAGACGCCAATGGCGGGGAGTTGTCTGCCTCACGGCCGAATATTCGGATCCGAATTCGGTGGACCGCCTTATTGCAGAAGATCTGCGGTTCGCCAGGTCACTCTTCGTCTAGCGCCACCCATCGACCAACCGTAAGGAGGATACCGTGGGGACGCGACACGATCGCCCGAACATCGTTGTTTTCCTTTCTGACGACCAGGGTGCGTGGGCTCTCGGGTGCGCAGGCAACCGGGAAATCCGGACTCCGAACCTCGATCGGCTTGCCGCCGAGGGTATCCGATTCACGAATTTGTTCTGCGCTTCTCCGGTCTGTTCTCCCGCCCGCGCCAGTATCCTCACCGGAAGGATTCCTTCCCAGCACGGTATTCATGACTGGATACGCGCGGGAAATGTGCCGAACGAAGTGCCGGGAGTGACACGTGGAAGGCCTGTCGAATACCTTCGCGGGATGATCGGGTACACGGATGTTCTTGCGCAAAACGGGTATACGTGCGGCTTGAGCGGGAAATGGCACCTCGGGGATTCCGTGCGCCCGCAGAAAGGGTTCTCTTTCTGGAATGTGCACGCGTGCGGCGGGAGCGGCTATTATGATGCTCCGATGATCCGGAATGGGTCCGCGTACACGGAACCGCGATACGTGACCGACGTCATTGCGGAGAACGCCGTTGCATTTCTGCGGGAGCGGCAGGGAACGGGGAGCCCGTTCTATCTCGGCGTTCATTACACCGCTCCCCACAGCCCGTGGACTCCGGACCAGCACCCACGGCGGACGTACGACGAATACCACGAGAGTTGCCCCTTCAATTCGACACCCTTCGAACCGATGCACCCCTGGCAAATATCCAGCGCGCCCACCGGCTTCGACGAACCGAGCCGCCGCCGGGAGCTGAGCGGGTACTACACCGCCATCACCGAAATGGACCGCACAGTCGGCGATGTAATCGCAGAGCTCGAGAGACAGGGCATCAGGCAGAACACGCTGATCGTGTTCACGAGCGACAACGGGATGAACATGGGACACCACGGTCTCTACGGGAAGGGAAACGCGACCTTCCCGGCGAACATGTTTGACACGTCGGTGAAAGTTCCGATGATCGTCTCCCGGCCTGGTTCTGTGCCTTCCGGCGTTGTCTGCGACGAAATGCTGAGCCACTACGACCTTTTGCCCACGTTTCTCGAGTACGTGAACGTGGCAAACCCCGTTGCAGGTGAAACTCCCGGTCTGAGTTTTGCCCCGATCCTTCGCGGGGAGGAACTCACTCACCGCGACGCGGTAGTGGCTTTCGATGAATACGGGCCAACGCGCATGATAAGGACTAGGGAGTGGAAATACGTCCATCGTTACCCGTACGGTCCCCACGAGTTGTATGACCTCGTTTCTGATCCGGAGGAACGCCACAACGTGGTGGAAGACGCGCGTTGTCAGAATGTTCTGCGCGACCTGCGGGCCCGCCTTTCCGAGTGGTTCGTTCAATGGGCCGATCCGGCGCGAGACGGGTCGCGAGAACCGGTCCGTGGCGTTGGCCAGCACGATCTGGCAGGCTCGGCCGGCGCGGGAGTAATTGCCTTCAATCAGGATTTCCGTTTTCTCAGCACATCTCACGGGCAGTAGCCTCATTCGGAGCTTGCGAGTCGGCATTCCCCGTGAGAGGGGGGGCGGTTGGGACGAAAGGGAAGGAACACATGTTCAACGCGTTCCCGAGAGACGAAACAATCACGCGGCGCGAGCGCTTTTGCCGCCTCTACGATTTCGAGCGCGTCGATTCGCACGTCCGCTGGGAAGCGGTTGAGTTCTGGGGAGAAACGGGCGCGTTGTGGCGGGCCTCCGGAGGCTTACCCGATGGTGTGAATCCGATGGATTATTACGGGATGGATCCCCGCAACGGCATAAGCGGGAACCTTGGGTTCACTTCGATGGCGCTTTCAGGGCCGAGGCCAGAAACGCATGTGATCGCCGAAGAAGGCCGTACCAGGGTGTACCGGAACGACCTCGGTCAGGTCTGGCGCGACCGGGTGAACGGAGTCAGCATGCCACAATGGATACGCTTCCCCGTGGAATCAAGGGACGACTGGGAGCGTATCATCAAACCTCGTCTGAAACCCGAAGATCACGACTTTGGCAATCTGGAGGAGGAAGCGGCCCGGTCGCGAACCTCCGACGACGCGTGGGGGTTGTGGATCGTCGGGCTGTACGCGTTCTGGAGGAATTTCTGGGGCGAGGAGAAGCTTGCGTTCGCGTTCTATGACCAACCGGACGTGTTGCACGATATGGCGAAATGCTGGCTCACGATGCACTGCGAATGCACGCCGCGTGTTCTCAGCACCGCCCGGATAGACTACGTCATGTTCCACGAGGATATGGCGTTCCGAAACGGCCCCCTCATCGGACCGAAACTTTTTGATTCGTTCATGGCGCCCTATTACCGGGAGTTGTTCGCTCATCTGAGGAATCACGGTCAGCACCGGTTTCTCTTGGACTCCGATGGCAACAACGGACCGATTCTGGAGCAGTTTGCCGACCTCGGAATGAACGGTCTGTACCCGTTCGAGGTTGCGGCCGGGTGCGATGCCCTCGCCTTCCGCAAGGAACACCCACGGTTTTTCGTCTGGGGTGCGATTGACAAACGCGTGCTTCTGGGCACCAGAGACGACGTGGAGCGGGAAGTGATGGCGAAAGTTCCTGTTCTCTGGGAGACCGGCGGGTTCATTCCCTCCATAGACCATTCCGTGCCGCCGTGCCGGCAGGAAAACTTCGAGTTCTTCCTCCAGCTCGTCCGGACCATCTGTCGTTGACCCGAGTACGTTCTGTCCAAAGGAGGCACAGGATGCGTTCCAAGAAGCTCGAACCTGTCCGTGTCAACCCCGTCTTGGTGCACCCGGAAGAGCGGCGAGAACGTCTGGATGGTGAGTGGCGTTTCCGTCTGGATCCGGATGACGTGGGTGTACGCGAGGAATGGTTCCGCGACGCTGCATCCCTGGGGAACGTGGTGCTGGTGCCCGGTTGCTGGCAGGGGCAGGGATATGGTGACGATACGTGCGACCGGGTATGGGATTTCGGTCTCGAGGCACGGACGTTTCGCGCAACGTACAAAGGCACCGGATGGTACGGTCGTGTGTTCAGTCCCCCGGATTCGTGGCGGCAAAGCCGGATTCAGCTTCTTTTCGGTGGCGTCCACCCGAGCGCGGAAATCTGGCTGAACGGGGTGTACCTCGGTTCCAACGACATGCCGTTCGTCCCGTTCGGGTTTGACGTTACTGACGCGATCCGGTTCGCTGCAGACAATTTCCTGGCAGTGCGGGTTCACGAAGCTGCAAGGCTTTACGGGCTTGCCTACAGCTGGCAGGGCAACTGGTCCGGCATCTATCGCGGGGTCGAGTTGACGGCAACGGACCGGAGCCGAATTGCATGGTACGCGGCGTATCCGGAGACGAATCGGGAACGAATTCGCTTGCGCGTGGATCTTGACAGTAACCCGCCGCAAAACGCAAGAATTGTCGTGGCAGTGCATGCACCCGGCGGACGTGGCAGGCCGGAGGTCGTGGAAGTGCCCGCAAAGGGCAGGGCGACCGAGTGCTGCGCTCCCGTGAAGCGTCCCCTGTTGTGGAGTCCGGAAACACCGCATCTGTACCGCATTGACGTGGCGCTTCACAGCGGGCCGGAAACCTTGGACGCGCTCAGCGAACGAACAGGATTTGTGGACTTGTTCGTGGGGAGGAAACAATTCTGTATCAACGGCGAGCCGTTTTACATGCGCGGCACCGGTGATTTCCTGTCCTGTCCGGAAACAGGGTCGCCGGATACCAATCGGGACCGGTGGCGGCGGAAGCTGAGAACCTTGCGGGAGTACGGCTACAATTACGTCCGCTGTCAGTCGTACGTCTACGGCCCCGAGTATTACGACGCAGCGGATGAGGTCGGGATCCTTGTCCAGAGCGAAATGGGACTTCTCGGAGCATGGGGCGGGCACACCCCCTGGCATGTCTACCAGTGGCCGAAACCGACTCCCGATCACTACCCTGTGCTCCGGCGGCAGTGGGACCTGGTAGTTCAGCGTGATGTGAATCATCCATCTGCCAACCTGTACTGCATGAGCAACGAGTACGGGAAAAGGGCGGACTTCAAGCAGATCGCGTGGGAAGGGTATCGCAGCACGAAAGCGATCAAACCCTCCGCGCTGGTCATTTGGACCGATGGGGGCTTCAATAGGGATTTCCCGCAGGATTTCGTCAACGATGAGGCGTCGAAGGTTGCGGAAACGGACCTGCCCGTGATTCAGCACGAGTTCCGGTGGTGGAGTTCCCTCCCGGACCCCGGAATCAGAGAGAAATACGCGGGCGCGGTGCGGCCCTACGCGATCGAGATCGCCGAAACCCAGGCTCGCGTGAGGGGTCTGGGCACCACCCTTGGTGTGGCCGTCAAAAACAGCCAGCGGCTTCAGCTTCTGGAAGCAAAGGCGAAGATGGAAGCATGTCGGCGGGACAATCCGGAAATGGCGGGAATCTGCCATTTCAACGCCATGGATACCGGGCCGTCTCCTCAAGGCGTGGTAGACGAGTTCTACGAACGGAAACTCGCCACTCCGGCCGAGTGGCGAAAAACAAACGGTGATACCGGGATCATGTGCAGCCTGGGATTTGACCAGCATGTGCTGGTTGCGGGCAGCACGATCGAAGTGGCGTTCTCGGTTTCTGATTTCTCACACCCGCCGTTTGTGGCCCCCGAACTCGAATGGCAGGTGGAAGTCCCCGGTATGCAGAAGGTCAGAGCTGTCGTTCCCTACGCGCACGTGCCGTTCGTTACAAACTCCGCCAGACCCGTGGAGATTCCGGTGCCGCGTGTGCAGAAGCCGCAGCGCGGGCGCCTGGGGGCGGTCCTCAGCGAGGGCAGGCGTTCCGCAAAAAACGAATGGGATATCTGGGTGTTTCCGGAAACCCAACCGGTGCGGGAGAACGTGTGCCGTTATCGAGGTGCGGCAGTCTCATGGGTGGGCACCGTGGAAGCTCCGGTGCGCGACGCGAGGGAGGTCAGCCCGGAGAGTGTCGTTCTGAGCGACGTACTGGATGACTCGCTGTGCGGATTCGTCAACGCCGGCGGGAGCGTCATCCTCGGAGCAACCGAGGGACTCGTGCGACCCCACGGCCCGAACTTCGGGTATGTGAAGTACTTTTTCACCCCACCTGCGAATTACGGCCCGTACGAGGATGGTCAGAACGCAACCATTATCGCAAAACACCCGATGCTCGAAGGCTTTCCCCATGACGGGTACGCTGACTTCCAGTTCTTCCGAATGATTGAGGAATACCCTCCACTGGACGTCGGAGGGCTGGGTCTCCCGGATACGGAACCGGTGATCCGTGTGTTCCACCGTTATCCCGTGTGCCATTCCCTTGCGTATATCGTGGAATACCGCGTGGGAAAGGGAACTCTGGTCCTCTGCGCGCTCGGTTTGAACCAGGCGTTTCCGGAAGCACGTTACCTGCTTTCTCGCATATGTGCGTATCTGACGAGCGCAAGGAAACGAAAGGCTCCCGCGTTATCGCGGGCGTGCGTCGACCGGCTCATAAGGGCTACTGCACTGGTCGAGAGCGGCCGCTGAAAGGTTCGTGAATGGCACGAACGCGCCCCAACATCGTCATGATCACCCCGGATGAATGGCGTGCGGACGCACTCGGGTGTGCTGGCAATTCAGTTGTCAAAACGCCCTGCATGGACGCGCTCGCGGAGTCCGGTGTTCTGTTTCGGAACGCGTACACCCCGGCGCCAATGTGTGTTCCGGCACGGATGTCGATCCTTACCGGACAGAGCCCCAGAGTTCACGGGGCGATGACAAACGGGCTTTCGCCGACGGACAACGTCTCCATCGCCGCGATTCTTCGGGAGAACGGGTATCGGACCAGCGCATTCGGGAAAATGCACTTCCTTCCGGCCTATTGCAATTTCGGCTTCGACGTGCTTCAACTCTCGGAGCAGGACGGTGAAGGGTGGCGGATTGACGATTATCACCGGTGGCTGTGGGACAAGTACGGCCTTGTGGATTGGATAGACCTGTGGGATCAGGTGGAAGACTACCGGAACGAGGCTCCCTCGTGGTTTCGAGAGACATACGGGGCGCTCAAGTCTCCCATTCCGGAAGAGGCGTACCACACCACGTGGATTACCGATCGCTTTCTCGAGTATCTCGACGGACTGGATGCTGCACAGCCGTTCTTCTCGTGGATAGGGTACATCAAGCCGCACCATCCGTTTGACCCGCCCGGTCGTTATGCCGAACTGTATGACCCACCCGAAATGCCGCTTCCCGAGCCGGACGATATCTCCAGGAAGCCACTGGTCGCCGATTTTGACCCGCGTCAGGGGCGTCTCGACATAAGCCGCTGGAGCGATGTGGAAATCCGTACCATGATTGCGATGTACTACGGGACGATTACCCAGATCGACGACAACGTGGGTCGCATTGTGGAGGGTCTGCGGCGAAAAGGGATCGCCGAAGAGACCGTGATACTCATCAATTCTGATCACGGCGATTTCCTCGGCCACCACCGCTTCATCACAAAGGCTCCGTTTGTCCCGTACGAAGACCTGATACGTGTTCCCTTCATCGTGTACGATCCCCGGAATCCGGCCAACGGACGCGTGTCGGACGCGTTCGTCAGCCTGCTGGACTTGTTTCCGACGATCGCTGCGATGTCGGGTGTCTCCCACACCCACACGGTGCACGGCCACGATTTGACCCCGTTGCTCCGCGCTGAGGCAGAATCGGTCACCGATGTCGCATTTGCCGAAAATCACCGGGGGGTAATAGCGGTCCGGCAGGGCCCGTGGAAACTACTCCAGTCGGAAAAGGGGGCGTGCGAACTCTACAACCTGGATAACGACCCAGGCGAACGCTGCAACAGGTTCCCGGAAATGCGGGATTCAAAGATAGTCACCGGGTTGCGTGACGCTGCCCTCCGTTCGCTCATGGGCTACCGCTGGGACAGATTGTACAGGGACATGGGGGAAAGACGGCGTCTCATATTGGAGGAGGGCCGCAAACGGGGCCTGCCGATGCTGAATGTTGCTCCGGGAGACTGGCGGGGGGTGTGGTCGGAAGACGCCCCGCGGTATATCGGCTGATTTGGAAACCGGATACCATCGCGCCCGTCGGAGTTCCCGATTTGAACTCTGACCCGAGCAGTCGTTGAAGCGCGGGTATCTCGCAGCAAACGGCTCTCCGGGCGATACCAAAACAGCCGGCGCATTCGTTGACAGGTACGGACCATTTGTGTTCGATCACTGATGATGGAGGTGAATGAATGCGTGACCTTTTTCCTGCGCTCCGGACGGGGGCCGTCGTAGCGCTCTGTTTTTCTGCGTGGAGCTCCTCCCCCGCGTCACCACGCACGCCCCCGATTGACATTGATCTGTCCGGGCGCTGGGTACTCAACGAAACTGCTTCGCGAGAACAGAATCAGAGTGCGCGAGCGGGCGACGCTCGAGGAATGCCCGGAAGCCAGAGAAGGCCGGGGCGCGGAGTTCCGGGCGGTACGGATCTGGGAGGCGGGTTTCCGGGTGGGAGGCCGGGTGAGGGAGGTGCCCCGGGAAGCGCGCGTCCGGAACGCCCCCGCATGCCCGACCGCGTTCGGAACCTGACGATTATCCAGACAGACACGGCAGTCGTGCTGTCCGCGCTCGGCGGGCCCGAGGTTACAGTAGTAACCGACGGGCGCAGACGCGACGTGGTGTGGCTTGACGGGAACAACGCCAAAGTCAAAGCGGAGTGGACTGACAACGGCCTCGTCATAGAGCGCAGGGAGGAATCCGGCCCGACTGTGCGGGAAACGTATCTGCGGTACCCGCGCTCAACGCGCCTTTCGGTGGAGATGGAAATCAAAGGGAGCAACCTGCCTCGTACGATGAAACTGGTGCGGTTGTATGATCTGCTTGACGCTCCAGAGGATACCTCCCACAGCATTCCTGGTGATCCGATGTGGTGAGGTGACGCCGGGCGTACGCAGACGCATGCTTCAGTTCGCTTACCATCACGTTCCGTGAGGTGTGAACGAAGTCGTTCGGAAACATCAGGAATGCTTCGCCGGTCGTGAGGGACGAGGTTGCGATGCCGGAAGAACGCATCACCCCACAGAAAGGGACAACGATGGCAGAGACGGTGAAAGTGATGCTGCTGGGAGATTCAATCCGCATGAGCTACCAGCCGCTGGTCGCGCGATTACTGGAAGGCAAGGCGGAGGTCCGCGGCCCCGCGGACAACTGCCAGTACACCCTTTACACGCTCTCATCCCTCGGTCGGTGGATCAACGAACTCGGGAAGCCCGACATCGTGCACTGGAACAATGGCCTCCATGACGCCGGCCACAATCCGCAACGGTACCCGGTCCAGATCCCGATCGACATGTACCGGGCGAATCTGGCGCACATTCTTGATGCGCTGGGCCGGCTGACGGACAGAATCATCTGGGCGACAACGACACCGGTGCACCCGGAGCGCCCTTATCGCGCCGATGCGTGGTCCTGGCGAAACGAGGAGATCGATCGTTACAATCGTGCGGCCCGGGAACTGATGGAGGAGCGGAGGATCCCGATCAACGATCTGCACGCGGTGGTGTGGAGCAGCACTTCGGAGTACCTTGGCCCTGACCAGCTGCACCTCTCCGAGGCGGGAAAACAGGCCTGTGCGGAGGCAGTGGCGGAGAGCGTGGCCCGCTTGCTGCCGTTTTACTGACCGCACCACGGCGGTTTTTCGCTGCAGTGCGTTGGCCTGAATCCCCGTCTCCTGCGCGCTTATCTCACCTGTGTGGCCGCTACGCGTTCCCGCCACGGGTGTTTCGTTTCCTCCATCCATTCCGCCAGCCGTTCTTTCATGGCAACAGCCCGTGCGAGGTACCGCGCGCGGTCCGGGTTCGCACCAAGGAGGTTGTTGACTTCCTTGGGGTCGCGAGCAAGATCGAACAGCATGTCAACCTCGTCGGCACGGTTGCTCCACACATACTTCCATTCGCGAGTCTGCGCCATGATGTTCCAGTGCTCGAACTGCGAGAAGACTACTGGGTCGGGTTCAGGGGCGCCACCGGTGATCCATGGCTGCAGACTCCTCCCCCGGCGGCCGGGCGGCGGGACGCCCAGATAGTCCGATATTGTTGCGAAAAGATCGGTCAGGCAGACCGGCGCATCTACGCTGCTTCCCGCCGGAATGCGTCCAGGCATGCGCATCAAGAGCGGCACACCCACTGCTTCGTGGTAGTGAACGAACTTTGTCATCAGCCCGTGGTCTCCGAGCATCTCGCCGTGGTCTGAGGTGAACACGACAAGCGTGTTGCCGGCGAGGCCTGAGGCGTCCAACGCATCGAGAACGCGGCCAATGTGATGATCCACTTCCTGTACCGCGGCATAGTACCGTGCCATCAGCAGATGCACGTGTCTGCGTTCAAGGTCGTCCATCTGCCACACGAAGTCCTTGTAGGGAGTATTCTCACGCGTGTCGTCAAACGTCTCCGGAGTCGCCATGTCTGCTGCCCGAATTGAGTCGCAATAAGGACGCGGAACGATAAGAGGATCGTGCGGAAAAAGGAAGGAACTTGTGATCGAGAAAGGGACATCTTTGAGCCTTTCGATGCTCCGTATTGTCTCATCAGCAATCATGGCGGAGACTGAATGCTCCGCACGCACCGAATCCCGTCCGAAAGGAAGGCCCGGCTCTGGACGGGAGTGACCGTGGCCCAGATTGAGAGAACGGTACACGTGGTCCATCGGGTCAGGGTCATACGGTTGCCCGCTTAATGGTGAGATGTACGGGTGAGGCTCGCCCGGGTGCGGGGACCTGTACCCTTTTTCAGCCAGATAGCAACGATAAAAAGTGCCGAGCGAAGCAGATGTCGGCAGACGCGAGTACGGTTTGAGCAACGTTTCTGGAGCATGCCATCTGCCGACGTACTCTGCCGTATACCCATGCGCGGCGAGTGCGTCATCGAATGTCGTCAGATCGGAGGCAGGAGTTCTCAACCTGTCAGGGTTGGTTATACATCCAGTCTGGTGGATTGGCAAACCGGTGAGCACCGATGTTCTGGCTGGAACGCAGATAGGGCTGGGAGTTATCGCGTTCGTAAACCGTACGCCTTCCGCCGCAAGCCGGTCCAGGGACGGCGTGTGAACGAACGGGCTTCCCATGCAGGAAAGGGCATCCCTGCGCTGTTCGTCCGTCATGATGAAGAGCAGATTAGGGTTTCTGGTGGCCTTCACTACAGGCTTCTCCATGGGCGGTGCACTCGCCACGTGTCCGTATCATACCTACGTCCTATTTGGCGCAGGGACAATCCCGGACCGCAAACGAAAGTCCGCGGAGCTTCTTTGCGCGGTTTTGTGCGTATCATAGTGTATCCGGGCCGTGGCTCGAGTGTTGTCTCGCGGAGGTGCCGATGGGTGCGGGAGGCTTCGTCCGACGAAGGGTGGTTTCGCCGGTAGTAGACTTGCTGAAGCAGGGAGTGACGCCGGAGAAAATCGCGCTCAGTATGATCGTGGGTGGTGCGCTCGGCGTGTTCCCCGTGCTGGGCAGCACCACGATTTTGTGCACTCTCGCGGCATTCCTCCTGCGCCTCAACATGCCGGCGATTCAGATCGTCAACTACGTCGTGTTTCCCCTCCAACTTCTGCTCCTCATCCCTTTCGCCCGCTTCGGGGAACGGATTTTCCACGCGAACCCCATCCCATTCTCCGCTTCGGAGATGGTGGCCATGTTCCAGTCAGATTTCCTTGGCTCCATGAATGCGCTCTGGGTCACGGGGTTACACGCTATTGTCGCGTGGTGCGTGTTCATGCCGCCGGCAGCCGTTTTTGCCTATCTCGTGCTCGTGCCGGGCTTGCGACGTATTCTTGCTCGCCTTTGGCGAGCGGACAGCCCTTAGTGATCGAGATTTGCTGAAGAAGACGGCCAGATCATTGGGGGGAGTCCTCCCCGGCAGGGCTGGCTGTTCGCCAGAAGGCCACGCAAAGCCGCATCGATGCACGGGCGGACTACTGGTTGAAACGCTTCGAGCCGTCGCCGCCGCCGATGGCATACGGTGAGAACGGGAAAGGCCCGGCCGATACGTGTTCGACCGGGCCTTCTTGTGTGCCCGTCGCCGGCTCAGAAGTCGAATCTCAGGCCGAACCGCACGACCCGTGCCGTCGGGTAAAGCAGCCATTCCGTGCGCGGGCTGATGGGTGCTTTCCAGTTGCCTCCGGCGTCTTTGTAGGGTCTTGTAAGTGCCTCCTCCGTGGAGGGATCGTACACCCGAAGATTCTTTTCCCCCGCTTGCCGCCGGTTGAACACGTAGTTCAGGTAATCGTTGTAACTCGCCATTCCCCCTGAACTCATGTATTTCGTGTTCAAAAGGTTCGTTACATCCATGTACGCGGAGAGTGTCCTGTTACCCTGAAGGCCGATGGTTTTGTCCAACTTGAGATTGGTATACCAGTAGTCAACGGTCTTCATGTAGTTCTCCGCTGGCAATTCACGGAGCGGGATCGTCGGGTCAGGACGATAGATCACCTCGGATCCTTCGCGGTAGGTTTCGAGTACGCCTATTCCCCATCCGCCTTTCCATGGGCCCCAATCGCGCGGCGTACCCAGACGAACGAAGCCGCGTATGCTTGCCAGGGGCTCGTTGGAACGCGCAAAAGCGGTGAAATAACTCGACTGCGCCATGTTGGGATTGATGCTGTACAGCCCTACTTCACCGGTCCGCGTTGAGTAGCTCTCGTACGTGAACCAGCCGTTCACAAACCTCCCCGAGCTACGTGCAACCTTTATTTCGAGACCACGCACCTCCTCGTAGTTCGCGTTGCGGAACATGCGGTTGCCCTGGAAAACCGTGCAGTAAAGCAGAGAGACCTGGTCGACATTGTACTTGGCGTATCCGCGGGTCGTCCAGATGATCTGATGGGGCAGGACATGCTCGATCCCGACCTCGTACATCGTGGTTCGCGCGGGGCGGAGGTTGGGATATCGGATCTCCTGTATCTTGCCAACCTGCCCCAGCCGTTCATCCGTCTGGAAGCTGAACATCACTGCCGGCTTCTGCATGGAATAGAAGATGCCGTAGTTGAAAAAGAACTTCGTCCGATCGCTCACCGGATGTGATACGCCGAACCGCGGTTCGATACGCCAGAACACCTTGTTGGGTCCGTGGGGAAGTGCCTCGTAGATATCCCACGGTTCGGGAGGATCCCCAAGGCCATATTTGCGGAGGGTGTCACGCAACGGGTAATACGTCGGAATTCCGCCCCACCGGCTTACATCCCAGCCGCGTGCAATGGCGATGCTGTCGTAATACGCCTTGGCTCCGTATGGAATGAGCGCGATATCCGTGAAGATATTCTGGACATAGACGGGGTAATTGGCGTCAAAGCGCTCGATTCGCACCCCGGCGTTGGCGATAAGCCCCTGGGATTCGTACTTGTCCTGCGCAAAAACGCCGAAAATGCTGGGGTAAGGCGTGGGATAGTTTCCGCCATAGTCCACATGATTCTGATTCCGGCCGGGCACTGAGAGACCGAGCGCGCGTTCCGCATGGAAGCCGAGTTCACTTCTGATGAACTCGAAGCCGGCCTTGAACGTGTGAGCGCGCCACGCGTGCGTAACATCGCCTTTCACGATCGTCTGGTGCGCAGTCATGTTGAGCACCGCTTCCGCACCCGTCCCAAGATAATATGTGCCGCTGAGGTCGGCGTATCCGTCCTGTATGTATCCCTGTGGGGACACTACCACCGCAGGGGTCGGGGTGTCACCGAAGAAGGTGCGTGTTACATAACGCCCTTGCCCCAACACCGCAGTAGAATAGTTGGGCGTGGAAAACGGGTCATTCAGGATCAGCCGCCCGGGGGTCAGGGCGTCCTCGAGGCTGCTGGGCAGGTCCGCGGCCGCGGTGCCACCTGTGTCCGACCAGAGGTAGAACATGCCCAGCCACCCTCGGTACCCGAACGAACTCGGGGGCTTGTACCCGGAGGCCAGGTTCGCGGGGTCATACGACGCATTCACGTTTGCGCGGGGAAGATCCCGGGTCATGTCGGTCTGTGAGCCGGAACGCGCAAAGGAAACGGTGAGGTAGGTAGCGGGGTTGAACGTGTACGTTGCTGCAGCGCCCCATTGATTGAAGCGATCGTCGAGAAAACAGGAATTGGAAAGGCTCAACTTGTTGTTGCTCGAGCCTTTCCCTCCCGACACTGTCGGATAAAGCGAGCTTGCATCGCGGAGTGACAGCGGCTCAACCAGTTCTCCTATGGCGCGTGTTTCTCCGAGTTCTGCGCTCGCCGCAAGGGAAGACAAGGCGGTAGATGCTCCTGTGCCGCGCATATAGGAAAGACGGATTTTCAGTTTGTCCGTCGGCGTGAGAGTGAGCTTCATGTCGAATGTTTGATCCCGGAAATACGGGCGGAGAGCCGGGGTGATAGTCATCTCTTTCTTATACACATAGCCCACCACGATACCACCCATCTTGCGCGGCAACGCCCAGCCCGCTGCCAGATC
>JAKJDF010000049.1 GCA_022706085.1 Candidatus Latescibacterota bacterium | reverse complement strand
GCTCGCTCAAGCAGCTCGGCTTCACGAAGGAGGTCGAGGTTCGCCATTTTGCCTTCAAAGAGGCCGTGCTCCCGTTCAACCGTTTTCCGGGGTGCGATGTGCTCCTCTCGCCGGAGATGCATTCGACCGGCGAAGTGATGGGCATCGACCCCGACCCCGGTATGGCCTATGTCAAGAGTCAGCTCGCGGCCGGCAACCCCTTACCGCAAACCGGCAGCGTTTTCTTGAGCGTGGCCGACCACGACAAGCCAGACGCCGTCGCCATGGCGCGTGGCACCGCCACGGCCCTGCGCGACGCCGGCATCCCGGCGCGCGCGGTCTTCCGCATCTCGGACGGACGTCCCAACGCCCTCGATCTGATCGCCGACAACGATATCCAATGGATCGTGAACGTGCCGACCGGCGCCAAGCCCGCACAGGACGAGATTCGCATGCGCACCGAGGCCATCCGGCGCGGCTTGCCCATAACAACGACGGTGCGCGGCCTGCAATCCGCCGTCGAAGGCATCAAGCGCCTCCGCACCCTGAAGCGTTGCGAAATCCTCTCGCTTCAGGAGTACAACCGCAAAACCGCTCTCCCGATCACCCTATGAAAAACTGGAAACAAC
>JAKJDF010000048.1 GCA_022706085.1 Candidatus Latescibacterota bacterium | reverse complement strand
CGCGTGTCCTGGCTCGGCGCGGTCTGGACGAAATACACGGAAAACTATGTGGATTCGCTGGCGTACATCCCGTTCGGGCGGTTCGTGGCGAACACGATCATCCTCACGGCGCTCAACATCGTTCTCCAGCTCCTGAGCTGCTCGCTCATCGCGTACGGGTTCAGCCGCATCCGGTGGCCGGGCCGAAATGTGATGTTCGGTCTCTTGCTCGCCACGATGATGATTCCGGGGCAAGTGGTGATGATCCCTCAGTTCATGATCTGGAAGAGCATGGGAATGTACAACACCTGGGGACCACTCTTCCTCGGATCGTTATTCGGTTCGGGGTTCTTCATATTCCTTCTGCGGCAGTTCATGCTGACAATCCCGAATGACCTCGAAGATGCGGCGAAGATCGATGGCGCGGGCTACCTTGCCGTGTGGCGCATGGTGATGCTGCCACTTATCAAACCGGCGCTGGCGGCGATTGCCATTTTCCAGTTCATGGGTTCGTGGAACGATTTCTTCACGCCGTTCCTGTACATCACCTCGAAGGAGCTGATGCCGATCAGCCTGGGCCTGTACATGTTCAAGGACGCCCGCGGCGCGGAATACGGCATGCTGATGGCGGCCTCCA
>JAKJDF010000047.1 GCA_022706085.1 Candidatus Latescibacterota bacterium | reverse complement strand
TGGATAGACCTCGTCGCCGCAAATTGCCGGATCAAGGCGTCCGTTGTCGGTCAGGACGAAAAGGAATCCGGCCTCCGTGCCATCCTCAACTACGGACATACCGCAGGACACGCGATTGAAAAGCTGGGAGCTTACCAGCGCTATCGCCACGGGGAAGCAGTCGGGTTCGGAATGATGGTAGCCGGGCAGATGGCGTGCGAACGGGGCCTGTGGCGCTCGGACGAACTCTTTCGGCAGCGAAGGATTCTCCGGCGCCTGCTCCGCATTCCCCCGCCAACCGACATGGCACCCCGTGACATCTGGAATGCCATGAAAGGCGACAAGAAATCCCTTGGTGGGGTGCTCCGTTTTGTCATGCCCCGGGGCATTGGCGACGCTACAGTCGTCTCCGACGTAACTGAGGATGAATTTGCCGCCGCATGGGCCGTCACCGTCAACCGCGAAGAAGAACCCCATGTCGGATGAGTTGCTGGACGTATGTGACGACAACGGTTGTCACGTGGCCGAGGCAACCCGTTCGGAAGTCCACGAACAGGGCCTTTGGCACAAAACCGTCCATGTGTGGGTATTTGCGCCCGGTCTGGGAGATGGCCTCCGACGGGAGCGGTCCGAGAACTGGG
>JAKJDF010000046.1 GCA_022706085.1 Candidatus Latescibacterota bacterium | reverse complement strand
AATGCGGCAAAACCTGCTTTTTACTTTGACGCCGGCCCCTACAAACCGGTCACTTACGGTCCGGACGAAATAGACAAAGCGTTCAAATCCATTGAAGAACTGGTTTCCCTGGCAAAGGCTCATCACTTTCAGCTGACTTTCTTTATTTCGCCGATTTATGCGCAGCTCTATCTGAACAATGCAGAAGCACTATTGACCGCGAAAGCGAGACTTGCCCAAATTACGGATTATTACGATTTCAGCGGATTCAACTCGGTTACAACAAACCCCGTCAACTATTATGAGGAAGTCCATTACCGCTATCGGGTGGGTAACATGATCATTGCACGCATTTTTGGCGTTGATGTGACTGGTTTACCGAAGGATTTCGGATCTCTGGTGACAAAGGAAAACGTCCGCCGTCATCTGAAAAAGCAAAAACAGGAGCTTGAGCAGTATCTTAAATCGCATAAGCCGCAATGATTTCAAATCTCCAGCGGAGCGCGGTCACTGAGCCTGTCGAAGTGCCGCCGCGTTATCCTTTGAATGCAACTCGGTATCAAAAAACTCCGCCAGAGAGGTTAACAAAATCAGGCCTTCATTTTTGCGGCATCGAGTGTGTTTTTCATCAGCATGGCAATGGTCA
>JAKJDF010000045.1:387-629 GCA_022706085.1 Candidatus Latescibacterota bacterium | reverse complement strand
AGATGAGGCAACGCGGCGTCTTCGTGTCAAGAGGGGGAAGCAGGTTTTTTTGGGGGGCTGAGGGGAATCGCGACTGCTACGGGCTGCCGTGCACCGCTTCTTGCGTGGGTCTCCGAGTTCGGCGGACAGGAATGTCCGCCCCACGGCTATTTTGCCCTGCGCCCCAACGGTGGGGCAGGCATTCGTGCCTGCCGTCGGGCACACTGGCATGCCGACGCGCGGGTCTCCGAGTGACCGGGCAG
>JAKJDF010000045.1:0-320 GCA_022706085.1 Candidatus Latescibacterota bacterium | reverse complement strand
TCACGGGCAGGCGCAAACCGGCTGACCGGTTGTATCGAGGAGCCCCGCGCATTTTTGACGGGGTTTCCCATGCCGCCAGGACGCGACGGAGCGCGTCCCTCCATCAGACTAGCGTGCAAGAATGACGGCAGTGTTGGTGTATTGGTCGTCTCGATACAGCGAACCGGTCGCTGAGCGTGCTGCCCCGCCGGGCAGCCTGTCGAAGCGCCGGTTCGCCACTCGACGACCGCGCGAGGCCGGGGCAAGACAGTGCGAGGGCATGACCGCGCCTCCCTAGCCCTTCGCGCCCCCGTGAACGAACCACTCGCCGAAGGCATCCA
>JAKJDF010000044.1 GCA_022706085.1 Candidatus Latescibacterota bacterium | reverse complement strand
TACACACCGCCCGTCACGCCAGCTGAGTCAAGGGCGCCTGAAGATATTTTATCCAACCCGCAAGGGAAGGAGAATATCCAAGGCGAACTTGGCAAGGAGGGCGAAGTCGTAACAAGGCAGCCGTACCGGAAGGTGCGGCTGGATCACCTCCTTTCTTCGGAGTAAAAAATTAAAACAGGGTTTGCTGATCTCAAACTAAAAGGGCAGGATGAAAATCCTGCCCTTTTTTATTATCACTGCATTATATCTGCCAGGCAAAGTTCTACTCCCCTAACCTATCTCCAGTAAATAACTTACTTTTCCCTTCCTGAGGGTAAAAATTTACTCCTTAATCTTTTGATTTCTCATTACTCACCTTTTCGGCCTTAGTGTTAGATGGTGCTCGTTCTTCATCGAACAGATTCTTGCACTCCGTAAATCCCCTTTGCCTCCCTTCACTTATCTCCTCTCCCCAAAGGGAGATTTTCATCTTTCCCAGGGAGGACCTCATTTCGGCATCTTTTTCTCTAACACCGTAATATATCGCACATGAAGGTGCTCACTACAGATCCACTCTTTTAGGTTTTAGGTCCTTTGAATTTTTAATCCTTGCAGTGTCCGACAAAATTTATTGACACCATTGTTATTATTAGTTTC
>JAKJDF010000043.1 GCA_022706085.1 Candidatus Latescibacterota bacterium | reverse complement strand
ACGTTCAACCTACAACAGGGGTCCGGAAGGCGCAACTGGTACGGTCTCCGAGTGGCGAGGTGGTCACTGAATCTGACCCCGCATTCCAGCTGAGGCACAACTTCGTCTTCGTGTCAAGGGTTTGCGGGCAAATGTTTCAATTCTGGTACAGGTTTTCCTGGGGCGAGCGCTGAGGGGGGCATTTGACACCGGCGGTGTGTGATGTAACGGGTACCACGAAGCGGGCCGGGTGACCCATCGTCCGCGCTGCGGACTCGGCGTCTAGGCACGCGATTTTGAGCGCGCGGTCGTCGAGCTCGCTCCCGGTCGCGGGAGCCTGTCGAAGCGCCGCGCCTGGACAGCGTACCGGCGCCCTACGCGTGCGAGGCACCCGGTTCCGTCATTCCCGCGCAGGCGGGAATCCAGCGGATGCGGGCTGGCTACGCATGTGATTGCGTCTCTTGTACCAAAATCTCCGCCTGCACATACCGCTTGAACTCTGCGACTGCCGTGAAAAACCGGAAACCCGCCTTGCTGGCAATTGCGAGCGTTTCCGGGCTTTCGTTCAAAAGGACTGCTATAGGTTGACTAAGCTCCTCCTGAATGCCGTTCGGCCAGGCCAAGTCCAACACCGCTTTTTGCTCACCCGTGGCGGGGTCGGCCAAATCGTACGCC
>JAKJDF010000042.1 GCA_022706085.1 Candidatus Latescibacterota bacterium | reverse complement strand
ATACGTTCCCGGGCCTTGTACACACCGCCCGTCAAGTCAGCCGAGTGGAGTGCACCCGAAGGAGGTGAGCTAACCCGTGAGGGAAGCAGCTTTCGAAGGTGTGCTTTGCGAGGAGGACTAAGTCGTAACAAGGTAGCCGTACCGGAAGGTGCGGCTGGATCACCTCCTTTATAAGGTGTTATAAAAGACAAGATTATCTTTCTCCTTGCCACTCTATATTTAATTAAAAGGGGAATTAGCTCAGATGGTAGAGCGCCGCTTTTGCAAGGCGGAGGCCGTCGGTTCGAATCCGTCATTCTCCACCAGCTGAATATAAATTTTATCATAAATGTAGAAGATAATTCAGTTCTTTCATAAGTTATATAGTGTGTATCCGTGAGTGAGAGAGTAATAAGACACAGAGGATAAATTATATGGTGAAAGCAAAAAGGGCACAAGGTGGATGCCTAAGCACCAAATGGCGAAGAAGGACGTGGCGAACTGCGAAAAGCCTCGGAGAGCTGTAAGCGAGCTTAGACCCGGGGATATCCGAATGGGGCAACCTGGCAGGTGGAAGACCTGTCATTCCGCAAGGAAGGCGAACGGCGTGAACTGAAACATCTTAGTAGCGCCAGGAAGAGAAAATAAGAATGATTCCCTCAGTAGTGGCGAACGAAC
>JAKJDF010000041.1:388-658 GCA_022706085.1 Candidatus Latescibacterota bacterium | reverse complement strand
CAATTATGCCCGATCTCGAAATTGTGCCGTTACGCGGCAATATCGACACGCGGCTTAATAAAATTGATACAGAGAAACTGACAGGGGTCATCCTGGCGGCTGCAGGCATGAAACGGCTGGGATACGTTCAGAAAATAACCCAGTTTCTTCCGATTGAATTGATGCTGCCGGCGGTGGGTCAGGGGGCTCTCGGACTGCAGATCAGAAAGACGGACACGGAATTGCTGAAGGTTCTGGCGCCGCTTAACCATAAGCAAACAGAAACGGAAG
>JAKJDF010000041.1:0-378 GCA_022706085.1 Candidatus Latescibacterota bacterium | reverse complement strand
AGATCTTACCTGCGGGCGCTGGGCGGCGGGTGCCGTTTGCCGATAGCCGCTTACGGTCTGATTGAGAAACAACGCCTGACCCTCGAGGGTCTTCTTGCATCGCCGAACGGGAACAACGTGATCCGCGATAAAGTCTGGGGGGAGCCCGACGCTGCGGAGGAACTGGGCCGGAAACTGGCCGATATGATCCTGGAGAGAGGCGGCAGAAAATTACTGGACCTAATGTAACATTCGTCATTCCCGCGCAGGCGGGAATCCAGCATAGAATGATGGTGTTGTTCATGACTCAATCGTATGTTTATATTTTGGCAAGTCAGAGAAACGGTACATTGTATGTTGGTGCCACAAGTGATTTAATCAAACGTGTTTATGAACACA
>JAKJDF010000040.1 GCA_022706085.1 Candidatus Latescibacterota bacterium | reverse complement strand
GGCGCTGTCCCTCTTTATCCAGCAGTGAATTTTTATGATAGTCAAAAATTCTTGCCATAATATTTGACTTTGGTCGAATAATCATGTAGCGAGAGCTTTACAAAATGGCAAAAAAACAACAATGTTGTCATTCCCGCGAAGGCGGGAATCCAGTGTTTTAAATAGTTTCCTGGATACCGGCTTTCGCCGGTATGACGTAAAAGGAGTTATGCAAAGCTCTCGTAGCTTTTGTGCCATGAAAAAAAGATATCTTGTTGACAATATTCTGAACGATGTGAACGAAAAAATGGTTTTTATTGGCGGGGCCAGGCAGGTGGGAAAGACCAGTATGGCAAGGCAGATCGCTGAAAATCATTTCAAATCAGCGGATTATCTTAATTGGGACGCCAGGGAAGACAGGCAGAATATTTTACAGGCCAGATTCAAAGGCGACGCTGAAATTATTCTGTTCGATGAAATCCATAAGTATAAAAATTGGAAAAATTATCTCAAGGGTCAGTTTGATAAGCATCGCAATGATTTTAAAATACTGGTGACCGGAAGCGCGCGGCTGGATGTTTACAGGCGCGGCGGTGATTCACTTCTGGGGCGCTACTTTTATTACCGGCTTCATCCTTTCTCCCTGGCGGAAAGTTTGGAAAAACGAAATATCTTGAAGCCAATGGAAGAAATTCCGATTGACGGAATAATGTCTGATG
>JAKJDF010000003.1:204593-467744 GCA_022706085.1 Candidatus Latescibacterota bacterium | reverse complement strand
GGCGTTTATTATCAAGGAGTTACGAGGAGCGCGGGCTTTGAGACTGTTTTGCGGTAGGTCGTCGTTCCCTCCACCATTTCTTGCGATAAACCGTCTTTTCGTTCCTAGAACGGGAAGGCGGTTTATTCTTTCCACAGACGGCGCCGTGGCAAGGGGGGGGTTGGGGTCACACGCCGCGCGCGCTCACCGTTCAAAATGTAGCGCAAGCCACCGGGTGCTTTTCCGAACGAGCCCCGAACCCGAATGAGCCGTAATGTGAGTAAAACAAGGAGACAAAGCATGGTCCTGGATAATGGGGTCATGAGAATCGTTTTCGACGACGCCAACGGCATGCTCACGCACCTGATCGACGTCGCGGGCGATGTTGTTCATGTCGCGCCACCTGATGAGCCCCTGGGCATCTGGAAGTTGGTTTTCCGCGCCGGAACCGACGAGCAATCGCTCGTGTGGCCTCCGTGGAAGGGAGAGTTCGAGGGTTCTGTCGCCAAAGAATCCGACGGCGCGCAAGTCGCTACCCTTCTCTGGCGGGACATGTGGTTCCGACACGAGCCAGAAGCAGTGGACGTCGCCGTGACAGTGCGACTTCCGGAAGAATCCGGTACTTCCGAATGGCGGATACGCGTTTCCAACCGAAGCGCGCGATACGGTTTGTGGGAGGTTCGCTTCCCGTGGTTCAACCACTGGCCGGCTCCAAAGGAATACAACGTGGCGATTCCATGGCACAACTGGGGACACCGGTACCAGAAGGTTGCGGAGAAACACACGGGCGAGTACTCGAGCTACACGTGGTCCATGCAGTTTCTCACATTCGAGTCGGGGCAAAGGGGGCTGACAATTGCGGCGCTGGACCCCGAGCAGCATTACAAGTCATACCTGGTGGACCCGGGAAATGAAACCGCGTTCGTTCTTCGCGTGCCGGATGGTTCCAAGCCGGGTGTCGGGCTGGATGACACCTACGCCACCGCGATCAGCGTGCACGGCGACGGCTGGTTTGGGGGCTGCAAATTGTACCGGGAATGGGCGATCGGGCAGAAGTGGTGCGCAAAAGGGCCGATTTCGAGACGGAAGGATGTCCCAAAAACGCTGAAGGACATCGGAATCTGGCTTCTTTCCAGCATTCCCGAAAAGAACAGCGGAGTAACCCCTGCGGAATGGGCGGACGGGGTTATTGCCGCACAACGATATTTCGACGTACCGGTGGGAATTCAGATCTACCAGTGGCACGAGATCAAGTTCGACAATGACTACCCGGAGTATTTCCCCCCGAAACCGGGTGTTCCGGAAGCCGTGCGAAAACTCGTTGATGCGGGAATAGTCGCCATGCCGTACATCAACGCGCGATTGTGGGATATGCGTGCCAGGTCGTACCCCGGGGCCATCCCTTCCACCGCGAAAGACCCGACCGGAACTCCGTACCTGGAGATTTACGGCCCGGAAAGTGGCCTGCTTACACCCATGTGCACGCAGACCAAGCTCTGGCAGGATACTGTGTTCAATCTGTGCAAGAGAATCTACGAAGAGATCGGGGCGAATGCGATTTATCTCGATCAGGTCGCCGCAATGCCGGCAGCACCGTGTTATGACCCCACGCACGGTCACCCTTTGGGCGGCGGCCACCACTGGCACGACGGTTACCGGGTGATTCTGAACAGAGTGAAAGACTACATCGCCTCCACCGGGAGGGATCTATTCCTGACAACGGAGAACCCGGGCGACGCGCACATAGATGGCTGCGATGCATTTCTCATCTGGAACCCGCGTCAGGACACGGAAGTGCCGATGATGACCTCTGTTTATTCCGGATACACGTTGTACTACGCCAGCAACCACACGACCGGCGAAGGGATGCAATCATTCGTGATGGCGCAGGCGCGTGATTTCCTTTGGGGATCCCAGCTTGGCTGGATGCCTCCTGAGATCCCGGAGCCATTTCGCGGATACCTGAGAAAACTTGGGAAACTGCGTGTTCAAACCCGCAAATTCCTGACGTACGGAGAACTGGTCGGGATGCCAGCAAACACCGCTCCAGACGAGATACGCGGCAGCTCCGACGAGATGATGCGGAGACGAGAGGATGCCGTCGTCAAGGTCAGCGCCAACTGGCCGTTC
Organism: Candidatus Latescibacterota bacterium; assembly: GCA_022706085.1. GTDB lineage: Bacteria > Latescibacterota > MWCZ01 > MWCZ01 > MWCZ01 > MWCZ01. The sequence goes on along the minus strand of JAKJDF010000003.1, from coordinate 465,635 downwards.
TTTGGAACGCCGAAGATTGCCACGCTCCCTGCGGTGATGTCCGCGCTATGGCGCGCGGAGGACGGACACCTCGGTTTGTTCATCATGAATCTTTCGGAGGCGAAGCAGTCCTATCGCTGTACTTTCAATCCATCGGCGTATGGTCTCACATCGGGCCGGTTGCGATACACGAAGATTCAGGAAAGCGGGCCGACGGATTCGTTTGAAGTAGTCGGGGGTGTTCAGGTGCGATCGGAAGATCTCGAACCCTTTGGAGGCGTCGTGTACGAAATCAGCCCTGCCGGCACCTGACAAGCCGGTGCCAGGTGATTTCATGACGCACGGCGTTTCCATGTCGCACCGGTTTGCGAGCGAACCTTGCCGGTGAACATGGAGGCTTCACAAAAGTAGCGAATCCTGTTGATCGCATCCGAGCGACACACATGCTCGCCCACGGCGTATGTTCGAGGCTGTGCGGCCGGCACCGGGCCGCTAGCCGATTGTGGTAAAATCTGTTTGATGCGCGTTGACATAATCGTTATTATCAGCCTACCTAACACGGGTCATGTGTCTCATAAGTAGATCTGAGCGCGGCTGCAATCACCTGGAGACGCAGCATCATGCCAAAAGGGGTTGTGTACCGGCCGGAGATGTCGAAATACGTTGACCCGGTGTCCGGCATTGAGGTTGTTCAGCTCACGTCGACGCGTCAATGGAACGTCCATCCCACCTACCACGTGAACGGGTTCCTGGACGACCAGCGGATTGTGTTTACCGCGGAAGCAGAGGGTGCGACCAATATCTACGCGTGTTCTCTTCTGGGAGGCGACATTACACAGTTGACCGCCGGCAGGGGCACGTCCTATCTCCTGGCGTATCTGGCGGGCGAACGCGGAGACGGTCGGGGAACGGACGCGTTTCATATCGTTGCGGGCTACTCAATTCATGCGGTGTTCTTTGTCGAAGGAGACGAACTGCGCACGGTCAACGTCGACACCCTGGAGGAGGAACTTCTCTTTCATATCGGCCCGGATTGGGTATGTGGAGTACTTGAACTGAGCGGGGACGAGCAGACCGTACTTTTGCCGCTTCTACCGCGCGAGTGTTTCAACACTTACGGCGATCTTGCCGAATTCCTCCGCAGAACGGATCGTCTCGCGTTGCCCAGTCGGCTTGTTGGCGTGTCGGTGCGGGACGGCCGATCGCAGATCCTGTGGGAAGAAGCCGGGCGGTTCATCGGGCACGCGGCGTTCTCGCCGACTTCCGACAAGTATATTCTGTGTGACCGGGCGACGGACCCGGATCGCCGTACGGAACCATTGCTGTGGCTGCTGAGACTTGAGGAAGCAGAGGCAGTGCCGTTTCCAACCAGGAACCCAAAAACCGGGCACAGCGTCTGGCTTCCCGACGGCACGGGTGTTGTTACTCACGGCATGGTGGTCGACCAGGGTCCCGAGCATGGGGCCGAGTACGTTCAGATTCTTAACCTGGATACGAGCACCCGTTGGATCGGCTACCACGGCCCGCCCCGCTACTACGGCCACTGTCACGTCACACCGGACGGTCAGACCATCACCGTGGATGGGGTTTTCTCGCCCGATCAGATAACCGCTGTCACGCCCCACGGCGACGGGTATTCCACAAAAGTGATCTGCGTTCACGGAACCGATTCATCCGGGGGCCAACGCGCCCATGCTCACCCGCACGTGTCACCGGACGGTGAGTGGCTCGTTTTCGGTTCACTTCGCGGCGGCCGAAAGGATTTGTTTGCCGTTCGCTTGAACGAACTGACTATAGGATGAGAAAATCACCCGGTTCAATTCGCTCCGGTCTGCCTTCCACCCTGATGGCGAGAACTGGAAGGAGGGGATCAGGCGGGTGTTCCGGCAACCCGTGCAACCAGACGCGATCTCCTTTCTGTTCTACACGCACCTCGCAATCTGCCCCAAGTACCCTTGCCGACAACACGCGGTTTTTCAGCCAAGCGAATCTGAACGTTGCTCCCTGCCATCGTATTGCGGCCATGTAGATACTGGAGCCGCGCATCGTCGCCCACCCTTGCCCCGGTCCGATGATATTCAGCGAGTGGCCAATAGGCGCACTCAACGTCCCGTAGATCGCCTCTCCATTCGTTCGCAACCACTTTCCAATCTCCCGCAAGCGGTCCACGCCTTCTCGAGGGAAGCGGCCGTCTGCTCCCGGCGGAAGGTTGAGAAGAAGGTTCCCGGAACGCGCGGCGCACGACATGAGTAGCGTAACCAGTTCCCGTGAAGTCTTCCAGTTTCGGTCCCCCGGAGCGGACCCCCATGTGTCGGTCATCGTGAAACACGCTTCCCATGGCCTCGATTGAGGGACAGCCTCATTCTCCGGTGTTCCGAAATCCCCCGGTACACCTGCGCGGTCATTCACAAGGATGGAAGGCTGGTTCCGACGAACCATCGCCATCATTTCTTCTGACCGCCAGATTGCAGGATCATCCGGTCTCATGCAATCGAACCAGAGGACGTCTACCTTTCCGTAATTGCACGTCAATTCGCGAATCTGCTCATGGGTCTCCTCCACAAGACGTTCGTAAAAGGCGGGCGCCCGGTACTGCTCTGCACGTCGTTGGAGACAGCCGGGATGACGCCAGTTCATGAGCGAGAAGTACAAACCGGTCCGCATTCCCGCCGCCCGACAGGCTTCGACGAATTCACGCACCAGGTCTCTGCCGAAAGGAGACGCGACGCTGTTGAAATCAGTCGTGGCCGTGTCAAAAAGACAGAAGCCATCGTGGTTGCGAACCGTGAGAACCATGTACTTCATGCCTGAATCCCGGGCGAGACGCACCCATTCCGCAGGGTCACACGACTGCGGGTTGAACGAGCCTTTGAGAGCCGCGTACTCATCCCGAGGAATGTGCTCCCAGTACTGTGCCCAGATGCCTCGTTCCAGCACGGTTGGCAATCCGAAATGGATGAACATTCCGAAGCGAGCGGTTTGCCACCACGACGCTCGATCCACCCCCTCGACGTCACCCATGCCTTTCCTCCACCGTTGCGCGCTCACCGTCCGCCCGCCGACAGAATGCCACTGCAGGACTCTCCACATTCACCAACAGGACATCCGGGCAATTCTCTCCATGGGCAGAACAGATGACGTTGTCCAGCGCGAGACCATCCACATCACGGCATTCGATCGCAGGCCAGTTGGGGCTACTGCCCGGAATTCTGCACAGATCCGCGAGATCTCCTTCCGTCCAGATTATCTTCGTTTCCTTGATCGTTACGTCGCTTGCCCCGCGCACGTGCAAATTGTAAGGCGCGAAACTGTGCCAACCCCAGCTGTCGAGTACTGCAGGGGCGCCGTTGCCGTACAGTTTGGTTCTGGGTGAAACGACATAGTCGAGTCCGTCGAGTACAACTCCCCGCACCGCCCCTTTCTCTCGCGAGACAATCGTCCCGACACCATCGGTGTCAATCATCATCCGTGAGAGCATTACCCGGTTGATAAGCCCCCCTTCCAAGGCAATAAGAAAGAATGCCGATCCGCGGTACGCCATCTGAATGCAGAAATCTGAGAACATGAGATGGTCGATTTCGCCGTTCTCCGCCGTAACGTTGAAAACGCCTGATGCGTTGGCGACAATACATGTGCTCGCGACGACATTCCGTACTTCTCCCGTGGGCATCTCACGCGGCAATCCAGGGTCCAGTCCGGTGTAGATTCGAAACGCGTTCACGCTCGTATCGAATCGGCACCCGGAAATGGTGTAGTTCTCCGCGATACCACCATAGTTCGGGTCTATCGCGATGCAATCGTCCCCGCAAGTGAAGTCACATCCCGCGATCGTGACATTGCGGCACGAACTGAAGTGAAATCCGTCGGTATTCGGTCCCGCGTGGTCGTTCTTCACGGTCACATTCTCGAACTGGAGGCGAGTGCATCCCGCGAACCAGCCCGAATAACAGGATGCCCTGACCAATTCCACATCACGAACCACAACGTTTTCGCATCGCTCAAACATCAGCGTGACAGGCCGGAATGCGTTGGGAGAGTAATAGAACCACTGCGCAATCATGTTCCATTCGTCGTAAGTGCCTGTGTTCTTTTCCGTCCAGAACGCCCGGTCATCACCGTCAATGCAGCCCTGTCCGCAGACAATCACATTCACTGCGTTCAGAGCATACAAAGTAGCATAGCGAGAGTTGAGAGCGTTGTCGATCAGTTCCGCCCGGTAGTTTGAATCCGGAAGGTTGGGAATGGGTGGATAATCCGTTTTCTCCCGCGAGGGTTTGACCACGGCTCCCGCCGCCAGATGAAAGGTTACGTTGCTCCGAAGATGGACCCTGCCGATTACGTACTCACCGGGAGGAACGAAAACGGTTCCCCCGCCGGATTCGGCACACGCGTCGACCGCCTTCTGAAATGCCTCTGTGCTTGTTTTGCCCGCGTGTGACAGCGCCCCGAACGATGCAACATGGAAAAGAGGAGGTGTATTCATCGTACGCATACGCCCTGGGATTGTTGGCACCAGTGCTGGCTGGCTTCAGACTCGGGGAAACTCCCCCTCCGGGTTCCCGCAGACTTCGTGAAGCAGGGTCATGAATCGGCACAAATTGCGGAACGTCACAGGAGGCTGAATGCCGTGATCGCCGTTAGGGAAGTACCGTCCGCGTTGCAGCAATTGAGGAACTTTCGAAGATATTTCCGGTTCGATGAGAGATTCATTTCCCTCATTTACTACTTCTTTTTCTAACCAGCCGAAGAAAACGAATCCGGGGTGCTTCTGCCGAAGCTCAAACAAGTCGTTTCCAGCCTTGACCTCGTATGGAAACATCGCGTTGACTCCGTATTCGGCCGCCACCCCTGTGAACTCCATCGCGTTGCCGTCGGTATCGATGGCAACAATTTCGGCGCCATTCGCGAACGCGCAATCGCATACCTCACGGTAGTACTGACCGCAGAATTCCCGAAAATGACGGGGAGAAAGCAACATGCCGTGATTGAAGCACAGATCCTCGCCAAGCTGCACAATTTCCGGTCTGAGCCTTTCTATCAAAGGAAATACAAATTCCCTGTGGTACGTGAGCCCGGTTCCAATGATATCGTGCGCAAGTTCGGGATCCTCGATCAAGGTCACACTGGCGCCTTCGGTCCCCATGAGGCCGCGGATGTGCCCGTATGTGCTCCCCGTGCCTATACACAAAGGCCTGTCGCGCTTGTCGTACCTCCGGCAATTCGTCTCCATGTCTTCGCGCGACATTACCCGTCGGGGGCGTGTGCGTTCTTTGTAAAACTCCCAGGACTCACGGTCTCGGACGGGGTACCTGACGAATTCCGGCATGCTGTATGTGACGTCGTTTTCCACCACCTGCCGCGTGATTTCCCCGCTTTCGGACTCGATGATTTCGAAACCGTTCTCGAACCGCCTCGTCGTACGAAATCCTTGCGCTCCGCCGGCCAGACCGAAATCCAGTGTAAGTGGCCCTGTCGTGCCCCAGTATCTCCTCCAACTCTCCCTTTCCGGATTCCCGAAAATCAGGCTGGACGACCCCCCGACACATGAAGGCATTCCGGTAGCTACCAGTCGTTCGTGCGTTTTCCGCATCGCGCCGTCGCTCATTCCCGGCGCACCGGGGAATCCGAAAATGGGTACGTAGTCGGGGGTGTCACCCCGGCAGGTCGCGAGAAATCGTTCCAAGTCAGTCAATTGTCCTGTCAAGTTCCTCTCAGGAAGGGAAGCGAAATGAGAACACGTCAGCATCTTTCATCCAGAAGCGCAGTCGTATTGGCCGCCCGCGTAAGGATCCGAGGCTGGTGTTTCTGCCCCAGGCCATCCGCGCATCCAGCCGATCGCCGTACCAGGGCGGCATCTCGTCAAGTGAAAAACCGGGCAATGCGTGGCCCGCTTCATCCTGAATCTCCACTCGGATCGCCCCCGCTGCGGAAGTGCGCGCGTTCAAACTCAGCGAATCCCCCTCAAACACGAACGGCTTCGTGACGAACTCGCCGGTCGAATAGTCTGCGTGTACCGCGACAAATCCCCATGGCCGGATGCTCAACCTGCGAACGCGTGTCGGCACGCCCTCGTGGCGATAATGTTCGGAGATATACATGGACCATTCCGTCGGGGAAGTTTTGGCGATTCCCCACACCGGATAGTTGTTGCGTTCCGTCCAGTTCAACGGGTCGAGCCCCGGCGACACCCACGCATCCAGCCAACGATTCCAGTACACCCCATCCCTGCTTGTCATGAACAACGCATCATTGAGCCCGGGCAACCCGTGGGAATCGTCACTGGTGCGGTCCGGAACGAAACGACTGGGGAAACCAAGGAGGATGTGTTCCGCGTCCGGGCACGGAACGATCGCGTTCGTGTACAAATGGACCGTCCGATCCCCGTCCGCATAGCGCAATTGCTCCGGCTCCGTCCAGTTCAAAAAATCCTGGGAACGCGCGTGCTGGATTCCCCGGACCGCGGCCACGCCACCAAAGTCCCAGGTCGGGAAGGCTGTGCCGGTCTCGGGGTCGTGCCAGCTGCGCGTGAACGATCGGTAACACCCGGCGAGTTCGTCCCAGAAGGCAGTGTTTACGGTGTCGAACTGCCCGCGGAGGCGCATAGGCGTGTTTTGAAGCAGGCGCCACCGTACACCGTCACCAGAGATCATCGCAAACGCGTTTGATTGCCGCGCAACAATTCCTTTGAACCGCTCCTCCGGCGGACAACCAGGCCTCGTATCGAAAAACGGCGGCGGGGTGTTCGGAAAGCCGCCAATCTGCAAAATGTTGTTCCGCCTGGAACCCGCGAACTCACACAACCCGAGCGAAGGTCGCCGGAAACTTACCCCGTCGTCGGTTTCCGCAACCGCCGTAACACAGGTGTCTTCCTCCCGGGAAAGATCCAGGATGGAGGCACGGTAGTACATTCGCCACCCGCCTTTGAACGGAAGAACCCTGTAAGGGAATGAAACGTTGTTTTCCCACGGTGCGTCCAACTCCAGCACCGTCTCGCGGCGCTCTGGTTTCTGAAGAACGAGTCGGGTTCCCACAAATGACTGCACGAGCGTTCCGTCCACGAACAATTCGCGTCTCGTTCCGATGTTGTGTGGCACGTTGGTTCTCCTCTGGAGTCAAGGTTCCAGCAGGTACATTTCATGAATTTTCAGCATATCTACGTGTATGCGCATATAATCATTAAATCGTTCCGGCGGAACCGATGCGCCAGTTGAGGCACGTGTTATCTTCCTCGCGCCTCCAATTCGTTTCGTATTCACGAGAATATCAAAACCCGCGAGTGAGGGAATCGAATCGTCTCCCGCGTCGAATCGACTGCTCATGTCAACGTAGTGGTTCAAAACGTGGAGAACATATTTCCCTTCCTTCTTGCTCAGCACTATTTCCACACCGGAAGGAGCGTCCGTGCGCCACAATTCCTCCGGGCAGAGGTACGAGACAATGTTCGAACAAAGCTTCATAACACCGCGGCGTTGCGGCGCCTCGTCAATACCTGCTGGAAACGCCACAAACACCGCCTTTCCTTTGCCAAAATGATTCACGGTGATTGCGGCGTCGTCTGAAATCTCCGCGCGAGGTGCGTTCGGCTCTCTCCAGATCCAGCGTTGTGAGGAGTAACGGGCCACCGGGTAGACATAACGGGCGAAAACTCGAGCTGTCACAGGTACGACTCGCCAGCCGTCTGCACCCGCGCGAATCGGGCCTTCCCACAGCCCGTTCGCGAGTTCCCGCGCGATTCCCCCGATGTACGAAACGTCGAAACCATGGCGCCCATTTGGTGTGACCCCGAGCAGCTTTGAAAGAAGGAATCTATCTCCGTACTGAGTACACACTCCCGCGCCGTTACATTCCACGACCACATTTCCACCTTGTGAGACGTACTCCTCCAGAGCCACTGCCAAATCATCAGTCATTTCGTAACCATCTGCCACCACGACAACACGGAATGCAGAGAAATCCCGAACATGAAGTGGCACCTGGCAGAACGCGTGGTGGTGCTTCAAAAGACACACCGCCCACGAACCCCGTTCGTCTTTCCATTGGTCCTTCGGGATCAGGACGCCTACATCGTACAGCGGGTCTGCATTCTGGCATATGCCAGTTACTTCGCGGACAAATGCTCCCACTTCCGCCATTTGCGGGGTCTGGTACCCGGGGAGTCGCCCGGAGGCAGTAATATCCAGCCCTGCAAGGGTGGAACCTCCGTGAGCGGCGACGACCGCGGCTTCCAGTTTCAGCAACGGTGTGCTCCGGGGCGTCCATGAGAACACCTTGTCTGCAACCGGTGTGTAAATCTCGAACGGTTTTCGCTGCCCCGCCAGCAACCGAGCGGTAAGGCTTTTCCCGATGGCAGAATGCGCCTCCATGGAGTTCAGCGAACAAAGCTCATCGATCCGTTCGTACCCAAGTTCAAGGTTCGTTCCCGCATTATTGTACACCACTACACGATCCACTCGTCCCTGACTCGCGATCGACACTATGTCCTTCATGAGTTCGAGGAACACATCTCTCTGCCACAGTCGCAGCTTGTCAGACAGGTACGCGGAGTCCAGCGACATCCCTGCGTTCTCTTCCGCGAATCGCTCGCGGCAGAAATGGCAAAAGCACGCCCGCGATGGGTATCCGGTATAGTCGAATCCGTCCATCCAGAAGCCGTCCGTGTCATACGCATTCTGAATTTCCTCTAGTTGGCCCAACAGGAATTGCCTGTACCCGGGATTGACGTGGCAACAGACTCCGATGGGAAACGGAAAACGCGTGAGTACCGTTATGGCCCCATCTTGTTCACAGCATGACCACTCCGGGTGTTCCTCCCACGTCCATGTGTCAAACGTCGTGGAGTAATACGCTACGACGCGGATCCCGCGCTTTCTCGCTGCGCGAACGATTTCGCCGAAGAAATCCCGCGCCGGTTGCGCGGATCGGAATCGAGACGGGAAAAAGCAAATACCATCATGATGTTTTGCGTGAACAACGGCCGTACGGAAACCGCCATCCACCAGAGCGTCGCACCAACCCTCCGGATCGAAGTCTTCCCGGGGCTCGGCCCAGCGCGGGCTCAACCACCCGAAATACGCTTTCCACGGGTCTGACGTGTACCAGTCGACCGGGCTACGCCCGGATTCCTGCGTTCCCATCAACGTTTTTCCTCAATCAGCAGGTTTGGGCGCAATACCGCCCGGAGACCATACCATTTATCTCGCACAGATCCACCCGGGGTGGTCTGCGCCCAGACCCTCTTTGCCGGTCGTCAGCAAACGGGGCTGTGTCCCATCCGCACGCATAACCCAGAGCCCCGGCGGTTGCCCGACGTGTGCGCGGCAGAATGCGATCAGCGCACCGTCCGGCGACCACACCGCCCTCATGTCCCACACGCCTTCTCTCATTTCGGTGAGGTGACGACACGACCTGTCGAAGGGATCAAGGACGCACAAATGAGTTCCGCCGCGAGCTTTCTCTGGTTCGTACGCCCGATTGAAATGGTCATCCTCTTCGGGGTGTTCAATGTGCTTCCACGCCGTCCGGGAACCCGGGGCCAACCGCGTGTACGAAACCACGTCTTCAGATGGCGACCAGTTCGCGACATTGGATCCTCCGCTCCGGCTTCTCTGGTTGCCATATGCCGCGGCAAACCAGTGGCTCTGACCAGATGTTACCGGGTGTAGTTCCCCACCGTCCGGTCGTACGAGGTAAAGGTCCGCTGCAAAATGCTCGGGGTCTTTTCCGCTGAAACACCCCTCAAGTACGAGCCAGTCCCCGTTTCTCGACCACCTCGGTGCAAAGAAGAGCACCTCAGGGTCCCATGCGACGACGCGCCGGTTTCCTCCGTCGATGCGAGCAACGCACGCAAAGTAGTTGGGCGGCCCAGCAATGTGGAACGCGAACAAGTTGCCGTCCGGTGAGAGTGTGGTTCCGTACGCAAAGCCGTCCTCCGGCTTCGTTACATAGACCGGGTCACTGCCATCCAGGTTCATCGTGACGATGCACTGATTGCCCCGAATTATGGGATTGATCACCACGCGTTCGTCGCCGGGCAGCAAAAGCGCGGGTGGCATGAATTCGGCCGGCCGGCGCTTGAGCGATACGGCCGTCAGTTCGCCGCTGGAAATCCGGTATATCCACAGATTGGATCGTGACTGGTGTTTCCACGTCTCCGAGTTCTCCACGCTGTGAAGGATTATGCGGTCACCGTCAGCGAACGCAGGACCTGCGTGCCAGCTCACCTGTCCGGGAATATCGAGGTGCGGGAAATGGAGGCCAGTGCCGTCGGGTCGCACAAAACCTATCTTGGCGCACGCGTACTCGGTTTTCCGCGACGAGAACCCAATCCACCTGCCTGCGCTGCCCGCAGGAGTTGCGGCATGGCTCTTAGAATCCAAGGGATTCAACCCCCTTTCGAATGCGACGAATGATTTCTTCCGTCGCACCTTCCACAGGGTCGGTCAACACCGGCAGGAAGACGACGTTCCTGTGCATTTCCTCCGCCCCGGGGAAATCCCCTTCTTTGTACCCTGTGTAGTCCTCGCACATGACGCCGCGCCCGAATCCGAACACGTCCATGCCCTCGGCAAAATAAGGGAGGCGATGCAGAAGGTCGTAAGGACTCGATGAAGCGGGTACACCTTGGGCGCGAAGTGCATCCACGTACTGGTCCCGCGTTACCCCTGGAACTTGCTCTGCGCGGAAAATCGCTGGAAATCCGTAATAACCGCCGCGTTTCGTGCCTTCGGTCAACGTGACGGGATCGAGTCCTGGAATCTCCTTCAGTGCCTTTTCAACCGCTTCGATGTACGCGCCTCTGCCTGAGTTCAGAAGCCCGAGTTTGCGCAACTGAACCCTCGCAATGCCGATTCCGAGCGGGTGTGCACGGAATTTGATGCCCAGCCCCAGCGGCTGATACTTCTGATATTTGGCCGAGACGAGGTCCAGACCCGCCGCGCGGTTCACCTGTCCGATCATGCACGCGCGGTCAAACACCTCATCATCGTCTGTCGCCAGCACGCCTCCTTCTCCGGCGCTCACTGCTTTCGAACCCTGCATGCTCCACGTGCCAACTTTGCCTATGGCCCCGACCACCCGCCCCCGAAAGAGGGCACCGTGCGCGTGCGAGCAATCCTCGATAATCGGGATTCCGCTTTCCTGACTTATCGCACCAAGAGCCTGCATGTCGCAGACCATTCCCCACAGATGCACCGCAACAATAGCCCTGGTGCGCGATGTGATCTTCTTTTTCACATCCTCGGGATCCATGAGGAGCGTGTGCGGCGAAACGTCGCAGAATACGGGTTTCGCACCCAGCATTGGCGCGGGGGTGATACTGCAGAGCCACGTGTACACGGGGCAGATTACCTCATCTCCCGGACCCACGTAGCAGCCGTACATCGCGCTCCAGATTGCAGCGGTACCGTTGATCACGGATATTGCGTGTTTGAGGCCGGTGAACTCCCTGAATTCGTTCTCAAACGCACGAACTTGTTCCGTTCCCCCGGATAGCTCGTTTTTCAGGGTCATTTCGTACACCTGACGGGCTTCTTCTTCGCCGACTTGCACCCAGCGGTCGAGTTCGTTCAAAGGTGCAACCGCCGTCTGCACGAATACCTGTGCTTTCTTTCTCGCGTCCATTTCCCTTCCTTCCGGACTCATCGTTTACGGTTGACCCGTGCACATTATCCCCCACAAATCGCCTACTCGCGGTCCGAACATGAAGCTAACGGTTGGCCAACCGCGCTCCAACGCCTTTCGAGGCCTCCGAGAGGCTGGCAAAGACCGAACCTGATCCGTATTATTCGAAAGAAGCAATAGTCTGACTTCGTGGGATCCATACCGATGACAGGCACGACGTTGAGCCCGGATCTTCGTACGTCAATAGGTGCTCTTGACCTCGCCAATCCTGTTCTCGTGGCGTCGGGGACATTTGCCTACGGTCGCGAGATGGCACGATTGTACGACCTTTCGATCCTGGGTGGAATTGTCTCCAAGACAATCACTGAGCTGCCGCGGGCAGGCAATCCGCCTCCGCGAGTGTGCGAGACGGCCGGAGGGATGCTGAATGCCATCGGATTGCCCAATCCCGGCGTGGATGTGTTCCTGCGGGAGGCGCTTCCCGAGCTTCGTCAGGCCGGTTGCCCGGTGATCGTCAACATCGCGGGCGAAACCACGGAAGGGTACGTCAGACTCGCGGCACGTGTGGCCCGGGAGGAAGGTGTGGCTGCAGTCGAACTCAACGTGTCCTGCCCCAACGTGTCGTACGGACTCGATTTTGGCACCGCGCCGTCCCGGGTGGAGCAAGTCGTTCGACGCGTCAAAGAAGAGTGCCCTTTCCCTGTTATTGCCAAACTCAGTCCCAACGTCACGGATGTCACGGAAATCGCGCGCGGTGTGGAGCAGGGGGGTGGAGACGCGGTTTCCCTGATCAACACGATCAGGGGAATGGCGATTGACCCAAGAAAAAGAAAACCGGTACTTGGCAACGTGACGGGAGGGTTGTCCGGTCCCGCAGTGAAACCGGTCGCACTGGCGATGGTGTGGAAAACCAGCAGGTCCGTGCGCATACCGGTGGTCGGCATCGGTGGAATCATGACGGGTACCGACGTTGTCGAATTCCTGCTCGCCGGGGCTTCCGCAATTCAGATAGGCACCGGAAACTTTGTCGATCCGTGGGTCGCGCCCAGAGTGATCTCTGAGCTGAGGGAATTCTGCATTCAGGAGGGCATTGGTTCAGTGCGATCACTCATCGGGGAACTGAAGGCATAGGGTGCGAGGATCGAAGGAAGGCGCTTGGATCGGCGCCTTCCGTGTTAGCGCCAAACCTACGCCCAGGGGTTAACCGGGGGGTACTTTCCACGAAGGGCATCCATTCCCTGGGAGAAACTCGCCATCCAATCGTCTGGTATCACGGGTTGCTGCACCGGATAATCGGAGACACCGTGTCCGCAAGTAAACGGTTGTACCTTGACGCCCTTGCCAGCCACGTACCGAAACCCGCTGATGACGCAATCGTACCCCTCTGAGATCTGGCCCGCGCGTATGCAATCATAATGAGCTTCAAGTGCGCCCGCGAAATCACGTTCCATCATCCTGTCGTACACCGCACGCAGTGTCTCCGGGTTGACGTCACAACCCTGTCCGATAACCCCGCTCGCTCCAAGCATCATGGCAAAGAAAAACGCGAGCTCGTCCCCGGCGATAAACGCGAAATCGGTGTGCCGGGCAACCATCGTAAGCTCGCTGAACTTCACCATGTCGCCCGTCGAGTACTTCATACCCGCGATGTTCTTGATGGTCAGAAGGCGTTCCAGCAAGGGCGGAGTCATGCAGTATTCTTCCAGCAACCCTGGCTGCTGGTAGAGGATAATCGGGAGGTCTACCTCTCGTGCGACTGCTTCGTAATACGCAAAAATCGTGTCCTCCAGAGGACGTCCTTCCTCGGGCTGCAGCGCCATCGGGAGGACAAGCACTGCGGCCACCGCGCCCTTTTTCTGAGCGTATTGGGAGAGCTCTATGCTCTGTCGAGTGAAAATCTGATTTCCCGGACGATGATGAAAATCACGACCCCAGATACCCGTCGTCCCGATCATAACGGGAATCCGCCCCGCCGCCTGATCGAGAACGACATCCGTGAACCATTTCACATCGTCAAAGGAAAACGAGTACATCCTTCCCAATCCCGAACGTGCGAACAGGGTGGTAATGCAGCCGGTTCCGATGAGGTAGTCGACGAACGCGCGGACACCTTTCTCATCGAAGGATCCGTCGGAATTGCACGGCGTGAACATCGGCGTTATCACGCCGTGGAGGTACGCAGGAATCGCGCGACCGGTGTACGGTTGCACAACGGGATCAGTCCATCTCTTCATTGCATTAGGCTCCCCTGAATCGGAACACTACACTAACGGACCATTGAATCTCGGTACCCGGACCTCACCGCGTCCAGGTTGGAGGCAAAGCGTGCGCTTATTTCTTCCGAAGGTGGACGTCCCCCATCCCTTGAATAAGGCTGAACGGCCACCCCTTGTCTCCGGAGGTACTGGAGGACTACGCCGTCGAGGGCTTCGCCAGATGCGACGTTCACTGCGGCGAAGGTGTCGAGCGCGGCTCTTGAAGCGCCAGCCATGTCAAATGCCATCGTTCTCTCGTACACCGCTTTCAGTATTTCTGGATGGGTCGTGCATCCTTGCCCGATAACGCCGGTTCCACCGACGAGGATAGTGAACAGGAACACCGTTTCGTCACCCGCGATAAGCGCGAAATTCGCGTTCCGCGCCGCCTGACTGCAACTCAGGAAAACGTCCATCCTGCTCGTCGAAATCTTCATACCGACAACCCGTCCGCTACGCGAGACCGACTCAATCAGCGACGGCGTTGCCCTGAAACGGCGGGTCGTTTCCGGTGGTTGGTAGATGATGAGCGGGATATCCGTTTCCGCCTCTACACGCCGGAAATATTCCAGAACCACCTCAGCCGGCAATTCCTCGCGATGCGGGACAAGAGCCACGGGTAGTACGAGAACGGCGGCGGTCGCCCCTTTCCGTTGCACGTATTGACACAGTTCGATGCTCTGACGAAGATACGTGTGCGCGTCCGGTCGCTCAGGACTATCGGGCGACAACTCCCCGGAACAACCGACGAACACTGGCAGGCGGTCTGATACTTCGTCAATGACAATATCCGCGAGCCGCCGGACTTCAGTCACGGAGAACGTGTACATGCGGCCGAGCCCGCTTCGCGCAAACAACGCGTTCACGCTTCCGTTGGAAACGAGGTAGTTCACATACGAACGGATGCCCCTTTCGTCCAGAGTCCCGTTCGAGTTGCAGGGCGTAAACATCGGAACAATCACCCCGTGCAGGTATGCCGGGTTTTCCTGACCCGTGATCGGGTGCGCAATCAGCCGGTTCCATTCTTTCATCAGTCAAGTCTCAAGGCGAACAAAAACAGAAAAGGTGTCGAAGATCAAACTCGTCGCCACAGGTTGCAGTACAGAAGGGTACTTTGAGCCTGTTTGCGGGTCCAACCGCGCTGCGGGTAACAAGCATGAATGAACCATCGCATTTGCCTCCTCTGCCGCCTTGCGCAGCAGATATGATGCTCGGGCGCCTTGCCACCTGGTTGAGATTACTCGGTGCCGATGTCACATACGAGCCATGGATTTCCGATGCGGACCTCATGGAACGGGCTCGCAACGAAGGCAGGCTCGTGTTGACACGGGACAGGGGGTTGCTCGGCCTGCCCGACCCCGTTCCTCGTTTCGGGGTGACATTCGACCGGTTGCCGGATCAGCTTGTACAGGTGGCCACGCACTTCGACCTGACGGCGTTCGTGCCATTCAGTCGTTGCGTACGCTGCAACGTCGTGGTGAAGGTGATTCCGAAAGAGTCTGTGAAAGGCCGCGTATGGGAGTACGTGTACGACACCCAGGAATTGTTCACGGAGTGCCCGGTGTGCGGCCGTTTGTTCTGGAAGGGAACACATCCCACGAGGGCTCGCGAAGACCTCCGCAGGATGCTTGGAGAAGATATCGCGCGCAGGATTCGGTGGTGAAAACCTGCCGCCGAGTTCAATCAGGCTCCTCGTCAGAAAGCATCATTTCCAACTGGCGGCGGATGTGCGTGTCGCGGGCCGCCTGTCTCTGTTCAAGGCGTTGTTGCAGGCGGCGCAGTTCGTCCGCAATCTGTTCAATCTGGAGGCGGTTCATCTCGGTCTGAACATCGAAAAGTTCCCCCGCCTTTGCCGACAACCGCGCGCGAATCTCGTTCTTCGCGTTCTCCTCCGTTGCCAGCCGGTACTGGATCGACAGCCTGTCCATTTGTTCGCGCAGTTCAAACATCCTTCGGAATAGTTGCTCCGATTGCCGAATTTCGTTGGGATCGCCTCCTCTTCCCATAGCGCGGGCATGCCGCTCCATGTTCAAGGAGCGCAGAATCATTGCGCGGTACGCGTGTGGACGCGAATTTTTCAGGGCAATCACCTGTTCCACACGCGACGAGTCTATCCTTCGGACAAATTCCAGTGCCGTTGCCTCTTCCTCCGGGGTGGGGTTCCTCAACTGGCCCCGCCTGGGGCCACGCGGGAATTCCGGAAAACCGCCCGGCGGAGGCCCTGGCATCTGAGCTTGAGCGCTGATTCCGCTCAGAAGAGCCGCCCCGGCAACAATGAACGAACACAGCAAAAACGACGCTCTCGACCATTTCATTGAGTTGTTTCCTCGTCAAAAATCAATGCGAGCGTCTCCACACGGTCCGCAAGCTCCACGACATCCTCGTCAAGGTAATTGTCTGACGCAGTTGCTCGAACCCTCGATGTCCTTATCCGGGTCGAAGCTTCGGTTGTCTCAGCAACAGAGGCAATCTGGATTCCATTTGCTTCCGAGACATCAGGCAACAACGCGACCGGCGCGGAAAGCGTGTCACCCGGAAATGCGGTCGTTGGCGCATCTCTCTGGAAAGTCAACGAAACCCCGAGCAAAAGAATCGCGGCAGCCGCAACCGGCCAGGCCCACACGGGGATCCGGGTTACGAGCGCAGTTCCGAGCCGCGCAGTACGCCCGGAACTACTCACTCTTTCGCGCCCAGAGGCTGATGCGGCGGCTTGTTGCGATATGAACGCTCGGACGGAGGCCGAAGGAGAAGATCGCGGAAGTGCTCCAAACACTCCGCGGATCGTTCTTTCGTCATCCACCAGCCACGCACATTCTCGGCAGTGTTCCAGATGCGCCTCGAAGGTGACGCGCTCTTCGGCCGAGAGCTCGCCCGATGTGTACCGGAGTGCGTCGTACCGGGTGCGAAAACACGCCGGTGCTTCTCCTGTGTCAGTCATTCGTTGAAGGCTCCGTGGCAATGTTCATACGCTTCCTCAGACTGTTCAAAGCGTACCGCATTCGACCGAGAGCAGTGTTGATGGAGACTCCAGTCAGATCCGCAATCTGCTGGAAGGTGAGGTCCGCCTCGTAGCGCAGGTAGACAACCTCGCGTTGCTCAACAGGCAATTCGGCCAGGGCCTCCCTCATGCGAGCCAGCCATTCCTCACGTTCCACCATATCGGCCTGACTTTCTACCTCGTCGGGAATTTCCGGTTGTATCGCCCCCACGTTTTCGCCATTCGTTGTGCGATTCTCCAGCCTGAAAATTCGACTTTCAACACGACGCTTCCGAAGGGCATCGAGAGCAAGATTCCTCGCAATGCCCAGCAACCAGCTCGCAAATTTCCCCCGTTCCCGGTAATCTGGCAACGCGTTCAGAACACGAACGAACGTTTCCTGAAAAAGGTCGTTCGCCAGTGCCTCGTTCTGTACCATTCCGAAAATGAATCCGAAAACCTGCCGTTCGTAGCGGCGAACCAGCGTATCAAAAGCGGCAGCCTGCCCATCAAGGAACATGCTGATAAGTTCGGAATCGCTGTGATTTGCCGGTTCCACCACAATCCACTTTCTTTGTTCTATCAACGAAACAGACAGGCGAGTTCGTATCCCCGGGAAACGACAAACGGGTTGAGCGCCTCCTCGCCCAACCCGTCAGTCGAAAGACGCAACACGCCTCTCAATCACCTTCGTTTTCGGCTGTCTGTTCCTGCTGTGGAGGCCGCGGGCGTACCGGGCTCAGCGCTATCTGCTGGGCGTACTTGCCAGAATCTGTCAGGTATGTCAGAGCCTCCTTGAGCGCGAGATCTCGCGTGAAATCTGCTCGAGTGCGAGATTGTCTTCCCCAGACGCGCCCTGCTATGGCACTGCGCAACCGCTGTCGAACGTAAGGCTCCGCACGAGAGAACTCCGCATCTTTCTGCGCCAGTAGAGCTTCGCGCAATTCTTCGACACGACGCGCAACTTCCTGACCGTATCCGGCCTCCGACGTCGCCTTCGCGAGGTCATCGAGCTCCTTTTTCCCCCGCGGTTCGTACGTGAACGCATGCACTGAGTCCGCTACGAACCGGCGGAAATCTGCCAGCATCGCATCTGTGACGTCGAATGTCTGAGGATCGAGTTCCGGGTGTCTCACCGCGTAGTCAACGGCGTAGTTGAAAAACAGCTGCCGCGCGTTCAGTTGCCAGAACAGCGCGGGCGGAACATCCGGTTGCACCGCCACATCTACTGCCACGCCTCCACCACCCCGAACCTCTCTTCCCTTGGAGGTACGGTACACCGTCGCCGTATCACTCGCCGCTTTCGAAACAACAGCGCCACGCTTGCCCGTCCGCCAGCGTGGTTTGTGAATGCAGCGCCCGCTGGGGGAATAATAGTAGGCCGTCGTCAATTTCAGAAGCGCGTTCTGAGAGAAATTGAGACCGAATCTCCCGCTGAATTGGGAGTTATACACTGTCTGTACGGATCCTTTGCCAAACGTTGGACGCCCGACAATCAAGCCCCGATCGTTGTCCTGAATCGCAGCCGCGACAATCTCCGAAGCGCTGGCTGAGCCCTCGTCCACGAGAACGACCACCGGCATCGACGGAGGAATCGCCGGATCGCGCTCCGAATACAGCCTCTGCTCACCTCTCTGCGCTCGACCTTTCGTAGAGACGATCAGGCGACCTTTCGGAAGGAAAAGATCAGCAACTCCCCGCGCCTCTTCCAGAAGACCGCCCGGATTCATTCGCAAGTCCAGAACGATACCCCGGGCACGCTTCGCCATCAGGTCCTGCAACGCAACACGGACTTCGTCCGTCGCGCCGCGGGAAAACGACGACAGGCGGATGTAGCCAATCCCTTGAGCGTTCCGCAACCAATCGGGAGCGCCCAAAGGCAGGAAACCTTCGGCGCGCGGATCCCACAGCAGACCATGGAATTGTACCGAGTTGACATGAATCTCAGCGCGTGTGATCCGGAAGTCGATGGGCTCGCCGGACCCGGGTCGACGCACCTTGATGTTTACTGCCGTTCCAGGTACGCCCCGAAGCTTGCCGACGATAATATCAAGCTTCACGTCGTACGTGCTCTCGTTTTCGATTTCAATAATCTGGTCTCCGGCAAGCAGACCCGCATCCCACGCGGGGGTTCCTTCAAGGGGCGAAATGACCGTGGGGTAATGATCCACCGCGTTGATCTCGATTCCGAGCCCGCCGAAGGCACCTTCCGTGGTCATTCGCAGGTCTTCTTGCTCGCGCTCGTTGAGGAAATCGCTGTACGTGTCAAGTTCGTTGAGCATCCCGTCAACCTGCGAGAGCTGCAATTTCCCTGCGTCTACGTCCTCAACATAAAACCGGAGAATTGCGGTTTCCACCTCCGCCCGGTCATCGGCCATCTGGCCAATTCTTCCGTACGCATCCTGGGCGAGTGCCTCCACGTGGTTGAATATCTGGCCACCCCAGATAACGACGGCAACCATGAGGGCCAACCAGCCCCAGTCACGGCGGCGCAGTACCATAAACTACCTCCACTCCGATTTCGAAAGGGTTATTCCAACGCGACACCGTCGCGTGATGCCGCGTAGTGTTCGATCAGGAAACCACCGCATTCACGCACTCTTGATCACATCTCCCAGCATAACGGGGACTCGAAGCGCAAGGGTATCCACAATCGCGTTTGTAACCTCGTCAAGGGGCAGGGTGCCATCAATAACGGCAACCCGTTCCGGTTCTCGTCGCGCTATTTCCAGAAAACCGTTCCTGACACGTTCGTGGAAATTGCCTTCTTCGGCCTCGAGGCGGTCCACCATCTGTGCACTCCGCCGGTCTCGCGCGACGTTGACGGGAATGTCGATCAGAAGAGTCACGTTTGGCGTCAATCCCGCGGTGGCAATACGATTGGCCTGACGCACAAGTTCCACGCCCAGCATTCGGCCGTACCCTTGGTACGCCAGCGTTGAGTCGGAAAAGCGGTCGGAAATGACTACTTGTCCCCGGCCAAGGGCGGGACGAATGCACTGCTCGACCAACTGCGCCCGGCACGCGAGATACAGAAAAAGCTCCGTGCGCGCGTCAATATCAGAGTTGCCACGGTCGAGAAGCATGTTCCGAACCAGGTCGGCAACGCGCGTCGAGCCAGGATCGCGTACCGAAACCACTTCCCTCCCGGTGCCCCGAATGATCTCCGCAACGCGTTCAACCTGCGTCGTCTTTCCGCAGCCATCGATCCCTTCAAACGAAATGAACAAACCGGGCATCTGAACCGGGCCTTTCAGGATTCCAACGCGTGCAGGTGGCACGTTATGTTCAACGCCGTCACCACCCAGTGACGATCACCCGTGTGCTCGTTAAGCCACTCGCGAACAACGCTCACAGAACCGTTGTCAATCACGAACCTGCCCGGCCGGGAGTCTCGTGTGCCCATCACCTGGCTGAGGAACGCCTGCAAAGGACCCGCGTGGGCTACAACCACGGTTGATTGACCGGCAAGACCGCCCACAAGTTCATGCACCGTCTTTGCAGATTGTTCTGAAAAATCCCGCCATGATTGACCGCCAAGCGGTCTGAATGTCTCCCGTTGCGTCTCATACGCCTCGATGTCTCCCGGAAACTTCTGCGCGATCTCAGTTCTCGAAAGCCCTTCCCAGCGCCCGAAG
Organism: Candidatus Latescibacterota bacterium; assembly: GCA_022706085.1. Taxonomy (GTDB): domain Bacteria; phylum Latescibacterota; class MWCZ01; order MWCZ01; family MWCZ01; genus MWCZ01. The sequence goes on along the minus strand of JAKJDF010000003.1, from coordinate 445,167 downwards.
GAACGTTCCCGAAGGCGCGGGGTCGTCTCCAGTGGAACACCTGCGACGCGAGCTATCTCCTCCGCCGTTTCCTTCGCACGGCTCAAATCACTTGACACAACCCGCCTGATACCCGCGCCGCCGAACATACCGGACGCGGAGAACGCGCGCGCCACCGCCGCGGCCTGCGCGCGACCGCGAGCATTAAGGGGAATGTCCGTAACGCCCTGCCACCTCCGCTCCACATTCCACTCAGTCTGGCCGTGCCTCACCAGATAAACAACCGAAGATCCCAACACCGTTCACCCCAGTCCCAGCTGGTCGTTAATAGCCCTCTGATAGGTTTCTACCCGGCAGTTCGCAACATCCTCAAAGCGAACGCATTCACCTCGAACCGAGGACTCCACGACACTGTAACATGCGGCGACATCACGCAATCCTTCAATCCCGCTCGTTTCCGGAGAACGCCCCTCACGTATTGACCGAAAGAACTCATGGAGTTCCAGTGCAAACGCATCCGTAACGCCTCGCGGAAACCACTCCTCCTGGATTCCTTTCGGGGCACTCCGAACGAAAAGATCCTCCAGAACGCGGACACCTTCGCGTTCGCTGATCAGTTTTCCTTCCTTGATGCATCCGAGGTCACCGAATAACGCGGTCCCACCCGGAAGCGACGCGGGTTCCCCGTGCGTCGCCCATGACATGCTGAATGTTCCTATAGCTCCGTTCGTGAACACGGCCGTGGCGAAAGCAGTATCCTCGACGTCGCAGTCAGTATGCGCGATTATGTGACCGGCATCGTCTCTTGTCGTCCGGAACGGCTCGAGTGTTCGCGTTATCCCCGAGACGGTGTCGAACTCCCCGCAGACGTACCTCACCTTGTCGAACAGGTGCGAACCAATATCCATCAGGATTCCCGACCCGGTTTCCAACTTGTGGTGCCGCCACGGGGTTCTGCCCACGATTTTGTCTGGTGACCACACCGATCCCAGGCTCACGTGCGCCACCATATCGAGCTTTCCGATGTACCCGTTGTCCAGGGCCCAGCGGGCAGATCTCGTCTCCCTTTTGTAGCGCAGGCTTTTCGCAACACCCAGCGACAGACCTCGTTCGTGCGCGATTTCGCAGAGTTTCCGTGCCGCACGGACCGTGATAGCAAACGGCTTTTCAATAAGAACGTGCTTCCCGGCGGTAAGCGCGGCGCATCCAATTGTGTGGTGAACTCCTACCGACGCGAGAATTATCACCGCGTCGACGTCGGGTGACACGACGGCTTTCCTCCAATCATTGCACAGCTCGGCCGGCAACCCTGGATGAAGGTCAGTGACATACACATCGCGAATGTTCAGCGGATCATCGCGCCAAGGCACGATGGGAGGAAGTGGCGGCGGGGCATCTCCCCGCTTGTTATATCGAGCGGCGTTTTCGAGATTGCGCGAACACAGAAGAGTCACCTGGACGTCGTCAAGGCCTGATTGCTGAAGTATCCTGATACCGTTCAAATGCGCGGACGTAATTCCGCCGCACCCGACGATCGCAACCCGAATCGCTCCACTCACGGCATGGTCTCCCGGCCCAGGGTGTGGGCGCGACATCCCGCCAGATAACACCGAGACGAGCGAGGCGGAGTTGGCGGGTAACAAGACAATCCGCGCACGCGACGTTCCTTCCGAATCTTGTCTCCGACGACTCTACGCCGCAACAGCAAATTGCCGGACAGACTGCGTTGTCCGCCGCACGCGAATTCCGGAATGTTCCAACCGCACGAAACGGTCTGGCCTCTTCGTCCTTCTTACCAAAAGTACGGCGGCACCGGCGACTGAACAAGCAACAACACGCCGAAAGGCGTGGCAGTCAGGGCGTCGGTCCTCCGCCGAAGGTATATTTCTCATGCCTTCCCCCGTTCCGCAGGTGGTTCGAATGTCAACGCGGGCACTTTTCTACGATTTGATGTGGAAATCCGGTTTGTTGGCGGGGAGTCCTTTCCTTCTGTTCGCCTGGGCAACCGACAGATATGATTTGCGGGACCGTTTGTTTCCCAGACCCCTCGACCTCCCCCCGCCTTTCTGGATGTGGCACGGCGCTTCGGCGGGAGAGGTCCGCGGATTGAGGGTGCTCTGGGAACACTTCGGGGGTGTCGCGAGTGCTGATGCACATCTCTCGTGTTCGCGCTCGGGGATGGCCATGTGGTCACAACTTGGAATCGGGCGTGAACGCCTCCGGTTGTTTCCTCCTGATACTAAATCGTCCTGGGCATCGCTATGCCGAAACGGATACCCCGCGATGGTAATCGTGAGCGAGACAGAGCTGTGGCCTGGCTTGTTTCGCGCAATGGTCCAACGCCGGGTGCCTGTCGTACTGGTGAGCGCGCGCGTCTCGCAACGGACCACGGCGCTGATGAAAGCGAGCCGGCTTCTGGCGGACATCGCGCCGGCATTATTTGTCTGTGCGCAGACATGCGACGACGCTGCACGGTTTGCCGCACTGGGGGTTCCCGGCGGGCAGATCGCTATCTGCGGATCCCTCAAATGGTGCAGCGGGAGCCTGGCAAACCGTGCGGACGCCCGGGCGGCGATGGGGATGGATGGAAATGACCGGGTGGTTCTGTTCGGCTCGATGCACCGCGGAGAAATGTCTCACGTTGTGTCTGCGATCGAACAGACCCGACTCGCGGGTATTTCGCCCCGTTTTGTCGTTGCGCCCCGTAACGTGACTGATTACGATTATGCAGACGCTATCTTGAAACGCGAAGGCTTACGCCCGCTTCGGTTGTCGAGTCTGACTCCCACCCGGATTTCAGCACCGGGGTCCGTGCTTCTTGTTGACAAAATGGGAGTCCTCGCGCAGCTTTATGCCGGGGCCGATATCGCCGTAATAGGTGGGTCGTGGGCCCCTCTGGGTGGACACAACCCGTTTGAAGCGGCGGCGTACGGCTTGCCCGTTCTGTACGGGCCACATATGAAACAGGCGGGATGCGATCTGCTCGAGGTAAGTGGTCAGGCCACGCGGGCCCATGACGGCAAGATGGCGGGCGCAATCATCTGCGACATTCTCCGCAATTACCCCGGACCATTCCAGAGTACAATTCCGGACGCGCTGGCTGCGACCGTGGAGGCGATGGCCAAATGGCGACTCCCGAGCAGGTCAAAAGCACAGGACTGACAGAGGTGCCAAAGTGAGACGGATCGACGAATGGCTTCTGAACCCGCCCCGCACGAAGCTGGGGAAGTCCTTTATGAACGGATTGGCGGCGGCTTCCAGGGTGTACACCGCGGGAGTGAGGGCTCGTTCCTGGGCTTACCGAAGTGGCGTATTCCGAAAAACTACTTTGAATACACCGGTCATATCCATAGGCAATATCACGGTGGGCGGCACCGGAAAAACACCTCTCGCCCAGTTCATCGCTCGGCATTTCCTGGACACGGGGCGCAAGCCTGTGATCGTCAGCCGTGGCTATCGCAAAGAAGGCGCCATGCTGGCCGTTGTTTCCGACGGGAAGCGCCTGATGCTTTCGCCTCGAAGATCAGGGGATGAGCCGTACCTTCTCGCCCGAAATTTGCCCGGCGTACCGGTAGTTGTAAGCCCAAACAGAGCCCTGGCGGGCTTTGTTGCGGTCAGCAGGTTCGCCCCCGATGTGGTAATCATGGACGATGCATTCCAGCACATGAAACTGGAGAGGAACCTTGATATCGTGCTGGTGGATGCCGTCAACCCGTTTGGCAACGATAAAACGCTTCCCGGGGGGACCCTCCGGGAACCACCCCTGCATCTCGCGCGCGCGGACGTAATCGTCGTGTCACGTTCAGACCAGACAGACAGGCTGCCCGAACTGCGGGAGCGTTTGAGATCTCTGAACCCATCGGCTCCGGTATTCCTGGGTGTCCACGCACCGGAGGGGATACTGGCTCACGCCACTGGGGATTCCCTTGACCTGGAAATCCTCAGAAATGCACGCGTGTTGGCCGTTTCAAGTATCGGAAATCCGTGGTCATTTGCCGAGTCAGTAAGGACACTAGGGGCACAGGTACTAGATCACCTCAGGTTCCCAAACCATGCGAAATACAGGCACCGCGCGCTGTCGCAAATCGCGAACGTGGCACGCCAGCTTCGCTGTGAAGCGATTATTACGACGGAAAAGGATGCGGTTCGTCTCCCTTCGCGTATCGATTTCGGATGCCCGGTATGGGTCCTTTCGATCCGTTTCACGATCGTGGAGGGGGCGGCGTCCTTCTTCGATCTGTTGGATGCGCTCGTAATGCACCGCGAAACGATCGGAAAGAACGGGCAGGCGTAATGCTTCGACTTGTCAATCACGATACTCTGAACGCGATAATGCGTCGGTTGTCACTGGCGCCGGTCGTATCTTCCCACCCGCTCACTGCGCCCGCGAACCGTACAGGTTCGCGGATGCTGGTTCTCGAATCCGGTGAACGTTGGGCCATCAAATTCGACGACGACCCGTCGTCGGATGGACAGGGATGGTGGCGCGAATACGTAGGATGGCGGCGAGCTCGCCGTGCGGGAGTTCCGTGCGCGGAAGAAGTGATTGTGCTGCCGCCCGAAGAGCCATGGAACTGCGGTGTGTGCTGCGTGAAGCAAATCCCCGGAGTTACGGGCGATCTCATGTTGAACTCGACCCCCTCGCTGCTGCCCATGGCTTTGCGCTCGGTCGGCAAAGCCATGGCCGAGTGGCACAAAGCGAAAACCCTCGCGCCAGAGGAGCTTTTCACTCCTTTTTTCGACCACCTCGTTTCCAGAGACAGGTTCGCTCAATCGTTTGAAGCACGCACAGTCCAGCTGGCGGAAAGCGGCCTTGTTTCACAGCCGTTGAGAGCTCGGCTCATCTTTTTCCTCGACCAGAACCTCCACAGGTTCGACGAAAACACGCTGGTCCCCATTCATGGCGACGCAAATATCGCGAACATGCTTTTCGACCGGTCTGCCGGAGCGCTATCGGGCCTGTTGGACTTCGAAACGCTCAGTGTAGGCCCCGCCCGGTACGACCTTGCACCGTTATACGGGGCAATGAGTTGCGCGTATTACACGAAACGGACCTTCGTGAACGATCCCGACTGGATGTTCCTCTGGGAAGGGTACACAGGCACGATCGAGTTCCGTCCGGAAGATCGGCTGGAACTCACGCTCTACACACTGGATGCGTTGCTTCATGCGCCCTTCGTTCCCGATTACTGGTATTCCGTGTTTGCGTCATTGGTTCTTGACGGCATTGCGTAACCCCCTCCTTCCGCCACTACCCCCGTCTCACCCGTAACACTCAGCGCGTCTGCAAAACTTCATCGTTTTTTTACACTCGCGAAACGCCGCCGTGATTTCGCGGAAACACGCCGTGGCTATCGTCAATAAGGGGCGGGTGGCACAGGTGAAATGCCCCATGCAGCATAGGTTCGGCGAGGTTCTGTTTCTGATTTGGAGGTTCGGATGAACAGGCGGCTCATGGCAATCCTTACGCTACTCCTCGCGATCGTCCCTCCCGCATTTGCAGAGGGTTCCGCGGGTATCGACTCGGGCGACACTGCCTGGATGCTCACGTCCACAGCTCTCGTTCTGTTCATGACGCCCGGTCTGGCGTTGTTCTACGGCGGAATGGTGCGCAGCAAGAATGTGCTCGGAACGATCATGCACAGCGTGTTTGCAATGGGGCTCGTGGGAATCCACTGGGTGGTCATAGGGTACTCGCTATCGTTCTCACAGGGCAACTCGTTCATCGGTGGGTTCGGCCACGCCTTTCTCAACGGGGTCGGAGTGGAACCGATGGGAAGCATACCCCACCTCGCGTTCGTAGCTTTCCAGGGGATGTTCGCCATAATCACCCCCGCCCTCATCACCGGTGCGTTTGCGGAACGCATGAAATTTCGCGCCTACATCGTGTTCGTTCTCCTTTGGACTACCGTTGTGTACGCACCGGTCTGCCACTGGGTGTGGGCATCGGACGGGTGGTTGTTCAAGCTGGGCGCTCTCGACTTTGCCGGAGGGACGGTTGTCCACATGAGTTCGGGCTTCTCTGCGCTTGTAGCGGCCATTTACATCGGCAGGAGAGCTGGATATCCGAAAGACCAGATCCTTCCCAACAGCCTCATCTGGACGGTGCTGGGAGCCGGAATGCTCTGGTTCGGATGGTTTGGTTTCAACGGCGGCAGTGCTCTCGCAAGCGGCGCGCTTGCCACGCTGGCGTTTGTAACCACGCAGATTGCTGCTGCGGCTGCCGCAATGGCCTGGGCATTGGCGGAACGAATTCGGACGGGGAAGGTGACCGTGCTGGGAGTCGCTTCCGGGATGGTCGCGGGATTGGTGGCGGTCACGCCCGCATCCGGATTTGTGGGCCCGATGGCGGCGCTCGCAATCGGGCTCGCCGCGGGTGTGATCTGTTACTGGGCCATCTGCCTCAAACCGCGATTCGGGTACGACGACTCCCTGGACGTGTTTGGCGTGCACGGCGTCGGTGGAACCCTTGGCGCGTTGCTGACCGGAGTCTTCGCGAGCACGTACTGGAATGCGAATGGAAAAGACGGCTTGTTGCTGGGCAACGTCGATCCGCTCCTGATCCAGGCGCTGAGCGTGGCGGCGACTGCTGCCTATGCAGCGGCGGTGACGTGGATTATCTTGAAACTGATGGATATCGTCGGCGGTGTGCGCGTTTCCCAGGCAGAAGAGCGCGAGGGCCTCGATCTGACGCAGCACGGGGAAACCGCGTATCACCTGTAATGCACGCGCCAGATGCAGAAAAACTCAGGAAAGAAAGATTGTGAAGAAGGTAGAGGCATTCATCCGGCCGCATCTGGTCGAGGACGTCCGCACCGCGCTGACGGATGTCGGTGTGAAGGGCCTGTCGGTTCTCGAGGCTCGCGGGTTTGGCCATCAACGTGGGCACACCGAGTTCTATCGCGGTGCGGAGTATCAGGTCCTGTTCGTCAACAAAGTCAAGATTGAAGCAGTCGTTCAGGACGACCAGATCGACCCGGTCGTAAATGCGCTCTTGCGGGTAGCGCGTACGGGAAAGGTTGGCGACGGAAAGATATTCATCTCAACGATTGATGACGCAATCAGAATCCGCACCGGCGAATCGGGAAACGCTGCCCTGTAATGTTTGAATCTGGCGCACGCGGCGAACACGCGGAGTGACTTACGCTGTTTTCGCCGCGTTTCTTTTTTCGCACCCTGTCGTCCATCAGTTCGAAGTCTGCCGTTTGCCGCGAATCTGCTCCTCCAAGCGGTCGATATACCGCTCGATTTGTCCGCAGACGAGATGCGCGAGCGCGATGTCGCGGGCACTCACACTACTCCGTTCTATGGCTCGCCGCAGGCTGCGTTCAAAACCGACCTCTCCACGCCGGTGACGAAAGCCTGTCCGTGCTGTCAGATGCGCGATTCTTTCAGAAATTGCCGCGATTTCCGGGTATGACACCCCGCTCGCCTGCACTTCCTCATCCCCCGCCGTCACTACCGCGTAGAAACACTCGTACGCAACAACCATAACCGCATGGGAAAGGTTCAGAGACGGATAGGCAGAGGCTGTCGGTATGTGAACGCCCATCTGGCACAATGCCAGTTCGTCGTTCGAAAGCCCCTTGTCTTCCCTTCCAAACACGAGGGCCACCTCCCCTTTGGAGAGCATCCCGGGCAAGTGTTCCGCCAGCTTGCGCGGAGGCAGGAGAGGGCCCCGTCCTCTTCCCATTCGGTGCGTCGTGCCAACCACGGTCGTCGTTCCGAACAACGCGTCTACCAGGTTCCCCTCTTCGGTCGCGTGCTCCAGAACGGAGCGCGACCCGCAGGCGAAAGTCCACGCTTCATCGGACTCCCGCCAGTGCGGAACAGGGTTGACCAGGTGCAGTCTGGAAAGGCCGCATACTGTCATCGCGCGTGCCACCGACCCAATGTTCCCCGGGTACTTCGGTTCAACCAGCACCACGCGGATACGTCGCAACACCTCCGCATGGCGGGTTGTCACGGAGGGGAGATCGGGGGATAGAAAGTGCGCAGACATTCGAGCGCCGTCTTCCAGGGAGAGACCTTTAGCGGAATCACAGGGAAAGGCTCACACCCGCATCGCGATACTATTCCGCCCGACTACTCTCGGCCGGTGGGCGTGTCAGAAATCGTAACCGAAAGACCAGTAATACCTCGCGCTGCCCATCGTTTCTCTCAGGTCCGTCCGCCACGCCACGTCCATTCTTAGAACGAGCACGCCGAGGTTGATCCGCATCCCGTAGCCGTATCCGCCGAGGGGACCCTGCGTATGACGGGCTATGTTCGGGTCGCTGGGTTGCGTCGGGTCTTCCCACGTCCTGCCGACATCCAGGAACACGACGCCGCCGACGTTGCTGAGCACAAAGTTGAGTGGGCCTGTTGCAAGGAAATAGATCAGGGGAAAGCGGTACTCAGCATTCAGAATCGCGAAACTCCGGCCCCTCAACTCGTAGTAGTTGGTGCCCCGCAGCGGGAACACAAACTGCGAAAATGCGTCGTTCACCAGTTGGCTGGATTGCACGTTCTCGTAATCGTAGTTGATCCAGTAAGGAAGGCCACCAACATAGAACAGAGGTGCATTTTGCGCATGCGTCGCGAAGCTTCGTCCTCCTGACCCGCGCAGCGCAAAGGAAGTGTTCTTGCTCACGCGCCAGTAGCGCCTCACGTCCGCCGTCACTACGCCGAACGGAGCAGTATTGGCGCGCGGCGGCGCGGCAAAAACCGTCATCCGCCAGCGTTGCCCTACCACCGGACCAAACATGTTCCACAATGCGTTGTCGTGCACGAACGCAACACGTGTCAACAGAGCCTCAATGCTTGCTTCCTGAGACGCCGCGATGCCGGTGCCGTAGCTGAGGTAGTCGTAAAGCACGCTCTGCTTCGCATTCACATAGTCTATGCCCGCTTCGAACCTGCGGAACTGGCTCGTCGGGCGTGACGCGTAAACGCCGGTGGAGATCTCCCGGCTTTCTACCAGGCCGGATTCAACGATCCCGCCGTAATAATCCACGCTCTGGAAAGGATACCATGTCCGTTGTTGCTGGAAATATGCGGCGTAGTCCGTCCGCCTTCTCAGGTATTGATAGAACACGCCGTAATCGCTGTCTCGGAGGTCACGGTAAAGACTCGTGTTGAACTGGAGCTGGTGAAATCCCATCAGATCGCTCGCCGTGACGTAGAGCTGCCCGCCGACTCCACCGAGAGTCGAGTAATTCGCTTGTCCGCTTACGTTGTCTACCTGGAGCTGGCTTCGGTAAGGCTTTGGCACGAAGCCACCGCGCGCGGAATCTGCCCGCGTAAAAGCCAGGATATCGAGCGCGGGAGAACTGAAAGGACTGGTGCGAGGCCCTATCGAAAATCCGGCAGTGGAATCAGGAGACGTCGCCGATTGAGTGCTTGTCGCGAGGTGGCGATGGCGGCTGCTGTAGGAGATCTTACCTTCGCGCAGGAAATACGCCGGCCGAAGCGGTTCCTCCCGAAGGCTGTCCAGGGGATTCCTGATGACAAATACGTCCCACCCTCCCTTGTTGAAGCCAGAGAAGGCGATCTTGTCACCTCTGCGATTCCAGGACGGAGCGAACGCTCCCGTGAGGATGTTCGTCAAAGGACGGGTTGCACTGTCGATACTTCCTTCACTGCTATCGAGCGCTGCAACATACAGGTTGAAAATGCCGTTGCGATCGGACACGAACGCGATGTGATTCCCTTCAGGCCCCCATACCGGCGAAAGATCGTCGGAGGGTTCCGCCGTCAGGCGGCGCATCGCGCGTGTCTCGACGTCCATCACGTACACATCCGATGTCTGGTACAACAATTGTGCTGAGACATCGCTCACGTCGGGCGCTCGATCGGAAGCAAACAGGATTCTCCGGCCGTCCGGCGACCATTTTGGATCCGTCTCGTCAAAATAATCGTCTGTCAGTCGGTCTATCGACCGGTCCGAAAGCCGAAGTGTGTAGATGTCCGATTTCCCATCCCGCACGCCAACAAATACAATCGTGCTTCCGTCCGGAGACCAGTCGGGCGAAAACATGCCGTCGAATCCGAAATCGAACGTATCGAGCCTGCGTCCGTTGCGCGCGTCTACGATGTAAAGCTTGTCTCCCGACGTAGCCTTTGCCGCAAACGCTATCCGTTGCGCGTCTGGAGACCACGCAATCCCGGCCCGTTGCCAGTGCATTTCCTCAAAGGACCCGGAAGTCTCACCGGTAACGACTTTCCAGAGCACCTTTCCGTCGATAGCCGACATCACGTAGATGCTCGTGTAGTAATCCCTGCCCGTCAAATATGCGATCTTGTCGCCGAAGGGCGAGAATGAGGGGTTCCGGTTGAAGTAAGAGTTGTCTTTGGTGTGGTCTGTCAGCGACTGCCCGATATCCTCTGGCTCGTCCCGATCCACGATCTCCGGCCAGTACACCTTTTTGAGGTCCTTTTCCCACCGTTTTCCAAAATCCTCCAGCTCAACCCCCAGAACGGCTTGAACCGTCGGACCGAAGCGAGAAAAGGAGCGAAGCCGGTTCAGGATCTGCGCCACCTTGTCCGGCCCGTACACCTCAGCGATGTAATACATGATCGACTGGCCGCCTTTGTAGGCGAAGTAACCGTCGAGCTGCAGGTAGTCGTTGATGACTGCGTCCCGCATCCACATGTCGCTCTCTGAAGTCCACGGCGACGACTCGTACTCTGCAAGACCTTCGATGAACCAGAGAGGGATGTCGCTCTGCTGCACACCGGTCAGAATGTCTCGCCCGTATAGCATATCGTGCACGACCGCGTGTACGAGCTCGTGGTGGAGGACATGGCGAAACTGCGGGTACGATCCGGTGAACGGAACGGCAACACGGTTCTTCAGGAATTCCGTGAACCCGCCCACACCCTCACCGATCAACGAGGGTGTGATGTGCGTCTGCGAAAACTGACCCTGGGACCGATACAACACGATCGGAACTCGGTTCCGCAGCCGGTAGTCAAAGCTCGCGCTGATCTGCGAATACGCTTCTTCCGCTATGGTCGTAGCGATTCTCGCAATCGCGTCCATGCCCTCGTAAAAGTAGATGTCAAAATGAGGCGTCTGGACATAGTGCCAGTTTCCCGTGGCGGATGTGGGCTTGTTGCGACCGAATTCGCCCACCTGAGCATGCGCGGGGGAACACATAAGGCAAAACACGGTTGTGCAAGCGAGCAGCGATTTCATCGCTGGCGCTGCAAACCTGGTGGTATCCTTCACAACATCGCTCATTCTACAAATCCAGCCCGAAAACGGTCCGCAATTTCCGAAACCACCGATTCCAAAACCACCCGCGTCATCGCAACGACGCGGCAACCGGGTCGAAGAAATAGACCTCTCCGGCCAGCGACTGCCGAGTCGACACCCCCATTGCGTCCTGCAACGAACTCTGGATCACCGTTTCCAGCACATTTGAGCGCTTCGGCATTGTCACGAGTTCGACTTCGCCGCGCAGACGGGCCATCCGGGCGGCCGTCCGGATAGCTTCATCCAGACCACCCAGTTTGTCGACGAGGCCGATGCTGACGGCGTTCGCTGCAGTGTAAATCCTGCCCTGACCGATGGAATCCACTGAGGCGGCTTCCATACCGCGACCTGCGGCAACCCTGTTCACAAATACTTCGTAGACTTCACGAACGTTTTCGGCCACTCGCCGACGCTGCTCCGGCGTTCGCGATGCGAGGGAAGAATTGATGGCCGCGTTGTCTCCCCTCGTGAGAAGCTCAACATCAATTCCGAGCCGGCGCGCCAGCCTCTCAACAACCATTTTGCCGTCAAACACGCCTATGCTGCCAACGACGGCACCCGGGTTCGAAATGATCGTATCTGCGCGACACGCGATGTAATACCCGCCCGAAGCAGCCAGATCGCCCACACTTACGACGACAGGCTTGTCGGTTTCCCACAGAAGCTGTACCTCACGCCAAATGATGTCGCTGCCGAGGGCCAGTCCGCCCGGAGAATCGATCCGGAAGACCACTGCCTTGATGGCATCGTCTTCCCGGGCCTGTTTGAGCGCCTTCGCAATTGTCTCGGCACCCATCATCTGGGTTCCGGAAAAGAAATCCTCCCCGCTCGTACCGTTCACAATCTGGCCGGACGCGAAGATGACCGCCAGCTTCGGACGCGGGCCCCACGTCTCATCATATAAACGACGATGAGCGAGGTTTATTTTCCCGGATACTCTTCCCTCTCTCGACCTAACCATGGTTTCCACGGATTCATACGCTCGATCACTGTGCCCTGCGGAATCAATCAGGCCAACACGGACGGCCTCGGCAGCCATGTAGGGAGCGTTGTTGACAAGAGCTGTCACGCTGTCAACGCTTAGGCCCCGAGACGTGGCTATTCCGTCCACCGTTCTCGTGTACCAATCGTCGAGGAGCTCCCCGTATTGCTCCCGGGTGGCGTCCGACATGGTGCTGTCAGTGAAAGTCTCAGCGGCCGACTTGTAACGGCCTATCCGGGTGAAATCAGCTTCGACCCCGAGTTTGTCCAGCGCCCTGCGGAAATATAACTGACCCACGCCGTACCCGGTCAGGCGAAGGTCGCCCACCGGCTCCAGAAATATGCTGTCGGCAACGGAGGCAATGAAGTATTCCCGGAAACTCGCCTCCGGCAGATAAGCAACGATGGGTTTGCCTGAGTTCGTTTTGAACTTGATCAACGCATCACGCAGCTCCTCCGCCATCCCCTGCCCGATCGCCAGGTTGTCGAAACGAAGGTAAAGACCGCCCACATCACGCGCTTGCGCTGCCCGATTGATCTGCATGACGAGTTCCGAAAGCGTGGTGCCCCGTTTGCCGAACAGGGTGAAACCGGGCGTCTGATCTCGAATCTCACCTTTCAGCCGGATTTCCGCGATCCTGCCTTTCATCGCCAGCCGGTTCGACCGATAATCCGCATGGGAGCGGGCAATTACCCAGCCTGAACCAAGGCTTCCACCACTCACCCGACTCCCCGCCCCCCCGACACTACCTCTCCCGAGAATCATCTGGACGCCGGCCAGAACCGTTCTGTTCTGATTGACCGCCCCGTACATCTCAAGCCCGGGCCCCACGTTCGCCAGCGCACCGGCATGCCAGTGTGAAGGATTGCTCAACGGGTCGTCTTCGCAGTATGCCAGCCCGCCGAAAACGCTCAGGTGCGGTCCGAACGGGCGCAGAGCAAGGCCCGATTCCACGCTCCAGGGATAACCCCGGCGAGCTCCGAGTTGCCGCACGACAAGACCGGCAGACATCCAACTAACCGGCCTCGCGAGAACACCGAGGTCCCCTGACCAGAAAAGACTCTCGTTCAACCCGTCTGGATCGCTCAGTTCCACCGCAGCGCCGAATGAAAGGCCGTACGGGGAGCTCCCGCCGCTCCCTGCGAAACGCCAGCGGTCAATTCGTTGACCACTGCCGACATCCGTTCGTTGCCAGCCAAAACCGCTTCCATTGCCGGCAAAAAGCAGACTGACGTACCAGGGGTTGTTCCTCATTGCAACGGAGGAAAACGTCGTCGCTGAATTGCGCACGCCAAGGCCTGCGGGGTTCACCCATACTGCGCTGGCTTCATCGGAAAGGGCGGGGTTTTCAACAATCCCGAGCTGGCTTCGAAAACGGTCGGAGGAGGTCACAAACGGTGTGCTGGCGAAAAGACTTCCGGAGAACAGCATTGACAAGACAACGGGTGAGCAGAACCTTTCGAAAGACAAATCATACCTCCTTCCGCATGCGTGCGGATGGGATGCGGAGTTGGTCACGGTATTTCGCCACGGTCCTCCGGGCAATTTCGATACCGCTTTCGCGGGTCAGTCGGTCTGCAATCGCCTGGTCGCTGAGCGGGTTCTGCTTATCCTCTGCGTCGATGATTTGCTTCACCTTTTCCTTGACCACTTTCGAGGCCATATCTTCGCCATCAGAAACACCGAGTTTGCCATCGAAGAAGAATTTCAGTTCGAACACGCCGTGCGGTGTCTGAACATATTTACCGTTCGATACGCGGCTCACGGTAGAAACGTGCATCTTGATCTCGTCGGCGATCTCCTGCAGAACCATGGGCTTCAGATGGTCAAGCCCGTAGTCGAAAAACGCTCGCTGGTGTTTGACGATCGCGTTCATGACTTTGAGCATGGTCGTGCGGCGTTGTTCGATGGATTTGATGAGCCATTTCGCGGAGTTCAGCTTGTCCACGATGTATTTCTTCGTTTCTTCAGTACCACTGCCCCCAAGGAGTTCTCGATAATTCTGGCTGATCCTGAGTGCCGGTATTGATCGGTCGTTGAGAGAAACCACATACTCCCCGTCCACGCGCTCCACAATAAGATCCGGAGTTACCGGGCGTTCGGAAGAACCGTAGGCGACGGAAGCGGGTTTCGGGTTCAACGTGGAAATCACTTCGAGGGCTTCCGCCACGTCTTCCTTGCTCAGGCGCGTGATGCGCATCATCTCTTTCGTGCGCTTGTGCATCAGTTCGTCGAAGCATTTGTCCACTATTTCGTAGGCCGGATCCTCTTCGTAGCCGCGTTCCCGCAACTGGATCAGAAGGCACTCCCGAAGATCGCGCGCACCGACACCCGGCGGGTCCAGCGTCTGGACCGCTTCCAGAACCTTTTGGACCTGTGCGGCCGGCACACCCAGCGTCGCCGCAATCTCGTCAACCGTTGTCGCGAGAAAACCATTGGTATCCAGATTCCCGATAATGTACTCCCCGATTTTCAGCTCCGTTTCGTCGGAAAGAACGAAGCGGAGCTGTTCGCGCAGGTCGTCTGCCAACGTCTCCTGATACACGGATACGGGCTCGTACGTCTCCGCCGAGCGATCAGGCTCTTCACGAAAAGTCTGCGACAGCTCATACGAATCACTGAGGTAATCGGACCATTCAGTCGCATCCAGATCGATGTCGGAGGCCGCATCCCCCTCCTCACCAGTTTCCCCGGCTGGCTCTTCCTTCCCGCGTTCCAACTCGGCGGCCGGAACCTCCTCGAGGAGGGGATTCGTTTCAAGCTCCTCCCTGACGACTTGTTCGAGATCAAGCGCCGGCAATTGGAGGAGGTGGAGGGATTGAATCAACTGCGGCGCAAGCCGCTGTTGAAGCCGGAGTTCCTGACGCATTCCCAGCACTGGTGACACCCTTGCGACCGATACCACTGAATCAATTCAAACGGAAACGTTCACCCAGGTAGAACTTGCGGGCCAATTCGTTGTCTGCCAGTTCGGCGGGCGTGCCCGCACACAGGATACCGCCTTCCGCCATCACGTACGCATGGTCGGTGATGGCGAGTGTGCCATGTACATTGTGGTCGGTAATCAGAATACCCAATCCCTTGGCCTGCAGCCGCGCTATGATCGACTGGATGTCCTCCACGGCAATAGGATCTATTCCGGAAAACGGTTCATCCAGCAGAAGGAACTTCGGCTCGATAACCAGCGCGCGGGCTATCTCGGTACGTCTGCACTCGCCGCCCGATAGTTGCTCGCCTCTGGTTTTCCGCACGCGAGCGATGTCCAACTCGTCTAGGATTTCCTCCAGCCGGCGCATCCTCTCCTCCCGCGTAAGCGGGAGGCGTTCAAGGATCGCGAGGATGTTCTGCTCGACCGTCATTTTTCGAAAAACAGAACGTTCCTGGCTGAGATATCCTATTCCGAGACGCGCGCGTCGGTACATCGGGAGTTTCGTGATTTCCTGCTCTTCGAGGTATACACGTCCCTCCTCGGGAACGACCATCCCCAGAAGCATGTAGAAAGTCGTTGTTTTGCCGGCGCCGTTCGGACCCAACAGACCGACTGTTTCACCCCTTTTCACCGTAAGCGAGACATGGTCGACTACAAGCCGTCCACCGTAGCGTTTGGAAAGCCCTTCCGCTCGAAGGGAACTCCGAGTCCCCGATTCACCCACCACGTCGTTCGTCCGGGGCAACAGCGTATGGTGCTGTATCAGTTCGATGTGCCGTGTTCTGGACATACAAGCCGTGCACTCCCCCCGTCAGGCGCACACGAACCGGCTTCCCGTCGCGGAAGGTGACGCGAATCGTGTCGCCCGCTGCTTCGTTCGTGCCGCTCTCTTGTGCGTCCTCGAAATCCGGTTCGTAACGGCTCCTCGCCTGTCCCCACACGACAACCTCACGCACCTCGTCGTTTTTCACGTGGAACACCATTTTGGAACCGGTCGCCCAGCGTTCAGGACCCGACCCGCCACGGGAGTCACTGCGCGCGCTGCTGGTACGCGCCGAACCGTCTACAAGTATTCGCGTGATTTTTGATTGCTCCAACTCAAGCACCATTCGGTCTCCCCACAGATGGTCAACCGTACTGGTGGAGTCATCCTGCCGCTTCTGAACGGCGTGCGGGCGCCCGAAAAGGGCGATCGTACCCTGATTGTCATCAAGCGCCAGGGAATCGCACTCCGCGGCCATCTGGCCCTTTTCGATCCGCACGGTTCCCCACGCGCTTCCTTTCCTGCCGGTGACGTTCAGTATCATGCTGTCAGCGCGCACCGTCACCGCGGTATCGCCAGCACCTCGAGCAAGCGTCGGTCCCCGAGCGATCACACCGATGCTGTCCGCCCCGTCGAAGGAATAGTACCCCGCACGGACGGTCACATTTTCGACGGTATCTTCCAGTACCACTCTCCCCATCGCAACAAACCGGTTCCCATCTGCCTTCAAGAGAAGGGTATCTGCGGTGACGGTCCTGCTGCTGTCTTTTGCCACAACATTGCCGAAGGCGGCAAGACTGTCCGCGTGAGAGCGGTACTCCGCGCGGTCGGCGTTCAATCGACGAGCATTGTCGATCAACGCGACCCTCCCCAGTAACACTACAAGCGGGTGGCCACCCGCTCGTGGGTTGTCCCGAAAAAGGTATTGAACCCGGTCGGCGCGCAGAATTCGTCCTGAATCCTCCATCACCACCGATCCGGCAATACTGATGTTCCGTCCGTCGCTGTCGTACGTGGCCTCGTCAGCCGTCAGCCATTCCCCGTGCCCGAAACGGATGACCACCGCACCGGTGTAGCGCTTCAGAAAACGCTCTCCCCGACGGATCATCTCGGTCCGGTCGGCGCTGAATTCCACTGCGCGTGGAGCCTGTTGTGAGCGGGAAGTTCCACAGACAACCAGACCCACGAACAGGGTCGCCAGAGTTGTTGTCCGCGCCAGCATGTTCAGGAGCCGCTCTCCAGTTCTTCCCGCACGCGAGTGCTTCGGCCGCGCACTCTGTCCATCGTCCAATGGGTCAAATCGCTGTTCGCGTCGAGGTTTTCGCCCTCCTCGACGTCTGTTCCATTGACCAAGCGGACGAAACCAGGCGCACGGAACCTGCGCGTCCGACCGTCCCAAATGACTTTTTCGGTATAGACTGTCACGCCGGCGTCACTGTGAACCCGAACGTTTCCTGACGCTGAGACAGTTTGCGCGCGGTTATCTGCCTCGGCCCTTCGTGCGGTTAGGGTAGATGTCTCCTTTCCGTCGGTTCCCGAGAATCGAACGGAAATACCTGTTGTCACACGGGCTGTTTCGCTGCGTTCGTCCACCGTGCCCTCTTCGCCCCTCGCGATGGCCACCAGAGCACCGGTTTCATCGTACACTTCCACGACAACGGAATCGCGCAGAGTAATCTCATTGCGGTTGTCAATTCTGATGAGCTCTCCTGCGGAGACCACCGCGCTCTTCCTGCCTCGATCCGACCACACAATACGAGATCGTTCCAGTCTTTGCCCGGAAACAGCCGCTTCGGGTGCGTTTCTGCGCGACGAGCTGATGTTGTCGCAGGCTGCCATTACGAACGCTAACACGAGCGCTTGCGCCAACAGCGCCACGAAAAGGGCCGTCAAGCTTCTCATTTTCTTGCGGAATTTTTCCTCTCAAGGGCGGCCCTGACAAAACCGACAAAGAGCGGTGCCGGTTCTTCCAGGCGCGAACGAAACTCAGGATGCGCCTGTGTTGCAACAAAATAGGGGTGTTCTCGCAGTTCGAGGAATTCCATCAATCGGTTGCCGTCCGCCTGTTCGTGGTACCCACTGAAAACCAGCCCCCCTGTTTCCAAGCGTTCCACGTAGGCAGGTGAGACCTCATACCGGTGCCTGTGCCGCTCCAAAACGACAGGAGCTCCGGGTTTTTCCCTCCCGAGGCGGAACGCCTGTCCCGGTTGCATGCGCAAGCGATCCATCCTGGACCGATCACTCTCGAGGCGGCCGGACTCCTGATACAGCCGGAACACGAGAGATCCTTCCATCAACCGTGCGGCGTAGGCGCCAAGACGCATTGAGCCGCCGATCTGATGTTGCCTGCTGTTCAACCAGTTGTCCGCAACGAGGTCTATCTGCTGACTGATGGCCCGCCACGCTTGCCACACAGTCGGTTCGATTACCGCCCGCTGCAGATCCATGATGTCGATCACCGGGTGAGGAGTGTTCGGATCAATCTCTCTTGAGTTCGCTCGCGCGAGTCCGCACACGTTGCGAGCGTATTCCACAACTGCCATCTGTAGCCCGTAACAAAGTCCGAGGTACGGAATGTTCGACTCGCGCGCAAAACGGATCGCCGCGATCATTCCCTCCGCTCCGGACGAGCCGAACGCACCTGGAACAAGAATCCCATCGTACGCGGAAAGCCCGTCCGAAACGTTACTATCGTTGAAATCCGCCCCACTTACCCAGTCAATCTGCACTTTCGTGTCATTTGCGGCGCCTGCATGTTCCAGCGCCTGGTTCACACTCACGTAGGCATCTGTCAGCGAGAAGTCTCCGCTCGTGACGTACTTCCCGACCATGGCAATCCGAATGGTTTCCCGGGGATTGAGGATTCGCTTCACGAGCGTGCTGTAGTTCGCCCAGTCGGGTTCTTTTCGCTCCGGCAGGTCGAACATGGCAAGGATTTTCCGGCCGATGTTTTCCTTCTCGAAATTCAGCGGGATGCTGTACACTGATTCCACATCCGGCGCGCTGATGATGTAGTCCATGTCGATGTTGGCATAGGTTTCGATTTTGCGTTTCCGGACCTCGTCGACCGGCGATTTTGACCGGCACAGAATGAAATCCGGGAATATCCCCTGCTCGCTGAGCAATTTGATGGAGTGCTGCGTCGGTTTGGTTTTCATTTCCTGAATGTGTGTTGGCACCGGCAGGTACGTAACCAGCACGTACACGATGTTCTGCTTGCCAATCTCGCGCTCAAGGCTCTTAAGTGCGAAGAAAAACGGCGTGTTTTCATAATCACCGATCGTTCCACCAACCTCCACCAACGCGATGTCGTGACCGGCGGAAGCTTCGGTGACCCTCCTCTTGATTTCGTTGGTGATGTGCGGGATCGGTTGCACCGTTTGCCCGAGGTATTCGCCCTGCCGTTCTTTTTCGATTACGGCCTTGTAGATCTGACCCGTCGTGAGGTTGTTCCGCCGCGAAAGTTCCTTTCCAAGAAATCGTTCGTAGTTGCCGAGGTCCTGGTCGATTTCACCGCCGTCATCCGTCACCCACACCTCGCCGTGTTCCGTCGGGCGCATCGTACCTGCGTCGTAGTTCAGGTACGGGTCAATTTTGACCGCAGTACAGCTGTACCCGAACTCCTGAAGGATCCTGCCGATGGAAGAGGTTGCAAGGCCTTTCCCGACCCCGCTGATGACTCCTCCCGCAACAACGATGTATTTCGGGAACGTTTGCTCGCGCGTCCTCACGTGGGTCTCCTTTGCCTTTTTCTATTGCTCCACGATCTTTCGATGGCGTCCCTGTCCATGGCGCTGTCAACGCTGCGCGCAGAGGTCCGAACGCGGACTACTCCTATCTCGACCCCCATCTGCAACGCGCGGCATTGTTCCAGATGCAAGGTGATCTCGTCCTGCGACGGCTCATTCGCGGCATATTCCCGCAAGAAAGCCGGGGAATAGCCATACACACCAAGGTGCCGCAGCACTGGTCCATTCGTGTTCGCGCGTTTCTCGCCGCCTCGGAAAAAGCGCTCAGCAATACTGTGTCTGCCGCAGGTGCACTCCCTTGCCGAAAAAAACACCCGATCTCGGTTCTTGAGACATCCAGCGTCGTACCAGCGCGTTCCCGCCGTCGTTATCGCCCATTCAGGGTGGGCTTTCGCCGCCCGAAGCAGTGCGGTTACCACCCGCGGCTCAAGTCCCACCTGGTCAGCCTGGACGTTGACGAAATAGTCTGCGCGGATCATGCGGGCGATTTCGGCCGTTCGCTCAGTTCCATTCCGGCATTCCGCCGACGTCTTCACGACACACAAACCATTTGCACCGGCCCACGTTTCGACCCGGGAATCATCCGTGGCTATCAGCACTTCCGAGATCTCAGGAACTCCGGAAAGAGTTTCCCATGCCCGGCGAAGAAGCGCCTTCCCCCCAACGTTTTCAAGTACCTTCCCGGGCCATCTCTCCGAGCCGAATCGCGCGGGAACCACCCCCACTACTTTCCACACGGGCAACACCCATCTCGATTTTCCGGGAAAGGGCGCCTCAGTCAATGACTTTCGGCACTCGGAAATGTCCGAACGCCTTCTGTGGAGCGTTTGCGAGCGCTTCCTCCTGCGTCAACGAGGGTTGTGGAACATCTTCACGGAACACGTTCACGAGAGCCAGTGCGTGGGACGTCGGTTCGACGTTGGAGGTGTCCAGTTCGTTCAGCTTTTGGAAGTGCTCCAGAATCGCGCCCAGCTCTCGCTGGAAACTCTCCACCTGTTCTGGAGCAACTTCCAGCCTTGCCAACGCGGCGACGTGCAACACGTCCTCACGGCTTACCGGCATCCGCGAACCCCCTTCCAAGACAGATCGCTGCAATGTGTGCAGGGCCGGTTGTGCGCAACTTTTCGCATGAAGGAATGTTTTTTGCTCACCTAATAAAGATAACAAAGCGGCGTGAACGCGGCGCAACCAGTGTCCTCACGTCAAATCTCTCGTCGACTGGGCACGGTGGCACCACCCAAAAATGGAAAAGGGCCGGCCACAGCGCCCGCCCCCAACGGATCTCCGCTTGCAACGCCCGCACCGTCGTCCGAACTCAGCCTGCGAATTCGAATGCCTCGAGTCCACTCACACCGGGCAGAACCCGGAATATTCCCCCCGCATGCGGTTGTGTGCGCAACGCTTCGGCTTTGACTCCTGTCCGCGCTGTGGTGATGTACAACTCGTCGAGGTTTTTCCCCGCAAACGCACAGGAAGTCACACGGGCTGCCGGGACTTTCACTGAAGAAATCTTTCGTCCTGTCCGCGGGTTCCAGCGGACAACCTGCCATCCATCCCAGTGAGCCACCCAGAGCATCCCCTCACGGTCAATCGTCATCCCGTCGGGGTAACCCTCGTTTTTCGGGACATGAACCGCCACGCGGCGATCCCATAACGCCCCGGTTTCGAGATCGTAGTTGTACGCCCAGATCTCCATTGAAGGCGTGTCGATGTAATACATTGTCCTTTGATCCAGATTCCACGCAATTCCGTTCGAGCAGCGAATACCGGTTTCTTTGACTTCCACGTGGAGGTCGGGATACAGGCAATAAAGGCGCCCGCCGTCTGGAACGCCACCGGGGCCCTCCGGCATGGTGCCAGCCCAGAAGCGACCTGCGGGATCGCATTTGCCGTCGTTGAATCTGTTTGCGGGTATATCCCTTTCCGGGTCTGCAACCACGTATGCTTTTGCTACGTCGAAACGGAAGACGGCAAACCCTCGCCGCAACGCAAGCATTACGCTCTCATACGGCCGTTCGGAGCTCGATATCCTCGGGACGACGGTCCCCACGTCTTCGCCGATGCGATATGCGTCGTCTTTTCCGCTTTTCGGTTCAAATACGTGCAGAAAACCCGCATTTATGTCTACCCAGTACAACAACTCACGGCGCGCATGCCAGATCGCACCTTCACCAAGATCTGCCTTCGCGTCCAGAACCAGTTCCACGTCGGTCATCGCTTTCCCAACTTTCGTCACGAGCGTTCTCTCCCGCTGTATTCCGTTTCCGAAGCCTCGGCTACCGGGGAAGGATGGATATCAAGTTCCGATTGCACGCTACTCTCCCAGACCCGCATATCACGCGAGAACATGTTGATCTGCAGAAACGGCGATTCAAGGGCCGTCTGCCTGCAATCCGGGGAGCATACGAACAAGCATTCCTCGGTACCCTGAACCACTCTCTGAACCTTGACAGGAAGTGAATCCGCAATTTCCCCGCACACAGGGCACAAAAGGCCGTCGAGTCCCGCAATCGGTGGCCGTGCCAACCCGTTTCGTTCAGCACGCTCCGGCCAGCTCTGCACGCCATCGCTTTGATCTTTCATCGGCCTTCGCCCCCAACACCGCTCTGATTCTTCCGGAAATCCACCCAGCGGGCGTGTTCGACTTCAGGATCCACTGCTGCGCCAAGAGGGGAGTATACCATTCTCGCCTCAAGTGAATATTGCCCTCCGACCTGATAATCGGGCACGACAAGCTGGAAATCCCACGCAGGGCAGCGGATTCCACCTCCCGATGGCGATTGTGCGAACCTGATATTCGGATTGTCCTGGAACATGAACAGCACTCTCATTCCATGCACAAATCCCCAGAAATATGGCCTTGCATACCGAAATCGCGAGTAACTGCCGTACATGTACATCCGATGATCATGCGACACCGTAATCTCTTCACCGTCCGCGGTATGCCGGTGTGTACTTTCCTCGCCGTGAATCGGGGAGAAATGCCGCATGGTCCTCGCGCCTTCCGGGGTGGCAGTAGGGAACCAGATCCCAGGGTCCTCCGGATAGGCGACGTAAGTTGCCCAGAACACGCCCAGCCAGTTCCGCTTGAACGTCCGCTCGTGAGGGATTGCGCGGTAACGGAAGTCGATGTAATTCGGTTCCCGCAATGTGAATTCAGTCCAGCTCTCCACTTTCCAGTAGGGAACAGGTGGCTGGTGGAGCCGCGCGGTCGCCTGATCTATTTTCTCCAGCTCCATAGGAGCACGCCGCGGTTCGAAAAGCGTTGGCCGGTCGGTCACCACGCCATCGAAATAGAGCTCGAGATTCATTCCAGCGTAGAAAGGGACAAAAGGGTTCGCCTGCTGCGCGTCGCTCGTGAGTGCCGCCAGGCCGTTGTAGCCCTCTCGGTGTCCACCCTTTTCCAGATGCGGTGCATTGTCAACAACTGCGGCCCGCAGTTCCCCTTTTTGAAGCTCGACGACCATGTTCCCAGCCTTTCTCTGCTGCTTCACGCATTCACTTTGGGGGCGACTCCACTTTCTCCGAGCATCATGTCCGCCTGGGTTTCGAAAAACTCCAGATCGCGGACTGCGTCACCTGTGGAATCGAACGGAAGCCTGCCGGTTCGGACCGCCTCCAAGAATCCCTTTGCCTGCTCGAGGAAACTCCAGCTCGGAACGGCGAAATTGGGTCGGATCGTCTCATAGGTCTTTCCGTTTGCCGTTCGCCGCACCACGACTTCGCCGTTGTGCTGCCCGCGCAACGGGGCCGGCATCCGGAGTTCAATGTCTGCCTTCTCAAAGGAGACGTGGTAGACTTCGTCCCACGTCTGTGGGATACTCGAAATCCCCATTTCCAGTGATACAGCTTTCCCGCTTTCCGTCGAACCGATAAGAATCTTCCCTGCCGGATGGCAGTAATTAAGTGTGATATGCTCGTTGAGCAGGAAACGTATCAGATTCACCTGATGGACGTAAAAATTGATGTTCATGTTGAAGTACTCGGCCTGCGCTTTCGCGAAGCGCGCCGGGAAAGGCTCGTGCGGCGGTAGCGGGGCCACGGGCTTCTCGTCTGAGGAAATCACGGGATACGGATTCCACGTCCAATCGGTTCCGCTCATCAGGCATCGAAGATGATTGAACTCACCGAACTCGTTGGTGGTTTTCCACTCCCGAACGATATCGGACACCCATCGAGCGCCGAGATCCCACCGTTTCATGTATCCGACCATGTACACCAGGCGCTTCGCGTCCGCCGCCGTTTTCCATTTCCGTGCGCTCGATGCACTGCACGCCATGGGCTTCTCGGTGATCATATGCCTTCCCGATTCGATAATGTCGGGAACGACCGCATAATGATGCCCGTAATACATGATCGCTGCCACGGCATCGACATCTGCTTTTTCGAGCAGTTCGCGATGGTCCGTATACGTTTCGCGTATTCCGTACCGGGCCGCAACCTTTTCCGCCAGCAGAGGGCGTACGTCTGCAACAGCAACCAGATCACAGTCGTCACGCAGACGGGCATAGTTGGCAATGTGGGCCAGTTGACCCATGAAACCGCACCCGATGAACCCCATCCGAATTTTGTCAGCCATTCGTGCGCCTCCCGCGGCGACATGTTGTTACTGGACCCGGGGAATGCAAAGACATGTCAATCCATTGTGTAAACAAAACGTGCGCGCGCTGGACGATGGGCTGGTGCGGTACACGAACGCCTCGACGTCGGGTGGATTGCCTATCCAGTGTTGTTTGCGCCGTCGCGGGCGACAAGGTTGTTGGCGCGAAGGAGCCACGGGATTGATTCGCCGCAATCAGCCCACCATCCGTCGAGGAACTCAAACGTCAACGTACCGCGCCGGAGGTATTCGTTGTTCACGTCTGTGATCTCGAGTTCCCCCCGGCCGGACGGCTTCAACGTCCTTATGATTTTGAACACGTCCGCATTGTAGAAATAGGTGCCGATCACCGCAAAGTTGCTCGGGGGATCCGACGGCTTTTCGATGATCTCTACCACGGCGTTACCCTCGATACGTGCGATTCCGTAACTGCGCGGGTTTTCAACCTCCGCCAAAAGGATTTTCGCCCCTTCCGGTTGTCGCTCAAACGCCTGTGCCGCCGCGCGAATGCTCTTCTGGATGATGTTGTCCCCGAGGGCAACCACGAACTTTTCGTTCCCCACAAAATGCTCCGCCAGGGCGAGCGCTTGGGCAATTCCGCCCGGTTTTTCCTGATACGCGTAGTTCAAATGCTGCAAGCCGAACTGGCTGCCGCTGCCAAGAAGGCGCAGGAAATCACCGGCATTTTCCCCTCCCGTCACAATCATTATGTCCCTGACATCCGCATTCACCAACGCCTGGATCGGGTGGTAAATCATGGGGCGGTCATACACGGGCAGCAGGTGCTTATTGGTCACTTTGGTGAGCGGGAATAACCGAGATCCCGTTCCCCCTGCCAGAATAACGCCTTTCATGGCCACTTTCCCTTCCGAGATCTACGTCTTGCCCCGGCTTCCGTGCGTCCGGTGTCGGTTCCCCACGCCGTCAAAGCGGACGTGCACAGGCTGTGGGTTCCGGCAGTTTCCTTGCGTACGTTAACGCAGGAAAACAGAGTCCGCAAGAGCCCCCGTCGGGCTCTTTCCATACGAACAAAGGGCTATCCCATGGATGTAGACCGGTTTTTGAAACGCATTGGAGCGGAATCCGGATGGCGTCGACAAGTTGTGCATGTGCAACGCATTCCGGCTCGCGAAGCGACGTTCCGGGAACCCGACGTACCCCTTGATGCCGCCATTGCCGAGGTGTTGAAAGACCAGGGGATCAGCCGCCTGTATTGCCATCAGGCTGATGCGCTGGAGTCGGCGAGAAGCGGGCGCGGTTTCGTGGTCGTCACCGGAACCGCAAGCGGCAAGACCCTGTGCTACGATCTTCCGATTTTCGAGCGCCTTCTCGCGGAGCCGGACTCATGCGCGCTTTGCGTTTACCCGACGAAAGCATTGGCTCAGGACCAACTGCGCGGCGTGTTGCGTTACCTCCAGGGGCTCGGACTGGGAGTGAAAGCAGGGACCTACGACGGCGATACCGCACCCACCACACGTCGGGTTCTGCGAAACGAGGGGCAGCTGATTCTCACCAACCCGGATATGCTGCACGCCGGCATACTGCCTCACCACGCGCGGTGGGCACGTTTTTTCGAGAAGCTCAGATACGTGGTTCTCGACGAAATCCATACCTACCGGGGTGTGTTCGGTTCAAACGTCGCGGGAGTGCTCCGACGCTTGAACCGCATCTGCGCCCACTACGGGTCGAATCCGCTCTATCTTTGCTCATCCGCAACCATCGCCAACCCGCTGGAACATGCCGAAAACCTCACCCAGCGCAGCCTGAAGCTTATCGACCGAGATGGATCACCGCGTGGCGAGAAAAGTTTCGTGCTGTGGAACCCCCCTCTGCTGGATGATCCGTCCGCCGGAGAAACTCCGGAACGCAGGAGCGCGCTTTCCGACGCGCAGTACTGCATGGTTTCCTTGATCGAAGAGCGCACCCCGGTGATCGCTTTTGTCAGAACGCGCGTCTCCGCAGAGCTTCTGTACCGCTTTGTCCAGGACGTTCTTTCTCACCGCAACGCATCACTCGCGCGTCGGGTGAGGGCCTATCGCGGGGGGTATCTGCCGGAAGAACGTCGAGAAATCGAACGGCAGCTTTTCGAAGGTGAGCTCCTCGGCGTAATCAGCACCAACGCGCTCGAACTCGGAATAGATATAGGCACGCTCGAAGCCAGCATTCTGATCGGTTACCCCGGCACGATCGCCAGCACATGGCAACAGGCCGGTCGGGCGGGAAGGGGCAGAGAACGCTCCCTGGTAGTGCTGATCGCACACAATACGCCCATAGACCAGTATCTCATGAATCATCCGCAGTATTTCTTCGAAAGAAACCCGGAACACGCTATCATCGATCCCACCAACCCGCACGTAGCGATCGGTCATTTGCTCTGTGCAGCGCAGGAACTTCCCATTGCCCCCGAGGAGCGCGTTGATCTGTTCGGTGAGTACACGCCCGCGTTGGTCGAAATACTTGCAGACGAGGGACACGTTCGGCGGGTTGGTGAACGCTGGCACTTCGCGAGATCAGGGTACGCCGCCGCAAAAATTGGCCTTCGGAACATGGACGACACGACGTACACGATTATGAACGAAACGGATCAGGGGCCTCAGGCCATCGGCACACTGGATGAGATAAGCGCACTTTCCCAGGTACACACTCACGCCGTTTACCTCCACGACGCCGAAACCTTCTTTGTGGACAAACTTGACGTGGATCGAAAAATCGCGCACGTCCGCCGAGAAGGCGTGGATTATTACACGCAATCTGTCAGCGAGTCGAGCATTGTCGTTCGGAATACCGAACGTGAGGGCGCCTGGCGTGTGAGCAAAATGGCGCTCGGGGATGTCACCGTCAGTCTCAACGTCGTGATGTTCAAAAAGATCAAGTTTGGAAGCCGGGAGTCAATCGGTTACGAAAACCTTGACCTGCCCACGCAGACGCTCGACACGACTGCATTCTGGCTTGTTCCGCTTGCTGCGGCCCTCGATGCATGCAGGGCCTGGGGCAGGGTTCCCGCTGAAGGCTTGAAGGGAATCGCCAATGTTCTCGTAGAAATTGTCCCGCTCTTTGTCATGGCTGACACCACCGATATCGGAAGCATTGTCGACAGTTCCAACCTTGGTACGCCCGCGATTTTCGTGTATGACAAATACCCGGGTGGAATCGGTTTTTCCGAAAGGACCTACCAGTGGACGGAGCAGATATTCACGGCCGCGTGGGAACTCGTTTCCGAGTGCCCCTGCATCGATGGCTGTCCATCGTGTGTGGGAGCTCCGCCCCCTACGCGCGGCCACGATGCAGCCGGTGAGCGTGACATCATTCCGGACAAGGAAACGGCGCTGATCCTGTTGCACCATTTCCTGGAAAAGCCGCCTTATACTCCCAAGCAACGCGTGGCGCCATCAAGCGCACGCGTGCTTCCCGCGGTCGAGGAACAACACGTGCCCGCAAAACCGTTGCCCGCAAACGAAGAGGCGAAAGTTCGTTCGCGTCTTCAGTGGCTCAAGCGGAAAAAGGCCTGATTCAGACCTCTGCGGCGTCGCGGGGGACCAATCTTTCAGTGTGTTATTCTGACCTGCGTCACCTGAACTCGCGGCAGATCCTTTTCGAGATAGGAGCGGTGGAACGCGTAAATGTGACCGTCCTCAGCACCGATCAGAAGGTCCAGTTTGCCATCGTTATCAAAGTCGAACGGTTGAGGACACGAGCTGTGGCCGGCGAGCTGAACGGTGGAGTCGGGAACCATCTCCCCCCGGAACGCAAAGCGGTTGTTCCCGATGTTCTCGAACAAAAACGCACAACCGGTTTCCTCCGACGGCGTGTGCATGGTATTGCCGGAGGGAGTCGCAACACCCCTGATAAGGTCCACGTCCCCGTCGCCATCCCAGTCCGCCAGAGCAATTTTGTAACGGCCGCTGCGGCCACAGGTTCCGGGTGTAAGCCGAAGCGATTCCCCGGTTTCGGTCAGAAACACCCGCTCGAGAGGTCCGAGGACTCTGCCCGCCTGCGTTCTAATACCGGTAGTAAGAGCGAGGTATCCCTCGTGATCGATCGTGACGTAGTCCACTTCGCCATCGCCGTTCCGATCCAGAACCTCCCCGCGTGTTCGCCACTGCGTCACAAGCTCGCCGCCGACAGGATTCCACCAGTTCCACGCTGGTTTCACGGCGTCACGCGGGTTCCGGAAACGCAACGGTTGTCCCTCTGAGAGCTCCAATCCTGCACTGACGCCGGTCTGTCGTGAATCAACGCCCAGTCCGCGGAAAAGTGTGTGCTTACCCCACACGTCGGCGAGTATCAAGTCCGGCACGCCGTCCCCATCCCAATCTGCGATTTCCGGTGCACCGTATCCGTAACGTGCTTCTCCAGGCCCCTGTATGCTTCCGGACGCTCCGGCGAATATCCGTATAAGCTTCCCTCCGGCCTGCACGCGTGTTCCCGTGCCGAACACCCAGGAGCAATCTCGAGACGCCGAAAGCCATTGCCATACCTCACCGTACGAGTTCGAAGCTACTATGTCCGGTCGTCCGTCCGCGTTCACGTCGGCAACGTCAAAGGCTCCCACGCTCCCCGCGTCAATGAGTGGGTCGCGCTGTTGAACTCGAGAGGGTGCCCCGAATCGCGGCTTGTCCTCGCCGGCGGGGCGCCCAAGGTTTTCGACCAGCTTGACATCGCCGTTTTCCTGCGCTATCAGCACGTCCGGCATTCCGTCCCCGTTCACGTCGGCAACCGACGGCCTCACGTAGACTTCTTCAAGTCCGATATCCAGAGGCGCGCCGCGACGATACACCGGGGCAACTCGAGTCCCTGCATTTTCGAAGTAGAACAGATCGTGAGTAGTCCCGACAAGCAGATCATCGTCGCCGTCTCCGTCCATATCACCGAAGGCAGGCACGCCGCCTCCCGGAACGTCCAACCACTCCGCTCCCGCACGCAACGTCTCCGGTGTCGCAGAAAACCTGGGATGCGAAGCACTCCCGCTGTTCCTGTGGACAATGATTCGTCCGTGGCTCGTGTAACCGCGCCACACACCCTCAGTCGTGTAGGGCGATTCAGACGAATTTTTGCTCCAGATGGAGGGCGACGGATCCCCGCCGCCTGTGCTCTCACTTTGAACGATGTCGATCAGGCCGTCGCCATTCCAGTCAACCAGCGCACTCATTCGAGGCAGGCCTGCAAGGGAATCGGGAGGCGCAAAGGAAAAGGCGCCTTCGGGTCCGAGATTCCGGTACAGCAAGCCGCCCTGCAAAATGTCGAGAAAGCCGTCCCCGTTCCAGTCTGCCACCTGCGGCGAGGAGGTGCTCTCGAACAGCCTTCGAGGTTTTGACATGAGCGGCGAGCGGGAGGTGCCCACATTCTCGTAGTACAAAAGGCCGTGCATGGTCCAGTTGGCGCCCCCGCCCTGGCCTTGCGCGATGAAGAAATCCAGATCTCCGTCTCCATCCCAGTCTGCCACGGCGAGATGGCTGTTGAAGCTGCCGTCTATGCCCGACACAATTCCCGTCACGCCGTGCGTCAGGGGCTCTCCACAACCCACAACGGGAATCCTTTCTCCCGGCGGAGTCGCTTCGCCAGACGTCACCGTAATCACGTATTCCCTGCGCCCCGGGCCCGTCTTCGAGAAGAGAAGAAGGCCGGGACACTCGCCGCTGTGGCTCCACCCCGCCCTGCTCGACACCAGATTGCCTGTGCCCGGCTCGCGCACCCGAATCAACGAGGCGCCAAGCGGCGACTTCCATCCTTTTCTGGACAGGATGCTATCCAGGCGGACCACCACAGGCGCATGAGGCCAGTCCAACCGACCCGGGCCAACGGTGACGCGTATTGTTGCGGATTCCCGCGAAACTGCCGGATTCACGAAAAACACGACGGCGATCGCCATCCATACCACTCTGAACGAATTCACGGTCTCATTCTCCGAACGAGATATGTGGCAAAAAAGCAGGAAACCAGGAAGGAACCGGCGCGCCTCAGAAAGCGCGAAGAACCCGTGAACGGGAATACGGACCAGCCTTGCTTGCCGGCCCTGTAGTGGCCCCCACCCGGAGCGCGACGGGAAGTCTGATCGGAGGCCCGGTGCAACATGCCGAATACGAGGATTCCGAGTCCACCAGAAGGCGTACCGCGGTTTCCCCGATCTGCTCGATCGGCGACTGCACCATCGTAATCGGGTACGGAGCTGGTCGGTTTTCCGGCATATTTCCGTACGAGATCAGGGAAATGTCATCCGGAACACGACAACCGAGAGAGCGCAACGCCTTTGTTACGCCGATCGCGCGACCATCGTACAGGGTCGCAATCGCCGTCGGAGGAGAGGAACAACCAAGCAAACGGGCAACAGCCTGGTCGTCGTCGAGCACGCCCCACCTGCCACCTTTTTCAAAAAGACCTTCGCCAAGAGCCAGGTCTACCCCCATCTCCCGCGCTGCGGCGGCGAACCGTTCGGTGATCAGCAACGTGCGCTCGTCCGGTTCGGTTGCAACCAGCGCCACGCGGCGGTGTCCGAGCTCGAAAAGGTGCGACAGCATCAGCAGCGCGGCGTTCTCGTCGTCTGGAGCCACACATGGCGCAAACCACGACTTCGGCCTCCGCCACAGCGCCACGATCCGCGTGCCCCCTATTGCAAGCGCCTCCACCGTGTCAAGCAGCGATTCGCTCAGGTTATTGTTCACATTCACGACGAGGTCGTTTACGCGGCGGGATTCGAGTTCCTTTCTCAGGTAATCGAAGGTTACGGGATGCCCCTCCATCCGATCACTAAACAGGAACAAATGAGCGTTATACTCATCAGCGACGTGCCACATCCCTTTGAGAAGCCGCGGCCCATAGTAGGTGGTGAAAAAAGACTCCCTGTCTGCGATCAGAAGGCCTATGGCGGGCGCCCCGGGTTCCGGGCGCGTCCGGATGCGCCCTCTGTAGCCCAGGACTCTGGCGGCTTCCCAGACTCGCTCGGCAGTTCCCCTTGCAGTCTGCCCCTGCGTGTACTTCCCGTTCAGGACCAGGGAAACCGTGGCCGGGGATACCCCCGCATAACGCGCAATGTCTGCAATGGTTATTCGCCGCGCCATTTCCCGGTCTCTTCAAACCCGTGAGTCTTTCCACGAAAACGTTTCGCAGAAGAAGCGGGAAGCAAGGAACCCTGTATCCGACGTTGTGAAGTATTATACGGGAACCGGAACATCCATCGCAAACTGCGCCACAGATGTCGGTTCGAGGTGCAGGCAGTTTTTCAGGAAGTTGACGAGAGTACCCCTCAACGCCGACCTCAAATCGCAGCTTCGCTGATAAACCGGTACACCTCCATGTCAATCGGTTTCTTTTCGCGCCATGAGTACTCCAGGTCGCAGAATTCCACCCGTTTCCCCACGATTCCTGCCATCTTGTTCGTTCCCCCGCGCAGAAGCTCCTCGACAGCTTCTTTTCCGAGCAGAGATGCGAATTCGCGGTCCAGCGCGGTAGGTGCGCCTCCTCGTTGCTGATGACCGATGATGGAAACGCGGCAGTCAAGCCCGTGTTTCTTCAAGATGTGCGCCACACTGCCCGCTCCCGGGAAATCATCGATTACGACGCCCTCCGCGACGACGATCAGCGAAAATCGCTTGCCGGCTGCAAACCGTCTTTCGACCATCGAAATGATCCGCGGGATGTCAGGAGGGATTTCGGGAACAAGCACTGCGTCCGCCCCGCCACCGATCGCCGTGGCCAGTGCGATGAACCCGGAGTGCCTACCCATCACTTCAACTATGAAGGTCCGCCGGTGAGCCTCGGCCGTATCGCGTATCCTGTCTATCGCCTCCAGCGCGGTGTTCACTGCGGTGTCAAACCCGATAGTATAGTCAGTTCCCGCAAGGTCGTTGTCTATCGTTCCCGGGGTGCATATGACGGGAATGTTGTGCTCTTTCCACAGGAGATGAGCGCCGCGGAAGCTCCCGTCTCCGCCGCAGACCACGATCCCTTCGATGCCGTGCTTGCGCAATGTCTGCGCGGCCTTCGCACGGCCGGCGGGATCGCGAAACTCCTCACAACGGGCAGTGCCGAGTATCGTACCACCTTTGCCGATAATGCCGCCGACGGACTGCGACGTCATCGGGATGATCTCGTCGGAAATCAGCCCGGCGAACCCGTCCCGGATTCCGAACACCTGAACTCCTCTGGATACTCCCGTTCTGACGACCGCACGTACGTTTGCGTTCATCCCGGGAGCGTCACCTCCCGATGTCATGACGCCGATCCTCTGCATCTGCTTCTCCGTGATCATTCCGCCGCGGTGCCGTTGCACAACCGCTTCACGCCTGTTGCCGTGCAAGCCGGACCAAACGCCAGCGCCCGGAGTTCCCAACGACAACTGAAGAACGTGCGCCAGCCCCGCTCGCGTCGGTCCCTTGGCAATTGTTCCACAAACACGCAATTTCAACGATACTGAAATACGTCACGCGCCGGCAAACCTGTTTCCACGGAACCGTTGCATGGATCCCAAACCCGTTTCTGATTCCTCAGTCACGATGACGGAGCTCGTGCTACCCAGCCACGCAAATCCGCTGGGAACCGTTTTTGGAGGCGTCATAATGTCGTGGATCGACATCTGCGCCGCCATCGCCGCGCAACGCCACGCGAGAAGGGTCGTGGTAACTGCTTCCATCGACATGCTCCACTTTCGTTCCCCGATCACCGTCGGTTGCGTGGTACACCTCAGGGCTCAGGTCAATCATGCGTGGCGTTCGTCCATGGAAGTCGGAGTCCGGGTAGATGGGGAAAACCCGCTTACCGGCGAGACGCACCACGCTGCCACTGCCTATCTGACGTACGTGGCCCTGGATGAGAAGCGGCGCCCTGTGGAGGTTCCGCCCGTTTTATGTGAAACACCCGAACAGGAGCGTCGGTCGAGAGATGCCCAGGCGCGACGAGAAAAGAGGCTTGCAAACCGATCCATCAGCGAGTACGAAAGCCGTTAGCCGCGGGAACCTCCGGACAGGCCTGAGGGCACCCTGGGGTGACCAAACTCCGGGGCGTGTTCACCGTTGCAGTGGCAACCTTCCCGATTCGTTGAGAACCCTTGCCATTGCAGGAAACGTTTTTCGCCACGCGTCTTCATGCACGTCTTCGGTCACCCCTACGAGGAAACGATCACCCGGAGCCGCTTCAGTGAGAAGGCACCGCATCGTGTTTTCGACCGCTTCAACTCCGGAGAGGTGGACTGAAGATGGGAAGTTGATCCAGAGGACTTTGCCTTTCCACAATTCCCGGGCTTCCGCAACCGTCATGTCACAATCGGGAGGAGGCGTAAATGCTTCAACGTAATCGAGTAATGAACCCGCGACCAACGGCGCAAGCTGCCGGTTGTTTCCGTCAAGATGCGACCCGAGCAGTTTCCCTTGTTTGTGAACGATATCCGCTGCTTCGTTGTAATGCGGAAGGATGAAGCGCTCAAAACGAGCCTTTCCCACAACTTCGACACTTACGTTTCCACCGTAATTTATTATTTCTGCAGGACTTTGCGCCAGTAACGGGTAGATTTTCCTTCTGTCTTCCGTCAACGCGTCATACAGCCGCATGACCTCGTCCCGTCGTTCCGCCCACTCGATGCTGAAACACTCCACGCCCATGTAGGTGTAAATGATCTCCTGAAGGGGGGAATAACCGATTCCCGCTCGCAAATATGCCCCCTCGCCAAGGTCTTCCCGTGTTTTGAGGAACGTATCAAAATCCGGCGCGTATCGCTGATCTTTGATCAGCGCGAGAAGCGGGGCGTAATCCTCCGGTTTCGTGAACATGCGCTTGACGCGCCACGTAGTCCCAATGCCGGGTCGTTCAATGGTCGAGAGTTCCCCGCACGGCGTGTTGAAAACCCTTCGCGTGAACTGCACTCCGCGTTCCTCGTACCCGAACGACATTACCCTCACGTTGGGTGTTTCGACACGCACCACGCTCCGCCGTTCCAGCACGCACACCCCGGCGTTCCGGAGTTCCAGTTCCACCTGGCAACGAGGGAGTTTGTTTGCGTAAACGGTGAAAGGAATCTGGTCTGCCCATTCTCCTCGCAACGCGGCTTCCACTCTCTGCCGCGGGGTCATTTTCGCCATGCGACAACCCTCCACTGGCATGATACGACATTGCAGTGACGAGAATACGGCTCAGACGATAACAACGCAATCGCTGATGCCTGGAACATTGGGACACTCTATTCAATGCGATATCTTATTTGTAGAGCGCGGAACAGCGCAAAGATTCGTTCGCAGGGGTTTTTCCGAACCGAGAGGTTGGCATGCCAGGTTTCGAAGGGCGAGGTGGGGGACATCACTACGGCATGGGGCCCGTTTCCGGACCTGTTCTCCCCGGGGGCGATATTGGCAATGGCGTGGCTGGTTTGCCGGAATCCGTGCGCGCTGCCTTTCTCAAATCCGCCGGGGACGGAGAAGAGATTCTCGTTGCGGCCACAAGTGACCTGTCGCCGGATGGGCGATATGGCGAACAGCACGTTCTGGCAAGCAAGAACCGTCTGTGCCTGGCTGTGCCGAACGGTGACCAACCAAATCTTTCGATATGGCCGCTCAAAGAGCTGAAAAAAGCCAGTGTAGACCTCCTTGTGGGACAGGCTTCGCTGGTGGCCACGATTGGCAAGGACAGGGTGGAGCTCTGTCGTTTCACGAACTCCAAACAACGGGAATTCCACCGACTGGCGGCGCTCCTTGAAGAGCTCGCGCGTAACGGTGCAATGCCGGAAGAAAAGGTTGACCCGAAAGACTCGTTACCGCGGTATTGTTCACGGTGCTCCCGCCTTCTGCCGGAGCCCGGCGGAACGTGCCCCGCATGCCTGAAAAGAGGTCAGGTACTTGTTCGCCTGCTGGGATACCTGCGTCCCCACTGGAAACGGGCTGCATTGCTCATCGCGACGATGATCGTCTCGGCCCTGATAGAAACCCTGCCACCGTACCTGACAAAGGTGCTGATTGACGATGTAATCAATCGGCCCCATGTAACGACTATCGCTGGGTGGAATGCCAGCCATCTCGGGTGGTCGCGGGTCGCGTGGCTCGCGCTGATCGTCACTCTTTTCCTGTTCTCGCGCATTCTTCTCGTCGGTGTGGGCATCCTTGGCGGGCGCCAGGCGACATGGCTCGGGCCTCGTATTGTCGCTGATCTCCGGGGAAAGCTTTACAACCACCTCCAGCGACTCAGTCTGAACTATTTCGACAAGAGTCGCACCGGAGCTCTCATAAGCCGTGTCACACACGACACCGCTCATGTTCAGGGATTTCTGGTGAACGGCGTGCCTCACGTGGGTATCGACTTGTTTCTGCTTGTCTTCATCGGAATGATACTTTTCTCGATGAACTGGCAGCTTACGCTGGCCATTCTGGTGCCTCTTCCCATTGTCATCTACGTCAGCAAAAACTTCTGGCGGTTCATGCGTTCGCTCTTCGGAAGGGCATGGGCGCGAAGTGCGCGCCTCGTGGCAACTCTGAATGACTCGCTGAACGGCATTCGCGTGGTGAAGGCCTTTGGCCAGGAAGAGCAGGAGATCGCCCGTTTCAACTCAAGGAACTGGGACCTCGTCTCCGCCGAGACGAGAGCCGAAATGACGTGGGCGACATTCTTCCCCGCGATCACGTTCCTCACGATGCTCGGACAGTTCATCATCTGGTATGTAGGCGGCAGCAACGTGATCGACGGAACGATGTCCCTTGGGACTCTTCTCGCGTTCTTCAGCTATCTCGGTATGTTCTACCGGCCAATCCAGATGATCGCAAGGATGAACGAGTGGCTGACGCGGGATCTTACCGCTGCGGAACGGGTGTTCGAAATCCTCGACACTGCTCCCGACGTGAAAGACAGCCCCAACCCGATTCAATTGAACGAAATACGGGGTGAAATCCGGCTCGAGAACGTGCGTTTCGGGTACGACCCCCTCAGACCGGTGCTCAAGGGCATTTCCATCGATATCCAACCGGGGGAAATGATCGGGCTCGTTGGAAGGTCCGGTGCCGGCAAAACAACGATCATCAATATGATCTGCCGCTTCTACGACCCGCAGGAAGGCGTCGTGCGGGTTGACGGGATTGACCTGCGGGACGTTCGGCAGGAAGACTGGCACCGATTCATAGGCATCGTACCTCAGGAACCTTT
Organism: Candidatus Latescibacterota bacterium; assembly: GCA_022706085.1. Taxonomy (GTDB): domain Bacteria; phylum Latescibacterota; class MWCZ01; order MWCZ01; family MWCZ01; genus MWCZ01. The sequence goes on along the minus strand of JAKJDF010000003.1, from coordinate 408,815 downwards.
CCTTTTCCACGGCACCGTAAAGGAGAACATCGCATACGCGAAACCCGACGCGACAGTGCATGAGATTATTCGCGCCGCGCGCGCGGCCAACGCTCACCAATTCATAGTCCGATTCCCTGATGGTTACGACACTCAGGTTGGCGAGCGCGGCACCAGGCTTTCCGGGGGCGAGCGACAGCGCATCTCGATCGCGCGGGCTATTCTTCACGACCCGCGGATTCTCATTCTCGATGAAGCCACCTCGAACGTAGACACCGAAACCGAACAGCAGATCCAGGATGCTATTGCGCGGCTCGTGAAAGGACGAACGGTTTTTGCTATCGCCCACCGTCTGAGCACGCTCAAAAACGCAAACCGCCTGCTTGTGATCGAGGACGGGCAGGTCGTCGAATTCGGAACACACGACGAATTGCTGCTCAAAGAAGGTGTGTACGCGAAGCTTGTGAATGCCCAGCGGCAGTTGTCCTCGATAACCGCCGTGGGGGGGTGAGGCTTGCGCTTTCCTCAGGCTGTCACGTTCAAAGGCACGATGCGGGTGGTTTCTTACGACCCGCGCGCGGGCTTGCGCATGGAGCGGATGCCGGAATCGCGGTTTCGTTTGTGGTTCGGCCTCTTTTTCAGCGTCGGGCTTGCGTGCATCGGTGTTCTCCTTTTCGCGCGAACCGCGTACGAAAACTACCGCGCCTCGGCAACTCTCAACTGGCTTGACTTCCTCCTGATAGGGATCGGCCTCATTTGCGCTACCTTCGGGCTGATCGTCGCGTTGCCGCTCGCACTGCGATTTGTGCCGAAAGTAATCATGACGACTCACGAGCCGCCTCTCGTTTGTCTGCGGCAATTCCGCACCCACACCTGGCAGCCGCACGACGTGCGCGGTCTGCGCCTCGTGGGCCGGCAATACCTCAGGCGCACTGACCCGGATGCCCCTTCCTCCTGGTATGTGTTCAGTCTCGTGCTGGAGAAATCGAAAGGGCGGGACAGACTTCTGCTTCAGACATTGCCTCAACCCGACTACGAAGCGGGTTTTCAGGATATCATTCCTGTCGCGACCTATTTTTCACAGCTCCTCGCAGCTCCGCTCTCGACTGTGTGCAACTGGGATGCGCCGCCACACATTACCCGGCGAAGGGCGTAGGATTCATCTCTCGCAAAGGAGGGAATAGGAAAATGGTTACTCTGACCGGTTTTGGAGATGAGATATCGCCCGACTTGAAAGAACAAATGGACGTGATGGAATCCGAAGGAATTCGCCACATCGAGTTACGGGCGGTCTGGAACACAGGTGTCCACAAGCTGAGCGAAGAACAGCGGCACAAAATCAAGGAGGAAACGCAACGGCGCGGATTCCGCATTTCCTCGCTCGGTTCCGGCCTCGGCAAAATCAAGGTTGATGACGATTTCGGGCCGCACGTGCGTGATTGCGAGGTGCTTATTCAGACGGCGAAATTCCTCGGCACGCCCTACATACGAATCTTCAGTTTTTACGTTCCGCAAGACCAACCCGTGACCGCGCACCGGGATGAAGTCATGCGGCGGGTCAGGGTGCTGACCGAGATGGCTGCCGCCGAAGGGATCGTCCTGGGGCACGAAAATGAACGACACATCTACGGGGAAAAACCGGAGCAATGCAGAGATCTGCTCGATACTATCAACAGCCCGTCGCTTCGTGCGATTTTCGATCCGGCGAACTTCGTTCAGGCTGGCGTGCGCCCATTTGAGGACGCGTGGCCAATACTGAAGAATGATGTCCTCTACTTTCACATCAAAGATGCCAAACAGGCAGACGGCCGTGTAACGCCCGCAGGCGAGGGGGACGGGGGAATCAAAGCGATCCTGAGCGACAAACTGGCGTCCGGATGGGAAGGTTTTCTCTCGTTGGAACCCCACCTGAAAATCGCCGGCCCAGCCGGGGGTTATTCCGGACCGTTGGCCTTCAAGACCGCGGCGCAGGCACTTAAGCGACTTCTCGACGAAATCGGCGTACGCTACCACTAGATACCAGGAGGAAATGAATGTCAAAAACTCAGACGGATTTCCACATACGCAAAACGTTGCGCCACGGGGAAAACGTCATCGTCCCGCCCAATCACCCGTCGCTGGAGTTGCTGCGTTTCTCGCTGGTGTGCCTTGACGAAAAAGAATCACACTTTTTCTGTTTGGACGGCGAAGAAGCCGCACTCGTGATTCTTTCGGGGACGGCGTCCATCAAGGTCAACGATTCGACTTTCGAACGGATCGGCGGCCGGCGAGATGTGTTCTCCGGCAACGCCGCCACTGTGTATGCCCCATGCCACAGCGAGATTGTGGTCAATTGCGCCGGACCCGGACCTCTTTCTCTGGCTGTCTGTTTCTCCAGATCGACTCTGCAGCGTGAACCCGCGTTGATCGCCCCGCAGGAGGTCAAAACGAAAACGGTGGGGCGGGCAAACTGGACGCGGCACGTCAGAGACATAATCGATGGGTCCTTCAATGCCGGACACATAGTGGTTGGAGAAACCATCAATCCGCCGGGGAACTGGTCTTCCAGTCCACCGCACAGGCACGAGGTGGACAACCCGCCGGACGAAGTGAAAATGGAAGAGATCTACTTCTACCAGTTAAAACCTCAACAAGGGTTCGGCTTCCAACGGATCTATACGGATGACCGGTCTCTTGACGTCAGCTACGCGGTAGAACACAATTCCACGGTCATATTGCCAAGGGGGTATCACCCGGTGGCTGCCGCACCCGGTTATCAGCTTTATTACCTCTGGTTCATGGCGGGACCGACGAGCAGGACCTTATGCCCAAAGGACGATCCTGCGCACAGTTGGCTGAAAGCTGCCGAACCGATAATAGACGGGCTCAAATAACCAGGCGAGTGCAAAAAGGAGGGATTTGGCAGGAGCCTCGAAAAGCCGCTGGCATTGTTACTTTTCGAACACTTGCTCAAACGCCATTCGCTGTCCGTAACGGGGTTGCGTAGCCAGACTCGCAACCCCTGCGGGCTAGAACGCTTCTTCGTCCACTTCTTCCGGGTCGACGTCCTCGTCCACGATTTCATCTTCAAACAGATCGAGTTCGTCCCATTCTTCCGTGAATTCCTCAATATCATGTTCCCGGGTGGGAACAACAACCAACCCGGAACGCTTCATCGTGTCGGTTTCCTTGATTTCCGGAAAATTCTTGTCCTTTGCGACCCGGCGATCTCTCTCGTACAACAAACCCATTGGCTTTCCTCCTTCGTCGACATTACCTGCGCGTCGCGTAATGCAAAAGCCACGCCAATAAAAGGCTTGCCCAAAATAGTTCTTGCCACCGTCCTTTCCTCGCCCTTGCAACACCGCGAAATCTGTTGCGCCGGGGCGCCTCCGGATTCGTCTCGACACGAACCATCGTATGCAATAGCGAACGCGTTGTCAAGAGTCACTGTGCACGGCATCCAATGAAGCTGTATTTTTTTATCTCGTTCAAATTTTTATGAGTCCCCAATGCCGAGGAACTGGTTCATGTCGCTGGCGCGAACACGTCTCATTGCTCCATCACTTCTGGCGGCCGATTTTGCCGATCTGCGCAACGAGATTTTTCGAGTGGAAAAGGCCGGTGCAGATTGGCTCCACCTCGACGTAATGGACGGCCATTTTGTCCCAAATCTCACTTTTGGCCCGTTCATCGTCTCTGCGATTCGGAGTCTCACGCCGCTTCCGCTCGATACACACCTCATGATTACAGACCCGGCCTTTTACGCGCCACGCTTCGCTGAAGCGGGCAGCAACCTCATCACCTTCCACGTCGAAGCTGTCCAAGATGTGGTTCGAACGATACGCGAGATCAAAGGGCTCGGAGTGAAAGCCGGGATAAGCATAAAACCTGCGACACCTGTCGACGCCGTGTTGCCCTATCTCGAAAGCCTGGACCTCGTGCTTTTAATGTCAGTGGAACCCGGTTTCGGCGGCCAGAAGTTTATGCCGGAGGCGGTACCGAAAATTCGTTCGCTCCGCGAGGCAATTGACGGCCGCAATTTGACCACGAAAATCCAGGTTGATGGCGGAATAAACCCGGAAACGGCGAAGCTGGTACGTGATGCCGGGGTAGACGTCATAGTCGCAGGCACCTCTGTTTTCCGCAGCAAAGACCCCGCTGCGGCACTCTCGCAGCTTCGGGCGTGATGTCCGTGGTGTCGACGGGTTTCCCTCTTCTCGAGATGTCTGCCGTTCCTGGGAGTCTCTCGGAATTATATCGTGAATTTGCCCGGTGCCACAGGTGCAGCCTGGCTGATGCCCGCAGACGCGTTCTTTGCGCATCACGCTCCGAGCAGGGCGGGTTAATGCTGATTGCCGACCGTATCACGGGGTACGAGGAATGGGAAGAGCGGATTCTCGCCGGAGAAACCGGTGCTCTGTTGGATCGAATTCTCTCAGCCCCTGGAGTGGATCTCGCGGCAGAACCTGTGTGTGTGACGGCGCTCGTCGGGTGCCGGAGCAAAAGAGGGAAACGCCCGGGTGCCGCGGAAATACGGGCCTGCCGGGGCAGATTGCAGGCTCTGGTAACCGTGATTCAACCCGTAATCATTGTCGCACTTGGTCTGTGCACGGGCGAAGCGCTGGTTCGCTCTGGCATCGCCCAACCGGCTATTGACGGCCAAGATTGCGGCGTCTTCCAAGGAATCCCCGTCAAAACGACATGCCACCCGGCTGAAGCGCTCTGGGGAATGCCGAAAGAAGTCACCCGCACGAAACGCATTTTGTACGAAGACTGGAAGGCAATTTCGGCACACTATTTTGCACTGAAAACGACGCGTTAGTGCAAATTGTGCACGGCCTTCTTGGACTCCAACGTCGGTGGAACCGTCAGATTCCGGTGGGATGATCGATGAACTCGGTTTCTACGCCAAATCTGTCTGCCACGTGGGCCGCCAGCGCTTTCACACCGAGTTTTTCCGTGGCGTAATGGCCCGCGTGGATCACGTTCATTCCTAACTCTTCCGCCTCCAATGCGGAAAAATGCGGCCCCTCGCCCGTGATGAATGTGTCGATCCCCGCGTGCGCAGCTTCTTTGACGAAGCGCCCGCCGCCGCCGGTAATAATCCCGACCGTGGACGTCTGCCAGAGCCCGTGCTCGAGGACATGAGGCACAGAATCAACCTCAAGCGCAGCCTCGATTCTTCGAACGAGATCGGACCGGTCCACCTCCAGGCGACCATATATGCCAACGTCCACTCCGTTCTGCCTGCCGAACGTGCCCGTCACCTGCAAGCCTATCGCCTTCGCCAGCATCATGTTGTTCCCGATTTCCGGGTGCAGGTCGAGCGGAAGATGCGCGCTGAAAACACCTATGCGGTGGCGAACAAGTGCTGAAAAACGGCGATATTGGCCCCCGGTCAGAGGCGCCTTGGGCCCCCAGAAAAGTCCGTGGTGCACGAGCATGATGTCCGCACCCCAAAGCGCCGCACCTGCGATGGTCGCGAGGCATGCATCAACGGCTACCGCCACCCTCCGGATATCTGCAGCACCCTCAACCTGAAGCCCGTTCAGAGCCTCTTCTGAGTCGGGTATCTCGTCGATCCGCAGGTAATCGTTCAAGTAACTGACGAAATCTCCAAGTGGAACGCTCATAGTAACCTTCACTCCCGCAAAACGGTCCCGCCCCCGACAAAACGGAACTTACAGCGTCGTTATGAACACCCATGGAAATCAGATTTTCCTCCGCCGCGCCCGGAGCCGGCAATCGTACCGGTTACGCGTGAAGGATGCTCCGCTCTCCAGAAGCCCTTGTCCGCATCATCAAGACTTGCGAATGTTACTCCGTGATCATGGTGATGTCAATTCCCTGTCCTGCAGAAAATCCTTGCGCAAATGGAGAGGCACGTATCATGCCACTGCCTGTTTTGTCCCTTGCATCAGCCACTGCCGCCCTCCGCCGCGGTGAGGTAGTTGCGTACCCGACAGAAACCTTCTACGGGCTCGCCGTCCTCCCGTCCGATATGGCGGCGCTGACTCGCCTCGTCAGACTGAAAGGAAGAGACACCGACAAACCGGTAAGCCTCATCCTCGGAAAGGCCGAAGTGGTGTCCAGCTTCGCAATTTCCTTGACCCCCGCCACCGTACGCCTGATTTCCCTCGCGTGGCCCGGGCCGCTCACGGTCGTACTCCCGGCGAAAGACTCGGTCGCGCGCGTGATTACCGGCGGGACTGGTACCGTCGCGGTCCGCGTACCTTCCCACCCCGGCGCGAGGATGCTCGCTGATTCCGCGGGAGGCGCCATCACGGCGACAAGCGCAAACCGTCAGAACATGCCGCCCGCGCGAACGGCGGAAGAGGTGGAAGCTCAGTTCCCCCAAGGCCTCGCGGGGGTGTTTGAGGGAGAACGCGCGCCGGGAGATCTCCCGTCAACGCTTGTGCGGCCCGTCGGGGCCACACTGCTGGTGCTGCGGCGGGGCGCTGTTGATCTGCCCACTCTGCGGGAATGGTGGAGTGGCGAAATCGTGGATGCGTAGCGCAACCAGGAAAAGGAAAGGAACCGTGCCACTTAGGCCACGGTTCCTTTCCTTTCATGAAGGGCGTTCACATCAGTTTCGGTCGCGCTCTGACGGATGAGACCACCCCCGCCCCCGACGATCTTTGGAAAGAACCTTTTCCCGATCCTCGGCATTCCTGAGATTGCGCGTTTTCCCCCTTGACCGGAGGTCGAGCGCTGCCAGCTCTGCAATGTGAGACATGTCGGTAAACACGGGAGATTCGGACGACAACCCGAACCAATCGTCGCGTGAACCGCAACCAGGGTCGTATATGGGACATTGGGAAATTCCGGTGATCCCGAACGCGTTGGGCTGACTGTATAACGTCATGGTTCGCTCCTTTGAGTCTTTCCATTTTCTTGTTGTTCGCCCTCGCTTTGCGCGACAGGCTTTTTCCAGGGTTCCGTGCTCAGACTAACGCTCGCACTTCGAAGAACCAGGACTTCCAGCATGCAACGAGTGTGCCATTGTTGCGCTTCGGCGATTGTTGCCCATAAAAAGGACACTGCTGCGCTTTCCGACACCGCTCCGCAACAGTGTATAATGCAATAACTGCATTATCTTGCCAGTAATGCACTATCGCACCCAAACCGGACAATTCGCAGCGAGCAGAGCACTTCCTCCAATCGCCAGTCCGGTCCTATACTAGGAATGCACGAATCGGGTCCACTTCGGGACCCGCGGCCTGGCGCCACACGACAACAGGAGCATGAGGTTCATGGTGCGAATCGCAGTATGCGGATCGGCAGGAAGAATGGGTCGGCGCGTCATTGCCCTGGCTCACGAAGACACCGAAGTCAATATCGCGGGAGCTGTGGAGAAACCTGGCAACCCGGCAATCGGTTGCGACGCTGGCGAAATAGCGGGCGTCGGGCGTCTTTCGGTTCCCGTCGTCGACAATCTGGCTGATGCCATCAAAGGCGCAGACGTCGCAATTGCCTTCATCAACGACCCCGAAGCCACGGTGGAGCAGGTCGCCATCTGCAGGGCCTCAGCAAAGCCGCTTGTGCTGGGAACTACGGGCCTGTCGTCTGAGCAGGAACAGGCGTTCAAAGATGCAGCGCGAGGGATTGCAGTCGTGAAGACAAGCAATTTCAGTGTAGGCGTCACCGTGCTTTTGCGCCTGGTTGAGGAAGCGGCGCGTCTTCTCGGACCGCGGTTCAATTGCGAGATAGTGGAAGCTCACCACACACAGAAATGCGACGCGCCCAGCGGGACCGCCATCTCACTGGCAAAAGCAGTAGCGAAAACATGGAACTGGGATTTCGAAAAATCCGTCCGCCACGGAAGGGCCGGCATCACCGGCGAACGTCCCATTCATGAGATCGGGATGCACTCCTTGCGGGCGGGGGATATCGTCGGCCAGCACGACGTCTTGTTCGGGGGCGTCGGCGAGTCAGTAGAATTGCGCCACCGGGCCCAGAGCCGCGACACGTTTGCGATGGGGGCACTCCGTGCTGCAAAATGGGTTGTCGGCAAACCACAAGGGTTGTACGACATGGTTGATGTTCTGGCTTTGCGATGAAACCTCAGACCGGAGGGAACGCAATGAGTTCACTCACCCATCTGTGGACGTTCGGAACTGGCGGATTTCTGGGTTGTCCGGCAGTCCTCCCCACGCAGGACGGAACACTCCTGGTCTGCGGAACGAAATCGGGCCACATAGTCGCTATCGATTCAGATCGCAATGAGCACTGGAGAACGCCGGTAGGTTCGAAGTTGGGGACGTGGGTTTCCGTGTCCTCCGGGGAAAGTCCCGACAGATGCGTGCTCGCGGCCACGGAAGCGGGAAAGGCGATCCGCCTTTCAGACAACGGTACGCTCGTCTGGGCGTCCGACGTCGAGGCCGAGACCAGCCCCTTCAACAGCATAGGAATAGCGTTCGGCGGGAGCGTTTCCCGTGTCATCGTGACTGATGCGAAGGGGCGTGTCACCGGTCTTGCGCTGGATTCCGGGGACCATGCGTGGCAGTTCCACACGAACGTGCGAGCCGTGGGGCCCGCGGCGATAGGTGATATCGATCGCGACGGCGAGGATGAAATCGTCTTCTGTGCAGGAGATTCGTTCATCTACTGCATCGACTTCGATGGAAAACTCCTGTGGCGCGTCAAAACAGATGCATCCGCTGAATTCTCCGCACCGATACTGGTTGATTTCGGGCAAGGCCCACGAGTTCTCGCAGGGTCTATGGACGACGTCCTTCGCTGCATCACTCCGGAGGGTGAGGTCGAGTGGACTTGCCGTGGCGCGGGAGCCGGAAGCCTCGAAATCGGCATTGCCGCGGGCGATATTAACGCCGATGGCGTTACGGAAATCGTATTTGTCAACGCCGGTCGTGCGATCCAGGCCGTCGCGTCGGATGGCACGCTCATCTGGGCAAACATGGATTCGGGAGATGGTGACCAACCATTTGCGCCTTCACTGGTAGATATTGACGGCGACGGCAAGTTGGAATCGCTGCTCGTTCAACGCGCCGGAACAGTTCTCCGTGTTTTCGATTCTGAGGGGGTGCAGATCGAGAATTACCGTCTTGAGGGTACGATGATCGGGGCACCCGTTGCCGCTGATCTGGACGGCGATGGAATAATTGAAATCTTCACAGTGAACGCTACCACTGGAGCCCTGAGTTGTTTCAAATGCCTTGGAGGCAAGACGGATTGGCCGACAAGCCGCGGCGGATTCGATGGGCGCGCCAGCAATCTGCGCACCGGGAATCTGCTCGGCAGAAAAACTGAGAAACTCCGTGATCTTCCTGCTGTGGCCGGGCCGAAGAATCAATTGCAGCTCGGGTCAAACACCCTTGATTACGACCTTCCGTCGGGGACGTACGCCAGCGTTTCACTCCTGGGTGCTGACGGGGTCACGCACTTCGGAGTTGCGGATTCGGACCGCACGGTTGAGTTCGAAATCCTCGCCTGCGGCGAATACACGGTGGAGGCAACGATGTATCGCGACGCCGATCGTACCCCGATCGGCGCCTCTTCCAGCCAGTTCTCCGTAACCCTTTTTGAGGATGAGCAGGCCGAAGCTGAGCGCCTTTTGAAGCACCTCTCAGGCATTGCCGGTGGGTACGGCATCACGAACGACCTCGCACGGGGAACGCGCACACGCAAGCTCACGTGGCACGATATTCTGGAGCGTCTGCCTCAATACGAAACAAGTTCCTGTGAACAACGCCGCGCATTTGTCGGAGAAATCAGGCACTTCCTCGGGCGACTCCGCCGCGAAGCAGAGCTGCAGAAGAGACGAGTTGCGTTGACGGCGGAACGAGACGCCCCCACCGAGTTCTTACCGTGGATTGTGGAAGACCCCTGGAGCGCCTTCGCGCCGGAGCTCGATGTGCCTGCCGGGGACTGCGCTCCACGGATCACTCTGACGACAGACATGCGGGGACACGAGGTCTTTGTCGTGCAGATCGCGAACCTGCTTGACGTACCCCTCGAGATTCGCGCGTCTCTTGACCGGATTGCGTGCCCCACCGGCCAGAGAATTGATGCGGTCACCCATCTTACATTGCGGAAGGTCACCTGGGTACCGACATCAACGTCAAAAATGGGACCCGACGCCCTGCCCGACCTCGGCGAAGCGGGCCTTGTAGGGGTTTCAGCCACCAGCTCTGCACGATTGTGGGTAGATGTTGACACCGGTGATCTCCCGGCTGGCGAGTATTCGACGGCGCTCCATTTGAGGGCGCTTACTCCTGCGGGCACTACGTGGGAGATTCCCATCCATTGGACGGTTTCCTCCTTCGAGTTACCGGAACAGATGCCCGTTCGCTTCTGCAACTGGGGTTACCCTCACTCCTCCCCGTTGCGCGACATCGAGGAAGCTACAATCCGCGATATGCAGGCGCATCACACCAACGTATTCGTCATCACGCGATTGCCGAAAGTGGCGTACGACAATGCAGGCAACCTGCAAGGCGAAGTAGACTGGTCCGAGCACGATTGGATCCTGGACAGACTGCGGCCCACCGATATGATGCTCATCAGTCCCGGCGGCCTTCACCCGGCCTCCGACGCACCTAGTTCCCACACCCCGGAGTGGGAGCGCGCGTTTTCGCAGTATCTCCCGCTGTGGGTAACTCACCTTGCGGAGAAGGGCTTCGGGTACGAGAGTTGGGCGTTCTACCCGGTAGATGAGCCAGGGCTGCTCGGCGGCAAGCTCATTGACGAGCTGGAATACCAGGCCAGACTGTTCAAGCGAATAGACCCCCGGGTCCAGGTGTACACCGATCCTTTCAAGGGTATGACGGTCGCTGACCTGCGACGGGTGATTGACGTCGTTGACATTTTCCAGTTGAGTTTTGGATCAGTCCTTACAGAGGCATCGAGGGAACGTTACAACTACCTCAAGACCACGGGAAAAACACTGTGGACTTACGAAGCGTATGGCGGCGTCAAGGATATGGTGGGAGTGAAGTACTACTGGGAGATGATCTGGACCGCCTGGGAACTCGGCCTTACCGGTGTCGGTTACTGGTCGTACTGCACCAGGGGCGTGGACCTCTGGCAGGGGCCAAATCCGAACAACAATGATTGGGAGATGGTGTACGGCGGAGCACGCGTGCCAGTCCCAAGCGTTCGCGTCCAGGCGATACGCATCGGCATCGAGGACTACGCTCGTATGTGGGCGGTTCAAAATGCGGCGGAAACAGCGCGAATTGCTGGTGACGTAAACCGTTCAGAAATTCTCACCGAGGCATTGGAGGAGGCCGTCCGTGCGGCGCGCAACTCCAAGTGGAACCCGGTTCAGTTAGCGTCGCTGCGCCGGACACTCAGCGCGCTCGCGACTGGCAACACCTGATTCAGGCACGCGCGCATGTCCGAAAGCACGTACGCGGAGTTCCTCGCGAACCTCAATGACTCCTATCAAGGCACGCGAGCCGTTCTCACGCTTGCCTTTGTCTGGTCCCTGGTGGACCTCATTCGGGGCGCACCGTGGGCCAGCACGGCACTGAAAGCAGTGTTCGCAAGCTCTGCTCTCACAACAGGGTTGTTTTTTTACCCAACCCTCGGAAGACACGCTGGCGAGAACCACGAAATCATCCTCTTCTGGGGCGCGGTGTTCCTGCTTTCGAGCGCGCTCGGATTTGCAGACACCATCCTCGGCAGAACACGGATTCGCCTCCCCCGTTCCGGCTGGCCTCTCGCGGCAGTTCTGGCCTTCTGTGCAGCGGGAGTCGGATTCCCCGCAGTCGAGTGGTTGGGCGGGCGCACCTACCCCGCGTTTCAGGCTTTTGCGCTGGCTCCCGCTCCGTACGCGCTTGTGGTCCTGCCTCTTCTTGCTGTATCGACCCGTGGTTCGCTGCTCGGAGTCGTTTGGCTTATCTCCGTGTTCGTCGCGTGCGCTGACGTGGCGCTCGTCTCGTGCCTGCTGGATCTGCCATATTGGCACCCAGCTGCCATGCTCGCCGTGATTGTGTCGCTCCCGTTGGCGTTATGTCGGCCGGTACGTGGGGAGCGCACGCCCTGACCATATTTGCGTGAAGGCGGGAAAACGATGTACATTGCTTCGTTGAGGGTGCCGACAGAGCTTCCGAGACGCACCCGGGGATTGCCGTGAGCGAATTCCGTGGGCATGTGGTTGCCGGAGTCGTATGGTTCCTGATTCTCGCGGTCGCGACTTCTCTGCTTCTGCCTCGGTTGGTTGGTAACCGCGGCGGGTGGTTCGTCCTGAGCGGCTGGGGGTTCGTCGCTCAGCTTGCCGTGGCAGTGCTGGCGGCACTTTGGCCCGACGTCGACACCGCCAGCCGCGGGAGGAAAGTATTTTACCGCGTGCTGCTCGCTTTCTCGTTATACAGTATCGCGCGCAGCCAGTGGAAAATGGCCGCGGTAATTGGGCTCGTCGGGATTCTGCCCGCGCTTGGAAACCACAGGGGGTGGACGCACAAGGTGTGGGCCGCCGTGCTGGTTCCTCTTCCGATCGTTCTGTTACCTCTGTATGTTTCGGACGACGGGCGGTGGTTGCGGACGCCAGATTTCGGAAAGATTTCGGCGGGGTTGCCTTTTTACCTCGCGGCCATCGTGGGGCTTTTCAGTCATCTTGCCGCTGACGGCTTTTTTGGCCGTTTGCTGGCGCGTATCAGCGGCGGACCTGCGAAAGCCACACGCGGGGATTGAGAACACAGAGGAATTTGGACTGCAATTGAAAACCAGCGGCCTGCAAGCCGCTTCAGCGTAAGACATCAGTGCTCGTCAGGAGATTCGCTATGGCGCGATTCGAAAAACGATGCTCGAATGCGGCGTATGGTGAAACCCGCATACCGCACATTGCGTGTGCATGCATGGCGGCGCTTGTCGGCATATTGCTGTTTTCTTCGTGCGGCACCCGGCGCGCCCGTGTCCAGGGAACGATGTATGTTCCTCCCGGCCTGCAGGGGAACGCCCAATGGGGAGAGGTGTGGCTCGTTCACGATTCACCCGAATTGGAATACGATCTGAAAGAACGCGAACGGCTTGTAACTCTCGCGCTTCTTGGCAAGGACGTGGAATTCCTCCGTAGACAGCTACCCGCTCTCATCCAACTGGGAGTACTTCGCGAGAAGATCAACGTCTTGAACCGGGGGCAGATCCCGACTTCAGTCACCCTGCCGCCCCGTCGTGAGATCACTGCTCTGACGCCGTTTGACTCCATTTTCCAAGGAATTGTCGTCGAATGCAGGCCCGCAACTGCACCGGAGTTGGCCGCCGGGTTGGACAAGCTCAAGGACGAGCTTCGGGACTCAGCTGAGGCAATCCACCGACGACTTCAGACATCGATGGACAGCCTCCGGGCGGTCCGGGCGGAGCAAAAGCGAATCATGTTCGCCGGCGCCAACGGTTCCGCCACGCCCAAGCGCGTAATGGCCGCGCCGGTGGGGCTCGATGGCAGGTTCTCGTTCTCCGATGTCCCCCCGGGGAAATACCGGCTCTACGCGCAGTACAGACTCCAGCAGTGGTTCGTCTCGGTTCCTCTCGAGGTCGGCCGAAGTGACGTCCAGAAGGACATACCGAGGCTGCCAGGCGTTCTTCTTGACTCAAGGGCCATCATCAATACCGAGGCCCTGTGCACGAAGATCCTCGCTCTTTGAATCGAATGATCGAGAGGAGGCGTTTGTTCCGGCTGCGCTGGGTTCTGGGATGGTTCGCGCTGACGCCCGTCGAGGCAGTGGTTCTGGTGGCAGTCTCCGCCGGGGTTATATGGCAGGCCTTCCCGCGGTACAGGGAATGGACATTCCGTCAACTTGTCGCCGAGGAAACGGGCGACGTCACGCAGCTGAACTACGCTTTGAGCGGTGAACCAGGGCTTTTTGTGAGGTGTCCGGAGCGCCTCGATGACTGTCCGGACGGATCAACCACGGAAACGTGTTCGCTTTTCTCTGCTCTGTCCCACGAATTTCGCGTCGCTGCTGCATGGCGCAAAGAGAACGGCGATTATCTGGGACCGGCCGGCGGCAGATACCGATATCTGCCCGGCGAGTGCAGACTCGCCCCGGTTGGGAAAGAATCTCAGTAGGTTAAGCAGCGTCACTGACCAACGAGCGCAACCCTATTGCGCATCTGCCGAGGAAACAACGCGGAGGATGCGGAATCGCTTTGTCCCCGCAGGCACTTGAACCGTAACCTCCTCCCCGGCCCCATGTCCCACAAGCCCCTTCCCCACTGGCGAGCCCGTGGATATTTTCCCCGACGCGAAGTCGCTTTCCGCCTCGGATACGAGTGTGTAACTGAACCGTTTACCGGTGTTCAGGTCCTCCAGATCCACCCGACGCCCGATGTGCGCCTTACCCTCAGGCAAACTCTGATCGTCAAGGACGATCGCGCGGGAAAGCTGATCCTGGAGTTTCGCGATCTTCGCTTCCAGGCGTCCCTGCTCCTCCTTCGCAGCGTCGTACTCTGCATTTTCGGTAAGGTCGCCTTTCTCCCGGGCTTCCACAATCTGGCGCTTGATCCGGGGACGTTCTTCGACTTTGAGAAAGCGTAACTCTTCTTCCAGCTTGGCTCGTCCTTCCCGGGTCATATAGATGCTGTTCATCAAACGAACTCCCTGATTATGGCCACTCTGCCCGCCTTTCCGCGGCTGCCCGTTTGGAAACGTAAAACAAAACCTGCACCGACGGGCAGAGTCGGTGCAGGAAAATGTGCAGTTGAGTGTAACCGAAAAGGATGTTCAGGTCAAGCCTTGCGCCCTGGACTCCTCGTCACCGGCTTCTCTCCATTGGTTCAGTTCGCCTCTCTCAGGGAACCACGCTGACGGACGGGGGATTAATGTAGCCGTGAAACGCGTCGGCCACCTGCCCGCCCACCACGTCGCCCGCGTGCACGTACACCCGGTACGCGAACACAAGCGTTTCACCCGCGCCCAGAGTGTGGGAACCGTTGCGGGATTTGTCGCCGTAGAATTCGCTCAACCCGAACGGATTGGCAGTCATCAGGCCATAATTACGAACGTGCCAGTAGGTTGGATACCGAAAGCTTTTGGGATGATTGAAAAGTGCGATCCCAACCTCATTCCCGCCTTCGTCGAGACCGGAGTAATCGCACCAGGGCGACCTCTTGCCCCATGTCTCCGGTTCGTTTGTCCCGCCATCAGCATTCGTAATACGCCCCGTTCGGGGAACATCCATGCACGTCGCAACCCGGACGGCGATGATACCGCCTTCCTTCGTGTCGCCGAATACGACGGGACCCTCGCTGGCACGGAACTCAACTTCGAGATCAACCATGCGCAGGCCTTGCGGCATCGCCCAGAAGCACCATTTCCGTCGGTCTTCGCACACCTTCTTGCCGGAGTTGTCAACCCAGTCATTCACCGTTTCCAGCACGCCGAACACCGGTCCGCTCTGGCGGCTCAGCACCTGTTTCTGAATCTGTTTCCCGTGTCCCGTCTCCTCCGACCAGTTGTCAACGCCGTTCACACTCCCGTGCGCGACCCACAACGATTTATGATGATGGTGATCCTGCGATTCGTTCTCACGAGGTTCCACAGGCCACCCTCGGGTAACGGAATGCCCGAACGGCCCCATCACCGG
Source organism: Candidatus Latescibacterota bacterium (assembly GCA_022706085.1). GTDB lineage: Bacteria > Latescibacterota > MWCZ01 > MWCZ01 > MWCZ01 > MWCZ01. Next base: position 393,306 of record JAKJDF010000003.1, on the reverse strand, counting down.
ATGCAGGAAAGGCCTCGCCCATTTCTTGTCAGCGTGGTAACGGCCGAGGCGAGTGCCAGAGATAGTAATCTCAATGTCGCCGTCGGGTTGCGGCGCAAGAATCGCTTTTTCGTCGGCTTGTGAGGGCAGAAAAGTGATCTGGAATGTCGCGGCGGCATTCCTCGCCAGATAGGGCAGAATGAACGTCACTTCTGCTGTCCCGTCCGCTCCTCGTTCGCCAAGTTGCGCCACCATAGCAGGCGCGGGGATGTACCCTTTTTTGGGAGGGTTCGCCATGTATGGCGCGAGGACCACCGAACGGGCACCCGGCGGCACGGGGATACGAGTTCGAATTGGAACAAAATGTCGGTCGTGTGGACCGGCCGATATCGTCACTTTTGCTGTTTCCATGGAGCACGCTCCTGCACGTGAGGCGGATTACTGAATCGGCAAAAACCTGGGTGTCCCGACTCGGGACAATGTTCAGAATTTACCGACGACACGAAACAGTGGCAAACAACCCCGCGCGAGGTGCTGCGGCCTAGGAATCCCTGCTGAGCGCATGTACCTTTGGTTTGTCCCTTTCGATCGAAAACTTTCCACGAGGAAAGGCATGGCGGAGATCAGGACAATTACGCCCGCTCAATTGAAGGAATTGCTCGAAAACGGAAAGGACTTCGTTCTGGTAGACGTCCGCGAGCAGAACGAGTGGGACATTTGCCACATCGAAGGAGCCCTTCTCCGCCCTTTGAGCCAGATTTCAGGGTGGATAGACGCTCTTGAGCCCGACAAGGAGTACGTCTTCCATTGCCACCACGGAGGGCGCAGTCGCCAGGCCTGCGCCATGGCAATCGCGCACGGTGTTAGAAACGTCATCAGCCTGGAAGGTGGCATCGACAGCTGGTGCACGGCCGTTGAACCGGCAATGAAACGCTACTGACGACACTGACGGCATCACTGGATTGACGGTAACGGGAATGAGAACTCCTCTTGCGCGGATTACCGGCGACGATTTTGTCACGGAAGTGCCCGTCGAATGGGCGTCATTGGATGGTGTGCGGCCGAGATACCTCGTCAAACCGGCCAATTCTCAGCAAGTTGCCGCCGTGCTGGAACTTGCCGCGCGGGAACGGCTGGCAGTGCTTCCCATCGGCTCTGGTTCTGCAATCTCGATTGGTAACCCGCCCCGCAGGGGAGACATCTGGCTTTCCACGGCCCGCCTCAACGCATTCGAGGAGTACGAGCCAGCCGATCTCACGGCCACTGTTCAGAGCGGTTGTCTCCTCTCCAACCTGAACAGGGTGTTTGGTGAGCACGGTCAGATCCTGCCTCTCGATCCCCCGGGTGCCAGCAGCCGCACAATCGGCGGAATAGTTGCCACCGCGCAGACGGGAACGCTGCGCCTTGGTTACGGTCAACCGCGGGATTGGATCCTTGGCCTCCAGATCGCCACGCCCGACGGGAAGCTCATCCAAAGCGGCGGGAAGGTTGTCAAGAACGTTGCGGGATATGATCTCACTCGTCTCTTCACCGGTTCATACGGCACGCTGGGGATCATAACTCAAGTAAGTCTGAAGGTCTACCCGAAACCGGCCACGGAAATGACATTGGTGTGTGGATCGGACGAGATCGATCGGGTCTGGAAGACGGCCGAATGCATGATGGCGAGGAACGTCAATCCGGTTTCATTGGAGATCGTATCAGAGAACGCGCTCAGAAAAGTGGGCCTGGAAGGCGACCTGCCAGATCAGTGCCTTTGCGTCCGGGTCGCGGGCGAAGAGGCCGATGTGCGCGTGCAGACAATGCAGATGGAAAGGATCGCCTCGGAATTGGAATTGAGCGTGCGTGCGCCCGTCCCCGCGCAGACAGCGAGCGCTTTCTGGCAGATGGTCTCAGACCTTCCGTTGGGATTTCCGATTGTTGTCCGCCTGAACACCGTTCCGTCGCGGCTTCCACTTTTTCTCTCGATGGTTGCCGACACGCTGCGACACGCCGCCGAATGCGTATACTTTTCGGCATCCGCTGGCGTCGGGTGCGCGACGCTGATGGTGGAAACCCCCTGCGACGCGACCGTGATGCAAGCACTTCTGCCCGCGCTCTCAGAAATCCGCCTGCAAGTGGTGTCGTCGGGCGGTTCGCTCATCCTGCAGAAGTTGCCAACCGGATGGAAAGAGCACATCGACGTGTGGGGGCCGACCGGTACGGCCGCCTCGCTCATGAAGGGAATGAAACAAGCCTTCGATCCTTCCGGGGTGCTCAATCCCGGCAGATTCGCGGAAGGAATCTGAAGCAGCCTGGAAGTAACCGTGTTTGGAAAACGAAAACGTCTGTTGCCAGACGCCGTGAAGAAACAGGAGAATAATCTCCTCGCGTGCGTTCATTGCGGCTTCTGTCTTCCCCATTGCCCCACGTACAGCGTTCTCGGAGACGAAAACGATTCTCCCCGCGGAAGGCTCTACCTCATGCGGGCAGCAGCAGAGGGCAGAATCACACCCGATGAGGCATACACCCGCCACATCGAATCGTGCATCGTCTGCCGCGCGTGCGAGACAGCCTGCCCTTCGGGCGTGCGCTATGGAACCATAATGGAGGCCGCGCGGCACGATCTGCGACGGCTGGGCGCGTCGGACATGGGGTGGCTTGCGCGCGCGTTGCGATGGATGGGTCTTTACCTTCTGCCCCGCCGTTCTCTGCTCAGACCGGCGGTATACCCGATGCGTGTAATCCGGCATCTGCGCCCTTCGAACGGCTGGTGGCGGTGGTTGCCATCAATCGTCCGCCTGGGACTTGAAATGCTGCCTCCGCCGCCCCGCAAAGGAGAATTCGCACCCGTTTCACCGCAAGCTCCTGAAAGAGGAGCTGTCGTGCAGTTCCGCGGATGCGTGATGGATGAGCTCTTCAAAAACGTCAATCAGGCTACCACACGCGTCCTCGCGGTGAACGGTTTTCGGGTTACGGTTCCTCAGGCACAGACCTGTTGCGGCTCTCTCCATGACCACAGCGGTTTCGTAGATGCTGCCAGGGAACTGGCGAGGAAAAACATCGATTCTCTGGAGGATAGCAACGACACTCCCATCGTTGTGAACGCGGCAGGTTGCGCGGCTTTGATGAAAGAATACGGGGAGTTGTTGAAAGACGACCCCCGCTACGCTGCGCGCGCCCACAGATTTGCATCTCGCGTATGCGATGTGACCGAGCTGCTTGCCCGAACGGGGGTCGTCAAAGGCGCGCCAATTCGACGCAAAGTCACATACGACGCACCGTGCCACCTGTACCACGCCCAAAAGGTGAAAACTGCCCCGTTGGACGTCCTCAAAGGAGTTCCAGACCTCGATTTCAGACCCTTGCGCGGAGCCGATCGATGTTGTGCCTCCGGAGGCATATACAATCTCACCCACGCCGATATCGCCGAAGAAGTGTTACAGCGCAAATTGAGCGCGTTGTTCGAAACCGGCGCTGAAACATTGGTGACGGCTAATCCGGGATGCCAGATGCAGATCCAGGCAGGCGTCCGTCAAGCAGGTATGGACGTTTCCGTCGCTCACGTGATCGAACTTCTGGACGAGTCGTACGAGAAGGCCGGCTATTACGGCAACACGACCAGTTCGAAAGGTTGACGATGCTGATTACGGACGTTGACGCGTTTATTCTCGCAATGCCCCATATTACCGACGCGGCCGATGGAACGCAGGATACTTTTCTTGTGCGCATCCGAACGAACACCGGGGTGACGGGTTGGGGGGAATCCGACGCGTCTCCCCTGGTGAGCCTCGCTGCGTATTACTGCCCGATGTCGCACGGGAACATCATCAACATCAGGGAATCTTTGCTCGGGGAGCGGCTCGACACGCCGGAAGATGTCAGAAGGTTGTATCAGAAGGTCCGCAGGCAGGGACTTGACATCGAACAGATCGATCACGCGTACAGCGCGGCCGACATTGCGATGTGGGATGCGCTCGGGAAACAGTTGGACGAGCCGGTGTATCACCTGCTCGGAAGCGCAATCGCGTATCCAAAGCTCCCCTACGCGTCCGTTTTGTTCGCAGATACACCACAGGAGACCCTCGAACGCGCGAGGGGATTGAGAAGACTGGGCTTCCGTGCCGCGAAATTCGGCTGGGGACCGATGGGGAAACACGGTGCGGATTTCGACGTAGACCTGGTAGCCGCCGCGCGCGAAGGTATGGGTGAAGAAGCGGAAATCATGATCGACGCCGGAGTCGCCTGGGGAACTGATTACGAAACCGCATACGCCAGAGCTCTCGCGTTCTCACCGTTCCGGCCTACCTGGCTGGAAGAGCCTCTCCTTCCGGACGCGGTAGACGAATACGGCAAGTTGAAAGCGCTGAATCCCCCGGTACCCATAGCTGCGGGCGAAGGTGCGGCGCGCTTCCGAACGGCTCAGGATATCCTCTGCAACGGAAAGGTGGACTTCCTCCAGATTGACGTGGGACGCATCGGCGGATTGACTCCGGCGAGGGATGTCGCGGTACTTACCAGAAATCACGGTGCGATCTATGTGAACCATACGTTCAAATCGCATCTTTCGCTCGCGGCATCGTTCCATGTCTTCGCTGGCGAATCCATGTTCCGGTATCTCGAGTTCCCTGCTGCCGCGTCGGACCTTGCAAAGCGCCTCGTGGCCGCACCGTTGGTTCCAGGTTCGGATGGGCTGGTTCGCCTGCCGCGAGCCACGGGACTCGGGATGGAACTGGACGTAAGCGCTGCGAAGGAATACCTGCAACCTGTACGGATCGAATTGAACGGAAAAGTGTTGGTCGAAATTGACCATTTCGATTGAGGAACGGAATGGGCACATTGGACGGCAAAAACGCCGTGATCACCGGGGCGGGAAGCGGCATCGGACGCTCCATCGCCGTGCGCTTTGCACGGGAAGGAGCGTCTGTCGGGCTGCTGGGGCGACGGAAGGAAATGCTTGAAGAAACCCGCAGTGCCATGCCGGAAGGCGACCATCTTGTGATTCCGACCGACGTCACTGTTGCGGCTCAGGTAGCGAACGCGAGGGACCTGATCCGTGATCGCTGGGGTGCGCTCCACGTGCTGGTAAATAACGCAGGCGTGTCGGCTGCAGCCCATCCCATAACTTCCGAACTCGCGGATTGGATGCTTCCCATTGACACCATGCTCATGGGAGCCGTGCATTGCACACGCGCGTTCGTCCCTCTGATGCCTTTCGGAAGCAGGATCGTGGTGGTTACAAGCATCCATCGCGAACGGGTCGAGAAAGGCGCTTCCGCCTACGCAACAGCAAAAGGCGCACTTACACAGTACGTTCGGGCCCTTGCCGTGGAACTTGCGGACCAGGGCATCCTCGTGAATGCAGTTGCACCCGGCTTTGTGGATACCCCGATGTCCGTCAAAGCCGGCGGGAAAAACGAGCTCGCCGGGGAATGGTTTCGCACCAACTACGTCGAGGGACACCATCTCCCTCTCCGCCGTGCCGGCAGACCGGACGAAATCGCCGGAGCGGTGGTATTCCTTGCAGGTCCCTACGCAACATACATTACTGGTGAAACAATCACCATCGACGGCGGATTGACCATCACCTTCTGATGAAGAGCGGACTGACATGTCACAGGCCAGAATTAAGGGTATCCTCACGCCAAATCTCGTACCGCTGGATCGCAACGGGAATATCGCGGAGGACGAGCTTCGTCGCTACGTAGAATGGCTCGTTCAGAAGGGAGTGAGCGGCCTCTACCCCAACGGGAGCACCGGGGAATTCACCCGTTTCAGTCCGGAAGAACGGCGCGAAATCATCCGGATCGTTGCCAGCCAGGTCAATGGGCGCGTTCCCGTCCTCGCTGGTGCAGCAGAGGCAACAGTCCGTGACACATTGGCCGCCTGCGCCGCGTACGCCGAAATGGGCTGCACTGCGGCTGCCATCTGCGCGCCTTACTACTTCAAACTCTCGCAGGACTCAGTGGGTGAGTACTTCGCCGAACTTGCGCGCCACACGGAACTCGACATCGTGCTTTACAACATCCCGCAGTTTGCCAACGAAATCAGCCTGGACACCATCGAGCGTCTTGCTGATTTCCCACGCATCGTCGGCATCAAAGATTCGAGCCGGGATTTTCCGCGTTTCCTCAACCTGATCAACCGTATGCGGCCACGGCGCCCCGATTTCAGCATTCTCATCGGTACCGAAGAGATCATTCTGCCCGCGTTGTTGATGGGCGGCGATGGGGGAACCATCGCCACAAGCGGAATCGTTCCGGAAGTTGTGATGAAGTTGTACGCGCTTGCGGAATCGGGTCAGATCGAGGAGGCGCGCAGAATCCAGTTCAAGCTGCTGGAGCTCATCAATGTCATGCTGTTCGGAGCGGGATTCCCGGAAGGCTTCCGTGCGGCAGCCAGCTTGAGGGGCTTCGTTATGGGGCAATCCCGCCAGCCACTTTCCCCGAAAGAAAAGTGCGATCTCAACGCGGTGCGCCAGACTCTCCACTGCATCCTCAGCGAACATGGCTTCGTTGCGGAGATCGAAGGAGCCGTCGGGTGCGAGCCCCTTGGGCAGGATGGCTCCCCTTCCGAAGCAGAAATTCAGGCGATTGTCGCGGAGGTCGTGCGTCAGATGCGGACGAATAGGTAACGCATGAGCAAAACGGACGAAGCTTTGACCATCGTTGAAGTCCAGGGCCTTCCGCCTGCAGTAGTCGTGGCAGACGCGATGGTGAAGTCAGCGGCGATCACCCTCATCGCGCTCGAGGTCAACACGCTTGGTGCCTTGACCATCAAGGCTTCGGGGAACGCGGCAGCGGTCACGGCTGCGCATGATGCCGGAGAAGCAACAGCCAGGCAGTTGGATGCTCTGGTGGGCGCGACAGTCATCCCGCGCTACTCGTCGTGCGCATACACCATGTGGATAGCGTGCAAACCCTCGATCAGCGGCCTTCTGAAATCCCGGAACCACATAATCCCAGCAGTTGGACTCGTTCCGGTGGATGACCGTGCAATGGGGATGCTGGAAACGCGCGGCTTCGCCGGCGCCGTGGCCGCGCTTGACGCAATGCTCAAATCCGCCGATGTGGGGCTTCTTGCCAAAGAGAAGATCGGGCAGACAAGGGTTTCCGTTCTCGTCACGGGCGACGTTTCGGCTGTCACAGCGTCTCTCGCAGCCGGGGCCGTGGCGGCAGAACGCGTCGGCACCCTGGCCTCAACGCATGTTATCCCGCATCCCGACCCTGTGATTCAGGCTCTTTTCACTCGACCGCAGGGCCAGTAATCCCTTCGTCAAGAAGCCTGGGGATGCCCACCCAGAATCCGCGTGCGCCTTCCAGTGAAACCTCGTCCACAACGGTTTTTGAAGCGACGAGATCGGCGAGTGCGTTCCGGACGATACGCTCATCCCATCCGAGTATCCTCGCGAGACGCCCCGCTTGTGTAAATCCAAGCGAATTCAACCACAGCGCGACGATCTTCCTCTGTGCGACACACTGAGGAATCTCCTTCGCCTGATCGATTTCCTGCGCGTAGAGCGTGCTCAGCGTACCCCACACGTACGTGAACGGGTCGCTGCGTTCCTCCACCTTTGTAACCCGCAATCCCGTCTGGGCTTCCTCAAGCGCCTTTGTGAGGACCCGTCGGTCACAAATGCCCGACCGGATGCCGAGTTCTCGTGTGGGAAGAGGACCTGATTCTTTCAGCGTTTGCGAAACAGCCTGTGCTTCTTGCGAAAGCTTCACCGGCGGGTACCCGGCCAGCACCGTGGCAAGCCAGCTCCTGGCAACAAAGGAGGGTCTGTTGAGGAACAAACGCCCGTAATACGCGGCACCAGAATGGACCAGCGTCTCTTTCGCACGCCATACCAATCCTACTGCCGCGTCGTGATGGGAATGCCTGGGGAAAACTGGATTGCGGACGCCGCATGCGGCCACCCACATCGTGGGCACACCGAGCGCATACCCACCAAAAGCGAGGCACATCGGAACCCGCTGCAGATACGCGGCGGCCTCATCCTCATCATGGATTCGGAGCGATGGCAGGCGGCACCACAACCGGTCCCGGTACGCTTCAAGATCCTCCGCGCGGAGGTGCATCCGGAGCTCACACCTCTCGCAAGGTGCGCTGCCAGGCCTCTTTCATTTCTTCCAGCGACAGATCGATCACCGCGTTGCCGGAGAGACCCGTGACACGCATCCTCAGTGAAGCCGTTGTCTGCCCAACGCGACCGTGCGGAGTGCCTTCCATGATAGTCTCGAACTCTTTCTGCCGGTCAGGAGGTACCTCGCATATCCACCTGGTGGGCGACTCACTGAACAACAGGATATCCGATCGCCCGTGCGTTGAATCCGCGGGCAAGTGCCCCAGATCGATTTCACAGCCCACGCCGCCCGAAAACGCCATCTCGGCCGCCGCTACACCGATACCTCCCTCAGAGCAATCGTGGCATGCCCGCACACACCCAGCCCGAATTGCGGCGCTCATCTTGTCCATCGCTGTTGGCGCACTCGCGAGGTCAACCTTCGGCACATCACGGCCGATCGCATCGTGCAGCATCCAGTAGTGCGAACCACCCATCTCAGCACGCGTAAGCCCCACCACGTACACGAAATGGCCCGGTTCCTTCAAGTCCATACTCACCAGTTTCCGTACATCTTCAATCACACAAATTGCGCTTATTAACAGCGTTGGCGGTATCGCAATCGTGCCGGAAGGAACGGCGTACTCGTTGTAAAAACTGTCCTTGCCGCTTATGAAAGGCGTTTCGAATGCCTTCGCCGCCTCATAACATCCCCGCGCGGCCCGCACCAGTTCCCCGAGGCGTTCCGGGTTCTCCGGATTGCCCCAGCAGAAATTGTCCAGAAGCGCCGTTCGGCCGCGGTTACCCCCGGCCGCCACGACCTGCCGGATCGCCTCGTCAATAACGGCAAGGCCCATGAAGTATGGGTCCAAGAGTGAGTACCGTGGATTGATACCGTTGGCAAGAAGCACACCTTTTTCGCTGTCGAGAACCGGACGGATTACGGATGCGTCCGAAGGCCCGTCATTCTCCACGCCAACCAGCGGCTTCAGCGCTGAACCGCCTTGCACCTCATGATCGTATTGGCGAATAATCCATTCCTTACTTGCGATCGTCGGATGCGAGAGAAGCGCCAGCAAATCCGCATTCAGCGACGCGGGTTCTTCGAACACTGGATCGCACTCTTCCCGCGGTCGCCACACAGCGTTCCTGCGAACCTGAGGCACACCTTTGTGCAGGAACCTCATGTCCAAATCCGCAACCTCAACACCGTGGTACCGCAGAACCAGCCTTCCGGTGTCCGTGAACTCTCCAATCACCGTCGCTTCAACGTTTTCGGACTCAAACAGCGCCAGCAGTTCCTCCGCATGTTGTGGAGGGACCGCAAGTACCATCCGTTCCTGAGCTTCGGAGATCCATACCTCGGTGTAGCTCAGCCCCTCGTACTTCAGCGGTGCGCGTTCAAGGTCCACTACCGCACCGGTCCGCTCACCCATTTCCCCTACTGCGGAAGACAACCCCCCTGCCCCGCAGTCAGTGATAGCACTGTACAATCCCCTGTCACGTGCCATCATCAGAACATCCGTGACTTTCTTCTCCGTAATGGGGTTGCCGATCTGAACAGCGTTGGACCAGACGTTCTCCTCGTCACTGCCCAACTCTGCGCTGCTGAACGTCGCACCGTGAATACCGTCTCGTCCGGTTCGCCCGCCGACAACCACTATCTTCATTCCGGGAAGCACGGTTTTCCGCTCGCACCCGACGGGCAGCAAACCGACGGTACCGCAGTAGACGAGCGGATTGCCGAGATAGCGATCGTCGAAAATGACCGCACCATTGACGGTAGGTACACCCATCCGGTTGCCGTAATCCCGTACGCCCGCGACAACGCCGCGCATGATCCGCCGTGGATGGAGTATACCGTCCGGAATCTCGTCCGCCGGGTAATCGGGCCGGGCGAAACAGAACACGTCGGTGTTGGCTACCGGTTTCGCCCCGAGCCCGGTCCCCAACACATCCCTGATCACCCCTCCGATGCCCGTTCCGGCACCGCCGTACGGTTCCAGCGCACTGGGATGGTTATGGGTCTCCACTTTGAAACAAATATGGTTCTTCTCGTCAAACTCGATCACTCCGGCGTTGTCATCAAATACAGACACGCACCAGGGCTTCGCAAGCTCCTGAGTCGCCTTCACGATGGTCTGTTTGAGCAAATTGTCGATGACTTCACCGTCGAACTCAATTCTGCCTTTGAACGTCTTGTGGACGCAGTGCTCGGACCAGGTCTGAGCGAGGGTTTCCAGTTCTATGTCAGTAGGATTCCTGCCCAGTTGTTCGAAGTGTTCCTTGATCCGCCGCATTTCGGATATGCTCAGGGATAACCCGCGCCCGCGACTGATCGCCATCAAGTCATCATCATCACGGTCGACCAGCTCTACGTGGGAGGGACCCTTGAATTCCTCAGCGGCGAACGGCTTGGGGAGGTCATCGTTCCCCATGACTACGTGGTTGACAGTCTTGTTCGCGAGAAAGGCGTACGCGGCGTCAAGGATTTCAGAGGCGGTCGCTTCTCCGTAGAAACGGTACCTCGCGGCTGTTCGTACAGCACCCAGCGCGACACCAAGGTCGCTGGAAGCCTTCAGAACAGATCCTTCCACGGGGTCCATGACACCGGGGTTGTACGCGATCTCAAGCACGTGGCTGGCGCCCTGCCTGTCAGGAGTCTCCCCTGCGGCGTACACCGCCCACGTCTCCACAACCGGGTCCACGAATAGCCGCGTCGCGAGAAGTTCGGCAGCATCCCTGGAAAGGTTTCCCTCGACCCGGAAAACTCGATCTACCTCCACACGCGTGATCCCGGTGAGTCCGTGATCGCGTATGTCTGCGAGGGTACCTCTCGCATGCGCGTCCATCTCCGGGTTCTTCTGGCTGATTACGATCGTATACACGGTTTCCCTCACAGGCGAAATGTTCGAAGTTCCCAATGTCCCGAAAATACGGTTCCGCACCGCGCCCGGCCAACGCGACCTCGAACGCTTTTGAGTCCCGCGTTCACGCCTTCGCCTTGTTATCCAACCACCATCTTATCGTCTCAAGAGCAAGCAGCACCTTGTGATTGACGTGGGCGGGTGTGCAGAAGCAGCCGCCGTGGTTGAGTGTCGTGTCGGATGCGAGAGCTTCATCGAGGCGTTGTCCTCGAAACGGAACCCAAGTCCCCATTCTCCTCAGGCTGTCCTTCCCGATCTCCCCGAAAATGCACGTAGCCTCCCATCCTTCGCGCCCCACCGGCGGCACGACTATCGTAAGGTCTTTGATGCGCCAGTTTCTAACATCCGCGGGTGAGAGACATACACGGATTTCCGCTGGAAATCCCTTGCCGCCGTTCCGGCACGAAGAACCCTCGTAACGAAAAACGAAATCATAAGACCCATCCTGGTTTTTCCGGGCATCGAGGTCGTTCGAGGCCCATTTCTCGAGGGCTTTCGGCGCAATCAAAAGGCTCATGTCGTATTCCCGATGTTCATCTGCCGATCGCGGGGAGACGGCCGGAAGGCAGTATCCCGCTCGGGTCGAACTGCTGTTTAAGTTCCTCCGCCAGCGGAGGCTGTCCTTGGTTCTGCATGAATTCCTGCAGGCCTTCATGCCGGGAAAACACCTCGATCCTTGCGGGCGTCTCCGTCAGATTCTCGTCCAGTTCCCGCAGAATCTCGGGAGCCACCGATACCCCGTTCGGGACAACAACGTCTGCCCGCGCAGCCAGCGCATCGGCAACATACTCACATCTGCGCCCGCGGCGTGAACAGGCGCGAGAAATATGGTCAAGGCAGAACCCGAGCGTGTCCGGTGGGGTAGTCAAAACCAGCTTCAGACTTTCGTCGTTGACGGCGTCCGGCACGGGGCTGTACCGTTCTGCGATACGTCTCCAGAGGCCTTCGCACGCCTTGTCTTCGTGGGAAGTAATGTGGTCCGCTCCCTCCACGGCCGCCAGTACCGTCGCACGGTTCACGTGTCCCGCCACGGAGGAAGAGGTTCCCGAAAACTCCACGACCACAGAGACACCTTCTCCCGAGCGACCACTACCTGGCGGACCATTGAAAAGGGCTACCGCGCGAGGGGCAAGGTGCCCTGAACTCCCTTGCCCTCCCCGCAGCGCGAGGCGAGCGAAGCTCGACGCGGCCGCGATATTGTCGTAAGACGCGACTACGCACTGCCTGGTGGCGGGAGTAACCGCGACACGCAACGCAACTGCGGTGATGATCGCGTACCGGTTCCGCTTCCCGAGGCAAAGTTCAGAAAGTCGCAATCCAGCATGTTGCATGCGAACCATCCCGCCCCAGGACATCACGTCTCCGCGACCCGTAACCGCCTCCAGCCCGAGGACCCGCGAGTACATTCTCCCGTACCCCGGCGCAAACCCGCCCTCAGTCTCCCAGGCAAGAAAATCCCCGAGACGAATGGCGCCGTCGACGTAGGGTGACCCGGGGAACCACAGCCCGTTGGCGGCGAGATGGGTGGCCAGGTCATTCAGAGCAATCCCTGCCTCCGCGACAACTACTCTGCTTGTGTTGTCGGAGAGCACGACCTTGTTCAGACCTGAAGTGTCGAGGTCGAGGGAAGCGCCGCGAGGAAACCCGTTTATTGAAAGCACGATGCCTCGTTCCCTCGCCGACCGCACCAGTAAGCCCAATACCTCCGGTGCCGGGACGGCCAACGACTCAGCAAGAGCGCCAAGCGATGCCTTGCTGGTAATCTCCGCTGTTTTTGCCTTGAGTACCCTGACCTCTTCCTCACGCCTCCTGCGTGCAACAATGTCACGCCGTTCCGCGCTTCGTGCCTGCGGGAGGGAAAGAGACAAAATGGCGTCCTTGTCAAACACCGCATCGATACGTCTCATCGCGTCCAGATCGGCCTCTCGGTGCAGCGACGGCAACAAATCCAGTCGTCGCGCTCCAACACCGTGCGCGGCAAGAGCGCTCCCTTTCAGCGCCAACGCCTTCTCCTGAAGCCGCGCCGCGAAAGCCTGTTCTTTTGCCTCCTCGCCCTGTTTCGCTGCACCATGCATCCAAAGACACTCAGAAGCCACCCTGACCATTCCAGACAGGACAACTCCGTACTCCCGCGCCTGCCCCAGGGCATATCCCGTCAGCTCCGGAAGAGCCGCCAGCGGGCAGGAAAAATCCGCAAGCACACCGCCATGAGGCGAGCAGAACTGGCGCTGCGCGGAACGCCAGCAATTCGCTATCTCTTGCCTCTGCCGGTTCTCAGTCACGAGAGCCTGCATCGCGAGGAAATCATGGCAGATACCCGATACCCATTGCGCACCGTCCTCCACGTCCTGCTCACCACCGGAGATAGAGACCAGCAACGCCGCGCCTGCGGCTGCCGCCGCTTCGCCCGCCAGAGCCCCTCGAATGGCTTCTGCGGCGATAATGTCCGCGCTGTCCGGTAAGAACCCCGTCTTGAACAGACCCACACCGGCGACGGTTGCGGCAACCACGTCCCGAAACAACGCCACCACAATCACTTCTCTCGGCGGCGCGGGTTCCAGGCGAAACGTCGCCTCGGTGACGACACAAAGGGTCCCTTCCGACCCCACGGCGAACCCGTGCAGATCGAGCGGTCCGCTGAAACCCGACTTGGAAGACGAGACGATGTCACCCGACGCGAAAACGCACCTGATTCCGGACAAGAGGCCATCTGCGAGCCCTAAGGGTCCACCGTAACCATCCCCGTTTCTCGCGACAAATCCGCCTGCCGTGGCAAACGGGGGCATGTCCATTCCGCCACAAAGTCGGAATCCGTGTGCAGCCACGCCGGCAGCGATTTCCTCTATCCGCACTCCTGCCCCCGCAGTGACATTCATCTGTTCCGGAACAATTCGCAGGGGTGTGTTCATCCGCGCGGTGCTGATTACTGTGACCGCGTCGTGTGGGAGTGCCCCCCAGACCAGACCGGAGCCACCGCCGCGCACCGAAGCACCAAGCCCCTCTCTCCCGAGCAGGCGAAAAAGTTGAGAAACCTGCTCATCCGTGGAGGGTAGCAGAATTGCCACCGGGCGGACGGAATCGCTGCCTCTGGTTTCGGCGTGCAGTTGCAGCAGGGCTTCGTCCACGATCACGAAACCACGTCCGACAATCCGTTCAAGCTGCGATACGGTTGCTCGTGGCAAACGACTTCGAGAAGTCACGGTTCTTCGTCCGAACGGATGTGGTTGTTCATATCTCCGCGACCCGCGTATACTTTTTCACAAGCCGCGCAAAGCCCTGCCGGGTAACAGCAGAAAACTTTCGCCACCTGAAGGGATAACCCGTATGTTCAAGCTGTCGGTTTTCACGGATGAGATTTCGCAGGACTTTGAACGAGCGGTAGCCGTTGCGTCGGAGTACCGTCTCGATGGCGTCGAAATACGCTCGGTCTGGGACAAACCCCCTCAACAACTTGATAACCGGGATATCCGCGAAGTTCGGGAAATCCTGAAGGGAACCGGCCTCAAGGTGGCCAGCATAGCGTCCCCCTTTTTCAAATGCCATCTGGGCAACGCCGAGGAACGAAAAGAACACATTCTGATTCTCGAGCGGTGTGCCCGTCTCGCCGACGCTCTCGAGTGCTCGATTATCAGGGGATTCACGTTCTGGCGCGAAACGCCCGTGGAAAACCACTGGCAGGATATACTGACCGCTTTTGCCGAGCCACTTACCCTTCTTGAAAAATACGACAAGACCCTCGCCATTGAGAATGAAGCAAGCACGATGGTCGGAACCGGCAGGCGCCTCGCGAGATTTCTGGGCGATCTCAACGCGGACCGGGTTGCCGCAATGTGGGACCCGGCAAATTGCATCTACGACGACGAGGACAGGGAAATCCCGTTCCCCGACGGATACGAGGCGGTGAAGCACAGGATGCGCCACATGCATCTCAAGGACGCGCTGCGGGACCCGGCGAAGAACGAACCCCGGTGTGTCCCAATCGGGGAAGGACTTGTGGATTACCGCTCCCAGTTCGCTGCACTTGTCGCCGACGGTTACGATGGGTTCGTGTCGCTCGAAACCCACTGGAGACCGACAGCCCTCGACGAAGAACAGCTGAACCGACCCGGCGGGGCTGCCTTCAGCAAGGAAGGCGAGTACGCCACGCGCGTCTGCCTCGATAACCTCTTCCGGATGCTTGCGGACCTGCACCTCAGATAACACGCTCTCAGGTCTGCCGATGCGGCGCATCCTTGAGTTTCGCCTTGCGAAGCAAGTGGCGCAAACGGTACATTTTAATCCTTGCCACGGGCGGACTTTTTCTCCAAATCCGACGGCACCCATTCCCCGGCGGCGTTTATGTACCTTAAGGAGTTTTTAATGAGCAATCTGCGTGATGTTGATCCCGAAGTGTGGGCGCTGGTTCAGCAGGAAGAGGTACGTCAGACGAGTAAAATCCGCTTGATCCCCTCGGAGAACTACGTCTCCAGAGCAGTTCTTGAGGCCACAGGTTCAGTGTTCACCAACAAGTACTCCGAAGGGTACGCGGGGAACCGCTATTACGAGGGACAGCAAAACGTTGATGTGCTGGAAACACTTGCCCAGAACCGCGCGAAAGAGCTGTTCGGTGCCAGATATGTGAACGTCCAGCCCTATTCCGGTTCGCCGGCCAACCAGGCCGTATGCCACGCTCTGCTTGAGCCCGGGGATACCCTCATGGGGCTCGATCTCCGTCATGGCGGACACCTCACTCACGGATGGAAGGTGAATTTCTCCGCCCGGTACTATCGTTCTGTTCCCTATCACGTCAACACCGCAAACGGCCTTTTGGACTACGACGCTCTCGAGGCGTTGGCGAAGGAACACCGGCCGAAGCTTATCATCTGCGGGGCAACGGCGTACTCCCGCATCATAGATTTCCCCCGAATTGCCGAAATAGCCCGGTCTGTCGGAGCGTATTCGCTTGCCGACATTGCCCATATCTCCGGCCTGATCATCGCCGGGGAGCATCCATCGCCCGTAGGAATCACCGACGTGATCTCTACGACAACGCACAAGTCCTTGCGTGGGCCGCGCGGGGCGATGATTATGACCAATTCAGAGGAACTCGCGAAGAAAATCGACCGTGCAGTATTCCCCGGCCTTCAGGGTGGCCCCCACAACAACACGACCGCTGCGATCGCCGTCGCGCTGAAAGAAGCCGCCACTCCCGAGTTTCGGGAATACGGCAGGCAGATCGTGCGCAATGCAAAAACGCTCGCGGACGCCCTGGTGAAAAAGGGGTACAACCTGATATCGGGTGGAACAGACAACCATCTGATTCTTATTGACTTGACGAATAAGGGAATTTCCGGCAAAATCGCCGCGCGCGCGCTGGACCTTGGCGGGATAGAAACGAACTACAATACCATCCCCGATGACCCGCGGAGAGCGAACGACCCTTCAGGCCTGAGAATCGGAACGCCGGCTGTTACAACTCGCGGCATGAAGGAAGCGGAGATGCGCCAGATTGCCGAATGGATGGACCTGATAATCCGCAATCACGACGACGAAACGCTGCTCGATTCGACTCGGAACGAGATTGCGTCGTTCTGCGAGGCGTTTCCCGCGCCCGGTATCACCATGTGATGCACGCCCGCGCTGCCCAACGAGTGCGCCGGTGCAGGAAGTGGTTGGAGACTCAACTCGGGTTGCGCGATTTGCGTCGCACGCGCGCTTTGAGGTGGGTGCGAACCGACCACCACACCCCGCCAACGAGCAGTCCCACTGGAATCACCACACCGAGCATACGTATCAGCCACGCGATCGTGCGCCAGAACGTGTCTACCATTTCTCGCAGGGCTGCCGCCAGCCTGCCCAAAACACTTGTCCTGTCGTGAAGGATGGGGACCGGTTCGGTAACGCTCAGGTTGACCGTCGAAAACGCGACCATATTCGAAAGGCGGCGCAGATGGCCGGTCATCCGTTCGATTTCCTCGGTCGTGCGTTGGAGTTCGCGCTGCACCTCAACGATTTCCGGCACCGTGCGAGCCTGACGAAGCAGCGCTTCGAATTGCTCGCGGGCCGCCTGTGCGTTTCTCAGGCGTATCGACGTGTCGTAATAGTCTTCGGTGACGTCCTCCGTCCAGATGTGTTCATTTTTGAGGGACCCGAGAGCGCGGAGCCTGGACAGGCACTCGTCCGTCTTCCCGGCGGGCACTTTGAGCGTGATCATGCCGCTGCGAGCGCCTTCAGGGGGTGCCTCGTTCCTGCTTACCGACCCGACATAACCGCCCGCTTCGAGCGCGATCCGCTCAGACCGCGCGAGGGCTGAGTCAACATTCGGCACTTCCAACGTCATGTCCACCGTTTTGATGATCTGACGGTGGAAGGTATCCACGGGCGTCGCAGCCATCGGACCCGGGACCGGATTTTGAATCCCGCCGCGAGTTGCCATCATGGTCCCCGGTGCGCCACCCTGGTCATCCGCGACTGGCGAAACCGCGGCCAACTCGCTGACGCCTTCTCCTTGCTTCTCCCGTACCTGCTCGTCTCCAACCTCATCGCCGCATCCCGCCACGGCAATGCCGGCCAGAAGAATGATCGGGGCGATACGCGATATGATCGGCATTTTGTTCACCTCTCACGAGTGGCGTGTTTCACCTGCCGGGCCGCGTGGTATGAACTTCTGACCAGCGGGCCGCTTTCCACATGGCTTACACCGGCCTTCTCGGCGCTGCTTCGAAGCATCGCGAATTCGTCAGGCGTGTAAAAACGATCTACGGGAAGGTGCTGCTCAGATGGGCGCAGATACTGCCCGATCGTCATCATTGAACATCCGGCACGCGCGACATCAGCAAACAGGTCCTCAAGCTCGTCCCATCTTTCGCCCAGTCCTACCATGATGCCCGTTTTGGTGACGCATCCCTGCTTCGAGGCATGGCGGAGCACCGAGAGGGAGCGCTCGTAATCGCTCTGCGGCCGCGCCGCCGTGTACAGCCGTCGCACAGTTTCCAGATTGTGATTCAGCACGTCCGGGCGCGCTTTCAGAACGACGTTGAGCAATTCAAGGTCCCCGCGGAAATCGGGAATCAGAACCTCGATTGAGACGCCTTCGTTCGCGGCACGCACAGAGTGAATCACCGCCGCGAATGCACCTGCCCCGCCGTCCGGGAGATCGTCCCTCGTCACGGAGGTGATTACAACGTGGCGAAGGCCGAGGCTTCGAACTGCCCGAGCGACGCTGTCAGCCTCACTGATATCCGGGATGGAAGGCGTTCCTTTTTCTACCGCACAGAAACGACACCGACGTGTACAATGCTTGCCGAGAATCATGAACGTGGCGGTGCCATGCTTACCCCAGCATTCCCCGATATTCGGACAACGCGCTCCCTCACAGACCGTGTGGAGACGCTCGCGCCGGAGAAGGGCTTTGATCTCACGGTATCGTTCATTCCCTGGCGCCGGAACACGAAACCACGGTGGGAGACGACGCTTCCCCTGCTCCGCCCCGTTGGCGGGTTCAGATGCGACTGGAAGAGGCTTCGAAATCACAGCAAACCCTTGTACAGGCCGCCGTCTACCTGGATCGTGGCGCCGGTCATGTAGCTGGCCAGCGACGACGCGAGAAACACGACAAGGGCGGCAACGTCCTGAGGTGTCCCGATCCTGCCGAGAGGAATCGCTTTCGCCTGATTGCGGCAGTATTCGTCAAACGTGATTCCGGCCTTTTCCGCGGCTCCGCCCCAGAGGGATTCCAGGCGTTTCGTGCCGATATACCCGGGGCAAACGTTGTTGACCGTGATACCCCAGGGCCCGAGTTCCATCGCGAGAGTTTTCGCCAGGCCGACAACGGCGGAACGGATCGCCGTCGAAAGCACGAGGTTTTCCACGACCTGTTTCACGCTGATCGAGACCAAATTCACGATGCGTCCCCCGCCGCGCTGCCGCATGATCGGAGCCGCAAGCCGGGAGAGACGGACCGCATGCATCAGCGTCAACTGGAATGCCGCTTCCCACTCTGAGTCGTTCGTGTGTTCAAACCTCGCCGCGGGTGGCCCACCGGCGTTCGTGACCAGTACGTCAACCCCACCCAATCCGTTCCGCACCCCGGTGAACGCGGCATTCACCCCGTCGGCGTTCGAGAGGTCCGCCGCGACCGGTAGCACCTCGACGGAATGTGTTGAGGAAAGCCTTGCCGTCTGTCGTTCCAGTTCGTCGGCGGAACGGGCGCAAATCGCTATTCTTGCCCCTTCCCTGGCGAATTCTTCCGCAACAGCCAGCCCCAACCCGCTGCTGGCGCCACACACCATCACAACTTGCCCTTTGAGGCCCAAGTCCATATTCTTACACCAACGAGAAGGAGTCTTTTGTGTTTCCGCACGCTTTGCACACGGTTCTTGTAACTCATTCGCACGTCTGAAATGTAACCCTTCGGCACCCCCGGGAACAGAATTGCGCCGAAGAACACAGGAGTGCCCCATGCAGTTTGCGGATCGTGTTTTTCTCCCGCTGTATGAAATAGTCCACGACGTCTCTATCGGCATGGTCGAAGCAATGCCGGAAGAACACATTGACTTCCGTCCATCGCCCGCGGTGCGCTCGTTCCGCGAACAGATAGTGCATATCGCATCCGTGGAACGGGGGATGGCACTCGGTGCCGCAGGCCAGGGCTGGGCATTTGAATCGGAAGGGTTTTCACCTGACGACTACCCCGGCCGGACAGCGCTCTGGAACCTCCTTCTCCAGACTCGAGACGAAGTGATTTCGCTTGCTCGATCGATCAGTTTTCACCGCCTCCATGCTCCCGTTCTGACGCCGTGGGGATTCGAGGCCACTCCGGCGCAGATCCTCATTTTCATGCGCGATCACACCAACAACCACAACGGCAAGCTCTCCGTGTACGTTCGCATGGCAGGATTTGAACCGCCATTTTTCGTCGCACTTGGCTCGGATACGTTCAAGCAACTGGTCCTTTGACGTCGAACACCGCGCCCTTTCTGCATCCCGCCGGATGGCTGCGCCGCGGCTCGTCCCTCTCCCAGACCCATCCTGTCGCACGTAATCGCCGGTTTGCGCCGACGACCCTGCGGATGCGCGCGAAGAACCGGAGAGTCCGGTCACCCGTCCGCCCGTGGCGGACTCCTCGCGCAGGTTTGCTAGCCATTTTCGCGAGCATGTTGATCCTGCGTGCGAATGGATCCGTCGTTGCGGGGGAATTGAAATCCGGCTGGGAACAGTTTGTGTGGAACGTGCCGGCCGCTGAGACGATCGCGGTCTTGCTTCCCGAAGTGGTGCTCGTGCGCGATTCCGTGGAAGTGGAGACGTCGGATGGTGGGCTAATCTCCGGGAAAGATTTCGCGGTGGACTACGATCATCGACGCGTCGTCTTCCTGAGACCGTTGCCGCCCGGCGCCGAGGTCGTCATCCGTTATCGCAGAATTCCTGCGGACTGGCCCGTACGACAGCGATGGTTGCGACCGGCGCAACTGGACTCGGTGGCGCGAGATACGATCGGCGCGCCCCGCACGTCCGCGCTTGCGCGCCGCCAGCCGTTGCCCGAAAGCAACCTGCGAATCGGCGGAAACAAGACCTTCGCGGTGCAGGTAGGTTCGGGACGCGATCTCACTCTGGAGCAGTCGCTTCGCGTCAGCATCAACGGTACCGTCGCCGAAAATGTTACCGTTACGGCGGAATTGAGCGACCAGAACCTGCCAATTCAACCGGAGGGAACAACGCAGGAACTGCAAGAGATTGACAAGGTTCTGGTGGAGATCAAAAGCCCCCACTATCGTGCGCTGCTCGGTTCATTCGACGCCAGGAATGACGTCGGGGAATTCGGCCGTTTTTCCCGGCGGCTGGACGGGGCCATGGGTGCGGCGTCCTTCGATCGATGGGGTGCCTCCGCAGGGATCGCCACCACGCGGGGCGAGTTTCGCAGTCTCCATCTTCCTGTAATTGACGGCAATCAGGGACCTTACCGTCTGACCGACAAAAACGGCAATGCGGGCATCGTGGTTATTGCGGGAACCGAACGAGTGTGGATAGATGGCAGACTGCTTGTCCGGGGCGAACCGAACGATTACACGATAGACTATTCGGCCGGTGAGCTCACGTTTACGCGCAAATGGCTTCTGCGGGATGACATGGAAGTGGTCGTAGACTACGAGTATTCGAGCGAATCGTACGCACGAACGACAACGCTTCTGTCCGCATATGCGCAGGATGGACAGCGCCGCGGAGAGTGGCAGACACGCGTGTTTTTCGTTCAGGAAGGCGACGATACCGGCGAGTCGTTCGGTGTAGAAATGGATGACACTGCCAGAGCAATACTGGCTGCCGCCGGAGACGATCCCGCGCGGGCATCGCGGCCCGGTTGGTCGTATCAACCCGGCGGCGGGTACCGCCTCGTTGACCCGAACACTGAGTACTTCGTAAAAACGACTCCCGACAGCGGCGAGTATGACGTGATGTTCACGCGCGTCGGCCCGGGGAAAGGATCTTACATCCGGAGACAGGGATACTTCGAACAGGACATGGTCTACGTGGGCCAGGGAAATGGCGACTGGGTCCCGCGAATCACCTACCCGCTCCCGCAACGCACACGGCTTGCGTCTCTGTGGACGACATACCGGCCGGCGAACAACTTCCAGCTGGAATGCGAAGCCGCGATGAGCGATATCGACAAAAACGTCATTTCCCGTGC
This sequence comes from Candidatus Latescibacterota bacterium, assembly GCA_022706085.1. Lineage (GTDB taxonomy): Bacteria > Latescibacterota > MWCZ01 > MWCZ01 > MWCZ01 > MWCZ01. The sequence continues at coordinate 371,693 of JAKJDF010000003.1, read as the reverse complement.
CGATGACGAAGATAACACGCGCTTTGCGGGAACGATCTCCATCGAAACGCGCCTGGCCCCCCGGGACGGCCGATTCGGTTCGGTCAACGTTCGCGCGAAAGGCAGGAAAGTCGACGAAGGTTTTGGGGCTCTGTATCGGACCATAGACCCCTACGACAACCGGCGCTGGGGCCTCGGCGTGGACGAGAACAGAGAACAGGAGACTACCGGAGAAGTGGCGCTTACGTACAACCCGGTACAAAGCCACACGCTGGACTGGGACATCGGCTGGTTGGAACGAAACCGCCTTGCCGAACGCGACGGGCACACGGCGCGGCGAACCGGCCTGTCGTGGCGCACCACGGGCGACCACATGCCCGCCGTACGCGTTACTGGTGAGAAGATCGCCATGAGCATCAGCCCGGTACATGGTTCTGTGACCTCCGGTGATATCTACAGGGGCCGAGCGGAAGTCAAAACCCCTGTTTTCCACGTAACTTCTTCGGCGAAATGGGAAGGTGAACAGGACACACGGAATAGCCCTCGCGAACGTCTCTACGGAACGAGATTCCAGGACTGGTCGGCGGGACTTGCAATGTCCGAGACAGAACATTTCGCCATCTCCGCGGAGGTCCAATCGCGGTACAACAGCGTATACGACAGCCTGTTCGGGAGCTGGGTCCGCCAGCAGCGATCCTATACGCAGACGTGGCGCGGCGCCGTGCGCTCCTGGAAAGGTCTGTCCAGTACGGCTGAATATGCGTGGCGAAAACGCCAGAATTTCGCCGGTGGGGGCGGCACCGTTTCCGACAACGCTGACGTGGATATCCGCCATGAAGCTCTCGGTGGCGGCGTACGAAATGCGTTTCGCTACCGCGTCGCTTCAACTCGAACAGCGAAACGTGAGCGCCTGTTTCTCTACGTCGGTGCCGGCCGCGGCGACTACGCACCGATTGACCCGAACGACACCCGTGCGATCCTCGCTGAAACAGAGGTTGTCATCGCGCCCGCTGGCGATCCGGCCGCTTCTTACGTTCTCCGGTACCGAGACACGGACGACTTCAGTCCGACGGTGACGTTGGACGCGGCGTGGCAGATGAACACCGATTTCAATCGTCTGTGGAAAGGAGCGGCGAATCCGAGGACAAACGAGATTCGTCCGTTGTGGCAACGAGCGATCAGGGTAGTGGGTACAGAGACGAACGTTCTGATCAGCGAAACCGACACCGCGCGTACGAGTGATCTTTACCTCCTGAAGCTGTGGACGTTTCGAAAAGCGGGCAAATCTCCGACCCTGCGAGGTTCGGTGCGCGTAACCCAGGACCTGCTTTTCCGGGACCCATCGTGGGCGGGAGACCTGCGGTTCCGCGTCATGGCGTATGAAGATTATGACGCTGCACTGTATTCCCGCGCCGGCGTGCCGGCGGTGACGAACCAGAAAGACTACTCGGTTCGTGGAAGACTCAGGGTGCGCCCCGGAACGGATTGGACCGCAGAGCTCAAGTGGCAGAGCGATTTGAGAAGTGGGAGCAATCAGGATTACTCCGTGCGGAGAAGCTGGCTCGATCAATCCATCACGTACCGGAATTCGTCGTTCGATGAGTTCTCCCTGCGGAACGAAGTGGGTGCAGGCAAGGATGGCGTTCCCGCCGCGGCGTACGGCAGTGTTCAGGGCAAGCCGCTGGGAGCGTATGTCGTCAGCCTTGAACCGGCGTGGCGCAAGTCGTGGGGAAATCGCGGCGTGATGCGTACGTCAGCGCAATGGTCGGGAGTTTTTGTGCACAACGGAACACCCAATAGAATGCTTCCGGTCCACCTGCTCAACGGCAGGAACGGGGGCCACAATTTCCGAGCGTCAGTGCTGGCCAGCTATCGCCTTTCCTCTCTCGCCACACTGTCTGTTTCCTATTCCGCACGTCGGAATGCAGGGACACGATTGATGCACACTGCAAGGGCGGAATTCAACGCGGTGTTCTGAGAAGCGAAACCATTCCGGGGAAATGGACGGAGCCGGGCGAAGTGTCTTATCTTATAACTTTCCCGCCCGGGCACCGGGTCACGGCATTCCCGAAGCGCGTTTTCCAGAGTTGCATTTCTGCGTTCTTCACGGACACGTTCCATGGCACACGAGAACACTGATTCCGGGCAGCTGGGTGACGGCGCCTGTTCTCACGTGAAGCCGTTTACCCCTCGGACCGCAACGCATCGCGTTTCGGTCGGTGGGGTACATATTGGCGGTGGCGCGCCTGTGACGGTTCAGTCCATGTGCACCACAAACACGCGAGACATAGACGCCACCGTCCGACAGATTAACGCCCTTGCGGCCGCCGGTTGTGAGATTGTCAGGGTTGCGGTCCCGCATGAAGCGGACGCGCTTGCGCTCGGGGAAATCCGGAGACAGATTCCGATACCTCTCGTCGCCGATATCCATTTCGGGCACCGTCTTGCTCTGGTGGCGGTGGAGCAGGGAGTGGACAAGCTTCGTATCAACCCGGGTAACATCGGTACGCGGCAGTCTGTCGAACGCGTGGCAAGCGCATGTTCGGAGCGCGGGATCCCTATCAGGGTCGGAGTCAACGCGGGTTCGCTGGAAAAGGATATTCTGGAGAGATTCGGGTACCCGACGGCCGCCGGACTGGTAGAAAGCGCGTTGCGTCACGTCCGAATACTTGAGGATCTGTCATTTCACGACATCGTGGTATCGCTCAAGGCGTCGGACGTTCCGATGGCGATCGCGGCCTATACCGATTTTTCCAGAGAGCGCCCCTATCCTCTGCATGTGGGCATCACGGAAGCCGGAACGGCGAAAACCGGTTCAATCGCTTCCGCGGTCGGCATCGGCGCTATCCTGGCGGCAGGCATCGGGGATACGATACGCGTTTCTCTGACCGATGACCCGGTCAAGGAAGTCGCCGTCGGGTTTGATATCCTGAAAGCGCTGCGACTGCGAGTGAAAGGCCCGACGCTGATTTCCTGCCCCACCTGCGGCCGCGTCGAGATTGACCTGATCAGCATCGCTCAGGAAGTGGAACGCCGTCTGGAGAAGTACTCGGAGTCATTTCGGGTCGCGGTCATGGGGTGTGTGGTTAACGGGCCGGGTGAATCTCAGGGAGCGGACTTTGGCATTGCCGGTGGCAAGGGCGTCGGACTGGTGTACCGCGACGGTGCGGTCGTGAGGCGAGTCAAAGAAGAGGAACTGGTGTCTGCGCTGTTCGAAGAAATTGAAAAGGCACGGGTGGAGGGAAGGATTTCCTAGTGGCGATCATCAACCCAATTCGGGGCATCCGCTATAACAGTGAAAAGGTTGGAGCGCTGGAGACAGTCGTTGCACCCCCGTACGACGTCATCACTCCCGAAGGACGCGCACACCTTCTCTCAAAAAACCTGTTCAATGTGGTGCGGATTGACCTGCCGATCGGAGATGGAGACGCGAAGTATCGCTATGCGGGAAGCCTCTGGCGCAGATGGAGGGAATCGGGAGTTCTGGTGCGTGACCCCGCCCCGGCGTTGTACTTCCTCGAGGAGCGGTACGTGACGCCCTCGGGCAAACCTGCCGTCAGGCGCGGTTTTATTGGGGCGCTTGTACTGGAAGAAATCGGCAAGGGGTCAGTGTTGCCACACGAACGGACGTTCGCCGGACCGAAGGCGGACCGACTCCGCCTCATGGAGGAGACGCTCGCCAACCTGAGTCCCGTCTTCCTGCTTTATCGCGACCCGACGGACGAACTTGGCGGAACGTACGCACGCGTCGCAAGTGCTCCACCTGACGCAGAGGCTCAAACCGCCGGCGGCACGAGCAGGATGTGGCGGGTAACCGATACTGGCGACATCAGGCGAGTTGCGGAAGTAGTACGCCGGTACCCACTTATCATCGCTGACGGGCACCATCGGTACGAGACAGCGATACGCTTTCGCGACCAGCAGCGCGCCATGGGTATCCGAGGGGCGGCGGAGTCATTGATGGTGTATCTTTGCTCCAGCGATGACCCGAACCTTACTATTCTGCCTCCGCACCGGGTCGTGACGTTTCCACCATCGTTTGACGTGGGTGGATTTCTCAGCCGTCTGGACGAGTATTTCGCGGTGACGAGAATTGGCGCAACCAGCCCGAATCTCGCAGGATTACTCAAAGTAGACACCGCGGAATCTTATAAAATCGGGATGTGGGTGAAGAATCACGGAGTTTTTCTTCTCGGGTTGCGGTCGTGGGAACGCGTTGCCGAATGGATAGATCCACAACGGTCGCCGGCCTGGCGCAAACTCGACGTGTCTCTCCTGCACGAGGTGATCCTGCAGCGTATTGCAGGTGTGAGTGAGAACGACGTGAACATCAGATATACGGTCGACCCGGAGGACGGCTGTTCTGCCGTCGTATCAGGTTCTGCTGACATCTTTTTTCTGATACGCGCGCCGTCGGCCGCTCAGATTGCGGCGGTCGCCGAAGCCGGTGACGTGATGCCGCACAAATCCACGTATTTCAGCCCGAAACCTCTCACGGGTATGGTCATGAGGTCTCTCAGCGACTGAGAGAGGTCTCTCAGCGACTGAGAGCCGAAGGATGCCAAATGCTAAAAAAAGGGTTGCTCCTCTGTGCCGGTATGGGAAGCAGATTGCGTCCCATCACTTACACCTCGGCCAAGCACGTTCTGCCGGTTGCCAACAAGCCACTGATCCACTACACGATCGAAATGCTCCACAAGGCCGGAATTACGGAGATCGGCATAGTGGTCGGGGTAAACCGGCACGAAATCGAAGGCGCGGTGGGCGATGGTTCGCGCTGGGGTGTCGAGGTGGACTATATCGTCCAGGATAACCCTCTTGGCACAGCACATGCTGTATCGTTAGCACAAGACTGGGCGGCTGGTGCACCGTTTCTGATGGTTCTCGGCGACATCCTCGTAGAGAATGGTATCACCTCCGTCGTGGAGGCATTCGCAAAAAACCACCCGGCGTCAGTCGTCGTTCTGCACAAGACAGATAACCCGCACCAATTTGGCATAGCGGAAATCGAAAATGGGAGAATCGTAGGTCTCGAAGAGAAACCGGAATCACCCAAGAGTAACCTTGCGGTCGCCGGTATTTACGTGTTCCAGCCGTGCATTTTCGATGTCATCGGAAAGGTGAAGCCCTCCCCCCGAGGCGAGCTGGAACTGCCCGATGCATTACGGGAACTGATCGCCCGGAACCTTGTGGTTCAGCCGCTGATGTTGGAAGGGTGGTGGAAGGACACCGGTAAGCCGGAAGACATGATAGACCTCAACCGGTTACTGCTGGAAAAAATCACCGAGGCTTCGTGCCGCGGAAACGTGGACGGCCAATCTTCCGTTGTCGGGCGTGTGGTAATCGAGTCTTCCGCGGTCGTTGAAAGAAGCATCATACGCGGGCCGGTCATCGTCGGCCCCGGTTCGATGATCCGTGACGCATATATAGGACCCTATACCTCCATTGGGCCGGGTGTAACGATAGAAGGGAGTGAGGTGGAATACAGCATCATAATGGAGAAAAGCGTCATTTCCGGTATCAAATCCCGTATCGGGTCGAGTCTCATCGGCAAGAACGTCCGGATCACCCACGAACGACTCATGCCTTCAGAGAATAGATTCGTTCTCGGGGATAGCTCACTTGTGAACTTTGCGTAGCCGGCAGACCCGGAACTCATTCCGGGAGTATTCAACTCAACTCAGGAGCAAGAAAATGCCTGCAGTAGTCAACAAAGAGGAATGCACTGGTTGTGGAAGTTGCGTGGAAGTGTGCCCGTCCGAAGCCATCACGATGGACGAAGACGTGGCAGTGGTGAACCCCGAAGAGTGCACGGATTGCGGCGCTTGTGTAGACGAATGCCCAAGTGAGGCGATTACGCTGGAGTAACATGTTCTGCACCGGGTGGCATGGCGGCGGTATCCCCGTTCGACTTGCCATCCGGTGCGCTCTTTACGTCAGGGTAATGCCGAGGCTCGCCGCGCGTGAGTAAAGGGCTCTCCTGCTGATTCCCAGCAACCGCGCAGCCTCCGCCTTGTTCCCTTTCGCGCGGGCCAATGCCTCCTCCAGCGCTTTCCGTTCCCTTCTTTCCAGGTTCAGGTCAGCCACGTCGCTATCGTTCCCCGTCCGGCGAGAGACGGGGTCCAGCGACAGGTGTTCTGGCAGAATCGTATCGCCGTCGCACAATATGACCGCGCGTTCCAGAACATTGCGGAGCTCACGCACATTCCCCGGCCACTCGTATTCCTCAAGCCGCCTGAGCGTGGCGTCACAGAGTTTCAGCCCGGTCGGCGCCACGAAATGGGCCGCTAACGCGCGGATATCCGCAATCCGCTCTTTCAACGGCGGCAGGCTTATCGGGAATACGTTCAGGCGGTAGTACAGGTCTTCTCGGAACTGTTTGTTCGCGATCGCTGTGGGAAGATCCTTGTTCGTGGCGGCAATGATCCGCACATCCACGCTGATGTTCGCGGTCCCTCCCACACGCTCGAATGTCTTCGTCTCCAGTGCGCGCAGAAGCTTGACCTGAATGCTCTGACCGATTTCTCCAATCTCATCGAGGAACAGGGTGCCTTTGTCAGCCAGCTCAAATCTCCCCAGTTTGCGTCGGTCCGCCCCGGTGAAGGCTCCACGTTCGTGCCCAAAAAGCTCACTCTCGAGCAACGGCTCCGGCAAAGCCGCGCAGTTCACAGCGACAAACGGCCCGTCCTTCCTCTTGCTGCGAGCGTGAATGGCCCTTGCAACGACTTCCTTCCCCGTCCCGCTTGCGCCGGTGATCAGCACGCTCGTGTCCGTTTTCGCGATCCGGGACACCAGATCGGCAACGGTTTTCATGGCGTCGCTCGCAGCAATGAATTCGGATTCCCCTGAGGCGAGTTCACGTTTGAGTTGCCTGTTCTCGAGGGCAAGCCTCTGCCGTTCTGCAACGCGCTCAACGGCAAGAATAAGTTCTTCCGGTGGGAAGGGCTTGATGAGGTAATCCGCCGCTCCCTTTCTCAGAGCTTCCACTGTTGTCTCGATATTGGCGTACGCCGTCATCATGATCACGTCCGTGTCCGGACATGTGTCTTTCACCGCCCTGAGAAGCGCGAGACCGTCAACCTCCTCCATACGGATGTCCGTTACGACAACATCAAAAGCCTGTTCCTTTACCAGTTGAATCGCTGTTCGCCCGTCTTGCGCGGTAAGCACCGAGTGCCCCGCATCAGTCAGTTCTCCCGCAAGCAGTACCGCGAGCTTCCGTTCGTCGTCAACCAGGAGTACCCGAGCCATTCCCCTCTCCCGTGCCATCGCCGCATTTCTCAGGCGGTTCCCCTTTTGAATTGCCGGCATCACCAGCATCGATGTCCAGCAGGGACAACTGCGCGGCGTGTTCGGTCACGATCGTTTTCTCACGGAACACCGGTTCGATCAACGCGCGCATCGACTCCGGAAATATCACCCACCACCCCAGGTATTCCGCGTCCTGCGCTCTGACCTCTACACCGGGCACGCTGGAAAGTCTCTCCGCCAGTTTGCGCGAGCGAACGATCACGCGACACAGACCTTTTCCTATGGGAACGATTTTGCCAACTCTGTCGCGCTGCATCTATCGTCCTTCTTCCGATTTCGATCAGTTGTCTTTCGCACACGGGAGTTCATACCACACCGTGGTTCCATCTCCCGGCCTGCTGGTCAGCCCCACTCTGCCGCCAAGGGCCTCAACGACCTGCTTCACGACGGGAAGCCCCAGTCCACTGCCCGCGGTTTTCGTGGTGAAGAATGGTTGGAACACGTTGGGCTGAACACGGGGCGGAATCCCGGGTCCGTTGTCTTTCACCTCCACCCTTATCACGTCCGATTTTTCGAATACTTTTGCCTCGATCCTCCCGTTTGAGCCTATCGCCTGCCGGGCGTTCAGAAGGATGTTGATGTTCACCTGCACAAGGCGATCATAGTCCACCAGGCATTCCGATTCCGCCAGATCCTCTACGACCACCTCGATCGCTGCCGCTTCCAGTTCACCGCGAACACGGGAGACCGAATCCTGGAGGATCGGCCCCATTCTGGCTTTCGTAAGCCTCAAATCGCCAGGTTTGGCGAATCGCAGATACCATTCCGTAAGACGGTCGAGTCGATCCACTTCATCGGGAATGAAATCGAAAAGCTCCGTTCCATCGCCGTACTTACGGCGGATCCGTTCTGCCGCCGCTTTGATGATCCCGAGCGGGTTCCGCACCTCGTGGGCCATCGTCGCGGTCATCTGCCCGATCATGGCCAACTGCTGACTATCCCACAGCGCGCGTTCAGAAGCCTCACTCCGCGCCCAGAAATGCCATACCACAACGACCAACCCCGCGACCAGCGCCATGCCCAGACCCAGCGTAATAACAAGCGCCCGCCTCACGTCACGAAGTGCTCCGAAGAAATCCGCCGGCGCTTCGATTCCCACGATTGCCACTACTTCGCCGAACGGGCTGAAAACCGGCGCAAAGGCAGTTTTCAGATCCACGTTGCCGATACGGAAACGCTCCCCGCATGCCGGTTTTCCAGTTATGGCGGACGCCAGGGCGGCGTTATCCAGATCGATGTACGGACGTTCTCCGAGAACTGGAGGGTCAGTGAACAATACCCTGCCGCGCGCGTCCAGGAGCACTACCAGTTCCGCACCGGTCTGCTCCCGTGTCTCTGAAAGGGTACCCGTTGCCAGCGCCAGTGCGACCGAGTCCGTCGTGTTTTCCAGAAAAACTGCCCCCGCAACCGATTTCGCCTGTGCCAGCAACGCCTCTGCCAAACGGTCGTCCAGCAGCGCCTGTAGCTGCCGGTCCACAAAAAGCCCGGCTACTGCAAACACAACAGTGGAAAACACGAGCGCGGAAAGGGAAGCCAAAACCCGCACACGGGACGCTTCCATGCTTCGTGTCCTCTCCAATCCGGTGTTCGCCGTTTTCAGCACTGCAACAGGAGAACAACCCCACCGATGTACGCCGCAAGAACTATCCAACCGGCCGCGCACACACCGAGAGCACGCCAGGTACTGGAGTAGTCGAACGCCTGACGCACCGAAACAACCATTGCGGCGAGCATCCACACCAGCGCCAGCGCAAGCGCGGGGACGTAGAGAAGGGGAATGATGCCGAAAATCGCGAAAAGACCGGGTGCAGCAGCGTACCCCGATGTGCGTACTATCTGGCCCACGTCAACATCTGTCTCGGGTACAGAAAACACCTGAACCCCGAACACGAATGTCACATATACCCACGCACACCACCCGACAAGCACCGCAACAAACAGAATCGCGAGCGATCCGATGCTTGTTTGAGGAATCGCTCCAAGGCCCGTCGCGCCACTTGATAACAGGACCACCCCAACGGCCTCGCCGGTTGCATGCTTGTCCGCTTCCACTTCCTCGAACAATGCGGGATCAAGCTTCAGTGCACGCCGTATTCGATTTACGTAAGGAGACATACTGCCCTCCATCATCGCCTTTTGGACACCCACGGAGCAGAGATGGGGAACATGTACGCCCAGAACCGTCAAGTTCCATCCGCGTCCAGTCCGTATTCCTTCACCTTGCGGTACAGCGTGGCCCGGCCGATCTGGAGCTTCATGGCGGCCTGCGCAAAGTTGCCCTCCGTGGCCTCAAGCGCTCTTTTCATCACCTCCTTTTCCACTTCTTTCAGTGGACGAATATCGTGTGTGGAAGGATCTCGAAGAAGCACCACGTTCTCTCCTGCCGGCGTTTTGGAGGCACCTTCCTGCACCAGGTGTGGCGGGAGATGTTCAAGCCGGATGGTTGGTCCTTCTGAGACGATCACCGCGTGCTGGATCACATTGCCCAGTTCCCGAACATTCCCCGGCCATGCGTGCCGGATAAGAGCGTTCATCGCCGCCGGTTCGAACCCGGCAGCTTTTTTGCGGGCTCTAGATGCGTGAAGGTTCAGGAAATGTGCGGCCAGGAGCGGAATATCCTCCGTCCGATCCCGCAGCGGCGGTAATGAGATGGTAAAGACCGCGATCCGGTAGAACAGGTCCAATCGGAATGCCGACTCTCGAACACGCACCTGCAGGTCCTGATTGGTTGCGGCAATGAACCGAACGTCGACATTGATGGGGTGCGTGCCGCCGACCCGTTCGAACGCCTGCTCCTGGAGCACACGCAGCAATCGCGTCTGCGAACCGGAATCCATGTCTCCTATCTCGTCGAGGAAAATCGTCCCGCCGTGCGCGATCTCGAATTTGCCCCTCTTTTGAGTTATTGCGCCTGTAAATGCTCCTTTTTCATGACCAAACAGCTCGCTTTCAATGAGCGTAACGGGGATCGCCGAGCAATTTACGACAACAAAAGGCCCCCTGGAGCGAGAACTTGCCTCGTGGATCGCCTTTGCCACCAGTTCCTTTCCCGTGCCGCTCTCCCCCGTGATCAGAACGGACGCATCGCTGTCGGCAACCTGGCGGATTGCCTCGAAAACTCGTTGCATGGGCGCCGAGGTGCCAACAATGTCCGCCGGGCGGTTGCGCGCTACCAGTTCCCGCCTCAACCGAACGATCTCGCGCTCTGAGCGCGTGAAGGAGACGGCGTTCCTCAATACGCCGGTAAGCTTCGGCAAATTGCTCGTGTCATCCGGTTTTATCAGGTAGTCAAACGCGCCTAATTTCAGGGCATTGACGGCGTCCGAGACATCCGTTGAAGCCGTCATCATCACTACAGCGGGCGGCGAATCCAGTTTGGAACAATGGCGCAGGATTTCCAGCCCGTTGACTTCGGGTAACATGATGTCGAGAAGGACTGCATCAACGCTTGCCGTGTCACTCATCTCGCCATAGCACTGGCGGTATCCCTCCGCTTGCCGCACCTGAAAACCCGCTCTTTCCAGCGCGGCCGCCAGCAACCTGCGAATTGCCGGATCATCATCGACGATGAGTACGGTCCCGTTCGTTCCTTTGACGCGTTCCGTTGCTTCCATGTCTGCCTGCCAGAGCGTGTCCGTTTCCCTGCCCCCCTTTTTTAACCTTTGACCACTCAAACCGTTCAGATTCCGTTCGGTGGCACCCCGCAGATGCAGTGTTCGAGTTTTTCAGGACGTTGTGAAAACAGCGGCGTTCCCGACAATTTCAGTGCCTACCGTACTAAGCGACAGATTTCACGATCACCTCCCGCCAGCGTCCGTACGCGTCCTCCCAGTCGCCAGAATCCTGCGGCTCGAACAAAGTAACGGGGAACGAATCCCGTACGACTGTTCTGATTTCCGCCGTTGAGCGAACTTCTCCAAGAGCCATCGCCTGCACCATCAAATTGCCAATCGCCGTCGCTTCCACGGGCCCGGCGAGAACCTGAACTCCGAGCGCGTTGGCGGAAAACTGGTTCAACAACTCGTTCGCCGATCCTCCGCCGACAATGTGAAGCACCTGAATGCCGCCGACCATTTCCCTCAGCATGTCAAATACCGACCGATACTTGAGGGCAAGGCTCTCAAATACGGTACGCAGAATCTCATCCCTGGTCCGGGGCACCACCTGCCCGGTGTTCGAGCAATATTGAGAAATCGCTTCCGGCATCGAAGCCGGCGTGTTGAAGTCCGGCGCGTCAGGGTCGACCCAGGACTGGAACGGGCGCGCCGCTTTCGCACGCGCGACTGCCTCGGCATATGAAATGTCCTCACCATCATGTTCTCGCCAGTATCTGAGACATTCCTGAAGCAGCCAGAGACCGCTGATGTTTTTCAGGAACCGGAACGTGCCCCCGATGCCACCTTCATTCGTAAAGTTGTACGCGAGCGCGGTCTCCGTAATGTGTGGTTCTGGAAGCTCCACGCCCATCAACGACCACGTTCCCGAGCTCAAATACGCCCATTTCCCGCCTTCACGCGCCGGAACTGCCGCCACCGCGGAGGCCGTATCGTGACATCCGGGCGCGATGACTCTGGCGCCGTGCAACTCCAGACGGGCGGCCAATTCCGGGCGGACGGCGCCAAGCGGTGTACCCGGCGGAATGATCTCCGGCAAGAAGTGCGTCGGAATTCCCAGGCGTTCGAGCAGGGGGCGAGCCCACCCCCGGGCTCGAGGATCGTAACACTGAGTGGTGGTGACATCCGTGAATTCCGCTTTTGCGATCCCCGTCAGGAGGTAATCAAAAACGTCGGGGATCATCAGCAGCGTTTTCGCCTTCTCGAGAAGCCCCGAGCCTGACGTCTGTTCCGCGAGCAATTGATAAAGCGTATTCAGTTGAAGAAACTGCAGACCCGTCGTTTCGTATATCTCTTTGCGTGGCACCCTTTTGAACGCAAAATCCATCATCCCGTTCGTGCGCGAATCCCGATAGTGAACGGGCGGTTCCAGCAATCGCCCGTCCTCGCCCAGAAGGCCGTAGTCTACGCCCCATGTGTCCAGGCCAAGGCTCGCAATGTCTCCGCCGGCATTTGCCGAGGCCCGCCGGATGCCTTCCTGCACCGATTGCCAGAGACGGTCGAAGTCCCAGCGCATCCGTCCGCTATCGGAAACCGGTCCGTTCGGAAACCGGTGAATCTCCCTCAGGCTGAGTTTCTTCCCCAGTTCGCCCAGAATCGTCCGTCCGCTTGACGCACCCAGATCAATGGCGATCATTTTCCTCGACGCCGCCATTTCGGTTGTCTCCTGCAAGGTTACAAAAGCCTGTACCTGTGCGCCCGGAGTCCTTTTTCAGGGCCTAGATGAGCGCTGGCCTCCCGCAGTGTTGAAAATGCAACAGTCACTGCGTTTTGCACAAGCCGCTGACGCCGGATGAGCCCTTGACGTTAACAGTCTCCGAGGGCGATTTTCTGATAGTGTCAATCACTTTCCGTTTCCCGGAAGTCTTTCTCCCACGAACGCCAATCTGCCACCTGCCGGAACGTACTCGAGGACACTGCATTGGACATTCAGTTCACAAAAATGGTCGGAGCAGGCAACGATTTTGTGGTAGTCGATAACCGGAACGCCTCCCTGCCTGAGGGCCAACCAAGAGCGAAATTCGTTCGCGACGTATGCCGGCGCAGGCTATCCGTGGGGGCCGACGGTGTCCTCCTTCTGGAGAATACCGAGAACGCGCATTTCCGAATGCGGTATTACAATGCTGACGGCGGCGAAGCGGAAATGTGCGGCAATGGCGGTCGTTGTATCGCCCGCTTCGCGTACCTCCACGGAATCGCCCCTGCCCGGATGCGTTTCGTATCAGCCGCCGGAACGCATGAGGCGGAAATCCGGGGTGCAAACGTGAAGCTTCAGATGACCCCGCCGCATTCACTTTCGCTGAACACCTGCGTTGAGCTCTCCGGAGGGACGCGAACACTGCACACGCTCAACACCGGAGTCCCTCACGCGGTGGAGGTCGTCGCTGATGTTGACGCCGTGGACGTGGTTGGCATCGGGCGCGAGATACGGTACCACGAAGTGTTCCGACCCGCGGGCACAAACGCCAATTTCATCACCCCTCTGGACAGGCACACGTTCCGCATCAGAACGTATGAACGGGGCGTGGAGGACGAAACGCTCGCCTGTGGAACCGGCACGACTGCTGCGGCTATCATCGGATCGTTTCTCGGGCTTTTCGATTCTCCGGTTGTCGGCATCACTCAAAGCGGGTTGCCGTTGACGATTCATTTCGTGAATCGGGGAGAACACGCGGAAGACGTGTTCCTTGAGGGCAATGCCGATGTTGCATTCACCGGTTCGGTAACCGCACCATAGCGTTCACGTTACGCAAATATCCCACTCGGAACAACATTCCCAGACGGGCGCCCCGCCAATGATGACCGATTTGCGTCAGAGCTTGGAACTGCTGACTCGGGAAGCGCACGCGAAGGGTTATTCGGAGGAGAAAAGCACTTCTATTCAGTTGCGGATCTTCCGGGAATTCGTTGAGCGGGAACGTGAGCGTTTGCACTACGAGCACCGGGCTGGCGCTTCCGGACATCATGTGGTTCAGCAATGGACCGCCGCGGTGGATGCGGTTGTCATCGAGGCATACCGGGCGGTTATGCTCAACGGGGAGGGTACTCCGGGAGAGTGTGCAGTAATCGCTCTCGGCGGGTACGGCAGGGGCGCCCTGAACATCTGCTCGGATGTTGATCTGTTGTTCCTGTTCGCGGACGAGGTACCGGACCACTCTCCGATTGTGCACGGGGTTTTGCATCTGCTCTGGGACGTAGGGTTTGATCTTGGCCATTCCGCCAGAAGTTTGCAGAGCACTCTGGACTTTGCTTCCAGGGACGACATCGCGCAGACTGCAGTCGTAGACGCGCGTTTTCTCGCCGGGCTCGAACCCTTGTTCGGTCGGTTTGTCAACAATTTTCGTGCGCGTTTCATGGCGGACGGCGGCTGGGAGTTTTCGGAGAAGATCGTTCGTCAGCTCCACACGCGGCGTGAGGCGCACGGTTCGTACGCCCAGGTGCTGGAACCGGACGTCAAGGAATCTACCGGAGGCCTTCGAGACGTTCATGCTCTGCAATGGATTGCGAGTGCAAGGCATGGAACTGCTTCGCTTGAGGCGCTTGTGGAGCATCATCTGATATCCAAACGGGATTTCCGTCTTCTGGAGCAGTCGATTGATCTGCTCTGGAAGGTGCGCAACGAGCTTCACTTCGTACACAAGAGGAAACACGACCGACTCGATTTTTCGGCTCAGCCCAGGGTGGCTGCCGCATTCGGATACCGGGACGACGCTGCGGCACTGGGAGTGGAGCATTTCATGCGGGATTATTATCTCGCAGCGCGGGAGATCGTCCGGATATCCGATGCGGTGTGTCATCAGGCACTCCGCCGGCCGCGCGGGATCCAGACTGTAACCGATATTGTCCGGCGGCGGGTGCTCCCGGATGGGGCCGTTTACGTCCGCGGAAAAATCCTCCTTCCCAGGCGCAGGAAAGACTTTTTCACCACCAACCCGCGCCGATTGTTGAGCCTCTTCGCCAACATGCAACGCTTTGGTGCCATGATGAGCGAGACGGCATCGTGGGCGATTTACGACGAACTCGCACTGGTCGACGAAGACTTCCGAACGGATCCGGGGAATGCGGCTGTCTTTCTGTCAATCCTGAGTGAACCGGCGCATCTGGGGGCGGTCCTTCGCCGTATGCACTGGACAGGTTTGCTGGGCGCGTTTGTTCCTGAGTTCGGACGCTTGACCTGTCAGGTACAGCATGACTACTACCACGCCTACACGGCGGACGAGCACTCCATTGTCGTGATTGACCGGTTGAGCGAGCTCGCGTCAACTGGCCAGGACTCGCGGGTGGCGACGGTGTACCGTTCCCTCCCGAGGAAACATCTCCTCCATCTTGCGGCGCTTCTGCACGACGTGGGCAAGTCCGGCGGGCATGGGCACGCAGAGCGTGGTGCCGAGATGTCGATTACCATCACACGTAGACTCGGTCTTGAAAAAGCCGACCAGGATCTGGTTGCCTTTCTGGTGGCGCACCATCTTCGGTTAAGCCATCTGTCGCAACGACGGGATATCGATGATCTCGCGATGGTAAGGGCCGAGGCGGAGCGTTTCAGCGACACCGACACGCTTGACATGCTGTACGTGCTTACGTGGGCGGACATGAACGCGACCCAGGCGCGGCCGCTTTCGCGATGGAAATGTCAGCTTCTGGATACCCTTTATCAACGTCTTCGCGAGGTTGTGGAAACGCGCGGGCTCGGGCCAGAGTTTGCCGCGCTTCGCACACTGGAGAGCCCTCAGAAGTTCCGCAACCTTCTTTCCGAACGAATCGGCGAAGAAGCGGCAGAGCGACATCTTTCGGGTATGCCGCGACGCTATTCGCTGATGCACTCCCTGGACGAAGCAGCTACCCACGCACTGCGAGCGGATTCCCTGAAAAATGAACCTGTGCTGGTGGATGTAACGCCCGCAGGTAACCACGCACGCGTGATCGTGTACACGAGGGACCGGAGGTACCTCCTCAGCGACATCTGCGGTGTCCTCGCCGTCAATAATCTCAATATTCTTTACGCAGATGCGTATACGCGCACGGACGGAATCATCGTTGACGTATTCGGAGTAGAGGTGGTGGGAGAGAGCGACATACGGGACGAGGTGTTCGTGAATACTCTTCGCGAGACGTTCCGAACCGTGTGGACAGGGCAGACCGCGGTTGCAGAACTCATAGCGCGCCATCGAAGACGATGGGCACGGATCAAGCCCAAAGCGGGCGTGGCACCTTCTCACGTAGTGATCGACAACACCGTGAGTGAAACCAATACGGTGATTGATGTGTTTGCAATAGACAGGATCGGGTTGCTTTACGACATCAGCAGAGCGATTTCGGAGAACGGGCTCGATATTAGTATGGCCCGTATCGGAACAGATGGGGATCGCGTAGCAGACGCGTTTTATGTAGTAACGAGTTCCGGGAAGAAACTGGTCGACGCCGCAGAAAGTGAGAAAGTCCGCGAGTCTATTCTTCGCGTGATCGGAAATGAGCGGACTTGACACTTCCGGCTCAAGGCCCTATGTTAAAAACACGCAATTACCCCGCAATTTTCCATGAGCTTTCTTACTGTTCGCCTGTCAAGTAACCTCTTGACGAATGCCCTTGAGATACCATTTGGAAGGAAGTATGGTAGCGGCACAACTCTGATTGTGTCGGCGGGTCTTGTATCGTTCGCTTATTGCGCGTCGAACTGTCTTTTGCGAACGCGAACAACAGGCAAGGACGACCAGAAGACCTGACTTCCATTCGACAATCGTTTCTCTGGCTTCCCGAACGCATCAGCAGGACTCGCCCTGGTACGTTGGGTATGCGTATCCAGAACGAGCTTAAATGGAATGCCCCTTTATGGGCCCCCGACCTAAACGCAAAGCCCGAGGTTCCACCAAATCTCCTGCCGGAGGCACACCCTTGAACATCATCGAATTGAAGAAGAAGACCATCGCCGAGCTCCATGAAATGGCGCACGCGCTCGGCATACCCGAGTACACCAGCTACCGCAAACAGGAACTCATTTTCAAGATTCTGGAGGCGGAAACTGCGAAAAGTGGTTTCATATTCGCTGAGGGTGTGCTCGAGATTCTGGAGCAGGGGAATGGCTTCCTCCGGTCGCCAGATTACAACTACCTGCCGGGCCCGGATGACATCTACGTCAGCCAGTCGCAGATCAAACGTTTCGGCCTTCGAACGGGCGACACGGTCAGCGGCCAAATCCGTCCACCGAAAGAGAACGAGCGGCATTTTGCGTTGCTTCGCGTGGAGGCGGTCAATTTTGAGAACCCCGATCTCGCCAAAGAGAAAACGCTTTTCGATAACCTCACCCCGCTTTTCCCGAACCGCCGGATTAATCTGGAACATTATCCGAACGAGCTTTCGACGCGCATCGTCAACCTTCTCGCGCCCATAGGCATGGGCCAGCGAGGCCTTATCGTTTCGCCACCGAAGGCCGGCAAGACCATGCTTCTGCAGAAGATCGCAAATGCGATCACGCACAATCACCCTGATATCAAGCTGATCGTTCTGCTGATCGATGAACGGCCCGAAGAAGTGACTGACATGCAACGGTCGGTGGATGGCGAGGTGATCAGCTCCACGTTTGACGAACCGCCGAACCGCCACGTGCAGGTTTCGGACATGGTTATCGAGAAGGCACGGCGGCTGGTTGAATACGGGCATGATGTGGTGATTCTACTTGACAGCATCACCAGGCTTGCCCGCGCCCACAATACGGTGGTGCCTCACTCCGGGAAAATCCTCTCCGGCGGCGTAGATGCGAACGCGTTACATGGCCCGAAGCGGTTTTTCGGAGCCGCGCGAAACATCGAAGAGGGTGGTTCGCTTACGATCATCGCCACCGCGCTTATTGACACAGGAAGCCGTATGGACGAGGTGATTTTCGAGGAGTTCAAGGGAACGGGCAACATGGAACTCGTGCTCGACCGTAAGCTTTCGGATCGTCGCATTTTCCCCGCAATTGACGTCAACAAGTCAGGAACGCGTCGCGAGGAACTCCTTCTCACCGAATTCGAACTGCACCGTGTATGGATCCTCCGCAAGTTCCTGGCGCAAATGAGTTCGGCGGAGGCAATGGAATTCCTGATCGACCGGATGCACGGCACAAAGACCAATCACGAATTCCTTGACATGATGAACGGCTGATCGACGCAACCGGCGCACTCAGCCGATCGCCAGAATTTTGCCGGAAGGCGCGGCGAAAGTTATATTCAGAAGTTGATTCTGCTTTAGCAGAAAACCATGTGGACCCCTTGGAACCTGTGGAGCACTCCCTATGAAATCCGGAATCCATCCTGAATATCACGCCACAACCATCGCCTGCGCGTGCGGTAACGTCGTTCAGACGTCCTCAACGAAGAAGAACCTTCGCGTCGAAATCTGCGGTGCATGCCACCCATTCTTCACCGGCAAGCAGAAACTTATCGACACTGCGGGAAGAGTAGATGCCTTCCGACGTCGGTACAACCGTTCGGAAGCGAAGTAACCGCCGGGCAGAATGGAACCTCCACGCCCCGAACGTTGCACGGATTCGAATACAGACAGAACCAGGCTCGATCTTTCGGTCGGCGGCCAGGCGCTGATCGAAGGGGTCATGATACGTTCTCCCCGGCTCATTGCCATCGCCTTGCGCACGCCTCGTGGAATCACCGTTGAAACCCGGGGCTACGTGAACCTGGCGGCGCGCCGACGCGGGTTATCGCTGCCCGTTTTGCGTGGCGTCGTTTCTTTTTTTGAAATGCTTGGCATCGGCCTGAATGCTTTGACGTACAGCGCGAACGTCGCAGCCTCCGATGGGTGCGATACCCCTGTGAAGGATCGGGTATCGCCGGCGGAGGCGCTTCTTTTTGTGGTATCGTTCGTGCTCGGGGTTGGCCTTTTTGTGTTCCTGCCTATGGCATTCGCCACTCTCGCCGGCCTGACCAACCATCCGGTGGCGTACAATCTGTTCGCCGGCACAGTACGCATTCTGGTGTTTCTTTTCTACCTCTGGGCGATTGGAAAAATCGCGGACGTGAAGCGCGTGTTTGCGTACCACGGCGCGGAACACAAGGCAGTGGCCGCGTTCGAATCGGGATTGGACTCGGAACTCACGGCGGAGACGGCAAGAAGGTTCTCGCGTTTCCATCCCCGTTGCGGAACCAGTTTCGTTTTCCTCGTCGTGGCGGTGGCGATTGCGTTCTACGCGATGACTGACTCCTTCTACGCAGTTTGTGCGGGCAAGTGGCCGGGTCTCCAGACGCGTTTTCTCCTGCACCTCGCCTGTCTCCCGGTCGTTGCGGGTCTTGGCTACGAGGTTTTGAAGGCGACGGGAAAATCCCGGAATTCACGCTGGGCGCGTTACATTTCGAAACCGGGACTCTGGTTGCAGCGTCTCACGACACGCGAACCGGACGATGATCAGCTTTCAGTCGCTATTGCCGCTGTGTGCGCAGCCGTCGGTCTTCCAAAGCAAACCAGTGGCCCGGTAAGTCGCGCCGCCTGAATGATATAGAGGAAGGAACAGGGAAATGTTGGATCGCCTCGCCGCCATTGAGACTCGGTTCACCGAGATCGAGCGGCTTCTCTCCGATCCGGCAGCAACGGCGGATATCGCCCAGTACCAGAAGCTCGCGAAAGAACACCGGCAGCTTGCACCGATCGTGGAAACGGGCCGGCGGTACGCGGACGTACTCGCCCAGCTTGCGGAAGCCCGGCGAATTTTGGAAGAGGAACAGGACCGCGACCTCATCGCTTTGGCGAAGGAAGAGATCGCCGTTCTGGAAGATCGCGTGGCAACTCTTGAAGAGACGCTCAGGGAACAACTGATTCCCAAGGATCCGAACGACGACAGAAACACGATTCTGGAGATCCGCGGCGGCACCGGCGGCGACGAGGCAGCGTTGTTTGCGGCGGACCTTTTTCGCATGTATTCCCGGTATGCAGAATCCAAGGGGTGGTCGCTTGAGGTCATGAGCACGAGCGAAGCCTCTGCGGGCGGACTGAAAGAAGTCATCGCCCAGATTTCGGGAGAAGGCGCGTACGGCCGCCTGAAATACGAGAGCGGCGTTCACAGGGTTCAGCGTGTGCCTGCAACCGAGGCGCAGGGCAGAATACACACCAGTACTGCTTCCGTCGCGGTGCTGCCCGAAGCCGACGATGTGGAAGTGGAGATTGACCCGGCAGATCTGAGGATAGATGTGTTCCGCTCCAGCGGCCCCGGAGGGCAGAGCGTGAACACCGCGGATTCGGCAATCAGGATCACCCATCTACCCACGGGGCTTGTCGTCCAGTGCCAGGACGAACGTTCGCAGCTGAAAAACAAAGCGAAGGCCATGAAGGTGCTCCGCGCGCGTCTTCTTGACCGCGCGATTACCCAGCAGCAATCTGAAGAGGCCGCCGCGCGGAGGGCGCAGGTTGGTACGGGTGAGCGGAGCGAGAAGATACGGACGTACAACTTCCCGCAGAGCCGCGTCACCGACCACCGAATCAAGTTGACGGTGCACAACCTGAGCGAGATACTTGATGGGAACCTTGACGAACTCATAGAAGCGTTACGGATGGCGGACCGCGCAAATCAGCTTCAGCATCCGTCGGCGGAAGACGATTGATTGTGCTGCCGGTACATTTCGCACGGCATTGCGGAGAGACGTAGCCATGATTGATCTGAGATTGATCAGAGAACAGACTGATTTCGTCAGACGGGAAATCGCGAAGCTTTTCACGGAAGCGCCGATAGACGAAATCCTCTCCCTTGACGAGACGCGAAGGAACCTGATTCGCGAGGTCGAGGAACTCAAGGCGCGCCGCAATGCTGCTTCGAAGGCGATCAGCGCCGTCAAGGATTCGGTGGAACGGCAGTCACGGATTCTCGAGATGCGTGAAGTCAGCGATCGCATTGGTGTTCTCGATGAGCAGGTGCGCGCGGTGGAAGAGCAACTCAACGCCCGCCTGCTGGAGGTACCCAACCTTCCCCACCCCGACGTTCCGGTGGGGAAAGACGAATCAGACAACGTCGTGACTGCCATGGAGGGCGATCTTCCCACGTTCACGTTCGAGCCTCGTCCCCACTGGGAGATAGGACCAGACCTGGGAATTCTCGATTTTGAGCGCGGCGTAAAAATAAGCGGCTCAAGGTTCTACGTTCTCGTAGGAGATGGCGCCCGCCTCCAGCGCGCACTTATCACATGGATGCTCGACCTCCACAGGACAAGGCACGGGTACGTGGAGGTCTACCCTCCCGCCGTGGTACGACACGAATGTCTGATAGGCACCGGTCAGCTTCCGAAGTTCGGTGAGAACCTTTACCACGACGCCGAGGAAGACTTCTGGCTGGTTCCCACGGCGGAGGTGCCTGTCACCAACTTGTACGCTGGCGAAGTGCTGGAGAAATCCCAACTACCGCTTTATCACGTGGCGTATACTCCGTGTTTCCGTCGTGAGAAGATGTCCGCAGGGAAGGACGTCCGTGGTATCAAGCGCGGCCACGAGTTTGATAAGGTCGAGATGGTGAAGTTCGTGGAGCCGGCGACCTCTGACGCGGAGCTGACCTCTCTTGTGGAGCATGCCCGGGATGTGTGCAGAGGACTCGGGCTTCCCCATCGCATCGTTCAGATGTGCACCGGCGATCTGAGTTTCACCGCGGCAATGAAATACGATGTGGAAGTGTGGGCAGCCGGTTGCGGCGAATGGCTGGAGGTCAGCTCCTGCAGCAATTTCCGTGACTTTCAGGCGAGGCGCGCAAATATCCGGTACCGGCCGGCCCCGAGCGCCAAGCCGGAATATGTGCACACCCTGAACGGCTCGGGACTCGCGTTGCCGCGCGTGATGATTGCGATAATGGAGAACTACCAGCTTGAGGATGGGAGCATAGTGATTCCGGAAGTGCTCAAGCCCTACCTCGGCGGACAGGACACAATCTCGCGGTAGAGGACATTCGGAGCCATGCCATCAGGTCTTACAAAGGGCGCCTTTCGGGCGCCCTTCTGTTTCCATCCGTCAACGGGTTGACGGAAGCCACTCGGGCTGGATGTACGCACGCGTCGTGTCGGCAGCGTACGAACAGAAAATCCCAAGCCCCCCCTGAACGTTCAGCTTCACCCCGGCATCCGAATCAGCACCGGTTCCGGCGTCATTGAGCACCGTCACCATATAATCCCAGTACCCGCTGTCGCACGCCACAATCGACACATCGTGCCAACCGCGGTAACTGAACAGCAACCAGTACACGGTGCTCTGTGAGGAATCGGGAAGAATGTAGAATCCCGCTGACCGCTTGGCCTGGCGCTTCACGGGGTCCCGGAAATTTCCATCAAGATAGTCCTCGTAATCTCGTTGCCGCAGAAGCCCGGTACCCTGCGTATCCACCGCGGTGGACACCACCATGTACCCGGCCGCGGAGGCGCTTATCGGCCATGAAAGTCGGAACGGCTCCTTTTCCGTAGTGGTGCCGAAAGAATCCGGGTAAGACAGTTCGCGCGGAAACACGAGCCCGGTGAGAGAATTGCCGTCGAGACGAGCTCCCCGTTGGACGTAGTACGGGTGAATTGTTACGGATGCACGCGGCTTTTCTGGAATCGTGGTGGTGCCGTGCAACCTCCGCCCGGCGAATTCGTGGTTTGCCGGGAAACGCACCTCGATTTCGCACGTAGCCCCTGAGCGAGCAATCAGGTTCGGGTCACCGTACGTCCCCGCGTGGAGTTCTGGGAGCGGGTGCGGAACGCCGTCGATGGTAATCACGACTTCGGCGCCCGACACTGCGTACCTGCCCAGCGGCATGAAGTCGTAATACATCTCCGGCGGGATTGTCTTCCGGAGAATGATGTTGTCGATCGGCCCGCCAGCGACCAGAAACCCTTGCAGGAAGAGCTCGGGAACGTTTTTCTTCTCGGGTTTGACCGGATTGAGAATGCACCCTGATTGTGCGACAACCACGAACAACGCGACCGAAAGCCAGAGTCTCCTTACCATCAGAACTCCACATCCACGCCGAAGGTTGGAAGGAACGGCAACTGGGGGATCACTCGTTCGCGGCCGGTCTCCGGCGGATCTTTCGCCGCGTCGCCGCTGTCGTAGTATCTGTTGAACTCATTCGCGCGATTGAGAACGTTCACAATCTGGAAGAACGGCATCCACCTGACTCCCCAGAATCGGTAACTGCCCTTCGCTCCTACGTCGAGGCGCATGTAATACGGCAGCCGGGCCCCGTTTTTCTGTCCGCGATAGTACAGGCCCTGGGTGAACAGAGGATCTTCCACCACGTACCGTCCGAGAACTTTCGTATACCCCTGCCCTGACGACAATGACATTCGGCTGTTAAGGGTCCAGTGGCGCGATAGATCAAAGCTGTACACCGCGTCCAGATGATGCCTCGCGTCGAATTTCGGGTAGAATGGTTGCGGGTTCCCGTTCTCGTCGAGGTTCAGTCCGTCGATGGTTCGAACGGTCCAACTCATCGAGTATGACAGCCATCCCGTGTTTCGGCCGGCTCGTTTTTTCACGTTAACATCAAGCCCGTATGCATATCCGTCGCCCCTCAGGAGTGCGTCTTCGACGCTCTGCGGGGCGGTCTGTGAGGCATTGAATTCCACGAGGCCCGCGTAATCCTTGTAATACGCTTCAAGCGACAAATCGACATCGTGCCGTATTTTTGTTTCCAGTCCCAGCACGTAGTGCCATGCGCGCTGAGGATACCCTCCCGGCGTGTCGTCGCAGGTGAACCAGATGTCAGACATCATCGAGATGCCCTGATATTCTCTCGGCACGCGGAAAATGAACTGACTGTAGCGCCCGGTGGCCGCCTTCAGAAAGGTCTGTTCCCCCAGCTGGTAGCGCACGGTGAACCGTGGTTCGAATGCAGAGTAGGTTGCGGACTCGGGAGTATCTCGGAGCCGGCTTCGGAAGAGCGTCCCTCTGAGACCAGGTTGCACCGTGAGGAACGGCCACGGTCTCCAGCTATCTTGCACATAGGCGCTGGGGACGTATGCGATGAGATCGAATGCTTCGTAACTCTGTCCGGCATATTCCTGCCCGAAGCGCATGGTGTTTCGTTTCATATGAACGCCGGTTTCAAACGTGTGCCGCTCGTTGGCGAACCAGGTAAGATCACCCCTGAGATCCGTGTCGAAGAGCTCGTTATGATCCGTGGCGCCGAAATCCTCTATCTTGAACGTAGTGTGCGAAACAAACCGGCTCAGATTTGCCTGCACATGAGAGTAGAGCTCCCCGGAAAACAGGTGATTCCAGCTCAGGGAGACTGATTTGTTTCCCCAGTCGAAGCGGGTATCCATGAAATCGTTGGTGTATTTGAACGCGTCCTTGCCCATGTATCCGGCGATGGCGAACTGATCGGAGTGCGAAAGAATCTGATGTATTTTGCCCTGGAAGTCGTAGAAGAAATACCCCATTCCGTCGAACGCATCGCTTGAGCGGCTGGCAGCCCAGAACACTGGCTCCAGGTACGTCCGCCGCCCCGACACAAGGAACGAGCCTTTCCCGAACGGGCCCTGCAATGTCATGCGGGAGCTCAGCAGGCTTACCCCGCCTGAGCCTCTGAATCGCTCCTTGTTCCCTTCCTCCGTGATCACGTTGAGCACGGAGGAAAGCCGGCCACCGTATTGCGCCGGGTATCCCCCCATGAGCAACTCGGTGGTTTTGATCGCATCCGCAGGAAACGTCGAGAACAGACCAAACATGTGCGACACGTTGTACAACTCTGAACCATCCACAAGGATCAGGTTCTGATCCGGCGTTCCTCCGCGCACGTACAACCCGGTGTTGAAATCGGAAAGCTGCACCACCCCCGGGAGCGTATGGAGTGTCCGGATTGGATCGGCTTCCACGGCCGCGGGAGCGATCTTCAGATCCACACCGCGAAGCGTCTCCCTGCTGGGAATGATCTCGAGCGAAGGGGCCCGGGCGCGTTCCGCCTGAACTTCCACTGCCGCAACTTCAATCGCTTCCGTGGACAGCTCAATGTTGTGCACGAGCGGTTCCGCGGCGACAACCAACGTCTGCCGCGATTCATTGTAACCGATCATGGCGGCGACCACCACGTGGCGGCCCGGCGGCACACCATTGATGACATAATAACCCGCCGCGTTTGTCATGCCACCCAGACGCAACCCTTCAATGTAGACGCTGACGTAAGGGATGCTTTCCCGGCTGCCACGTTCACGCACATACCCGCTTATCGACGTTGCGGCGCCCGTTTGCCCGCATGTCACCACCAATGTCACCAGCGCAAGGATCGTGGCAAACGTGGCTTTTCCGCGGCCGGTCTGAGTTTCCTGACCTTTCAGGTTCGCGTCGGCCCGAGCAACCGGGCCTGATACTTGCCCGGAAAGGTGCTTCCCGGACCAGGAGCAGGTATTCGCGCGGTCATCGTGGGGTTCGTGCGCCGCTCCATTTCGCCGTGCCTGCAGCTGGAGAAGTACTCGTGGCCAGGTCATCCCGAAACCGCCTGCAGAAGGATCACCCAATCGTGCATTTCGGGGAAGACAGGAGGCGCCCATGTTCCGCCCGGGGCGGGATCGACGGGGCCGATAGGGTGCTCCCCGCCCGTAACCGGATCGAAGAAGCGCGCATGGTATTTCACATCGGGTTCCAATTCTTTGATGACCGGAGGATCCCAGACCATCGGTGAATAGATCACTCGCAACCGCTCGGGAATGCCGGCTGCGCTGGCACCCTCTTGCGTCCACTCAGGATGGGGCTCCATCTGGTGCCAATCGAGTCGGAGGAGGAACCTTCGAGCCAGCCCGAGCTGGGTGGAACCGGGGAGCTTCATTGCCTCCTGCCAGGGCGTGTTACCCCAGCAGCGTCCGTGTGGCGACGCACCGTACGGTTCGGTTTTCGTACTGCATTGCCAGATGCCATTTGCCCCGTACGTGTGGCCACACGCACCGTTCAGAATCGAATGCCAGAAACAGAGCCGCTGGACATCCTGCCAGCTCTTGCCGAGAATCCCCTCGTAATTCACTTCGCCATCCAGAACGGGCATGGGCGGATCAAGCGCGTACGCGGTTCGCACGCTTTCGATCGTCGGACCTACGCTTTCGTACCCGCTATGCCCGGTCTGCAACATGTTCAGATCGAGTACCGCTCTGTCTTCAACCTGTTCGTGCCCGTACCGGGTCGGGTGGATGGTAAGCACGTTTCCGAATCCATCGGTCGAGCGAATGTAACGGCACACGTCCGTCCAGCCCGACTTCTGCTTCTGAGCGTCCTCTTTTGGTGTTTTCGACAGGTACCACGGCATGGTGCCCTCGCCGGCGGCACACCAAACAACCGGATACGCACCGTACCGCGCGATGAGGTAGCGCCAGAAGCGCTTGATGCGCTCCACCCCGATTTCGGGGAGGTAATACCCCCACATTCCAACGATACAGGGAACGAGCCCCGATTCCACGAGATGTCCGATTTTCAGATCCGCGTGGTCGTAGTATGACGGGTTGACGGAGGTGAACCCCTTTTCAAACGCAAACCCGGCTTCATTCCGCGCCCGTGGATCGAACGCATCCATATCGGGGTAGGGTCCGGCGATGATCTGGATTACACTGAACCCTTTCGCAACTCTATCCGCGGTGAGTTCCTTGAACCCGTGTGGCCAATCAACACGCGTACAAAGGCCCATCCACCACGTGTCGCCGAGCCAGAAAAACGGTGTGCCGTCCTGGTGCTCCAGGTAGCGTCTGTTCGGGGAAACACGCACTCGCCCGTGCTTCAGGACAGGATTGCTGCCGCGATATCGCTTTACCGAAATCGCGCCGGTTCTCCCGTGCAGACCGATGTCTGACCGGTTGTCGCAGATTGACTGGAACCTCCATGTTCCCGCAGAAGGAGCAGAAAATCGAACCTTCCAGGTTGCGCCGCCGGCCCAGAAAGCAGGAACGATGATTTTCGCGCCCCGCGAGTTCGAAAACGCCACGTCGAGGGTCACATCCGCATAAGGATTCTGGTACACCGCGGCTGAATGAAAAGGTATTTCAACGATGCAATTCGTTAACGCATGAAGTTCCATCTTGGTCTCCCCGCCACCCAGGCGACTTCCGCACAACCCCATTTTGGCCCCCTATTACCACGCATTCGACGGCATCATTTCCCAGGTTCTGATCCGAGTGAATGCAACTTCGCCTCCTGAACAGAACAGGCGCACTCCGGTGCTGTCATCGCGAACCGGGTAGACCCTGCGAGCGATCGCCTGGCGGTCCCCCGCGAAGATTTCCACCACCGCCCTGTCTATGAAGACACGCAGATCGATGCGTTCGTCCCTGCGGCACTCAAACGGCGCTTCCTCTTTGACTTTTCGCCCCGCGTTCCCGCTCCGTGTAGAATCGAACACCAGCTTGTTGCGTTCGAAATCACAATACAACAAAGTTGTTTCTTCGTCTTGAGGGCTCGTCCGGACTTTCAGGCCTGCCTGCGTCGCGGTCACCGATTCGATGGAGAAATTGATTTCCGCCGACTCGCCGTTGGCCACTTCCAGCGCTTTCTCAGAATCTGGGTCGAGAATCACGTCGTCGAAAACGCGTGAGTTGAACCGCAGCACCGACAATTCGGGCACAGGCGCCATTCGCAGAATCCCGTCCTCCCCGAGCCAGAGGGTTCTTGGAAGACAATAGACTCCAGACCACCCTGCCAGAATCTGTTGTTCGGGTTCGGAAGGCACGTTATCTAGAAGCCACGCCCACATTATCTGGCGGCCTTTGTCATCGATCAGTGCTTCTGGAGCGAAAAACGTGTTGTCAACCCATGTCATTCGGCCGTGTGTCTCTGGCAGAAAGAGGTCCCTCCCCTCGTCGTACGTTCCTACGTAGTACTGGCACCCTTTGTTGTGGGAAATGAAAAGCTGGAGGTATTTGCCGCTCGGAACGCCACCCGAAGAAGAGCTCGGGAGCGGGAGAAAGCTCGGGCACATGTCGTCTTCGCTTTCGTCCGTCCACCTGTTCGTCGGATTTCTCGCGTAGAACCTGTGGACGTACTCCCAATCAACAAGATCCCTTGACCGAAACAGATCGACCCAGTCGCCCTTCCATCGTTTCGATCCGTCCTCTGAGTTCTCCAGCTTCCGCAGAACGGGCAGGTTTCCCGCCTGCAAATAGTAGAATCCATCCTTTTTCCAGATATTGCTGGGGTCAGCATTGCATAGGACCAGCGGATTCCCTGCGCCGTCGTGCGTCTCAAGGATTCCCGATTGCGTCCCATCCAGCGTGGGAATGCGAAGCTTCTCCCACTCGTCGAAGTGTGGATCCCTGCTTCGCGCGATGCCGATGCCCGATCCATCGGGTATATTTTCCGAAGTCTGCAATCTCCAGTACGTCAGGTACGCTGTCCCGTCGTCATCTACGAAAGCTCCGCCGCTGAAGCACCCACCATGGTCGCCACCGGGGACCAGCGCATCCGGATGGTGCCGCCAGTGTACGAGGTCGGAGCTGGAGATGTGCCCCCACGAAAAGCCGTTGCCGCCCCACACCTTCACGTCTCGCCGGTTGTAAAGATACATGAGATGGTACCGGCCGTTGGCCCAGAAGGCGCCATTGGGGTCGCCCGGCATCCCGATGTCTTCCGGGATGGCGAAGTGGTAGCCAGGCCGATACCGGTCGCGCAGCAGGTGCTCCCGCATATGCCGGGCTGTGGCGATCTTCTGTTCATGTTCGTTCAGCGCCATGTCGAGCAGTCCTTCCCTGCAACTTGGCCAACAACTTCCCGATAGCCGTCTCACGCCTTGTTGTGTTCCCTGAGGAGATCGTCGTTCCTGGTTTCAGAACTCGGCGTTCGGCCATACGTGTTCGCAGGACTTTTTTGTCCGCGTTGCGATCTCACGCAACGGTTCGGCCCAGAGATCGTCGCTGAACAACTCCACGCAATGCCAGCCGCGATACCCCAGTGAATGAATCTTGTCGGTCCATTCGACGAGTGGCAACACACCGTCGCCGGGCAGCATGCGGTCGCCGTTGATGTCCATCGCTTCCATGTAGCAGTTTCGGATATCGTTGAGATGGGCGTGCACGATCTTGCCTCTGAGGCGGTCCAGATCGGAAAGGCGTGACGGTGTGCTGTAAAAATGCGCGGGGTCCCACGTGGCGCCCACGTTGTCCCGATCAACCATCGCCACCAGTTCCGCCATTGTCCGGAAGCTTCGCGCGAGACCGCACCAGTTGACCTCCAGCGCCAGTGTGACGCCGTATTTCGCGGCGACCTCTGCCACCCGTCCGACCGCCGTCGCAAATTCCCGCAGTGCGTTCCTGTACGCGGCATCCCGTGCTGAAAGAGCGTCTTCCGTGGAGTTCTGCGCGCGAGGTGGGAAATCCTTTGGCACGTCACCACCAACCACGATCGCGGTGCACTCGAGGGCATTCATCACCTGCGCGTGCCTTTCAATTTGTTTTAATGCAGCCTCGAGAGCGTCTCCACCCTGAAACGCGGGGATGCTGAGACCTGTCGCGCCAACGCATTTCAGCCCGAAATCCTTCGCCAGATCCGCCAGTGACTTCGCACCATGTTGCGTGACAAACTCCTCCGTTTCCCAGAGGTTCACCTCGAAGTGGCGCCATCCAGCGTCAGCATAGGCTTCGAACGTCTCGTTCAGGTCTCTCTTGGACCCTGAAGTGATCTGATGAAACGCGATCTTCATGGAAAACTCCTCCCGTTTCAACTCCGGATTTTGCGACTGATCCGCGCGAAAGCTTCGATCGCCTTTTCGACGTCCCCGGAACTGACATCGAGATGGGTTACTGCCCGCAGAACTTTCGGCCGCATCGCATTGATGAGGACGCCCTCCTCCTTCATCATTGTGGAAACCTGCTGTGCCGTCGCGTTCCCTGTGATCTCAATCATCACGATGTTCGTATGGACGCCCTCAAGATCGACCTTGATACCGGGCAATTCGTTAACCGCTTCCGCAAGACGACGCGCGTTTGCGTGGTCTTCGACGAGGCGCGTGCGATGGTTCCTCAGCGCATAGAGCGCACCTGCGGCGATGATTCCTGCCTGTCGCATACCGCCACCGAGAATCTTGCGTTTTCGACGTGCGCGTTCAATTACCTCCTGTGAACCACACAGGGCCGAACCAACGGGTGCACCCAGACCTTTCGAGAAACACACGGATACGGTGTCCGCCAGTTCCGCGTAGTCGCGTTCCGGTATTCCGGTGGCCGCAGAGGCGTTCCACAACCTGGCACCGTCGAGGTGGAGCCGCATGTCCGCTCGTTTGCACAGGTCGCTGATGCGCTCCATTTCCTCACGCGGATATATCGTCCCGCCGGCTTTGTTGTGCGTGTTTTCCAGGCACACGAGGGTAGTAGCCGCAGCGTGAATATTTGACGGGTTCACTGCCTCTTCCACCTGCGCGGCCGAGATCACCCCGCGTGCACCCTGCAATGTTTTCATGAGTACCCGGGACAGCAGCGCCGGCGCCCCCGCTTCGTAATTGTAGATGTGGCAGTCGCGCTCGCAGATCACTTCGTCGCCTTCGCGGGTGTTCACCCACACGCCGATCTGGTTGCTCATCGTGCCGGAAGGGACGTAAAGTGCGGCCTCTTTGCCCAACAGCGCCGCCGTTTCCTCCTCCAGCGCGCGGACCATCGGGTCTTCGCGGTACACATCATCTCCCACGTCGGCGTTCGCCATAAAGGCACGCATCGCGGGAGTGGGTTTCGTCACTGTGTCGCTGCGGATATCAATCATTTTGCTTCCTCAATCAATCAGGGAAATCGGCCCGGAAATGCTGGCAAAACGGGGACGGCCTGCACGGAGAAAGAAAATAACGCGGGACTTGTCGAGGGGCTAGACAGGGGTGGGGCGGAGCGTGGCTCCACAGCGAAAACAGGTGGCAAAACGAGCGCTCACAGGATGGGATGTGCGAGGAAGGTGAAATATCACGCGGGAAGCAAGGGGAAATTACCTCAACTTCATGGAAGCCAGCCCGACCATTGCCAGCAGTCCTGCGATGATCCAGAGGCGGATCACCACTTTCGTTTCGGCCAGGCCCCGGTATTCCATCTGGTGGTGCAGCGGTGCACGGTAAAAGATGCGCCTTCCCAGGAAGTTTTCTCCAATCTTCTGCTGAATGAAAGAGGACAGAGTCTCTGCAACGAACACGCCACCCACGATCAGAAAAAGAACTTCCTGTTTCAACATGATGGCGAGAGAGGCGAGAATACCCCCGAGTGCCATCGAGCCCGTATCGCCCATGATGATCTCGGCGGGATACGCGTTGTACCAGAGAAACCCGAGACCTGCTCCGAACAGCGCCGCGCAGAATACCAACAACTCCCCGGAACCATGCAGGTAATCGTACCTCAAATACTCCGCATACACTACGTTCCCCATTGCGTACGCAATGACTCCGTAAACCAGAACAGCGAAGTTAGCGGGCATGATCGCAAGCCCATCCATGCCGTCGGTGAGATTCACGCTGTTCGAAATGAGGACAGTTACGAAGACAACAAACGGCAGATACCACCAGCCGATGTCGTGCAAGACCGCATATTTGTAAAACGGAACGTAAAAGCTGCCCGCTACCTCTGGAGGTACGGGAGAAATCGCCGGTGTCAGGTAGACGATGCCCAACCCCAGACCAAACAATCCCTGAAGCGCGAGTTTCTGCGCCTCGCCGAGCCCGCGAATACGTCCACGGTACGGGCGCACTTTCAGGTAGTCATCGACGACCCCGATCGCTCCGAACCATGCCGTGGCGGCAAGTGCGATCTGCACGAACCGGTTGGTCAAGTCGCACCACAGCAACACGGGGACAACGAGAGACGCAATGATGATGAGGCCCCCCATTGTGGGCGTTCCGCGCTTGTCCGTCGCCGAGATAGTCCCGAAATCCTTTATGGTGTCCCGTACGTGGTGCGCGTGGAGCAACCGGATCAGCCTTCGTCCGACAAGCATGGTAACGACGAAGGACGTAAGTATCGCGAGAATCGCACGAACGGAGAGGTACATGAGGAAGCGGGTGATCAACAGGACGTCCGATCCAATAACCGGGAAACTGACCGGTGCCTGCCTGTACCACTGGAATGCTTCCGACGCAAGGTGATAAAGCATCAGGATTTCCCCCGGTCACCCGCCGCGTTGTCAGGTTCGCGAATTCGTTCCCCGAGCTTCGCCACGGCGAGTTTCAGCGAAAAGGATGGACAAAACCCGGTACTCGTCACCATCATCCCCGCCAGTATTTCGCTGAGGAACGCCTTCGGTACGTCCTGCCCTCTGTCCAGCAGGGCGCAGCACCCTTCCACCACCGCCTGCCGCACGCGCCAGTTCTGGTGTTGGGACAGAGACCGGAACACCTCCAGAACAGTCTCTGCGAAAGCAACGGAGCCCAGAGCCTTCACTGCCTCCACCACAACTTCAAAGTATCTGTCCTTCGCGCAGTTCAGCAACCTTTCGACAATTTCCTTGTCGTTTTCAAGGCTCCCGCAGAACACCTGAACCGCGCGCGCCGCCTGAGAACGAACCTCGAAATACGGATCCGCGAGTCCACACAGGATGACTTCGCGCACAACAGGAGACGCTACGCCGAGCCGGATCAGGCTTGCCATTGAGTTGCGACGAATGAACCCGTTCGTTTCAAAATCGCCGCCCAAAAGTCGGCGCATGCGTGAGGCGGGCGTTCGATCCTTCACGAATCCGGCGAGAACCGGAAGTTTGTCACGCTGCCGGAGAATCCCCACCATTTTGACACCGGCATTCCGCATCCGCCAGTTGTTCGATGTCAGGTGCGTGGCGGCCCGGTATCTGAGATACGCGACCATTTCATCTGCGTTCAGCGCGCGGACGAGAGCCTCCTCCCGGTCTGATGGCGTGCCAGACACGCAGTCCAGGCTGCGACAAATGCTGGATACTACCGTCTCCGCATACGCGCGGAGCGCCTCTCCTGAGAGCGCGGCCACGCGTCCAAACCTTGTGTCGAGGTGCGCGTCTCCCACCACCGGTTCCCGGGCGGTAAGTTCCGACAACAAACCGTCCGGGGATTTGCCTTCCAGCAACGAAAGAATAACACAGACCGAGACTTTGAGTGCTTCGGGCCGCGCGCTCGCCAGAGCATTCGACTCCATTCTTCCCAGTTTCGGCTTATTTTCCAGCAACTCCACAATCTTGCGGGCCAGTTCCTTGCCGGCCACATATTCCTCGGGCGCACCGTTTGTCGTCACCGCATCTTCGAAGAGAATATCGGCTGCTCCGCGCCGTGCCATCTCCAGAGCATTCAGCACCTGGTGGTCGCCGGGCAGATTCGCTTTCGGGATGAGAAGAGCCGCGCGCCCGCAGGCACACAGCTCTGCCAACGTCCCGGCACCCGAGCGGCAGACCACGATATCAGCGGCCGCGTAATACTCACCGATGCGGTCAATGAATTCATGCGCTTCGTACCATCCCGAAAGGGATTCGTAGGTAAGCGCGTTCCGTTGCATCCTCGACTCACAATCGGCAACCGGGTCATACGACGAGAGCTTCCGCCCGGTTCCATGGACGATGTGGAGGTCTTTGCGGCCCCGGAGAAAAGGCAACGCGTCCACGACCGCGCGATTTATCGTTCTCGCTCCCATGGAGCCGCCAAAAGCGAGCACAACCCTCCTCCCCGGAGGGATTCCAAGCCGGCGCTTTGCTTCCGCCCGATCCGCGGGTCCGATTTCCGGCCGAACCGGGTAACCAACGCATACCGCCCTCGGGAAATGAGCGGAGGCAGTGGGGAAACTCAAGAGCACAAGGTCCGCGACTTTGCCCACCAGGGCGTTTAGTTTCCCCGGGACGGTATTCTGTTCGTGGATGATTGTCAGCGCACGGGAAAGTCCAGTCCTGCGGAGAAGAAGGTTCGCAAAGACCACGGGAGCGGCGACATACCCTCCCGTTCCGATCACCGCGTCGGGTCGGAATTTCATGATGAGATAGCACGATTTGATGGTTCCGCACGCGACGCGCCAGACAAAGCGCACAACGTGCCATTTTCGACGAAAGCTCCACTGGTGGCTTTTTACATACGTGATCGGGAACCCGTACCGGGGCACGATCTCCGCTTCCTTGCCGGTCCGCGTCCCGACGTAAAGAAACTGCGCGTCAGGTTCGCGGGCACGCAGTTCTTCACCAAGGGCTATGGCCGGCGTAACATGGCCGCCCGTGCCGCCTCCCGTCAGTATGAATCGATGTCCCATTCAGAACCTGCGTCGCGAAAATACCCCTGATTCGGAGTCCTGCGTTTTCCTTCAACGGTTTCCATATCGAGTCACGGCGCGCTTCATCCAGCGTTTTACGGGTTCCATCTCCGCAACCGGGTTAATCACCGCAAGAACGAAGTACCCCAGGAAGCCCGCAACAAAGGGCACGCAGCAAGCTCCCGCGGAAGCGGCAAGCCCCCGAGTCACGAACCAGGATTCAGGTACAAGAAACGCCAAAACCGTCCAGGCTGCCAGCACTGCCCCTGCAGTATTGGCCAGAACCTGCAGGAAAGGCACCAGCAGTTCCCGCGTGCGGAAGCCTTGCCCACGCTGCGCGAGATACCGGTGTACCCACATGAGAAGTAAGGCAGCGTTGACGCTGAAGGCAATGGAGGTCGCCAGAGCAAGCCCGGCGTGACGGAGGAAGGTTGCCGAAAGAACGTAATTCAGCCATACGTTCAGGCCTGCACCGAGCACCGCGGTGTACGTTGCCACGCGGTTACGTTCAAGAGCAGAACAGATGCGCGTTCCAAGCGTGTACAGCGAGAGTCCGAGCAATCCTACGGCATATGCCCAGAACGCGCTTGCCGTCATCGACGTATCGTGTGCGCCAAAATTGCCCCGCTCATAAATCAGCCGGACGAAGGGGTGCGCCAGCACGGTGAAAAGCCCGATAACGGGGAGTACCAGAACGAGATTGTAGCGGTATCCGATAAGAACTGCATTCTTGAACTCCCTGAGGTCGCCAGTTCCCACTTTTTCAGACAGATACGGCGCAACTGCGCGCCCTATCGCTATCCCGATTATGGCAAAAGGGAGCTGAACAAGCCGGGCGGCGAACCAGAGGCTTGAGATACTTCCTTCTACGAGAAATGACGCGACCCTGCGATCGACTATTTCTGTGGTTTTCGTGAGCAACGACTGAAGCGCGACGTGGGCTGTTTCGCGAGATATTCGCGACCGTTCTGCACGGTTCAGTCGCAAACTGAGAGTATACTGCGGATTCGTGGATCTGATCGTCTGCGAGCCAAGAAACGGCACCTGCACGGCAAACTGTAGAACCGCTCCTACGGTGAATCCCCACGCGAGAGCGTAAATCCCGATATCCTGTGAACTGAACAGCACAATCACGATCACACCCACGCTCAGCATTGTTGGAGCGAGGCTGAAAACCAGGTGAAAGTCAAACCCGTAATAGAGCACGCCGCCAACATAGGCACCAAGCGCAATGAACACCAGAAAAGGAATCAGTATGCGTGTCATTGCGATGACGTCGGCTACCGTTCCCTCGCTGACCGACCGCTGGTGAATACCTGCCGCAACAAGATCAACCAGCCACGGCGCGGCAACCCACAGAACGCCCATTCCAAGAACGAGCGCTACGAGCATCCAATTGAATGAGACGGAAGCGAGGCGCCAGGCGTCGGCATGGTTTTTCCGCGCGAGATGCTCCCGGATACCCGGCATGAAGGATCGTTCGACCACGTCCTCACCGAGAACGTCCCGAAAAAGCGTCGGTATGGTGAGCGCTGCGATGAACGCATCTGCGGAAGCACCGGCGCCGAAAACGACGGCGGTGACGAGCTCTCGCACGAACCCGGCGGTGCGACTTACGAGTGTTCCTAGAACCTGGAAGGACAGGTACCCGAAGATCTTGCGCTGAGGAGACGGAAACGAGTCATCTTTTTTGACAGGGGACACGTATACATTTCGCGTTTCAGCCATTGCCTCAGAAACCGTCCCGTCGTTAAGCGGAATCTGCGTCAAAGGTAATATGACCACGGCGCGTGGATCGCTGCAAGGAGGGAACAACTGCCCTCTCCGCAGATTCCGCAGGCACCGCATTCCGACGAATGGGAAGGCGGTCACATCTCCGCTTGAAGCGTTGCCGGGGCCGCAGTAGCCGTTCCACAAAATCCATCAGTGACGCCCCACTCACCACACCGATGGAACGAACTCGGCCTGACGGGTGTTTCTTAAGGTACGCAGATTGCGTGTACCGCACGTAGCTCAACCTGCGTTTGACTCCGTCGCGACCGGACACAGGAGCACTCCGAAGGACGTTCGACATGAAAGAGATTGAAGTGATGCAGACTCCCGAGCCAAGGCCCCTTTCGAGACCGCGTCCGAAGCAGCCGGCAGAGCGGCCCGCAAAGGCATCGGACATCATCGACGAAGCCCATATAGAGGGATTGTTGTCGTCATCCAGGTCTGCCGACAGATCGGAGATCCACGAGATACTGGATCGGGCGAAGGAGCTGCACGGGCTCACCCATGAGGAAGTCGCGCGCCTTCTGATGGTCGAGGACCCGGATCTCCTCGCGGAGATGGGGCATGCTGCACGCTGGGTGAAAGAGGAGATCTATGGCCGAAGGCTCGTGTTTTTCGCGCCGCTGTACATGTCGAATGAGTGCGTGAACAATTGCCTTTATTGCGCATTCCGGCGAGACAACAAGGCGGTGCCGCGAGCCACGCTCACGATGGATCAGATTCGGGAGGAGGTGGAAGCGTGCGAGAGGATCGGTCAGAAGCGCCTGCTTCTGCTCGTGGGGGAGTTCGGCCCTCTCTCTCAAATCGTGGACTACCTTGAACAGGCGATCGCGACTGTGTACGCGACGAAAAAAGGGCCGGACGAGGTACGGCGGGTTAACATAAACGTACCGGCTCTTGACATTGAACATTTCAAGCGACTTAAGGCCGCAGGAATCGGCACGTACCAGCTGTTCCAGGAAACCTACCGTCGCTCAACGTTCGAGCGTGCGCATCCGGGAGGCCCAAAATCGCGGTACGACTACCACCTTCAGGCCATGGACCGCGCGCAACTCGGCGGAGTGGACGACGTGGGCATAGGCGCTCTACTGGGCCTGGACGACTACCGCTTCGAGGTTCTTGCGATGGTGATGCATGCGGAACACCTCGACCGGACATTTGGAACCGGACCCCACACGATTTCGGTACCCCGCATCAACCCGGCAGAAAACGCCCCGTGGGCCATGAATCCACCTCATCCGTTGACTGACGAGGAATTCAAGAAGGTCGTCACGATTCTTCGGTTGGCTGTGCCCTACACCGGTCTGATTCTTTCCACGCGCGAAAACCCGAGTCTGCGGCGGGAAGTCTTTGCACTCGGGATCTCCCAACTCTCGGCAGGATCGAGAACGCAACCCGGCGGATACAAAGCGGATGATCCTGAAGAACTCGCCCAGTTCTCCCTCGGAGATCACCGCCCGCTGGACGAGGTTCTGCGGGAAGTCGCGTCGCTTGGGTACATACCCAGTTTCTGCACATCCTGTTACCGTTCCGGCAGGACGGGAATGGATTTCATGGACCTCGCGAAACCGGGCCTCATAAAGCAGTACTGCCTCCCGAACGCTTTATCCACATTTGCGGAATACCTCGAGGATTATGCCTCACCCGAGACAAAGGAAATCGGCATCAAGGCCATCGAGGAACACATCAAAGGAATCGATTCGGAAGCGCTGCGCCGCACGTCGCGCGCACTCGTCGACAGAGTTCGAAAGGGCGAACGCGACGTGATGGTGTGACGATCGACTGTGATCTTGAGCCGTGAGCGTGCCTTGCTGCTCAATTGTGAGATACGGTGCTCATCTATGATGCGCACCGTTTTTCTTTTCCGGGGTTTCCGAGCCATACTTCCGCGCTTCTTGCCGCGGAAGAACCCTGATGTTCGTGCGAGAACGACGCGCGTGGGGGCATGAAAAGCAAGCTGCGGCAGGCTCCCCTCCGCGCGCACCCCGACGGAAACCATCCCGTGGGCCGATCTACCGCCGTGCGCGGATGAGTATGATTGTCTCGTGTTGAACTCACGCGGAGCGATGCTGCGGTACGAGGTTTGCACGTGTTCTGTGCTCGGGAAGAGCGTCCGCATTCGGACGCACCCGGGTATGAGGCTTTTTACGAGTAACTGGGCCTTTTGGATCAATCCAAACAGATGGGAGACCCATGATTTCCACGACGGAGTTCGCGTCTATCGCGCGCCTCGACAATGGACACAAGAACCGCGAGGTTGATCTTGCTGCCGTTGACGAGATCCTTGACTCTTACAGACCGCTGGCCCCTCACGCGCTGATTCCCATACTCCAGGACGTTCAAGAGCATTACGGGTTCTTGCCCGAAGCTGCGCTTGATCGGATAGGCCGTGCGCTGGACATCTCGACAACCCGCATTTTCGGCGTGGCGACATTTTACAACCAGTTCCGTCTGCACCCTCTTGGCAAGCATGTCATCCGCATCTGCCGGGGTACCGCCTGCCACGTCAAAGGCTCCGCCGCACTGTTGGACACTCTGGAAATGGAACTCAACATCAAGGCCGGATCCACCACAAAAGACGGGCTTTTCAGCATCGAAACGGTGGCCTGTATCGGTGCGTGTTCCATCGCGCCGGTTGCCATGGTTGGTGACAAATTCCACGGGCGTTTGACGGTGAAAGATATCCCCCGTCTGGTAAAATCGTTGAAACGTGAAGATGCCAAAGGCGCAGCCGAAAAAGCGGTTGCTTAAGAGATGAGGCCAATGATGTTCAAATTGCTAGAACCGTGTTGCTCCAAGTGCTGGCACTCCGCGGAGAAACGCTGCCCCGATGTGGTTTACTGCGCTCTCCATGGACCACAGTGCCACGAGGACGCAGCATGCAGCGCATTGCGCAAGGAACGCAAAGACCGTGCTTCAGGGGATCTGCTTGAGCGTCCCGTGGTTCACATTGGGATGGGTACCTGCGGGATGGCAGCCGGCGCGCAGGCAGTGTATGATGCCTTCCTCGCGGAAATCGCTGCTCGCAACCTTTCTGTGGACGTAATGCCGGTCGGGTGTTACGGCTACTGCGAGAAGGAAGTCCTGATAGACATCCAGTTGCCTGGAAAACCCCGCGTCTTTTACGCGAATGTTACTCCGCAACTTGCAAAACGCCTCGTGGAGCATGTGCTTATTGAAGGCAAATGTGCTTCAGATATCGCCCTTGGCTGGCTTGGAAACGACGGCGTTGCCATGCCTGAAGGTTCCGATCTCCCGCGCATTACGGACATCCCGTTCTTCAAACGGCAATTGAAAATCGTTCTGGAGAACTGCGGACTGGTTGATCCGGACAGTCTTGACTCGTACATCGCCGCCAGCGGTTTCAGCGCACTTACCAAAGTCCTCAAACAGATGAAGCCCGAAGAGGTAATCGCTGAGGTTCAGGCCTCCGGGCTGCGCGGGCGGGGTGGCGCAGGATTTCCCACCGGCAAGAAGTGGGAGTTCGCAAATAAGGCAAAAGGCGACCGCAAGTTCATCATCTGCAACGCGGACGAAGGCGACCCCGGTGCGTTCATGGACCGAAGCGTGCTCGAAAGTGACCCCTATCGTGTGATCGAGGGGCTCGTGATCGGCGCGTACGCGATCGGCGCGCATGAGGGGTACATCTACATCCGCGCGGAGTATCCTCTGGCGGTCGCACGGCTCAAGCGCTGTATCGGTGATGCCGAAACTGCCGGGCTGCTCGGAGACAACATCCTCGGAACGGGATTCGACTTCCATCTGAAGCTCAAAATGGGAGCGGGCGCGTTCGTGTGTGGCGAGGAAACCGCGTTGATTGCCTCGATCGAGGGAAGCAGAGGCATGCCGCGGCCAAGGCCGCCTTTCCCCGCAAATTCCGGTTTGTGGGGCTGTCCTACGAACATAAACAATGTGGAAACCCTCGCGAATATCACCACGATAATCAACCGCGGGGGAGCCTGGTTTGCGGGGATCGGAACACCCGGCAGCAAGGGCACAAAGGTCTTCGCACTCACGGGGAGAATCAACAACACCGGGCTCGTGGAAGTACCAATGGGCCTCCCGTTGCGAGAGGTGATTTTCGAGATCGGTGGCGGCATTCCCGGAGGCAAGCGCTTCAAGGCCGTTCAACTTGGTGGACCTTCGGGAGGATGCGTTCCGGAAAGCCTGCTCGACACCCCGGTCGACTATGAATCCATCAAGGGAACCGGGGCAATCATGGGTTCCGGTGGAATGGTGGTGATGGACGAGAGTACCTGCATGGTGGACGTCGCCCGATATTTCATGAGTTTTGTCCAGGGCGAATCGTGCGGCAAGTGCATCCCGTGTCGAGAAGGCACAAAGAGGATGCTTGAAATCCTCGAACGCATCGCCATGGTGAAACCTGAACGAAACACGGACGACCAGCTCCGTCGTTTCGATGGAGCCATGCTCCTGGAATCCCTGGCGCACATTGTTGCCGACACGTCGTTGTGCGGTCTGGGACAAACGGCACCGAACCCCGTACTCAGTACGTTGAAGTATTTCCGCGACGAGTATGAAGCTCACCTTTTTGACAGGAAGTGTCCAGCGGGGGTATGTCGCGGGCTTCTCACCTACAGAATTGACACCTCCAAATGCACGGGATGCGGTCTGTGTGCCGCAAAGTGCCCGCAGGGAGCGATTCTGGGCGAGAAGAGACAGGCTCATTTCATCGTATCAGAACGATGCATAAGCTGCGACGCGTGCCGTCAGGTGTGTAATTTTGGCGCAGTGCTCGCAGAGTAGTACTCGCGAATTACTATCGCGCTTCGAGGGCAGCGGGAATGTACGACAACAGACGGTGTGCGCAACGTTCTGCAATGTTGTTCCGTTGCTCGGATAACCGAACCGTATGGCGCACAGGATGAACAGGCCTTAATCTATGCCTACCGTTGACCTCACTATCAATGGCCGTGAAATAACAGTCGAAGCGGGTGCGACCATTCTCCAGGCGGCTCGTCTGGCGGGATTCCAGATACCCACTCTCTGCTATCTCAGTGGCCTTTCTCCAACCGGAGCCTGCAGGGTCTGCGTCGTTGAGGTGGAAGGGGCACGCACGCTCGTTCCATCGTGCGCGTTCCCCGTCGCCGACGGAATGATCGTCCGGACGCACACTGCCCGTGTCAGAGCGGCGCGGACGGCAATCGTCCAGCTTCTGCTTGCGAACCACCCGCAGGAATGCCTCACGTGCGTGCGCAATGGTGATTGCGAGCTGCAAACTCTTACCCGCGAATTGAACATCCGTGAAATTCCTTTCCAGGGTGAGCGCAGACTTGCCCCGGTTGATTCCTCGAGCCCCGCGATAGAGCGAGACCCGGAGAAGTGTATTCTCTGCGGCAGGTGCGTCCGTGTCTGCCAGGAAATCCAGAATGTCGGTGCCATTTCGTTCACCAAGCGCGGCTTTCAGAGTGAAGTTGCACCGGCGTACGACAGACAACTGGACATCACTTCCTGCGTCAATTGCGGGCAATGCATCATCCAGTGCCCGACAGGCGCGCTTCGGGAGCATTCCTCGGTGCGCAGAGTCTGGGAATGGTTGCAGGATCCGAACATGCACGTGGTGGCACAGACCGCGCCAGCTGTTCGGGTGGGCATCGGCGAGATGTTCGGCGCCGCTCCCGGAGGCATTTACACCGGCCAGCTCGTCACCGCGCTTTCCAATATCGGCTTCGACCGCGTGTTTGACACCAACTTCGCGGCAGATCTCACAATCGTCGAGGAAGCAACGGAACTGGTGCGTCGAGTGAAAAACAACGAACCGTTGCCGATGATAACCTCGTGCAGCCCCGGGTGGATCAAATACTGTGAGCACTATTACCCTGACCTGATCCCGCACCTGAGCACCTGCCGGTCGCCACATGAGATGCTGGGCGCGCTGATCAAGAGCTATTACGCAGAGCAATACGGCATTTTCCCCGGCAATATCGCCGTCGTATCCATCATGCCGTGCACCGCGAAGAAGTTTGAAACCGAACGTCCCGAACTTGAGACGAACGGTTTTCCGAGCGTGGACGCGGTTCTGACGGTTCGAGAGGTTGCCCGCATGATAAAGACCGCCGGCATCGACTTCTTGAACCTTCCGCCGCGTGATTTCGACAACCCGCTGGGTACTTCCACGGGCGCCGCGGACATTTTCGCGTCTACCGGTGGCGTCATGGAGGCCG
Source organism: Candidatus Latescibacterota bacterium (assembly GCA_022706085.1). Classification (GTDB taxonomy): domain Bacteria; phylum Latescibacterota; class MWCZ01; order MWCZ01; family MWCZ01; genus MWCZ01. The sequence goes on along the minus strand of JAKJDF010000003.1, from coordinate 329,705 downwards.
CACTCCGAACGGCGGCGTTCTATCTCACCGGGAAGGAGCTCGCCAACGTTGATTTCCGCGACGTGCGTGGTCTTCGTGGCATCAAGGAAGCGAGGATCAAGATCGGTGACATGGAGGTGAATGTTGCCGTAGCAAGTGGGCTGGCCAACGCAAAAGTGCTCATGGACCAGATCCGCAAAGGCGAGAGCCCTTACACGTTTATCGAGATCATGGGATGCCCCGGCGGTTGCATCAACGGGGGCGGGATGCCGCAGGGCTCGAACGTGGAAACGGTCCGCGCTCGAATGCGGGCGATTTACACGATAGACCAGACAAAGGTGTATCGCCGTTCACACCAGAACCCGGCAATCCGAAAACTGTACGAGGAATACCTCGGCGAACCCGGTTCCGAACGCGCACATCACCTGCTCCACACTACTTACATGGCGCGCGAGCGCAGTTAAAGGAAAGGCGTGAAAATCAATGGCTGAAACAGTACTCGTCATTGACGACGATCAGGACTTCCTCGAAGCCACCGAGACTCTTCTCGATGCAATGGGGTTCAATGTCGTCACCGCAGCTTCCAGCAGCGCGGCCATGGAGGCTGTCGAGAAGGTCACTCCTGATGTGATTTTGCTTGACGTGATGATGGAGAGAGCTGATTCGGGCTTCACCCTCGCTCAGCGCTTCAGGAGGAAACCGGAGCTGGCGAAAACACCGATAATAATGGTGACTGGAGTGAGCGAGCACCTGGGGCACCGGTACAGCCTGGATACGCCTCAGGAGCGCCAATGGATTCGTGCGGACCTGCTCCTCGAAAAGCCACTCCGGCCTGAGGATTTGCTCGGACACATCCGACAGGTGCTGGACCAGGCGCATGAGAACAGCGCCGCGCATCACTAAATGCTGTCATTCGGAGACGGTGCACGACGCAAACTGTCCCCCGGTTGCGTCGAACGCCTGTTTCCCAGTGCCCGGCGACCGACAGGTCGCCGGGCGTTTTTTTCGCGCGGTCACTTCAGGAGAGGAGGCCAGCTTCCACGAGCAACTTCCGCAGCCGCTCCCTGTTCGCGGCGCTGAGAGGGGCGAGCGGTTGTCGGACGTGCCCCACGGGGTACCCTACCATACTCATCGCTTCTTTGATAGGACCCGGGTTTGTCTCCAAGGCAAGCAACGCTTTCGAAAGGAGGAACAGCTTCTGGTGCAGTTCCAGTGCCTCGTCCCTCTTCCCTTCCTCCCACGCGGCAACAAGGCGGGCCATTTCCCGCGGAAACAGGTTCGCAACCACCGATATGACGCCTGTCCCGCCAACGGACAGCAGGGGCAGCGTCAACGCGTCGTCGCCTGACATCACGGCGCACCGGCCCTGCGTCCGGATCACCACCTCGCTCATCTGATTGATGTTACCGCTCGCTTCTTTGATTCCCACCACATTATCGAGATACGAGAGTTTCTCGGTGGTTTCCGGCTCCATATTGATGCCGGTGCGGCTTGGAATATTGTAAAGCACGAGCGGAATCCCAACTTCGTTCAGTCGCTCTATATGGGCGATGAGACCTGCCTGCGATGGCCGGTTATAGTACGGAAGTACGATCAGCGCTCCGTCAGCGCCTACCAGCTTGGCGTGCTGCGTCATGTGGACCGCTTCCCGCGTGGAGTTCGAGCCCGTGCCGGGGACCACCGGAATGCGCCCCGCGGCTGCCTCCACTGCCGTCTCGATAACAGCTTCGTGCTCCTCGTACGTCAGTGTCGGCGACTCGCCGGTGGTTCCTACGGGAACGAGTCCATCGGTGCCCTGCTCGATGTGCCACTCGACGAGCTCTCGCAGGAGCGCGTGGTTGACGCGGTCATCGGACGTGAACGGGGTAACCAGAGCAACAAAAGATCCACGTAGCTGCAACATCTTCGCCACCTTTTCGACATCAAGCACGCAGGCCCGCCGGCAGACGGACGCCGTCCCTGAATGCTCGTCAAATCAGCTTCAGCCGCCGGCGCACGGCATTACAGCTTGTGTAGTATAGGAGATGCCAGTAACCACGTCAACGCATCCCGCGAACACAATGAAAAAAAACCGGCGGTTTTCCCGCCGGTTTGCAAATGTGGCACAATGCCGTGTGTCATGCTTCGCGCATCCACCAGCTCTCAAAAAGAAGCTCCGCTTTCGCGCACCGCCGGCGCGCCTTCGACGTTACGCGCCCGACGCGACGACGTGACGTGCTGCTTTTCCCCACCCGGGGCTTGAGGATCTGTTTGCCTTCCAGTCTGCCGATATTCAGGTCGCCTCTGCTCACGGGTAACCTCCTGTCGGGTGGATTTCACTTCCTTCCTGCTTCCTTGGTGGAAGCCCCAGAACTCGACCGCAGCGTCTCGGGGTCCTTGAAAACGCCGCCGCTCCATACCAACCTGATTCCTGTAACTCAGTCAGCAGACGGAAGGTTCCCGCCCGCAAACGCGTTGCACCGGATTTCCCGTCCCGCGCCGAGTTGCCTCAAAACCGGTAATCAACCTCCTTCAGATACCCGCACTCGTGCGCCGCCTTCATGAACAGAAGAATGCCACGAAGCTGGTAGCTGAGAAGCTGACAATTCGGCCACACGAGCTCGGGCATGAGACATATTCCGTCTTCGAATTCCACGAACTGCCCCGGGATTCTCATGTGGTCGACCTGCAGTCCCCGGTCGAGGCAGTATTCCAGCATTCTCATGCCCCTGCGAACGATTTCTTTGTCCCCGGTAAGTTCCCATGCGCAACCGATTGCACCTAACGTCAACGTGGCCGCCTGCTGCATCGGGAAGTTCTGTTCCGGGCCGTTCACATACGTGGGGATGCCTTCAGGGTTTGTCGCGCGCCGGTCGCTGATACTCTGCGTCACTTCCAGACAAAGGTTCTTTGCGGTTTCATCCCTGGAAATTCTGAATACATGGTATGCGCCAATGGCCACCGTTGCGCTGTGAAATGCGTTGACACTGGACGCACCGGGGGTTTCACCGAAACCCTGTGTGAGACCGTCGTGTTCGACGAAATACGTATGGAGCTGTTCCACCATCCACTTCATCAATTCCAGGAGTTCATCCCGGTTCGTCACTTCCCAGATCGCAGCAAGCTGGATAAGGCCCCATCCCCATGTTCTGACGTACGGCGGCAGACGGAGCTCCCGTTCCTTGTTTCTTAGAAACCAATCGGCCATCTGATTCAGTACGCGCTCCACACGGGGATCGCCGGTCATGAAGTACCACTCTTTGAACCCCTCGGCCCAATTGTGGCTCGGCGTTGTGCCGCCGTTCATGACGTGTCGCCTTGTGTGTGCAATCAGGGCGCCTTCATGCCGGGGGTCAGCATGGCACTCCGCAAAGTCCACATCCATCCAGTGCAGGATGCTGTCATGAAAATCCTTGAAGTAGACGAACTGGCCGGTACGCGCAAACTGACAGAACGCATGGTAAGGGTGGTCGCCTTCGAGATTGTTCCATACCACGTCCTCCCCACCGCGTTTCTGGTTGGTGTACAGCGGAGAGTAATCATCGCCCCAGTTCAGTTTGCCAAACCCGCGAATCCGGTTCTGAAAGAGATCGAACAGGTTGGTCTCCATCCGCGGATACGTCTGCGGCATGTATGGCAGGTATTCAGAGAGTGTGCCAGCGCCCACCCTGACTTCAAACGGCAACTGAACCAGGGGCGGCTTCCCGAATGAGTACACCAGCCCACTGGCAGGAAAACACTCCCCTTCTGCCGGATTCAGTAACGCGACAAGAATCTCGTGCGTCTTCCCTACGCCGAGATGGAGCTGCAAGGGCTGAGCCCAACGCGGAAACAACTGGATTTCGATGGCATCTGAATCGAACGTCACTCCGGCGGGGTAGTTCTCCCAGAAATTGCGGATCGCCAGCACAATCTCTCCCGATTGCCCTGCCCGTGAGAACCCTGTTTCACCGTACCCGATCAAACGACTCGCCCGGCGCAACTTCTCCTCATTGCCGTGAAAAACGGTGGTCACAAGCCTGTCCGTTCGCACTGCACACGGAAGCTCGAATTCCCTTTCGGCCGGCCCGTTGCGCACCTCCACCTTCACGTTCGGGTCGTATTCGCCGCCCAATCTCTCAAGTTTCGCATCCAAGTGATCGACAGCGACCGGTCCGCGATTGGTGCGGTTCGTCGCGATGACGTCAAGAGCCAAAGCCGGGGTACGGTAAAAGACCTGGACAACCAGGTCCACGTCCAAAAGCCTCGTGGTACCGTTCCAGATGGCACCTGCAACATCCAGCCGTAATCGAACGGGACCGGAGTCCGTGGCGGTCAGATTGTCAATTCGGAATGATCCAAGCAGAGAATCGTTGAATCCCCCCAACGTGACTGCCCCATCGACCGACAATCGCCAGGCCTGTCCGTCCCTTGTTATCACAAGGGTATCGCCTTGCCTTTCCAGAAGGATGCTCGCCCCTTCGGAGCGCGTTTCATTCCAGCGGACGGTTGTGCAGGCATCCGGTTCACCTGTTTCCAGATTGAACGTTGAACGTTCCTGCCCGGGAATAGGAGGTTCTGCCGTAACGAGCAAACGGCGCACGGAACCATCGGAGTGGATTGCAAGGGATTTCGATTGGACGGGGAAAAGTTTACGGGAAGAGTTCCGCAGGACCAGTGGAGCGCCCGGCAACAGAGTGCCGGCCGGCAACGGTACTCCGAACGTTACCGGGAAGGATGGAAGGGGCCAGCGGTTCACATTTTCCACGAACACGGGACAGATTTCCAAGGCATCCCTCCCATTTTCACAAATTCACGGTCTCAATCCTGTCTTTCCGCGCACCTCATTCATGGTTTCGCGCGCAATTCGTCTGCAACGTTCCTTCCCCGCCGCGAGAACATCCAGTACGTCGCCCGGGCGTGCCTCCAGTTCTGAATACCGGCTTCTGATCGGGTCGAGAACGGTGTTCAGGTTCTGCGCGAGATGTTTTTTGCATTCGATGCACCCGATCTCCGCCTTCCGGCATGCGTGGTCGATCTCGAGAACGAGTTCTTTCGGAGATACCATTTTGTGCAAGGTGAAGATATTGCAAATGTCGGGATTTCCCGGATCGCTTTTCCGAAGTCGCGCGGGATCCGTATACGCCGGCCTCAGTTTTTCCCACACCTGGGCAGGAGTCTGTGTGAGCCCGATGTAGTTGTTCAGGCTCTTGCTCATTTTGCTTTTGCCATCCAAACCCAGAATCCGCGGCGCCTCCGTCATAAGTTGCTTTGGTTCCGGGAATGTTTCGCCAAACCGCGTGTTGAACTTCCTGGCGAGTTCCCTGCTCAGCTCGAGGTGTTGCAACTGATCTTCACCCACCGGCACCGCCTCCGCTTTGTAAATGAGTATGTCAGCGGCTTGCAGTACAGGGTAGGCGAAAAGCCCGAGGTTTATGTTGTCGGCATTCTTCTCACTCTTTTCTTTGAACTGGGTCATGTTCTGAAGCCTGCCCATCGGGGCAAGCGTCGAGAGAACCCACATGAGTTCCGTGTGTTCCGGCACGTCCGATTGAACAAAAAGCGAGCACTTCGCCGGGTCGAGGCCGCAGGCGATAAGAAGCGCTGAAACCTCCAGCACGCGGCGGCGCATCGTATCCGAATCGTACTCTACTGTCATGGCGTGGTAATCAACAACGCAGTAGATAGCGTCCCACTGGTCCTGCAACTGCACCCAGTTCGTTATCGCGCCGAAATAGTTGCCGAGATGAAGTTCGCCCGTGGGCTGAATGCCGCTGAACAACCGCTTTTGCTTCATGAGAAAACCCAGTCCCGTTTTGGATAATTCATTGTACGCCGCGCACTTGCAACGACTCGAGGTGACCATCCGCACAAGCGACAGGAGCCGCAAGCGGAAGCTCACGGCTCCTCAAGACCGCCCATGCATCACACGCATACGCGCAAGCACTCAGACCGCCATGCCAACTTCTGCGCCCGCACGCACACCTCAACTGCCTGTAACCTGCACTGCCACTTCCAGCATCCGAATTCTTTGCCGCGCACGCCCGACAAGTTGCGATTCGCTGTAGTCGTCGAGAATCCTCTGCAACGCAGCCTGAGCCTCGCCGTACTTGAGGGCGAGCTCCAGGTTCGTGGACGCCTCCATCAGAGCCATGGGTGCAAACCCCGATCCCTTGTTGTCGTCCACCCATTCAATGAGAAGCTTCCCGGCGCGTTCGTATTGCTTTTCCGCACCAAGGCAGTCCGCGAGTCCCTTCGTTGCGTGGAAACTCGTTATTTCGTCATCCCATTCCGATTTTTCGTAAATTGCCCGTGCACCGGCGTAATCCCCTTTGCCACGCAATGCATCAGCTTTGTAGAGGCGTGCCATTCGGTCCGGCAGACCCACGAAACTCCCGATTATCTGGTCGGCCTGGGTGATGGCACGATCGTACTGCTCCTGGCGGACAAGCATCTCCAGCCCCGACACCTGAGCCATGCCGCGTTCGGTTTGCCGGGCATCCCATGAGCGATAGATGTAGTACCCTGTTCCCAGAAGAACGACGCCCACAATAACTCCGGCGATGTACCACATGTTATCTTGGACGACCATCGAAACACGGGAGAACCAGATGAGCAGTTTGTCCTGCTTGATTTCCCGCCGCGTCAATTTCCCGCGAGCTTTTGTCGCTTGCACACAAAACTCCTTCTATTGGGAATGCTTCTCCACAACGGTGGCAACGTTGGCAAATTCCTGCTTGAGTGCGGGGTACAACGCCCGGTATCGTTCGTACCATTCCTCGTACCGCGCAACGTTCGAAGGAACCGGTTCAGAAACCGACACGATCTTCACCAGCTGGTCGGACGCATCCGCGAGATCACTGAACATTCCGGAGCACACGCCGCCCATGAGCGCAGCGCCAAACGCGGGACCTTCACTCGCACTCACCGTTACCACCGGCACGCCGTACACGTCCGCCTGCATCTGGCGCCAGAACGCGCTCCTCGCCCCGCCACCCGTAGCCCGAATCTCCGAAACGTGCAACCCCAGTTCGCGCACGATCGAGAGCGAATCGCGCATGCCGAAGGTTATACCTTCGAATACGCAGCGCATGAGGTGTTCCCTTCCGTGCCGCAGACTGAGCCCGACAAACGCACCGCGGGCGTTCGCGTCTCTGTAAGGGGTGCGCTCTCCGCTCAGGTAGGGCAGAAAAACGAGCCCCTCGCTGCCAATCGGTGCCTTGGCCGCCTCTTCGGCCATCACGTCGTAAGGGTCTCGCCCCGACTGGCTCGCCGAAGTGCGTTCGCTGTCTGCAACCACATCGCGAAGCCACCGCAGGCTCCCGCCAGCGGACAACATTACCCCCATCAAGCACCACCGGTTCGGCACACTGTGGCAGTTGGTGTGGGCACGGAGGCTAGGATCAACTTTGACGGTGTCAGTGTGAGCGAACACAACTCCTGACGTGCCCAGACTCGCAAGAACGCGACCTTCTCGGACGATCCCGGTCCCCACCGCGCCGCAGGCGTTGTCGCCTCCGCCACCCGCGACGGGAGTGCCTTCTCGGAGGCCAGTCATTGCGGCCACATTTCGCGAGATCCGGCCGCATTCTTCTACCGATTCCCGCACCGGAACGAGGATATCCATCGGAAGGTCCACTTTTCTCATCAACTCTTCCGACCATACTCTCTTCCCAACGTCAAACATCGCGGTTCCCGAGGCGTCCGCCACTTCCATGAGCTTTTCGCCGGTGAGTCGGAACCGAACGTAATCCTTGGGAAGAAGAAGCGTTTTGAGACGCCGGAAATTTGCCGGTTCCTCATCGCGCAGCCAGATGACTTTGGGCAGCGTGAACCCTTCGAGTGGAGGATTGGAAACGAGCCGTCGCATCTCCGCATCACCACCAACTCTCTCGGTGATCCAGTAGCGCTGTTTCGTCGTTCTGCCGTCGCACCAGAGAAGAGCCGGCCGGATCACTTCATCGTGTTCGTCAAGGAACACCGAGCTGTGCATCTGGCCGGACAACCCGATGCCCGCGATATCGGCGCCTTTGACGCCCGCTTCTGCGAGGACGGAACCGATCGCGGTAATGGTAGCAGTCCACCAGGTCGACGGGTCCTGCTCAGCCCATCCGGGTTTCGGAATCAGGAGCGGGTACTCAACGGTGTGACGTGCGAGCGTGTGTCCCGACTCGTTAACAACAAGTGCCTTCACACCCGTAGTGCCGATATCCAGACCGAGTAGCAACCCCATCGGAAAATTCCTCATTGCGAAACGTTTTCGCGCGGGCCCGAGCAAGGAATTCAAAGGTACGCAGTACGGTTGCCGGGAGTCAACGCGACTTGTGGGACCCCGAATGGCACGGTTCGAAAGCGACCATGTAACAAATCAAGGCGGCCGGGCGTCTGAACCTTCAGCGCGTTCGGGCAGGGAACCGGAATGTCGACCAGGCGTCTTTGAACCAGGGACAACAAACGCGACATTCTTCGGACAGGGAAAGCACCCTGGAAACCCCGGCGTGCTTACCCGGATTCCCGTTGGAAAACCCGATAGGAATCCCCCTTCGCAACCCATCGGCATGCCAAAAGCATCGCCGTAGAAGAAGGAGTAACACGATGCGCAGCCCATTGTCATCCGCCCTCGCATTCCTCGGATCGATCCTCCTGGTAACCGGCGGGACAGCAAAAAGCCAGGAAACATCGTTCAGCGGCCACCGCAGCGCAATCAGGTCGGTTGCCTGCAGCGCCGACGGACACATGATCGCCTCGGCAAGTCTCGACAAGACAGTCCGCGTCTGGCAAACTGATCAATCAAACGCGATGCGCGTTCTCGGTGAGTTCCCCGGAGAAGTACTGTCCATCGCTGTCGGAACTGAAGGACACCTGCTGGTGCTTGGATGTGCCGACAACACGATTCGCGTGTGCACCTGCGCGGACGGGGCGGTGCTGAGGACTATTGTCACAACCTCCGGTCCTGTGTACTCCGTTGCCATCAGCCCTGATGGCCACTACATCGCTTCCAGCGGGAATGACGGCTCTGTTCGAATCTGGCAGATTGAAGACGGAACACTGGTCCGAACGTTTGCGGGACACGCAGCACCTGTGTGGTCTGTTGCGTTTTCGCCGGACGGCAGGTACCTCCTGTCGGCAAGCAGCGACCACAAGGTAGGGGTATGGAATGTGGCCGACGGCGCCCTGATTCGTACGCTGGAAGGTCACACCGCCCCCGTGTTCGATGTAACGGTGACTCCGGACGGGCGGTACGTTCTGAGCGGAGGCGTCGACAGAACGATCCGCGTGTGGAACCTGTCGACGGGTGCGTTGGTACGCACGATGAGAGGCCACACGGGCACAGTCTATGGAGTTGCCGTGAATCCCCGCGGAACATGCGTTGCTTCCAGTAGCGCGGACGGAACGGTGCGAGTCTGGGACTTTTCGTCCGGGCTTGTGCAACGAACGTTCTCAACCGAGGCAGCGGTTCGCGATATAACGTTTGCCGGTGACGGTTGCGATCTCGTAGGTGGATGCGACGACAGGACCGTGAAGATCTGGTCCGTTCGCCCGTCCTAGATAGCTTTGGGCGCCCCACAGTATTAGAGTATGAACGACCGGCGTGGGCGGTTCTCCCCGGAACCGCTCACGCCTTTTGCGGGTTTTATTCCTCCGACGCAGGGCCATGCGTACCTTTTCCGTGGGATACGTTGGACCTGCGAATGGGGTTTGTCGTCACATCCGGTCGCCCGCAATCCACACCTCGGTTGGAAAGTGAATCCATCGAAGAAGGGGCCGCATGTTGAGAATAACGCGAGCGAAAAGCGCTGGTTTTTGTTTCGGTGTAAGGCGGGCGGTGCACACGGCTCTCGAAACCTGCCGGACTACGCCCAAGCCGGTTTACATGCTGGGCGACATCGTCCATAACGAACGTGTGGTGGCGCAATTGCGAGAGGCGGGAATCCGGGTCGTGGAAAACCTGGATGAGGTGGATGACGGTGTCCTTCTTATCCGCGCGCACGGGGCGGAACCTGCAACCTACGAGGAGGCAAAGAGGCGTGGCCTGCAGATCGTCGATGCGACCTGCCCACTTGTGAAGGAGATCCACGAGCGGGCGCGCGAACTTCATTTCGCCGGCTATCCCCTTCTCGTAATTGGCGACCACGGCCATGACGAGGTCAAAGGGATCGCCGCGCAAGTGCCGGACGCCATCGTGGTTTCGACTCCTGAAGAGGTTCGTTCACTCGGGAGGAAGTTCCGTCGTATCGGCGTGGTAGCTCAATCAACACAGGACGTTGACAACGTGCGCGCAATCATCAGCGAGTTGATCCCGATCTGCATCGAAATCCGATTTGTGAACACAATCTGTTACCCGACTGCGAAGCATCAGATGGAAATCCGAGCGATGCCACTGGAGAACGACGTCATGATCGTAGTCGGTTCCTTTACCAGCGCAAACACGAAGCGGATGACGCAGATCTCCAGAGGGCTGAACCCCCGAACGTATCAGGTGACGGGCGCGGACGATCTCTCTGCCGACTGGTTTTCGGGTGTCAACACGGTTGGCATCCACGCGGGAGCTTCCACCCCTGACAATGTCGTGGAAGAGGTGATTGCTCGAATCAGGCAACTGGCAGGGACGCCAGTGGAAATTGCATGACGCTACGACTCCGTTTTGGACACTTCCGCGACGCTGGCGCAGCACTGCTGGTGCTTTGCTTGTGTTTTCTCGTGGACGGACACGCCCGGGAAGCACCGGCGGCGGACTCTTTCGCAGGGGCTGCCATTGCCCAGTTGCAGTACGGCGGCGGCGGTGACTGGTACGCCAATCCTTCCTCGCTCCCGAACTTGCTGAAGTTCGCCCGAACGGAAGCGGGAATATCCGTTTCCCCCACACCGGGACGAGTTCGCATAACAGACCCGGAGCTGTTTACCTATCCCCTCATCTACATGACCGGGCACGGCAACGTCCGTTTCAGCGACGAAGAAGTGGTCCGACTTCGCCGATACCTCCTTTCAGGAGGCTTCCTTCACGCGGATGACAATTACGGTCTTGACGAGAGTTTCCGGCGCGAAATGAGACGGGTATTCCCAGACAACTCACTCGTGGAGCTACCTTTTGACCATCCTATCTACCGAAGCTGGTTCGTATTCCCGAACGGATTGCCCAAAATACACGAGCACGACGGAAAAGCAGCGCAGGGATTCGGAATTTTCGCCGGCGGCCGCCTTGTTGTATTCTACTCATATGAGTCGGATCTGGGTGATGGATGGGAGGATCAGCACGTGCATAACGACCCGGAGGAGAAACGGCTGGAAGCGCTCCGAATGGGGACAAACATCCTCGTGTACGCGCTCACACATTGACCCCGCCCTGTGGTTCCCTGCCAACCACATCAAGTCCCCAGCGATTCCAACCCGCGAACCATGTAGGCATGCAAGACACCCGATTCATCAGAATTGAAATAGGCGGTTTTGCCGTCGGGGGACAGGAACGGGTGGATATGCGCGTCCTTCCTCCACGAGCAATGGGGATAGGCAATACACGTCCACGACGAGAGGGGGTCGGTTCCTGCAATCCCCATCTTTGCAACGAAAACCCGTCCTCCGTTGTCGCACGCAAATGTGTCGGTGACAAACCATGAGCCGATGGCGTCGGTTGCGAAATGAGAAAACGAAGGCGAGGGGAACTCCCGGCTGAGGTTATTTCGGATAGCTCCCGGTGAACGCGCGCCGTCGTGGCCCGTGTGAGGTACACAAACGCTCTCGACGAGCTGCTGCTCGTCTCGATGGCGCGTATTTGTGCTCGTGATCGCCCAGGCGGTGTTCCCTCGCCAGCACTGGTGCCCCTGGCAGAACTCGTTCCCATCCCGGCCCCACGGCATGTTACGGAAGTTGGATCCGTCATCCCGTATCACGTGGATATCCGCTCCGTTTCCTCCCGTAAGATCAATGATTTCCCCGTCGGGGGTGTGCGTGTTGCCGTGGTTTTCCTGAACCAGAATGTCGCGCTGGGATTCGGGACAAATCGATCGGCTGTACTGCGGATGTACGTTGCACCAGCTGGGCCCTTCCAGAATAAGATTCACGGAAGGATTTTCCAAATCGAACACCATCAAACCCCACGTCCTTGTCCCGGAACTCATGTCGGCGAGGAAGCAGGAAAGCGCGAGCCTTTTCCCGTCTGAACGAATGGTCGACAGGGGATAAATCTGACTGGCAAAGAACGGCGTACCTGGTATGGTTCCCTGCAACACGTAGAGCACTTCCCGTGCACTTCCGTCGAGGTTCATTCGTTTGAGCGTGAGTTTCCCGCCGTCGAGGCGGGTTTCGTCGACGAAATAGTACACGTGCATGCCGTCTGGCGATATGGAAGGCGCGGTCGCTCCCGTTTCGCATGTTACCGGTGACAGTTCGCAACCCTGCTCAAGATTGCAGAGGAGATACCGATGCTTCGGATCCTTCGGGTCACTGCCGTGTGGCGTCGCGGATTCATGGAGGAGAAAGCATTTTGAATCGGGGGCAAATATCTGCGCTTCCATGTAGATGTGCGAAGCAGGCAGTACGCCAGTCGTGATCTGGATTATTTCCAACCCTTCCGGGCACTCGGGGCCGAGCAGGTCCGGCCTGATCCGGGCAGTTTTCACGTGATCTCCATTCCTTGCGCGTAGACGGGATTTGGCTCACGCCGTGTGGCACCTGTCGCGAGCGTGTATCAACTGGTGAGCGCAGTTCGTCAGGATGACGTCAACACCATCACGTCCGAACTCGCACGCCTCTTCAAAGTCATCCGAATAGAACAGGTTGCAGACCAAACCGGCGTCATGGGCTTCATGGAAATGTTCCCGCGTCGCCGCGCGACGGAACTGAATTCGCGCACAACCGTACTTGATGGCTACGCGGATCTGCTCACGGGGCCCATTCTGCGAGACAAGACAGGCACGCGGGATTTCGGGAGCAACCTCTACACACGCAGAAAGCACGGCTTCGGTCGCTCCAGCCAGATAAGCGGATTCAACAAGCTGACGCCTGCGCACCTCGTTTGCAACAAGGCGGACCAGGCGCGAGTCGTTCCCCGGATCTTTTATATGAACGTTGATACCGACCCGTCCGCCGGCAAGGTCGAGAACCTCCTCCACCCGCGGCACACGAACTCCCCGCCACACTTCGCCGTATCGGGCACCAAAATCGAGCCTACTCAGTTCAGCCCACTCCATCTCCGATATGGCCCCCGGCGCATCCGCGGTGCGGTCCACTCGTTCGTCGTGGCAGACCACGGCCACATCGTCGCGGCTCAACCGTACGTCAAATTCAATCTCGTGCGCGCCAACGCCGATTGCTGCACCGAAAGCAGGAAGAGTGTTCTCCGGACAGGCCTTGCTCAGTCCACGGTGCGCGCAGATTCGCGGAAAAGCATCGTTGTCACGCAATGTTCTCGTCCATTCTGCTGTCGCCCGGGCGGGATTCTCCGCTTATCTGCCGTAGTACCTCGTCGGCGTTGTCTACGCTCACCACTATTCGGCTGAGCGTTTCCTCCACAAGGTCCAGTTGCACTGCGTCCTTGCCACAGCTCCAGTCCCAGAACTCCCTCCTGCCGCGCCCGCGAAACAACCCCGCGTAAATGAGCCCGGGTATAGCGGTTCCTATGAGGCGTAACCACGGCGGGCGGAGCGAAGGATCCATCCGCGTCACAGATTTCACATGTTTCAACGGTATCTCCAGCGTCCGCCTGAAAGCCCAGAGTTGATGGAGCCCCCGAACTCTGATCCTGGCAGTGACTCCATCCGTTGCGATCGTTACCATAGCGTCTGTCCTCTTCCGGATTTCATTCCCCGGCGATCGGCGACTGCTCTCCGTTCCTCACGCGTGATCGTTGTGTGCGGCAAGCGCGTAGATTGCGTACAGACGAGTATTTACCATGTGGATTCGGAGGCGAACAGTTCGTCCGATGAGTTCTTGAGGCGGTTGGGACCCCCACGATGGCTCGGCGCAGGGAATGTCCCCGGCAAGGTTTGCGCAGGCCGAAGCGGAGAATCCCGGTACCTCACTGCCGTCTTCGTCGAGTAACGCGACACGCAGGTACCCGTGCCCGTTTGTACGCAGGTTCATTCCCAATCTGCCTCCATGCCATTTGAACGGTATCGTCTCCACGTACCCTTCTGCCGGACCGGCTTCAATTGCTGCGAATCTGTCTTTCGGGAGCACAGCCAGACCTATCGATCCTTGCGGGAACGGAAACCTTTGCCCGTGCGCCTGACGCCTGCCTTCGAAGTAAAAGAAAAGCTGATCACCTATTTCCAACGGCGGAGACGAGGCCAGCCCCACCCAGGAGGAATCCCAGGAGCCGCTTGGCCCGTTTTCCAGGAAAGGAACACGAGATCTTCCCCACGATCTGGTGTCCCTGCTCCACACAAGCTCCGTGTCAATTCTGTCCGGTGTGGACCACAAACGTTTGAGGCCGCCGAGGTACAGGTCACGGTACCGAAATGCGGGCATCCCGTAGAACTGCACGTCCCACGAATCCGCAAGGTCGGGAACCAGCAAAGGAGTTGGTTCCGACCAGTGTGCAAAATCGTTACTTTCAATCCGATAAATGACGCGACGACCAAATTCAGCCTGCATGTCCTTTCCGTGGCGGCGCGTGAAGCCCACAAAGGGAACCTTCAGTTCCGGGTCAAAAAGCAACGTCGTCCGGTCACTTACCGAGTCAATTACCCGTTCCGTGCCTGTTTTCCAGTGAATCCCGTCCGGCGAAAACGCCCCAAAGAGACCGGGGCCTTCCGCGTTGACACCGGTAAACAACATCTTGTACCTGCGTCCTTCGTCTGGGTCGCCGTGATCAATGATTACATTCAAGGACCCCAAGCCCTTGGCAATGATGTTGTTCCGGCGGGAACCCCGGAACTCCTGGACACCAAGTTCCGGCTTTTCCCAGTGAACGCCATCTTCGCTGACCGCGTAACAGTTGTGTGCCCGATCGGGGCCATTCTTTGACCGGTCGTAGCTCTGGTACCACATCTGGAAACCGGACCCCGCCGGGTTGGGCAGCACGGAACCATATACGATCACACACTGTGCTTCCCACGGGCGATCGGGAACTAGAACCGGGCCGAATTTCCGCGGCTGCTCAAACACCCGGCAGACGCGCCTTGTCGCTCCGATATGTTTGTCGTCGACGAAAAGCAGAGTCCAGAATTCTGCCATCTGAAGCCCACCTCAATGAAACGGGCGCCCGCGAAAGGCGCCCATTCGTGAAAGTCGTCTCGGAACACGTACCTCAGAAAATAACCTGAGACACGCTTTTTACGATCAGTGACACTGCGATGGACGACATGGCAACGAGACCCATGCCGCACCCGTAACCCGCAAGCAGAATCGGCGCGTATTTTGCCCAGGTTGCCTGCCCGAACTTTTTGTAGAAGTAGAACCGGTTCAGCATTGCCCCTGCAAAGAGCAGGTAAGTTCCGGTCGGGAAACCAGTCAGGCCACCGATGATCCCGTAGAACAAACTCAGCGGCGCCTTAAGCAGCAACACGATCCCGTACAAACCGAACGCCGTGATCGACCCCGAAACCAGTTTCGGCATCGTCACGATTCCCTGCATCAGACTGTTCCCCCCCGGCAACGTACTGGATGCCCACAACGCCTGCATCGTTGCGAAGTACGGCCACATTTTTTGCACGTACGGGAATTCGGAGGACGGAATCAAAGTCATCCGCCAGATCAGTGTCCAGAAGATGAAACTGAAGGTCGTGAGAATCAGCAGATTCGCCACTATCAGCTTGATGTAACTGATGAACTTCGTGCGGGTCAGTTGAAGCACCCGGAAGGTGGATGAGAACCCGCCGTAATCGCCGATCGGCAACGGCGCGAACCAGATCGCAACCCCTTGGTACCCCGAAAGATAAATCGCACCCTCGCGGACGTAAGGGAAGGATGTCCCGGCGGCACTTCCGGTAATTCCTGTCATCTTCGCGGAGATATAGCTCAGGATCGGTGTGAAGATGAACCCGAAGAAGGCGGTGATCCACCACGGGAAATCCGGCACGAGGTAATGCACGAAGAAGACGATGCTTGTTGTACAAACGAACCAGGCGATGATCGGGATCCACAGCGGGAGGTCCCCACGTCCGCTTCCCGGTCCGACCTTCGCCGGGTCGAGGTTATCCGTCGGACGTTCGCTGATTTCGTCCTTCCCCGTAACCAGTTTGCGGATCACCGCGTAGAAGCTGATTACAAACACGGCGATCGCCATCCCGATTTTCGCGGAGAGCCAGTAATCAAACTCCACCGCGATGGTTGTCGGAATGAGTGACATTCCCGGCTCCCAGCGATGAAGAATCCCGTGGTTGTACAGCATCGGGTTCACAACGAAGTTCTTCACCATCGAACCTATGAACATCCCGATCACGGTCCAGTACGGGAATACAAACCCCGCGAGGAGCGTGCTCATGTCCGTGCTGATGGCAAGCACGGCCGTCGGGAGCAGGGAACGCAGGTTCACCGTAAAATCAAGGAAGGGGATCGGAAGAATCGCTACTGCTTGAGTGAGGAAGGTGCCCGAAAGCGTCGGTATGACCACGTAAATTGTGCCCCAGATGAGCCCGATAACGGTTCCGATGGAGAAGATCCTCCAACGCCACGTCTCACTTTTCGTGGAGGTCTCCGCCAGGGCGGTTGCGCCACCCGCAGCCACCGGAGCCATGGGGAAAGGCAAGTGTTCGATGTCGCTCGTAATCCGGAATATCACGTACCCGAGCGAAAGCGACACAATCTGGAACAGGATCGTACTAATGACGACAACCGCAACAGGCTGAATCCACACCGCATCCATGAACGTGCGCTCAAGCAGCGCCGCGCTTCCCTTCGGCGGTGCATACCACGTCGGTATGTACGCTGCGATCGCCTCAGCCTGCGGAGATTGGACGAAGAATTGGTTCCAAATCAGCCCGGCAAAGATCCCGCCTGAAAGCCCTGATCCGGCAACACTGACCAGCATCGACGCCGACCAGTAGATAAGGATCAACTCCTGGCGTTTCAGCGTAATGAACGAACGCTTCGTAATCTCCAAGAAAAGGATGATCGTAACCCATTCGGCCGCACCACCCATGCCCTGGCCCGCTACGAGACCCAGATATATGGCACCGGGCATCATGACGATGCCGATGAACAGCATCGCCATGATTGTGTTCCAGTTGAACCCGTCTGTAAAGGGTTCCTCGACATCCGCCAGGTCTTCTGGCCGCGCGGGTTTTGTTCGTACTTCGGTAGAATCCGTCGCCACGTCTACTCTCCTGACGGGAGCGTGTTAGCCATCAACGTTGACCGTACTTCCCACAGTCTCACCCCTGAATATTCGTTTGCCTCTCTCCCGGTACTCGTCTTTGAGAGCTGGGGGGATAGTTCTCCACACGAGAAAGCGTTTCCGCATGACGTTCATGAAACCGCGGTTGATCCGCTGCCACGAATCAACGTCGCCACTGAGCCTGTGGATCGTCATTTCGATCCGGTAGATTCGATACTCACCGGTCGGCACGGCGTCCATCTGAACGTCCTGACTGATACCGAGGTCGTAAGGCGCCAACCAGGTCCGGAACGACAACCGGTACTGCGGATCCTCTCCTTCCTTCACCTCAAGAGCCTCAAGTTCCACGTTCTGCGCAACGAATTCCCCTGCAGATCCAGCGCCGTATGCGTCCAGAACCCGTTGCAGGTACGCATACAGGCCGATGACGTCGCTTTCACCCACGGTAAACGGGAAATCGAAGCGCCAGTAGTCACCGTCCGCCGGCGGGAATGACCATCGGCGGGTGACATCCGGTACCGCGCTATCGGCGGCGACCTTGGCCGGATACAGAGAGGAAAGCACAACGGTCGCCATCACAATCAGCGTCGAAGCGACCGCGGAAAGGGAGGAGTAATTCAGCGACATGCCGGCGAGAAGGCTGGTCTGGCTGAGCGCAATGGCAAGCACCTGTCCGATGAGGTACCCCCACACGGCCCCTATGACCGCAAATACACACGCCTCCGCGATGAAAAGAGCCGCAATGTGGAACGGGGTGAGGCCAATCGTCGCAAAAATACCGATCTCGCGTTTTCTGTCGTACACTGCGCCCAGCATCGTGTTCAGGACAATCAGTGCTGCCACTACAATCGGTACACCAAGGTTCGACAAACCTTTGAGCGACGTCGCGCCCAGGCTGCTGTACACTTCCACCTTGTTGTCATGCCCGACAAATGTGGTAAGTGCCACGCGAGACATGAAGCCCTCAATCTGCGAAAGCATTTCCTGCGGTTCCCGGAAATTGCTCACCGCCACGGACCGCAACATGCCACCCATTTCCATGACATCTACATGCTGCAGAATCAGGACATTCTCTGGAGCAATGTGCGTAAACGTCTGTATGGGCGCTTCCGCGGTTTGCGTCGGATCTTCCGCAGATGCCTCCGTCTGGCGCTGCTGTTCCGCCACAAGGTCAACCGGGGTCAGGATTTCCGCGTCAAGGTCCGGGCGTTTCGAGATCCCCTGCTCGTCCACAAGGCCGATAACCGTCCACACCCTTCCGAGCATCTCGAGTTTTGCGGTTCCGACGTCGGCGGCAGTCACGCCGGCCAGCTCGGCCATCCGAGAGGGGAGGATGCACACACCGCGTTCGCCCGGCGCAAACCAGCGTCCCGCCACAAGCGCTTTGTCCAGCGCAGTAACCTTCGCTTCATCCGCTTCAACACCGAGGATTCCTGATGCAAAACTCCGCTTGTCATTCGCGGGATTGCGGAAGTCAATGAACGCCTTGTCGGCCTTCATCTGCGCCATGTACCAACTGCGCGGCGTAATGAGGGCTTTGCCACGAAACGCCGTCTCGACGTAATCCAGAACACTTCCCTGCAGCCCGAACCAGTTGCGGTCCCTTACCAGCATCCCGTCATACGCAGGGGGATTATCCCGCTTAATCTTGTAAAACTTCAGCTCGGTTACCACCGAGGTGAAGGAAAGGACGCTGAAAGTCAGAATGGCTATCGTGACGGCGGTGAGCCCGGTCCGCATCGGGCGCTTCCGCAGATTGTTGATACCCAGCGCGATGGCGGCGGCAGTAGCCTGCAGACGACCCACGTCCGTTTCATGCATTCCGCTCGCTGCCATCTTCATCCGCTTCAGTTCCCAGTTGAACTTGCCGACGACGATGACCGTAACGATGGTTCCGAGCGCGAAGATCACGAAACCGAGGAAAATGATGTAGGGTGAAGTGCTCAGCTTGAATGCGGGGTGAACAAACTGGAGCACGAAAAAGATGCCGACGAAAATGAGTCCAAATCCAAGTATCTGCCGGCGTATATCCACCGCACCGATGACAAGTCGTTCCATGAAGAATGCGAACGGGAGCAGCAACGCGAAATAGAAAATCACGCCCTGTATCGTGTCTATCGCGGTTCCTTTCACGTCCGGGTACGCCCTCGCTTCGTACCCCCACGCGCGGCGAGACATCGCGATGAACCCGTCGTATTCCTGCCTGTCGTACGCCTGCTTCGCCTGCAGAAGGGCTTCCCGCGCGTCTTCGTGCAGCTTCATGACGCGCTGATTGACGATACCGAATCGCGTCAAAGTCTTCATCCGCACGTCGTCAATAACCCAGATGTCGCGCGCAACCCGCCACGACGTCCGATCTATTCTGCCGAGGTCAACGGGGTACCCCGACCCTTCCGCCCGGATCTGGTGCGCAGGTGTCACCTCCGAAGGCTTCAACGGGTTCGTGAAAAACTCGTCCGGAGCGTTGATAAGCAGGTATTTTATGCCGAAGAGGCTCGTGCTCATCAGCACTTTCACGCGCGTTCCCGGTTGTGCGAACGCGACGGCGCCACTTTCCACCTTGCCTTCGGATCGGCTCTGCAACGGGACAACCTCCATCCCGTAACTGCGCAGTTCCGACCCGTCCGGGCCCCGAACGCTCATCACGTCCAGCGCACTCAAGTACCTGCTGTCAATTATCTCGAAAAGCGAAAGAGCACGTGCTTCGAACAATACCTGCAGGGTCTGCAGGAGCGGGCTGTCCGCGCGGACACGCATGGGGTAGGTTTTGTCGCCTTCCTGTCCGAGGTCCGGCGCCATGACAATCCGGCCGTCATCGCCGATTTCGTACGCCTTGATCATTACTTCGGGAACGTGAGGCCCCACCATGTGGAACCGGAAGCGGCCCACCTGGCTCGGAATCTGGTTGGTAGCGACTGTATCGGTCAGCGTCCAGCGCGTGCAGTCCAGCCCGTCGTCGGGGCCGGAATTCGTCAGGGTGGCCAGCATCCCGCGAACGCCGCAGAATGACTTGACGTTCCCGTAACTCGTTGTAACAATCGCTCCACCAATTTGCGTGCTGGGAATGAAGGACTTCCGCCGATCGAACTGGAGAATCCTGCCCGTGAGCTCACGTTGCGTGTCCTTAGGCTTTATTTTTGTCTCCTGGAAGAACCCTTCGTCACGCGCGCCGCGGTGGATCAGACCCGCGATTGTGCGAGCCTGAGTCGCCACGTTGTCAATATTCACCGCGCCGAGGGAATCAACCGGCGTATCCACTCGTTCCCGTATGTCATTGGTCGTCGCCAACGTGATCGCGCTCAGACCGACGTAATTAACAGGCTCGTGGTCGAACGCCATTGCTACCGGCAGGAACGTGCGCCAAGTTCGTTTTGCCGGTGCAATCCCATCCACGAACTGCGGGTACGCCTCGTTCACCTGTTGACCCGGGAATAGCTCTTCGGCATACCGCATGAACGCTTTGCCGTACCCGGTGTGCATGTTGGTCCGCCGTGCATCGGTGTTCCATCCCGTATAGAACGTTCCCTGCGCGAACGAACCAACCTGATCGTTCTGGCTTGAAAGGTCCAACCCGACAAACAGGCCGAACGGTATGCGCTGGTTTTTCGGTATGCGCTGGAGGAATGCGTTCTCAGTCCGCGAGTGGCGGTACAACCACTCATTGATTCCGCTGAGAGCGGAGTGATGCCCGGAGGTGGCGAGGAACAGGATCGGAAGCTCAGGAGGATGCTTGCTGAATGACTCCGCGATAGCCAGCAGACTTGCGATCCCTGCTGCATTTTCGGCACCGATTGCGCGAGCCGGAACAACCGAATTGGCGTCGTAATACGCCTCGAGAACAATCGTGTCTTCAGGTCTGTTGGTGCGGGTCCCGGGAATGCGACCCCAGATGTTGTACGTGCGAACGGGCGACCACTGCATCCGACTGCGCAATACCACCCGGTTGCCGGGCTGACTTCCGAGCTGACGCAGGGTGTCCGCACATGCGCCTTCCGCCCAGAATCTCGCAACATCCACGGGAACGAGGTGGAATTTGGCTTCCGCTTCCTCCCTGGTGATTTTCCCGTCGTCAACGAAAATGATTGCTTGTGCACCCAGTTCGTGCGCATTCAGGTAATTCTTCTGCGTGGAGAAGTCCATCACGACGATGGAACCCTCAACTTTTCTCCCGTTGAAGGAGTGGAAGTCACCACTGCCGGCGTAAAGAAGTTCCCCGCCTATGCCCGGCGTGAATTTCAGAACTCGGGAGGACTTGGCATTGCTGTCTTTCAGGCGGGCGGAAATCTGGTTGTCGGCGGAGAAATAGAGAATGTCGTCAGGCAGTTCGGGAAGCCGTCGTTCCGGGTTGAGCAGCACGGTGACCTGATAGTCCCGAAAAACCACTCCGCGAGCGCCTGCTGCCCGAGCCCCCATCACGTTGGCTGAGTCAATATTGATCGTTTCGGTCGAGCCTTTCGCTTTCGTCGCGCTCCCGATAAGGTCAAAGAAGACGAATTTCCCTCGAACCTGGTGGCGCGAGAAGTCAACCACATCCCAGATTCCCACCTGTCCGCGGCGCGCCCCGAATCGTTCCTGTTCTTCTTGCGTAAGTGACAGATCGTGTCGCGGGATCGTGACAAACTCCGCGGCAACGCCTTCCGGGGGAAGCTCATACGTGGAGGGTTTGGACGGGAACACCGCGGAGACCGGCCCCAAAAGGGTATCGTTCAGGAATATTTGCGCCCGCGGCAAGGTGGGCGTTTTTACCTGGTTCGGCCAGAGGGCGTAGATGGGCTTGGTCTCACCGCCGCCAAACGTGACGCTGCCGCCTTCGTCGCGCGGTACTACCACTTCAAACGAGTCCACTCCCATGTCCTGGAGCCCCAGGCGCTGGAACTCGCTTCGCACGTACTCAAATGTCTTCCGTTCGCCCGGGTACCCCACGGCACGCGATTCCCCGGTCACGATCGCTGCCATGTGGCGCGCCAGGTTGTCCCTCGTGACGGCATCCATCACAGCCTGGCTCTCCGCATCCACGCGCCCGAAATCCACACGGGTTGCGCGCTGGGGGTTCAAGTCCAGCCCGAACAACCAGACGGATACTTTCTCGGGGTCAAACACCGTGACGGCAAGGAGCTGCGCCACAGCAAACACGATAAGGAGCCATTTGCCGATCTTGCCCAGCAATCGCCACAAAGAGGAATTCACGCCATTCCCGTCGGCGGGGACGTCGCCAGATGTTTGGGGAACCTCAGCCATTGGCATCTCCGTACGGTATTCTCAAAACGTCGAAAGCTTTTGCTCCAGGTCTTGCGGCAATTTTCCGGGCGTAGACTCGGGCCTGGAATCCGTTGTGTACGGTGCAGCAGGCAATACCTGTCGATTCAGTAGTGGGGCCTGAGGTCAGGCCTGCGGCCCTCTGTTCTCTCAAGAAAACGGTGGGAAGCTCACATGAGATCGCGAAAAACGCCCTTTGAACATATTCCATGAAAAAACTCTGGCACGCATTCCAATGGAAGTATACGCACGAACGCGGAGGCGGCCAACCCGTGCTTTTCCCGAATCAGCCGCGACGTGAAGAGACCGCGGCCTCCACTTCCAGAACAAGAGCGATCAGTTCCTCCGCAACCCGCTCTGAGAACATGTCCCATTCGAAACCGGGAAGACGCATGTGTTCGCGCGCGAAGATGCCCTTGCGGCAGAGAAGTCGTTTGAAGAAGGCGATGGAGGTCAGAAGTTCCTGATTTGTGCACGAGAGCACCGGGAGAATTTGTCGAAACAGCGTTGTCGCCTCGCTTCTGCATCCGCTTTCATAAAGCTCATATACCGCGCGGTAAATGGGCACCATCGAACTCTCGGGCACCAGAGCGTCCACGCCGCGATCCAGCGCTTCGATCATCTGTGGAATGGCCCATCCCCCTGCAATGAAAACGCTCGCACCCAGTTTCTCCCGAATCGCGGTGTATTTCGGACCCGCCGGAACGGTTTCTACCTTGAACCCGGCAATTCGCGGAATGGTCTCCCACAGGCGTTCAATCTCCTCGATCCGCAGACCGTACCCGCCGAACTGGAGGTCCTGAATCACCATGGGAAGGGCGGTGGAAGCGGCAATTCGGGCAAAATAGGGTCGGGCTTTCTCCTGATGGGCATAGAACGAAGACGGAACCGCCACGAGGTACGCGTCCGCGTGGACGCGCTCCGCGTACCGTGCAAACGCGGCGCAATCCTCCTCCGACGGTGCCGATGCTCCGACGATTACCGGAACCCTCCCGCCAGCAACTTTCAGAACAACCTCTACGACGTATTCCCGTTCCTTCGCTGAAAGGGTGTCCACTTCGCTGGCAACCGCGGGTACCAGGAAACCGTTGACGCCCGCCCCGACAGCATGTTCCACCAGGCGCTCCAGTGATTTCGTGTCTACGTCCCCGTTGTCATCGAACGGAGTCTGAAGTACGCTGATAATTCCACGAGGCAACGGGTAACTTTTTCCCAGCTCATTTTCCCTTGTCATGTCTGCACCCGGCACAGGAGGTCACGTGGACTTCAAAGGTATTGCCGTTTTTTGGTTGTGCGCCCTCGGGGTATTCGCGTGGGCAATCGAACAGGTGCTGTCATACACCTGGTTTCTCACAAATGTCCTCTACTTCTCGATTCCGGAGGGCGCGTTTCGAGTTACACTGACTCTGATGGTGCTGTGCACTTGTGCGGCCGGATTCGCGGCGTCGCGGAATCCCCGGGGCATGCGAATCCGTCTGTGGCTGGCATGCCAAGGATTCTGGTTAGCTGCGGCACTCTGCACCATCCTCTTCGCGATACGCGTCCGCGGCTACGTTCCGGGTTTGTTCGCCTCCTGCGTCGTCGTAATCCCCGGTTCGGCGTTCTCTATCTGGCGTGCGCAAGCCGCACGATTCCTGCCATCCGACAACGTGGGAACGTGGACAATCGCCGGCGCCGCAGCGTTCCTTCCTCTGGTGGTTGTTGTGACAGCCACAGCATGGTTGGCGTTCGAGCTGTGCACGCCGTGGGAATAGCAGAATTCACCCGCGTGACGCCACCTGATCCATGATCCGCTTGCCTTCGTCCACATCGTGAACGGAGACGCCCAAGCTGATACCAGTTTCCAGCTCGTCCAACGGGGGATCGAGAGGCCAGAGCCCCCACCCCACCACTGCGATACCCCGTGCCACAAGAGACCTGACCCGTTCAGGACGCTGCATTTCAGGGTTTCCGAAGTTCATCGCGGTCAGATTCCGGCACCCGGCTACCAGTTCGAAGAACTGGTGTCCCGCGCCGCAGTAATGAACGCCTCCCGGAAACGCGTCAAGCGTCTTCTGGATGTACGGGAGACAGAACTCCTCGTACATCGCGGGAGAGAGATTCGTTGCCGAGTCTTCTCGAATGAGAATTTTGCCCGGAACCAGCACATTGAGAAATTCCGTGAATTCCTCATCGGCTCTTGTCGCTTCTCGTTCCTGACGGACAAAACGGATGTACACGTCAGTTATCAACTCCAGAAAATCCCGCACCAGGTCGGGGTCGTCCACTACGGCGTAATAGATGTCGTTCCCCCACACAAGATGCGCAATGCTGAACGGCCCCTGCATGTCGCACATGGAGAGTCGAATTCCGGACCGCAGAGCAGGGAAATCGGCAAGCTGCGCAATCGCGAACTCCTGAAACTCATCGATCCTCGCCCAGAGGCCTCCACGCAAATCTGGCACACCGGCGCTGACAATCCTGGCAACTGCTTCTCTGCTGTTCAGCGGTTCCACCCACGGCATGGCGTCGTGCGTGAGCCTGATCTCGCACCCGAAAAGAGACGGGAGTATCCCAACGCCGAAATTCGCCCGAATCGTATTCGCGCGATCATCACCGACGAGCGCGCTGCCGTAGATGGGACGGAGTTCGTTGAGCAACATGAGTTCAGGACACGCGTACGCCTCGTCCAGCCTTATCCGTTCCCAACCTGGCACTTCGTCCAGCACGAATGCTACCGGCAACCGGTCCGATCTGCGGAACAGGCAGGCGTTTTTCTGGCGTTCGATTGCTTTTGAACTGCGCTCAGGATCCAGGACTTCGTTCAAGCGCATAAGGAAGGGCTCGATATTGGCGTTCATGCTTCTTTCTCACTGGGTAGAGAAATACGAAATCACCGCGTCAACGTACGCGGAAGCGAACCGCTCCCGCCATGCAGGGTCTCTCATGTTGGCAGCGTCGTTCTCATTCCTGATGTTCCCGATTTCGACCAGGATTTTGGTGGGCGCCGCGTTGTATTTGAGTATCGCCGGAACCCATTCGCCACCGCCACTCCGCCGTATGATGTACCCGCGTACAGGTTTGCGCCCATGCACCCCCACGTTCGCGCTTCTGAGACGTTGGCAAAGCGCATCTGCAAACCCCGAAGACAACGCCTGCGAACGGAGGCGTTCGTTGTACGAGTAACTCACGGTGGGACGCTCCGATACTTCCTGGTAGATCGCGTAGCGTGTGCCCGCGCTGTACCGGCCCTTGCTGTGGCGCGCGCTGGGAACGTACACCATACACCCCTGCATGCTGGGATGGAGCGCGTCCGCATGAAAACTTGTGAACACAACCTGCTCGAGGTCGGCACCCGTCTTGATCGCGCGCCGGACATAGGAATTCGCCAAGTACCATCGAAGATTGGCCGACGTGACAACGTCCGCGTTGCGGTATTTCGGCGTGGTGAGGAGGTGCTCCTCGCGATTGTCCGGTATTGTCGCCCGCTCCGAGGGCGTGTGCCCTGTCTGTGCGTCCTCAATGGTTACGTACACGGTCGCCTGGGTTCGTTGGGCAAACTGCCTCATAACACGACACATTATGTCGTACACCACTTCATTTTCCGTCAGACCTCGCGGTCCGAGCGCGCCCGGGTCGTGCCCACCGTGACCCGCGTCAAGAACGATCGTAACCCCTCGTAGCGCCTCACCACGTGGGCGGACTGGCTCGGCGGCTCGTGCCTCCGCCTTTTCGACGCGGATTTCTTCTTCCACGCGGGCAACCGCCGTGTCTTCCTCACGTTCCGCGAGCCGCGCGGGGTCGCCTTCAGGTCTCCATTCGGGGCTCAACAGCCCGATGGGAATCTTGATGAGGGCGTTGACCGGAAGCTTGCGGGGATCCCTGAATCCCGACCTGCGAAGAACGACCTCGGAGAGGTGCAGGACCTCTGCCACTTCGACCACGCCCGTGAAGCGAATGACGACATCGGAATAAAGCGCCTGGCCCCGCTGCAGACGGTACCCCGCATACCCCCCCAGCCGGTCTCCTGAATACACGAGGGGCGGATTTCGCGTCCCCCAGTAGACGTACCATTCTGCCGCATCCTGTGCCCCATCCTCTCCCTTCTCCATCAGGGTGGTCCACGCAGAAAGCAGTCGTTTCGGAATCAGAAATCTCTGGCCGAGGTTCACGGCATCCCGCCTGCTGCGGGAAGTGAGGGCGAGAGGGTAGTCCCTGGTCTCCTCGGAGATGTCCTCCTCCGTCATAAGGGCCCAGCTTCCGAGCAAATTTCGGGGAATGACGATTACTTCACCCTTCGCCACATCATTTGAGCGTTTCCCCGAAGCACGCTTCAGGAGGGGCCAGTTTTCGCCGGTTCCCGTGAACCAAAGCGAGACGCGCGAAAGGCTTTCTATCGGGAGAGTGACGACGTGCCGTCGCGAGTCTTCCCGAATCACGTCGGAAAAAAACAGATGCGTCAGAACGGCGGCTCGATATCCGTCTTTCATCGCATCCGCGGGAATCACGATCGTTGCACCTCTGTCAAACTCACGGATACGACCCGGGTCTTTCAGAACAGCTTCCGCGAGACGGCCCGTTTCGACGCCTTCTTTGCCGATCGTCACGAGGATTTCGTGGTTCCGTGTGATAGAGACTTCACCTACTGCTCCGGTTCGGCGCATCTGACTGGCGTTTGTCGGCGAACCGGTGAAAAACCGTGCGATTGCGGCGACGTTCTCGCGCTCGTCGGTTACCACATGCTCGAGGCCATCTTGCGAGAGGCTGTCCTCAGGAAACAGCCGCAGAGCGACGATCGCTTTGTAAGGATCACTCAGCGCAGGGAACGGGATCGTCATTTGATCCCGACGCGTGTAACGGGAGGCGTGCTGTGGGCGAGCGAGGAAATGCTTCCCCAGTTCCTGTACCGAGCGCCCTCTCCGCTGGATCACCAGAGACACGGAGAATTGAGGAGAGACCTGGACCTCCGCAACAGGCCCGATTTGGAGGTTACGCGCCTCCTCTGCCACCAAAAAGGTTGAATCCGTCACCAGCCAAATCGCGACGGCAAGCAAGGTTGCGAGTGCGCTCCATCCGCCCACGAATCGTTCAGACAAGCGATCCTCCGGATGCTTTCATGCTCGCGGCCGCGAGGAACTCAAGTGCCAACAGGAATGCGCCGCGCATGTCTTCCGTCACTTTTTCAACGTGCACCGAAAGATCACTCCTATCCCGGAAACCCAACCCTCTCGCAAGGGTCAGAATTGCGTCTTCATCTTCCGGCAGAACATTGTGCGCGCGATAATCGTTCACGCGAAGATGCATCTGGATCCGCCGCAAAGCGCTGTACGCATCCATCAGCGTCCGGGCAACTCGGTCCGGAAGAAGGCCTGCAGACTGCATGCATTCGAGAGTGGTTGTGGTGTTGCCTTTTCGCCCTTCCCAAAGGCGTACTCCACCGATCATCCTTCCCAGTTGCGCGATGTACTCGGCGTCCACCAGCCCGCCGAACCCAGTTTTGATGTTCTGTCGCGTTCCGTAGTTGCTCTGTGCCTGCTCCTGCATGCGCAACCGCATCGAAAGCGCGCTCTCAATAATCTCCCTCGCCGGTTTGACCGCAATCGCGTTCCAGACTGCTTCCTCGACAACCTCGCCAAAGTGGGGCTGCGGCCCAGAAACGATCACCCGTGAAAAGGTCAGTGCCTGACGCTCCCACTGGGCCGCACGTTTGCGAAGGTACTCGCGGAAACCGTCGATCGAAAGGCTCAACGGGCCATGTTTTCCTTCCGGACGGAGCCTGGTGTCAACTTCGTAGAGAATCCCATATTCCGTGCTTTCGCTCAGTAACCGGAGAACCTCCTGTGCGAGCGAAGTAACATAGTCCACACATTGGCTTTCGCCTTGATCCTCGGAGTGTATGAAGAAAATGTCGAGATCGCTCCCGAAGTTCATTTCGCGTCCGCCCAGTTTGCCCAAGCCGATGATTGCCCACTGGTAGGAAGGATTGTCTGCATATGCCCCCGCCAGTGATCTGGCTGCGATAGAGACGACCCGCTTCACCACTGATTCCGCGATGGCGGTAAGTTGCTCCGACGTTTCCTCCTCGTTCGCGAGGCTCAGGAGGAAGCGGACTCCCACACGCAGGTTCTCCCGCTTTCGAAACGAATGGAGTGCTGCAGTTCGCAATTCAGTGGACGGCAGACCCGCAACGGCGGCCCGGGATTCAAGGTCGACGTCTTCGGGGTGCCTTTCAGCAAAAAGGACGCCAGAATACAGCATCCAATCCACGAGACCGGGATCCCTGGAGATCGTCTCAGTGAGAGCTTCGCTGCGCGCCGCGATCGTAACGAGCAGGTTAAGGAATGCGTTGTGCGACGACAGAAGGTCGGCGAAGCTGTCTACGGCCCCAAATGCTCTGAGCATCCTCTCCACGTTGTTGAGCCCGCGGTCGGGGTTTGCGCTCACACGGAGTTCATCCATCAGGCGGGGCACCAGCCGGAGCACGGGCTGGGAAGGCGCTGAAACGGGAACCATATCGCCATGACCGAACGCAAGGTGGAGCAGATTCCGGTGCGCCGCCTCGGGGTTGCGAAAACCGCAACCCGCCAATTTGGAGATAGCTTCGGAATCGCCTGCGGGGAGACTCAAAATTTGGCCGATTTCCGTGCCGGTCTCCGGTGGACCCAGAACGCTGTCATACACGGATATGACGGCTTTCCTCGCTGCTTCCACGTCCGCCGTCAACGCCCTTGGATCAGAGTAACCCATTCTCCGCGCCAGAAGTGATAGCTCATCATGTTCTGAAGGAAGGACGAATGAGGGCTGCCCCGTCGCCATCTGAAGACGATGTTCCGTGCGCCGAAAGAGCCGGTATGCCTCATCAAGCGCTTTTTGCTCATTGTCACTGAGCACACCACGCTGGTGGAGTTTCCGGATCGCCGCGAGCGTGTTCCGCTCCCGTACGGCTTTGTCGCTGCCCCCTACGACCAGCTGAAGGCACTGAACCACGAATTCGATGTCTCGCAACCCGCCCCGGCCCAGTTTGAGGTTCCGCTCCGCATTCGCCGGGTTTGAACTGGCTGTTTTCGCTTCAAGGTGCTGCAGAATTCGGTTCTTGACTCTGTGGATTTCCTCCCGTGGACTTGTGACGAGGCTTCGCGGGTAAATGAAGGATTCCAGAAAATCGAGCAATTCTTGCCCCATCCGAACTGAGCCTGCAACGGGGCGTGCTTTTACGAGCATCTGCCTTTCCCAGACCTCGCCCCTTTGCTCGTAATAATGGACATACGAGGCAATGCTGCGCACCAACGCACCAGACTGCCCATCTGGACGGAGACGCGTATCGACGCGGTACAGCAACCCCGTCGAGCTCACTTCGGTAAGGACACTCAACACTCCTTCCGCCCACCGGTTGTACCATTGAGCCACCGGTACTGCGCCGGAAGCTCCTCCCGTCGAGTATCCGTCCGCTGAGTACACGAACATGACATCCACATCTGAACGGAAGTTGAGTTCACTTCCCCCCAACTTGCCCAAGCCGATCACACACCATTCCGCGTCTGCGCCGTCCTGCTGGAGCGGATTTCCGTACCGCTCCCTGAGCGCCTGCGCCTGCCGCTGAGCAACCTCGTTGATCGTCACCTCGGCAAGCAGAGAAAGCTGTTCCGTTATCTCCGCGATATCCAACGTGCAGGCACAATCTGCAACGGCAATGCGCATCAGGTGGAGATCGTGCCAGACACGCAGTGCGTCCCACCCGGCGTCTCCCTCGCGGGTCTCCGCGATTTCTTTTTCAAGTTCGGTCCGGGAAAACATTCGTCCCGATTCATCAACCAACCAGAAGACTCGCCCTGCGTGTCTCAGAATGCGTTCCCTCGGAAAGGCTCCGCCTGAAAGGAACAAGGCAAGCCTTCGCGCTTGTTCCAAGGCAATACCGCGGAACGCGGAAGGTGTCGCTTGAACAAGTTCAGACAGACAGGAAATTGCGGCGCCAGGATCGGGGGACGCCGCGCAGGTTTCCACCAGGAGGCGCACGATCTGCCGAGGAAGTAACTGGGCGAAAATCTCAATTGCCCGCGAGACGCGTTCTTGAGGCGGCGGGAAATGCCGCAGGAACAACTCCGTGCAGCTATCCGGGGAGAGCTCCGGGAAAACCCCGAGCAGGACATTCCGCAGAGTTTTGCCGGGGTCAGGCATTTTCAAGAGAGCCCCCTGACGGGGAACAGCGTGCGGCGTCGCTGATGGGGACGTCCTCGCCGATGCCGGAAAGGGAAACCCTCGCTTACCACTCGGTCGGCGTTACGTATCCGCGACGGAATGCGACGGGGAGCCCCCCTTCGTTCGTGTACACCAGTCGTCCGCGTGATACCGCCACGTCATAGAGGACGATATTCTGCGAAACGGCAACTTCGGAGTTCTCACCCTGCGGCCCGGTGCCAAAATGGACGATGCGTTCGTTGGTCAGGAGAACCCGCGATCCGGTTACGGCGAACTTGCCCGAAACCTGGTAGGTGCGTTTCAGGATAACCGAGCCCGGCGAAAGCTGTGTCCATCCTTCGTTTACAAACGTCCCATCCTGGTTGAACTGCCACGTGTTCGCCGGTATTCCTCCAAGAAAAGCGACCCATCCCCCGATAATCGAGTCTGCCAGGGCGGCAACAGGAGCCCCTTCCTCCGCCGTTGGCGCGGATTCCGCAGCCGCCGCGGTTCTCTCTCGCAAAAAGGCGACAGGAATTCCACCCGCGGAGTATACAAGACGGTCGTTTGTTATGTCGGGGTCGGAGAGAATCACCGTATCCTTCAAACCTTCCTCGAGTTTGAGAATGACGGTAATCTTCGCCGCCTCGACTGAATATGTGCCTTCAAGGTGATACGGTGGGGCCTGGACGTCGCCGGGCCAGCCGTCATTCACGCAAGTTCCGTCTTCCCGGAATGTCCACATATTCTCGATGACGTTGTCTCTGTAAGCGAACCACGTACCAACAATTTGTTTTGAAAGATCGGAACTCTCGGATTCCCCGCTGCCACGCCTGCTGCAACCTCCCACGCCGACGCACGTGGCAAAAAGAGCGAGAACGATACCTCGGCCAAGGTGCGTCATTCCTTTTGAAGCCCCATCCATCGTCGCTTTCCTCCTTGCAGGCTGAAACCCTCCGACATCGCGAGGGTCAGCTCGAACGTGCCGCGAGTTCTCGCAAAACGCTCAGATTAATGGCGTGCATCGTTTCTGATTCAGGAGTTTCCAATATTTTTGGAATGCCCCCCAACTCCGGGTCCTGCATTATCCGGCGAAACGCCCCTTCGCCAATTTCGCCTTTTCCGATATGCGCATGCCGATCTACACGACTGCCAAGCTCTTTTTTCGCATCATTCAGATGCATTACTGCAAGATACCCAATTCCCACGACGTTATCAAACTCTCGCCACGTTTTTTCGTACGCGTCGCGCGTTACAAGGTCGTACCCCGCAGCAAACACGTGGCAGGTATCAAAACAGGTTCGAAACCGCCCCGGTGCCGACAATTTTGACAGAACCCATGCGATTTGTTCAAACGCCCATCCGAGGGAAGTTCCCTGACCGGCAGTGGTCTCAAGGCACACGGAAACGGGAGCATCCGGCCGCGCATCAATCACCTCGTCCAGGCTGTCTACGAGCGTCTGCAGTCCGTTTTCCTCTCCCTGCCCGGTGTGCGCCCCAAGATGGGTCACAAGGAGCGGGATACCCAGTGCTGATGCGCGGTCCAGTTCGTCGAGCATCGCGGAAATTGACCGCTTTCTCAATGGCGCGTCAGGACTCGCCAGGTTGATGAGATAGGAATCGTGCGCTACTACGGAAGCCATTTTCGTCCGGGAAACCGCGCCCCTGAACTCTGCCACGTCTTTTTCTGAAAGGGGAGGAGAAAACCACTGGCTCGGATTCCTTGTGAACAGCTGAATTGCGGTGCACCCTATCTGTGCGCCACGCTCAACCGCACGGAATAACCCTCCCTCGGTGGACATATGAGCACCGACGAGTAACTGATTCTCACCCGGCGAGTTCTCCAAGGATGGCTCCTAACTGCGAACGTAGTTCAGCATGCCGCCTGCGAGAACCACTTTCCGGCCTCGCTCCGTGAGATTAGGCTTCACCCCGAATTTCACACCCTGCGTGAGATTCGTCGCTTCGACGACGTTCAACCCATTTTCGACCGCCTGGCGCGCGTGCGAAATCTCTATCGTGTCGCCTTGCTGGACCCGGTCGTACTCGTCAGGATTCGCGAACACCAGAGGGAGAATACCAAAATTGACGAGATTCGCCTCGTGGATCCGTGCAAACGACTTCGCAATTACTGCCTTCACACCCATCCAGCGAGGCACCAGCGCCGCATGTTCGCGGCTCGACCCCTGACCATAGTTCTCACCCGCAACGATGAGTCCCCCGCCCCATTCCCTGGAACGTTTCGGAAAGTCCGGATCTATCAGGTTGAAGGTCGCTTCGGAGTACCTTGGGACGTTGGAACGGTACTTCAGCCATCTTCCCGCCGGCATTATGTGGTCCGTTGTTATGTTGTCCCCGACTCTGATCAGAACGCGCCCTCGAAGGGAATCTGCCATCGCTTCAAACGAACCGAGGGACACGATGTTCGGCCCCCGTGAAACAGCAACTTCTTCCGGTGTGGCCGGAGGCGGTATAACCATGCTGTCATTCCGGGAATAGCTTTCTGGTTCGGGAATCTCGGGGTATTCAATTCCGAGATCCCGCGGGTCCGAAATGACGCCGGTGATGGCGCATGCGACGCACGTTTCCGGGCTGGCCAAAAATACCCCTGCGTCGCGCGTGCCCGAACGCCCTTCGAAATTCCTGTTGAAGCTCCGCACGCTGTTCGCTCCAGAGGGGGGAGCCTGTCCGTTTCCGATGCACGGACCGCAGGCGGCTTCCAGCACGCGGGCTCCAGCCGAAATCAGGTCCGCGAGCGAGCCGTTACGGGCTATCATTTCCAAGACCTGCCTGGAACCGGGCGTTACTGTCAATGAAACAGCCGGGCTTACTGTCCTCCCGCGAAGCATCGCGGCAGCTATTCGGAGATCATGGTACGAGGAGTTGGTGCAACTGCCGATGCAAACCTGCTGAACGGGCGTCCCCTCAAGATCGCGTACGGGAGCAACGTTATCAGGGCTGTGTGGCCTGGCAATCATGGGTTCCAACTCATCCAGATCGATCTCAACGACAGCCTCGTACGTTGCGTCCGGGTCCGCATTTATGGGAATCCATGCCTCCGGCCGGCCCTGAGCCTGGAGATATCTCCTCGTCAGTTCATCGCTCGGAAAAACGGACGTGGTCGCACCGAGTTCCGCGCCCATGTTCGCGACGGTGAAACGATCAGCCACCGGAAGCGTGTCCACACCCGGGCCGCCGTATTCCATGATGCGGCCCACGCCACCTTTCACCGAAAGGCGGCGAAGCAGTTCGAGGATGATATCCTTTCCTCCTACCCACGGACGCAACCGCCCTGAGAGCCGAACAAGTGTCACGCTGGGGCACGGGAAGTAATACGGGTGCCCTGCCATGGCGACCGCGACGTCCAATCCTCCGGCCCCCATCGCCAGCATGCCCATGCCGCCGCCGGTCGGGGTATGGCTGTCGCTTCCCAGGAGCGTCTGTCCGGGAACACCAAACCGTTCCCTGTGCACCTGATGGCAGATGCCGTTCCCGGGACGACTGAAATACACGCCGAATTTGCGGGCCACGGACTGCAAGTACCGGTGGTCGTCAGCGTTTTCAAAGCCGTCCTGCAGCATGTTGTGGTCAACGTAGCTAACGGATAGGCCGGCTCTTGTCCTGGGTATTCCCATAGCTTCGAATTGCAGGTAGGCCATGGTTCCGGTTGCGTCCTGCGTGAGCGTCTGATCTATTCGGATTCCAATCTCAGTTCCCGGGATTACCTTACCCGCGACAAGGTGCTGCTCGATGATTTTGTGGCAGATGCTTTTGCCCGCCATTGAATGTTACCTCCGAACTGTTTTCTGGCTGTTGCGCACCCCCGTCGGAAAGCGCCGCATCTGCGGCGCAGACGGCATAAGAGATTATAACGATTTCGTTTGCTGCGGGCCACCGTTGGGAACTTCGGCACCCAGCCCCGTGCGAACCCGTTATGTGAGGGAGGTGATTCGCCCGTACAGCTGCGGGCGACGGAGTGAAAGGAGAAGCGAGGAAGAGGTCCGCGGCGTAACCGTCAGACGAGAAATCACATCTGTTTCTTCACGGCAGAAGGTGATATCGCCTTTTTCGTTGACCGCCAACGTCTTGTTCGGATGCACGAATACCACCGGAATCTGATTTTCGTGCGCACGCGCAACAAGAACGGAGTCGTTCCATCCCTTGTACACGCCGTAGGAAGGGTTCAGGATAAACTGCGCACCATCAAGGGCGAGACATCTGGCAACCTCGGGAACTCGCCTGTCAAAACAGATCATTACCCCCGCGCGTCCGAACTCGGTATCGAACGCACGAATTTCGGCGCCGGTACAGTTGAAACGGTGATCCGCGTTGTATCCTTCATTGAGATGCGTCTTCCGGTATTTGCCCACTGTTTCGCCGTTTCGACCGATCCACAGGGCGGTGTTGAAAGCCTCGTTCCTTTCCCGTTCGCAGAAACATACCAGCGCGTGCACACGGTGCTTCTGGCAAAAACCTCGGAAACGCGCGATCATTTCACCATCTTCCGGTTCGGCGATGTTCAGCAGCTCCGTCCCGCGGTTCGCCTCGATCGCTTCCATTACCACGTAGCCCTCAAGGCAGCCTTCGGGCACCGCAATGACGTCAGCGCCACACCGCAGCGACCTCTCCATGAAGGAGAGCATCTTTCGGGCGTTTTCCTCTTTGTTCCATTTCTCAGGAAGAATACTGCAACTTGCGAGGACGAAGGGCCTGCCTGCGCGCTGCGGTTGTCCGGATGTCATTTGCGCAGCTTTCTGCCGATTGCGTTGTGCCAGTCAAAGGCTTTCTGGAAGTCATAGACGTCCACAAAGTCCTCGATGGAATCCTCCTCGGTTTTGCCCATGAGACCGGCCTCAACCAGGCCGAACACAATTTCGCCGAAATCGAGTGTGGACCGAACACCCCAGTGCTCGAACACGCTCAACGTCATCGGACCAAACCGGTCAAGCGCGTATTCCTTGATCCCGAGGGCGAGTTGCTGCCCCGTCACGTGCCGTTGTTTTCCTGTCAGGTTGAGGGATTTGACTGTGAACTGGAGCGCTTCAAATACGAAAAAATAGGCTTCTTTACGGAAACGTCCGTCCCTTTCGGCAAGTGTCTCAACCTTTTCAACCAGTTCTTCGTGAGTGTTCATGAGTCTGAACCAATCATGTATGATCAAAAACCCGATGGAGCACGTTGTGCACTGCCAGTCGATGTGCTTCGAGAGTCGCCGGTTCTTTTTATGTGCCAGACAAACGTGGTCAATTCACGACGGTTCTGAGACACGACAAGTCGTATTTCACGCGTTGAGGCGGAAATGAAATCTGTGCCAAACGCGTCTTCCCGAGGAAAGTACATGTCGATCGCGCGGCGGTACACCGCGCCTCTCACCGGCGCACGACCGGGTTCCGGGAGGGTGTCCTCGCGGACAATGACCGGAGCATTCTGAATGATTTCGACGGGTTCGTACGCAATGCCTCGCTCATCTTTGAGATACACATCCCAGAACCGTGAATTCAGGGAATTCACGCTGAAACTGGATTCCAGGTCCAGACGGATTCTGAGTCGGGTGTTGTCGTGGTGAACGCTCCGGTAACGTTCACGAGAAGCCGAAGCACACGTGTCAGAGACGTCCAGACTCTCCCGCATGCGGCACTCTTTGGCGACTTCCGCTGCTATTACATCTTCACCGTACAGCGTTGCTTCGAACCGGATCCTGGGCCCGTCTTCCTGCCCTGCCAAAGGGTCGGGAACCGCAGTACGACACATCCATCTTACTCGAACGAGGCTGTCATCCGAGACGTCCTGAGCGCTCCTGACGAACGGATCAGGGACTTCTCGAGTCGAAATCTGCTGCAGGGAGCGCGACGGCGTGCAGGACTGAACAAACACGCCTATCACAAACGCCGCCACGAAAGCCAGCAGAAATCGGTACACCACGGTCGCCTCCCGCGTAAAATGCGCATTTCGGTAATGTTGAAGTATACCCTGATTTGCGAAGAACGGTCAAGCAGCGCATCGATCGGCAGACGGAGCGCTGGCAGAATGGCACCGGCGAGGGTATTTTTTGGAGTATGCCTCCAATCGTTCGCGGAAAATCCTTCGATAGTGCCTCAGTTCTGGCACACCCCGCTGTCTGTGCAGAAAAACCCGACCTCAAAGGTTTTCTGCCCGACGAACTGCGCGAGTTCCTGGCACGTTTTGGAAAGGAAAAATACCGAACTAATCAGCTCCTTCGCTGGATACACGGAAAGGGTGTCGCCGATTTTGATCAGATGACGGACCTTGGGAAGGAATTCAGGTCGCAGCTCAAAGCGGAGGCACGGGTCGAATATCTTGCCGAGCGGCACCGGGCAGTTTCCCGCGATGGACAGACAACCAAGCTGGTACTTGGTCTTTCAGACGGCCGCAAAATCGAAACAGTGATGATGGTCGACGATGGTCGTCGCACGGTCTGCGTTTCGTCGCAGGCGGGATGTGCACTCGGTTGCCGCTTCTGCGCCACAGGCCAGATCGGCTTCCAGCGGAATCTGACCGCGGGAGAGATTCTCGACCAGATTCACCATGGCGCCCGTTTCTTTCGAGCCCGGGGAGCAAGCGGAGAGGAATTTGAGCATCCCGTTACGAATGTGGTTTTCATGGGAATGGGGGAACCTCTAAACAATTACGAAGCTGTTTTGCGAGCCGTGAAACTGTCCGGCCTCGAGATGGGGTTGGCGGTCTCCGCCACCAGAGTGACGATCAGCACCGCCGGCGTCGTGCCGATGATATACCGATTGGCCAGTGATCTTCCCAAAGTGGGTCTCGCAATCTCCCTTAACGCGACGACAGACGAAGTCCGTAATTCGTTGATGCCGATCAACAGGAAATATCCGTTGAAAACACTTCTGGACGCCGCGCGGCACATGGCGGGAGTGTCTCTGCGGAGGCGGGTGACCTTTGAGTACGCACTTATCGAGGGAACAAATGACTCAGACGAGGACGCGCGCCGACTGGTCGAGCTGGTATCCGGGTTCCCCTGCAAGATCAATCTGATTCCTTTCAATCCTGTACCCCGACAACCATTCCGCCGTCCCGGCCAGGAACGAATTGACCATTTTCATCGTATTCTCTGGGAGAGGAATCTGACGGTTACCGTACGATGGAGCAAAGGCGACGACATTGCTGCGGCGTGCGGTCAACTGCAGGCCTCGGTGCCATCTTGATCGCCACACGGTATTTCCTCCGGTACGGAAACTCCACGAAGGAGAGTCCTCTGTTGGTACGAATCGTTTTTCTCCTGATCTGCGCAACGTGTGTGTTGCCGCCAGCCCCAAGTTATGCGCAGCCACTCGAGGAGCGGGTCGTTGAGTACACGTTAGACAACGGCATGAAGTTTCTTTTCGTCAAGAGAGGCACCGCGCCGGTTTTCTCCGGTGTCGTGATTGTCCGCGTTGGAGGAGTAGACGATCCGCAGGGCCAATCCGGGCTCGCGCACCTGTTTGAACACATGGCGTTCAAAGGCACCCCGCGCATCGGCACGGTAGATTTTTCCGCCGAACAGGGGATCATGCGCCACATCGACAGTGTCGCGGTTCTTTACACCCAGACACTCGCAACCGTCCCACTCGCGCACCGAGGGATTCTTGAAGCGCTGGAACGCAGAACTACCCGCGAAGTGGTTGTAGCGAATCCGGGGTTGGAGGACTACGAAATCACCCGAGCGCTCGCTGACGCTCTGGCCGAAACCCTGCGCACGGCGCCCGTCCGGTACCCTTCTCTTCCTGCATTCGCTCGGGCAAAAGGCTATTTGGCCGACCTTCAGCGCTACACGGCAATCCACAGAACCTTCATTGTGAAGGACGAGTTTTCGCGAATAATCGACAGGAACGGTGGGGTCGACAACAACGCGGGAACGGGGAAAGACTACACGATTTATTATGAATCATTTCCCGCAAACAGGCTCGAGTTGTGGGCTTTGTTAGAATCAGAACGTTTCATGAACCCGGTGATGCGGGAGTTTTACAGCGAGCGGGACGTCGTTGCGGAAGAGCGCCGCATGCGAACGGATGATGACCCGGAAGGCAAGCTTTACGAGCAGTTTATGGCAACGGCGATGCAGGCGCATCCTTATCGTGTCCCGATCGTAGGGTGGATGAGCGAGGTCGAAAAAGTTACCGCACAGGACGCCGCGGCATTCCGGGAGGCGTACTACATCCCCGACAACACCGTCGGCGTAATCGTAGGAAACATCTCCATTGACAGTGCAAAGGCCTTCGTGGACAAGTATTTCGGACGGATACCTTCGGCAAATCGCCGGGCGCCTGAGGTGCGGACCGTGGAACCACCTCAAACGGGAGAGCGAAGGATATCGGTAGACTTTGATGCGGAACCGCAACTGATGGTGGGATACCACAAGCCAAATTACCCTGACCCGGATGCGTACGTTTTTTCCGTAATCGCAAACATCCTTCGCGATAGCGGGAACTCCT
Source organism: Candidatus Latescibacterota bacterium (assembly GCA_022706085.1). GTDB lineage: Bacteria > Latescibacterota > MWCZ01 > MWCZ01 > MWCZ01 > MWCZ01. The sequence continues at coordinate 290,630 of JAKJDF010000003.1, read as the reverse complement.
CCAGGCTTTACCGCAGACTCGTCCAGGCCGGTATTGCCAGCGATGTGGCCGTGTATGAGGAGCTGCCCGGCCAGAGGTACCCAAATCTGTTTGTTCTGCACGCCTCGCCGGCATCGCCCCATACGACGGGGGAAGTAGAAAACATTCTTTACTCGGAACTCGACAGTCTCGCAAGAGTTCCTGTCTCGGAGGCAGAGCTCACGAAATGCAAAAATCAGCTTGAGGCCTCGTACATCCGCGAAATCTCGGACAACAACTCGCTGGCTCAGGCGCTTGCGCGCGCGCAGGCGATTCACGGAGACTGGCGGGTGGTTACTACACATCGAGCGAATGTTTCGAAGGTAACGGCGGATGATGTGATGCGCGTGGCGAGGTTGTATTTCAGACCACAAAACAGGACCGTAGCAGCTATCATGCGTGAAAATGTGCAGAACAACGGACACGGAAGGGAGGACCAGTAACCATGGTGCGAACCCATCACCTGGTCGCGGCGCTTGCCTTCACCGTTTTCGTCAGCTCCTGCCTGCCGGTCCGCCGCGCCGAACCGGCTTCTCGCCCAACTGCGTTGCACCCCGACGATCTCCGTCCGTTCGATTCGCTGAAGTTCACACCGCCGCCGGTTTTCCGAACCACGCTGCCGAACGGAATCACGTTGTTCGTTCTCACCGACAACGAGCAGCCAATTGTGAATGTGGACATCTTGATAAGAGGCGGATCCCAGTGTGACCCTGTGGGCAAGCCGGGCGTCGCCTCCTTCACTGCAGGGGTGATGAGACGCGGTGGAACGTTGCATTTGAGCGCCGACGTGCTGGACGACACGCTGGACTACCTCGCAGCACACCTGAATGTGGGGATGGACGTAGACTGCGCGAGCGCCAATTTGAATGTGCTGCGCAAGGATTTTGACTCCGGCCTTGGCATGCTTGCCGATGTGCTGATGGCGCCGGCGTTCCCTGAGAACAAGATCGATGAGCTCCGACGCCTCACGAAAGAAAGCATTCGCAGGCGGAATGATGACCCATACGAGATCGGCAGGCGCCGTTTCCGCCAGATCGTGTATGGACAAGGCAACCCCTGGGCGCGACAACTGGAATTGGAGGATGTCGACAGGATCACCAGAGAAGACCTCGTCGCGTTCCACGGGACGTGGTTCAGGCCGCACGTGACCTACATGGCGATCTCGGGAGACGTTACGCCGGAAGAGGCTGTCGCAAAAGTGAATCGAGCTTTCGCCGGGTGGTCTGCGGCGGAAGTCCCGCCGCTCCCCTCACCTGAACAGAACTGCGGAATGCCTCCGGGGGTCTATCACGTCCAGAAAACAGTGAATCAGTCCTCAATCCGGATGGGAAGCACGGGATTGCGGAGACACGATCCAGACCAGTACGCCGTCGCCGTGATGAACCAGATATTCGGAGCGGGAACCTTCACGTCGCGCCTCGGCCAGGAGGTTCGTTCGAACCGCGGTTTGGCGTACTACGTATTTGGAATCGTACTGGATAGCCCTGATCCCGATCAGGGGATGTTCCTCGCAGCGGTCGGTACCCGTGCTGACAAGACGTCAGAAACGATTTCAGTAATGCGGTCCGTGATTGACAGCATGGGCATCAAACCGATTACCGACGACGAAATAAGTTCCGCGAAAGAAACCATCATCAACTCGTTTGTGTTCTCGTATGCCTCGCCCGAACAAATCGCCGGACAGGAGATGCGCCTTGCGTTCGACGGGTACCCCGAGGATTATCTCACATCTTACATTCCCCGGATCCGATCCGTGACAAAGGATGACGTGGTACGAGTGGCACGGAAATACCTCAGAAGCGACCAACTGCGCATTCTCGTTGTCGGTGACTCTACCCAGTTCGACGGGGACCTCGCGGCATTCGGTCCTTTGACCTCTCTGCCGCCAGATGATCCTTCCCGCGACCAGGCGCCACGGTAGATAACCCCGGGGGACGCATGACGTACGGCGTGATCATGGCGGGCGGAAAAGGTACGCGGCTTTGGCCTGAAGGAAGGAAAACCCGACCCAAACAACTGCTCAGCCTCATAGATCACCGGCCGATGATTCAGGTGGCCGTTGATCGCCTTGCCCCGCTCATACCGGTGGACCGGCAGATCATCGTCACGACGCGCGAGTATGCATCCGAAATAGCTCGTGCTCTGCCGACGTTTCCCGCAGAAAACATTCTGGTGGAGCCTTTGGGCAAGGACACCGCACCGTGTATAGGGTGGGCGGCACTGAAGGTAATCGAACGCGACCCGGCCGCGACAATGGCAGTGGTCACCGCCGATCATTTCATCGCCGACGAAACCGGATTTCGCGAAGTCCTGCACGCCGCGGTCACCGTGGCGAAAAACGCTCCTCTTGTCGTAGTGGTGGGGTTCGTGCCACTCCGACCGGACACCGGTCTCGGGTACATTCGTTTTGGCCACGAAACACGTGAAATTGAGGGGATCCAGTTCTACCACGTTGACGAATTCGTGGAGAAACCGAACAAGGCGAGAGCGATTGAGTACATCGAAGACGGGCGATATCTGTGGAACTCCGGGATGTTCGTGATGCAGGCACGGCATGCACTGGACCTTTTCTCCCGCTTCCTCCCCCGCCACTTCGCCCTCCTCCAAGAGATCAGATCGTCTCTTGGAACGCCCGATGAAACTGTCGTAACTGAGAACGCGTACCAGCATTTCGATCGGGTCTCGCTGGACGTGGGCATCATGGAAAAAACAGATAACGTCGAGGTGATCCGGGCTGATTTCGGGTGGCTGGATATTGGAACGTGGGCTGCTCTCGATCAGATAAGCCTTCACGACGCCCGGGGCAACGTGGTACGAGGCAAGCACGTCGGTCTCGACACCGAACGCTGCATTATCCGAACCAACAGTTCCGTCGTTGCGACCTTGGGAGTGCACGATCTCGTGATCATTGAGACCGACGCCGCGGTGCTGGTGTGCCCGAAGTCGCGGGTTCAGGAGGTGAGGAATCTGGTGGAGACGCTGGAGAGAGAAGGGAGGGAGGACTTGACCTGAAGTCGGGAACGTGCGGCTCTATCCGTTCACCGAGCAACTGACCACTCACCTGCGCGTTCTTGCGCGCTCCATTCTTTCCAGACGTTGCAAACCCTCCGTTGCGCGTTCCATGGCTTTGCCTCTGTGCCCGCTCCTAACCGCATCAAGACCCCGAAATCGCTCACACATTCCAACACAAAGATCCACGGCGTTTGCAAAATCGTTGATGGCGATTTCCTCTGAATCGATGACGAAGGGGCCAGTTGGGCCACAAGGGCGCTGGTTATGGTAGTTGGTCAGCGGAACAGCCAGACCGGCAGTTCTGTATCCAAAGAGATTGAGCGCAGTTGCCTCGCAACTGCCCCCTTCCATCATCGCTTGCTGGTATTTGAAGCCCTCGATACGCCCTTTGAGGTCGCTGGCGACGTCTTTCATGAAGAGCACGAACATTGCGTCAAAGATGCTTGATCGATCTCCGAGACGGATTACCGGACCCATCCCCTGCGTTACCCCCGCGGTCGCTTTGCTCATCTCCACAGAAACAACGGGCGTCGAAACCGGCAACCGCCCGCTTCGTGCCAGTCCAATCGCACCCACAAACCCGACTTCTTCTGCACGGGTGAAAAGGGCCCATACCTCCGTTTCCAGCGGGCGGTCGCCCAGTTCGAGGAGCAGCGCCAACAGAAGGCCACATCCCGCAACGTCATCCACCGCCGGCGCACGAAGAACCCCGTTCGTCACCTCCACCGATGGCAGTTCCCACGTTCCGAGAGTACCGAGGGGCGGAGGCGAATCGCACGCCACAACCACGGTTTTCACCCGGTTACGAGCTTCTTCCAGTTCGACCTCCCGAATCTCACCTGTGCACGGATTGCCGGAGGAGTGAAACCTGACGCGTGCCTGCGGGAAGTACTCAGCGTCCACACCTCCGTGCCACGCAACTCGCACTGCACCCCCGAGCTGCTCTATCACTTCAAAGGCCGGGTGATCCATGTGCGCCATGAACCCGATACGCAGGTTGTTCCGGCCGACCGAGGGGCGGCGCACAAGGATGTTCCCGAATGTGTCAGTGCTCATCGTGAGGCCGGTGCCGCGTACCGTTTCCGCGACGAAGGACGCCACGTGATCCTCGTGGAATGGCCCTGTGGGAGTGTTGAGGATCGGCTCGATGAGTTCCCGAAGAAGATTCCGGTTCAAGACACCACCCTGCTTTCAGTCTCGTTTCACAGGAACGCGGATTGCAGCGACAATGACACCATTTCCCCCTTGTCTTCGCCCGCCCCACCGCCATCGCGAGACGAACCGTCTTCCGGCATGGTCGAGCCAGCCAGAGACGACCTCGCGCAGAACTCCCTTCCCGTCGGGGCTGTGCAGCCCCTTTCCGACAACGATCTCGACCGTTCCGCCCTTTCGTCGGTAATCTGGAAGCACCTCCGTGAGATACCTGATCGCCTGTTCTGCGGTCATACCGTGGAGATCTATCGACCCCGCAACCCTCTCAACACGACGTCTGGCAACTGGTTCAGAGGCTGCGCCGTCGTCGCGATCAACCGGTTTGACCGGGATGTCCTCCGGTCGGAGCGCGCGTACCGTCTCCAGAAAGAGCGCTTTCGCTCCGTCCGATGGCGAGTTGTCAGGCTGAGGCCGGGCTTTCACGACCTTTCTCATCGCTGTCCGTCCATCTTAATCCGGCATTTCCCCGATTGACACTATCGCACAGGCAACGATCGGCTCCAAACCCAACCTTCTGGCTTCGTCCAGCAACTCCTGGCTTTCCGCGCCAGGGTTGACGAACAGCTCCGCCGGATGCTTACCGGCTACCTCGGGTAACAGCGCGATGCCGATCTCGGGAGACACGTAAAGCGCAACCTTGTCCACCGGAAAAGGAATGGACTTTACGGAGGGGTACGCCAAGATTCCTTCTATTTCCCGTTCCCTGGGATTAACCGGGTACACGGTGTACCCTTGACGCACGTACGCCCGAACAGCTTTGTTACCGAACTTCGCACGGTCTTTCGATGCGCCCACTATAGCGATTGATGGCATTTCCCTTCTCCTGCGATACCTTGCACCGGTTATCCGATTCAGCCGTTTTTCTGGATGGATAGCCTCCAGGCTCATCCCTCAATCACGTCCACCAACAGGCGATGCCGTTTCGCCAGGCTGAAAAGAGCAACGATTCGATCTCGCGCCCGTGAAGAAGCACCGCGTTCCAATGCATGTGTCACCGCGGCAGCCCATTCGTCGATCACCGGTTGCGTTACGACGAACCCCGTATCCCCGATCAGTTCCGGGATACCGTTCACCGAGGAACCGACTGGTACGCAACAACAAAGCATCGCCTCCGCAACAGCGGCAGGCAACCCCTCGGTAAGGGATGGATGTGCGTACACGGTTGCTCTGCGGTAATACTCGCGAAGTTGTTCCGGCGATAGATACCCCGGCAACTGGACATTCGCCGGAACGACTCGGCCGCCTTCAGGTAGAACTCCCCGTCCAGGACCAATAATCGCGAAAGCGACATCTGGCATCCGCCGTGCAACCTCCAGCAAAAGCGGAACGCCTTTCAGCGCCACCATCCGCGTGCGGCTCTTCCGCGAGGTACCCTGCGGAACGCTCGCGGTCGCAACCACCAACCGTTCTTTCCTACATCCAGGAGAGGGCGTCCAGAATTCGTGGTCAAACCCGTCCGCAACGACCCGGACTTCGCACCTGAGATTCGGGACCAGCGATTTGATCCCCGTGGCGCGGGGTGGATCGAACGCGTACGCGTTCACGCCATCGTACAACGACTGGTCCACCGGCAACACTGCGGTTGCATTTCGAATGGCGTAACGCACAATTGATGCCCGCAATGGTTGCCCGTAGACGCCGTAGTCATATTCCGGTAAATGGTGGGCATCGTATCCGCCAAGAACGATCCACGACTTGCGTCTGAACACCCGTGACAGGAACACGGGCAAGAACGCGTAGTAATCCGCGAAACGGAAGAAGACCCCCCGTGCTCGCGGCAGGTTCCAGCACAACCACACGGCCAGTGCTGCCATGTTGGCCAGCAGGCGAACGGGGGGCGCAAGACGGATGCGAAAAGTTCGTACATCGAACCGCGAACGCAGAAAGCGTTCATCCGAGAGTGCCACGGGGGCTTTTGATGTCTGAAGGATGAGAATCCGATCGTTCGAGCTTCGTGCCAAGAAACCGCCTCCCCGGCGAAAACTTGTTGCCCTGTTTTCTAAGAATGCACCTCCCCGAAAGCACCCTCGATAACGTCTGCCCAGTGGTTGTCAAGATAGTTTTTCGCCTGTTCGGCGACATCCAGTTCCTCCTGGCTGAGATGCTCCATCCTGACAAGTCGTCTCATGTCATCCTCGTCCTGCCACTGCGGCACCCCACCCGAGGGAATCCAGAGATCGAGTTCAAGGTCGTACCAGATCAGCTTTTCTTTCCAGATGAACGTGTTCGTACACACGTCGAAACGGTACCCGATGTGCCCGCCTGAACCCGTTGAGAACTTCCATACGTGAAAGGGGCGGTCCACCCAGTACACCCCGTCGGTAACGGTACCGACCGGAAGCACGGTATCCTGCACTTTCTGTTCCGTGTCGCTCACGTACCGTAGGCGCGCCCATTTGCCGACCTCCCCATCCACCCACTCGCACGCCCACTCCAGAGGGGGCTTCCCCGGTCGGTGTTTCACCTCAAGAATCATACGTGTGGCGTCGTTCTCCACTGCCGGTGCCCTTTCTGTATCAGATGAAAACAGGGATGCCGGCACACGGCATCCCTGCGTTCCGGACATTCCGGGCGTTATTCGAGCGCCCGTTCAGATCGTCACCTTGACCCATTTCTTTTTGTCTGCGGAAGCCATGACTGCCTCAAGAACTGCCTGCGTTTTCACGCCGTCCTCGAAATTCGGCATCGTGTCCTTTTTCGCTGCAATGGCTTCGATGAAATCCTTGAATTCGTGGGTGAACGTGTGTTCCCACCCGATGATATGACCGGAAGGCCACCACGCTGAATTGTAAGGCTGTCCGCCTTCGTTGCAGAGAATGGTGCGGAACCCCTGAAGATTCGCGTCGTCTCTGCGATTGAAGTACTGAAGCTCATTCAGACGTTCTAGATTGAACACGATGGAACCTTTAGATCCGTTGATTTCGAAGGAATTGAAGTTTTTCCTTCCTGCCGCAAAACGGGTGGCTTCAAACGAGCCCAACGCCCCGTTCGCGAATTTCGCCAAGAACAACATCGCGTCCTCGACGGTAACCTTCCCCTTTTTCGTACCCGCTTTTGCACCGAGCCCGCCGTCCGCCAAAGCCTCCTGAACGGGACGGGTTTTGATGAACGTTTTCCCCATACCCACCACTTCCGTGATTTCGCCTACTAGATACCGGGCGAGATCGGTGATGTGGGCGTTCAGATCCCCGTGGGGGCCGGAACCGGCAACTTCCTTCTTCAAACGCCACACGAGCGGAAACTTCGGGTCAATGATCCAGTCCTGCAGATACACTGCGCGCCAGTGGTAGATCGTCCCCAGCAGACCCTGTTCAATCATCTGTTTCGCGAGCGCGATCGCGGGAACGCGGCGGTAATTGAACGCGGTGAGCGTGCGCACACCGGCCTCTTTCGCCGCTTGCGCCATTTCCTTCGCCTCGGCCAGGGTGTTCGCGAGAGGTTTCTCACACACCACATGCTTCCCGGCTTTCAGCGCCGCGAGGGCCATCGGTTTGTGCTCATTCCCGGGAGTGCAGATGTCAACGACCTGAATCTGCGGATCATTGATCATTTTCATCCAATCGGTTTCGGCCTTTTCCCACCCCATCGTTTTTGCCGCAGCGGTTACGGCCGCTTTGTTCCGCCCGCAGATCGTCTTCATGACGGGCTTCATCGGCAAATCGAAAAAGTGTCCGACCTGACGCCATCCGTTCGAGTGGGCGCGCCCCATGAACGCGTAACCAATCATCCCGACACCAATGGTCTTTTCCATGTGCCCATCCTCCGCAGGAAAAAACACCACACAACAACGAGACCGTTGCGACAATCTGAGGGAACAACCGGCCGCAACTCGGAGTGCGGCACGCAGCGCCGCCGTATGCGGCGCGAGAACCGCTGTCCGGCGCTGAATTGGGAATATAGGCCGAGAACAAGATAAGCGTCAAGAAGGGTGATTTCTGTCCCACGGGTTCTGCGCGCGGAACGCGTTTTCTATATTTCGGTAATCCTGGTCAGAACCAGTATTCACCCCACCCCGATACTGTGGGAGCGCGGCAATGGGTCTCCTTACACCCCGCGGACAGGTTCTTTTCCACGAGACGTTCGACGAAGGGCTCACGCGCTGGCGTCTCGAGGGAATTGGAAGCCCCCGCGTGGTAGAGAATGCGCGGGGAGAACGCGCCTTGCGCCTTGACTCGGTGGGAAGCATTCAGGGAGCAGAGGGATGCAATTTCTTCCATGTCGAGGACTTCCCGGACAATATCGTGCTGGACTTCGACCTCTACGTTCACTTCAGCGATGGACTTTTCATAACCTTTGTCGCGGTGCGCGGCTTGAATGGCGAGGACATGTTTTCGCTGCCAGGACGTTCAGGCGTCTTCGGAGACTATGTAGCCAAAGATGCTCTTCTCCGTTCTTACCACGTGTCTGTCAGCCGGTACAACGACAAGGGTGAACATACCGGGGTCTCCAACTGGAGGAGGAACCCGGGGTTGCATCTGATGGCGCAGGGTCCTGACCCCTGCCGGCAAATCAGGACGTTCTACCATCTTACGGTTGTCAAAGTGGGACCGCACCTTCAACTCGGGGTGAACGGGGTACTCGCGCACGAATTCGTTGACCCGCAGACACTACCAACTCCTCTACCCGACAGCGGTAAGATCGGGTTTCGTGCCATTGGGTCTCAGATCGTGGTGGACGTCAGCAACATACAGGTAACCTCTCTTGACTGATCCGCACCCGACCGTGAGGGGAACCATGAACATTGAAAGTGTTTCTTCGTACGTCGTGCATGGCAAGTGCTTCGTCGTCGTGCAAACTGAAGAGGGTGTGGAAGGTGTCGGCGAATGCAGCCCCATGCACAGCGAGACAACGGCGCGATTCGTAGCGGACGTCCTTGGTCCCCGCATAATCGGGAAAAACGCGCTGGAAACTGACAAGCTCTGGCATGTGATGATGCTGGACACGTACAAACTCGGCGTCCAGGGAATCCAACCCGAAGCGGTCGCAGGTGTGGACATTGCCCTGTGGGACATACGCGGCAAGGTTACGGGGCAACCCTTGTGCATGATGCTCGGTGGGTGCTATCGGGAGCGCATCCCCATGTACGCCTCAATCGGGGGCGGTGCAACAATGACACCGCGCGAAATGGCGACGAAAGTTGAAAAGGCGGTACATCTTGGATACAAAGGCGTGAAAATACGCATGGATTGGGGCGTTGCCCGACAGGACAGAGGGCCTGACAAGGACCTCCGCATGGCGGAAGAATGCAAGCAGGTATGCGGTACAGCGGTTCCTCTGAGCTTCGATGCCAACAACGGGTACTCGGTGCCAACTGCGATCCGACAGGGACGCAAATTTGAAGCACTGGGATTGCAGCATTTTGAAGAGCCTGTTGCTCAGTTTGACTACGAAGGACTTGCGAAGGTAGCAGACGCTCTCGACTTGCCGGTTTCGGCGGGGGAGCACGAATACACCCGGTGGCAGTTTCGTGATCTGATCTTGAATGCACGGGTGGACATCGTTCAACCCGACGTGGTGAAGTGCGCCGGCATCACGGAGACCATGAAGATTGCGGCGTTGGCGGACGTCTTCAACAGGCTTTTCCTCCCGCACCAGACTCAACCGTCGATTGGTACCGCCGTCAACCTGCACATCTGTGCCGCGCTCCACTGGTGCGATCTGCCACAGGAGTACACCGGGCAATCCCCCGAGCTGGACGAATTGTTCGAGGAACCACTCCTCTTCTACGACGGGTTTGTCAGCGTTCCTCTTCGCCCCGGACACGGGCTTGTTCTGAAGAAGTCAGCGCTCGACGGCGCAGTGCGCTTTTCTACCGCAGCAAATTGAGGATCGCAACCAGGGGCAGACAGGTTCACCATTTCCCTGGTCGTCGAGGAGAATTCGAGCACGAGGGGAAAAACTGGAAAAACCACCACTACTTTGGAGGACAGCAGAGAGATGGCGAATCTTTGGGGAAGACACTGGACGAAGAGGGAGCTTCTGGAACGTGTCGGCGATATACGTCAGATAGCGGATGTGCGCAAGAGCGTGCTGGCGGATGGAAACAACACCGGCGTGGAGGTTTTCGATTTCACCACAGGTTCGGGTTTCGCGTTCACGGTTGCGGCGGGACGCGCGATGGATGTGGTCGCGGCAAGTTACCAGGGAAAGGCTCTGGCATGGCGTTCCTCCGTCGGGGACCCTCACGGTTCCTTCTATGACCCGGAAGGCCTGGAATGGCTGCGCCAGTTTTTCGGTGGGCTCGTCGCGACATGCGGTTTGAGCTATGCAGGAGCGGCATGCACCGACGAGGGTAAGAAACTCGGCATACACGGACGTATCGGCAACGTTCCGGCCAAACGAGCGAATTTCGGTGGATACTGGGAGGGCGATGAGTACATACTCTGGGCTTCGGGCGTGATGCGCGAAAGCGGCCTTTTCCAGGATGAACTCGAGCTGCAACGAGTCATATCGACGAAACTGGGGGCGAATTCGTTCACCATACGCGACAAAGTCGTGAATATCGGGTGGCATACCGCACCTCTGATGATTCTCTACCATTGCAACTACGGGTTCCCGGTGGTTGCGGATGGCTCAGAAGTTTTGACCCCGGCGGTCAAAGTGACCCCTCGGGATGCCGACGCGAGGGAAGGCGCCGAAACGTATTTTCGTTTGCACGAACCGGTGAAGGATTACCGTGAGAAATGCTACTACCATGACGTGAACGCCGGACCGGACGGACGTACGGCTATCGGAATTGTGAACCGCGAAATGGGGATCGGCGGGTACATACGCTACAGGCCGGAACAACTTCCCAGACTGATTCAATGGAAACAGATGGGGCAGGGTTGGTACACGTGCGGACTTGAGCCGGCCAACTGTCTTGTTGAGGGACGGGATAAGGACCGGGCAACGGGAAGACTCCAGTTCATCGAACCGCAGGAAGAACGGGTTTTCGAGCTCGAACTCGGCGTACTGGCCAGCCAGGAGGAAATCGCGCAGTTCGAGGCGGAGGTAAACCGAATCCGCGGTTGATGTCGCCACCTTCACTCGCAGAACAAATTTGCAGTTGTCCCGACCGGAATGAAAGGCGGGAATGATGACGTTGCGCAGGCATGACGAGCGCCCGAATGTCGTGGTGATCCTTTCGGACGACCAGGGCCCGTGGGCGATGCGGTGTGCGGGAAACGGCGAGCTGGAAACCCCCAACCTCGACAGACTCGCAGCCACCGGGATGCGGTTCGACCGTTTCTTCTGCACATCCCCCGTGTGCTCTCCGGCGCGTGCCTCTCTTCTTACCGGTCGGATTCCGTCCTGCCACGGTATTCACGACTGGCTTGCCGCCGGCAACACCATCGCGAAGTATGAACCTGCGAGAAACGGGGAATTCATCGACTTCCTTGCCGGACAGCCGGCGTATACGGACGCCCTGGCAAAAGCGGGCTACGCGTGCGGGTTAAGCGGGAAATGGCATCTGGGCGACTGCCACCGTCCAAGAGACGGGTTTGTGTTCTGGGATGCCCACGCGAAAGGAGGAGGCCCGTACTACCGCGCCCCCATGGTCCGGCATGGGGAAGTGTACGAAGAACCGAACTACGTTACCGACGTAATTACGATGAATGCTTTGCGATTTCTCGAGCAGCGAAAATCGCACAGCCAACCGTTTTACCTCAGTGTGCATTACACCTCACCGCACAGCCCGTGGGACCGTGAGAATCATCCGAAAATGCTTTTCGATCAATACCATGACGGTTGTCCCTTCACGTCGACTCCCGATCTGATGCCCGCGCCGGACTGGGTGAGACACCGTTCAATCCCTGTCGATGACGCCGGCTCAAGGCGTCAGAAGCTCTCCGGTTACTACGCCGCCATCACCGCGATGGACACCAACATCGGCAAGATCATAGACTGGCTGGAAGAGAATAACATGCGAGAAAGCACGCTCGTCGTGTTTACCTCTGACAATGGAATGTGCATGGGCCATCACGGCCTCTGGGGGAAAGGAAACGCAAGTTTCCCACTCAATATGTTCGAGGAGTCGGTCAGAGTACCCTTTCTGGCATCGCACCCCGGAGTGATTCAGGCAGGCGTTGTAAACACCGATTTACTGAGCCAGTACGATTTTTCGTCCACTCTCCTCGAGTACGTGGGAATCTCCACCTCGTCTGACCCCAGGTCGCCCGGCAGGAGTTTCTGCCAGCTGCTGAAAGGCGGACACAGGGACCCACATGAACACCTTGTTGTTTTCGATGAGTACGGCCCCGTACGAATGGTCCGAACAACTGAATGGAAATACGTGCACCGTTACCCGTACGGTCCGAACGAGTTATATCACCTCACCAACGACCCTGCCGAAACCGAGAACCGGGTCAATGACGCGGCAACGCGTCCCGTGTTGAGAGAGATGCGGGAACGACTGTACGAATGGTTTGTGATCTACTCAGATCCGGACCGCGCTGGAGCGACCGAGCCGGTTACCGGCAGAGGCCAGACCGGGTTGTGTGGCAGACGTGCAGGGGGAGAGGATGTGTTCATCCCTTTCTAGTCGTTCTGGTCTGGGTTACCGTGCGCCGGTAGCCAATATTACATAAGCACTATTATCAGCATCCGATGGCATGAGTATATTTCTGTCCAGGCTATTGACACAGCGAGCAATCCAACTCATCTTCCATTTGGTCGTTTCACCTCAGCTCAGGTGCCGGCGCGTGGGAACTCGCGTCGGAGAATAGGGAAACCGGTGAGAATCCGGTACGGCCCCGCCACTGTAAGCGGTGCAATGGCACTCGTCGAGTAATGCCACTGGGCGCTTGGAGCCTGGGAAGGCGGACGATTGCTGCCGCGAGTCAGGAGACCTGCCTGAACTGCGTCACTCTGCTGCGAACCTGCGCGGGCGGGTTGAGCGGGGAAAGCTCGTCTTTCCTTCCCTTCCATTCCCGTCCTGCCTGCGGTTCGCCTGCTCCGTCGGAGAGCGCGCGTGACACCGGGCATTTTCCCCGCATTTCTGGTCCTGGCAGCGGCGCAGGTTGGATTCGCCTCGATTTCGGTCCGGGTGACAAACACCGCGGGTGAAGGCGTTCCCTCGGCGTTCGTAACGGCCGTGGGAGCACGTGCTGCCTGCTTCACCGATAGTCTCGGTGCGTGCTCGTTTGCGGACGTCTTGCCAACCGGTTGCCTTATCGCCGCGTCTGCTCCCGGGTTCCTTCCGGATACCTTGCCGTTGCCATCCACCCATCAGATCACGTTCATGTTGCGCACAAACCCCATCGTACTGGAGCCTCTGGCGGTAACCGCCGACCGCCTGCGGGATTCGGAGCGGTCAACCGCGTTTGTAACCTCGATTGAGACGGAAGAGCTCCAAGTCCGCGCCGAGACGGTACCGGAGCTTCTGAACGATATCGTCGGAGTTCAGGTTCGCTCCACTGGGGGTTTTGGCAGTTTCAGCACGGTTTCGATCCGCAGCAGTTCCTCCGAACAGGTGCGTGTGTACCTCGACGGCATCCCCCTGAACCAGGCTCTGGGCGGGGGGGTCAACCTGGCGGCTATCCCGATCTCCGTTGTTGAGCGCGTCGAAGTGTACCGGGGAGTCATTCCACCCATTTTCGGCGGGTCCGGAACCGCAGGGGTGGTCAATTTCATAACCCGGCAGGCAACGGACTCCTTGCGGTGGCAAGCCAACGCCTTTTACGGCACATGGGACACGCGCACTGCCAGCGGCTGGGTCACGCGGCGCATAGGCCCTGTTGCCGGCATCGCATCAGTGGACGTTTCCGGGAGCGACAATGATTTCACCTACCGAGACGATAACGGAACGACTCTCAACACGTCTGACGACACCTGGGTGCGACGAACGAACAACCAGTTCCTCGGTGTCAACACACTCCTGCGCGTTTCCTCTGTTGGACCATCGGTTCCGGGATGGAGCGCCAGTTACTGCTACCTGCACACGAATAATCATTTGCCAGGGAACAGCTCCTATCATGATCTGCCCAATACCGCACGCTTGCTTTCCGGGCAGCATCTCGCCGAAGGGATGGTGAGGATACCCTTGCCACTTCTGACGGAAGTGGAAATCCGAGGTTATGGTTCATCCCGCCGTGATCGCTTTGAGAACAAAGACGGAACGGTCGGCCTGGGCAGAAGCGTCACAAATGACCGTACCGCGGCATGGGGCGGCCAACTAACCCTGTCATCGCTTGTGGTCCCCGTGCAGCGCATTTCCTTGTTGTCACAACTTACGCGCGAGGGGTACTACCCCGATGACAAGATGATCACAGACCCGGCAATCCGGCAGCAGCTGCTCCGTTCGAGTCGGAGGGCGCAATACTCTTTCTACGTCTCAGACGAAATCGCTCTGCTCGAGCGGCGAGTTGTACTTAACGGCAATTTCGGAACTCATAGAGTCAGCAACAACTTGATTCGGGAAGAAACCGGTTCGCGAACGTGGTCCGACTCCACCAGTTTCACTCAGCATCCGCACGCAGTCGGCATTATTGTTGCCCCGGCTCCCTGGGTCTCGATTCGCGCCAACGTGGGACGGTACACGCGGGTTCCGAATCTTTTCGAGTTGTACGGGAACCGAGGTACGAGCGTGGGGAACTCCTTGCTGGTTCCCGAAAAAGGAGCAAATCGCGACATAGGTTTCGTCGTACACACAACCCGCGAAGGCGATCGGCTTCGGCATGCCTCCGCAGAGGTGGTTCTCTTCGAGAGCAAGATCACCGACATGATCGCATTCTGGTCGGTGTACAACCGGATGAAGCCCTTCAACGTGGGGAAGGCACAGATTCGCGGGGTGGAATTAGCCGGTTCCCTCGCAACCGCATTCGGATTTTCCAGCAATCTCGGCGTAACGTGGCAACACCCACGCAATGAATCCGCGCTCTACAACGGCCTCTACTTCGGGAATGACCTCCCCCACCGACCGCGATGGCAAATCGATTCGCGCAGTGAGTTCTCCTTCTCTGGCGTGACACTGGCGTACGGACTTCATTACCACAACCGATTTTTCGGGCAACCGGTTAACAACATCGGTGAAACCATGCCGTCAGCGTTCCTTCACGATGTGGGAGTTCGTTTCCGTCCGCACAAACGAGTGCATTTCTCGATAGAAGGCAAGAACCTCGGGAATGTTCGAGAATTCCACAGCCGCTACGTGCCCCTTCCAGGGCGAAGTGTCTTCGTCGCCTGTCAGGTTTCGTCGTCCTGATAAGGCGTTCCGTTTGTTACCCAAAGGAGGTCCCATGCACACAAAAGTCGTACGCAGACTCGTGCACACGTCCGCGATCGTTTCGATTTTCTTCGTGTTCGTGTCGTGCGGAACGAATAACCCGTCCCGGTCACACAGCGCCGGGTACGGGAGCGCGTTCGTTTTCATGACCGATTACATGTCCGCCGCGGTCGGTGTTTTTCGGCCTGATTCAACATCTATCGACGTCCTCCCGCTTGCCAGCGTGCATACCGATGTTGCACTCCGGTCGTATGGCGGACTGGTTTATGTGCTGGAACGTTTCGGCAAGGATGCGATCACTGTCGTAGACCCGGCCGTGCCAACGGCACCGAGGGCAAATTACAGCACCGGGAACGGTTCAAACCCCCAGGATATAATTGTTGCGGATGCAAAAAAGGCGTATGTTCTGCGCCTCAATACAAGCAACGTCCTCATCATCAATCCGCAGACGGGCGACAGCCTCGGGACGATCAATCTTGCTCCGTACGCGGACCCCGCAGACGGCCGGCCCGAGATGGCGGCGGGAGTCCTCGAAAACGGAACGCTTTACGTTCTGCTCCAGCTGCTTGATACAGCCTCAAACCCCTGGCTGTGGCCTCCAACTGGCTTCGGGAAAGTCGCCGCCATCGATACACGTACCAATGCGGTAACAAATGTGTTCACACTGACGGTGAAAAACCCTGTAGCGATGGCCGTACACAACGGCACGCTTTTCGTGGCTGGCGGCCCGTATGACGACGTGAGCACGACTGGAATTGACAGGATACCTCTTCCGGCGGGTACGCCGACCCGCCTCCTGGACGGCGCTTCCCTCGGGGGGAGACCGACCGCACTCGAGGTGTGCGATCAGAACAACTCCGCATGGGTGCTGGTTCAGAAAACCTGGCCCACGGCAACCGTGTATCGTGTCAGCCTGACAAGCGGTGTCACGGCGGATAGCCTCGCCGAACCGGCGACCCCGGCAGCCATAGCCGTTGGAATGGACAGTGTTTTGCTGGTAAGCGATCGCTCGATGAGTGTCCCGGGGCTTTTCGTGTACAACGCCATCACGGGAGAGAAACGACGAGGTCCGATTGCCACGGCGCTTCCGCCGGATGCGATCGTTTTTGTCAAGGATTGATGATTGGGGAAAGAAACGGGCGAGCCGGGAGCGGAACGATGCTTGTGCCTCGCATCTCCACGCAACCGCTTCCGGCCTTGCCCCTCTACACCTATCCGACCGCCCTCATGGTGATCCCCTGTTCCATAATCGGATTTGGCCTTCCCGTCTGAGCCGGGCGGCGCGTGATCCAGTCCTCAAGAACTCCTTTCAGATCAGCAACCACGTCTGGCCGTGCATCCACCATGTTCGTGGTTTCTTTCGCAGGTTTCTCGTTCAAGTCGTAGAGCTCTACCGGCGGAAGCCCATGGAAGTCGGGTTCCAGAGCCTCTATGTATTTCCAGTCGTTTGTCCTGATCCCGTGTTTCCGCATCCATGAGCACTCGGCCAGGTAAAGCGCATCGTAGTTCCCCTTCTGGGATCCCCTCTCTGCCAGAGGTCGCACACTGGTCCCGATCATTGCGTGTTCAGCAATCAAATCCGCCAGTCCAAGGTAATCCAGTATCGTGGGAGCTATATCAAACGTGGCCACCTGCCCCCGCAAGCGTTGGCCCGCGGGAACCTTGCCGGGACATCGAAGAATGAGCGGAACGCAGACATTCGCATCATACAGCCCGTGATGGTCGAAGAAACACCCATGTTCGTCCATCGTCTCGCCATGGTCGGACGTTACGATGACAAGTGTCTCCCCCTCGAGATTCAGCTCACGCAACCGGCAAAACACATGAGCAAGCACTGCATCGTTGTACGCGATCTCTGCGTCGTATTGCGCGGCGACAAACTCCCGGTTTGTTACGCCCGGCAACCACGCACGGAAGTATTTCTCAAAGGGGGCAAACGCAAATACCTCGTCCATGGACCGGTCTGCCGGGTCCTTCTCGTCGCCCTCAAAAAACATGCGCGAAAATGGAGGGGGAGGCAGATAGGGCGTATGCGGGTCCCAGTAATGGAGGAAAAGGAAAAAGGGTTTGTCCTGGTTCGCAGCATCCTGAAGGAGCGGAAGCGCTACTTCGTTCACCGCCTCCGCTTTTCGTTGCGGCTCGGTTCCGTTGGATACCCACGAGTACCTGCGGTAATCCTGGAATCCCCGTACGAACCAGCGCCCCAGATTGTCTGCGGCACCGGTGAAATACCCCTGCTCGCCAAGTATCTCGGCAATCATCTTCACATCCGTCGCAGGCTCCACGTTGCCGCCATGGGAAATAACCTGATGTGACATGGCGTCGTGGCCTGAAAACATTGTCGTATAACCCGGGTGCGTCGGAATGTGGGGCGATACCATGTCAAGGAAAACCGTGCCCCCGGCAGCAAACGCATCGAGGTGGGGACTGGTAAGCCTCTTCCAGCCGTAGCAACCAAGATGGTCGGCTCGAAGAGTATCGATCGCTACAAGAAGAACGTTCATAGCCGCTCCTTTCGCCTTTTGCGCACTTTCAACCCGGTCACTTCGAGCGATTTCCGCGTGTACGATTTACGTTCGCCCCTGGCTCGAGTCAACGGGTGCATGGCGGCGGAATGCACACAGAAACCCAACGAGGTACATTTTGAATCCTGAGAACAGTCAGCTGGTTAACCGGTTCGAACGCATGCGCCGAATACTTTCATTACTTGTTCCGGTGTTGTTTGGTGTCTCAAAAGCTCCGGCCGGCCTTGGTCCCCTGGACTTGCTCGTGGACGGGTTTTGCGGCGTCCGGACGAGTCCTCCAAGCGAGCTGTGGGTGCCCGAGGAACCCACCAGCCTCCTGGGGAGGCATCGGTTCGTCGTGTCGCTCTCGACTGTACTCGGGCGTTCTGTATCTCCCGATTACGTCAACGGGGTCACCGGGGAATCGTACGCCGCGGGTCTCGGGGAGGGCGCCACCATGGGTTGGGACTACGGGGTAACCGGCGTCTGGGCTCTCGGCGCTGGACAATCCCTCCGGTGGGTCAGTTCGGACCGTTTCTACCGCGTGTCTCCCTCACCGAAAATCGGAGCGATGGCGCTCTCACATGCGTGGGAACGGGGTTCCTGGTCTATTGGTGGTACCGCGAAGCGACACTCTTTCAGTCTCACGGACGACTTCCAATTTGTGCGCTTCCCGCGCTCGTCCAACGTCCAGATCAACAATTTTCTTTACAATCACCTCGAAACAGCGATTGGACGAACAATCTCGTATGACGCACTCGGCAACAACCTGATATTCGTTGGCGACGCGCGCTGGAAAACGCCTTTCGGTACCTTCGGGGTCATGCTGTCCGCGCATGACGCCAGTTTGGATGCCGTCACGGAACACAGAAACACGCTTGTAGACACCCTCTATTCCCGACACCTGTTGAACGGCGTAAAAAACGGTGACCTGAATGGAACATGGAGCGGAATGGGCGCCACCCTTGCCTGGGATGGAAGGGTCCGGCCAGATCTATCGTTCGGTCTGAGGTGGGGCCGAAGCGAGACCTCCGGTGACGCGGTGATGTGGATCCGAAACCCGTCCGAGTTCCCGGACGGACACGGGTACACGTACAAACTCGAACCACGGGTGTGGGGTCTTGACACGTTGTCTTTCAAGAACAGGCATTTCTCGTTGCGCACGTCGTTTAATCCCGCGGTGTCAACGGAGATCGAGTGCCTGTTCAGCTGGCAAGGAGGCTCCGTGGAAAATGGAGCGTTCGGCCAGACGCCTGTGCTTACCATCGACGCCGTAGGCGACACGGTACTGCCTATCAGCCAGGGGGCCTTCGCGACCGTCCAGGGATCATTTGAGGGCATTTCAATACTTGCCACCGTTCGGCATTCTCCCGGCAGCCAACCGTGGAGTTTCGAAGGAAGTATCGGGTATGTTCGCGTTTCCGCGCACGCCGATTTTTCCGCGATTCCCCGGACAACCGGGTTCGATTTGTCCTCGCGCGCGACCACGTGGGACCTGAACGTCGCGCGTTTTGGGTATTGCGCCTTGGGTTTCACCCGCCGCGTAACCAGCCAGTTTTACCTCACATATTCTGTCCGCCATTTGTTTCCACTTTCCATGGATTGGCGTCGCAACGGCGCACGTGATCCTGCACCTGGCGGGTTGACCGGTTTCCGATTCGGAAGCCTGCACGAAATGTCCGCACGTATGGTGCTTTGATCGTCCCGGGTTCAACCCCACCCTTGGGGCGTTTGGACCTCCCTCGCGACATTTCAGTTGACCCTCAGATTTCTTCCTATGGCAATCAAGGAGAGTCAAATGACGAGTTCGGTATCAAAGGCAATCGCAGCGCTGTCTTTTGCCATGTGTTCCGCGTTCGGCGTCGCCTCGGCGGGCGTGATCCGAGATGGCGTGCTGATGGTGGACGGAAAGCCGTTCTTTCCCCTGGGAAGCTGGAACTTTTCGATCACAACACCCGAGGATATCGCGCGTCTCGGAATGAACGTAAGTTACCGGGGCGGCCCCTCAACTCCGGAGGCGGTGGACCAGTTCCGGCCTTTCATGCGCCAGTGCAACAGGCTGGGCATTCAGGTAGTGCCATATCTTTCGTACGGCGGCGCAGGTGTCGTCCCATGGGCGCCAGAAGCTGTCCGAGCGATTTCGAAACTTGCGAGTGAACCGAATCTTCTGCTCTGGTACGTGGGTGACGATATCACGATGCGACACCTCGAGGGCATCCAGCAGACAGTATCAATCCTGCGACAGGAGGCACCTTCGGTGCCAACCGCAGCAGACTACATCGCCAAGGCGACGCCGGAGGCCAAGACCACATTCACGCAATTTGTGGACATTCGGTGCCAGTATTCCTATCCAATTCCGAATGATTCCCTGCGCTCATACATGCGGTTCTTTGACGAGCAGCGAGAGTTCGTAGGAGACCCACTCTGGACATGGGTGCAGAACTTCATGTGGGCAAGCACCGGGGTTTCGCTGGGGCTGGGAATTGAAGACGGACCGGGGCCCATTCCGGACCCCGAGCAGGTGCGACTTCTTGCGTTTGCTGCGATCAATCGCGGGGTGCGCGGCCTTCTTTTCTTCCCGCACCACGAACTCCACCTGCAACCGGAGCTCGCGGCGGAAGTAGCCCTGACGTGCCGTGAAATAGGTCTTGTGTCCTCTCACCTGGCTGCCGGAAAAACAACGTTCGACCTCCCCACCTCAGACCCTGATCTCAATGCCACCGCGTTCCAGTACGGCAATTCGACGGTCATCTCCGCAATGCTCGCACGCGGGCACTATCATCGCTGGGTGGACGAAGCGGTCGTGAGAAACGTCTGGATCGAAGTGCCTTTCAACGCGAGGGGGGCTTCGCTCCCGACGGCTGTACTGGTTGCAACACCGGACGCGGTGAATTGCACCGTCTCACCTGCACAGACACCAGGCTGGGTGAGGATCAGGGTGCCATCCCTCGAACTCGCCGGGTTTATCCTGCTGTCAACCGATTCGCGCGAGATCGCGCAACTCCGCCGCGGCGTGCAGCGCATCACAGAGCAGCTTTCGGGGCTCGCGGTCGCTGGGTCAATCGCTCAAACCAGAAAGGTCTCGGCAGCCGCGTGGTCAATCGGTTTCGGGAACCTCTACGACGCGGGGAATCTGGTTTTGCCTGCAGTCCGCATCAACGAACGGGCGGTGGATGCAGTCAGAGAAGGCGATGAAGTCGCTGAAGTGCGCCTTTGGAGGGAAGCAAACCGAGTCTGCAGAACGGTTCTCGACAGCATGATGGTGTTCGCAGAAGCACGACGCGGGCTCGTTCCGGCGGCGCAACAGCGGTACCTCAACAGCCCGTACGGGTTGTATGCGATCAAGAATCTCATGCGTGCGCCTGCAGTGGACGATCCATGGCATCACGTGGCGCAATGGGAGGTCACAGGGCCGTTCCCCCTCGAATATGATCAGGACGAGCCAGACGTGATCCCCCCGGGGTTCGGGAGGACATATCCACCTGAAGACGCTACTGCGTCCAGTGGGCCGTTTGCAACGGCGGACGGTCCCGCATCATGGAAACCCGCCGTGGCAGACATCACGGGAATGACGGATTTCCTGAACTATTTCAGCACCACGGACAACGTAGTCTGCTATGCAAGAACCACGGTAACCGCGCCACGTGATACGACGATGGAGATGAGCCTCGGCAGCAACGACGGGGCGAAAGTGTGGGTCAACGGGACTGAAGTGCTTTCGATTCATCCCCCCGGCGGCCGAGCTGCTGCACCCCATCAGAACAAAGTAGCGGTGAACCTCCGCGCAGGACGCAACGTGGTGCTCGCAAAGGTTGAGAACCTGGGGCTTAACTGGCAGCTCTACCTGTCATTCCGGGATGAGAACCGCGTACTCAAGTTCTCGACGGACTGAGCAAGTCAATTCGATTTTCCAAAACAGAACCGGCGTGTGGTGTCAAAGAGCCACACGCCGGTTCTGTTTATCCCTTCCATGCGTTCCCTGCCCAGACGCTCACCAGTTGTGTATCTGGTGCCCCGCGCCGGGGAACCAGATCCAGTCCACGAAGAAGCTGATGAACACCCCCAGTGCATAACCGGCGATAATTCCAAGGAACGCAGGACGCGCTCGCTCGTATGCCTCCACCCCACCGACCCGGAGCAGGATGCTTTTTATCACCCAGGTCAGAAGAATGCTGAAGAACATCATCCTGATGTTGCCGGCAGCGGCGATCGGGAAACCAATCGGATGCAGCGGCCAACCGGGCACGCGATACTGAAGGAAAGTAAGTACCACCATGACAAGGGCACCGATGCCAAGGAAGGACCATCGTCCCGCGTCTACGGGCATCCGCGCTTGCATCTTCTTAATTACCGCGTCGTAGACTTGCTCTCCATGCTGGTGATACGCCCAGGAGAGGAACGTTGTTACGCCGTGCGTGTAGCTGATGTAGATCATGTAGATCGTACCGATCAGATAGGCGACGGTAAGCGCCATCGCAAGCGCCACAAACATTCGCCGGCCACTGCGTCCGATCTTCGCGCCCAGATAACTCACGTGGAAGATCCCGGGCATAAGTGGCGCACGCCCGTTCACAACGAGCGAATATGTGCCCACCATCCCGACGATCGCCGACGACGCTACCCCCTGCGTTCCAAATGCATAGAACGTGAACATTGTAGGCGTAAGAGGACTTTGCATGTATACCAGTCCGGTCTGGGCTATGACGCGCGTCGTTCCGTAAAACGCGACGAACGCACCGAACAGGTAGACCAGCACCATACCCCGGGACATACCGAGGGCGATCAGGTATCCTCCCATGTACAACGCGGCTGCGACCAAACCTGGCACGGCCCATCGGTACGGAAGCAGCTCGTGTTCATCGTTCGCCTTGACCTTGCCGACCACCGAGTACCAGACATCGCGCAGATGGTGGCGCGCCATCCAGAATCCCCAGAACACGAAGACGATGAATCCGCCAAAACCTTGCCAGCTCGTCAGTGCGTCTCTCGATGAATAGAGGTCGTCCGCGCCGCCCAAGGTGTATCCGACTCGCAGCAGAATCGTGCTCTGGAGAAACACGACGAGATACCACACCCAGACGCTGAACAGAACGTTCGTGTTTACCATGTACGCGAAACCAACGACGTACATGTTCAGTTTGATCGCCAGGGTTTCAGGGAAGCCCGGGCCAAGTTGAATGCCTTGCTCATCCATGATTGGCAGGCGGGGAAACTGCGGCTGGAAGTAGTAGACGATGTTCCACATGATCACGAACAGCGGAATGCTCGCCCCTATCCAGAACGCGCGTTTCCTCATCATCGCCGGTGTGTTGAACCGCCCCCCGGGGTTCCCCATGATGTCGAGGGGTACTTGCGCGAGTGGGAACGCAAGGCGCTCGTGTTCGGCCCATTGCCTGCGCATTATGGCGGCAAGGCAAATTGACCCGAATGCGACGGCACCGACGAAAGTGCCCCACCAGAACGCAGGGACCACCCAGATGTGCCAGGGAATGGCTGCTCCGCTGGGCATTCCCACAAAGGCCCACCGCAGTTCCTCGCTGGGCCCCTGAACCACTGCCCATTGTCTGAGATGCGGCCAGAGATCATCCATCCACCGGTTTTCTGGAGTGGCGAGGTAGTACGGCACTGCATCGACCGCAAACACCCACCCGAGTAGATCGGCTGTCGCCATCACTGCCCCGATCAACGCCATCGCGAAAACCGCGAGGACCTCCGCCGGCGACAAAGCCCATGTCGGAAAGATGCGACCTATCCCGATATTCACGAGAACAATCGTGAAAAAAAAACCGAACGCGCCTACCGGCAGTTGGCTCAGGTTCATGCGGGAAGCGCCGATCAGGTACTCTGACGTGGGAAGTAGGACGCTTATCAACGCGCACGCCACGGCGCCAAACAACACCGACCTGGGCGTGATTTCTCCGTAATCGTGCAGTTCATCGTGCGTAATGAGCATAGAGCGTACCGAGGGAAAATGAAAGAAGGCGCCAGCGCTGTTGCAGGAACTGGCGCCGGGAAAGCACGGATTATCAACGGCTTTCCCATTACGACAAATGAAAGTTACCCAACAACATCGTACGGGTCGAGTCCTGCAGTGCGGATTTGCAGCGGACGCTCACTCGAATTCCCGGATTGGCGGGCGATTCGGGCTCCACAGAGGTGGTCAACGTTCGGGGTTGTACGCCCGGGATACTCCGCCATAGAACCCATCCTTGCGCCGTGCTCGCTCGGTGATCGCCACCACGTCGCGCACATCCTCGACCGTGATATCCTGTGCGGCGTTCTCGCGCAGAACGGCAAATACATTATCGTGGAGGTCATGGGGTACGTCTGATTCGGCCGCGACAGTTTTCTGCTTCCACGGAATTGAGTCCGCGAAATCGTAACTGCGGTTGGGGGAGGGCCCCCGCCTGACACCGTACCCTTTCTGCAGATCCCCGGGTTCGAAGTAACGGAGTTCGCTTGTTTTTCCGTCACAGATCAGCGTGCCATTACTGCCGAGAATGGTCCATTTGGGCTCAGGAAACGCGTCCACGGAGGAAACGAGCATGTCCGCAATACGTCCATTTCTGCCCTTCATGACGACCCTGACGTGGTTCTCGACGTCTCCGACATTCTGGACGAGTTTGAGGTCTGTAAACACCTCTACCACAGGGGATTGTAGCATCTGCAGAAGAAGGTCAAGGAAATGCGGACAGGTGTTGTTGAGTACCCCTCCGCCGTACAGTCTGGTCGTCTGCCAGTCGTTGCGGCGCGAGAATCCCAAAGCGCGCATTCGAATCTCGAACACATCCCCCAGTATGCCCGAAGCAATCATCCCCTTCAGGTGAAGGTACTCCTTCGTGTAACGGTAGTTGTGGAAAGGAAACAGACGCTTGCCGGACTGATCTCGCGCGCGAATCATTTTGTCCACCCATCGGGCATTCATGGCAATCGGCTTTTCCACCAGCACGTGCTTGCCCGCCTCGAGCGCCTGACACGCGATTGGAGCGTGCGAAAACGAGTACGATGAAACAATCACCAACTCGGCATCGGTTCGTCGCAACATCTCAGCGTGAGTGCGGTATGTCTTGCATCCGAGCTCTCGTGCGCTTTGTTCCCGACGAGTTTTGTCGAAATCCGCGACCGCGACAATTTTGAACCTTGGATCGTTCCTCAACCGCGCGACGTGAATGTCGTAACCCGAACGCCCTTGACCCACTATGGCGACACGCAGAGGCGAGTGTTCCATTTCCCCTTCCTTTCCGATGGTTACCGTTTCACCCGTTGCTTGAGGAGCACAAGAAATACCGGACCGCCGACAAGCGCAGTAATAACGCCCACTGGCAACTCCGTGGGCGCAATCACTGTCCGTGCCAGCGCGTCTGCCAGCATCAGGAATGCAGCGCCTGCGAGAAAACTGGCCGGAATGAGCAGCCGATGATCCGGCCCGGTTGAAATTCGTACCGCGTGCGGAATGATCAGACCGACAAACCCGATCAGCCCCGCTGCCGCCACCGAAGCGCCCGTCACCAGTGAGGCACCGACAAACGCGATCCGTTTCACCAGTTCCACGTTTGTCCCCAGTATGGCAGCCTGTGACTCACCCAGACTCATCTGATTCAGATCGCGCCCGATGGCCGTGAGAAAAACGAGCCCGATTCCCACGTAAAGCGCAAGTTTTCCGACCAGCGGAAGCGGCATCGTGCTCAGGTGCCCCATCAACCAGAACATCACCGTCTGCAACTGGTCGTACGATAGGGTAATCGTCAGCGCCATGATGGCCGAAGAACAGACGGAATTCGTTACCACCCCCGCCAGCAGCATTGTATGGAGGTTAACCCGGCCACCGCCGCGCGCGAACAGGTAGACCACGATAATCGCGCTCAGTGCTCCAATGAAGGCAAACAGCGGCACACCGGCCAACCCGGCGATACTCACCCCGCCCCCGGTGGATACTGCGATCACCGCGCCCAGCCCTGCGCCGCCAGATATGCCCAGCACGAACGGATCGGCAAGCGAGTTCCGAAGAAGCGCCTGAAACACGACGCCGGCAACCGCGAGGCCTCCTCCGACCACTCCGGCGAGCAGCACACGAGGCAGCCGGACTTCCCGCACAATAACGGCGTTGACGCTTCTCGGGGACCCAAATGCCGCCAAGACTTCGCTCGCGGGAACCCACGTAGACCCCAGGCCCACCGAAATCACCGCGACGAACACCACGGCAACCAGGAGAACGGCGATCCAGAGCCACCAGCGACGCAACGTCAGGTGGGCCAATTCAGGAATCTCCAACGACACTGAGGTGAGTCTGATGCAAGCGTTCCTGCGCAGACCTCAAATCCCGCGTCCGAAAGTGGACCCGGACTCTTGCAGGTTGCATCGTAGTTTATCGGAAGAACAATCGCCATTTCGGCAGACAAGATCACCGCGCGGAGAGAAATGCTCCCCGCCTGCGACGTTCCCCAGATATATGCGCAATTCCGCAGCTATACCAACCACACGGTTAAAATGGTCAGGGGGTGTTCGAAGCACCCCCTGACCTCTTTGGCACGCGCGTTAGTGACAAACCACTTGTTGCTACCCTTCGGGTTATTCGTCCGACGAGGCAGACGTTGCATCCTGCTTGTCTGCAGGTTCGTCCTCGTGACCAGCATCCGAAGACTCTTCGGTCGCACCCTCGGCAGCTTCAGGGAAATCCTCGCCCTTCGCTTCCACTGCATCCGCGATTGTAATCGGGCGTTGCACGTGAGCCGCGAGGTACTCCTTCAGCTCCTCTTCTGACTGGTGCTCGAGGTACCGTTTCACGCTCAACACGATTCGTTTCTGTTCGCGGTCAAACTCCACGACCACCATGTTGAGCGTCTCTCCCGGGCTGAAGTGCTCTTCAGGAGTCCTCATGTCCTCGATCCCGAGTTGACTGACGGGAACGAATCCTTCCACGTCGCCCTCGAGATCAACCACCACGCCCTTGTCCGTAACGCGGCTTATGACTCCGGAGGTCTGGACGCCGGGTTGATACTGAGCCTCAAGGCTATCCCACGGGTTCTCTTCACAGTGCTTGTGGGAAAGGGAAATCCTCCGTTGCTCCTTGTCGATGTTGAGAACCACCACCGGCAGGTCATCGCCCTTCTTGACGACCTCTGAAGGGTGCTTGATTCGTTTCGTCCATGAGAGATCCGATATATGGACCAACCCGTCTATGCCTTCTTCGATTTCGACGAACGCCCCGAAGTTGGTAATGTTTCGGACTTTGCCAATCAATTTGGTTCCCACTGGATAGCGCTCATCCAGCGTTTCCCACGGATCAGGCTGTGTCTGTTTGAGTCCGAGGCTGATCTTCTCATTCGCTTCGTCAACACGCAATACAAGAGCTTCCACTTCATCGCCGATGTTGAGAACCTTCGAAGGATGGCGAACGTGTTGCGTCCAGGACATCTCCGATACGTGGATCAGGCCCTCAACGCCTTCTTCAAGTTCTACAAAGGCTCCGTAATCCGTGATGGATACGACGCGCCCCTTCACCCGGCTGTTCACCGGGTATCGTTCCTGTACACCCTTCCACGGGTACTGCGCAAGTTGCTTCAACCCGAGAGAAATCCGACCGCGTTCCTTGTCGTAATTGAGCACCTTCACCCGGATGTGATCGCCTATCTTCACCACTTCCGACGGGTGATTTATCCGTCCCCATGACATGTCGGTAATGTGCAGAAGGCCGTCCACGCCGCCGAGGTCTATGAAGGCACCGAAATCGGTAATATTCTTGACCAATCCTTCGCGTATCTGATCCTTCTCGAGAGTCTTCAGCAACTCGTCACGCATCGTCTCGCGCTCTTCCTCGAGAAGCACGCGCCGGCTGACAACGATGTTTCGCCGGTTCTTGTTAAGCTTGATGATACGAAAATCGAACGTTTTGCCCAGATATTGTTCGAAATTCTTTACCTGACGCAGATCAATCTGCGAGCCCGGCAGGAAAGCGTCAACACCGAACAAATCGACGACGATGCCGCCTTTGATCCGTTTGGTAAGCGTTCCGGCAACCGGTTGGCCGGAGTCAAAGGCTTCTTTTATGCGGTCCCAAACCCGCATGAAATCGGCCTTCTGTTTGGAAACCACGACCTGGCCTTCCTGGTCCTCGATTTCCTCAACAAAAACCTCGATCTCGTTCCCGACCTGTGCTTCCGACGGGTCGGTGAATTCGGCGAGTTTGATTGATCCCTCGGATTTGAAACCGATGTCCACGATGACTTCATCGTTCTCGATCCGCAGGACTTTCCCTTTTACGATTTCGCCTTCTTTTACTGCGAATGACGACTCGTACTTGCTGATGAGCTGTTCGTATTCTTCGGAAGCGTACTCGTCGTCCCGGGGAAGTTCGTTCACGTCGGAAACGAATTTGATCCTGGCGGGTGTCCGCTCTTCTTTCGTTGCCTGAACGGGCGCCTTGTCCGCCGCGGGCTGTTCCACAGGCGCAGGTTCCGCTGCACTCGGGATGATCGGTTCTTCTGCCATTGTGGTTTCCTTCCCGGACGCTCGTATCCCGGTGGCGCGAGCACGGACGTCCTGTCTGCGCGGCACGCCATGGCAACTGAGGAACATTGCCGATGACGTGGAAGAATGGTGGTTACTGCTTCTCGTCGACCTCGGCTTTCAGGCGGGCGATTTCCGCCATCACGGCATCCGTCACCGTCTGATAAGCCCGTTTGCGTTCCTGCGGATCCGAGACGTCAGGCGGTTCCACGACGCGCCCCAGCGCAACGCGGAAACGGCAACGGCCCGAAAGCGCCTTCCAGACGTTCGCGGTGCCACTGACGTACACCGGAACAACCGGTGCCCCCGTCCAAACCGCGAGCATCCCGACACCCACTTTTCCTTCCCCCAGTTTGCCGTCTTTCTGACGGGTCCCTTCGGGGAATACAAGCACTCCTTCATCCTTTTCAAGGGCGGCTTTCATCACCTCAAGTGCACCTCTAGTGTAACCGGTGCGATTTACCGGTCGCGCATGGAGGGCACGGATGATACGGCCAAAAACCGGGATCGCGAAAAGCTCCTGTTTCGCGAGGTACATGAGTTGGCGCTTCAATGACGCTCCCACAACGGGAGGATCCAGCGCGGAAATGTGGTTGGACGCATATATCACGCGCCCGTGCATCCGTTCGTTTTCTCGCCCTGAGACTTTGGTACGAAACGCCACCACCAGGAAAAACCTGATGATTGACCATATGATCCGATAGAGTACGCGCGACCAGAAGGAGTACGGCGACGGCTGGCTCGTCACGTTTTGTGCACCTTTTCCAGATATCTGCGCACTCGTGCAACTACTTCGTCAACCTGCTGCTGGATGGACAACTCCGAAGTGTCCAGATCCTCGGCACCCTCGGCGCGTCTGAGCGGAGAAACTGCGCGGCTGGAATCGTACTCATCCCGCTTGACGATCTCGGAAAAAATCTCTTCCAGCGGTCTTGCAATTCCCCGCTGTTCCAGCTCCGCCTTTCGTCTCCGCGCCCTGGTGACCGGATCCGCGACGAGGAAGACTTTCACTTCCGCGTTCGGAAAAACCACCGTACCAATATCACGACCTTCCATCACTACGTCACGAGAGCCTGCGAGAACGCGTTGCTGGCGAACGATTTCTTCGCGAACCCCCGCGACCTCGCTCACGCGCGATACATGCCGATCCACTTCGGGCGTGCGGATCGCCTGGCTTACGTCCTCTCCGTCGAGTTTCACCCACGGAACACCGTTTTCCTGCGCGAGTTCTATTCGAACCTCCCGGGCCAGTCTCGTCAATTCGTCGTCGTCCTCGAGGCAAACGTTCCGACGTAGAGCCGCCAGTGTCAGCGCACGGTACATCGCGCCGGTGTCAATATGGGTGAAACCCAGAACCTTGGCTACCTCACGCGCGGTCGTGGACTTCCCTGAACTTGCAGGACCGTCAATCGCCACGACCATCTGCACACTCCACGTGGTTCCACAGTCGTTCGCATTCGACTGCCGAGAGTACTCGCCACGCCGCAGTGGCAAGGCCGGCGAGACCGATTCCGGCGAATTCGGTTCTTTTGAGCCGAAGAACCTCGTGTCCCACTGCGCGGCACATGAGGCGCACTTCCCGTTTTCTTCCTTCTCGAAGAACAAGCTCCAGCTCAGAGGTATCCTTGCGTTTCTCGCACACCGTCACCTCGGCCGGGCTTGTCGTACCACCTTCTATTTCCACGCCGTTGCGAAGGCGATACAGTGCTTGCGCATCAGGATGACCCTTCACCAGCGCGCGATACACGCGTGGTACACGATAACGCGGGTGCGTAAGGTGTTCGACCAGCTCCCCATCGTTGGTCATCAGCAACACCCCTTCGGTGTCGAGATCCAACCTTCCAATGGGGACCAGATGCGCGTACTCACTTGGCAACAGGTCGTACACCGTTCTGGTGTAGTGAGGATCCCTCCGCGAAACAAGGTAACCGGAAGGTTTGTTCATCACGAGAGTCGTTTTTGATCCGACGGGGTTTATTTCGCGACCGTCCAGGCAAACGACATCCCGGGTCGTATCGATCCGCGTTCCCAGTTTGGCCGGCAGACCGTTTACAGTAACGCGCGAAGAAGCGATGAGTTTGTCCGCACCTCTTCGCGAAGCGACACCGCATCGCGAAAGGAACACATTCACCCGAACAACGCAAGCATCGTCGGCTGGCGCATTCACGGGAACCTCTT
The DNA here is from genome assembly GCA_022706085.1 of Candidatus Latescibacterota bacterium. GTDB lineage: Bacteria > Latescibacterota > MWCZ01 > MWCZ01 > MWCZ01 > MWCZ01. Next base: position 259,994 of record JAKJDF010000003.1, on the reverse strand, counting down.
GTTTTCACGAAATCTTATAATTTTACGCACAAGATGTGGCCGGCGTCAAGTAACGGGCCGGAGTAACTTCATGTGATACACCCCGTACGAGCATTGTTCGAGCGGAATGTTCCGCTGACCACACTGTAGCGTTGCGCCTTCCACGGCGTGCGAAACGCGTACACTCGATGATCGTACGACCCGACGACAATCTCCAGGCTTCCGTCTCCGTTGACATCAGCAACGGCGGGTGTCCCAAAGATTTCCGCACCTGTGAGATAATCATCCACTTCCCGGCCTTCGTTGTCTATGACGTACGTACGGTTGTCGTCTGATCCCACGACAATCCGCGCCTCTCCTGCGATTTCGGCGGGAACGACTACTGGGGAAGACCGAACGGCGCCTCCAGTCTGGAACTGCCATAACAGTCGTCCCGCGCAATCGATCCCGTGTATTCGTCCGTCATCCGAGCCGATCACCACGCAGGCTTTCTTTCCGTCACCTGGAAGCACTGCTGGTGAGGACAACACGCGTCCGGCGGTAGTGGCTTCCCACAGAAGCGCTCCTTCAAGGTCGAACGCGAGTACCTTCCCGGTAACAACCCCGACTACGAGGCCCTGCTTTTTCGTTCCGAGGAGTGCGCAAAGGAGGGGGGACGAGTAAATCGCGTTCGGGCCTCCTTCCGCGAGCGCGTAGTTTTTCCCTGAAGGCACGCCGTGGAATGAAGTCCGGTGAATCTCCCCCCCGACAAGAGCCTGCCGCCATCGGATCTCCCCATTGGCTTTCACGCAGGCAATCGTACCCTGCAGCGTCACCACAATGATTTCCCGCCCGGGAGTAATCACCGGTGCCGCAAAAACCGGCTCCATGAGATCGATCGTCCAGAGCCGTTCGCCGCGCAGATTGAGGCAGGAGACCGTCCCATCCAGCGACGCTGCGACGATCTCCTCAATTCCATCGCCATTCAGGTCGCCGGCAGCAGGTGCGGAATCCACGCGGTTGCCTGTCGCGAATTCCCATAAGTGCCGCCCCTGACCGTCGAGGCAATAGAGCCTGCCATCTGCAGCGCCCACAACCACCCTGGCGCCGACGCCGTCTCCGCCATCAATTATCAGAGGTGAGGAAAAATGGGGATATTCGTATCGTTCGCCCCTGGTCGTGGTCGTCCACATTCTCCTCCCGTTGCCGTCGAGCGCTACGATTTCCTTATGGGAAGACACCACCACCACCGCCAGAGACCCGTCGCCCTTCAAGTCTCCGATTCCGGGTGAAGCGGCAATGTACAGCCCGAGCGGCGTCGACCAGGCAGTCGACTTGCTGTGGATGCTTTCCGCCACCCTCCACACATTGCGAAGCGGTTCGGGTCGCACTCGCGAAAAACCCTTCCCATGGACATGCTCAATGTCTTCGGCAACCCGTTCGAGATTCCTCCCCGCTCTTTCAAACCATTCTCTCAGCCGGGGGGTCGGGTCACGTTCCAGGAATTTGTGCAGATAGACAACCTCCGTCATCGCCCGCCACGCTCGAACCTGAACACGCATTTTCTCGAAACCGGTGTGCAGTACCTCATACTTTGAAGTTTCGAGTCTGGTTCTGATGGATTCGATATCGGCAATACTCCTTTCGCACAGGCTCAGCGCCCTGTCCTTCTCCCATAGAATCTGGACCAACGTTTCCTCTGTTGGATTCTCCAATTGGTCTGCCAGAACCGCGAGCTTCGTCTTCCATTGCCCGTGGAAAGCGCGGTAGAAACGAATCATGGAATCCGCTTCTGCCTCCGCGAGGGACGGAGTGCTCGTGTGCACGTTCAATACGCCTTTCGTGTAGAACGTGAGCTGAACAATCTGATTCGTCCTTTGGAGCGCCCGCCCGATGGCATCCACCGCATCGGATGGGTATTTCGACGCGAGCCAATCGTGCCAGAGACGTTCCGGGTCCCCGTCCAGGTTCTTGGCCAATTCGCAGAACGCGATCGTATTGAACTCATTCAGGGACCCGAACGTGCTGCGTTCTGCGCGGTCCACCCGGGCAATAGCTCCCGTGAGGCCAAGTGATGCGGCGTATCTCAGACGATTGCGTGTGTGCCTGTAACTTACCCACGGCAAATCTGTCCCCCCGGCATATTCCCCCCAGCAATCGAGTTCTATCATCTGTGGGTGGCGACCAAAAATCCCCAGGAGGGGATTCGGTGGCTGCGCCTGATACCAGTCTCCCCACGACTCCTTCGTCATGATCGTCACGTGATCCGGGACGTCGCGCATGGCTTCGGCATACCAGAGCATCGTCCTCGGCACCCAGGTGAACGTCCTGACGATGAGCCGTGCGTTGTGCTTTCGGCACACCGAATCGAGCATGCTTACCATCCGCGCGATCCTGTGCGGCTGCGGCCGGTCGCTTACCACCTCGTTGTCGTCATCTATGCGGATTCGGGTCTCCGTCAGTGTGAGGACTACACCATCCAGTCCAGGAACCGCGGAGAACAGGTCCTCGTACTTCTTGGCAACGTAATCCCACGTCCGGCGCGAATTCAGGTCAACCTTTCCGCCCAGCTTGAGGTGGTCGGGGACATTCTGCATTTCGTGCGTCCAGACGACAACTTCGATACCATGGCGATGTGCCAGTTCGATGAGCTCCGCGGCGTCCCGCTGGAGTTCCGCGGACTCAAGCACTTGCTCCGAGTACATGCAGAAGGAATGCGAGAGCTGAACGTGGTTGATCCCGAACCGAGGCGCAAGCTCGATCTCCTTCCTCAGCAGCTCCATGCTGCGGCTCGCAAGGAGCCATCCTCTCGTAGAGAAAGACATCGCGAAGCCCTCCCCGAGCTGGTAAAAGACGACGTGTCCGGCGTGATCACACGTGCTCTGAATGTGTTCTCACGTCTAAGATACAGAAGCTTAACCGAAAATGAAGGGGAATTGCGCAGGTCACCAGTGCCACGGCAGTGGCGCCGCAAGAGATCTGAGGAAAGGCAGTTCGAGAGAAACTTCTCGTTCGTTGAACTCGATACCGAAACAAGGCGCGGCACCGTAATGACAGATCTGCTGCATCAGCTCAGGCCAGTCGATGGTTCCCGATGATGGCGCAACGTGCTGGTCATCAATGCCATTGTTGTCGTTCAAGTGAAGGTAGTACACGCGATTTCCGAATTGTTCAAGGTAAGCACGCGTGTTGCCGGTCACGTGTGCGTGCCCCGTATCGAGCGTCATGCCGACGTACGGGGACTGGACTGCGCTGAACAGGAACGCAAAATCATACGGCTGATCGCCAAGAGGATTGGGGTCGTGGCACAGCGTGTTGTCTTCCCAGCAAAGCATGACTCTACTGTCCTCAAGCGCAGGAAGGATCCTTTCCGTCAGCTTCAACACTCGATCGAGCGCACGCTTTCTGCCGTCCCTTTCCGTGAGGTCGAACAGACCGAGGTGACAGACGAGGTGGCGCCCGCCCATAAGATGCGTACGCGCCACTGCGCTTTCCAGCCGATCAAATCCGGTGTCAACGGAGGTCTGGCCGAAGTTGTATGCTCCGTCCCACGGAGCGTGGTAATCGACAAATAAACCAGCATCCTGCGCCATTTGGCGGATTTCCCGGCACTCGGCCACCGTGTATTCGCGGGTGAAAAACTCCACCCCGTCGAGTTCAAGCGCACGACAGGTGCTGATCGCCTGCCCTACGGATCCATGAGCAATGTGAGCCGTACTGAGTCCAAAAACTGGTTTGTTCACGTCCATTACCAACGAAGAGCCGTCCAGACTCATCTCAGATGCCTATATCCTCGGGGATGTCGAATCCGTCCTGGAAATCCGTTTCGTCGATGTGGATAGACTCGAGTTGATTGGGTTCCAGGGCCGCCCTTAAAGCCGCTGCAACGTCCGGATGAAACTGGGTACCCGCATGTTTCTGAATCTCGTCAACCGCTTCCACTCTGGTTCGTGGTTTGTTGTACGTTCTTTTGCTCGTGATTGCGTCGTAGGCGTCGGCAACGAAAATTATGGCCGATTCCACTGGTATCTGATCGCCTTTGAGTCCATCGGGGTATCCGTTTCCGTCATAACGTTCGTGGTGCGAGCGGACTATCGGCGCTACATCTGCGAACTGGTCTATTTTGCGCACAATCCGTTCTCCAATCAACGGATGCGCTTTGAGCTGCAGGTACTCCAAGTCATCGAGGCGTGTGGTTTTGCGCAACGACTGGTCGAGAACGCCGATTTTCCCGACATCATGGAGCAGTGCACCCACGTGGACCCGCCAAATCCTTTCCTGCTCAAGATGCATCGCCGCGCCTATCATGAGGCCCAGTTCCATTACGCGACGGGAATGCCCGCTGGTGTAGGGATCCTTGGCTTCAATCGCCTCAACAATCGCATCTATCGTCTGCACCTGTGAGACGAAGAGGCTGGCCCTCAGTTCCGCGATTGTGCGCTGGTGATTCCTTTCCATATCAGAGAGCTGCTTCGTAAGCTCCGCAATCTCGCGACGCAACGCTCGTATGTACGGTTCCTGAGGCTCTCTTTCGTTCATCTTTCGGGTCACATCCATCGCGGAATCGGGGAAGGAAGCTTTCGCCAGCAGCCTTCATTGCCCATGACTGGTCGAACACCCCTCACATTTCCGGTACCAAGACACAGAAGCGCCCTTTTTCGCTGTTCTTTCCAAATTAACCCCGCCACGGTCCCGCTCCAACGCCTGTAAGAAGCTTACAGAGCACGCCAGAGGTTCTGGTTGCAAGCCTCTCGCATGGGTGGACGAGGATCCCACGTCCCCGCGCGCCGGGGGAACTCGCTGAACGGGTAATCCGTACTATTAACGAAGAACATTGACAGGGAGGTGACGGAACAATGGAAACCATTCGCGTCCACAGCGATTTCCACGCGGCGCACAGGCAAATCGGATATGCCGGCAAATGCCGGCACGTTCACGGTCACACGTGGCGAGGGTCGATCTCTTTGAGCACGGAGATGTTCCCGAGGAACCATCTTGACATGGCGATAGATTTCGGAGACCTCAAACAGGTGTTTCGCCGGATGGACCACAAGATGCTCGTGGGCGAGTCCGACAAGGAATTCATCACGGCTCAGGGCGTAGACCCGGAGGGCGTTGTGGTGATTCCTGGTTCCAATCCCAGTGTCGAAAACATCGCATATTACTGTCTGGATGGCGTCAGGCAGGTGATCGAGCACCAGTACCCCGGCAGAGGCATCAAATACTACGTGGAACTGACGCTTCAAGAAACGGAAAACAACATCTTTGTAGTGGAAACTGAATTCGTGATCTGAGGAACAGGTGTTGGGTGAAGCCGTCCGGGTTGGCTAATTTCTTCTTTCGGTCAGCGACGCCAGGTCGTACGAGGTTTGCCTGCACCTGCATGGTGGAAAAGGGAGGTCGGCGGAGTGGGTTTCCGGGCTTTAATAGGATCTGTGCGGTGCGCGCTTCTCGGAATATTGTTCGCCGCCTGCGGCAACAACGTCGCCAAACTGGTAAGTCCGCTTCAGACGAGTGGAAGCATTACGATCGAGATCTATCGCTCGACGACTCCTGTTTTCTCGTGGAACGCAACAACCGCCATCGAAGCCATCAGCGTCGCGAATTTCCGCGTTGACGGACGTGTGGACAGGATACTGTGGGGGTACCGCGGGATCGCCGCCACTCCGCCAATCACCTACGGAAGCGTAATCCCCGGGGGAATAAGCCTCTCCGTCGGAACCCCACCTGCACTTCAGAGTGGGAATCGGTACCGCGTCGAGGTGGTAAGCGGCGGCAAAGCCAGCACTGCCGATTGGATCGTACCTTGACGGTCATGCGCGAATAGCAGCCCCTGATTCCGCGTCGAAAAAGTGCATTTTCTCAGGGCGCGGTATCAGGCGGATTGCAGAATCGTTCGGCGGGGCCACATGGGCGTCCACGCGTGCAATCAGGCCGTGGTTTCCAGCCCGTACGTAGACGAACGTTTCGCTCCCCATGGGTTCCACAAGTTCAACCCTGGCACCAAATGAGCCTGATGTCACCCTGTCGTTTCCGAGAAGCAAGGATTCGGGTCGAATTCCCAGCACCACTCTCCTCCCTGAATACCCGTGAAGTGCGGATTCCAGGTGCGCAGGCGCGGGCAGTCGGAAGCTCCCCGCGTTGAACACCGTATCGGTGTTAGCTTCGATCGTTCCCTCGACGAAGTTCATGGCGGGTGAACCTATGAATCCGGCAACGAACTTGTTCCTCGGAGCGTCGTAGAGATTGATCGGCGTATCAATCTGCTGAATGGTGCCCGCATCCATCACGACGATCCTGTCTCCCATCGTCATCGCTTCCACCTGGTCGTGGGTGACGTAGATCATCGTCGCGCCCAACCTGTCGTGCAACTTCGATATCTCGGTGCGCATCGCCACTCGGAACTTCGCATCCAGGTTTGACAACGGTTCATCGAAAAGAAACACCCTGGGTTTTCGGACAATCGCCCGTCCCACTGCCACCCTCTGGCGCTGCCCACCGGAAAGTGCTTTCGGTTTCCTGTCAAGAAGCTCGCCAATTTCAAGTATCTGGGCAGCCTCTCTGACGCGCGCATCTATTTCCGCCCGGGGATACTTCCGGAGTTTCAGACCGAAGGCCATGTTTTCGTACACAGTCATATGTGGGTAAAGGGCGTAATTCTGGAACACCATCGCGATGTCCCGGTCCTTCGGTGGTATGTCGTTCACCAGCCGACCGTCAATGTAGATTTCCCCCGAGCTGATTTCCTCCAACCCCGCTATCATCCTCAACGTTGTAGTCTTCCCGCAGCCGGAAGGGCCGACAAGAACGACGAACTCCTTGTCAGCGACCTCAAGATTCGCATCCCGAACTGCGAAAACCTTCTGATCGAATACCTTTGTGACGTTCTTCAGCACCACCGTTGCCATCTTCAGACTCACTCTCCTGTAGGAGTTGCCCTGGGAGCCCCCGACACTCAAACGGGAGCAAGAACGTTCGTCAACCTCGCAACCTCCTCCTTGAGATTGCGGCGATCAACAACGCGGTCGACGAAGCCATGCTCGAGCAAAAACTCCGCGCGTTGGAAACCCGGCGGAAGGTCCTCTTTGATCGTTTCGCGGACACGCGCTCCAGCGAACCCGATAAGTGCTCCCGGTTCGGCAAGAATGACGTCTCCGAGCATGGCAAAGCTGGCGGTAACCCCGCCTGTGGTCGGGCTTGTCAGAATGCTGATGAAGGGAAGCGATGTTTCGGCGAACTCCGCCAATCGTGCGCTTGTTTTGGCCATCTGCATGAGAGATAGCGCCGCTTCCTGCATCCTCGCGCCCCCGGATTGGCTCACGATCACGAGGGGCACTCCGCGTTCCTGTGCGAAACCGATAAGGCGATTGATCTTTTCGCCTTCCGCTGAACCGAGACTGCCGCCCCGAAAGGAGAAGTCCATCGCCCCAACGGCGAAAGGCCTGCCGCAGATAGCCCCGGACACCGCCATGAATGCGCTGCCGCGGCCTGTTCTACGAAAGTCCTCCAAGATCTGGTCGCCGTACCGTTTCTCGGCTTTGAAGCGCAGCGGGTCGGCGGACATCACGGTTTCGAACAAAGGCTCGGCCGTTCCCTCATCCAGGAGCAAATCAAGGTATGCATGCGCCCCTATTCGCATATGAAAGCCGCACGACGGGCACACCCAGAGGTTTTCTTCAAGATCGCGCCTGTACAATGTCTTGCCGCAACCAAGTTGGGCGTCAGCACCTTTGCCTTCGCACTTGACCCACACACCGTCTGGAATCGCTTTCTTCGCGTTCCTGGCAAAGCCAGCTTTCCACGCGTCAAGCCAACCCATAGCATCTCCTTCCAGAAGCGCATCGCACGTACTCGTCCTCGAGCCATCTTTCAATCAGGCGTGCGGCTTTCGCCAGAGACATTCCAAGCACCTCCAGCACTTCGTCATGCCGAATTCGCGCCAGAGGACTGGAAGGAACGAGATTCGTCACACACGAAACCGCGGCGGCGTTGAGACCCGCAAGACGTGCCCACCGCGATTCCGGAACCGTTGACATACTGACCACGGACGCCCCCGAAGCTCGTATCATACCTACTTCCGCGGGCGTTTCGTAGCACGGACCGGTCATCATGGCAAGCACACCTTTTGAAAATCGGACGTTCACCGCGTTTCCTGCCCTGTCAAACGCGTTCTCCAAAAGTTCGGAATACCGTGGTACGTGGGAAAAGCGTTCCTCGGCGCGTTGCCTGAACCCCTTCGCGTTCCAGAGAAAAACATCATCCTCCGCAACGACGAGATCGCCAACGCGAAGATGGCTTGCCACACCTCCGGCGGCGTTCGTGCTCAACAACCATCGGCACCGGAGGGCATGCGCCAGCATACCGGGTAACGCAGCTTCGGCGAACGTGTGACCTTCATACACATGCCAGCGCCCAACCAGCACCACGCAGGTGACACCATGCCACACCACGTGCATCAGCCGCCCCGGGTGCCCCGGAGTTGTGGTCTCCGGAAGCCCCGGTATTCCCGAGTAATCCCACACACCGATCGGTTCTGCCGTTTCTGCGAGCCCAGACCACCCGCTGCCCAGAACAATCAGACCCGCAGGTTCGATAACGCCCCTTTCCCGCAACCACTCAGCCACACCTCGCGCTCTCTCAAGCGCCGAGTTTCGAGTTTCGCAGAAATGCATCCCCGTCTTTTCAGGGATTTGGCAGCCTGGCGACAACACCTGGCATCTCAGGATAGGGCTTGTGCGGTTCGGTCTGATACCAGTACGCGACTGAAGAGTAATCGTCCGACCGGTCATTCGCGTGCCCGTGTTCGATCGTCACCCTCAGCGACCTGGTGAAGGGAACAGGGTCCTGAAGGTGCAGACGGTACACGGTGACTTTGCCCCGATCGTTGAACTCCTTTTCTACTTCGTTGTATGAAAGGCCATTGTACAGGAACGCGTTCTTCTGCATGCCCCACGCGTGACACAGGTAATCCTCACTGCCGGTACCGTGAAGACTCGGCGGCCACACTTCCCCGTCAACAAAAATCATGTCATCCCCCTCGCCCCACCAGCCCTTGTACAGATTGTGGATCGAGATGTTACAGCCCACATAGTGGCCCTGTCCCTCCGCTTCGAGAATGACGTAATTTTTCTCTCCAGAAAGGTTGACCCCGTCCGGCCCGTTGTGTCTCACTCCGTGTTCATGGCTGCCCCAGACTGATCCCGGCCCTTTCCACCCGTCACACGGATTGTTGCGCCGCCACTGTGCATGAAAATAGAGCAGATCGTCGTCAAGCCGGTCATGCTCTTGAAAGTCAATGTAGTAGTACATGCCGATGTCAACTTCCGCGTCGTTCGTGATTTCCAGTCGCGCATTCGTCCGGAAAGGCATGGGGAGCCAGCAGTTCATCGCCGCATTTCTGCCATAGCCATCAGTGTTTGCGGACATGTTGAACGCCGCGTTCTGGAACGAACACACTGCTCCGTGGCCAACACAGAAAAAATCGCCAACCGGGGTTTCGATCGAAGGCGTGCTCTCGCTGTCCCAGTATGCGCGGAACACCATTTTTCTGAGATAATCGTTATCCCGCCCCTGTCCCGCAATTGTAAACCAGAGATGACTGATCACCCCTGCTCCGCTGATATCAGCCATGACGTGCGTGCCTCCAGCCTTGACCAGCACCCAGTCAGCATTCCGGCCGGAGCGGTCATAACTCGAGCAACGCTTTGCCCGAAAACACTTTTTTTTCGCGATTGCATCCATAGTCGTTCCGAACACAAATGCCTCCCGTTTCCCGGCGTATTCCACATCTCGACAACGCAGGGCGATTTCGGCCCCTGCTTTCGTTCAACCGGCCGCCCGTTCCGCTTCTTCCAGGGCAATGCGAACCCATTCCTCCATCCGGCCTGGCACGTTATTGCATGTGTGAGTGTCCTTCAGAATTATCTCAACCACACAACCCCGCGCGATTTCCAGCGTTTTGCGAATGCTCGCCCGGATAGCCTGAGGATCGTAGGGATTGGATACGCAGACCGGATTCGGTTTCCAGGAAAAAACATACTTGTCCTGCAGCTTTTCAGCTGCAACCCTCACGTCTGTCCACGGCGAGATCGAGATTCGTCGAAGTTTCGGAATTTGCTGAATTACAAGGTCCAGTTTGTCGGTCAAGGATTCGCAACACCCGTAGCAATTAAGGCCAAAACGTTCAAGGAGTGGCGCTTGGTACTTGATTCCGAACTCGTAGTACATGCGGGGAGAAACCAGCGCATACTCCTGCGATTCGGCGAACCCCCATGTGTCCTTGAGGCGCGCCCTTCCTGTGTAATCCTTCGCCGGAAGCTGCCTCGTGTAGCATGTCCCTCCAGAACCCGCATAATCGGCACCGTCCATAAGTTCCAATTGACCGGACGCCTCGAGTTCGTCCAGGAGAACGTGGGTATTCTCCAGGAGAAACGCGAACACCTCGTGCAACCATTCAGGACGATCCACCATGTCGACCATCACCTGCTCAAGTCCGCGCAGGTAGCACACAAAGTTGACGAGGCTCGTGTTAATCCCCGGCGATCGTTTCCAACGGATATGAAGAATATCTCCGAACGCATCGTACAGTTGGCTGTAGTTCCGCTTGTTCACGTCGTGATTCACCACAAGATGCGGGCGCCGCATCCTGGCAAAGTCCTCGGGAGTCTTCATCACCGGGTCATAAGCCCGAGCTCCGCGTTCCGCGGTTGTGGGCTTCATTCGGATTTCCAGGCCCCATCCAGCAGCACCCCGGGAAGGTGAAAGCTCAAACTCCGGGTCTATAACGTTGTCGTCGCGCAGCCGCTCCCCGCGGTAAATGGTGTACCGTAGCCGCCATTCAACAGAGCGCCAGAATGGATCCTCCAACTTCATCATGGAGTCTGGCAACAGCTCCGACCACGCCCCCTCAGGGAAAATCAGCACCATCGGTCGCTTTGGGTTGAGGTCGTTGAAATCGTACCACATCTCCCGGCGTTCGGCGTAGTACGGGTCTGCGGCGATTTCCGCCACACGTTGCGCCAGTCCGCGTATGTATTGTTTGTCTGAGGTTGTCAAACCCATAAAAGGCCTCCTGAGTAAACGCGGTATTAATGTACACGCCCCGCGCCAAGCGACCCACGCCCCGCGCCGCCCGGCATCACATTCCGTTTCCCTCGCCCGGAAGGCTCAGCGTATCTTTCGATAGTGCAGAAGCAAGAGGAAGGAGCTGTACACATGCAAGGTCCCCGTCAGATTCCGCCCGGCCGCCGCGGGTTCCGTATCAGGCCGCCCGACGGATTATCCCGTGTGCGCCCGCAGGCCAGTGAAGCGCCCCCTATGCCGCGGGCACCGCGTGTTTCTCGCATGAGGACACCCTCAAGAAGCCAGGAGACGCCGCTGCCCGTACGTCGCGAAACGCCGACTCACTGGATCTATCTGCACGGGTTTGGTTCAGATCCCATGTCTCCCAAAGCGCGGTTTTTCAGCCAGCAGTTCCGCGCTGCCGGTCTGCCCGTCGTGGTGCCCGACCTGAACGTCCCTTCGTTTGAAAAGCTCACCATCACTGCGTGCCTTGCCGAGGTTGAGCGTGTCATTTCTGGATTTCCTGCCGGAGCAAAAGTCGGAATCGTCGGCTCCAGCCTGGGAGGACTCATCGCTCTGTTTGCAGCCGACCGGTGCAAAAACGTCTCCTATGTTATGCTTCTCGCTCCCGCACTGGGGCTTTTCCGCGTCAATTTCGTCGGGCTTGGGAAACCGGGCGTGCGTGCGTGGGAACGGGACGGATTCCTCGAAGTGTTCCACTCGCCTTCGAACAGGAATCGCCGGCTCTCCGCCGACTTTGTCGCAGACGCTCGGCAGTACGACGAGCGGAATCTCCGGCTTTCCATCCCGGTGACAATTGTCCACGGGCAACGAGACGATATTGTGGATCCGCATCTCAGCATTACGTATGCGCGTGCGCACCACAACGTGAAGCTGCACCTCGTTGACGACGATCACAGCCTTCTTGCAAGCATCACGCAGATCTGGGAATGGTTGCGAATGGATACTCGTCCCCGGCCAAACCGCGACAATGGTTCGGCGGACTGACTCTCACAGGGGGTTTTCACGCACACGCTTCTGAATGGCGAGGAGTTCTGCGATACCTTTTTTCCCCAGCGTGATCATCTGCGCGAGCTGATCATCCGTGAACGGAACTGATTCCGCTGTTCCCTGGAGTTCCACGAAGCACCCGGTGCCAGTCATCACAAGATTCAGGTCCACATCAGCGCGAGAGTCCTCTTCATAACACAGATCCAGCACCGGTAACCCGTCTGATATCCCGATCGAGACAGCAGCCACCTGATCCAGCAGCGGGTCCTTCCGAATCATGTTTTTCTCGCTCATCCAGCGGACAGCATCCGCCATTGCAACCCATGAACCGGTTATCGAAGCGGTCCGGGTTCCGCCGTCAGCCTGAAGCACGTCGCAGTCCAGAATGATCTGCCGCTCCCCGAGGCAGGCGAGGTCGATCACTGCGCGAAGGGAACGTCCTATCAGGCGCTGTATCTCGTGCGTTCGCCCTTTTATGCGCCCCGTGGCGCTCTCTCTGGGTATTCGAATGCTGCTGGAACGCGGAAGCATCCCGTATTCTGCGGTCACCCAGCCGTTCCCCTGGCCACGCAGGAAGGGTGGTACTGATTCCTCCACGGTAGCAGTGCACATCACATGCGTGCCACCGATTTCGATGAGAACCGATCCCTCAGCATAGGGAGACACGCTTCTCGTGATCTTGACGGGGCGCATCTCATCGAGTTGTCTTCCGTCGGGGCGGTTCGCCATTGCATACCTCCATTAACTGAGCAGGACGTGAAATCGTGCCGTGACTCCGAATGTTGTCACTCGAAGCGAACCGCGACTCCCGCCGTGGTCCACCGTGGACGGACGATAACGGTGCCCGAAACAGCCCAACGCTCCGCTGGAACAAACGGGATGACGCTCCCCGGCGACCACCTCCCGTTTCCGTCCTCGTCGTACCACGCAAACACCTCGTAGTCACCCGCGGGCAGCCCGTTTGCGTGCCATGACAGGGAATCAGAGACCACGGCGGCAAAAACCGGCCCTTCCTCCGTTTCTCGTAACAACACGCGAAGATTCCTGCCGGGAGTAGAGTCGCTCACTTCCCCGGAAACCTCACCCATTGAGTCCTGGCGAACGGGGTACAGCGTTACGCGGACGGAGTCCTCGCACGGGTTTCCGCGATCGTCTCTCAGGTCTGCTAATGGCACCACCCAGTTCCTCTCCCCAGAACCCATCAGGGTTGTTGCCTCGAACTCGAAGTGGTTCGCATGTACACGACGCCACGCTCCGTCGACAATTGTGCCATCGTCCTGAAAAGCGCGCCCGAATCCACTCGCCGGAACGGCGAGGTCGTTTGTCCAAACGGAAAAACCGGCGGCAGAGTCGGGGGAAATGGCACGGTTATCCTCGACGGATTCCGCGCGCAGCCTCGTCGTCACAACCTGGCCGGACGCAACGAAAGACGTCGTATCGGGAGCATATTCCGCCGGATTCCCCGCGCGGTCCCATGCATACACGTGAGCGCCGTAGGTTGCCCCCGGTCTCAATCCGCCGCAGTACACCACGACTCTGTTGGACGCACGTGGCGTGCCCAATACTATGCACTCGATCGGTCGGGCATCGAACACAGGTTCGAGCGCCTCCACACGCACCGAATCCACCGGCTCAGTGAAAAGCAACTCAACGTGTCTGATGTCGAGCGCGCGAATTCGTTCCAGTCGCGGACCTGTGCGGTCAGCAAGCCCCAGGCAGACCGCAGGAATCCGTACATGGGCGCCATCCTCGATCACCACGTCAGCCGACGCGAGCCCCAGCGGCTCATCTTCGCCTATCAGACCGTCACCATTTGCATCGCGCCAGACAAACAGGCGGTACTTTCCATCCGGCAAATAACCGATTGAGAAGCGACCGGCGTTTCCCGACTGCGTTACGTAGGCTGCGTACTCCACCGCAGGGTCCGGGGTGAGGCCCTCCTGCAATGGAAAAAGGCCGACGGTAAGCCCTGAAGCCGGCACGAAGCGACCGTCGCACACCACCCCCTGCACGCGTCCCCGGTGAATGCTGTCGCCTGTAGAAAACGCGAAGGCCTGCGCGGAGGCAAGCCTTACCCCGTGCAGGTCTGTGACTCCGGTACCGATGGTTATCACATACGTTTTCTGCGGCTCCAGACCGCCCTCGAAGCCAATCGTGAGGACTCGGTCGCCCCGTGACCATTCGAAACGTGGATAACGAACAGGGTAGGGTGTGATGAAGACGGCCTGATCTGCAGAAGCCTTGTTCATACGCTCCGAAAATTCGACCCGCGGATTCGTGCGCAGAGAGACACGCGTGGCGCTGTCTTCCGGTGCCACCCTCACAACACATGGCGGGATCGTATCCTCGGGCCCCCCTCCCGGAGAACCCACGCGGGCGCACGCCGCACAGCACAACGCAAGACAGGGAACGATTCGGAGGTATGCCCGAAAACTAATCGCCAACCGATTCCCCACCCAACAGGAAAAGCAAAACAGCTTTCTGGACATGGAGTCGGTTCTCCGCCTCGTCGAACGCGATACAGCGGGCAGAATCCAGCACCTCGCTCGTGATCTCTTCACCCCGGTGGGCGGGCAGGCAATGCGAAATCACCGCATGTTCCGGCGCACTTCTCAACAAGGCTTCGTTGACCTGATACCGGGAGAAGGCTGCGCGCCTCGTCTCCGTCTCTTCTTCCTGTCCCATGCTGGCCCACACGTCTGTGTAGATCACGTCGGCGTCGCGCACAGCGGCTTCGGGTTCTCTTTCAATCGCACATGTGCCCCGCAATGCACCGCACTTCTCCAAAATAACGGCGGACGGTTCATACCCCGCCGGGCAACTGATCGTGAACCGCATCCCTGTGATGGCACATAACAGCATGATCGAATGGGCCACATTGTTTCCGTCACCGACAAAGACAACGTGCGTTCCGTGAAGCTCTCTCCTGTCTCGTATCGCCATGGCAAGCGCAAGCGCCTGACAGGGGTGCTCGAGGTCGCTGAGGGCGTTGATCACGGGAACCGCCGCATGTTCCGCCAATCCCACAACCGTACTATGGCGGTGTGTTCTCGCCATGATGCCCTGCACCCAGCGGGAAAGATTCCGCGCGACATCGGCCACCGGTTCTCGCTTTCCGATCTGGATGTCACCCGGCGCAAGGTAAATCGCGTGGCCACCGAGTTGCGTCATTCCACTTTCAAACGTCACCCTGGTTCGGAGAGATGGCTTCTCGAAAACCATCGCCAACGTCTTGGACGCGAGTGTATGCCGTGGAATTCCGGATCGCCACTCTACCCGCAGCTTCCGGGCGAGATCGATAAGTCCGTTGATCTCTTCTTTGGAAAAGTCGCTCATTGAGACAAGATGCCGTACTGGTTTCATGACCATTTTCCTATAGCACATAGCGGCTGAGGTTGTCGTCCTGCAAAATAGATCGGAGTCTTGTTTCAACCCGTTCCGGGGTAATAACTACCTCCCGAATCTGCTCGTCCGGAACGGCAAACAGAATGTCATCAAGAAGAACCGTCATCACGGTGTGGAGCCGTCGGGCTCCTATGTTTTCCGCTCGTGAGTTCACTTCGTTCGCAACTTCGGCTATCCTCCGGATCGCTTCCGGAACAAACTCGACCTTCACGCCTTCCGTCTCCAGAAGAGCAGTGTACTGCTTCACGAGGGCATTCTGCGGTTCCGTGAGGATTCTGACGAAATCGTCGGCGTCGAGACTATCCAGTTCAACACGAATCGGAAACCGCCCCTGTAGCTCGGATATCAGATCGCCGGGCTTCGCCACATGGAACGCACCGGCGGCAATGAAAAGGACGTGGTCGGTCCGCACGGCACCATGTTTCGTACTGACGGTGGTGCCTTCCACTACAGGAAGGAGATCGCGCTGCACCCCCTCACGGGAAACATCTGGACCTCCCTTCCCCTCACGTCCTGCAACCTTGTCGAGTTCGTCAATGAATATTATCCCAAGTTCTTCCGCCCTGCGAATGGCCTCGTTTGTTACATCCTCGTTGTCAACGAGTTTGCCGGCTTCCTCCTGCTCCAGTATCCTGAGCGCCTCCCTCACTTTCACTTTGCGCCGCTTCGTTCGCTGCGGGAACATGTTGCCGAACACGCTCCCGAGGTTCATCCCCATTTCCTCCATACCGCCCTGCGGGGTGAAAACCTCCAGAAGCGGCATCCTGTTCTGCGGCAAATCCAGTTCCACTATCCGCTCGTCGAATTCACCCGCTTCGAGTTTGGCTCGGAGTCGCCGTCGAACCCGTTCCCGTGCTCCCTCGTCTGCTTCGCCTGCGGGTTGTCCATCGCCGGACCCCGGCGGAAGCAGTACGTCGAGCAGGCGATCCTGTGCGGCTCTCCGGGCCGGTTCTCGAACCGATTCCAGTCGTTCCGACCGAACCAGGCTGATTGCAGCCTCGGCAAGGTCGCGGACCATGGATTCAACATCCCGCCCGACATACCCGACCTCGGTGAATTTCGAAGCCTCGACCTTGACAAACGGAGCACCGGCAAGCGCGGCGAGACGCCGTGCAATTTCGGTTTTGCCCACCCCTGTCGGGCCGATCATCAGAATGTTGTTGGGCGTGATTTCGTTGCGAAGATTCCCTTCGACTCGTTGGCGCCGCCACCTGTTTCGTAACGCGATTGCTACCGCCCGCTTGGCCTTATGTTGCCCCACAATGAACCGATCGAGATACGCAACAACCTGCGCCGGTGTGAACGCTCCGGCAACTGCAGGAACAGCAGTATCAGCGATCGCGTCTCCCGCGAATTCCAACGCAGATCCCCTCTCTTACCAACTGATTCTCATCGCAACCCGTGAACGACACGAAAAGAAGATACCTAACTGCGGTACGCCGGGAAACGCCCGTGGGTTGACACGCTCCTGCGTGTACCGCTCATTCAGAGTCCGTTTGAACAACTTGACGCGATCCAAATCCCGGGTGACTGCATGGCTATCAGACTCGTTGCGATAGATATCGACCGTACTCTTCTGGACGACAGGAGAGAGCTTTCGCACGCAAACCAGGCCGCCCTCCGGGACCTCGTGGAACGCGGGATTTCCGTGGCGTTGTGCAGCGGAAGGGATCTCCCATCAACACGAGCCATATCTGATCCACTGGGTTTGCCGTTGTGGTTGGTCGTTCAAAACGGGTCGCTCGTAATCGATCCATCGGGGAACGCGGTCTATGTTCGCTCCATGGAAAAGCCGACCGCGCTCGCCGCGCTCGATATACTCGAACGGCACGGGCTTGCACCTGTCGTGTACGAGGTGTATCCGCGTGCCCATTGCCTGTGGTGGCAAACCGGGGCCAAAGCGGCTCCGGGGATGATTGAGTTCCGCACGCGACACGGCGCCCACGTAACGCACGTTGACGACATTCGTTCCGTTCTTACGCCGGAAGTTTCTCACCTCGAAGTGTTCGATGACGCAGACCGTGTTGTGCGCGCGGGCCAGGATTTCGTCACGTTGGATGAAGTGGTCGCGATTACGAACATGAGCTCCTCGGTCGCCGGCAGCGCACTGATGGGGTTGTACCCCCGTGGAACTGCCAAAGAGAAAGCCCTGACGCGCGTCTGCGATGTTCTCGGGATTTCTCGAACCGAAGTCCTCGCAATCGGTGACAATCTCAATGATGTTGGCATGGTTCGGTGGGCAGGGATTGGCGTGATGATGGCAAACGGCCCTGAAGAGGCGCGCCTTGAGGCCGACTGGGTAGCCCCCTCAAACAACGAAAGCGGCGTTGCGGTTGCAGTGGAACGGTTCACATAGTAGGACGATCCGCGCGTGTCAGCAGGCGGTCGTAGAGCGCGCGGTATTGCTCGGCGGCTGCAGACCAGGAAAAATCCTGCCGCATGCCCGCCCGCATGATCGACTCCCACCTCTCGCGGTCGCTGAAAAACTTCATGGCGCGACGCACGGCGGTCAGGAGCGCGCCCACTGAGTACCGCGAGAAAGAAAAACCGTTCCCTCGCTTCGTTCGTCCATCATAGTTCGTAACGGTGTCCGCAAGCCCGCCGGTGGCATGCACAATAGGTACGGTGCCGTACCGCATGCTGTACATCTGGGTGAGCCCGCACGGCTCATATTTCGAGGGCATCAAGAACATGTCGGCACCCGCCTCGATCCGGTGTGCGAGCACAGGGTTGAAGGCGAGCACCGCGGCAAATTGCCCCGAGTAACGTCGCGCCATCCGGGAAAGCATCGTGTGATACTCGGAAGAACCCGTCCCCAGAACGACCATTTGCGCGCCCATCGCCATGATACGAGGAATGGCAGACAAAAGAAGATCGAAGCCCTTTTCCTCCTCGAGCCGGCTGATGACGCCAATGAGCGGGATGCGAACGCGGGGGTTCAGCCCCACCTCTTTCGACAGCGCGCGCCGACATTCCCGCTTCCCCCGCAGGTCCTCCGCCGTGAAATTCGCCGCGATGTGCGGATCCGTCGCCGGATTCCACGTTTCCACGTCGATGCCGTTCAGGATTCCCGTCAAATCCGCTGATCGTGCTCGCAATACGCCATCCAAACCCCTGCCGAAGGCTTCAGTCTGGATTTCTTCGCTGTAGCGCTTGCTCACCGTGGAAATGTGGTCCGCAAAAACGATGCCCGTTTTGAGGAAGTTGATCGAGCCCCAGTATTCGAGTTTGTCATACGTGAAATGCTCCGGCGAAAACCCGGTAATCCACAGCTTATCCGCGCTGAACATCCCTTGATAACCAATGTTGTGAATCGTGAAAAGGCTTCTGATGTTCGAAAAAAACGGGTCGAACGTGTCGACAATACCTGTTCGCGTTTTCAGTTTGAGGTAGGCGGGAATCAGCCCCGATTGCCAGTCGTGGCAGTGCACAACGTCAGGGCGCCAGTTCAGCTCGCGAACGGTCGCCAGTGCCTGCTGACAGAAAAACGCGAAGCGCTCGCATGAATCCGGGTAATCTTCACCGTAGGAACCGTATAACGCCTCCCGGTCGTAGAAATCCGGTGCGTCCAGAAACAACCACTCCACGCCCCTCTCTGCAGGAGCCGCGAAAACGCTGTACGCAACTTCCGCCCCCGCAAACGAAACTGTGCGCCGGGTCAGAAGCATCCGGAGGCCGAACTTCTCGAGATCCACCTGGCGATAGCGCGGCATGAAGCACCGAACGCTGCACCCGCGCTGAGCAAGGGCGTAGGGCAGAGCACCAGCAACGTCTGCAAGGCCCCCCGTCTTCGCGAACGGGACTCCCTCCGCCGCGACCATGAGCACCCTTATTTCCCGATGCATGTGCATCCTCCCCTCAACTGGTGCCGGGCGGCACGTGTTTTTCCGGCATCCACCATCCGGGCTCCACGTCGGGGAAAAGGCCGTCTTTGGCCTCACATTCCTCAACAAAAAGCCAGTCACTCTCCTCAAGACGCTCACGCCGCACCAGACTTTCCAGCATTCCGAAAAGGCGCTTGATTGTCTCCCAGTGGTGTGTGAACCTCAGTTCCGCATAGTCCCTGGCGGACCATGTACTGATGAGAAATTGCCAGTCCGACGACTCCAACAGGAGAAGCTCCCGCGCCGCCTGTTTCAGCACGCGTTGCACATCGGGCAGAACGCTCGCCGCAAGCTTCTCAGCAAGTGCGCAATATGTTCGTTCCGCATCGTATACATGCGTCCACGTCCACTTGTTCAAATCGTTCAGCCAGATGTAGTGGTACCCA
Organism: Candidatus Latescibacterota bacterium; assembly: GCA_022706085.1. Lineage (GTDB taxonomy): Bacteria > Latescibacterota > MWCZ01 > MWCZ01 > MWCZ01 > MWCZ01. Next base: position 240,289 of record JAKJDF010000003.1, on the reverse strand, counting down.
CCCTCCCCCCAGGAACCCTCCGGTACGCTCAGGATCTGCCGCGGGGGAATCGCCTTCAAGGCATCGCTGCAGGTCGCGGGTTGATAATCGGCACGCCTTGCCATTTTGCTCAGCACTTTCTCGATCCAGCGCGGCCCTTCAAACCACCAGTGTCCGAACAATTCAGTGTCGAAAGGAGCGCAGACAAGCGCGGAATTCCCCGCACCCTGGCTGTCAAGCGCTTTTCCGACAAGCTCCACAAAATGGTCCGCATTTTCCTCCAGCCTGGCTTCGACCGCAGCCGGGTTGTAAAGAACCTTGTCGCCAAGGTCAACACGGCGTCCTGTTACCGCCCAGTAGCGGTGCCCGCCGGGAAAGTGCTTCTTGTGGAAGTCCAGATATGCCCCGTCTCCCGGGTATCCCCATTCTCCAGACCACACCTGGAGACTGCACTCCGGATGACGGGTCAAGAAGGCCACGGGTTTCTGGCCAGGCAGAACTCCTCCCGCGTAATACGGCAGCAAAGGGCTGAGGTCGCGCTCCTTTTTTGCGTCCGGATACGCCTCTTCGAACTGCTCCCAGAGGGCCTTCAACGCGCCGAAGCGGTCAATGTAGGCCCCGATAGCCTTGCCGCCCCGCAAAAGATGCGTATCGAGCACGAAGTATTCGAGGCCGTTATCGCTTAGAATTGAATCTATGCCGAGTCTTTCCGCGGGTTCTATCTCCGAAGGCACAGGCGTGGTCCATTTGTACGGCGGGCGGTACGCGCATTCCGGGAGCCAGATCCCTCTGGGTGATCGCCCGAAGTGACGCCGGTACGTTTCCACCCCCTGTCGAACCTGCGCCCTGACACATTCGTCTTTTCCCAGAAGTGCAAGATACCCGTGCGTCGCCGCACTCGTCATGATCTCTATGTGCCCGCCGTCCTGCAGCTCTCGAAACGAACCGATGATGTCTCGCGAGTAGGCCTCGAAATCATCGAGGAGTTGGCGGTACACCTTCTGCCAGTAGCAAGCCAGTTCTTCACGCTGAGTGTCGCCAATTTTGCGGAAATACGCTTCGTCAGTCTCCGCAGCTTCCGCTTTCATCCGCAGGTACCCGCCGAAATCATCCTTGAACGCCGGATCAGCCAGTTGTTCCGCAAGAACCGGCGTAATCCCGATTGTTACGCGCGGCGAAACACCTCGGGATACCATTCGCTCAAACGCGTTCAACAAAGGCAGGTAGCACTCAGCGGCGGCCTCATTCAGCCAGTCCATCCCGTGGGGCCACTTGCCGTGAGAAAGGACGTAAGGCAGGTGCGTATGAAGCACAAGAACGAAGGAACGGCTAGTTTCAGGCATCAAACTGTTACTCCCCGACTCGAATGTGCCATGTGCGGAACCGCGAAGCACTTTTCCTGGCGAGCGTCACGGGCGTGTCCACAATCTTGCCCGCCCGTACCATATGATACGCAAATGACTCCGCCGTGCGCTGCTGCACGCTCTGTGTCGATGGAACCGGGTTGAAACCCTCCGCGTCACATGTGCATGTCGTCTCAATTCTCCGACCACTTCTTCGGCGCCGGCCACTGTGCAGGAAACTCGTCACACCGTATTTTTAGTCTTTCCCGGGCGGAACGAAGGCCCGAGAATCGATGTGGTCAAACACCCTGATCCCTCCCGTGAGGTCCGCGAATCGTGCAGCATCACCGAATCTTGGTACCGGGGATTTTGCTGTGCCTGTGCACGTGGAGCCTTTCCCGCGCGGCACGCGTTGACAGCCTGATTGTTCGTGGCAATATCCGCGCATCCGAAACACTTATTCGTTCCGCGTCCGGGCTTTCCACCGGCGCGGAAATCCTCATCCCGCAGATCCAGGCGGCGATCAGGAACCTGTATGCAACAGGCGTGTTCAACGACGTCGTGATCAAACGAGAAGCGATCGGAATCAATCGCGAGAAGCTGATCATTGAGGTTACTGAATACCCTGTTCTCAATAACCTCACATTCTCGGGAAATCGAAAACTCAAACGGGATGACATTTCCAAAAAAGTGCGGATACTGCCGGGTCAGGTGGTTAACCCACAGGCTCTGACCCGCGCTATCGCGGATATCCAAAAGGAGTACCGGGACAAAGGGTACTACCTCGCGCGAGTCGTCCCGGAACAGAAACCCGCCGGGCCCGGCAGGGTGGACCTGAACCTTGCCATCCGAGAAGGCGACCGCGTGCAGGTGGAGCGGATTCGTTTCATCGGAGCACGCGCCTTCAACCCACGGAAACTGCGAGATCAGATGAGCACGCGACAGAACCGCTGGTGGCGGTCGGCTGATTTCGACGAGGAAAAACTGCGGGAAGACAAAGAGAAGATCCTGTCCTTCTATCGCAAATTCGGGTACCGCGAAGCGGCGATTGTTCGCGATTCAGTGTACCTGGATGACTCCAAAAAGAAACTGTTCATCGACCTGTTTGTCGACGAAGGCCCGCAGTACCATTTCGGACGCATCACGTGGGCTGGCAACCTGTTGCTGTCTGATGAGCAGGTGCATCGTGTTCTTCGCCTCCGTGAGGGGGACGTCTACAACCGGGAAGCCTTCGACGAAGCAGTGTTTCGTCTGTCATCCGCGTACCAGGAACAAGGCTACTGGTCAATGGACCCCGGAATCATGGAAACCCCCCGCGGAGATACTGTCGACGTGTCCTTCAGCATTGTAGAATCCGAACCTTCCCGGGTTCAGTTCGTCGATATTTTGGGGAACGACAAGACAAAGGACAAAGTTATCCGGCGTGAAATGACCCTTGTGCCGGGCGACATTTTTCGTCGTTCGGATCTCGAGCGGAGCAACCGGAACGTCTTCTACCTCAACTACTTCGAAAACGTCGAGCCCAATGTCAGACCGGCCGCCGGCGGAAACGTCGACGTTACCATGACAGTGAAGGAAAAGCCGACCGGAACGGTCAACATGGCAGTCGGTTACGGCGAAACCGACAAATGGGTCGGTTCAATCGGTCTTTCCATCCCCAATCTCAGAGGAAACGGTCAACAGGCCGATTTCCAGTGGGAGTTTGGCCAGGTTACGACAAGTTTCTATCTGAGTTTTACTGAGCCCTGGCTGTTTGATACTCCGACATCGGGCTCCGTGACACTGTTCAACACCCGCAGGGAGTACGACGTTACCGAGGAGAGCCGGGGGTTCAGTCTGCGTGCCGGCAGGCGTCTCCGTTGGCCCGACGACTACTCCCGCGTGTACGCAAGCTACTCACTCCGCACCGAGGACTACACATTCCCCCTCGATTACACCGACGCCGACAAACTCGCCTACATCAGCAATCCATCCGATCCTCATCTTATAAGTTCTGCAGTGGGAATCGGTTATGTGCGAGATTCGCGAAATCTGCCTCTCTTCCCCACTGACGGGACGTATTTCTCCTACGACCTGCAGATGGCGGGCGGACCGGTCGGCGGGGATGTCTCTTACCGGAAGCACACGATTGAACTTGACTACTTTCTGCCGTTGTTCGAAATCAAGGGTTGGGGCCCCGCGTTGGCTCTCAAAACCACATTTGGCCAGATCAACACCGCCCAACCGCTGGCCGTACCCCTCAGCGAGCGATTCCGGCCGGGCGGCGTGAGTTTTGACGGGCAGATTCGTGGATATTACGACTACGCTGTCGGGCCGAAGAGCGAATACGGCAGCAGTACCGGCGGCTACACGATGTTGCTTACATCGGCGGAGTTGAGTTTCCCCGTTGTTCAACAACAGATCTACGGCGTCCTTTTTGCTGACGCTGGAAATGCCTGGCGCGGCCTTGCGGAGATGAACCCTTACCGACTGAAGCGCTCATATGGATTCGGTGCGCGATTCATTCTTCCCCTCGCCGGCGTCATCGGCCTCGACTTCGCAAAAGGGGTTGACCCGGATCCTTACTCCGGTGGAGGCGGGTGGGAAACGCACTTCCAGTTTGGCCCGACCATCATGAGGTAAGCGATTTCCGTAACCACGATTTCCAGAAGGAGATTGTCCGTATGCGCAAGATGAGATGGGTGGTTCCTGTTGTAGCGGCATTCTGCAGCCTTTTCCTGGGCGCATCCCGCGCACAGGCGCAGAGCTTCAAAGTGGCGGTCATCTACATGGATGAAATTCGCGAGAAGGGACAACCCTACATTGAAGCCCTGCAGCGGCTTCAGCAGGTGAGCCAGCAGCGTCAGCAGGAAGCCCAGACGAAGCAGGGAGAAATCCAGCGATTGCAGGAGCAACTGCAACGCCAGGCCAGTCTGATGACTGAGCAACGGCGTACACAATCCGAAGCGCAGATCCGGCAGAAGGTCACCGAATACGAACAATGGGCTGGTCAGGCGCAACAGGAGCTTCAGCAACAGCAGATTCAGGCAATCCAACCGATCGACGAGCGCGTCCTTCAGATTGTGGAGAGGATCGCAAACGAACGGGGTATTGATGTTGTGCTGGATGGCGTCGCGGTCGCTTTCATCAAAAACAAAGAACAAAACAATCTGACAAACGCCGTGATTCAGGCGCTGAATCAGCAATAGTCCGCGTTCCGGTGAGGAAACCAGATGACGCCGATCCCGGTCGTCCAACTGGCGGCGTTTCTGGGAGCGGAATGGAACGGCGATCCCGACCTCGTCATCACGGGGGTGGCACCCCTCGCTGAAGCCGGCGCCACGGAGCTCTCGTTCCTCGCCGACCCCAGATTCGCGGCGGAAGCTCGTTCGAGCGAAGCCGGAGCAATTCTGGCCCGTCCGGGTACGCCGGACGTCCCCAGCGCCAGGTGCCTCGGCGTGCCTGATCCCGGCGCCGCGATGTATCGCTCCGTCATGTTGCTCCATCCACCGACGGCGCTGGAATCCTTCCTTTCGCCGCAGACAATCGTGGCTTCCACTGCAAAAGTCGACAAAAGCGCATATGTCGGTGCGTTTGTCACCATCGGTAACGGCACCGCAATTGGCGAACGCGCCGTAATCCGTGACGGCGTGCGAATCGGGGAAGAGGTGCATGTTGGTGCCGGTGCGGTGATAGAGGAAAATGCCGTGATTCACGACCGGGTTCAAATCGGTGACCGAGTCCGCATAGGCCCCGGAACAGTGATTGGAAGCGTCGGCTTCGGTTTCGTCGCGGTTGATGGCCAACAGAAACGTTTCCCGCACGTCGGGACTGTCGTCATCGAAGATGACGTCGAAATCGGCGCGAATTGCACCGTGGACCGCGGAACCCTCGGAACCACACGGATTGGCCGGGGAAGCAAGCTCGACAACCTCATCCACGTCGGACACAACGTGCAAATCGGAAAAGGAGTCTTCGTGGCGGCGCAGTGCGGGTTTTCCGGAAGTTCACGCATCGGGGACGGCGTACAAATGGGAGGACAGGCTGGCGTGGCCGGGCACATTTCCATCGCTGCCGGCACTCGCATCGGCGCAAAATCCGGGGTCATGAAATCCGCGTCGGGCAGTATCGCGGGGCATCCAGCCCGCCAGTTAATTCAGCAGCGCCGCGCCGAAACCCACCTGATGCATCTCGAGGAACTGGTTTCCCGCGTCTCTGCGTTGGAAAAAGCCCTTTCCGGTCGTCCCGGCAAGAACCATCTCGAAGACTGATGCGATACACAGTCGGCAGATGCGTCACCGTACGTGGACGCGGGATCCACACCGGCACGGACGTGACGGTACGTCTCCTTCCCGCTGATCGACCCGGAATCACTTTCGTCCGTTCGGATCTTCCGGGAAATCCCCGCGTTTCCGCGACAACGTCGAATCTCGTTTCATCCTTCCGATGCACGAGGCTGGAACAGGGCGATGCAGCCGTGATGACGCCGGAACACCTGCTTGCCGCGTGCTGGGGTACCGGCATTACCGATCTCGTCGTGAAACTGGACTCGGAAGAGCTACCGATCGGCGATGGGAGCGCGGAGATCTGGTGCGAGGCGTTTTCCGTTTCAGGAGTGCGGGAATTACAGGGTGCCTCCATCGCCCGGAATCCCTTGCCCCCCATCAACGTTGCCCGCGCAGGGGCCTGTATCACAATGGCTCCGTCGAAGAAATGGCGAGTGGAGTACTCCGGTCATTTTTTCGACGGCTCTGAACAACACGCAGAATGGACAGAGGAGACGGACTTCCGGCAGCATGTGGCACCGGCCCGCACTTTCTGTACTTTGAGCGATGCGTTGAAACTCCGAGAACTCGGGATGATCAAGGGTGGGACTCCGCAAAACGCACTTCTGTGGGTTGACGACGTGTCCTTGCTTCCCGATCCCGCGCTGCGCCCGTGGATGGAAAACGAGCCGCAGCGGGAAAAAGGGTTGGCAAGAGGACAAATGCTGAGATATTCTGATGAGTTTGCGCGACACAAACTGCTCGACCTCCTTGGTGATCTCATGCTGGCAGGAAACCTTTCCCCGTGTGCGATACATGCGCGCTCCAGCGGGCACGAACTGAATCACCAACTGCTGCGCGAAATCGGAAAGCACACGCATTCGCAAAAGGAGCTGGAACGATGAGCGCCGCGGTTAACGCACCCACAGTGCTCGATATTCGCGACATTATGGACCGGATTCCGCACCGGTACCCCTTTCTTCTGGTTGACAGGATCGTCGGAATCCGGGAAGACGGCATTACGGGCCTGAAGAACGTCACGATCAATGAACCGTATTTTGCCGGGCATTGGCCGTCGGAACCCGTGATGCCGGGTGTGCTTCAGTTGGAGGCGCTCGCCCAGACTGGAGCAGTGCTGCTGTTCCATAGACTTGCGGCAGACCGTCACGCGACGAAACTTGACGTCTTTTTCCGCGGGATAGACGGCGCGAAATTCCGCCGCATCGTCAGGCCGGGAGATCAATTGCTTCTTGACGTTGGGGTGTTGAAACAACGGCGCGAACTTTTCGTGCTCAAGGGGGAGGCGCGCGTCAACGGGGAAATCGCGTCGGAGGCCGTACTGACTGCCGTTCTGCGTGTTCGAGGGGAGGAACAGCCGTGAACCACGTGGATACCCGCGCCGTTGTGGACGAAACCGCACAACTGGGTTCGGGTGTCACGGTGGCACCGTTTGCGATTGTGAAGGCCGGTGCTGTCGCGAATGATGGTTGCACAATCGGTTCACATGCGTTTATCGCATCAGGTGTTCGGCTGGGCGCGAGGGTTCAGGTGTTTTCCCACGCCTGCCTCGGCACGATTCCCCAGACGAAGCCCCAGCCGTCGCGTGAAGGGTTCCTGATAGTAGGTGATGATACTGTCATTCGGGAATTCACTACCCTCAACAGCGGCTCGGTTCTCCAGGACCGGGGAGGAGATGGAACCACACGAATCGGGGCAAGATGTCTTCTCATGGCATACGTTCACGTGGGCCATGACTGCACCGTGGGAAACGACGTCATCCTTGTGAACGGAGCCACGCTTGGCGGACATGTCGTGGTGGAGGATTTTGCCACCATAAGCGCGCTCGTTCCCGTACACCAGTTTGTTCGGATAGGCGCTTACAGTTACGTCGCGGGCGGTTTCCGCGCAGTGCAGGACGTTCCGCCCTACATTCTGGCCGCCGGAGAACCGCTCCGCCCGTACGGGTTGAACGTGGTCGGTTTGAGAAGACACGGGTTCACTGCGGAGCAATTTCGCCGGTTGAGGGCGATATATCGGCTGTTTTTCCGCTCCCGTCTCAACACCGCACAGGCCCTGAGCCGGTCCAACGACCTCGAACCCAGCCCGGAGCGCGACCGGTTTGTTGCGTTCGTGGAGAGATCACAGCGAGGCGTCATCCGCTAAAATGGCCAGACTGGCGGTTCTCGGGGGATTCCTTTTCACGCACAGGGACGTGCTTCCGGTTCCTCTTGCGATTGCGGTGGCACTTTCCTCCAGAATCAGAGGAGGTCGGCGCGTTGCAGGTGCGTTGCTGGTGTTGATCGGCCTCGCCATCAGACTGTGGGCGGTCCTGTACATCGGAGGGGAATCACGATCCCGCGGGGAAGGGCCTGCGTTTCGAACTATCGGCGGTCCTTACGCGTACTTTCGCCACCCCCTCTACCTGGCAAATGCCGTACTCTCTGAAGGGCTTGTTTTGTTTTCAGGAGCGGGGAAACGATGGCTGCCGTTTGTGTTTCCCGTGCTCGCGTTCCTCTTCTACGCGCCCATTGTCGCCTGGGAACAGGGAGGGGTGCCCCGCCGGGGAATTCCTGTCAGGGCCAACCGGTTCGGCGTTCGAACCGCGCTGCGCAGCGAACGGCGCACCTACCAGTCTGTGTTCGCATTTCTGGTTGTTTCCGTGGTATCAAGTTTCGTACGGAACAACCTTCGGCGGAACAGGTAATGAACTTCTGGATCTCAGCTCTTGAGCCTTCCGGCGACCGGTGGGGTGCTGCCCTGGTACGTGCCATCGCCAGTCTGGCTCCGAACGCCAGGGTTGAGGGCATTTCGGGGCCGCTTATGCGTGATGCGGGCGCAGACGGCACCCGTGCGCCGGACGGTGCCATGGGGTTCGCCGAACCACTTGCGCGCTTCCCCGAATACTGCTCCCTGATGGCTCGAAGCGTACGCCAGTATCGGTCTCGCCAACCTGACGTCTCAATAGTCATTGACGCGCCCGATTTCCACATTCCTTTTCTGCGCCTCGTCAGGGACTCCGGCGTACCTACAGTGTATTTCAGCCCACCTCAGGTGTGGGCGTGGAGAAGGTCGCGCGCTCGGGCAATTGCTCACCTTTGCGCGCGGGTTGTAACGTTGTTCGACTGGGAACGCGCGTACTTTGCGCCTCCAATGGAGACCGGTCGCGTCGTCTGGGAGGGACATCCCCTCGTGGATGAGCTCCCCGAACCCCGGGAACAGCGGCGAGGCGGAGACTTACTTGTTTTGCTCCCCGGAAGTAGAAAATCCGAAATTGACCGCCTGTCGGCCGTTTTCGCTGATGTCGGCCGACGCCTGGGGGCGCCTTGCGTGTTCCGGGCGCCGACAGACCGCCATGCCGGGTGGATCCACGCCGCTCTCCTGCGAGCAGGCAGGGCACCGTTACCAATCACCACCTCGCCCCTTGCGCAGCTCTGGATGGAGGCCCGGGCATGTGTTGCCTGCGCGGGAACAGCCACTCTCGAAGCGGCCCTGGCAGGGATCCCGATGGTGATTGCGTACCGCACAGACTGGCTGACGTACAGTGTAGCGCGGCGCCTCGTTCACACCAGATGGATAGGACTCCCCAACATTCTGCTCCGTTCAGACGCGTACCCTGAATGTATTCAGGTGGACGCGGAACCTTCTCGAATCGCATCGGCGCTGGCAACAGCGGTTGAGCGCCCTCCAGGTTTCTGGACGGAAAAGGCCAGAGAAATCAGAACGAAAATGGGCCAACCCGGAGTAGCGAAACGAGTTATCAATCTGGCGATCGAGATGGCGAACACCGTCCCACACCATGGGATTCCGCAGTGATGAATGGGGCACTTGTGCTGGCAATGTCCTTTTTCTGCGCATCTCAGGCATTTCCGCAGCAATTTCCGGCTATCGATTCCACGGCGCTCCACCAGGGGCGCGTGATAACTCAGGTGGACGTCGTACCGGGAGACGTGGTTCCGCCGTGGTGGGAAGAAGCAGTGCACACGCGGAGACGCTTATCGAGATGGACCTACGCCACACTCAACGCGCTCCACATCAAAACGAAACCACACGTCGTCGAGCGCGAACTCCTGTTCGCCGTTGGCGACACCTTGCGAAAGAAATCCCTTGACGAGTCTGAACGGAACCTTCGAGCGTATTCGTTCATCAACGAAGCTACGATAGAAACGTATCCCGCGGATTCAAACGGCGTGCGGGTCCTTGTGCGCACCAGCGACAATTTCAGCCTCGCCGCAGGATGGATTTCGGAAAGCGGCGGCGGGTCGGACAGAATAGGAGCGCTGGTCACGGAGAAGAACCTGTTGGGTTTCGGGAAGGAAATCGCCGCACAATACGAGCGAGAACGAAACCGGTCACGCGGAACAACGGAAACGGAATGGCTTTTCCAGTACAAGGACCCAAGGCTCATAGGCTCGCGTTTTGTCTTTCAGGTTTCTGCATCGCGCGCATACCTTGGAAACGAGTTCATGACTGCGCTGGCGCGTCCGTTCACCACCACGCACACGCGAAACGCCGGCGGAGTCGAGTTTTACCATTTCACCGGCAGGATGCGTCTGTGGCGCGACAAGGTGCCTGTCGCGGAGCTTCCTGTTACGACGACAGACACGTATGCCTGGGTGGCCCATGCGTGGGGAGAAGCCGCGAAACGCACCAGGTTGCAGGCCGCACTCAGGTCGCGGGATACGAGGCACACGGACACCCCCTTGCTCTTCGCAACGTGGTTGCCCAGGGACACAATCCGCATTTCACGGGTTGCGTATGAATTGTCTTTCACGATGAGCAGGCAACAAACCCGCGCATTTCACAAACTTCGCAACCTGGACGATTACGATGCCGTAGAGGACGTCGAATCGGGCACCAACATTGGTCTTACCACAGGGTTCGGTCTGCCGTCCCAACCGACACACAATCCTTACGGGCTCGCCGGAGCATTCGCCGAATGGTGCACGGTTCGCGGCGAACACGTGACTGCAGCACGCCTTCAGGTCAGCACTCGCATTGCCGACGACCAGGGTACCGGAAGGAGTGCATGGTCAAACCGTGAGGTATCAGCATTCCTGCATCATTACTACACCGGGCTTCCGTGGCAGACTTTTGCGTTCAATGTCAACTGGCGAAGCGGAGAGCGCATGGATGGCCCTTACCAGCTTGTTCTCGGGGGGGATAGAGGGCTGCGAGGTTACAGCGCGAACGTTTTCGAAGGCAACCGCAGAGTCGTCCTGAATGCTGAGGACCGGATCTTTTCTCCGGTGCGTGCGCTCGTATACCGACTGGGTTTTGTTGTGTTCGCGGATGCGGGGTACGTCTGGCCGCCCAACAGACGTGTTGACCTGCGGGACATTCGTGCGGACATCGGTGCCGGGATCCGCGTGTACAACAACAGAGCCGCCACAGGGCGTGTTGCAAGGCTGGATATCGCGTGGAACGTCCGTGGGCAACGCGGATTCATGATTTCAGGAGGATCGGAACAGCTCTTCGACCTGTTCAACCGCAGGCCGACGCCGACGCGCTAGAGAAAAACCGTACGGAGCGCATAGAAGAACAGAGCGGCAAGAAGCCCGGCGGAGGGCAGTGTAATCACCCATGACCATATAATCTGCCCGACCATTCTGGTGTTGAGTGCGGACATACCTCTGGCAAACCCGACGCCAACCACCGCCCCTATGATGATGTGCGTAGTCGAAACAGGCAGACCGAGTTTCGATCCGAGCAACACGACGGACGCCGTACTGAACTCCATGACGAAACCGCGGCTCGGTGTGACTTCGGTTATCTTGCTGCCGATCGTGTATATCACCTTGTACCCATACGTCGCCAGCCCGAGAACAATGCCAAGCCCGCCCAGCGCGAGAAGCACGGTGGTCGGGTCCCCGAAATTCCGCAGAAAATCGCTTCCGGCCGACGTCAGGACGGCAGCCATGGGTCCTATGGCGTTTGCCGCGTCGTTTGACCCGTGCGCGAACGCGACGTAACACGCCGTGACTATCTGCAACGACCGGAACTGACGTTCCACGGCTGAGATTTCGTCCTCTCTGCTCCCCTCTCCCACGTCAACAAGCTTCCGCGCCAGCAGAAGTTTTCCCGCAAAGCCTGCAACCGCGCCGATAACGGCGGCCAGCAGAAGGGCTTGGTTGAGAGGCAGGTTCAAATGAAGGTTCTTCAAACCCTTGTAAATCATCGAAAGGGTAAGCACCGCACCTACCACCCCGATCAGCACAGGCGTAACGATTCTTGCGCGTGCCGCCGGATGTTCGGTTCCGAACACCAGTTTCCGAACGATGATGAACAGCGCCCATGCCCCAATCGCTCCCAGGACCGGAGAAATCACCCAGCTCGTCCCGATCCTCGCGAGAGTGCTCCAGTGGACGGCATCTGCTCCACTGGCCGCGAACCCAAAACCCGCCACGGCGCCAACGATCGAATGCGTGGTGGATACCGGCCAGCCACGCCAGGTTGCAAGGTGAAGCCAGGCGGCCGACGCCAGAAGCGCCGCCAGCATTCCCACGCCCATCGTATGCCCGATCTTTTCCACAACGTGCACGTTGATGACATCGTATCTCAGGGTATTCGTCACCTGTCCACCGGCGAAAAACGCGCCGGAAAACTCAAAAACCGCCGCTACCAGTATGGCGGTCCGAAGCGTAAGTACTTTGGACCCGACGGATGTACCCATGGCGTTGGCGACATCGTTCGCGCCGATTGTCCACGCCATGTACAGTCCCGCGATCAGACCGCATGCGGTGAAAACCCAGGGGTCAAACACGAAGGCTCCCGAACGAGAGAGATGGCACGGAACGAACGTTACGTTGCGAGAAACATGCGGAGGCGATTCGCCGCTTTTTCCGCCCTGTTGGCAACACTGCCCAGGCGGCGGATGATTTCAATCCACATGAAGAGCGCACCGGGTTTGAGAAGGTCCTCGATTTCAAAAAGCCGGCGTGAAAGTGCCTCCTGCGCGAGGTCCGCTTCGTGTTCCAGCGTGCTCACCTGCCGAATCAGGTCCATCACGCGCTGAGCTTCCTTGCCAACGAATGACGCGTCCACAAGACGGTCGATTTCGCCTATCACCTGCGAGTAGCAAGACACGGACTCAAGAGTCTTCTGAACAAGCGGATCAAGAAAGTCTCGCAGCTCGTTCTGCGCTTCCATCTTCCGCATCGTTACGATCATGCCGACATCTTCCGCCGCATCGGCGATGCTGTCCTGCGTGGAAAGGATTTCCAGCAGGTCCTCGCGTGCAACAGGGAGAAAAATGCTTCGCGGGAGATGGTCGCGGAGTTCATTTTTCACCTCGTCCGCCGCGTGTTCCAGAGCGGAGATCTCTTTGGCAAGTTCTTCGGTGCGGGCATGATTGCCTGCCATGACAGCGTCCATGAGCGGGTCCAGCAACTGCACGCACTGATTGACCGATCGCATGTGTTCCTGAATGGCTCCCCAGGGTGAGCGCGAGAATAACGCGAGAATAGAACGTGCCATGAATTCGCCCTCCGTAACTCCGAACCCGGTTGAACGCGCGATTTAAATGTACTTCCTGCGCTCGGGTGTCTCAAACCGCCGTCGTGGGAATGTGGGTGAATGAATTGCCCGCTCGACGATCAGCACCCGCCCGTCGTCAATCCCTGTGGCCGATGCTGCCTGACCACGTCATGCGTGGACTTCCAGGACCCGCCTGTTGCGCGCGTTTTTCGCCGGTCTTGGAAACAGACGCGAACACGGGCATTTTTAATGAGAACTGGCTGACGAACCGGGAGTTGCAACGTGCTGGTGGAACAGATTCGAACCGGCGGTGACAGGAATTTCTCCTACCTCGTTGCTGACGAAATGCGGCGCGTGTGCGCTGCGGTGGACCCTTCATTCGCGCCGGATCTGGTGGCGGAGAAAGCCACTGCCCTCGGCTTCAGTGTGGAATACGTGCTGGTGACGCACGACCATTTTGACCACACGAACGGCAACGCGCGACTCAAAGAGTTGACCGGGGCACAGGTGGTCATGCATCGTTTGAGCGAAGGCACCTGTGATGTCCGTGTAGATGACGGCGATGCACTTCCCCTGGGCACACTTTCCGTCACGGTGATCCACACACCGGGCCATACACGCGGGCATGTGTGCTATCTTGTGGAAGACGCGGTATTCACGGGGGATACGTTGTTCGTGGGCAAGGTCGGCGGTTCGGACTTCGGCGAAGGAGCGCGACAGGAATGGGAAAGCCTCCACACGAAGCTTCTGTCACTTCCCGACACTACTCGCGTCTTTCCCGGGCATGATTACGGTGTCCGGCCTTCTTCGACGATCGGGGTTGAACGCAGCACCAATCCGTTCTTGCTTCAGGTTGATTTCGCGTCGTTTCTACAGCTCAAAATGAACTGGGCGGAATACAAAAAACTGCACGGAATCAGGTGAAGAGAAACCAATTGAAAGTACAATGACAGGAACCAAAATATGTCCGCATTCGATGTCAGTACGATTCTGAAATCCATTTCAACGATGCAGGAGAAACCGCCCCGCCTGTGGTGGTCGCCTGACGAAGCATCGCGGATGCGATCGAAGCTCCTCCAGGACGTCCGGTATCTTGGGTCCGTGGAAGCGCACGCAGAAGGTATCACCCGGGACCCCGACGTTTTCGCCAGGGAGCCGGCATGGCACATCAACCAGTGTGAGCCGCTGTTATCCCTCGCGTACGCGGCCTGGTTGTTCCAGCGGGAACGGTACGCGTCACTCGCGAGCCGATTGATGGATCGCGCCGCGTCGGCGGAGACATGGGACGCACCGGACGAGTTCTCTCCCGAACCTATCGCGGTGGCGTTGACACTCGCAAAAGCCATCGATCTGGTCGCTGCATTCACAACGGACGACCAGCTCGAGCGGTACGACATTGCGGCCCGGGAAAAGTGCTTTGCCCGGTTGCCGGGAATCCTGAAATCGTCTGGAATGACAGATCAAGAGCGCATGGTGTGGTGTTCAGACAGCGCGTGCGCTGCTCTTGGAACCCTGTCTCCGTCGGGTCTGTTGATTCAGGAGGTGGCTCGGGCAGCCAGTTGTCTGATGGTGGCGCTGGAGAAAAAACGCGACGTTCGGGCGCTTTCCGTCGTACGGATCGGAAGGGCGCTTTCGCGAAGAAGCGACGATGTCGCGAAGCTCCTGCGCGACCAGGGGCTGAATCTCGCGGTACCCGAGCCGAATCCGTTCGCAGTACTTGATTGCGAAGTCCTCGCGCTTCTCGAACTGCCTGTCGCCTGCATCCCTTCGACCGCATGACAGGCGCGCCGGAGTTTACGCCAATGTCCGATCATACGGATACGGTGGACCACGTCGCTGTGGTAGTGGACGACATCGGACAGGCCGTGAAATGGTATTGCTCCCGGTTCAGATGCGAGGTGGCATATCAGGACGCCACATGGGCGCTGGTGCGTTTCGCCAACGTCAGTATCGCCTTCGTACTTCCCGGGCACCATCCGCGACACATCGGCATCCACAGGGAGGACATAGAACGGTTCGGGAACGTGGGCGTTCACCGCGACGGCGTGGAGTTCGTCTACCTGGAGGACGTTTCCGGAAATGTGGTGGAAGTCGTCAGGCGAACGTGAAGCGTGCTGCTCGAACCTGTTGCACGGGGTCACCTGAAAGCCTGGGCCCGCGCGGATAGGCCACTCTCTCTAACCGTCAACGCGGCTGCTCCTGCACGGCGTGGCCATCCTCCACTCGCCAGCAGGGGTACCCATATCCCCCGATAAGCTTGAGATCGTGGGTGGCAAGAAGCACGGTGGTTCCACGCGCGTTTATGCGACGAATCAGTGTCATGATCTCTTCCGCGGTGTCCGAGTCAAGATTGCCTGTAGGTTCATCCGCGAGCAAAAGATGGGGATCCATTGCCAGAGCACGGGCAAGGGCAAGTCTCTGCAACTCTCCGCCGCTTAAGTAACGGGGAGAAATGCTTCGTTTTCCCGCCAATCCAACCTGACCGAGAACCTCGAGTGCACGACGTCGGGCCATTCCGGTCGCCATACCGGCAATCTGCAACGGCAGTATGATGTTTTCACTCGCAGACCTGTCCGAAAGAAGGCGGCAATCCTGGTACACCATCCCGATGGCGCGACGCACCATGGCAGCTTCGCCCGCACTGAGATGGTCGGAGGAAGCATCCCCGACTTTCACGCGCCCCGCAGTAGGTCGGAGCTCGAGGTGAGCCAGTCTGAGGATCGTCGTCTTTCCCCCTCCGGTTGGACCGAAAAGGACTCCAAACGCGCCCGCCGCAAGAGACAGGGAAACATCCTCAACGATGGGTGCCCGGCGCCCCTGAAGAGTCACACCATCGAACGCGAGAAATGGGGTGTCGCCCATGCACTCCCCTGTTGTTCAACCGAGAGCACGCATAACGATGTGTATTCGTTCGGTGTCATCGTCCGGCGGATCCAGTGTGTATCCGTCAAATGCACCCAGCACCGACCACTCAAACGCCGGTATGCTCTGCAGAACCTCTTTGAGCGAGTAAATCTGTTGCCGGTGCATCTCCTTCACTCGCCCAGGCAAGTCGGGTCCTTCAAAAACAAACTCGTTGGTCTGTGTGCGAGTCTCGGGGTGATACACGCTGTGCCTCGAAATCATGTACCCGTCGTGACGTTCGCGATATCGGTAGTCTCGAAAATACCGGAGCGAATTGGCCTCGGTGGTAATGTCAAAGATCGCGATACCTTCCGCGCGGACAGCCCCGCGAAAGCTGTGAAACGTCGCCGTAAGCTCTCGAGTGTTGCTGCAGTAATTGATGCTGTCATACATGCAGAGGACGACGTCAGCTTCACCTTGGGGAAGGTTCTTCATGTCCGCCACGGCAAATTGCGGAAGATTCCCTTGTCCCGCCCTGGCCTTCGCCTTTGCGACTGAGATCATCGCGTCAGACAGATCGTACCCGGAAACGGAGTACCCCCGTTCCGCGAGGATCAGGGCCAGCGCACCGGTTCCGCACGCCGCTTCGGTAATTTGGTGAGGGCTTGCCCCGCACCAGCGAAACAACTGCTCTATGTAGTCCGCCCATTCCACGTAATCAACGTGCCGCATCACGTGGTCGTACAACACAGCGAGTTGGTCGTAAGGCGGTTTTTCTATCACGTTGCGCCGCAGGAGTGCCATGAATCACCCTCTCTCCACAGCACCGCCGGCGGAGACGGAATAACAACCTCGCGCTGATGTCTTGCTCAACGATTTGCGTGGCAGTTCGATCAGCGTGAACCCCAAATCTTCGTCGGTGAACCGCACACGAATGAAATCCCCAGTGCGAACCGACGATGACGGTTTTGCCACCTTGCCGTTGAGTTCCACGATTCCGTTCTCACACGCGCGCTTTGCCTGTCCGCGCGATGTAACGAGGCGCAGACGGAAGAGAACGGAGTCTATCCGCAGAACCTCGCCCTTCGTATACCCGGCCACCGGCGCCTCCATTACCGGGCTGAAGGGACGCAGCCTGGCAGCCGCACATCCACATACATGCGGCCACGTTCCTGTTCGAGGATCTCGTTAATGCGTGTCTGCAGCTTGCGCTGCCGCACCATTTCCTCAATCTGCCTTCGATCGTCACTCATGTTTATCGCGTGTTCGCGGGTACGCTCCAGCAGCCGCACAATGTGAAAGGTGCCGGGATCTGACTCAAACGGCTGGCTCGTCTCCCCGACGCTCAACGTTGCCAGGACCCGGCCGAATGCCGGCGGCAACGCAGAGGGATCCACCGGCCCGATGCGGCCGCCGGTCTGCCGAACGCTCTGGTCCATCGAGTAGACCCGCGCCAGTTCGCCGAAATCCTGCCCCACCTGCAGGCGGCGGTACACCGACTGGAGCGTGTCAAGCGTCGCCTGGCGATCCGCGGGGGTAAACACCGCACGCGCCAGGATGTGCCGCGCGTGCACCTGTTCGCCGCGAAATCCAAGATTCTGGATCAGGTGCAGACCGTATTCCGTGAGAACCGGTCCACTGACCTGGCCCGAATCGAGAGAAAATGCCGCCGTTTCGAACTCCGGAACCATCTGGCCCCGCCCAAAAAAGCCAAGGTCGCCCCCGAATTGCGCACTTCCTGGATCCTGCGAAAGAGCCCGCGCAACCGAAGCGAAATCCTCCCCGGCAGCGAGGCGCTCACGTGCCGCGTCCAGCACCCGGCGCGCCGCGACAAGCGCGGAGTCCCCTGGTTTCGTTACGCGTGTTATGTGGGCGATGGTCACCGAAGCCGGCACCACTGGAAGGCTGTCGCGGTACTGATTGTAGAAACGCTCCATTTCGTTGAACGTCACGGTGATTTTCTGTCCATAGGTTTGCGTTAGTTTCTCTCTGAGCAGATATCGTTCCATCTGAAGGCGCAGTTTCGCCCTCAAGTCGCGTTCTGTTGTGCCTTCTTTTGCCAGTTGTTCCCGGTAGGCCTCCTCACTAGCAAACTGGCTTTTGATGTTGTCCAGTTGCTGCCGGAGGGCATCTTCTACCTGTTGCAGTGTAACAACGACGCTGTCCGCGCGCGCTTTTGCCACGAGTATCCGGTCGTCCACCATCGCCTGAAGTATCTGGCAACGCAATTGATCACGTTCCGGGGCTGAAAGGGACTGGATGCTGCGCCCCGCCTGGATCATTTGCAGGGCGATGTACTCGTCAACCTCGGACTGCAATACCACGTCGCGCTCGACCACCGCAAGAATGCGGTCAACGACCTCTTCTGCGGCAAAACCCGTTCGAAAGGACAGCAGACTCGCCACAATCAGCAGCAACGCACAACGTAAAGGCCTGTCATTCCGCACAAAACGACCTTTCCATAGAGAAAACCCGGATCACTGCATTCCCAGAACACTCAACGGACAAACGGTTCATTCCATCCCGACAGGAGTCCGCGAACCGGGACTGCGCGACGCGCCGGCCGCAGGAACAACCCTGTCTGCGAACACCTCCACATCCTCTTTCAGTTTCAGGCTCTCCGCGAGAGCTGCCATCAGATTCGCTCGTTCTGCAGCCCGCAATCGGTTCACCACCTCCGACCGGACCTCGTCAAGCGACTTGATGCTGCCTGCCGGCCTGTGCTCGACTGCCTGCAAAATGATCCACCCGGCATCTATAGGTATCGGACGGCTAATCTCGTTGTCGGAAAGCCGTTGCAATACCTGCCACACTTCAGGGCTGTACGCGGTTCGAGCCGTCACAAATCCGACGTCGCCTCCGTCCGCGCTGGACGGGTCGCTGGAACGCGCGCGAGCAACCTCTGCGAACGTCTCAGGCCTGCGCTGAACTTCCGCGGCCACGCGTCGCGCCTCCTTAGGGTCTTCCAGCACGATCTGCCGGACATGGATCATCGCCTCAGTTCGCTTGAAGATATTCCTGTTTTCCTCGTAAAACCTCGTGATCTGTTCCTCAGTGACCGGGGAATCGTTTTGTGAACGGTCGATGAGGGCATTCACCAGGATGTCTCGCTGTGCTGTCTTGAGCTGGAACCTGACGATCGGGTCCTTGTCGCATTCTCTCCGCAACGCTTCCTGGTACAGAAGCTCGCGATTTACCCATCGCGTGACCGCTCGCTTTCGCGCTTCGACCGATTTCTCCTCGAATGCATCATTGGCAAGCATCCTGTCCAGATCACCCTGCGTGAGTTTTACGTCCCCCACCACGGCGACGGGTTCTCCATCTTGCGATTGGAACCAGCCGCACCCCGAAAGAATTCCCGCCGCGATCAGCCATACACCCGACATCAAAGGGACTGCCATCCGCCTCATCTTTCCTCCCAGACAAGACGCACGGGTTTTCTCACGTCGGAAGCATCCTCATCGATCAAGGATTCCAGAATCGCAGCAACGCGCGCCGCTTGCGCCGGTCCGCCGGGCTCCCCCGACTGAATTTCCATGACCAGATCGCCGTTCGACTTGAATTCAACCGGTTCGGGACATCGGCGCACCAAATCCCCGATTTGCGCTGGTGTCACCTTCCTTCCACCCCCGAGGATTACCCGAATCTTCCCGTGCTTATCCACCGCAATCCTGCGAGCGCCGAGGATCCTTCCTGCAACTTTGACCTTCATTAGATCAATCAGGGCACGTGCGGGTTCCGGAAGACGACCGAAACGGTCGCGCAGTTCATCAGCGAACCCGTTCACTTCCACGAGAGTCTGCGATTCAGCAAGGCGCCGGTACAGGGTCATCTTCTGCTCTCCGTCACTCACGTACGCGTCGGGCAGAAACGCGCTGACATGCACGTCTACTTCGCAATCCGCCGTTCGCTCCGGAATCTCGCCCTTCAGCTCCTTCACCGCGTCATCCAGCAGCTTGACGTACATTTCAAACCCGATCGCGGCTATGAACCCACTCTGCTCATTCCCCAGCAGATTGCCTGCACCCCGGATCTCCAAATCGCGCATCGCGACTTTGAACCCGCTGCCAAGGTCGCTGAACTCCTCGATCGCGCGCAGTCTCCGCCGTGATTCGGGCGGCAGCTTGCGGTCCTTGGGAACCATCAGGTACGCAAAGGCTTTGTGGTTGCTCCTCCCGACGCGCCCTCGCAACTGGTACAATTCCGCCAGACCGAACTGATCTGACCGATCAACCAAGATCGTATTGACGTTCGGCATATCCAATCCTGATTGAATGATCATGGTCGTGACGAGGCAATCGAAGCGGTGTTCCAGGAAATCCAGCATCACCTTTTCCAGTTGGTGCTCGCTCATTTGCCCGTGGGCAACGCGGAACTGCAGCTCAGGCAGCAGCTCTCGCAGAAACTCGGCGCGTTCTTCGATAGTCTGCACCCGGTTGTGGACGAAGAAAACCTGTCCGGACCGCGCGACCTCTCTCAGTATTGCCTCCGATATCCGATCCTCGTCGAAGGGAATCACCTCGGTGTGAACGGGCAACCTGTCTCTCGGTGGCGTGTTGATTACCGCCATGTCCCGCGCACCCATCAACGACAGGTAGAGGGTCCGCGGAATCGGTGTGGCTGTCATACTCATGACGTCCACAGTCTGCCTCATGTGTTTCAGCCGTTCCTTGTGGCGTACGCCGAAACGGTGTTCCTCGTCGATCACCAGCAGACCGAGGTCACGAAACTCAACGTCATCGGAAAGGAGGCGGTGCGTACCAATCACGATGTCAATTGAACCCCGTTTCAACTGGTACAAGGTCTCTTCAGTTTCGCGTTTGGAGCGAAAACGGCTCAACACATCGACTTTGACCGGGAACCCGGCGAGGCGCTCCGAGAATGTTCGAAAGTGTTGCTGCGCGAGGATGGTCGTCGGCACGAGAACGGCGACTTGTTTCCCGTCGCACGCCGCTTTGAAAGCCGCTCGTATGGCCACCTCGGTTTTTCCGTACCCGACGTCCCCGCACAGGAGGAGATCCATCGGCACGGGGCTTTCCATGAACCCTTTGATTTGCGAGATCGCGCGCAACTGATCGCGAGTTTCCTCGTAGATGAATGCTGCCTCCATCTCCTCCATGAGCGTGGAGTCCGGGCTGAAGGCAAACCCCGGGCGAGACTGGCGAATTGCGTACAGCTCAATGAGCTCCTGCGCCAGTTTCAGAACGCCCTTGCGGGTTCTTTCTTTGACTCGCTCCCAGTCAGAACCACCCAGTTTTGAAAGGACCGGGCGCGCACTCTCGTCTTGTGAATACCGCTGGACGCGGTTGATCTGGTCCGCGGGAACGAAAAGGCGGTCCTGATCGCGGTAAAGAATCCGCAGGCAGTCCCGAGAAACACCATCCACGGTGATCCGTTCGAGGCCCTGGTACACGCCTATCCCGTGTTCTTCGTGCACCACGAGGTCGCCCGGACTGAGAGCAAACACGTCCACTACGGGTGTTGCGCCGCGGAACTTCCTGAACCTGTGCCGTCCCTGATACCTGCTGAACAACTCATGATCGTTCACCACGAACAGCTTGGCGGATGGATACACAAATCCGCCGTGGAGTTTGGCAATCTCCACGGTAATGCGATCCATCAAAGAGCCCAGCAGGTCCTCCAGTCTCCGTGCCTGGCTCTCGTTCTCCGCATACAGGACAATCGTGAACCCCCGTTCGGCGAAGGTATCGATATCAGCGCGCACTGCTTCGAGACTGGAGTCATACCGTCGGGCACTCTGCGCCCCCAGACTGGCCACTGCCTCCGGAGGCGAAAGTGAATGACTGGATACCAGACATCGAGGCGGTATCCTCTCCTGCAGACTCTGCCAACTGTGGAACACTGCCTCAGGGGGCAGGGTTGGTTCCCCTCGCTCAATCCTCCGACTTACGAGCCTCGCGGTTTCCCTGGCGAATTTCTCGGCGTGTTCCTCGATGCTCTCAGGGTCCGACAGGAACACCAGCGCATGGGAATCGAGATGGTCCAGCACGCTCGGTTTTGTGCCCGTCAACACAGGGCACCAGAACTCAATCCCTTCAAAATGAATCCCGAACTCAAGCTTGTTTTTCAGGTAATCCAGGCTCACACCGTGGGCTTCTTCCGCCCGGCTTGCACGTTCGGCAGCGTTCCCCCACCACTCGCTTCCCGCAAGGATTTCCCGCCTCGGCAGGATTTCGATCTCATCAACTTCGCGCACGGAACGCTGGGTTGCCGGGTCAAATTCCCGGATGGATTCCACTTCATCATCGAAAAGCTCGACACGATAGGGGTTTTCCGAGCCGAAGGTGAAAATGTCAATGATCCCCCCGCGGCGCGCATATTGACCCATTTCCTGAACCTGGTTCGCGGGTTCAAAACTGAGGCTCCGCAACCACTTCGCGAGTTCATCCATGTCAAGGAGGTCATTCACTCGAATGACGCGAGACGCGGCGGCGAGAGCTTCAGGTTCCAAGGTCGGACGCAGGAGGGCCACAACCGGGGCCACTATGACCACCGGCTCGCCGACGAGAAGCGACTGCAACGCCTCGAGTCGGAGCGCGGTTACTTCGACATGGGGAGACTTTTCCTCAAATGCAATGAGTTCCCAGTCAGGGAAATACCGTACCGTGTCTTCACCTACGATCGACTCGAGGTCGTCCCGCAATTCCTCTGCGGCTTCGGTTGTCGGAGTCACCGCAAGGATCTGGCGATCACTGGTCTTTCTGAGGTGCGCGAGCAAGAACGCGGGAAGGGAACCGCACGCGCCGTGAAAAGGGATTTCGGGGCGGTTCTCGGAAATGGCTCGAAACAGCGCCTGCGCTGGCTCGCTTGCAGCTATGCGAACCCGTATCTGATCAAGCGTCAAAGCGGTCCTTCTGTTCAAGCGGGCAGACACAAACAGCAAAACGCCGGTGATCGTCCATGATCATCGGCTTCTCGATCCGGAAAGCGCCCCGAAAAACCCGGGGACCACTTATCATAAGGAAACCTAATCCGATCCTAAAGTCCAAGCGGCGCAGCTTTTTTCAACCTGTATCGCCGCGAATCACGGACTCTTCACCATGAATCAGTTCCCGAATCGACAGCTCTGATTTCCAGAGACATGCAAAACCCACCACGACTTCGAACACATACCACAGCAACCGGGTCACCAGGCCGTACGCCAGCGCTGTCGCCTTTCCGATCCCGAACGCACCAAGCGACACCACCATGAAAAACTCATACGTACCAACATACCCCGGAGACGAAGGCACGGCCATGCCAAGGTTTACCAACGCGACCGTGAACGCTGCCACCGCCGGCGTCATGTCAACATGGAATCCAACGAACACGAAGTAGAAAACTATCGCCATTCCCACCCAGCTGAGGAAGGACAGGAACGCAACAAGCATCAGACGACGAGGGTCGCGCATCACTTCCAGTCCAACGGCTAACTGCTCAAATTTTCCCGCCAGTATCCCTGCCCTGTGGGACGCCATGATCTTCGAGAAGAAGCGTTCGAGCACCGCAACCACCCTGTCCTTCCCCCACAGAAGAACACACATCCCCGTGATGACAAGTGCCAGCGTTCCCAGCGCGAACCCCCGCACTTCTGAAGTGATCGCGGGCAGTCGATCTGGAGGAACCCGGTAAGTGGCGAGCAGCAGCAATCCCACAAGGGCGGCAACGTCCATCACCCGTTCCACCACGATCGTGCCGAGCGCGAAGCTTCTCGTAACACCGATCTGACGCCGCAGAATCACCGCGCGGATCAACTCCCCGGCCCGTGCGGGAAGGACATTGTTCGCGAAAAACCCGATCATCAAGGTGCTGAAGGTGCGCCAGTTGCTGATTCCTTTGGTGGATTCAATAATCATCCTCCATCGCAACGTGCGCACTGCGTACACGAGGAGCAGGATCACAAACGCCGCGGCAACCGGCAATACGTCAATACTCTTGAACGCGCCGAGGAACTGGTCGAACGCAATGTTTTTCAGAGCGACGTACAGAAACAGAATGCTGGAGGCCGCTCCGATCCACAAAAAAACCCTTCTGCGCACTCAACCTCCCCTTCGAACGTGGTGCTCTTTTGTCACCGCGGGCGCCTCGATCCGTTCGTCAGCCGGCCAGCGAATTCCCTCCGGGAAATCCAGCCCAAAGAGAGCGCGTGTGAATGCAATTGACACGGATCGCCCCTCGTGTCGCGTTGTTCATTTCACGCTGTCCTCCCGGGGCCTTGGTAGGCAAAGTTGACGGGCAATGGTCGTGCCGACCTTCGACGGGAATCATGAAGGAAACCGCGCCCGTCCAACATCAGTTGTTGTTCACAGGCGCGGCGGGAATCATCGGTTGCCGGGGCAAGGCAGCACGATCAGCCTTTCACGTCGGTCAGGAACTGCCCCGTTACCAGTCGGCGATGCTGCCATCCTCGTTGTAAAGAATCGGCACGTCATGGGGCACGTACTCGTGGGCCCTCACGGCTTCCTCGTCCACCTCAATGCCGAGTCCCGGCCCGTAAGGGACACCGACGCAACCATTTTTCTGCACAAATGGTTGCGTGAACAGCCCTTCTCCAAGGCTGACAAACTCCTGAATGACGAAATTTGGCGAGCAGACGTCCAGTTGCAGAGAGGCTGCCGTGAGAACGGGGCCGTACGGGTTGTGCGGGCCTATCCCGACGGCGTAGGCGTCTGCCATGGCCGCGATCTTTTTGCCCTCCGTCAGACCGCCACAAATGCTCAGGTCAGGCTGAATGAGACCCACGCCACCAGCCTGAAGGATGGGACGGAACCCGAACTTCGTGAATATGCGCTCGCCGGTAGCAATCGTGACGGCCGTGGTTTCTGCAATTCTCGGAATCTGTTCGGAGTGCTCGGGAAGCACCGGCTCCTCGATGAACATCGGATTGTACGGCTCGACTGCTTTTGCGAACACAATCGCCATCGCAGGGGTAAGTCGGCCGTGGAAATCCAGCAGGATGTCAACACCTTCCCCTACCGCTTTCCGGACTGCTTCAACCTCCCTCTCGGCGGCTTTCGCTCCTTTGACACCCGCAAGCGCAGGGGTGGCGGGAACAGGACACCATTTCACCGCCGAAAAACCCGCCTCAACCGCCTTGAGTGCGTTCTCCGCCAGCGCTTCCGGTGAAGGCCCACCTATTCCACGGTAGAATCGCACCGAATCCCTGCACTTCCCACCCATCAGTTGCCAGATCGGAGCCCCCAGCGCTTTGCCGAGAATATCCCAGAGCGCGGTATCCACCCCGCTGATCGCGGCATTGAGAATCGGGCCGCCGCGCCAGAACGCGCCACGGTACATTGCTTGCCAGTGGTGCTCAATTTGGAAGGGGTCTTTGCCCACGAGATACCGTTTCAGCTCGGTTATCGCGGCGGCGATCGTAAGCGCCCGGTCACCAAGCGATTCACCCCATCCGACAATTCCTTCGTCCGTGGTCACTTTGACAAACAACCAGCGCGGCGCAAGGGGCACCGGTTCGACGTCCACTATTTTCATTCGCCCACCCTCCCGGGGAGGAACTCATGAAAGCGAAATCACGTGCTGTTTGTACAGGAACCGCTTGATTTTCTTCGTGGAGGTTTTTTCGAACTCCTCGAAACGGATTTCGAATCTTTTCGGTCGCTTGTAGTCGGCGATATTGGCGATGGCGGCTTCCACTTCTTCCCGGACTTTGGCCTCGATCTCTTCTTCGGTGAAGGCTCGACCGCGGAGCTGCGCCTGTTCGTCGAAGTACTCCTTGTTGGGTACCACCATCGCATATACCTCTTCGCTGGTGGTGTTGGCGATCGGTTTCCCTATCACAAGCGATTCAAGCACCCACGGACTCTGGTTGATGTGGAACTCAACCTCTTCCGGATACACATTCTTCCCACTCGCTGTTACAATCACGTTCTTCTGCCTGCCGCTGATGTAAAGCCGTCCATCAGCATCCTCAATACCAATATCGCCCGTGTGGAACCATCCATCGGGATCGATCGCCGCGCGGGTGGCCTCTTCGTTTTTGAAATATCCCGCCATGATGGTCGGCCCTTTGAGGCATATCTCCCCGTGCCCGTCCGGCCCCGGCCGGTCAATCCTCGTCTCCACGCAGGAAATCGGGAAACCAACGCTTGCCGGATAATCCGGATCGAGGTTCACGTGAGATACCGGTGACGTTTCCGTAAGCCCGTACCCCTGGTACAGTGGAAAACCGAGGCTCTGATACCAGATTGACACGTGGGGAGGCAACGCAGCGCCGCCGGAGCAGAATATTCTCACCGTGGCAAGCCCTGCCTTTTCGCGGAGGCTTTTGAAGAGCTTGTACCCCAACCTGAGACCGAACTTGCGGCCAAGTCTTTCTGCACTGAACAGCCCTGCGAGGAGAACTCTTTTCGAAGCCGGCGCCTGCGCAAGCTTCCGCTGGATCCCTTCCATCATCTTCTCGAAGAGCAGCGGGACTCCCAGCATGAACGTGACGCCGGTGTTTTTTATGTCGTCGATGATGTCGCGGGATTTCAGGCTCCTCGCGTACGTGATGGAAGCACCTGCGTAGAGCGGCAACAGAAACCCCCCGGTACACTCAAATGTGTGATGCAGAGGAAGCACCGAAAGGAACGTATCATTCGAGCCGAATTCAAGCACCTGGTAGGTGCATGCGGTGTCCTCCATGATGTTGCGTTGGGTCAGCATCACACCCTTTGACTGCCCCGTTGTCCCCGAAGTATAGATGATGGCCGCAAGATCGGTGAGTTTCACCTCGGGCCACGTACTCGGCAGTTCGCCCTCCATCACATCGCTCATCACAAGGACGTCTTGCCGGTCGGTCTTGTCCATACAGATGACCAAGCGAGGCAGCCCGGATTTCTCACGCACTTCCAGGATGTCGTCCAGGAAGCGTTCAGAGACGATAACTGCCTCGACCTCGGCGTCGGTGATGTTGTGGCGGAATTCCGGGACCTTCTGGAGGCTGTCCAGGGGCACGCAAACCGCACCAGCGCGGTGCACCGCGAGGTACGCCATCCCCCATTCCGGGCGATTTTCGCCGAGCATGCTTACGTGTGCACCGGGCTTGATCCCGAGGCGCATGAGGCCCGCAGCGAGAAGATCTACACGGTCGCTGAAATCGGTGTACGTCAGTTCCTCGTACCTTCCGTTGCGAAACATCCTCATGGCCACGTGTGCGGGATATCTTTCCGTTGTTCGGCGCAGCATCTCTACCGTGGTACAGACGCCGAGATGGTCGCGCACAGCGATTTTTCGTCCGGAACCAGCCATAGATTTCACCTCCTGAGGAAAGCAACCTTCACCGACTTCGCAGGCCGCCTTGGGGCGACCTCGCGCCTAGCGGAAGGATGAAAGGATGATCGCCAACCCGATAACGGCGCCAAGCATCAGAACCACGCGAATCAGCGATGCGTTGCCGGTTCTGCCATTCCCTGCCCGTGGTATCCTGATTTTCTCTCGCTCCGCGCCCGCGATCTGGGCGCGTCTGCGCGCTGGGGGACGGTAGGTGAACTCCCGCGCTTTCTGCAAAGCCATTTCGCCTGCGCCTTCTCAACCGCCCGACATATGGAGCACCCTTACCGGGCGAAGCTCCTGAAACGCTTCAATGTAATCCCACTCGTACCTTGATTGACCCTGACCGAATCCGCCCAGCAGCTCCGGGAACGTCTCCGCCCTCATCTGCGCGCTGTATCGCGCAACATCTGAATAGCGCGTTCGATACTCCTGCGAACGGTGCATCGACATTGCCCGCACCTTGGTTTCCATCGCATTTTTGTCAAACGGCACGACATATTCCACCTGATGCGGAGAAAACGTTATCCAGGGGCTTTCGTACTGCCATATCGCGGTGGAAGCCCAATGCAAGTCCTGTTCTGCGATATCGACGATGAGCTGTGTGGAGAGTTTGTGCACCGGATGCATGTCGTCCCGGTGTGCGACCAGGAAAAGGAGCGAGTAGGTGGGATGTCGGTCCCGAAGGCTCAACACGTGCGCCCTCGCAGCGTTCCGATCTTCCGCAGAAATCGTGTGGTCGTAGTAAATACCTTTCAGTGCAAGGAATGCGCTCTCCCTGACGCCGAGTTCCCTCGCTTCGGCCTGGCTCTCCGCCCGCCGAATCTCCGTCCGAATCTCTGCCAGTTTCTTTTCGAATTCCGCGTCAGACTTCCCTTCACGCGGCTTGTTCAAAACATAGTCCGCGAGAGCTTGATCACGGGAGCGTATGCGTTCCAACTCCGCCGTCCGCAGATATTCGTCATCGATTCCCCTGCTCCCGGAAGTCATTACGAGCGTGTACACGGCGGGTTGGTCCGACCCGGAGTCGCCGAATTTGCGCGCCCAGGAATCACGGTCCGTGAGCCGGCAGATCAGCCCGCCCGCTCCCAGAACCGAATCGTCCGGGTGTGGTGAGACAACTACTACGAGCGTCCGCCGGAACAATTCGTAGAAATCGTTGTAGATCAAGGCGCACCTCGACACGAAGACGCCGTAGACAAAGGACCGGGTCAGCGTCCATTAATGTACGGAATGGGAAACCTGGCTGCCACCCGGAAGTCAATGGACGCGGCGGTCTATCACGACCCCGGATCCGGGGTTTGTTTTCGCGCGCCGCTTCATCTCGTTGGCAGCGTCGGCGACTTGCAGAATGTTCTGGAATCTCTGCCCGCGTGATTGAACGATCGCGACCGAGATGTTGGTGATTGGGTGCTCGATCTGCTTCCCGTTGCGGTCCAGCGTTCGCATATACCCCCTTGAGCGATCGTCCAGATCGTAGAGAAGCGGAAACCGTTCGCGGCCGAGTTTCACGGCGTGTTCCGCCATTGCTGCGGAGCGTTCCACTGTAGATACCACCACAAAATCATCGCCGCCGAGATGCCCGAGGAAGTCCCCTTCCTCCCCGAACAATTTCAGGCTCTCCCGAAGGATCGCCGCCGTTTCCACGATCAGTTTGTCGCCACGCGCAAAACCGTACCGATCATTGAACGCGCTGAAGTTGTCGAGATCTGCCCACGCGACAGCAAATGGCTCCCGTTTCCGGATACGCGATTCAATTTCCTCGGTGACCACCGCGTTGCCGGGCAGATGGGTAAGCGGATTCGTCTCCACTGGACCAACGGTGCGTCGCAATACAGTTTCCAGACGAGCCGCCAGTTCTTCAGGGTCCACGTCCTTCACGAGATACTCGTCCGCTCCCAGGCGAAGGCCTTTCACGCGGTCGTCACGACTGGTTCGAAGCGCAGTGAGAAACACGATCGGAATGTGCCGAGTTCTTGGATTGCGACGCAGTTCCGCGCAGGCTAAAAACCCATCCATACGCGGCATTGAGACGTCCAGTATGACGATGTCGACCGGATCATTTGCCGCGATTCTGACACACTCGTCGCCATCCGACGCTTCGAGAACGTCGTACCCCAGAGACACAAGCCGTGAACGCAACAAAAAACGTGCATCTGGTTCATCGTCGCATACGAGAACCCTGATCTGTACCATGGAATCTCCCGGATGTGCGTGGTAATCTGTGGCGATTAATGACCACACTATCGCGATCCATCGTCTGGAGGCGCGGGGAAATGTGATGGATTTTACAGAATATAGCGCGCCGCGGCGCGGGGTCAACACACCGCAAGCCCGGGTTGCCCCTGTTTCGGCCCTGTCTGATCTTTTTCCTCGCGTGCTTCGGGCAATACGGTGCCACCGATCCGTGTGGGCGATGGCCCCGCGGCACCAACCCTCGGCGGGATGATTCATGGCCGTTCGTTCCGCGTCTCGCTCCTCCGCGGTCACCGCCCGATCCGTGATCGGCGGGTCTCTGCTCGTCGTTCTCGTCAGCATCGTCACGCCGTACTCCGAATACCGGCTTCATTCCGTTGAGCTGTTCCAGGGACAGCTTCCGCTGGGCGCGCTGGCAACGCTCGTCGTGATAGTTCTCCCGCTTCAATGCCTTCTGGCGCGTTTTTTTCCTGTGTGGCGTCTTCGCGAATCCGAGATCTTGTTCATGTTCTCCATGGGTTTCGCGGGATTGATGGTGTACCACATCGGCATGATGGGCCTGTTCCTCAGTATGATCTCCTCCCCGGAGTACTTCGCAAGTCCGGAAAACCAATACGCGCGATATCTTCTGCCGTACCTCCCGGGGTGGGCGGTTGTTCCGAATTCCAACTCTGCCATGACCTGGTTTTACACCGGGCTCCCATCCGGGGCAGCGATCCCGTGGAGAGTGTGGGTAGGCCCGTTGTTCTGGTGGTGGTCGTTTTTCCTCGCGTTCCTCGTACTTTGCGGGTCTTTGACCGCCATTCTGCGCAAACAATGGTTCGACCACGAGAAAATTCGCTTCCCGCAGGCGGAAGTAACCCTTGCACTGGTGGAGGGATCAGGCGGCGAATCGAGCCGAAGCACCGTTTCGGGCAGCCCCACTTTCTGGGCCGGTTTCGCATTGTCGGCCGGCGTTCTCGTGTGGAACAGCGTGAGTTACTTCCGACCGATCTAGCCGCGGGTGGACTTCTCCCAGATGGCGCCGTGGATGCTCAATTTCGGGCCTGGATTCGGCGCTGTAGATCTCGTTCCTGATCCTTTTGTGATAGGAATGTCATACCTCGTTGACACAAAAATACTCTTTAGCGTATGGTTCTTCTTTCTCTTGGGACGTGCGCAACAAGCCGTCCAGGTAAAAACCGGTTATGTCAGCGGACAGACGGATCTTTGGACCACCAGCGACAATCTCAGCGGCTGGCAGAGCCTGGGTGGGCTCTTCCTTGTGGTTTTCTGGTTCCTGTGGATGTCGCGGGCGCATCTCAAACGCGTTCTGCAGCACGTGTTGCACCCACAATTGAGCCAGGAGGACGATTCAAACGAAATGCTCTCGTACCGGATGTCGCTGATCCTTCTCCTCGTGTGCAGCATCTACATGGTACTGTGGCTCATCCATCTGGGCCTGGACTGGTACGTTGCAATCGTCTTTTTCCTTGCACTCGTGATCCTTGTACTCGGGATAACGCGGATTGTCGCGGAAACCGGAATGCCGCTGGTGGGAAGCCCGGTGACAGCCCAGGGGATCACGACCAGGCTTTTCGGGGACGCAACCCTGGGGCCGTCCAATATTGCAGGCCTCGCGGTTACGTATGCGGCCTTCCGGATGGTAGAAGGGTACCCGATGCCTGTTACGATGCACGCCGCTCGCCTCGGAGACAGCGCCGGCACCTCACGCAGGACGCTGTTTGGCGCGGTGCTTTTCGGCTCCATCGCCGCGATGGTGGTAATGAGCGTGGTCACGATCGTCCTGGCGTACAACGGCGGCGCGTTCAATTTCGGCGCACATCACGCGTTCCACCAGATGTACGAAGCGTATGACCATATGACGGGCAGGATTCGCTCGCCATACCCGTGGGATTGGCGTCTCTTCGCGCATTTCGGCGGCGGGGCATTGTTCGTCGGTCTGCTCACGTTTCTGCGGTATCGCTTCGGGTGGGATTCCCTGAATCCGATCGGGTTCTGCACGGCAACCACATTCTACCACAGTGCGATCTGGTCGGGTGTACTCATCACATGGGGTATCAAGATCGTCATCCACAAAATCGGCGGCCTGAGTCTCTACCGCCGGTGTTACCCGTTTTTCATCGGCCTTGTGGCCGGACACGTCGCAGGGGCGATCTTCTGCCTCGCAGTCGACTGGATCTGGTTCCCCGGGGCAGGACATGACATCCGCACGATGATTTACTTTTTCGGGTAGACGCCTGCGCCGCAGGCATTGCGTTGCTTCGCTGCGGTGGCGAAACTTTTATCACGCACACTCGGAAGGGGCCGTCCCTCGAACCGGCCCGATCTTCACCATCTTCATAAAGGCGGCGTGCCATGTATGCATCAATCAGAGACGATACGGTTCAGTCGGCGTATCCCGACATCATCACAGGCTTGAAAGCGCTTGGTCTCTCCGCGATCGAAGCGAACTTCACGAGACAGGTGTCGCTTCCGTCACTGACGGACAAGACCGTGTTTTTCCCCGTGACGACAAGCGCCGAAATCGCGGAGTACAAGAAGCACCTTGATCAATACAACGTGAAAATCAGCGCGTTTCTTCTGGCGAACAACCTCAACGCCGACGACCTCGAAGACGAACTCGCATGGTGCACGAAGGCACTCAGAGTTGCGCATGCGCTCGGCGTCAAGGCGGTTCGGATTGACAGTGCCATGAAAGGGCAGCAGGAGCTTCCGTTCGACGTCCGCGTAGAGAAGTTCGTCAAAGGGATACGCGCGCTGATCGATGCGACGCCGGATGCACCGGTTGATATGGGTATTGAGAACCACGGCTACCAGGGAAACGACCCGAACTTCCTGCACGGCGTTTTCGATGGAGTAGGGTCGAGCCGCATAGGGATGACGCTCGATACCGGGAATTTCTACTGGCGTGGCCATGCGCTGGAGAAGACGTACTCGGTCATCAAGGAATTTGCCCCGCTGGCGAAGCACACCCATATCAAGAACATCAACTACCCCGAAGACAAACGGAATGTGGCCCGGGAGATGGGGTGGGAATACGGCAAGTACGTATGCCCGATACCGGACGGCGACGTCGATCACACCATCGTTGTCGGCTACCTGAGGGATGCCGGGTACGATCGTGATCTCTGCATCGAAGACGAATCTCTGGGGAAGTTCCCGCTGGAGGAAAGAAAGAATGTCCTTATTCGCGACGCCGAGTACATCAAGGGTCTCGCGAAATAGGGTCACCCGGAGCGATCACTTGTCCTGAGAACGGGGACGCCGGCCGACGACGTCCCCTTTTTCATTCGCCCAGGCCAGAAGGGAACCGGCCGGTCAACAGCGGATTTCCGACGTCGAGTTTCCTGAACGGACCAGCCAGAGGAACTCGGTGTTCCCCCCTGCCCCTTTGATGGGAGATTCCAGTTCCGCCAGGATTTCTCCATCCACCAAGCGGACTTCTGTTCGCACACGGCTGAGAACTTCCGACACGCTTTCACGCGGCAGAACTCCGCCCCGCCTTTCCTTCCGAGTTGCCTCGTACTGTGGCTTCACCAGCGTAACAACGAGTCCACCGTCCCTCAAAAGCCGGAATGCCGCAGGGATGATAAGCCGTTGTCTCGTCCACGCGACGTCGATCGTGACGAGGTCAACCTTCTCCGGAAGCACGACATGCAGCGCATTTGTCCGCTCCATGACACGCACTCGAGGGTCCTTGCGCAGTTCCCACGCGAGAACGCCGTATCCGGTGTCGATGGCATAAACTCGAGTAATCCCTTGCGCAAGAAGGCATTGCACAAATCCACCGACATTGGAACCGAGGTCCGCCGCAACAGATCCCTCAAGCGCAGGAATAACAGACCTCCAAGCCTGGAATGCGGCGGAAAGTTTGTCGCCGCCCCGACTCACCCACGCACTCACCGTCCCGCCGCACCCTCTTTCAGATGAGCTGCGGATCCCAGATCATCCGCGCGTTCCACACCTCCCACGCGTCGGTACACTACTCTTTGTCCGCGGATGGTCACCACAAGCGACTCCCCGACGAACTCGTAGTAGATCTCTTCCCGGTCGAGATTTCCGCCGGGATCCGAGGAAAGAACCATCAGGTACCCGTTGGAGCTGTAGTACCCGACTTCGCGAGCGAGGATGGTTCCGTCCGCTTTCAGCGCGAAAAACAGGTACACCCGTTTCGATGTGAACGCGAAACGTGAACTATCGGCCTGCGTACCGAGAGAAGAGGGGTAAGGCCCGGACCAGACTCCCCACAAAGGGTTCGGTGTACCGGTAGACGAGACGATGCCACAGCCACATAGCCATGAGAACAACACCACCATGGCAACCGCTGCAATGACGACGTGCGAACAACGCCCGCGCATGCCCCCGTCCGAATGCGCCGGGACAGTCCCTTCAAGGGGACCCCAAAATGATGGCCACGCCAAGGTCAAGCCCACGAGGGTTTGTGTTGAAACCAATCTGGCCATGCAACGGCCCGGCAACGCGGAGGAAAACCCCTCCGTTCACGTTGATACCGTAGTCCACTTCGTGCTCGACCCAGTACTGCCCGTTTCTACCCAGTATGCGAAAATCGTCCAGAAACTGATAAAGGTGACGTGTTTCCGTTACGCCAAGGCCCAGATAGGCGGTGGTAAGATACGACAACCGCGCCCGCACACCCGCGTCGACCGTTTTGTACGTACGGGCTGAGTTGATCAGGCTGTCACCGAACTCGTACACTGCCTCGCGAACACTGATGTTCTCGTACGTATCGCGCCAGATGCCGACAAAATTCCGCGACACCTTCACGTCCGCATAGGTCCACGAATACACTATGACACCTCCGAGGGTCTGCTTCGGGACATTGGCGGTGAATCCCAGCCCGGTCAGTTGTTCCGCGCATACCACCTGAGGTGCCAGAATGAGGAAAAGCAAAAGTCGGCTCATCAAGGCAGGATTCCGGGTCAAACCGGGAACGCGACATCGCGGCGAAACCAGCGCTCCGGCGCTCCTCTCGTGCCTAAGCAGTCTCTGAGGTAAACACGATGGTCCCAAAACGCTCCGGGTGGTGGAAATTCACCTCGCCCGTGGGAGACCAAGCCGTGTATTCCATCCATTCGTATCCCTGCTCAATCCGGTAGAAATTCCCACGCCAGGAATCGCCACTTCTGGGCGGGATATTCGGCGCAGTAACGAGTTCACGGAACGGGATCGCGCACTCAACGGTCCAGGATCTGTCCTCGGAAAGCGGATCGGAGGGATCGCCATCCACCACAACGGCGTGTTTCACGCCTTCCGCGTTCCAGTCACGAAGCGGTTTGAATTCGCCCCACCGATTCAGCACGAACACATCGGTCAGAGTGTTCAACGGGTTCACCACGAACTCAAAATACGCGTTGCCACTGCGGTTCGGATCGAGGAACATCTCCACGACTTCCTCCTCCCAGAGCGGGGCATCGCGCAGGACCATGTTCGCCCAGATGTCGGGATCGACGCAGTGGAAACTGGCGTAGAGGTGCGTGTCATCCCAGAGGAGGCGGACCTCGGTTCGGAATCTTGCGGCATCTCCTGTATCTGTCCGGCAAAGCGTTATCGGTTCCACTGCGGCCCAGGAACGTTCTGACAGGATCCCATCCACGGTGATCTGTTCAGTCGTCCGCCGACACAAAACGAGAGGTGTATCGTTCATTGGTGGCTCCTCCATTCTGGCGATCCTTGCGTGTCACCGTGTGCGTTGAGAAGACGAGGGTCCCGAACCGTTCTGGCACGTGGAAATTGATCGCACCGGTGGGCGACCACGCGGAATACTCGTCCTGGTCGCCACGGTCTATCCGGTAGAAATTGATGCGCCACGCATCTCCGTTCCGCGGCGGAATGTGCGGCGCCGTGGTGAAATCACCGAAAGGGATGGCCCACTCTGCCGCCCAACCCCGGTCTCTGCTTCCCCTTCTCCGCGGATCGCCGTCCACCCTTACGGCATGCCGGATGCCTGAAGAGTTCCAGTCCAGCATGAACTTGATCGCGTCCCGGCGACCGGTTCTGTTGAGAACGTAGAGGTCAACGAGCGCGTTCAACGGGTTGATTTCGTATTCAAGATACGTCCTGGAATCGCTGTCGTCATCGACAAACACCTCCACCACTTCCTCATCCCACAGACCGCCGTCCCGCTCATCAATCGTCGCCCACACGTCGGTATCAACACACTCGAATGCGATATAGAGGTATTCGTCGTCCCAGAGAACTCGTACATGCGTCGGCTGTTCTGGCACGGCCCCTGATTCGGTCCGCACGAGGCGCATCGGCTCCGCAGCGCACCAATCCGGTTCATCGAGGATACCGTCTATGGAGATGAACCGGATTGGTGCGC
>JAKJDF010000003.1:0-204583 GCA_022706085.1 Candidatus Latescibacterota bacterium | reverse complement strand
CCCGCCGTTCGACGGCAGACATATACGGGGAGATCAGGCAGCGTCAGGGCGGACATAATCATCACATCCGTTCAGGCGTTTTCATGCACAGCAGATGAAGCGCACTGGAGATCACGACACGAGTTGTATTCACCAGCGAAAGACGCGCTGCGGAGAGCTCGGGTTCTTCCCCCAGAACGCGGCACTGATCGTAAAACACCGTAAAAGCACGGGCAACATCTACGGCGTAGCGAGCGACGCAGGAAGGTTCATACTGTCCACACGCTTCCTCCACCACCCCAGGGAACCGCGCAAGTTCCTTCACAAGCGCCCACTCCGCATCGTGCGTCAAAAAGTTGACGTTCACTTCCCCGCGTGGCTCATCCCCGGCCTTTCTCAGGATGCTGCAGAGACGTGCGTGCGCGTATTGCACATATGGTCCGGTTTCGCCATTGAAATTCAGTGCATTGTCCCACGAAAACTCCACGTCTTTCGTGCGACGATGGTTCAGGGTCCCAAAAATCACGGCTCCGACACCCACTGCTTCGCACACCTCGTCTATCTCCGCCGCAGGAACGTCCCGGAAAAGGACCTGGTTCGCCATCACGGTTTCGCGCACTTTCTCCGTTGCACGGTCGAGCAACTCATCCAGCAGAATGGCGCCGCCCTTGCGCGTGGACATCCCGTGCACGTGGCCGAACTGCACGTGAACGCACCTCTCCGCCCAGTCGTATCCCATCAGTTCGAGAGTGGCAAACAACTGCCTGAAATGGAGCTCCTGGTCGTGAGCAACGACGTAGAGGCACAGGTTGAAACGATAATTCTCCGCACGGTACCGTGCCGCCGCGATATCGCGGGTTGCGTAAATCGTTGAGCCGTCGCTTTTTCGGAGAATAAGAGGAGTTTTGATGCCTTTTGAATCGAGCGGCACGATGAGAGCGCCATCGGAAACCTCGGTGATTCCCGCCTTCTGAACCTCCTCAATCGTCTCTTGCAGCATCCCCTCGTAGAAAGCCTCACCAAGGTACGCATCGAACTCAACATTTAGCCGCGCATAAGCACGGTTCAACTCCTGAATCGAAACGGCGCGAATGTGTTCCCAGAATTCCCGGGCTTCTCTGTCGCCCGATTCCAGCTTTCGGAACCACTCGCGTGCCTCTTCCTCCAGCCCGGGGTTTTCGGCTTTTTCCCTGTGGAACCGCTGATAGAGGTCCACCATGTGGGCAATTGGGTGTTTGTCAAGCTCTGTTCGGTTTCCCCAACGCTTGAATGCGGTAATCTGCTGCCCCACCGGCGTGCCCCAGTCACCGAGATGATTGATACGCACAACCCGGTATCCCTGGTACGCAAACAAACGGGAAAGAGACCCGCCGATTATCGTGCTGCTGAGATGCCCGACGTGAAACGGTTTCGCCATGTTCGGGGATGAGAAGTCCAGGACCACGCATTTTCCGACACCGCTCGAAGAAGAGCCAAATCCCTCTCCCTGATTGCGTACTTCCTCCAGCAACGTACCGATGAACGGCGCTCGGCGGAGCCGGACGTTCACGTAGGGACCCACCGCAACGGCTGAGACGATGGTGTCGTCTGAACTCACACGTTCCGCGAGTTCCACCGCAATTTGAGCGGGCGATTTTCGCAGACGCTTCGCAAGCACAAAACACGGGAACGCGAAATCCCCGAGTTCGCTACTGGGAGGCGGGCACAGAAGCCCCGCAACCTCGCGCTCCTCCACCTCGGTTGCCTTCGCGAAAAGACCTATCAAGGGTGCGAGTACTCTCGTCATAGGGTCGCTCTTTCGATCACCTTTCTTTTTCTCACCCACGAAGGAATTCCGGTCCAGCGCAACGGGCCTTCATCCGGCGTACTGGCCCTGAATAAGGATAGTGACCGCCACAGTCCTCGGCCAATCGCCGCCACCGACGGATTTCACCATCGACGGCCGTCAATTACCTTGTTTGTCTGGCACTGAGGGAGGACCCTTTCTTCCCGCGTGGTGCTTTGAGCAGGACCTGCGGGCACGAGTGCGATGAACGCGACACTCGAGAACGAGTTGCGGCAGGGGTTGTCTTCCTCGACGGAACGACATAATGATCGCGCACTGAATCCGGAGGCATCGGCTGGAGTGGATCATTACATCATTGTCTCAGTAACCGCGCCGCGTGAGTTCCTTGATGCCTTAACGGATCGCGCAGCGGAGCTCGGAACTCTCGGTTCCTGTGAATCCGAGGACGACCCGGTCAATCTCAGCTTCTACTTTCGTCCGCCGCTCCGCGAAGAAGCCGTTCGCTCCGCCTTTCTCGAGTCGGTACCGTCCCACGCCTCGGGCATTATTCGCGTTTCGTTGACCACGGAAACGGCTCGCGATTGGGAACAGGAGTGGAGGCGCAATCTTCATCCTCTGAGGGTGGGGAGGACATGGTTGGTGCACACCTCCTGGCAGTCGCCAGCAGGATACCCAACCCGGATCCCGATCGTCATAGATCCGAAGATGGCGTTTGGTACCGGGACTCACGCAACGACGCGGCTGTGCCTGGAA
This sequence comes from Candidatus Latescibacterota bacterium, assembly GCA_022706085.1. GTDB lineage: Bacteria > Latescibacterota > MWCZ01 > MWCZ01 > MWCZ01 > MWCZ01. Next base: position 202,065 of record JAKJDF010000003.1, on the reverse strand, counting down.
GAATTTGAACGGGTTCGTCTGAAAGGCACGCGCGTGCTCGATGTGGGCACAGGAACCGGCATCCTTGCCATCGCCGCTGCGAAGTCTGGAGCGGAGCCCGTGGTCGCAGTGGAAATCGATCGTGACGCGATCGCGTGCGCTCGAGAAAACGTGAACCTCAACGGTACAGGGAACAAGATCTCCCTGAGGGAAGGGACCATCGCCGAGGTTCCCGAACGTGGATTTGACCTGATTATCGCCAACATTGAATACCGCACGCTTGTCGCAACGGGAGAGCAACTGCGGGCCCGAATCCGTCCAGATGGAAGGGCGGTGTTCAGCGGGATCCTTCAACAGGAGGCAGATTCGTTCGTCGAAGCGATGACGAACGCGGGATGGAAAATCGTTCGCCGCACGCGAAAATTCGACCCTGCGACTGGCGAAGGGTGGGTTTGCTGCGTTGCCACGCCGTCGTTGCCCGCAGATCACAAACCAAACCGTTCCTGAGAGATTCGCGGCGCAGGGCGCGCACGGCTCGAACCTGCGCACCCTGCAAACCGAAAGGGAAGACTCCTATTCCAGACGTTCCTGGCGTGCCGCCTGGATGTAATTGGCGCAGTATTCGTCTGCACCGACGAGCGCCTCGGCGGCAAACGCCAGCGACATCAGTTTGCGGTCTGTCGGGTCAATGATCGCTGCGTCAAGCCCCGCGCCGATGGTAAGCACCATGAACGCCTGATTGAGCAGTTTGCGAACCGGAAGGCCGTAGGAAATGTTGCTCAATCCGCAGATGAAATGGACTCCATCGAACTCCTTCTTCAGCGTGCCGATGGTTTCCAGCACCGCTGTTCCCGCGCTTGCTTCCGCACCGATGGGGTAAATGAGCGGATCGACGTAGATATTGTCTGCGGCGATGCCGTCCTTCACGAGGCTGGTGACCAATGATCTGCCGATGGCAATTCTGTCCGCGGCCGTTTTCGGGATTCCCGCGTCGTCCATCAACAGAGCCACGACCTTGGCTTTTGAATCCCGCGCCAGTGGCATCAACCCGTCGTACTTCGCCTTCTCGGCGCTGATGGAATTGATCATCGGCACTCCCTTGTGCACCTTGAGCGCCGCCTCCACCGCAACCGGGTTGGGACTGTCGATCGCGCAGGGCGTATCCTGCGACACCTGCTGAACCGTTGCGACCAGCCACGCGAGATATTCCGGCTCCTTGTCCACGCCCACGGCCGCTGCGTTACAATCCAGATAGTGCGCGCCCGCATTGACCTGCATCGTCGCTTCGTCTGTGATGACCGCGATATCCCGCGTTTCGATCGCTGGCAGAAGGCGTTTGCGCGTGCTGTTGATGCGTTCTCCGACAACTAGCATCGTTGTCCTCTCCCGTTTTGCTGTGTGTTCCCGTGTTTTCAGGAAGCATTTCCTGACTTCGCGGCGGAATGAATCTCCGACACGCCGCGTTGCTCAGGCATGAGACCCGCACGTTTCAACACTTCCGGAACGACGGCCTCCCAACTCACGGTCATCAAGTGAATACCGGAAACGCCGGGTATTTCGCGCACCTGCTGGATAGTCTCCACGGCCATTTGAATACCTTCTTCCTCCGGGTTTTGCGCCCCTTTCATGCGGGCTATCGTTTCCGCCGGAACCCTCATTCCAGGCACCTCGGTGGCCATGAATTCCAAAGGACGCGCACTTTTTACGGGCATTATTCCGATCATGAAATGAAGCCGCTCGTGGTACCCCTTGTCTACGACCATCGCCATGAAATCCCTGACCCGCGGAACATCAAACGTGCACTGTGTTTGGACAAAATCGGCCCCCGCGAGGCGTTTCTTGGCAACTTTCAGCACGTGAAATGGCATCGGATCTCCAAACGGGTTCGCGGCGGCTCCGAGAAAAAAGTTCGGTTGCACGAGCGGTGTCTTCGGAGTCGAACGAAGTTCCACGCCGGAATCCATGTACCCCTTCCGGATTTTGTCGAACATCTGAATTATGTGCACAGAATCCATGTCGTACACAGGTTTGCCGGCCGGGTGATCTCCCATGTTGATGTAATCCCCCGTCACTGCGAACACGTTCCGGACGCCCAGTGCGTACGCTCCGATCAAATCAGACTGCAGCGCCAGCCTGTTGCGGTCCCGTGCGGTCACCTGGAACACCGGTTCGCCCCCCTGCTGCACCAGATACGCGCAGACAGCAAGGCTGCAGATCTTGACCGAGGCCGACGCGTTGTCGGTGATGTTGATCGCATCCGCGACCTCACGAAGCAGCTCAAATTTCTTGCCAACTACCGACAGATTCGGCACACGAGGCGGAACAATTTCCGCCGTGACGGCAAATTTCCTATCCCGCAGTACCCGCTCAAGAGTGCTCGCGCATGGCCGGGAAACGGGGGAGACCTGTGTATCTGATGCCTTGTTATCCATGGTTCGGGAAGCTCCTGGGAATCGGAACGAACGTCGGAATACGGGATCCGGTACCCGGGGTCATGTCGTTGTTCCGCCTGAATTCGTCTGGGAGGGTTCTGATTCCTTCTTCGGTTCCACGGCATGTCCCTTTCCGTCGATCCTGCCGGTCAGCAGGTTCCACCACGACGGGGTTCCCCAAAGCCGCCAGTCTACGGGCGGGTTGATGTTTTCTAGTTTCTCTTCCCATCCAAGCATCGCGGAGCGTTCCCAGATGAGGTTCCAGATGCACGGCCGTTCAGGAAACACCTCGCATTTACCGTTCATCGAACCGCCGCAGGGCCCGTTCCGCATTTGCTTCGGGCAACGCATGGGACACGTCAGTCCGGTGGACCTCAAAACGCATTGCCCGCACATCGAACAATCGAACATCGGAACCTTGGCAAATTGCTCCCCAATATCCACAAGGCGGATGTACCACGGTTTCGCTTTTACGTTAAAAAACATCGTTCAACCTCTCTTTTCGAACCCGCTCTTCAGCCCGTTACTGGCCTCCCCGTATTGCGGTCTCTCTGCGGTGGCAGGCGATTGAACAAAGAACGCGCCACCCAAAAAAGGAAAAACCAACAGGTTTCGCGTACAAAAGCGCCGACTGGGAACACACGCACCCAGCCGGCGTTTTCGCTTGCGATCCGGTTTGTCGGAAAACCTGCGCGGAACTGGTACTACGCTATTCCGAGCACGCTCTTGGCAACGTCCACGCCGCTCGCCGCGTCCGCGGCATAACCGTCTGCGCCAATCTGATCGGCAAATTTCTGCGTCACCGGAGCGCCACCGATAATCACCTTTGCTTTGTCCCGTGCACCGGCGGCCGTCATGGCTTCGATGGTGTCACGCATCGCAGGCATCGTCGTCGTGAGCAGAGCCGAAAGGGCAACTATGTTGGCACCCTTTTCTTTCACGGCACCCACGAACTGCTCAGGCGAGCAATCGACGCCGAGATCGATGATCTCAAAACCAGCGCCCTCAAGCATCATTGCCACGAGGTTCTTGCCGATATCGTGCAGGTCACCGCGGACAGTACCGATCGCTACCTTGCCTATCGGTTCCACTTTGGCTTCCACAAGCGCAGGCCGAAGCTTTTCCATGGCCGCCGCCATAGCCCGCGCGGCAACCAACACCTCCGGAACGTAGAACTCACAGTTTTTGAACTTCTCGCCAACCACGGCCATACCCGCGATCAGCCCCTCGTCAAGAATCTGCTTCGCAGGCATTCCTGCGCTCAACGCTTCCGCGGTGAGTTCGGCCGTTTTGACGCGGTTGCCCGCGATAATCGCATCAGCAAGCGCTTGAAGTTGAGCCATGTTCGTGCCTCCGTCGTTTCGGCTTGAAATCGGCACGCGTCCGTCCACGCAAACGAACGCGCCCTGGATTGTTCGTTTCAAAAAACGGGAATCGCCCTGTCAGGCACTCCCGGCACCCTTCCGCAACCTCCGGACTCCCCGGAAACCTGGAACAAGTGCTGCCTGCAAACTCGAATATTGTACAAACGTCAAAGGTACCCGAAAACGCAACACCGCCTCTCAACGGTTGTAAAAAAAACAGGACCGGTGTCCAGAACACAAGGGTACGCTGCGAACATTATCACTCTGATCTGCTCGCAATATCAACGTGTCCCGCGACCATCCGTCGGGGCTCAGGTCACTCATTGTTCAAAATCAGATCTATCAACGCATGCGCTGAAGTGCTCGCCTTCGAACACCTTCACCTCCGCGAGCCTGCAACGGGCGAGGCGCGCGAAATGCGGTTCGATCTGCCCCCAGATCCACCGCGCAAGTTCCTCGGCAGTACTCGGGTGGTTCCGAAAATACTCTTCGTCGTCAATCATGTGGTGGTCCAGGCGCTGGATCACACGATTCTTCACAATCGCGTCAACCTTTTCAAAGTTGAGAAACATGCCGTGTTCCAGTTTTGACCCTTCAAGAGTCACTTCAAGGCGGTACGTGTGACCGTGGATTGTCTGGCAGGGGCCGAAGAGCGCGGCGTTTTCCTCATCGGAGCAACCCGCGTCGCGCAGACGGTGTGCGGACTCGAACGAATAATAACCTGTGATGCGCATTTTCGAAATCCTGACGAAGCGCGGGATTACCGGTCTTCAGGCTTTTGGCGAACCCGCTGGAAAAGTCATGGCCCACACGCCCCGGCAACTACGTCCTTGAGCAGATGCCGATATCTTGCGTAGGACTCAAAGGAGATGCCGCGCCGGACGCGGCCATCCAACAGGGGAAGGTACCTCCCCTGCGCAAGAAGCGGCACGACATCAAGCTCAAGACAGCGCTCCATCTCGTTCTCGTCAAGCGACAAAATGGCGGAGTCAATACCGCCGATCAACCCGAGCATGCCGCCGTACCGGTTTCGTATGTACGGGTAGGACACCCCGGCGACCCCGCTCTCACCTGACCACAAAATTGAACCACCGAGGTCCTTGAAGGCGGGTACCAGAGGAGCAGTGCTCCCGTACGTCTGGAACACGACGTGCGAAACACCCGCCTTACGCGCCTGATCGAGCAACGCTTCATAGGCCGCCCCGCATGCCCTGCGCAGCATTTCGGGGGATATGACGGGCGCAAAATTGGAGGCGATTGGTTCGGAAAACACCACGAAATCGAACTTCACGGAGTCATACGCACGCTGCAGCACCCGCGTTGCGAATTCGGCTGCTTCACGCAGCCGGTGTGACATCGTTTCAGGTTCGTCATGCAGGGCGATCAGGAGTGGCGCGAGGGAGTTCCAGTCCGCGACACCGAACGTCAGGAACAGCCCCCGCGATACGCGCAAACCAACCGCGAAATCACGCGTGGCAAACGAGACGACCTGCTGGTCCCAGTCGCGGGGGTATCTCCCCAGATCGTCGACGGGACAGGTCTGTGCAGGCTCCGGATCGGTCACCGGTGTGAACGAGAAATCAGCGTGCCGCAAGTCGGGCTGCACAACCTCGAATCTTTCGATCCCCAGTGCGCGTTCCCAATCGGCATCAGGACACACACCTTGCGAAGCCCAGTCCGCGACCACGTCCTCACGGATGCCGTCCCCCCAGAGCGGAGGCGAGCACAGGCTCGTTCCGGCAAACGTTGCGATGAAACGCTCTCTGCTGGTCAGGTCCACCGCTCGAGCTTTTTTCTGCGGTCTCGGAGCTTCTCCTTCACCACTTTTCTGTGCTTGTCGCTATCTTCGTCCATCTTCACCGCGCTCTCGAGAAGCACTCGAATTGCCTTCAGATGCTTGACAATTTTCCCTCTTCTCGTTCCGTCGATAGGCGGTGTTGAGACCGGGAGCCCGTCCACGACAGTCCCCAGCCTTTCGAGATCCTTCATGAACTTCGGTTTGAGCCCGTATTTCTGCGGTTGCGCGAGCAGATCGCTGACAAGCACCATAATGGAACCCTGGTGTTCCGTCACGGTCTCCTGCCACTGCATCTGTCCTTCCGTCAGGTCCGAGGCCTGGGCGTCGGTGGTGGCGGTTGCATCAGACCCGGTTTCCTGCCCGGTCAGAACCTCCTTGATCCGCACAGCAAGCAGTCGTCCGATACCGCGAACGTGCATCAGCTTTTCGAGCGGAACGTCCCGCGCCGCCTGAAGGTCCTTGATACCCGCGGCTTTCAGCCATTTCGCTTTTGTCGGACCCACCCCGGGGAGGTCGTCGAGAGTCTTCACCACCGCCCCACCAGCGGGTGCCTTCGTTTCGTCCACCATGTCCCCCTCCGCTTGTCACATCTCATTCGTCGACAGTCGGGGCTACAACATCCGCCCCGGCCGATTGGCCGAGCGTTGCAGAAATGGCAGCGCGCAGTTCGCGCTGGATCTCGTCCACCTTCTTCCGCGCGTCAATAACGGTGAACCCGTACTCGTCTGACATCTTGTCGAATTCCTTGATGACGTCCGACTGGTATTTGATAAAACTCTCATACGGGTCAAGCTGGGGATATTGATCGAGGCCTGCTTCCCAGTGGTCGAGGCTGTCTGCCAGCAACACGCGATGAATGAGCGTGTTCACGTCCACGCGCAGGTATACCACGAGGTCCGGTTCAATTGCTATGCCGTACAGACGCCGTATCCACTCCGGGTCGGTCCCCCTGGCCAGCGCGCGGGCAAATGCGGTGTACACGTAACGGTCCGCCAGAACGACAAAACCACTCCGCAGGGCCGGGATGATTTCGTGCTCCAGCCTGTCGGCAAAGTCCGTCGCGTACAGCAAATTGAACGTGAGCAGGTTCAGCGCGTTTCCGGCTTTCGCAAGATCTATGCTCTCCCTGACCAGTGCTGAGCGTGTCCAACCGGTTTCAATCACACCGTACCCTTGAACCTCCAGCCACGTGCGCAGGAGGGAGAGCTGTGTGGTCCGCCCCACGCCGTCCGAGCCTTCGACCACGAGCAGGTGCCCGTTGACTTCTGAAAGGTCAACGTATGGCAGTCCCGTTCCCATGAACCGTCGTTTTGCCATTGCGTCCTTCCTTTTTTACCCGTCGTTCTGGGTACCGGCTCTGCGAACCGTCGAGTCTTTTGATTCGTTCACGGTTTTCTGTTCCTTCGCCGCCAGATACGGAGCGAGATACGACTGAAGCTCCCGCGAGACAAGTGCCCTGAATTGCTTCTGCTGAGCTTCGATCGGTTGAACGGCGTCGATCACATGGAAACCGAATTCTTCCGACATGCGATCGTATTCGTCGAGAACACGGCTCTGGAACAACTCGAAGCACTCGACCGGATCCTTGCTCAACCCCGTGTCCATGCCTGCTTCATAGAACTTGAGCTTCATTCGCGCGCTCAGAAGTCGCCTGAGCGAAACGCGGATGGGCACTTTGAAATACACCGCCAGATCCGGCTTTATCGCGAAATCGTACAGAGATCGTACCCATTCGGGATGAACTCCCCGCGCAGTGTCCCGCGCAAAGGCCGTGAACGCGTAACGATCGGCAATCACGACCATCCCCGCCTGGAGCGGGGGTATGATCTTGTAAGAAAGCCGGTCCGCGAAATCGGTAACGTGAAGCAGGCTGAATGTAGTGGGGGTAAGCGTATTGTCCTTCTTCGCTTTTTTTGTAGAGCTTTTCACAAGAGCCGACGAATTCCATTCCGTCCAGAACACCGGCACGCCAAGCGATACCAGCCATTGCCGGAGCAGCGACGCTTGCGTCGTCTTTCCCGAACCATCGATACCCTCGACGATAATCAAGCGTCCGGGAAACGTGTGCTTTTCATGGAGTCGTGCCATTTTCGCCTTCTCTTTCGGGAAAACCACCGGAGGAGACCACAATGAATTTCACAGGCACACCGAGAAGCTCCTGGAGAACGTCGCTCTTTTTCCCCGCGGCCCGCAATTCCTCATCCACTCCCCCGACCGCCTTGCACGAAATAATGCAGTCGTTCCGCGATACCCTCATCTCGGCGGACGCGATAAGTCCGCGATGTGTCCTGTCAAATCCGTCCGCTATCCTGAGCACACCGGCGAGACGTCGAACGGATTCCCGGCCGTCGGCGCCGAGACCATCGAATACCGGGTCGTCCGCCTCCGGAAACCGCTTCCGGTGCGCACGCGCCACCGCCGCAATGATCTGCTTCTCGCTCCGCCGGAATCCGATCAGATCGGCCCTGCAGATCATCGCCTCGGAGGTTCTGTGATGCCTGCGAACGCCATTAATATAACCTATATCGTGTAATAGAGAAGCGTACTCAAGCCATTCCCGCTCCCATTCCCGGTTTTTTTTTGGCGGTGGCAGACCTCCGTACAACTCGAGGGCAAGTTTCGTTACCTGCACGGCATGCGCCTCCTCAAAGTCCCACGATCTGGCCAGCTCCATTACGGCCGCTTTCCTGGCGCTACGGACACCAAATGCCGATTCCAAGCCCGCTTCACCCTTCGGCAAGAGACTCAATGACCCGCTCATCGAGTTTCTTCTGAAGCTCCGGCCACGTGTTTTTGAAAGCCTTCCATGCCTTCATCCGTTCCAGTTGGCACCTCTTCCGGAGCCATTTCACCGCAACGTCTCTTTCGGACTCCCGCCAGACGCTGAGGCGCACATCCGCGTCATGAACATCCCCCAGCGCATCCTGCACGTTCACCAGCGCGCGGAGCACGTCGTTTCGTTCCCTGCCCAGAACCCTGTACCACGCGTCCACGGCATACCGCAGACGCCTGCACTCCCGCCTGAGTGCGTGCTGTCGTTCCGAGGATGACTCCTTCACGGTGCCCACGTAGCGCAATATCCCCCGTGCGCGGCGCGCCAGCACTTTGCGGACCTCATCTCCCAGAACTCTCTCCGCCGCCGGAAGAATGTGCACCGCGCCCGTTCCGCGCGCCACCCAGTCGTCCAGACGAATCAAAAGGGCACTGAAACGAGCGCTTCGAAGACCCGCCAGAAGCCTTCTGAGCTTCTCTCGTCTCCTTCGCGCAGCATTCTCCCGTAACCTGAGCAACCCTTCTCTCACGTCATCCGGGCATGCCGTCATCATCTTGTCAAGCCAAAGAATGGTGATATCGAGGTCGCGGACATTTCCAAGCAATCCACCGAACCACACCAGTTCTCGTGAAAGCTCGTTGTACGCGGTCTCCTCCCAGATGAATCGGTAAAGCCGCAAACCAGCGCGGATTCGCCGGAGTGCAATTCGCATATCATGCCGCGGCTTCACCGACAGGATCGAACCTATGCCCGGTATCGCGGCCGTTACCTGGGTCAGGTATCCCCGCAGCACGATACACGCCGACTCGCCCACCGAGTCCTTCCGCCGGACGGGGGGTCGCCAGGGGTTGCGACGGCGGGCAACAATAATCTGCGGTGGCGGCCCGATATACGATTGCCACAGATCAGCCTTCTTCTCCGCACGGGCAATGTCGTGATGAAGTGTGGCCCGATTGCCCGCAACACCGACTACCGGCTTTCTGCGGCCCTTCACTGCAATCACACGGGTGGTTTGCTCCATGTCGGAATCCAACCCGTCGGCGATCCGCACGATCGCAGCCAGTCTCAGTGTTGTCTCCTGCAGGTCCGGGGGCAACGCCATCCAGAGAGGTTCTGCCTCGGGAACAACCTGCTTTCGATGGAATGCGACGATGCAGGCGACCATATGTGTGTGGTCGGTCGGCAGTTCGTGCGGTTTGAGATTGAGGGGAGTGAAGCCGCGAAGTCCTTCGTTCGCAACGATATCGCGCCCGCGCAGGTGATGGTTTTCCGGATCCTCGTGGAATCCCACATTGTGAAGCAGCGCTCCCGCCTGGAGGGCAGGAAGGTAGAGAGGGCTCACCTTGTGCGCCGGCAGAGTACCGAGAAAAATCGTTGTTGCAAGGCGCGCCACGTGGTCACTGTGCGACGTGTCGTCGTGGTGCCTCGCGCGAAGGGCAATGAGAGAAGCCCGGTGCATTCGCTATTGATTCCGCAGATGTAACAGCAGCGCTCTCGGCCCCCGCAGTTTTTTGAACTCAATCACCGCCTGCGGCCCGGGAGCAACGAGCAGCCTGACATCACGCTTTGTAAGCCACGACCGCACATCCTCCGGCACAGAAAGTCCGTGCTCGGTGCTCGTTCCCACCAGCAGCGTGCGCGCGTTGCCTTTGATCGCGGCGTCTGCCTCCTCGATACTGAGAACGGCCCCGTCGGACGAAGAGCGCTTTGCCTGTTTTTTCGGCCTTTTCCTCACCTTGCCATCTGCGCGTATCAGCACATCCTGTGTATAACGTTTGCCGTTGATCTGAACTTCGCCCGCGCCAAGCCACTCGACCTGGGGCACGTAGGCGGTTGCTCCGGCGGGGCGTCGCGCCTTCAACGCCTCTTTGGCGATTACTGCCGCGCCAACGATGCCGGCGTCATCTCCAAGGTAAGACCGCACGATGGACGCCGGTTCACCGTACACTTTCATCATCCGGGGTCTTGCCGAATCCACGATTATCGGCATCATGAAATCCCCGCATGCCTCGATGAGACCGCCGCCAACCACAACGACCTCAGGATCCAGCACATTCACCACATTCGCGATTCCGAGACCGATGAGGTCCGCTGCCTTCGCGAGGATGCCGGAGACCAGTTCGTCGCCTTCCTGCAGCGCCGACCTCAGCATTCCGCTCCGCAGCCGCTCTCCCGATCTGACTGCGCCAGCGAGAACCGTGACCGTTCCGGCCTCCACTGCCTTCCTGATGTCCCGTTCTATCGCGGTCCTACTGGCGAACGATTCCAGGCAACCGGTTCCGCCGCAGCCACAAACCGGGCCTTCCTGTGCGACGCGGATGTGTCCGACTTCCCCGGATCCGCCATGGGCGCCGGCGTAAAGTTTTCCGCCGATTATGATTCCACCGCCGATACCCGTTCCGATGAATATTCCGAACAGATCGTCCACCTCGGCGCCTGCCCCGTACCAGGCTTCGCCGAGCGTGCAAAGCGTCACGTCATTGCCAACCACCACCGGAAGGCCGCAGAGCTCCGTCAAACGTTTGCCCAGCGGCACGTCATTCAGCGGAAGGTTCGCCGTCGCCACCACGTGGCCACTCCCCGTGTCCACTGTTCCGGGCACCCCTATCCCGACCGCCGCAATGTCCTTGTCACTCTTCCTGCGAATTTCCTCGATGCCGACAACCAGTTGCGTTACGATCTCCTCGGATGTTGTGGTCGCGGATTTCACTTTGAGACGTGTGAGAACACGTCCGTTCTTGTCCACCACTCCGAAAAGGACTTTCGTTCCGCCGAGGTCTATGCCGAGAACCGGACGCTTTTCTTCCGCCGCCATCGCAGGTTCCTCCCTGAGAAACAGACGCCTCTCAGCAAAAATCAGACGCTGAAACGAATGTTGAGGATATCTCCGTCCCTTACCTCGTATGCCTTCCCCTCAAGGCGGAGCAGACCTTTCTCCCGTGCATGCGCCAGTGATCCGCATTCAACGAGATCGTCGTACGTAATAACCTCCGCCCGGATGAAACCCCGTTCAAGATCTGTGTGAATCACACCCGCCGCTTCGGGTGCCAGAGCCCCTGACCGCACCGTCCATGCACGGACCTCGTCAGGTCCAACGGTAAAAAAGCTTATGAGATCGAGAAGCCGGTACGAGACTTTCACCAGTCTCCTTACCGCCGGCTCAGCAATGCCCAGCGCCTCCAGAAAAGCCGGCTGGTCTACCGCATCCAATCGGCTGATCTGCATCTCCGCTTCCGCGCACAACACGATCAATTCCGTTTTCGCGCGTGTTGCGAGGGAATTGAGCTCCGCCGAATCGTAGCTCTCGTTTCCAAGCTGGTCTTCGCCTACGTTCACGACGACCACGATGGGTTTCCTCGTAAGGAACTGAAACCCTCGCAGCAACTTTTCCTCTTCATCAGTGAGATCTAGTTCCCGGAGCGGCATCTCCGATTCGAGCGCATCCCGGCAGGACCGGAGTAATGCCCACTCGCGTTCTCCTTCTTTCCTTCCCGCCTTCAGCTCTTTCTCAAGGCGGTCGAGCCTGCGTTCAGCAACCTCGAGATCTGCCAGCACCATTTCCAGATCCAGATCGCCCACGTCACGAACCGGATCGATCCCGCCTTCCGGGGCGGGTACCGAGTCGGATTCGAACGCCCGAACCACATGTATCAGTGCATCTACCGTTCGCAGAGCGCTCAGCACGCCACTTCTGGAATCTTTCGCAGAACCTTTGACAATCCCCGCAACGTCAACATACTTCACGTCCGCGGGTACCGTCTTTTTCGGACGAAACATGGCGGTAAGAACGTCAAGTCGCTCATCCGGGACCTTCACCACCGCAAGGTGCGAGGGTTTGTCGGACGAGAACCCTCCCGTTGCGCGCTGTTCACCTGTAAGCGCGCTGAAAAGCGTCGTTTTCCCTGTCAGGGGCAATCCGGTAATGCCGAGTTCCATCTCACCTTCTCTTTGAGAACGCGCCCCGGCCGGAAAGGAGCATTCTCACCGCTCGGTCGGGGCAGATTTCTACAGAATCTACCGGACTCAGTACTGGTTTCCAACAGAACTTGGTGTGCGAAGCAGTCTGCCGAGGAATCGCCGTTCAGACCTGTCGGTCAGACTACGTCCTGTTCGTCACAATTCAGCCCTCGGACGAAGCCCGCGGTTCGGTCTGGAGGCTGGGAGGCCGCCCGGAGGTCAGGGAAGCTCGAGGTTCCATCCGGTGAGTGATTCGATCGCCGCATGGTGTGTCAAATCCAGATGGAGCGGCGTCACCGATACAAAACCCGACATCACCGCGGCGTAATCGCTGTCGTCGCTTGCAACCCAGGTGGGAGTGTCCCCTGCGATCCAGAAATATGCCCGGCCCCGTGGGTCCCGTTTTGCGATCACTTCATCATGGTAGGTTCTTTTCGATTGCCGTGTCACACGCACGCCTTTGAGGCGGTCAATCGAGCAGTCAGGAACATTGACGTTCAACAACGTCTCGAGCGGAAGGCCTTTACTGCACACCTTTTGCAGCAATCTGGCCGCAATCTCCGCTGCCGTTTCGAAATGCGTCCCGCCAACGAGGCTCACGGCGAGAGAAGGCAAGCCAAGAAGTGTCCCTTCCATCGCTGCTGCGACTGTTCCGGAATAGGTCACATCGTCCCCCATGTTGGCACCGGCGTTGATGCCGGATACGACGACTTCGGGTGGTTCTGCAAGTCCCCCGCGGGTGGCCAGAAGTACGCAATCGGTGGGCGTTCCATCAACTTTGTACACACCCGGCTCAAACTCGTCGAACCTCAAAGGACGATGCAAGGTGAGTGCATGGCTTGATCCGCTTTGCTCACGGTCGGGGGCCACAACCACAACATCCAGATCGGGGTTGCGGGAGAGTACGCGACGCAGCACAGTAATCCCGGCTGCAAAATACCCGTCATCATTCGTTAACAGTACCCGCATCATTCTCCCGTCCGGTCGCCTTCAGGATTCCCACGACCCAGCCAGATAACCTCTCGTTGGAGTTGCACACCGAACGCGTGCCGGACCTTCTCTTTCATGAGTACCGCCAACCGGTTCACTTCCGCGGCGGTCGCATGCCCGCGATTCACTATGATGTTCGCGTGCTTTGAATACACTTCCGCATCCCCGACGCGAAGTCCTCGCGCACCCGCCCGATCGAGAAGAAGACCCGCTGCCAGCCTTCGTTCGTGTGTGACCAAGCCCAACGCAAGCGCAAGGCGCGCTCGTTCGCCCGCGTCATCAATGTTCTTGAAGAAGGAACCCGCGGTCAATGCGCTTTTGGGGGGATGTTTCTCAGCCCGAGAATCGAGAACCGACTGCCGCTGTTCGGAAATGGCCCGACGGTCCTCCGGACGGAGCGCCAGCTGGACAAGGACGATAGGTTCACCGCTCGTTTTGAGCGCGCTCCCCCGGTAACGAAATCCGAGGCCCGCTCCTTCGATTTCGCGAAATTGCCCATAGCGATCTACCACACGGACAGAAACAACTCTGTCACCCACTGATTCACCGTAGGCACCTGCATTTCCGCAGACCGCTCCGCCGACGGTACCCGGTATTCCAGACATGCCGGCAATACCACCCAGCCCGCGGGAAACGGATGCCTCCACCAGGGAATCCCATTCGTATCCGGCGCCAACAATCGCAAACCCGCCTTCAAACGAAAGTCTCCGGATGGCATTCACCAGCACAATACCGTCCACGCCGTCATCGGAAACCAGGAGGTTGCTCCCCCCTCCTATGCACCGGAGCGCTGTACCGAACTTTCGCGCGACGCGAACGGCCGCGGCAACCTGGTCCTCCGTGGTCGCCGTCGCCACAATGTCCGCGACGCCACCAATCCTGAACGTGGTGTACGCCGCCAGCGGGATATCTCGCTCCGCCGTGACACCCTCGCGGTTGAGTGCGACGCAGACGTCGTCAAGGAGAGCCTTCACGTGCGCCATGAAATGCCTAGGAAGAGAAATCTATCGCTTCGTCCAGCATTGCGAGGTAATTCCCTACCGGAACGTAATTTGGAATGGAACTCCCCGACCCGAGTGCGAAACGTCCTCGCGCGCCGCAGGTTTCCATCAGGAACCGCACGTGTTTCCTCACATCCTGAACCGAGCCGGCCGCAAGGAGGTCAATGTCCATTCCACCGAGAACTGCAAGCTTCTCCCCGTATTCGCGCTGGAAATCCTGAATCGGAATGATCGCGTCCTCGAATGAATGCTTTCCATCGAGCTTCACGTCGTTGATCAAATCCTCCACTATCGGCAGGACATTTCCACACGAGTGCAGAAAATAGGGGAGACCGCGTTCGTGCGCCATTTCGGCGACACGCCTGTGCACTGGAAGAGTGTACGTACGGAGATGTGCGGGTGCGATCATCGTACCTGTGCGGAATCCCATATCGTCTCCGGGAAACACTGCGACGAGTTTGTCCAGTTGGACGAGGTGCCGGTAAAAGCCCGTCATGAGACTCCCGATTCTGTCATTCACTGCCTTCACCAGTTCGGGGTCGTCGTAGAGCGCCAGCGCAAGCCCTTCCAGCGAAAAAATCTGCGACAATTGCTCGAATGGCCCGCCGCCATGGCTCGCTATCAATCCCATGCCGTCAGGGAGATTCCTGCTCACATACTCCAAATCGAAAAAGTCACAGTCTTCCAGCCTCGGCCAGGGATACTTCTCGAAATCCTCCCAGGTGCGGATCATGCCCTGGTGCTCATCCGCCCAGGTACGCTGGTTTCCTGCGCCCTCGGACACGTCATCCGCGCGCAGGGAATGCTTGGGAAACACCAGTCCTCTTTCAATGCGGATGAAATCATACCCCATGCGATACCAGAACTCAATCGCGTTGTCCAATGCCTTCCTGCGGCTCTCCGCATCGGTTGGCACGTCCACCCACTCCCTGCCCAGTAACGACGTGGTAATGGGCTTCATGACGGACCCATCGACAAGGTACTCAACCATCCGGGGTCTTGTTTCCTTGAAACGGCCCATCAATCCGTCAACGAAACGCTGCGCATCCGGTCGTGGATGCCGGAGTGGGATATGGCGGTACATGAGTTCCTCCAAGGGGAGCTTGGTTCGCAGAGCCAGAAAACTGCAGGGTACGAGAATCGCTTCGAGGTTGCGGGAACCGACAATAAAGTATGCGACAGGCGGAACGTAGCACCAAGAGAGAAGCTGGCACGTCCGCTCGGGTGGGCACTTGTTTCTCCAATGTCCGCTTTGCGTTCTTGATATTGAAAGCGCGACAAGATCGGCCAGAAACTCATCCGATTGCAGCGTGGAAAGGCGTGGGATGCCCGATTTCTCTCTCATCGCGAGGAATTTCGCGGATGCGTTGATTGCGTGCGGAACTGACCACTACGGCGTGCGAGACACCCCCCTGTTCTGCCATTTCATCGATCTGGAGACGTTGACGATCCCAGCCCAGAAAACCGCTGCCGAGTGGCGCGAACTGATGGCCGATTGGGAGGAGGACAGGGGGTACCTCATGTGGGGAAAAGACCGGAGCAACCTCATGTGGGCGCATCAGTCAAACCTTCTGTGGGATACGGAAACCGTTCGGCTCTTCATCAAACTCAGCGAGAGCACCGGCGACCAGCGGTACGCCGAGGCCGCCCACTCCTGCATGGCGTATTTTCTCGAACATTGTGTGAGCAGAGAAACGGGACTTTTTGCCTGGGGCGAACACGTTGCGTACAACGTCCTGTCAGACCGAATTGAGGGGGAACGGCACGAATTGCAGCACGCCGACCCACTGTGGGAAGAACTCTGGCAAATCTCACCAAAGAAAGTCCAGCGCGAAATCGAGGCGATTTTCCGTTTTCACGTCGTAGACAAAACAGCAATGATCTACGACCGACACGCGCGCTTCTGGGACGGTCTGCCGGAGCGCGACCAGGCGACAATCCTCGGGTACGCCGGCACATTCGCCAAAGCCTGGGTGTTCCTGTGGACAAAAACCCGGAACCCGGAATATCTGCGTTGGGCGCGAAATCAGCTTCTGGCTTTCCAATCCAAGTCAAACGGCTCAGGTCTCTACCCTGACAACTGGACGGACTCAGACAAAAGGCAACTGCCGCGCAGCTATCCCGCCCGGCCCGGACTTGCCAGAGACATGTTTGACATCTACCTGATGACCGGGATGCGCGAATGGTTGGACGACGGGTGCCGTTACCTCGAGGCATGCGTTGCGCTTCGTCACGAGGAACGCCGCCGCATGGGTACACAAGATGATCCCGTGTTCGGAAGCGATGTGGCAGCTGGAATTGCGGTCTTGATTTCCGCGTTCGACGTAACGCGTGACCGGCACTGGCGCGATCTCGCCTTGGAATACGGCCGCGCACTCGCCGCTGAGCCAATTCCAGTTCCACTCATGGCGTCCCGGTTGGCTGAACGTATCCAGGCGTTCTGCGCCCTCCATGACGCCACCGGCGACCCGGGCTGGCTCTCCCGCGCCATCCGCGAAGCGGAATACGCCGTTGCGACGTTTGTTCATTCCAGTGGTCTCATCAAAGGAACGGCACCTGTCCGCCGTCGTGATTACTATGATGCCATCCAGGGGAGCGGCAAACTCGCTCTCGCACTTTTTTCCCTCGGCGCGGTCCTTCGGAGTGAAGGGAAAGCAGATCGCAAAAACCGGGAAGCGGTCTCGGTTTCTGGTACGATCCCACCCTCGCTGGACGTCCTGTCTCTTCCGGCGAAGCTGCCAAACCATCTCCCGACGGTTGTTCGGGCTGAGATTCGACACCCTGACGGGATACAGAAAGCGGTGCTCCACTACTCCGTGGGGTATCGCGTCGGATTGGCGGATTTTGCTCCTGTACGCGAGGGACCGGTGTTCCGGTTCCGCATTCCCCCTCTCGAACCATTCGAGGGAGAGGTTCGCCTCGCCGTGGAAGCCTTCTCCGGTGGGTCCCCGCAATCACGAACAATCACTGCGTGGCAGACTCTCTCTGTTCGGATCGTCGAAACCCTTGTCGCTGACCTCGCCGGCTGTGCCGCGGGAGAGCGTACTCCGGTCCACGTGGAAGGATTGCTCCCCGGCGACAGCGTCACGGTGGAAACGGAACCGTGCGAATGCGTCGACGACCATATCCCGCCGCCCCCATGGAGACGTGCTCCCTTTATGATTCGCCTGAGCGCACCGCACCGCGAATCCGCGCGGATAGTTTTCGCTTATTCTGCTCACCACGTGGACCGGCTCGTCGAAGACACGATTCGCCCGGCGGTCCTGGACGAGAAATCCGGTGCATGGCGTATCCTTACATCCGCCAGCGTCAACACCGGCACTCGCACCATCACCAGCCAGTTCGTACATAGCGGCCTCTGGACTATCTGCGGTTTGAGCCGCGTCCGGTGGCAGGCACCACAGCGCGAGGCAAACGCCACCGTGGGGGACATTGACGGAGACGGCAGGCTGGAAGTCGCACTCACGCAATACGCGAACGCCGAACTTCTGAACTCCGACGGCTCGTCGCGACACGTGTTCGGGCTCCAGACAAGCAACCGCCCCGTTCAGAACACATCCAGTCCCCTGATCGCCGACATCAACGCCGACGGCAGGAGCGAGGTAGTGTACGGGGCCACCAGTGGCCACGTACACGCCTTTTCACCTGACGGCGTGGAGTTGTGGCGTACCCCCGTCGGCGGCGAGGTGCGCGGAGGCATTGCCGCCGCAATGTCCGAAGGTGGCCGTCCCGTATGCCTCTGTGTCTCATGGCATGACGCCGGCGTCGCGCTGCTCAATCCGGACGGCTCAGTGCGCTGGCAACACTCCCTCACACCTCCCGCCGATACCACCCCTGTCGTGTGTACCCCTCGCGCGGGCGAGCCGTTCGTGGTCCTGGCCCACGGCGATGGCCTCATCGCGTTCCGTTGCGCCGACGGTGAGGTGCTCTGGCAGTACCGGACCGACGAAGGCACTCCCGTGGCACCGGCCATCGGGGAGGTCTCACGAAGCGGAGAGCCGTGGATCGTGACGGGAACCCCGTCGGGAATGATCCACGTACTGGATACTCGCGGAAAAGTGCATTCCCGCTGGGTCGTGCCCGCCGTGCACAAGGCGTATCGACCCATAATCGAGGTCGGCATGGCTTCTCTGCGGGATTCCACCACCCGCCAGATAGTAGCCACCACGGCCGGAGGTGTCGTCGTTGCGTACGAATGCGACGGGACACCTCTCTGGCAGTTCGTAAGCAGGGAACAGGTAACCGGATTCGCCCTCGGCGTGGGAGGAAGACTCGCGTTTGCCGACGTGGACGCCGACGGGCTCCATGAGGTCCTTATCGCCGAACAGGACCAGTACGTGTATTCCCTCAACGGCGATGGCTCCGTCATGTGGGAGTTTCGGGGAGCCTTTTTCTACCACTACTCGCCCGTCGTAGCGGACCTGGACGGGCAAGGCGACCTGACACTCATCACCACATCCCCCTGCCAGAACGGTACATACGCACTTCGCGCAGGGCGGCGTATCCCCGGCGCTTCGCGAACACCGTGGCCGACAATGCGGGGCAATTTCGCGCGCGCCAATTGCGCGCCGTGGCCAGAGTGATGGAGTCGTTTTTCCCAAACCGCACAAGTGTTCCACAGCAGCGGTCTTTTCGCGAAAGCTGGAGCGGTCAGGCCTCACGGTCGCTCATTCCCGATTCCTTGCGCCACCGGGCAAAAAATTCGTTCGCATCAGGGTGATTCCGAAGTGCGACGTCAATCGCCGCGATGTACTTGCGCAGGATAGCCTTCTCCCTGCCTACCCGCTGGTCCACCTGCCCGACAAGACGACGATGCAGCTCTGCCATTTCGGCGAACTGACGATACGACATCCGCGCATCGAAAGACCGCCCGCTTCTTCCGCGAAATCCGAACTGTTCCACTTGACCGTCCACCCGCTTTGTCTACCTTCAACATTGTCTGATTCAACACCGCTTCTCGCTCGTACGTTCAGTCTTCCCCCTAACTGCTCGAGAGGACCGGCAATTCCATGCATTACTTCTCCTACGCAAATGAAGTTCTCCGCGGCGAGGAAGTCGACCTGCGGGATATCGCAGAATCCGTCGGCACACCGTGCTATGTGTACAGCCACCGAACCCTCCTTCAGCACGCGCATGTTCTGGACGCCGCATGGGGAGAACGTGAGCACCTCACCTGCTACTCCGTCAAGGCATGTTCCAACATCGCCATTTTGCGTCTTTTTGCGCAAATGGGGCTGGGTGCTGATATCGTTTCCGGTGGTGAGCTCTACCGAGCCTTACTGGCAGGGTTTCCGCCCGACAAAATCGTCTACAGCGGGGTCGGCAAAACCAACGAGGAGATGCGTGCGGCGCTCCGCGCCGGCATTTTCTGCTTCAATGTGGAATCGGAGGCCGAACTCGTCGAGCTTAATCGTGTCGCGCAGCGGGAGCACCGTCGCGCAAGAATCTCGTTACGCATTAATCCCGAAATCGATCCCAAAACCCATCCAAAAACCGCCACAGGGCTGAAAACAGCGAAATTCGGCGTGCCCCACAGCAGAGCGGTCGAAACATACCGACGGGCATCTGAACTTGAGTGGCTCGAGGTCATCGGGATTGATGCGCACATCGGATCGCCGATTATGAGCGTGCAGCCTTTCGTGGACGCCGCGAAGCGTCTCGTGGACCTCGTTGGTCATATCCGTGCTCAAGGCATCGACCTCAAATGGATCGACATCGGAGGCGGACTCGGCATCACATACGACGTCGAGGATCCCCCGACTCCCAAAGAATGGGCAACCGCGGTTGGTGATGTTCTGAACGACGCGGGGCTCGGCATTATCACGGAACCGGGAAGGTCTATCGTCGGGAACGCTGCGGTGCTTCTTACGAAGGTCCTGTATCTGAAGCGAAACGAAGACAAGAATTTCGTCGTGGTCGACGCCGCGATGAACGACCTCATCCGCCCGAGTTTCTACGATTCATTCCACCGCATTCAACCGGTGGTTCAACGCGGAACCGAGCCTTTCGTGGCCGACGTGGTCGGCCCCGTGTGCGAATCCGGAGATTTCCTGGCCCGAAATCGCTCGATCCCGCGACCGGAGCAGGGGGATATTCTGGCGGTCATGAGTGCCGGCGCATACGGGTTTGCAATGTCGTCGACATATAACTCCCGCCGGCGCGCGGCGGAAGTCATGGTGAAAGGCGATACCTGGCAGGTAGTCCGTGACAGGGAAACCTGCGAGGACCTGGTTCGTGGCGAACGCTTTTTCACCCTCTGACGCCAAGAGCCATACCGTGAACGCCGTGGACATGACGGAAGCAGATCTGCTCAAAACGCTGTTCGGCACTCTCCCTCCCTGTGGCACGGACGTCGTAGTCGGAGTTGGCGACGATTGCGCGGTGCTTTGCGCTGACGGCGAAACGGTACAGGTTCTCACCACTGATGCCCTCATCGAAGGGGTGGATTTCGTCGCCGGGCCGGGGTTTTCATTCGAAAGTCTCGGGCACAAAGCGCTCGCCGTCAATCTCAGCGATATTGCGGCGATGGGTGCCACCCCGCGGCATGCCCTTGTCACGCTCTGCATACCCGAACGCTATGGCCGAGAAGAGATGACGGAACTGTACTACGGGTTATCGCATCTCGCGAGCCGCTACGACGTTGGAGTGATCGGAGGCGACCTGTCGTCCTCAAGGACCGACTTCATGGTCAGCATCACGCTCCTCGGAGTTGCGTCCAGATCGGAGATTCTCCTCCGGAGTGGCGCGCGGCCCGGCGACGTGGCGATGCTTTTCGGCAGGATAGGTGATTCCGGCGCCGGACTGGATATCACACGCGGAGCACACTCTCCGTCCGAAGCAGTTTTGCTCGAACGGCACTTCCGCCCTGAGCCCTTGGTTGACGAGGGGAGGTGGCTCGCCACCCATTCAGGTAACAACGTCCATGCTTTAATTGACATCTCCGACGGCCTTGCTTCGGACGCGCGTCACATCTGCGAGGCGAGCGGGGTGGGTGTGCGTATTGATTATGCTTCCCTGCCGGTGTCAGATGAACTGGCGGAATTTTCGCGTTGCACGGGACGGGAGCTCGACCGCTATCTTCTACGCGCCGGTGAGGATTACGCACTTTTCGCGGCAGTGGATGCATCGGCTGCCGGTGAAATCACCGGTCGTTTCCGCGGCACATTTCCCCGGACACCGGTCACCACTGTCGGATCATTTTGCCGAGGGAACCGCGTCGAAATCCGCTGGGCGAACGGTGCCGTTTCGGAACTGGCGGGAGGTTTTGATCATTTGGCGCGGCAGTAAAGGAGGTCTCCATGCCTGACCAGAAAATCGACGTGGTACGCATGAGCTTCGAGGAAGAACGCGCGTCGGCTTATCTGTACGGAGCGATGGAATCCGTCGAAACGGGGGCCGCAGCAGCCATGTTCGCCAAACTCCGGAAGGCTTCCGAGGCCCAGTCGGAGATCTGGGCGGAACAGCTCCGTTCAATGGGCGCCGCCGTACCCGCGTTCCGGCCCTCGCTTCGCGCGCGGGTCGTGCGTTGGTTGCTGTTTCGGTTGGGGCCACGTCGTATGCTTCCCGTGCTCGCGGGGATGAAGGTCCGCGGCCTTTCTATTTACAGCACCAGAGGTGCGGCTGCCGCCACGGTGGAGGAGGCGCTCGCCTCCCCCTCCACCGCAGGCGAGAAATGGCACCGCGCCGCACAGGGAGGCGGCGCTTTGCGCGCAGCCGTGTTTGGTATGAACGACGGACTCGTCTCCAATGCCAGCCTCATAATCGGAGTAGCAGGGGGAGCGGCGGATCAGCCCGAAGTGGTCCTGCTTGCCGGAGTCGCCGGTCTTATCGCCGGAGGTTTTTCGATGGCCGCAGGGGAGTACATTTCCGTCGCCACGCAAAAGGAGCTCTACGAACACCAGATTGCCCTGGAAAAAGCGGAAATGGCGGTCTTTCCCGAGGAGGAAATCGAGGAACTCGCCATGGTCTACGAAACGAAGGGGTTGCCTAGGGATCAGGCCGTGGCCGTCGCGACAAGAATCGTGAACGATCCCGTCAACGGGCTCGATACGTTGGCCAGAGAGGAACTCGGGCTCGATCCGGCGGGATTGTCATCACCGGTTGCAGCCGCCTCCGCCTCCTTCGCCGCGTTCGCGGTGGGTGCGCTCATTCCGCTGATGCCGTATCTCGTCACCCGGGCACCAGCGACGCTTTCGCTCACTGTCGTGGTAACCGAGGTTGCGCTTCTCCTGGTTGGGGCTGTGATGAGCCTCTTCACCGGGCGCAACATGCTCTGGAGCGCCCTCAGGATGGCGCTGATCGGATCGGCAGCGGCAGCCATTACGTTCGCGATCGGGCGCCTGCTTGGTGTCAGTATTTCATAGCGTCGCACACCTCGCGGGTTCCTCAGAGAGAAAGGCATTGCATGAAATGGGAGATGGTCGTCAACCCGGATACGATCGTCGGCGAGGCTCACGCATCGACACTCGTCGAAAGCCCTGGGGGGGATCTCCTCTGCGCGTGGTTCGGCGGTGCACCGGAAGGATCGCCCGACACCGCGATCTGGATGTCTCGACGAACGAGTTCAGGATGGTCGCCGGCTTCTGTGATCGCCGACGAGCCGGGCGTGCCGTGTTTCAACCCCGTCTTCTTCCGACACGGGTCAACGATTTGGGTGTACTTCAAGGCCGGGAAAGAAGTGGAAAAGTGGAGCGGCTTTCGGACCAGATCCGAGGACGGAGGGTATACGTGGTCCGCACCGGAGATTCTGCCGGCAGGCCTGTTCGGCCCGATCAAGAACAAGGGCATCAGGCTTCACAATGGCATGATCGCGTTCCCGAGTTCCGCGGAAAGCTATCGCGCGTGGACGGGGTGGGTGTACCTTCACGACCCCGATTCTGATACCTGGAAAGTGCGCGGCCCCCTCGCCCACCCGGATAACCCCTGGGGAGTCATCCAGCCTACGCTCTGGGAGGTGACGCCGGGCCACATACGCGCCTTGCTCAGGTCCCGGAAGGAAATCGGCCGTGTGTGCGTATCGGATTCCTTTGACAGCGGCGAAACCTGGACGCCGGCGCGGCCTTCAACCCTCCCAAATCCAAACAGCGGAATCGACGCGGTCAAACTGGCTGACGGGAGAGTGGTTCTTGCCTACAACCACACTGACCCCTCACCTCGCCTGCCGGCTGCAACCGATAACATGCTCCCGAACACCCCCCTCCTCGGCGGCAGACATGAAATTCACCTTGCGATATCTGAAGACGGTGGGGACACGTGGTCCCCACCGTGGGAAATGGAAGCCGGCGGTGCGGAGTTCTCATACCCCGCGATAATCCAGTCAGGCGACAGCCTTGTTCACGTCACGTACACCTGGAACCGCAAAGGAATCCGTTATGGCGCGTTCACACCCGCGGAAATCAGCCTGATCCGCGCCGGCACCTTTCCGCGGCCAGCATCGTAAAGAGCAACCTGTGTGCGGTATGACCGGGCACGAGCATTCCGACGTGGGAGAAGAATCCCGCCGGCAGCTGGACCCCATCGAAAGGAGGGTCCTTCTGCTTCTTGCCGGTTGCGTCGAAGACATGGTCCCTCTCGTCGATATCACGAGTGATTTGGCTGGCCTTCCGAATCATCTCCGGGGACAATGGTTCGATCGGAAATTGCTGACGCCCTCCCAGGCCTCCGCATGGGAGGAAGCTCTCAAACAGGTGAGGCGTGCAGTGCGGTCCCTTTTCCGCAAAGGCTTTATCGACGTAGGGAGAGAAGAACATTTTCCCGAGGGCTTCCGCCGGCACCACGCGGAGGTCATCCGGGCGCTGCAAAACCATCCGGCATGGAAGGGCGATACAGACATCTCGAAACGCTCTGTCGCAGGAATTGAAAGCGAGATCCGCGCTCGCATGCCCTGGGCGGAAGCGCGGGACCTCACCGCCGTCCAGAAGCAGATGGGCGGTCCCGTAGACATTATCGGCATCACGTCGTCCGGCCGAGCGGAACTCACCTCCAACCCCGGTCAATCCCTTGCTGGTCCTCAGCCTTTCTGACATCAGCGTGCCGTTCGGCGAATCGGAAGACGTCTTGCGCGCCCTTTGCGCTGCCAGACTCGGTGTTCCGGCGGCCGAACTCGGGCACTTGCGAGTACGTCGCCGTGCTCTCGACGCCCGGCACTCCTCACGCCTGCGGTATGTGTACACCATTGAAGTCGAAGCCCCGCTGACACAGGAGCAGGCCCGACGGATTTCTGGCGCGAAAGTCGTGGGTTCGACGCTCGCACGACGCGTCGAATTCGGCACCCGCAGACTTGTGGAAAGGCCCGTGGTGGTCGGCGCGGGGCCGGCAGGTTTGTTCGCCGCCTGGAAATTGGCAGAGAACGGGTACCGACCAATTCTGATCGAGCGCGGCAAACCTGTGGAGGCGCGCAGGACGGATACGACCGGTTTCTGGAAATACGGAAGACTCAACCCCGATTCGAACGTCTTGTTCGGCGAGGGCGGCGCCGGGGCATTCTCGGACGGGAAGCTGACTTCAAGATCGAAGGACTGGCGGCGCGACGACGTTCTTGATCGCTTCGCGCGCTGCGGAGCGGGTGATTCCGTTCGTTATGAAGCGCGTCCGCACGTAGGAACCGACAGGCTCTTTTACGTGCTGAAGCAGGTGCGCGCCACGTTGTGCGCGCTGGAAACGGAAATCCTGTTTGAAACCCGGGTGGAGGACATTCTCATTGACCGGGAGATGGTTCTGGGAGTGCGTTGTGCGCCAGAAGTGGTCGTCCCGACGAACGCGCTGATTTTGGCATGTGGTCACAGCGCCCGCGATACCTATCATGCGCTTCGGGCACGCGGCGTTGCGTTGGAACAGAAGCCGTTCGCAATGGGGATTCGCGTCCAACACCGGCAGGAGATTATTGACACGGCGCAATATGGCCGCCGGGCGGTTTCACACGAAGGGAGAGACCGGTCGCTCCAGCCTGCCGAATACGTGCTGAGATGCCCGAAGACGAGCACCGGGAGATCGGTTTTCTCGTTCTGTGTGTGCCCCGGCGGCGCGGTCATCCCGTGTGCGTCCGAACCCGGGGGGCTGTTCTGCAACGGTATGAGCGGTAGAAACCGGGGCGGCAGATTCGCCAATGGAGCGATTGTCGCACAGATCCCGACCACGGACTTCGCCTCAACGGATCCCCTGTCGGGCATCGACTTCCAGCGACACTGGGAAGTGGCGGCATTTGAATCCACCGGAGGAACGTATGCCCTGCCGATGATGCCTCTGGTTTCTTTCGTCCAGGGCTCATCGCCTCCCCGGCGCGTTCAGGGCTTGGCGAAAGGTCTTTTCCCGCGCGCTGATCTCGTGGACCTCACGTCCCTGCTTCCGCCCTCTGTCGTTCAGGCGGTCAGAGAAGCGTCGCATGAGTTTTCGAAAACTATTCGCGGCTGGTTGACCCCCGACGCCGTCGCGTTTGGGATCGAAACACGAACCAGCTCGCCCGTTCGCATCCTTCGCAGAGAGGACGGGCAGTCAGAAAACGTCACCGGGCTGTTCCCGGCAGGGGAAGGCGCCGGGTATGCCGGCGGCATCGTCAGCGCCGCCGTGGATGGCATGCGGGCGGCGGAGCACCTCATGGCGATCTTCGCCCCTCCCTCCTGATCTACTCGCGCGCTTGCTTGGTCCACCGTTCTTGCACCGGAACGTAATTTGCACGTTATCCAGTCTGGAAGCGACTGGTACGCGGCACATGCACCCCAAGAATCTGGACCGCCCGTTGGCCCTCTCCCCGCGTCCGGTCACGCAGAAAGCTAGATGAACAAAGTTTCATCATTGCTTCAGTTCCCCTTCATATTGCCGGGATAGATTTTCTGGGGTAAGAAGGAGAACTCGCAGGTGATTTCGGAAATACGGGCACAACTGCGGATTTCGCGGCCTCCCGAAGCCGGGTTCGCCGTCCGTGGCTTTTCCAGCGAAAGGGGAGTTCCCGTGCGCGTACTCCT
Source organism: Candidatus Latescibacterota bacterium (assembly GCA_022706085.1). Lineage (GTDB taxonomy): Bacteria > Latescibacterota > MWCZ01 > MWCZ01 > MWCZ01 > MWCZ01. The sequence goes on along the minus strand of JAKJDF010000003.1, from coordinate 175,811 downwards.
CGTGGAAGACGATTCCCGAATCGCCCATTTCATTCAAAAGGGCCTGACGGAAAGCGGGTACGTGGTAGATCTCGTGGCCGACGGCATCGAAGCAGTGTCGCAGGTCGCCTCCACCGCGTATGACGTCATCGTATTGGACGTCATGTTGCCCCGGATGGACGGGTTCGGCGTACTGGAATCCTTGAGGCAGCAAGGGCAGAAGATGCCGGTTCTGATGCTGACCGCGCGCGACACGACCGAGGACAAGGTTCGCGGTCTGGATGCCGGGGCAGACGACTATCTGACGAAACCGTTCTCGTTCGCTGAACTGGAAGCACGGCTCCGGGCGCTTCTGCGGAGGGGAACCGGCGAGGCAAGCGCGCATCTTCGCCTAGGCGATATCACGGTGGATCCCGTCAGCCACGTCGTGAGACGCGGCGATACAGTGATAGAAATGACACCGAAGGAATACGCCGTTCTGGAGTACTTCATGAGGTACCCGGGCCGCGTACTGACACGGACCATGATAATCGAGCACGTGTGGCAGTATCAGTTCGATACCGACACGAACCTTGTTGATGTATACATCAACAGGCTGCGGCGGAAATTGAACGATGCGGAAGGGCGCATAATCCAGACAATCCGCGGAGTCGGGTACACGTTGAGGCCAGCACAGTGAAAAGCCGAAGTCTGCGATTCGAATTGACGTTCTGGTATTCAACGGTTATGGCGGTAACCCTGCTCGTCATGGGTGTCGCCGTCGAACAGGTTGCGTACAACCGCATTTCGGCCAGCATAGACAATTCGTTGCGGCAGGCCGCATTTACCGTGATAAGTGAAGTGGGCGTGCTTCGTTCGAAACCAGATGCCGAACCGTTCGGGGAGAACAGCACGGTGCTGAATCCGCCCCCGTGGCCGCCGCGATATGTGCAGATTCTTTCGTCGTCCGGAGAGGTTCTCTATCGTTCCGCCAATCTGGGGCAGTATCCACTTCCGATAGACTCCGCCGCGTTGCGAGACCGTGGTCGTGGCATGGTGATTTCCCCCGACATGCGTCTGCACGGGGAACCCATTCGCATGATCACGTTTCCGTTGCCCGAGTACAATGGAAGCGACGCCGCGTGGGGACAGGTTGCGCTTTCCCTGCACGATCTCGACCGCGCGAGAAAAAAGAACCAACTGGCGCTTGCGATTATCCTGCCCGCTGCGATCGGCATTTCGGCCGTGGCAGGCTGGTGGCTCGCCAGACGAGCACTTCGGCCCATCGACGGCGTGATCAGAACCGCTCAGCGGATACGCGCGGCGAACCTGAATGAGCGAATCGCGCCGAGGGATGTGGATGACGAACTGGGACGACTGATCAACACGCTGAATGAGCTTCTGGAGCGCCTCGAACTGAACTTTCGGCAGGTAAGCAGATTCAGTGCCGACGTCTCACACGAATTGCGGACGCCCTTGACGATCATTCAGGGCGAGGCTGAGGTTGCATTGCGCGAGGGCGCCACGAGGGAAGAGATGCAACTGGCGCTTGAGGTGGCGTTGGATGAGGCACAGCGCATGTCGAAGCTCGTGAAGAATCTCCTGATGCTTGCGCGGCTTGAAACCGGTCAGGAGCGACCCCACTTCGTGGAGACGCCGCTTGCGCCGATTGTCGAGGACGTGAGCGAGGAAGGACTTGCCCTCGCCCGCGCAAAAGGTGTCACATTTTCGGCACATACCGTTGAAAACGCCTCAGTCTGGGGTGACGCGGTTTTGCTGCATCAACTGGCGTTCAACCTTGTTGATAATGCGGTCAAATACACGCCCGCAGGCGGGACGGTGGAGCTCAGCCTGTCCAGAAACGGATCAAGCGCACGTCTTTCCGTAAAGGACACCGGCGTCGGCATCGACGAAGCCGAACTGGGAAAAATCTTCGACCGTTTTTATCGCGGGGACAGCGCACGGAACCATACGGAGGGCGGAAGCGGCCTCGGATTGGCGCTCGTAGCGCAGATAGCGGACGTGCACAAAGGCACGATTCAGGTTACCAGCAAACCAGGCGAGGGCAGCGTCTTTACCGTGACGTTGCCGCTCGCGTCACAAGCCGGGAAAGCGCGACCGGATATGACAGAAGTCTCGATGACTGAAGGGATTCGTTCATGATTGAAACAGCCGTGATACTCGCGGCAGGTAATGGAAGTCGACTTCGGGGTGTTTCCGCGGGTCTCCCGAAACCGCTGGTTCCGCTGGCCGGCGTGCCGATTATCGTTCGGGTCATGCGCGCCGCGCAGGAGGCCGGGATACGGAAATTCGTAGTTGTGACCGGTTTTCAGGCGGAAAAACTCCGGGCTGCCATTGAGAATCAGCCCGCCATTACGGCGAGCGTCACATGGGTTCACAACCCGGAGTTCAAGACGCGCTCGAACGGCACCTCTGCGCTTGCCGCTGAAAAAGCGGTGGACGGGCCGTTTGTGTTGCTCATGGCAGACCACATTTTCGAAGTGGCCACGCTTCGCCGTCTGTTGAGGACGCCAGTTGGCCTAAACGAGGTAATCCTGGCAATTGATCGCAAGATTGACCGGGTCTTTGACCTCGATGACGCGACGAAGGTGGTGGACGACAACGGAAGGCTGCGCGCCATCGGCAAACAGCTTCCAGACTTTAATGCCATCGATACCGGGATGTTCCTGTGCACTCCCGAGCTCTTTGACGCTCTTCGCGCCGTACGGGACGAGAGTGACGGCAGTCTTTCCGACGCGATACGTCGCATTGCCGCGGAAGACCGAATGCGAACGTTTGACATCGGCGACGCGTTGTGGCAGGATGTGGACACCCCCGAAATGCGGCGGGAAGCAGAACGCCGCCTGGGAGATGCCCTGCGCAAACCGACGGATGGCCCCGTGAGCAGATTGATTAACAGGAGGATTTCCATTCCGTTGAGTCTGCTCCTTACAAGAACGCGGGTTACTCCAAACCAGATCTCCGTGTTCAACCTGCTGCTCGCCGCGTGCGGTGGATTGCTTTTTGCGAGCACATCGTATCCGGTCCTGGCTCTCGGAGGAATCCTCCTGCAGGTCGGCTCGATCCTCGACGGATGCGATGGCGAGGTAGCGCGGCTGAAATTCCAGCAATCGAAAAACGGCCAATGGATGGACACGGTTACGGACAACATTTCGTACGTTGCTCTCCTCGTGGGGCTGGCGATCGGTCAGTACCGCCGAGAGCCTACGTCCATGACCCTTTGGCTCGGTTTTCTGGCCATCGCGGCCATTCTGACCGGGCTCTTCGTTGTGTACCAGCGAATCCACGCGATGGGCAAAGGCAGTCTGCTTGATTTCAAGATTCCTGACCGCAGCCGCGTGGACCCGACAACAGCTCGGATATTCTGGATTTACGAGCAACTGCTTCCACTTATCCGCCGCGACATTTTCGCCTTCGGTTGCTGTCTTCTGGCGCTGGCGAATCTGCCTTCCGCCATATTCTCGCTGTGGGTTCTGGGGTCGGTAGGCTTCATGTTCGGGGTTATTCACATCACCAGCCCGCACGTTCAGCGTCAGCTTGCGCCTGCCCCGGCAATTGCAAAGGACTGAAAGGTTTGCATGCGCGTCTGCCTCGATGCCCGTTGTCTTCGCAAAACCGTGACAGGCCTGGGGCGTTACGCGGAGCAATTGATTCGTGGTCTTGCCGCAATAGATCGTACGACGGAGTACGTGGTCATACTGGCAAAGGACTACGAATGTCAGCCGGTCGAACAGGCCAATTTTCGGATAGTGCGGTTCGGCGGCCGCCCGGACACGCTCGGAAATGTTCTCGGGGGCGCAACGAAGATCGCGGCGCTGGACGCGGACATTTTTCATTCTCTGCATCATTTTCTCCCCTTCGGTATTCGGGGACGTACCGTTCTCACCCTTCATGACTTCATCTGGCTCGATCACCCTGATCTCGCCTACCCGAACCGGTGGAAGGGGCGGTTGATTCAGGCGTACGCAAGCGTCGCCCTCAATTACGCGCTGCGGCGTGCGAATCACATCGTCGCAATTTCCGAGTACACCGCCCAGAGGGCACGGGACCGTATGGCCCCGCGAGTTCCGGAGATGTCCGTCATTCCTCACGGGGTGGATGAACGGTTTCACCAAGCGGCAAGACGGCATGTTTCCGGCTTTGCCACAACGGAAGCTCCCTTTTTCCTGGTTGTCGGAAACAGCAAACCGAACAAGAACGTGGCCCGGATAGTCGGTGTGATGGCGTTGCTCGTCCAGAAGGTTCCGGAAGTCAAGCTCCGCATTGTCGGAAGGGGAGAAGGGTACCGCGAGTTGCGCAGCCAGGTTGATTCCCTCGGCCTTACGCAGAAGGTGGACTTCTACGGAAACGTGCCGGACGAAGAGCTACTTGACGCCCTCCAGAAAGCGGTTGCGCTTGTTTTTCCCTCGCTCGTCGAAGGTTTCGGCATGCCCGTTCTGGAAGCTCAGGCGGTCGGCTGCCCGGTGATCACCAGTGACCGGGGCGTTCTGCCGGAAACGGCGGGAGACGCGGCCTTATTCGTCGACCCGTACGACCCTTGGGATATCGCCCGCGCGATGGAAACTCTCTATCGAGACCTCCCCCTGCGGGAGTCCATGGTACGGAAAGGGCGGGAACGCGCCGCCGGCTTCACCTGGGAAGAGACCGCAAGAAGGACGCGGCACGTATACAACCTGGTGATGGGCCAATCTCTTCCCGAAATCCTCCCTGTGCGGCAGGTTCTTGCGCCTGCCGCCGGTGTTCAGGCATAGATGTCACCCGCGGCACGCACCCACAGAAGTGACGCCGCCCTGCTTGCACGCGGCGCGATTGTGAACCTCCTCGGCAACATCGGCCGCCTTTCCCGCGCATTCTCCCTCATGCTCATCGTGTGGCTTTTCGGCGCGGAAGCACTGGGTTTATACGTTCTCGCCTGGGCTACCACGGAATTTCTGCGCCGGTTTGTCAGCTATGGCATTGAGCCGACGATTGTGTACAAGCTGGGTCCCTTGCTCATATCGCGCGACGACACACGAATTGCTCAGACGATCGCTTCGAGCCTGGTCCTGGTCGGCGCAACCTCGCTGGTTGGCAGCCTGGCGCTGTATTTTGGAGCGCCTTTCATCGCGAATACGGTTCTGCACGAACCACGACTGGTCGAAGTCCTGCCTCTTTTCGTCTTCGCTTTGCCGGCGTTTGCACTCACTTCCGTTTTCCTCGCGGCGACCCGCGCGAAGAAGATAATGCGGTTCGAAATCATCGCGAGATCGTTCGTTGAGCCCTTTGTTCTCCTGCTGGGTACGCTGGTGGCATGGGCTGCAAAAACGGGCGTGACGGGATTGGTCGTAGCTCAAACCTCGGCTTTCTGGATTTCGGCGTTTTTCTGCGCGTATTTCTACGGAACTCAGTTTCCGCTGCGCACGCTGTTTGCGGCGCTTCGTCGGCCCTCGCATCTCGCAGGGGTCTTCCATTTTGCCACTCCGGTCGCAGCAAAAGACGTGATTGCGCAGGGCGTCGCGAGAATTGACCTGTTTCTCGTCGGCCATCTTCTCGACGCGAAAGCAGTGGGCGTGTACGGGATAGTTCTCGAGCTTGTCGTGTTTTCGAAACACGCCCGACAGGCGCTTGAGCCCATTATGGCGCCCCTTGTTGCCGAACAGCATCACACCGCGGACCGTGAACGTTTGCACCGCACCTACGCAAACGCCACACGGTGGGCCCTGCTCGTCAATCTCGGCCTTTTCGGGGTTGCGCAGATCGCGGGAGACTCGGTGCTTTCGATCTACGGAAAAGACTTCAAGGCCGGCGGCACCGCGCTGGCAATCCTCTTTTTCGGGCAGATCGTGAGCGGGACGTTCGGCCTCTCCGAAACCGTGCTCCTGATGGTGGGACGCCCTGCGCTGATGCTGGGCGACATGGCGCTTCTTCTCGCGATGATCGGGGTTTTCGACTACGCGGCCATCCAGGTCTGGGGCCTGACAGGTGCCGCGCTTGGCACCGCCGGCGCAACCATGTTGATAGTTCTTCTGCAGGTGCGACAGGCGCGGAAGAAGGCCGGTGTCCACCCATGGAGCCGGGCTCTGCTCAAGCCCGTGGGTGCGTGTGCACTTGGCCTCGCAGTTGCACATCTCCTTCCTCTGCGGAACGTTGACGGGATCATGTCGGACGTTGTGGAGACGGTGGCTTTTTCCGCCATCTACAGCCTCCTGCTTGTCTGGTTCGGCATGGAAGCGGAAGAGAAACATCTGGGAGCGTGGGTGAAAGCGAAACTCCATTCCCTGCTTGGCGAGGGGTAACCAAAAGCCATCGCCGCAATCAGGACTGAAGGTTGTGCACGGAAAAAAAACACAGCGTCACGGGCTGGTACCACTATCCAATCGCCGGCGTTGCCAGTATCTTTGTCTGTGTAAGTGATTGCACCTGCGCCCGGGCTCTCACTGCCAGATTCCGGAACCACGGTGTTGCCCGCGGCGCCAAATTCGCACCAATGCCGATGAGATCGGCGAACAGAGGGGAGGGTCCGGAATGCGACGTCTGGTGTGGGTGTTGGCGTTGGCACTGTCTGCGATGGTAGCGGCCTGCGGCGGGGGCCAACAGGAAATCGGTACAACCGCCCGTCTCGGTGGCAGCAACACGCGGATTCGGATCGTCAACGATCTGGGAAGTTATACGATCAGGTACGTGTATATCTCGCCGGCCTCAGACGACAGCTGGGGAAGCGACCGACTCGGCGCAAGCCAGGTTCTCCGTCCCGGCCAGTCCGAAACATGGGACATTGACCCGGGGACGTGGGATCTACGTGTCAAGGACGAAGACGGCGACACGTACACGAAGAGGGGCATTCGCCTGAGTAGCGGCAAAACGTACGTGTGGACGGTCCGCCTTTCGGACCTCGACAGAAGGCGCTAATCCTGCCTGCACACGTTTTCCCTGAATCGCACCGTCTGTGTCGCCGGTAGAACCGGATGCAGAGACAGTGAATACCCGGCAGCGTGCGAGCGCCCGATCTCGACGCCGAACAGGTAGGCGGCCGGACCGGACGCTCGCGCGAGTGTGAACGACAACCACGGGTAGAAGCGAAATGACGCGCCGACATCGGTGGCATAACTGCCGCCGGTTCCCTTCACGATGGTGCCTCTGAGGTCTACAGGTCCCACTTTCCAATCAGCTGCGCAAAGAACCGAACCTGGCGTGCTCAGAAATGCGTCGCCCCAGTTTTTGCGGGCGACGCCCCGCACCTGACCATAAATGCGCAGGCCCACGATCGGGTCGGCGCACACGTCACACGTAACGTCCGCCGCACCGGACGATCGCAGGCTTTGGATCTGGACCCATTTCGTCCGGATAGAGGTCCCCAGAAACCACCTTTCGCCCATCCTTCTGCCGATTGCGAACGTTGCTCGTGATTCCCTGTAGACCTCCCAGCCCCAGCTATCCAGTGAGCACGACACTCCCCAACGGTCTGAGGAGTAACCCCCTCCCGCGTATGCCAGAGCCAGTTCGTTGATCGCAAAAGGTCGGCACAGGCCCATCAAAACCGTTCCCTGGCAATCGCTTCCGGGCAACGCGGCGGGCCTAGTCCAAGGAATGAGACCGTCCGCCGCACGCAGGGGCACGGCTTCACCGAGGAAGGCATTTTCAGGGGCAAACGCGGCGCTCGCCTGCGAAGAGAGGGAGAACGCCGCCATCAGGTATGCAACCCGCGTGATGCGGAGGTTGCCATTCGCGGGTTTCACTGTCGCTCGATAAGGGAGAGCGGAACGCGGAATGCCACCAGGACGCTCCTTCGGTCCTGACTTATCACGGGTTGGGCGGTAATCGGCCCGACGTCGAACGTGCTGAGATGCGCGTCAACGTATGCATCAACCCCGGCCAGTGCGTAGGCAAAGGCACCAAGAATCAACCAGTTGTTCCGCCCCCTTGTCCACGCGGAGCCGCTCCAGAACAGACTTCCGGCGGTAGTGGTTCCGAGTGCGGTGTTCCAGTTCTTTGCGGCCATGGCAGCACTAGCTGCCACGATGCCTGTGTACACCGCCCCTTTCCATGGTTTCCCGTTGTAGCGCTGTCCCCAGCCGGGGAAGAGGAGTGAGCGTTTGAATGCTCCTGCGGGCGTTCGGTCGACTGAACTGCGGACGCTGTCGGCACGCAATTCCTGTGAAAAAGAACGCGGACCGTACGCGAACGAGAGCGCAAGCGCCGCGTACCAAACCAGCGCCCCTCTTTTCAGCGGCGAATCCCTCCATCCATGGCGAGGCGTGCTGCCCCGAGGATGGCGGCGTTATCCCCGAGGCGCATGGGTTCGATGCGCAGCCGCCCTCTCAGTGACGGGAATCCGAACTCATGGAAGGTCCGACGCGCCGGTTCGAAAATCAGGTCCCCTGCGCGGGCCATGCCCCCGCCGACGGCGACAATTTCGCTATTGAAAAGGGCGACCGCACTCACAATTCCCATGCCGAGGAAGAATCCGGTTTCGTCATACATTCGTCTGGCGAATTCGTCGCCGGCATTGGCGGCATCCGCAATGGTCTGTGCGGTCACTTCATTTCCCGAAAGCATCGTTTTCGGGTTTTCCGCCTCCATCGCGGCGCAAGTTCGTCGGGCGATTGCGGTGGCGCTGCAGTACAACTCCAGGCATCCGATGCCGCCGCAATTGCACCGGGGCCCATTGTAGTCGATACTGATGTGTCCGATTTCCGCGGCGTTACCGTCCGACCCGTGAAGCAACTTTCCTTCGCACACCACTCCCCCGCCAACACCTGTTCCCAACGTGATGCAGAGGAAGTTGGCCGTGTCGCGCCCGGCCCCCAGCCAGTTTTCACCGTACGCCACCACGTTTGCGTCGTTGTCGAGCGCCGTTGGAACGCCATGAAACGCGTCGCTCAGTATCTGCGCGAGCGGGACCGTACCCCACGTCGGGAAATTGACGGGCGAAAGCACCAGCCCATTGAACGGATCCAACGGCCCCGGTGACCCTATCCCGACGGCTGAGATGTCCTGCTTGGATATCCCCGCGCGTTCCACCGCCTCTTCCGCCGTGCGAACGATCTGGCGTATGGAGTGCTCCTGCCCTTTGCTGACCTCTGTCGGGTGGCCGCAACTCGAGATAACGCGTCCGTCATCCGTTACCACTCCAGCACGGACATTGGTGCCACCGAGATCTATACCGATAGTGAACACTGACATGGAACTCCCGGTGGTGGTTAGAGCGAAATGGGAACTGACGTGCCTTTGTCCGCGGATTCAGCAATCCCGTCGAGCACGGCTTGAACAGCCAATCCCTGTTCGACGCTCGGCATCGGCTTCCTGTTGTTCACGATACAATCGTGGAAGTGAACATGCTCCGCGTGGTAGGCGTCCACAGATGGAACCGTGAGCTTTTTGTCCACGGGATGGCCCATTTCGTCGGTATAAATTGTTGCCGGGTCGAGATTTGCTCCGGCTTTGTCGCCCATAAGGGTTGAATAGAAGCTTCCCGAACCGACGTGTGCAGCCCAGCTCACCTCGAGAAAGATCGTCGCGCCGTTTTCGAATTTGATGAGCGCCGCGGCGAGGTCTTCGACATCGAACGGGCCGCCCGGAACTGCGGTGCCCCAGCCCCCGGCACCGAGACCTCTCGGGCCGAACTCGGCATATTTGCACGCCATGACGCCCACCGGCTTGAAGTTGTCCATGAGATACATCGTCAGATCAAGTGCATGAACGCCGAGGTCAAGGATGGGGCCGCCACCGCTCTGGCTGCGGGTGGTGAACCAGCTTCCCATCCCGGGGATGCCGCTTCGCCGGAGGTAACCACATTTGGCGAAATAGATGCGTCCGAGTTCGCCGTTTTCGATGTGCGATTTGAGAACCTGGGCATCGCCACGGAAGCGTTGGCAAACGCCAATCTGGACCAGTTTGCCGGATTTGTCCCGCGCGGCAATCATCTCCTTCGCGGCTTTGACATCGTATGCCATCGGCTTCTCGACAAACACGTGTTTTCCGGCATTGAGGGCGGCGATTGTCACCGGTGCGTGGAGGTAGTTCGGCGTGCACACGGCGACGACGTCCACGTCCTTCTGCGCCACCAGATCGTGGTAGTCCGCGAAACCGGCGGCGCCGGATTTGGCTCTGGCATCGGCGAGTGCGGTCTCGCGCACATCACACACCGCCGTAACCTTGTACCCCGGGATCTTTGCGTACGTGTCCAGATGGATCATACCGATCGAACCGGTTCCCACAATGCCCACGCGCAACGTTTCCATTTTCCTTCTCCCCTGTGTCGGCAGTAATGAGATTTATTCGCGTGTTCTTTGACAGTCAAATCAGTTGTAAAGCTACGGACTGAGCCAGTTTGTCGCAATTGCCTTTTCCGGGTACGGGCGGGTTACGGACGTTGCCAACTGGTGATTTTCTCCCCGAGCACCTGAACCAGACCCGCGACCGGGTATCGATCCTGCCGCATGGTGTCGCGGTGCCTGAGCGTTACGGTGTCGTCCTGCATCGTTTGTGAATCCACGGTGATGCAGAATGGCGTGCCCACCTCGTCCATACGGCGGTAGCGCCGACCGACGGCGCCGCTTTCGTCGTAGAACACGCGGAAATATGGGTTCAACTGCCTTTCGATCTCGTGGGCTTTTTCCGGCATTCCGTCGCGCTTGACCAGCGGCAAAATGCCGGCTTTTATCGGCGCGAGACGCGGATGCAGGTGGAGCACCGTGCGTGTGTCGTTTTCCAGCTGTTCAACCTCGTATGCGTCGCACAGGTATGCGAGCAGTGTGCGGTTCACGCCTGAAGATGCCTCGATGATGAACGGAATGTATCGTTCGCGGGTCTGGTCGTCGAAAAAGCTCAGATCCTTCCCGGAGAACTCGGAATGACGCCGCAGATCGAAGTCCGTTCGGTTGTGAATGCCTTCTATCTCGCCCCATCCAAAGGGAAACTCATATTCGATGTCCACGGCGGCGGACGCATAATGCGCCAGTTTTTCGTGCGGCACAAGACGCAGTTTTTCCGATCGTATGCCCAGTTCCGCGTAGTAACGAAGCCTTTTGTCTCTCCACGTATTGAATACTTCCATGTCGGTACCCGGTTTGACAAAATATTGCATCTCCATCTGCTCGAACTCGCGGGACCGGAATACGAAGTAGCGCGGGTTAATCTCGTTTCTGAACGCCTTGCCGATCTGAGCGATCCCGAACGGTATCCTCCTTCTCATCGCCGTCATGATGTTCTGATAATCAACGTAGATTCCCTGGCACGTTTCCGGGCGCAGATACACGACGGATGCCGCTTCTTCAACCGGTCCAATGAACGTTTTCAGCATGAGGTTGAATTTCCGCGGAGCTGTCAGCGTTCCTTTCATGCCGCAGGACGGGCACTGGCCTTCTTTCTCGATCTGGTCATCCCGGAAACGCGCCTTGCAGTGAGTGCAGTCCACCAGAGGGTCGGTGAACTCCGCGACGTGCCCTGAGGCTTCCCAGACGCGAGGGTGCATGAGAATACTGGCGTCGAGACCTTCGATATCGTCCTCTTCCACTGTCATGGCGCGCCACCATGCATCCTGAACGTTACGCTTCAACTCGACGCCGAGGGGACCATAATCCCAGCAACCGTTCAGTCCACCGTATATCTCGCTGGATTGGAAAATGAAACCCTTCCTCTTGCACAGTGAGACGATCTGTTCCATCGTGTCCACAGCCATGAAAACTCCTTGGTTAACCTTCGTCGTTGACGACCCGTTCGCAAAAAGCTGGCCGAATCGGCCTATTGATCCCGTTTGGCAACCAGCATGTCAAGTGATCGCAGATGATCGAATCCCGGGACGTGGAACCGGAAATATCGTTCAAAGAGGGTGCGGATTTCCCGGTTCTGCGTCCGCGGAATGGTGCGTGCCGGCAGTGCGCTGTCTTCGGCAGACGCAAGCCAGCGGAGGATTTCCTCCGTTCCCGGTCCCCAGTTCAGGCTATTCGGAACTGAACATGCGTCACACACGGGACCTCCTTCAGCAAGACAGAACCCCTTTGCGCGATGCGGAACGGCGCCGCACGCCACGCATGTTTCAAACTGCATGCCGTATCCGAAGTCGCCGGAAAGCACAAGGATTCCACGCCAAAGCAAATTGATCGCGTTCCGCTCACTGTGTTCGCGCTGCCGAAGCAGGGTTTCCAACTCGTTGAGCAGGCTGAGCAGATGGTCGAACACGGCATCGGCCGGCTCGTTTTCCGGCATCGCCGTTTCACACAACTCGAGCAGCCCACCCGCCACCGCAAGGCCGATAAGGGATTTTTTGGTGCAGGCGAAGTACTCGACGGCATCCGCTGCGGAGACATGGGCCATGCCGCCACGGCTGCTCTGCCGCAAGACTATCTCACTCAACGTGATCGGTTCCAGCGCCGCCGCCATTCCACCCTGAGGTTTCTGAACGCCGCGACACACCGCACGGAACTTGCCCAGATCCGGGGAAAGAATGGTTACGATACGACTGGATTCTGACCATGACCGTGTGGAGATCACCAACGCCCTCGTGAAATCAGCGCCGGGCATTTTCGGTGTCTCCCGCCTCAGCCCGCGTTCGACCGCGCGCGCTCGGTTACCCTATCCACTCCGGACTCCGCTCCCGGTGGCACCACTGTCCCGCCGGAAATCACCAGCTTCATGGCTTCTTCCACGGTCATTTCAGTGCGCGTGACCTCGGAGCGCGGAACCATTATCAGGTAGCCCGACGTAGGGTTCGGCGACGTAGGCAGAAAAACACTCACAAGGTCTTGACCCGTTTTGTCGCACACTTCTCTCGGCGCGTCAGCGGTCAGGAAACCCACCGCATAGATGCCGCGCATGGGAAATGGCACGAGTACAACTGCCTGAAACACGCCGCGGGTCCCACCGAAGAATGCCTGGCTGATCTGCTTGACGGCGCGATAGATGCCCCGCACCATCGGAATTCTGTTGAGCTGGCGATCCCAGAAGCGGAGGAACTGAAATCCCGCAACATTCCGCGCGACCACCCCGGTCAGCAGTATGATCAGCAGTACGGTGACGAACCCGACGCCGGGGAGTGGTTTTCCTCTCCAGGTAAGCCATGGAATGCCGACAAGCGCAGCGGAGAGCCATGCATCGACCGTGGCGAAGACATACCAGAGGACGTACCCGGTAATCACTACCGGTGCCAGTGCGACCAACCCGGTGAGGAAATTGGCTTTCGCCCAGTGCCGCCACCCGGTCGAGGGTCTTTCGTTCGGCATCATGGGCCCGCGCTCCCGGCTGTGGGAGCCGGAGGGATAATAACCCTGTACACACGCTCATGCGGAAGTGCCATTCCGTACCGTTCGCGTGCGATCCGCTCAATGTATGATATGTCGCTGTCGAGGCGACGGATATGATCCCTCAATTGAGCGTTTTGAACACGTATCAACTCGTTTTCCTTCTCCAGTTCCGCAATTTCCCTTGACATTTCCCATTGAACAAAAAAGCCATCGCCTCCACCCCAGAACAGCGCTGCGACCACCACAACAACGCCGACTACAAGGGTGAGAATCTTCCATCTGCGTGCGAATGAACGCCTCCGACGCTGTTGCTCTTTCCAGGTATGAAGGGGGTTCTGGTCGCCCGCCGCTTCAGTCACTGCCGGATGGCTCCGTCACCGGTTACGACCCATTTCGTCGTGGTCAAATCTGCGGCTCCCATCGGGCCCCGAGCGTGCAGTTTGTCCGTAGATATGCCGATTTCCGCTCCCAGCCCGTATTCGCCACCGTCAGAGAAACGCGTTGAAACGTTGACCATGACACTTGATGAGTCCACTTCGCGCACAAAACGTTCGGCGGCCTGGATATTGCGGGTCACAATCGCGTCCGTGTGGGCGGAACCGTACATCCGGATATGCTCAATTGCCTCGTCGAGGCTGCTTACTACCCGGACGGCAAGGATGAGGTCAAGGTACTCGGCATACCAGTCTTCTTCCGTCGCTCTGAGAACGTTGGAATCGATTTCGATGGTTTTGCTGCACCCGCGCAGTGAGACTCCAGCCTGACGATACTGTGCGAAAAGCGGCGGAAGAAAAGCCCCGGCTATTTTTTCGTGCACGAGGAGGGTTTCCATGGCGTTGCACACGCCCGGACGCTGGACTTTCGCGTTGAAACAGATCTTCTGCGCCATGTCCAGGTCTGCGTCGGCGTCCACGTACGTGTGACACACTCCTTTGTAATGCTTGATCACCGGAACCTTCGCCGCAGCGACCACCGAACGGATCAAAGCCTCACCACCGCGGGGAATGATGACATCAATCAGCCCTTCGGCCTGCGCCATCAGGGCAACGGTTTCTCTGTCGGTAACGCCAACAAGCTGAACTGCGTCCGGCGGCAGACCCGCGCCCGCAGCAGTCTCGGATACGACCCTCGCCAGAGCCACGTTGGAATGGAGAGCTTCCTTGCCACCGCGCAACACGCAGGCGTTACCCGCCTTCAGACAAAGCGCTGCGGCGTCGGTTGTCACGTTGGGACGTGCCTCGTAAATGATTCCGATCACCCCGATTGGCACGCGCATCCTCCCGACGCGAATGCCGCTCGGTCTGATAACACTGTGCTCCACCTCGCCCACGGGATCGGGTTGATCGGCAATTTCGGCGATCGCGCGCGCCATTGCTGTGATGCGCTTCTCGGTCAACGTAAGGCGGTCCAGCATCGCCTCGTTCAGACTGGCGGCTCTCCCCGCCGCCAGATCACGGGCATTCGATTCGAGGATTTGCCCGGAATGCTTCTCCACCGCTTCCGCGATGCGCATGAGTGCATCGCGTTTGGTCGCGGAATCCACGCGCGCCATCTCGATCGCCGCTTTGCGCGCTTTTGTGCCGAGTTCGTTTATGTACGCGCCCAGGTCCATCATGTGCCCCAATGTGTGGTGCCTTACCCGCGTTTCAAGGTTGCCCGGAGAGCTTTTTCGGCTTTGTCAATCGTTTCATCAATGTCGGACGGCTGATGACTGTAGTTCACAAACCAGTGGGGGAAAACGCCGTGGGCAAAAAGCTGCCGCCTCCACTCCGTGTTAAGGGCGGATTCCTTTTCCTTGTCGCTATCCACGATGGCAAACCCCGGCTGGACAGGGTTCCCGGTGACCGCCATTTCGACGCCGACCCTTCCGGCTACCTCCCTTATCCCCTTCTGGAGCCGTTCTCCCATGCAATAGAGGTGCTTGTGCACGGGCTCGTTCTGCATCACTGCGAGCGTAGCGCGGGCCGCCGCCAGCGAAAGCGTATCGCCAGCGTACGTGGTCGTGAGAACGAAATCATCGAGTTTCGACATGAACTGGCGTTTTCCGCAGTACACAGACAGCGGATATCCGTTTGCGACAGCTTTCCCAAGAGAGGCAAGGTCCGGCGTGATCCCCAGATACTCCTGCGCTCCGCCCTTCGCGAGCCGAAACCCTGTGATTATTTCGTCAAAAATCAGCAGTGCCCCGTACTCAGATGTCAGTTTTCGGGCTTCTTTCGTGAACTCGCCTGTCGGATCTTTCGCGTTGAAAGGTTCCATAACCATGGCCGCGATTGCTTCGCCCCGGGTTCGGAAGGTTTCGCGGAGTTTCTCAAAGTCCCCGTAACCGATCGGAGTCACGAGGTCACGGACGGCCTGTGGAACCCCATTCCCCTGTTGAGTGACCATGAAATAGTCGTGGTATCCGTGGTACCCACAGATTATTATGTGATCTCGACCGGTGTACGCACGGGCGATTCTCACATTGCACATGTTCGCGTCAGCACCCGTTTTCATGAAGCGAACCATTTCCGCGCAGGGCACCAGTCCGACGATTTCCTTCGCCACTTCGAGTTCCACCGGCGACGCCATGCTGAAAAGTGTACCCTTGGACATCTGGATGCGTACCGCTTCGTCTACTGCCGGATACCGGTACCCCAGAATGATCGGCCCGAGGGCACAACGGTAGTCTATGTACTCGCGGCCCTCAAGGTCCCACATGCGGCACCCGTCGGCACGTTCTATGAAAGCCGGCATCGCTTCGCCCATTTCGGCGTGGTGTCGTTTCGCGTTTGTCTGCGTACCCCAGGGAATGATTTCGCGCGCGGCTTCGAGGTAAGCAGTATTGCGCCCCATTGTTCAACCTCCCTCCAATAGTCCCCGGAAACGAACCATACCTCCCATAAAATGAACATTCAACGAAGGTTTTCGAGCAACCCTGAAGAAGCTGCTTTGCGGAGAACCGTGCGTCACCCGTCGCCCGCAGGGATCACATGCGAAACGCGGCCGAAACTGAGAATCTCCGGTCTCCGGTTTTTTCCACCGATTGAGCAGTTTCCATGCGACCTGTCCGAAACACTACCGCCACATCAAGGGCGAACACCCGATCAATCAGCCAACCCGCGCCGAACGAGTACGCCCTTGAAGGACCCGCTGTGGTCAGCGCCTCCCCCGAATCAAGCAGCGGCCCCCGGAACGGCTCTGAGCCTGTCCAATACCCTGCGCGCACATACGTATTCACGACGGGAACGAGGAGCTCGCCACCGATGTGCCACCGCAACGAGCTCCGGTAACGCGTTTCAAAAAACGTGTCGGGGTCAATGCCTGAAGTTGCACCGTACGGGCTCCCATCGAAGCGGGCCTGTTGCCAGTCCGCGTACCAGACGTCGGTGGCAAGGGTTAACGCGTACGTGGTCCACGTCAGGCCTGCTCCGAATTCCCATGGGCCTCTGATCTTGTACTTCAGCTTGTTCTCGAGATAGTCGTAGTGGTATACGTTCGCGCCAATCGCCTCGTGGTACTCGTCGCCCCAGGTGCCGTCCAGAGTATACCGCGTGGGCGTTGACACGCTCAGCCCCATCTGGAAACCCGCCGGCAGTACCGTGTGGGTTCCCAGGACGACTCCCAGGCCGTCGATCGAATTGTGCTGTCGGTACCGTCCCACCAGTGAGTCTGGCAGGGCCATACCCTGAGCCACCAGAGTAACATCGCGACGGACATCCACCGATCCGTGCTGCCAGCGCAGGCTCAGGCCCATCGACGTTGTCGGGGCAACTTCCACGCCGAAGCCCATGGCATAATGGGAAAGCCCGCCTTCCTGCCGCAGAATATCGGATTGCCGGAACGTCTGCCCCTGCAGAACGACAATCCCTGTGCGGTTCATTCGCTGGCCATAATCCGACGGCCTCGCGTACCCGAGCGCGAACGTGAAGCCGCCGCGGTATACAGGGTACGGAGCGCTTACGACCAGCGAATTCAGCGCGGTGCCTGTCGCCGACAGCTCGCTCCTCGTTGCAGGATTGCCCGTATCCGCCGTGCCGCGGATCCGGCTCGCTACCAGGGAACCAAGAATTTCCGTCCGCCGCACTGAAGTAAGTTGCGCGGGGTTGGCGAAAAGCGAGGTCCCGTCGATGGTACTTGCCGCGAGAGTACCCCCCATCGCCTGCGAGCGCGCACCCAGTCCTATCCATCCCGATGGCAACTGCTCCCCCACCCCCACCGAGATGTCTTTCACGGTCTGCATTTTCGGGGTTAGAGCAACACCACACTTCGCGATCAAGAAAAGCGCAGCGATGCCTGTCAGGCTTTTCGGGAACACTATCCAGCACTCCTCTGCCCGTGTACGGGGTGATTATCGCGATTGCGAACCGGAAGGCCTGTTGCGTGCGTCTCCGCGCCCTCGAGACTGCTCCCCCGTCTGCTCCTGATCCTCTGATTCCTGGGGCTTTTCCGCCGATTTGGTGGCAGCAGGCTGTTGAACCGGTTGCTGGCTGACCGGCAGTGGAGCCGGAGCATCGTTCCGTGGCTCAATTCGGACCGGGCGCCCTTCGGCCGCGGAACCGCGGTCCGCGGAAGTAGAATCTCGTGTAACGCGCGAGGTTGCCGGAGAACCTGCCATCCCCGTGTTCAGCGGCAGCGCCGACCGCGGAAACGAAGGCATCGGACCGGGCCCGTATCCCGGCAACCCGACGAAACTATCGCGCGGATCTACCCGGTTGACGCTGTCCCGCATCTGACCACGTCCAACAGCCGGGAGCTCGGGATGCCAGGCACCCGTCCGGCTGCCGGGGTAGTACCACCACGGACTGTACCGGTAACTGACCCAGCGTCCGTAGAAGTATGAATCACCATACCACCGTGAGCGGAAGAACAACGGGTCATACTGGTTATAGAAATAGGAGTTGTAATGCGAGTACCATCCGCGGTGGTGGAACGACCACAAGTCGCTCTGGGTATGACACGAGGCGCACTGATCCGTCTCCACGACGGTTCCATTTTCCGTAATCTGCTGCCGGGGCGCAAGTTGAGGATGCGAGAGCACGGTGTAACAGCCGTACAGGCTCAGGGACCCCAGCACAAGCAACCCGGCCAGACTACGTCTGTCCCGCGGCGTGCTGTTCACAGCGGAACCTCCTTGATCGAAGATCCATTCAGTACGCGGGCCTCTGGCGGTCTCGCCATACGCTCATCCAAAAGATACTCTGCCCCGACGCGAAATGTCCGTGCCGTTCGTCTAAAGTTCTTCAGTACTTGGAAGCCCCAACCATCAGTCCAGTTTCATATTCACCACTGTCACGCCGGCGCCCCCCTCGTAATACTCACCCATCTCATGGGAGGCGACCCGTTCGTCCTGCTTCAGTTGTTCGTTGATTTTGCGCCGGAGCACACCGGTACCTTTTCCGTGGATGATTCGAACGCGAGGGTACCGCGCGACACACGCGTCATCGAGATACCGATCCAGAATTGCCCACGCATCGTCAAAACTCATTCCCCGGACATCCACTTCCGGGACAAAACGATCCGACGCTGTCGTGGCAATGGAGACGCCTCCTTTGTCGGCATCCGGTGCCTTTTCTGCAACCTTTTCCACCTGATCCGGTTTCACTTCCAGACGCGTTCCGCCTGTCTGAACCGCGATACGATCCTTGCCAACAGCCACTACCTCGCCGGTCTTGTTGATTGGAACGATCTTCACCCAGTTTCCGGGGTTTATTTCCGTCGCCTCGGCTCCATCAGGGCGAACGCGATCAGCGAGTTCCGACCTCGTTCGCGCAAGCGCGCTCTGGAGCGTCGCCCGCGCGCTTTTGATGGACTCCCTGTCGCCACTTGTGCGCCGGATATCGGCGACGGTGCGCTCCACGAGGGCGCGCGCGTCCGCGAGGATCTTTTCTGCTTCCTCACGTGCTTCTCGCGCCATCCGTTTCCGGTCTGACACTACGCGCGCGAACCTGTCCTCGTACTCCCGTTCACGTTCAGCGAGCGAGCGTTCTCTGGACTCGATTTCGCGCAATTTGCGCTCCGTTTGTTCCATCAGGAAAGTCAGGTCGGCGATAAGTCGTTCGGTTCGCACTGCCGCCCGGCCGAGGAAATGTTCCGCGCGGGCAATGATGTCTTCCGCCAAACCTATCCGGCGACTGATTTCAAAGGCATAGCTCGAACCAGGAATGCCCGCCACCAAACGAAATGTCGGGTTCAATCCGTCCCTGTCGAACTCCATCGACGCGTTGACCGCCCAAGCCATTTCGTGAGCGAATTCCTTGAGGCCTCCGAGGTGCGTCGTTGCGACGGTACGAGCGCCTTTCTCGAACCAGCGTTCAAGCAATGCACGGCTTAGCGCCGCACCCTGGTCGGGGTCGGTTGACGAACCGAGTTCATCCACCAGAATCAGTGTGCCCGCACGCGCCTCTTCGGAAATACGGGCAAGGTGTCCGATGCGCGAACTGAAAGTGGAAAGATCGTTCTCAATCGACTGTTCATCGCCTATTTCCGCGAAAAAGGATTCGAACACAGGGATTGTCGTGAGCGGGTCCGCGGGAATCGGGAAACCAGACTGCGTCATCGCTATCGCAAGGCCGATGGTCTTGAGAGCGACCGTTTTTCCTCCCGCGTTGGGGCCACTTATCAACATCATCCGATCGTCAGGCCGCAGTCGGCAGGTCAACGGAACCGCGTCTCTTCCTTGCCCGCTCAGACGAACGTCGAGCAAAGGATGCCGCATCCGGACGATCTCGAGCGCGCCGTCGTCAGAAATCCTTGGCACGGCAGCGTCAGCCTGATCCGCGTACACGCCGAGCGCGTAGAGTGCGTCCAGCCGTCCAAGGATCTGGAGGTTCACCCGGAGCCGCGGTATATGCTGGAACACAACCGCAGTCAATTCTGTGAGAATGCGATCGACCTCGGCGCGCTCGGTGATTTCCAGCCTTCTGATGCGATTTGCTTCTTCGACCGACTCGAACGGTTCAACGAAAACCGTCTGACCGGACGCGGATTCATCGTGGACGATACCGCCCACCGCATTGCGGCGGTGCGCTCGGACAGGAATCACCGGTCTGCCATTCCGCCACGCGACGACTTTCTCGGTAAGCACATCGCTCGCGAGGCTGTGGACAAGTCGCTCCAGATTGGCGCGGAGACTGGACCGTGCCTGTTCCAGTTCACGCCTTGTTCTTTCGAGCGCAGAACTTGCCGAGTCTCGAACAAATCCTCCCTGGTCGATTGCCCGATTGACCGCTGTGACGAGTTCGGGGCACGGTTCCAGCGCGGACGAAATCGCTTCGAGTCGGGGGTATTTCTGTGCGCGCGCCGCAAAGTAACCCCGTAGTCGCCCGGCCGCTTCGAGGGTCTGGGCGATGTCGAGCAGTGAAGGCGGGTCGAGGCGGGCACCCGGGTGCGCTGCAAGTTCCGCGGGCTGTCGGATGTCCACCACCCCGCGCATGGGTACGGGATCGCCCCATCTCACGGCTTGAATCATTTCGTCCACCTCTCTCATACGCCGCTCGAGGCTTACGCGGTCGGTCATGGGGGTGGTGGATTCGACAAGATCGTGCCCCATTCCGCTTACCGCGTTCCGCGCGATGAGGGAACGAACGAGGGGATACTCGATGACGCGGAGGGCGTGTTCGTCAAACATCGAGGAACTCAGGGCACGCGGGGAACTGCGGTGTTCCCGGGAGGGGGGACAACTCGCATGCGCTCACCGTAAGTCGCGCGTGCTTCCGCGAGGAATGCTCTGGCGGGTTCGGGCAGGCGGTCTTTCACAAGGTCTACAAGAACACTGCTAAGTTCCGTGCTTCCCTGAACAACACCTGAACGGGCATACGTCTGGGCAACGCTGGATGGGAAAGGCAGAATTGCCAGCAACACGCCAACAAGCGCCACAATGAGTACGCCCTTCACAATACCCAGCAATGCGCCCGCGGTTCTGTTCAGGGTTGTGAGCGGGGTCGAGCGCAGGAGCCTCTGAAGTGCCGCAGTGAGTATGTCGACGACAACCATCGCGGCGAGAATGATCACGACGAACGCGATCGCCTCCCTCGCAGAGCCCGGGACTGTTTTCCCCATAACGCCAGAGGCGGTGCGGGCGTACCTCGCCGCGAGAAAGAGCCCGAACGCGAACCCGGCAACCCACAATAGCGTACGCAACGCGCCCATGCGCCATCCACGCACAGCATACCACACTATGAGCGCCAGACTGGCGATGCTTACCACCCACCAGCCATCCTTCAGGTTACCCGTCATCCGACATCTGCCTCTTTCCGGGCCTCAAACAAAAAACCGCGCAGCCGATACGGGCGCGGTTTGGAGACGCCATGGCAGTCTCAAATCGCCTGGGCGCCACTCAATCTGGCTCGAACACGTTCGTTAAGAACCTTCCCATCGGCCCGACCTTTGACTCTCTGCATCAGCGCTGCCATTACCTTCCCGATGTCTTTGAGGTCTCGCGCGCCGACTTCACTGATGCACAGCTCGATCAGGGTGGCCAGTTCCTGGTCGGAGAGTTGCGCCGGAAGATATCTCTCCAGCAACGCCAGCTCCGCCTTTTCCTTCTCGACGAGGTCCATTCGGCCACCCTTCTCGAACAGGGATATCGACTCCCGTCGGGTTTTCGCAGCCGCCGACAGGACCTCCTGCGCCTTTTCCTCCGACCATCCTTCCCCGGCCTGCATCCGTGCATACTGAAGCTGTGAACGAAGAAGGCGAATCAGCCCGAGGAGCATTTTGTCCCCGGTCTTCATCGCCTCCTTTTGATCTTCCTGCAACCGCGCTTCGAGAGCGGTCATTTCTCCGACCTATTTTTCGGAAAGAATCTGTGTCTTCCGCATCTTGCGCCGCGCCGCGTTCAGTTCACGTTTTCGCCGTTCGCTGGGTTTTTCAAAGTGCTGGTGTTTCTTCATATCGGAAATGATACCGGCCTTTTCACACGCCTTCTTAAAACGTTTCAACGCTTTTTCAAAGGGCTCTTTTTCGCGCACGATAACACCCGCCATCCGGTTTCGCCTCCTTTCGCTGGGGATTTTGCACGTTATGCCACACACCGCCGACGTTCGCCGGACAGACCGATCTAAGAATATACGATCTCCCGGCTGTTCGTCCAATGCGATACCGGGAGAGAGTGCATGGGATGCAAGTTTTCTTCTGATGACACAGAACCTTGCGGCCACGATGATCTTTCAGGGGTGGCACAGCCGGCGACGACGGGTATCTTTGTAATGATTTCGCCCTCCGTTGTGAAGGCGGACACCCTTAAGGACCCGGCGCTCGGTTGCGACTCAAGACAAATGGCACAGGAGTTGAAGGAATGCGGAAATTTGGCGAAATTGTCGTCGATGAGGGCTTCGCGACAGAGGAGCAGATCAATTCTGCGCTGACGTATCAGAAGACTTCGGACATTCTTGTCGGCAAGATCCTTGTTGACATGCGTGTACTAACCCATGCACAAGTGGAACGCGTGTCGAATTTCCTGAAAACACCCGATTGCAAAGGAAAACGCTTCGGAGAAGCCGCCGTTTTTCTCGGCGCGTGCACGGAAGACGACGTGGCGCGCGCAATTGAGGTCCAGCGGACAAGCAAGGGGATGCTCGGAGACCTTCTTGTCGCGCTGGGATACATCACCGAGCGGCAGCGTCAGGATATCGTGCGGATTCAGATGGAAGAGGCCTGATTCAGACCTCAGACAAAGGTGGGACGAGCACAGCAACTTCCACAACTTCCGGTTGCAGGCGTTTGGAGGCATCTCAGGTGTGCCAGGTACATGTTTCTTCGTTGCCGAGTTCCCGGCGAGTTCGCGTGGCGGATGACAGAGGGTATTTCCCGGTACTCGTCAGCGCTGCCGACAACTCTCTGATCGCTGTTTTCCGCGACGGTGCGGGTCACATGGGTGCGGGCGGTTATCTGGTGGCATCGCGATCGAGCGACCTCGGTTTGACATGGACAGAACCTGTGGTAGTCGTCAACACGCGTGAATATGATGACCGGAACCCGGCAGTGGGGGTTGCACGGAACGGCGTGATCACGGTGGCATTCCACGCAAACGGAAGCTACGGGGCCTCCGGCGAGTACATCAAGGATCGCCGGACTCCGAGATCTCTCCACACCGGCAGCGTGCAGTCTGCGGACAACGGCCGCACCTGGGGAGATCCTATGCTGTGGACCGATGCCACGCCATGGGATGGCATGTCTCCCTACGGTCGAATGCTGACGCTGGCTGACGGCACGATGGTCATGTCCATTTACAATGGCGGAAGTTATCTGCTTCGGTCACGTGATAACGGGCAGACGTGGGGCGGACTGACGCTGACGGGCACCGATACCAATGAAAGTTCGTACTGCGTGCTTCCGACCGGTGAATGGCTCTGCGCAGGACGAAAGCAACGCGAGTCTGAAGACCAGCGCATTCTTGTCCGGCGATCCTCCGACGGTGGCATGACGTGGTCCCAACCCACACCATTCGGGGTCAACAAGACGCTGCCGGCTGACCTGCTGGCGCTTTCCAACGGATCTGTCCTCATCGTCTACGGGTATCGTACTCCGCCATTTGGTGTGCGAGCGCGAATGTCCCACGACGACGGCAGAACGTGGTCGGAAACGGAACTCGTGGTTCACGATTCCGCTCTTTCAGCAGACTGCGGGTACCCGAGCGTTCTTCTGGTTGACGGGTACGTGATCATCGTATTCTATGACGCCGGCAGGACCACACACAATGCTCCTGATGGGACCGGGGCGTTTTGCGAGCTCGTTCGAATCCCCGAATCAGAGTTGATTTCAGTGTTTTGAGACGGAACGGAATGATTCTGAGAAGAAGCGCGCTCGTCTTCGCACTCCTGTGGGCCGCGTACGCCCCAGCGGAAACCATTACCACTCAGTCCGGGCTGTTCCGCGTGCATTACGCGCCGGGAGCCAAGGAAACTGCGAAACAGACGGCAATTATCGCGGAAGATGTCTTCTATCAGCTCGTCACCGCTTATTCCCTCCACGAGCGGTTCCGCCCCATTGATATCCTCGTCACCGACGACATTGACGCAGGCAACGGCTTCGCTGATTACTACCAGAACCAGCTCGTAGTGTGGGCGACGAACCTGGATACGGATCTCCGTGGCACAAACCAGTGGCTTCGGAATGTCGTAACGCACGAGCTGGCCCACATTTTCTCCCTGAAACTGGCAAGGCGCTACCCGTTCCGCTACGGTCTGATCTCCGCAAGCGTCCTGAACAGCAGTGTTGCTGACATCGGCGTGGGGATACCGATATACAGCCTCGTCACGCCCGCGTGGTGGGTTGAAGGAATTGCCCAGTACGAAGCGGATCGGTACGGCGGAGACCGCTGGGATACCCACCGGGATATGCTGCTTCGAATGGCGACGCTGGAGAACGACCTCCTTTCCTACGACGAAATGGGAGTGTTCGCACACAACTGGCTCAAATCTGAGATGGTGTACAATCAAGGGTACGCACTGACGTCGTACATCAGCCGCAATTTTGGAGCAGACGCACCGCGTAACCTCGCAAAAAACACCGGGTATGTGACGTTCAACACTGCTCTGCGCGAAAATCTCCGACTTAACGGGCAGGACCTCTACGATCGGTGGGTCGCGGATATTCGGGCACGGTATTCATCGGTGCGAGATAGTGTCGGTGCCATCGTCGAGGGGAATGCACTGCCGGACGAAGGATCATACGAGACAGCACCCGCGATTTCTCCCGACGGTACCCAGATCGCCTACCTTTCGGCGCGAAGGGAGGATTTCCTCCTTACAAAACCTCGCATTCGGCATCTCGCGCGCAACACTGTTCTCGATATCGATCGCTCCGTGCGAGGGAACCTCGCGTGGTTTCCCGACGGCGGCAGAATCGCGTACGCGAGATTCGGGAGGGGAACGTACCTCAACGACCTCTACGTCTACGACATCGCCCGAAAAGAGGAAATACGCATCACCAGTCGCTTGCGCGCACGTGATCCCGCCGTTTCGCCGGACGGGAAATGGATTGCATTTGTGTCCGGCGAAGATGGCGGCACACGACTCGGAATCGTGCGTGCCGACGGATCGGAAGTCAGATGGTTGACGAACAGCATGCGGAGCCCGGGTCCGGGGCCCGCCGACATCGGTTCCAAAACAAGCGATCTGATTCAGTTTTACACCCCGAAATGGTCTCCTGACGGGAAAAGTCTCCTCTTCAGCGTGTTTCGGCATGGAGATCGCGACATAGGAATAATTGGAACACAGGGTCCCTACTTCTCGGTGAGGGATGCTCTGTCGGATTCCGCCGCATTCCCCGATACCCTCGTGTACCCGGCGGGTTCAGGTTTTCGGTTGCTCGTCCACACGGAAGCAGACGAACGAGACCCCGCGTGGTTGCCCGACGGGAGCGGGTTTGTTTTTTCCGCCGACTACGATATCGCAACAGATTCGCTTAATCACACGCCGGAAGGAAGCGCGAATTCGGGCGGTAGGTCCAGGCCTTTCGGGATCTTCAACCTTTATCTCGCAACGTTGCCATCGGATTCCACAGAGATAGTTTCGTACAACCGTCTGACGAATGTTCTCGGAGGCGCGTTTCAGCCGACGGTTGCACCGGATGGCAAATGGCTGGCGTACGTGGGGTACCACGCGAACAACTTCAGCCTTTACATCCTGCCATTTTCGGCGGACGGACAAGCCGCGTTGAGGCCGCCATTCGCAGGCGACGCGGTCCAGCGTTCCTACCAGCATATCGCGAAGCCTCCTCCTGCCTCGCAGCTTTTCCACGTTGGTCAGACAACGGGGATGCGGACTCTGGTGGGCTGGGTCCCGGTGCTTCGCTTCGGGCCCAGCGTCATCGGCGATCGATTTTCCGTGAACCACATTGGACTGGGGCTCCTCGCAGGAATCGAAGATCAGATGGGTGCGCGGTACTATTTCGGCAGCGGGGAAATTTCGAAGAACATAGGGAAGCGCGAACCGGCAAGCACCGGGGTGTTTCTGTACGGCGACCAGGGGTTGCGTCCTCTGCTGACTACGGAATCTGGCCTTTCCCCGCGTCTTTACGGGTACGGCGCACGCCAGGAAATCAGCGCGGTGACGGAGCGTGCCAGGACCACTCGCGCATCCGCCCCCGGTACCGTTCTTGGAGCCAACAACGAAACCATCCCTTTGAACCCGCTTTCGCGAGTCGAGTTAAGCGATTCCGTGGTCGGGTGGGATAATTACCGGTATCTGTACGGAGGGCTGGGGATTCGCGCAGGTGTTGGGAGCCGCCAGACTGCGGCGTTTGAACTGGGGTGGCAGAATTACTACGTGGACGAGCGACTGGATCGCAGGATCGACAATTACAGCGTTTTCCTCGACAATGGCAATCCGCCCCAGGACGTAACCGCTTTGTTCCCGTGGGGAAACTACGGGTATCCGCCCCCCGGTACCCCCCTGATCTGGGATCAGCGTCCGCAATTCTCTGTTGCTTATTTCAGAGACAGAACTGCTTCTTTCCGCTGGGCTTACGTGAAGACTACCCCGACCGTGGATGATCTGGTGAATCCCACGGCAGGGCGAGTTATCTCTGCGTCGTACTCGTTCCACCGCGTAAGTGTGATGGATTCCCTGGCGGGGACCAACTACGACGCTAACTACAATCAAATCGATCCGACAAGGCCGCTGTATTCGCAGGTTGACCGGCATTTTTCCGCGAATGAGCTGGTGTTGAGCTACGAAGAGTACATACGGCTGCCCGGCGTCTTGAAACGCACGACACTTGCGTTGCAGGGAGTCGCGGCGTATTTCGACCGTGCGCTCAAGTACTATGATCCGAACGACGAAGGGTCCAATTTCCTCGAGGGATGGGCGTACTGGCCATTGCGGTACCGTCTGGGCGGCGGCGGCACGCTGCGCGGATATCCCTATTTCTCGCACGAAGGAAGCAAAATGGCCTTTTTCCGCGCGAGTTATGTCTTCCCGCTGTTGCAGCACCAACACAGACAGTTCCTGTCGTTTTTCCACGACAGAACGTACGGGGCGGTATTCGTGGAAACAGGAAGCACATGGAACTGGACGAGGCTGAAGGATGCGTGGGTCGCTCGGGACGACTTCCTCTGGGACTTGGGTGCGGAACTGCGAATTTCAGGCCGGATGTTCCACTACATGCCTGTGGTGAGCTATGTGGCGATAGCGCGGCGCATGAAGGACGTCCCGTACCCGTTCGCGGACTACGAGCGAACAGCGGAAGGAGCGATTCTCATCCGGCAACCTGATCGTTACCGCGTATATATCGGTGCGGCGCTTGCGCTGGGCGGTGGCGGGGGAGCGGCCCCCCACGCGGAACCACGTTTCACACGCACTCCGCAGGTTCTTCTGCTCTCCAACCCCGCGCGCCAACCGGCCAGTGGAGCGTGGCACCCCCCCGGCACTGCAGCGGAAAAGCTTCCCCTTCTCGTCCGCTGAGCCTCATATCGCCCCGATATCGACGCCCATGGTCTCCGCAACTGTGTGTACGTCCTTGTCCCCGCGGCCGCTCAGGTTCACGAGAATCACCTCGTCCTTTGCCATGGTTTTCGCGAGCGACAGCGCCTCTGCTACCGCGTGAGCGCTTTCCAGCGCCGGCATGATCCCCTCAAGACGGCTCAACAGGTGGAACGCTTCCAGCGCCTGGGAATCACTCGCCACGGTATACTCCGTGCGGCCCAGGTCACGAAGATAGGAGTGCTCGGGACCGACACTGGCATAGTCGAGGCCGGCGGAAATGGAGTGCGTGGGAGCAATCTGTCCATCTTCGTCCTGAAGGACATAACTCTTCGCCCCTTGCAGCACGCCAAGTCGCCCGCTTCTGAATCTCGCGGCGTGTTCCCCGAGCCCGGTTCCCCTGCCCCCCGCTTCCACACCGACCAGACGCACGTTGTCGTCGCCCAGGAACGCGTGGAACAGGCCCATCGCGTTTGAACCGCCCCCAACGCACGCGACGCAGACATCCGGGAGGCGACCGATCTCCTCCTGCATCTGCGCCCGCGCTTCCTTTCCAATGACAGACTGAAAATCACGAACGATCATCGGATACGGATGCGGCCCCAGCACGGAGCCGAAAATGTAGTACGTATCGTCGACACGGGTGATCCAGTCTCGCATCGCTTCGTTAATTGCATCCTTGAGGGTTTTTGCGCCTGAATGTACCGCCGTCACTTTCGCCCCGAGCAAACGCATGCGAAAGACATTGAGCCTCTGCCGGCGCATGTCTTCAGCACCCATGAATACTTCGCATTCAAGACCGAAAAGTGCGCTGACGGTCGCCGCTGCAACACCATGTTGCCCCGCACCCGTTTCCGCGATTATCCGCCGCTTGTTCATCCGTCGCGCCAGAAGCACCTGGCCCATTGTGTTGTTGATCTTGTGCGCACCCGTATGCGCCAAATCCTCTCGCTTGAGGAATATCCGCGCACCCCCAACGTAGTCCGAGAGCCGTTTCGCGAACGAAATTGGAGTCGGGCGCCCCACGTAGTCTCGGAGCAGTCCCGATAACTCCTCCTGAAACCCGGCATCCGCTTTCGCAGCTTCGTATTCCCGCGCGAGTCCCGCAAGCAGGGGCATCAGGGTCTCACTCGCGAAACGTCCTCCGTAGATGCCAAAATGGCCCGTGTTGTCAGGCACGTTGTAGGTCGAAGTCTGTCCATTTTCCACGTCAGAGAAGCTCCTGCGCACAGGTTCAGCCAGGCGATTCCGGCGACCACGTGATGAGCCTGGTAGCGAACCGGTTGGAAAGATCGGGGTGGAAGGGCACCACGCGAATCGCAAATCCATGTTGCCCCGACCCGATAGCCGGAACGTCGCCTTCGAAAACTGCATCGCTCCCCTGGGAGACGAAAGCCATGTTCGTGGCAGCGCCCTCGACAATTTCGCCGTGGGAGTCGAGTCGACCGTGGTACACCTGCACCGAAACATCCGCCGGAAGAAGGTTTCCGAGGCTGACCGTCGCCAGAACATGCAACATCTTGCCCACAGGCAGCTCGTTTACATGATCGCTTTCGATCCGCGTGACGCGGACGTTGTGCCATTCACGGAATACCCGGGTTTTCCATGCCGCCAGATCACGCGCCTTTTTGCATTCGTTGGCGGTAATGTCACGCCACCGGTTTTCGGCATCCCGGTAAAACCGCCCGGTGTATTCGCACACCATACGATTGGTGTTGAAAACCGGACAGAGTGTGCGCATACTCGCCTTCATGCGCTCCGTCCATCCGCGCGGCACTCCGTTTGAGGAGCGGTCGTAGAAAAGCGGAACAACCTCTTTCTCGAGCAGATTGAAGAGCGCGCGAGACTCTATGTCGTCCTGATATTCGGCTTCGCTTTCCCTGTACTCCTCTCCGTTTCCTATCGCCCACCCGACGTCAATGCCCGGATTGTCTCTTACTGCTTCGTCCCACCATCCGTCGAGGATGCTGACGTTCAGCGCGCCGTTGGCGGCAGCCTTCATGCCACTGGTTCCGCTGGCTTCCAGCGGGCGCCGGGGCGTATTGAGCCAGACGTCCACACCTTGCACCAGATACCGGGCAACGTTGATGTCATAGTCCTCGATGAAGGCAACATGACGCCGCAACTCGTCATTGAGCCTGATAAAATGAATGATTCTCCGTATCAGCTCCTTCCCCGGGGAATCGGCGGGGTGGGCTTTTCCCGCGAAGATGATCTGAACAGGGCGTTCCTTGTTCGTCAGGAGCGCTATCAGGCGATCTGTATCCCTCAAAAGGAGATCCGCCCGCTTGTAGGTGGCAAAGCGCCGCGCGAAGCCCACGGTCAATACATCAGGGTTCAGTACCTCGCCTGCAGACTGGATCTCGCGCCGCGTCGCGCCCCGTCGTTCCAGCTGGCTCCGAAGGCGCCGCCTCGCGAATGCGACGAGACGCTCACGCCTGCGTTCGTGGGTTCGCCAGAGTTCTTCGTCCGGTATGCGGGAAATCGCCTGCCAGATCGTCTGATCGGCAGGTCGTTCCATCCAGCGTGTACCCAGGTAACGGTTGAACAACCATCCCATGTCGTTAGAGATCCATGACCGCGCGTGAATGCCATTGGTGATGGAGGCGATAGGCACCTCCTCCACCGGCAGGCCAGGCCAGAGGTGTTTCCACATTCCCCGCGCAACGCGCCCATGCAACCTGCTGACACCATTCGTGTGGGCCGCGAGACGAATCGCCAACGCGGTCATGCAGAACTCACTGTGCACATTCCCGGGGTTCTCCTGCCCCAATGCAAGGAATTGCTCGCGCGAAAGCCCCAGCGCAGCATAATAGCCGTATAGATATCGGTCAATCAGTTCGGGAGCGAAGCGGTCATTGCCAGCGGGAACCGGCGTGTGAGTGGTGAACACGGTACTCGCTTCGGTGATTTCCAGCGCCTCTGCGAACGGCTTTTTCTCCTCCTGAACCATCTCCCGGAGGCGTTCCACCGCAAGAAAGGCCGAATGACCTTCATTTATGTGGAACACGGTGGGGCGGACGCCAAGTTCTGCAAGCGCGCGCTTCCCTCCCACACCAAGCAAGACCTCCTGTTTGATACGCATTTCCTGATTTCCGCCGTAGAGCTGGTCCGTGATGTCCCTGTCCTCCCGGCTGTTTTCCCTGATGTTCGTATCCAGGAGGTAGACAGGGATGCGCCCGACATGGACTTTCCATATTGCCGCTCTCACCGCCCTTCCCGGGAATGAAACCTCCACGAAAGCCTGAGTTCCGTCTTTTCCGGTTGCTTTCTGCAGCGGCATCGAGTAAAAGTCGTTGATCGGGTAACCCTCTTGCTGCCACCCGTCGTTGTTCAAGTACTGCTGGAAATACCCCTGCTGGTATAGCAGCCCCACGGCGACCAAGGGAATGCCGAGGTCACTCGCGGATTTCAGATGGTCACCTGCCAGGAGGCCCAGGCCGCCGGAATAGATGGGCAGACACTCGTTCAGTCCGAATTCCGCAGAAAAATAGGCATAGCGGGAGCCGACCGCGTCCGGATAGGTTCGTCGAAACCACGTCGCACCTTTCGCATCCGCTTCCATGTAGGCGTCCAGCCACTTTATCACGCGGTCATACTGCGCAAGAAACCCCTCGTCTTCCGAAAGCTCCTGAAGCCTTTTCTGAGGCATGATATTCAGCATTTTGGCCGGATTGTGATAGACTTCCGGGGAATCCCACAGATCCTCATCAAGCCTTCGCAGGAGATCTATGGCTTCGTGTTCCCAGCACCACCAGAGGTTGAGCGCAAGTTCGCGCAACCGGGCGATGCGTTCGGGAAGTGAGGGTACTATCGTGAAACTGCCGACAGGTTTCATGGAACTACCTTCCGGAATTGCGTTCTGCGCGATACAACACGAAAGAGAGCATAACAACGAGCATTCGCGACGGACCTCGATAAGCGATGCGCAGTCATCTTCCCATTACTCAGGGACACCAAAGATCCACGTTCGGCAGATGCCCTCATGCACCTGAAAATGGACCGCGCCATCGGTCCTTGACGTAGTAACCGGAACACCCCTGCACCCAGGTTTCGGCCCCTGACACCACCACCTCAAAGGCGGAAGTCCCGCCGGGACGGGTACCGAGACATCGCGGTCAGAATCAATCCACACCTGGAAAACCGCTCCCCCCGGTACCCGCTGTTCGGGCGGAACGGGTGACCAACCCAGATGCCGAACACGCTGATCAGAGAAGACAAAGGAACGATCGTTTACCGTCACCCCGGAGCACGCGGAGCCGGAAAAAGCAATGAGGTCGCCGGCACCGTTAAGCCGGACGGCGACCGCGCCTTCACCTCTGTACGTCAGCCGCACACCGTGTATCAGTTCCTGTTCCAGACAGATCTCGTTGGATGGCAACGGATGATCATTCAGCCATTTCCTGTCGGCCTCATCATCGCGGTGAAACCCGCCGTGCCATCCCTCCTCATAGGTCCGGAAATGGGGCGCCACCGCAATTGCTCCGTTGGGAAAGGTCTGCGCCAACCACGGCTTCGTTCGAGAAAAATACTCCGGATTATCGTTGACCTCTCCGAATGACCCGCTCGGGGGATAGGACCCGAGCTTCACCAGAATCTCGAACCACGTCCGAACCTCATCCCCAAGGCTCTTCGATTGATCGTCCCGCGGACGGAATCCCAGAGCCACCGCCTTGCCCCCGCGCGTTCCTGCGGAGCGGATGGACCCTACCACCCACTCCCCGACTTTGGCAACCACCTCCGACTCGCCGCCAATACCGAACGGATAGATGTGATCAATCACGGTGTTGGTGAGGATGGTCTGCGCCGGAATGCCGTCAAACTGACCGCAGAACCTCACCGTTCTCCCGGGAACCGGCAAACCAGTCGCAGCGGCTTTGTGTTCGCACGTGACTCCAAACAGACGCTCCCATGCCTGCCGGACCGGGGTTCCCTCGGCATGAAGGAGCGGTGGCGTTCCGGACCACACCACACGCCCCCCTTGATTGACAAGGCGCTCCATAAGGAACACCAACTGCTCGGAAGGAAATGGTTCGAAAAGAGCAACAAGCGTCCTGTAGCGCCTGTTTTTGACGGCGATTTCCCCTGTTGCCGTCACCCGTCCCAATTCGCAGAGCTTTTCCGCGGTAATGAAATCTGCGTACCCGTACTGCACCACCCAGCTTCCAAACCGTTCATCCACCGACACGAGATCTATGGGGTAGAGCATCAGGACGCTGCTTGCCCGGTGCTGAGAGTTTTCAACCGCCTGAAAGGTGGGTGACGCGCAGGCACCGAACACGTCTACGAGTGCGGAACGACGTTGCGCAATTTCCTTCGGCATGCCCCAGTGCGCCGCGTAGGCATATGGTACCTCATTCAGGTTCCCAGTAGAGCACGCCAGCGCAAGCGCGAAGTAATTGCGGTCCGCGTAGCCGCCTTCGGCGTGATCGTTGCCTCCGCCGGTAAGGAAATCATTCCATCGAAAATAGTCCTGACACGCCGACGCAGCTTGATGAACGGTGTTCGACCACCGGAACGACTGGGTGTATTCGTACAACTGGGTGTAGTGCGGCAGTGGGCTCGGTTCCGAGTCATCAATCGTGGGGCTTTCCGCCCAGGTCACGTGCGCGCGTGCCGGGAGTGTATGGCCCGCCAGTTGTTCGGCGTAGTGCTTCGCGTCAGTCATGAGGTCTACGACCGTTCCCTCGAGCACGTGATAGTAACGCCGCTTGAAGAGAAAGGTTGCGGAAACCTCGTCCTGTGTGTTGCCGAGAACGTGCTGACAGAATGACGCTGCACCGGTTGTGGGAAGGAAATCGTGCTGACCGGAACAGAAGTACACCATCCACGGAGCGAAATCGGCATACTCGCGGCCGAACAGGTCCGAGAAACGACGCTCCAGGTGCGGGCTCACGTATCGCAGAGCCAGCTGACCGTGGTCGTGGTGGCTGAAGTATCCCCAGTCCTGCTGAATGTGCATTTCGTCCGCATAAAGAGCGTTCAGTTTGACACCCGCCTTCCGGTAGCGTTCCAGGAGATCCCGCAGAAACGCCGTAGCGGACGGGCTGAAGTAATCCATCTCAGGTGTTCTGTAGGTGAGAACTACTGCCACGCGGTCGAGATGTCCCACATCTGCCATCCCATTTCCGCGTATGCTCACCCGTTCTGCGAGGTAATCACCCGCTGAGAACACACCGGTGCAGCCGGGATCCATCTCCACGCAATCAGTTATCTCTCGAATTTCGTCACGGGCTACGGCGAACAAATGCGTGCCGCCGATCTGTTTCTCCTCAAACGCAAAGGCGCGGACGCTTTCCAGCTCCACGTCGAACGCCCCTTTGTTGTTACCCCACCGTTTCTGACGCCAGAGTTGAACGGAAAATGCACCCGTGGAAGGGTCGCGAATCCCTTCGCGAACATGCATCCACTTTCCGGTTTCGCCGGTTGCTCTCCGAAACCCTTTTCCAAGTTCCAAGGGACTCAGAAGGCTCAGTTCGAGGCCGATCCCGAATTGCTGAACGAAATGGCTCACTACCGCGATACGTGAGATGTACTCGTCCGTATCCGGGAGCAGTTCGCGTGGTTTGTTCCCCTGACCTTCCCGGTACTGATTCCAGAAATGGTCGAACGCGAACATGAGCGTTCGCGCTCCTCTCGCGGCGGCTTGCTCGCACACCTGACGCAGCGAACGCAGATCCTTCTTCGGACTCAGGCTCAGATCTACCAGCGCGTCAGGGTCCTGAAGCTGCTCCAGTTGTTCATCGCTTACCAGAATTATGTGCGAGCGAGGGATGTTGAATCCCCACGGCCCGGGGTACCGGACCAATTCGCCCTGATACACATCTTCCTCCGGCCTCACGAGCACCTCCCCAAAAAGGGAATCTAACGGCTCAGATGGTTTCGAACCTTCTGAATAATCGTCTCTGCTATGCGCGAAAGATGGAACTCAGCGTCTTCTGCGGATGCCTTGCGAGCATCTTCTCCCAATTGAGCGAACAGCGGGTGCTGCGTGTCGAAAACCACTCCCCTGTACCGCCTTTCTTCTGGAGGTGGTGTCGCATTCGGCCATGCCTCAAGCCCGCGTCCTTCTCTCAGAGCCCCCGTATCCACAAGGTCCGGGAGAAGGGCGAGCCCATAGGACGTTTCCCAGCGTGCGGCATGGTCACCTGGAACGTCCCGCAGTCCCTCGCCTCCAATGGTGCATTCGGTTCCCCAGATGAAGAGCACCTCAGGGTGCTCGTTACGGACCGGGGACAGCACCTTGTCCAGAACTCCCTGCCAGGGATAGTGTCCTGCGTGGAGGACGATCGCCCGGAAGCCGAAGTCGATAAGCTTTCGGGTGGTTACGTCGAGAACTCTTTCGCCGACGACCGGGTCCTGGTAGAAGGTCCATTTGAAGTCCCCGTGGCCGCCATGGCTGCCCCACCACATGCATGGCAGAACGACGCCGCCCGTTGCCGCCGCGATCCGCTCGCAGAAGCGCACCGCCTTCACGCCGTCGAAGCCCACAGGTAGGGCCCACCCGTGGTGTTCAAGGAGCCCCAACGGCCAGTACGCCACCGGCCACTGCTCAACGATCTGCTCCAATTGATCAGGGCGCAGTTCCTCAAAGCGCCCCCACACGGGCCTTTGTTGCATTTGCCAATCTCCCAACCCAAAACGCACCAGGTAGA
Organism: Candidatus Latescibacterota bacterium; assembly: GCA_022706085.1. Lineage (GTDB taxonomy): Bacteria > Latescibacterota > MWCZ01 > MWCZ01 > MWCZ01 > MWCZ01. The sequence goes on along the minus strand of JAKJDF010000003.1, from coordinate 140,552 downwards.
TATTCCCCGTTAACTTCGGTCCCGAGGCTTCGCGGTCACGGTACAGGCGACCTGGCGTCCACCGGTCGGCCCAGGACCCGCGCGACCGCAGTGTCAAGGAAAAATATGGTGAGCGCCGCGTTGCGGACAACTGGAACTGCGGGGACGCGCGTGGTTTGAGGTTCGTCCGTGCTGCCGGCAGCAAATTGTCAACGTCGCTCAAGCAAACGCAACTTGCGTTCCACAGTGCGATTTGCGGGGTCGAGTCTGAGAGCGGCGCGGTATGCCTCACGCGCGTTGTCACGATCTCCGAGCGCGGACAACACGTCGCCAAGGTGTACGTGCATTTCGGCAACCGAGCCGTCAATCTCGATGGCATCGGCAAGATGCTCTTTCGCTTCCTGGTAACGCCCCTGCCGAAAGAACAGCCATCCCATGCTGTCAAGGAACGCCGCATTCCGCGGCTCGAGGCGAACTGCTTCCGTAAGAAGAGACTCAGCCTCTGCGAGGTGAACGTTCCGGTCGGCGAACATGAAGCCGAGATAATTGAGCGCGTCGGCGTGATGCCGATTGATGGAGAGAAGCCTCTTGAACACTACGACGGCGCTGTCAAACTCGCCGGCGCGCTCGAGGCTTGCGCCAAGGTCGAACAGCCGGTCGGTGTCCGTAGTGTCACGTTCCGTGAGAGCGCGAAGGACCGGCACCGCTTCCCGCCATTTGTTCTGGGATGAGAGCGCGGCGCTGTAAATGGATAGGAGGCGTTCGTCGCCTGGATATTTCGAGAGCCCCTGCCGGGCAGCTCGCTCGGCTGCAGCGTATTGCTTGAGACCGGCCCGTGCGTAAGCCAGTTCGCTGAGGGCCTCAAGAGATGAGTCTCGAGCGGCTGCCTGTTCAAACGCTGCCGCCGCCTCGTGAAGGTCTCCCCGGGCAACGTGCGCCTGCCCGAGAAGAACGTACCCGTCACCGTCGGAAGGCTGCGTCTCGATGAGTCGTTGCGCGTTCGTGATTGCGAGAGGAATCTGTCCCCTTTTCGTAAGGTAGGTAATCCAGCCTTTTTGCTCGACAAGATCGTCGGGGGATTCCCTCCAAATCCGCATCCATACCGAATCCGCATCCGCCCAGCGATCCTGCGCGACCAGTAACTGGATGTACCGTTTGGGCACCTCGCGGGAATCCGGGTGGCCGGCAGACCATCCCCGCAACAGTCGTTCCGCTTCCGCGCGGCGGCCGCTCCGGGCAAGATACTCCGCATACGCCCCTACCGCCTCTTCGTTGCCCGGCCACCGACGCATGCACGTTGTGTAGAAGATATCCGAGGCACCCTTGACCGGCGACATCTGGACCTGTTCCGCCCATGCCAGGACGTCGTCAGGATGTGCTGTGGGAGCATCCGCCATCGTCTGGTAAACCCGGCGGCTTTCTTCAGGCCTCGCGAGACGCGCGTACAATCTGGCAAGCTGCCATCCCGTTTCCGGAGATTTCGACTCTCTGAACGCCGCCTCAAGGTGTGTCGCGGCGCTTATGAAATCGTTGCGGCCCTCGTACAGACCGGCGAGGAAAAGGTGCCCGTCCACGTAGTTTGAGTCGAGAAGAACACTCCTTCGACCGTTCACCAGCGCGAGTGAATCGTTGCTTTGCACGGAGTATGCCTTCGCCAACCCCAACCGGAGGGATGGCGACGAAGAATCAGCCCGAACTGCTGCCTGCCACTGCGCGAGTGCCCCTGCCGGATCCCCCCGGCGTTCTGCACGTTTCGCCGCCAGAAGCCGGAGAATGGCCTCGGGCCGAGGGCTTCCCTGTCGCACAGCCGTTTCGTGAGACGGTGCCTCCCGTACCTCCAACGAGGCGCAGGAACTCATCGCCAGCAGGGCACATCCAGCAAAAAGCGCTTCCACACGCATCGAATTGAACTCCCTTCCGTGTAATCCACTGAAAAGGTAGGCAAAACCTGTGCTCAGGGGCAAAAAAAAGACCGCCCACCCGCAACGGATGGCGCGATCTTTCCCGAATAATCAGTTAAAAGCTCAGGTTTCGAGCGGTTCGATGCTTACCACTTTCCCCTTGCCGTTCTTGTGGGGGGCGAACTTCACGTGCCCTGTCGCCAGCGCGAAGAGCGTATCATCGCCGCCCCTGCCCACGTGGAGACCCGGGTGGAACCGCGTGCCCCGCTGGCGCACGATGATTGTCCCGGCATTCACCAGCTCGCCACCGAAGCGCTTAAGACCGAGACGCTGCGCATTGGAATCACGCCCGTTTCGAGAACTTCCTACGCCTTTTTTGTGTGCCATTCGAAGAACCTTTCCAAGCCGAGCTTACGCGGCCACGATTTCCTTGATGAGCACTTGCGTATAGGATTGACGGTGCCCCCGAAGGCGCCGATACCTTTTCCGTCGTTTCTTCTTGAACACGAGAACTTTCGCATCGCGCGCATGATCGAGAACTTCGGCCTGCACGCTGGCACTTTCGACCACCGGTTTGCCCACCGTAATCTTTTCGCCATCAGAAAGAAGGAGAACCTCTCCCAGGGTGGTTACGGTGCCGATTTCTCCGGAAATTCGCGGGAGGAAAATCCTGTCCCCCGGCGCCACTCTGGCCTGCACTCCAGCGACTCGCACTACTGCCTGCATGATTTTTGCCTGGTTTCGGTTTGGTATGAAATGCTCAGAAAAAAGAACACGTTGAAACAGACTTTTTAAGTTACCATCCGTTGGATCGGCTGTCAAGCCTCATATTTCGCCGTCAGATCCTCCGCTGTCTTCAAACTGGAGAACCGATAGGCGTCGATTTCGAGCGAAGGGTTGTCTTCAAGAATGATCTGAGCACCCGTGGTTCGCCGCAGTGCTTTGAGAATCCTCTGGTCGTTTTCACGCAGATACGAGCCAACCGTAGGATGAACTTCGAGAACCAGTTTCTTCTCACCCCCGGCGGCTCGCAGCCTCTTCAACCACCGCTCGAGTTTCGTCACCGTAGTATCAGGGCTCTGTACGCGACCAGACCCCTTGCAGAGCGGACACGGTTCGCTGAAGGTGTAAAGCAGGCTCGGACGGACCCGCTGCCGAGTCATCTCGAGAACACCGAACTCGCTGAGCCGTTCCGCAACATTGATTCGCGACCGGTCGTGCCGCAGCGCCTTGTTGAACTCTTCCCACACCTTTCTCCGGTTTGCTTCAATCGCCATGTCGATGAAGTCGATGGCGATGATGCCGCCGATGTCGCGGAGACGAAGCTGCCGAGCGATTTCCTGCCCTGCTTCGAGATTGATGTTGACGATCGTCTGTTCCTGATTGTTCCGCCCCACATACCTCCCTGTGTTCACATCGATCGTAACCATCGCCTCGGTGTGATCTATCACAAGAAACCCGCCTTTTCGCAGCGGCACGCGGCGATTCGTCGCGTTCGCGATTTCCTGTTCAATGCCATATGCATCGAACACGGGCTCCTTTTGATCATAGAGAAGCACTCTATCGCGTAACTGGGGGGCGGTGCCTTTCAGGTATTTGATGATGTCGTTGTACACGCTCTTCGAGTCCACCACAACCCGTTCCACGTCTTCGCTGAGAAGATCGCGCATCAGATTCGTCGTCATTCCGAGTTCTGAGTGAATCAGCGCGGGCGCCTTCATTCGTTTCGCGCGGCGATGGACCCGTTCCCATGTGCGCTTCAGATCATTGATATCCCGCGTCAGGTCGTCTTCGCCCTGTCCCTCTGCAACCGTTCGAACAATGATTCCGCAGTTTTCCGGACGAAGGCGCGCTGCCAGCGCTTTCAGCCTCCGTTTTTCCGACCAGCCGAGAATTTTGCGCGAAACACCCACGTGGTTGGAATACGGCATCAGTACGGAGAAACGTCCCGGCAACGATACGTCGGTTGTGACACGCGGCCCTTTTGTGCCGATGGGCTCTTTCGTGATCTGCACGATCACCTCCTGCCCTTTTGTCAGGAGTTCCTGAATCGGCGTGTATTTTTTTGTTTCGCGGCCTGATCGTGGAGCTTCCTCGTCGTCGTCCTCCGCGTCCTCGTCTTCTTCGTCATCAAGCCGTTCCGGGGACCCGCCAACGTCTCGTGCATGCAGAAAGGCACTTTTTTCCATCCCGATATCTACAAATGCCGCCTGCATACCCGGTAGAATCGATGTGACGATTCCTTTGTAGATGTTACCAACCAGGCGCTGGGTATCGGGGCGTTCTACGAGGATTTCGACCAAGCGTCCGTCTTCGAGGATGGCAATACGGGTTTCCTGGGTAGCAGAATTGACGATGATCTCTGTTTTCAACGCGTTCCGTCTTTCCGTTCACTGGAACCCCGGACACGGCGACCCGTTTCCGGTGGTCCGGCATCGAACGAGGTTCCGTGATCGGACGGAGGCTGGAAGAAGGGAACGGGGACGGCGTGAGTGGACCAGAATACCCCGTGGCTGAACGGCCAGAAAGCGCATCGGTCCGTACCCGGGCCTCAAGGGGCCCGTGATCCCGATTTCACGCCGTTGACAGGGTGTTCACGCCATCGAAACGCGACAACAGAACTGCGCTCGAAGCGCGCTGCCGCCACAGGTGCACGAAAGCACTCCGCCCTGGTCCCCCGGAAGAATTATCACCTTCTGCGCGCGTCTCCAGAGCCGTCGCCTCGATCCGTCCCGTGCCGTTTTCCAGAACCCGTTCCCGCCTGTCGCTGCGGTCACGTACTTCGCTCGTCGGTTGCCGTGCGTTCCAGTTTTCCTTTTAATTTGCGATCAGCGCTACAGTGTTTTGGCCGCAAAACCGAGTTGCAGGCAAATCCGCACGGCAACCGCGCCGAATTTGTTCATCTTGGCACACTGCACTCGGGCCTGGCGACCGATCGCCTGTATCTCCACTAGTCCCCGGAATGCGCGTCGGTGGCGCAGAGGGGAAAGAAAAGGCTAGAATGAAGGGGGTGGAACAACCGCGAACACATGCGCTTGATACCATGTAACCCGTGTTGAAAAATAAAGGATTCTGCGCGAACCCGCAAGCGGATGCGTTACGCTTGCCAACAAGCGCCGGTAGTCTTCTGGAGCATCCGCCGCTGATTGTCAAACGGAAGGACAAAGAGGTCACATGACAGTTCTCGGCATCGATACGGCGACGCCGGGTCTCGGAGTGGCACTGGCCGGACCGGACGGGCTTATCGCGGAAACAACCATCCATATCGGGCTCCAGCACTCCCAGACACTGCTCCCTGCAGTGGAGTGGTTGCTTGAGACTGTGGGATCAAACACCCGTGAAATCGACGGTGTGGCGGTCACGATAGGCCCGGGTTCTTTTACCGCAGTACGGATCGGCCTTGCCACGGCAAAGGGGATCTGCGTGGCGGGCGGGATTCCTCTTGCCTGCGTTTCCACATTGGCCGCGTCCGCAGCGCGGCATGCATGGTTGAGTTTCCCCGTTGTTCCGATGCTGGACGCCAAGCGTCGCGAAGTGTACGTGGGGCTCTACGACGTATCAACGGGAGAACCGGTTGCCGTCGAACCGGATACCGTGGTGTCCCCCCACGACTGGCTGGAAAATCACACGCGGGAGGCATTGTTCTGCGGGGACGGCGCGCTGGCATATCGTGACCTCATTACCGAAAAACTCGGCGCGAAGGCGCATTTCGCACCGCCATGGGTGCCACTTGCTTCCGCCGGAGTGGTGGCAGTTCTGGGACGACAAAAGATGCTGAGGGGCGAGATTGTGGAGCCGGATGCGGCCACGCCTGTGTATCTGCGGCGTCCGCAGGCCGTCCTCCCGTGAAGCAGCCGGGACCTGCGGCCAGAGTTCCTGACCGTTGCGAGCGAGCGTGAAAATGTCGCCGATTATCAGGGCCGCAACTGCTGGAGATGTTGAACACATCGTGCGTGTGGAGAAGGACTGTTTCCCTGATCCCTGGTCAGAAGCCAGCATTTCAAGGATCTTGGGAACTCCGTCGGGCGCGATCTGGGTTGCCGAGCGGAAGCCGCAAGGTATCCTTGGGTACGCGATAACGACCAGCGTATCGGACGAAGGAGAGATCGAACGCATCGGGGTTGCTCCCGCGTGCAGACGTGCCGGCGTGGGCACATCCCTTCTCCGCAGCGCACTGGACCGACTGATTCAGGCGGGTGTGAAAGTCGTGTGGCTGGAAGTGAGGCGTTCCAACGAACCCGCGTTGAGGCTATACGAGCGTGAGGGGTTTGAACTGGTACGGGTTCGCAAGGGGTACTACCCACCCGGTGAAGATGCGCTCATCCTGAGGAAACTCCTCGTTCCTGAACCCGCCTGTTGACGGGCCCGGAGGGCGCACGGGAGCCTACGGAAACACGCCGTTTTTCACGTCCTGCTCTGCTCGTCGGTACGTTTCCAACGTCCCCATGTCGAGGTGATAGCCTCGGATCCGCCACGCAAAAAGGGGCCTCGAAGACGACTGCGCAAGAATCGCCGGGAACACATCCCTCGCAAAATCACACGGTGGGGCAGGGATGTAGTCCAGAATCTCACGGTCGAGCAGGTACAGACCACCGTTGGCAAGGTTTCCCGCGGGAAACGCAGGTTTTTCCACCAGTCGCAGAACCTGACCGGACCCATTTTCTTCTTCGCCGTTCCGAAGTTCCACGATCCCGCACTGGGACGGCACCGGCGTTTCATACACACCCAGAGTTCCGATGCCCCCTTTTTTCAGGTGAAACGACCTCATTGAAGAGAGATCGGCGCTGGAGAGATTATCCACATAGATGACCCAGAACGACTCCTCCTTTTCCAACCATTCCGCCTGCGCCGCGACTGCACCGGCGGTCCCCAGCAGAACCGGTTCGTCGCGTACCTCTACCTCAACAGCGTGTTCCTGCCGGTGAACGAACGTTTTTACCTGATCCGCCAGATAGTTGGTTGCTATGAGAGCGCGACTAATGCCGTGCCGCGCAAGGAGTTCCAGCCACCAGTCCAGCATCGGTCTTCCTCCGACCGGCACGAGGCACTTGGGAATCGTGTCGGTCAGTGGGCGGAGGCGGGTACCTGGACCGGCTGCAAGCAAGACGGCGCAATCATCCACCGGTTGGCCTGCCCGCGTTCACAATCAGCCCTTCCATTGCTATCTCCGAGGATAGCACTTTCCCTGTAGGCACCTCCTGGAGTGTGGCTGCCCACGCTTCCCGCAGCCTCTGAACACTCGCGGGGTCCGTTCCCAGCGCCCAGACGCAACCACCATTGCCGGCGCCCGACACAGCGAACCCACATCCGAAATCGCGAGCGATGCATTCCAGGACCCGTCCCACAGGTGTGATGCGGCGCGGCACGAGGGTACACCGAATCTCGTGCTCACGTTGGAGTGCGTCCGCCGCAACGCCGTACTCGCCCCGGCGTATGGCGTCAGCGAAAGTTCTCCCCAAGGCGTTGATTTCCAGCCACTGCGACCGCGTGGTTCCCGAAAAGAAGTCGCGGATCTGGGCAGCATTGACGTCGCTGGAATCGTGACTTGCTCCCACGTATGCTATCGCCATCCGGTCGGAAAGGTGGTGTTGCTCTCCGGGCAGCACCAAGGACCTCCGTGTGAAGGGAGGATTCGCCGCATACCGCCACTCCCACTGGTGCACGCCGCCGAAGGCGGCCGCAGCCTGGTCCTGCATGCCTGTGTTGCTGAAATGAAGTCCGTCCTCAATGTGGTGCGCCAGGGAGGTCAGTTCGGCCCGCTGGTCATCAGACAGAGTGGCACCGGGCTCGCCACGAGCAACCGCAATCGCTGCTTTGAGAGCACCCAGCACCGCCACCATGAGGGTACCCGAACCTCCGAGGCCCGCGTAGCGCGGCGCCTCGTGGGCTAGAGTCAAGGAGACCCCGTCCACCGCACAATGGCTCACTGCGGCAAATACCAACCCGAAGCGGGAATCCAGAGGCACCTCATCAGCCGGGAAGGCTTCGTATGTCTCTTCGTTTCTCACCAGAACCCAGCCCGGTTTGTACGGTTCGAGGCGGGCTGATGTGCGCATGTTCAGGGCGATGTTCGCGGTGGAGGGCCGAATGTGTTCGTACGGCAATGCGAGCGCTTTGAGATCCCATGTTCCACTCGCGTCAACCCGGCAGGGAGCCGTGGATGTGATGAAAAAGCGCTCGAGCGTAGACGTAAGACACAGTCGCGCGTCTCTGGTGCCGTTCACAGAAATCTGTCCTTTCCCTGTCAGAACGTGATCAGGTGTTTTTTCTGTTCGATCACATCGCCCCGGAAATCGAGTGAAAGAGGCGGCAATGATGTATCAACCGGCGAGGCGAAACTGCTGTCCGGATAGAGCTGTGCCCTGACGAGATTCAGTCGGTTCAGCACGGCCTTTGCTTCTTCGATCCTGTTGGCCTGCCACAGAACCACTATCTGGTTGACCAGCGCATCCTCATTCATCGGCGCAACACGTTCCGCGCGGGCGAACCAGGCCAGCGACGAGTCGGTCTGATGTTTGTTCCAGAACAGAATCCCCAGCCGCAGGTACGCGTCTACGCGGTTCGGATCCACGAGAACGGCCTTCCGGAGAAAGCGCTCCGATCTCTGGAAGTTTTCCCGCATGTATTCCCAGTAGCCGGCTTTGAAATAGGCTTCGCCGATTTTCATCATCTCCACGCGTACCTGTGCGGTATCGTTCTTTCGGGTGGCCCGTTCAGCCAAAAGGGTCCGCGCGTACGCAACTGCGGCAACTCCGTCGCTGTCGATCGGCATGAGGGAGAGGAGATGCTCGGCAGTTTTCGCACATTCTTCCAGTTGGCCCAAGCGGTAACATTCCAGGGCTGCCAGCGAGCGAAGTGCAAGTTGGTCATCGGGATTCTGGGCCAGATGTTCCCGGTACAATCGCGCGGCTTCGCCCCACCGGCCCTGCTGGACATAGACGTCCGCGAGGTCCGGCTTCCCCCTGCACGCCACAATCCCCAGGGTCATCGCGACCGCCAGACCCGTGATCAGCCCCCTCATTGCACCTCCACGCCGGGCAGTGCCTTCAGAAGCTCGCGCATTGTTTTCGCATTGATCGCCGCAGAACCGCCTTTGCAGTTGTTGAAAAAAATGAGAATTTCGCGCACTTGTCCGGACAACCGTGCTACCTTCCCAACCCATTCCTTGAGTTCCTCGTCGTTGTAACGATAATCGTAACGGTCCGCGCCTCCACCGGCCCACCATGAGGCCGCGTTGCGTCCGTGAAAACGAATGTACGCTGTCGGCACCGTAAACTTGGCAACCGGGGGCATCATGTCGCGCAGCTGTGGTTCGTCCACCGACACAAACCCAATGGCGTGTTCCCGAAGGAATGCGCCTACGTCCGGTACCAGCCAGCTTCGGTGGCGAAACTCGACAAACCACTGGACATCGTTCGTGCGACTCGTGACTTCAGCCAAATACTGCAAATTCCCCGGTGTGTTCTTGAAACTCCACGGGAATTGCGCCAGCACACCCCGCAGAAGCCACTTCTCACGAAGCGGTTCGAGGGCGCTGCGGAAGGGACCGCTCGCTTCTTCGTCCTTGTATTCATGGGTGGTCAGCCGGTTGGCTTTCACAACGATTCCATGGGTTTCCGGCATTTTCTCCGCCAGACGTTGCATCGAAGCTGCCGACGGGATGCGATAGTACGAGGAATTCAGCTCCAGAACCCGGAAGGACTTCGCGTAGTAGTCCAACCAGCGCGACCTGGGCAACCCGGAGGGGTAGAACACTTCCTGCCAGTCGTCGAAATGAAAGCCGGAGGTTCCCACCCAGATGCGCGTGGGAGTTTCGGCGGAGCGAACCTTTTCCACACCTTCCCCGCTCATCTTGCCTGACAATATGCGAATCGTTCTTCCAGAAAACTGGTCATGGTGTTTACAAAAAGATCAAACGCACATATATTTCTTGGCAACGGAGCAGACAAACCGTGTTTTCGTACGGGACGTCACGGCGTACTACCGTCCCGCTTTTCTACGCGGCTGGTAAACGCCCCGCTGCCATATCGCCCACCATACAAACGTAAGGGGGCGTGGTGTGCGGGGAAGCGTTTCATTTCCAAAAAGAGGAGAATCGAAATGAAAACAGCTTCTACCCGTAGTATCGTTTTCGTCACCCTGACCGCGACCACCCTCGTTCTGGGCGGATGCGGTCTGAGCAGAGCCGTCAAGGGCGGCGCGATTGGCGCTGCCACAGGTGGCGCGATTGGCGCTGCCATCGGTAACCGCATGGGCAGCACCGCCACCGGAGCAATCGCCGGCGCGGCTATTGGAGGAACTGCGGGCGCCGTGATCGGTCACTACATGGACCGGCAGGCGGAGGAGATGGCCGCAAATCTCGACAGCGCGAGTGTGGAGCGCGTCGGCGAAGGGATCAAGCTCACATTCGGTTCGGGCATTCTTTTCCGGTCCGGTTCCGCGGATCTGACTCCGGAGGCGAGCACGAATCTCGTGCAACTCGCAGACATTCTTAAGAAGTATCCCGACACGAATCTGATTATCGAAGGTCACACGGATTCGGACGGTTCGGAGTCGTTCAATCAAACTCTGTCGGAGCGTCGCGCAAACACGGTGCGCACGGCGCTCGTGAACAATGGTGTGGCTGCGGAGCGGTTGACGGCAGTGGGGTATGGCGAAAGCCAACCCGTGATGTCTAATGATACCCCTGCCGGGAAAGCCGCGAACCGGCGGGTTGAAATCGCCGTTTTTGCGAATGACAAATTGAAACAGGAAGCTCAGGCCAGCGCAGCGCAATAACCTGTGCGATTCGTGGTTTGACGCCCCGGTGGGGAAACCCTCCGGGGCTTTTTTGTCCCGGTCATCAGCGGGCATCTTTCGTTTCTGTTGCTACCAGTTTATATTCCTGCGTTACATGTATGTGCGTGGCTGTTTTGCCCAAAAACGGCAGAGCGTGGATTCGTTTTCGGGACAGAATAAAGTTTCCGGTCGGTGCGTGGCGCCGACTTTTCCAGCAATGGATTCTCGCAGGCTGGTCAAGCAGCCCATCGCGGGGATCTCACTCGCCGAAAGGAGAACCTGTATGAGAAACGCATCTGCACGTGTGGGATGGGTTTTCGCGGTTGCTCTGAGCGTGGTTGCAGCCGGATGCTGCGGGTTGAACACTACCTCCGGAACCGCACGGCCTGCGTCGGACGCAACAGCGGTGAACGCGTACATGGATCAGCAGGTCGGCGAGATGAGGGGGGACCTTGAGAACGCCCAGGTTCAGCGCGAAGGGCAGAGGATCAAGGTTACCTTTGGGTCCGGTGTGCTGTTTGGAACAGGATCCTCCGAGCTTACCCCCGCCGCGCGGGAGAACATTTCGCGCCTGGCAGGAATTCTGAAGAGGTACCCTGATACGAACGTGAGCGTTGAAGGTCACACGGACTCGGATGGCGCTGAGGATTTCAACCAGGCGCTTTCGGAACGTCGCGCGAATGCGGTGGCACAGGCACTGCGTGACGAAGGTGTGGCAGGGTCGCGCATTCGGACGGTCGGATTCGGAGAGACTCAACCGATCGCAACGAACGACACGCCCGAGGGAAAAGCCGCCAACCGCCGGGTTGAAATCATCGTGATGGCAAGCGAGAGTTTCGGGGGACGCTAGGCGTTCTGAACCATCTTCGCAACGCGAAATGCGCCCCGGCGGACGAACGTTGTCGGGGCGCGTTGCTTTCTGGTTGACAGGTGATCTACAGAATAGTGTCGGAAGCGGGAGAAGTTGTTGTCAGCCCTAAAGCGGGGTCGGTTTCAATTGCGTACAACGGCAATCCCGTAGACTATTTTGATCGGGATGGGCGCCTCCTCGGCAGCCAGGTCGGGAACCGGCACTACTGCAGAGGTTTGGACAACAGACTTCTTGAGAAATACCGACGACCGGAGGACGGCGAACGCGTACGGAATGAGGTTCAGGAACCTGCGCGCCAACGAATAATCACGGCGGCGTACGAGCGAGCCGGAATCGTTGCGGACATGTTGAACCGAAACCTCACAGAATGCAAACCGACACACCCGAATGAAATCGCGCCGCTGCTTCCACCCCGGGATGTTCTGGCAAGTGCCCTGAACCCCATCCTGGCGTACGGTTATGAACGGCTGTGCCTCGAGGCAACGGAGCTGCGACGCATGTACGTTCCTGTCGGCATTCTTCCCCCCGACCAGTATCTCAGCGTGGTGGCGCAACTGACCACCGGTTGCTCCTACAACGGGTGCACCTTCTGTAACTTCTGCAGATCGCGCAGGTTCGCCGTCAAATCCCTAGATGAGTTTCGCCGCCACCTGAGTGAGGTTACTTCGTTTCCAGCCACCTCTGCCCGTCTGCGGAAATCGGTGTTCCTAGGGGACGGGAACGCACTGAGTCTGCCACAAAAGACGCTGCTTGAAGTGTTCGGCGTATTACACGAGTTCTTTTCGTTCGTTCCCTCACAATTGCGTGAGGCGCGCGAGCGGTACGCGTACCGGAAGAGCCATCCTCACTCGTATGAAGGCGTCTTCAGTTTCGTGGACGGTCGCGCCGCGTGGAAAAAAACGGTGGATGACTTCCGCGCGCTGAAAGAACAGCATCTCCGCAGGGTGTACCTCGGGCTGGAGAGCGGGGACGACGCCCTGCTGGCGTTCGTTCGAAAGCCGGCAACGCGCTCAGAAATGATAGACGCGGTCCGCCGCATGAAAACAGCCGGATTGAACGTGGGAGTAATCGCGATGGTCGGGGTGGGCGGAGACAGGTTCGCCGCCGCGCACGTGGAGCAGACAATTGACGCAATCAACGCGATGGAACTCGGTGATGGCGACATCGTCTATCTGAGTGACTTCGTGAACCACCGCGGATTGCCTTACGAGAGGCTGGCGCGGGAACGTGGAATCAGAGACCTCACCGGCCTGGAGCTGAAGGCGCAACGAGACGAGATTCGGGCGGGCCTTCACTGGAAGGATCCTTCCGAGCCTGCTCAAGTCGCTCTTTACGACATCCGGGAGTTCGTCTATTGATGTCAGAAGAAGACTTTTTGCCCAACAGTCGGAGGAACGATGTGGGATTTCAGACGCTCAATTGCTGAATCAATGTGGTGTTGGCCGTTCCGCAACGTGAACAGCGAATGTGCCGGCAGCAGTGCTTCAATCCCGAGTCCACGCAGTTTCGGAAGATCTCTGCGGTATCCTTCGAGAGTACTGCCCGGGTAGTTGAGCAGCCCTATTACCCCCCCATATTGAATCACATCCCCCGCGAACAGGCATTTCCGGCCGTCCACTACCATCACGAAGCAACACGAATCCTCACTGTGGCCAGCGACGTCGTACACTTCTACCGTGATGCCGAGGATGTCCAGCAACTGGCCGTCGGAAAGGCGAATGTCCACCGGGCAGTTCGCCCACACGAGGTCGGGCGGATGGATGCGCATGGCCTTGGCAAGGTCCAGGCGCACATCTATCTCCGTCCCGTTTTCCAGCAGGTGGGCAGATTTCTCCGAGATTGCGACCGCACACCCGGTACGTTCTCTGATCGCCGCAGCTCCGGCCGCGTGGTCGGCATGACAGTGCGTCAGAAGTAGAACACGGAGCTGGCGTTCGTCCAACCCCTCCTCCGCCATGGCGCGAAAGATCGCATCCGTATCGCGCCCGCCCCCGGCATCCACCATAATCAAGCCCTCAGGAGCCGCCACAACGTAGATGATGCAATCCTGCGTATCGGAGAGACCCACACAGTGACCGCCAACAACGTAAAGAGAGCGAGTCAATCTCATGGAACACACCCCGGTTCGGCATTCGTCGACGCCAAGCAACCTGCGAAAGTAATATCCCGTTCAGTTGCGGCGACGCCAACACCTACGTGCAGAACTGAAGGCCCGCGCGGCAAGACAGAAACGTTCGCGGCCTTCGTATCTTTGGAAACGAAATGATTCGCCCGTATCGCTCGATCCTGCCGGACAGAGCACCCACGTTCAATCTCGAAAGCCTGAGGACCCCAGTTTCATGTCGTTTCTCGACCAGCTCAATCCAGAGCAAAGAAGGGCCGCACAGATTCTTTCAGGCCCCGTCCTGATTCTCGCCGGGGCGGGCAGCGGGAAAACCCGAACCCTCACACACCGACTTGCACACCTGATAGCCAGCGGCACATCCGCCCACAGGATTCTCGCGGTGACATTCACGAACAAGGCCGCGAGAGAAATGAAAGAGCGCACCGCCCGGTTGATCGGTGAGAGCCGCGCCGCGTCGCTGTGGATCGGCACGTTCCATTCCATCTGCGCCAGAATACTTCGTCGTGACGCGCATCTACTCGGCTACGACGCGAGATTCACTATTTATGACAGTGACGACTCGCTGACGCTCGTCAAACGTATTATGCGGGAACACGGCACGCTGGACGACAGCCTCAAACCGGGGATAGTGCGCGCGCGAATTTCGGAGGCGAAGGCTTTTCTTCTCACCCCCGAGGAGTACGCCCGGAACCGGAAAGGACCCGCCGCCGCAGTGATCGCCGATCTCTACCGGCGTTACCAGGCCGCGCTGATGTCCAACAACGCAATGGATTTCGATGACCTGCTCGCGCTTCCGGTCCGTCTTTTCCGAACACAGCCTGAGGTACTCGAGGAATACCGAACCCGGTTTCAGCATCTTCTCATTGACGAATATCAGGACACGAACCAGGCTCAGTACGTTCTTGTCAAAATGCTTGCGGAGAACCACCACAACATTTGCGCCGTAGGCGACGATGACCAGTCGATTTACGGATGGCGAGGCGCCGACATCACGAACATCCTCAACTTCGAAAAGGACTTCCCTGATGCCACGGTTGTGAGATTGGAACAGAATTACCGTTCCACGCGGACAATTCTGAAAGCGGCGGGGGCAGTAGTGCGCCACAACCGAAAGCGGAAGGAAAAGGAGCTTTGGACACAGAACGGTCCGGGCGACCACCTGACAATCGCCGAGCTTGCTGACGAGAAGGAGGAGGCCGAATGGATTCGTGAACGCCTGGCTCGGCTTCTGGAGGACGGCCACTCTTATGGAGACATCGCGGTCCTCTATCGCACAAACGCCCAGTCACGAGCAATTGAGGAGGCGTTTGTCCGATCTTCCAAGCCGATCCCGTACACCGTGGTCGGTGGTCTCCGCTTCTACGAACGGAAAGAAATCAAGGACGTTCTCGCGTATCTTCGGGTGATAGACAATCCACGTGACTCGGAGAGCCTCAGGCGCATCGTGAATGTCCCCCGGCGCGGCATCGGCGACAAAACGATGGCGTTGGCAGCGGAAAGGATGGCAGGAACGGGACTGCCTCTCATGGAAGCGCTGCGAACACTGGAGGAGCACGAACTCGGCCCCCGCGCGTACAAACCGATCAACGAGTTCATACGCTGGCTCGATGCGCTGATCGCAAAAAAAACTGAAATGGCCGTAGATGAGCTCCTTGAGAAGATTCTGACGGACACAGGGTACCGCGCGCAACTGGAACAAGACGGATCCGTTGAGGCGGAAACCCGCCTCCAGAACATCGGGGAACTGGTTGCAGGCGCTACCGCGTACGTGGAAGCGAACAACGAGCCGAATGTCAGCGCGTTCCTCGAGGATATCGCGCTGGTAACCGACGCGGACGAGGTTCAGACCGATGGAGGGAACTCGGTTACCCTGATGACGCTCCATTCCGCCAAGGGCCTCGAATTCCCGGTAGTATTCGTTACAGGCATGGAGGAGGGGCTCTTCCCGATCGCAGGCTCTCTCCAGGATGCAGCGGAACTGGAGGAGGAGCGGCGTTTGTTCTATGTTGGCCTCACTCGCGCTCAGAAGCTGGTGTTCCTGAGCTACGCGCAACGCCGCCGGCGTTTCAACGAGTGGGCAAACACTCAGCCTTCGCGATTCCTGCAGGAAATTCCGGATGAATTGTTGAAGTGGGACACGGCACGCGCCGAGGTACCCGGAAGGCAGACCCTGGACCAGCGGCGGTTCCGAGAAGACGGATTCGTCAGAACGCGAGGGGCTTCAACTCGCCACGTCCACACGGTTGGAGATGAATTCTCTCAGGAATCGAGTTATGCCGACGACTTCTCCCAGACGGTAGACAGCTTCCTCACCATCGGGCACCATGTGATGCACCCGATGTTCGGGCGGGGAAAGATAACGAACCGCGAAGGCCTCGGGGTGGATACCAAGCTGACGATCCTCTTCGATAGCGGACAGACGAAGAAAATTCTGGTTCGGGTCGCCCATCTGGAGCCTTGCGTCTAAGGACGAAGAAGAGAACCTGACACGCCGCGTGCTGCCCTCGGGACCCTCTGCCCAGAGATCAGTCACGCTTTCCGCAGCCAACGGATCACCTCCGTCAGAGACGCTCGTTTCCCCGTCATGAGTATGCCCACCCGGAAAATCCTCCCCACGGCGGTCGCAATGATCGCCGTCGTGAGCATGATCCCCACCAGTGAGACGGCGGCGTCGAACCAACTCGCCTCTCCAACGCCAAAACGCAACATCATGAGAATAGGAGCGAAAAACGGCACGTACGACAGCACCGCGGTCAACGTGCTACCGGGGTCGTTCACGCCGGACATCGCCAGGAAAAACGCAACCATCAGGAGAAGCGATACGGGCAACTGGAGTTGTCCTGCCTCTTCGTTCGTCGTGCAGATTGCACCGACTCCCGCGTAGAGCGAAGCATACAGGAAAAAGCCGGAGACGAAGAAAACGATGAGGGCGGGGATCGAAACATCCGCTACGGCGTGGAACGTCTTCGCAATCGCACTTTCGGGCATGCCGATTGACACACCCAGGGTCACTGCCACCCAGATACCCAGTTGTGTGAGTCCGGCGAAACCGGTGCCAGAGATCTTCCCGTACATCAACTCCGTGGGCGATACCGTTGACACGAGGATCTCGACAACTCGCGACGTCTTGTCGTTCACAACACTCTGCGTCGTGAACGCGCCGTACATCGTCAAACTGATGTACATCAGGATCACCATCGCCATAACGGCCGCGAAAGCTGCCTGGGCCGTTTTTGGCGCTGCTCCTTTCTTCAGCGCAACCACATCAAACGGGACGGACCGTGTCAAGGCGGTGATACGTGCCGGATCGAGCCCTTCCCGCGCGAGCCTGAGGGCAATCAGCGCTCTGTTAAAGGCGGCCCCGATATGGTCTATTTCCCGGGAGTTCGGCACGCCGTTGGTGAAACATGTTACCGGGAGACCGTCAACTGCCCCTGCCGGTACGAAGACAAACGCGTCGTACGCTTCCAGCTCCACCAGCCCGCGCGCATCAGACACCGCACGAGGAGTCGCCGGGACCCGTTCGACGACGTACCGGGGTCTGCCATCCGCCAGCCTTTCCTCACGCAGCGACCGGAGTGAGTCGAATACGAGCCCGGTTTCGTCCGCAACCGCGAGTACCCGCTGCCGCGGGGAATCCGCTTTCACAAGGAACATCGGGATCGCGACGCTTGCACCCATAATCAGGGGGATGAGAACCGTCATGACGACGAAGCTTTTCGTTCTGACGCGTGCGATGTATTCACGCCGCGCGATGGTGAGCACGGGCTTTCCGTTCATCGGCTCACCGCCTCGATGAAGAGGTCATCCAGGGACGGCTCGACTATTTCGAACTTCAGCACGCGCCCCCGGCGAATCGCGCGGGCAAGAACCATCTGCGCATCCGCACCCTGCTGAAGACGGATCCGCGCGCCATCGGAGACCATTTCGACCCCGGCGATCAGCTCGTCGGGTTTCAGAAAGTCGGGAACACGGTCCATGCGCAGTTCCACAAACCGGCTGGCGGCGGCGGATTTCACCTCACGCAGTGCGCCCGACAACACCGCCCTACCATGGTGGATGAGGCAGATGTCGTCGCAGAGCCGCTCCGCTTGTTCCATTCGGTGAGTTGAAAGGAGAACCGCGATGCCAGACTCTTTGAGGTGGCGTACTATCGTCCGCAGATGGCTGGTGTGCACCGGGTCGAGGCCGCTGAAAGGCTCATCCAGTATGACGAGCCCGGGGCGGTGGAGAAGCGCTCCAATCAATTGAACAGTCTGCTGTTGCCCTTTGGATAGTTCCTGTACGCGCCGCCCCCACCACGACTTCGGCGACGATTCACCGTTCGTCGTGAACCTTTCAGACCATTCTTCGACCGCACTTTTTGCCTCTCGACGCGACAGGTCGTGCAACTCGGCGAGGAAAATCAGATGGTCGAAGACAGTCATGGTTGCGTAGAGGCCGCGCTCCTCCGGCAGGTATCCCACGTGTTTTCGAACCGCGCCGGCGGCGGGAGCGCCCCAGAGCCGCACCTCCCCTGAATCCGGCAACAGAATACTCATGATCATACGAATGGTGGTGGTTTTTCCAGACCCGTTCGGACCAAGTAATCCGCAAACAGACCCAGTCCGAAGAGTAAGCGAAAGATTGTCGACCGCGCGGGTTGATCCGAAAAATTTCGATACGTTCTCCAATACGATAGGCAGGCCATTCATCCCACACCACACTCCGTCAAGCAGTCGCTTCAGATCACGGTTCCCGGTTGAATCACCGCGTCTTTGGGAATCACGACGATTCCGTCCGCAATGACGTAGTCGGCGTGGCGCGCATTGTTGACTCTCGCCGCATTGACGATCTGCACTCCGTCCCCGATGCGGGCATTCTTGTCCACAATGGCGTTTTCGATGAGACATTTCTCGCCAACGCCAACGTCCGGCCGCCCGATTGACCGATTGTGGGCGCGGTCCCTGTCAGTTTCGTAGAAATCGGCCCCCATGATGACTGATTTGCGTATGACCGCGTGCCTCTGGATGATACTTCGAATACCGATAATACTCTGCCGAATATCCGCTTCCATCACAATCGAACCTTCGCTCAACATACTCTGTTGGACATGGGCGTTGTTGATCTTGGAGCTGGGAAGGAATCGAGGATGGGTGTAAATAGGCGCCCCCGGCTCATAGAAATTGAAAGGCGGAAGCTCGGCTGCGAGATCAATGTTGGCTCGATGAAACGACACGATCGTGCCAATATCCTGCCAGTACCCGTCGAAAAGGTGTGCCCCAACACGTGTCTCTGCAATTGCACGGGGGATAACCTGACGGCCGAAATCCGCCTCCGTGCCGCGGTTCAAAAGATCCACCAGAACCTCGCGGCGGAACACGTAGATCCCCATTGACGCCAGGAAATTCTTCCCCGGAGGTGCATCAGGAAGGCGTAATCGTTCAAGGTCCGCCGGCTCCGTCGGTTTTTCCAGAAACTCGATGATTTCGTGGCTTTCGCCCATCCGGACGATTCCAAACCCGGACGTCTCCTCAAGGCCGACGGGTTTGACGGAAACCGTCACGTCATTGTTGCTCCGGAGATGCGTGGCAACAAACTCCCGGTAGTCCATGCGATACAAATGGTCGCCGGAGAGAATGAGAATGTGCTTGTAGTCGGGCAGATCGATGTAGCGAAGGCTTCGTCGCACCGCGTCTGCGGTACCCTGGAACCAGCCCGTGTTTTCCATCGTCTGCTCAGCCGCGAGGATTTCAACGAACCCCCTTCCGAACACATCGAACCGGTAGGTGCGGTGGATGTGTCTGTGCAGGGAGACGCTGTTGAATTGCGTGAGAACGTAGACGGTGTCAATCCCGCTGTGCAGGCAATTGGAGATGGGTATGTCGATCAATCGGTATTTGCCGCCGATGGGAACGGCCGGCTTCGAACGCACTTTCGTGAGAGGGTAAAGGCGAGCGCCCTGTCCGCCTCCGAGGATTACTGCCAGAATGCCGCTGCTCATTTCGACCCCCCTCAGACTGCCTGTTGACGAGTTTTCTGCCGCCGTGTACCCCACCAGAAAATACCCCTCATCGTCGTCGTCGGCAAACGTGTGCGACGGAGCAGCCCGCAAACCCGGCGATTTGCCGGGGGGCCCGCACTCCGTACCTTTGGGGAGGACTCCTCCCCGGGATCCCTCGGTACAAGAACCGCGAGAACCCTCTTTCTGAAAGCACCCGATGGCTATGAGAGAACAGGAAACCTGCGATTTCTCAGGGTGTGCGCGCCACCTGGCTTCGGACGCGCTGACACGGACCCAGTACAGCACGGCTGCCTGCATGTACCAAATTACCCCGTCCGCTGTCGTGTTCCCGGAATCAGAAGCGGAAGTGGCGGCCGTCGTGCGTCGCGCAGCCGAGACCGGCGTCCCTGTCACCGCCCGTGGTGGCGGGTCGTCACTTGTCGGACAAGCGCTTGGTCGAGGGGTCATTCTGGATTTCAGCCGCTTCATGCGCGCGGTGCTGGAACTGGACGAGAAGCGACGCCGTGTGAGGGTCCAGCCCGGCATCACACTCGGAGTGCTGAACAGGCATCTCGCGGCTCGCGGGTTCATGTTCCCGCCGGACCCTTCAAGCGGAGACTACGCAACGATCGGGGGCATGATCGCGTGCAATTCGAGCGGCGCTCATTCCGTCAAGTATGGGTCCACGATTGATTACGTCGCCGCGGTGCGATGTGTTCTCGCCGACGGTTCAGTTGCGGAGTTCCGCGGCTCAGAAGCCGTGCCGATCTCGCCGCAGACATCTCTGCTTGCCGGCATAGTTGAGGAGATTCCGGCCATCCTCCGGCAGCACGAATCCCGCATCCGTGAGATTTTCCCGAAGTGTGCGAAGAACGCAAGCGGATACCAGTTGGCCAGAGCACTGAAACCTGACGGCGTAAACCTGGCGAGCCTCATAGTTGGTTCTGAGGGCACGCTTGCCATCGTCACGGAGGCCGAACTCGAGATCGTGCCCAGACCGCCTGCATCTTCAATGGTGCTGATCAATTTCGCCAGCGTGGAAGCTGCAGGGGAGGCAGTACACACGATCCTGCCGCTGGGCCCCAGTGCGGTGGAAATAATGGACCAGACCGCGCTGGACATGATACGCGCCCACCGTCCTGAACTCGCAACTTTCCTGCCGACTGACGCAGTTGCGCAGTTGTTCGTGGAATTTGACGGCGACAACTCACAGACCACGGAATCCGCGTGCAGAATGGCTGTGGAACGGTCTCGCGATCTCGCGACGGGACATGTGTATGCGTTTGACGCAGCGACTCACAGTGCACTCATGAACGTGCGGAAAGCGACCCTGCCGATCCTTTACACCTTGCCCGGGAAGAGGCGGCCAGTGGCGTTCGTAGAGGACGTAGTCGTACCGCCGGAGTCCCTCGGAAGGTTCATCGGCGATTTGAAAACCATTTTCCAGAGCTTCGACGTGGAAGCGGCGATATACGGACATGCAGGACAGGGCAATCTGCATGTCCGGCCGCTGCTCGACCTCACGGACGCGCGGGACATCGCCAGATTGGAACTGCTTGCGAGCGCGGTATTCGGGACAGTATCTCGGTATGGCGGCTCCATGAGCGGGGAGCACGGTGACGGGAGAGCGCGAGCTCCTTTTCTTCGCCGAATGTACGGCGAGCTCAGCGACGTGTTTGTCGACGTAAAAGAGTTGTTCGATCCGTCGAACATCCTGAACCCGGGCGTGAAAGTGAGCCGCGCGCCCCATGCTCTGGACAGCGATCTGCGGCTTGGAAGCGGGCACATTCTTCAACCTTTGGATACGCCTCTCCCGGTATCACTGCATGAAATCACGGACATTATTTCGCGCTGCCACGGATGTGGAACGTGCCGCATACCCGAACCGCCTGTCACTATGTGTCCGGTGTATAAGGCACTTGGAGACGAGGCCGCGACTCCGCGTGCGAAAGCGAACCTGCTCCGCCTTTTCGCAAGTGGTCAGTTGCCGGATTCCTTTAGCAGGACGAAAGACTGGAAGCGGATACTGGACACGTGTATCGGCTGCCGCATGTGCTCGTTCGAGTGCCCTTCCGGCGTCGACATCGGGCGCATCATGCTGATTGTGAAGGGCCAGTACTCCGAACACAAAGGCCGTCCCATCGCCGAAATCGCACTGGGAGCATCCGACTTTCTCAGCAGCGCAGGCAGGCTTTTCTCACCCCTTTCCAACGTGGTTGCGCGACAACCCTTTTTCGGAGCCGCGCTAGACATGTTCTCCGGCATTGACCGCCGGCGCAGACTGCCCCGGTTCGCACGAAAGACCTTCTCGTCGTGGCACCGAACGTACGGAATCGGGGAACAACCGGCGGGGGCAGAGGCCGTTGTGTACTTCCCGGACCAATGCGCGCAATACCATGATCCCGACGTAGGCAAAGCCTTGCACGCTGTGCTGAACAGGCTCGGAATTCATATGATCGTTCCGGAGACTCTCCCGTGCGGAATTGCCGCCGCCGCCAACGGCGGGCTCAAAAGGGTACGCCGACTCGCGTCGCACAATGTTGAAGCACTGCGCCCGTATGCAGAAGCGGGTTTACGAATCATCGCCACGGAACCTACGGCCACGCTCTTTCTCAAGGACGAGTATCGGGACATTCTCGGCTCCCGCGCGGCCGAGTTGGTCGCCGGCTGTATGCAGGATGCGTCTCAATACGTCGAACAAAGGCTGCGTGCGGGTAACGAACTCCATCTCCGGGCACTCGATTTCAGTGTCGCATACCATGCACCCTGTCACCTGAAGGCCATGCGGATTGGGCTGCCGGCCGTAGATATCCTCAAGCGCATCCCGTCGCTGCGGATTCAGATTCTCGATGAAGGTTGTTGCGGTATGGCCGGAACGTACGGCATGAAACGCGCGTATTTCGACACCTCAATGGCCATCGGTAAGAGCCTGCTCAACCGTCTCTCTGATGCTTCGATTGATTACGGAGTGACAGACTGCAGTACGTGCAAGCTTCAGATGGAGTTCGGAACGACAAGGACGACATTGCACCCCTTGAAGCTCCTCGCGCATTCCATGGGCGCGGAAATCCCTCTCAGGTGAGAACGCTCCTTGTGCCGCCGCAACGATGTACACCGACCTGCCGCCGTTGCAAACGCCTTGAGCGCTACAACAGGCGCCGGCACGGACCGCATGGTACCTGACCTGACGACCGAAAACCGGGATTCGGTGCGATCGGACCTCGGTACCGCCCTGGAGAACCTGTGCAACGCCTACGACGAATCGGCACTGGATCCGGACCCACTCTTCGTAGTCCGTGAATTCTCCGATCCACGGGATCAGGAGATAGCAGCGTTCTTTTCCGCACTGTTCGCGTACGGCAACGCCAGAATCATCGCGCGGAATCTGCGCGATCTTTTCAGCCGAATGCCCGGCGGACCCTATGGGTTCGTCACTGCCTCACACCTCTCCAGCGGCGCGAGATGCCTCACCGGATGGCAACACCGTCTCCACACAGGAGAGGATGTGGCCATCATGTCTTCAATCCTCGCGCACGTCCTTCGGAGACATGGTTCGCTCGAACGCGTGTTCTGCCGCGGACTACGGAAGGGCGCCCGGGATGTCGGCGTGGCGCTGGAGGCGTTTGTGCCGTTCCTGCGGGAACAGGAAAGACACGAGGTCGAGCGGCGGCGCTTCTTCAGGCATCTGCTCCCGTCGCCTGCAGACGGATCCGCATGCAAACGCCTGAACCTCTTTCTCAGGTGGGTAGTCAGGCGCGAATCTCCCGACCTGGGTCTGTGGAGAACGGTCTCACCGTCCTTGCTCGTGTTGCCTCTCGACACGCACGTCGCTCGAATCTGCAAGCAGATCGGCCTCACCCGGCGATCAACGGTCGATTGGAAGATGGCTGTCGAGGTCACGCGGAAGCTTCGGCACTTCGACCCGGCGGACCCGATCCGGTTTGACTATGCTCTGAGTCGCCTCGGGATTCTTGGCCATTGCCCGTTGAAGACGGACATCAACAACTGCTCCCGCTGTCCCCTGCACATCTCATGCGTTATCTTCCGCGAGCGCGGTTTGTCTTGAAACTGAACGGGGGTGAAAACATGGACCCGATGTTCGAAGACAGAGGCAGTCGGGCATCCGCGTGGGTACGTTTGCAGTTGCTCAGGATGCCCGGCCGTGGGATTCATGCGCGCTGTTCGTCACTGGTTCTCGTTGAAGTATGCGGCCCGCAGGACCGGACCATCATGCCGGTGCAACTGACAGCACGGACCAAGTTCCGGCTTGCCGCGGTTCGTCTCCCCTGCTATCTTCCGACGTACACACCCATCGTGCCCATGCTCGTAACGGTTTTCGGAGAGCTGAATGTCCCCTCCCGCGCCCATTTTCAGCGATCGCATCACCACCATAGCCGCCGAACTGGCAAATCTGGGGAAACGCCCCATATCCGCCGCGACGTTCCAGGAAGCAAAGCGGCTGCACGCGCAACTTGAAGCTCTGCTTCGGGAATTTGTGCCGTGCGATCGGTGCGGCAACTTTTTCCCGAATATTGCACAACTTACGTTGGACGGCCGTTCGGCAAACTTGTGTGCGGCGTGCGCAATAACCGCGCTCCAGCGCGGCACGATCGACGCGCCGGTGGCGGACCAAGCGAAAACCACCCAGGATGCGCCGACGAGTACCCTTGAGAAAAGGACGCCTGTTTCGCAGGATGCCGTTCCCGTCGCGTCAGAAATGGTTTCTCCCGCGCGGGCGCCCGTTCCCGGGAAAGCAAGTCCAACCGAGACTCCACGTCGCTCTGTGCCTTTACGCGAGCCGCCCGCTCGTGTTGAGGAAGATGAAGATGAGCCTGAGGCGCGACCGGAACGTTTCGACAGACCGCAAGATGGTGAAGACGAAGAAGAGAAGGACGACTCCCTAGCCGTCGTCTCCGCCGGCCGCCGGGTATCGCGCGCTCCGCGTCTGGTCGCCCGGGGGGCTACGAATGGCACGGACCAAATGAAAGCGTCACACGTGGAAGTAGCGCGGTACGTGAACTGCCCCACTCGCGACGTGCGCCAGATCGCCAAGCTGATAGAGGAAATCTCCCCTCCAATGGACACCCCGAAAACCACGCGGTACGTACTCGCCGAGCTCCGCAACGCGCGCTCGAAGATCCCTCCCGACACCATTTCCAGAGTGGTCCACTTCCTGAAGGATGGGTTTCCGGCCGGGGGCGACGGAACGCATGGCAGGCAGTGAGATACTCAAACGCCACTGGCGTGATTTTGAGAACCTTCGAAAAGCTTTCCGCAACCATGAGATCGTGATCGGGCTGGATCGGAGGTTTGTTTTGTCCTGGGTCCTTCTTTTGGGCGCAGAATGTCCGTATGCCGCGCGCGCGACGGGTTGGGTGCTGGTTTTGTCGATTCTTGTCGCCGTCGCAGGAGCCTTTTTCGCGACTTGGCAATCCCTGTACATCCTCGCGGGCCTCTGCGCTCTTTGCGCGGCGTTTCTCTGGCGTTTCCTGGTGGAGTTTGCTGTCAAAGCCGCCCGACAGGCCGTTCTGAACGATGAACGTCTCTTTCGCAAATGTTTTTCGGAGCTGCGGCTGAGCATTTTCGTGAAATCCACCGGCGAATACGTATGGAACGATGCCGCACAACCGGCACGGGAGTAGTTGCCGCCACCGCTTGGAGAAACTCGGAAAGTCGGAGCAACAGTTCGAGGAGTGCGGCATACCTCGGTTTGCGGGCGCACATCGGCTCAACGAAGGCAATCCGACGACAGCTGGGACCCGTTTCAGGGCGCGTTTCCTCTTGTCGGCATAGTACCGTCTCTCCGACGTACGAGTTACCGACCCGCAATCCAGCGGCAAGGCACTCCACGTGCGTCGCAAACAGAGACGCACAACAGGTGAACTGATACTGAAGGAAATGAAATGCAAGGTGAACCGTCTGAGCTTTTCGTCGCCCCGCACGGCAACGACGCCAACGAGGGATCCGCTCGCGCACCCTTTGCCACGCTGGAGCGCGCCCGGGATCAGATCAGGGTTTTGGGCACGTCCGCAGGATTGCCGGAAGGCGGTGTGACGGTGTGGATTCGCGGCGGCGTGTACCAGCGGCAAAGGGCTTTCGAACTCACGGAAGGAGACTCGGGAAAAGGATCATCGCCGATCACGTACCGCGCTTGCCCCGGAGAAAGTGTCCGCGTCATCGGCGGAGTGATTATTTCCCGCTTTTCGCGCGTGGATGACGAATCCGTGCTCAAACGGCTGAAGCCGTCCGTGCGAGATCGCGTTCTGTCGGCCGATCTGAGCGAACATGGTGTTACCGACTGCGGCACGTTGACTTCGCGCGGATTCGCCCGGCCCGTCCTGCCTGCGCACGCCGAACTGTTCGTAGATGGCGAGCCCATGACGCTCGCCCAGTGGCCCCAATCGGGCGAATTCCTGAAAATCGCGGGGTTCGACAAACCTCTGAAAGATGAATGGGGAACCACGACCGGTGACCTGACCGGCGGGTTCACGTACGAAGGGGATTGCCCGTTGACGTGGGAACCTGATGACGACATCTGGGTCCACGGCTACTGGTCGTACGATTGGGCGAACAGCTACGAGCGTGTGCGCCATATCGACCCGCGAACGAGAACCGTCACCACCCACCCACCGCACGGAAACTACAGCTATCGGGTTGGACAACGGTTCTATTTCCTGAATGTTCTCGAGGAGCTGGACGCGCCGGGTGAGTATTACGTTGACCGGCGCAGGGGGAGACTTTATCTGCTTCCTCCGGATGAGCAAGAGGTACCACGGGATGTGATTCTTTCCATTCTTGAGGCTCCTCTCGTGGCATTGCAGAGGGTCTCTCACGTCTCGTTCGAGGATCTCACGTTTGAATGTTCGCGGGGAGACGGCATAGTCGCCACCGGTTGCGAGCATGTTTCAGTAAAAGCATGCACCATCAAGAACCTTGGAAACAGGGGGATTGTGATACGGGGTGGAAAGAACGTGGCAGTAGCAGGATGCACCGTGTTCAACAACGGCGACGGCGGGTTTGACATCGAAGGAGGCGATCGGCAGACCCTTGAACCGGCAGACCACGTGGTGGCCAACAACCACATCCACCATATCGCACGCTGGTCCCGTTGCTACCAGACGGCGATAAATGTCCACGGTGTCGGACACCTGATCACGCACAACCTGATTCATGATCTGCCCCACTGCGCGATTCTTTTCTGGGGAAATGAGATCACCGTGGAAAACAACGAGATCTATTCCGTGTGCCTCGAAACGGGGGACGCCGGCGCGATTTACACCGGAAGGGATTACACGTTCAGGGGAAACGTGATCCGGCGCAATTTCATCCACCACACCGGCGGCGTGGGCATGGGTTCAATGGCCGTGTACATGGACGATTGCGTGAGCGGAACGTCAATCTGCGAAAACATCTTCTGGGACGTTACCCGGGCTGTTTTTCTCGGAGGTGGACGGGATTTCGAAGTTCGCAACAACGTATTCGTGGATTGCCACCCCGCAATCGAACTTGACAGCAGGGGGACGAGCGATCACCCGGTATGGCGCCGCATGGTCATGGGATACATGAAGGAGCAATACGAAAAAATGCGACCTTCGGAGCCTCCGTACCGCGTTCGATATCCCGAACTCGCCGCGATTGAACCGTATTTCTCGGGAACCAATGGCGTTCCCCCGGAAGGGAACGTCATCACACACAACGTGTGTCTTGGTGAATGGGTACGAATAGACGAAAGCGCTGCACCCCTCGTTGAGATTCGCGACAATTTCGTCGACGGGGAGCCCTCGTTTTGCGACCCGGCGTACGGAGTGTTCGCGCTTGGGCCGAACTCTCCCGTGGTCCAGGCGGGGTTTGCCCCGATACCGGTGGAGGAAATCGGCCTCGTTCGTAACGAAGTTCGTACTTCGATCCCGCCCCGCGTCGGAACGAGGCTCGAACATGTTCATCGCGAAAACCGTAATGGCGTCTTGGTTTCGGCGAAGAATCTGGGAGATTCCCCCGCAGAGGGATCACTTCGCCTTCGGGTTCGCCGTGCCGGGGTACCGGTCCCACTCGCTTTCCCGGAATGGAAATTCACTCTTCTGCCCGGCGAAACGGCATCTTCCGAGTTTCCCCTCGAGGGTGTCGATGGCTCAGTCACAGTCGAGACCTATTCGAAAGTGCCCGACGTTCGACCTTCACGTTTGACGATTGCGCTGGACGCCTGAACCATTTTCTCAGGAGCAACCGATGGATTTTTGTCCTCGCCCCGAGTATCCCCGCCCGGACCTGGTTCGCACGAAGTGGCTGAACCTGAACGGCAGGTGGCAATTCTGTCTTGATCCCGGACTCAGTGGCGTCTCGCGCGGTCTGGCAGACCCCGGCACCACGCTTCCGCAGGAGATCGTCGTACCATTTTGCCCTGAAAGCAGACTCTCGGGAATCGCGCATACCGATTTCATGGCTGGCGTATGGTACCGTCGCACGTTCACAATACCTGAGGACTGGAGCGGCAAAAGAATCATCCTGCACTTCGGCGCGGTAGACTATCTGGCGCATGTGTGGGTCAACGGGAAGCTGCTGGGTTCGCACCGGGGTGGGTACTCACCATTCTCGTTTGACGTGACGGACGCGCTTAGCGCCGGATCGAACGTGCTCACCGTGTTCGCGGAGGACGATACGCGCTCGCCCCTTCAGCCTTCGGGCAAACAGTCAATTCGGTATGAGTCGCACGGGTGCCATTACACGCGAACCACGGGGATCTGGCAGACTGTGTGGATGGAGCCGGTTCCAGACGTGCACGTGACGGGACTCCATTTTGTTCCAGACCTTCATCAGGCGAAAGTGCTGGTGGAAGTCCTCGCTTCGCGGGCCGCGGAGGGGGCGCGCACGGAAATCACCCTGAGCGCTGGTGGCGAAGCCGTTGGCTTCGGTGAAGGCTACGTTATCGGAGGTGCAGCGGCTGTCGTGGTGCCTGTCAACACCGTCAGGTTGTGGTCTCCGGAGGACCCCTTCCTGTACGACGTGTCCGTCCGCTTGCGCGCGGCGGACCATGCGGAAGACACAGTGGCAAGCTACATGGGCTTGCGCACTCTCGGCACACGGGGAAGAGCACTGTTGCTCAACGGACAACCCCGGTTTCAGCGGCTGGTTCTTGACCAGGGCTTCTACCCGGACGGCATCTACACGGCGCCGACGGACGAGGATCTCAAGCGCGACATCAAGATATCACAAGCAGCCGGATTTGATGGTGCCCGTCTTCATATGCGAGTCTTCGAGCCACGATTCCTTTACTGGGCTGACAAACTGGGATACCTCGCATGGGGCGAGTACCCCAACTGGGGTCTTGACCTTTCAAACCCGGCGGCCCTGATCCGTGTTCAGGAGGAGTGGCTTTCGATCCTTCGTCGCGACGTGAATCACCCTTCCATAGTCGGGTGGTGCCCGTTCAACGAAACGCACCAGCAACCACCCAGGGACCCGGACATCTTGCGGCTCGTGTACAGAACCACCAAGCTTTTCGACCCCACCAGGCCGTGTATCGATACTTCCGGTTACGTTCACACGGAATGCACGGATGTATACGATTCACATTGTTACGAACAGGACGTCGCGAAGTTTGCGGCCAACTTCGCGGGAATGATCTCAGGGCACGAAGTGTGGCGCAACTTCCCCAAAGAGGATGCCGAATGGGCTGGCCAGCCGTATTTCGTGAGCGAATATGGCGGGATCTGGTGGAACCCCGGCAAAGAGGATGGCAAGTCCTGGGGATACGGTGACCGCCCGAAAACGGAAGAAGAGTTCCTCACGCGTTACCGGGGGCTTACGGAAACTCTGCTGAATCACCCGATGATGTGCGGTTTTTGTTACACGCAGCTTTACGATGTGGAGCAGGAGGTCAACGGACTCTACACCTACCAGCGCGAACCGAAGTTCGATCCCGCGATATTCAGGGAAATAAACCGACAAAAGGCCGCAGTGGAAAACACTGAACCCTAACGATTCAGCAGTTTCCCGAGCAAGATTGTGGCGCGCTCGCGCACCATCGCGTCGGCGTCAGTTTCCGACACGTCCATTATGGCGCCCATGTCGCTGATGTGAGGGAAGTCGGAAATGCGCTCCAACGCATAAAGGCGTGTCTCCGGAGGACGTCGTTTCACCGCGGCGATGTAGCCCGTCGGGTCGAATCTGTACCGCTGACCAAGTACTTCGCCAATCATTTGCACGTACTGCGGAGTACTTGCCCACCGTTCATACGAGTCGAACAACACCGTCCAGACATCCGCGCCTGCCCTTTTTGACAACATCCGCGCTATGTCACCCCGAACCAGCCAGTTCGGTTCCGTCAGCAGGGTATTACGGACCAACGCGAATTGGTCTCCCGCCGGCATACGTCGCAACCGGGCTTTCAGCTGGATCGATCGTGTCGCGTATTCGATCATGAACCGCTCTTCGGCACTGGCCGCGGGCCTTTCCTGCCGACTGCGGGCCGTCAAGAGAGGGAGAGCCCGCTCGTCGCCCATCCATCCCAGGGCCTGATAGGCGGCCGTCCTTACCGCCTGATCAGATGATCGCGCGTGCGTCATGATGGGCGACACGGTTTCGGGGACATTCATCTGTCCCAGAAGCGGGAGAACTACGGGCAGCAGTTCAGGCGAGGCTTCTGCGCGGCGGAGTAAGGCGGTGCCGAGGAACCGCAGGTCTTCAGGGGAATACACACCCGCCCCGACACGCTCATAAAGCCTGAAGGTAACGGTGTAGAAACTGGCCGGGTTGGTTCGTTCAATCTCATTGAGGAGCGGAACCAGGTACGAAGGTTGAGCCCACGCCTGGCCGGCAAGAACTACGAACGCTGCGCCCCATACAAACAGGCGCGAAGCCATACACCACTCCTTCATATCATTTCGAACGCACCCTGTTGAACCCATCCGCGCAGACCATTGGCGAGGCGAACGAATGCCCACCCACCGTCACGCCGTATGAGCCAGACTTTGGTACCTTCGTGAACAACGAACACCACCCGCGAAGTTTCGCTCGGTTCAAAACGCGCGTTTGCCTGGTCGGCAAGCACTATCCCTGTACGTCCTTCGTCTGCCGCCCATTTCTGGCCGGCCATGACGCTTGCACCCAGAGCAGCCAACACACAACATCCAACGAAAATAACCATTGCGATGCGTGTGCGGAACCGTCCAAGAAGCCAAAGCCCGCCGACTCCGGCGGAGACACACACTGCCAGAAGCACGATAACCGCAACGAAATTGGGGCTCGTGTACCCGAGGAGCTGCGACAACTTCTCCTGGAATTTCAGTTCGAAACTGGAAACCAGAACACGGTCCTGGACGAGTGAGGACACAAATCGGAGGTTGTGACGGGTGTCATCATTGCCGGGGTCGAGCCGGAGACTTCTTTCGAAATTCAGAATGGCAAGCCCCAGTTTGCCCGTCCGGTAATAGGAATTTCCAAGGTTGTAATAGACCGCGCTTGAACGCACTCCTCCTGTCAGCACCCTGTTGTACGCGACGATCGCATCCTCATACCTCCCCTGCCGGTATGCAGCGTTCCCCTCGTTGAACAGACGGGCCAGGCCCCGGTTTGACGCGAACGATGAGCTCTCCACGGCGAAGGCGAGAGCCAGTACGAAAACGGACGCAAGAGTTCTTTTCATGGCACGAGGTATCTCAGCAGCTGGCGGACAAGGCCGAGCCCCTTCTCGTAGATCGCTCTCGCCGCGTCGGCCGACGCGGAAGTCGGGGCATATCGGATTTCGTCACACTGCGCAAGCGTCGCCAAAACTTCTTTTCTAAGGTCTTCCGGGACTTGTTTTTCGCTGAGGACCTCGGATATGCGCGACGAAGTGAGGCCTGCCGCGGTGGTGTTGGCCGCCGCGGCAACCAGTTCGGTCAAGGAGTTCGCGACGGCCTGAATCCCACCGTGAACATCGTTTTTCTCAAGCGCCAACCGCGCAACTTTCAGCCGTCGACGAGCCTCTCCTGCGGCACCGAGCGCACGCATCCTTGCCGGGTTCGCGCCCATACGAATTCTGCGCGCCCGTACGCCAAAGGCAAGAAGAACCCACGCTACGGGAAGGCCATACGACACCCAGTACAGAGGGGAATCGGTAAGCCGCCATGACTCATCTTCCAACGAACTGACATCCGGCTGGATATAGCGGATATCCGATCCAACTTCCTTCACCAGCATCTGTCCACCCGCAGGCGTATGCGCAACCGCGGCCCCGTTCGCCGTAACCGTGATCTTCTTCGCTTCTACCGCGATGGTTCTGTATTGCCTCGTTCTGGGATCGAAAAATGTGAAGGTAGTGCCTGGAATCTGGCTGATGCCCGCGTGAAGTGGCATTACTACGCGTTCATGCACCAACTTGCCACGCACAGCGCCCTGCGTGACAGTGAACGAAGCAGTTGTTTTGGGATCATATGCGCGAAAATCAGGCAGATCCGGAATGCGCAAATCGCCCACGCTTTTCACGTTTCCGTCGCCTTCTATGATCACCTTCCAGGAAATGGGGTCTCCTTCAGCGACTTCGGTTCTGTCCACCTCGCTCGTAATCGAAAACGATCCGACGGCCCCGCTGAACCCGGCGGGAGGGTTTGCGGGGAGTGCTCGTGATTCGATCGTGCGCTCAGGCGAACTAACGCTGATCTGTCTCGGTTGCAGAACCGGTTCGCCCCAGATTGTCCTGGCCCCAGTCGGCAGGGCTGCCACAAGCGACACGGTAATTGATGGGACCGTCAGAGTGCCCGCCCGTGTGGGAAACACGACATAACGCAGTATTGGTAACACATTGTACGCAACTCCGTTGATCGTTTCCCTCCGGGTGGGAATTTGCTGACGGCGGATATCCTCCAGCGTTTCAGCCCAGAAGTTCAGGAATGAAGGGTCGCGCACAAGTTGGCGGTTCTGGATTCGGCTGCTCGCCACTGCTTCTTCGTACAACAGATATTCCACGACGATCTGTTCACCTTGGTACACCGTTGTGCGGCTCACATTCACCCGAACCTGAACTGGCCCTCCGGCCTCCAAGACCGGTGATTTTCCCACGGTGAGACGTATCGGCTGGGTCAGGAACTGCGTCCCCTCAACAGTCACTGGAATCGCCGGAATCTCAATCTCCCCCGCGCGCTCCGCAGTTAAAAAATAGGCGTATTCGGCGGTGGCACGCCGCAGGAGACGGCCTCCAGAGATAGACATCTCCTCTGAAGTTGCAGGGCCGCGAACCTGGGAACATGTGACACCTGAAATCCGCAGTGTCGGGGGCACCTGTACGCTGAGCGGTTTCTGACTGACGACCGCAACGGTGAGTACGACCTGCTCGCCTACCTGTGCCTGGTTCCGATCCACCCGCGCAAACACCTGCACCTCCGCGCGGCCCAACGACGCCAGGAGCAGCAGTCCTGTCACACCGATGAAAATCCTTCCACACGTGTGCATTCGTACCATACACCCCGCGACTCTTACCATCGTGGTCCCTGCCGTGGGTTACGAACCGGGAGTCTCTGCGTTGGTCGTCGGTCCTGCTGTTCAAGGGCGTCAAGGAGCTGCTGCGCCTGTTCCCTGGTCAACCTGTTCCCCTCTTCGCGCGGCGCCCGACGATTGGTCTCCGTACGGTCCGGCGCATTGCTACTCTCTTTCTGTTTCGGCCCGGACGGTTGCTGCGCGACCTGTGCCTGAGCTTCGGGCCGCTGGTTGCGCAGTTGCTGTTGTCCTCTCTGTTGCTCCTGCTTCTCCCTCTCTTGGCGCCGCTTCTGTATTAGATCGACAAGAGCTTTTGCGCGGGAGTTGCGGGGGTCCTGGCGGAGCGCTGCCGCAAGGTCGCGAAGCGCCTGTTCCTCAAGCGAACGATCAAACGTAATCGTGGCAACCGCTTGCGCGGCTCTTGCTACCAGAAGCTCAGGAGGCAGGCCGGAAACCGCCTGT
The DNA here is from genome assembly GCA_022706085.1 of Candidatus Latescibacterota bacterium. GTDB lineage: Bacteria > Latescibacterota > MWCZ01 > MWCZ01 > MWCZ01 > MWCZ01. The sequence goes on along the minus strand of JAKJDF010000003.1, from coordinate 107,004 downwards.
TGGCCTCGTGCGGGGGTGCCGCCCCCTAGTGCGAGAGCAACGGCAAAAAGCAAGAAGCTGTTCATCGGCCTTCCCCGAATATGTTCTTCAGCGCGGTCACCCGTTCGGCGAATTCGCCGAACTCGCCGGCACATGAGGGTTCCGCCTGGAATGTCCTTGAAATCACCCGCTGAGCTTCGCCATATTTACCGCGCTGTGCAAGCGCCTCCGCTTCTTTCATTCGATCCCTCGCCCAGTTGCTCGGGCGCCGATAGCCGGCGGGCGTGCTCGCCGCTTCGCTTGCGGCACGGTTCAGCATTTTCTGAACCAGTTCGAGATTGAACTTCGCGTCTCTGTCAGACGGGTTGAACTCCAAAGCCTTCTGATAGCTTTCCACGGCCTTGTCAAAACGCCCTTGTTTGAAGCACGCGTTGCCAAGGTTGTACCAGGCGTCCGCCCGCGATACTGCGTCGCCCCGTCTCGCGGCATCCAGATATGTCTCTTCAGCTTCGCCGAACTGGGATTGACGATAGAACACATTCCCTATGTTGAACTTGATACGCCCTTCTTCCGGAGCATCGGTTTCCGCATCGCGGTATCTAATGAGCGCTTCATTCAGTTCTCCCCGGAGGTACAATGCGTTCCCTTCCTGCACTTTGCGCGCGACTGAACGCTGTACCAGCACTTCATTCCACTGGCAACCGGAGAGCCAAACCGCCAGCACAAGAACGAACACACTCACGTTCGTCATGGCCGCCTCCTTGTTGCCGCCCGTTCTGGAACAAACGGAATGACAAGAAACAGCAGAACGGAACATGCCAGCGGAGTCTGGTATCGGTCGATTCGGGCAACTGTCTGGAATTCACTCTGCCGGGTTCTTTCCATATCACTTATGCTTTCCAGTATGGCTTCCAGTTCCCTCCCACCGGGGCTCGCGCGGTAATACTCGCCGCCTGTCTCGATCGCGATTTCCCGAAGTGCTTCTTCGTTCAGTTTGGTTTTCACCACGCTTCCGTGATCATCACGCAGAAAATCCGGACGGCCGTCTATACCTGTATCCGGAATGAGCTCACCTTCGGGAGACCCGACGCCGATCGCGTAGATCCGCACACCCTCATCAGCAGCCATCTGTGCCGCTTCCAGGGGATTGCTTCCCTGATCTTCGCCGTCCGTGATCAGCACCATCACGCGACTTCTGTCATCACCCTCACCGAAGGCCTTCAGACCGGTGCGAATTGCAGTCCCAATCTGCGTCCCCTCTTCGCTCACCGTGTACGGGGTAATGTCGCTGAGCAAAAGTCGCACAGCGGAATAGTCCAGCGTGAGAGGACACTGGATGAAAGCCGTACCCGCAAAAGGAACGAGAGCGACGCGGTCCGATTTCAGCTTGTCCAGGAATGTCGCCACTTCGAGTTTGGCCGATTCCAGCCGGTTAGGTTTCAAATCCTCGGCAAGCATCGAAAGTGATGTGTCAAGCAGAAGCACAATATCCAACCCGGTGCTGTGAACGATTTCGGTTGATGATCCCCACTGTGGCCTGGCCGCCGCGGCGAAGCCCAGAGCAATCGCTCCGACGAACAGAAACACGCGAACCGCCCTCATACGGGTACTGACCTCGACTGCTGATTCTCTGAGGACATCGAGGTTCCCAAGGCGGGCGATCAATGCGCGCGCGCGCCATTCCAGCACGAAATACGCGACTGGAACCATGGGAACGAGAAGCAGCCCCCACAGCCATTCTGGGTCCCGCCAAAGCTGAGCAACAAGGCTTATCAGGATGTCCACTGCTTCGTACTCCAACGCCTCATGGGATCGTCCTGAACACGGTAAAGCGCAGGAGGGAGCCTACGATCAACAATCCCAACCCCAAGGGTATCAGAAAAAAAACGAAGGTCAACTCCGCAAAACGTGGGATCTGAAGCGTTGCCACCTCCGTTTTCTCCATCATACCGATTTCCCGGTAAATCTCCTGCAACGCGGTCTGAGACGTAGCACGGAAAAAGCGTCCACCCGTGATAGCCGCAATTTCCCGCAGAACGTCCTCGTTGATGCTGTCCTCCATGAATTCAATACGTTCCCCGAAAAGAGGATCGCGAACGCGAATCGGCGCGCGCCCGGTAACCCCAACTGCGATGGCGTACACTCTGATTCCGAGTTGCGCGGCCGCTTCCGCGGCTGTCAGAGGGTCTATGATTCCCGCGTTGTTGCTCCCGTCAGTGAGCAGGACAATCACCTTGCTCGGAGCAGTGCTCTTTCTAAGTCGATTCGTTGCAGTCGCCAATGCCATGCCGATAGCCGTTCCATCGGGAATGGTCTCATTCATGCGGATGCTCACCTGCGCCAGGAGGTTCTTCAGGATGCCGTAGTCCACGGTCAAAGGGCACTGGGTGTAACTCTGCCCCGCAAATACCACCATTCCAAGCCGGTCGGAGGACCGTGAGTCGATGAATTGAGAAGTCACTTCCTTGGCAACGTCTATCCGCTCCCGATTACCCATGTCGAAGGCTTGCATGCTCCCGCTTACATCCAGCGCGAGAACGATGTCAACGCCCTCGGAAATGACACGCTGTTCGACTTTGCCGGATCGAGGACGCGCAAGGGCCAAAATCAGCGCGAGTTCTCCCAGAATCTGCAGGACCAGCACAACGTGCCGCAATCTGACCCGAGTTGAAGGCCTGAATTGCCTTAGTGACGTGGCGGATGGAAAGCGCAGCACTGCATTCGTGAAGTGTGTGCCACGCGTGTGCCACCACACCTGCAACGGCAGGGCCAGGAGAAGGAGGAGCCACCACGGACTGGCGAAGCTGAAGGTCATACAGATGTGCTCCCCTCGCCGTCTCTGTCGTCGGCGGTGTTGCCCGCACTAGTTTCTGGCGCCGTCGCAACGGCTGAGACCTGCGTCTGCCGAACGAGGTTCTTCGCGCGCTCGATAAGCGTTTCGATCTCATCGTGTGCAGGAATGAATCGCGCGAATTTCACGAGGTCACACTGTTCAAGGAACGAAATCATGTCCCCGACATCGTTCGCGTCCGCGCCGGCGGATTCAAGAGACAGAGCGAGTTCGTGGAGCGTGAGCTCCATCGCGTTGACGCCGTATCTTCTCGCGAGGTACCGACGCATTGTGTCAGACACGAGCGTGTAGAGGAGTTTGAGATCGCCTGATTGGATCAGATCCGCAGCCGGGATCCGATCGAATTCCGCAACCTCGTCAAGAACGGTGGTTGCGGCGAGTTCCGCCTCCGCGGTGCCCTTTGGTCCTCGACGCTTCATTGCAAACACCACCCCAACTCCCGCCAGAATCAGCGCTGCCGGGATGCCCCAGATCCAGATCGGGAACTTCACTGAGATGGACTTTGGCCCTTTGATCCCACGTAACGTATCCTCCTTAGTCACGCCCATGCTTTTCACTTCAACCGCGATCGGTTGCGTAATCAGCTCCCCCGCTTGGCCGGACTTGCCATGGTATCGCAAAGGAACGGGCGGAATGACGTAAAGACCGGGACGGTACACCGAAATCCGGTATTGTCCGCCCTCTTGCCACAGGTCGTTGGCGAGCTTCGTTCTTGGAATGGCCCGGTAATCCCGGATGTGGAAGGCAGTAAGGTTGACTCCGTGGGGAAGTTTCTCCACCACGATCGTATCGTCGTACGTTACCAGAATCTCGTACGTGATGACGTCCCCGATCAGGACGGAGCCGGTATCCACCCGCGCAGCAACTTCGACGAAACCCGGGCAGGTACGGGCGCACAAAAATATGCCAACCAGTGCAGCCAGACTCACCCGGTGAACCAATGACATCGGTATTGTCCTGCCAGAATAAGTGCAAACTTGTTTGCAGCAAAAGAGGGCGCGATAGATCGCACCCCCTGTTGCGTACTGCTGCCGTCTGCCGTGGCATCGCTTTCCTGATGACGGTCCCCTTTTCACCGGGACATCATTGGGGCGGAATCGGCAGTTCCTTCAGATCGTCAACGCTCAGCATGAAAAGAGCCATCGTCTGCTTGTCGACCAGAACCGGGCCGTTGTTGTTGCTCCCCCTGGCAAAAACAAGCCCACCGTGCGGCGCTCCGAAATCGACGGAGGCTTTCAACTCCTTGTCGTGGTAAAGGCGGACACTTAGACGCGGCCTATCCAGACCCGTGGCGGCAACCGGCCTTCCCACAAACTGCTTCACACGTGCCATGTCGAGATTTGCCACGATGCCGTTTACCTGCCACCGCTTCACCCCGCCGGACAGGGGGCTTTCGAACCGCCAGTTGGCAAGCGTGTCAGCAGACATGGCCACCGTCCGCTCAGAAGTCACAAGCTCAACCCGGTTGATATCCCGTCTCTCAAAAACTGCGAGATGACGATCCCAGTAGAACTCCATCGGACGTTTCAGGTTGTACCCGAGCCCTCCCGGAACCTCCATCACGGGTGGTCGATCCGCGTCCTTGACGTAGTACACCGGCTGCCCCCCGGACTGCTCGTTCGGAACATTTGGGACTTTCGAACCGAGAAACAGTGTCCGTCGGGCCAGACGTCCCTGGTATGCCATCAGGAACTCAACCTCTGCCACAGGGCGATCCAGACCGTACGTTTCCATGGCAGCAGGCATATCGTGGAAGACCGCCACCCGGGACATCTGAACTTCTTTCAACAGTGCATTCACGGTGTCCCGATCCACCGACCGTTCCAACGGGGAGGTCATCCACCAGAGATTGCCGCGGCGTTCGATCACCATCGAATCCGCGCCACCCCTTTTCACGGTTATTCGTTGCACGAGAGATGGGTCGATCGGCGTAACCGATTTGTCCCGCAATGTGTGCAAGGATTTCAGGGTGGCGGAAACCAGAATAACGTCCGTCGTATAGATTGAATCACTCCGGGGATATTTTACATAACAGAAGTTATCGGTCGGCGTGGCTTTGCCTATGTCGAGAGTGTCCGGTCGCATCGCGCTGTCTACCGGCTTGATAATCAGCCGAACCAACGGAGGTTTCAGACCAAAGAACGAAATGCTGTCAGGAGAGGATTTCCACGCGCGCTGTTTCCAGGCTCTCGGAAGGTTCTGCGCCATCGCACGCCACTCCGTGCTCTCTCCCGGCCATAGGATGGGGTGGACGATCTGCCACTCATCCGCACCAACTCGCTCCACAACCGTTGTATCAGGTTTGGCTGCGTTCGGGTTGTTGATAATCAGGGTGAATCCCGCAATCTTTTCCGTCGGGATGCGTGTAATTTTCTGCTCCAGACGCTTCTCCAGCGCGACCTTGTCCAGATGGCGCTCCCCAAAATACGCCCAGAGTCCGAGCGCGAGGGCTACTACGACCAGAATGATAGTCCTGATCCATTTCTTCATGCCGTTCTTCTCCGCCTTAGTGCAACGATCGCGCGTTCCGAGGTCGCGTCAACAGATCGCGGGGTGCGATTCATCCGCACCCCGCTCCGCCGATCCCCTTCCGGTTTTTGCTCTCAGTTATCCTTGCCGGGGCCACGACTTCGCCGGTACCACCAGATCAGGAGACCGGCAACGAACACCATCGCCGGGTACCGCCAGACGCAGAAGAGGAACATGAAAGTCCCCTGGCTCGCTGTCATGACGATAGGCTTGTAGCCCGGCTCCCTTGAATGGATCGTGATCAGATCTTCGTCCTCGCTCAACCATGTGATGCAGTTGAGCATGAAATCCACGTTGCCCCGCTCCTGGCTCACGACCCTGTCGGTCGCGAAATCTGCATCCCCGACGACAACAAGCCGCGTCTTCGCACCTTCCACGCCGGTAGGCACCGACGGGGGAGCGGTCGCCGCCACGGCAACCGAGAAAGGACCTGACGGCTTTCCTTCTGCGCTGTGGGCCTGCCGTGGGTTGCGCAACGCCTCTTTCACCTCCGTGATCGCGAATGAAGTTCGTGAGCCCGCGAAAACAATCGGGGTGCCCGTGCACGCCAGTGTGGGATTCGCGCCCGTCCACGTGATCTCCCGAACCTGGTAGAACCCCGTCGCAATGCCCTTGGATTCGAGATCGGCAACGATAGCGTGCGAAGGCTCGTATTTCATCGCACGCGCGTACATGGATTGCTGTTCCCCCATGTACAGGCCGCCTGCATAGGGAACGAGTCCACGTTGACGTTCGATGACCATGTTCGGGTGTACAACCACGCCCCATCTGGCAACAACGTTTTCCAGACCGGTTTCGATCGAATCCGGGTCCAGCAGGACAAGTGCACTTCCGCCCTCCGCCAGATACCGTTCGATCCTGCTGATTTCCACCGGCGCGAACGGCGCTTTTGGCCCCGGAATTACCAACACAGCGCAGTCCGGAGGAACATCAGAATCAATGAGCTTCAGCGGCGCAGTCGCGTAATTCAACTGGCGGAGAAGATTGGCCAACATAGCCATCTCTCCTTCCAAAGTCCGTTCCTGGTGCCACATCGAAAAGTAGATTCTCTTCTGGCCGGGGCGCGTCACCTTGATTATTGCAGTTGTCAGGTCGCGCTCTTCCGGCCCGAGAACCAGCTCCCGCCGGTCCTCACACTTGACAATGATAGTGATGTCGTTGGGGTTGATGTTTTCCCGTGCGGCGATGTCAGGGTATTTGTCCGGGTCAACAAATTCAAACGTAAAGTAGCGTGATGCAGCCGCGTATTTTTTGAGCATCTCTGCGTACCCGGGACGATTGGGATCAGAGTCCCGGATAAACGCAATAAGGTGAACATCCTTTCTCAGTCCCTTCATCTTCGCCAGGGTCTGGTCTGAAAGGCTTTCCAGTTGCGCCTGCGTGATGTCGTACGTCGTCCGCACGTGCCGGTTCGTGAGGTAATTCAACACCACTGCAATCGCGAGCGCGCTCACTACGTACACCCAGAAGTTGGCCCCTTGTGCACTCGCCCGGCCAGTCAGCACCGATGCGATGCCCACGCCGACTTCTCCCACGAACAACGCGAGGAACAACAAAATCGCCGTGATACTGTCGAGCTTGAACGCGCCGATCACTTCGCCTTTCACGTAGATGATCGCGCAAAGGGCGACCAAAACCACTAACGCAACGACAAACGCGATGGATTTCCGAACCCCCAGCCGCGAAAGAAATGCACCAAGCAAAAGACCTGTTCCGACAGCCCACGGAATCCCCCAGCCCCACACCGTGGCGCTGGCAAGCCACGCAACCATGCCATCAACGGCGAGGAGCAACCCGACCAGAGCAACAAACGGGATAGGAATCGATCGCACCATTTACAGCCTCCACCTTCGCGATTCCAACACCCGGTTCGTGAGCAACAACATGAACCCGATGAAGGTTATGTAGTAGACGATGTCGCGAAGCGAAATCACACCGCGCAGGAACGAGTCTGCATGCCCGTTGACCGCAAGATATCTGAGGAATTCCGCGGCTGAGTAGTTGCCCACGTAGTCCGCCGCGGCGCCGATGACAAGGAACATGAGCAAGACACTGAAACTCACTACAGCGGCGACAATCTGGTTTTCCGTCAACGCGGAAGCGAACACTCCAACCGAAATGAATGACGCTCCGAGGAAAAGAAGCCCCAGATAACAACTGAGTATTAATCCGGTGTCAGGCCGTACCCCCTCCTCTGCATAGAGGTACGCAAACGCGACGAAGTTCAGTGTGAGCACCAGAATACCCGCGTACAGCGCAAATGACGCGAGGAATTTTCCTGCCAGCGTCTGCCCGGGTGTCACGGGCGAAGTGAAGAGAAGCTCGATTGTGCCGTTGCGATATTCTTCCGAATACAGGCGCATGGTCAGGATCGGCATGATGAACGTCAGCAGGAACGCCATTACACTGTACGTCCGACGAATCACCACAATGTCGACGTTGGGAGGAGGAGGCGGATCCCGCCGCATCTGCTGGGCCTGCTGATATCGCATGGGATAATCAGTAGTGTAGCGATTGAGGAAGTTCATCGCGTCCTGGAAGAAATACCCGCACAGGATCAGAAAGACGAATGCCATGACGTACGCAACGGGAGAATGCACGTACGACCGGAGCTCTTTGACGAAAATCGTCCATGTTCCTTTCATCACGCCGCAGCCTCCTCCACGTCGCTACTAATCACACGGAGGAAGATTTCCTCCAGCGATTCGCCGTGGACGCGGGTCAAGTTTTCCAATGAATCCGCAGCGCACAACTTGCCCTGGTGAATGATTGCGACAGCCTGGCAGGTTACACTCACTTCCGGCAATATGTGCGTGCTCAAGATGACCGTGTGATTGCCGGCAAGCGCCTTGATCAACTCGCGGATTTCGATGATCTGGGCTGGATCAAGGCCAATCGTCGGCTCGTCGAGTATGAGTACCTCGGGGTCATGCACCAGCGCCTGGGCAAGGCCCGTCCGTTGACGATAGCCTTTGGAAAGAGTGCCTATAAGCTGGTTTACCCTGTCTTCCAGCCCGCACTTCTCCAGCGTGGCAGACACCGCCTCTTCACGCTTGCTTCCAGGTACCCCTTTCAACGCCGCACAGAAATCCACGTATTCACGGACAGTCATGTCGTTGTAAAGAGGCGGAGATTCCGGCAGGTAACCGATGCGTTTGCGAACCTCCATGGACTGCTCCTGGACATCGTAGCCCGCAACCAGCGCAGTTCCGGAGGTCGGAGGCAGGTAACCGGTGAGAATCCTCATGGTTGTCGTCTTGCCTGCCCCGTTGGGCCCAAGGAACCCAAGTATCTGCCCCTTTTGCACGGTGAAACTGATATCGTCCACCGCAGTGAATGTCCCGTACTTCTTGGTGAGACCTCGGACTTCGATCAATTCGCTCCCTCCTGTGTCGGATAGGTTGCAAACGAGTGAAGCTCATCCACGTTTTTTCCCCGTGTTCCCCGGATTTTCGGAGAGACAATCTTCCGTCATCTCATACGTTCGGGGTACAGCTTGACTTCCTGGCTGGCGAAGAGCTGATCCACGAGCCGCTGGAAGGCCTCCTGCTGCTTCGCCTGGCGTGCCGCCATCTCGATCTGGGGCCGAATCTGCTGGAGGCTTGGAATGCCTCCGCCCGGAACGCGAGGCAATTCGGCTTGATGTTCTTCGTAAAAACGCCTTACGTCCGCTTCCGTGATGTCTGGAAGGCTCCCGAGTTGTTCTTCACCGATCCGCTGAACAAGCATGTCGCGTCTCATGCGGTCAAGCTGAAGTTGAAACTCGGGACTATCGGCATATCCCCTCTTCACCGCCGTCTCATACAAAATCTCCCTGCCGACTACCTGGCGCAGGAGTTCCCGTTTCCGGTCCATGGTGTTGAATTGTTGACGTAGTTCCGGGGGAAGCTGTTCCAGTTCGCGCAGAACTTCGCGTTCCGAGATCTTCCGGTCTCCGAACTCCGCCACGACCGGCCCCGCCAACGAATCGGGCGGTAGAATCTTCCCCTGGGCAATCTCCCGCCGCATCAGCGACGCATCAGTGTTTCGTCCCGTTCGTTCAAAACAGGTGACAAGCCGTGCTCGGATCTCATTCATCTCGGGATAATCGGGAACGAAAACCCGTAACCTGAGGTAGTACACGAGTGCTGAGTGGTAATCGTTCGCTTTGTCGAAGAGCGCATCCGCCAGCTTGCGCATCGCATCGGCGCGATCCCTGTCAGACACGCCGGGCATCTCCAGGTACTTGTCGAAGGCACGGATAGCCTCGGCGTAGAGCTCACGGTTCAGAAGTTCGGTCGCAAAAACACGCTGCTTCTCGGGGTCAACGCCAGACTTTGAACAGCCCGTGCCAATCGCGATCAGGCCAATCAACAAAAGAACCCTGATGTATCTCATCCCAATCTCCCCTCGGTAACCGCTGCTCGCACTCTTCACAGACGCCAAAAAGCAGGTCGCTTTTCACTCCGCAGACAACAGGCCGGGTCGGCCGCATGAAACGCGAGCTTCACATTCGCTTGGCACGCGCCGAAAAGAACCTCACTAAGGGGTCCACATAAGACGTGTCCGTCCACACGTCCACACAATCAACGCCAGTGCTGCGGAACAGGCGTTTCCTTTGAGCGTGTCTTGTTCGCGCCTGCTGTTCGTACCAGTCCCGGAAACGTTTGCCTGAGGAATCCACAATCACCGATTCCCCTGTCTCCGGGTCCTCCAGAGCCAGCAAACCGGCTCCTTTCAGCGTGACCTCGCGCGGGTCGGTGAGCGTTACCGCAATGACATCCTGCTTTCTCCGGGCAGCCTTGAGCGCCTTCTCAAAACCGGCCGCCTGGAAATCACTTATAAGGAACACCACCCCGCGACGCGTCATGACGCGATTCAGAAAATCCAGCGCCCCGGCAATGTCGGTACCGCGTCCCTTGTCAGCCCCGTACGTGCGGAATGCCCACCGCGAAACCACGACCACGCCTAACGCCCCCAGGAGGGAGATTATCGCCTCCGCCAGCCACTGAGAGGTCGTCTCGGGGATACCAATCGCCGAAATCATCGAAACAGCCGCCGCGAGGATCGCCAGACTCGCCAAGCCACCCATCACCGGGTGCGGCCGATCGCGGAAGGGTCGTGCCTCACTGGTTTCCGTCCGGGAAAACTGCGCAAGAAGCTCTCGTATCACCCGCAGAACATGTTTTCGGCCCTTTTTGGGTGGAACGAACTTCTCGATTCTGTCAGTGAAGACTATGAGACCCACCCTGTCGTTATTCTTGGTGGCGCTGAACGCGAGAAGGGCGCACAGCTCGACAGCAATCTGGTTCTTCGTCTGCTCTACAGACCCGAAATCGCCCGACGACGACGCGTCAACCATCAGCATCACCGTCAGCTCGCGTTCCTCATCGAATATCTTCACAAAAGGACGACGCATACGCGCCGTCACATTCCAGTCAATCCTGCGGACGTCGTCGCCGGGCTGATACTCCCGCACCTCGGCAAATTCCATCCCTTGCCCTTTCAAGGCGGAATGGTATTCGCCGCTGAGAAGGGTGTTAACCACCTGACGCGTTTGGATTTCGATCCGACGGACTTTTTTCAGGATTTCCTTCTGGATCATGGCACTTCAACAGTATCGAAAACCTTGCCGACGATTGCCTCCGCGGTGACTTCCTCCGCCTCTGCCTCGTAAGTAGGAATGACACGGTGCCTGAGAACATCCATCCCGATGGCTTTGACGTCCTCAGGGGTAACATATCCCCTGTGACGGAGAAATGCGTGAGCCTTCGATGCGAGAGCGAGCCATATGGTTGCGCGCGGTGAAGCACCGTAATCGACGAAATCGGTGTAATCTGCCAGGCCATATTCTGCCGGTTTTCGGGTCGCGCACACGATCTCCACTATGTAATTCTTGATTTTCTCGTCCATGTAGATGCGACGAACCAGTTGACGGGCGCGAATGATGTCCGCCGGTTCGACAACTTCATTCACCTGTGGGACGTCGCCCTCCGTCATTCTGTCGAGTATTTGACGCTCTTCTGCCTTGGAGGGGTAAGTAACCACCACTTTCAGCATGAACCGGTCAATTTGCGCCTCCGGCAGGGGGTACGTTCCTTCCTGCTCGATCGGGTTCTGCGTCGCGAGAACCAGGAAAGGGTCCTCAAGAGCGAATGTCTGGTCGCCGATGGTCACCTGGTGCTCTTGCATTGCCTCCAGCATGGCGCTCTGAACTTTCGCAGGTGCGCGGTTCACTTCGTCCGCAAGCACGATATTCGCGAAAATCGGTCCCTTCTTCACCGTGAACGTCGATTTCTTCTGCTCATAAACCGGGGTTCCAACCACGTCAGCAGGCAGAAGGTCGGGTGTAAACTGAATCCTCTGAAACTTCGCGCGTATCGTCCGGGCCAGGCTGCTTACTGCAAGGGTTTTGGCCAGCCCGGGAACGCCCTCCAGCAGAATGTGGCCGTCGCAAAGCAGGCCGATCAGCATCCGCTCAACCATCGTGCGCTGGCCAACAATCACCTTGCCGATTTCGGAAACGATGCGTTCTACGAATTCGCTTTCGCGTTCGATTTCCGCATGAATCTCCTGAATGTGGCTATCAAGGGGCATCCTTGCGTTCCCTTTTCCCGATCTCGTTCTCGCTCACCAAATTCTTCAAGAAAAGCTCCGTGGCGTCCATGTCCGCATCCGAGTCACCGGTCTCCGGAGCGTACAGGATGGTGTCGACGCGGGCCAACAAAGTGCGAAGCCGTTCCGCCGAACTCTCATCAGAAACAAGTCGATCCACAAACGGGACAAGACCCCGCGCACCAAGCGCCATCGTCGGGACACCCGTTCGTTCACTCGTCAGTTGCCTGAGGAGAGAAAGAACGGCGCCGTAAAACGCTTTCTGATTTCCTGCCCTTCGGGCGGAAGTGATCTCTGATAGAGCCGCCGCGAAGGGATCCTTCTGGCCTCCGGACGATGCGGGTTTCCGCACGGTTTTCTTCTTCCAGTGGCGCCATCCGGCATATCCGGCCAGACCTGCGAGGACAACGAGGCTTCCGATATCTCCCCACGTAAAGCGCCACCGCGCGTGTGCGGGACTTCCAACGCGCAACTGCAAGGGTTGAGTTACCAGATCGCCCGACGTGCCTTCCGGCGTGTTGAATTGCACACGCACCGCGCCGATGGCCGCGTCTCCCTCAGATTCCGGTTGAAGAACGTAGGAGAACTCCTGTGCAGAGTGTTCCCCCTTCTCGTCCGCCCAGGAGCGCGTCCCGCGTTTGCTTCCAATCACAATCAGGTTGTGGACACGCGGTGCTTGCGGTACTACAAGGGCAAATCTGTCCGAAGGCCCCTCCCATTCCACCTTTACCACCAGCGTGGCCGTTTCGTCAAGCGCGACGGTACCCCGGTCGAGTCGCGCTTCGATGCGTATCCCATCCGCTGCCCATGCGCCTCCGGTTGCGAGAAAAAGCGCTGCGCAAAGCGCGAGAAATGGTCGGTGCAACATATCCCCAAAAGTACTACACCCTTGCAGTTCACCTGGGACGGGTGGACGCGCGTGCCGTTGACGAATCCGAGAGGAAGCTCTGATCCCACGCTTCCGGTTCTTTCCCGATGTTCAGGAAAAGCCACTTGGCTGACCCGCCTTTGACAAACTCGTGGTCCGGGTATTCGGCCATGAGAATCTGCATGCACTGCTTGGCGTAGCCGTATTTTTTCACGTTTTCGTACGCTTGTGATGCCAGGATCAGGCTCTTCGGACGCAACCGACTTGTGGGGAAATTCTGGACGAGCGTCATGAATGTTTCCCCCGCTTCCGCATTTCTTTGCGTCGCCCCGTAGATCATGCCAAGGAGGTAGTACGCGCTGTCCGCATGTTCGTGCCCCATATGTCTGGTTGTGAACTCCCGCAACGCTTTTACCCCGTCATCGATGGTTGCGGTGTCGGGTTGCGGTTTGGTCGTCTCAAGAAGCGCGTCGTTGCCCTTCTTTAACAATGCCTCCGGGCTGCGTCCGCAGGCCATCATCATTACCGCGAACAAAGCACACGTTGCCAACACGGATGCCCGATTCATTTCCTTGTCTCTCCGGGGAAGACCGCATGTGCGAGGAGAAGCGTTTTTTCCAGCACGCGACATGGCCACGTTACGTTGTCGTTTTCGCCGTGGTTTCTTTTGACGTCGTAGTCGAGGAGGTACTCGAATCACCCCCGTTGTCGCGCTTGGATTGTGTCTTGTAGCCTTCGCTGCGGTAATCCGTGATGTAGAAACCCGATCCCTTGAAGATGAGGCCGCCGCCTGCAGAGATCAGTCGCCGAACTTTCCCCTTGCAGATTTCGCACTCCGACAAAGGGTCCGCTTTGATGGACTGAAATCGCTCAAATCTGTGACCACAGGATTCACACTGGTATTCGTAGGTAGGCATGTCGAGCTCAATTCCCTTTCTATCCAGCCATTTCCGGCCGATTGCCGGAGGTACCCTTACGCCGCATCATACCCGCAACACTACGTCAGCGACACGGACAATCGAGAAGGTCAGAAGGGCAAAATATATGCCCGATGACCTGCACATGAGACAGCTACGCCAAAAAGACAGAATTACGCCATAGTTGCAGAGACTCGCACACCTGTCGTTCTCCGCCTACGTTGTTGCGCTCTTCCTCGCCTTATTGACTGCGAAAGCGCCGCGTTTCCTCACCGTTTCGGCCGCGCGACTCTGCTGCCGGTTCTGCCACTCGAACACGAGCGCGGCAGCGAGGTAGATAGAGGAGTACGTACCGGTGAGAACGCCGATGAACAGAACGAGAGCGAAGTCCTTCAGAGTCTGCCCGGCGAAAATGAGCAGCGCAACGACGGCCAGAAGAGTGGTGCCACTCGTTATGATGGTCCGGGTAAGCGTTTCGTTGATCGATTTGTCCAGTATCTCGCCGAATGTCAGCCTTCTGCCGTGGATTCGAAGGCCTTCACGTATGCGGTCAAACACCACAATCGTGTCGTTCAGAGAGTACCCTACCATCGTAAGGACTGCCGCTACCACTGACAGCGTGACTTCGTGCCGGATCAGCGCAAAAATACCAAGAGCGAGAAGGACGTCGTGAAACAGTGACGCTGTCGTCGTGACTGCGTAGATCCACTCAAAACGGAAAGACAGGTAGATGAGGATTCCGATCAGAGAGAACAGAACTGCGTAAATGGCCGAGCTCTTCAGTTCAGACCCCACCTTTGGGCCAACGGATTCCGCGTTCAAAACCCAATCCCCTTTTGTGCTTGCGGGAAAGGCGTCAGAAAGGCGAATCCGCAAAGCGCTGTCTACTGCAGCAGCTTCAACATTGGAAATCTGCTTCACTGTTATGAGTAGATCCGTTGCTTCGTCAACGGTTTTTATCTCGCTCTGCGATAGATCCAGCACTCGGTTGCCAACGGGAACCCGTCGAAGCGCAGTCCGCACGTCGCCGGGTTTGACGGGTGGCACAAAGCGAACGGCAAGACGGGTACCTCCCGTGAAATCCACTCCCCAGTTGAAGCCAACCGTGAGAATGCTGACCACACTGACAACCAGAACGATACCGGAGCCAATGAACCACGGTTTCCGCCATTTCAGGAACTGGAAGTGAGGGTTCTTGAGGAAGGGGACGCCCAATGATATGGTGCGGAGCCTTCCAAAATGCGCATACAGATCATAGAACAGGCGAGTAATAAACAGCGCGGCGAAGACAGTACCTCCAATGCCGATCGCAAGAACGAGCGCGAAGCCGCGAACGGGACCGGTTCCGAACTGGTACAGCACAATCGCACTGATGAGGGTCGTGATGTTGGAATCCCAGATGGCGCTCGAAGCGTTTTTGAAGCCCGATTCGATTGTCGCGCGCGGGTTTTTTCCGCTGTTGCTCTCTTCGCGCATGCGCTCAAAAATAAGGACGTTCGAGTCGACCGCCATTCCCAGCGTCAAGATTAGTCCGGCGACCCCGGGCAGAGTGAGCGTTCCGTGCAACGCCGCAAGGCTTGCCATGACCAGGCAAAGGTTCAGCATCTGGCTGGTTACTGCCATCGCCCCGCCCAGACGATAGTACAGCACCATGAAGGCGATGACCGCGATACCCGCAATCATCGAGGCTCTCAGGCTTGATTCGATTGAATCCGTTCCGAGCGAAGGCCCAACATAGCGCTGTTCCTGAACCTGAACCTCGGCGGGCAATGCTCCCGAACGAATCGCAATAGCGAGACTCCGCGCCTCCTCCTTGTCCGCCATGCCTGTTATGATGGACCGCCCGTCCGTGATGTGTGCCTGAATGGTGGGCGCTGAATACACCACATTGTCCAGAACGATTGCCATTCGTTCGCCACGATTGCGCCGGGTGAGCGCAGAAAACAGGCGAACTGAATCCTCCTTTACCTCGAAATTGATGACGGGACGTCCCGCCTGTTCAATGTCGAGATTGGATCCCTGCGAAACCTGCGCATCCTTTACGCTGGCGCCGGTCATCTCGGCGCTGGAGGAGACGTAGTAAAGGGGGGTTACATACTGCCCGTTGATCAACTCTTCCTTGCCGAACAGAAACTCCCCCGCCGACGGGATGAGGCCGGGGTTCTTCTCCGCAATCAGCGACAGTACTGCTTCGACTTTTGGTTTGTTCACCGTGGACACGTAGTAGTCGTTGCCCGGCCCGACATTCAGCAAGCCGCTGAATGACGTGAGTCCTTTGAGCGGGTTCTCGCGTGCAGAGTCGGCTCGCGCCACACCCGTCTGGGTGCTCTGTGGCTGCCGGGCACCACCGAACAACTCCCCTTGCGGCGCGGGGGTTGAATCCGTGGCGGCGCGGGCGGTCGAAGCCGCGGAAGCGGCGGCAGAGGAATCAGCGGAAGACGTGGTGTCGATTACTACCCCTGAAAGCAGCTGGGGCAGAACTGCATCGATACGTTTCACAACCTCATCGCGCTCCGATACAGGCCTGAGGAGATTGAACCTGAGAAGCGCGGTACGGCCGACAAGGCGCATCGCGGCTTCAATGTTATCCAGACCGGGCAACTCAACGATGATTCGCCGCTCACCGATTTTCTGGACGTTCGCTTCAGAGACGCCGTACTGATTCACGCGCTGTTCGATGACGCGCCTTGCCCCCTCCACGGCATCTGCAAGGGCCCCGCCGGTCATCGTGCGTGCCGGGTCCACCTCGAGTACGAGAAACACACCTCCCTGCAGGTCGAGGCCCCGTTTGATCGCGCGCATCTGCAGATCATCAAATTTTGCCTTATCAGTCAACTGCAGAGCCTGGCGTTGCTGCACGGTCAGCGGCCAGAACACGAACGTCGGGTAAAGCTGGTAAACGGCCCAGCCAATTATCACCAGCAACAGGGCAATTCTGATCTGCAACCCACGTGGCATGCGTGGCAACTCCTTACTTGTCAGACAAGGAATTCAGGCGCGCCTCATTCCGGGCCTCGGTAAGCAGGGTCCGCATTTCGGTGACGGCCTGCCTGAGACCTACGTACAACGCGCGAGCGATAATAGAATGACCGATATTCAATTCCACGATCTGCGGAATTGACGCCACACGTGACACATTCTGGTATGTCAGGCCGTGGCCCGCGTGGACTTCCAGACCAAGATCATTTCCCAGAACGGCGGCAGCTTCCAGCCGGTGGAGTTGTGTTGCCTGTTCCGCATCCCGGGAGTTGGCATATTCCCCGGTATGGAGCTCGATTGCTTCCGCACCCAGCTCCGCAGCAACTCGAACCTGCGCGGGTTCCGGATCGATGAACAATGAGACAGCAATGCCCGCCGCATGGAGCCGTTCCATGGCGTGCGCAACCCGTTCACGGTTGCCGACGACGTCCAGCCCACCTTCAGTCGTGACTTCAGCGCGCTTTTCCGGTACAAGGCACGCGACATTCGGGTGAATGCGGAGGGCAATACCCAGCATTTCCTCTGTCACGCCCATTTCCTGGTTGATCGGGAGCTGGGTGACACGGCGCATGAGTTCGAGGTCGTAATCCTGAATATGCCGCCGGTCCTCACGAAGGTGTATCGTTATCTGGTCGGCTCCCCCGAGTTCGGCCAGCAGAGCTGCCTGCACCGGATTCGGTTCTGTCGTTTTCCGTGCCTGACGGACGGTAGCGACATGATCGAGATTAACTCCCAGACGGACAGGAAGTACTCCGCCCATTTCCCGGCTCCAGTAACAGTGTATTCGTCGTGCGTAAGAAGTAAAAAGTACCACTCATGCGCCGATAAACCAAACGCGGATACGCTGCCTGCCACACCTATTGCGCGTTTTCCGCTTCTGCAGCTTCTCGGCGACGTTTTTTCCGCCGGTGCACGAGCGCGGAAACGCCAATGCTGACCTCGAAAAGGGCCACAAGAGGGAGTGCCATCGCTATCTGACTGAACGGATCCGGCGAAGGTGTAAGTACGGCGGAGATGACAAAGATGAGGACGATAGCGTACTTCCGTGACCGGCGCAGACCTGTTGGCGTCGCGATTCCTACGACGGAAAGAATATACACTGCCACCGGCATTTCGAACACGACGCCAAAGGCACCCATGAATCCCAGGAGAAACCCCATGTACTCACGAATATTCCAGAAATTCTCGACACCCTGATAGCCGGCTTCAACGAGGACCTTGAACAGAAAAGGCATGATCGCATAAGAAAGGGAGGCGCCAATCACGAAGAGCAGAAACGTGCTTATCAGAACCCAGGGTACCGCCCTGCGCTCGTGCGGATAGAGTCCGGGCACAACGAAGGACCATACCTGGTACACTATTACCGGGAGACCTGCAAGAAGTCCTGCGACGATGGCTATGTAAAGCCGAACCATGACCATGCTGAGGGGGGAGAGATTGACGAGGTGAACGGTACCCCTGAGTTCGCCAAGCGGGAGGAGCAGAAGCGCGAGAATGCGATCGGAAAAGAACAGCGAAAGGATCCCGCCGATAAGAAGCGCGAGTATGGACTTGACGATGCGCCACCGCAACTCCTCGAGGTGGTCCCAGAAGCTCAGGAGCGGTGCGTCGTCCTTCATCTGACGGAGAACCTATTCAGAATCGCGGGCACAGCGAAACCCGATGATGTCACTCCGGAAGGACGGGTCAAAACCGGTGCGCGTCGTCGCTTTCACGCGTCCCGGTGGATCAAACCACGAACCTCCCCGTATCACCCGCTGTCGAAAGAGGCTATCTGAAACCACCCCCGCGAGCCCGGTCGGTGAAGCTTCTCTGTAGGCCGCGGGCACGTACCAATCCGCCGTCCACTCCCACACATTTCCCACGAGATCCTCAGCACCCCAGCATGATGCGCCATTCCCATAACTGCCCGCCGGAGCCAACCCCGGAAATCCGTCACTCTCTTCGCCCGTGTTTGCCGCGTGCTTCCCGTCCGTGGCGAGAGAATCATTTCCCCACGGGTAGAGTAATGCCGTGGAACAGCGCGCCGCGATTTCCCACTCCGCTTCCGTCGGAAGTCTGCAGCCCCGCCAGCGCGCGTACGCATTAGCGTCTTCCCACGAAACGTACGTCACTGGCAGATCGGCTTCCCGCTCATCGAATGGCAGACGATCCGTGGGACCAAGGATTGTGCTGTCGGGAAGCCAGCGTGGTGGTGCCGGGAACCCGGTTTCGCGCACAAATTGCAAATACGCGCGGTTGGTCACCTCGAACTTGTCGATCATGAACGCACGAACGCGCACTTTGTGTGCGGGACGTTCGTTTTCCGGGCCGTCGTCATTGCCGACCAGGTACTCCCCCGCAGGAATCAGGACCATAGGTGGTTGCTGCGGGCCGCGCGGCCGCTCGGCCGGTTTCGGAGCACACCCGACCATGATCATGAGAACCACTGCGAGAGCGCCACGGAGCGCGTATCGCTTCATGTCTGCACAGCCTCCACCCTGTTTGTCTGAACCGAACGGTACGCCGCTTCGATCACCGCCAGGTTGTGGATACCATCCTCTCCCGTTGCGAGCGGAGTGACGTTTCCGGAAAGGCATTCCGCGAAGTGTTCGATTTGCAGCTGATAGTAATTCTCAAAAGGCACCGTTTCGGTCGCCACGCCTTGTGAATCGGCAATCCTGAGGAATGGCTTTTCGCCTCCCGGGGGCGGCGTGGAAACGAGCGCGCTGGCCTCCGTTCCGTTCACTTCGAGGGTCTGATCGCCGCCCTTCGCGCAGAAACTGTGCTCCACCGCGCAAATTGCTCCCGATCTGGCTCGCAACAACAGCGATACCGTGTCTTCCACCCGCCAGTTCGTGGCTCGATTCGCCGCGAACGCCACCGCCGACTCCATGGGCCCCAAAAGGAAGCTGAGTATGTCTATGGTATGTGCTCCGAGGTCCATCAGTGGCCCGCCACCACTCTGTTCCGGTATCAATCGCCAAGCGTCGTCAGCAAGCGGGAGCGCTTTGAAGATCGTGGCTCTGGCCTCAAGTACTGTTCCAAATCGTCCGTCCCTGATTTCCCTTCCGAGGCGCTGATACACGGAACCGAACCTCATGAGGAAGCACACCTGGAGATGGACTCCGTTCGCCGAGCACGCGTCGGTCATTCGCCGACATTCGAGCGCGGACATGCCCATCGGCTTGTCGCACAGAACGTGCTTCCCCGCCTGGGCCGCGGCAATCACCTGTTCGGCATGCAAGTACACGGGCGTGGCAATGTGAACCGCGTCCACCTCAGTGTCGGCAAGAAGTTCCCGCCAGTCCGTGTATGCGCGCGGAACGGAGAACTCCTTCGCCAGAGCGTCAGCTCGTTCCCTGTCCCGCACCATCAGCGCAACAAGTTCGGCATTTTTCGCTTGTCGGATTGCCGGCATACTTCTTCGCCGGGCAACGCCCCCCGCTCCGATCACTCCCCACCGAACATTCATGCGGTCTTCCTCCGCTCCGGACGTAATTCTCATGCTTCGAATCCCAAAAGCACTCTGAATGTAGAACTTCACGTGTGCCTTCACAACCGGCGCGCCGTTGTTCCCGCTTGGGCGCCCGGTCGGGACCCGGTATATTGGTTTTTGCGCTCGATCAATCATTCTCGTATCAGTGGAACCATCTTCTCCGGAGGTTCATCATGCGCGAACTCGTTGAAACAAGCAAGGCACCACGACCGATCGCACCGTACTGCCAGGCTGTGAAAGCGAACGGTTTCGTGTTTGTCTCTGGACAGGGGCCGTTGGACCCTGCCACCGGGCAGATCGTTCAAGGCACCATTGAAGAACAGACCAGGCTCACGATCGAAACCATCAAGGCAATCCTTGAGGCGGCGGGAACGAGTCTGGAGAACGTGGTAAAGGTAGGCGTTTTCCTTCAGGACATGAAGGATTTCAGGGCAATGAATCGCATCTACGGGGAGTATTTCGGAGAGATCAAGCCAGCGCGCACGACTGTTCACGCCGAAGCGCCGGTTGACATCAAAATCGAAATGGATTGCATCGCAGTGATGCCGTGACGAAGTGCCGGCGGAAACCGGCATTGCTCAGTCTTCTGAAAGAGAAAGGGGTGATCCCGGGATCACCCCTTTTCGCGTGGACCTTCGCAGTGATAACTCCCTCACGATCTTTTCTGCGTAAACTCCTCCACCCTGTGCCGGACTATCTCCCCTGCGATCATGTAAATCACGTCCTCAGCGATATTCGTCGCGTGGTCCGCGATTCGTTCAAGGTGCCGTGAGACACTCAGGAGGTGAAGCAGGCAGACCATCTGTTCGGGGTTATTCCGAATGCCGTCCTGAATCTGGTAATACATCTCCCTGTTTATCTGGTCGACTTCGTCGTCCGCAGCGCACACCGAATGCGCGAGTTCCGTGTCGCCGTTTATGAGCGCATCCAGGCTTCGCGCAAGCATCTTCTTCGCTTTCGAAGCCATACCCGCGAAATCGAACGGGATGTTCACCCGCTCCTGTGTGGCGAGAAATGCTGCCCGTTCTGCGATGTTGACTGCCAGATCACCGATCCTCTCCAGATCGTTGTTTATCTTGAGAACCGCGACAATGAATCGAAGATCGATTGCGACCGGTTGATGCAGCGCGAGCACCTTGAGGCAATCTTCTTCGATGTCGATCTCTATTTTGTCGATTTCCGGGTCCGATTCGATCACTTCCCGGGCAGCCGCGGCGTTTCGCTCGGAAATGGCCGTCACCGCCTTCTGGACATCCTCTTCCACGAAGGCTCCGAGCGCAAGCAGCTTCTTTTTCAGGTTCTCTATTTCCCGTTGGAGGTGCCCGGACATCCCTTTGCTCCTTCCCAGGCTGGAACTCCGGTCGATTTCAACCGAACCTGCCTGTGATATAATCTTCGGTCTGCTTCTTTTTCGGCATGGTGAATATCTGTTGCGTCTCCCCAAACTCCACGAGGTGCCCCTCGTAGAAGAACGCGGTGAAGTCCGAAACGCGCGCTGCCTGCTGCATATTGTGTGTAACAATCACGATGGTATAGTCCTCGCGCAGTTCGCCTATCAGGTCCTCGATTCTCGCTGTGGATCGGGGGTCAAGCGCCGATGCGGGTTCGTCCATCAACAGGATTTCAGGCCCGACCGCAAGCGCGCGAGCGATGCACAGCCGTTGTTGCTGGCCTCCCGAGAGCGATAGCGCGTTCTGATCGAGCCGATCCTTCACCTCTGCCCAGAGACCAGCCCGTTGGAGGCTCTGCTCTGCGATTTCGCGAAGTCGGGCGCTGTTCTTTTCGCCGTGGATTCGCGGTCCGTACACGACGTTTTCGAAAATGGACTTGGGAAAGGGATTGGACTTCTGGAATACCATGCCAACGCTTCTTCGAAGCGCAACCACGTCGGTCCCGTTCGAGTATATGTCGTGCCCGTCAATAAGAACGCGGCCCTGAACCCGGGTCCCCGGGATTATGTCGTTCATGCGGTTCAACGTTCGAAGGAACGTTGACTTCCCGCACCCGGAAGGACCAATGAACGCCGTCACCTTCCGGGGTGCCATCTCAACGCAGACATCAAAGAGCGCCTGCACCGAACCGTAGTGAAAGTCGAGGTGTTCCACAACGATTTTTGCGTCAGACGTTCGTTCACCCGTATCTACCATCGGTACTTCTTCCTGAAACGGCCTCTCAAAAGAATCGCCGCCATGTTGATGCCGAGAACCAGTACCAACAGCACCAGCGCAGTGCCGTACTGCATCTCTCGGACCTTGGCGGCTTCCGGGTGCTGAGTTGCGAGAATGTAGAGGTGATACGGTAATGCCATGACCTGGTCAAACGGCGACTCGGGAAGATTCGGCAGAAAAAAGGCCGCCGCAGTAAGAAGAATCGGCGCGGTTTCTCCCGCCGCCCGCCCGATACCAAGGATTGATCCGGTCATGATTCCGGATACGGAATACGGAAGAACCGATCTCCAGATAGTCTGCCAGCGCGTTGCGCCGAGGGCGAGGCTTGCTTCCCGGAGTTCCCGCGGAACTGCCTGCAAGGCCTCTTCGCTGGCAACGATGATCGTCGGGAGAATCATGGCCGCAAGGGTCAGGCTCCCGGCAAGAACCGAAGCTCCGAATCCCAGGAAAATGACGAACAAGCCGAGGCCGAAAAGACCGAACACAACGGATGGAACGCCAGCAAGAGTGATTATTGCGAACCGAACCCACCTTGTGAACAGCCCTTGTTTCGCGTATTCGGAAAGGTAGACCGCGCTGGCAATTCCGAGCGGCAGAGCCGCAGCGATAGCGCCGGTGACGAGATATACCGTCCCAACAATAGCGGGAAAAATTCCGCCTTCCGCGCCGCTCCGTCTGGGCGAATCGAGAAGGAACGAAAGACTGATTGAAGGGAGTCCCTTCCAGAGTACGTCCAGAACAATAATCCCTACCGACGAAACGAGCAGGTAGAAGATGATCCGCATCGCCCAGATCGCGAGAAAGCCATTGGAGCGTTGTCTCATTGCCGCACACTGTACCGTTTGAGTACCCGTTGAGCAACGATGTTCAACAGGAGCGTGGCCACAAGAAGGATTATCCCGACCCAGAACAACGCGCGGTAATGATCACTTCCGAACGGTACTTCGCCCATTTCCGCCGCAATGGTTGCGGTCATCGTGCGTACCGATTCGAACGGTTTGAAGGTGGTCTGCGCAGCGTTTCCCGTAACCATCATCACCGCCATTGTCTCGCCTATGACACGGCCCATTCCCAGCATCACGGCGGCAACAATACCCGGCAGCGCGGCCGGAACGGTGATGCGCCAGATTGTTTGAATCTGGTTCCCACCTAACGCAAGCGAGGCCTGTTTGTAGGAGGCCGGAACACTGCGTAACGCGTCTTCAGAGACCGACATGATCGTGGGAATTGCCATGAGCCCGAGCAGAAGCCCTCCGGTAAACGCGTTCAGGCCCGTCTCCAGACCAAACGCTGCCTTCACAAGCGGCGCCAGAACGACGAGGCCAAAGAAACCTATCACGACGGACGGAATTCCCGCGAGCAATTCGATGAAGGGTTTGAGCGTTTCCGTTTCCGCCGGTCTGGCAACTTCGGAGAGATACACCGCGCCGATGACCCCGAAAGGAACTGCCACAACCGTAGCGATGGCGGTTACCAGTATGGAACCCGCGACCAAGGGATAGATGCCGAATTGCTCTTTCTGGAATGATACCGGTATCCAACGATCACCCATGAGCGAGGAAAGACCCGGATGCTGCACAAATGGTGCGGCTTCCCGGAAAAGAAAGAGGAAGATCAGCCCCACGAGAATTATGCTTGTGGAAGCGGCGACAACGAGCGTCAACTCGACACAGCGCTCCATCCATTTTGTCCGCGGGCGTGGCATCACGTTTCCCTGAGAGATGAACCGGTTGGTTTCGATGTCACTGGACCGGAACGTATCCCGTTTCCCTGACGATTTTTTGTCCAGCCGGCCCCAGGCAGAAGTCAACAAACTGTTTGGCCGCTCCCGTGGGGGCACCGTTTGTGTAGAAGAACAGCGGACGCGCGATGGAATACTCCCCCGAGTGCACCGCCGCCTCAGTCGGCATCACCGCGGCACCGGCCTCGGTCGCCTTCACCCCGAGTATTTTGACCTGTGGGCCCGCTTCGTGGGCATACCCGATCCCGACATACCCGATAGACCAGCGGTCAAAAACAACAGACTGGATGATCGCTGACGTTGCCGGCATCAACCGCACCGTTTGCGCGAAATCTTCCTTGTTCAGGACATGCTCCTGGAAAAACACGTACGTGCCGGAACTGGATTCGCGGGAGAGTACAGTAATCGGCTCGTTCGGGCCGCCAACCTGACTCCATCTTGTGTACACCCCCGTGTAGATTTTTCGGAGTTGGTCCAGGGAAAGCTCTTGAACGGGATTTCTGGGATTTACTACGATCGCGATCCCGTCGCGGGCCACCATGGTTTCGACCGGAGTGATCCCTTTTTGCTCTGCCTGCGCCCTTTCCGTGTCCTTGATATCCCGGCTTGAGGCGCATATGTCCGTGGTGCCGTTGATGAGCGCGGCTATGCCCGTCCCGGAACCGCCGCCGGTAGTGGATACTTCCACATCCGGGTGACTTTTCATGAAAGCCTCTGCCCACATGCTTACCAGATGGACCATCGTGTCCGACCCCTTCACGGTCACGACGGTCACCTCGTTTCCTTTCTTCCCTGAGCATGCTGCCAGCGAGCATGTCACCACCATTCCGAAGAGACCAATCGAGATCGCGGTCAGGGTTCGTATGGTAACCTTTCTCATGTTTCACCTCCATTTCGGCATTTGTGTTCAGAATGAAGGTCGGCCACGCCGGTGAGAATTCCGTTTGAACCTGGTTAAGGATTTGTTAGCGGGGTTGCGATGGATGATGATCTGGGCATCGGAGCATAGGGCGGAGGTGGGCCGGGGTGAACCCACCTCCCTTCCTGACGTTGCCTGTATCTGTGCACTTCGTTCGTTTGCGAAAATGCACGACAAGCAACACGCCTACTGGACGGGAACGTACCCCGTCTCCCGGACTATCCTCTGGCCTTCCGCGCTCAGGCAGAAATCCACGAACCGCTTGGCGGCTCCGGTGGGAGCCCCGTTCGTGTAGAAGAAGAGGGGCCGCGCGATGGAATACTCTCCCGACCTTACGGTTGCTTCGCTGGGCGCCACCGCAGGGCCGGATTCGGTAGCCTTGATCCTCAGAACTTTGACTCGCTGGCCCGCGTCATGCGCGTACCCGATGCCGACGTACCCTATTGCGCCACGATCAGTCGAAACGGATTGAATGATGGCAGACGTCGCCGGCATCAGACGAACCGACTGGGCATAATCCTGCTGTTCAAGGATGTGTTCCTGGAAAAAGACGTAGGTACCTGAGCTCGATTCGCGCGAGAGGGCGAGTACTGGCCTGTTCGGTCCGCCAACCTGATTCCATCGTGTGTACACCGCGGTGTAAATCTTCTTCAGCTGGTCGTGCGAAAGTGTGCTCACGTTGTTCGAGGGGTGTACTACGATTGCGATACCGTCGCGCGCAACCACCGTTTCAAACGCGGACCGTCCATTTTGCTGTGCCCGCGCGCGCTCCGAATCCTTGATGTTCCTGCTTGCCGCACAGATGTCCGTGGTGCCATTGATCAAAGCGGCTATTCCGGTGCCGGATCCCCCACCGGTGACGGATATCTCCACATCGGGGTTCGTCCGCATGAAAGCCTCTGCCCAGGTGCTTACCAGATGCACCATCGTATCCGAACCTTTGATTGTTAGCGACGTTCTCGACCCGGTGGACGCGTATGAGGGTCTACCGGTCAGCGGCAGAGCAACGAGCGCACAGGACAACAACATCAAACTGGTTGATCTGGTCATCGTTTTTTCCTTTTTTGGGGTCAGGAGTATGCGTGGAGAGTGCCATTTGGCCGCCACGAAAACCGAATTCCTGTCTGCTGGAAACTCGCCAGCAACGTGCGTCAGAAGTCGAACTGGGCCCGGAGCTGGAATGCACTCATCGCACCGGTTCCTTTCGGGCGCGCAACCACGTAGCCGGCCTTGACGGAAGTGTTGGGATTGAGGAACCAGTCCAGACCCAGTGTGCCATCCGTAAGTGTTCCGCCTTTTATGCCCGAATCATCCAGGTCGAGATAGGAGACGCGTACCGCAACCGCCAAAGCACCCCACTCGCGTTTTCTCGGGTCGAAATTCCGCGTGGGAACTACACGATCAGCGACGCCCTGTCCGGGTTTGTACGGTCTGTGGTCGTCTGTCAAGAACCATCCCGCGTACGCGTATCCACCGGAAAACATCGCGTTGCCCCCGCCCGTTCTGGTCACACGGCTTCCGATCCCTTCCGCCTGCGCGAAGAATCGGCCCTGCGAAACGAGTGTTTCCACGCCGAACAGATTGACCCTATCTGCCGCGATGTTTGGGGTACCGACGAAATTGGGCGCGAGATTGACTTCGGGTTTTCGGCTGTACTTTACGACGCCCCCGTTGGGATTTCTGGTGCTGCCCGAGAACCCGAGGTGAACGACTCGTTTCTGTTCCTTCGAATAGACCGGCGCCAGTACGACGCGCCCCGTGAACGTGAACTTCCCGTCGCCGCTGTTTTTGCCATAGTTGTCCGAATCGCGAAAGACGCCGGCCGCCCAGCCGCCCCGCCCCGACGAAAACGTGCCACCCAGAAGCAGCCCGGCGTTGTACGCCGGCGTGAAGACACCCGGCAGCCCATACTCGTGGAAAACCAGGTAATTGCTGCTCGTGATTTCCTCGAGGCTGAATGGCTCCTGCATGTGACCCAAACGAAGCGTTGACAGCCCGGGCACCCCGCGAAGACCGACATAGACTTCCCGGAAACTTGCGTCGCCGCTGCTGAAGTCGAACTCAGCTCGCCACTCCGTGGTGCCGTAGGCGATTCCATCGACGTGAATCCGTGCCCGGCGGAATTCGGTACCGTCCTGCAGGTCGCCAAACCGCCGCGCCAGCGAGTCGGATTGAGAAGCAAAAAAGGTCCAGTCCTGATGGATGCGTCCGCCGACACGGATACGGAACTCCTTGTCCGCCGTCTGCATCACCATGCCATTATCCCACGAGGGCGTAAGTGTTCCACCGTCAGCCGCTCGCGCGGCAACGGCAGCGGCCAGCAGAACGATAGCAACGCCTGCCGCACCTACGCTGAGTACCGAACGCGTTCCGCGAAACATACATGCTCCTTTTTGAGGGGTGAGACCACGGCGAAATCGTTTTGCCATTCACCGGCGAATCCTTCGACCCGCAGTACTGAAAGTGTCCGAGCTCGTTAAGGGAACGTTTCGTACGGGTGAGTTTTTTGCGAATTTTGGGAACCACCCCGTGGATCGCGCTTTCGCACGGGTATCGATCTTTCTGTTCGTGTCGTGGGACGCGTGGCGTCCAATCCGCACCTGTCCGGTTGCGTTCCCATCCAACCCGGAAAGGGATTCTGCACTGTGATACCGTATTCGTTGACCCAACCTCAACCGTTTCGCGCCAGACGCCTGTCGAGTTACGACCGCGCCGGAGGGAACAACGACTGGATACCCATTGGCGGCCGGTCTACGCACGTCATTGGAGACATCCGCGGACCCGGGATTATTTCACATCTGTATTTTACGGTGAACAGTCCCGATCTCCATTACCTCCGTTCTCTCGTCTTACGATGCTTCTGGGACGACGAACCGTTCCCGTCGGTTGAGTGTCCGTTGGGTGATTTTTTCTGCGTGGGGCACGGTGCGGTCAGCACGTTCGAAAATGCAGCTTTCAGTATGGCCGCCAACCAATCGAAAACGTACGGACGTTTCGCGCCAATGAATTGCTGGGTACCCATGCCTTTTTCGGAACGCGCGCGCCTCGAAATAAGGAATGATTCAGACACACCGGTAATCGCTTTCTATTTCCACATCGATTACCAGGAGTACACGCAGTTGCCCGGAACACCATGGTATCTGCACGCGACATGGCACCGTGAGAACCCCTGCGACGGATGGCAAGGGACCGGTTCAGTAATCTGGGGACCCGAGTGGGTTGCTCGACACCAGACAGAAGAGGACCGCAATCAGACCGGAAGCGGGAATTACGTCATCCTGGACGCCAAAGGACGGGGAACGTATTTCGGGTGCAACCTGTCAGTCGACAATCTTTATAAAGGGTGGTGGGGCGAAGGCGACGACATGATTTTCGTCGACGGGGAGTTGTGGCCCCCTTCCCTGCACGGGACCGGAACTGAGGAATACTTCGGTCAGGGATGGGGAATGCAGGACGTCCGGCACCAGTACTACGGGCTCTCGTATCGCGAACGTGAGGACTTCAACGACCGGGGCAAGGTGACAGTGTACCGGTTCCATGTCGCGGACCCGATACCGTTTTCCGAGTCAATCCGAGTAACTCTGGAGCACGGACACGGCAATGATCGCTCGGACGACTATGCCTCCACCGCGTACTGGTATCAGGCCGAACCGCATGTGCCGTTCGCCGCTCTGCCAGATGTGGGTGCTCGCTTGCCGAACCCGTAATTTCACCAGATGGTGTACCCGCCGTCGATGAGAATGTTCGCGCCCGTCATGAAGCTGGAGGCGTCCGACGCAAGGTAGAGCGCGAGGGGTCCGAGTTCCTCGGGCCTACCGCAACGCTTCATTGGCGTGTTCTCGATCCAGACGTCGTTTTCCCGGGGATTCTGCCTCCCCCTCAAGGTCATTTCGGTTTCCATGTACCCGGGAGAGATTGTATTGACACGAATGCCGTATTGCGCCCATTCACCCGCCAATGACTTTGACAACATGATCACGCCGGCTTTGGCGGCGTTGTACGAACACTGCGGCTGAGGATGATTCGACACCACACCGGACATGGACCCGATGTTGATAATGGAACCCCGTTTCCGCGCAATCATGTGCGGCGCCACGGCACGGCAGCATTTGAACACGCCCGTCAGATCCACGGCCAGCACGTCTTCCCACTGAGCGTCCGTCATCTCCTCCGCCGGCGTGTTGATGACGATTCCGGCGTTGTTCATGAGAACGTCCACCTGCCCGAATTCGGCAATCGTACGTGCGACCATCGCGTTTGCGGACGCCGTTGAACGAACGTCCAGATGGACCGGCACGGCTCGCGCGCCGCCGCTCACGAGGCTGTCCGCAACTCGTTCCGCGTTGGCCAAGAGAACATCCGCAACAACAACTGCCGCTCCTGCGTCCGCAAACGTCCGGCAGAACACTTCACCCAGTCCGCGTCCGCCTCCAGTGACAATCGCCACGCGGCCGTCAAGCCGAAACACGCCGTTCCCTGCTAACATTGTTCAGTTCCTCCCCGATTCACCGTTTCCAGTATTCCGCGTACGAGTCCATCGCCCGTACGACTGCTTCAATGTTCTCGTACGGTGTGTGAGGGTACACGCCCCAGACAAGATGCAGGCCACCGCGAGGCGACCCGAGCGTCTTGACGCACCGTCCGATGTGCCGTTCGCAGTCTTCTGGCGTGCCGAATGGCGTGATGCTCTGCCGGTCGATATCAAGATCGAGGAACACTTTGCCCCATGCCAGTTCGCGGAGGTTTTCCAGGCCGTTCACAAGCTCTTGAGGGTTCAGGATCGAAACGCCGCACTCGATCAGGTCGGGGATGATATCCACGATGTATCCATCAGTGTGAAGATGAACACGCACGCCATTCGAGCGAAGATACTGGAAAATCCGCATGTAGGAGGGTTTGATAAACGTTCGCCACGCATTCGGAGATATCGGAAGTCTGTTCTGAAGCCCAAGATCGTCGCCAAACGAGACAAGGTCCGCCCCCGCCTCAACGTACCGCTTCGCAACGTCGAACCAGTAATTCTCGACCACGCGTATGAGGTCGAAAAGCCGCTCGTCCCGCGATCCGACGTCCTCCATAAACGCATTGAACCCGCGAAGATACGTCAGGCGGAGAAATATGAAGCCGTGGTCGGTGCCGCCCCGCGCCACCTCACCCTTCGCCTTCGCAGCCCTGAACTTCTTTTCAACCTCACTCCAATCCGTGAACTCCGCGGAATTCGGCCCCTTGTACGATCTCAGCGCGTCCCATTCGGCGACAGGGTGTTGCATTACAAGCCCGTCTAACGACTCCAGCGGATACAGCCACTCACAGCCCCACGCATCCGTCCATCTGCTGTACGCAGGTCTGCTTGCTGCGCGCGAGATTCCTACGTGAACGTAACGGGAAAAGCGCTCCATCCAGTCAAGCCGCTCTCTGTATTCGTTCCACACCGGATAGGTGATTCCGACGTCGGCGCTGACCGTCCCATCCCCGTCAAGATCCAGCTCGCGGAAGTATTTTTCCCGTTCGGTCATCTCTTTCCCGCTCCCGGTCAGGGGTGTGTTCTCGCACCTGCAGACACGGCGTACATCCCGCCGGTGATTGCTATCAAGCCGATGTACTGCACCAAAGAAAGGTTGGACTTGAAAATCAGGGCCGTAGCGAGTTGCGACAGCAGAAACGCACCCCCGACTGCCAGCCCCATTGCAACATTCACATTCATCGTCTTGTACAGTTCCATCATGAACCAGATACTTGATGCGCCAAACACATTACCGATAATGAACCAGAGCGTCCTCGACGCATCCGGCAGGCTCCCCTGCTTGAAGGAAAGCGCCGCAATCACCTGCATCGTCCAGAAAATCATCAGCCAGAGCACGTTCGTCATTGTCATCCCAATCCACCAGTCACGTCCCACACAACGGTTCAACAAGCACTGCCGACTTTCACGTTCCGCACGCGAAACGTCGGTGTACCGATGATCGAACCGGAAAAAACCCACGTGAAGTCGTCTCCAACTGCATCCACGTCCTGCAACAAATCGAACAGATTTCCACTGATTGCAACACCCGTCACGGGCTCGGCAAGCTCCCCGTCGCGGATCATGAGCCCCTTGCAGGGAATGGAGAAATCGCCCGACACCGGGTTGATCGCTGCATGCAGCCCCTGCATTTCCGCCACATACAGACCGTTCGACACGTCATTCAGCAATGTGTCCGTCGGGCAATTCCCGGGCAGCAGCATGAAGTTCGTCGTCCCGGTATGGGGCCGAGCGGCATAACTTCCCCGTTGCGCGTTTCCCGTGGAAACCGTGCCGCTTTTTCTTGCCGTGTAGGAATCGTGCAGAAAGCTTTTCAACACCCCATCTTTCAACAATTCCGTCCGCTCAGTCGGCACACCCTCGGCATCCGCGAAACGTGTTGCAAGGCCACCCTCGAGACGCCCGTCGTCAACAACAGAGACGAGGGAAGAGGCCACCTTTGCATTCTCCCGGCCCCGGAACAACGATTTCCCCTTCTGCACTGCGTCCGCATCCAGCATCCTCGACACGTACGCCAGAATAGCACTCCCGACTTCTGGTGGAAACACGAGCGGAAGTTCGGCGGATTGAGCGGGTCTGCTCCCCACCATGCGCAACGCGCGACGCGCAGCCGTCACCGCGGTCGCCTCGATGTCCAGACCGTCATACGTGGAGCTTGCCCCTACGTGCCAGCCCGTCTCTACGGAATCCTTATCGCCGGCAATTGCCTCGATCACCGCATACGCGAGAGTAGATCGGGACACTCCCTCCACGCCGAGTGAGTTGACGAGCGTTTCCTCCTCCGCCACGTCACCATAGATCACCGTGCTCGCGCCTTTGACCCGCGTATCGAAATCGCGCGCGCATTGCTCGAGGAAGAGCGCTCTTCGCACCTTTTCCTCAAGGGGCGCACAAAGTATCACCTCATCGAAAGTTGAAAACCCGTCTTCCCACGGCTTCCGGTCAGAGCATTCCGGCAGCGTGTTCGCTTCGTCGGGTGTGTGCTCACGCACGACGGACACCAGCGAATCCAACAGGTCGTGCACCGAACGCGCATCCAGCCGATTACTCGCGGCGAACCCCATCCTCGCGTCTTTGAGTACCCGAACACCGAATCCGATCTCCTCCTGGGCGTTCACTGTCTCCGGTGTCATGTTGACCACGCTGATTTCCGTTTTCCGGGTTCGCACAACGGCTACTTCGGCGGCTTCAACGCCGTGCTGCATGGCATAGTCCAACGTTCGGCGGGCAAATTCCGTGTCGTTCATGGCGTGGCTCCCTTCCAGATTTCTCCTTTGCCACCAACGAGGAGAGATCTGACCCTCACCGTCGGCATACCGACGCCCACGGGCACGCTCTGCCCTTTTCCACACCTGCCCGACATCTGCGCAATGACAAGATCGTTCCCCACCATGTCGATGTTCTTCAGAACGTCGATCCCGGTACCGCTCAGGGTGGCTCCGCGTACGGGCCGCGTCCGCTTCCCTTTCTCAATCAGCCAGGCCACCTGCACGCTCGTTGTGAACCTGCCCGTAATCACATCAACCTGCCCCCCTGAACCATGAACCTCCGCGTAAAGCCCCGCGTCCGTTTGTGCAATTATGTCGTCCGGGTTCATCGAGCCTGCGCCGATATACGTGTTTCGCATCCGGGGAATCGAAGGATGACGGTAGTTCTGGCGCCTCCCGTTCCCTGTGGGTTCGCACGCGGATTTGCGCGCCGTGACAAGCGACTGGAGGTAATTCCTGAGCACGCCGCGCTCAATGAGCGCTGTCCTTTGAGACGCAGTCCCCTCGTCGTCGAACGGAAAACTTCCCGGGAAGCAGGGGATGGTTCCGTCGTCGTACAGCGTGACTAGCTCACTCGCGACAAGTTCACCTTGTTTTCCTGCAAATGCCGACCCTCGCTCCACGAGGTCAGCTTCCATCCCGTGTCCGCACGCCTCGTGAAACAGCACTCCATTGTCCCCCGGTGCAAACACAACCGGCATCACACCTCTCGGCGCGTCGTCGGCTTCGAGCTGGGTGATTCCGTTCCGCCGGGCCCGCAACGCGATCGATTCGAAACTGTCAGTACCCTGAAAATGTTCAGGACCACCGAAAATCGATCGCCCGGCAGTTCCCACGTAAAGCTGGTTCCCGTCCCCGACAAAGACGCGCGCGGAAAATTCAGTAAGTCCCAGTTCTTTTTCGAGCACCGTGCCTGTCACCGAGGATGCGAGCTGAATGCGGCGCACGGAATCGCGATAACCGATGGAGACTTGCCTGATTCGCTTTTCGCCGCTCCACGCTGTTTCCTCGCCTGAACGAACGATCGCCAGCTTCTGTTGGACGTCGAGCATGTCCGGAGGAACCGCAAAAGACGATTGCCAGTTGGTTGGGCCCTCAATAAGGATCACGGACGCTTCGCGCCCTGCCTCCGCCCCTGCGGCGTCTGCCACCTGGCGGGCCAGTGCCATCAGGCGTGCAGGCTCTTCAGAAGCGGAGATTCCGTAGTAGGTGCGATTGTTCTTCACGACGCGAATTCCCACACCTCCGTCCTGCACGAAGGAGGAGTTGATCTTTCTGTCGTCGCTTTCGACGCTCGCGTACGCGGCTTGTTCCGCGTATATGTCAGCGAAATCGGCACCCCGGCTTAATGCTGCGCGCAACACGTCACTGAGGAGATTGGGGTCGAGTTTTTCGGTAGGCATCGGCGGGTTCTTGACGAAAACTGGTGGAACGGAACAGGTCAATGCTCTTTTCTTCTGAACAGACGCGGGCAGCGAAAAGAGGCGCTCCCGGTGCCGATCGCAAAGTTTGTCACTTCCGGGTCAGCCACCCGATAACCCCGGTCGGATTGAGAACACAGTCCGGGGGCGGGTTCCGGCTTCGGGTTCGAACTCGGCGTTCAACGAGCTCTGTGGAACGCGGGTGGTTCGACGGCGATATCGAGGATGCGGATGTCCGCAATGTCGCCACAGAAGCTCCAGTTTTTCGTGTCATCATTCCCGAGGTATAGATCCTGGGGGCACCGCCCGAGTGGGCCTGTGAACGGCCGTTCTCCGGCAGGCGTTCCGTCAACGTACAACCGAATTTTCTGTTTGTCCCATGTCATCGCGATGTGGTGCCAGTTTCCGGGCGTAAGAGCTATCGTACTCGCGCCTTCCGTCCGACCCTGTTCGGTTTCCAGCCAGTAACCGACACGGCCGTCTCGCAGTACGATGAGCAACCACCCGCCTTTGCCTATGTGTTTCTCAAGTATCCCTTGGACACCGATGTCGACCCGGGGATTGCCCAGGCGCTCCAGCCTGATGGTGGCTTCCATGGTGAACCCGTTCACCAGGTCCAGCTCCGGCGTGTGGGCCACCCTGAGCGCGGCGGTGTCACCCGGAAAATGCCACGCACCACCCCCTTCGCTCGCGCGGACACCTTCAACCAGTGCGTCGTGTTTTCCCGCGAGATCGGCAAGCTTCGCCGTGACTGGCACTGCGAACGACCAGTGCGCCACTACATGCTGCTTCAATTCGGCATCCATTTCCCTGCACCCGGACATAAGAAACACTCCTGCTGTCAAAATGATTGTCAGTACCGATTGCACATTCATCCGCCCCTCCTCCCAACGCGTCTGACGGAATTTGATGATACATGCCGGACCGTGACGGCGCCAAGACGACGAACCTCGTGCGGTTGATTGACACGCCACATTGGAGCGGCTACCATGATAATGCGGCGATTAGACAATCTCAACAGGACACCGGGAGAACCAGAGTGGTCAAAAACGCGATCATCCAGGCATGTTTGATCTGCGTCGGCGCGTCGCTCATCGGAGCGGGCGTAAACCTCGTCGCACCATGGGGAATCCCGTTTGTGGCGCGAGGGAAGAACCTTCCCCAACTGCCCGATTCGGCGCTGGTCAACCGGGCTGACCCGGTGCCTTCCGCCGCGCACGAGCTCGTTTCAGTGACCCTCCAGCAGGCAAAAACACTTTTCGACCGTGACCAGGCCGTCTTCGTTGACGCCAGGCCCGAGTTTGAATACGCAGAAGGTCACATCCCCGGTGCTATCAACATTCCTTTCGACGAAGTTGAATACTATGGCGCGGCGATCGCGAACCTGGACAAGCACAAACCTCTTGTTGTCTATTGTGCCGGGGAATCATGCGATCTGAGTATTCATCTTGGCGAACTGCTGGCAAAAAAGGGATTCACCGCGGTGCGCGTCTTTTTCGGCGGCTCGGTCGCGTGGCAACGCGCCGGTTTCCCATTTGATCGCGGGACTGGAGGATGACTCTGAATCTGAACTCATCGAAACTCGCAGCGCGCTTGCTGGATTCCAGATACGTTTGGGTGTCCAGAATCGTCCTCGCGGCGGTCTTTCTCGTGTACGGCGCGAGCAAGATACCGAACCTCGGCGACTTTGCCCGCAGCATCGAGAACTACCAGTTGCTTCCGGATGCCCTGGTCAACGCGCTCGCGATCACTCTCCCATGGATAGAGGTCGTTGCAGCGCTTGCTCTTCTGTTCCGCCGGTCTGCGCCTGGCGCCGTGGTGACGGTTGGAGGCATGACGCTGGTTTTCACAATTGCGATCATAAGCGCTCTTATGCGAGGCCTGGATATCAATTGCGGGTGCCTTGACACGGGCACAGATGCGGATGCTCGCAACAACCTGCTCCAACACCTCGTGTTCGATCTTTTCCTGCTCGTATTGGCCGCACATGTCTGGTGGTGGGCCCGCAGAAACGAGGCAGCCCTATGAGGTATATCCCGGCATCCACCAGATTCCTGGTGGTCTTGATTCTGCTGTCCCCGGGAACTGGCTATTCATGGGGATACAAAGCCCATCAGATGATCACCGCCGCCGCGATAGATATTCTTCCAGCTGATATGCAAGTCGTGCTCGCGCCGTACCGTGAGGCGCTCGTCGCACAATCTCATGCTCCGGACGTGTGGCGTTACGATCCAGATGAGCGATCGCGTCACTACGTGGATCTGGAACTCGGCGACCGGTCGGGGTACCCCTTTCCCAACTTCCCTCGCGACTATGCCACTGCTTTGCAGAGACTGGGGCCGGACAGCCTTCAGAAAATGGGCACTCTTCCCTGGCACATTGACGCATATTTCCGCCGTACCGTCGGTTCCCTTGCGGACCCGAACGACAGCACGCTCGTGTTCCTGTCAGCCCTGGGGCATTATGTCGCGGACGCGTTCATGCCCATGCACACGACCGTGAACTACGACGGTCAGTTGTCCGGAAACCGCGGGGTGCATCTGCGCTTCGAATGGTGGATGCTTGACCAGAACGCCGCGGCGATAACGATGAAACCGGGCTTGCCCGCACGAATCACCGATCCGCTCGAGAATACGTGGAAGATCGTGATGGCGTCTTACACGGATGTTGATACAATCCTCCGCGCCGACACCGCGGTTCGGCAGTCGTTTCGGCCGCCTCTTCCGGGACCTCGCGGGGAACGATCCGCGGATCCGCCGTACGATCAGGAGCTGTGGAACCGCATTGGCTGGCTGGCGCAGTTTCGAATGAACCTTGCTGCCTCGGCAGTCGCAGGTTTCTGGTATGAGGCGTGGCTTCGTGCTGGCAAGCCTTCGTTACAGGGGCTTTCCGCACTGCCGCCGCCGCCGATGGATTGAGCGTACGCTGCGCGGGAGTTGTGCCATGAAAATCATGATCGTCGGCTCCGGCGGGATGCTCGCTCGCGAGCTTGCCCGGCAGTGGTCAACGCGACATGACCTCATTGCGCTCACGAGGCAGGAACTCGATGTGTCCGCGCTGGAGAACGTGCGCAGAGCGGTGAAATTGCACACTCCGGACGTGGTAGTCAACTGTGCGGCGTACAACCGTGTTGACGACGCCGAAACCCATATCGAAGACGCCTACCGTGTGAACGCGCTGGGCCCAAGGAATCTCGCCATCGCCGCTGAAGAGCAGAATGCCGCGCTGGTTCACTTTTCCACCGACTACGTCTTCGACGGCAAGAAGACATCACCCTATCTGGAATATG
Organism: Candidatus Latescibacterota bacterium; assembly: GCA_022706085.1. Classification (GTDB taxonomy): domain Bacteria; phylum Latescibacterota; class MWCZ01; order MWCZ01; family MWCZ01; genus MWCZ01. The sequence continues at coordinate 69,981 of JAKJDF010000003.1, read as the reverse complement.
ACGCGGTCAACCCTCTCGGGGTATACGCGAAAAGCAAGGTCGCGGGTGAAACTGCCGTACGAGATCACTGTACGCGATTTTTCCTCGTTCGGGTCGCGTGGCTTGTGGGCCACGGAGGAAGGAATTTCGTGGAGGCCATGCTTCACGCGGCAAAGGAAAAAAAGGCGGTATCTGTTGTCACTGACCAGGTCGGAACACCAACATTTTGCGCGGACGTCGCCCGGGCACTTCATACCCTCCTGGAAACGCGCGCATTCGGGCTCTATCACATGACCGGCAACGGTTCATGCTCGTGGTTCGAATTCGCGGAGGGAATATTCCGGCAGGCAGGCCTTAATGTCGCCCTCACCCCGACGACGATGGCCGCGTACGCCAGACCGGCACCACGGCCCGCTTCGACAATCCTTCGCAACCTTATGCTCGAGCTGACGGTGGGCGACACGATGCCTCACTGGCAGGAAAGCCTCAGGGAATACCTGTCAACGCGCGGTTGATTTGAAAAAAGCGTCCCCCGCAATCTCCCGCGGGGGACACTCCATCTCCAGTCAGGACAGGTCAGGTCAATCAAGACCTATCTGAAGCTCAACGGCCACGTTGTCCTCGGGTTCGTACCCCAGTTTGGATCCTCTTTCGCGCCCGTAGTACACGGCATCCAGCTTGATCAACCACAGGTTGACACCCACACCCGCAGTCGGGTACCCCTGATAGAAACCACCCCGAAGCCTCAACAGGGTCAGATCAAGCTCCCCACCCATGTGAACATGCATGGGGACTGAGACATCCGACGCATTCAAAAGGTCTCGGTAGTCCGCCACAAGGTTCAGCCGTGGCAGAACCCGGTAATGAACGCCCAGGTTCAGTGACATGTCGGGGTTGACATCACCCAGCGTGACCGCATCCTGCGCAACCACTCCGAGGGTTACTTTGCGGGTGACCGGAACCAGTGCACCAAGATCCACCCCGATGCCGGTCTGCCGGTTTTTGAGATCGACGACGTCACCAAGACCCGGCGTATTGACCGCGTCCTCCAGCGAGAAGCTCCGAGTCGTCTGCCACCGGTTGAAGTACTTCACGCTGGCACCGGCGTACCAGAGCATCCCCAGGTTCACCGGCCTGCCGTACGCGGCGATAACACCTATGTCGCTGTACGCATTCAGATCCAGCCGTGGCTGGAATACGCCGGAGTTCATCTGCGGGGTGCCATCAAAAACGGCGTATGACTGAATCCCCACACCTCTCCAACCGAGGCGGATCGCCGGGAATGCCCGTATCGTGCCGCCCTTGCCGTCGAGCTTCTCCGCTTCCCGGTCAAGTTCGGCAACGCGCCAGGAAGGCAACTGGTCAATCCGTTCGAGATCGGATTTGTTGTCTTTGAAAAAGTTCACGACGTCTTTCATCTGGGTCAGGCCGCCGACGCCCCCGAATTCAAACCGCACCGGAACGTTCATGTGGAACCGCTTCGCGGCAACGGAGGCCGGGTTGTAGAACAGCGCCGACCCACGCCAGGCTCCGGCCGTGTAGGCTCCACCCATGCCGAGCGCAAACACCTCGTGACGAAAACTGTGCGGTACACTGGCAGAGGACACCGAAGGCACCACCGCAACAGAGGCGGCAATCAAAGATGCGATAGTCAATGCGCGCTTCATTGCTGGTTCTCCTTACGTGTCTATTCGCCAACCACGACGTTTTCGCCGGCGGGTTTCGCTACCGGGAATTTTGACCGCTTCAGGCTCGCCACCACCACCGTGTTGATATACGACCGGACCTTGTTCAGGTCTATGATGTCGCTCAGAGGCGACTCGCACCCGAAGGCTGATTGTGGATCAAGTACCGCGTTGATCTGCACCGACAACACGCCGTTTGTCGGGTTGGTCAACCAGTCAATTGCGTTGTTCACGGCAATCGCTTTGGCAGTCGGAACCGTGCCTGATCCGGTGTACTGAACCCTGTAGCCACCCGTTACCCCCACTACGCGGAAATCCGTCCCGATTGCATCGAGCTTGGTCCGGAACTCGATCATAAGACGAAGGATCCGCACCACAAGGAAATCGGGATACACGCTGCACACGTCAAACGTTCCGCTCAAGTTCACGTTTCGCGCCTTCTGCTGCAGATACGTGTCCGAAAGCGGGTCTACGGCAACCTTTGGGCCTGTTCCTGCCTGCGCCGTGTTCGCGTACAGCAGCAACGCAAGAGCCTGGTCCATTGCCTGTAGGTTGGCCAGCTTTTCGGCTCGTTCCGCCGCGGAAAGGCTGTCAAACGGAAAACTGGTGCTCGAACTGGTACTGCTCTGGCTCAATTCGCGCGAAATCTGCAGGATGCCAATCCCCGCAGCCTGGCGCGATTCCTTGGCGAGTGCCAGCAGCACATCCGACGATATGGTGCTTGTGCTGTTCAACGCGAGGAAATCCGCCAGTTCCTGCTGATACCGCGCAGCTTCGGAGCCCGGCTCTTTTTCGGATGAGCCGAAGATGTTACATCCTCCGGCCAACAGCGCAAGAACCAAGGCCCCATACAACACTCCTTTTCGCGTACGACGAATCATGTGACATCCCTCCGGCACATCGTGCGTTCGAGTTGCGAGCTTCGCCAGAACCTTCGTCGGCATCGCTCGTTAATACGATAGAGAGACAAACGAACGATTGTCGAGGCGAATCGCGTACAAAAAAACACGCCCGCCCCTGAAAAGTCAAGGACGGGCGCGTTGCGCAGATTTGTCAGGGCTTAATGCGCCAGACGGACGTTGTATGCTTCCTGACCCTTGCGGCCCGGACGAACGTCAAACTCCACCGCGTCGCCATCAGAAATCCGCTTGGCGTCGGCCTGGTCCACGTTCGTAACGTGCACAAACAAGTCTTCACCGCTTTCCGGACGGATGAACCCATAACCCTTGGTGTGGTTGAACCACTTCACTGTTCCAGTTGCCATCTGCTGACCTTTCCTCGGGCATTGCCCAGGTTGCGTGACGAGTGCACAGGGCTCCAGCCCTGTGTGTTCTCGACCACAGACTTACTACCCCGCTTGCGCGGGACTTTTGGCAGCCTTCCCCCTTGTGATCGAACTGTCAACGTGAACCTGCGCCGTTCTGCCGGATACCGACGACGGTTGGACAAATTCCACGCTGATACACGTCCAAAGAGGTAGTCTTCCTTACCAAAACGCGTGCTCTACACGAACCACAGACGACTATGCTCTACCCCCACCTCCTTCTTCGCGAACATGCAACCCGCTAGAGGGAACCCACGGCTTGGTGGACGCGGCAGGTCGCAAAAAAGAACGCCCGCACCTCACGGCACAGGCGTACGCAGGAGCATGATCATAGATCGTCAGGAACCCGAGGGATGAAGCAACCCAAGGACTGCAAACAGCGGTCGTGATCAACCTTGCGCGTTCCCTATACTCTCCGTCGCGCGACAAAACAATGCGACGGGTGTTGTGATCAAGGTAGCGGGGGAAGGATTTGAACCTCCGACCTCCAGGTTATGAGCCTGGCGAGCTACCAACTGCTCCACCCCGCGTCGGGACAGTTAAGTATACACACCCGGACATCGGATGTCAACACCCGAATGGAAGAAAAATCGTGTCCGAGCACGTAGCCCCATTCTGCTATTCCTGTAACGCCACGTTTCGGACATCATGCGGTGGTTCCGGGAACTGGCAGATACGCACATTTCCCGTTGCTCATGAGCTTCGCCCACGCCCAGAACGTCGGCTTCGGCTTTTCCTTGACGCTAACCCGAAAATGAATCTCGCGCGTTTCCCGCGGACGCAACGTTACCGCCGCCGTATCCGGTTCCAAGGCACACAGACCGTACGACCCCGCGTCCCGCCCCCACATTTCCATCGGGCTGATGACCGCAATCTCCGCTTCCAGCGGCTGGAGCCATGGATTCCGAACTCGAACGATGATATCCTCCCCATTCCTCAGAACCTCCCATTCCGGTTCCCGTTCCTTGACCACCTCCCACCCGTTGTAACGAACGGCACCCCGTTCGGTAGGAACTCCGCGACTCACCGTTTTGAACCCTGCTTCCAGAACGTCCTGGTATACCACTCCATCATATTCCATTCGAGCCTTTATCATACCGACACGCGGCCTGCGGTCGAAGGCAACCACCACTTCCGTTGTCACGTGCTCTCGAGGACTCAATTCATACCGGATTTCTGCCGGATGAAGCGTCCAGTGGTCGGGTGCCAGCAGGCGGGCCGTGCCGGAAATCGCGCGATCGGTGTTGTTGTTCACTATCCACACCCTGCACCGTCCGACCGTCGGGAACTGCCCGCCCCGGTTCTCAATCGGAAGCTCGCCGTCGATGTAAATGCCGACCGGAAGATACCCCGTCGGGTGGGCTCCAACATTGTGCTGATAGTAGCGGCACCAGACCACGTGGCCCGGCCGCCAGTCACGGACAGAGAACCGAACACTGCCGTTTCGATCTTTCTCAGCCGGAATAACCTTGAAAGTGTTTACGGAAAACGGCGCAAACTCGTACGCAACCGCCCCGCCGTCCATTGGCAGCAATTTGACATCGTTCTCCAAAAGATCGGCCTCCGACGCGCGCTCTATGCCCGAAAACAATCTCAGTTCGATCCTTTCGGACCTTCCGAGAGCCTCGTACGCGCGGATGACGATCCCGTTCCTGGGATCGCTTGGGGTGTTCTCGAACTGCGCAAGAGGATTGCCCGCCGGTTTGACGGCGGTCACCACTGCTCCATCACCCGTAAGCGAGAGAAAACTCTGGGTTTTGGGAAGGCGCGCGGTGGTGCTCCTGGACGGGACCACTGCCGTCAAGGGGTTGTTGAACTCGTACCCTGCCCGTACCACGTTCCCGTCGCGCCATGATCCGGCGTGGCCGTAGAATCCATAATGGAATGCCATGTCCCGCCGCTCCGGGTTGATCTCCCTCCCGATCATGTTGTTTTGAGCCCACTCCGATGTCCTGCCAAGGAACAGCGTGAGCGTTCCGTCTGGTTCCATCGTCGCGGCGCCCGTGCCGGAGGTCAGAATGGCAAAACCGTGGTCGTCGAGTGGCTTTTTCGTGCCGCGGAAATCCGTTCCTGCGGGAAGCTGGATGCTCGAACTGTTGTCAAGACTCTGGCTGATAACACGGAACGCTGACGCCGCGGCTTCTCGCGATACTGCTGAGATCACAATAACTGGCATCGTCCCCCATGCATCGGGAACCCGATCGTCTTCCACCAGCACAACTCCCCAGCCACTCGTGTCGCGCTGTGCGGAGAGCGAGCGACTCACCTCCCCCGGGAGGTGAGCGAGAAGCTGTTCGGCGTACGCGTTCTCCCCGGCAACCGAAACAGCCATCCATTGCGCTGCCATTGCCAGATCGCTTACCCGTCCCAGGGTCGTGTCATCCGATAGATGATGGTAAAAAAGCTCACCGTACTGGTTGAGGTCGAGCCGCTTCTTCCTGGGTTCGTCATCGTCATCGAAATAAAACGTCGAGGTGACGCCGACTCTGTTCAGCGCCTTGAGTAAAGGCGCGGTCGCATCCTCCAGTTCAGCATCATGAGGGACTATGATGCCCATCATGCCAATATTCATGCGGCTGTCGGTTCCTTCACCTGAAGTTTCGACAGTCGCCGACCAACCGGCCTCCACCCAGTTGTACACGGGGAAAATTGCGCAGTCAGAGGCACGGTGGGAACCGGAAGTTCGGTAGTCATGCCGCACCTTGCCCCTGCGCGCAACAACGGAACCGAATTTGTCTTCGAAAATCGGAAGCGCGCCTTGCAACGAGGTCGGGAAAGTGGCTACGAACTGGTGCCCATTGGCCCGGTAACCGGAAAGAAGTACGGACGCTTCTATCGTTCTGCTTCCGGGGCGCAGGGTCAGCGTGCGGCGGTACGAACAGATCTCCCCCAGTCTGCCGGAGACCACTGCCGTCTGTGCGGTCGGCGTGACATGCACTTCCACAGAGGCGGGCGAATCGGATGCCGCAACCCGCTCGCCAGTCGTGTGGAATTCCCACGGATTGGGTCCATTGCCCAGTGCCAGGAGATCGTTTCCGACTCCGAGAGCACCGTCGACGATCTCTTTGCCCTGTTCCTTGTCGAACAGGCTCACGATTCCCCCGCCACGCGCGGGATCGAGTTCCATGCGCCAGAACTCGTTTTCAAGTACTTCGCACCGGGTAACCGTGGACTCAGATCGCGCAGCCGCGGGCAGGAGTTCCAGAGTCGAATAGCCGACACCAGGGACCTTTCTGGCCAGAATCTCGACCTTTGTCTCGCTTGCGAAGCAGGGCAGGCACGTCCCATCCTGATTCCTGACCTCTATCCCTTCAAACCCCTCCGGTTTGGGGATCGTAATCACACCGTCACGCTCCCATGCAAGCGGGTTGAACACGACGACTGAGTTACCATCCCGCGAAACCGTAACCGCGCCGGCGATATACGTTGTGGCGTCTTCGAGCACTCCCCGCGCGAGCCTGAGGGCTTCACGGTATCCGGCCATCAAATCGAGGTAGGAGACATCGCAGGGGGTTCCAGTAATGGCGTCGTGGTGTTGACCGAACAGAAGCTGGCGCCACGCTTTGTCAATCAGGTGGTCCGGATACTCTGCGCCGAGCATACCGGCAAACGTAGACCAACATTCCGCGGCGAAAAGCACGTTCTCCGCAAGCCGGTTTGCCAGTTTGAGTTCCACGCGCGTGTGGAATGTTCCCACATGATGCTGCGAGGGATTGCGGCTCGTCAGCGGCAGGCGCGCCTGGTCTGCTGTCAGCCCGTCGAGAAACTCTTCCGGACCGGTCATGAGAATTCTGGGGTACGACGCGGCCATCTCGGCGGTTCTGCCGATCATCCACGCACTCGGTGGCGTGAAATCGGAAGCTTCCACCATCAGATACCGGCGCCACCCCAACGATTGTTTCTCCCGAACAAGCGGCTCCGAGATTGTCCGCAGATTGTCGAGGCTGTTGCTGTACCACGTGTAATGCGTCCTGATGTGCGGCAGAACCGTTCCGTCAAGCGACATATGGCGGAACAGCGGCGGGAAGCCAAGGATGCTTTTCGACCAGAGTGCGGCGCGGTGCCCGGAGCGGGCGAGTATCTGGCTGAGTTGTGGAACGTGGCCGAACACATCCCATGCGTGATATACTCTGGGGTTTCCGCCCAGAAAATGGCGGTGGTAACCTTGCCCGTAGATGATGTTCCGGATGATCGCTTCACCGGAGATATTGTTTTCATTCGGTTCACTGTACGAACTGCCCACAATCAGCTGGCCCGACGCAACCAGTTGGAACACTTTCGCGCGATAATCGGGGTACTCGTCAACAAACGATTTCAGGTAGTCGAGTTCGTGTACGAACGCGCGATATCCCGGGTCTACGAGACATGCATCCAGTTGCATCTTCACGTTTTCCAGAGAGATCAGGTTGTAGTGTCTCTGATCGCTCACCCAGACGGGATCGCAATGAAATCCCTCCAGCACGTGGATCGTGCACGGAGGAAGCAGCCGGGGTACCATGGCCGGGAATGCGACGGTTTTGCCACTGCAGGACAGTTCAACGGTCGTCATGGACTCGGGTAAGCACGCGCCCAGCGGAGCACTTATTCTGATTGCTTTTGCCTGCCACGGGTCGAGGAAACATTCCTCGCTCGGCGCTCCCTCAGGTTGTCCGCAGAGGTTCGCCGCGATTTTGCCTGCTTCGACAGGCGAACCGGTCGGGTTGACAAGCACCACGTCAACCTCTACCTCAGGAGCGCATTCCTTGCCACGCCAGAACCCCGGCAGTCGGGCCAGTGAGACACCCCATCCCGCTTCAGTGGTCTCCACACGTCCCGTCCTCACCGACAGCTTCCAGGCAAATCCGCTCCCGCTGCCGCCGCCAATCTTCGCAAGAAGACAGTGCTCGCCCGCTGGAATCCTGACCACGGCGGGAGAAGGACCGAAGCACACTTCCACGCCGTCAAGGAGCAGCTGCGCCGTACACGAGCGATATATCTCCCAGTCATCCATGCGAAAGGCCAGAACGGTTTCGGTATCTGCACGGAGGTACGTGGCCGCGTACACAAGCGCACTGGAAAAGCCCGGATAACGGGCTTTCAAATCATGGACCGCGGAACCGGTAAGTCGCTGCCAGACCGAGAAGCCGCCGGCCACTGCGTCGTTGCGCTGAACGTCCCCTTCGCGCGGTCGAACCGTCCTCTCGACACCGGTTGGATCAGCGTCAACCGCGTCTGCCCTGCCGACCCAGAGTTCCCGGTTCAGCCCGCCGGGAAATTCGAACGGAAACGGGTCGAGAACAAGCCAGTCGGTGAGAAACGTGTTGATGCCCAGCGAATCAGCCCTTACAACCGGGCGGCCTTCCAGCCACGCGTATTCTGGATTCATGCGCGACTCCTGTCAGTATGGCTCTTCCTGTCTACCAGACACAAACAAAGGCGTCCGGATCGCAATTATTCGACAATGGACGCGGTCCGCTCACGTTGGTTCGGCGGATTACCCCTGCCTGCAGACAATCGCGAGCGCGTTTCCTCGCACACGGGTAAGAATCACGGTTGCAGATTCCGGTCCGCAGAGATCGAGCATTGGCCTCAGCTCATCCGGATTCACAGGGAACCTCCGCGTCCTGATTTCGACGGTGCCAACTCTCCTCTCGCGCAGATGCGCTCTCAGTCTTTTGAGACTGAAAGGTAGAACGGAAAGAACGTCAAAACCCTTCGCAAATGGCGTCTCAATAAGCGAATCTGAAGACAGGTACGCGACCCGATCGTCCAGCCGCCATGCGGAAAGCTTCGCCGCAAGGTGAGTAACGAGCTGCGCACGAACAACCGCCGGTGACGGGTCGTACACGAACCTTCCGACATCACCTTGCCGGAAGGACTCAGGGGCCGAAGCGTCGATGCAGGAGGCCGTCATCGTGGAGCCCCCACCAAGAATGGCCGCGGTCCTTGCATGCGGTTTCCGCTCACCGAACCAGAGAACCGCTTCTCGGCACTCGCCGCGGTCCTCCACGAACTCCGGTACGGCATCGCCTGGAATAGCATCAAAAGGGATGCCGGGCGCCGCCTTCACAGCAAGGGTTCGGACAGCTTTCCGGATCTGCGCCCAGTGGTACACCCGCGGTTCGTAAAGTTCCGGTCGAATTACCCGTCTGCCGCCGGGCCTCCGGTCCGGATCAAGGACTGCCGCTTCTGCTGCCGGCAGAACCGTTTCCACATCTGAGCAAATGAAATCGGTTCGGTCGCCGTGGCCGAATGAACTCACGTTGAAACGGGCACAGAGCACCCGGTGGAAATCTCGGTCGATTGCCACGAGATGCTCGCATTGCGACGACAGGGCGATGGCATCGCCCCCGATGCCGCAACACAGGTCGAGAACACGCTTGCACCCGGATAATCGCGCAGCCCGCCATCTGGCGGCCCGCTCGCCGCTCGCCTGTTCAGCGCTTTGCCGGTCGGCCGCCAGATGCCTCCACGTCGGAAATTTCGACCGGTGTTGGTTCCACACGGAAAGCAGGGCGAGCGCGGCCCGGCAACCATCTGTCCCAAGAGCGTTGCGCGCTTTCTCCACGAGAATATGGAGGGGAGTGAGTTCCCACTCGCGTTCGTGGAGCTCCGCCCATTGCCGGACGGAATGATCAATCAGGAGCGCCCCGGAGACCGTCACGAGGCCACGCCATTCCGCGGGAGTCGTTGTGTGCGGCCACCGAGCAGGTTTACCATTTGGAGAGCACCGTATGTCGATCTTTGCTGCAACTGAAAGGGTATCGAATGCTCGTTTGGCAAAATATGCACACCCACACGCACCGTTCCAACTTCGGAGGGCGGGACAGCACCATTGCGAATACGGTCGCGGAGGCCGAATCGGTCGGCCTGACTCTCATTGGCGTCTGCGACCACATAGATGAACCGGAAAGCGGTCGGGAACCCCTTATCCTCGAAAACATGAAAGAGCGCGACGAACTGGACACTCCCGTTCGCGTGCTTATCGGCTCCGAAGTCTCCATGAACGCACCGGACCAGCCCGCGGTGAAACCGGAAATCATGGCGACGTGGGATTACGTGGTCATCTCTGCGAATCATTTCCATCTCCCGTGCGTGAGCCAACCGGACGAACGAACTGAAGAGGGATATGCGGACCATTTCCTTACGATGGCAGAGGGTGCGGTGCGGTACGGTGCTTCGATCATCCCGCACCCGTTTTCGTACATCGGGGTCCGCACAATGGAAAACGGAAGGGAGATAGACTGGCCCCGGCTCATGGCCGCGTACGACATGAACCGTGTTCGCAGGCTGTTCGCGGAGGCCGCCGCCAAAGGCACCGCATTCGAGATAAATCCGGGCCGTCTTGGGATCATGCCGGAATTCTTCAGGAAGATCATAAGGATGGGGCGAGACGAGGGAATGAAATTCTCGCTGGGTTCCGACGGCCACCACCCCGGCCAGATGCATTACGGCGGCACCGAGAAAATCGCGGCAATCGAATCACAACTTCAGAACCTGGGGGTGTTGGAAACAGATATCTGCAGCAGTTACGCCCCAAGAGCCTGCACCGCTTGAGCCGCCACCGTCTGCCACGCCGGTTTTGTTGACTCGGTCAGTCTCCTTCGCTATTATTAATTAACTGTCTTCCTGCGGCCGAGGGCGACGGGAATTCGGGAAACCGTCCATGTGCACAACCGGGAAACCATGGTGAGTGTAGCTCAGTTGGTTAGAGCATCAGACTGTGGATCTGAGGGTCGGGGGTTCGAATCCCCTCACTCACCCCATACGATAGTAAGGGCCTCGGATGCTTCCGCGTCCGGGGCTCCTTTTGCATACGGAACGAGAATCGGCAAGGAAACGCGCCGGTTCTTTTTTTTGCGTCTCCGAGACTGGCACGCGCCAGCCGGATGAACGGGAGATTGCCGATGGCACGCAGCACCCAGATTCTGAGGAGACTGAACCAGGCCCCGCCTGTTCAGGAAACATCCTATAACCAGCCGGCCCACCGCCCTGAAATGGAACGCGCCGAGGACGAAACCGATCACGACCGATTTCGACGAAAACAACAACGGCTCGCCGCCCAGGATACCTCTTCCAGCCTCCCCATCAAGGTTGTCGAAAAACAGGCGGCGAAACCCCAACCGGGAACGCGCTTCGAGGGGCCCCTGGAAGTCCTCGCAGCAAAATACAAGGACCCCCGCGAAGTGATGCGCCACATGACGGTGGGGCAGTATATGCGGTACGAGCTGCGGGGCGGCCAGATATGGGAAAACGGGAAACTGGCGTACGACGGCACGCAGTTTCTTACGGAGTAAGAAGAACTCCGGTCGCAGACCTGAGCTTCCCCGTTCTCTTTGCGACGCGCAACGTGCACCACCGTCCTCGGAAACCCCAGCCGGACCTCCCGCTTCGTATATTTTGTACATGAACTCCAGATGCTGGAACCCCTTGTGGCGGGCACACTTCACGCTTCTTTCGAAGAACCGATAGGGAAGCGGCTTCGGGACGACGGTTTCATTCAGGCGGACGAGAGTTCTGTGAGCAAGGACATTTCCTCAATCCTCGAAGGGTGGGATTTCCGACCTGACCGGCCGGCGGTGCGACGCATTGTCGGTGACGACGGGAGACCTCGCCTCCAGATTCGGCTGGATCTCGGTCTCCTCCAGATGGAGGTCTCCGGAAGGCCTGACGGCAAAAGACCTCACGGTTTCACTACCGCACTCGAGTACTACATGCACCTTGCGGAGGAAGCACCGGGCGAGGAACACGAAGGCGGCGAGTTCAGGTTGGATGAGGAGGACTGCATGCGCCTGCAACAGGAAAGCATGCAGTTTTACCATCGCCGCATCAGTTGGCTGGAACTGGGGGAGTATCGCGCCGCGGAGGAGGATGCGGACCACAATCTGAAGATCATCGATTTCGTGGTGAAGTACGCCGAAAACGACCAGCTCCGCGAAATGTTCACACAATGGAAGCCATTCATTCTCGTCCACAAGTTTCTCGCGGGCGCGCGCCAGGCGTGGGAAGCCAAGGATTTTGACGGAGCCGTGGAGCGGATCAATCAGGGGATTGAAGACATCGCCGATATTTACCGGGAACAGGGCCGCGAGGATGCCATCGAGAACTCCGGCGAGATCAGTTACCTCAAGAAGTGGCTGGAGGATATCTCCCAGACGCGGCCATTGACGCTGGAACAGCGGGTAGAGCGCGAACTGCGCGAGGCAATCGCATCGGAGCATTTCGAAAGGGCCGCAGTGCTGCGCGACCGTTTGCAGGCCCTTCGACAAAGCGCTCGCACGAGCGAATGAGCCTCCCCGGCACGGACCGTCGGCGCGGCATTGACCGATGCCGACCGACGTCCTATACTTAATTGTCTTTTGTGGCGCTCTAGCTCAGTTGGTAGAGCAAGGGACTGAAAATCCCTGTGTCCCCAGTTCGATTCTGGGGGGCGCCACCTTCCGCCGCGCGCCCCGATGATTCCGACGGGAAATCGGGGCGCTTTGCGTTCCACCCGCCTTCCCCGAATTTCAGGGACGAGGTGCCTTTCCGTGGCAAGAACCGAAACCGTGGAAGTGCCTCTGGGCAGCAGAACCTATCCCGTCGTCATCGGGAGTTCCATGCTGTACAAGTTGGGGGAGGCAGCGAGCAGGGTGACGCCGGGGCGCATTGCCGGCGTTGTTTCTGACAAAACCGTGTGGAGCCTTTACGGCGACCGGTGCTCAGCGAGTCTTGAGGTGGCAGGTTTCCGCGTTTTTCCAAGGATCATCGAGCCCGGCGAGGAGTACAAAACACTTCACACGGTCGCCGGAATTCTGGATCACTTCCTGGCTGCGGGCTTCGACCGTCAGAGTCTGGTGATCGGATTTGGTGGCGGCGTTGTGGGCGATGTTGCCGGGTTTGCCGCGGCCATTTGCCTCAGGGGATTGCCCTTCGTTCAGGTTCCCACCACGGTCGTAGCTCAGGTTGACGCAAGCGTCGGGGGCAAAACGGGCGTCGATCATCCACTCGGCAAAAACCTGATCGGAGCGTTTCATCAACCGTCTCTGGTGTTTGTCGATACCGGCCTATTGGCCTCCCTCTCGGAACGCGAGCTCCGGGCCGGACTTGTTGAAGTCCTCAAACACGCAGTAATTCGCGATCCTGGTTTGTTCGATCTGCTTGAGACGTCGCTGGATGCTTTTGTGGCAGGAACCGCCTCTGCCGCGTCGTGGATTGATCTTGTCGCCGCGAATTGCCGGATCAAGGCGTCCGTTGTCGGTCAGGACGAAAAGGAGTCCGGCCTCCGTGCCATTCTCAACTACGGACACACCGCAGGACACGCGATCGAAAGGCTGGGAGCCTATCAGCGCTATCGCCACGGCGAAGCAGTTGGTTTCGGAATGATGGTAGCCGGTCAGATGGCGTGCGAACGCGGCCTCTGGCGTCTGGAGGAGCTCTCACGGCAGCGAAGGATTCTCGGTCGCCTGCTCTGCACTCCTCCGCCGACCGACATGGCACCCGATGACGTCTGGAACGCCATGAAAGGCGACAAGAAATCCCTCGGCGGAGTGCTCCGGTTTGTCATGCCTCGCGGTATTGGAGACGCTTCAGTCGTCTCCGACGTAACTGAACCTGAATTTGTGGCCGCGTGGAGCGTAGCGTTCAACCAAAAAGAAGAACCCCATGTCGGATGAGTTGCTGGACGTATATGACGAAAACGGCTATCACGTGACCGAGGCAACACGTTCGGAAGTCCACGAAAAGGGCCTTTGGCACAAAACCGTCCACGTGTGGGTATTTGCGCCCGGTCTGGGAGATGGCCAGATCCTGTTTCAGCAGCGCTCCGATGCGAAGGATATTGCTCCCGGGATGATTGCCGTTGCCGTCGGAGGCCATCTCAGCAAAGGGGAGAGTCCTCTGGCGGGCGCGGTTCGGGAACTGACGGAGGAACTTGGCATCCGCGTTCCGGTGTCCCGGTTGCGTCCCCTCGGGGTGCGCCAGAGTGCATACCGCTTCGGGCAGTTTGTGGACCGCGAGATTCAAACACTGTACGGCGTTGTAGACAACCGCGGTCTCGAAAACTACTCGGTTGCGGCGCAGGAAATTGCGGCTATCCTCCACGTCCCGGCAAATGCAGGACTGGAGTTCTTCTCAGGACGGCTCAACTGCTTAGTGGTTCCAGTTCTCTACTCAACGAAACCGGGCAGTGCGGCAACAACCGGAACCCGGGTTCTGAAGACCGCGGATTTCCTGCCATCCGTTGACGGCTATTTCGCACGGGTGTGCCTTGCAGCACAACACATCAGACGCGGCGATGCGCAGGTGCTTCTGTAGAAGGCGGCGTGAATATGCGTGTGATCCTCGATTGCGACACGAAGAACGAAATTGACGACCAGTTCGCGATCACGTATGCGTTCGCGAAAGGTGTGCGCATTGAGGCGATCGTCAATGTGCAGAATACGCATGCAAACGGGCCCGAATCGGTAACGGTCTACCAGGAAGAAACGGCGGCCATCCTGGGAGCTCTCGGACGGCCTGAGGTACCGAACCTGCGAGGTGTGGAGCGCCCACTCGACAACGATTCGAGCCCAGGTTCGTCTGAAGGGGTGGATTTCATCATTGAACGTGCTCTGACCGAAGACCCGGAGCCGCTGTTCGTGATCGGAACGGGTCCCGCAACTGATCTTGCCTCGGCGCTTCTTCGCGCCCCTGAGATCGCGTCGAAGGCGCGTTTCCTGTGGCTCGGCGGGTTTCGGGACGAGGAGGAATTCCGCCGACGCGGATCGGAATGGAATGCACTCGGCGACCCCTGGGCCGTGAAGGCGCTTTTCGAAAGCCGCGCCGCGATGGTATCCACGTTATTCCACGTTCCCGCGTGGGGTGTGACCGAAAAGCTCGTGTGGCGAACTGACTGGTTGGTGGGGAAGCTGCGGGAAATGGGAGAACCGATACATACGTTGCTGGCGGATCGAACCGCGGAATGGATCGCCAGATCAGGCAGGTCCCTCAGGGACAATCCGCCAAAGGAATTCTGGGACATCGGCGCGGTGGATTTGGCGATACACCCGGAGCGTCATTCGGTGCGTTTCGTGCCCGCGCACCGGCTTGGCGAGAACGCGGAATGGATTATTCCTGCCAGAGGGACGCACGTGATCGGTGTGGATGTTGACCTGGAAGCAGACGCCATTCTGAGCGATGCGTTACGCGCATTCGCCTGCCTTTGAGGAGGAGAGCGGACAGTGACGTCAACGACCGGATACGACGAAAACCATGCGAAATCACAGGGCGAAACACCCGGTATCGATGTGTGGCCGAACCAGTATCGCGACCGCAGTTACACAATCAGGATCATAGTACCCGAGTTCACTTCGATGTGTCCGAAGACCGGGCAGCCGGATTTCGCCACAATCACCATCGTGTATGAACCCGACGCTCTTTGCGTTGAGCTGAAGTCGCTGAAGCTTTATATGCAGGCGTACCGTAATATGGGTATCTTTTTTGAGAACGTCGCCAACAAGATACTGAACGAGTTTGTGGCTGCCTGCAAGCCGCGGCGCGCGGTTGTTGTGGCTGATTTCAACCCGCGGGGCGGCATTCGCACTTCGGTACGCGTCTCCTACTCGAACAAATCGAACTGACGTCTCTTCCGTTCCGTGGACCTTTTGCAAGGATGGGGCTGTGAAAAAGCTGGAACTGGGTCTCATGGTGGGCTTTGCGAGCGACCCGAATGAGTCGTTCAGACAGGTCGCTGAGCTGGGCATTCCGACATGCCAGGTTACGGGAACAGCGGAAGCAGCGCTTGCCGGGAAGTATTCCGGCCCGGAGAAGGTTCGCAACGCTGCGGACAAGGCGGGTGTCCGGATCAGTTCCGTATTTCTGCTCTGGGAGGGTCAGCAATTTGACAACGTCAATGGTCCCTCCACAATGGGGCTGGTTGCGCCTCGTTTTCGAGATGAGCGTCTTAAATCGGGGAAACTTTACAGCGACTGGGTAGCCCGCATGGGGATCGACAGCATCACCTGCCACATCGGGTTCATCCCGGATGACGAGCGCGACCCGGTGTACGAAACATTCGTCGACGCGATGCGTGATCTGGCGCTTCATTGCAAACGGAACGGTCAGAAATTCTGCTTCGAGACGGGACAGGAGTTGCCTTCGACGCTCAAGCGAACCATCCGCGACGTCGGAACGGGGAATTTGTTCGTGAATCTCGACCCGGCGAACCTGATCCTCTACGGCAAGGCAAACCCCTTGGACGCCGAAGAGATTTTCGGTGAATACGTGCGAGGACTGCACGCCAAAGACGGTGTATGGCCGAACCGCGACGAGGCCCTTGGTCACGAGACACCCCTCGGCGAAGGAGCTGTCCGGTTTGATCTGTTGATCCGCCGACTGAAGGCGAAAGGATTTGAAGGGCCGTTGACCATCGAACGCGAGATCCATGGGCCTCAGCAGCGAGTTGACATACTGCGTGCGATTGAGATCCTGGAACCGATGCTTTGATCGTACACGTCGCCAGAATGGTGGTTGTTCACGGAAATTGGGGAAGAAAGGTTCGCAAAGATGGCGCAGGATACTCTCACCGTAACTGACAACAGGACCGGCAAGGTTTATGTAATCCCCATCAGGTACGGCACGTACCCCGAATATGGCGCGTCAATCAGCGCCATGGATTTGCGCCAGATCAAGGTCAGTGAGAACGATTTCGGGCTGCTCTCATTCGACCCGGGGCTTACCAACACGGAAACGACCGCCAGTGCGATCACGTTCATTGATGGCGAGCGGGGCATCCTGCGATACCGCGGCTATCCAATTGAGCAACTCGCTGAGAAATCGACGTTCCTGGAAGTGGCGTACCTGTTGATACACGGGAAGCTTCCGACGTTCGCCGAGTTTACAGACTGGACGAACAAGATCGTTCAGAATATGCTGATCCATGAGTCAATCAAGAAATTCCTCGACGGGTTCCACAGCAACGCCCACGCAATGGGGGTATTTGTCGGAACGCTCGGCGCGAAATCGACGTTCTACCCGGCTGCCAAAAATGTTCTCGACCCGAAACAGCGCATGCGCGAAACCATCAATATCATCGCATCGGTTCCGACTATCGCCGCGTACACGTACCGCCACAGTTGCGGACTGCCTTACGTGTACCCCGATCCATCGCTTTCCTACATCTACAACTTTTTGAGCATGCTCTTCCGCATGCAGCCGGGCAAGGAGGAGATCTACCACAACCCGGTGATAGAACGGGCGCTGGACGTGCTGTTCATCCTGCACGCGGACCATGAACAGAATTGCAGCACCACCACGATGCGCACGGTGGGAAGCGCACTGTCAGACCCCTATTCGGCGATTTCGGCCGCGGCGGGCGCGCTTTACGGGCAGCTCCACGGCGGTGCAAACCAGGAAGCGCTGGAAATGCTTTCGCAGATCGGGACGAAAGAGAACATTCCCGCGTTCATCGAGAGGGTGAAAAACCACGAAACGCGTTTGATGGGGTTCGGGCACCGAGTTTACAAGAACTATGATCCACGAGCCAAAATAATCAAGAAAATGGCTGACCAGGTACTTGAAGTGACGGGTCCGGACCCGCTCATCGACGTTGCGAGGGAGCTGGAGTGCATAGCGCTGAGCGACGAGTACTTCATCAAGAGGAAACTCTATCCTAACGTAGATTTCTACTCCGGCATCATTTACAAGGCACTCGGGTTCCCGGTTGACATGTTCCCCGTGCTGTTCGCACTTGCCCGAACCGCAGGTTGGCTTTCACACTGGCTCGAGCTGATGGGCAACGAAGACGAACGGAAAATCGTGCGCCCGCGGCAGCAATATGTGGGCGAGGACGTGCGGGAATACGTTCCCATGGATGACCGGACGTAGGACGGATTGGCCCTCGCGGCTTGTTCACGCGTGATCTCGGCAGTATATTATAAAGTTCACAATCACGAAAACGATCGCGTGCGCTCATAGCTCAATTGGATAGAGCATCTGACTACGGATCAGAAGGTTGGGGGTTCGACTCCCTCTGAGCGCACTTCTTTTTTCTGCCCGTCCAGCGATCTCCACCGAGGACATGACGCCTGCTTCTGGATAGGATTCCGGATCACGAAACCTGGATGCGCCTTGCGCTTGCAGAGGCGAGGGTGGCGCTTCACGAACAGGAAGTGCCGGTAGGGGCAGTGGTTGTCCGCGATGGGATCGTGATCGGTCGCGGGCACAATACCGTCGAAACGGGCGAAAGCGCCCTGAACCACGCGGAGATGCTCGCGTTGCGCGAAGCGACGCAGGCAGTGGGCGCCTGGCGATTGAATGACGCCGTGCTGTACGTCACCTTGGAACCGTGCATGATGTGCGCCGGCGCGTTAATGCTCTCACGGATTGGCGGGCTGGTGTTCGGTGCGAGGGATCCCAAATTCGGCGCGTGCGGTTCCCGAATCGATGCGCTGGCCCCGGATATGGGGTGGAACCACCGCGTGAATATCATATCGGGGGTGCTCGCTGACGAAAGCGCCGCACTCCTGCGCGAGTTCTTTTCGTCCCGGCGATGATTTCGCGGAGAGGTGCCTGAGCGGTTGAAAGGGGCGGTCTCGAAAACCGTTGAGGGCTTTGCCCTCCCAGGGTTCGAATCCCTGCCTCTCCGCCATTCTGACGTGATCTGAAGCAGCATGCGCATCTCGTGCGGAGAGGTGCGGGAGTGGTTTAACCGGCACGACTGGAAATCGTGTGAGCGGTGATGAGCCGTTCCGAGGGTTCGAATCCCTCCCTCTCCGCCAGCGTTTCGTTGCTCTCTTCAGCAGATTTTCCTTCGTCCCCGTAACACAGAAGCGCGGCACCCGTTGTCGGGTCGCCGCGCTTTTTGTGTTCCGGTTCTGGGTACGGTTCGTCAGGTGCCTTCCTGCCACGAATTCAGGTAGGCCTCCTGCTCCGGTGTCAGTTTGTCAATGCGGATGCCCATCGCTTCGAGCTGAAGCCGCGAAACCTCCAGGTCCAGGTCCGGCGGCAGACGGTAGACCTTTGCTTCCAGTTTGCCCCGGTTCTTTACCCCCCATTCCACTGCCATTGCCTGATTGCAGAACGACATCGCCATCACGGTGGAGGGATGCCCCTCGGCGGCGGCAAGATTCACGAGCCGACCTTCCCCCGCCAAGAACACGACCTTGCCGCCGAGATCGTATTCGTCGAACATCGGGCGAACCGTGCGTTTTGCTTTCGCCATTGCGGAAAGGCCGGCCACGTCTACCTCGTTGTCGAAGTGGCCCGAATTGGCGAGGATTGCACCGTCCTTCATTGCTTTGATGTGCTCGGTACTCACCACGTTTTTGTTGCCCGTGACGGTGACAAACACCTCGCCCTCGCGCACTGCTTCGGCCATCGGCATCACGGCGAATCCGTCCATGGTAGCCTGCAGCGCTCGGAAGGGGTTCACCTCGGTGACGATAACCCGGGCCCCAAGCCCGCGCGCGCGACTGGCAACACCCTTCCCGCAATTGCCGTACCCTACGACAACAATGACCTTGCCGGAGATAAGGATGTTCGATGCGCGGAGGATACCGTCAAGGGTGGATTGGCCCGTGCCGTAGTAATTGTCCATGAGATGCTTCGTGTCGCTGTCGTTGACTGCGATCATGGGGTATTTGAGCGCGCAATCCTTCTCCATTGCGGCGAGGCGTATGACGCCGGTCGTCGTTTCCTCGCACCCGCAGATGACATCCGGTATGAGTCCCTGATGCTTTGTGTGGATTTCGGAAACGAGGTCGCACCCGTCATCAATGGTTACCTGCGGCTTGAAGGCGATGACACGGTTGAGGAAGTCGTAATACTCCTCCCGCGTTTCGCCTTTGTGGGCGAACACTTCGACATGCGGCTCCAGCGCAAGGGCGGCGGCCACGTCGTCCTGAGTGGAGAGCGGGTTGCAACCGGTGATGGAAACCTCAGCGCCGCCCGCAACAAGCGTTTTCACGAGCACGGCCGTTTCCTTCGTCACGTGAAGCGCCATGCCCACCCGCACGCCGACGAGCGGCTTCTCTTTCGCAAAGCGTTCCTGCACTTTCAGGAGTGCGCCCATCTGCCGCTCCGCCCATTCAATGTTCCGCCTGCCATGCTCGGCCAGCGCGGGGTTTTTCACCTGAGACGCCATTGGGTATCCTTTCAACAGCTTGAGCGGCGCAGACCAACTGCTGCGCACGCAATCAAGAACAGACACAAGGTTTTAAGTTTATGAGTTTTTCGCTGGTATTGCCAAGGTTTGACGATCGCGGAGGTGCCCCTCTCGTCTGCGGAAGCGGCCGTGCCCAACAAACGAGGCTTCCTCTGGATTCCCACCTGTGCGCGAATCCGTTTCGGATTTGATTCCGCATGGCAGACGACACAAGCTACGCGCATGGGTTCACGTACCCACAAAGGATCCGACATATGACACCGTCCCCCATCAGATGGGTCCCACCGGCAACCTTCGACGCAGACGCGCCCGACCTTGGTCTGCCACCATTCCCCGCCGCGGAACATACCGTCCTGTACGACCCCTTACCCTGCGCCGCGAACGTGGACGAGGGCGGCGACGGGCGATACGAAAGCCTGCGCCACGGCACATACAGCCATCATCCGGCTATCGTGCTCAAAGACCGCACTTTCATCGTGTACTGGACGCAGCACAGCAAGGACGAGAACGGACCGGGCCAACGCATGCTCGCATACGCCGGGCAATTCGACAGCGCATTCGAGGAGATCGACTGGAGCCGGGACGGCGCGCTGGTGGAGATCATTCCGCCGCCGATTCCGGTCCGCAGGCGACCCTGGAACCACGACCCGCACGTCATCTACCCGTATGCGCTCGGCAGCTTGCAGCTTGTCAACGGAAGGCTGTACACCAGCGGTCTGATAATTGCCTGCCATGGTTACACCAATGACGTGAAATACCACGGGTTTCAAACCAGACCGCTCCCTGCGTCGGCATGGAGCGACGATCTCGACCGGGAGCGAGGGTTCATCTACGACCTGTGGCTGGATCTCGGACTGCGTTTCGTCCAACGGTGGCGAATTCAGGACGGCGTACTTGTCGCTGATTCTCCAATGTATGCCCAAGCTCCCCTAACACCGCGGTTTGAGGTGTGCGACGGCAGGTGGAAGGATGTGGCGCCGTTGTTACCGCCTTATTCGGAAGCGCTACCGTTTGATGCCGCCCCGACCGAGATGCATGATGACATCCTGAACGGCATCCCGGTCCAGTTCGCGCGCCACGCGAAATACGCACCCGGCACAAGCAGGCTGACGGAGGACGGCACCAATGGTCTAGCACACGAAACGGAATTCCGACGCCGCGATGGGAAATGGATCGTGCTGCGGGACAACCTCGAACGCCGTGGCCACTACTGGGCTGCGCTCAAAGAGCGTGAGGAGGACTGCTACCCACCCGCAGTCGAAACGAATCTGTATGGCGGCGCGATGCCGGTCGCAGGGGAACTTCCGAGCGGGCGGGTGTGGGTTATCTGCAACAGCTTTGATGACTACTACAAAGCCGCCGACAGGAGCAGGAAAGTCATGTTCATCACGCTCTCCGACGACGGAATCACGTTCGACAGGACCTACGAACTCCTGCACGTGGATCGTCAACCGGATGGGGGTATGTACAAGTTCGGCGGCCCGCAGTACTACAAGGCCCTGACCGTGGGCAAGAACGTCTGGGTGGTGTACAGCATCACCAAGGAAAAGGTTGGCGTGACGAAACTGCCAGTGGACGCGCTGGAAGAGGCATGAGGGCGCTGTTCGGTTCACGACGGGGCACGGCAGCCAGAACGGAGATCTGAGGGAAACCCATCGACAACGTCGCGTTCGCATTCGGGCTTACAGTGTTCACCGGTCTGGCCACTGAAACGGGCAGCATCATCGCCTTTTGTGCCGGCAGGCTGGATTGCCGATTCTCGCAATGGCGACACGACTCGCCGCGGGTCGCACCACGAACTCGTCTGCGATCGTTGTGTTGGCAATACTCTCAAATACGCAGAAACGACTGTGCGTGTGTTCGTCGCTCGCGCCCGCGGGCAACTCTGAAGGAGTGCGGCAGATTGCGCGCTATAGTGTGATATTCCTGAAACACCTTATAGCTTCGTTGAAGCAACTGCATTGCGAGGATGTTCACGTGGCGGATACCCAAAAGCCTCCCAAAAAGCACTCCCCGCGTCTGGGCGCGCTGGAGATCCTGAAGTACATCGGTCCCGGATTGCTCGTCACGGTAGGATTCATCGATCCCGGGAACTGGGCGTCGAATCTTTCCGCCGGGGCGGACTTCGGGTATGCGTTGCTGTGGGTGGTCTCGTTATCAACGGTGATGCTTATCATCCTCCAGCACAACGTTGCCCATCTGGGCATCGTCACGGGGTTCTGTCTATCCGAGGCCACAAGTCTGCACGTGAAGGCGCCCTATTCGACGCTGATCCTGTCCTCTGTGATGGTTGCATCGATATCCACCTCCCTGGCAGAAATTCTCGGGGCGAGCATCGCGTTGAACATGATTTTCTCAATCCCGATTCCGGTTGCAGCGACCCTGGTGACGATATTCGTCGTCGTGATGCTGTTCACAAACACGTATAAGGCTGTTGAAAAAGGCATCGTTGCGCTGGTTTCGATTATAGGTCTTTCATTCCTCTACGAACTGTCATTGACCACCGTGGAATGGGATCAGGTTTTCGTGAGCTGGGTTACACCCTCATTTCCAGACGGCTCAATGCTGATCATCATGAGTGTGCTGGGCGCCGTCGTGATGCCTCACAATCTGTTCCTGCACTCGGAGATAATCCAGACCCGTCAGTGGAACCTGGAAGATAGTGCGGTAATTCGCAAGCAGCTTCGATTCGAATTCCTTGACACGTTGTTTTCCATGCTGGTCGGTTGGGCAATAAACAGCGCGATGATCATCCTGGCAGCGGCGTCCTTCTTCAAGGCCAGGATTCCTGTCGTGGACCTCACACAGGCTCAAAAGCTTCTTGCTCCGCTGCTGGGAGACCATTCAGCGTTTGTGTTCGCGGTTGCATTGTTGCTGGCAGGTGTTTCTTCGACCATGACATCAGGCATGGCAGCGGGAAGCATTTTCGCGGGGATGTTCCGCGAGCCTTACGACGTCAAGGACTCGCACACGAGAATCGGCATAGTCATTTCGATTGTGTGCGCATTGCTCGTGATACTCTTCATCAGCAATCCGTTTCAAGGGCTGATAATCTCGCAGATGATCTTGAGCGTGCAACTTCCGGTGACAATCTTCCTGCAAGTCTATCTCACGTCCTCCGCAAAGGTGATGGGCGGGTACAGAAACAGCCCTCTGCTCATTGGCACTCTCGTTCTTCTTGGGGCGATAGTTTCCACGTTAAACGTTCTGCTTCTCATCAGCTTTTTGCGTTGAGTCGCTGAAAGGCTGACACGACCGTGGCTTTGCTTCCGATATCGTTCTGCATCGTCTTCGCGTCGGTGGTAACCTTGCGAGAGGCTCTTCATGGATTCCCGCTTTCGCGGGAATGACGGTTTCAGGGTGTGGGCGGGGCGCCATCCTGAGAGAAGCGAAGAGACTCACACCACACGCAGATACACCATTTATGAAGAGAGTCCTTCGTGCCTGACACTCATGCGTTGTGGCACGCCGCAACGCCATACCCGGCGAACGACGACCTTCTTTACCCCGCGGGAATCCAGCACGGAGTGGTTCACCGCGCCGGCAACGACGGGTATCGCTTTCTTCACGACTGCGCGATCGTGGCGCACGAAGGACTCCTGTTCGCCGCGTGGTACAACTGCCCCGAAGGTGAAATTGCGGGGGAGTCACTCATTCGCGGCCGGCGATCGATTGACGGCGGCAAAACCTGGTCGGACGTAGAGGTCATCGCCGCAGATCACGACCGCAAGGGTGTTTTCTACGTTCCCGTCCAGTTTCTGTCCACGGGCGGAACTCTCTACGCGTATGTTTCCACCATGACCGGGCACGACCGCGTCGTATCGTGCGAAGCGTTCAGACTCGGTTCCTCCGGGGCGTTGTCAGACTGGGTTCCCGCCGGCACAATCGCGCCACTCTTCCTCCCGAATGCCGCGCCGGTCAGGGCGGCTGACGGAAAACTCCTCATGGCGGGACGGTGCGCGGCGCGTCTAAGTCAGCTACCCACCATCCCGGCAGTTGCCAGGAGCACAACTCCCCTCGGCGAGTGGGAGGTTGTGCGGCTCCTGCCCCGCGGCGTGTTACCGGATGGTCGGTCGTTGAAATACCCCGAAACAACGCTGATCGCGGAAGATGCGAACGTGACCGCCTTCGTCCGGAACGAACATGGTTTCGCACTCGTGTTCTTGAGCACCGACAGCGGGAGGACGTGGCGTGGGCCGTTTGAGCAGGACATGCCCCTTGGCGCGGCGAAGATGTGTTCGGGCATATTGAGCACCGGGCAGCGGTACATCGTCTTCAACACGCCGTCCCACGGGTATCGGGGTCTTCTCACCATTGCGGTGAGCAGGTCGGACGAGCCTGAGTTTTGCGCGGTCTGGAAGGTCGCCCACGGGTTTTCTGAAGCGCTGTGGTGCGGGCCGGAGTGGTCATACCCGAGCGCAGTGGAGTTCGACGGAACGCTCTTCATCGTCTACACATCGGAGAAGCACCATTGCGTGATGGCAAGGATACCAATGGAGTCCCTTCTCGTCTGAGCGGGGTCGCTTGCGACTGCGGGCTGTACCTGTGGTTGGAGCGGGGCAACCGGCAATCGCGCTGAACCATACTTCACGTCGAACCCACTACGCTCAAAGTGTAAGTCGTTCGTATACTGATTCTTCCAGTGAACATCACATTCTGAAGTCTTACCCAGGCGAGGGGAAGAACGTTTCATGTTGACCCACGTGTTCTCCGCGGCAACACATGGCGTAGATGCGTACATAGTCGATGTCGAAGCAAATCTGGATTCGCAGGTCCCGTCGTTCACCATTGTCGGCCTGCCTGAAGGAGCGGTGAAGGAGAGCCGGGATCGTGTTATCGCCGCGGTCAAGAACACCGGTCTATACTTTCCACTCCGCCGCATCACTATCAACCTTGCTCCCGCTGACATCCGCAAAGAAGGCAGTGCGTTCGACCTTCCCATGGCCGTCGGAATCCTCGCGGCGAGCGAACAGGCGGTAAGCGAAAACCTCCCGCACACCGTACTTGTCGGCGAGCTTTCCCTCGACGGTTCACTTAGATCGGTTCCCGGGGTGCTTTCCATGGCGGTGACCGCGAAGCGTGAAGGCAAGCGAATGATGATCGTTCCCTCAGACAATGTTCAGGAAGCCGCTCTGGTGGAAGGACTCGAGGTGTACGCCGCAAAGAACCTCGACGAGGCGCTGGATATCCTGGCGAATCCGGCTGGCCACGTTCCCCACGCCCTCAACCTCGCTGACGTGTTTGCCCGCCACGTGGACGACACTGTGGACATGTTTGACGTAAAGGGCCAGCAGCACGTCAAACGGGCGCTTGAGGTCGCCGCCGCCGGAGGGCACAACGTCATCATGATCGGCCCTCCCGGTTCTGGGAAGACCATGCTAGCCCGGTGCATGCCCACGATCCTCCCCGACATGACGCTGGACGAAGCGCTTTCCGTCACGAAGATCCATTCGGTGGCAGGACAGATGGAACCGGGGCAGGCACTCATCGCCACGCGCCCGTTCCGGTCTCCCCATCACACGATATCAGATGCCGGGCTCATCGGTGGTGGCACGTATCCGAAACCGGGAGAAGTCAGCCTCGCGCACCACGGGGTGCTCTTCCTTGACGAATTGCCGGAATTCAAGCGCACCGTGCTGGAGGTGCTGCGCCAGCCACTCGAGGACGGCCGCGTCACCATTTCCCGCGCAGCCACCTCGCTGGACTATCCCGCCGAGTTCCTGCTCGTCGCGTCGTGCAATCCCTGCCCGTGCGGCTTTTTCGGCGACGCCAGCGGAAAATGCACCTGCACGCCGCAGATGATCGAGCGTTACATGAGCAAGCTCTCCGGCCCGTTGCTTGACCGCATTGACATCCATGTGAATGTGCCGGCTGTGCCGTACAAAGAGCTTGCTGCGGACCCGACCGGAGAGCGCTCAGCCGCGATCCGGGAGAGGGTCAACCGGGCGCGGGACATTCAGGCGCAGCGCTTCCGCGAACGGGAAGGGCTCTTCTGCAACGCGCGAATGGTAAGCAGGGACTTGCGAACCTACTGCCGGATTGACGACCAGAGTCACGAACTGCTGCGTATGGCGATCCAAAAAATGGGCCTTTCCGCGCGCGCGCACGACCGTATCCTGAAGGTTGCCCGGACCATCGCTGACCTTGACGGCTCCGCGCAAGTAACGGCCCGCCACGTTGCAGAGGCAGTGCAGTACCGGAGTTTGGACCGGCAGCTATGGTTGCGGTAGGGCGGTCTCGCCGAGACCGCCGCATGGCGCCTTCAAGGGGGGGACCGTCGGCGGCACATGTTTTTGAGGGGGCTTACCGCGGCGGCCTCGCCGAAGCCGCTCTACCAGCTCCCTACCTGTGCTGTCAGCCGGGGGATCTGCAGAACTTAACCGAGCGCCGTTGTTTTCTCAATACTCAGCCAAACCGCGCAAAACAGGGAGACTGACATGACACCGAAACGCATCCTCTTCATCGGCAACAGCATCACCATTCACCCTCCCAAAGAGGAGATCGGCTGGTTCGGGCACTGGGGCATGGCAGCCAGCGCACCGGAGAAGGACTTCGTCCATGTCCTTCTGAAACGGTTCGCGGAAGATGGGGGAGGTGGGGAGCCCGAAGCGCGGGTGGAAAGCGGAGTTGCTTTCGAACGCGGGTACGCGACGTTCGATATCGCGGGCGAATTCATGCCGCTGGCCGGATTCCGGGCCGACCTTGTGGTTCTGGCCATCGGGGAAAACGTGGAGGCCCTCGATACCGAAGAGAAGCAGGGCATGTTCGGTGCCGCTACGGAGCGGTTGCTGAAAGTGGTCAGGCACGGGTACGAGCCACAGATCGTCGTGCGGAGCTGTTTCTGGGCCGACGCAGCGAAAGACGCGGTGCTCCGCAAAGTCTCCGACAGACTCGGGGGAACCTTTGTGGATATCAGTCACCTCGGGAGCGATGAGGCGAATTACGCTCGTTCAGAGCGCGATTACGCTCACGCCGGCGTTGCCGCCCACCCGGGCGACGCAGGTATGGCCGCCATTGCCGAATCCATCTGGAACGTGTTGCATCCCGCCGGATGAGCGGCTGCCCGATTGAAGTCGTCGCCGCGGTGATTCTGCGACATGGCGGGGTTCTCGTCACGCGGCGCAACCCCGATTCCCACATGGGCGGCCTGTGGGAGTTCCCCGGCGGAAAGGTGGAACCGGGCGAGACACACGCCGAGGCGTTGGAGAGGGAAGTGCGGGAGGAACTGGGCGTCCGCACGATCGTCGGGGAGAAAATCACGCTGATCCGCCATGCGTACCCCGACCGAACCGTCCATCTGCACTTTTACTGCGCAGAACTGGTGGGGACTGACGAACCCCGCCCTATCGGGTGCGCTGACCTGCGCTGGGTGACGTTGGGCGAACTGGCAGCCCTGCCCATGCCGCCTGCCGACGCGCCTCTGGTCGAAATGTTGCAGCGCGAGGCCAAATCGTAGGGGCAGTTCACGAACTGCCCCTCGCTCTCAACACACTGCAGAAACTACCCTCGCCTCCCGGTTACCCTCCTGACCTCTCCCTTCGTGGAACAGCCGGGAAATACTGCCAGACATGGCTCATGCGTTCGGCCTGCCCGAAGAACAGCTCCCCGTCCTTGCCGGTCAGTGCCGACGCGAAGACATAGCCGTACGTTCGAGCACCGTAAAGGGAAACCGGGGTACCAATATCGCGCAAGGTTCCTTCAGCAGGATCGTACACGAACAGATGAGCGATGTCATCGTCGCCACCGCACATGCCGAAGAGCCTTCCATCATTCCCCACGGTGAGGGCGCGGATCGTCGGAGATACCCCCGGTTTTCCGAGAGAACGAACGGTCTGTTGTTGCGGATCAAAGGCGAACAGAAACCCGTCTGAACTCCCGCTGCCGTAAATGATTCCGGTTACCGGATCCAGTGCAAACGCCTCCGCGCGGTTATGGATCTCCCTCCCCGCCGCGCATGGAATCCAGATATCGAGATCCACAAGCCTTTCGTCTTCCGGGCAGAAACGCCAGAGCGAACCATTGCAGGCGGTGCCCCAGATAGTGCCAACGTTATCCCGCACCAGCACGCGGGAAAACCGGTGCACCGCATCCACTTTGCCGAAGGTGCGCACTTCCCATTCCTCGTGGTCCGTTTCCACGGCGAAGAAGGTACCCGTGCGGTCGGAGACGCCGTAAATCGTCTTGCGGAGTTCATCGAAAACTGCGCAGGCGATGCCCTCGTCAGCAAAAACGTGAGCTTTTTCAGTGTACCCGGGGCGGGAAAAACCCCATTCCTGAAAGCAATCGTACGGCCACGGCACTGGCGGATGGCTGTAGAGCCTGCCCCCGAAAGAACCGCTGGCAGCGACAAAAATGGTTCGGTCGGGTGCCGGCATGAGGGCCGTGCAGGCCGTCGCGCCAGGTATCACTCCCAGATCGTGAACGATGCCTGTAACGCCACGCGTCATGGCCGCGAACACATGTGCCGCCCGCCCGGCTGTTCCACCGAAGACCATCCGCGTGGAATCCATTCCGAGGCTGATGATGGCGCACTCATCCGCCGGAATCGGCGTGGTGATTCCCGGGAATGCCAGCGGCATCGCCACCATCGCTCCTTCCTGCGTGAAACTGCGATGGTGGTATTTTTCCATGTTCTTCACGTGGCTCGAACTGAGGTCGAATTCCGGGTTTTTCGACGGATGCACGGGCCATTGCTTGTTGCGGAGATCAAGTGCCATGGGTGTCGCTCCTTGGAATTGTCAGCCCCACGTTCTCAACGGCTCGTGCAGATCGCTTCTCCCCGACGGATTGTCCATCGGTAGCCGGAACATACCGGACGGCGTGCCGCCCACATGGCCGAAATACAGATTGCCGAACCTGTCTCTGCCGGCGCGGGACACGTATTGGGACGGGCGCCCCTCTTCCTTGAGATAGGCGAAGTCCATTTTCTCCATCGTCTGCGGGTTCACCTGACAAACGACGCCTACCGCGCCCTCCGGCGTTGGGAAGGACGATTTCTCCGGCCAGCGGGAATGCACGAAGTAGAGCATGCCGTCCGCGCCAAACACGAGGCCTCCGGCATGGTCGGAGAAGGTATCCGCGGGGTACGAGTGGTCGCGTTCCTGGGTAACCGGCCCGAAGTCCTCGACGCGCCCGAATTCCCCCTCTTCCGGCCAGTAACGGAACAAATGCATATGTTCTCGCCACGTCACCCCGTAAATGCAGTCCCCTTCCGGCGAAGCAACGGCATCATAAAAGACCGAATGCCAGCGCGATTGATACGGCTCGCACGGTAGATAAGCGGGGATTTCCTCCAACCGGTCGCGGTCTGGATCGTACCGAACGAGTTGTCCCATGTCCGAAGATGTGTACGCACGGCCTTTTCGATCAGTAAACACGATCTGCGAATTGATCGCGCCAATACGGCCAAGGTCCCTCCTCGACCGCGTCTTTATGTCGTACACCACGAAATGGTCCCGCGGGTACGTGATGCAATACAGCTTGCCTCGTTGCTCGTCCAACGCCATGCATCGAGCACCTTCGCGAGGAGCGATCGTGTCCCACCAGAGAACGGTATCGGTCTTCGTATCCAAAGCCATCAAGGCTGACCCGCGAAATGCTTTCCGCGGATCATTCCAGTCAGCCCAGGGCGAATACAGGAAGTCACCGAGCGCCGGACCGCTGAGGTGGGTTGCCGCGTACAAAATGCCGTCGTGCCTGGAAGGGCAAAAGCAATAGTGGATTTTGCACTGGGTCGCTCGCCCGGAGTCGGGCGGATCGTTTGTCTCTTTCGACGCGTCCACAAGGTAATCGAGGCGATCGAGCTCATCATTGTACCGGGCAATGTAGACACTGACACCACCCAGCCCTTCGGAACAGACCGCAATGTAGATGCGCCCGTCGGGCCCGGTTGAGAGCGACCAACACGAGTCTGATACCGGCACGTCCGAAAACGGGTAAAACTTCGGAGTGTGAGGCATCGCTTTCTCCTTGGAGTGTGGTAAGGCGCAAGGCGGGAGGAGGTCCCCGACTCAGCGCGAACAATGAAGATTATAGGTGCCTTCCCGTCAATACCAAAGCCCGGAGGAACGGTGTACGCTTGAGAACCTGTGGGTACGGGCGTAGATTTAATGGGTTATCATTTGTTGGACGGAGAAATGTCGCGTGCATCTTCAACCGGGAAAGCACTACATAGGCGTCGGAGTGGGCGGAATCATTACTGGCTCTGACGGGCGGATTCTGCTTGCCCGAAGGAGCAGCGCTGCTCGCAATCAGAGAGGTCAATGGGAGAACCCCGGGGGCGCGCTGGAATTTGGAGAGCGCTTTGAAGATGCGATTGTCCGGGAAATACGCGAGGAGCTCGACATAGAGGTTGTGCCGGAAGGGCTTCTGCGCGTTGTCAATCACATCATTCCGGCTGATCATCAGCACTGGGTTTCCCCTACATTTGTCTGCCGGCATATTCGTGGGGTTCCCCACATCAATGAGCCGTTGAAATGCAGTGCAGTGGAATGGTTCGCGTTGAATGATCTGCCTGAACCGCTGACTGCCATCTCGCGCACTGATCTCGAGTATTACAGGCACGCTATCGAATCCGGTCGCCCGCTGTTGCCAGTGGCTTGGTGCTCCCCGGAGCTGCCTGTTTCCCGATGACTTTCTTTCGACCGGCGATACAGACGGGAGTCTTGCTGTGAATTTGTTCAAAAGGTTTTTCAACAAGAGCAAACGCGAAATCAAGCGTCTTCGGCCTGTCGTTGCCGAGATAAACGCGGAGTACGAGTCGCTTCATGATTTGCCGGACGATGCATTAAAAGGGAAAACGGACGAATTCAGGAAGCGACTCGCAAGCGGTGAGACCCTGGATGATCTCATGGTCGAGGCGTTCGCCGTTGTTAAAGAGACGATGCGGCGATTCACCGAACGCAAGATGGAATGGGATGTCTGCGGGAACATGACTCCGTGGTTCATGGTGCCGTTCGATGTTCAGCTCGTGGGCGCCATCGTTCTGCATCAAGGCAAAATCGCGGAAATGGCAACCGGAGAAGGTAAAACTCTCGTCGCCGTATTGCCCCTCTACCTCAACGCGCTTCCCGGAAAAGGTGCACACCTTGTCACCGTGAATGACTACCTCGCCCGGCGCGACGCAAGCTGGAATGGTCCCATTTACCACTGGCTGGGCCTCTCGGTTTCCGTTCTTCAGGACCCGAACGCCAACAATGGCATTGAAAGCTACAAAGTGGATTGGAATGAGACTCAGGGGTACCACCTTGTTCCGATCTCCCGCAGGGAAGCCTACGCCTGTGATGTAACCTACGGCAGACAGGATCAGTTCGGGTTTGATTATCTCTACGACAACATGGCCTGGGATATTGCCGATGTTCGTCACCGGGGCTTCAATTTCGCAATCGTGGACGAGGCTGATCAGCTTCTTATCGACGAGGCACGGACGCCTCTCATCATCAGCGGGCAGGTACCGGAGTCCAAAAGCGAACGTTACATAGAACTCAAGCCTCGCGTCGAAAAGCTGGTAAAGGAGCAGAGCCGCATCGTCGCGGAACTCGTCGACGATGGTGAGCGACTGTGGGAAGCGGGTGAAACATACGCAGGCGCAAAAAAACTGTTGCAGGCTCAACGTGGCGCTCCGAAACAAAGAAAACTCATGCGGCTCTGCGAGAGCGGTGAGGTAAAAAAGGCGATCGTCAGGGTAGAACTCGATTACATGCGCGATAAGCGCACTCCCGAACTCGACGAACCATTGCTCTATTCAATCGACGAGAAAAATCATTCGGCCGAGATCACGGACGAGGGGCGTTCACGCCTTTTGCTTTCCGACGACAAAAGGCGCTTCATTTCGCTCATGGACACGGTCCGCCGCATCGAGCGCGATGAAAACGTTGACGATGCCGTCAAACAGGAGCGCCTCGAGAAGGAATTCCGCGCGTACATCAATGAGACCAAGGGGCGAGCGATCACGTCAGAAGCTGGCGACGTCGTTCGCGCGGTCGAACTGGATGAGGTGCTCACCGACGAACAGAAGCGCGTGCTGCTCAAGGAGCAGTTCGCGTTGGCCGTGGACTACGCGTCCCGCGGTTTCATCCGATTCTCGCTGACAGACGAAGCCGAAAATCCGGGCGACGATGCACACCCGGACGGGGACTCCCGGCGTGCAAGAACGCTCGAGCTGGCGTCGAACTGGGTCAAAGAGGCCATCAAACGTCTCTCGTACCCTGGAAGAGAAATCGAGGAACGAATCTCGGCAAATGAGTATCTGACGAACCAGGACAAAGCGGACCTCACCAAAGCTCTGTCGGAGGCGTTTGCTGCGGCGGAGCGAGAAGGGCTTTCGCGTCCATCTTTCGACGACGTAACAGCGTTCATCACTCAGAACGAAGCGCTGGATACTCCTGCGAAAGCGGAGCTGCTGGCCGATGCGTATCGCGCGTACGTGGAGGCGCAGACCCGAAGGCTTGTCCTGCCCGATCTGGCCCAGATCCTGCACCATATTGAGCAGAATGACATCCTCTCAGCGGATCAGAAATTCGCACTCCTCGAAGACATGTTCCGCGTGTATTTCGACGATTCCAGGCGGAAGTTCATCCTTCCCGACCTCAGCGAAAACCTGGAATTGATCGAGAAAAGCACCGTTTTTTCGGAGGACCAGAAGAGGAAGCTCATCGATTTCCAGTATTCGAGCTACGCGGATGCGGCTGATCGCATCCACGGTATGTCCAACCTGATCCGTGCGTACGGGTTGTTTGAACGCGACGTAAGCTATGTGGTTCAGGACGACAAGGTAGTTATCGTCGACGAGTTTACGGGGAGGCTTCAACCGGGGCGACGGTATTCCGACGGACTGCATCAAGCTCTTGAAGCAAAAGAAAACGTCACGGTGGAACGTGACACACAAACCGTCGCCACCATTACCGTTCAGAATTATTTCCGCATGTACGACAAACTCGCAGGCATGACGGGTACCGCAGAAACCGAAGAAGATGAGTTGTGGGGAATCTACAAGCTGGAAGTCATCGTCATCCCGACGAACAAGCCTGTGAGGCGAATCGATCTGGACGATGTGATCTTCCGCACGAAGCGGGAGAAGTTCAACGCCGTAGTGGAAGAGGTAGAACAACTGCACCAGCAGCATCTGCCCGTGCTCATCGGAACGCGATCCGTCGAAACGAGCGAACTTCTCAGCAGGATGTTGAAGCGCAAAGGCATCGCGCACTCTGTTCTGAACGCCAAATACCACCAGATCGAAGCGGAGATCATTGCGAAAGCCGGCCAGCCCGACGCAGTAACAATCGCGACGAACATGGCGGGACGCGGCACCGACATCAAGATTCCGAGAAGCCTCATCAAATGCGACGAGTGCAAGCTTCGCAGCGGCCTTCCTGAAAGCACAGTAACTGCAGACGGCATGACCATCAAAGACTGTCTGGAAAAACAACCCTGCGGCCTGCACATCATCGGAACGGAACGGCACGACGCGCGCCGTATTGACCGCCAGCTCAGAGGCAGGTCCGGGCGACAAGGTGATCCGGGCGCTTCCCAGTTCTTTCTTTCACTGGAAGATGACCTCATGCGCCTTTTTGGCTCAGAGCGTATTGCGAATATCATGACGCGACTGGGTGCTCAGGAAGGCGAAGTAATCCAGTCACCGCTCGTAACGAAAGCCATCGATCGAAACCAGCGTACGATCGAGGCGAACAATTTCGAGATAAGAAAGCGTTTGCTGGACTACGACGATGTGATGAACCAGCAACGCGAAGTCATTTATGACCGCCGCCGGTTTGCTCTGGAGAATGACGATCTGACAGGCGAGATCCGGTCGCTGACCATGAACGCGATTGACGACATCATCACCCGATTTTCCGAAAACGAGAATGATGGGGAGGGCTGGGATTTCGGTGCACTCAATGCGGAACTGAGCAAGAGATTCGGGGTGGAGGCGAACCTCCGTTTCGGACCTGAGGAAATGGTCTCAGATGAGGTGATCCGACAGAGGGTGACGAATGCGGTTCTCTCAAAGTACGATGCCCGCTGCAACGAACTTCGGCGCGAGGCCCGTAGACAAGGCGCAGAGGACGAAGAGGTTTTTGTGCGTCGACTGCACAAAATCGCGGTCTTGTCTGCTGTTGACGACCGCTGGCGCGAACACCTCACTGACATCGAGGACATGAAAGGCGGAATTCATCTTCGCCAGTATGGTCAGAAGGACCCCGTGGTCGAATTCAAACGTGAAGCGTACGACATATTCGAAAACCTCATCCGCGAAATCGACCGGCAGACGCTGGAAATCGTATTCAAGTCACAACTTCCTTCGGAACGCGAAGTCGAGGCACGCAGACGCGCCGCGGCGGAGTTGATGGCCACCCATGCCGAGTTGGAAGGTGTTGTTGCGGGAGAGGGCGCGCCCGTGGCCGTCGCGGAGCCTGAAATCCGCACGGTGGGCGGGCGTGGCGCACGGAAGCCGGTGACCGCAGCCCGTGCTTCTGGACCCAGATCTGCGCCGCAGCAGACAAAGGCCGTACCCCGTGTAAGCCGCAATTCGCCGTGTCCGTGCGGGAGTGGCAAGAAGTACAAGTATTGCCATGGAAAGGACGAGACTTGATCACAAAGGATACGTTGTCGAGATCGCAGAATGCGCTGACGGTTCTTGCTGCGATCGGCTTTCCGGTTTCCCTGTACCTGATCTTCGTGGCAACCCCGCTCGATGCAGGACTGGGATTCACGCAGAAGATCTTCTATTTCCATGTGCCGTGCGCGTGGATCACGTACCTCGCGTTTTTCATTGGAAGCGGCTCGGGAGTCGCCTATCTGTCAAAACGTTCCAGACACTGGGATCATCTTGCCCACGCCTCCATCGAAGTCGGAACAGTATTCACGACCCTTGTACTCGTAACGGGGCCTCTGTGGGCGCGACCTGCCTGGGGTGCGTACTGGGTGTGGGATGCCCGCCTCACAACTACCTTCGTCCTGTGGCTCATAGAAATAGCCTATCTTCTGCTCCGGGAATTCGTCGAAGAGCCGGAGAAAGCCGCGCGGTTCTGTGCCGTTCTGGGGCTTTTAGGGGCACTTGACGTACCGGTGATCCATTTTTCGGTTGTGCTGTGGCGAGGCCTCCACCCGGAGGCAGTGGTGCTGTCTCAACGGGGGTTCGCGAGCGGGCTTCCTGCTGATTTTTTGATGGCTCTGGTCGTTTCCCTGGCGACGTTTACGCTGCTTTTTGGAGTGATGCTCTCGCTGAGGTATCGCATTCTGCGCGCGGCCGAACAGATCAATGACCTGCGGTACGGCGCAGGCTGAAAAAGACAGGGGTATTCCGATGGAGAACCATGCGTGCGCCAGACTGCGCCCGGCGTTTGTTTTTCTGGTGCTCTTTTCCTGCATCCTGTTCGCTTCGGGGCAGGCGTGGGCGGGGGACACTCTGGTGGGTGATGTCTCCCCGTGGAAAAACGCCCATTTCGTCGTGGCCGCGTACGGCGCTGTCTGGCTGGGGGCAGTGTTGTACATCCTCCACCTGCTCCGCCGGATTGGCGCGCTGGAGCGCGATATTGCGCGTCTCCGGGCCGAACGGGAAAGAGTCTCCTCCTGATTCCTCGATCACCGACCACCGCTCCTTCGCCTTCACTCCCCAAACATCGATCCTGCCGCTCGTCCCTTCCTGTCGAGGCGATGAATAAAAAAAACTCGTTAGCATGTAATGTGTTGTTTTTTATAGATTAAAAATGGAAAGCCCCTCCCAGAGGCAAAAAAAAACCTCTTGGCGTCTTGACGGAAACTATGTCCGTGCATATCCTAGTGGTGGGCAGGGGCAATTAGGGGAGAATTGGCTGAATTCGGTTCGATTGAGGGGCGCGCACATCCGGCACCCGGAACCGTCCCACCCCTGTGAACAGGATAATCCCATGGCGACCGGTCCACTCGGAGTTGTTCGGCGACAGGCCAGTTTCGTCGGCAACTACCGCCACGTCGTGGATGCGCAGGGGCGGATCCAGGTCCCGCGTGCCATCCGCAAGGCGATGCTTCCCGAGTCGCAGGGGACTCTGTATGTCACGCGGGGGCTGGACGGGTGCCTTTTCGCGTATCCTCTCGACACGTGGCAGAATCTCGCGGAGCAGTGGGAACTCGCCCTTAACGATGCACCCTCGTTTGAGAAGCGCAACGAGATCCGCGTCATGACGTCTCACGCCTGCGAAGCCAGGCTGGATGGTCAAGGCCGCATCTCGATTCCTGCGTACTTGCTGAAAGCAGTGGACATAAGATCGGAAGCGTTGTTTGTCGGCGTCACCTATCGGATCGAGATCTGGAATCCTGATCGTTACGAAGCGGCGATAGCGGCTGCGGAAAATTCTTTTGAACAGAACATGCGGAACCTCGTTTCGTTCCGACAGAACCGACAGAGCGGTTGATCCGGATGCCAGAACCTTCCCGATGGCACGTGCCGGTTCTGGCAGATCAGGCGGTCGAGGCACTAGTCTGGCGAAATGACGGTTCGTACGTCGATGCAACCGTAGGTGACGGAGGGCACGCAGAGAAGATTTGCGAACGGTTGGCCGGAGGCGGCCGGCTTCTGGCCTTGGACAGAGATCCGGAGGCCCTTGAACGCGCGGCGGATCGCCTCAATCAGTACAAAGACCGCGTCATTTTCGTGCGGGCATCGTTTGCACGTCTCGACGAACTCGTCGAAAATGCGAAACTGGGGCCCATCTCAGGGATTCTGTTTGATCTGGGAGTGTCGTCGCGACAACTCGACGAACCGGAACGCGGGTTCAGCCATCGGCTGAAAGGACCCATAGATATGCGCATGGGACCTGACACGGAGACTCCGGCGGCCACCATTGTGAACGAATGGCCGGAACGCGAGCTTGCGCGTCTTTTTCGCGTTTTCGGCGAGGAGCCGCATGCCGCATCCATTGCTCGATCGATCTGCCAGTCAAGAAGCCGTCGGCCTCTGACAACCACCTCGGACTTGGTGGAAGCGATAGGCCGCCGGGGAACGCGCCCCGAAAAAACGCTGTCGCGAGTGTTTCAGGCACTCAGAATCGCGGTGAACGACGAGCTGGCTTCGTTGAAACGGGTTCTAGAACTTGTGCCGGACATGCTTGAACGTGGTGGACGGCTGGTGGTGATTTCGTACCACTCGCTCGAGGACAGGGCGGTAAAGGAATGGATAAGAATGGAAGCCCGGGGCTGCATCTGCCCGCCCATCGTGCCTGAATGTCGATGCGGACACTTCCCACGGATGAGGACGATTACACGCCGGGCAGTAGTGCCGACATCACAAGAAATCGCGGAAAATTCGCGTTCGAGAAGCGCGCGCATGCGCGTGGCGGAGCGATTGTGAGGGCCCACAACCTGCTCTGGGGTGCGGTCATCGTGGCGCTGGCCGTTGCGACGATGATCGCGTTCGTGTGGAAAGGTTGGCATTCGCGCCAGCTGGCCCTGCGCCTGGAGCAATTGCGTGCCGAACGGAGGGAGTTGCTGGATGAGCAGGACAAGCTGCGCGCCCACGCGACTGCCCTCTCTCACGCCGCAAGGATCAAGGACATAGTGAGCGAACGATTGGGGCTCGTGGAGCCCACGACGCCACCGATCGACGTACCTGCAATCGGGTCGCTCGGATCTCCGGATTCGTTGGCGGAATGCAGGGCAACAGGAACAGAGATTTTGCGTGCGATGCGCTCTCGATCGTCGTCAGGGCAATAGGCCGCGATTGCAAGAGCGAACACGGTGTTTTTGGGGATACCACGAGGCGGAGCCGATGCCAACAACGCAACATGAACCTGGTCTGGAACGGGATGTTGCACTCGACGCGTCGGCCGTCCGTCGGCGCGTGCCGGCGCCGGATACCGACCACAAACGGCCGGGGCTGCCGTTTCCCGGAGAGCTGAGAACTGCACCGGCGGAGGCGAATCCGCCGCGCCCCGATGTCGTGGCTGTTCCCGGACAAACCCCTCGCTTCGAGCCAAGGTACAAACCCTACGACGGCCCCGCGCAGAAGGCTCACACCATCCGGCTGGTGCTTGTTGGAATTATGTGGCTCCTCGGCTTGGGTGCAATCACAAGTCGTCTCGCCAAAATACAGATTTTTGACCACGAGAAATACCTTGCAAAGGCAGCGGGACAACAGGAACGGCAGATAACCCTCGCTGCGAGACGAGGCAAAATCACCGACCGAACCGGGCGCGATCTTGCAGTAAGTCTTGCCGCGGCTTCCGTCTCCGTGAATCCACGCAAACTCACCGAGATGAAATCGCTTTCTGAACGGGTGTCCGAAATTTCGGGCGAACCTGCGCAGCGCATATACCAGAGAATCTCGAAACCCGGACGAGCGTTCGCATGGGTGGCACGGAATATCGAGACGGACCAGGCGCAACGGATATTCGCGCTTGCGCCCCACGCGATGACGATACACCCGGTCACCAAGAGAAAACACCCTCTTGGGGGACTCGCCGGACAGGTGCTGGGGCACGTTTCCATAGACAATGTTGGGGGCGAGGGTCTCGAGGCAGTCTACAACCAGCAGTTGCGCGGGAAAGACGGGTGGATGATCTCGCTTGTGGACGGGCTTGGAGAACAGGTCCCGAACACCGCCCAGCCGCTTATGCCACCCGTGCACGGAAACGACCTGACACTGACCATTGATGCCGACTACCAGGCGATCGTAGAGCAAGAACTTGCCAAAATGGTCGATTCCTTGCATGCGGCCGGAGGGTTGGCTGTCCTTTATGAAGCATCTACCGGCGCCATCCGGGCAATGGCCAACGTGCCTACGTACAACCCCGATGAGTCCTCCCAGACGAGAAACGGAGCGCTTCGGCGGAACCGTGCCATCACGGACCCTTACGAACCCGGCTCCATGTTCAAGGCGATAACGGTGTCCGCGGCGATGGCTGAAGGAAAGGTGACGCCGGACGACATGATCGATTGCCAGGGGGGACGTATCAGTGTCGCCGGCGGGATGATTCGCGATAGTCACCCCAACGGCGTTCTGGACGTCCGGGGCGTCATCGCGCACTCTTCGAACGTTGGAACGATAAAGATCTCCCAGCGCATATCGTCCGAGACTTTTTATCGGTACATGCGTGCGTTCGGCCTCGGTTCCGTCACGAACGTTGACCTCCCCGGTGAGACAAGGGGATTGCTTGCGCGGCCTTCGCGCTGGTCCGCGCGAACGCACGCGACTATCGCAATGGGTCAGGAAGTGGGAGTTACCGCGCTGCAAATGGCCGTCGCCTACGGTGCGATAGCGAATGGCGGGGTACTCATGGCGCCCCGCGTGGTCGAGAGAATCACGACTCCCGATGGGAGAATCATCCACGCATTTGAACCGAGAAAGGTAAGACAGGTCATTCCGGCAGCGGTGGCGGATTCCATGGTGAACATGCTCTGCGGCGTGGTTGAAAAAGGTACCGGGAAGAAAGCCGCGATCCCTGGCGTACGCGTCGGAGGGAAGACCGGCACCGCGCAGATGGCGGCGGCTGGCCGGCGCGGGTATGAGCACGGAGCCTACATCGCATCGTTCATCGGGTTCCTCCCGGACATGGACCCGCGGCTCGTATGCGTGGTTTCTGTCACGAAGCCCCAGGGTAGTTATTACGGGGCCACGGTCGCTGGACCCGTGTTCAAAAACATCATGACCCGGATCATTAACCGGGATGCGGCTGTTCTAAAGAGACCCTCTGATGCCGTCTACCCGCGAATGCCGGACGTTGTTGGCATGTCGGAAATCGGCGCTACTGCCCGATTGGCATCGCTCGGAATCCCGGTTCGCAGTTCTGGCCGCGGTTCAGTAGTGGTTTCGCAATGGCCACCGCCGGATTGCCGTGTATCTCCGAACCGACCGGCGTTGATGACACTTGCCGAACGTGGGGGACCTGCCAACGCATTACCGGACGTGACGGGAACACCGGTGCGGCAGGCGGTAGCGACCCTCTCGGCCGCGGGTTTTCTTCCCCGATGGGAAGGCAGCGGAATCGTCATTGCCCAGGAACCTCCGCCGGGTGCACTACCCGAACCGGGCTGTACTGTCGTGTTGCGATGTCAACGAACTCTCGGAACAACGGGAGCAATGTTGGAACCAGATGGTCGGGATACGCCTTCCGGGGAATGCCAGGAGCCTGAGGCGGGTGTGGATGACGCGGATGTTGTGATGATCGGTGGAAGTGACGTTGCGTCAAAGCCGACGTCACTGGGTGCAACAATAATCCGAAGGGGACGAAGCCGGTGACGCGTGCGCCGTGGACTGCGAAGGCGATTGCGGACGCCGTTCCGGGAAGTGTGCTTGTTGGAGGCGGTGCCAGTGACCAGCCGCTGACCTGCATCGTTACTGACTCGCGCACGGCTCGCAAGGGAGCCCTTTTCTGTGCGTTACCCGGTTCAAAGGTCGATGGGTGGAGGTTCGCTGCGCATGCGTGCGAGCAAGGAGCTTCTGCTGTGCTCACACCCGTACAAATTGAGGGGCTGGCTGTACCCCAGATCGTGGTCCCCGATGTCCGGAGAGCGCTTGCGGTTGTGGCCATTGCCTGGTACGGGAACGCAGACAGGAACACCGCGCTGGTGGGTGTCACAGGCACGAATGGAAAAACCACAACTGTCCGCCTTGTTGGCTCGGTCGGCGCTGCAGGTGGCTTCGTCCCTTCCACGATAGGAACCCTCGGTGCAACCCTTCGCGGTGAGGACTTCCCGTTCGACACGGCGTGGAACACCACACCCGAAGCACACGAACTGCGCAGGCTTCTGAAAGCACTGAACGATGCCGGTTCAACGCTTACGGCTATGGAGGTATCGTCACACGGCCTCGCTCTCGACAGGGTCTGGGGTCTGAGCTTCAGGGTGGCTGTGTTCACGAACCTGACTACGGACCATCTGGATTTTCACGGATCGCTTGATGAATATTTCCGCGCGAAGGCGCGTCTCTTTGAGGATCTCGCACCGTCGAGTACCGCAGTAATCAATATCGACGACCACCATGGTCAAAAGCTCGTTGGACTTACGGGTGCGAGAGTGCTTACTTACGGATTTTCGCCGTCTGCAGACATCCATCCGGTGGAAATAGTGGATCTGCCCTGGATCAGAGGCAGAATGAAGTTGCCGCAGGGAACCGTTACACTGGAAATGCCGCTCGTGGGAAGGTTCAACGTCGCCAACGCAATGGCCGCAATCGGAACGGGGCTGGCACTCGGGCTCGCACCGGAGGAGATAGCGAAGGGGTTGAAAAACGCCAAACCCGTTCCGGGCCGATTCGAGCCAGTTCAGGCGGGTCAGGATCTCACGGTCGTCGTGGATTACGCCCATACACCTGATGCGTTGGAAAACGTGCTGATGGCAGCACGTCGAATGACAGGAAACACGGGACGCGTGATCTGCGTTGTCGGCTGCGGCGGAGATCGTGACCCGTTCAAACGACCGGTTATGGGACGAATAGCTTCCGAGACCTCGGACATCTGTGTGTTCACGTCGGACAACCCTCGTTCTGAGGACCCGGAGGCCATCCTGGACGCAATTTCGAAAGGTGTACCAAAGGATCGCACCTTCGAACGCATAGAATCCAGGAAGGCAGCGATCCGGCACGCGATATCGGTTGCACGACGCGGAGACATAGTAGTTATCGCAGGCAAAGGACACGAACCGTATCAGGAAATTCAGGGCGTCCGGTATCCCTTCGACGATCGGTTGGAGGCACGTGCCGCTCTCGATGAACTGGCTGGCGAAACCATCAAAAAGTCGTAATGGAAGGAAACATCACCCGTGGACGCGTACAGCCCGGAACAGATAGCCGAGATCACTGGCGGGACGGTGCTCAACGGCAGTCAGGGGCCCGTAACCGGCGTCTCGATTGACAGCCGCCGAGTGAATAATGGGGATCTCTTCGTCGCCGTTACGACGCAGACCAACGACGGGCATCGGTTCGTCGCGGATGCGTTCGCGAAAGGGGCGAAAGCTGCACTGGTAGACAGGAAAAAGACGGAAGCCCATCTGCGTGAATGGGATATCTACACGCTCATCGCCGTGGATGACCCGGTCGCCGCTCTTCAGAAAATGGCACGTGCCCACAGAAGGAAATTCGCCATACCGGTGATCGCAGTGACCGGCTCGAACGGCAAAACAACCACCAAGGAATTCATCGCAGCAGCGCTTGCGGGACTCGGACCTGTGCTGCGAACCGAAGGCACGCTCAACAATCACTTCGGTGTTCCGCTGACGCTTCTTGAGATAACGCAGGAACACCGCGCCGCAGTGATTGAAATGGGCATGAATCACGCAGGCGAAATCCATCTCCTCGGAACGATCGCAGAAGCGAATGTCGGTGTCATCACGAACACCGGACAGGCGCACCTGGAGAGCTTCCCGTCGTTTGATGCTCTCGTAGACGCAAAATGGGAACTGGTCGGCACGCTCACGGGCGATCGCAGGCTCGTATTGAATCGCGACGACGTGGGTCTCGTAGCTCGGGCGAGAAGATGGGATGGAGCAATCCGGTGGTTTGGAATCGAAAGCGATTGCGCCTTCAAAGCTTCCACGTTGCAGCAGAGCCAGGATGGGTGCTGGAGCTTTGTGGTCAACGGCTCCGAAGTCCATTTGCGGATTCCCGGCCGGCATATGGTTTACAACGCGCTTGCTGCGATCGCCGCTGCCGATGCCCTCGGCATTCCGGCAGGTGAGGCAGCCGTCGGCATAGCTCGCACGGAACCGGCGGACAGGAGAATGAGGTCGCTCTGGATTCATGGCGTTCTCGTACTGGATGACGCATACAATGCAAATCCCACCTCTGTCCGCGCCGCTTTGCAGACCCTTATGACGCTGGAGCCGGGGAAGGGCGGCCGAAGAATAGCTGTCCTGGGCGGTATGCGTGAACTGGGTGAACAGAGCCTCGCCCTTCACCGCGAAGTCGGCACGTACGTCGCCGGGCTCGGTGTGAACCTCATCACTGTCGGCGAACTCGGCAACGTGATCGCACAGGGTGCGCGATCCGCGGGCGCTTCCGACACACCTGCGTTCGAGACTCAGGAAGCGTGCGCCGAGTGGCTCAGGAGTAACCTCAGAGAAGGCGATGTCGTTCTCGTAAAAGGTTCGCGCAGCGAGCACATGGAGCTGGTGATAGACCATCTCAGGAAAGCACTGTCCTGAACGTGGAGAGAACGTCTGTGGAAGCACCACTCATCGATGCGAATTCCTTGAACTGGGTGCACGAACGCCTCGGTGAAACCGGTGGTTCTCGCAAACGGGTCGTCCGAGAACCGGTCGGATTGGGGACAGCGGACGCGGCAGAACAAGCCCTCGTCAGTACTTCTCAGCCGCTCGACGTCATCCTTCTGGCCGTCACAATCATGATCGTCGGTTTCGGCGCAACGATGGTGTACAGCTCAAGCAGTGTCATCGCCGCGGAAAAGTTCGGTGGGCCAGCCCATTTCATGGTCCGGCAGGTTACCCGCGCGGTGTTGGGGTTTTTGTGCCTTCTCGCCGCCTTGTTTGTCCCGGTGGATCGAGTGCGGAAGTATTTTCCGCATCTCGCGCTGGCATCTTTCTTGCTCCTCTTGTTGCCCGCTCTGTTCAGCGTTGCCTACAAAGGCGCGCGAAGCTGGGTGAGCCTCCTGGGATTGACCCTGCAGCCCTCTGAAA
This sequence comes from Candidatus Latescibacterota bacterium, assembly GCA_022706085.1. GTDB lineage: Bacteria > Latescibacterota > MWCZ01 > MWCZ01 > MWCZ01 > MWCZ01. Next base: position 26,288 of record JAKJDF010000003.1, on the reverse strand, counting down.
TCGTCAAATTTGCGCTGGTTCTCTACCTTGCTGACCGTTTGACGAAGCATCAGGAAAGACTGGAAAGCCTCAAGGACGGTGTTTTGCCCCTTATCGGGCTGCTCTGCGTACCGCTGGGCATAATTGTGCTCGAGCCGGATGTTGGGACGGCCGTGGCAATGGCTTCGGTATTCGGAGTGATGATGTTCGTCGCCAACATTCGTTTGCGGCACATTCTGCCCTTGATCGGTGCCGTCGGCCTTGCTGTGTACGTCCTGATAATCATTGAGCCGTACAGATTGAAGCGGCTTGAAGCAGGATACCAGATCCAGCAAGGCTTTGTCGCCATGGGTTCTGGCGGACTACTCGGAAGGGGCCTCGGGAGAAGCATCCAGAAATACTTTTTCCTGCCTGAGCCGTATACGGATTCGATCCTCCCGATAATCGGTGAGGAATTTGGGTTCATAGGCACGGTTGCCGTTGTTCTGCTCTTCTGCCTCTTTGGCTGGCGCGGACTTCGGATCGCGTACCAGCAACCGACGCTTTTTCGATTCCTGCTTGCAACGGGCCTCACCGCGAACATTCTGATGTACGCCTTGCTGAATATGGCAGTAATGACGGCACTCATGCCGACAACCGGATTGCCGCTGCCATTTATCAGTTATGGAGGTTCCTCCCTCGTGCTCAATCTTGCCGGGACCGGACTTCTCCTCAACCTTTCTCGCCAGCGCCGCTTGAGAGAAGGTGAAGAAGAAGTGAAAGAGGACACAGAATGAACGGTGAGAGCGCAGTTCCCATGTTCCACAAAATCCACCGGATCCACATGGTCGGAATCGGCGGCAGTGGAATGAGCGGAATTGCTGAGGTATTGCACTCTCTCGGGTTCGCAGTGACGGGTTCTGACAAGGTTCTCAGTCCCGTGACGGCTCGCCTTGAATCAATTGGCATCCCTGTAGCGGAAGGGCATGACCCCGACAATGTCCGCGGCGCCCAGGTCGTAGTCTACTCCTCTGCCGTTAAGGCGGACAACCCCGAGTTGCTCGCCGCTCAGGCAGGGAAAATACCGGTCATTGAACGGTCGGAAATGCTGGGCGAGTTGACCCGGATGAGGTTCACCATCGGAATCGCGGGGACCCATGGGAAAACTACGACGACTTCAATGGTCGGTCAGCTTCTGACGCATGCGGGAATGGCACCGACGATCATCGTCGGCGGGATCACGAAAAGTCTGGGATCTAGCGGGATTCTGGGCAAAGGCGGCTACTTCGTCGTGGAAGCGGACGAATACGCGCGGACGTTTCTGCGGATGTTCCCCACAATCGGCGTGATAACCACTCTCGAGGCGGATCACCTCGACTGCTATCGCGATCTCGCCGACATCGAGAGTGCGTTCAAAGCCTATCTCGAGCGATTGCCGTTTTACGGTGTCGCCATTCTCGGAATAGATGATCCGAATGTTCGCGCCCTCATCCCGTCCATTCGCAGGAGAGTCGTCACGTACGGGTTCGCAGGCGATGCGGATGTCCGTGCGATTGACGTCCATACATGGGAGAAAGGGAGTCGTTTTACGGTCGTTGCGGACGGAGAGGACCTGGGCGAGGTAGCACTGGGCGTCCCCGGTCGGCACAACGTCCAGAACGCGCTCGCCGCGATCGTGGTCGCACGGGACCTCGGCGTTTCCTTGCAACAGATTCGGGAAGGACTGGAGGGCTTCTCTGGCGTGAACCGCCGCTTCCAGACAAGGGGAAAAATTCACGGGGCAACAATCATTGACGATTTCGCCCACCACCCGACGGCGGTACGGGTGACGCTGGACACGGCACGCACCATGGCGAGAGAAGGCGCGAGATTGCTGGTGGCGTTCCAGCCGCATCTGTTCAGCCGTACTCGGGACATGTACAAGGAGTTCGGCGCTGCACTTGCAATGGCAGAACTCGTGCTGGTCCTGGACATCTATCCTTCGCGCGAGACCCCGATCGAGGGGGTAACCAGCGGACTTGTTGCGGAGGCGTGCTCGCGGGCGGGCGCAAAGGATGTGCGTGAGGTCCATTCCCACGAAGAAGCCACTGCCATTCTGCGCGACTCTGCGAGGGACGGCGACATCATCTTGACAATCGGCGCGGGTGACATCTGGAAGGTGGGTACCGCTCTGGCTGAAATGGAGGAGACCAGCTGACATGACGGAAGAAATGCCTCCCAAAACGTCAGAAAGCGGCACCGGCCTCTCCCGGCGAGTGTGGGAGGGGTTCGTAACCCGCAGAATCCGGGTCCTTTCGAGGTGGCCCTGGATCGCACGCATAGTGGCATTCGTCGGGTACGTCGCCGCAGGGGCTGTCTTGTGGGGTACAGGGTACGGGATCATCCGCCTTCCCTTGCTCGCCATTCACGACGTTATCGTCGTGGGAACAGACCGGGTGGACGCGCGAACAATTCGTGACGCGGCGGGCATCCGGCGTGGATCGCCTCTTCTTGCGCTCGACGTCAACGCCGTGATCGCGGGGGTCAAATCGGTGCCATGGGTGCGCGACGTACGAGTCTCACGCCATCTGCAAGGCAGAGTCCGTGTCGAGGTAGTCGAGCGCACACCCGTCGCAGTGTTTCAGTTGGATCGCTGCTACCTCATGGACGAAGAAGGCTTTGTAACGCCGCTGAACGGCCGCACTGTGCCGGACCTGCCCATCGTAACCGGGTTACAGGGCACACCATTCCCGCGGCGTGAAGAGCTGGAACCGGCAGGGCGGGCGCTCGCAGTCGTCGCGGAGTTCCCCTTGCTGCGAAACACGGTTTCAGAGCTCTCTCTTGCGGATTCAGCGCGGATGGTGCTCATCCTCTCCCCGCGGGGGACACCTGTATCGTTGCCCAAGATTCCGGGAAGAGACAGGCTGGTGATGCTTGCGTCGGTAATTGCGTACGAACCGGATCTTCTTATGACCGCATCGCACCTTGATGCTCGTTTCCTCGGGCACCTGGCCGTATCGTCTACTCCGTCGGCGAGCGGCGACAGGATATAAGGATCTGACCGATGCCGCTAGGGCGAATTGTCGCCGGTCTTGATGTCGGCACCACGAAAGTTACCACGATCATCGCAGAGGTCGATGAGTCGGAAGCGGTGTCTGTCATTGGTGTCGGCCAGACGGAATCCCGCGGTGTGGAACGCGGAATGATAGTCAATCTGGATGAGACCGTGGATTCCATCCAGAAGTCCGTGGAACGAGCACAACATATGGCCGGGTGCCGAATCCCCTCCGTGTACGTCGGTATTGGAGGAGAGCACATCCGTGGGATAAACAGCCACGCGGCAGTTACTGTCGGGAAAATCACAAACGAGATCTCGGAAGAAGACGTCAAGAGGGTCATAGACCACGCCCAGAACGTTTCAATGCCTGCAGACATGACCGTAATTCATGTGATTCCGCAGGAGTACCGCGTAGACGACCAGAAGCACATCATTCAACCCATCGGACTGGCGGGTTCGCGCCTTGAAGGAGAAGTCCACATCGTACGCGGCGCCGCCACTGCCGAACAGAATCTGCGGCGCGCGGTCCAACGCGCAGGGCTCCAGGTCGCGGGCATAGTCATTCAGCCACTTGCGAGCGCACTGGCCGTGTTGTCTCCTGACGAACAAGAATGGGGCGTCGCAATGCTGGATATCGGTGGCGGCACCACGGATATCGCAGTGTACCACCGGAGATGCATACGGCACACCGCAGTGTTGAGCATCGGCAGCGCGTACGTGACGAGCGACATCGCAATCGGCTGTTCGATCCTCATGAGCGAGGCGGAGCAACTGAAAAAGCAATACGGGCGTGCGTCCCGGCAACTCGCGGAACAGGAACATGACCTGCCCGAAGATCCAAGGGAACAACCCGATATCCGTTTCCTCCGCGAAAACACGCGGGCAGTCCTCGACGCGAAGATACCGGAACCGAAATTCTCAGTCGAACTTGCGCGAATTATCGAGATGCGCATGGTGGAGTTGCTGGGGGCTGCCTGGTTCGAGATTCGGAAATCCGGCCACCAGGAGTATCTGGCGAGCGGGGTTGTGGTGACTGGCGGCGGGGCGATGGTCAAGGGTGCGGCTGAACTCGCGCAACGTGTTTTCGGCGTCCCCGTCCGAATCGGCTATCCGCTCGGGGTTGGCGGAATTCGGGAAAGCGTGGCGACGCCGGCGAACGCTACCGGAGTGGGACTGGTTCTCTTTGGAGCCAGTCAATTGCTGAAAACGCCGCAGACGATGTCCATGACAGATGCTGAGAAAGAGCTTGAGAGACTCAATCAGGAGATGCAGAGAAAGCCGCTCGAGAGCATGCGTCGTTGGTTGAAGGAATTCTTCGCATAAAAAGCAAACTCGTCGGGAACGTCTCAAAACAACTGCGAGGAAGCCGGAGTGGTCGGGCATGGAAGGGTTGCCGCGAGGGTTTCGGAGCAGAGGAGGTGGAGAAATGTCAAATGACAACTTCGAACTGATCCACGAGCAGGAACCGGTGGCAAGGATCAAAGTCATCGGTGTCGGAGGTGGTGGCGGCAACGCGATTCGAAGGATGGTCGACAGCGGCCTTTCGCGCGTTGAATTTATCGCCATCAACACGGACCAGCAGGTGCTCCACCGCTCTGGCGCAACCACGCAGATCTGTATCGGGAACAACGTAACCAAAGGTCTCGGCGCCGGGGGCCGTCCGGAGATCGGCAGACAGGCGATAGACGAGGACAGGGATCGCGTTGCCGACGCGTTGGGTGGATCTGACATGGTCTTCATCACGGCCGGTATGGGCGGCGGAACTGGCACGGGAGCATCGCCGGTAGTTGCCCAGATAGCGCGAGAGATAGGTGCTCTCACGGTCGGCGTGGTGACTACTCCTTTCGCCTTCGAGCAGCCGAAACGCCTGCGCAGAGCGGCAGAAGGCCTTGAAGCACTCCGGGAGGCGGTCGACACGCTCATCGTGATATCCAATGAGCGCCTGCTGCAGGTGCTGCCACCCCGGACACCGATCAACGATGCGTTCCGGGAAGCAGACAAAGTGCTTCTCCAGGCCGTCCAAGGAATCACCGATATCATCCTGGTTCCAGGGCTGATCAATCTCGATTTCGCCGACGTGCGGACCGTGATGAGCCATCGAGGCGACGCCACCATGGGAAGCGGCGTGGCGACGGGGGAAAACGCCGCAAGCAGGGCCGCGGAAATCGCTATCGCAAGCCCCTTGCTCGAGGACGTGTCGATCAGGGGCGCAAAAGGACTCCTGGTAAATATCACCTCCAATTCGTCGTTGCCGCAGGAAGACGTAAACGCGGCGATGTCGGTGGTGAACCGGGAAGCCGGAGCCGATGCGGATGTGTTCTTCGGGGTCGTTCTCGACGACAGCGTTCCGGAAGGCGAAATTCGGGTCACAGTCATCGCGACCGGGTTCGAGAGCCGTTGCCCGAGCACGTTCACCAGGGATATCATGACTCCCGCGCAGAAGCCTTTCGCCGTACCGGCGTCTCCGACGGTCTCGGTCAGCACATTGGAACCGGAACCGGAGCCCGTTGCGGAGTCCGTGCCGGAACCCGTTGAGTTGCCCGTTGATGAGACGGTCCAGCGCAAAACGGTCGAACCGATCGTCAACATTCCGATGACAGAAAACGAACTTCAGATACCTGCCTGGCAGCGGAAACAACAAGAGCCCCTCCAGGCCCCGGCGGAAGAACCCGCGTCGCTGGGAAGTGCGGCGCACATCCTTGTTCCCAGGGAGCCGAAGGCAGCGCCTGTTTCATCTGTCCCGCGGGAATCGCTGGACCGCGAACTACCGCGGCAATACGGGATCTACGCCGGAAACACCGACTCTGCGGATCTGCGGATGCCGACGTTTCTCCGGAAGGCGCGCGGAAGAACGTAGAGGAGCTTGCCCGGATGGCGGATCCTGCGTAGATTAGATATCTGATCTACGGCGGCGTAGCTCAGCTGGTTAGAGCAGCGGAATCATAATCCGCGTGTCCGGGGTTCAAGTCCCTGCGCCGCTACTCATTTGACGCCCCCGCTTCGTGTGAAGCGAGGGCGTTTTTCATCCGCCGTACGGATACTCTCCCGGCGGGTACAGGCGCACCGTCGTTCCTTTCCTCAGGGCTTCGTCGGTGAGGAGGACCGGTTGCTGTCCGTTCAGTGAGAGGTAAACCGGCTCTCCTTCGCCGGGGTTGCCTTTTACCGTCACGGTGTCAGCGTGTCTCAAAGGCGCATCTACGGCCAGTTGCCACACATCACCTTCGCGCCGACATGAGGTCACGGTGAGCGCATCAATGCCCAGCGCCCAGCCGCCGTACACGTCAACCCACAAATCTCCGAACCAGTCGAGCATCCGGATCGCTGTCGTAATCGCACTCCCGATGCCCCAGTCGAATCCGCTGGGTCCCGCGGGAGCATCGTGACCGCCGTGCGCGTAGTTCTCATCCGCATACCCGGCTGGCTTCCGGGCGAAAATCCTGGGACATATTCCCGCGTTTTCGGGGATGTAGGCACACGCAAACCCCGCTCTGGTTGCGGCAACGGCTCGCTCGAGGTACTCCTGCCTTCCGCTCTGGAGGTATTGCCGCGCAAGGCCCTCAGCGAACAACGCCTGTCGCGCGTCGTTCCACTCGCCATCAGTATTCATCACTCCGAAACCGCCGAACCCGTAGAAGGTGAGGAATGGAGGAGACCACACCTGCTGGAACAGGCACAAATAATCGGTGAGCGCCAGGGATTGCTCCCCGATCGCCGCCGTTCCCGTGATTTCGTACAGGATTCGGAACGCCTCAGAAGCCCAGAAAAGGCTGAGCGTGTTCTGCGGATACTGCTGGCTTCGTGAGTCGAAGAAATCCAGAGGTTTGGGTGAACATGAAAAAAACGTCTCGAAATCCCACCACTTGTGCAACGGCAAGACGTTCCGCTCCACGAAACGCGCGGCGTCCTGCGCGGAACGGAAATACCGTTCCCCGTCCACTACAATTCGGCTCAGTTCGGCAAGGAACATCGCGTGGATTGCGGTTTCCGCGCTTGCCGGCAGTCGCTTTGTGCCCCATTTGCCTGCCATTGCACGCACATAACCGGAGCTGGAGCGCGCCGCGTGTTCCGTCGGGTCGCAATCTGTGACGCACGAATGCGTATCAACGTCAACATAATCGGGAAAACTTCCGTCGCTCCGCTGAAGACGAACGAGCTCGTCAGCGTACGCCGTGCAGAAGGGGAGTGTTCGCACGTCGGGTTCGCAGTCAAGTTGCCACTGCAGTAACCAGTACGCCGTCCACGAGCTGTCAAGCAGATGGTAGACCCCCGGTCCTCCGCCCTGAAGGCTGCTCGAAACCCATTCAATCGGTCGTCCGTCCGCTGGCGCAAGAACCGCAATTGCAGGGAAAAGCCCATTTTTCTGGGGTGTCCGGAACAGAAGTTCCCTCGTCGCCAGTGCTTTGCGCGTTCTCTCGGTGTTGCCCGTTTCCCGCGCCCAGCGGTACAACCCGTACGCCGAGCGGAGCTGGTTGAACCATCCCTGAAACCAGACATCATGCGGGTATTCCCGGCTGATCGTCATGGCGCCGACGCGGACCCCGTTCGCCGTCGTTTCCTCCCACAGGTGCGTGTCTGCGAAATCGTATCCATATTCGTAGTACCGGACAAATGGAACCACCTGGGGCCGAATGTCCCGCAGCCATCGTTTCCCATGGTTCTTCCAGTACATGCGGCTCACGGCCTGATGCCCGCGCATTCTGGGAGCCAGAGCATCCACAAAGATCTCGCAACCGAATTCGATGCTTGTATTCCGCAACACCGCGGGGGTTACACCTTCTGTGGTGTAGAAGACATGCCCTTCGACCTCCTGCGCACACACCCCGCCGGACAAACGCGTCTGCCCAGGCTCCCCGTTGGAGCAACGCAGGTCAAGAAATGACCGCAGCGGCTGGTGCGCCGAGATCCGTGAAAGGTCCGGCACCAGCGCGAACGACACCTCCCCGTGCTGTACGATTGCCGCCGGGCTTCTGAACACGTGTTCTCCGACAACCTGCCCCGGTTCAGGACAGAGGCAGGGCGTCCACACGAAATCCGGTCGGCCGCCACTGAGCGGCCCCGCCAGAAACTCCCACGTGACGCTGAAGCTTCGTACTTCTGCCTCGCCGTCTATGGCGTCGCGGGCGTGGAGATTGATAAGCGAATCCCCGCACCCCACGCGCATTTCGGTGGTCACAGTGTGAGCCCCCTTCCGGTACACCCATTCAAGGGCGACACACCGGGAATCGGGATGCCAGATGCGCACAATGTCGCCCACCAGCGCCGGTATTTCATTGTCCACCTCCGAAGCACTGCGTACCGAACGGGCAATCGGAGTGAGCCCCTGCGTGGCTTCGTGCTGGACCACCACACCAGCCCCGGAAATGACTACCTCATACGCCCCCGCCCTCACGACGACAATGTCGCCTCTTCGTTCCACGCCCACTGACATGCCCCACTCCTTCCGTCCGGATCGTTCCTGTCCACCAAAAAGTACCGCGGACGCAGGGGAACAGAAACCCGGTTGCGTCAGCACGCCTCCTGATGGTTTCATTTATTGGATTGTCCAACCATCTTGTGCCACGGGGAGGTTCTTATGAGATGGGTCGATTTCCCGAATGATTCGTTCGTGGTCAACGGACTACCCTGGTTCGGCGAGACCAAGCCGAAGCTCTGGCGGCTTCCGGAGCGCATGAAGGCCATCGTCCGGCCGCCGGTGTGGGACCTCGCCACGAACCCGAGCGGCGGACGCATCCGATTCCGCACGAATTCCTGCAATCTCTCCATCAGGGCGAATTTCACCACTCCAGCCACTTACTGCAACATCTCCATCATCGGCCAGATGGGCTACGATCTGTACTCCGATGGCGTCTACTGGCGGTCGTTTTCTCCCCATTCCGCTTCTGCGCCGAATGCCGGCGTGGTCGAGGAGGCGATGTTCGAAAACCACCCTCGCGAGTGGCGCGACATCTGTGTCTACACTCCGATTTATGCCCCCGGGGAACTCCTCGCGTTTGGGGTGGATGACGGTGCGGAGTTCCAGCCTCCCTCGCCGTTCGCGGTGGAAAAGCCGGTGGTGTTCTACGGCTCTTCCATCACGCAGGGCGGCTGCGCGAGCCGGCCCGGGATGAGTTACCAGGCGATTCTTGGCCGCGCGCTTAACATCGATTTCGTCAACCTCGGCTTCAGCGGAAACGGCATGGGCGAACCGGAACTTGCGGAAGCGATGGCCGAGATCGAAGCCTCATGTTACGTGGTGGATTTTGCGCAGAACGTCGGCGATCCCGCTAAGCTGCGCGAGGTGTACGGCCCTTTTCTGAGCGTCCTCCGGGCGAAAAGGCCCGATACCCCCATCGTATGCAACACGCCGATCTACGCATCGAAAGGCCTCTGGTGGCCCGAAGGACAGCGCGCTCTCGAAGGCCAGCGACAGGTTATCCGGGACGCCGTTGCCGAGCGGAAGGCGATGGGCGACACGCGCGTCTGGCTCACGGAAGGCACGGATTTCCTCGGCCCATCGCTCTCCGATGCGTTCGTGGATGGCGTGCACCCGAGCGATCTGGGCTTTCAGGCAATGGCAGACGGGTTCCGGCCGGTGATCGCGCGGATTCTCGGTCTGGCGTGAGGCTGCCCGTGCGGTGACAGAGACGTTGATCCTTGGGGTGACGGCGGACGGCGGTGGTAAAGGGGGGCGGGAGTTGTCGGCGCTTCTTGCCCTCCGGAACCGGAAAGAGACCGGCGCGGACGGCGGGGCGTCTGACGCATGTCATTCTTGGATAAGTAATTACATCCCTCAGAAAAAAACTTTGGCAAACTCCGCTTTGGGACTTGACATTCCTGTCATTTTGTGCTATTAAAAGGAGCAGATGTGAGGAGAACTGCCAAGCAGGTTGCGAAAGGAGGCGCGCCATGATGGTACGATTCCCGTTTTCCGGGATCGCGTGTATTGAGCACCCGCGCAGTTCTGCGGGGGTTGGGGGGGGGGGGCACGCGCTCATTAGCCGCCCTTGCCTGCATCGTCGGTTTCTTTCTGAGTTCGAGCATCCGCGCCTCTCCTTTTTCCCGCCCGGCAGACAGCCTTTCCACGGAACAACTCGTCGTGAAGATTCGGGAAGGTATGTCCCGGGACGATCTCCAGCGCCTCGTGGATGGCCGGGGCCTCCAGGTGGTCAACACAGCCGCACAGCCGGGCACGGACACCGTCGTGTGGGACGGTAGAGATGGCGGGCCCGGCCCGTTGGGAGTGGCGTCTATCTCATTCGCTTTACGGCGCCCCAGATGACCGAAGTAAGACGCGTGACTCTTGTCAGATAGGCGTCGCTTTTTCAAGGAGACTCAAGATGATTCGGCACAGGTGCTTCTCGTTGGCATTTGTTGGCGCGCTCCTGTTTGCTTCGTTGGCGCGTGGCTTCGAGTGCCCGGAGCTTATGGCTGATCCTGCCAACCCTCAAGGCGACTCGCTGATGGTAAGCAGGTTGCAGGTTACAATTCCGCGTGATACCGAGCAATCCTTTGTGGATTCGCTGGCGCAGGCTCATGGTCTTAGTGTCGTCAGGGTTTGGAACCCCTCGTTCTGGCCAGAGCGGTCCATAGTGTATTACCTTGTTGACCGAGCGATCGTGCCGTGCAATACAACAGCGGCGATGATCGCTGCAACCATCGTGAGCAGCTGCCCGGGTACCGTGATCGGAGCGCGTGCGACGGCTGCCAAACCGGTCGGTGATCCCGAGGAGGTGTCGCAGGAGGTGACGCCGCAACCCGCTACCCTTCTCACGGTCCGGCCGAATCCGTTCAACCCTTCCGCGACGATCACGTACCGGGTGGAAACCCACGGGATGACGCGGGTCGAGGTGTTTGCGGTCACCGGCCAGCGAGTCCGTGAACTGGTGAACGCCACGACACAACCGGGGACCCATACGGTCGTGTGGGATGGGAAGGACGGGCAAGGGAAAGCTGTGTCCAGCGGCGTGTATGTCGTGCGGTTCACCTCGCCGGGTGTGGTGGTGTCAAGGCGGGTGACGATGGCTCGCTAACGCTGGCTGTGCTGGGAACGCGTGGTGGCTGAGCACGCTGCCCGATCGGGCAGCCTGTCGAAGCCCCGCGCGGCGTTTCGACAGGCTCCCGCTCACGGGAGCAGGCTCAACGACCGCGCGATGGGTGTGTGCAAGGGGCAATTCATGAATTGCCCCTACGGGTCCCGCATTTATAAGCCCGGCGGCGGTTTGGGCATCGTGTGGCAACGTGGCAGCCCACGTGTTCATCACCGGCCCGACCCTATTTGGCAAACTGGCGTTTCTGCCAGTCGTTGGCGAACAGATTGAAGAACCCTTCCTTGTACGGATGCTCCTTGATCAGGTCCTCGTTGAGGCTGATTCCGAGCCCCGGCCCGGTCGGCAGTTCGACGTAGCCATCCACCACGTTCGGCACGCCCGGCACGGCCTCTTTCACCCACGGCTCCACGAAATCGTCAAAAATCTCCTGCACCTTGTAGTTCGTGGTGCAGAACCCGAAGTGGATCGAAGCCGCGGTGCAGACCGGCCCGTTGGAGTTGTGGGGCGCCATCACACGATACTGCGCGTCCGCCATGGCAGCGATCTTCTTCATCTCGAGGAAACCACCGGCGTGGATGATGTCCGCCTGCACGATGTCCACCGCCCCCGAGTTGAGGTAATCCGGGAACTGGTAGCGCGTGAACCAACGCTCGCCTGACGCGATCGGAATGTTGACCTGTTCGTGGACCTGCTTCAGCGCGTGCACGTTCTCCGGCGGCACCGGCTCCTCGTACCATCCGGGGTTGAACTCCTCCAGTTGCTTGCCGATCTGAATCGCCGTGCGCGGGGAGAAGCGCCCGTGCCCCTCGATGAAGATCTCGACGTCGGGGCCGACGGCGTCACGAATTGCCGCGACAAGCTCGAGTGATTTCATGATCTCCTGCCGGCTCATCTCGTACGTGCCCGGGCCAAACGGGTCGACTTTGAGCGCCTTGTACCCCTTCGCTGTCACGGTCTTCGCGCGCTCAGCGAATTGTTGAGGCTCGCGCTCGACCGTGTACCAGCCGTTCGCGTACGCCTTGAGCTTCTCGTGCGCCTGCCCACCGAGCAGCCTGTACACCGGTTGCTCCGTCGCCTTGCCGATGATATCCCAGCAAGCGATTTCGACCGCGCTCATCACTGTCGTGGCGATGACCCCGTTCCGCCAGAAATCGTTGCGGTACATGCGGAGCCACAGGTCTTCCGTGTTGAACGGGTCGCTGCCGATGACGTGCCGCCGTTTGGCGCCTTCGAGGTAGCCCAGCACGCCTTCTTCGCGATTCTGGATGGTTGCCTCGCCGATACCGGTTAAGCCTTCGTCCGTTTCGACTTTGATGAAGATGATATTCCGCCAGCTCGTGCCGAGGACGAGCGGCTTGACGTCGGTAATGCGCATGGGTGTGGTCTCCTGAGTTTGTGTACGCGTTGATGGCCATTACGAATCATACGCCCCGGCCCCGTTCTCCCACAAGGCGACCCCGGCAGCGCAGCCTACCTGGTGGCACGGGGGTTGCATCCGGACGTTCTTGGTTTGCCCCGTCCTGAAGCGTCTGATGTCCACTCGGGGCATGTTTCCTCCGGGGGTGCTCGCCACCGTCCGGATCCAACAGGAAACCTTGCTAGAGGCACCCGCCAATGTCTCCCGACACCCCTCCCCCAAGCCTCCTCAGTCGCGCACACACCAGACTATTCGGACCTCCCAGGCACATCAAAGACCCTTCGCTGCTGCACAAAATGTCGCTCATTCCCCTCCTCGCGTGGGTGGGCCTTGGCGCGGACGGTCTGTCATCATCGGCATACGGGCCAGAAGAAGCCTTTCGTGCGCTTGGACAACACGCGTATCTGGCGCTTTTCATCGGTCTGGCAACCGCGTTCACCGTGTTCATCATCTCCTTCGCGTATTCCCGGATCATCGAGCACTTTCCGCACGGTGGGGGCGGTTATGTGGTCGCCACTCAGATGTTGGGCAAGAACGCGGGAGTGATCTCGGGAAGCGCCCTTCTCGTGGACTACGTCCTGACCGTCACGGTTTCCATCGCTTCGTGCGTGGATGCGGTATTCAGCTATCTGCCCGCGCAGGTGCACGGGTACAAGGTGATCGCCGCGTGCCTATTGCTTCTCGTGATGGTGATACTCAACATCCGCGGCGTGAAGGAATCCATCACCGTTCTTGCGCCGATCTTCGTCGTGTTCATCGCCACCCATGCGCTGATGTTGTTGGACGGAGTCTTCACGCACACGCAGGATTTCGCCCCTATGGTGGCGGACGTCAAGCGGGGAATCACCAGAGACGTGTCCACCATCGGCTGGATCGGTATCGCGGCAGTCTTCCTGCGGGCATATTCCCTTGGCGGCGGAACCTACACCGGTATCGAGGCCGTGTCAAATGGCCTGCAGATTCTGCGCGATCCGAAAGTGAAGAACGGAAAGCGCACGATGCTCTACATGGCCCTTTCCCTGGCCTTCACGGCCAGCCTGCTCTTCCTCTGTTACCTCCTTGTCTCAGTAAAACCTGTCGAAGGTCGCACCCTCAATGCAGTTCTTGCCGACACCCTTTTCACCGACTGGCGATTTGGCGGAGCGATCGCCTTCGTCACCATTTTTTCCGAGGGAGCGCTCCTGCTCGTCGCTGCGCAGGCGGGTTTCGTGGACGGTCCCCGGGTGATGGCGAACATGGCGCTCGATTCGTGGTTCCCGCGCCGGTTCGCGGCGCTTTCGCAACGTCTCACGATGCAGAACGGGATCGCCATCATCGGAATCTCGGCGCTCGCGCTCTTGCTCTACACGCACGGCAGCCTTTCGGCGCTCATCGTGATGTATTCGATCAACGTCTTCCTCACGTTCTCGCTGTCTGAATTCGGCATGTCGCGCTTTTTCGTCGTGCACCGCCACCAGGAACCGCAGTGGGGCCGCAATCTCAGCATCCACGCGATCGGGCTGGTCCTGTGCCTCACGATTCTCGTGGTGATCCTGGCCGAAAAATTCGCTGTGGGCGGCTGGCTCACTCTCGTGATCACTTCTGTGGTCATCGCGCTGGCGTATCGTATTCACGGGCATTACGAAGAAGTGAAGGAGGGCGTGGCAGAGCTTGACGAGATGCTCATGGACCTGCCACTGTCGGGACCTGTCTACACGGCTGCACCCAGACACACTGACCAGACGGCGATCCAGCTTGTTTCGGGGTACAACGGCTTCGGCGTGCACACTCTGCTTACCATTGCGCGAACCTTCCCGAATCTCTACAAGAACGTCGTCTTCGTCTCCATCGCAACTGTCGACTCGGGCTTGTTCAAGGACTCGGATACCGTCGACGGTTTGGAATCGAAGGCGCAGGCGGATATGGAGCGGTACGTCGAGCTCGCGCGGAAGCTCGGTTTCGCGGCGGAATGGCGCACCGACGTGGCCACGGATGTGGTTGAAGGTGCAGTGAAAGTGTGCAAGGAGGTCGTCAAAGAATTCCCGCGCTCAACCGTCTTCGCCGGCCAGATCACGTTCCGGCTGGAAAAAGGCTACCACAGGCTGCTGCACAACGAAACGAGTTACTCGATACAGCGCCTTCTGCAGTGGGCCGGCATCACAACGGTGATTCTGCCCATTCGGATCAAGAACTAGGCGAAATCGACCATTGTCCGCGTTAGAACTCATGCACACTGGCGGCTCATCGTTACGAATTGATCGCCAAATGCGCCAGGTAGATGGCGCTCGGCGGATCGCCGGTGCCGCTGCCTTCGTGGCTCGAGTAATACGACAGCAGCCCTTCCGCCTCGCTCAGAGCGACGAACCCCGGGTAGGAGGTATCGCCCCCGCTTGGCAATTCCGATATCTCCTCCAGCCGTTCCTCAACGAGCCACCAGATAGCCGTTCTGGCAGGCTTTTCCGGTTCGCTCTTCCGCCCGCCGACGAGGTATCTCCCCGCCCATTTCGCGAGGAACGGTCCACCGATCTGTCGCTCGAGTTTCACGCGAGACCAGTCGGTGAAGGGCGCGCGCGAACGGCAAACAAGGGCATTTTTCGCCGCGCCGTCGCGTGCGATCGCGAGAAGGGAGCCGTCCGGCTCGAACAGGAACGCGGTCTCGTCGCCGTATTCATGCTGGAAAAATCCCACCGGCTTGTAGACGAACCCATCATCGCTTTCCATGAGCGCCGACTCGGTGATACGTGTTCCGTCGCCATGGTCAGCGGTACGGGAGAATGCATGCTTCCGGCGGCCACTAAGGTACGCCTTTTCGCCAAATGCCGCTGCCCGCCAGATGTAGTGCCCGTAGGTTCCCTCCAGGAAGCGAGGCCCCTGCCACACTTCGCCGTCGTCGGACCACATGCAGTACCCGAGGTGGTGGTTTATGTCGCGCTTTTCCTCGCAGAGCCACGTTCCTGTGTACACGAACAGCCGTCTGCCGAAAACGAGGAAATGCGGATCGCGGACATCACGTTCCGGAACTCCGAACTCGCATACCTGCTCCCACGTCACCCCGTCGGAACTTCGCATCACCCTGATACGCGAGGTGGGAAAGACCATGTGTCCATCCGGGCAGGAACGGAATGTGAGGTAAAGCTGGCTCCGGAACCTGCACAGGTCGGTAAATGCGTTGTGCTCTCCGTTGTTGAACACGCAACGGACGGACTGTACGAGAACGCGCACTGGTTCCCCTCCTTCACGATGCGTTCTGATCGCGGTACATCTGCCAGAAAAGGATCCACGGGTCAAGGGCGATGGTATCGTCGCCTTCGCGGATTTTGAAAACAAAGTGGCTGTGATCCACCGCTCCGGACAACACTCCGGCCCCCCAGGCGAACTGTTCGCCTTTTTTCAGAGGCTGGTGCTCGGGGACAGTCAGCTCGGTCATGTGATGTGCCTGCAGTATCCATTCGGAGCCGTCCGGCCATCGGTGGATGCCGCGCCAGCGGTTGTTGTTGTGCCCCATGGCGAGGCTGTTGAAGTAGAAGTGGTCGTGGATATCGATCGGCGCCCAGAGCGGAGTGCCGCGCGGGTGGTTGATGTCGAGGCCGCCGTGCGCCGAGGCGCCGTTGTACGGGCCCATCCAGCAGTCTTCGCGACGGTAACACTGCTCTATTTTCAGGCCGCCTTGCGGCAGCGGGCACCACGGGTGGAGCGTTTCCGGGCAGATGCGAAGGCTGGCATCCTGCACCGCGAGACGCGCATGTTTCTTCGGGCGGCACGCGCCGTGCTCCTCCGCAAGGAACTCGAAGATGGCCTCCACCGCATCGAACCAGATCTGCACGCCATCGAATTCCCACGGTTCGTAGAAGCTTCGCTGGCTGGGAATCTCACGTTCCAGCAGGTGCTCCCGTCCGTTGATCCGCAGGACACAATCAAAGCGGTAAAGTGTCTCCGCAGCGTTCTCCTCCACCTTCAGGTGCTTCAACGTTGTCCGGACGACGTGCGCACTGGTGGAGACAAGTTCGATCCGCACGACCTCCCCTGAAACAAGCTGGAATTCGAGAGAATCACCGTGGTTCATCTCTACGGGTGTGAGAGTTTCCCGTGCGATTCGTCTCGTGACTACCCGCTCAGTCGGGGTCGTGTCGCTCATCACACCTCCCGCGAATGCATGTGCGCACGGTATCAGGGTAACTCCGCGCTCCACCGGGGCGAAAGGCCAGGAATCCGTGCGGTGTTACTCCCGTCCGCGCGGGAAAAACCCTTCGTCCTCGGACGACACGCCATTCATTACCGCTCTGTAGTTGTTCACAGCAGTACGGCGAAACCCGGTCGAACACATGCTCCATGCAACCCCTTCATTCCCGCGAAGGCGGGAAAATGGAACAACCCGACCTTTGAACTTCTTCCAGCCATCAGGAAGGAGACTCACCGCACCACAGCAATCTTGCCCGCCCTCCTGCCGGAAGGCGAGGACACGACATAGAAATAAACGCCTGATGACACCACAGCGCCGTTCTCATTCTTCCCGTCCCACGCGATGCCACCTGTCTCCGTCGGGGCGAAATCGCGGATCAGGTTGCCGTCCAAGCGGTAAATCTGCAAGGTTGCCCCGATGGGAAGACCGCCGAAAACCAGCGAACGGTGATGCGTCGGCCTGAACGGCTGCGGGAAAACTCGGACGCTATCCACCCCTCTCGGAGGAGCAAGTCGCACGACAAACAGCTCGTCCAGCCGTTCGCCCGAAACCGCAAGGAGTCCGTCCACGTGAACTACGTACGTGATGCCCCAGGACCCCACGGGCGTCTGCTCGCTTACCTCGACGTCAACGATGGAATCCGCGACGCTGAGCGACAGCACCTGGATGCCAGGCTCGACGCGAATTGCTGCGCCCGGTTGACCCGCGTTCGCGATCGGCAGATCGAATTTCAACTTCAGGTGCGTGCAGTCCGGGACCTCTACGGCACGCAACCTGCCTGTGGAGGGTCGCTCCCCGGAAGGGACAAAGACGCAGGCGAGAAGCGGTTTTGTTCCGTCCGCCAGATCGGCTCGCACCGTTACCCCGTATGTCTCCTCCCACGGACCGAGCGGTGTTTCAGGGCGGATTCTCACGACCAGAACGGACGCAATTTCGCCCGGAAGGGTTTCCTGCACCGATACCCGGGGACTGATCTGGACGTCCGCATTGAACGCTTTCGCCGAATCGATCTGCGCGGACAAAACCAGCCAAAGTTCCGTGGCGCTTTTCTGAAGCACCGCGACAATCCTGGGAGCGACGCTGGATACGTTTTCGCCTCCCACCACCACACCGGTCGAGAAGATCTCTCCGGTAATACTGCGAACCCCCGCGAAACGAAACACGTACACCTGTGCGGGAGAAAGCGCGGAACCGAAATGGATATCGAAGAAGCGACCGTATCCGTCGACAGCTTCGATTCCGGTTATCGCCACGCGAGGCAGTACGGTGATGGAGTCGGCGACGAGCGACGCGTACACCACCTCGCGATCGAACGCAACCCTGATGGTGCGGGAACCGATTGCCATCGCGAAGTTGATTCGGGGCCTTTCCTCTCGAGGCGCAGACGAAACCGGAATGGTGCCGGTCCCCAAAGCCCCTGAGGTATCTCTTACGTCGTAGGACAGCACGACGTCCTGCGAGGGCCACTCACCCGAACGGAACAACAGCAGCACCCGGAATCCGGACCGATCCCGCACGAGCGAACTCGGCCTCTGGTCCTCTGTGCCGGCGCGAAGCAGGAAATCTCGTTCCGTTGTCTCCAGGGCGTTCAGCGGAAGGTCAAACCGAACATCCACTCCACCGGGAGAAACCCTCGCGGCGTAGATTGCTCGCGGCCCTGCGTGCGGTCGAACGGCAATCGTATCACTCAGGCCGCCAAGGCTGTCAGCGATGGCGGGATTCACCGCTTGCACGGCGACGCGGATTTCGGACTGCAGCGGCGGGGCGAATGTCAGCGTCACCGGGGGAACCGGGTCTATGACCTCAGTTCGGAGTGAAAGCAGTGAATCTGGACCACTACCTGCCCATATCCGATAGCGCAGACCCGGTTCCGCGTTCCACGAAACGACCACAGAGAGCGAATCACGGACCCGGACTGACACGTTTCGCGGTGCCGCCGGCGCACGGGGCGAGGCGAGAGCGCGGAGAACCGCCAACGCCCCCGCTCGCGGGAACAGGAGCTCAGAGCCTCCCTGCCCGTCAATGTCAGCAACAAGAGGTTGGCTCGGGCTGTCCGTTTCCCCGTAATACAGGAACCCGTCAACCCCTGAGCCGGCGGGATCGAGAACGTACAGGTGAGGCGGCATCGCCAGAACAACAACGCGTTTGCCGCCCAGATCACCGGAGGAAAACCCGTTCCCCTCCGTTCGCGGATCGTGGAACTCGCGAACGAAAAATGGAGTCGTGCCACCTGTATACACTTCCAGTCGAAAGGCTGCCACGTCCGCCGCAAACTTCGTGTTCTCCATGTGACGCACGATCGCGAAGTCGTCGCGCCCGTCGTTGTTCACGTCGCCAATTGCACACACGCGCGTCGCGTCACCTTGCCCCTCAATTACTCGAGGAACCCCGAAGGCGTCATCTCCGATGCTCGGGAACAGCACCACGGCCCCACCGACAGTTCCCGCAACGACGACGTTCCTGCCCGTGCCATCAAAATCGCCTGTGGCACGCCAGATGCCGAACTGCCCTTCGTAACCGTTCAACGGGCTCTGGAGGACCGCTTTGAGTTCGATTCCGCCCGGACCGGTAGCTTCGTAGACGTGCAGCAACGCGCGATTCGAATCTACCACTGCAATGATTTCCGCGCGCCCGTCACCATCCACATCTGCGACACTTGGTCCCACCAGCGATGTCCGCTCCCACCAGGGTGACGATTGACCGATTTCCACCACTCGCACCCGGAACGCCGAATCGAAGTAATCAAATCCTATCAGGTCCAACGTTCCGTTCCCATCGATATCAACAACTGCCGCCGGTCGCATCTTGACGGGACTCTCCGTCCGAAGGACGGGAGGGGATCCAGGGGGGAGCTCGAAGAACGACACCGTATCATATGGCGCACGGTGGGCGAGTTTGATGACAACTTCCGGTATCCCGTTCCCATCAACGTCGGGCAAGGGGGGCATTCCGGTGCCGGCGGGCATCAGTATTCCACCGACAAGCGCACCGTCCTCATCCCAGCCCGACCGCGGCAGCGCGTACGCGCTTCCCGTACCCATTGAGAACGCGCTCTCCGTTTCCATCCCGGAGACGTTTCTGGCTACCACTTGAACCGAAAAAGGCCCCACATCCACGTCTTGCCTGGGGATTTCCTCGAAATGTGCCCGGTCAGTCGCAGATACGGAATACTCCAGGGACGCAGATCCGGCAGCCGCTCCGCGCCAGATGCGCACCGTGCCGGTTGTCAGATCGTCTGTCTCCCATTGAAGAAAGATTCTCTGGACATCACCGTCCCACCGGGCAAGAACGACGGGCTGGGACCGAAACACCGGTGGTGAACGGTCCAATGAGTAAAGCGCGCGATCCTCGCTTGTTCGCCCCAGCAGGTCCGTAACCGTCAGGCGCAGGCAGAAAAGTGTGTCAGGATGATCGACCGTGGAGTACGTGCCGCTGAGAGTATCTCCTGCCGCTTCCAGAACGCCCGACGCGCATGTTGTCCACACGCGCGGAACCGCGCCGACGCCGTAACTGAGAACCCACGCGACCGGCGGAGTTCCCCGGACATGCACCGCCCAGCGGACGGCGTTTCTCACCTCTGTCGTTCGTCCCGGGGTAAGTATCTGCGCCACCGGCTCCTGTGCCACAGACAAAAGGGTTGGCAGGTCCAGCCTTCCATGGCCGGTCTGCTCGTCCCAGCCCGGGGGCCCAATGTCAACCACGCCCCGGCACAGAATGGAGCGCACCTCAGTGGGTGAAAGGTGCGGTGCGCGGCTGAGGAGGATCGCCGCCGCGCCCGATACGAACGGCGCGGAAAACGACGTACCGCCGTTCCGGCGGTACGCGCCGTACGTGTTCGTTGTGTAGATGCTGACGCCTGGAGCGCAAAGATCGAGATTCTCTCCGTAACTGGAAAAGGTGGCCCGGGCATCATTTTCACCCGTGGCACCTACCGCGATGGTTTCATCGTACGCAGCGGGAAAGAGGAGCGAAGGCGTGTTCTCATTTCCCGCGGCCGCGATCAACACAACCCGCGCGGCCGCTGCGTAGGCCACGATGTCTCCCATGAGAGGCGTAGACACGATGTCACCAAAACTCATGTTGATGATTTCCGCGCCGTTTTCCACGGCGTAGACGACCGCAGCTGCGATGTCGTCTTCCTCCAGATATCCACTCCCGTTGATGAGTTGCGCTCCCGCTCTGAGGCACATGATTCTGGCGTTGGGCGCAGTTCCCGCAATGCCCGCGCCGTTGTTGGTGACAGCCGCCGCAACTCCAGCAACCTGCGTTCCGTGTCCCATTTCGTCGAACGGGTCGTTATCACGGTCCAGGTGATCACCAAGGCCCGACAATCCGGGAGAATCCGTGAAATCCCACCCTACGAAATCGTCCACGTACCCGTTTCCGTCGTCATCCACTCCCGGAAGTCCTGCCTGTTCCGTTGCGTTGTGCCAGATATTGGCTTCCAGGTCAGGATGCCGGTAGTCCACCCCGCTGTCGATAATCCCGATGATCGGGCATTTTGCGGCATCAGCCTGAACCTGTTGCCACACTTCATCCAGACGAATGCGCTGAGCACCCCACTGATTCTGCCATCCAGGATCATCCGGCGGGGTTCCGAGCATTCGGTAGAGATAATTCGGCTGCGCCACTATGCCGGGAATTTTGTTCAGTGAATCGGCGACCTGCTGTGGGGAGAGCTCGTTCGAAATCCGGAACTTGAACCAGTCGCCCACCTCTTCGGGGCGTGCGTTTGCGGATGGTTTCCGGGAACGAAGAGGGAGAAGCGGCTCAGGATCGGTAAGCCCAAGTTCCTTGCCTCGAAAACCAGGTTTCGCCGGGCCGCCGGTCATCCGCACAAGAACCGTGTGGGGCGAAAAACGGGGTATTTCGCCACAGAATGCAGAACCCGTAAACAATGAAAGCGCCGCAAACAGCACTCCGACACCACCTCGGAGCCTTTCGCTGGTCGGAGGGCGTGACATGCGATTTTCAACTGAAGGCGACAATTCGTACTCCTGACAGGCAGTTCAATGATAGCGTGCCAGACGGACTCTGGGGGTGACGGTCGATGAGTTGCATATTACCTGATTCGCCGGTAGCTTCTTTTCATGTAACGATCCCATGTCGGTGCCTCTCGGCGAACAACCTGCCTCTCCGGGACGGTGTCACCCAGCGTGGGGGTTGCTTCGATACCCAGCACGGCACGTAGCAAAAATACTCAAATAGTGGATAGAGGCCACAGCGCGGGGAACTCTGGTTCTCGCCGAGGAGGGGACGATGAAGTGGGGTGCCAACAATCGGTACATCGTTGCGTTCGCAACTCTCACGCTGCTGGGATTCGCTATCGGTGTCCGGGCCGGCACCACGGGCAAGATATCGGGGACGGTGAGAAGCAGTGACGGCACCCCGCTTCCCGGGGTGGCGATCGAGGTGGCGGGATTGCGCCTTGGCGCAATGACCGATGCAGATGGTCGATTCGTGATCCTGGCAGTCCCTCCGGGACAACACGAACTCCGCGCTTCGATGGTCGGCTTCCAGGCTGCAATTCTGCAGAACGTCCGCGTGAGCGCCGATAGAACGACTAATACGAATTTTGCTCTCCGCGAGGAAACCATCGAAGTTGCCCCGCTGGTCGTCACCGCCGGACGGCCGAATATTGAGGCGGATGTAACATCCTCTCAGGCAATTGTTGACGCGCGTAGAGTATCGGAGATTCCCGTGGGGAAGATGCTGGACGCATTGAGCTACGAACCCGGCGTCTCCGTCGCGCGGGACAACGAGCTTTACATCCGCGGCGGGGGCCCCTCTGAGATCCGGTTTCAGGTAGATGGCCTCGACCGAACTGACGCCTCCACAGGGAAAGGATACACGCAGCTCAACCAGACACTTGTCTCTGAAGTGACTCTCCTTACCGGCGGGTTCAACGCGGAATACGGCAATGTCCGGTCCGGCATGGTCAACGTCGTCACAAAAGACGGCACAGAGCGGAGATCACGGATCCCCTGGGTGTCCGGCGTCGTCTCGGGAACCATTCCGGGGAAGAAGCACTTCGGCCCCGGGGCCTACGACCGCTCGCAGTATGACTACTGGACCAATCTGATGTCTGACTCCACCACAATCGGTCTGAACGGTGCGCGGGACCCGTATGGCCCGATTTACTGGCCGAATCTGTATGAGGAGACACGGAATGACACGTCGTTCAAGTGGCGTCTGGCGCCGAACCTGTATAAGGTGTTCGACGGCTGGGCGGCGCGGGCGAGTGTGATCAACGTGGCGAATCGTCGTGCGGGGGCGTATGGGAAGAACGACTGGACGCCTGAGCAGCTTCGGGAGGCGTGGCAGTGGGAAGCAAACATGGATGAGCAGGTGTGGCAGTATGGCAATGAGCCTGATGTCACGCTGGATCTGGCAGCGGGCTGGGCGTTGCCGCGCAAGATGGGTGGTATCGTGGTGGGCTATGTGTATAAGAAAGAGATGACCATCACCCCGGCTCTCCGCCCGTACTTCGCCGACCGGGCGATAGACACGAAACTTACGTTAACTCCGACAGACAGACTGAAGCTCCGCATCTCGTACGTGTACGGAACGAGTTCCTCAGCCGCAACATCTTCGCTCGCGAGCAGTCCGGAACTTGCCGAAACCAGCGCGGGAGGGACTTTTCTGGACCCGACGCCGTTGCGTGATACGGGGTCGCTTGCGGGAACGGTTTCCGGCGGGAGAGGAGCAACGAACAACAAACTCAGCCTTTCCAATTCCTGCCTGCTCGATGGCAACTATTCCCAGGCTGGAATCTCGATAAGCTACACGTTGCGCCCCACGACGTTCTTTTCCGTCTCGCTGGCGCGATCCGTGTCGGCGACCGAACAGAAACGCGACCTTCCGCGGGCTGATGTGAATGCGTCGTATGACCCCGCGAACCTGGCCTCCGGGTACAAGCCCCCGAGTTCGTTCGGGTATCGAGGGTGGCTGGGCATGTTCTACCTCTGGTCGGACACAGGCGGCACCGCGGCCGCGGACCTGCCCAGCAGCCTCGAGGACGCCTTGACCCCCGGGCGGATGATTCTGAACGATCCATTCTCCTCACCCAATTATTCCGAAACCGTTCCTTCGGAGGGCAGATTCGTTACCCGCACGTTTTTCGCCGGAACGGCCCAGCCGGCGACCGTGGTGTCCCCGCAGGGATACATACAGGACGGGTACGCCGATTTGAGCGGCACCTACACGCTTGGAGTCGGCTCTGAATCCGTCATGAAGGCCAACGCTGTTCAAACGATGTTCAAAGGCGACTTCACCCACGCGTGGGGTGCACACACCCTCAAAACAGGTGCGGAATACGCCAGCAGCGAACTGGAATACCACGCTCGCTACGCGCTTGGTTTGTCCGTCCCCGGGCGGAACCACAGCTACATGGACTATGGCGGCAGGTATCCTACGCCTCGCCCCACCATCCTGGGCGTTTTCGTTCAGGACAAATTCGAGTCACAGGGGCTCATCGCCAACGCAGGCGTGCGCGTGGAGAGGTTCGACGCAAACGGTCGGTCCTTCGTACCCGAGATTTTCACATCGCAATCGTTTATGCGCTACGGAGGAAAGGCCATCTACGACAGCATCGCCATCGCGCACGGCTGGGATGTAAGCCGGTGGGGCGGGGTTCCGACGTATTACCCGCTCCGCGACACCCTTCGGAAATACGGCCTTGGCGATCCTCCTGAGCCGTGGGATGTGATGGCGGCACTGCCGTATGCGGACAACAAAGTGTTCTGGTACGTGGAGCCCCGGTTCGGGGTTTCGCACCCGGTAAGCGCAAATACAAAATTTTTCTTTAATTATGGCATTTTTTGCTCGGCACAGAAGCCTGCGGTTCTGTACGGGTACCAGTCGGACTTCCAACTGGGGCAGACGGGGCGAATACAGTCTGCACGCTACGCAAGCCTGCGCCCGGCAAGAACCACAATGTATGAGGTCGGAATTGAACATGTGATGCCGTTCCGTGTGATAGCTACGATTCGCGGATACGCGAAATACAACGTCGACCAGGTTTCGAATCTCCAGGTGAGTGTTGGAGACGGTTATTCGACTTATCGAAACGCCAACTACGAGGAGGTGCGCGGAATCGAAATGAAGGTCGCTCGCAATTCGGGTCGTTTTCTCAACGGATGGATAACGCTTGAGGAGTATGCGACTCGCACGGGCGAGGTCGGCATCGTTCAGTTCAACACGGCCAACATTGCGCAGGCAAGTTACTATACTGCATACGCGCGCTCGAACGAGCCTCTAATCAGTCTCCGCGGATTTGTGCGCATCGGCACCCCGCAGGAATGGGGCCGACTAAGAGGGGGATGGGGCATCAGCATACTGGAAACGTACCGGGAAGGTTCAGAAGTGATATATCGCCCGGATCCCACTATCCCAATCCGGGAGCTGCCACCGGAAAACTACATGAAGACAATCGACTACTGGTTCACCAACCTCAAGATAGACAAGACGATGGCTGTTAATCGCGGAAGGAGCCTATCACTCTACGCTGATGTCACGAATCTTTTCAATACCAAAGCCCTCAGCGGCGCCGGGGACGACTATCTCGCGTACGTGTTTCAACGGCGCCAGAATGGTGAAACCGGCCTTCGCGTGAATGATCCTTCAACCTTCGACGCATTGACACGGCCTTACAAGGACGCCGGAGGGAACTGGAAGGCACCGCTCAAGCCAAGAACTGAATGGCTTTCATTTCGCAACAAACGCGTCGTCAGACTCGGGCTGAGATTCGATTTGTAACAAACGGGTGGATGAATCGCTCTGATGGAGAGGATGGCATGATCACGAGGAACGCATTCTGTTGCTGGGTGGGCTCTCTGATGCTGTTCATTTTCGGTCTGTGGGCCACTGGCGATGCGGGCACCACGGGCAAGATAACGGGGACGGTGAGAAGCAGTGACGGCACCCCGCTTCCCGGCGTGGCGATCGAGGTGGTGGGATTGCGTCTTGGCGCAATGACCGATTCCGACGGAAAATACCTCATCCTTCTGGTTCCACCCGGTGAGTGCGCGGTCCGGGCATCCATGATGGGGTTTCGGCCGGTTATCACTCAGAACGTCGACGTTTCCGCCGACAGGACCACGACGGTCAACTTCACTCTTGGAGAAGAGGCTATCGAAGTTACTCCGCTGGTCGTCACGGCCGGACGGCCGAGTATTGAGGCGGACGTGACCTCCTCGCAGATCACGGTTGATGCGCGCAGGGTGGCGGAGATTCCCGTGGGGAAGATGCTGGACGCGTTGAGCTACGAACCCGGCGTCTCCGTCGCGCGGGACAACGAACTGTCCATCCGGGGCGGCGCCGCGTCCGAAATCAGGTTTCAGGTAGATGGTCTTGACAGGACCGACGCCTCCACAGGGAAAGGATACACGCAACTCAACCAGACACTTGTCTCCGAAGTGACTCTCCTTACCGGCGGGTTCAACGCGGAATACGGCAACGTCCGGTCCGGCATGGTCAACGTCGTCACAAAAGACGGCACAGAGCGGAGATCACGGATCCCCTGGGTGTCCGGCGTCGTCTCGGGAACCATTCCGGGGAAGAAGCACTTCGGCCCCGGGGCCTACGACCGCTCGCAGTATGACTACTGGACCAGTCTGATGTCTGACTCCACCACAATCGGTCTGAACGGTGCGCGGGACCCGTATGGCCCGATTTACTGGCCGAATCTGT
>JAKJDF010000039.1 GCA_022706085.1 Candidatus Latescibacterota bacterium | reverse complement strand
CCTGCAGCCGGAGTGCCGGTGTTCGAGATGGTAACAACGGCGCCCGCCGAACCCGCGCCGAGCAAAAGAACCGTGGCGAAGAGCGCGCTCAGCCTTCTCATGACAGACCCCCCATGCGCCCGACCGTGGAAATCAGGCAAACCGTTGATTCAGAACAGGTTTTCTCAATTGGAATGTGCGGCAATCCCTACCAATGCTTCATCAAACGTACGCGTGGGAGATTTTTCTGTCAAGAGCAAAAAGAACCGGTGTGACGCTGATCACACGCCGCCGCAACGTGGGGAGGCGGATGCCGTAAGGGACGCGCGTTCACCATTCAGAAGCGGTCCTTTCCGCGTCCTCGGCCGAGCACGACGCACAGGGTAACTTCGACAGGCTCAGTGACCGCTGCGATGTGCGGCCACTGAAAGGGCGGACGGTAGAGAATGAAGCGCCCTCGGAGACTCAGATGGCGCAGACAGGAATGCCCGCCCCACCGTCTGTCTTGCTTCTGGCGGCGGACCGCCCTCGTCTTTTTTGGTCATTCCCGCGCAGGCGGGAATCCAGAAATCAGGTGAATGCAACGAGTTTGTTACGCCTGCGTTTTTCACTACGCGGGCCGTACTATTTCCCTTAACTGATTCTGCGGGCCCAGAACGACAATGGTGGGCCTGAACGCGGATGCTTCCGCTTCGGAAACGAAGCTGTACGCGATGACGATGATGGTGTCGCCCACCTCT
>JAKJDF010000038.1:463-722 GCA_022706085.1 Candidatus Latescibacterota bacterium | reverse complement strand
GTACGACGGGGCCACGGCGATGGCGGAGGCCGCCGTCCTCGCCGCCAAGACGCTGAACCGGCCAAAGCTGGTCGTGGCAAGATCCGTCCATCCCGAATACCGGCAGGTCGTCCGGACCTACGCCTGGGCCAACGGTTATGAGGTTGTGGAAACGCCGTACCTGTCCACGGGTCAGGCGGATCTCGACGTCCTGGGCCGAACCGTGGACCGGGACACAGCCGCCGTCCTGATCCAGAGCCCCAATTTCTTCGGCGTCATC
>JAKJDF010000038.1:0-354 GCA_022706085.1 Candidatus Latescibacterota bacterium | reverse complement strand
CGGCGGACCCTACCTGGGGATCTTCGCTGCCGCGGAAAAGTTTCTCCGCAAGATCCCCGGACGTCTCGCCGGGGCTACGGTGGATAAGGAAGGGAAGCGGGGCTTCGTCCTCACCCTCCAGACCCGGGAGCAGCACATCCGCCGGGAACGGGCCACCTCCAACATCTGTACCAATGAGGCCCTCTGCGCCCTCGCCGCCGCTGTCTATCTGGTCTGCCTGGGGAAAAACCTCAAGGAACTGGCGGAGTTGAATATCAGGAACGCCCAATATCTGCGCTCCCGGCTCCTGGAGCTACCCGGCTTCGCCCCGGCCTTCTCCGGACCGGTCTACAACGAATTCGCCATCCGCTGCCC
>JAKJDF010000037.1 GCA_022706085.1 Candidatus Latescibacterota bacterium | reverse complement strand
ACGAGCCTTCCTCCAAAGTATGCCTCGTAGGAGGAGAAGTCGAAGTTCCCGTGCCCGGAGTTGTTGAAGAGGATCGTCTTTGCCTCCCCGGTCGTGCGGCACCGGACGGCCTCATCGATCGCGGCCTTCACGGCGTGGGCTGCCTCGGGCGCGACGATGATCCCCTCCGTCCGGGCAAACATCACGGCGGCATCGAAGACCTCGTTCTGGTGGTAGGCAACGGGCCGGACCACGCCATCGCGGGCGAGGCGGGATCGCCGGCGGGACGAAGTCGTGGCCGAGGGTGAACATCCGCAGCATCGGCGTCAGCCCCGCGACATCCCCAAAGTCGTAGGCGTAGAGCCCCTTCGTCAGGGTCGGGCAGGCGAACGGCTCCACCGCGACGATATCGGTCTCGGGGTGTTTTCCCGTGATCTTATCGCCGGCAAACGGGAAGGAGAGCCCGGCGAAGTTGGAACCGCCGCCGACGCAACCGATCACCACATCGGGGTAGGCTTCCACCATGGCAAGCTGCTCCCGCGCCTCCTGGCCGATGATCGTCTGGTGAAGGCAGACGTGGTTGAGGACGGAGCCGAGCGCGTAGTTGGTGTTCTCGTGGTTTGCCGCATCCTCGACCGCCTCGGATATGGCGATGCCGAGGGAGCCCGGCGTATCCGGGGAGTGGGCGAGGACCGCCCGTCCCGACCGGGTCTTATCCGACGGGCTCGGTATGCATTCGGCACCGTAGACCTGCAT
>JAKJDF010000036.1 GCA_022706085.1 Candidatus Latescibacterota bacterium | reverse complement strand
CACGCTCGCAATCCACGCGGTGCTTGTCGCCGGCGGGGTGGTGTTCAGCCTGCCGTTTTTCTGGCTTCTGACGACAAGCTTCAAGGCCGACAGGGAGATGTTCGTCCTTCCGCCGGAATGGATTCCAGAGATTCCGCCGAAGGTCGAGTATTCCCCGTACCAGCTCACCTGGCGCGGACAGACGACCGATCAGTTCTTCGGGCTCGGTCCGATTACCGTGCAGGACAAAGACCTTTCCGACCACCCGGTCGTGAACTCGGTGAGCCTGTGGAGGGAAGCCAGTGGCGCCGGTTTCGCGCCGCCCGATTCATTCGAATCACGCCCGTTGCGGCGTGTTGCGTACGACTTTCGCCAACGTGACGCGGTGGCGTACGAAGCGCTTTTCCCGTCGCCCATCCCGGTTGAAACCTTGCGCCGCGTGGAAATCAGCTACAAGTCAGACCGGTCGTTCCACCGGCTGCGCGTGCAGGTGTTTACCCCGGAGGGCATCTGGGTTTCCGCCGATCCGTCCGTGCTGAATTCGGAAACCTGGAAAAGTGCACCGTGGCAGTTCTCCAAACGGAGGGAAGAGGAACGGGATGTGCTGCGCCTGAAGCAAGTGGTTGCCACTCCGCAGCGCTGGCTGGTCGGGAAGAACGGGGAGGAACGAATTCTCGTTCGCGCGACGCTGGAGCGCGTGTCCTGGCTCGGCGCGGTCTGGACGAAATACACGGAAAACTATGTGGATTCGCTGGCGTACATCCCGTTCGG
>JAKJDF010000035.1 GCA_022706085.1 Candidatus Latescibacterota bacterium | reverse complement strand
AGAAAAAACCAGGAAGATTATAATATATATAGGAACAATGCTTTTATAATAAAAGAGGAAAAAAGGTATTGTAAAAATTAAAACCGCTCTCAGCAGGTCACAAATATACATAGTCCTTCGCCTATCCCATCTATCAACATAAACACCGGCAACCGGTCCGATTAAGAATACCGGGATTATGGTAAAGGAGAGAATCTTGGCCATATCCATAGTCGAACCAGGAGACCTTAAATAAACAAGGGCGATTAAAGCCATCTGCCCCAGCCTGTCCCCTAGCTGGGAGATAATCTGGCCCAGCCAAAGAAAAAAGAAATTGCGGTTTTTTAATACCTTGCGGAATTTAGACATTATAATCTAAAGCCGATGAGTGGAATCGAACCACCGACCTTGACTTTACGAAAGTCCTGCTCTACCAACTGAGCTACATCGGCATATGAATAAGTAATTATATCAAACCTTGGAAGATTAGTCTAAGAAAATATTTGACAAAACTAAAAATAATGCTAAACTATTTATGTTATTAACGTTGCAAGGAGAAGTGGGCTTTGCGGCTTTTTTATTGGAGGAGGTGAGAAGTAAAAGATGGCAAAAGGTAAAGTAAAGTGGTTCTCAAACCAAAAGGGATATGGCTTTATTACCGGTGAAGACGGAAAGGACGTATTTGTCCATTTTAGCGCTCTATCTGGTGAAGGCTATAAAACCCTAGAGGAAGGTCAAGGGGTAGAATATGAGGTTACCCAGGGCCCTAAAGGCGACCAGGCAACCAACGTTA
>JAKJDF010000033.1 GCA_022706085.1 Candidatus Latescibacterota bacterium | reverse complement strand
CTTCGACCAGCGGGCCGATGACGGCGGCAAACGCCGCGCCGGAATTGATGCCGAAAACGGCAATCGCTACGGCAATGGCCAGCTCAAAATTGTTGCTCGCGGCCGTAAAAGCCAGCGTGGTTGTTTTTGAATAATCCGCGCCCATCTTTCTGCCCAGATAAAACGACACGAGAAACATGACTACAAAATAGATCAAAAGCGGAATGGCAATCCGCACGACATCAAAAGGCAGGCTGATAATCAAATTGCCTTTGAGACTGAACATCACCACGATCGTGAATAAAAGAGCGATCAGGGTTAACGGACTGATGACCGGCACAAATCGTTCGTGATACCGCTTTTTTCCCACAAGCTTTACGCCAATGAGGCGCGTCAGGGCGCCCAAAATGCAGGGGATACCCAGGTAGATGAAGACGCTTTCGGCGATCTGCCGGATGCTGACATCGACGACGCTGCCGGAAAATCCAAAATACGGCGGAAGAACCGTAATGAAAAACCAGGCAAAGACGCTGTAAAAGAGAACCTGAAAAATGCTGTTAAAAGCGACAAGCCCCGCCGCGTATTCGGTGCTGCCTTTCGCCAGCTCATTCCAGACAATCACCATCGCAATACAGCGCGCCAGACCGATCATGATGAGCCCCACCATATACTCGGGCTTGTCCGGCAAAAACACAATCGCCAGGATAAACATCAAAACCGGTCCGATCAGCCAGTTTTGCGCAAGCGACAATCCCAGCACTTTCCCATTGCGGAATACCTGAGGCATCTCCTCATATTTCACCTTGGCAAACGGCGGATACA
>JAKJDF010000032.1:351-843 GCA_022706085.1 Candidatus Latescibacterota bacterium | reverse complement strand
CTGCTCCTGAACGGGCTGTACCTGGACCTTATCACGTGGATAACGAGGGTCTGGGTGGCGAGTGATTCTATGAACCAGCCCGTCTGGAAGAGAGATTCCCCCGCATTGAAGACGAATATCATGACGAGGTACGTCGTGATGTCGTAAAGGCTGCTTATGGGGCCGAAGATGAGCATGAACCTCTTTATGAACCCTATGTCCCACCGCTTGGGCCTTTCGAGGTAGTCCTCGTCTACCTTGTCCGTGGGTATGCTCACCTGCGAGAAGTCGTACAGCAGGTTGTTCAGGAGTATCTGGACGGGGAGCATAGGAAGGAACGGTACCAGGAACAGCGCCGCGGGCACGCTGAACATGTTGCCGAAGTTGGAGCTGGTGCCCATCATGATGTACTTCATCGTGTTCGCGAACGTGCGACGCCCTTCGAGTATGCCGTCCTTTAGTATGTGAAGGCCCTCTTCGAGGAGCACTATGTCGGCGGCCTCCTTGGCGACG
>JAKJDF010000032.1:0-311 GCA_022706085.1 Candidatus Latescibacterota bacterium | reverse complement strand
AGCGGCATCATGTCGTTTATGCCGTCTCCCATGTAGCCGACTACGTGGCCCGCCCCCTTCAGGGTCTTGATTATGTGCTCCTTCTGGTCGGGCGAAAGCCTTGCGCAGATGGTGCTTGCCAGCACCCTGTCGTGTAGCTCAGATGAGCTGAGCTTTCCGATCTCGCCTCCCATCAGCACGCCCTTGACCTCTATGCCGACCCTTTCGCATATCTTGGCAGTGACCAGCTCGTTGTCGCCGGTAAGGATCTTGACGTCGATGCCAAGCCTTTCCAGCTCCAGTATCGATTCCCTCGCGCTCTCCTTAGGAGG
>JAKJDF010000031.1 GCA_022706085.1 Candidatus Latescibacterota bacterium | reverse complement strand
GACTTCCGGGCTGTACATGTCGCCCAGATTCGGCGTACTCCACGCGAGACGGCCGTTCGAGATCCCGCCGTGGAAACTGAACATGTATCCCCGCCCCTCACCGGTGCCCATGTCCGCGGTGAAGGCAACCACCTCAAGCCCGGAGCTATCAGGAAGGAAATCGGCAACCTGTGACAATGCCGACGAGAACGTCTTCCCGGTGATGTTGTCCTGCCACAACAGCGCGCCATCGTCGATTCGGCGGATCCTCAGGGTCCCGAACAACAATTGCTCTCGCCGTCCGTCGCCGTCGAAATCAAACACCCACGAACTGTCGGTTTCGTCAGATCCTGCAAGATCGGGAACCGGGCCGCCCAGATAGGTTTCTGAACGAAGGACCGGCGCCTCTCGCATACGACTGACCGCGTCTGTACGCCCGGTCTGATGCGGGTTCTGGCGATACATCGGCCACTCTCCGCCTGCGGCTCGCGTTTCGTCCGCAGCACCACACAGCATGCAGAATACAGCAGCAAGCATGAACACGCTCATTTTCCCACCTCCCGCAACCGTACCGTTTCACGGTTGTGTTGCTGATCGCACTGCAACAGATCGCCACAGAATACCTAACGAAAAATGATCGGGCGCCCAAACGGTAGTCCATTCCGACCGTGGTTCGCGGCGAGGTCACTGCGTATTTTTTGTGATCGTCAACGTCAAATGCCACGGCACGGGACCAGCCATGCAGGCCAGAACACGATACAACGCTCCGCTTACGGACTCCGCCGACGTCCGCGATTCGATCTGCGGTCAGGGCGCGGGCGCGTACCTGCTGCTTGGCGACAACGGAGTAGATATCGAGGAGACGGT
>JAKJDF010000030.1:567-848 GCA_022706085.1 Candidatus Latescibacterota bacterium | reverse complement strand
ACTTTCTTGCTCATTTCTCGCACGCGCCAGCTCTTTTTCATACTCCGATAACTGTCGCTTCTCTTGCCTGATCCAGTGAAATCCCTCTATCGCCAACGCGACGACCGCAAAAACGAGCAAGCCCCATGTTGCGTGCAGAAGTACTTCCAAATCTGTCTCCACGGGCGCTCTCCCGTTCGCAACGCGAACCGCGACTCAAAAGGCAACTTGAACGCCATCCCGGGTTCGAGTCTCACTCTGGATTTGTTTGTGTCAGACAACGCCCAAAAAGATATCGTTGC
>JAKJDF010000030.1:0-530 GCA_022706085.1 Candidatus Latescibacterota bacterium | reverse complement strand
TGTAGGGAAGTCGGCGTTCGGGCTTTGGAGTGCGCACGCGGGCTTGCGCTTTCAAAGCGGAGGCGCGCCTCCGCAATCCAAAGAAGCAGGTTGTTTCTGGATTCCCGCCTTCGCGGGAATGACGGCATATGTGAGCGCCGGAGGAAACGTGCCCGGCCCTGCGAGCCGGGCTGGGGTATTTCGCGCCGTTGGCGCTGCCTGTGTTCGAATGCGGCTGGCAAGGCCTGAAGTCCCGGGCGGGGGGCGTGTCCGGGGTGGAGGGTCACGCTTTGTCGTGACCGTTCGGCGATGCGGGGGCAAAAGGCCCCGACGGAGCGGGGCCCTCCAGATGGTGGGCGCCGGCGTACCGGTCGGCGTGCCGTCATTCCCGCGCAGGCGGGAATCCAGAATTGCTCAGAACGGTTGGAGGGCACGGAGATCCAAAGGCCTAAAGGTCGTATTTCCTTCGGAAGAACTCGTACGCCTCGTTGATCTTCTTCATCTCCTCTTCCGCAACCTCCTGAAGCCTTGGCCCAAGCGTGGCAACCTTG
>JAKJDF010000002.1:72371-475478 GCA_022706085.1 Candidatus Latescibacterota bacterium | reverse complement strand
GCTGATGGCGGCCTCCACGATGATGGTGGTGCCGATTATCGCCTTGTTCTTCTTCGCGCAGCGCTACTTCATTCAGGGGGTGACGCTGACCGGCCTGAAAGGGTGAGGTGCAAACTGGAAGGAGCTCGTTATGCCTGACCACCCGAACATCTTCGTCATCGTCTCCGATACGTTCCGTCCTGACCACATCGGCATCAATGGTGCCGGGTTCGCGGAGACGCCGGAGCTGGACGACCTCCTCCGCCGCGGGGTGACGTTCGACAACGCCCTGGTGTCGAGCTTTCCGACGATACCCATGCGCACTGACTGGTGGACGGGGCGGTTCGGCCACCCGCGCTACGGCTGGCAGGACCTTGAGCCCTCCACGCTGCCTGATATCCTGCGGAGAAACGGTTACACCACCCAGCTCATTGCAGATACAACGCACATGCTGCGCTCGAAATTCTGGGAGCATGTGCGCCACTTCTCCTTCCGGCGCGGGCGTGAGTCTGACGTTCCGTTCTGCCGGCTGAACGAACCTCCGGCGCGCGTCGTGTCAGACAGGCGCAAAATCCGGGTGGACCCGGGCGTGGGCGAAGGTCCGGTCTGTGCGGAGATTCAGCCGCATACGAACTTCACCACGCACTACGAGGATCAGGCGCATTCGTCGCTGCTCGCGGGTGACGTCTGCCGGTGGATCGAGGGAAACTGGAAGGCCGGTCCCTGGTTCCTGTGGGTGGATTTTTTCGACGTGCACGAGCCGTGGTTCCCGCCCGAATATCTCTGGCGGCATTATCAACCGAGGTACGACGGCGAGCCCATGGTGCAGCCGAATTACTCAACGGCGGAGGTGTATTCTCCGGAAGAACTCGCTAACATGCGCGCGCGTTACGCGGCTACCTGCACGCTGACGAGCAAGAATATCGGAAGGTGCCTGCGGATTGCGGCTGATGCGGGTTTGTTCGAGAACACGATTTTCGTCTTCCTCTCCGACCACGGCATGTTTCTCGGCGAGCACAACCTGACCGGCAAGTCGCTCATCACGCCGGAGAAATTCGACGTGTTTCCGTTCCACCGCGAGGTTGCCCGGCACTGCTTCACCATCGCCGCGCCGGGGATCAAAGGCGACCAGCGGAGCAAGGTGTTCGCCCAGGCTCCGGACCTGCTGCCGACGCTGCTGGATCTGGCGGGGATCGAGGCGCCGAAACAGCCGGCGATTGAGGGCGTGAGCCTCGTGCCGGCGATGCGGGGAGACGACACGCCGGTGCGCTCCACCGCCATCACCGCGTGGTCAATCAGGCTGCTCGGGAACAACTTTGTGCACAGCCGCCGCCCGGCGATTACCGACGGCGAGTGGACGCTGATGCTGTTCGAACCTCCGGAACCGCAACCGCCGCAGCTCTATCACACGAAGGCCGATCCGGGCCACGAGCGGAACGTGTTCAGCCAGCACCGCGCGGAGGCGGAGCGTCTGTACGCGGAGTTCATCACTTTCATGAAAGCGCACGACGCCAACGCGGCCACCGTGGAGCGCCACAGGCCCGAGTGCGTGGGGCTGGGGTAGGGGGGGGGGATCCGTCGATCGTTCCCTTAGCTGACAACGAATTGGGGTCGTTCGTTCGCCGACCCTGCTCAGGGAGAAGAGAGATGAGTTCTCATCGGCGCTCTCCATGCGATGTCGTCCGCCTTCTGGTCCGACCCATCGAGTGGGTCCGTGTCTGCGTTTGCTGCGGGGGGGGGGGGGCTGCAAATTTCGTAGTTCTAGCGTTTGTGTTCTTGGCATCCCTTCGCGTAATCGGGTTTGTGATCTTTTTCGGCGAGAACTCCTTGCAGATGGATTTCTCTGCCTTCTACACGGCGGGTGAAGCTGTCAACGCGGGCTTGTCTCCCTACCGAAACCATTACTCGCAAACTCCGCCGATCTGGGATGGCGTCGCTCGGTACTCACATTCGAGGTTTCTGTATCTGCCTTTGGCCGCAGTGCTGTTTGCCCCAATGGCCTTGTTGCCTTACCACACCGCGAAGTACCTATGGATGACCATGAACGTGTTTTCCGTACTGACGTCACTGTCCCTTTCGGTGCGAGCGTCGGAGACCGACCTCAAGGGCGGCGGTGTATGGCTTGCCATTCTGTTTCTGCTAACATTTCACCCATTGCTCCCGCTTCTCGAACGCGGCCAGATTGACGGCCTTGCTCTGCTTCTGGTTACCGCAGCGTTTGCCCTGATGTCGGCAGGTAGACGCGATCTGATCGCGGGGATTCTGCTTTCGTGTGCGACACTATGCAAACTCCACGTGGGACTCGTGTTGCCGTTTGTTTTGCTGCGGAAACGGTTCCGAGTTCTTTTCGGGTACGCCGTCGGGCTGTTTCTAATCGTGACGGCGTCTTGCGTCTTTTGCGGTCCTTCCGCGTTGTTGCGCTACGGGCGCGAAGAACTCCCGCGGATCAGCAAATTCGGCGAACTCGGGCCGAAGGAAATGCTGGCGGATAGCACGGCCATTGCATCTCTCATCCCATCGCCAGGATTTACTACCAAAGATGCCTGTACTTACCACCTATCGCGCCTTTCTTTTGAAGCAAACGCGAGTTTGGTCCGAACGGGCGTTGGTTGGAGAGTGAGCAGGCTTTTGGCGGCGGCTCATCTTCCGAACACCCCGAGTCACGTCTCTGTTCTGTTGTTTTCGGGTTCCTTTGTCATGCTTTTCGTTTCGTTGGGAAATCTGTTGTGGCGATCCCTCCCGCCGGCGCAGGAATACCTTTTCTGGCAACTCATCGCGACGATCGTTCTGTTGACTGCGCCATTGACTTGGGTAATGAACGCGATTTGGCTGGTGGCTCTTCTGCCGTTCGCTATCGGCAGTATTTCATCAAAACAGACGAACGGACGAAATCTGGGAATTGCACTGGTCGTATTTGGCCTCGTGATCGCCTGGTTGCCAGATCAAATGTCGTTTCCTTCACTCATTCCAGGAAGGCGCCTTGATAGGCTCGCATCTCTGAAATACGTGTTTGCGGAATTGGCTGTGGTCGTTGGCCTTGTCGTCCAACTCAGGCAATACCGTCTTCGCCGAACCCGGGATCCAGAACAGCCAGTGCACTGAGTCCACAAGCCTCGGATTAACACTTTCTGGTGCACAGATGGGAGGCAGTCTCGATACAACAGGCCGTCGCAGGTCTCCAATGTGTGACTCCGAGACTCGCGCTGCCCCGCGACTGCTCTGTTATAGGGTCCCACCCTGCGTGCTGGCGCGCACAGGCACGCAGGTTCGCCCGTACGGGAAAGGCTCCGCAACGGCGCTACGGACGGCGCGCTTGGAAACCGTCAGCGTGAAAGGGGCGGTTCCGCCCCTTCAACCGAGGCAAAACGCCAACACCCCTGTTTTTGCGTTCTTCGCACTTCGCGTGCGCCATTTCTTCGCGTCCCCAAGAAATCCTGGTGCAAATTTGCAACTTCTGCACGTAAACTCTTGACACGAAGACGACGTTTTGCCTCAGCTAATATGCGGGGAAGGAAGACTCCGCGTCCGTCGACAAACCGGGGGCGCGTTTCGACAGGCTCAAGGGCCGCACGCTCCCGACGCCACCCCTGTTGCGCCTTCGGGATGCCGTGCGTAGGTTGAACGTGCATCCCATTTGCCGAACTCAACGCCACCGGATGGAGGCTCCCCATGGCAATGCGCGAACTCTTGCCCGACTTCTTCCAGTACGACGATAGCTGCAACGTGTATCTCATCCGCCGCGGCGACCGGGCCATCGCCATTGATTTCGGCACCGGCGGCGTCCTGAAGGAACTCAGCGCCATCGGGGTTGCCGGCCTCGACTGGATCATCCACACCCACCACCACCGCGATCAGTGCGTCGGCGACCATCTCGCTGTCGCGCAGGGCGTCAAACTCGCGGTGCCCGAGTGGGAGGCGCACTACTTCCTCGAAGCGGAGCACTTCTGGGGGCGGCGCAATCTCTTCCACCTCTACAACATGCGCACGAACTGCTTCACGCTGCGGGAATCGGTGCCAGTGGCGGCGTTCCTTCAGGACTTCACGAAGTTCAGCTGGAAAGACGTGACGCTGGAAGTCTGCCCGGCGCCCGGCCACACACAGGGTCAGGTGGCGCTGGTGTGGGACCGAGGAGGGCAGAAACTCGCGTTCGTGGGTGACCTTATCCGGGATGACGGTCAGGTGGAGACGCTGTATGACCTGCAGGTGAACTACGGAGACTGGACCGGAATGCAGCAGAGCATCACCGCGATGGGGTATCTTGGCAGCTTTTCGCCGGCGAAGTTGTTTCCCTCGCATGGCGAGCCGGTGGAAAAGCCGGCGGAGGCCATGGAGCGCCTGCGCACAGCCATGCGGAGCTGGATCGAGTTCTACGGCAGCACCGTCCCGGGCACCCAACCGGACATCACGAAAGGCGAACTGCAACCGGTGATTCCGGACATCTACCATTCGAAGTTTTCCAACGCCAGTCATTATGCGATCGTCTCAAAGAGCGGCAAAGCCTTGTTTGTGGATTACGGCCCGAACTACTCGGTCGGTCTTCTGGCCGGCGTTTTGCACGGGGATGAGTCAAACCGCTTCGTACCGCACTCGCTGCCCGAACTCCGAGCAGTCGGGATGACGAAGGTGGACGTCGCCATGCCGAGCCATCTGCACGACGACCATATGACGGGATTTGCCTACCTTCAGCGGAAAGAGGGTACTCGTTTCTGGTGTTTCAAGAACATGGTGAACCTGCTTGAGCACCCCACATCCGAACTGGTGGGATGTACAGTCCCGGTGCCGTTAAAGGTGGATCGCGCGTTCGAAGACAACGAAGAGGTGCGCTGGGAGGAGTTCGGTATCCGGGTTCGCTACTCGCCCGGCCACTCGCAGCATCACAACACGATCATGGTGGAGCATGCGGGAAAACGAGTCGCCTTCACCGGCGACAACATCTTCAACGGAGGCCGGCGCGAGGGAGAGGATCGGTTGCGGTTGAACTGGAACCTCATCCCGCTCAACCGGAACAACCCGGAAGATCACCTCAAAACGGCAAACGTGCTGCTGGATTTCGAGCCACACATCATATGCCCCGGCCACGGCGGGCCGTACGAAGTGACGCGTGAGGATCTGCTGGGGTTCCGCGACGTAATGGCGCAGATACCCGGCAAGTTCCAGGCGCTTGTCGGCGACCGGAATGTCAACCGTGCCATGGACTATTACTGGGCTCGCGTGTTCCCGTACGAGCAGCACATAGAGCAGGGAAAACCCTTCTCCGTGAAGGTGCGGATTCGGAACTACGACGACACGTCAGCGACCGGGACGCTTACAGCGGCACTGCCCGCCGGGTGGACGGCTGCGCTGCCGGTGCAGAATGTGCATATCCACGCGCACGGAGAAACGGAGGTGGAATTTGGCATTCTGCCGGCCGAGAAGCGGCCGAACGCGCCGGGGAAGACGCCGTTTGCGTTCGCGCTGGAGCTGAACGGGAAGCCGCTCGGCGAGGTCTGCCACGGGGTCGGCAACTATGTGCGGTACCCGTACCACGGGGAAGGGTGACCCGGGCCACGGTTCCGGCCCGTGCAAAAGGCACACGGCGCGAAAAGGAGATCCCTCGCTGCGCTCAGAATGACTCCTGTGTTGCCAAACAGGACAGCCTGAAGCCGGTGCCAGTTCTGTGAGGGGGTAATCCAAAAGGGTGTCATTCTGAACGAAGTGAAGAATCTCAGTTGGGTTATGAAATGAAGCAGCCCTGCGTGTACATCATGGCGAGCGCATCGCGGGTTCTGTACACCGGGGTGACGAGCGACCTGTTCAAACGTGTCTACGAACACAAGCACGGGCTGAGGCCGGGCTTCACGGCAAGGTACAACGTCACGCGACTGGTGCATTTCGAAAACTTTCCTGGGATGGAATCTGCAATCATCCGCGAGAAGCAGATCAAGGGATGGCGGAGAACGAAGAAGGTTGCCCTGATCGAAGCGGCGAACCCGGGATGGAGCGACCTTGCGGAAGGGTGGTTTGGCGGTGCGATGGCCACATGAGATTCTTCACTTCGTTCAGAATGACAGCCGGGTGTCGCCGGAATGCGCTGGAAACGGAGTGAGGGTGGGGCGTGTCATTCTGAGCGGCGCCCGCGACGCGGACGAGCAGCGAAGTGTCTCTCCCGCGAACCTGAGGGAAGATATGCGTGACACCGTGATTTCTGTCTGGACGGAGACCAACAATTGACTCAGGACATCTCCTTCACCGCCACCTACGACGCAACCGAGCAACGGTACGTCGAGGTCCTTCCTGCCGGGTTCGACGCCAGCGAGGAATACGACGTCTTGATAGCGCTCCACGGGCACGGGTCCGACCGCTGGCAGTTTGTGAACGACAACCGCGACGAATGCCGCGCTGCGCGGGATGTGGCCGCGGACCGGGGGATGGTCTACGTTTCCCCCGATTACCGCGCGAAAACATCGTGGATGGGGCCGGCAGCGGAAGCCGATATGGTGCAGATTATCGGCCTCCTGAAGGAACGGCACCGCGTCGGGCGTGTGTTCATCTGTGGCGCGTCCATGGGCGGCAGTGCGTGCCTGACGTTCGCAGCCCTCCATCCCGAACTGGTAGACGGCGTGGCCAGCATGAACGGCACGGCGAACTTCATCGAATACGACGAGTTCCCTGAGGGGGTGGCAGCCATAACGGAATCCTTTGGTGGAACCAAAAAAGAAATCCCGATCGAATACAAGCGCCGGAGCGCGGAGTTCTTCCCTGAGCGTTTTACGATGCCGCTCGCGATTGCCGCGTCGGGCCAAGACAAACTGGTTCCTCCGGGGAGCGTCGTCCGGCTGGCGAACATGGTGAAGAAGATCGGGGGGAAAGTGCTTCTCATCTTTCGGGAGGAAACTGGCCACACCACCAGCTACGACGATGCCCGGGCCGTCATCGAATTCGCAGCAGACTCGTCAAAGGCAACTACCTGATTCAAGTAAGGGAGGGGCGTCCTCACGGAACGCGTCCCGCCAAGGCCTGGCCCTTCGCTCTTCGATTTGTTAAACTTTGAATAACCCGTGTTTCCACCGAGAGCACCTGGTTCCACCCTTTCCCCGCCCCGGTTGACTGCTGGCAGAAGTACGATTTGCCCGTGCCACGTGTTCTTCGTGATCTGGTTGAGTTCTTCCGTTACAGGCCTTCTGTTCTGCCAGGTGACCTTACGCCCGCTGACAGGCAGGATTCGCTGCGCAAGCTCATCATGGCGTGGTGCCTCGGAACGGTCTTTTTCGAAGGCATCAGCGGCGCTCCCCTTGTGGGAATGTTCCGCCGCCTCGGCGCGACTCCATTCTGGATCGGGCTGCTGGTTGCGATCCCCTCGTTTGCCACCATTGCGCAGCCCATCGGCTCGTATTTCGTGGCGCGCACCGGGTCGCGGAAGCGGATGCTGATCCGTACCGCAATTCCGGGCCGCCTGATCTGGCTTGTCATCCCGACGCTCGGTTTCTTCTTTCCCCACAACTACTTTGTCCTCGCGCTGATGTTCTCGCTCGTGCTGTTCTCCCGGCTCACCATAGGGTTTGCGTCGCCGGCGTGGTTCTCCTGGGTGAGCGACCTCGTGCCGGAGGATGAGCGGGGAACTTTCTGGGGCAGCCGTCAGATGTGGGCGCGGATATTCGGCATTTCGGCTGCCATCGTCCTCGGGTGGTTCCTCGGGAAGGAGCCGCCGTACTACAAGTTCATCGTCTACTTCTGCCTCATGGGCTTCATCGGCTGGCTGGAGATTTTCATCCATCGCGGTGTCATGGGGATCCGAGTCCCGGTGAGGCAAGAACCGCCCACCCTTGCTTCGTTGATGCTGAGGCCGCTCAAGGACTCGCGCTTCCGCCCGATCATCATGTTCACGTTTTCGATCAACTTCGCCACGCAGATCGGCGGGGGCATGTTCAGCCTCATGTTGCTGGAAGAGATCAAGCTCACCTACCTCGAAATATCGGTATTTCAGGTGGGGATCCTGGGCCTGGTGACAGTGTTGAGCTCCCGCTACGTCGGCCGGGTGATTGACAACCTGCGCGAAGGCGCGCGGCTCGTCTTCTACTTCGGGGCCATCGTGACGAGCATCCAGGCACTGCCGTGGACGATGATCGGTGAACGCGCCATCCTCGGAGTGGCCGGTACAGTGGTGCTGGGTGGCATTGGATGGGGTGCGTACCACATCGCTCTGACGGGGCTGCTCATGGGCTATTCGCCCCGGGAGGCCCGGGCAGAGTACAGCGCCATGTACGCCGTCATATCGGGTTTCGGCAGCGCCATGGGAGCGATCGCAGGAGGAAGTATCGCAGAGGCGCTTCAGGGGATGTGGTACACCTGGGGCCCGTTCATCTTCTCCCCCCTGAGGACTCTCTACCTGATCTCGTTCGGCGGACGATTTATGGCACTCATGTTGTTACCCCTGATCAGGGAGCCGGAGTCGGTGCCTCTCGGGGTGTACGTCAGACAACTCCTGTCCCTGAATCCGTTCGACCGCGATACGTACGTCTACATCAAACGAAAATTCAGTCCTCCCGTCCGCAACAACGGATCAGAGCAGGAGTGAGTGTCTCTCCTGTTTTCCCTGCAAGCCCGGTCCTCCTCGCCTTGTCAGTGGGAACGCAGTCCCCCCATATTTCGTTGCGCAAACGAGGCAGTTCATTCTCTTTCGGAAGCGGTACTCTCGATGGACAGCGCTGCTCACGAGCGTACGTCCGGCGACGGACGCATGCCGTGGTACTACGGAGCGCGGTTGTATTTGTACATCCTGCCGACGTTCGTCTTCATCGGCATCTTCGCGTACTACCCCTCGTTGAGCGCGATCTACCACTCGTTCTTCAACTGGAACGGTTCGAACATAAAGGACTACGTCGGCCTTGCGAATTTCCGCCGCATCTTCCTGAACGATCGGGACCTTCTCGTTGCCTCGTGGCACATGCTTCTGTTCGTCTTGGCGAATCTTGTCCTGCAGATTCCGTCAATTCTGCTTGCGGTGGTCCTGTACCACCTGCGGAACAAACGCGTGCAGTACTGGTTCCGGATGGTATTCGTAATCCCGATGGTGGTGCCCGGCATGGTGGGGATGCTCCTGTGGATGTTCATCTATAACCCGCAGGTGGGCCTTTTGAACCGGGCGCTGGCCGGGCTCGGGATCATTCCTTCGCCATTCGACGGACCGACCTGGCTGG
Source organism: Candidatus Latescibacterota bacterium (assembly GCA_022706085.1). Classification (GTDB taxonomy): domain Bacteria; phylum Latescibacterota; class MWCZ01; order MWCZ01; family MWCZ01; genus MWCZ01. Next base: position 466,323 of record JAKJDF010000002.1, on the reverse strand, counting down.
CAGATACTCGCCTTGCCATGCCGAGTCTCATGTTCATGGGGTTCCCGTACATCAACCCCATCGCTCTGCTCATCTATCTCGCAGGACTCGAACGAATACCCAGGGACCTGAACGATTCCGCGCTGATTGATGGCGCAAGCGCGTGGCAGCGGCTTGTGCGGGTCGAACTTCCGATGATCCTCGGACAGGTGAAATTGATGCTGATTCTCGGCATTATCGGGGGCGTGCAGGATTACGGACGGGTGCTCATCATGACGGGAGGCGGCCCATCCGACGCGACTACGGTCCCGGGGCTCATCATGTACAACACCGCCTTTCGGTACGCACAGATGGGCTATGCGTCGGCCATCGGTGTCGTGATGTTTCTTGTGATACTCGGATTGACCGTGCTCAACATGCGGTATTTCCGCACGCACGAGGCATCATGAAAGGGAGACGCGTGATCTGGAAGTGAACGTGGCAAAGGCTGGGTAGGGCATTGACTGGCAGACGTTCCGAAATCGCAAAGTTCACATTGCTCGCAGGTGCGGCGTTTTTCGTGCTTGTGCCGTTCTGGGTGATGATCAGCATCAGCCTCAAGGACCTGCGCCAGTTCCTCGACAACATCCTTTACCCGACTTCCCCGTTCCAGTGGCGGAATTACGTGGAAGGCTGGGAAGCAGTGTCCCCGTATATCATTAACACGCTCGTCGTCGCGGCGGTGGTGACCGTGGTAAGCCTCACCCTGAGTTCGCTGACGGCGTATGTGTTCGCGCGATATGAGTTCCCCGGAAAAACGCTGCTGTTCTACGCCTTGATCGTGCTCCTGATGATTCCCGGCATTCTCAACCTCATTCCCCAGTACGTGCTTGCGCTGAGGCTCGGCCTTGTGGGAACCGCGTGGGCACTAATCCTGTTCTACGTCGCGTCGCGCCAGGTGCTTGAAGTGTACATCCTGCGCACGTTCTTCGCGGGGCTTCCGAAGGAGCTGTTCGAGGCGGCGCAGATGGACGGGGCGAGCGACATCCGGCAATACTGGAGCATCGCGTTGCCGCTTTCCAAATCCATCCTCGGCACGCTGGCCATCATGACGGTGGTGTTCGTCTGGAACGACTACATCTGGCCGTTGGTGGCCGCTGATAACTTCAAAACCGTCTCCATCGGGCTCGCGTACCTGACGAAGCAGCACTCCACTTCGTGGGGACCGCTGATGGCGGGGTACGCCATCGCGTCACTTCCCCTGATCCTCCTCTTCTCGATCACCATGCGCTATTTCGTTGAAGGCATCGCAACCGGTGCCATCAAGGCGTAAGCCCGGCGATCCCACGCCGTCACCGGCGTCTAGACCCTCACAAACCGGAACCCGATCGCCTCCGCGAAGGCTTCCACCTCTGCCGTGTGATCGCCGATGCCGAGCGCGATGTGGTGAGACGGGCCCTGCTGGCACCACGCGTCCATGAACTCATGAATCGGCCGATCCACCCGCACGCGACAGTTCGGGTTGCCGATTGAGAGAATGCTCCCCGGCACCACCTCCCCCGCTGTCGTGATGAGTTTGAACGACTCGCCGGCATCCACCTGCGTGAGGTTTACCAGTGTCACCGGGCCTTCCTTCATGTGGAAGTCGATGCCAAGTCCGCTGCCCGATTTACCGTGGTGCACCTCCAGGAACGAAAGCTTCGGACGGTCCTGCGCAACGTTGATGTTGCTCGGACCGTCGTGCCCCATCAGGATGAAGTTCTCGTCGAAATCCATGGAAAAGAACTCGACGAACATGCCACCGGCGCCGAGCAGATCGAGCAGTTTCATCGCCATCGCGGTTTTGACGTCGCCCTCGGTGACACCGGGCCTTCCCAGCGCGGCAAGACGCGACACGGCAAGTGCGGCCTGGGCCCGAAACTGCGTCACCGTCTCCCTGATTCCCCACCAGTAGAAGCCGAACGCGGACAGGTCGTGGCGCATAATCACTTCGTCAAACGCCACTGCGATGCGCGCAGATTCGCGCAGGTGCTCATCGGTGACCCCCGCGTCCACGTCGTACATCACGCGGAACTGGCCGCGCATCTCGTCCACCTGTGCGCGGGTCGCGTGGTGGTACGCCTCCTCGACCTCCTCCACTTCGGGGCGAATCAGGAGCCTCCTTGTTGCATTGAGCAAACGCAGCTCGTCGACCGGCATATCGGCCATATTGGTGTAGGTTTCGCCAATCACCCCGAAGTTGAGGGCCCGGAACACCCGTGCGGCAGCCGCTCCGCGGCAGTCTGCGCCGATCTCATCCCAGAGCCGCCCATCGCGAAAGGCTCCCGTTCGAACGCGAAACGTTCTGCCGATTGTGCGAAGCGCCGACGCGTACTCCGGCACGCAGCAGACGCCCTCATGGTGCAGGTATTCCGTTGTATCGGCTTTGGCGTAGTCGTAGGACGCGTCTTCATGGGCGTTGAGGATGCGGATTGGCACACTCAGGGAACGCGCCGCGGGAACAACGCACATGGCCGGCGTGTAGCCGAAGGGAAACACCAGCACGATGTCCACGTGCTCCTTAAGGAAGAGCTCGCCCGCGGCGGCGGATTTTTCAGGCGTGTCTACCAACTCCGGCGCGATAACATCTCCGAACGTTTCGAGACGCTCCAGCAGCTTGCCGTACATGGCGAGGCCTTTCGCCCTGAGATCGGGAAATTGCTGCCAGTAGTAGTAGTGCCCGGTGGGCAGCAGGCCTATGCGCGGCCGCGCCATGCGCGCGTTCAGGCTGAACATTCGTCAACTCCGTTTGAATGCAGGGGTGTCAGACTCGCAAATGGATCCCGTCATCGGCTCGGGGGGTGAGGGGTATCACCCGGCAGAGAAAACACGGCCACGCAACAGAAGCTGGAGCGCGTTCTGTCCCCTTTCGGGAGGTGGTCCGGCGACACGGTGAAGTGCTCGTCAGAATCGCGCGGGAGGACATGTCTGTGGAGAGATGGTCGCGCACTTCTCGCCCGCCGAAAGCGGAGAGGATCGGTTGGTCAGGTTACACACCTTCCGCCCGGATGGTTTCGAGAATGGAGACCTCTCCCTCATCCCCCTTCACGTTTGCCACCAGTTCCGCCAGGAGACCCGTGGAGAGCATCTGCAGGCCGACGATAATCATCAGCACCCCAAGCCACAGGAGAGGATAGCGGTTCATGATCCATCCGTGTACCAGCCGCAGGTACGCGATGTATCCCTCAATCGCCACGCCGCCTGCCATGAGAAACGTGCCTGCCCAGCCGAAGAAATGAAGGGGGCGGCTGACATAGCGCGTCAACAGCACCACCGTGAGCAGGTCGAGGAAGCCGTCCACGAAGCGTTTCGCGCCGAATTTGCTCTTTCCGAACCTGCGGGGGTGGTGCTGAACCGGAATCTCCGCCACGCGAAACCCCTGCCAGTGCGCGAGAGCCGGTACGAACCGGTGCATTCCCCGCTTCATGCGGATGCTTTTGGTCAATTCCCGGCGGTAGGCTTTCAGGCCGCAGTTGAAGTCGTGCAGCTTGATACCGGTGATGAACGACGTCACCCGGTTGAACACCTTGGAGGGCAACGTCTTGGAGATCGGGTCGTGTCGTACCACCTTCCAGCCGGTAACCAGATCATACCCCTCATCCAGCTTCGCAATGAGATTCGGAATTTCCTCCGGATCGTCCTGAAGATCAGCGTCCATCGTAACCACGATATCGCCCGTGGCAACCCGAAACGCCGTTGCCAGCCCGGCTGATTTCCCGAAATTGCGCCGGAACCGCACTGCTTTGACGCGTGGATCCTTTTCGGCGAGTTCCCGGATGACGGAGAAAGAACCATCACGGCTCCCGTCGTCAATAAACACGATCTCCGCGACATATCCCTCGCGATCGATCACTCTCGCAAGGGCTTCGTGCAGAGGGCGAAGGCTCTCCTCTTCGTCCAGCAACGGTATCACGATGGAGACGGTACGTGGAGACATGAGTGTCATCCTGTGGAGAGGTCCGGTGAGGGCTCAGTCGCGTGCGTGGATTCCCTCCGGAGGACAAACGCCACGGCGCCGGGAAGGCTTGAAGCGAGTGCCGTCATGTGTGCCAGAAGCTCCATGGCTACCACTCCCCCCGCGGCAACCCCTGGCAGCGTCGTGAAAAGCCATTTGGCCGCCCATTCCCTGGGTCCGAGTCCACCCGAACTTATCGGAATCGCCGCGGCAACCCCGATAAGCGGGATGAACGTCCAGAAGTAAATTAACGGGATATCCACCCCGATGGACAACGCGCACAGGTAGTGCACGTAAATCCGCAACCCCTGAACAAGAACTGAAACCGCCGCTGCCATTCCCAGCACCACCCAGCGGGCCCGCATCGCAACAAACCCGGCTCGAAGCCCGGTAAGCGTTCGCGACACGCGTTCGGGCAGCAGCCCCACCACGCATGCATCCACGCGCGTTCCAATACGCCGGCTTGTGATCAGGACGCCCAGCACCACGAAACCGCCGAGAACCCCGGCGATCAGAGCGCCGAACTCCGAGTGCTCTTCGGTGAATAGAGCTGCAGCGCCCGCAAAAATCATCATGGTGAAGAACCCGAGGAAACGATCCATTACGATGGTCGCGACACCCGACGCAGTGGTATGGGTCAGTCCGGGAGAGGCGTTTTTCCGAACTTCGAACGCGCGCAGGACGTCGCCACCCACGTTGCCGATGAGGAAGTTGTTGAAAAACAGGGAGATGAAATAGGCGCGCGTGACAACGCGTTTTGGGAGTTCAATGCCTGCGATGTTCAGAAGCAGGTTCCACTGGAAAGCCCCAAGCAGGTTGCTGAGGACAAACACCGCAACCGCCGCGATACCGTACCACCATGAGAAGGAGGTCGGCAGAACGGCATCCGGCCCGACCTGCCAGACAATTCCCCCGATCAGGACGACGCTGACCACAAGTTTGAGCACACGGCTGACCCACGGAGAACGCCACCAGCTCATGCGCCGGCTCCCGGAATCTCCGCGGGAGCACCCTTGTGAAGGAGCCAGCGAAGCACGATGCTGCCCTGATAAAGATAGCGAGCGATTTCGCCGTCCCGTACGCGCCTTAGTCTCTGCACCTGTGCCCGTGCGGGCAGAATCCGGGGCAACGCCGCCACCGCGCCCAACAACCCCCACGCAGCGCCCAGTGCGCGCCGCCAGTTGAGTGTGACGAGCCCCCCGAGAATGGTCACCAGCTCAAGCAGAAGGCGAACGGGCAGCACCCGAGCAAGCGTCCACAGTTCGTAGTTCTTCACAAGCAGGAGGAGGCTGTTCCGGTGGTTCAAATACATCTTGCGAAGGGATTCCGCTTTCAACGTTGCGGCGCCGTAATGAAGGATCCTCGATTCCGGCACGCTGACAATGTGATACCCGGCCACCCTGGCGCGCCAGCACCAGTCGATTTCTTCCATGTGCATCTGGAACACCGGCTCCAGCCCGCCGATTTCACGATACACGCTCATGCGCAGCATCATTGCGGCGCCCGATGCCCACATGATCTCCCGCGGGGCGTCGTACTGGCCGGTGTCCGCTTCGCACACGTCAAACCAGCGGCCGAGCGCGAAGGGGTACCCGTAGCGGTCAAGAAGACCACCCGCTGCGCCAGCATAGTCAAAAATCGCGGAGTTGTGCGCGCGGAGGATTTTTGGCTGACACGCGGCGATCTGCGGGTCGCGTTCCATGGTTTCGAGAAGCGGGCGCAACCAGTCCGGTTGCGGGAGAGCATCGTCGTTCAGAAGAACAGCGTATGCGCCCGCCGCTTCTGCAAGCCCACGATTGCACGCCCCCACAAAGCCCAGGTTCGTTTTGTTTATTAGCAACCGAATGCCGGGGTAGCGCCGCTTTGCCACCTCTGAGGTGCCGTCGGTGGACGCGTCATCAACCACCAGCACCTCGCCCGGAGCGTCCGAATCAGAAAACAGCGCCTCAAGGCATTCAAAAAGCTGCGATCCCGCATAGTGCGGAATCACCACGGACACGTCATCCCGTGCGATTGTGCTACCTTTCTGCGAAAGGCAACCTTTCCCGTGAAACCGGAATGACCCTTTTCCCGGGCGGGCCCATCGTTCCCGCGCTCTTTCACCGACCCGGCAGCGAATCGCCCCGCGGAGCAGTCTGGCGTGCTCTCTGTTCCAGATCCGCGATACGGCGGTTCACTTCGCTGGCCAGCGTCATGGCGTCCGTTCGGAACGTCCGCGCGAATTCCTGGTTCGCTTCCGCGGTGTTGGGAATCACCATCAACAGGTTCCGGCATCGCTCGAGCATTTCTCGCGCGTTCTGAACATCTCCGACCTGGTCATAAATCGTTGAGGCCTCGAAAAACAGGCCGATACGGTCCACGCTTGAGATGCCGGAAAGCGGGGACGGTTTCTGAAGATAGGGGTCCGTGGCCAACAGCAGCCTGATCGCCTCCCGCTCCTGGCCCGTGGAACGGAGCAATTGCGCCGTCATGCGAACACGTTCCAGCGAGTAGATGTCGAACACGTGCATGGTGGGCAGTTCATTCAGCAGTGCCTGGGAAGCCTCCCGCAGATATCCCTGTGTCAGGCTGTCCAGCAGCGCGCCGCCCCGGCGGGAAACCGTGGCACCATAGTACGCGCCCCGCCAATCCCGCGGGATCCGCTGGTTGAACTTCACGAGCGTCTCCCGGGCGCCAAGCGTGTCACCCGTATCGATCTGCTTCTCTGCAAGCCGCAGGTAGGCGGAGCGGTAGTTCGAGACCAGCTTCAGCATGTTGTCGTCCTTGTAAATCCGCTGGTCCATCATGTGCCGAATCTGGTATACGTTGTCCAGATTGTGCTTTGAGCGCTCGATGTCGAGTGCGTACGAACCGCGCCCTTCCACGTAGGTGCTGTCTGCCTGGTTGGTGATCCGAAGAACCATGCCTTCCATCTGCAGGTACTTGTCGAGGCCGATCAGGTTGTCGGACGCCACGGTGACCGCGAAGTAGACAGGCCGCTGCCACTTCACCCAGTCGAGGATTTTGAAAATCATCACGTCCTGCACGCGGAGCACGCGGTACTCGGGCGAAGCCGGCATATTCCACGTGATTCCCGGGAAGGACTGACCAATCAACCGAACACGCACATCCGCATCCGGAATTGTGTCCCACTCGGCCTTGCCGTACTCCTTCAGCACCGTGCCGCCGGTAACCGGAACCCCGACGATGCCGCGCCGGATTTCGCCGTTTTTCAGCTCGATGTACGCGGAATCCACCCTTCCCGCCGTAACGGGTTTCGTCACCCAGCCCACCACCCGGCCATTTTCGTCATACGGCGTACCGTTCGGTGTGAGATCAATCCGGCCCGAACTGATAAGCGATTCGAGCGTGTTGCCGCACAGGGTATCGGTGATCCAGTCGTTCGTCCAGCTCGCGCTCATGGGAATTTTCGGCTCGTTATCGCGTAGCTGCTGGATGTACCAGTCGGTGTTTAAGAGGCTCAGGTTGACCACCCGCACATCCTTCCGCACGCCGGCCACTTCCTGAACGTACCAGAGCGGGAAGGTGTCATTATCCCCGTTGGTGAACAGCACGGCGTCCTTATCACACGACTGAAGGATGTTGTACGCGTAATCATAGCCGACGGTGTCATACCTGCGGTCGTGTTTGACGAAGTTGGAATAACGCACGCTGAAATCACCCGAATACTCGTCCACGAGCGGGTAGCCCAGCAGGAACCACACCGGCACAACAAACCCGATAAGGGCCATCAGGACGGGAAGGAATTTCGTTCGAAGCCATTCAGGCACGGACGCAGGCAGCCACGACGACGCCGTCCGGATGAGGCCGGTCACCCCCATGCCCATCCAGATCGCCATTACGGAAATCGCGCCGGTGAACACGTAGTGCCGCTCACGCGGTTGCGGATCGGGCATGTTGAGGTAAATCACCAGCCCCAGACCGGAGATGATGAACAGGGCGAGCAACCCAAAGAAACGCTTTCTATCGGCGCTGAAATGCCACCCGAGGCCGAGAAACATGAGCAGGAGCGGGAAATCGGGCACACGCATCCCGAAGTAGGAAACCTCCATTGCCGACCTGAACGTGAGCTTCCAATCAAACAACACTCCGGAGATGCTCATAGGGAACTGGTGCAACAGGTATTTGATGAACATGTCCCAGAACTGATACTGCATGCTGGCTTTGCGGCTGAAGATGATCATGGACATGTCTTCGTTGCCGTATTGCTTTCGGGCAAGGAAGTCAAAGAGGTTTTTCCAGTTCTCCGGGTTGTTTTCGTCAATGGTGGGGTTCAATCCGGAACGGATCATGAGAAACAGGTACGTGGAGTACCCGACCACCACCAGAAGCAACATCCCGACGAGAAGGTGATACCCCTTCAGGACGGGAATGGAGGGCCGTTCCCGGCTTTGCGAAAGAAAATACAGGATCACCAGCAACCCGAGAGCACCGACCACGCGCGAGGTCGGGAAGGCTTGAACGTTCTCAACCCAGAAGAACACCCCCGTAAGCGACTGAACCGTTGCTGCCGCGGCTCCGGCGACAAATATTGCCGCCCAGATGTCGCGAGTTTTCACCGTCTTCGTGAGGAACGTTACCACCACGCCTGCCACGCCGAAAATCACCGCCAGCACGATGCTGATCTGCAGGTAGGCCATGGGGTCTTCGCTGATGCCGTACAGCGACGCCGGTTCCGCCCATTCGTCGCCGAGCAGACGGCGCGCATTCATCGCGTGCATCGCGAAGTACGCGCCGATAACCAGCAACGCCGCGGCGCCGACGATCTTCCATGCGTCGTACCGGTCTCTGACATACGTGAAGAGGCCGATAAACGCAATGGTGGGGAGCACGAGCAGGCACAACAGGTGCAGCCCGCTGGCCAGCCCCATGAGATACGCCAGGAACAGGGCAAGCGGCAGGTGGACCGGTTTCCCGATCGAATCGGCCCACACGAGGCCAAGATACAGCGCCAGCATCATGAGGAAGATGGCGTAGGCGTACACCTCCCCTTCAACCGCGTTGAACCAGTTGGAATCCGCCAGCGCGAAAATGAGTGTGCCGACCACCGCGCCGACATGGTCCGACCAGCGTTCCTTCACGGTTCCGAGCGGACCCTGCCAGCCGCGGATCAGACGCAGAATGACGAGGTAGCAGAACAGCGCCGAAAGAGCGCCGGCCAACGGGGACATGATGTTCACCCGCGCGGCACCGTCGGCATATTCCGGAAGCCATCCCCACGCCTTCAGAAATCCCTCGATCGGGACCATCGAGAACACGCGGCCCAGCATGATAAACAGCGGGGACCCCGGTGGATGGGGGACTCCCAGCGTGAACGAGCATGCGATGAACTCCCCGCAATCCCAGAAGGACGTCGTCGGTGCCATAGTCCGGAAATAGATCCCGAACACGACAAGGAACATCAGGAACGCGAGCCAACGGGTTACCCGTTTGTCACTCATGCCACAATCCCTCTGGTTGAATCACGCGGAAATCGTGATGCCGCCCGCCCGAAATCGGAACTTCCTCGCCGCCCCGGGGGGTAATGGTGGTAGAGCACAGAGCAGTTTGCTTCCGCTCAAAGACTTATTGAGAAATGTGAGAATACCGCCCGTGCGCGGCCAAGTCAAGCGTTGTACCCGGCGGAGCCACACCCTGGTCCGATAACCGTCGGGCCGCCCGAGAGGCATCGGGTCGCCCGAGAGGCATCGGGTCGATTGACATCGCCCGCGCGCGCCGAGTATTCTTCTAGTCCGACTGCAGACGATGCGCCAGGGCGCCCGGCACGCCGGGCAAAAGGAGCCAGAACGTATGTTTCGCGACGTCAAGGCGGTTTTTGAACGCGATCCCGCAGCCCGAGGCTTCTGGGGTGTCTTCGAGGTAGTTTTCACCTATGCCGGGCTCCACGCTCTGTGGAACTATCGCGTGGCGCATTTTCTCCACAGACACGGCGTTCCATTCATTCCCCGATTGCTCTCCCAGATCGGGCGCTTTTTCACCGGCATCGAGATCCATCCGGGTGCGCAGATCGGCCGCGGGTTCTTCATTGACCACGGGATGGGTGTCGTTATTGGCGAGACGACGATTGTCGGGGACGATTGCACGCTCTATCAGGGCGTGACGCTGGGAGGAACGGGAAAGGAAACCGGCAAGCGCCACCCGACGCTGGGAAATGGCGTCGTTGTGGGCGCGGGCGCGAAAGTTCTCGGCAACATTACCATTGGCAACAACGTCTACATCGGCGCCAACGCCGTCGTACTCAAAGACGTTCCTGATGACAGCACCGTGGTGGGCGTTCCGGGCCGCGTGGTAAGGCAGCGTGGCGCACGCGTCGCTTCCGCGCTCGAACACACCGGCATCGGCGACCCGATCATGCTGAAGCTCGACGCGCTCCAGCGCGACATGGCTCGCTTCGAGCAGGAGTTACGCGCCATCCAGAATCGCGATTCCAGCGGTGTTTCGGAGAACCCGGAACCGGAAGAACCCCGTTCCACGCAATAGTGCCGGGCGCCGCCGCCACACCTCCTGCAACCCTCCGGTACTGCGGCGGGAAGGTACCACTCGGCAACCATCATCTCGGCGTGTCGTGTTCCCATCCTCATTTTCCGCAACTTGTTGTCGCACACCGGAGTCCGCGCGCCCCGTACCCCGATTGAACTTTTTTCGCAAAAGCACTTGACACGAACAGGCCGCATCGCCACAGCTTGATCGAGGCTGACCGGCGATACTGTACCGGCGGAAAGGCGTGCGCGGGGGTTGGGCCGGGCACCTGGAGTCGCCATTTTGCACAGCAGGGGAGAAGGAGGTGGTTGTGGCGCGTCATCCAAGCATTTTGCAGATCACCACGCATGATTCCGGACGGCATTTCGGCTGCTACGGGCATTCCACGCTCCACACGCCCACCATTGATGCTTTGGCGGCAGACGGGGTGCGCCTCACACGCTATTTTGCGACCGTGCCGATCTGCTCCGCGAGCCGCGCCACCCAGCTCACCGGCCTCTACCCGCAGACACACGGCCTGATGGATCTCTGCGGTTACCCCTTCCGCTGGCGAATCCGGGACGATGTGCGCCACATGAGCCAATTGCTCAAGGCGGCAGGCGACACTACCCATCTCTTCGGCATCCAGCACGAGGTGGTACGGGAGGAGCTGCCGCGTCTCGAGTTTGATTCGATCCAGGGTCAGGGTTTCCCGGCTGCGAAAGCGATAGCTGCCGATGTGGCGGATTTCCTGCGTTCAAGGGGAAAGGAGCCGGCGCCGTTCTATGCGCAGATCGGGTTCTTTCAGACCCATACCCCGTTTGATCATGGCGGGGCGGAGCCCGATGACGAGCACGGCGTGGAGATACCGCCGTATCTTGCCGATTGTGAGTCGTCGAGGAGGGCAATGGCGGCGTATCAGGGGGCTATCCGCCACGTGGACGAGGCGGCCAGCGTCATCATGGAAGCATTGCACGAGAGTGGCCGCGAAGACGACACCATTGTGGTCTTCACTACCGACCACGGGATCGAAATGCCCCGCGCGAAGTGGTTTCTCTACGACCCCGGCATCGCCATTGCGTGTATCGTGCGGTACCCGGAGGCCGGCGTAACCGGCGGCGGAGCGTGCGATCTGCTCCTCAGCAACGTGGATTACCTCCCCACGGTGCTCGATCTGGCGGGAATACCGGCGCCGGACGGCCTCCAGGGGAAGAGTTTCGCCGCGAGTCTGCGCGGTGAGAGCGTCCAACCGGTGCGCGAGGCCGTGTTCGCGCTGTACCACAAGTCACAGTCGCGCTGTGTGCGGACGAACCGATTTTCCTTGATTCGCCATTTCGACGCCCCGATCGATTTCGCCACCGTGCCGGTGCGTTTCGAAGAGGTGCTTGCGAAGCGGGGTATCAGGCAGGTGGAGCTGTTCGATCTGGAAACCGATCCGAACCAGTTCGAAAACGTGGCGGAGAAGCCGGAACATGCGGATGTGAGGGCGCGCCTCGACACCATGCTGTGGGAGTGGATGGAGAGCGTGGATGATCCGCTCCTGAAGGGGCCGGTGCGCACCCCGTCGTACGAGGCCGCGATGGCAGATTACCGAGCATGGCGGGGTTCTGCGGGCACCTGAAGGCGCTGAGCAGCCGTTGGAGGAGCGCCGCACCGAAAATGCACGTCATTCTGAGCGAGGCGACCGCAGGGGGCCGGCGCGAAGAATCTCCAGGCGGTTCGCGAGGGAGTGGGGGCGCGCTTCGCCACGCTCGTCCCATCGATGCACGGCGGAAAAAAGAGGTCCCTGAGTCTGTTCCCGTCGTGCGGGGACTATTCGAAGAGGCCTCCTTCTTCAACCCGGGTCCATGGTACGGTCGCTTCGACAGGCTCAGCGACCTGCCTGCTTTGACGAACAGGACGTGAGAGAGGAAGGGTTCGGACATGCAGAAGGAGAAATCAGTGGGGACAGTCACCCTCCCCGCCACGCGCATCCCCGTCATGGCGGAGGCCGACGTGGTCGTGGTTGGCGGCGGAACCTCGGGCTTCATCGCCGCCGTTGCCGCAGCGCGAACGGGTGCCAGGGTCCTGTTGGTGGAGAAAGCCGGGTACCTTGGCGGGTGCACAACCGCTCCCTACAACACCGGCCTCAGCCAGTTCTTCGACTCGGACGGCAACCAGATCATCCGGGGCCTGCCGTGGGAGTTCATGAAACGCATGGAGGCCGATGGGAACGCCTTCCTTGTGGAGAGACGCAACGAAATCTGGCCGGTGTGGACGCGCAAGGTCGCCCTCGACATGATGGAAGAGGCGGGGGCGGATTTCCTGTTCCATACGTGGACGTCCGGCGTGGTAAAAGATGGCAACGCGGTACGCGGCATCATCGTCCACAATAAGGGCGGCACGGGGGCAATCCTGGGCAAATGCCTGGTTGACGCTACCGGCGACGCCGACATCGCCGCCTTCGCCGGTGCACCGTTTGACATGACGGAGGTGGAGCACCTGCAGCAGGTTTCGTGCGACTACATCGCCTGCGGGGTGGATCATTTCAAGGTTTTGGAGTGGGCACGCGCCAACAAAGACCGCCTCGACCTGCGGGTAAGCAACATAGATGTGGAACCGAAATTGTCCGGGGTACAGCGCATGCTGACGATCGTTCTGCCGCACAATGCGAAGGACCCCGTGACCGGCGAGCCGTACCACGTGGGCGTCATGCCGACCGTGAAGCTTTGCATCCACCGGGATGCTGTTCGGATTCAGGGGAATTCGGACATCAATCCGCTCGATCCGGGGGCGCTCACGCGTGCGGAGGCGAATGGGCTCCGCGGGGCGCTGAAGCACCTCCAGTACCTTCGCGAAACGATTCCGGGGTTTGAGGATGCGTACATCGTCGCGCAGTCACATCTGGGCGTGCGGGAGACGCGGCGCATCATCGGGGATTACGTGCTGACCATTGACGACGTGCGCGGCAACGCACGGTTTGCCGACGTGGTGGCGCTTAACTGCCGCGGCCTCGACTACCACCTGAAAGGCACGGTGTTCAAGTTCACCGGACTGAAAGGTCACCACGACGTGCCACTCCGCGCCCTGCTGCCGCAGAACGTCGAGAACCTTCTCGTTGCGGGGCGCTCGATTGCATGTGACCATCTCTCGCAGGCATCGCTCAGAGGTGCTGCGACCTGCCTCGCCACGGGCCACGCAGCAGGTGTCGCGGCTGCTCTTGCGGCGAAAAAGGGAGGCGTGGTGCGGGAGGTGGATATCCGGGAGATCCAGAAGACGCTGATCATACAGGATGCGGTGCTCGGAGTGGGTGACCGCGCACGGCTGTTCGAATGATGACGCATCGGGAAGAGGTGCCGCCGGCGCGATTCACTCGACCCGGCACCGATTCCGAACAGCCGCAGCGGAAGGCACACAGGAGGGGTACGGACATGGGCTCGACACAAAGGGGCAGGCCAAACATCGTGTACATCCTTGCCGACGACCTCGGGTACGGCGACGTATCCTGCTTCAACCCGGAGGGCAGAATCCCCACGCCGAACATAGATCGCGTCGCCGCGCAGGGGATGCGGTTCACCGATGCGCATGCGACGTCGTCTGTGTGCAGCCCGTCGCGTTACAGCATCCTTACCGGCCGCTACAACTGGCGCTCCTTGCTTCAGAAAGGCATCGTCGGCCCGTACGGTGATCCGCTCATTGCCGCCCACCGCCTCACGGTTGCCGGTCTGTTGCGGCAGAACGGGTATGCGACCGCGTGTATTGGAAAGTGGCACCTCGGTCAGGGCTGGGATTTCCCGGTCACCGGGGACTTTCTTCCTTCCCACCGGGCGGGTGACGTTCCCGAAGCCACGCCGGAACAGAGAGCACGCTGGCGGGAAGCGTTTTCCCGGCCGACGACGGGAGGACCGACCACCCGCGGTTTCGACTCGTATTTTGGGGTGGATGTCCCCAACTGGCCGCCGTACTGCTACATCGAAAACGATCGCACGGTCGGTATACCGGATGAATTCCTCCCGGAGCGGCTGCTGGTGAACAACCAGGCAAGCATCCCCGGGCCGGCGCTCGCCGGTTGGGGCTTCGAGCAGCTTCTGCCTGAATTCGCCCGGCGGGCGGAGCAATTCGTGTCTGAACAGGCGCGCGCAGGCCGTTCGTTCTTCCTGTACATGCCGCTCACATCGCCTCACACGCCACTTGCGGTGAACGACGAATGGAAAGGCAAAAGCGGACTGAATCTCTACGCCGATTTCGTCATGGAGACAGACGCAATCGTGGGGCTTGTGTTGAAGGCGATTGAAGACAGCGGCGTCGAGGGCAGCACCATCGTCATGTTTGCCAGCGACAATGGCTGCGCGCATTACATCGGCGTGAAGGATCTGGAGGCGAAGGGCCACTTCCCCAGCGCGCATTACCGCGGGTACAAGTCCGACGCGTGGGACGGCGGCCACCGAATCCCCTTTGCAGTCCGCTGGCCGGGAGTGACCCCGCCCGGCGTTGAGTGCGGCCAACTGGTGTGCCTCGCGGACCTGATGGCCACGTGTGCCGATGTGCTGGGAACGCCTCTCCCTGGCGACGCAGGGGAGGACAGTGTCAGCATCCTGCCTCTCCTCGAGGGCGAAGACCACCCCGTGCGCCGGTATGTTGTCCATCATTCCATTGAGGGCAAGTTCGCCATCCGCGACGGCAGGTGGAAGCTGGTGCTCTGCCCGGGGTCGGGCGGCTGGACCGAGCCGAACGACAGGACAGCGGCAGAACAGGGCCTGCCGCCGGTTCAACTGTACGACATGGAAGCGGATCCGGGTGAACGGGTTAACCTTCAGGCGCGGCGGCGGGATGTGGTGAACGAGCTTGTGACTGCCCTTGAGGAGCAGGTGTCCGCCGGTCGGTCAACGCCCGGGCCATCGCAGGCGAACGATGTTCCGGTTGACATCTGGAAAGGGGCGGTTCCGGAGGTCCGGAAGGCGGACGCGTAAGCGCTCACGCCGCCGTGGCATGGGTGGCCGGATGCGCGTAATCAGGAGGGAGACCATGTCAGAGGTGGCGATTACTCCGCCCGTGCAGGTATCGGGGCGCTTCGAGCAGTACCGCGGATTCCAACCCGCCGTGCCCGTCTGGTACATCTCACCGCCTCCTCTCGACCGGTGCATTCACCGGTTCTATGATACCAGCCCGGTCAGTCCGTCGGGAAGGTATGTCGCGCTTACCCGCCTGCCGACCGAGGAAAGGCCGCCGTATGAGGGGGAACCGGCGGAAATCGTGGTGGTGGATCTGCTCACCGGCGACTGGAGGGTCGTCGCCTCCTCCCGCGGGTGGGATACGCAGCTTGGCGCACAGGCGCAGTGGGGGCGGACCGACGGAGAGCTTTATTTCAACGACATGGACGTGGAGCACTGGCGGCCGTTCGGTGTCAGGCTCGACCCGCTTTCCGGCGAGCGCACGGACCTCGACGGCACGGTCTACATGGTCTCGCCCGATGGCACGAAGCTGGCCAGCCCCTGCCTCCTGCGCACCGGGCTTACGCAGGCGGGGTACGGGGTGGTTGCTCCTCACGTGGCTTTGCCGTTGAATCGCTTCGCAGACGAAAATGACGGCCTGTACATCACAGATACAGTCACCGGCGAATGCAGGCTGCTGGTGTCTTTTGCGGAGATTGTCGATGAGCTCCCTGAGATGCGGCGGCCGCTCGAGGGGCATCCGGGTGCGCTGTACGGTTTTCACGTGAAATGGAATCCGCAGGGAACGCGGCTCATGTTCGTCGTCCGCTGGCGTCGGGCGGACGGGTTCGGGCGGAGGGAAGGCGCGTTCAGGAAAAACCATGTTGTCACCATGAACGCCGACGGGAGCGATATCCGCCTCGCATTGCCCGCGGGAGTCTGGGCGAAAGGTGGCCACCACCCGAACTGGTGCCCCGACGGTGAACACATCATTCAGAACCTGAACCTGTTCGGAACCGGGCTTCGGTTCGCCTCGTACCGCTATGACGGCACCGACCTCCGCGCGCTCCACGCGGACATTCCAGGCGGCGGCCATCCCACGCTGCATCCTGATAACCGGCACGTTCTCACCGATGCGTACACGCGGGAGTACGCGGCGTTCGGGGACGGCACCACGCCGCTGCGGTGGATCAACGTCAGGAGCGGGGAGGAGATGATGCTTGCGCGCATGCGCACGACGCCGCTGGTCGAAGGGCCGATGGATTGCCTGCGGGTGGACCCGCACCCCGCATGGGACAGGTCGTTTTGCCGGATTGTGTTCAACACGTGTCCGGAGGGACGGCGAAGGGTATTCATAGCAGACCTGACGGCCAGTGTGTAACGCCCGCATTCCGACTGCTTCAATCTGTTCAGCTTGTCCAGTTCTGAAATTCGCGTATATTTTTGCGCGATGGATGCGCCGCCACACGGTTGTTTGTCGCTGACGTGCCGGGACCAGTATTCCGGCGTTCTTCCTGCGCCATCTGGCGGGTGGTTGCAGAGCGGTGGGCTGTGGCGCGCAGACAACGGAGGAGGGATTGGGCATGCCTGAACGGAAACCGGTCGCGGAACTGACGCGCAGGAAACGCGGCGCACGGCGGGATGTTCTGGAGGGCGAGATGCAGGAAGCTATCCGCCGTTTCCTTCCCTCCGAGGCCTTCGGGTTGCTGGGCAAGAGCTGCGTTACCGATGTCCGTCCGGGAGACCACGTTGAAAGGACGATGACCATTCTCTTCTCGGATATCAGGGACTTCACCCCGCTTTCCGAGCGGATGAGTCCGGCCGAGAACTTCGACTTCATCAACGCGTACTTCCGGCGGATGGAACCGGTGTTTGTTCGGCACAACGGCATCATTGACAAGTACATGGGCGATGCCGTCATGGCGCTGTTCCCCACAGGTCCGGATGACGCGGTTCACTGCGCCCTCGAGATGCTGCAGAGGCTCAACGGGTTCAACAATGCCCTGAAGAGAAAGAGCGGGCAGGCTCCGATACGGATCGGCATCGGGCTTAACACCGGGCTTACGATGCTGGGAGTGGTTGGCGGGCGCGCCCATCTCGAAAGCACGGTCATCAGCGATGCCGTCAACCTGGCGGCGCGCATCGAAACACTCACAAAAAGCTACGGGACACCGTTGTTGATCAGCGAGCACACGTACTACGGAACGCGAAACATCGGCCACCACGACACGCGCTTCATCGATCGGGTGAAGGTCAAGGGCAAAGAGCAGCCGCAGTCAGTGTACGAGGTGTTTGACGCTGATCCGCCTCTCCTGCGGGAGGCGAAACGGAGAACGAAGGGGCTGTTTGAGGAGGCGTTGGCCCGGTATCACATGAAAGAGGTTCCCGCCGCCATGGATCTGCTGGCCCAGTGTCTGGCAGAAGCACCTGACGATACCGCCGCACAGGTCTACCGCGCGCGGTGCGAACGCTTCATGAAAACGGGTGTTCACGAAAGCAGCGGCGAATTTGACCTGGCGATCGAGTGGAGCCCGGCTGTCGCCGTTGGCCATGAGGAGATTGACGACCAGCACCGGGCCCTGTTCGATTTTGTGAAGGGGCTGGTGGAGGCTATCCAGAAGACGCACAACCTTTCCGAAATCAGGGCCGCGATTTCGTTCCTCGACAATTACGTGGCGGAGCATTTCACGGCGGAAGAAAAGCTGATGGCCGAACATGACTACCCCTTCCTCCCGCTCCAGATCGCCGAACATCAGCGTTTCGTGGACAGGTTCGGGAAGTTCAAGGAGGAGATACGGAAAGGGTTTCGGACACGGCGGAACTTTCTGCTCTTCCATGCGCAGATTCTGCTGATCGACTGGGTGGTCAACCACACCTCAAAGCTCGACCGGCATTTCGGGAGGTATCTGAAACGCGCGGAGACGGGGCGGTAGAGTAGCATGCGTGATCCTCCGCGCCCTTGAGAAACCAACCGTCGGATAGTGAAGTGCGGGTTAAGCAAAAGGAGGTCACTGTGGGAATCAGCCTGGGATTGGTTGGGCTCGGGTCGTTCGGCAGCGTGTTCGCGCCGCTCTTCAAAAGCCACCCGGGCGTTGACCGGGTCGCGTTCTGCGACCTGAACCCCGCATCGCTCGCGAAGTTCGTCAACGACCCTTTCTTCCGCGACAAATTCGACCCGAAAGACACGTACACGTCACTGGACGACATCCTCGCCGCAGACCTCGATGCATTGGCGATCATCACGCAGCCACGACTGCATGCGCCCCAGTGTGTTGCGGCCATGGAATGCGGCAAACACGTCTACAGCGCTGTTCCCGTCATTTCCCTCCCCGATTTTGACGAAGTCCTCGATTGGTGCGACCGGATCATCCGCACATGCGAGAAGACCGGTATGCGCTACATGCTGGGCGAGACCACGGTGTACCGCCCGGAAACCATGTTCTGTCGGCGCATGGCCGATCGGGGCGAGTTCGGCACCTTCGTGTACGCGGAGGGTGAGTACATCCACGACGTGGACGCGGAATGCAACCTGCGCGACGTGGCGGCGAGCCGGGCTGCCAACCCGAGCGCGGTGCCGCAGAGTGTGGTGGTCAAGAGGCGGAGCGGACCGGAGCCGAAGGGCAGCCCGATGTCCTATCCCACGCACTCGGTGAGCGGCCCGTTACACGTGATGAGAAGCCATGCGGTGAAAGCCTGCGGGCTCGGCTACCGCAACCGCACGGGAGACCCCTACTTCGCAAAGCAGCAGTTCTCCAACGTGGTCGGTTTCTACCGGATGAGCAATGGCGCCACCTGTCGCATCTGCGAGTTCCGCGAAGCGCCGGGGCAATTGGGGAACGAGTCGGAAACCTTCCGCATCGCCGGAACCGCAGGCACCTTCAGCAACGACGTCTGGTGGCGGAACCGCCGGGTCACCGCAGGCCGGGTGCCCCCGCCCACGCGCAAAACATTGACGCCAGAAGAGATGCGCGACCCGCTGCCCGCCGAAGTGCGCGATGCATTCAAACGCGTGGAACACAGGGGCAAACCCGAAAGCGAGATCGCGAAACTGGACTTTACCCCGACCGGCCACGGAGGCAGCCATCCGTATCTGGTGCACGAATTTGTAACCGCCGTTGCGGAAAACCGGCACCCGGCGGTGAACGCGTGGGAGGCAGCCCGTTACATGGCCATGGGCGCAATGGCCCACAAATCGGCACTGCGGGACGGCGAATGGCTCGACGTGCCCGACTGGGGTGACGCGCCGGGGTAAAGGGGTGACTCGGCTCGGGCTGCAGAACCTGGTGCAGAACCTGGTATTCAAGTTTGGAGCCGAATCTTTAATAACGATGGACCTTATTCAAGGTTCGACCGGAAGCCACCGCGATCGGATATTCGTGTATCAAGCGTATCTTGCGATTCTGAACGAGGGGACAGAACCGTTGTAGCGCGGGGGCGCCACCCGCGATCTGGCTGCTGGTTCGGTCTGCCCTGTTGGAGCGGCGCACCCGGGTGAAGACTCAGTTGACCGGACACGGCATCCAGCGTGTAACGGGTTGTCATTCCTGCCTGCGCGGAATGGTGGCAACACGGAGAACGGCCGGGAACTCCCGTCAATAGCCCTCTGCGCCTGGCGGAACCGAAGAGTCTCTACTTCGCAATTCGCGGTCCAACTTTGCCCTTCCCTTCCCGCTCCCATATCTTTTCTATTTGCCTTCGCTGACCGCTTTCACACGGAAAAGGGCCTCTCTTGCCAACGCGAATCGCCATTCTGGGCGCCATTGTTTACGACGAAATCATAGCGCATGACGGCCAGCGCATCGAGTCGTTCGGCGGTATTGTGTACAACGTCGCCGCGCTGTCCTCGTTCATCGAGGACGGCGTCGTGCTGCCGGTTTCCAACGTCGGGTTCGACCGGTACGATCAGGTGCTGGCCCTCATGGCGGGTATGGACCATGTGGATACGAGCCAGCTTCTCCGCACCGACACGCCGTGCACTCACGCGAAACTGATCTACCACGGGTCCAACTACCGCGAGGAGATCGTCCGCAACATGATGCCACCCTTCACGGTGGAGCGGCTCGAACACGCCGCCGGGGCGGACGGCATACTGATGAATTTCGTGAACGGGACCGAACTCGATCTTCCGACATTGCGCGCGCTGCGGAGCCGAACGAAGGCGGCCCTCTACCTCGACATGCACAACATCATGGTGCGGTTCGATGCCGACGGAAAGAAGCAGTATCTGGATTTTGTCGAGTGGCCGGAGTGGGTGGAGCAGTTCGATTTCGTGCAGATGAACGAATTCGAATGCGAAAAAGTCCTGCACACCTCGCCCTCATCGCCCAGGGAGTTCCTCCACGCGGCGCACACGGTTCTGGCCGCGGGCGCCACGGCTGTCGTTATCACGATGGGGCCGGCGGGCGTGGCGCTGGCGCACCGTCGTGAGGGGATCGAATACGGCTGCATCATCCCCGCCGTCACGGTTCGGAATTTCGTGGATGCCACGGGATGTGGCGACGCATTCAGCACCGGCACCTTCTGGCACTACCTCCGCACAGGCAATCCGCTGAAGGCCGCCATGGCGGGAACCCTGGTGGGCGCATTGAATTGCGAAGTGCGCGGGGTGGGGAAGCTGGAGCGCGCGCGCAACGCGGATCAACGCATTGCGGAGGTCTCCGCCGAACTGGCGGACCGCGTCGAGCACGGGTGGCTCGGGGACCGCCTCAACTGAGCGAATTCCGGAGGCTGGACATGGAACGCGTGGAACCGCAGACGACCATCGTGGCCCGGCTCGATCTTTCGGGCATTCCGTTCGGCCCTGTCTTCCAACCGATGGAACCCGTCCCGGATGCCGAGCGCGGGCTGTTCTCCACATGGGAGACGCCGCTTTCCCCGTGGGGAGGGTTCAACGTAGATGCCGGGCTCGCTTGCGTGGATGAGGCCGGAACGCCGGTGCTGGAATTTGCCGAAGGCGAGCGCCATGAGCGCGCAATTCTCGCACACAACTGTGATCTGCGGGACGGCACCATCGTTGCCGAGGTCAAAGCGCTCGCCGCGAACGCTCTCCCGAACGATGACAGTCCGGTTCAGACCGAAGCGCTTGTCGGCATCGTGTTCCGTGTCCAGACATCCCGTGCGTACTACCAGTTCGGCATCCAGGGGAAACGCCGTCTGGTGCTGTTCCGACGGAACGACGACGAGTTCGCGTTGCTTGCGGAGCAGGCCATCACCGCCCCTTCCGGCTACGTGACGCTGGAAGTCCGCCTGGACGGCGACTCCATTCGTTGCACCTGTCCGGAACTGGGCGCGGACATGCACGTCTGCGACACTGTGTATGGCGCCGGAAAGGTGGGTTTCCGATCGGCCAACTCTTCACGTCTGCGGCGGTTCGAAGTATCTCAGACCCCCGGACAGCGGCGGCGCGACGAATCACGGCACGCGCGTTTCGACGGAGAGGTTGCGGAACGGGGCGCGGGCATTCCTGACGCAACCCTTGTGCGCACGTACCGCACGCCCGATCTCGGCGGAAGTCCCATGTTCCGCGATTTCATCGAACCGGGCCGCTTCGACATCCTTGTGGAAGGCCCGCGCCTTCGTGCGCTGACGCCTGACGGCGCCCTCATCTGGGAAGTGCCGGAGAGAATCGTCCGGTGCGTTTTCTCCCGTGATGTTGGCCCGGCCGGGAGGCTCATCTACGGGTTTGCGGGCAAACGGGAGGAGCGCCGCGCGAAGGACGTCGCCGGCGGAGAAAGCGTGCTCACGGTTGAACATGAAATGGTAGTGATCGAGGGGCGTACCGGAGCCATCCTCGCCCGCGCTGAACTGCCGCCGAACGTTCCCACGCAGCGTTTTTTCGACTGGTCACCCCGAAGTGCCTCGCTTACGAACGGCGACGGCGCCGACATCGTTCTGCGCGAGTGGCGCGATGACCACGGTGGCGGTGGGATCCGGCTCTGGGCGTACGACCGGGGCCTGAACCTGCTCTGGGAACACGTCCAGACCGGTGCGCACTATGGCCATCACTGGGCGCTGGATTTCTTCGATGTGGACGGATGCGGCCGCGAGGAGATGCTGGCCGGCGGCTATCTGTACCGCGGAGATGGCACCGTCCTGTGGACGCATGACCGATTCGACGAAATGCGGAAGATCCGAGGCGCGAGCCACTACGACGCGGTGGTGATGGGTAACCTCACCGGCGAAGCGGAGGACGACCCGGTCGCGTTCCTCTGCGGGGGCAGCGCGGGGGTGTACGTCGTGGACGCACTTACCGGTGCAACGCGAGTGGTGCATCGTATTGGCCACGCGCAGGGACGAAGTATCGGCAAGCTGCGGCCCGACCTTCCGGGTACCGAAGTGCTGGCGGTTACGAGATGGGGCAACTACGGCATTCTGACCCTGTTCAGCGGGCGTGGCGAGCGCCTGTGGACCATTCAGCCGGATTACGTCGGGCAGGGGGCGACGCCGGTGGTGTGGGGGAAGGCGGGGCACAAACTCATCTGGACGAACACCTCACGCGACGCGCAGCTCTTTTTCGACGGCTACGGCCGCCTGGTGAAACGATTACCAGAGCTGAGTCGCGTCTGGGGCGACCGCATGAACCGTGATGTCGGGCGCGGCGGCAGTCCAATCCGTATCGGCACCGACCCGACCGACCTGCTCACCCTCACGGTGGAAGGGGTCGTTCACGTGTTTGGTCCTGCCGACTAGAGCCTGCCGCGCCGGGCGAAGCGGAACCACGGTACGACGTCTGCACACGGAGCGGGAATGATTTCCGGACCATGCAGGACGCCGGAAGGTTTGTCCGGAGAGGGGAATTCCGGAAATTTGAGTAGTGTGTTCCAGCCGCGCGTGACGTGGTTTTCACGATAGCCGCAACAACGGCCAGAGCCCTCTTCGCGGCCCCTGCTGGCGAGAAACCCTTTTCCTCATGGAGCTGTTCATGCTGCGCAAACATTCCGAAACAATCGTCAACAAGGTGTATCCGGTCCCTGAAACGCCGACGTATCTCCCCGGTTCGGTAATCGAGATCGTGAATCCGGAGATCGACCGCGGCCACATCAAACACGCCGTGTTCGATTTTGACGGTACCGTCAGCGTTCTGCGTGAGGGCTGGCCGGACATCATGCTGCCCGTCATGGTAGATGCGATCCGGGGCGACCACCCCGCCACGCCTGAAATCGTCGAGCGATGCAAGAAGTTCATTGACGAGACTACCGGCATTCAGACCTTCTTCCAGATGGAAGGGCTCGTGCATATGGTCGAGGAGTTCGGCCTTGTGCCGAAGGACAAAATCCTCGACGCATGGGGTTATAAGGCTATCTACAACGAGGCCCTCATGAAACCGGTGCGCGAGCGTATCGCGGCGCTGGAACGCGGCGAGAAGACGCTGGAAGACGTGACGATGTTCGGATCGCGCGAGTTCCTCAAGGCGTTGTACGATCGGGGCGTACGCATCTACCTCGCCAGCGGCACCGATCAGGAGGACGTGCGCAACGAAGCTCACGCGTGCCAGATTGATCAGTGGGCCACGGGCGGCATCTGGGGCGCCATCAGGAATGTGGATGACTACTCCAAAGACAAAGTGATGAAGGACATCATATCCCAGAACAACCTTCACGGCGCGGAACTCATGGTGGTGGGGGACGGTCCCGTGGAGATTCGCAACGCGAAGGACAACGGCGCGATCGCGGTAGGTGTGGCGTCCGACGAAGTAGCCCGGCGCGGCCTCAACGCGCACAAACGTCAGCGGCTCATCAAGGCAGGCGCCGACATCGTCATTCCCGACTTCCTCGAATGGAAGAAGCTGCTCAAATATCTGTTCAACGAGTAGATCGCTCGAATTCCTGACAGGGTAATGGGGCAGGCTGGTCCGTCGTTGGCGGGCTCGAAAGCCTGCCCCGTTCTTTGTCTGCCGACGTGGACGGAGGGATCCGTTTTGTCTGGTCCTTTCGGTCGGGCGCGCCTCCTGTCTGCCCGCGCCCTCTGCCGGTCGTCGAGTGGTGAACTGGTCGCTGAGCCTGCGTGCCCTTCGACAGGCTCAGGAACCGCGCGGGAAGCGTGTCGAAGCGCCAGTCGGTGTATCGAGATGCACCGGCAAGCGGTTCGGAGGGTTCGGACAGTCTCCGCCCCGTCACCTGGATACATCGGCTTCCGCCGCGCGTCAGCCGCCGCTCGATGGCCGGTTGTGTTCCGCGCGTCGTTCTTTCTATCGTCTGGATTGGCGCGCCTGTGCCATACTGCCGGAGCAGAGCGGCACGGCGCGTGCCGCTCTCGGCATCGCGAAAGGAGAAGCGATACCATGACGATCCACGAACGCATCGAATGGCGCGATATCTGGGTCATGGGCGCCGATGACGACACCACGCCCCGCGTGCTCCTTGTGGGCGATTCCATCGCCCGCTCTTACTACGACCACGTTGAGGCGGCATTGCGGGGCCGTCTCCTGTGTGCCCGGCTGACCACCTCCACCAGCGTCTGCGACCCCGCAATGGAGAAGGAGCTCGCGCTCCTGCTGGACGACTACCGTTTTGCCGTGATCCACTTCAACAACGGCCTGCACGGCTTCGGTTACAATGAGGCGGAGTATGCGGCGGGGCTGGCACGTGTGCTGGACTTCGTCCTGACGCGCAGCCCGCAAAGCAGGCTGATCTGGGCAAGCTCAACGGTGTTCCGGCGCACGGACGGCTCAGGCGGCCTCGACGCCAGGACCGACCGCGTGCGCGAACGGAACCGGCTTGCCGCCGGGATCGCCGCTGCGAGGAATCTGCCGGTCAACGACCTGTTCGCCGCCGTCGTGGACCGGCCGGAGCTGTTCTCTGGCGACGGCGTGCACCTCAACGAAGCCGGACAACGTGTTCTCGGCACACAGGTGGTGAAGGCGATTCTGGCGGCACAGGCCACTTAGGCGGGAGTGCACGCGCCTCGGTACGCCGTCTGTTTCGCGGACGTCACTCGGAGACCAGCCGTGTGCTCCACACGTTCTTGACAGGCGCCCTGCAGAAAGGTATCTTCATTGTATCTACATTGAGAAGGACCGGACGATGAAGGTTGCGGTACAGAAATGGGGCAACAGCCTCGCCCTGCGTATACCCCGCGCATTTGCCCGTGACGTGGGTGTTACCGCCGGGACCGTCGTCGAGGTTTCGACTGCCGACGGTCGGTTGATAGCTGAACCGGTCTGCGCCAAAAAGGTCATGCTCGCGGATCTTCTTCGCGACGTAACACCGGACAACCTTCACGGCGAAACAGCGACCGGTCCCGCGGTAGGCGTGGAAACGTGGTAGTGGCGGATCCATACGTGCCGCGACGCGGGGACATCGTCTGGCTCACTTTCTCCCCTCAGGCGGGCCACGAACAGGCAGGCCGCCGCCCCGTACTCGTTCTTTCCCCCGAGGCCTATAACCGCGTCGTGGGGTTGGCGCTGTTCTGCCCGGTCACGAGCCAAAGGAAGGGCTATCCGTTTGAGGTGGCCATACCGGACGGCCTGCCCGTCAGCGGAGTTGTGCTGTCAGATCAGATCAAAAGCCTCGACTGGCGTGCCCGTCGGGCGGAGTTCTCGGCACGACTGCCAGACGACGTGATGGCGGAGGTTTTGGCGAAGGGCTCTACGCTTCTGGGCGAAGAGGATACCTGACCTCTTCCCCGGAAACAGGAGGGCGGCGCTATGGAATGGCCCGGTTCGCAAACCTGGCAGCGCGATTCCGACGTTCCCTGCGTGTCACTGGGGCCGCCTGGCGCATTTGACGACGCGCACATCTTCGCGCCGTGCGTCGCGTTCGAGAACGGCCCTTTCCGCATGTGGTGCTGCGGCTCACGCGGCACGGTTGAGGGGCGCGTGTTCAAAGTGGGGCTGGCCACCTCCTCCGACGGCATCCATTTCCAGAAACACCCGGCGTCGCCCGTGCTTTCATTCGGAGACACGCGGTCAATCCTTACGCCCACCCTTCTTCGGCACGCGGACGGCTCTCTCTGCCGGCAAAACGGCCTCCTGCGCATGTGGTTCTCGAGCACCGATTTCCCTTCCGGCGACGGCGTGCATACCCTCCACGAGACCACCAGCGCCGACGGCTTGGTCTGGTCGCCGCCGTCCGGGCCGTCGCTCCACAACATATATGCCCCCACGATCATCAGACAGGACTCCATCTACCGCATGTGGTATACCGACGTTGCAACAGACCCGTGGTGTTTCCGCTACGCCGAAAGCGGGGACGGCAGCCGGTGGAACGTGGCGCCGAAACCGGTCATGGTGCTGAACCAGCCGTGGGAGCATGGACGGCTCTTCTACCCGACCGTACTGGTTGCCTACGGCCTCCATCTCATGTGGTACGGCAGCTATTCACATCGCAGGGGAGAGGAAATGCGCACGGCGCTCGGGTTTGCCGTGAGCAAGGATGGTATTACGTGGGAAAAGAGCCCGTCGAACCCGGTATTTGGCCCCGATCCGGCGCACGAGTGGGAGTCGCACTTTACCACCAGTCAGTCGGTATTGCGCCTGGGTGACGGGTCACTGCGCATCTGGTACGCCTCGCGCCCGAAGCCGCCCTTCACGCACAAGTATTTCGCTATCGGCACGGCGCGGTGTGTACCGGGTACGGCCCCGAGGATGCGGCAGGCGGAAATCGGGTGAGAGGAAACTGACACGGCCCCATCCGGGCCGCGTCGCATTTGACGGTGAGGTGAACCATGCTGGAACTGAAACATGAACCGGTACTGCCGATCCGGCAATTCGTCGGCCGATTGCTCGGTTTCACCGCGGCGGCGTTGCTGCTGGTGGTGATTGCACTGGGAATAGGGGTTGGCGGATACTACTGGATCGCCGGTCTGGGGTTTGTCGATGCGCTTCTCAACGCGTCCATGATTCTCGGTGGAATGGGGCCGGTAGATCCCCTTCGCGGCGATGCGGCCAAACTCTTCGCATCTGTGTACGCCCTGTTCAGCGGCCTGGTGTTCCTCACGGTTGCTGCCATGCTGTTTACGCCGCTGGTGCACCGGATGCTCCACCGGTTTCACGTGGACGAGACTGGTCAGTGACGTGCGTTGTGCGCGGAGTCGCGTTGCCGCTTACAACTCCTCAATCGTCAGCGTGGCGTTGGTGTAGATGCAGATGTCCGATGCGATGCGGAGGCTGCGTTCCACGATTTCCCGCACGGGCAGGGCAGATCCGTCGAGATACGCCTTCGCGGCCGCCAGGGCGTAGGATGCCCCCGATCCAATCGCCATTACCCCGTCCTCCGGCTGGATGACGTCCCCCGTGCCGGAGAGAATGAACCCCTGCTGCCTGTCCATGACGATGAGGAACGCTTCGAGCCGGCGAAGGAATTTGTCGGTGCGCCAGTCCCGCGCGAGGGAAAGCGCCGCCCGTGCGAGGTTGCCCCGGGTCTCCTCCAGTTTCCCCTCGAAGTGCTCGAGCAGGGCAAAGGCGTCCGCCGCGCCGCCGGCAAAGCCCGCCAGCACGGTGTTGTTGGCAAGTTTGCGCACCTTGACCGTGCTCCGCTTCACCACCGTGTTGCCCAGCGTCACCTGTCCGTCGCCACCGATGACGGCAACGCCGTCCCGCACGATGCCCAGCACCGTTGTCGCGTGGATGTCCTGGTAGTCCATATTCCGCCTTTCTGCCTCTAGTTTCCTGTTTCGTCGTTGACGATTTGCGCGGGGCTTCGACAGGCTCAGCCACCGCGCTCGGAACGTGGCAGCAGTTCGCCCACGACGTACGGATGGCAGCTGATCTGGCGCGCGGTGGCTGAGCCTGTCGAAGCCCCGCGCTCACACCGGCGCGACTCATCGCATCTTTACGTACCCCGCTCCACAAGATGCGTCGCGCAGGCGCGATGGCCTCACGCCCTGGGGTGCGACTTCCCGTAAATCTGCGTCAACCGCCGACTGGCAACCGACACGTAGATCTGTGTTGACGTTACACTCGAATGTCCCAGCATTTCCTGAACATCCCTCAGCCCGGCACCCCGCTCCACAAGATGTGTCGCGCAGGCGTGACGCAGCAGATGAGGTCCCAGATGTTCGGAGTTGCTCACCTGCCGAAGATATCCGGTCACCATGGCGCGGACGCGTTCTACACTGAGCCTCCTGCCGAGTTTGCTTACGAAGAGCGGCGAAAACTTGCGTCGGCGCAATGCGGGAGGAATGAGCAGCGGACGGAACTCGCGGATGTACCGGTCCAGGGCCTCCAGCGCGATCGTTCCGACGGGAACTATGCGCTCCTTGTTCCCTTTGCCGCGTACCCGCACAAGTCCCTCGGCGATATCGAGGTGTTCGAGGTCGAGCGCGACGAGTTCCGACACCCGCAGCCCCGAGGAGTACAACAGCTCCATGATTGCCCGGTCGCGCACTCCCGTGGGGTCTTCATTCGGGGGCAACGTCATAAGGAGCGCCATCTGGTCGGCATCCAGCACGGTCGGAAGCGTGCGCTGCTGTTGGCGAGGCGCAAGCCGACCCCAGTCCTGCTCGCTGACGAGATCATGCCTCTGCAGATACGTCTGGAACGATCGGATACTGGCGAGTTTGCGGGCGATGGTGCGCTGTTTGTGCCCCGTTTCCATCAACCAGGTGACGTAGGTGCGCA
This sequence comes from Candidatus Latescibacterota bacterium, assembly GCA_022706085.1. GTDB lineage: Bacteria > Latescibacterota > MWCZ01 > MWCZ01 > MWCZ01 > MWCZ01. Next base: position 437,444 of record JAKJDF010000002.1, on the reverse strand, counting down.
CATACCCTCGGGTAAGGTCGCGCAGCTCCGGCGGATGAGCCAGTTCCTCTTCGAGGTAATCAGCGAACTGGAGAAGGTCGGCGCGGTACGCACGGGCAGTGTGCTGCGAGTAATTCCGCTCGCCGACGAGGTACTGAATGAAATCCCCGATAGCCGCTCGCATCAGATATTTCTCCCCGGCGCCGCGGCGGATCGTCTACTTCCGCTCGTTGCCGGTGCCGGCAGCAGACCGCTTCGCGGAGGACCTTTTTCGAGCCGCCGATGGTGCCGCGCCGACGGCAGCGCCGCTGCTCAGGCTCGATTTCCTCGATGCGGTGCCACGCCGACCGGATGCCGGTTCGGCCTCAGCCGTCCTCGTACCGGCGCGGGCCGGCCGCGGGTGCCTGCTCCCCGTCCGCGCGCCCGACCGATGTTCGGCGTCGGTGCTTCGTCGTCGCAGTGCGGGAGGGGGATACACACCGGGAGACACGACGGTTGTGCCATCGCGGCGCGTTTTCTCAAGCTGGAACCTGAGGCCGGTTGCCGGATCCGGCTCGGGAAGCGGAACCGGTTTGTCCCAGTACAGCACGGTGCAACCCGCCTGGTCGCACGCGTAATAGTGTTTTCCCCGCTTGCTCGTCCGTATGACAAGCTCACCGTTGCAACCGGGCCGTGGGCACCGAACACCGGTCGGAATCGGACGCGCGCCGCGGCACGAGGGATACTTCTCGCACGCAAGATACACCCCGTAACGACCGTTGCGCACCGTCATTCCGCTCCCGCATTTCGGGCATGTGACGCCGTCAGGCACCGGGATTTCCGGCGGCGCGGCTTCCGTCTCCAGCGCAACCGTGTTCCGGCACTCCGGAAAGCCCGAACACGCCAGAAAACGCCCCCTCGGCCCCAGCCGGACGACCATCGGTCTGCCGCACTTCTCGCACACGCGGTCAGATTGCTCCACCGTAAGCTTCTTGATCTCCGATCGCCGTTTCATCGCGCTGGAGAGCGTCGCCTCGAAGCCGCTGTAGAACTCCTTCAGCACGGATTTCCAGTGATCGCTGCCCTGTTCGACGCGGTCCAGCTCTTCTTCCATCCTCGCCGTGAACTCGCTGTTGAAAATGTCCGGAAATTGCGAGGACAGAATACGATTCACTATTTTGCCCAGTTCTGTCGGAACCAGCTTTCCCTCTTTCCTCGCCACATACTCGCGATCGAGAATCGTGCTGATGATCTGAGCATACGTGCTGGGACGGCCAATTCCCCGTGATTCCAGCTCTTTGACGAGCGTTGCCTCGGTGAAGCGGGAAGGCGGTTTGGTGAAATGCTGCTCAGGGAGCACCCTTGCCGGTGCATACCCGTTCAGAAGCGGCTCCGCGGAACGTTTGCCACCCTGTTCCATGCGGTCCCACGCCGTGATAAGTTCACGCGGAATCGGATGTTCCTGTTCTTCTTTCTCTTCGTCCTGTCCCTCAAGGTAGACGCGCGTGAACCCGTCAAACGCGACCACACTCGCGGTCGTGCGAAGCTGGAAGCGTCCGCCCGCCGCAACAAGTTCCGTCACGTCGAGTTCCTGCGCCTCCATCTGTGAGGAGACAAAACGGTTCCAGATCAGTTGGTACAGGCGGAACTGATCGCGGGAAAGCTCGCCCTGAACAGCTTCCGGCGGCCGGTCCATCGAAGTGGGCCGGATGGCTTCGTGCGCTTCCTGAGCGGACTTGCTGTTCCTAAAAACATTCGGCCGCGCCGGAACGTATTCCTTGCCGTACGCCTTCGCGATGTACTGCCGCGCAGCCGAAACTGCCTCCGGCGCCAGGTGCGTCGAATCGGTCCGCATGTACGTGATAAGGCCGGTAAGTTCGCCCTTTACCTCAACGCCTTCGTACAGCTCCTGCGCCACGCTCATGGTCATTCTGGTAGAGAATCCGAGCTTGCGTGCCGCCTCCTGCTGGAGCGTGCTTGTAATGAACGGTGGGAACGCGCGGCGCTTCTGGCGCTTGCGTTCGAGGCTCACTACGTCAAACTGGCCGCGGGCAAGCTCCTCCACCAGCGCTTTGGCATGAGCTTCGTCGGGTATTTTCGCGAGTTTTCCGTCAACCTTCCAGAGGTCGGCCTCGAAGGTAATGGCTCTGTTTTTGAGCGCAACAAGTACCGTCCAGTATTCCCTCGGCTTGAACGCGAGAACCTCTTCCTCGCGCTCGCACACCATGCGCAATGCCACCGATTGGACGCGCCCCGCGCTCAATCCCTTGCGCACGGTCTGCCAGAGGAGGGGGCTCACCTGGTATCCAACGAGGCGATCCAGCACGCGGCGTGCCTGTTGAGCGTCCACCTTGTGCATATCGAGCCCGGTGGGATGGTCCAGTGCCTCCCTGATTGCCCGCGGCGTAATCTCGTGGAAGGTGATCCTTCGCGTGCGGTTTTTCCCCAGTCGCATGACTTCAGCAATGTGCCAGGCGATCGCCTCCCCCTCGCGGTCGGGGTCCGTCGCAAGGTACACCCGTTCTGCGTTCTTTCCCGCCATGCGCAGCTCGTTCACTATTTTTCGCTTGCTGGGAAGCACTTCGTACTGCGGGAGGAAATCCTCCTCCACATTCACCCCGAGCGAGTTCTCAGGAAGATCCCTGACATGGCCCATGGAGGAACGAACATCGAACTCGCGTCCGAGGACTTTGTTGATGGTGCGGGCTTTTGCGGGTGATTCAACAATAACAAGCGAACGTGGCATGGTTACTCCAGAATCGCGGTTCGGGCGATCAGCGTTGAGAGTACTATCAGCGCGGAAGATAAGGGGTTACAATCTTTCTGATAATAGGCGGCGAACAGGAGGACGGCAAGTCTCGGTTGTGAAAGCGACTCTTTTCTGCCTCTCGTCTGATGTCGGCGATCCGGCGTGCCGCGGGCCATGCGGGAACCGTCGCCACGGCACGGTCATTTCAGAAATACGTGCCGCTCGAGCGTATTCACCCAGGCCGACCAGGCTTGCCCGGTCTCGCGTTCTCTCGTGAGAATCCGGGCGAACGCCCCGGCCGTGGCGTCAAGCTGGTTCGCCGCGGCAACAATCGCGGCCTCCAGCGTCATTGGCGGTATGGGAGAGCGTTGATCGCCGGAAAGCTCGTGTGCCAACACGATATGGCACAGCTTGTCGGCGTGGCCCGCGGGAAGTTCGGGAACGCAACGGCACCACTCCGCGACGATGCGCTCTCCCAAGACAATATGACTCACAAGGCGCCCGGCATCCCCGTATTCTATTGTCGTGGAGACGTCGAACGCGTCAATCTTCCCGATATCATGAAGAAGCCCGCCGGCGATGGCGAGGTTTCTGTCAGCAAGAGGATATCGTTTGCACGCCGAATCCACAAGGGCAGCCACATTCGCCGTATGTTCCGCGAGGCCTCCGAGGTACGTGTGGTGCCAGAGTTTTCCCGCGGGTGCCTGCAGAAACCGGCCCCGCATCTCTTCCGAATCTACCAGATAACCCAGCACGGAGCGAAGCGGCGGGTCGGTGACCGATTCCGCCTGCGCGACAAGTTCCTTCCAGAGCGCGTCCGTATCCCCTTCGTAGCGGGGAAGAAAGTCCCCCGCCTCGAATTCCCCCGGCTTTGCGCGCCGCATCTGCTGAATGCGCAGAGTCTTCTTTCCGTTCCACGTGCCGACGACCCCACGCACTTTCACCACGTCATTCTGGTCCGCGGCGTTCCAGAACGCGTCCATGTTGTCGCTTGTCACCGCCATGATCCGCCCGGTGCGGTCGGCGAATTCGAAACGGAGAAACGGCTTCCCCTCGTGCTCCCTCAGTTGCTTCCCGCGCAGGGCGAGGAACATCGTCACGGTTTCACCCGGAACGATGTCTGCAACGTGACGCGGGGTCTGGTCGGGCATGGCGTGCCTCACGCACTCAATGTTGCACGAAGTGCGGAAAGGAAGGCGTCATTTTCCTCCGGCGTGCCGATGCTTACCCTCAGCGCCTTGCCGAGAAGCGGGTATTTGCTCACGTCGCGGATCAATACCCCCCGGTCATACACGCCGCGGAACACCTCCGCGGGCGGGCGGGCGGTTTCGAACAGGAGGAAGTTGGCGGCGGAGGGATACACGCGTACCCCCGGCATGTTCCCGAGCGCGGCGTACACGCGTTCCCGCTCCGAACGAATCCGTGCGATGACCGGTTCAAACCGGTTCCAGTTCCGCACCACCATGGCGGCAACCGCCATCGAGAAAAAGTTCAGGTTGTACGGCAGTTTCGCCTTGGCGATTTGTTCGGCGGTATCGGGTGACGCAGCGCAATACCCCACCCGCAGGCCCGCCAGTGTTCCCGCCTTGGAGAACGTGCGCAGCATCACAAGGTTCGGAAACTCCTTCAGAAGGGGCGCCACGCAGTCCCCGCCGAACTCGACGTACGCCTGATCCGCCACCACCAGCCCGGGCGCCCGCTCGCACACCTGCCGCCACTCGTCCAGCGTCAGCGCGCTGCCGGTGGGGTTGTTTGGCGAACAGACAATCACCACCGCGGGTTTGTGTTCGTCAATAGCCGCGCACACCGCCGGAATGTCGTACGCCAGATCCTCGCGGCGAAGCAGCACCTCTACCACTTCGGCGCCGTTGATGCGGCTCAGGAGCTTGTACAGCGTGAACGTCGGCTGAACAACCAGCACTCTCGTGCCGGGCCCGCACGTAACCGCGAGAATAGCCTGGATCAGCTCGTTCGAACCGTTTCCGGCCAGCATCCCCTCGCGCACCCAACCGACGTGCGCTGCCAGAAGGGCGAGGAACTCATCCGGCACGAAATCTGGATACCGCCCCCACGGCCGCTCCAGCGCGAAGCGCAGCACCTCCTCCTTGAGGTCCACCGGGATCTCATACGGATTTTCGTTCTGATTGAGCTTGATCTTCGTCTCAAGCGCCGCCAGTGTATAGGGCGGCAACGTGCGAACCAATGGCTTTATCGGGTCCAAAGAGGTAGTCTTTCCTTCCTCGCTCCAGATTACACAAACTCCGCCATATCGGCGCAAATCTTCGCTACTTCGAACGGCTTCTCGATGGGGAGATAATGCCCCGCGTCGGGTATCCACACGGTTTGAATATAGAGATTCTCCGGCACCCGTAGCTCGTGTTCGGCCCCCGGCACGCGGCCCATTCCGCCGTAAACCTCCAGAATCGGGATACGGGCTTCGCTCAGGAAGCCGGATCCGTCGAACTCGCGCACCGACTGCCAGAAATGCTCCCACGCCTCCGTGGAAAACCGGGCCATCGTCGTGTGGCGTTTCCGCGTAATCGCCCCGGTGGCGGCAGCGTTAAGGCGACCGTAGAATCGCTCTCCCCGGAATGCCTTCCCCATGCACCCGAGCCGCGTCCAGCCTTCCAGCAGGATGAGTACGGCAACGTCCCCGCAGCGCGGGGCAACCTGCATCCCCACCATGCCGCCAAGGCTGTGTCCCACCAGAATAACCCGCCTGAGCTTCATTGCCTCGATGAACTGCACCACGTCGTCCGCCAGATCGCTGAAGGTGAAGGTGTCATTCGGCACGCTGCTCCGCCCGTGCCCGCGGAATTCCAGCGTCACCTTGCGCACCGTGGGTGGAAGCGCGGCAATCACGGCGTCCCAGTCCCCGGCATCGCACCCCGTTCCGTGGAGAAACAGCATGGTCGGCGCCCCGGCTCCCGCGTCCCCTGAGTCGGTGTACGCCATGGTGCCCCACGGCATGTTCATCGACGGCATCTGCGTTTCTCCGCGCACGCAAGCCTCATCGTCACCGAACGCAGTGAAGAATTACCTCGTCCCGGGAATCGTCGCGACGGCCGGACAAAACGGACGCGACGAAGCGCGTCCCTCCAGTCGTTCACCCCGCGTAATTCGGCAGATATCCGCCCATCGCTTTCAGGCGCTTCTGCAGTTCCCGCACATTGATGCCGCGCGAATCCTTCCCCGTCTCCACCATGAGCGCCGCCGCCATTCCCGCCGCCTGCCCGGTGATGTAACACCCCGGCATTACCCGGATGGAGCTCTGCGCCTGCCTGTCCGTACTGACGCACCGCCCGGCCACCAGCACGTTCTTCAGTCCCTTCGGCGTGAGGATGCGGTACGGAATACCGTAGCTCTCCCCCTTCCCCAGCCGCATGGTCGTGTGCTCTTTCACAAACGCGTCGTAACTCTTCCTGTCCGGCTTCGCGATATGGATATCCACCGGATATGAGTACCGACCGATTTCGTCATCAAAAACCGCTCTATTGGTGTAATCATCCACGGTCAACACGTAGTCGCCCATGATGCGGCGCGTCTCGCGCACACCCAGCAGCGAGCCGGTAGCCACGAGTGCCATCTTCTCGTACCCCTTCAGGTACTCCTTGTAGAACCGCTCGTATTCGGTCATGGACTTCCGGCCCCAGACGTACGCCGCGGTGAGGGACTCCTCGTCCGTTCCGTCCACTTCAAAGGTGTGCCCGATGTTCCCACCTCCGATGTGATCCCCCACCGGCCAGATTCCGGGAAGGTGGCGATCTTCGAGCGTAAACACACCATCCTTGAACGCCTGTTCGAGCCGCCTGTTGCGTTCTTCCCCGGTGATGCCGCCCGCCTTCACCGCTTCCCAGTCAATATCGGCCCAGAGGCTGCACAGTGTGCCCGGCATCATCGCGCCGGTTTCGTCGCCCTTTTCGTACGGCGCGCCGGCAAACGCACACACGTCACCATCACCGGTGCAATCCACGAATGTCTTCGCTTCCACCGCAAACAGGCCCGTTTTTCCCGCACACACCACGGTGGAAACCGTACCTCGCTCCTCCCACAGCACGTCCACCACGTGCGCATGGAAGGTGAAATCCACGCCCGCATCGCTCACCATGTCGTCGTACACGCGTTTCAGCACTTCAGCCCGGATACCCATTCCGTCCGGCGGATAGGTTCCTCCGCGGCGCCGCAGTTCGTCGAGAATTTCTTTCCCGATACCGCCGGCGAGAAAGTTCACACCGTCAGTGAACTGCATGAACGCTGGCACAAGCCCCGCAGTCCCCATGCCTCCAAAGCAGGAATGTGCCTCGAGGATATGCACCATGCGTCCCTGACGTGCTGCCGTGACGGCCGCCGCCACGCCGGCGGGGCCACCACCCGCAACCAGCACCTCAACCTCTGCGCGAACGGGAAGACGTCTGGCGTACGGAATGGACTTCGTGTGTGGCATGGAACGCCTCCTATTCCGAGGGGATCGGGATCGCCTTGTCCACCAGCATGATCGGAATGCCGTTTTTGATCTCGTACCGAAGACGGCATGCCCGGCACGTAAGCGTCTGTTCCGCCTCCGAATAGTCGAGGTCGCCTTTGCATTTGGGGCACACAAGGATTTCGAGCAGCTCTTTCCTCATCGCGATGCCACCTCCCTTTCTTCCCACTGACCGTAGGCGTACAACCGGTTGCGCCGGCGCTCAAGCAGCTCCGTTGGCGGAATGGCTGCCAGCAGGTTAAGGTTCTCCTCCAGCCGGTCGCCGAGGATTCGCGCGGCTTCTTCCGGTGCGCGGTGCGCGCCGCCGACCGGCTCGGGCACCACCTCATCAATCAATCCCAGCGCGTGCAGGTCCTGCGCACTGATCTTCATCGCCGCGGCAGCCTGTTCTTTCGCGTCGGCCGTGCGCCAGAGAATTTGAGCGCACCCCTCCGGGCTGATGACCGAATACCAGCAGTTCTCCATCATCAGCACGCGATCTCCGACTCCGATTCCAAGCGCGCCCCCGGAAGCACCCTCTCCGATGATGGCAACAAGGATCGGCGTCTGCAGGCGCGACATCTCAAACAGGTTTTTCGCGATTGCCTCGGCCTGACCGCGCTCTTCCGCCCCAACCCCCGGCGCCGCCCCCGGGGTGTCTACCAGCGAGATGACCGGCAAATGGAACTTCTCCGCCAGTTTCATGATCCGCAGGGCCTTGCGGTACCCTTCCGGCCCGGCCATGCCCCAGTTGCGCTTGATCCTCTCCTCGACCGTGCGTCCCTTCTGCTGCCCGACCAGGGCAACGGATCGCCCGCGGAACCGGGCAATACCGCACACCATCGCCGCATCGTCCGCAAAATGGCGGTCCCCGTGCAGCTCGCTGAAGTCCTCCATCAGCAGGTTGATGTAGTCGAGCGTGTACGGCCGGTCACGATGGCGGGCGACCTGCACACGCTGCCAGTGCGTGAGATTACGGTAAATCGTCGCGCGCATCTCATTCGCGCGAGCCTCCAGCCTGGCGATTTCCTGCGCAATGGCCGGGTCCTGCCCCGTTTTCGAGTATTCGTCCGCCCATTTTCTCATGTCGGTGATCCGATCTTCAAGCTTGACGAGTTCCGCCTCAAAATCCAGCGGCGCGGGACGAGGTTTGTGTTGCTGACTTGATGGCGCGGCGTTCATGTGCGCTCCTTGCGTGGCAATCAACGCGTGATTCCGGCCGGTCCCCCGAACGCGTGACCACACACCGGTGGAATAAAGAGTAGACAAGCCCGCACGGGATGCAAAGGCGCGGGCGAAAGCGCCGGCTGACCTTGCTCCGTGATGCTGGATTGCGCGCCCCTTTTTCAGGTGAGGCAAAACGGCGTGTTCGTGTCAAGGGGGGAAGCGTTTTTTATGCCGCGCGGCAATCGCTTTGCCATATTCTCCTCGAAAACTTGCCGGAACTTTCGGGGAAAGCGTACCTTGTCTCTGCGGAAGCAGCGCCCGAACCTGAACGCGTCGAGGGTAGACAGTGGACGCAGCATTCTTCTCGGACATTCTCATCGTTTTTGCCCTGTCAATCGGCATCGTGTTTGTGTGTCATCGCCTTCACATACCTTCCATCGTCGGTTTCTTTCTCACCGGCATTGTCGCGGGTCCGCACGCGCTCGCACTGGTCAACGATGTTGGCAGAGTGGAGTTGCTTGCGGAAGTCGGCATCATCGCGTTGTTGTTCACCGTCGGCATGGGGTTTTCGCTCGAACGCCTCATCCTGATAAGACGGGCGGTGTTGCTTGGTGGCTCGGTGCAGGTGGTTCTGACTGGCCTCGCCGGGTTCCTGATCGCTCGCGTTTTGGGCTTGCCTGCCCCGTTGGCGGTGTTTGCCGGGTTTCTTCTCGCCCATAGCAGCACAACGATTTCCCTCAAGAGCTTCCAGGACAGGAACGAAGCCGACACTCTCGCGGCACGAGCCACGGTCGGCATTTCAATCTTTCAGGACATCATGTCGGTCCCCATGCTGTTTCTCGTTCCTCTGCTGGCGGGGAAAACAGCGGACTCGGGCTCTTCGTTTCTGGTCATGGTGGCAGAGGGCCTCGCGGTCATCGTGATTGTCGTCGTAAGCGCAAAGTGGGTCGTTCCGTTCGCCCTTTTCCAGGTGACGCGCACGCGAAGCCGTGAGCTTTTTCTCTTCAGCACCGTGGCCATCTGCCTCGCGGTTACCGCCCTTACCTACGCCGCAGGCCTCTCGCCGGCACTCGGCGCGTTTCTTGCGGGGATCATCATCTCCGAATCGGAATACAGCCAGCAGGCGCTGGGAGATGTCATGCCGTTCCGCGACATCTTCTCGAATTTCTTCTTCATCTCCATCGGGATGTTGCTTGACGTGGGGTTCCTATGGGACCAAATCGGAGTCGTGGTGGCCCTCGTCGTCGTCGCCCTTGCGGTGAAGATGCTCTTCGCCGGAGCGGCAGCCGTTGCGCTGGGGTTCCCTCTCCGCGTGACCACCACCATCGGGCTCGGACTGAGCAACATCGGCGAGTTCTCCTTCATCCTGGCCGTGCCGGGTCTGGCGGTTGGCCTGTTGAGCCCGACCAACTACCAGTATTTCCTCACAGCAACCGTTATCACCATGGCAGCGACGCCGTTCCTGATTGCTGCGGCGCCCCGCGTTGCCGACTACTGCCTCACTCTCAAGCTCCCCCGTCTGTTGAAGGATGGTGTACACCAACACCAGAGGCTGGATGAGGACGCGGGCCTCACCGATCATCTCATCATCGTCGGATACGGTGTGAACGGGCGGAACGTCGCCAGCGCGGCTGCGGAGGCGCTGATTCCCTACGTGATCATCGAGATGAACCCGGAAACCGTCCGGCGGGAACGGGCAAACGGCGAATCCATCCTTTTCGGCGATGGCTCGCAGCCGGTTGTGCTTGAACACGCGGGCATTCTGCAGGCGCGGGTGCTCGTGGTAGCCACGCCGGACGCAACCGGCACGCGCCGTATCGTCGAAAACGCCCGCCGGATGAACCCCTCCGTCTACATCATCGCCCGTACGCGGTTTGTTACCGAAGTCGCCCCGCTTTACAAACTCGGCGCGGATGAAGTGATTCCTGAGGAATTCGAAACGTCGGTAGAGATATTCTCCCGCGTTCTGCGCAAATACCTGATCCCACGCGAGCAGATCGAGAACTTCATCCGGACAATCCGTGCCGGCGGGTACGACATGTTCCGGAGCTTCTCCGGAGATCATACCGCCCTCTCCGAAATCCAGACTTCCCTGCGCGACGTGGAGGTCAGCACGTTCCCCGTGGACGAAGGGTGCCGTATGGCGGGACAGACACTCGCCGAACTGGGTCTGCGAAGTCGCACCGGAATCACCATTCTCGGCATCCGACGCGGGGACAAGACCATCCCCAACCCCGGCGGCGAGGAGACGATTCACGCGGGCGACGTTCTTCTCGTCATGGGCCCGCCGGATGCCGTGGCCTCCGTCTCCGACCTTCTCAAATCGGAATGCGCGATCCTGTAGTCCGGCTCCTCGATACGGGGCTCATGCGCGCGTCGTTGCGCCCCGCTCGGAGACCGGGCGGCCGCCATGTATGCGTCCCTTGCGACCCTTGGTCCTTCGGCCCGGCGGACTCGCGCATCCTGTTATGGATTCCCGCCTTCGCGGGAGCAACGGAGGCACAGAGTTGACGGCGGTATTCCATCATCCGGCAGGTCCGTTGGCGCAGGATTGGCGGAGCGGGGGACGCCCCTCCGCCCGGTCAATGGGTGGGACGGAAAGATTCGTCATTCCCGCGAAGGCGGGAATCCAGCGGGATAGCCCTCCATTTCCCCTGTGTCGCATTCCCTGTGTATTTTTCTCTCCCATAAGCGCAGCGCGGTCCGCGGCGCTTTGCCCTGACCGCCCCATCCGCCCTTCTGTTACGGAGGCACCCGATGAGTCCAGAAACCGTTCCCGCGCACATGAAATGGTGGCGCGAAGCCGCGTTCGGCATGTTCATCCACTGGGGAGTGTACGCCGTTCCCGCAAGGAACGAGTGGGTCATGTACGTGGAAAATATCCCGAAGGAGGAATACGCTCATTTCGCGGACGAGTTCACCGCCCGACATTACAGCGCCCGGGATTGGGTGAAACTCGCGCAGGACGCCGGCATGAAGTACATGGTGCTGACCACGCGCCACCACGACGGCTTCTGCCTGTTCGACAGCAAGGTATCCGACTTCACCGCGCCGAAAACCGCGGCAAAGCGTGATCTCATCGCCGAATACGCCGATGCCTGCCACGCGCTGGGCATGCGCATGGGGTTCTACTACTCGCTGGAGGACTGGCGCTTCCCCCACCAGTTGCCGCACCTGCCCATGTGGGAGGACAAGAGCGTCTACCAGCCCATGGTGGAGCAGGCGCACGCGCAGGTTCGCGAACTGATGACGAACTACGGGAAGGTGGATATCCTGTGGTACGACGGCAGTTTCCCGTCGGGCATCTGGCGCTCGGAGGAGCTGAACGCCATGGTTCGGTCGTTGCAGCCGGAGATAATCATCAACGACCGCTCCGGCCTGCCGGAGGATTTCGGCACTCCGGAACAGCACATATCCCCGCAGGATCGCCCTTGGGAAGCCTGCATGACCATGAACGACACGTGGGGCTACACCGCCGGCGACAAGAACTACAAATCGGTGCGGCAAATCCTCGGAATGCTGATCCAGTGCGCTTCGCAGGGCGGCAATCTTTTGCTGAACGTCGGCCCGGACGCCGAGGGGCGAATCCCCGAACCGGCGGTGGAGCGGCTGCGCGTGGTCGGCGAATGGATGCGCACCAATGGCAAGGCGATCTACGGGGCGACGCGGACGCCGCTCGTCACCCACAGCTTCGCGTCTTCCACTCGCGTCGGGGACAGGATGTACCTCCTCTCCGCGCACTGGCCCGGCTCGACGGCGTCGTTCGGCTGGTGCGGCAACCGGGTTCTTTCCGCGAAGCTGCTCGCAACCGGGGAGCGTCTGATCGTGGAGCAGAAGGGCGACCGCGTGTGGCTGCGGGGCATGCCGCAATACGCGCCCGACCCGAACGTGTCGGTGATCGAGATCACGGTGGAAGGCGAGCCGAAGTGGCCGGAGGTGCGGTTTACGTAGGCCTCATTGGCAGGCAGGAATGCCTGCACCGCCGGCAACGCAACCGTCTTCTGCGGCAGGGCGGTTCCGCCGAGACCGCCGTGGGCCCCGTCGCGCGCGGTTTGATTTCCCTCGCATATCCACCGGTCGTCGAGTGGCGGCCGCCGGGTTTCCGGCGGACGATGTATCGAGACGACCGGAGCGTTGAGGCGACGTTGAAGAGGCCCTTCGCTTCGTTCAGCGTGACGGTCGGCTCGAGCGCCAGCGGGCAATGTTGAACAGCGTCTGCGCCGCGGACGCCATTCGACGGACCGACCCCCCCCTGCTTCTTCATCGCCACTTCTGTTGGGGCTAGGTTATCGCAACACGCAGCTGAAATAAGTATGCGGGTGACCAGAATCGTGTTGTAGAGTAAATCGGAACGGACGATTTGAGGTTCATGTATGGGAGTGTCCAATCGGGCTTGATTGTCGCCAGACAATTTGTGACCTTACTGGGAGCACGCGCACCACGCGGCGTTGTTCTCTGTATTTGGGCCAAGATGTTCGGTTTGCTGCAACAGAAACGCCAGTTTGTGGGTCGAGAGCGATCAACGTCGTGGGTTCACCCGGGGACGAGGACTGTGGATATGGACAAGGAATCATCCAGACAGGGAAAACCCGCGCGGATAGAGTACCTGAGGGTAGAGAATTTCCGTGCGTTGCGCGAGGTGGAGTTCAAGAAGCTAACCCCTTTGACGGTCCTCCTCGGTCCGAACGGCAGTGGAAAGTCGACCGTTTTCGACGTGTTTGCCTTCCTCAAGGAATGCTTCGAAGGAGGTCTTCGCCGTGCTTGGGACAAACGTGGGCGGGCGAAGGAAATCAAGACGCGCGGCGCGAATGGACCGGTGTCCATCGAAATCAAGTACAAGGAACCGGGATACCCTCTTATCACTTACCACCTAGCCGTTGATGAGCGCGGAAGTGGGCCCATAGTCTTCGAGGAATGGCTGTGTTGGCGGCGCGGCATGCACGGCAAACCGTTCCGTTTCTTGGATTACCACGAAGGACGAGGGCATGCGATAAGTGGGGAGAAACCAGACGAGCAGGATGAACGCGTCGAGATCCCACTGAAAGCTCCAGATCTCCTTGCGGTCAACGCCTTGGGTCAATTTGCAGAGCACCCACGGGTGGCGGCTTTGCGAGATTTTATCAGCGGATGGTATGTCTCCTACCTTTCAGCAGATGCTGCCCGGGGGCAACCTGAAGCCGGACCGGCGGAACGGCTGAACCCTCGGGGTGACAATCTTGCCAACGTGATTCAGTTTTTGAGGGAACAATATCCAGACCAACTGGAACGAGTTTACGGAACGCTCCGAAGGCGAGTGCCGCGCATAGAGCGAGTTCAAGCGGAACAGATGCCGGATGGCCGCCTCCTCCTGCAAATAAAGGATGCGCCTTTCGGCGACCCCGTATTGGCTCGTTTCGCTTCTGATGGCACTCTGAAGATGCTGGCTTATTTGGTGTTGCTTTATGACCCCGCGCCTCCACCGTTCATCGGGATTGAAGAGCCAGAGAACTACCTCCACCCGCGAGTTCTGCCGGAGCTTACCGAAGAGTGTCGCGAAGCCACAGAACGAACACAGCTTCTGGTAACAACACATTCACCGTTTTTCATAAACGGCCTTCGACCAGATGAGGTTCGCGTCCTCTGGCGCGATGAGCACGGATTTACGCATGGACGGAGCGCCGCGGAGTTGCAGGGCGTCCGAGAATTTGTTTCGGAGGGGGCGAAACTTGGTGAACTGTGGTTGGAAGGCCAGTTCGGTGTCGGAGATCCCCTCGTGAACCAGGGTGCTCCCGTCCGAGTTGGAACGGGCGGCGACCGATGAAGGCCGACCATTTGGAGTTGTTGGTCGAAGAGCCTTCCATGGAAGCATTCTTGAATGTCCTGTTGCGCAGGTTTTTGCCAGCAGGGACCACGTTCGGAATACGTCACTTCCAAGGCAAACGCGACATGCTTGAAAAACTGCCTTGCCGCCTCAAAGCCTACGCCAAATGGTTGCCACAGGATTGGCGTATCATGGTTCTGATCGACTGCGACAGCGATTCTTGTCTTGAGTTGAAACAGCGACTTGAGGATTTCGCTTACGCAGCGGGACTTCGAACACGCTCGAGGTCGGGGGCTAACTCGTGGCAACTGGTGAATCGGATCGTTATACAAGAGTTGGAGGCATGGTTCATTGCAGACTGGCCGTCATTGCGAGCGGCTTACCCAGCGTTGCCAGCCAAAGCGCCCAAAGCATGCCGTTCGCCCGAATCGATGTCGAGAACTTGGGAAACACTGGAATCCACGTTGAAAAGACGGGGCTATTTCACGGGTGGGTTGAGGAAGATTGAGCTTGCAAGAGCAGTTGCCTCTTTTTTCGATTTTGACAACTCCAGTTCACAGAGTTACGCCCATTTTCGTGATGCACTTATGGAAGCAATATCATGAGTTCTCTTGGTTCCACGGATGCGTCCGCGGCGTACGAAACTCTTTGTTTTTCTGGAGATGCACGCCTTTGCGCCGCATGGGAAACGCAGCGGGGCCAGACAAGCCGGGCCCCGGCGCGGCGCCTTACCCGTTCACCACCATGGCCTTGATGACCCCCGGCTTGCGAGCGGCCACATCGTCCAGCGCCTGTTTCGCGCGGTCGAGGGGGTATTCCGCGGTGATCATGCTCTTCACATCCACCGCGCCGCGGCGGATCATGGAGAGCGCCGCCGGGTACGTGTTGGCGTAGCGGAACACGCCCCGGATGTCAATCTCCTTGTCGATAATCGCGATGGTGTCAATCGGGATGATGGCGGCCGGGGAAAGGCCGATGAGCACCACCACTCCCCCTGCACGCACCATCTCCACGCTCTGCGCGGTTGCCTTTTCCGACCCCGCCGTTTCCACGACGATGTCCGGCCCGAGCCCGTGAGTGAGCTCGCGCAGCTTCGCTGCAAGCTCTGAGTCGCTGGCGTCGAACGCCTGAGTCGCCCCGAGCGCAACGGCACGGCGGCACCGGTCGGCGTCGAGATCGCTGACGTACACTGCTCCGGCCCCCCCGGCGCGGAATGCCTGGAGCGCACAGAGGCCAATTGGCCCGACTCCGGCGATGAACACGGTGTCCCCCATGCGGAGCCCCGACCTGCGGACGGCCTGCAATCCCGTGGAAAGCGGTTCGCACATGGCGCCCTCGTGCAGGCTCACGCCGTCGAGCGGGAACAGGAAATCCGCCGCGTGGGCAATGTACTCGGCAAAGGCCCCGTCCACCGGCGGCGTGGCCAGAAACACGACATCGGGGCAGAGGTTGTACCGGCCCTCTCTGCAGAACCGGCACCTGCGGCACGGTACCCCGGGTTCCACGGCCACCAGGTCCCCCGGCTTGACGTTACGGACAGCGGCGCCGACCTCCACCACCTCACCGGCGCATTCGTGGCCGAGCAGGAACGGGGGCTGGACAACGTACCGGCCGATCTTTCCGTGCGTGTAGTAGTGGATGTCCGACCCGCACACGCCGACTGAGCGTATGCGTACCAGCGCCTCATCGTCGAGGAGAGGGGGCACCGGAATGTCTTCGATGCGCACATCGCGGATTCCCCGCATGACCGCAGCTTTCATGATGCCTCCCTGGAGGACGGCGCCTCCTTTGCAGGCAGGGACTGCTTCCGGTTATTGTCAACAGAATGTAATCCCCTGCGGTGCCGGTGTGAAGAGAACGGCGCACCCGGTACGTTTCGGGAGCAGAAACCCTTTGCACCGTCTGCGTGGTAGTTATCACCGGACGCCAGAAACGAAACAACCACCTCGAGGAGGCCGAACATGATCGTGCATCCCGGTATTCCTGAAAATCTGCGCTGGTTTGACGAAAGCCGTTTCGGCATGTTCATCCATTTCGGGCTTTACGCGCTGCTGGGCCGGGGCGAATGGGTGATGTATCACGAACACATCCCCCGCTCGGAATATCGGAAGCTGATGAACGTGTTCAACCCCGAGAAGTTCTCCGCGGACAACTGGGTTGGCCTGGCGAAAGAGGCGGGCGCGCGCTACATCACCGTGACGGCGAAGCACCACGACGGATTCTGCCTGTTCGATTCGTCCCTGACGGACTACAAGATCACCAACACGCCGTTTGGCCGGGGCTTAATCGGCGAACTGGTGGATGCATGCCACCGCGCCGACATGCGAATCATTTTCTACTACTCACAGCCCGACTGGTACCACCCCAATTTCGTGCACAACCGCGGCGCGTTCAAGGATCTGCCGCACCCGCCCCCCACGGACAAACCTGACTGGGAAAAGTACGTGCGCTATTTTCATGGGCAGGTGCGGGAGCTTTGCACGAACTACGGCCGGATTGACGGCATCTGGTTCGACGGCTCGCACAAGACGGTGGAGGAGTGGCGTGGCAAAGAGGTCTATGACATGATCAAGAAGCTGCAGCCGAACGCCGTGGTGAACGACCGCGCGCGCTGGGGGGACTTCTTCACTCCCGAGCGAAGCCTGCCTGACGATCTCACCGGCTACATGTTCGAAGCGTGCGAGAGCATCAGTCCCACGGCGTGGGGGTATCAGGACGACATGCCGGCCCACACCGTACCGCACCTGGTGAAAAGTCTCGTCCGCATGGCGGCGGCGGGAGGCAACTACCTGCTCAATGTCGGCCCGAAGCCAGACGGCACTATCACCGGGGAACAGGCCGCAGTGATGCATGAGATCGGCAAGTGGCTCGCAAAGAACGGAGAAAGCATCTATGGCAGTCACGCGGGGCCAAGGCTGGAGGACCCGAATATTCGCGTGACTCGCAAAGGGACGACGCTCTATCTTCACCTGCTGGAATGGCCGGCGCGGAACAGGATTGTCCTGCCCAACGTGATTGCGGAGGGAGTGAAGGAGGCGGCGGTCCTTGGGAGTGGCCTGGAGCTGGAGGTGGTGGAGACGGACAACGGCGCGGAGCTGCGCGGGCTGGCGATCATGCCGCCGGACCCGCTGGTGAACGTAATCCGCGTGGAGTTCTTCCGGCTGCCGGAACACTTCGAGTTTGGAGCGAAGGAACAGGCCGTCGTTGTGCCACACCCGGTTCCCGTGTCGGCCTCGTCGCCCACACACCTGACGCCGGAAACGGCGCGGTTGGAAGGCCTCGGGGTCAAAGGAGTGAGACTCCGCGTACGCAGGAATGAAGCCGGAAAGGCATTCATCTCCGGCTGGATGGTGCCCGACCATGCGGCGCACTGGGACGCACGTGTGGAGGAATCAGGGCATTATCGTATTGACGTTGTCGTCTCAGCGCCGGAAACGCATGCGGGGGCGGTTGTGAAGCTCGTCGCCGGATCCGAGGAGCTGACTTTCACCGCGCCAGAGACGCGCAGTCTGGACACCGTTGAAACGGTGCACGTGGGCACGGTGGAGTTGACCGCAGGGGTAACCCGTATCACCGTGAGGCCTGAGAAGCTCAAATGGGGATATCTCTCTCCCGACATCGCGGAGGTGGTGCTGACGCCAGTGGGGTGACCGCGCAGACCGGGGCAGAAACGGGCGTGGCCTCCCTGCGTGGCGATCTTTGATCTGCTCTCCCCGGCGTCAACGCCAACCGCCGAACCGTGCCTACCTCATGTGGAGGGGGCTTCAGTGGCAAAGGAGAGCGTCCGCCGTGCCGACTACGGATGAGGCATAGCTTTGGCGGCTTTCCCCTGTCCCTGCAAACAGGCATTTTTCACAAAGGGTACAGTCTGGCCGCAGGGGTCAACGAGGAGCAGGGGATAATGGCGAAGCAGACAGTCGTTGGATGCGAACGGTGTGCACGATTCGGGCGGCTTGGGTACCGCCTGGATACGGATCGTGGACAGGATAACCCGACGGGGCGGGTGGTTGCCTGCGAATGCGCGCGGGAGCTTTGTACATGCGGCGCGCTCCATGCGCCGGCGTTTGCTCCCGCTCCTCCGTACGAGCAGCTTCCGGAGCGGGCTGCGGCGGCGGAAGACGAGACTGCCTGCATCTGCTGGCGGGTCCGGCGGCACGTGGCAACGCTGAACCGGCTTCTGCGCGACGCAGGTATTCCCAACCTGTACCGCGGCAAGCTCCGGGAAGACTACCACGTGCGCTATCCGGAGGGTCAGGTGATTCCGGACGCCGAAAGCGCGCGGGGGCAGGCGGTGACGTGGCTCGAAACCGCGGTAAAGGAGCCAACGGGGAAAAGCCTGTTTCTTTACGGGGTGCCGGGGGACGGGAAAACACTGCTGGCCAGCGCGTTTCTGACGGAGATCATCCTGCTTACGCGCAAATCAGGGCTTTTCGTGAATCTCTCCCGCGGGTATTTCCAGCGGCTGCGCAACACGTACGAAGACGAGCCTTCAATTGAAACGACGGATCAGGTATTCAACCGGCTCACCCGGGTTCCGTTCCTTGTTCTGGACGACATAGGCGTGGAACGGGGGAGTGCGTGGGAAGTTGAGTGGCTGTACAACCTGATTGACGCGCGGTATCAGAATCAGAACCGTCTGATCGTGACGAGCAACAACTCACTTGAGGAGCTCAACGTGCTCTCCCACGGGCGGATTTCCTCCCGTCTGCGCCATGCGTGCATGGTGGTGAGGTTGCCCGACGTCGACCTTCGCGAACGGTTCCGGTACGGTGCATGACGGCAGTCCTCGAAAGAACACAATGGCGCCCGAGGAAGGGGCTTGGGCAGAATTTCCTTGTGAACGAGGGGATCGCCCGCCGCATCGTTGATGCGGCAGGGATAGCGCCGCATGAAACTGTTCTGGAGATAGGCCCTGGAAGGGGCGCGCTTACCCGATGGCTCTGCGAAAAGGCCGCGCGCGTGGTTGCAGTGGAGCTCGACCCGGTTCTGGCACGGGAGCTGCGTTTGAGCGGCCCGCCGTCGAACCTTGTCGTTGTGGAGCAGGACGTTCTTCGCACGGATCTCGCGGCGCTTGGCAATGAGTTTGGCGTTGACCGGTGGCACATTGCCGGCAACCTTCCGTACGTCGTCGGCAGCCGATTGTTGATGAGGCTGGTGGAACAGGCGCGCGTTGTGGAGCGGGCGACCGTCATGCTGCAGTACGAGGTGGCGGAACGGATCCTTGCGCCTGCCGGATCACTCACCTACGGCCTTTTGAGCGTGCTTCTGCAGGCAACGGGAAGCCTCCGGCGGGAGTTCCGCGTCGGCGCGGCGGCGTTTCGACCCGCACCGAAAATCCAGTCACTCGTGTTCACGTGGGAAAGCAACCCGGCGCCAGACCTCGACATCCCCGCGCTTGTAGTGAC
Source organism: Candidatus Latescibacterota bacterium (assembly GCA_022706085.1). GTDB lineage: Bacteria > Latescibacterota > MWCZ01 > MWCZ01 > MWCZ01 > MWCZ01. Next base: position 417,903 of record JAKJDF010000002.1, on the reverse strand, counting down.
CACGAAGGCGGCATTCAACCAGAGGCGCAAACGGCTTGATAATGCGCTGAAACTGCTGGGCGTTTCCGCGGACGTTATCGCGGAAGCCTGTCGACGCGCCGGCATCGATCCGGGCAACCGCGCGGAACAGGTGTCTCCTTCAGAATTCATTCGCCTGAGCCACGCCTGTAACGAGCTTGGTGCGTTTCCGGCGGAAACACGATGACAAGGCGCATTCTCGCATGTGCATGGTGGGGGGCCATAGCCAGCTCGGCGGCAGCCGCCGGGCCTGCATTCGGGACTGATTTCACTCTGGCATTCGGCAAAAACCTCAATGTGTGGTCGTGGAACGGAATGTTTGCCCACAACCGGCAACTTTCCTCGAAATGGACCGCCGGCACCAACGCTTCATACGACAGGAAAGTGTCGGATTCGCCGGGTTACCTAAGGCGATCCACGGTGGTGGGCGGGGATGTCCGTACGGCGTATGTGGTCCACCCGAGGCTTACTCTGGCACTGACCGGGAAAGCCGATCTGTCGCGCGTTCAGAGCGGCGCGAGCATCTCCGAAGTGGAGACCAACGAAATCCTGCCCACCGTTCTTCTTACGCCTGTTACCGGTCTTTCGGTGAAACAGGGTGTGGGGCGTGCGTATGACCGCCGACGCAACGTCTCCGACGCCGGGCTGGCGTACGAAACCGGGGTAACGTTCCGGCCGCTCCAGGAACCGCTTGGCAGCCGAGGGTGGGCGCTTGTCGCCGATTACCAGCACAAGGGAGTCTCTTCCCGGCAGGGCGATGTTACAAAGGCATTGACGCTCACCACGTCGTACTCCCGAGAGGGCTGGCTCAACCAGGACGTGCGGTACAGCGAGACGCGCGACAACCAGAAGTACGTAAGTCTCCTTCCTGCCAATCCGATCCTGCGCAGGAATGTTACGGGCCGGAGCATCCGGTCTTCCACAATGGCAATGGTTCCTTTGCTGGGTTCCGTTCAAGCGGATGCCGGGTACACGCGGAACTCCGTGGATGACGACGCAAGCAATGACCCGAACGATTTGAAGTATCGCACCAACAATACAACCCGGGGCTGGATGGCCTCAGCCAACTGGACGCTCCCGTTCTCTGACCCCGTCCTGCGCTCGTCTATATCCATGGGAAGGACGCGACGTGACGCGGAGCCGACCCGTTCCGCCCTCGACACGACGCTTTTTCTGCGCAACGACCTTGATCGCCGGATGTCAGAACTCGCTCTCTCTGTGTCCGCGTTCTTTCGCGTTGCCGCGCACGATTCCTTCGTAGTCAGTGGCACGCTGGCTCTGAACAGGGATCATACCCCGGCCGAAACGGAACTGAACGATCGAGACGATTACCGCCGGTCTCTGATCGGCGCCTACTGGCATGCGTTCGGGCGAAGCACGGTGCTCGAACTGCGCGGGGAACGAACCGAAACCCACAGCGTATGGCTGAAAACACAGCGTTCCGCCGGGAACCGGTGGGACAGGGTGCTCAACCTGTGGGCAATCACGAATTTCGAACGCGGCGGGCTTGGACTCTCGCAACGCACCTTCTTCAGGACCGCCATGGAAGAATTCGACTATGATTACCTCACCCCAACGAGCCCGCAAAGCCGGAACACCAGGCTCGGACGGCTGGAGTGGCAGGCGAAAACCCGGGTCGGTGAGCGTGATTCGGTCGGAATATCGTATTCGGTGGAAGCGCGGACGCTGGGAAACCTGCTGCCCTCCGGGCCTGGCCAGCGTCCCAGACTCTGGCAGCTCACACGGAACGAGCTGATCCACGTCGTCAGCGTGTCCGGGGTTATTCGAGCCGGGTCTTCGTGGAAACTCGCACCCTCCGTCTCGTACGACCGTCAACAGGGATACGTCCCGACTCAGGCGCAATGGAACCCGTTTGCCCTCGGCAGGCGCGTGGACAAGCAGGAGGGGTTCCACGGGGAGGCTGCGGTCTCGTTTTCACCACCGAACGGCTTGTTCTCGAAGCGGGACGAGATCACTGCGAGTGCTTCCCGATCCTACCGGAAGCGTGCTGGGCTGACGGATACAATGAACTATATTTCGGTTATCTATCGCCTCCATCCCTGAACACGCCGGCGGCATCCGAACGTTTCACGGTGCGTTTGTAACGCAACAGCGCACCCCGGAGCACGTACTGATGAGCGGATCGCGCGATCCCACGTGGGTTTTTCCTGCTCCGTGCGCGGAAAAGGAAGTACGCAGTATTGCGACGCGTTGGGATATTCCGCTCACCGTTGCCGAGATCCTGCTGCGCCGGGTGAGTGGTCCGGATTCCGCCGCCAGAGACGACGCAATCTCACGTTTCCTGAACCCAAGTTTCCGTCATCTCCACGATCCGTACCTGTACAACGGGATGCACCGGGCGGTCGAGCGGATCTGCCGTGCGGTGGTGAACCGGGAACAGGTAAGTGTGTACGGCGACTACGACGTGGACGGCACGACGGCCACCGCGCTCATGGTCGAGGCGCTCCAGACCCTCGGCGTTCCGGTGGAATGGCGCATCCCGCACCGAACCGCAGACGGCTACGGGCTGAGTGATCGCGGAGTAGAGTTGCTCAGGGATACCGCGGGCACGCTGGTGATCGTACTCGATTGCGGCGTGACGGCGGTGGAGCAGATCGCGACACTCACGCGGGAAGGTCGAGACGTCATCGTCGTGGATCACCACGAAGAGGGGGAGACGCTCCCGAACGCGCTGGCGGTTCTCGACGCGAAATGCGCGCGCTGTATGTACCCCTTCCCCGGTCTGTCCGCGGTTGGCGTGGCGTTCAAACTGCTTCAGGCGGTGTGCGACGCCTTGCGCGTTCCCCCCGGCAGGATTTTGATCCCGGGGCTCGATCTGGTGGCCGTGGGAACCGCGGCCGACATTGTGCCTGTGATAGACGAGAACCGCGTGCTGATGAGATTCGGGCTCCGCAGGCTGAAGAAATCACCCCGCCCGGGGCTGCGGGCGTTGTTGCAGGTTGCCGGGCTGGCGGGGAAAGAACTCACCACATCCAGCATCGTGTTCGGTCTTGCGCCAAGAATCAACGCGGCCGGGCGCATGGGTAGCGCGGAAACGTCCGTCCGACTGCTTCTTACGCAGGATGACGAGGAGGCAAGAAACCTTGCGCGTGAACTGAACCAGTTAAACCGGGACCGGCAGGGGCGCGATCAGGACGTGTTCGACAGCGCACACCAGCAGGCGGAAGAGCAGGTTGCGCAGGGCGCCAGAGCGCTGGTGCTTGCGGACGAACGCTGGCACCCCGGGATCATCGGTATTGTGGCCGCACGTCTCGTGGAAGAGTTTTATCTTCCCACCGTCATGATTACTGGCTCCACACCCTTCGCGCGGGGTTCCGGCCGCAGCATAGACGGGTTTGATCTCCATGCCGCCCTTGGCGCGTGCGCGGAAACGCTTATCGGGTACGGTGGTCATATCAAAGCGGCGGGCCTCAGCATTGACCCTCAGCGTATTCCGGAGTTCCGCCAGTGTCTGCAGCAGGTGGCGGCGGAACGCCTGACGGACGACCTTCTCTCCCCGCGGTTGTATCTCGACGCCGAAGCGCGGTTGTCCGATATCACACCGGAATACCTGAAAGCGGTCGCCCGTCTCGGTCCTTTCGGGCCGGACAACATGCAGCCGGTGCTGGTTTCTCGCGGCGTGCGCGCGATATCAGACCCGGTCATCATGAAGGATGCCCATTTGAAGGTGGAAGTTGAGCAAGACGGCGTAACGAGGGAGATCATCGGCTACGGTTTCAAATGGGCGGCGCCGCTCTTCTACGATGCCGCGAACCGTTCGGTAGGCGCAGTTGACATCGCCTACGTGCCGGAGGAAAATGTGTGGCGCGGGAAGTCGAAAACGCAGCTCCGCCTGAAAGCCGTTCGAAGGAGCGAAGAGCATGGCCGCGGTTAGCGATGGTAGGGAAGCCCCTTGACAATCGTCGCCGCGCGGTAAATCTGCTCGGCGAGGACGACCAGGGCGAGGTCATGCGGGAAGGTCATGGGCCCCAGCGATAGACGGAGCGCGCATCCGCGGGCAAATGCCGGGTCCAGCCCCACCGCGCCGCCGATCACGAACGCCACACCGCGCACCGAGGAATCCTGCCACGAGCGCAACGCGTCTGCGAACTCCCCCGAGTCCAGCGTCCTGCCGGTGCGATCAAGCGCAACCGTAACCCAGCCTGCGGGAACCTTGTCCCGCAATCGTTCCGCTTCTTTTGCGAGGATTTCCCCCTCGGTACGGCCCGTCGCGATCCGCTCTTCAGCCACCGCGACGAGTTCCGTCTGCCAGATCGGTTTCAGACGCGCGAGATAGTCGGCGACAAACGTGTCGACGACATCACGCCGCGGTTTGCCCACCACCACAATACGGAGCTTCACGTTACGAACCGGGGGAAAGAAAATCGCGCTTGAGGTCCTCCGGCGAAAACAACAGCAGATCGCGACCCTGTGTCAGAACGTACCCTCGCCGCTCAAGTGCAATCATACAGTGTGTGGCGGTTTCCCGCGTGGTGCCGGCCATCATTCCGAGTTGCTCGTGGGAAGGGCGATTGTGGATCAGGACGCCTTCATCGGTCTCTTCACCGGCTTCTTCCGCCATCTGCAGGATTACGCCGCAAATGCGGCCGATCGCGTCCAGGAATGCGAGGTCGGCGATTTTCTGGTTTGCCTTGCGGAGGCGCCCGCTCAACGCAACCATGATGTTGTGAACAATCTGCGGGTCGTCCTCAAGCAACTTGATGAAATTCGGCCTCGTAAGCATGAGCGCGCGCGTGCTTTCGAGCGCCACTACGGATGCCGACCTCGGTTGATCGTCCAGAAGTGCCATTTCTCCGAAGAAATCATTTGCGCGCAGAATCGCCAGAATGGCTTCCTTACCATCTGAGCGGATCAGCGTGACTTTCACCCTGCCGCTGAGAATGATGAAAAGCGCGTTCCCTTCCTCATTCTCGCGGACAATGGTCTGGTTCCGCCGGAATGTTACCACCGTGGAAGCCTTCACAACGGATTCGAGCATTTCGTCGGAGAGATTGGTGAAGAGAGGGACGGACCGAATGGCGTCCAGCGAAAAGGGCTGTGTTGCCATCGTGGTACTCCTCAGAGGGAAGTGCCGACCGCAGATCCTGAATGCTTTCCCCGAAGCGGACAGGCCCCTCGCCCGGTCTCTGAAACCACCTGGTGACCCGTAGGGGAGTCGAACCCCTGTTGCAGGGATGAAAACCCTGAGTCCTAACCACTAGACGAACGGGCCACAGTGTTCAAAGAACTAATAAGTATACGTAAAATGCCGGCGTGATTTCAAGACCCGGCCCACCCGCGGTGGCAGTTCTGGGTGTAGCCTGCGCAGGTGCGTGGACTTGAGGGCCTTTTTCCCGGTGCCGGGTCTATGAAAAGGTCAGCCCATTCCATAGGTTTGTTAATTGGAAACTCGGGTGCGGCAGTCGCGCAGACAACTGCCGGAGGCGGGAACATGGAATTCGTAGATACGGCAACTGTTGAGGTGTGGGGTGGAGACGGCGGGCCCGGAGCCGTCAGTTTCCGGCACGAGAAGAACGTACCCCGCGGCGGGCCGGATGGCGGAGACGGCGGCAACGGAGGCAATGTCCTCTTTGTCGGAGATCCGCGGATGAATACGTTGCAGGAGTTTCGCTTCCGCAGGCATTTCCGGGCCAAGCATGGAGAACGAGGACTCGGATCACGCTGGCACGGCGCATCAGGAGAGGATGTGACTATTCGCGTGCCGTGTGGGACGCTCGTATTTGACGCCGAAACCGGCGCGTTGATTCACGACATCGTGACCCCGCATGAACCGGTAATCGTGGCCAGGGGGGGGCGTGGGGGGAAAGGGAATGCCCAGTTCGCCACACCGACACGGCAGGCGCCTGATTTCGCCCAGAGCGGAACACCGGGGGAGTACCGTTCTCTGCGGCTCGAGCTCAAACTGCTGGCGGATGTAGGCCTCGTGGGTCTTCCAAATGCCGGCAAATCAACTCTCCTGTCGGTCATGTCGGCTGCCCGGCCAAAAATCGCGGACTATCCTTTCACCACGCTCGTCCCGAATCTCGGAATTGTGTCGCTGGCGGAGCACCTGACCTGTGTGATGGCGGATATTCCCGGTCTCATCGAAGGTGCACATCTGGGAAAAGGCTTGGGTGACCAGTTTCTGAAGCACATAGAGCGGACCCGGGTGCTTGTGTTCATGGTGGAGAGTACTGATCCCGATCCGGACGCGACGCTGAAACTACTTCGCAACGAGCTGCGCGAGTTCAACCCCGACCTGTTGAAAAAACCCTGGTTGTACGTGTTGAGCAAGGCAGACCTCAGCGATGCAAAACCGCGAAAAGCTCGTGGCGCGCACGCCTGTTTCTCTCTGAGCGCGGTCACTCACGTCGGGCTTGACCGACTGCGGAACGAGCTGTCCGTTCTTCTGGCCGAAACGAACGACGCGGGTGCTGATTCCGATCCACGGGCGCGTTTCGCCACGCGCCTCCCCGCAAGTCCGCCTCGATAAGCCATGTCCGACCGTTCCTTCGAAGAACTGGGCGACCTTCTCGCGCTGTGTGACGTCAAAGGTATCGGCGCCGCGCGTCTGACGGCTCTCGTAGAAGCATTCGGCTCCCCCGGCGCGGTCCTGGCGGCCAGTCCTTCTGAACTGGAAACGGTTGAGGGCATCCCTTCCGCAATCGCGCTCGCCATTGTTGACGCGGGTCGTAGCAGAACTGATGGCGGGCGCGATTCAATCATGCGCCAGTGCGAGCGAATCTTCCGCACGAACACTTCCGTCATCGCGTGCGTCGACGCAGACTACCCGCCTCACCTGCTGGAAACCGACGATCCGCCCCAACTGCTTTTTGCGCAAGGAGACACGGGGCTCCTCGCGGTGCCGGGCGTGGCGTTGGTCGGCACACGGCGGCCATCGGAGTATGGCCGGCAGATTACCGAAGCGATTGCGGCGACGCTTGTTCGTCACGGGGTGACGGTGATCAGCGGGATGGCGCGCGGGGTGGACAGCATTGCCCACACGGTGGCTCTGGATAGAGACGGCCTTACCGTTGCCGCGCTGGGGTGCGGGGTAGATGTGGTATACCCCCCTGAAGCGCGCAACCTCCATGCACGCATCCGCGAACAGGGTCTTCTGGTCAGTGAAGTGTGGCTCGGTGCGGCGCCGGACCGAATCAACTTCCCTCGCCGCAACCGGATCATCAGCGGGCTTTCGCGCGCGGTGATCGTTACCGAAGCGCCGCGAGCCTCCGGCGCGCTCATCACGGCCGATGTCGCGCTCAGGCAGGGGCGTGACGTGTATGCCGTTCCCGCAGATATCACGCGGAGGGAAGCGGCCGGGGCGAACGGACTGATCGCGGATGGCGCGCGCGTCGTTCGCGACATGGATGATCTCGTAATCAGCCTGGGGCTCGGTACCCGTGTTCCCACACCGGAGGGGGATCAACTTGGTCTCCCGGTGTCGGCTCCGGCAGATCTCTCTCCCGAGGAACGAGCGGTTCTCGACGCGCTGGCGCTGGAACCGGTGCACGTTGACGTGCTGGCCGTGAAACTGGGCCGCAAATCGGAGGAGCTTCTGACCAGCCTCACGCTGATGGAGATGCGCGGCCTTGCGGTTGCGCACGCGGGTTCACGGTTCAGCCGCGCGACGATGACCGGTTGAGGAGGAGAAAGCGTGCGGCTTACCATCGGCGGAAAGGTTCTTCTCGGCAACCTGGGTATGGTTGCGCTGATGTGCGCCGCGGTGCTCTGGGTCGTTCGTGATCTGCGGAGGATGGACGACCTGGTGGAACTCACCGTGAATGCGCAGGAACAGATCATCCGGATCAACAAAATCTCCGATGACGTCAACGAGATCCTGTACCGCGGCGGTATCAAAGTCTCGATGTTCCAGGTGGGCGCGTTCGCCTCATCGCGCGACGCCGACGAAATGACGAGATCGCTGCGCTCCCGCCGCGCGCACCGCGATTCGCTGCTGGCGGAGGTAAGCCGGTCCCGGTTCGGCCAACGCCCCGCGCTGAAGTACGGCCTCGACAGCCTTCTCATCGCGTGCCGAAAGCTCGATTTGCTTTTTGAAAGCGTGGAACTGCACTTCGAGCGCGGACAGCCGGGCCGGGCCGAACGCACATTTGGCCAGTTGCACGAAGTGGACGCCGAGCTTTCCCGGGCAATGACGAGTCTGCAGGAACACGCGCAGGAGGACGCGAACGTGTTGCTCGCTGCGGCGTCGCGGTTCAGGGAGCATCTGATCCTGCGTGCGGGCGTAGTTCTGGCTGTTCTCCTGGCAGGAATGCTGGCCATGGTGATGTATCTGAACCGGACTATCAAACAGGCGACCGCGGGCATCAGCAACGCGCTGAGCGCTGTTGCCAGCGGCGATTTTCAGCAGCGCGTGGAACTCGTAAGCAAGGACGAATTCTCCGAAATCGCCGAGGGTTTGAATGCCACGGTGGAGCGTCTTGGTGAACTTGATGCGTTGAAGGCGGATTTCCTCTCCAAAGTCTCCCACGATCTGCGAACGCCCATTGCCGCGGTGAAGCAGGCTGCGGAGCTGCTCAACGATGGCATCCCGAGCCCGCTCAAGGAGGACCAGAAAGAGATCCTGCAGATCATTCGTACGAACGCGAAACGCCTCGGGAACCTCATCAACGACCTGCTCGACACTGCCAGGCTTGAGGCGGGCAAGCTGGAAATTCAACCGGAAACGACCGATCTTGTTGCCATCATTCGCCGCGTTGCAAAGTCCATTGCGCCTCTTTCCATGGAAAAGCGGCTGCGAATCACCCTGAAGGCTGCACCGGACCTCCCGCCGGCATATGCCGATCCGAACCGTATGGAGCAGGTGCTTATGAACCTGCTCGGAAACGCGGTCAAGTTCACCCCGGAAAACGGAGAAATCGCGTTGAGCTGCGAGCAGGAGGGGGCATTTCTGCGTTGTTCCGTGCGCGATACCGGAGTGGGTATCCCCCCGGAAGACTTGCCACGGATTTTCGACAAATTCCACCAGGTTCGCATGAAACGCGCCACGAAGGCGAAAGGCACCGGCCTCGGCCTTACGATCGTCAAGTTCCTCGTGGAAGCGCACGGAGGCTGCGTCTGGGCAGAAAGCACCCCGGGGCAGGGGGCGACGTTTACCTTCACGGTCCCCGTCGTAGACCAGCCCGGAGAAGGTGAGAACGTCCGGTATGCAGGAACGCGCGAAGAGGATTTGGAAGTGCGGCCGGACTGAAGCCCGTACGTGATCTGAAATGTGGCCGGCATCTGGCGGAGGATACTCCCCGCGGTTGTACGGTTCGACGTGACCTGACAGCGGCGCCAATCCCGCGAATCGGTGCTCCGCTGCCGCGACGACAGGAATAACTGGATTTGGAGCAGGCCGCGGTGGTTGCGTTCTTATTGCAGGTGCCGGAATTGTTCTCCGTAACGGGCGAACGAAATCGCACAACGGGTATGTCTGAAGCGGCGATGGCTGGTTTTTCCGGGCCAATCACAGCCGCAGAACTGGGGGGATAACATGGATCCACTCCGCGTGTTTGTCGTGGACGATGACGAAGCCTTCGTTCAGCTCATCACTACGGTGCTTTCCGCGAAGTTCGGGCACTGGGTTGCCTCGGAAACCGACGCAGTGAAGGCGGTCGAACGCATCAAGGTGGAACAGCCGGACGTGGTCCTTCTGGACCTCGTCATGCCGCGGCAGGATGGATACGAGACGTTGAAGTTCCTTCTTGCCGACGAGAAGACGCGCGGCATTCCGGTAGTCATGCTTACCAATTTCGACGCGGACAAATTCCGTTCCATGGCGGAACGCTGGGGAGCCAGCGCGTTCCTCGGAAAGAAAACAATCGGCCTTGCCGCGTTCCTTGATCGCGGGGCGCAGGCAGACGACCTGCCGTTCGCGCAGAAAGACGACCTCAATTACGCGCAACTTGACGAAGTGATACGGAAAGTGGTCGCGAACCGTTCCGAATAAGGAACAACCGGCCCGCAAGGACAAGATGGGTCGCTGCCGAAGGAGAACGCCCCCGTGAAGTCCGTGATCCACAGCAACCGTCCCCCGTTTCGCCTCGCGTCCAACGTCATCTACTTCCACGACTGGCGCTACGTCGATCGCGGGTCCCATCAGTGGCTCACGGAAACCGGCGAAGGCGTGCCGCTTTTCACCACGGAAAGCCTGCCTCCCCTTCATTATCGCTGCGCGGACATGCCGTATGGCATCCGCCTTGTGACGCAGAAGGCAGACAAAAGCCGGCCCGTCATCACGCCGGAAATGGCACGCGCGGTGTTCCTGTTCGGAGGCACGCTCATCCATGACCAGGGTGTCTACCGCTTCTGGTACGAGTGCTGGCCGGAAGAAGGTATCGGCACACCGCACATGGGTGTCCGCAACCACGTCCGTTATGCGGAAAGCGATAACGGCGTGGACTGGCGCTTTCCCGACCTTGGCGTGGTCAATTACAGGGGAGACACGCACAACAATGTCGTGTTCGGCGCCATGCTCAGGGATGACGACGTGGGGTACCACGGCGGGAGCGTGTTCAAAGACCCCTCTGCGCCTTCGGAAGAACGGTACAAGGGATTCCATCTGGGGCACATACCGGATGACATGTATGCGGACTACATCCGGAAACGGCCGGATGCCGTGGACCCGTACCGCAAGAACCAGGGACTTTTTGGTGCCGTGTCGCCGGATGGCATCCACTGGAAACCCATCCGCGAACCGCTCGTGGCTCACTACAGCGATACGCACAACTGCTGCACGTACGACGTTCAGCAGGGAAAATACGTTGCTTATTGCCGCAACTGGTTTTTCCGCCGCCGTACGATCGGGCGGATGGAAACGGACGATTTCCGGCGTTTCCCTCTTCCTGAGGACCTCTTCTGGCCCGGCGCAACAATGGCGCCCCACGACCTCTGGTACAGCCAGCCCAAAACTTTGATGCCGGGCACCATCGACTACCACGTGATGTTCCCAATGCGGTGGTCGCTTGCCACGGATTCGTTCCATTTCCATCTCGCCACAAGCCCCGACGGGGTGGTCTGGGGTTTTGTTCCGGATGACAAGGGCAATGCCCCGGGCGAAGGGGTCTGCTCACCGGGGTGCGCAGGCGAATGGGATGGCGGCGTCGTGACGCCGGGAATCGGCCTCGTGGATCTGCCGGGAAACCGCACCGGCATGCTGTTCGCAGGTTCTCCGGTTCCCCACAAACACCCGCGCAAACCACCCCTGGGCAAAATCGCGTGGGCGACGTGGAAAAAGGAACGTCTTGTGGCGCTGGAATGCCCGATGGACGGTTTCTTTGCCACACAACCGGTCGTTTTTGACGGACGCACGCTGCGGCTCAACGCGAAAACGCAGTTCACCGGTTTCGTTGAGGTGGAAGCATGCAGACCTGACGGCTCCGCGATTCCGGGACGGAGCTTCGCCGATTGTGACTGTTTCAGCGGCGATGCAATCGATCATCTGGTCACCTGGCGCGGCGAAAGCGACATCGGGCATGCGGAAGGCGCCGAAGTCCGTTTCCGTGTTCGCATGCGCAGCGCCCACCTGTTCGCCATGAAATTCGTGTAACGCCGCGCTCGCGAGATTGAACGCATCCATTGAATACAGGAGGAGTTCCTATGCCCGCGCAGCAATCTCATCTCGATCTCTACGTCTCCCCGCTGGGCCGGGATAGCTGGTCCGGCCGCCTTGCGGAAGCCAACGCGGACGACACCGACGGCCCTTTCGCCACCGTGACCAAGGCGCGCGATGCGATTCGCGAGCTGAAACGTGCCACAAAGCTGCCCGCGTCCGTAACAGTCTGGCTGCGGGGAGGGCGGTACGTCCTCAAAGAGCCGCTGACCTTTACGCACGCCGATTCCGCGCCCGTCACGTATGCCGCGTTCCCCGGCGAAACACCCGTTCTGGATGGAGGGACGCGCATCACCGGATGGACGAAGGAATCACTGAACGGAAAGGAAGTCTGGGTTACTACCATCCCCGAGGTAGCGGACGGGAAATGGTATTTCCGGCAGTTGTTTGTGAACGGCGCCAGACGCAACCGCCCGAGGTTGCCAAAGAAAGGCTTCTACCGGGTTGCCGACTACGAACGGCCGCACGCCGAAGGACCCTGGGGGGATATCTTCATGGGAGCGGGTGCCTTCCAGTGCGCGCCGGGGCACGTCCAGAAATGGAAGAACATCACGGACATCGACGTCGTCGTGATCCACTGGTGGGTGGAAGAGCGAGTTCCCGTGGCAGGTTTCGATCCCGCCACGAACACGGTCAAACTCGCGAACAAGACGGGATTCACGCTGAAAGACGACGTCGCGGACGGCCTTGCCCGGTACTACGTCGAAAACGTGGAAGAAGCGCTGAGCGACCCGGGCGAGTGGTACCTCGACCGCACCACCGGCAAGCTGACCTATTTGCCGATGGATGGGGAAGACATCGAAACCGCACAGGTGTTCGCGCCGCGTCTCCGAAAGCTCGTGCAGGTGACCGGGAATGCCGACGCGGAGAAATATATCGAGTTTCTTCGCTTCGAAGGGCTGACGTTCGAGCATGTGGAATGGGATTATTGCCTTTCGAATCAGGCCGCTCACAAAACACCGGCGGCGATCACCTTTGAGGCGGCGCGGTCGTGCGCCTTTGAGAACTGCACGGTGCGGCACATAGGCGGGTACGCGGTCGAACTGATGGATGGATGCCAGAACATCCGCGTGGTGGGAAACACCCTGGTTGACCTCGGCGCCGGCGGCGTCCATCTCAACGGAGCGGATGCGCTTGGTCCGCGCGCACGGAGGACCGGTAACAACCGCATCACGGACAATGTGATAGGAGAAGGCGGGCGCGTGTTTCTCGCAGCGGTCGGGGTGCTTTCGCGGCATTCGTTCGGGAACCATATCTCCCACAACCACATCTACGACCTTTATTACAGCGGTGTTTCGTGCGGCTGGGTGTGGGGATATCACGAAAACGTGTCACAGAACAACCGCATTGAGAAGAACCACATTCACGACATCGGCCACGGTATCCTGAGCGACATGGGCGGCATCTACACCCTCGGCGTTCAGCCCGGCACCATGCTGCGCGGTAACCTTATTCACGACATCGAGAAATCGAACTACGGCGGCTGGGCGATTTACATGGACGAAGGCAGCTCGCACATTATCAGCGAGAACAATATCTGTTACAACACCTCCAGTCAGGGGTTCCATCAGCATTACGGGCGGGAAAACGTTGTCCGCAACAACATTTTCGCCTTCGGCCGCGAAGGACAGGCGACGGTTTCCCGGTATGAGGATCACCTTTCTGTAACCTTCGATCGGAATATCTTCATCGGAAACAACCAGCCGATCTTCGCCATGGGAACACCCGAGCAGCGCATCTTCCTCTCGAACAACAACCTGTTCTGGGATGTTACCCGCGCCCCGTGGTGCGGCGCCAGCACGCGAAACGAGAAAGGCGAGTGGGGATACAAACAGGAGTATTCATTCGAAGAATGGCGAAAGCTAGGGTACGACCCACAGTCAATTGTGGCGGATCCGAAATGTCGGGACCTCGCGGGGCGGGATTTCACGTTGGATCCAGATTCCCCGGTCCTCGCGCTTGGTTTCCAACCGATAGATATGTCCGACGTGGGCCCGCGCCCGCCGGAGAAGCGGGACTGACGCGGGAGGCAGCATTGCTCTGTCGGTGGTTTCCCATAGGACGTATACGTCGTATAGGAGGGCGTGACAGGTGATGGACCGTGCTTTTGAGTGCGGCGGCTTTCCGCCGCTTTCAAAGCGCAAGCAAGCTTGCGCAACCCAAATTGCCGGACGCGCCACCCAAACGATCACGCCCAACGAACCAATTTGAGGAGCACCACATGCTCACCATCGCCGAACCTTCCCGCACCACTCCCGTTGCCCACGAGGCCGATATCTGCGTCATCGGTGGCAGTTGCACCGGGGTGTTCGCGGCCGTTCGCGCCGCGCGGCTCGGCGCTTCGGTCGCCATCGTCGAACTGGGTGGATTTTTCGGTGGCGTCGCCACGGCGGGGCTGGTGAACGTCTGGCACTCACTCAAGGACATCCACGACGAGCGCCAGATCATCGGCGGCCTCACGCAGGAGACGATCGACCGGCTGCACCGCCGCGCCGCGGTGGAGTTCGGCACGTCTCCCCACGCCGCGTACTTTCTGAATACCGAAGAACTGAAAATCGAGCTCGACAACCTGATCACCGAGGCGAACGTCCGCCCCTTCCTTCACGCCCGGTTTGTCACTCCAGCGGTTGTGGACGGTCGGCTGGATGCCGTCATAGTCGAGGACAAGTCAGGGCGTCGAGCGATCCGCGCGAAGTACTTCGTGGATGCCACGGGCGATGGCGACCTGATATACCGGATAGGCCTGCCAACGCGTTTTCTGGGCGATATCCAGCCACCCACCGCATGTTGTATCATCGAGGGTCTCGGCAAAATCGAAGAAGCGAATCCGGGGTTCAAACTCAACGAGGCGGTGTTCAATCCGGAATTCCCGGAAGCCCTGAAACTGGGGTTTCTCTGGGCAGCATGGGTGGCAGGCTCTCGCGACATGAAGATGGTTGCGGGCACCCGGGTTGCGAATGCCGATTGCTCTGATGCGGACCAGCTCACCGCCGCCGAAATGGAAGGCAGGCGGCAGATCCGCGCGATGGTGGATATCCTGCGGAACCATTTCTCGCGCGGCGGGGAGGTGTTCCTCCGCGGGGTGCCCTCGTACATCGGAATCAGGGAAACGCGCCACGCAAAGTGCCTGCACAGCGTGGCCGAAATGGAACTCCTCACCGGGCATGCGTTTGAAGACACAATCGGGTGCGGTACGTACCACGTCGACGTCCACCACAGCGAAAAACCGGGGCTCACCTTCCGAAACCTCGACGGGACGGAGGAATGGGTGGTTCCGGGAAGACCGCCGGTACGAGGGCGCTGGCGGCCCGAAAGCGACGATACGCCGCCGTTTTACCAGTTCCCGTACCGTTCGCTTGTGCCCGAGGGCGGGAAGAACGTACTGGTGGCGGGGCGCCTGATTGATTGCGATCGCGGCGCGTACGGCGCACTGCGTGTCATGGTCAACTGCAACCAGACGGGGGAGGCGGCAGGGGTGGCATCGGTGCTGGCGCTCGCCGAAAACTCAACGGTTGCAGACGTGAACTTCGCGAGACTCCGGCAGACCATGCGGGACGGCGGGTCTCTGCTTTGAAGGGGGTGAGTTTGGATCCGACGGGTTTTTTGTGCGTTGCGCCTTCCTGTGTCGGGGTCGGCGAATCATTTCCCCTCAAAGTCAAGGTTCTTGGACCTGTTCGTCCCATCCCATGCTCAGGCAACTGGAACGATCCGAAACCCGCGTTGCGGGGGCCATTCAATCTCAACGTCGATCGCAAGATTCAGTATCACGACAACTGCCTCCCCGAGTGGCGCGGCGTGTTGAAAGTGGACGGGGACGGCAGGTTGGCGGGGACACGCGACCTCGTGTTCGACGGTACCCACCAGGGCATATTTTCCGGCGACTCGCGTCCCATCGGGGTTTTCGACGGGTTTTCCTTCGGGGAACCGGGTATCCACTTCGTGCGGATTGTGGACGAGAACACCGGGGTGGAGGGCTGGTCGAACCCCGTCAGCGTCACCCCGGAACCACCCCGTTCGCGCATCTACTGGGGAGATCCGCACTGGCAGACGTTCTTCAGCGATGGCATCCGCTGCCCGGAAGAGCTGTACGCGTTCGCCCGGGACGAAGGGTTCCTCGATTTCGGTGCCATCACGGACCACATGGAGGGGGTTACCGACCGCCAGTGGGATTACTTCCAGGCCGTGACGAACGATTATAACGAGCCGGAACGGTTCGTCACGCTGATCGGCCAGGAGTGGACGAACCACAATCCTGCGGCAGGAGCGCCGGGGCACAGGAATATCTACTACCGCCAGAGTGCCGGTCCGGTCCTGCGAAGCAATGCTTCAGATTGTGACACGCTGGTGAAGCTCTGGGAAAAGCTGGATTCCCTTTCGAACGTTGATTCCATCGCGATTCCGCACCACAGCGCCAACGTCATCATGGGTGTCGACTGGGAACAGGGATGGAACCCGAAGTACGAAAAGGCGGTGGAAATTCACTCTGTGTGGGGCAGCAGCGAGCGTTCCCGCGAGGACGGCAACCCCATGGCGATTCAGCACCTCAACGGCGAAATGAAGGGCCGGCACGTGGTTGACGCACTGCGGAAAGGATATCGCCTCGGTTTCGTGGGCGGAGGGGACATCCACGATGGCCGCCCCGGCGACGCCCTGCACACCGAGAGTTATCCGCCGCTCTCGACGCGTTTCTGGCCGCAGGGGTTCACCGCGGTGACGGTGCCTTATCTCACACGGGAAGCGGTTTTTGACGCGATCCGGGATCACGCCACGTATGCAACCACCCAGAGCAGGATATACCTCGATGTGAAAGCGGAACCGGCAAAAAATGGCTTGACCGTGGCGGTGACTGCGGCGTCGGAGGAAGGAATCGCCGGCGCCTCGGTCGTTGCCAACGGGAATGATGTTGCCTCCCTCCTGCCGGACGACGACCCGCGAGTGCTGCGGGACGGGAAAACGACCGTACCTGTCGATCACGGTGGTTTCTGCTATGTCAGGATCATCACCAGACGGGGCAACATGGCGTGGTCCAGCCCCGTCTGGGTGTGAACTACGAACGCTCAGGCACTGCGCGTTGCCCTGTCCAGCGGTTGCGCCGCTCTGGCATGGAGGGGTGGGTGGCTACATTCTTGCCGTTCACTGCGTAACATTCGTTCGAAGGTGCGACGATCGTGTCGGGCTCGCGCGCAGACCCGTTGCGCGTGTGAGGAGGAAATGCATGGTCGCGAGACATCAGGTTCTTCTTTTTGCCGCGCTGGTAGTCCTGTTTGCGCCTCTGCGTCGGGCAACCGGTGTTTCCGGGACGCCGGTGTCCGGTGAAATTCACACCACCACCTGGACGAAGGCGGGAAGCCCGTACCGCGTCACGAACACAATTCGCGTCCCCACGGGCCAGCTTCTCACCATAGAACCGGGCGTGGAAGTGCTGTTCGACGACGACGTTCCGTTTGTCGTAGAAGGGCGCATTCACGCGGTGGGGATGCAGACGGACAGCATCCGGTTCCTGCGTGGTTCCACGGAATGGGGCGGATTACGCATTTCCGGCGGCGATACCAGCACCCTCGCCTACGTGCGTATCAGCGGGGGAAACGCGAACGGCAACCCCGATTCGCTCTGGAACCGCGGGGGAGGCCTATTCGTAAATGTGGCCCGCGTGGGCGTTTCGCACTCGGTGATTTCCGGCAACGCTGCAGCGATGCGCGGTGGTGGCTTGTACATCACCGATCCTGCAAGTCACGTCACGTTTTCCAGTTGCCTGGTGACGGACAACGCGACGTCTTCCGGGAGCAGCAACCACGGCGGCGGATCCTACATCTACGGCAGCACGGTGATGCTGAAGCAGACGCTGATTGCGCGGAACAACGCGGGAGGCGAAGGCGGAGGGTTGTACGTCTTTGGCCAATCGGCGGTGAACATCACGCAATGTACTCTGGTGGAAAACAGCGCGGGTGAAGTCTACACCGGCGCGATCGGTTGCGGCAATGGCGCGGAGGTCACGCTGAACAGCAGCATCGTTTGGAATTCTGGGGGCATTCCGGCACCGGACACGTGTCACGTCACGTACACCGCAATCGAAGCGGGATACCCGGGTGAGGGCAACATTGCCGCCGACCCTCTCTTTGTGAACGCCGCTGCGGGTGATTACCGCCTCCGTTCAGGGTCGCCATGTATCAACACGGCCGATCCCTCACTTCCGGGGGACCCTGACGGAACTCGCGCGGATATGGGTGCCTGCGCGTACGTGAATCCGTCGGCGGAACTCATTCTGCCGCAGGTTATCGCGCACGCGGGTACAACGGTGCCATTCCCTGTCACTGCGCGTGTCACGGATACGTTTGGCGCTGATATGGCCTTCCTGCTGGATGCGGGCCTTGTCGAGTCCGTGCACGTGATCAGCACCGCGTGGGGAGAAACCGATACGACGTCGCTGGCAGTATCCGGTGACACCGTGCGCGTGTCCATCTCCTCTGCGGAGAAACGGACAATCGTGAGCGACGTTCTCGTGGAACTCAGCATTACTCTCCGGATGGATGTCCCCGTCGGCACGGTGCCGGTTACGTGGCTGCCAGAGTTGACAGATGTGAACGAGGAACCAGCGACGCTGCGGGACGGCTCACTGGAGATTCGTGCTCTCCTTTACGGAGATGTAACGGGAGACGGCAGCCTCACCGGTCTCGATGCCGCCGAGATGCTGAAGTACCGTGTGCGGCTGCGTCCGACGATCAATCTCACGCTGGCGGACGTTACCGGGAACGGCGATGTGTCGCATCTTGACGCAGCGCTCGTCCTGTACAAGATCCTCCACCCTGAGTATGTGTTTCCGGTGCTGGGCGGTTTCGTCCCGAGACCGTCCCGCGGCGAGGCATGGGAGCTTTTCTGGCAGCGGGACGGCGGTTCGTGGGCACTCATGGTTGACAACGGTGCGGGCATTCTTGGCGGCGAACTTGCAATTCGTTCCAACGGCTTGCGAAGCGTCTCCGCACCAGACGGGCTCGTGTTCGCCAACCAGATCGATGGGTTGCTCACCGTTGCGTTTGCCCGAGGAAAGGACTCGGGAACCGTGCTTCTGCGCATAGAAACAGTGGACGGAATCGCGCCGGAGATCGTTACTGCTTCGCTTGATGAAGGCGCGATCCCGGTTGTCTGGAGGGGAGCACGGGCGTCTCTGTTGCTCGCACAGAACTCCCCGAATCCGTTCAACCCGTCAACCACCATCACGTTTTTGCTTCCGGAGCACGGGAACGCCCGTCTCGCGATTTACTCCGCAGACGGGCGCCTCGTCCGCGTGCTGGTGAACGGGGCTTCCGAAGCGGGTGTGCACCGCGTTACGTGGGATGGACGTGATGCGGAGGGGCGGGACGTGGCAAGCGGGACCTACCTGTGCCGCCTCACCTGCCGCGGTGAAACGCTCGTTCGGAGAATGGTCCTTGTTCGCTGAGAGGCAGGCGGTTCGTGCCGGGGGATCTCTGCTGCGCGGCGTTGTGCTGGCGACGTTCATGCTGGCAGGTACCGCGCCAGCAGCCTTCATGGACGCGCCGCAGCCTGTCGTCCCGTTCTCCGTCTCCGGCGATTCTGTGACCGTGGTACCCGTGCTGATTCCGTCGTCACATTCTTTTGGTGCGGACCTCGCGTTCCTGATCGATACGACGGTAGCCCGGCCCGACGGGGACTTCATCCGCGCTCATGCGTTCGAGTCCGAACCCTCCTCGCTCTGTTTCTGGAACGCCGTTGGTGATACGGTATTCGTGTCGGTTTCGTCTCCTCATCCCCGCGATCTGTCCGATGTGCCTCTGGTGGGACTCGCTTTTCGGGGGAAGCGCGGCGTTCCTTCCGGGAGCGCCACGGCTCTCATTCTCCTGCCGTACCCCTTCAGCACGTTCAACGAACACGGCCTATCGGTGGCGGCGTCTGACAAAGGCACGACGTCCTGTTTTTCGTTGTCCGCGGCACCAAACCCGTTCAACTCGGCAACAGTCATCCGCTCCTCAGTCCCGTGCACCGTGATGGCGCGTCTCACCGTGTACGCGACAGACGGGCGCGCCGTGCGCACGCTGATGCCGACAGCAGCGGCAGGGAGGGATACCTTCGTCTGGGACGGGCGAGACGACGCCGGGCGTCGGGTCGCAAGCGGTGTGTACCTGTGCCGGTGGGACGCGCCGCATCAGCGCGCCATAATCCGTGTGACCGTGATACGCTAGAACCCTGGGCGAAAAAAAACGGGGCGGCGAATTCGCCTCGCCGCCCCGTGTAGGCTGTGCGCTGATCGCTCAGAAACCGCCGTGGGAATGATGATGCCCGCCTGCGGGGGGTGCTGCCGGTTTCTTCGGCTCCGGTTTCTCAGTAACCATGGCCTCGGTGGTGAGAAGAAGCGCAGATACACTTGACGCATTCTCCAGAGCCGTACGCACGACTTTTGTCGGGTCAACAACGCCCTGCTGAACGAGGTCCCCGTACTCCTCGGTCTGCGCGTTGAAGCCGTAGTTCTTGTCCTTGTTTGCAAGGATGTTCTGAACCACAACAGTGCCTTCGCGGCCGGCATTCTGAACAATCCAGCGGCACGGCTCTTCGATTGCCCGGCGCACGATATCCACGCCGACTTTGAGATCGCCTTCCAGTTTGAGCGAATCGAGAGCCTTCATCGCCCGCAGAAGCGCAACGCCTCCGCCCGGAACGATACCCTCTTCCACCGCGGCACGAGTTGCATGAAGCGCATCCTCCACGCGGGCTTTCTTTTCCTTCAACGCCGTTTCCGTTGCGGCTCCGACGTGAATTACGGCGACACCGCCCGCCAGCTTCGCGAGGCGCTCCTGCAGCTTCTCGCGGTCGTAATCGCTGGTGGTGTCTTCGATCTGCTTGCGGATCTGTTTCACACGGCCTTGAATGGCTGCGTGGTCGCCTGCGCCTTCAACGATGGTGGTGTTGTCTTTGTCCACAACAATGCGTTTCGCGCGTCCAAGGTCCTCGATCCGCGTGTTCTCCAGCTTGAGGCCGGCTTCTTCGGAAATCACCTTGCCACCAGTCAACACCGCGATATCTTCAAGCATAGCCTTACGGCGGTCGCCGAATCCCGGCGCCTTCACGGCCGCAATCTTCAGAACACCACGCAGCTTGTTGACGACCAGCGTCGCCAGCGCTTCGCCTTCCACGTCCTCGGCGATCACGAGAAGCTCTTTGCCTGCCTGGCCGACTTTCTCCAGCAAGGGGAGCAGGTCATTGATGGAGGAGATCTTCTTATCGTGGATCAGGACCAGGGCGTCCTCGAGAACCGCCTCCATGGCGTCAGGATCGGTTACGAAATGCGGGCTGATGTATCCGCGGTCGAACTGCATTCCTTCCACCACGTCGAGGGTCGTTTCGATGCTCTTCGCTTCCTCAACAGTGATTACACCGTCCTTCCCGACCTTCTCCATCGCGTCGGCGATCAGCGTGCCGATCTCCATCTCATTGTTCGCGCTGATTGCCGCCACCTGCGCAATCTGATCGTGGCCCGCCACCGGCACGCTCATCGCCTTCAACTCGGCGACCAGAACCTTGACCGCCTCCGCGATACCGCGCTTGAGCTCCATCGGGTTGGCGCCAGCCGCAACGTTTTTGAGCCCCTGGGTATAAATCGCCTGAGCAAGCACGGTTGCCGTAGTTGTACCGTCACCGGCGGCGTCGGAAGTCTTTGAGGCGACTTCCTTCACCATCTGTGCGCCCATGTTTTCGAACTTGTCCGGAAGCTCGATCTCCTTTGCTACCGTCACCCCATCTTTCGTAACGGTCGGCGATCCCCACTTTTTGTCAATGACGACGTTCCGGCCTTTGGGCCCGAGGGTCACCCTTACGGCGTTGGCGAGAACGTTCACGCCTTTCAGGATGCTCTCGCGGGCCTCCACGTTATAGGAAATCAATTTGGCTGCCATGCGTCTATGCCTCCATAATTACAGGTTTCAGTTCTCAATAATGCCAAGGATGTCGCTCTCGCCCATGATGAGGTATTTCACATCGGCGATTTTCACCTCACTCCCGGCGTATTTGCCGTAAAGAACCTTGTCCCCCGCTTTCACGTTCATCGGAAGGATTTTGCCGTCTTCCCCGCGTTTCCCCGGGCCGACAGCTTCAACTACGCCCTGTTGGGGCTTCTCTTTTGCCGTGTCAGGGATAATGATACCCCCGCGCACCTGTTCCGTTTCTTCGACCGGCTTGACAAGCACCCTGTCGCCAAGTGGTTTGATAGTCATGGCCGCTTATCCCCTTTTTCGTGATACAGGAACCAGCTTCGCGGTGTGACCCGCAGACGACAACACCCACCCCGGAGGATGGAACGAAGTTCTTTTGAATGATTAGCACTCGTCTCTAGTGAGTGCTAATACAAGATAGGTTCCACAACAGCACTTTGTCAAGTTAGAAATCCCGTCCCGCAAAAACCCACGCGTCAGGCCGTCGGTACGTACTCCGCTTGACCATCTCCCGGCCGCGTGGTAGCATTTGTGTGTGAGCCAAGCAGAAATTGCCCCGCCACGGCGAGGAGGAGCGCATGAGAGTTGTTGTTACCGGGGGAGCGGGTTTCATCGGATCGCACCTCTGTGATGCGTTGATCCGGGAGAACCACTCCGTGGTCTGTCTGGATAACCTCATCACGGGCAATCTCTCCAACGTAGAACACTTATTCGGGCACGATCGTTTTCGGTTCGTCAAACACGACGTGACTGAATACATCCATGTTCCGGGCGAAGTCGATTTCGTGTTCCACTTCGCGAGCCCCGCCAGTCCGGTGGATTTCGAGCGTATCCCCATCCAGATCCTCAAGGTTGGCGCCCTTGGGACGCACAAGACGCTGGGGCTTGCGCGGGCGAAGGGTGCCGGGTTCCTTCTTGCCTCAACCTCGGAGACGTACGGTGACCCCCTTGTACATCCGCAACCGGAGACCTACTGGGGAAACGTGAACTGCGTGGGAATCCGCGGCGTGTACGACGAGGCAAAGCGCTTCGCCGAAGCGATGACCATGGCGTACCACCGGTATCACCACATCAACACGCATATTGTGCGTATCTTTAACACGTACGGACCGAGGATGCGACCGGATGATGGAAGGGCGATTCCCGCGTTCATATCTCAGGCGCTGAAGAACGAGCCGATCACCGTGTTTGGCGAAGGCAGGCAAACACGAAGTTTTCAGTACATTGACGACCTGATCCGGGGTATCCTCCTGTTGATGGAATCCGACGAACACCTGCCGGTGAATATCGGAAACCCGAACGAGTACACGATCTTGCAGCTCGCGGAGGTGATCATCGAGTTAACCGGCAGCAAAAGTGAAATCGTGCACCGCCCCCTTCCGCCGGATGACCCCAAGGTGCGCCAGCCGGACATCAAGAAAGCCCGTGAGCGCCTCGGGTGGGAGCCGGTTGTGCCGCTTCGCGAGGGTTTGACAAAGACCATCGAATGGTTCAAAACGCATGGGGTATGACATGGTGAAGGCGAACCGGCCTGCGTCAAAGGCGTTTGCGGCACTTCTGGCCTGCCTTTGTTTCGTCGGATTGTCGGTTGCTGCGGAACCGCCCGGTGGAGAGCGCATTATCAAGGCGGGTGACGTACTTCAGGTCACGGTAATCGGGTACGCCGAGTTTACGAAGACAGTCATCGTGTCGCCCGAAGGGAGAATCTACTACCCGGTCGTCTCGGATCGAAACGTCATTGGCTGGACGTTCTCTGAACTCGAAAACCAGATCACCCAGCAACTCGCCACCATGCTCCGTGCGGCGCCCTACGTATTTGTGGACTACGCGCAGACGTACACGATCAGGATAAACATCCTCGGACAGGTGCGAAAACCCGGTGTTACTGAGGTTCCGAACGGCATTGATCTGCAGGGGGCGCTGTGGATTGCCGGCGGGCCCGAGTCGAGCGCGGATCTGGGTGATATCCAGGTGCAGAGACGTGGCCCGGAAGGTACAGAAGAAATCTCCGTGGATCTCGAAAGATTCCTGTTTGAGGGCCGACTGCAGGATATTGTGCAGTTGAAGGACGGGGACCTCGTCATTGTCCGCGGCGCTCCGGACGCCGACAAGGTGAAAGTGTTCGGCGAGGTAAACAGGAGCGGTTCCTACGTGGTTCCCTTTGGTGCGACAGTTCTCGACATGATCTACCTTGCAGGTGGTCCGACGACGGCGGGCACCCTTTCGGACGTGCGATGGATCAGGCGGGAAGGGGGCCGGGTGGTTGAGCAGAAACTGGATTTTGCCTCGATGTTACGGGCCGGCAGGACGGATGAGATTCCGCGTGTCGGGCGTGGCGACGTGATTATTGTGCAAAAAAGAATTCTGACCTTTTCGGGCGTAATTGCCACACTCAGCCTGGCAATTCAGGCGTTGACGCTGTACTTCCTGATTCAGAGGCTTTGACGACGCAAACAGCGAAATCAGTAGGTATTGCACGCGCGTGTTTTTTCACGGTGCTGGCCATTGCTAACTGCAGTCGGGCGGCAACAGGCCTCACCGGATCTAGCGGGCTGCTCTACGTTCCGGTTGCGGACGTCGTTCCAAATGAAAGGTTCTCCTTCGGCGGTTTGATCGCGGATTACCAGGCGTTCCCGTCGAAACAGTTCTCGTATTTCCGTGCGAACAAACCCAGCGCGTATTTCAGCGGCTATGGGACGATAGGTTATGTCCCGCGGTTGGAAATCACCGTGCGGGGAAGCGGGATGCCCTCTGCGATGGGCCCCGCGGGGACAGGGCCGTTCTACACAGACGGCATGATCAGTATGCAGGTCCTGTTGTACCGGGGCGGAGGACGTGTCCCGTCGGTCGGCGCTGGTTTCCAGGACATGTACGGCTTCATGATTTTCAATGCACTCTACGGCGTTGTGACATGGTCGGTGCCCCGAGAACACGGGAATGCGGTGATTACCGGAGGATGGGCGGTAGACTGGTATGACAGGAACCGTGGCACTGCGGACGTCAACTACATTGTCCCTCATGTGCTCAACGGCTTCTTCGCGGGAGTGGCGTACCCCGTTCGGAAGTGGGTGGACGGCATCGCGGAGTACGACTCGCGATCACTGAACGTCGGGATGCGAATCCACCCCGTCTCGTGGTGTGCGCTCGATCTTGCTGCCGTCCGATGGGGGCTTGACAGGATGGCGCGCGGTCAGGTTGCCGGTTTTACCGCGCATCTGTGCTTCAACGGGCACCTTTGACGGGGCTTCTCGTGTATGCGTTAGGAGTTCTGATACCCCTTCCGATATGGACGTTTGGGGATCGAACCCGGTTTCAGGGGACGGTGCGATAATGCACGATGAGAAAAAAGACTTCCGCGTCTACGTGGATGTCGTCTACCGCAAAAAATGGCTGATCCTTTTCATCTTTCTCATCGTGTTTCTGGCGGCGCTTTATTTCGTTCGCAAGCAGGCTCCTTCGTACTCTTCCTCGTCTTCCATTTACATTGAAAGCGGCAATCCGGCTGCGATGGCCGTCGCGTTGACAGCCGATGCTCAGGGGAAGCGACCCATCGAGTTTTTCATGGGTATTCTCGAAAGCCGCAGTTTTCGTGACGCGGTCCGCGATGCCGTTCGGGACCACGCAATTTCCCGCGGAATGCCACCAATCCAGGCAACTGACCTGAGTCGGGAGGCGATTGAGTCTCTCCAGATCAAGCGTAGCAAGAACGAAGGGTTTTACACTGTCATCGCAGAATCGGAATCCCCCGACATCGCGTACGCCACGGACAGCCTGGCGGTCAGCCTGTTCATGGAGCGCTGCATCCTTTACGCGCGGCAGCAGACAAATGCCATGACGGCGTTCGTGGCAATGCAGTTCGATTCCGCGCGCGCTCGTCTGGAACGTGCAGAGGATAATCTCCAGGCGTTTCGCAAACAGCACAATCTCATTCAGGCCGGCGGCGGTCCCGCAACAGATCCGAGCCTGCCGATAGACTACGTTCGCCTCGTGGAAGGGTACTATGATGCCCGGCAGGAGCGCCAGACGGCGCAGGCCGCTCTCGAGGCTGCGGAAGAGGCGTCCCGCCTTCTCCGAATCAATCTCGACACGCTGGCGACTGACAAGCTGCGTCGCGCTCTCCCGGCGCTTGATCTGGCGGAAGCGGAGGAACGCACTCGCAAAGCGCGAACGGAGCTTCAGCTGAAGGAATTGCAAGAGCAGAGTTTCCTTGCCCAGCTGCAGGCGTACGAAGCCTCTCATCCCGGTCTTTCCGACGTAAGCATCGGGTACCTGCGACTCGTCCGCGAGCGTGACATATACGTGCGCCTGTCCGACCTGTTGCTCGAACGGCGGGAGGAACTGCGCGTGAAATCCGCGTCTGAAACGGGCGGCGTGCGTGTGGTGGATGCGCCGTCGGAACCTACGCCGAAACCGAGCAGGGCTCCTCTGATCCTGATCTTCGCAGCAATCATCGGCCTTTCCCTTGGCGCTGGGGCCGCGTTCCTGCTCGAGGCGATGGACACAAGTGTCCGAACCGTGAACGACATCACGGAAGCGCTGGAGGTGCCCACGATCGGAACGATCCCGTCCATCGGCGTTACACCGGGAGGGAAGAGAAGGCGCGAGACGGAGCGCCGGCGGGTGCTCATTTCCGACGGAAACCCCAAGGACCCCATCGCCGAAGCGTACCGGACTTTGCGAACGAGTCTTCTTTTTTCGTCGGGAGACCAGCCGATTCGGTCTGTCGTCGTATCGAGCGCCGGGCAGGCAGAGGGAAAGTCCATTACTGTGGCCAACCTCGCAATCGTCTGTGCCCAGATGGGCCAGCGGACGGTCATCCTCGATGCGGACCTCCGGCGGCCTGTGCAACACATTCTTTTCGAGCTTGAGCGCGAGGAGGGGCTCACCGAAGCGCTCGTGCACCGGCGTGAGCTCTCCGAAGTGGCGAAGCCGACGAGCATCGAAAATCTCGATGTAGTCACGTGCGGCGTCATTCCCCCGAACCCCGCGACGCTGCTCGGGTCCGCCGCCATGGGGGAACGGCTTGAGGAACTGGCGCAGCATTATGACATCGTCCTTATCGACACGCCGCCCGTCATCGTGGTAACAGACGCCGTCCTG
Organism: Candidatus Latescibacterota bacterium; assembly: GCA_022706085.1. Lineage (GTDB taxonomy): Bacteria > Latescibacterota > MWCZ01 > MWCZ01 > MWCZ01 > MWCZ01. Next base: position 391,233 of record JAKJDF010000002.1, on the reverse strand, counting down.
GTGGCACGAAAAACGGATGGCGTTCTTCTGGTGGTCAGGTGCAACTCCACGCCGCGCGAAGCGGCACGCCACACCGCGGACACGCTGAGAACTGCCAATATCCCGCTGATAGGTGCCGTGCTGAACGACGTAGACGTGACGCGTCGGTATGGCGGCTACCACTACTACAACTACTACTACCACTACTATTACGGCGGTTACTACGGAAGCTCTGACGGCTCCGGGGACACGAAAACGGCGAAGACCTGAGACTGGCGACCGGGTCACGGCTTCGCTCATCTGACGAATCCGAACGTTCCCCGGGCGTAGTGGACTTCCGAAACCGTTGTTTCGTCATGCCACATTATTGGGCGTTTCCCGACGACAACCGCAGTCAATTCACCCCGGGCACCTTCCTCCTTATATTTCGGATACAATCCGGCCTGATCTGACGCTGAGACGACACTCGCGCAGTATTTGGCGGGGTCAATCCCTTGCGCATTGGTTTCAAAAAGGTACCGACAGGAATGTTCCAACCGGTTCGGGCGATCGCGATTTTCGCTTCAGCCAGTCTTTTCGCGGCGGGTGCTGCGGCGCGCCCCAACACGATCGGAATCGGAGAAATCCATGAGGGGATGCGCGGGTACGGACTCACGGTATTTTCCGGAGTACGGATAGACACGTTCCAGGTGGAGGTTCTCGCCGTCCTGCGCAACCAGTCGGGGCCGGCGGATGCCATCGTGGCGCGTGTCAGTGGAGGTCCGCTTTCGGAGACCGGCGTCGCTCAGGGGATGAGCGGTTCGCCGGTGTACCTGGATGGGCGGCTTGCGGGCGCCGTGGCGTGGACAAGCACATTCTCGAAATCGCCGATCGCCGGAATTACCCCGATCGAGAGCATGCTGGAGATCCCGACGCGGCCGATGACCCCGCCTCCTCCGGACCGGTATGCCTCCTCGGAAAGCGGTTCCGCCCGGTTATTCCTGAATCCTGCTCCCCGGCTGGAGGGAACTGGCGCACTCTCAGGGACAGAGATGATGCCAATCAGGACTCCCGTGGCCGTCGCCGGCGCGGATGCACGGGCTCTCGCGTTCCTCCAGAACATTCTCGAACCGTATGGAATGACGGTGTTGCAGAGTGGCGGCGGAGCCGTCGGATCAGACTCGTTGAGAAACGCGAAACTCGAACCGGGCGCGTCCCTCGGTGTCAGCCTCGTGCGCGGCGACATAAACGTGGCCGGGATCGGGACGGTCACCTGGGCGGACAGCACCACCGTGATAGGCTTCGGTCACCCAATGTTCTTCAAAGGGCATGTTGACCTTCCCATGTCACTTGCCTATGTGCATTTCCTCTGGCCAAGCCAGGTGGTTTCGTACAAGGTCGCCTCACAGGGGCCTGTGGTAGGAGCTTTGCGACAGGATCGGGGGAGCGGAATTGCCGGGGTTCTCAACGAACGACCAGACATGTTGCCGGTCGAAATCAGAATCTCGGGAGGCCCGCAGCCACGCGTCGTTCACTATGAAGTGGTGAGGGACACCGATCTTTCGCCGCAGCTCGTGACGTTCGGTGTCGTAGCGAGCCTTTCTGATCTGGAGGCGCTGGGCATCCCCGCATCAGTGGAAATGACCCAGGTCATCGAGATTGAGGGGCGGGCACCCGTGCGACGTAAGAACTTCTTTACGGATTTCGGGGGGCTCATGCTGGCCGCTCAGGCCGGGGGGGAACCGATCGATGCGCTTGTGAGGAATCCCTTCGCCCCGGTGCGCATAGAACGCGTAGTGTATGAAATCTCTTTCCGGGAGAACATAGAGGCCGCATTCATCAAGGGGCTGGAGATTCCCCGGCGGGTGATTCGTCCGGGTGAGCCGCTTGTTGTCCGGGCGATTTTTCAAACATATCTCGGAAGGCAATTTGAGAAAACCGTTTCACTCCCGATTTCCTCGGATACTCCTGACGGAGTGTACACGTTAAGGGTGGGTGGCGCCGACGCGGCGCAACGCTGGACCGTTGCAAGGTCGCCGGGACGTTTCATTCCCGACAATCTCGACCACCTGATTCGCCTCCTGAATTACGAAGAGCGTAATGACAATCTTACGCTTGAAGTGGTAAACCGGGATATCGGAATGACGGTGGACGATCAGGAATTGCCGAGTCTTCCGCCCAGCGTGTTCGAACTTATGCGGAGTGCCGTTCCCGGAGGGAGAATCGGCCCTATTCTCGGAACGCCGCTCGTTCGCACGCAGGAACCCATGGGGCTTTACGTTCTGGGTTCGCAGGAAATCAGCGTCGCGGTGTACCGATTCGCGCGGCCACGTTAGCCCGACGGAGAAGAGGATGGTTCGAAGGCTTCTGTTCGCATTCGTGATCGCCGCGTTTTGGGTACCGGTTCGCGAAAGCGGCGCGGTGTCTCCCCAGAGGTGGTTCCTTTCCTCGGCGCAGGACATGGAAAGCGGCGACGTGGAAGGCCTTTCCGTGGCCGACGACGGAACTCTGAGCCTTGCACCGGTGCTGGAAGACGTGGGGGAAACCGGGGAAATGTTCGTGTGGGCTCTCGCCGAGGACCGGCAGGGCCGAGTTTTCGCCGCGACGGGGAATCAGGGCCGTGTGTACATCAAAGACGGAAACCAGGCGCCCCGTGTGTTCTTTGAAACTCCGCAGACGCAGATCCAGAGTCTTGTTATTGACCCAGAGGGCAACATCTACGCGGGGGCGGCGCCGGACGGCGTGATTTACAAAATCCTTCCGGATGGCCGGGGCAACGTGTTCAGCCGGACAGGCGAAACGTACGTCTGGGATATGGAACTCGGTGGAGACGGTTCACTGTACGCAGCCACCGGCACACGCGGCATCGTCCTCAAAATAGACCGCGATGGCAAGATCGTGGACAAGGTGCTCGATACGAGCGATCCTCACGTGATGACGCTGGTTCCCGATGGGCGGGGCGGTTTTTACGCGGGTACTGACGGGAACGGTCTTGTGTACGCGATCGAAAACGATCGGTCGCGCCTCCTGTTCGCCGCGGCCGAACGGGAGATCCACACGCTGGCTGTCGGGCCCGACGGGCGGGTGTACGTGGGTGCGACGGGAGCAAGAAACCCCGGCGAGCAGAACACGGAACGGTCGCCCGCCGGCGCGGTCTACCGCCTGGAGCCTTCCGGAGCGGCGACGAAGCTCTGGACGGCGCCGTACCCTCTTGTGCTCTCCACTGTGCCGTACGACTCCTCGCACGTGCTTATCGGTGTTGGCCCGCGCGGGGTGCTCTACCTTCTGAGCACCGACGGCAGAACGCAGCGGGTGGCTGACACCGGCGAATCCCAGCCTGCGTGTTTCCTGAAGCGTTCGTCGGGCGAAATCCTCATCGGCATGGGCAATTCCGGGAAAATCCGGCGCCTGACGACGAAACCCGGGACTCGTGGCGTGTTCATCACGCCTGCCAGAAACGCCGGGTACGTCGCGCAGTGGGGGCGCGTGGAGATACGGGGGGTCATCCCCCCCGGCACGAGAGTACATGTCGAATCGCGCACCGGGAACAAGTCGGACCCCGCGACGGAATGGAGCGCCTGGCAGCCGCTGTACGGTGAAGAACAGGACCGGATTCAGAGCCCGGCGGCGCAGTACGCGCAACTCCGGTTGACGCTTACAAGGGCAGAAAACGCACCCTCTCCTCAGGTTTCCAGCATCGGAATGACCAGCCTGCAGGTCAACCTGCGTCCCGAGATTTCGATGGTATCAGTCCAGCCAGTTCGGTCCACCCAGACAGGCTCGCAGAGCTCCTCGCAACAGGGCGAAAGCTCAAGCGATCAGTCGTCCACCACGCGGACAACTACCCCGCGCGGGGCGCCCACGAAGCGATCCCTCGTGTCGGTGCGGTGGAATGTCACCGATCCCAACGGCGATGAGCTTGTGTATTCCCTCTATTTCCGACGGGTGAGCGAAACGACATGGCATCTGCTGGATGAATTACTCACGCGGAATTCCTACGTGTGGGATACGGAAGGCGCGCCCGAAGGAATGACGGTGATAAAGGTAGTCGCGTCGGACCAACCGAGTAATCCGTGGCAGACGGCTCTCTCCGCAGAGCGGGAAAGCGCTGCGTTCCCGGTTGACTACTCCGGTCCCGTGGTAAGCGAACTGACTGCCTCTCCCCGACCGGACGGGTCCGTCGTGTTGAGGGGTGTGGGGTCAGATACCGTCGGGCCGATCAACGACGGTGCGTATTCGGTGAACAGCGGGGAATGGCGCCCGTTTTTCCCCGCGGATGGCATATTCGACGGCAAACGGGAGGCGTTTGAGGTGTTGACCGAGGCATTTGACCCCGGAACCTATACCATAGCCGTCAGATTGAGGGACAGCGCCGAAAACGTGGGGGTCGGTACAGTTACCGTCCAGATTCCGCGGCGTTAAGAGGGGGCAACCGTGACCGACGAGGGGAGCGCACCCGGGAACAGTAACCACCCCCTTCCCTGGTATGCGGAATGGTTCGGGCGGGATTACCTCGCCGTGTATGCACACCGCGACGCGGAGGAAGCAACGCGGCAGATCGACCTGATGGAACGCACCCTTGCCCCTGCGCCCGGTGCCCGAGTGCTCGATCTCTGCTGCGGCGGCGGGCGGCATTCTGTCGAACTGGCGCGGCGTGGGTACCGCGTTGTCGGCGCTGATCTTTCTCCAGATCTCCTTGAAACAGCACAAAGCGCTGCGTCCACGAGCGGTCTGGAGGTCGTGTTTGTGCGTGCCGACATGCGGACGTGCATAGGGAACGGGTGCTTCGACGTCGTCGTGAACTTCTTCACGAGCTTCGGGTATTTCGAAACCGACGAGGAAAACGCCCGTGTGCTTGACGCCATTCGGGGAAACCTCCGAACGGGCGGCGGGTGGATGATGGACTACATGAATCGCGACTACGTGATCTCGCGGTTCGAACCTCGTGACGAGCGGACAACCGGGGAGATGCGCGTGGTCCAGCAGCGGCGTCTTGATCTCCTGCGGGGGAGGATTCTGAAGACAATCACCATTGAGCGGCCCGGGCGGAACGACACGTACCAGGAGTCCGTAAGGATGTATACTGCCCCGGAATTGATGGCAATGGCTGCGAAAGCAGGGTTGCGCGTTACTCACGTGTTCGGCAACTCCGACGGTGCGCCGTACGCGCTCGATTCCCCGCGGCTCATACTCGCAGGAACGACTGCCGGATGAGGGCACAACGCCTCGGTAATCTTCAGACGGTCGGTCTTCGCGGACTGGCGGGGAAGGCCATCTCGGACAAGGAGTTCGCCCGCCGGTTGTACGGAGGCAGCGCCTGCGAAGAGGCCGATCTCCGGCAGGTTGCGGCCAGGATTCGCGGGAGAGACTATCCGCGCTCCGATCTCGTATCCGTCCTCCGAACTCAGAATGAATCATGGGGCTGTGCGCCGGAGACGCGGAAGGCATTGCGCAGGCTTGAGGAGGGAGCGCTCTGCGTAATGACGGGTCAGCAGGCCGGCATTCTCACCGGGCCACTCTACACGGTGTACAAAGCGCTCTCCGCGGTTGCGTGGGCACGAACGCTTGAAGAGCTCCTCGGGGAGCCGGTCGTTCCCGTGTTCTGGATAGCCGGGGATGACCACGATTACGAAGAGGTTGCACGCGTGGCATTTCCCGCACGGACGGGTTTTCAGCACCATCTGGAACTTCCCCGTTCACTGGTTTCAGGGGCACCTTCGGCCCGCGTCGCGGAGCTGCGTTTCATTGCCGAGATTGCGAAATGGACGGACGAAACGGTCTCATTGCTCCCCGGCGGGCCGGGTCGGGACTCGGTTGTCGGTGCGATTCGGGAAGCCTTCACACCGGGTGCAACCCCTGTGGATGCGTTTGCGCGCCTCATGGTTTCCTGGCTGGGTCGCCACGGGATCATTTTCGTAAACCCCGCCGACAGACGGTTCAAAGCCCTTCTCCAGCCGCTTTTTTCGCGGTGCAGTTCTGATCCTGTGGGATTTCGCGAGGCATTCGTCGAGCAAAGCTCATACGTCCGGGCAGAGGGGTACGTTCCACAGATTGTCGCTGCGCCGGAGGCAACCCTTCTTTTCTGGGACGATGAATCCGGCAACCGCCGGCGTGTAGACTTCACCCCGACACAGGGCTTCTTCTGGCGGGAAAGTGCAACAGTACACACCATCCCCGAATTCAAGAGAATTGCGTCGGCGTCGCCGGAACGTATCAGTCCGAACGCCGCATTCCGCCCCGTTTCAGGCGATTCGGTGTTTCCCACGCTGGTGCACGTGATGGGGCCCGGCGAAATCGCGTATATGGCCCAGGTGCGTGCTCTTTACGATAAGGCCCGCGTACCGATGCCGCTGGTAGCCGCGCGGGCAGGTTTTACGGTGGTGCCGCAAGAAATCGAAAACTGGCTTCAGAGCCGTTCGCTTTCGATCGAAGAGGCGTTGCAACCGCTGGATGTGTGGCGTCACACGCTTGCCGAGCGGGAGAAATGCCGCGGCCTCGGGGGCCGCATTTCCGAAACCCGGCGGGCGCTTGACGAGACATACGAAAAGCTCGAACATGAGGTGCGGAATGCGTTGCCGGGGATGGATACCGCCGTTCTCTCCGCCCGTATCAAAACGCAGGGGTTGGTAAACAAACTCGAAGCGAAACTGGATCAGGGATTTCGCCGGCGCGTGCGGGAAACCATGCCGGAGCTGGAGCGCATAAGCAGTTTTGTGTTCCCGGGCGGGGTTCCACAGGAACGCGTATATTCTGCTGCACCGTTTGTTGCTCGATACGGGGAAGCGTTCTTCGCGGACCTGCTGTCGCAGATTCGCCCGTTCGACCCGGTTCACACCTGCATGTGGGCCGAATCATTCGGTCTGGACGACCTTCCTGTCTCGTAAGAGGTCCGTGCCAGAGGGAGGGATATGCCATGATCGGTGCGACCATCGTGCTTACCGCAGTCTACTGGCTCTCCGACCTTGCCGTCGCAATGTGGATGGGCGGCCTTCTGATGGTAAGCCTGCTGCTGGGGCTTCCGCTTGGTGTCTCCCCCGACGGGGACCCCATGCGCTCCTCGCCAACGGTGCCGCAACCGCGGTGGAAATGATTCTTAGGCCCCGTCCGTACATCTTCGGTGCCGCGCTCATTCTCCTCGCCAGTGTCGTCATCGGTGTCATCCTCGAACGCCGCGCGAGGAGAAGCTTCGCATGGTGGGTGATCTGGCTGCTCCGATCGCTTTCCGGGGTGTTCATGTTCATTGTTGCAATCTACTCGTTCGGGAACCTCGATCCGTACATCACGAAGATGCAGAACAGCGCGGATACTCTCAAGAAATCGCTGTCCGTTCAGGCATCCGCGGAAGGCGTCGTGCAGGATGGGAGCCAGGAGCTCTCCCGCATCATGGAAAATCCTTACGGCGCCGCGACGGTGGAAACGCTCAAAGCCGATTTCACTGCCCTTCAGAATCGTTACCGGCACTGGATGTGGATTCAATTGCTCCTCGGTAGCGCGGTCCTGTTCGCGGGAGCACTCAAGCAGGCGGCGTGGCGACGTTCGTGGGGCAAGGACAAGGAGCAAGCCGCTGAAGGCCCGGAGACGGTGTCTTCCGCGCCCCCTCAGTCTCCGGAGAAAAACAGTGTGAGCCCGGAAGGGGAGACACCGAACCCGCGATGAGGTTTTTACCGCGCACGCGAAAACGGGTTGACGAAGTAACCCCGGAATGGTCCGTTCTGTGGGCGGTGAATGTTGCTCGCGTCGAGTCGGCTTTCTATACGGTGGAAGCGATCACGGCGAACAACGTGTGCACCGTACGTGTGTTCGCCCCCGCACGCAGCGCGGAGCTTGTCCGCCTGCCCGCACTTTCGTCGGGCTCGTGCCTCCACCCGTTCTCCCGCATCCGGCTGATCCAGGCTTCCCAGGCCGGATTCTCATTCGAAGTTTCCTCCTCCACGCTGTCAGCTGCTTTGATGATAAGCGGCACACGCGGGTCCGGGGTGTTGACTCTGGAGCTGAGTACCCCATCCGAAGAGCGTCCGCATGTGTCCGTGGAGGGTGAAATTACTTCCCGAGTGAGAGTGGTTCCGCAGTACGGGGCTTGTGAGATACGCAACAGGTTCTTCGTGATGGAAGCGGCGTCGAAACCGCGCGGGGAAGACAAAGAGAGCCCTTTGTGGGCATGCGCGGACCTTGTGCTTGACGGGAGCAGCGCATGAACACGGTCCCCGCCGGTTTTCCCGTGCCGAAAATAGGAAACCAGACCGCCGTTCTGACTCATCGCACGATCCGAGGCCACGTGTACCACCTGTACCGGGTGCCTGACCTGGACAGGCTGGTGGATGAAATTGATCCGGACACATGGAAACAAGACGAGAAGATGCCCTACTGGGCTGAGCTGTGGCCAAGCGGCGTTGCACTGGCCGAGTTCCTCGCCTCGGACGCGGCCGCGCTCCGCCACGCGCGGGTGCTGGAACTCGGCTGTGGGCTCGGTCTGCCAAGCATCGTCGCGGCACATCTGGGCGCTCAGGTAACCGCGACGGATTATTATCCGGAAGCGCTGGACCTGCTCCACGTGAACGCGGCGCTGAACGGCGTATCTCTCCGCACGCGGGAGGTGGACTGGCGCACTCCGCAGGACCTCGGCCGCTTCGACCTCGTGATGGCGGCCGACGTCTTGTACGAGCGCTGGCAGACTCCCGCCATGGTGGAGATGCTGGGGCGAACCGTACTTCCGGGAGGTACCGCGATCGTGGTTGACCCGGAACGGGTGACCGCACGGGATTTCGCAGGTGCGGCGACATTCCGGGGCTTCCGCCTGCAAACCTTCCATCGCCGGGCGGAAAACGAAGCTATTCCCCTTATTATTTATCGACTTACGTGGAGAACCTTCCAGACCAGCACGTGAAGCCCCGTTTTTTTTTTTTCTGAGCCCTGTTTTCGGCCATTCCGCCCTTGCGTCCGGCGAGGTACGACATCATCTTATTTACTCGCCGAAAGGTGGAAGTCCGTTGCCGGCGGAACAACCTTCGGCTGCGTGTGGCAAGGGAGGGTTTCCACATGCTGCCTTCCGATCCTGAAAACCCTGGTCGTCCAGGGGCCCTGTCTCAGCGATTTCCCAATTTCATCGTTAACTGATATACACAGATGGTTGTTACGGGTGTGCCGTACGCACCCGGTCTGTCTTTTTTTGGGGTAATGCCCCGGAAAGGAGGGCGGAAAACGACCATTGCGATGGGCAACCTGGTTCGGCATTTGACGCGTGCCCCAGTTTCACCCTTAACCCACGAGATGTGGGCAAGGAGGAGGGCATCATGGCACTAAAGAGGTGCATGGTATCCGGGATGATCACGGTTGCCGCGCTCCTGCTTCTCGGTGGCTCCGCCAACGCCGCGCAAACCGGCAAAATCGCGGGAAGAGTCACTGACCAGGCGAGCGGAGAACCGATTCCGGGCGCGGCCGTCATGATTGTCGGCTCACGCGTAGGAGCCTCGACGGACGCGGACGGACGCTACTTCATCATCAACCTGCCTCCAGGGGAGTACAGCGTGGAAGCCAGCCTCGTCGGGTACCGCTCGGCGACGCTGACCGGCCTTCGCGTGAACGTTGACCGCACGGCGCAGGCGAATTTTGCCCTGGCAAGCACGACGATCGAGGTGGGCGGTGTCACCGTGGTGGCGCCGCGGGAAGTCATCCAGCTTGACGTGTCGGGTTCCAAAACCATTCTGGAGCCATCGGAAGTCACCGCGGTTCCCACAAAGAGCGTTCAGGAAGCACTTGCGCTGGAACCCGGCGTAGGGGTTACCGGCGGCATCCGCGGCGGCGGCCTCGATCAGACACAGGTAATCGTGGATGGCCGCCTTGCGGTGGACGAACGACTCAACGTGCCGAAAATGACGGTGGTTGCCTCCAGTCTGCAGGAACTGCAGGTGCTTACCGGCGGCTTCAACGCCGAATACGGTAACGCACGGTCGGGCGTCATCAACGTCGTCAGCAGGCCGGGGCTTGGCCAGCCGATCTGGGGCGGGTTCACTGCCCAGTATTACCCGGCGCACAAAAAGTTCTACGAGCCGGACGGGTATGCGGCGTTCGGGGAGAACTCGTTCGAGTGGCAGACGTACGGAAAGGACGTCACCACGACACGAGATATCCAGGTGCCAGACCCCACCCCCGGCAACCCGAACAACATGAAGTGGCAAAATGTGTTTGCCGGGTGGACCGCCATTGCGGCGAATTCCGCGCAGAACCCGAAGGGGCTGAGCGCGAACGACCTGCTCGAGAAATGGCGGTGGCAACACCGGGTGAAAGACTACGCCAACACCGCGGATTATGTGATTGATGGCGCCGTGGGTGTTCCCATCGGTCAGCAATATGGTCTGGTCATCGGTACCCGGATGGAACAGACGGCGTATGCCACGCCGCAGATCAATCCGGCGTACAAAGACTTCCAGATCGACGTGAAGCTGAACTTCCGTCCGATAGAACCGTTGCGCCTGAACCTCGGTGTGATGGTCGGGCAGGAGACCGGTATGGGTGCCTCCGGTCGCGGGCTCACTTCGACGATTTACCGCGATTTCGGCCCCAGCATCAATTTCCTTGGTCCCACCACCAAATACGCGCTCTACGGCAACACGAAAGCCGCGTTCGACCGCATGGCGATCAGCCTGACCGGCACGTACACGTTGAATCAGGCAGCGTACGTCGACGCGGGCCTCGAGTACAACCAGTACGGGTACAACATCAGTGCCGGTGAACGCGCCACGCCCGCCGCGCTCATACTGACCTCAGGGCTGAAGGACACACTCGATTCCGTCCCGTACGGATGGATCGGCACCGGGCGGAACGACGGTACGTGGATGAACTACGAGCTCGCCGGCCAGGCGAACAGCCGGGATTCATCCGACTGGCACTCGATCCGACTGTTCGGAACGTACACAAATCAGCTCAACAGCCAGAATCTTCTCCGCGCAGGTTTCGAGGGAGTATTTGTCACGTTGAACCAGAAGGGTGGAGTTGCAAGCGCACAGAATTACCAGATGCAGAAATGGACCGCAACGCCCACCCGTATGGCGGCATTCGTGCAGGATAAGATCGAGCACGAAGGCATGATCGCGAACCTCGGTCTGCGGATGGATTACTACAACTCCAACGGCGAGATTCTTGAGCCCTGGCAGTACCCGGGCAACCTTTACACGAATATCTACGACCACAGCGCGTGGGGTTCTCTGCTGACGGATTGGGACATGGCCGCGTCCATCAAGAACCGTTTCGGCCCGAACGGAACCGTGGCGCCCGACTCACTGCAGACGGAAGACGTGAGCGCGAAGATCCACTTCAGCCCCCGGCTCGGCATCTCTCACCCGATCAGCCGGACGACGAAAGTGTTTTTCAACTACGGCCACTTCTACGCCGTTCCGCAGAACCAGTACGTGTTCGGCATGTATCCCAACCAGCCGGGTTCGATTGAGTACCTCGGGAACCCGGACCTCGACATGCCGCGGACCATCGCGTACGAACTCGGATTCGATCAGGAATTGTTTGGAGTGTATCTGTTGCACGTCGCGGGTTACTACAAGGACGCAACGAACGAGATCAACCTCACTATCAGGAAGGCCCTCGCTCCGACGCAACCGTACGACGTGATCGAACCGTTTAACAAGCAGTACTCAGACATTCGCGGGTTCGAGTTCAAACTCTCCAAACGCATCGGTCGCTTCGCCACGGGCTTCTGGAGCGGCGGGGTGGAGATGGTGACGACCACGCGTCTGGGGTACGCGCGCATCAGCGAGGACGTGAACGAAGTGCCGGTTGCTGAGTTCCGGGATGCCCCGTATCGTGCGCGCCCCTACAGCAAGCTGAATGTTGATCTGCACACGCCACGCGATTTCTCGCTCATGGGCCTGCCTGCGCTGGCGACGGGCGGCTGGTCACTCAACTGGCTCACTTCTTACCAGCGCGGTGCTGACGCCATTTACGATCCCGTCAGCTCGCCCGGGACGCTTCTGAGCCAGGCCTACGTCAAATCACCAAACGTGGCATATCCCGACTGGTGGATGTCGGACATGCGGATTCAGAAAGGCTTCACCTTCGGCAAAGTCAACTGCGCCGCGTTTTTCGACGTCAACAATGTGTTCGCGCGCAAAGTGTGGACGGGCTCCATGCGCGGGGACGACCTGACGGCGTACATGAAATCGCTGCACTTCCCGATTGATGACCCGCTCATCGAGGACACGAGGGGCAACGACAAGATCGGCGACACACCGAGCTACGCAGTGTTGCCGCTTCGTGATCAATGGACGCTGTTCTCCTATCCGCGCACGTTTTCGTTTGGTGTCAGGGTGGACTTCTGATAGCGTAAACACGTTTACAGGAGGCATGGTACATGACTCGAACCCACCAGTCAGGAGTCCCCACCCGGCAGGTGAACCGCTTCATCATGTGTCTGGCGCTTCTCGGTATCTGCGCCAGCATGGCGAACGCGGCTCACATCCGTGTCGGGAGACTCTGGGATGAGTACTCCAACGCCGGAAACGAGGCGTGGGGCGGGACCTGCATGGTCTGGCCCGGCGGTTTCTGGAAGGAGGACCTCGGAGGCGAGAAATACTCGCATTCGTCTGCTTCGTACCGCGGCTTTCTCTACGGCGTGACCAACTTCACGGTGCCGCCCGACAACGCGTCCTGGGAAATGCCGTCTGATCAACCACCAGGATACGTGTACCCATTCTTTGTGGTGCAACGGGATATCCGGAATACGCCGCAGGCGAACAGTTATCAGCTCATCAACGGCACGATCAAGCTGATCTACAAATCCAACCCGACGGCGATCACCACCGACGGCGTGGCGAACAACCCGCCGGAAGTATCGGGTGGCGAGGATCCAACCCTGTGCGCCGACGCGAAGATCATCTCGTCGTGGAGGAATAACATGGGGTTGGAAACAGTGCGTACAGCGTACGCATTTGCGCATCCTTTGCACAACGATTACCACGTCTGGCACTACACGTTCAAGAACACGGGGAAGTACTGCTGTTCGTCGAGAACTACGGCAGCCGGAAACCCCAACGCGCAGTACTCCCAGACGCTCACGGATTTCTACTTCTCGCACTCGATGTGGTACAACGACCGTTCCGAAGGCCAGAATGCCACGAACTCCTGCTGCGAGTGGAGCGGCAACTCACTCACTGACTACAAAGGGCACAACGCCGGAACGTACGCCGCGGAAGCCGTGACGTCAGACGTGAAGCAGTTCATCGCCAACGCGTACGGCATCTCTGCGATCGTCGGCGGCGCGGCTACCGTGAAATCATACGGTGACCTGCGCATCATGTACAACTGGGACGGCGACTCCCCGGTGTGGCCGGGCGAAGACAGCGGTGACCCCGATCCGATCACCGGCCGGTGGCTTTCGCCGCGGTGGCCCGGAATGGCGCTTGTTCATGCCGACGTATCGGTGGCAAATCGGGCGGATGATCCCGACCAGCCCAAACGGTTCAACTTCGACAGCATCACCAGAATGCCACGGATTGACGTTGAGGGCATGCAGGCGACGTACGAAAGCATGCTGCCCAACGGCAACCTCGTCGGTTCCACCGCGCGGTTCGAGCGGGATGCCGTGCACAAGGGCATCCCGTATGGCGCCGGCGCCAACCCGAAGTACATCGGAAGCAACACGGTGTTCAGCGTGGGTGGATGGAACATCCCACCGGGTGACTCGATCAACACGATCTGGATCTCCGCGGTCGGGGGATTCCCTCACAACCAGACCGTTCTGTTCGGCAAACGCATGAGGCTCTCGGACGCAGAACTTGCCGCCCAGGGGCTCACACGCATGGACGAGACGGAACGGCTGCGCACGTATTACACGGGCGAGGACTCCCTCTACACCATCGTCCGCCGCGCGCAGGATATTATAACCCGGAACGTCTCTCAGATCGGTGATCTTGAAGCGCGGTTGGCCACCATTCCGACCACTCCGCCAAACCCGGCAACCCTCGCGGTGACGGGAGGAATCCAATCGGTCAAACTGACGTGGACCGCTCCCTCCACGCGCGCGGGTGAAGTAACCGCGTACCGCATCTATCGCGCGCGCGGCAGCCGGGTCGGAGATTTCCCCTTCGAGAAGATCTACGAAGGACCGACAAGCGTGACAACGTACACCGACAACAACGTATCGGTGGGCATCCTTTACTACTACTATCTCGTTACGGTGAACGCGAGCGGCGTCGAATCCAGCTCCCACATGTGTCGGACCGCCCGCGGCGTTGGCCCCTCGACCGCACCCGTTTCGGTGGTGGCCGACACAGGAGTGTACGTGGTCCCCAACCCGTATGACATGCGCTACCAGAGAAGCACTTTCGCGTCGGCGAAGAACCAGCCGCTGCCGGGCTTCGCTCAGCAGATGCTGTTCTACGGGCTCCCGCAGCAGGCGACGATCACCATCTTCACGCTTGATGGCGTCAGGGTCCGTACGATCACGCATAATGCGAATGCCGGAACGGAGGCGTGGGATCTCCTCTCCGATGCCGGCCAGCCCGTGGTCAGCGGCGTCTACATCTACGTGGTTGACAGTGTGAACGGCAAATCGGTTGGCAAATTGGTGATTGCTCGTTAGGCGGCAACCAGAAAGGGAAACACCATGACACATGCTCGTAGCTTTGTTGCGGCGCTGGTGGCTGCCTTTGTGGCGTCGTCCTCGGCATTTGCGCAGATACCGGCGCTTACGTTCAACCAGACGAAACTCGGTCAGGCCGGCATGAAATTCCTTGAGATCGGGCAAAGCGCCCGCGCTGAAGGGATGGGTGGAGCGGTTACCGGATTGGAGATGGGCGCAGCCTCCATGTTCTACAATCCGGCAGGCCTCGCCAACACCGCCGGAAAATGCAACGACGTCTATCTTGCGCACACCGAATGGGCAGCCGACGTGGCGCTCAACGCTGTCGCAGTGGCGCGGAATACCCCGTATGGCGTGTTCGGGGTGTCCGCAATGGCAGTGGACTATGGCACTGTCAAAGGTTACCAGATGACGGTCTCCGGTGCGGTGACCGGTCTGGGCAATCTCGACCTCAGTTCCATGGCGATTGGCGTTGGCGCGGCGCGGAAAGTGACCGACAAGTTCCAGATCGGTCTCGCCGGCCGTTACGCCGTAGAGGATCTGGGGCTTGTCAACTCCTCCGGCAGCAAAACCAGCGTATTCGTGTTCGATGCCGGAACACTGTACCGCACCGGGGTGGGAAGTTCTGTGCTCAGCATGTCAATAAGGAACTTCTCGCGTCAGGCAAGACATCAGGATGAAGGGTACGATCTACCCCTCATCTTCCGGATCGGATTGGCGGCGGACCTGCTCAACATGACCGATATGCCGTCAGACAACATGAGCAGCCTCGTCGTCAGCGCGGATGCGCTGCATCCGCGTGACCGGGCGGAGGAACTTGTCATCGGAGCCGAATACGGCCTCATGCAGAAGGTGTTTCTGCGCGGGGCGTTCCGCACGGGACGGGATTACGCCAACTTTGTCCCGAAAGTAAGTACCACGCCGCCGATGACGACCTCTCTGGTCTCTCTCGGCGCAGGCATCCGTCACACCATCGGCCCGACGGCTGTCGGAGTGAACTACGCGTGGTCAAACGCCGGCTCTCTGCTCGGATCGGTTCACCGGTTCGACGTGCAGGTCGGTTTCTGACCGCAGTTCCCAGCGAGCAGGCGGGTGGGAGCGTGTCCGTTCCCACCCGCCTTTTTTGGTGGTGCCGCGTTCTTCTTGTAACATTTCTCCCGCATCGTTCTCTAAGCAAGTAACAGCAGACATACCAGGCGCGCACAACGGGATACCGGCCGGTGCACAGCGATCAAGAACTCGTCGAGGCGTGTTGCCGGGGAGACCGTGCTGCGGCCGAGGTTCTCGTGCGACGCTATCAGTCATCCGTGTACACGCTCGCCCTGCGGATGCTGAGCGATGAAGACGAAGCCCGAGACGCGTCACAGACGGTATTCCTCAACGCGCTTCGTTCGTTACACCTGTTCCGGGGCGGAAGTTCTCTGAAGACGTGGTTGTACCGCATCACGGTGAATGAATGCTCGGCACGGACCAAAATGAGGAAGCGTTTTCCCCGGCCGTCCTCAGACGATGACCCGGTCGCGTCGTTGCCAGACGCGCAACGATTGGCGTCAGACCCGGAAAACGACGAAGAGCGGGAGACTTGGAACGCAGTGCTGCAGTTACCCGAATCGTACAGATTGCCCGTCCTGTTTCGCTACTTTGAAGGCTTTTCTTACGAGGAGACCGCGCGCGCACTGGGGATTTCCGTGGATACGGTGAAGATCAGATTGTTTCGGGCAAAAGCCATGTTGAGAGCAGCCCTGGCTGAGCGTGGAGGTGAGCAATGATCTCGTGCGGCACGGCGCAGGCACTCACAGGTGAACTGATCCGCGGCACATTGGAAGAGAAGGACGCGGCACGGCTCAGAGGTCACCTCCAGACTTGCCGGGAGTGCCGGGCCGAATTTGATCTGGAGTCGCGCCTCGTCAGAACCGGTGCCCGTGCTCCGGTGTATCACCCCCCGGGTGACTTTGCCGCCCGTGTGGTGGAACGATGGCAGGGGGAAACCGCGAAGGCGATGCTGGACCCGGCGGAGATTGTGCGGAAAGTGCTCGCGGATGCTCTCAAGGCGGCATATGCTCCTCTTTGTGCAGCGTATGTGCCTGTGATCCGCGAAACTTGGACAACGCTTGCCGGCGCGCGGGAAGCGTTACGCGAAGCCTCAGGAGTCGTGCGCGAGGTGCTGAAGGACCTCATGTGGGGCCGGTTTGTGCTGAAAACGACGTAACGAAAGGATTGAACCATGTTCGAAGCGCTGGCGGCAATGAGCACGGGGAAAGTGGTGATTCTCGGTATTACTGCCGTTCTGGTGGCCGGGATTCTGTTTGTTCTCGTGGTCGCAACCGCGGCTATCCTCGGCCCCGGCAGACGCGCCGTGGAGGGTGCGATGAGAGCCGTTCCCAATTTCAGCGGCGAGGAGACTCCGCGCGGGGTACCGATGTCCCTGAAAATCCTGGGAATCGGTGTCATGTTCCTCACGGTCGGGCTGGGTGTCGTCATTGCCGCGGTCATTCCGAACCTCACGGGATGGGCAGTATTTGGCATCGTTCTGCTTGCCGCCGGCATCGGGTTGTTGCTGTTCTATCTCGTCGTCGCGAAGTTTGAAAAAACCACTCCGTCACCACGCAGTGCCGAAGAAGTAGACTGAGGAGCAGATGGCGGAACGTGCGCTGGGCACAACCGCGATCTCCCTGGACGGTGGCCGAATCGTGAAAGAACCGGCACTTGTCTGCCGTGTCATTACCGGTTCACGTTCTCTACCAGCGCGCTGGGAGCGCACCCGCGAGGAACAATCCGAGGTGGCGGCGGAACACACGGAGAAAATGGGCGAGAGCGCGGTTTTCGTGGAGAGAAACTGATGATGCCGTATATTGACACCATTATGGTGACGAGCGCAGGAAAATTCGCGTTGCTGTCTTTGGGCTGCGTGCTCGTGAGCGTGCTCATTGTCGCGATCGCCCTTTTGGCAGCTCCCGTGGGGAAGTGCGTTTTTGCCGGCGTTATGTGTACCATCGGAAAAATCGCGAAGCGGGATATTCCATGGGACATCCAGTTCCCAGGGCGTATCGTTGGAACGGCCGTCCTTTTTTCAGCATCGTGGCTTGCACGGTAATCCTACGCTTTGCGACCGTGCCTCGCGATGGATGTCAATTAATCGGCGTTTTCCTGCTGAACGTGGGATTTGCGTTCATTGTCTCCAATTCCGCCATGACGAGGCTGGAATAGGAGGATTCCTCCACGGGAGGAGGAAACTGAGGTGTCAGACAAACGCGCGATAGATTACTGGTTCTCTCGGGGGCTCAAACGCGCAGTCTACGAGGTGGCTCCGGACGTGGTGCTGTTTCTGTACGGTAGTGCCGCACGTGGGACCCGCGAACCCGACTCAGATTACGACGTGCTGGTTCTGTCGGAGCACGTACTCTCCGACGAACAGGAGAACGCGATCAGGAACGCGGTGTACGACTTCGAACTGGAGAACGATATCGTGGTTTCCCTGATCTTTTTTGCCCGCGACGAGTGGGATTCCCCTCTGATGTCGGCCACGCCGTTCCATGCCAACGTCACGCGGGAAGGGATTCAGCTATGACCCCGGAGCAGGTCACGCTCGTCCGATACCGCCTCGAACGCGCGAAAGAAGCCCTTGGCGAAGCCGAGTTGTTACTGGACAACGACCACTTGAATGCGGCGGTCAACCGGCTCTACTACGCCTGTTTCTACGCTGTGAGTGGCCTCCTTCTGACTGAGGGCCAGTCAGCAGCAAAACACAGCGGCGTGCGCGCTTTGTTTGACACAAACTGGGTGAAGAGCGGGCGCGTTCCAAAGGACGCGGGCAGGTTCTACCACCGGCTTTTCGATTTGCGCCAGAAAGGTGACTACGCCGATCTGACGACATTCCCACCGGACGACGTTCGGAAATGGCAGGAGTCAGCCGCACACTTCGTGGAGACTATCAGTGCAGTCGTTGAAGGTCGAATTCACAACAACCAGTAGGAGTTCGTACCGTGCAGGATTCCCTTCAGATCATCATGAAATCCCTCGAAGTGATGGACACGTGGAAGATTCTCGTAGTAGGAGTGCTGTTTCTCTGGGCGGTGAAGATCGCGCTTGGGGTATTCGCGACGGGATTCACCTACTTCGCCTTGCCGTGGCGCAAATTCATCAAGGGGGGTAGCAGCGGCATCACGGTGGACCTCCCGGGAAACCCTGCTGACCGTATGCCGGTTTCCGTCCGAATTCTGGGAGGCGCAATAACCCTGCTCTTTGTCGGGGTTGCAATCGTCCTGTGCGCCGCATTGCCGCTGGCATCGCCGTGGATCGCCGTCGGAACCATCCTGGCGGCGTTGGGAGCCGGTCTGCTCGTGTTCTATGGGCTCGTCTCCCGGGAGGAGAAGCGCGCGGCGAAAGAAAACCGTTAGGAAATCCCGGGGCTGCGGGCCGACCACGGCGTTTCCGCATTTCGAGGTCCGCGCGTTCAGTCACACCCATGAGGAGCAGGCAGGATGAAAAAGCTGTACCGTTCGACCACTGACAGAAAAATCGCCGGAATCTGCGGCGGATTGGCGGAGATGTACGATGTGGACCCCCTGGCCGTCAGACTGGTGGCGATCGCGTTGCTCCTCGTCACCGGCCTCTTCCCGCTGACAGTGGTGTACCTCCTTGCGTGGTGGCTTGTGCCCCGGCGTGAATCCTCGTTTCCGCAGCCACCACCGGCCTGAGCGCTGCCGGCAGAGCCACGCGTCTGGTTTCTTCCGTCGGGGGGGCAGCTGAGGCAGCGGTTCAGCGCCGGAAACCGGGTGCCAATCCTGCGACGTGCACGCCCCGCCGACTTCTTCGAAGTCCGCGTGTGCCAGAGCACCTCGGGAATCGTATATTTCCCACTACTTTTGTCCAGATTGCTGCGGCCCTTTCGTTCCCGTCCCGATTCCGGCGTTACCCGTGCACACGCTTTCCTTCGAACTCTCTGCCACCGACGGAAGTGCCCGCGCGGGCATCGTTACGACACGACGCGGCGCGTTCCCAACCCCGATGTTCATGCCGGTTGGCACACTGGGAAGTGTCAAGACGCTCTCGCAGGACGATCTCCGCGCAGCCGGCGCTCAGATCATCCTCGGAAACACCTACCACCTGCTGGTGCGCTCCGATCCTTCCCGCATTCATCGCATGGGAGGCCTGCACGGTTTCATGGGCTGGGACCGCAGCATCCTTACCGACAGTGGCGGATTCCAGGTGTTCAGTCTCGGTGACCTTAACAGGGTGACGGAAGAAGGGGTGGTGTTCCGGAGCCACTTCGACGGCTCCGCGTACGCGTTGACGCCGGAACGCTCGGTGGAGATCCAGCACCAGCTTGGTGCCGACATCATCATGGCGTTTGACGAATGCGCCCCGTACCCGGCTCCCCTTGCGCAGGTCATTTCTGCCGCCGACCGCTCGTTCCGGTGGGCAGTCCGTTCGCTGATGGCGCACCGGAAGCTCAGCGAGGAGCACAGGGACGGCGTCCCGCCGGCACTGTTCGGGATCGCGCAGGGTGGAACCTCCCTCTGGTTGAGACGGGAACAGGCGCGCCTTCTCTCCCGGCTTGATTTCCCCGGCTGTGCCATCGGGGGCCTGTCCGTTGGTGAACCAAAGGAGCTCATGTGGGCGGTGCTGGAGGAGATTGTACCGCTGTTGCCCAGAGACAGACCGCGGTACCTGATGGGCGTCGGATACCCGGAGGACCTTGTGCAAGCCGTTGCCTGTGGCGTGGACATGTTTGACTGCGTCATTCCGACCCGGAACGGGAGGAAAGGAACCGTGTTCACGAACACGGGACGGCTCATTCTGAAATCCGCGCGGTTCGCGGAGGACACCGCCCCGATTCAGGAGGATTGTCCCTGCGAGGCCTGCCGACAGTACTCCCGCGCGTACATCCGGCATCTCATACGAAGTGACGAGATCCTCGGAATGAGGCTCTGTACCCTCCACAATGTTACATTTTATCTCCGCCTGGTTCGCCGGATGAGAGAAGCGGTCGTAGCGGGAACGTTCGATCAGTGGCGACGGGAATTCCTTACCGGATACCGGCTCGAAGAGGGGAATCAGTAGCGTTGTTGATACCCGGAAAGATGCCGCACAACCAAGGAGACACTGCATGCGTGTTGCTCGATTGACCATCGCAGGATTGATGCTTACCGGAGGAAACGCATTTGCCATGGGTGCCCAGCCTTCCGGAGGGCAGGCCGGCAGCCCGTGGGGTATGTTTGTTCCCCTGCTGCTCATGTTTGTGGTTCTGTACTTCTTCATGATCCGCCCGCAGCAGAAGCGACAAAAGGAAAAGGAAAAGATGCTCGAGGCGCTGAAAAAGGGCGATCGTGTGCTCACTCTTGGCGGCATCTACGGGGATATCCAGCAGGTGAAGGATAATGTCGTTGTGCTCCGGATCGCCGAAAACGTGAAGGTGGAGGTCCAGCGCTCCGCCATTTCCTCTGTCGTGGAATCCGCCGCCTCTGAGTAAAATCGCATCAGCGTTCAGGATATTTCCCGGATGGCCTTACTCCCGATTCGCATATATGGTGACCCCGTTCTCCGCCGTGTCGCGGAACCGGTGCGGGAATTCACGCCGGAACTGCGGACGCTGGCGACCGACATGATCGAAACCATGTATGCGGAACCAGGGGTAGGGCTGGCCGCGCCCCAGGTGGGGGTATCGATTCGCATGATCGTGATTGACCCCACTGCCGGAGATGAGAAAGGCAAAGCCTTTGCATTGATCAACCCCGTGGTCACCCGGTCGGGGGAGCACGTTGTGATAGAGGAAGGGTGCCTGAGCGTGCCCGACATAAGGGCTGACGTGGTGCGCCCGGAACGGGTTTCCGTGGACTATCAGACGATTGCCGGCGAACCGGCGCACCTCGATGCGGACGACATGGTGGCGCGGATCATACAGCACGAGTACGACCATCTCGACGGCATCCTTTTTGTCGATCGTATCAGCCCCGTCCGGCGGCAACTCCTGCGCAAACAGCTCAAGGCGCTGGCGAAGTCGCAGGGAAAGCGATCGTGAGAAGCAGGACGGTTCGTTCAGGCGCCGTTGAGCGGCGGATGGGCTGAGATGTGCCCGCCCCCTTGCTGCTTTCCTGGTAAGTTGTCGTGAAGCCCCTTCGCATCGTGTTCATGGGAACACCGGAATTCAGCGTGCCGTCGCTGGAAAAACTGGCGTCGGGACGGCACCCCATTGTTGCCGTGGTGACGAAACCGGACAAACCGGCGGGCCGCGGTCGGGCAATCCAGCCGCCTCCGGTCAAACGGGCAGCGGAACGGCTGGGGCTTCCTGTTATTCAGCCCCTGTCGCTCAGAGACACGGACACACACTCCCGCCTTGAAGCACTGCAGCCGGACCTTTTTGTTGTGGTCGCATTCCGCGTTCTGCCGGAAGAACTGCTGCGAATCCCGCGTCTCGGGGCCATTAACCTCCACGCTTCCCTGCTTCCAAAATACCGGGGCGCCGCCCCGATCCAACGGGCGCTCATCAACGGGGAACGCGAAACCGGCGTAACGGTATTTCTGCTTGAGCCGACGGTGGACACGGGCCGGATACTTCGCCAGCGACCGGTGACCATCGGCGACGACGAAACCTGTGGCGAGCTTGCGGCGCGGCTGGCCGTGACGGGAGCAGAAGAACTCGCCGCCGCAGTGGACGATATCGCGCGCGATGCCGCCGTAATGATCCCCCAGAATGATGCCGAGGCGACCACCGCGCCGAAACTCACGAAGGAGGACGGCAGGATTCGGTGGGAGGAACCCGCCAAAACGATCCGCAACCTGGTACGGGCGCTGAATCCTTCCCCGGGCGCGTACGCCTTATGGAAGGGACAGCCTTTCGGCATTCTTCGGGCTGCCGCGGAGGAAGCTCCTGCCCCCGGTGACGCAGCCCCCGGCACGGTCCTTCAGGCGGACGACAGGCACGGGGTGCGCGTTGCGACAGGGGATGGCATTCTCCGTCTGGATATCGTGCAGCCCGCGGGCAAGCGCCCCATGGAAGGTGCGGCCTGGGTTCGCGGCGCGCACCCGAAAAAAGGGGAGCGTTTCGAGTAAGGAGGGGATATGGCGAGAGGTACGAAAGCGGAGCGCTGGATTCTTGCCCTGACGCTCGGCGTTGCCGTTCTTCTCTTCCTTGGCGCGCTCTTGATGGTGATTCTTGTTCCACCGGCGTAGCCGGGGAAAAGGACCTGGACGTTTCAGATGACACCCAGACAGAGGGTTCACGCGGCCCTGAACCGCCTTCCCGCCGACCGCATTCCCATTTTCATGTGGTTTCATCCCGTCACTGCCCGGCGCCTCGCCGCTGAGCTTGACATACGGGTGAGCGAGCTTCCCACGGTAATGGGCGATGATGTGCGCCAGACGTGGGTGGGCAACAACCACGCGATGGAGGGGATTGTCCACGAACGTGACGGGGAAACGCATCGGGATGACTGGGGCATCGAATGGGTGAAGTCGGGGCACTTCAACCAGATACGCAGTTCCCCGCTGGAAAACGCATCGCGCGAAGAAGTGCGTGCGTACCGATATCCCTACGACCGCGTGGATTCTCTGATGGCGAACATGGTGCCCCTGCTGCGGTACGGCGACCGGTATTTCATCGGTTGTGATGTGTCGCCCTGCCTGTTCGAGATGATCTGCCGCCTGCGAGGGATGGAGCAGGCGACTCTCGACCTTGCGGCAGATCCGGACCTTGCACGCACGATGCTTGCCGAAGCCGGCGCCTTTTCCCGTCACCTCGCGGAAGAAGCATGCCGTCGTTTTCCGCTGGACTGGCTCTGGACCGGCGACGACGTGGGCGGACAGCTCGCGATGATCATGAGTCCGTCTCTCTGGCGTGATTTGGTGAAGCCGCACCTGAAAGAGATCTTCGCCGCGGGGAAGAGGAGGGGCATCCCGGTGGCCTACCATTCCTGCGGAGCAGTAAGGGATATCATACCTGATCTGATCGAAATTGGCCTGGATGTGCTGAACCCCATACAATGCAATTGCCCCGGAATGGCCCCCGCTTCGCTGAAAAGGGAGTTTGGCCGGAAGCTTACGTTCATGGGTGGGGTTGATACGCAGGGGCTGCTTCCGCAGGGAACCGCGCAGGAAGTATTCCGGGAAACGCGGAAGCTTATCGAGATCATGACGGAGGACGGCGGAGGATACATCCTTGCTGCGTCCCACACCGTCCCTCCGGAAACGCCGAGCGAGAACATCTTTGCGATGTACGAAGCGGCGGGGCTCAGCAGAGAGGCTATCGCGGATGCCGCCGCGGACGCCCGCAAACGAGGCGCGGGCTCACGCTCCTGAGAGCCAATGTTGGGTATAGGTTCGTTTTGTAGTACCGTGTACGTGTGAAATCCAGTTGCGGGCGCGAGGGGAGTCGCGCCACGATATGCAACAACGCGTGGAGAGCTTGCACACGGGTGCCTCTTCCAGAAAGGACTTGGTGAGACGGCATGGAACTTATGAGACGTGCGCTGTTGCCCTTTGTCTGCGGGATGATCTGCCTTGCCGCAGCCGGGTGTGGCCGGGACAAGTTTGGCAACGCGCTGGACAAGGCGCTTGAACAGGACACCGTGACAACGATCGGTGTCATTGGCGTGTTCGGAAGCCCCGGCAACCACCACTACGTTGAGCGAGACGCAGCCCTGGCAGCGTACCTCGCCAAAATCGGGGACGGGAAGTACACCGTCATCACGATTGACACCGCAGTTGCCAACAAGGTGTTGAGTGTGGTGGTTCAGCCGACGAGCAACTTCGCGGACGCAAAAGTGGTTGCAAAAATCGGGAAAGCATTCGGGTTCAAAATCGCCGTGATCGGGGAGGTGATGCCGGCAGACCCCGAGAAGCTGGCGGTACGGGCGATTCAATCACTGGATGAGGAGGTAATCGCTGCCGGCGAAATACCGTTCGAGGCACCCTCCGCGGCATTGCCGGCCAACGTGCGTAAGCAGACTCCACCGCCGGTGGCGCTCAACACCGATATCAAACGGTTCTTCATCGGACATATTAATGCGGAGGAGGTCGCCGTCACGCTGGACGTCAAAAACGTGCTGCCTTCTTCCAGCACCGAGGCGGAGTTTCTCTACACCATGAATGCGCCGGACAGCCGCCAGGACGGCAAGGGGAAGCTCTATCTGATGGAAAACATCGTGGAGCTGGAAGGCCTTGGAGTCGGTATCATTTATGTCAATGCCGACGGGAAAATCGTCCTGGAATCCGCGGACAACAACCTGAACAGCTCGTGGCTGTTTGAAGAGGTGGCCAACCGATGAATCCTCGCATCCTGTTCTTCATGCTCCTGTTTGCGTTCGTCGTCGGGTGTGGCGGCGGAGGCGACGAAGAGGCCGATCTTGAGTCGTCGGATCCCGCGAAAAGAATTGCCGCGCTCCAGCGGCAGGTCGAGCGGCTGAAGCGAAACGACCGGATGAAAGACGAATACATCCGCACCGTCACGCGGAACATCAATGAGATTGAATCCCGCCTCGATTCGGTCACGCGCGGACAGGCCTCGGTCACCCGCGTGATGAGCGCGAACCCGGAACTGCGGATGAGCAGTTCCCAGACGCAGAACATGCTCGACGACATAAACACGCTTCAGACGGCGATGAAGCGGAACAAAGCTCAGATTCAGAGCCTCCGCCAGCAGGTGAGTTCGTCGCGGTTCAAAATCGCGGAACTGGAACAACTGGTAACCACTCTGACCAACCGGGTTGCGGAGAAGGACTCCCAAATTGCCGTGCTGGTAAATCGCGTATCAGAACTGGAAGGCACAGTTTCCCGACAGCAGGCCACGATAGCCCAGCAGACGCGAACGCTGGAAGAACAATCGCGCCTGAGCGCCGAACAGCAACAGACAATCGAGCGGCAGCAGCGGCAACTTGGTACGGGCTATTATACCTATGGCACGCTGGACGGCCTGAAAAGAAGCGGACTTGTTACGGAGCGCGGAGGTTTCCTGGGCATCGGCAAAGAGACCGTCATCGCTCCGGGTTACAACGACGATCCGTCCAGGTTCAGCGAATTTGACATCCAGAATGAGAACCGTCTGGTGATTCCGCACACGCGCTCGCAGAGCATACAGAAGCTTCTGCCGGACCGCGCGAGCAGTTCGTACCAGCTTGAACGCACAGCCACCGGAACGACAATCCGCATCATCAACCCCGGGACGTTCTGGCGCGACAAATTCCTCGTCATCGTGCTGGGCGGATAACTGATACACGTGACCGACGGGGGCGACGCTTCTCGGAAGAGAATGGACGCCCCCGTTTCTTTGTGCGCCTGACTGTCTCACCCCGTGAAAAGGGGCACCATGCATCAACCTCGCCCTATCGTATTCTATTACGGTCGCGAATCACACGAACCCTGGCGGGACGAACTCCGGGAAGCCGCGCCCGGGTCCACGATTCTGCTCGGACCTCTGAATGACGACCAGCCTCTGGACAAAATTGAGGCCGCGTACGGCGGCGTGAGGCAGGAAATGCTTCCCCGGCTGCCGAACCTCCGGTGGGTGCAGACAACCAGCGCCGGCGTGGAGGGCATTCTCTACCCGGAGATGGTGGCGAGCGACGTCGTCATCACGAATTGCAAGGGTATTTTCAGCATCTTCATCGCCGAGCTTGCCGTTGCCCATCTTCTCGCTCTCACATCACAGGTTCTGGCCGCGGCGTTGCGACCAGACCGAAAAACGTGGCTCTACAAGCCTCTCCGGGCGACCGAGCTTTACGGGAAAACAGCGCTGATCGTAGGCATGGGAGGCATCGGGTCGGAAATCGCCGAGCGGATCCAGGCGTTTCACATGAAGATCATCGGCATTGACATGATTCGAAAGGCGGGAGCCGGGATCACCCTGTTGCGACCTGACCGGCTGGACGAGGTCCTGCCGGAGGCGGATGTCGTGTTCGTCACGGCGCCGGCGACGACGGCCCGGAAGCTTTTCGACCGGGACCGCCTGTTCCGAATGAAGAAAGGTGCATACCTGATTAATTCTTCCCGCGGCAAGGTGGTGGATACCGATGCGTTGACCGAGGCTCTGCAATGCGGCCACCTTGCGGGAGCCGGTCTGGATGCTCTCGACCCCGAGCCGCTGCCGCCGGAACATCCGCTCTGGGACATGATGAACGTCTCCATTACCCCGCACATCGGCGGCAACACCGACGCGCTCGACCGGCGCCGGTTTCTGTTTCTCAAGGAGAACCTGTGGCGCTACGTCCGCGGAGTACCTCTGCTGAACGTCGTTAACAAGCGGCGCGGGTTCTGATACGCCGATGTAACCCCGCACATGAGGAGGTCAACATGCCCATCGAGACCGTGATAAAGATCCACCAGACCGGCGTCTGGCTGGTTGTTGCGTCGGCGATCATGCTCATCGTGGCGACCACCGTTGCCGTTCGGCTGGCTCCCGGCGTCGTGCTTCCCCTGCTCGTAGTGGCGTGGGTTTGCGGGCTGGCGGGGTTTGCGATTGTCTGCTACGTGCAACCGAGCGCGGTCAATATCCTGCTTGCCGTGCTGTTTCTCGCCAGCGCGGGTTTTCACGGCTGGCGAATCGTGAAGCGGATCCGAGCTGCTTCCTCCTCCTGCAACGATCCAACGCATAACCACTCGAGCTGAAAGCCGTTCGCGGGCGAAGCGCTTCTCCTCACCATAAAAACGGGGGCGACGATGCAATCGCCCCCGTTGAAACGGAAGTTCATCCCGCGATGCGGGCGGTTTCCTACCGCGCCAGCACCATCCTCCTTGATATTACACCCCGGTCCGAAGTCAGGCGATACACGTACACTCCGCTCGCCACGGCCCGACCTGCATCATCACGCCCGTCCCACACCGCCTCGTGCACGCCCGCTTCGACGTGCCGCGCAACCAGCGAGCGAACAAGCTGCCCGTCAATGCCATAGATCGCGAGCTTGACGAACCCTGCGTCCGGAACGCGGAACTGGATCGTCGTCGAGGGGTTGAACGGGTTTGGCACGTTCTGCTCAAGCGCAAGCGCCACCGGACGGGATCCGGATATCCTGTATTCCCCGTCGTTGAAATCGGCTGCCAGGATTAACGGCTGCGCGGATACGCCGGCACCTTCAATGCGCAGAAGCAATGGCTCCCCGGAGAAATCAACCAGTCCGACATGCAGAACGCTTCCGTCCTGGTTGGCCACCACCGTGCCGCTGCCCGTCGCGTTGACCGCATCCTCCGAACCCAGCGCCAGCGTCAGGTCACCCGCCAGTGCTCCCGCATGGTCGCCGAACAACAGCCACGCGTCGCCTTCCCTCTGCCAGCGAAGGACCAGCGCAGGGTGGCCCGCCGGACGGGGAAGCGGACCGCCGCCTTCGCATGGGAAGAGGTACTCGGGGTGCAGCACTTTCTGCAGCACCCACGCGGCATCGAAGCTGGTGACTTTCTGGTTGCAGGTCACATCCGCGAGGTCGATGTCAATTGCCGGCCTTAACCGGACTACAAATTTGAGGATCTCCGTCGCGTCCGCGGCCGTGAGCCCGCTGGACTTCGTCACATCTCCCAGCGTCTGGACGTATACCTTCCCGTTGTTGAGGTTATCCACCGGCTGTTCGTCAATATTTGTTTCTGATGGCACGAAAGTGGTGAAGTAATCGCCACCCACCGCACCCGGTGCCACGCGGAACCGCAGGCTGACCAGTGGCTGGTTCGTCAGGCCGACGCGCTCCGTGGCGGTGAAAGAAAGGAAAAGCGTGTCGCCGACGAAGTTCGACCACACGGTTCCGCCGGCGGCAGATGAGAACGCATGCGAGTAGACAAGGGGTTTGCCCACGGTATCCGGAATGATCACCGCTTTGTTGATCAGGAATGCAACGTCGACCGAGTATGCCGGCAGGAATGTCCCGCGGATGGTTACGAGGAGCGAATCACCCGGCTTCGCGACGGGCTCCAGAAGGTTTAGTGTGGTCGGGACGTACGCAAATGCTCCCATCACTTCACCGCCCGTACCCGTGCCGATGCAAGGGGAACCCGCTTGTAGACGGTAGTCTCGGGCCGCAGGGTTCAGGAACAGCGGGTCTACGTTCTTGTTGTTCGTGCCGGGGTAGACGGTGGCGGTCTCGATATCAGATGTTGTTGCCGTGACGGAGCCGCCATTCAGAACGCCGATAGCCTTGCCGTTGCCCCAGACGATGCAGTTCAACAGGCTTATTGTTCCCGCATCGCTGAATACCGCGTACCCGCTGGTCCCCGATACATTGCCCGCGATGGTGCAGTTCGTAAGATAGGTTTTCGCGGTGGCGCGCGTGAAAACCGCGCTTCCATCGTACGCCGCGAGGTTGCTGTGCATCACGGTCCAATCGGCGTACGCAATCGAGGCTTTTGTACCGTCGCCGTTAAAAATCGCACCGCCGTTCATTCCAGAGTTGTACGCGATGACACAGTGACTGAGCCGCAGGCGTGCGGTACCGCCAACGTTCACCGCGCCGCCGGTATCATCCTCCTCGACGTCGCTGATCCTCGTGTACGACAGGGTGCTGGAGTCGCTGCCCACGAACTCCAGGCCCAGCCATGTGTCAGACCTCGGTTCCTTTACGAACAGGACGGAGTCCTTGGCGGTTCCGTTTGCGTTCAGCCTTCCCTGAACCGTGAAGGGGTACCATCCGGCGAACTGGACGACCACACCGGCTTCGATTGTCAGGGTCACACCGGTGGCGACTGTGGTCGCCCCTGTCACCACGTACGGGGCGTTGGCCTTGGTCCATGAGGTGTTCGTCGAGATTGTGCCGGAAACACTGGTGCCGAGGGCATGTGAGGATGACACCACAACAAGGAGGGATACGAGAGAGAGAACCAGACGCATGGTGGCCTCCTTTGACGCGTACGCGCAAGAAACGGCGGGAGAAACCAGGTACTCCCGCGCGGTGTATCCTGTTCCGGTCCGGACGGAACCGGTATATCACCAAGACTTTTCCCGAGCGCAAAAGGAGGCAGACCGTGCGCGTTATACGGTGGTGGAAACACGATTTGCCTGTGGGCGCCAAATGTATTTGCCTGCTATGAAAAAAGGTACACTCCGTGAGAAAGTTGTCAACTCAATGGTAACAGGAATCATACTGTCGAACGGCAGTATCGTTACTCTACCGCATTCTGCCGCATTGCCGCGAGTGCCTCAGACACCTTCGGGCGAAGCGTCTCGGTCATCGCTTCCATGCCCTGTTTCCCGTACTCCGCTGAGGCGTTCCCGCGGGGGTCCACTCCCAGAACACCGACCGGTTTCTTCGCGGGGTCGGGGTCGAGCGCGCTCATGTCCACCAGATCAGGCCGCAGGTAGAGCATCAAGGAGGTCTCCCACTTCGCCGCGTGGTCGCCTTCGAAGCGGTCTTTCACGAGATCGAACCCGATGATTGAGATGATTTTCGCCCTTCCGGTGGGCTCGAACGCGTTGGCCGCGTTGATTGCCGGTCCGTGGAGCGGATAGTGCCCGGAAATCGTCACGATCACCTTGAAGCCGAATGTGGTCAGTTCGAAAAACGTGTTGCGCATCACGGCTTCCCAGGTTTTCCATTCGCCGTCCTGTTTCGCGCGCTCCGCATCGTCGAAAAAAACCTGCATGGGAAGCCCGTGCCCTCTGGCGATATCCGCACAGATCTCCGGCCCGAAGTGGTTCTCCGCCAGAATGGCGCGGTTATCCCCCCACCAGACCGTCGGCATGACGAGGCCGCCGATGTGGCGCGCGAAATACTCCGCCATGGCGGTGGCTTTGATGGCGTCGAGGCCGACGGGGTTGTGTTCCCCGTGCCACTCCAGGACGCCCATCGGCACGTAGCAGACGGGGAACTTCTCACGGATCGGTTTGATCTGGCTCGGCCGCATTTCATGGAATCGAATCGGTTGCATCTGGTGTCCTTTGAGGGTGCTGTGTGGTTTGTCAGGAGATTCTACGCTTCGCTCAGAATGACACCGCACCTTGGGAGAGCCCGTTAACACCCGCCATTCTGAGCGAAGCGAAGAATCTCTGTGGTATGCTTCCGCCCCGCCCTTCGCCTACTCCGTGCCGCGGATTGACCGTTGGCGCAGCAGGTGGTCAGCCAGCACCAGCGCAACCATGGCCTCGCCGATCGGCACGAACCGGGGCGCGAGGCACGGATCGTGCCGCCCCTTGGTGGTGATGGTCTGCGGGTTCCCTTGCGTGTCCACCGTCTCCAGCGGCTGCGGAATGCTGGCTGTGGGCTTGATTGCCACGCGAACGACGATCGGCTCGCCAGTACTTATCCCGCCCAGTATTCCGCCCGCGTTGTTCGTTCTCGTGCCGATCACCGGTGCGCCGCCGGAGCCGGTCTGTCGGCGGATGATCGGGTCGTTGTGCTGCGTGCCCCTGCGGGTCACGGATGCGAAGCCGGACCCGTATTCGAAACCGACAACTGCGGGAACGCTCATGAGCGCTTTCGCCAGATCGGCCTTGAGCTTGTCGAACACCGGCTCACCCAGCCCCGCCGGTACACCCCGCGCGACGATTTCCACCGCGCTACCGATGGAGTCACGCTCAGAGCGCACCTGCATGATGAGCTTTTCCATCGCCGCAGCAGTCTCCGGGTCCGGGCACCGAACGGGGTTTGCTTCCACCTGTTCCAGTGTCACTCTTTCCATCGCGGGCATCTTCACATCGCCGACCTGGCAGGTGTAACCGATCACGGATACACCTTCGTATCCCAGGATTTTCTTTGCAATTGCGCCCGCGGCCACCCGGCCCACCGTTTCCCGCGCGGAAGCCCTGCCGCCCCCGCGGTAATCCCGCACACCGTATTTGGCGAGGTAGGTGAAGTCCGCGTGTCCCGGCCTGAAAAGCTCCTTGATTGCGGCGTAATCGCGACTTCGGGCGTCCTCGTTCCGCACCAGGATCGCGATCGGGCAACCCGTGGTAACACCTTCGAACACCCCGCTGAGAATCTCGGCGACGTCGGTCTCGTGGCGCGCGCTCGTGATGAGGCTCTGCCCCGGACGGCGCCGGTCCAGCTCGCGCTGAATGTCCTCCTCTGCAAGAGGAATTCCGGGCGGGCATCCGTCAACCACCACGCCCACGGCGGGGCCGTGGGATTCGCCGAACGTGGTGATCCGGAATGAATGGCCAAAGCTGTTGCCGGGCACGAAGCGGTCTCCTTTTCTAGGTCGTGTCAAAGATGCGCACAACCCCCTGTGCGGGCAAGGCACGGGAAGTTCAAAAAACGGCGTCCAAATGACTGAACACCCACCTGTTCTTCGCAAGACGATGTATTATTTTGAATCAAGGCGGATAGTCACTCGGCCGGTGGGTGGAGGTGCAGCCACGTGTGCTGCGTGCGGAAGGCTGAGTCCGTTTTTTCGGTATCAGATTTTTGTCGATACATAATGTTCGTGGCCATCGCCAGCAAACCGCACAGACAAACTGGCTGCCGGGTGCGCAGCCAACGCCCATGGGGGGTCCGCGCATGCTCCGTGCAGTCCTTCGCTCAGTCCTCGGTTTGAGTATCTGTGCCCTCTTCGCGGCCGCGCCTGGGTCGCACGCGGAGATACCTGTCTCCGGCGAAATAACCACAACAACATGGACAAAGGCGAACTCCCCGTACCGCGTCGTCGGGGATATCCATGTGCCTTCCGGCGACACACTGACAATCGAGCCCGGTGTGGATGTCATCTTCGACGCTGACGCTCTCTTCACCGTGGAGGGGACTCTTGCCGCCGTGGAGACGGCGGCCGATAGCATACGTTTCTATCCCTCCGGAGAGGGTTCGTGGCGAGGATTCCGGGTGTATTCTGAAGGCGGGGTCGCAGTGAAGCCGCTTTCCGAACGGGCGAAAGCGGCGCGTGTGACGCAGGAAGGCGGTGCTTCGATCGAGATGGCCTTCGCGCGGATCAGCGGCGTGCAAGACGCGGATTCCGCGGCAACCGGCGGAGCGTTTGAGGTGATCGGCGGCATGTCCGCCTTCTCCCTCACCAACTGCGTGATACGCGACAACACCGCCTACGAGGGGGCAGGGATCGCGTTCTCTCAGGGCGCCGGGGGCGTGCTTTCCCTCGTGACCTTCGCCGACAACAGCGCCGACTATCAGGGCGGGGCAATCTACCTCACCGATGCCTTCATACAGGCGATCAGTTGCACCTTCGTAAACAACCATGCCGGGTACTTTGGCGGAGCCATCGCCGGGATAGATTACGACGTGATCGGGCCTCTGTTCCGGCCGGGGACAGGCATGTCCGGGCAAAACGGGGACGGACGCGGGAAACACCCTTCCCGTGCAGACCGGCCCGCGCGGCCGCAACTTCCTGCGGCCCGGGTCGCCCGCCGTGCCGAGGACGGCGAACCGTCCTTCGTCATGCTCGTGCTCGCGCAGCTGAGGAATAACACGTCCGGGGATTGCGGCGGCGCCGTGTATCTTGAAGGGACTGTAGGTGCCCTGCAAGGTTCGACAGTGGCACAGAACGGCGCGACGTATGACGGGGGCGGCATCTATACGAGCCAGGGCTTCATCCAGATGCAAGGTTGCGCGATTGACAGCAACAATGCCGGCCAGGACGCGGGAGGTGTCGCGCTTTACTCCCGGACCACAGGCGGTATTGTGGAGACTCAGTTCCGCGGCAATCACGCATGGGGAGACGGCGGCGCGCTCGACCTCTGGGACGGCGTCCAGTTAGCCATTGAAACCAGTACGTTCGAAAACAATCAGTCGGGTGACGATGGCGGCGCCATGGCGGTCTACACCGGTAGTTCCGCCACAGTCCGCGGGTGCCAGTTCCGCGGGAACGGCTCGCAGGCCGATGGCGGTGGCATCATTGTATGGGATGACTGCGAACTGACGCTGGAAAATAGCATGTTGGAGGGCAACGCGAGTGTGAGCGACGGTGGCGGCCTCACCGTGTACTCCGGCAGCAATGCGACCATTTCCAGAACCACCTTTGTAGACAATACGTGTGATGACGGTGCCGGCGGCGGATATGGAGGCGCGTTCGAGGCATGGGAAAACGTCACCGTAACGCTGGATTCGTGCACGTTTACCGGCAATTCTGCGCCGGAAGGAGGAGGCGCGGTTGGAATCTACGATCAGTCACACGTCACCGTCTGGAGTTGCGAGTTCGGGGGCAATCAGTCGGTGAGCTTTGGCGGCGCGTTTGACGTCTGGTACAGCGAACTCCAGCTTGTGAACTGCACGTTGCACGACAACGTCACCACCGGCACCGGATATGGCGGCGGCGTGTACGCATTTGCCTCTGTGGTGCAGGCTTCCAATGCGCTGATTGTGAACAACGAGGCTGATTACGGCGGCGGCGCGTATTTCGACGCCGATGCGTCCCTTTCGCTGGACAGAGGCACCGTCACCCGCAATGTGGGGCGGTCGGGCGTGGGGGGCCTGTTCCTGTACAGCCCCGGCCATGCCGTCAGGAACAGCATCGTCTGGGGCAACACGAACGGGGATGTCTATGTGCCCGAGGTGGCGTATGTCACGGTTGCGTATTCCGATGTGCCGTTCGAAGGTTTCTGGCCGGGCACAGGCAACATCAACGCCGACCCGATGTTCGTGGACGCGGCGGGAGGCGATTTCACGCTTGCGGAAGGGAGCCCCTGCATTGACGCGGGAGACCCGGGCGGGAATTCCGACCCTGACGGAACCACGCAGGATATGGGGTGGTCGCCCGCCGGCGGCGGCAGTATCGGCGGTACGGTGGTGTTCGGAGAGATCGGAACGGCCACATGGACCCGTGCCAACAGCCCGTACCGCGTGACCGGAGATCTATCCCTGCCAGAAGGCGAGGTGCTCACCATTGAACCGGGCGTCGAGGTAATCTTCGAGGAACCAGCCTTTTTCTACGTGTACGGGCGTCTGATTGCCCACGGTACGGAAACGGACAGCATACGGTTTTATCCTGCCTCGACGGCTACCGGTTGGCACGGATTCGAGCTGGAATCGTACGGTGGGATGTACCGGCCACTGTCGACACGCGCAAAAGCCGGACGCAGCGGATACGAAGGGGGTGCCTCCATCGAGATGTCCTATGTGCGCATCAGCGGCGCGCGGGATATGGAGGCCGAATACGACGGCGGCGCATTCGCGGTGTACGGCAACACTGCATCGGTGACCGTCAGCAACGCCACGATTCGTGACAACGACGCATACGACGGCGGCGCCGCCATGTTCACTGAGGGGGCGGTCGGCGATTTCGTGGACGTCACGTTCGCCGACAACTATGCTGACGGTGCCGGCGGAGCAGTGGCCTTCGACGACGCCTCCGTCAGCTTCACGGGGTGCACTTTTGCGCGGAACGAGAGTTATTACGAAGGGGGAGCCGTCTACGGATACGATTACGATGTATACGGGTATGACAAACCGGCCGCGCGCGTGAAAACAGCGAAACACCGAAGCGAAAGACGCGCAGCACTTCACCGCACGACAAGCCGGACAACCCCCGCGGCCGGCCTCGAAGCGGGGCCCGCCTCGCAAAGAAGAGAGCGAACAGCAGGGGTGGAACGACCCGGGCGGCGCCACGGGATGGCCAGTGAGAACCGGGAAGCCAAGATTCCACGGGCAAGCAGGCGGGAACGGCCCGTAAAGACCGCACGGAGCTCGCAGGCCGCAAGGGTAACTCGAAGCGCCAGTGATGGCTTGCCGTCGTACCTCGTCGTGGAAAACTGCCAGTTCGTGGACAACTATTCGGATGAGGACGGCGGCGCACTCTGTCTCGAAGGCGTGGAGGGGGAATTCTCGGCGTCCTCGTTTGAGCAGAATGAGGCATACTGGGAAGGCGGTGCCGTCTATTCGGATTACTCCACGCTGTCCTTCAGCCTGTCATCTTTCACGAACAATTACGCTCCGGACGAAGGCGGAGCCGTGGACGCGGCGTACTCCACGCTTTCCTTCGACAGTTGCGCCGTCAAAAGCAACGTGTCTGACGATTACGGCTCAGGTTTCTCGCTGGACGGGTCGGTTTACCTGACGGTTCAACGCAGTCTTTTCGAGGGGAACAGTCAGGTTGACGAAGGCGGGGCAATTGTGGCGTACAACGATTGCCACATGGTCATCCAGAACAGTGCGTTCATCGGCAACTCCGCCTGGAGCTACGGTGGCGCGATGGCGGTGAACGCTAACAGCACACTTGAGGTTTACAACACCTCCTTTGTTGACAACACCTCCGAAGGCACCTCCGGCGCCATCGAGGTGTATGATTACTCGAGCGCCACCGTGGATGGCTGCACCTTCACCGGAAACGTGGGAATGGACGGCGGCGGCGGGGTGGGGGTGTACGAATACGGCAGCGCGGATGTCAGGAACAGCACGTTCCGAAACAATGGCACGGCCTTTTCCGGCGGCGGCGTAGATAGCTGGTACGGCGACGTAACGATCTCAGGATGCGTATTCGAGAGCAACACCGCCCGCACCGATGTCGAACTGGATTGGACGTACGGCGGGGCGTTGTACTCCAACGCATCGGCACTGAACGTCCAACGGACCCTGATCGCGAAAAACGAAGCCGACCATGGCGGAGGCGTCTGCCTCGAAATGGACGTGAACGCCAGTTTTGTGAACTGCACCATCGTCGACAACACCGGTGTCGAAGCGGGTGGCGGCATCTCCCTCTACGACGGGGTGGTAACCCTGAACCTCGTCAACACAATCGTCGCGTGGAACGAGGGTGGGAATGTTCTCAACCCATCTGAAGGCCTCGGACAGGTTTATGCCACCTATTCGGATATCTTCGACGAGGGCTTGTGGCCGGGCGAGGGCAACATCAACGCCGATCCGATGTTCGTGGACGCGGAAGGAGGAAACTACCACCTTGCGGCGGGTTCCCCCTGCATAAACACGGGCGACCCGGCAAGCGAGCCGGATCCCGACGGGACCCGCGCGGACATGGGTGCCTTCCCCACCGAACGGCAGGGCGGGCCGACGCCGGTGAGCGGAACCATCCTGACCACCGTGTGGAAAGCGACGAAAAGCCCGTACCGCGTCGTCGGTGCGATCAGTGTGCCTGCCGACAACGTGCTTACGATAGAAGCCGGTGTGGATGTGCTGTTCGATGCTGACGTGGACTTCGTCGTGAATGGCAGGATAGTGGTCACGGGAACGGAAACGGACAACGTCCGATTCCTCCCCGGAGAGACGGAATGGGGTGGATTGAGCATTTTGAGCCCCACGGATACCTCGCTGTTCCGGTATGCGCGTTTCAGCGGCGCGCGGGCCAACGCAGGGCAATATGACGGCGCCGGAGCGATGTTCGTCAACGCCAGCAGGGCGATCCTGGAGCATTGCGTCGTGAGCGGCAATTCAGGCACCTATTGCGGTGGCGGAATGGGCCTCGACGTTAACGCCGAAGTCTGGATGGACCACTGCGCCGTGGTGGACAACTCCTGTGGTCACGACGGCGGGGGTATCTACGCCGCCCGGGCGACGCTTCACATGAACCGGAGCGTCGTCGCGCGGAACGGCTCTGGCGGAGCAGGAGACGGGATTCAGGTGGGATTCGATTCCGTTGTAGACCTGACAAACTGCACCGTGGTGGCCAATAGCGGACAGGCGTTTTCGTGGTATCCGGCAGGAACGCTCACCCTGAAAAACTGTATCGTGTGGGGCAACGGCAGCGCGGGGAATATCACGAGTGCCACGTACAGCGATATCCAGGGCGGGTTTGGTGGGACCGGGAACATCAGCGCCGACCCCTTGTTTGTGAACGATGCCGCCGGCGACTACCGCCTGAGCGCCGGATCTCCCTGCATCGATGCCGGCGACCCGGCAAGTCCACACGACCCGGACCTTACCCGGGCGGATATGGGCGCATTTCCGACAGGGGAACCGGCCCACTACGGCGATGTCAGCGGCGATGGGACAGTCTCCGCGGGTGATGCGTCGCTCGTGCTTCGTTACGTCGTGGGGATTGTCACCACGCTGCCCCGCCCCGGGGCTGCGGACGTGACCGCCAACGGCTCAACCAGCAGCTACGACGCGGCGCTGATCCTTCGCAAAGTACTGGATGACACGTATCTCTTCCCCGCGGAAGGCGGCGGGGCTGGGGCCAAAGTGGCGGGCGCGGTTCCGCGGTTGTTGAGCTGGGAACGCAGCGGTTCTGGCTGGGCGCTGCGGGTGAACGATCCGACGGGAATCCTTGCGGGCGATTTCCAGTTTGCGCTTCCCGATGCACGCGAGGTGAGTGTGACTGCCGGCGAATACTCCGCGTGGCGGCAGGAAGGTTCACAGCTTCACCTCGCGCTGGTGATCGAGCCCGGATCAGGCGCCATACTTGTGACAGTTGACGGCCTTTCGGGTGCGCCCGAGGTGCTTCAGGCTTCGTTCAACGAGGGGGGAATTCCGGTTCAGGCGCCGCGCCCGCTTGAGTTTGCGCTGGCGCAGAACGCTCCCAACCCGTTCAACCCGAGCACCGTCATCCGTTACACGCTGCCCGAAAACGCTCCTGTGCAGTTGACAGTGTTCAGTACAACCGGCCAGGTTATCAGGACGCTGGTAAGCGCACAGGTGGAAGCCGGGTCACACCAGGCTGTCTGGGATGGACGCGACGATCAGGGCCGGGAAGTTGCAAGCGGCACGTACGTCTGCCGCATTGCAGCGGGCGGGTACTACTCGGCGATGAGGATGACACTCGCAAGATAGGCGGGTACGCGTTACAACCGGTGGAGCGGCAGAGATGGCCGCTCCACCGGTATCCCGGTTAATGCGGCAGAACTCTGCCGCGAGGGTACAGCACGCGCGACACCTCCTCCAGCGCGTCCACGAGTCTTGGTCCCTCCCGCATGATGGCGTCCCCAAGGATATATACCCTCCCCTCGCGCACCGCCTTGATCGTTCTCCAGCCCGGTGCTTCGCGCAGGGATGCGATATCCCGTTCTGTTGCCGCATGGTATCCCACAAGGATGATGTCGGGGTTTCGGCGAACGAGGGTCTCGAGATCAATGCGCGGCCATGCCGTTGGCAGGTCTGCGAAGACGTTCCGGCCTCCCGCGCGCTGAATCACATCGTGGATGAACGACCCGCGGGAAACCGTGTAGATGGGTTCGGCGATGCCTCCGAAGAAGACGAGGGGGCGGGCACTTTCCGGTACGGAATCCACCACCGATTGAACCGAGGCAATCCTCCGTTCCCAGGAAGTGGCGAGGCTCTCCGCTTCGGCCTGAACGCCGAGGATTCCTCCCAGAGTCCGCGCTGCCCGGGCCAATGCGGGGAGCGAGTCTATCTGGAATGCGAACACAGGAACTCCCAGTTCACGGATAGCGGCCAGATCGGTCGGGGAGTTGCCCCGGTTGGCAAGCACGAGGTCCGCGCGTGCCGCGACGAGCGCTTCCAGGTTCACGACGTTGAAACCAGCCACGCGCGGCAAAGTCCGGGCGGCGGGCGGGTAATCGCAGAAGTCGGTCACTCCCGCCAATCGGCTTCCGGCACCGAGCGCAAAAACCAGTTCCGTGAGACTCGGCGCGAGGGATACGATGCGCCGGGGCGGGTCAGCAACGCGGAGAGTGTCCCCGAGTGCATCCACGTACGTTCGGGGGGCGGCGCCACCTGATGTCGCGCGTTCGGTGCGCGAACAGCCTCCGCAAAAGAAAGCGGCGAGAGCGAGTGCCGCCAGCGTTCGATGAGGAATCATGAAGAGTACCTGTCGGGGTGCAAAAACCGGGGAAGGGGTGGCGCGCGCCACCCCTCGGATGACTTGTCATACCTTCGGGTTGAGTGGAGAAATCGGCGGGACGCCCGGTTTCGATTCCTTGGCGTCCTGCACCAGAGCGGTGATCGTTTTCCAGCCAAGCTGCTTGCACGCGGCGAGGCGGAGATCGCCCGCCTGGATATCATACCTTCCCGTGGCATTGTTTCGCGTAACCACGATCGGCTGCAGGAGACCCTGAAGTGCGATGCTCTGCGCGACCTGTTCGACGTCGTGCGGGTCCAGTTCCCGTGCTGACGGGGTGATCTCGTCGATCGGGATCTCCTTCACGGAACCCTTTTCCGTCGTGATTTCGACGAGCTTGGCGCCTGCGCGGTTGGAGTAAACGTACGGCATCGCAAGGTCAACTTCCGGACATTTCTGCAACTCGTTGAACATCTTCTTGTTCAGGAGATATGCGGTTTCTGCTCGATCCTTCACACGGGTCTGGTACCTCAGACGCAGATTGACGCCGTAATCGTACAGGTCCGAACGGATATACGGCTTCACTCCAGTGGCTTCAATCACGTCGCCGGTAATCTCTTCCGCGGCTTTGAGAAGGATCTCCTCCGCTTTGTCCCAGTTGGAGTTGTACGTGATCCGGACGACCACTTCGTCCAGCATGTAGGGGCTTTCCTGCACGATGGTATAATTGATCACCACCTGACTGAAAAGAACCGCGTTGGGAACAAGGATATACCGTCCTACCGCTTCTTCACTGCCGACGGTTCCACCGACCTGGTTCAGCATGGTGTACATGATGCCCGTGTCGTGGACGTCCCCAACGAGCCCGAGGTTCGGGAACTGTATGCGGTCGCCGGGTCTGAAGGGGCGTTTCAGCGAAACGAGTACCCATGCCGCAATACCGCTTACCGGTGCCTGCAGCGACCAGCCCAGGAGCATGCCTCCGAACATGGCGAAGAACGCGCCGATGGTGCCCAGCTTGCCGAATCCGTACGCGATGCCGAGAAGCACGGCCAGCACTGCCACAAGCCGGTAGATGCGGCCCACCATCGCGCCTTCAACCGGCGGCTTCCTTTTCCCTGCGAGGATGACCTGGGTAAACAATCCAAGTGCCTCGCCGATCGCAAGAATCAGCGCGAGGAGGCCGATCAACTCCAGCAGATTCATGCCGGACGCCAACCGCAACAATCGAGGCACCCTGGGTGCGATGGCGTACGCGGCGGCTGCGATGACACTCCACAGCACAAGCGCCTTGAGTGTCTTTTTCTGGTAACTGGTAAACTTCACGCCGGCTTACCTCCGCCACGGGTTTTCCTGGTCTGGTCTCAGATTCATGTAATATACCAAGAAAGGCGCAAATAAGGACGGAGAAGAGGAATGTGCCTCGGGGAACAATCCTTCGCGTTTCGCCGCGCTGGTGTTCGCGTTCGAGGCTTTTCTGCGGGGATTGGCGGAGTCATGTGGCAAGCGAAGCACCTGCCCGCGTCGTCTGCGTCCTGTTTTCCGTTGCCGGACCCATGGAATCGCCTTTCGCCAGTCCCTTCCTTGACCTTGTATGCCAAATCCGTATTTTTATTGGTTCGTGTTTACGAACCGCCTACCGGTGCATCGCCTCATCTTCCCGTAAATCTGCAGGAGCATTCGCATGAACGAACACAGCGCAAACACCATACGGAACATCGCGTTTGTCGGCCACGGAGGAGCCGGGAAAACCACCTTCGTGGAGGCGGTGCTGTATACCCTCGGCGTGACAACCCGCATGGGGTCGGTAACGGACGGGAACACCGTAAGCGACTACAACGCCGATGAACAGCTCAGGAAGTTCTCGTTGAACGCGACGGTGTTGCAGTTCGAGGCCGGCGCGATCAAGATGAACGTGATTGATACGCCCGGATACACCGATTTCATCGGGGAAGCGGTTGGAGCGTTGCGCGCGGTGGACAACGTCGCGGTGTTCATCAATGCGCAGACGGGCGTAGAAGTCGGCACGGAGCTCATCTGGGGCTATGCCGGGGAATTCCACAAGCCGGCACTCATCGTGATAAACGCGTGCAGCCGCGAACATGCTGATTTCCAGCAGGCGGTCGATCAGGCGAAGGACCGGTTCGGCAGCAGCGTTGTTGTGTGCCAGTTCCCCGTCAATCAGGGCGAACATTTCAACCAGATTGTGGATGTGGTGACCGGAAAGCTGTATACCTACGAACCGGGTGGCAAGGGTGTGGCGAAAATCACCGAGCTTTCCGGCGAACTTGCTTCCCGGGCGCAGCAAATGCGGGAAGCGCTCATGGAAGCGGTGGCGGAATCCGACGAAGCGCTCCTCGAGACGTACCTCGAAGCAGGCGAGCTGGAAGAGGGTGCCTTTATCGCCGGGCTGAAAGCCGCCATCAAGAGCCGCATGGTGTATCCCGTGCTTGTCTCTGATGCCCATCACAACGTCGGCACCGACCGCATCCTCGAATGGATTGCAGAATATCTTCCCTCGCCCGCCGATATGGGGCCTGTGGAAGCCACGGTGGCGGGATCGGACGGCAAAGTGCAGATCCAGTGCTCAGAAGCGGATCCTCTCTGTGCGTACACCTTCAAAACCGTGTCCGAAGCGCATGTGGGTGAGCTTTCTTTCGTGCGGGTCTACGGTGGCAAGATCACGCAGAATATCGAGGTGGCGAACGTATCGCAGAACGCTTCGGAACGAATCGGCCAGAGTTTCTTCATGCTGGGGAAGGACCGGACGGACGCCGGCCGCATTAACGCGGGAGACATTGGGGCGCTTGTGAAGCTGCGGACCACGCATACCGGGGACACGTTGTGCGACAAGAGCCGCCAGGTGCTTCTCCCGGGGGTGGAATGGCCCAAGCCGAACATCAGTTTCGCCGTTGTTCCCCGCACGAAGGGCGACGAAGACAAGGTGGCAAACGGTCTGCATCGCCTCCACGCAGAAGACCCGACCTTCTACCACGAGGTTGATGGTGAGCTGAACCAGACCCTCATCTACGGGCAAGGCGAGCTTCACCTTGATGTGATGGTGAAGCGCCTCGCAGAGCGGTTCGGAGTCGTCGTGGACCTCGAGAAGCCGAAAATCGCGTACCGGGAAACCATCCGCAAAAAGGCCGAAGCGCAATACCGTCACAAAAAACAGACCGGCGGGCGCGGGCAGTTCGGAGACGTTCATCTGCGGATAGAACCGCTGGAACGAGGCGCCGGATACGAATTTGTGGACGCCATCGTCGGCGGAGTCATTCCCGGCAAGTTCATCCCGGCGGTGGAAAAGGGCGTGCTGGAGGCGATGGAATCCGGAATCATCGCGGGGTGCAAGGTCGTGGACGTGAGGTCAACGGTGTTTTTCGGTTCCTATCATCCGGTGGATAGTTCCGAAATCGCCTTCAAGCTTGCCGCCCTGAATGCGTTCAAGAACGCGATGCGGGAAGCCGGCCCGGTTCTCCTTGAACCCATCTACAAAATTGAAGTAACCGTTCCCGAGGAGTTCATGGGCGACGTGATGGGCGATCTTTCCGGCAGGCGCGGGAAGATTCTCGGGATGGATGCAAAGGGGCCCTTCCAGGTTATCCGGGCGCTGGTTCCTCTCGCCAATCTTTTCCGCTACAGCACCGACCTGCGATCCATGACCGGCGGGCGTGGGCTCCACACCCGCGAGTTCGATCATTACGAAGAAGTTCCGCCGGATATCATGGTGAAAATCCAGGAAGAATTCCAGAAACAGAAGGAAGCGGAAGAGAAGGACTGATCGCTTTGACACGCGCTCAGACAGAAACAGGGCTGCGCGGTACTCTCGCGCAGCCTTTCTTTTTGGGGCGTTGGCCTACTCCAGTACGACGCCGATTCGGCCCCGCAGAAAGGTGCTGGGCGACATGTCCCCCGCCCGGGTGACGTGCACAAGACCTCGAA
This sequence comes from Candidatus Latescibacterota bacterium, assembly GCA_022706085.1. Classification (GTDB taxonomy): domain Bacteria; phylum Latescibacterota; class MWCZ01; order MWCZ01; family MWCZ01; genus MWCZ01. Next base: position 348,209 of record JAKJDF010000002.1, on the reverse strand, counting down.
CGTCAACGCGGACGAACCGGTACGGGGTGAATTCCAGTCTGTCGCGCGTTCGCACCCAGACGATTTCCGGAAACTCATCCCGTGGGCGCACATCTGATCGCGGGTATTCAACTCGCCGGCCGTACGCCTCCCATATTCCGTCCGCCCATTGCACGGAGACCACGCCGGCCGAGTCGCGAAGTACGGTCGCCGGGAACCAGAGACGGCTGGACGAGTCAGGCCTGGTGAATACACGGCTGCCGGAGGCGAATGGAGCCGATGTGGCGTCCGCAGGGTGCAGTTCCGAACCGCGCGGCAGAGGAATGAAGCCGGGTTCCGCTGTTTCGAACATCAGTCTGACGGCTCGCGGCATTGCCTGGCGGTACATCCACCCCTGATACAGACCGGGCCGCGAGCTGAAGCGCGTGGAGGCCACTTCGTTGTCGTAAAGCTCGGCGATTACCGGAACTGTGCGGGAGAGCGGCACGACGCGCTGAGAATGCTGCCACACGACTTTGTTCGTAGCAATATCGAACATGGCAATGTTGCAGAGAACAAGTCCGCCGGTGTAAGAGACCCACCTCATCGAAGAACTGAGATCCTGCGTGCTTCTCAGTGTCTGCTGATGCCTGATATTCCAGCTCCGCGCGACAGTGACCGTCACTACCGCAAGTAGCTGGCACGTGTCGGACTGCGCACGTCGGGCGAGTTCAACGAGCTCAACCTGACCCTCGGGGACCGGAACAACCTGCACCTTGAACCCCCGTTTCTGAAGTTCGGCGCGGACCTCGTCAACCATCGCCAGGGTGAAATCCTCGTCGTAGTACCTCCAGTGTTTCAGCTTCGTCTGCAGGCTCGTGACCGTTTTCGGCGGCGTCAGAAGTCCGGTGTCTTCCTCGAGGGGCTGTTCCGTCATTTCGCTCGCATACCCTTCGGTCTGCCCCGACGAGGTTGCCCGGTTGACCACCCGCTGGTCGCTGAGGGCTTCCTGCTCCACCGGGTCGAGAATCACGCACACCCCTGCGGTTTTTCCGCGGAAATCGTATGACGGATCGCGCACATACAGAGTGGGTGACGAAATCGAGCTGCACGCAACAACGCAACACAATCCCGCGATTGATACGAGCGAAACGACATGTTTCAAGGATGCGAGCCCCTTCCTGTTCGCTACCATTCCACCGTTGCGCCGAGACGGTACGAATCGCGCAGGGTGTGCCGGATCCATGCCAGATCGACGCCCATACGCCGGACACCGGAAAACCACGGTAGGTGACCGCGCAACCCCATACCGGCGGTTACTTCCGCCGAGCCCGGCCCCAGCATCCCACGTACGTTCTGGCTGCCAAGTCGCAGCGCAATTGTTTCACGCCACTCGTATTCGACTCCGAGGTTCGCCACGTTCCGGGCATTCAGCACCCGCCAGGGAGCGAATCCTCCGTATCCCCCCGATTCTGATCCGACCGTTGAGTTCCCGGCCACCACCAGCCGCCCATTGATGCGAGGGAACGGGAAACTGAATGCCGCGCCGGTATGTACCGTGGGGTAGACAACGTCGGTGCGGCTGTTGTCCCAGTTCACGCGCGTAGTAGTGGCGTCTCGAACAAGCAATCCTAATGCGATTTGCGGGTGCGGCTCCCACTGAGCACCGAGGTCTACGCCGTACCCGAACGCAGCCGTTCCTCCAATCGTCCGGCGCACCAGTTTCACTCCTGCTCCCACCCTGAGCGTACGCGCCACCATGTGCCCCGTTGCCACGTGAAGCACGTAGTCGGCGTTGGAGAACGTCCGCGTTTTCGACGGATCCGGCATATTGGATTCGCTCAACGGCAGGCTGGGGTCTACCAGCGTGGTGGAGTCGGCGAAGATGATGCCATCCACCGCGCCCCGGAAAAGAAATACCCCGAGCACGCTTCTCGAAAGCGGAATCGCGGCACTCACGGCGTCGTGCTTCACAACCCCGCCGAACCGTTCCGCGTGTTCCATCGCGACGGAAACGGGCGCGCCGGTCATCCCCGCCGCCAGGCCCGCCGGATTCCAGTACGACGCCTCCGGGCCAGCAGCTATCGCCGTCACGGCGGAGCCCATCCCGGTAGCGCGCGGGCTTACCCCCACGGCAAGAAAGTCCCCCGCGTACCGCGTGGCTCCCGAGGACACCGAGGCGGACACGAGCGTGAGGAAAAGGACCAGCCGGTTCGACGTAGACAAAGTTCGCTCCGGAAAGATAAGCCGTGCGGAACCCGCGTCCCGCAGGATTTGCGGGCTATACAGGGAGCGTGGAAGGCCAGCGGCCCGTTCCAGAATGCGCGGCCTATGAGACAAAAGTACGCCGCGAAGGATGCAATGGGAACGTTCAGTCTGCGAAAAAGCGTTCTCATATCGATTTTGCCTTCGTATGGCGAGGGGCGTACATTAGTTCGACGCACCTTTTTTCCCGGCCCTTCGCGGAACGATCTGACGCTTTTTCCACTCTGAGGAACGCCAACGATGAGTGAAACGACCCGGTCTGGAGAACCCGCTGGGATGAACCTCGCGGAGAAAAGGGAATGGCTCGATTCCCTGTACTATGTATTGCGCAGCGGAGGACCTGAACGCGTTGAAGGCCTGCTTCAGATGCTGCAGAATGAAGCTCGTGTCGCAGGCGTCGACGTGCCATTTTCCGCTTCCACCCCGCACATCAACACGATTCCACCGGAAAAGCAGCCGCCGTACCCGGGAAGCCGGGAAATCGAGCGCAGGATCAAAAGCCTGGTGCGCTGGAACGCCATGGCGATGGTGGTTCGGGCAAACCGCGCGAGCAGCAGCATCGGCGGCCACATTTCCACGTACGCGTCCGCCGCCACGCTGTATGAAGTCGGGTTCAACCACTTCTTCCGGGGACGGGGCGATGGTTACGACGGGGACCAGATCTACTTCCAGGGTCACGCGTCGCCCGGTATCTACGCGCGTGCCTTTCTCGAGGGAAGACTGACCGAAGAGGACCTGGAAAGCTTCCGTCAGGAGTTGCGCCCGGGCGGGGGTCTGTCTTCGTATCCCCACCCGTGGCTGATGCCTGAGTTTTGGGAGTTTCCCACCGTGTCAATGGGTCTTGGCCCCATCATGTCTATCTATCAGGCGCGATTCAACCGCTATCTGGAAGACCGCGGCCTGAAAAAGGACACAGGCGGCAAGGTGTGGGCATTTCTGGGAGACGGTGAAACGGATGAACCGGAATCGCTCGGCGCCATCACGCTTGCGGCGCGGGAAAAACTGGATAATCTCATCTGGGTGATCAACTGCAACCTGCAGCGGCTCGATGGCCCTGTCCGCGGAAACGGCCACATCATCGAGGAACTGGAAGCCGCCTTCCGGGGCGCCGGCTGGAATGTGATCAAAGTAGTCTGGGGCAGCGAGTGGGACGAACTCATCGCGGCGGATCGCGACGGAATACTCGTTCGCCGCATGGGCGAAGTCGTGGACGGCGAGTATCAGAAATACAGCGTGGAAGGCGGCGCGTACATCCGCAAGCACTTCTTCGGTGCGGATCCCCGCCTCCTGAAAATGGTGGAGAACTACTCCGACGAACACCTGCAGAAGATGCGCCTCGGGGGCCACGATCCGGAGAAGGTCTACGCGGCGTTCAAGGCTGCGGTCGAGCACAAAGGCCACCCGACGGTTGTGCTGGCGCGCACGATCAAGGGGTACGGCCTCGGCGAAGCCGGTGAAGGGAAAAACGTAGCCCACCAGCAGAAGAAGATGAACGAAAAGGAACTTTCGGAGTTCCGCAGCCGTTTCGGAATTCCGATTTCGGACGAGGACCTCGCGACCGCGCCGTTCTATCGCCCCCCGGAGGGAAGCCGGGAAATCGAATACATGCTCGAGCGCCGAAGAGCTCTCGGGGGATTCGCGCCCTCACGGAAGCCACGAAATGCCCCTCTGCCGCCGCCGGACGAGGATCTGTTCGCGGAGTTCGCCAGAGGCACCGAAGATCGCGGGGTTTCCACTACGATGGTATTCGTGCGGCTGCTGACCAAGCTCCTGCGCGACCCGGAATGGGGCAAACTTGTCGTGCCGATTGTACCCGACGAAGCCCGCACTTTCGGAATGGAAGCGCTGTTCCGGCAGTCGGGCATCTACTCCCACGTGGGGCAGTTGTACGATCCGGTGGACAGGGACAACCTGCTTTACTACAAAGAAGCCAGGGACGGACAGATTCTTGAGGAGGGAATCACGGAAGCGGGTTCGATGGCCTCGTTCATTGCGGCAGGCACTGCGTACGCGACTCACGGCGTGAACACCATCCCGTTCTTCATTTTCTACTCCATGTTCGGCCTGCAACGCGTTGGGGACCTCGTATGGGCGGCGGGAGACATCCGTTCCCGAGGCTTCCTGATCGGAGGAACCGCGGGTCGAACAACGCTGGCAGGCGAAGGCCTCCAGCATCAGGACGGCAACAGCCATCTTCTCGCGTATCCCGTGCCCAATCTTGTCGCATACGACCCGGCATTCGCGTTTGAACTCGCCGTCATCATCCGCGACGGAATGCGCCGCATGTATCAGGAGCAAGAATCGGTGTTCTATTATGTGACGGTGGAGAACGAGAACTATCCGATGCCTGCCATGCCTGCGCATGTGGATCCCACCGCGATCCTGAAAGGCATGTACAAATTCCGCCCCGCGTCGCTGCCGAGTTCGAAAGCAAAAGCCAACCTGTTCGGCTCCGGAGCCATTCTCAACGAAGCTCTGAAGGCGCAGCACTTGCTGGAAGACGTCTTCAACGTGCCTGCCGACGTGTGGAGCATCACGAGCTTCAAGGAGCTCTACCGCGACGGCCTTGCTGCGGAGCGGTGGAACATCCTTCATCCGTTCGACCCGCCGAAGGAACCCTACGTTGCCTCGGCGCTGAAACAGGAATCAGGCGCGTTTGTGATGGCTTCGGATTATGTGAAAGCGTTGCCCGCGTCGATCGATCGCTGGTTTCCCACGCCGCCGGTCTGCCTCGGAACCGACGGATTCGGCAGAAGCGACGGCCGGCGCGCGTTGAGACGTTTCTTCGAGGTGAACGCGGAGCATATCGCGCTCTCCGCGCTGACGGAACTCACCCGGCAGGGCAAATTCGCACGGGATGACCTGAAAAAAGCCATGCGCGACCTCCTTGCAAACCCGGACAAACCGGATCCGGCCATCTCGTAGGTTAATTCGCGAAGAATTTTGCGTGCAGCGGTTTGGTTTTTCGCAATCAAGACCCTATGTTACTAGCGTCCTTCCAGAAGCCTTGGTGACAGGGTACGTAACGGCGTTCCATGCCGGGAGGTGGATGCGATGGTACGGAAAATCGTTCTGTGTGCCGTGGTCGGAGCCGCGGGGCTTCTCGCAGGTTGTGGCGGAAAGGAGCAGGAACCCGCGCCTGTCGCGGTCGAAGCGCAGACCGTAGAGATAATCAGCGAGGACAGCGTGAAACTCGTGGGAACGTGGTTTGGTGTTCCAAACTCACGCGCAGGTATCGTCTGCCTGCCCGCATTAACCCATTCCCGCGGGACCTGGGCCAGTACGGCGCAGCAGTTTGCCGCATCGGGATGGTCCGTGCTTACCGTAGACCTGCGCGATCAGGGCGACAGCCAGATGCCCGTTAATGCGCCCCCTGTCTGGGTGGGAAACGATACACTGCGCGCGCTTGCGTATTACATAAAGGACGTCAAAGCCGCTGTGGCATTTGTGCGGTCAAAAGCCCCCGGCGCGAAGGTGGTCGTTCTGGGAGCGGGAATTGGCGGATATTGCGGATTGCATGAAGCAGTTGCCGACCCGACGGTCGCCGCGGTCGCGCTGTTCTCCCCTCCCGAGTCCAGCCGGCTTACGACGCCCGCCATCATGGCCGAATACGGCGACCGCCCCCTGGTGATCATGACCGAGTTGCCCGCGGAAGCAACCCGCACCACTCCCCGAACGCTCGATTCCTGGATCGGGAGGGGAAGCGTGATCGAAATAAAGGAGCAGGTACCCCGCCCGCCGTTGCGTCTGGAAAACAAGGCGGCCGCGGTGGACTTCCTCAACAACTGGATCAAGGCGGCGGTCCGATAGCCACGAGCGACAAGACAAAAACCCAGGGGAGCACGGTTCGCCGCGCTCCCCTTTTTCGTTGGTAGCAGGTTCAGGATGCCTTCCGCGCTTCCAGCACGAGCCCTGCAAGCTTCCAGACAACGTAGCGCTGAATGACGGCGGGCAGCCACGCGGCGATTACCCTCTTTGGTCCCAGCCGCTTGTGCAACCAGTACACCTCGAGGTGCCTCAATTCCGCGAAATGCTTCGCGAACGTCTCGCGGATCTCCTTCCGGCTGCGGTAATATGTCCATTTGTCAAGCCATGTGCAGTAGTCCTCGCTCCACTTTTTGCGTGTTTTCCCCTCTTTGAAGTAACCGAGGCCGAGCGTTCGTAGTGCCAGTGCGTAATACATCCGGAAACGGCTGCCTTTCGGGAACCAGTGGAAAAACGGGATGCCGGAATGCCCCTCGCGCCACACGCGCCTGTCAGGGAACAGGCTCAGCAGAAGCCCGCCCGGTTTCAGCACCCGACATATTTCGCAAAGCACGGCGTCCAGATTCTCTACATGCTCCATCACCTGATTGTTGATGACGAAGTCAAACTCCGAATCAGAAAAAGGTATCGTTCCGCCTTCCATCTTCTTCAACACCGTGCCGAACAGCCCCGGATCCATCGTGTTCGAATAGTCCGCCGCGTCGTAATACACGTCGCACCCGAAGGCCTCGACGCCCCGTGCGCGGAGCAGCTTCACGATCTCCCCGGCGCCGCATCCGTAGTCGAGAACCCGGATCGAGTCCGTACGCCCCTTGTCGAGAACCCACTCAACGCAAAACTCGTAGTTGTCCATGATCGCCCACCTTTTCGGCGACGGAACAGAACGCGGAAAAGGGAATATAGAAGGAAATGCGGGAGCCGGCCAGACCGCCGGGTTCGCGCGGGTCTCCAAGTAGCGCTGCGCGCGCAGCGCACACGTTGGCGCTGTATCAAGGAGCCCCGTGCCAAAGTGCTGTCATTCCGCGTGCTTTCGGGAGCACGAAACGTGCTTGCGCTGCCATCAAACGCGGACCCGCTCCCCAAAGCCGTCATTCCCGCGAAAGCGGGAATCCACAAAGACGCGCGTCGTAATTCCGGAGACAGCTGGGCGGGTTTGCTTCCGTAACGCGAGGCCTTTACGGGCGGCTGCTGTTCTTTTTCTGCAGCCGCTCGAGTATGCCCTCAAATCGGCTGGGCGGTCGTGCCCTGTCCAAACAACTCTGCTACAGATTTTGCCGCGAGTAGCTTCTTCAGACTCGTGTACCGCGGCCCCTGCATCGTGCCGGGAACAGCGTTCCCATATGGTATCGGGGTGATCTCCTTCGCGTGGGCAGAGAAGATCAGTCGGTACCCGCCGTGGTCGCCGTAGGGCTCGATTCTTTCCACCGGCGCATAATGCGTGATAGCAGAGACAGGCGCCGTGCGGTATGCGGCTATGAACCGAATTCGTTGCAACATTCCACCGCTGATTCGTATCGTGTGCCAGCAATCCTGGCCCAGGAAAGTCTCTTTGAACCCATCCTCCCATGCAGGTACAACGACGGTATCCCGCTCGTCGGCAATCTGAGGTGGCTGCGCGGGCGTCGGCATTGTTACTGCGGTCGGCCTCTCGAAAACCCGCACGCCGATAAGCGGCAAAATTCGCAGAATTTTGCGGAGAAAGCCCTGTGTGTCCGCGCGCTCCCATTCGGCAAGATTCGGCTCTTTCGGCCTGGTGTTGTTATCAAGGTGGCATTGGCCCGCTTCGTGGGCGAGATCAATTAGAGCGTGCTCAAGCCATGTGGTATGCGCACGGTTGAGGGCCGTTCCTTTGGAGACGAACGCGTAGCCCCAAGCCCAGAAGTCCTTTTCCGCGTAGTGGGTGTCGATGCGCGTTCGGATTTCGTCGCCCTGGCCGACGTAGACGGTTGGCAACTCGTCCTGTGCGCCTTCGCTAACGCCGGTCAGAATGTAGACGCCGGGCGAACCGAATTCACGTCGTTTCGCAATGCTCGGCCAAGCAGAGCGCGGGAACGCGATGCCCCAGCCGGTCCAGTTCTGCCTGTCGACGATTTTAACCCCGCCCGGGTCGCCGTCAACAACGAGAATGTGGATGGTATACGGTTCAGCCATACTGTACGCCTCCCGATACAGCAGCATGCCTCCAGAGATCTTTCGTACGAGAAGTTACAGCCGCCCTTTCCCAAAAGCCACCCGTGCACCCTCCCCCTTGCCTTTCCGCCTTCCCCCTCGTAAATTTCCCGCGTACGGAGCGTGCCCGCCGGTGAAGTTGAGGTGAAAGGAGGAGCAACGCATGAAGCTCGATGTCAAAGCGCTCGCGCTTACGAGCGGCATCCTGTGGGGCCTTGCCATTTTCATCCTCACCTGGTGGATCATCGCGTTTGACGGTTCATCCGAGAGCATCACATTCCTCGGCAAAATCTACCGGGGCTATGCCGTTACCCCCCTTGGCAGTATTATCGGGCTCATCTGGGGGCTCGTGGACGGACTCATCTGCGGCGCCATATTCGCGTGGGTCTACAACAAAATGCTCGCGTGCTGCGAGAAAAAAACAACCTGAACATTTTCGGGCACGCTCCGTGCCCGTCGGGCCGCCACGCATTGCCTTCCACGGGAGGAGACAAGCCGGAATGAAACGCCGCGCCGTGTGGGTCACAGTGGCGGGTATCGCAATCCTGATGGCCTCCTGCGCCAGGCAATCCTCCCTTCCTGTCGCCAACCCTCCGGGGTTCTGGCGCGGGTTGTTCGACGGCCTTGTGGTCTTCTTCAGCCTTATCGCGAGCATCTTCACGGATATCCGGATCTACGCCTACCCGAACGCCGGCGGGTGGTATGACCTCGGTTATTTCATCGGCGTGAGCGCGGCCCTCGGCGGCAGCGCAACCGCGCGCGCGGGCGGCGGGAAGAAACGGAAGCCGTGTGGCGACGGAGGGGGCAACGATGTTTCAGGACAGCCGGGGTCCCATTGAGGAATTCGATTTTGGCGAGTTCACCATCGCCGGCAAAAAGCATCGCAAAGGCAAAGGCGCCGGGAAGGACGTGCGCGTCATCGGAACGGACGTGAGCGAGTGGGAGGAGCGGAAAGGGCACCTGCTTACGCCCGATATGATTACCGGAGTGTACAAGCGCGGCATCGAGGTGCTGATCATCGGAAATGGCGTGCACGGTCTGCTTGAGTGCCCGGCGAAGGTGCGCGAGAAGATCGTTGCGAAGGGAATTCGCGACGTGCGTGTGCTGCCGACACCGGATGCGTGCCGGGAGTACAACCGCCTGTTCCACGAAGGCCACAAGGTTGCCTTGCTTGCGCATGGAACGTGCTGACAACCCGTCAGCTCAACTCGGCAACCCCCGCGACATCCTCCCCGCTTTCTCGCCGTACTCCTCGAACAGCCTGATGTACAGCCTGTAATCCTCGTATGAAACGCCGGGCGGCGTCTGGTGATCGCAACTGGGGAGGAAGCCCCCTTTCGCGGCCGTCGGGATGAGCCGTTCGAACTCCGCCCGCATCACCTCTTCGCCCCTGTTCTGCGTCATTTTGTCGAAGTGCCCGATAAAGCGCATGCGCGGATGCTCGCGTCTGAGTTTCGCGATATCCACGCCGGCCTGCCGTTCCAGCGGCAGAATACCCTCCAGCCCCGCCTCCTCGAACCAGTGCGCCGGCACGGTGATGTCGCCGTCCGAGTCAATGATCGTGATGATCCCGCGCTCCTTCAGTTTCGTCACGATCTGCCGGTAGTACGGCAGCATGAACTCGTCAAATGCCTCCTTCGAGAGCATCGAGCCCAGGTTGTAGCTCATATCCTCCGCAAAGGTCATCCAGTCCGGCGTACAGACCGCGCAGAGCTGGTCAATCACCTTGAGGTTCCATTCCAGCAGGTCGCTGTTGATGCGGTGCATCAGCTCCTTCTGATCGTAGAACGCGAACAGGTGCCGCTGGATGCCGAGCAGCGTCCGCGGAAACCAGAAGAACCCGTTCAGGCTGAACCAGAGGACCATCTCCCCGGTTGCCTGCTCCGCCGCAAGAGCCTCCCACCGATTCGGGTCCACGGGGTTGTCCGGATACAGGAACTCCCGCACGCGATCGTAATCGGCTTCCGTCTCGATCACTCCGGCGCCGTGGGATTTCGGCGACGGAAAGCCGGGCTTGGTGATACCGAACCAGTCCTGTTTGTAAATGTCGAGCCCGAAATGCCGGCAGATGTCGTACCGATCCGTTATTTCGGCGGGCAATCCTTCCGTATGCCAACGCGCGATAGTCTGGTCCCACCAGCCCGCCCATTCGAGGATGGGAAGGCGGTCGAACGGCTGGAAGTTCATGGTCGCGTGAAAGCGTTCTCGTGTGGTCATCGGCGTTTCCCGGGGTGGAGGCGAGAGTGTGATGAAAGGAAGTTACCGGCGGGGGACGCTGTGCGGCAACACGGCACACGGGGTGTCAACACTCTAGACCACCCTTCGCCGTCATTCCCGCGAAGGCGGGAATCCAGTACTCGGTCAGGGAACACCGTGCGGTCCCTGATCCTGCGCCTCGCGCAGGAGCTTGTCGAAGGGCCGCACGGGGTTTCGACACGCTCAACGACCGCGCTCTGCCCGTGTCATTCCCTTCCGGTTACCGTCCGACTGCAGGCACCACCATCACCGCGTTCCCGGCGCCGACGTCCACCGGCGTCCCTTGCACCTCCACCGTGGCCTCAGCATCTCCGAAATTGGCCACGATGGCATACCCCCGCCCGTCCTGCCCTTTCACGCGCACCCCGCGCACCAGTGGCTCCCCGAACGCCAGCGCCTCACATTCGAATGCCGCCGTGCCTGCCGCATCCACGTTCGACAGGATCGCGCACGCGCTGTCTATCAGCACCTCCCCCGGCTCCGGGCGCCAGACCCCTGTCCGCACCGAGGTGCAGATCTCCTCCACGCGCAGGCTCCGGTATCTCCCCCCGCGGGGTTCTTTCGCGCGGCTCAGCCATAGCCGGTCTCCGCCATAAATCCGCACCACGCCCAGCACGCCGTCCACGTTCAGCCATCGCCCGGCATCCGCAACGACTTCGTCACGTTCCGCCGGCGCCGCGAGCGTCAACGCGCCCGATTCACATGCGAAGGAACGCCGGTAACCATTGAACAGGTCGTTCGGCACGTTGAGGTGCAGCCCCTTGAGTTCCGTGAGGTACCCCAGTCTGTCCGGCGCAGCAACCACATGTTGGATCACCACGCTGGTGTGCCCGTCCGGCAGCGCCGCGAACGCCAGATGACTGACCGCCTGGTCAGTGCACCTGCCCCCCTCGTCCACGGAGACTTCAACTCCTTCCATGACCGAGCCGCACGTCACAAACCCGCCGGGCACCGTTGTGATGCTGTTTCGGAGGAGCCGCCGGTGCCGGCCCCCCTCGCCATCATCATCGCCCAGAAACCGCACGACCGGGCACAGATTGCGCGACCACTCCGCCAGGCTGCTCTCCCCCGGCGGAACGCAGAGCGCCTGCGCGAGCCCGTGCGACCGCCATGAGAACGAGGCAAACCGGGTTCTGGAACGGGTAAGGACTGCCCCGTGCTCGTGCTCTACCCAGTCGCCCGCGACAGACTCCTCGAAGGAAGCGGCCGGTGGCGCTGGCGCACTTACCAGCGGGAGAAAGTTGAGCAGCATCGCCAACACGACAGCCCTGTCCGACTCCAGCCGGCAGTAATAGTGCGGGTTGGTGTCACGCAGGTGCGCCAGCCGGGTGCCGTAGAACGAGCCGTCGGAGTTCGCCTCCGCCTCCCGGGCGATCCACGCTACCTGCCGCTCCGCAAGCTCCAGCGCGTGTGGGTCGCCGAATCGGTCGGCAAAGTACAACAGGCTGGGGAGCAGGTACTCCTGGCAATAGGCGTACCGCACGCGCGAATCCCCGCCGATTCGGGCAAGGCGGCCGTCCGCGAACACCATGCGGCGCAGCACATTCCAGAGATCGCGCTGGTGGTGATCGAGCGACTCCGGCCGTTCCCACCCGGCGCGCTTCGCGTCGAAGTGGAGAATCGCCGCATTGCTCGCGCAGATGACCATGTAGCCGACATTCATGTACCCGTGGTGGTCGAGCGCGTAGTGTGGGAAAAAGTTCGCCCCGACGTGCCGCTCGCGCACCGGTTTTCCGGCCACGACGGTGTCGTCATCCGCGTCCGCCTCCACCGACACGCCGTTGATGAAGTACTCGTGTGCGCGCTCCTTCCACGCATCCGCCGACGGCTCATCGGGGTACATCTGCGCCACCCGCCAGAGAAACGCACCCGACCAGATGTTCGATTCGGGCACGTTCATCCGGCTGGATGCCCATTTTCCGGCGCAGACGCCCCCGTAGTCGCCCCGTCGGGCCTCGTTCAGCAGCCACTCCGCCTCGCTCACCAGCACTCGCCGTAACGCTGTGTTGTCTTGCACGGACAACGACGGCAGGAGCGAAGCGACGCCCCCTCGGCGGAGCGAAGCGACGCCCTGCATCCCCCGCTCCAAACCCAGCATACTGATCCACGTGTGCCCCCACTTCTTACCATCAGGACACGTTCGGTCGCCCGTCACGTGCGTCGCCAACGCCGCCCGCAGCGCGGAAATGGCCATCGCGCGCGCGTTTTCGGCGACCGCCCCACGCGAGTGCGTCGCCAGTGTCGCCATGGCGGCAGCGAAGTTCCAGTTCGACTGCACACCCCAGTGGAGGTACCCGGACCCGAATATGCGCAAGTCCGATGCGCCCGGCAGGGCCACCATCTGCGTCTGTGCCCACCCCGCCCAGCGCTCAAGCAGGCGGACGGCGGTGGTGGTCATGTGAAGAGTGTTCATGACAGTTCCCAATCTAGACGGGCTTCAGTGGCATGCGCCGCGCGTGTCAAATGGCGTGAGAAGATACCGGCGCGTGCAACGGTAGGGCGCTCTCGCCGAGAGCGCCGCGCATCGCACCCGTGCATGCCCTGACCCGGCTTGCTCTTTTGTGGTGCGAAGCCACGTTTGCCCCGCAATATGAGGCGCGCGAAGGACGTCCGTGCTACCCTGCGCTGATCTGTCATTCTGAGCGCGGCGAAGAATCTCCCGCTGGTTAACGACTTACCCCCACCTCACACGTCCAGGTGATTTTCACCGTCGTCTTCAGCATCGCCCAGACGGGGCAGAACTTCTCCTCTGCGGCCTGAATGACCCGCTCCACGATCGGCTTCTCCAGCCCGTCCCCTTTCACGGAGATGCGCAACTCCACATGGGTGACCATCGTGGGGTGTTCCTCGCGGCGCTGGCCGACGGCTTCGACACGGATGTCGTCCACCTTCTTCCCCGCTTTTCCCAGCAGGAACATGATCGTGTGCGCGCTGCACCCCGCAAGGCCGGCCAGCACCAGCTCCAGCGGCGTGAAGCCCGTGTCCTCTCCCATCGGCGCGAAGTAATCGATTTTCAATTCGTGGTCGGCGTGGCCCTTTGCGGTGAGCTGCATTTTGCCCTTCAGCCCGCCAACGGTGACCTTCATTTCCGCCATCTGGTGGTTTCTCCCATATCCGCGTCACGTAATGAATGTGCTACCTTGCCAGCGCCCGGAAGCCTTCGACCTTCCCGAATGTGATACGGTTCGAGTCGTGAAAGTTGTGCGCGCCGTCGTACGCCGTCCGTACGAGGTATATGATGTCCTCCCCGTCGAATTGCCAGTCCACGTACTGAAATCCTGTCGTTTTCGGTGCCTGCGCCGGGTCGTCGCCGTAGAACTCCAGAAGCGTGGCGCGTTTCGTCCAGTTGCGCAGATCCGCGGAACTGAAGAGCGAGAGACGGTTGCGCCTTACCGGGCGCGCGCCGTCCTCCATGTCGTTGGAGAGCATCCAGTAGAGGCCGGTCTGGGGATCGCGCCTGATGGTGAACTTCGACGCCCCGCCCGGCAGATCAATGAACCCGGTTGCCGGGTCGAACTCCATGCGGCGCCCCTCATCCAGCACCCGCACCATGGCGCCTTTGTTAAGGACGGGATAGGAGTTGAGGCGCAGGATGTCCCACATCCTGCCATCAGGCCCTTCGACTATGTTCCCTTCGAGCCAGCCCATGCTGCCACCCTCGAGCGCTCCCCACCCGGCCGGGTTATGTGTCTGGTCGAACAGCAGTTTGTTCGTCATCCGCCAGCTTGAAGCGTGCAGAAGGTCGGCGTTCTCATCGGCGGAGATGACCAGCGCCTTGAAGCTGCGGGCGAACCCCTCCGGCCCCGCGTTGTCTTCAAACGCGCGCCAGATGCGGCCTTGCGCCCTGAGCACCGGCACGGGCGCGCAGTGGTAGCCCGGCGGGTTATCGCCGATGCCGCCGCGGAACAACAGGCCGGTCGTGTCGTCAACCGGTATCGTCCACGTGTAGCCGCCGTTCGTGCTGCGCCGGATCACGATGTGCTCGTTGTGCGCGGACGTGCCAAGGATATACACCGCGCCTTTGTGCACGAACAGCCCGGACCAGTACTGACCCGCCAGATGTTGCAGATGCTGCCACGTGCGTCCGTTGTCCTCCGAGCGGTACACGCTCGTCAGAAACTCCTGCCCCTCGTGGTTGAGGGGCGCGCCGGGCCCGAAATAGTCATGGGAGGCCAGAAGCGCGCCGTCCGGAAGGCGGACGATGCTCGGGCTGCCGAGATAGCACTGCGTGCGCGGGTCCTGGTACCTCACCTCACTGATCCAGTTGGGTGCTCGCGGGGTATGCGTCCGCGCTCGCGGCGTGTGCGTCCGCGCCGCGCATCCCGCAAAAACCGTCGCTGCCATGAGCACAACCCCGATCCGTTTCATTGTGGACTCCCCGTTGGTGGTGGGAAACGTTCCCGGGCACTGCATGAATTTCCGGAGCAGAACTGCCAGACGCAACCGAACGGATTTGCCGCCCGCACGGTTGTAAATCGAACCCGAACGAGCGACCTTCTACCCGTCGCACCATCCCCGGCGTCCACGAGCCGCACGAACTCCCGAAAAGGGGCACCACCATGGACGATCTCGACCGCATTTACCTTTTCGGCGCGCACTGCTACCGGGTACCATCACCTCCTCTCGGGCAGGTGGTCGAGGACATGCAGACGATGAAACGCCTCGGCATGAACCTCGCCAACTTCCAGATAAGCTGGTCGTGGTGCAATCCCGACGACGGGAAGTATGATTTCGGTGACCTGGTCACCCTTCTGGCGGAATCTGACAGAATCGGCCTTTTCGCTTCCATCACGCTGACCATGGAACAGATGCCGAAATGGGTGTGGGACACCTACCCGGACTGCCGCCTCATGAACGCGAGGGGGAACAGGATTGAAGACCCGACTCAGTACGTGTTGCCGGCGGACGGCAAACCGGGGCCATGCTGGGACCACACCGGCGTGCGAAGGGAGGCCAGACGCTTTCTCGATGCGCTCATGGAAACCACGCGCGGCTTCAAACACATCGCGTACTGGAATCTCTGGCAGGAAATCTCGCTGGCGATGGTGAATCCCGGCGCATCCGGCCCGGACCGCAACGTGCCGTTCAATCCTGAGACGCTGGACGCGTTTCGGGATTGGCTGAAAGCCCGGCACGCGTCACTCGAAGCGCTTAACAACGCGTGGGGTACCCGATTCCCGTCATGGGAGCGCGTGGAACCGCCGCGCCTCTATACAAAGGTGCCCTCGTTTATGGACTGGCGACGGTTTGTGTTCGAGGGGTATCTGCCGGGAGTGGTGGAGGAGCGGAAACGGGTGATACGGAAGGGAGCCGGCAGCCCGACCCGCGTCGCCTTCCATACCTGCCACCCCCTGTTCGGCGCTGCCTGGGAGTTCGCCTGGTCGCGCCTTGCGGACTACTACGGCACGTCGTTCTATCCTACCGCACAGCTCTACCACGGCTGGGAACACCCCGGTGGCATACTCGAGGAGGTGGAAGACCGCCGGCACGAACTCTGGTCATCGCTCTACCACCTCAACTACGGCCGATGCACTGCCTCGGGACCAACTCGTTATCTGATATCTGAGATAGCGTGCGGGCCCTACAACGTGGGCCTGCATGTGAAGGGTGATGTTACGCGCGAGGATCTGCGCCGCTGGCTGCTTCTCCAGATCGCTGCGGGCTCTCAGGGTGTCGTACTGTGGAATACGCGCCCGGAGATATTCTGGGACGAAGCGCAGGGTCAGGGCTTCCTCGACGGGAACGGTGGGTTGACCCCGCACGCCGAGGCCCTGCGAGAGTTCGGAGATGCTCTCAAACGGCACTCTGACCTGCTGGCGAACTCCCGAAAACCTGTCTCCCCCGTCGGCATCGGCGTTGATGACGACACGAGTCTGTTCCTCGAGGGTTCAGATGCCGGCGTGCATGCGAACATGCCCTTGCGCGGCGTGTACGAGGCGTTGCTCACCCTCGGTGTGGACCCGAACTTCGTGGACGTGAATCGTTCAGACGGCCAGGCCCTCGCCCGCCGCAGGATACTGTTCATGCCTTTCGCGGCAGCCATGGCGGAGCGGACGGTGCGAAAACTGGCGGCGTACGTCGAAGCTGGCGGGGTTCTCGTCTCCGGACCAACGCCGGCGCGCTTCTCTGAATATGGGTGGGCGTACCAGAGCGGGATGTCGCCGGAAGCGGAACTACTGTTCGGGGTGCGGCAGAAGTCTCTGTGCCAGGTGGCGGAAGAGTCGTCCCTTTGGAGATGGACGCCGAAACCCGGTCGTGCAGGTGATCTGCGGGCGCCTGTCGTTCTGAAAGGAACGGCGGAACTGGAATCCCTTGCATTGCGGGCTTCGTTCTACGTGCAGACATTCGAACCGGTCAGATCTCGGCCCGTGCTGCGTGTTCCGGAGCCCGGGGGCAGGAATGCGGTTGCCGGGGTCATGAATCGGCGTGGAAACGGGAGGGTGTATCTGTTCGGGACGATGTTCGCGTACGCGTCACTGAGCGAGGGATGTCATGGGACCCGCGCCGCGTTGGGCCGGATTCTTGATTCGATCGAGGTCCCGCGCGCGAGGCAGGGGGAGGTGGTGATGCACCGGAGATTCTGGCAGGGTGCGGAACTCGTTTCACTGGTCAATCTGGGCAGTCAGGCAGGTTTCTGGAGAGACGAGGCGGGCGCACCGAGTCTCGAGGACATTCTTACCGGGGAAGTGTTCGGCCCGGGTGCCGATATTCCGGTTCCCGCGCACGACCTGCGGGTGTGTGTGCGACGCGTAGACTAGGCCTTTTTTTCAAGAGCGTCGAGAAATTCCCGAACACGTTCCGCCGTCACCTGCCGGTGCAGCTTTTTGTTCACCAGCACGGCGGGGGCTTCGGTGCACGCGGCAAGGCATTCGGTCTTGGAAAGTGTGTATTCCCCGTCAGGCGTCGTCTGTCCAACCTCGATACCCAGTTTGTCTTCGAGCGCTCTGATGAGTTCCCGACATCCTGCCAGCGCACACGGCAGGCTTGCACACACCTTGATGTGACGGCGGCCGACCGGTTCCATGCGAAACATCGGGTAGAACGTCGCCACGCCGTACACGGTTGCGGGGGAGACTTCGATCTGCCGGGCGACCCAGTCCAAAGCCTCGAGCGAAAGAGCGCCGAGTTCGTCCTGCACGAGGTGAAGGATTGGCAGCAGCGCCCCCTGCTTCACCGGGTAACGGGTCAGCAGTTCCGCAATTTTCTCCTGTGTCGTCTGGCTGATCTGCAGTGCCATTGAGATATTCCCGCGCCGATTTACCGGTCAAGTTCCCCGACGATGATGTTCAGACTGCCGATGATGGCCACCACGTCGGAAATGGTCGCGCCTTTCACGAGGTGCTCGATCGGGGCGTAGTTCACAAACGACGGGGGGCGAACACGCAGACGGTACGGGTTCCCCGAACCGTCCGACACCACATAGAAGCCCAGCTCACCGCAGGGAGACTCGGTGCACGAATAGATCTGCCCGCCGACTTCTGTCTTGAAACCAAACTTCGGCATCGTGAGCTCGAAGTGGTGGATCATTCCTTCAATCGTCGTAAACACTTCCTCCTTCGGGGGAAGCACGCGCTTGTTGTCGTACACGTTGATCGGCCCGCCGGGGAGGTCGTCCAGCACCTGTCGTATGATTCTTATGCTCTGCCACATCTCCTCGAGGCGTACGAGGTATCTGTCGTACACGTCGCCGTGCGAGCCTATCGGAACGTCGAAATCAATTCGGTCGTACGCGAAATACGGCTGCACCTTCCGAATGTCATGGTCAATCCCGCTTCCCCGCAACACGGGACCCGTTACGCAGTAACGCAGGGCGTCTTCTTTGGAAAGAACACCGATTCCCTGAGTGCGGTCCATCCAGATCCGGTTGCGGGTAAGAAGCCTGTCGGTCTCGCGCAGCGTTTCTTCGAGTTTGTCCAGAAATGCGCGGACTCCCGGCACGAAATCTTCCGAAACATCGCGCAACATCCCACCGATGCGGGTCACGGAGGTGGTCAACCGCGCACCGCAGAAGGCTTCGAACAGGTCGTACAGGTCCTCGCGGCGAGCAAACCCCCAGAGAAATGGAGCGTACGCCCCGATATCCACCGCCTGCATCCCGATGCACACGAGATGGTCGGCGATGCGGCTCATTTCCGCAAGGGTAGTGCGAACATACTTGCACCGCTCGGTGATTTCGATTCCCAGCAGCTCCTCAATAGCGTGGGCGTACCCGACGTTGTTGTTGATTGCGGAGAGATAATTCATCCGGTCGCTGAGGGGAATGAACTGGTTGTAGTTGAGCGTTTCCGCCAGCTTCTCGAACCCGGTGTGGAGGTAACCGATTTCCGCCCATGCGCGCGTGATCATTTCGCCTTCCACCTCCAGCACGAGCCGCAACGTGCCGTGCGTGGAAGGATGGGAAGGACCGAAATTGAAAATCGTGCGCCCGGAATCAGGGTCTGGTTTCGGGACTCGACTCATTATCGGGTCCGGCATGACTGGAGGACGCGGGGCCTCCGGATCATACGGGACGGAAGCGAACCTGAGCGGTCTGCTGGCGTGTGTTTTCACGATGTGTCCTTGCGCACAGATAGGACCGACGGAACCGGAATGCGCCCGCGCGTGTCGATCAGTCTATCTCGTAACGATCGGGAAATCGTCCCGATACCCGACGCCTTCCGTGGGAAAGTCCTTCCGCAGCGGATGCGCGTCGAAGTTTTCCGGCATCAGAATTCGGATCAGGTTCGGGTGATGATGGAATGTGATCCCAAAAAGGTCAAATACTTCGCGCTCGAGCCAGTCTGCCGCGTTCCACAGCGGCGTCACGGATTCCACTACTGCATCATTCTCCGGTACGAACGCGCGGATCACCAGCGGCTCGGCCACCTCGCGCGAGCGGAGGACGTACACCACAGCGAACCGGTGCTCCGGCGGATCTGGCATCGAGAGGTAGTCTACCGCCGTGATGTCGGCAAGGTAGCAATAACCGAGTCTGGTTTTCGCGTACGTGAGAACCGGCAGAATGCCGTCTTTTGAAACGTCAACGCGCCATTGCTCACGGGTTCCGGATTGTCTTGCAACACCGCGAACGACGTCCGGAAACTCGGACTGAAGGGCGAGGGCAGGTGTCTCGTTCATCCGCGCGGTCCTCGTTCGACCTGCAGGAGTGGCTGCCCGGGAGCCGGATTGTGGGTTTTCGCAAACGCCTTGAACTGGGCAATCGTAACGTCACCCTGATCGATGATCTGCTGAATCTCCATGACCGCATCGATGAGGGCTTCGGGGCGCGGGGGGCAACCGGGCACGTACACGTCCACCGGGATGAACTGGTCAACCCCCTGAACCAGGGTGTACGTATTGAACACTCCCCCGGACGATGCGCAGGCGCCCATGCTGATTACCCACTTCGGCTCGGGCATCTGCTCGTAGATCCGTTGAAGCACCGGCATCATCTTGATGGAGACGCGCCCGGCGACGATAAGCAGGTCCGATTGCCGGGGCGTGAAACGGGATGCTTCCGCTCCGAATCGTGCAAGATCGAACCGCGGCCCGAGCAGTGCCATGATTTCAATTCCACAACACGCCGTGCCGAAGGACATCGGCCAGAGGCTGTTTTTCTGGCCCCACCGGATGACGTCTTTGACGCTTGTTACGAGAAAACCTTCTTTCAAGGGGAAACCTCGCAATGTCCCGCGTTCAACAACGGAGGATAAATGCAGAACGCCTGAACGTCCGGCCCCGGTTGTTGCAAACCAAAGATAGGAGCCAGCTTGTGCGCCAACAAGGATCGTTCCGACGGCGCCCGAAAATACGTCGCTCCCCGGTCCCGAATCCGGCTGAGAATTGTCATGAAGAATTTTACGGGAAGGGACTTGCCAAAACCGGGTTAATGCACAATATTAAACGTTTAGCAACAGCACGGAAATCGGTGTACGCCGTTCCAGAACTGGCACAGACATTGCGTACTTTTACTGATGAATGCGGCAAGTCCGCGAACGGCTCCGAAAGGAACCGGCGTGCCGCTCGAGGCGTTAATACTGAAGAAATTCGGAAAATAATGATCCCCGTGTGATGGACGGTCCTCCTCCCGGCTATCACACCTTATCCCGGTCGGCTTCCTCCCCCTTGGCTGACCGGGATCCCCTTGGAGGGCGCAGGTGTCCGGCAGACGCCTGCGCCCTTCCCATTTCCCCGTCCCGGGTCGCAGCTTGCAAAACCTGCAGAGTGAGACTATTTTCCCATGCAGGTTACGCAGATCAGCACCGAACAGACGTGGCACGGAGGCATCATGTATCCGTCGTATATCCCTTTGTTTTATATGCTTATCCTCGCGCTGGTGGCCGCCGGCTCCATGCTGGTCGGCGTGCATATACTGGGTCCGCGGCACCATACCTATGTCAAGAACTCGATTCCTTACGAATCTGGTCTGGACCCTGTGGCGGAAGGGCGGATGCGATTCGATGTGAAGTTTTATCTCGTCGCCATCCTTTTCGTGGTGTTCGATCTTGAGGTGGTCTACTTCTATCCCTGGGCGATGGTGTTTCGAACGTTGTTGAACGAAGGGATGACGGCGTTTTACGCGATGCTCGTCTTCACCCTTACGCTGGTGGTCGGGCTCGTGTACGAATGGAAAAAAGGCGCGCTCGACTGGAAATGAGTCCGCCCGACACGGCGGAAGCTCCACTTCTGATACAGCCTCCCCTGAGGTGATCCTCCCGATGCCGAAAAAGTACCAGTGGCTCAGCAGCGTCAAATTCCAGGACCCACGCACCTTGACCTACCTCGGAAGCCCAAGCATTCTCCGGCTTCCGGACGGGACACTCCTCGCCACGCACGACTATTTCGGTCGCGGGTGCCCTGTGAATCATGTGGGCGAGGAACACCTCACCAGCGTGTACCGCTCGGAAGATGACGGTCATTCGTGGTGGAACGTCACCCACATTTCGGGCGCGTTCTGGAGCGGCCTTTTTCTGCACCGCGGCGCCGTGTATCTCCTTGGCACCTCCGCGCAGTACGGGGATATCGTGATACGGCGGTCTGATGATGGCGGGTTCACCTGGACGCATCCAAAGGATGATTCAAGTGGCCTGTTGTTCCGTGGCGGGCATTATCACAATCCGCCGAACTACCATTGCGCGCCGGTTCCCGTGCTGTTTTCATCCGGTAGAATCTACCGAGCGTTCGAGGATTGCGACCCGTTGATCTGGGGCAAAGGGTTTCGCGCGTTTGTGATCTCCGCCGATGAGGACGCGGATCTTCTGGACGCCCGTGCATGGAAGATGACGAACAAGCTGCCGTACGACCCCCGGACAGATCCACCCGATTTCAGCACGAATGAACGGGGTGTCTACGGATGGCTGGAAGGGAATATGGTCCAAGCGCCTGACGGGACACTCTGGGACATCCTCCGCGTCAATTCCATTCCAGTGCTCAACAAGGCTGCGATGGTCCGGGTGGTTGACGAAGGCGCACGCGTGGAATTCGACCCGCAGACCGGGTTCATTGACCTGCCGGGTGGCCTTTCCAAATTCACCATCCGGCGGGATCCCGTCGGCGGCCGTTACTGGATGCTCTCCAACGATATGCAGGATTCCCCGGTGCCGATCCGACGCAACCGTCTCTCGCTGTTTTCCTCCGCCGATCTGAGGGTGTGGGAAAAACATGCTACCCTGATGGTGGATGACCACGAAAAGACGCCGGAAGATTCGGTAAAAAACACCGGCTTTCAGTACGTGGACTGGCAGTTTGACGGAGACAACGTCATCTACCTCGTGCGCACGGCATATGACGGCGCGCACAACTTCCACGATTCCAACCGGATCGTATTCGCGAAAGTGGAAGGGTTCCGGAAACTGGTGGGGGAGACGGAGGTTTCAGGGTAACAGGGTTGCCGCAACAACATTGGCCACGCGTCTGCGAAGCCCCACCGCGTCCCCCTGTCCGTCTGGATGGAGGCGGTTTGTCATCAGGACGATGAAGATCCCCGACGGCGCATCAATCCAGCAGGAAGGTCCGGTGAACCCGGTGTGCCCCACTCCGCGCGCCGGCAAGATGTCCCCCCGCGGGTTCGAGTAACGCGTGTTGACGTCCCACCCGAGTGCCCGCACATTACCTCCCCCAACGTCCACGGGCGCCACCATGCGGTCAAGCGTGGCTGGTTGGAGTATTCGGCTTCCCTCCAGTTGTCCCCGTCCGATCACCATGCGGCAGAAACGCGCGAGATCATGTGCGGTGCCGAACAGGCCCGCGTGGCCGGCTACGCCCCCGAATTCGCGCGCAACGGGGTCGTGTACGATGCCCCGCAACATCTCACCGTTCGCTCTCTCGGTAGGCGCGGTACGCCAGATGTCTCCCGATGCAACGCAGAACGACGTGTCGGTCATTCCGAGCGGGCGGAGGATGCGGTTCTGAGCAAGTGTTTCCAGTGGCTGCCCGTACACCTTTTCCACGACCGCGGCGAGGAGATGGAATCCCAGGTCGCTGTACAGGAACTCCGCGTCAGGCGCGGTTTTGAGACCGGCCTCGATGATCAGGTTTGCGTATTCATCCCGGGTGCACCCTCCGTCTGGAAGCGGAAGCCCTGCGGGAAGGCCACTTGTGTGAAGCAGCAACTGGCGTGGTGTCACGCCAGAAAGTGGGCTGTCTGCAGCAACGGCCAGCCAGCGCCCCAGAGGTTCCCACAGGTGCACGCGCCCCTCTTCGAGCGCCTGCATGAAGAGGGTGGCGGTTACTACGGGCTTTGTCAGCGAGGCCCAGTCGTAGATCGTATCAGGGGTGGAAGGTTCTTCGAACGGAAGGACCGCCCGATTTCCGAACGCAAGTTCGACGAGCGTTTCCTCGTGTCGGCCGACAACCAGAACTCCCCCGGGCACTTCTCCATCGGCGACGGAACGGCTGCACAGGGAACGCAGGCGTTCCAGGCCTGTTGCCCTTACCATCTGACGAACGCCCACGCGGCAAATGCCCCGAACGCGGTGCAGGCCCAGTTCACCTGGTTGTTGCTGAGGAATCCTCGTCTTGGGGCGGCCGCGGTATCGCAGTGTTCTGATAATTCCGTTTCCGCGCCGCATATTCGGCAGCGGTAGTGTGTCTGAAGCGCGGAGCCGAGGAAACTGTCCAGCATGGCACCCAGCCAGCCGGCGAGCGTCACGTGCCCGAGAGCCACCCAGTCCTCCGGCTGGTCCGGGGGTATCGTGACCGCAATCAGACCTATCATCATTGCGCCAAGGGCCGCCGCCAGGGTCCCGAGTCCGGTAATACCTCCGGATTCGCCCTTGCGCAGCGAAGTCCCGTTGATCACGTCCCGGGGAGGACCTCCGAATCGGATACCGATCTCTGTAGCCCACGTGTCGGCGGTGGCTGCCGCTATTGCTCCCGCGTAAAACGCGAGGGAATCAACAAGGCGCCATTCCGGGACATTCATAACAGCGAGAAGAACCCCCACCGTGGCAACGCCGCCGTTTGCGAGAACCTGCCATGCATCTCTTGGCCCGTGAGGTTCTGCGTCGCCGAATCGTATCCGCGAGAGGCCTACTGATGTGCCGAAAAACGCCACGATGGGCAGCAGCCAGTGCCATCCCCCGACATAGAGAATTGCGACGCCCATACCCGTCATCACCGCGGCGCCGGGCGCGGTGACCGTCTCCAGTCGCCATGCCACAAAGGCGAAAACGACCAGAACAAGACAACTCAACGCAAGGTCAGCATAACTCCCGTCAAGGAGCGCGTCCATACATCCCCCCACACGGTTGCGATGCCCGCCACCATGCCCCATTTCAGCAATGTCGCCATGCGCGCGGCTGTTTCGCTTTCAGGCGATCGCCATACCCGTTCGATTACGTACGCAAGTAACCCGTCTATCACGATAATTACGCCAATGAGGTAGAAAAAGCCAAACCAACCGATAATAAACGGGATCGGAGAGAGCGCGATCACGCCTGCAAGCGGAATGGAGGCCAGTCGACACGTGGGTGCAACACCCCGGCGAACAGCAATCGTATCGTACCCCTGTTCCATGTCGCCCGGGTAATCCGCCGCCGCTTTCAGCATCTCCCGTCCGAGGTGAAACGCTGCGGCAAGTAAGGCCGGCGCGAACGCGGCAGCGAGGCGGGTTCCCAGCATCCCCCCGAACACAAATGCGCTGCCACTGATAGTTGCGACCAGGACGTGGCCCCACAGAACCGTGCGTTTCAGTATCGCGGCGTACCACACGAGTGCCAGAGCGATCACCGTGGCCATGAGGGCGAAGTGACTCGGCAAGAACCATGAGAGCGAGACACCCGCGACAAAGAGGATGACCGCCCATGAAACAGCCGTTCGACGGCTGAGCGCTCCGCTCGGGATCGGACGGTATGGTCGGTTTATGCGGTCGGTTTCCACGTCGAAACAGTCATTCGCCACGTATCCACCGGCGGCGATTAGCGCAGCACACGCGCACGCGGTTACGAGGGCGATGCCTGCCGGCGCGGAAGAACACGAAGCTCCAACTGCAACGGAAACCGCCGTGAGAACGACGTTCGCCGGCCGCGTTATGATCAACAGAGCGCGTGAAGTCCGAACCAGTCCCGCCACAGACCGTGTCCCGTCTCAGAGCACGTGGAAGCAACCCCGATGCACTCGGGAAATGTAAAAATCCCGCTCTCCCGACACCAGTCTCCTCCTCACGGTATCCTGAACTCGAAGCTTACTTCTCGAACGTTTCCGGCGAGATCGCGCGCTTTGACGGAGACCGTGTGACGGCCGGAGGGAAGCGGAGTTGCGGATCGGTACGCAAAATGACCGCTCGCATCAGGCACCGCCGGAACCCATTTCCCGTCGAGACGCACTTCGGAGGGGTCGCGGCCCGGGTCAAGACCCGATCCCCGGTCCTCCACGTGGCCGGATACGGTGACGAGGCCATTCCTGATCGTTCCGTTCGGTGACGGGGACGAAACGACAAGCCGTGGCGGGGAAGTGTCGCGGAAGAGACACACCGTTGAGAACAACCGCGTACGTCCGCGCACGTACCTGCCCGTCGAGTCCTTTTCCGCGCTCAAGAACCGAAAGGTGCCGTTCGTCGTTCCGTAGAGCGCCACGCCCGAGGTGTCCTCGCCTTCCGGAATACGGATTTGAACGTGTACTTCGTCCGCCAGCGGTTGTTCCTGAGGTTCGACGCGAAACGCCCTTCCGACCTGCCGGAGTTCTGGTTCGGGAGGCCGGTGCAGCGTGGTCTCCTGAACTCGCACGAACACCGGTTCCCCGAGCGCCCCCGGAGGGCACATTACCGAACATGCACCGCCGGCATGAGAGTATACTCCTCCCATGGGAGTGAAAAGCCTGCCTTGGACGGGGATGTTGATCTCCGCGCCATCCGCAGGAATCCGGACCGTGTCGACGTCCCCGCCAAGTGAAGTGAGCGGTATTGTGAGCCGGTACGTCAGATTCGCGACCCACTCGGAAAGAACTTGCAGGGTGTCGTTTCCCGCGCGCTCGGTGATCGCGTAGGTGCCGTCACTGCCGTTCTCCCATCTGCCGCGGTAATCGGGCGACGGCCATTCTGGATCAGGCAGAACCTCCGGTCGAGAGAGCGAGGCGGAAAGGGCTGCCGGATCGAGCTTCGTCGCGGCGACCGGCGGTCGAAGCGCCACCGCTGAGGGAATGCCCCCCAAGGGGCGTGAAGTCTTGAGGGTAACCAGCAGCCAGTCTCGGCCCCACGTATGTTCTTCATGGAGCCGCGGCGCGGTCGCGAAGTCATTCGGGCGGATTGACTGCACGGAGCGACTTCCTGCAGAATCCGTCACTACGACACGGATGGGTGTCGCCGGGTTTTTGACGGAAATGGTCCACTCTACACGGTCTCGGCCTTCGATGGTTTTTGATCCTGTTTCTCCACCAGATGCGAGAATCCGGAGGACGTCGCCTGAATCCTCGGCCGTCGCCGAAAACACCTTCACACCGGCGGAATCGCGCAGGGTAAAGGCGACAAACTCCGGATTCCTGTCAACGCGAAAGCTGAAGCGCACGCGCGTGGTGTTCCCGGCGGCGTCGGATACCGTGATCGCAGCTTCGTGAAGGCCCCTCGCGAGTGAGAGGCCCGGGTTTTGCCCCGATCCGCTCCCACACTGGAGAATACCCGCTCCGGCCGGGGCATCCCCGTAAAAGCTCAGCCTGTTCCCGGGGAGCTTGAAGAGGTTATAGTAGCGGCCTTTTGTCACCCGGTTGACAACGAAGCTCCTGTCAAAGGGCGCGTGGAACTGGTTGTCCATCTCGAGGTTATCGTACTCACGGCGAAACACCTCCTGCCTGTCAATGGACAGCGTGGTACCGAAGATACCGACGATATTTCCGGTGCGTTGGACCTGGTCTGCCGCCGCGATGGTAACCCCGACTCTCCCGCTGAGTTCCGGAAGCCGGGGGATCGTCCACGCGCCATTCCGGTACACAAGCTTCACGTTTGAGAACTCAGGCTTCCCGTCGATACGTGCACGCCCGTCCAGCGGAATGAACGCTACTGCGAATACGCGAGGAGGGATATTG
Organism: Candidatus Latescibacterota bacterium; assembly: GCA_022706085.1. Lineage (GTDB taxonomy): Bacteria > Latescibacterota > MWCZ01 > MWCZ01 > MWCZ01 > MWCZ01. The sequence goes on along the minus strand of JAKJDF010000002.1, from coordinate 321,302 downwards.
TCCGGAAATGCGTATCCCTGGAGAAGGGGGTTGAGGGCGACGTTTCGCTCGTTTCTCAGCTCGAAATGGAGGTGTGGCGGGCCGGCGCCCGTGTCTCCCGAATACGCGATTACCTCGCCCTGTCTGGCCGGGGCTTCACCCGGTTCGAAGAAGACCTCCGCGACAAATTGCTCGTTCTTTGTCTGTTTCTCGAGGAGAAGCTCTTCCACGCGCGGTGTGAAGCGGCTCAGATGGGCAAATACCGCGACTCTCCCGTCATTGAGACGGAAGTAGAGAACCTTGCCGTACCCGAAAGGGGAGACCCTCACCCGCCAGACATACCCGTCTGCAATGGCCTGTATCGGCAGTCCCTTACGGCGTCCGGTCGAGTAATCTATCCCCGCATGGAAACGAAGAGGGCGGTATTCGCAAAAGGCAGAGGTCAGGACAGGAGGGATTCGGAGCGGTGGAAGCAGCGGAAGTTCTTCAGTCGCACCGGCTGCCAGCACGACCGTACACGCGCACAGAACCAGCGTGGCGATATGTCTCAAACGCACAATCTCTCTCCACGGAGCCCCCTCACACGCCGAACCGACCCTGAGCAAATGTACGGGGAAACGCGCACTGTGACCAATCAGACGCACACGAGATCAACCATCTGGCGGATTACCGCGTCCCCGACGATGAACCCGCGTCGCGAAAGGCGACATCCGTCTGCGCCTACGTCCAACAATCCCGCAACCTCCAACGGCCTCAACGCCGCGCGCGCCTCCGCGTGACACACGTCGGGTAGGGAATCCCAGCGGAGCCCTTCTTTCGTGCGAAGGCTCAGAAGCACGATCTCCTCGCGTACTTCGCGCGGCGTAAGCACCTCCGTCTCCGCGGTCGGTGTCTTGCCTTGCAGGCATCTGGCCTGATATGTCTGGAGGTCGCGCGTGTTCCACCAGCGCGCGTGTCCGTCGAACGAGTGCGCCGAAGGGCCGAACCCGAGGTACGGCCGCCGCGCCCAGTACGCCCGGTTGTGCCGGCACTCGTGCCCGGGTCTGGCGAAATTGGATACTTCGTACTGCGCACACCCGGCGGACTCAAGCGCCGCAACGACGTACTCGTACTGCCCGGCTGTCGCCTGCTCGTCGGCGCAGAATTGCGACGAGTCAGCTGCCTCCGCATATTTGCTTCCCGGTTCGATTGTCAGCCCGTACGCCGAAAGGTGAGGCGGGTCGTACGCCAAAACCCCACGCAGCGTATCCGCCAGCATTTCAAGCGACTGGCCCGCGATGCCGAACATCACATCGGCGTTCCACGAGTGGAATCCCGCCTCTGCCAGGAGTCTCAACGCAGAATGTGCTTCAGCGGCGGTGTGTGCACGCCCGAGGAAGGAAAGCACGGCGGGTGCGAGAGACTGCACCCCGACGGACACCCGCGTGACTCCCATCGCGCGCATCAGGCCCAATTTTGACGACGAGAGCGATTCGGGATTCGCTTCCACGCTCCACTCGTAATCCCGCGCGAACCGCACCGACGAACGGAGGACATTACCCAGGGCCTCCAGCTCGTTCTCCATGAGGCAGCTTGGCGTGCCCCCGCCGACGTACAACGTCTGGATATCGGCGAATGGACCGAACTGCTCGTTCCGGATGCGAAATTCGGATTCAAGTGCCCGAAGGAAAATCGCCCGGTCTGCGGGGTCCGAGGTTGAGTGGAAATCGCAGTAGGGGCATTTGCTGACGCAGAATGGGACGTGAACATAGATGTGGTGGAATGACGGGCGCGCGCGTTCCGGGGAAGGCGTCATTGAGGTACAACGACCCCTTCACGCCGGAGAAGGAAACGCTTCGTTTCGAGACCTCCGGCATAACCCCCGAGCCTGCCTCCGGCCGCCACCACGCGGTGGCACGGGATGATCACCGGCAGCGGGTTGGCCCCGTTCGCCTGGCCGATTGCCCTGCTGGCTCCCACGGGAAGTCCCATTCTCTGTGCAAGTTCGCCGTACGTCACCACCTGTCCCCATGGAATGGCAAGCAGCGCCCGCCACACCCGCCGCTGAAAATCGGTTCCCTGTTCCCAGTCGATGGGAAACGGGAAATCCGTTCGCGTGCCCGCGATAAGGTCGCGCAGCGCGCCTGCCTGTTCTGCGAGCTCTTTTCGCGCGGGGCTGAAAGTGCCCGCGGTGGGAGGCTCCAAAGCGTCCAGGAACACGCTTCGAACGCCGCGAGCCGATGCAACCAGCACCACGGGACCGATCGCGGTGTCCAACCACGTCCACCCAAAAACCTGCGCAGCCGTCATGTTTTTTTCACAGGGGGAAACGTCACTCGCTGTCCGGTTTTCGCGCTCTTGTAGGCGGCCAAAACCATCTCGATCGCCACGCGCCCTTCTTCCGCAGGGGCCGGGACCGGTGCACCGTTCAGGAGGCAATCCACAAATGGTTTCGGTACGGCGGCAATCCGGTCGCCGTGCGAAGCGGGAATCGGGAGGTCTGGCGTCTGCCAGACCCGTTCCTTCTGATCGGTCCGGAAGAGAAACACCGGCTTCGCATCAGCGGGTCGCGCGATAGACATGGAGGGCGCATCGCCATAATTCTGGATCAGCACGCCTTTGTCACCGTACATCTCTGTGGTGTTGATTCCCACATGCGTGACAGAGCTGTTGAGCAGGATGCCCATCATGCCGGGCGCCACGTAACCACCACCCTCGAACCGCAGAATCGCAACGCCGGTGTCGTCCGGTGCGACCGTCGTGAGGACGTTGTCAATCTCCGCCACCACGCTCCGCGGCCTTCCGAACGTCCAGTAGAACCAATCGGCTGCGTGGGTGGCGTCGTCCATGAACATGCCCATGTTCTGGACCGGATCGATGTGCCAGTGTGTGCCGCCGTTGATGAAATCGTCGTTGAACAGCACCGGAATGCAGTGCCGCCTCCGCACGCACCCGACCTTGCCCAGCACGCCGTCGTGCACCGCCTGCCGCATGAACTGGTTCACCGGGTCGTGCCGCATCTGATACGCGATGCTGAACGTGACCCCGTTTTCCTGCACTGCGGCGATCATGGCGTCGCAGTCTTCCAACGTAAGCGCCATGGGTTTCTGGCAGAGGATGTGCTTGCCCGCCCTCGCCGCCGCGATGGCATGCTCGGCGTGCCTGTTCGTGGGGCTGCCGATGATGACGGCGTCGATCGTTCCGTCGCCCAGCATGTCGTCCAGCACCGGAACGAATCCCATGCCGTACCGCTCGGCCATGGATTTGCCGCGCACGGAGTCGTCATCCCAGCATGCCGCGAGGCGGACTTCCGGCATCATCTTCAGCACGTCGGCGTATACCCCTACGTGCCCGTGCGCAAAGCTGATGAACGCGATGGAGAGAGGCATGCGGTTCCTTTTTGAAGGTTGGGATAGGTAACCAGACGATTCGTCAGTAAATTCGTAGATATTACAAATATCCAACCGTGTTCCTTCTACACCCAGTCCCGTTTCCGGATATGTCAAATGCCCCCAACCCAACCCGATGACCGCTACCTCGCCTATATGGGCCTCGCGCCGAAACGCATCCCGCACTGGGAGCACTGGTCCTGCCCGGACGCCGAGACCTATCTCACCGGTATAGACTACTACGAGCACCCGAGACTCTGCCGCGAACGACTGCGGGAGCTCTACCCCCAGCTCGGGCTCAGCATTCCGGACACGGACGATCCAAGACCGAGACCGAAACTCGACCTCCACGGGCAAACCTCCTCCGTGGACGCCAACGGGCGCCGACACGTGCGCTGGGGAGACGGCGAATCCGGCCACTGGGACTGGGGTGAGAAGTTCAAAACCGCGGAAGACGTGTTCGCCTTCTCGCCCCTCGAGCAGGGCGATTTCACCAGCATTCCCGTCGTCGAATCGCAGGACTATTCAAGCGAAGAGAAGCTCTACGAGCGCTACAGCCGCGGATACCCGAAGGAATGGGGCGACAAAGGCCGCGAAGGCTCCTCCAGTATGGTCGGGTTCTACAACACCATGTTCATGTGGCCGCTTCTCACCTTCGGGTGGGAGCTATTCCTCGAAACATGCCTCGATCCGCGTTTCGAACGAATCATGGACGAATTCGCCGAAATCAACCGCCGCGTGTTCCGCACCTTCGCCCGCCTGCCGGTGAACTTCGTCCTGTGCCACGACGACATCGTCACCTCGCGCGGACCGGTCTGCTCCCCGCAGTGGATGCGCAAGTACATTCTCCCGCGTTACGAGGAGTTCTGGAGCATAGTCAAAGCGGCGGGCAAGGAAGTCATCTTCATGGCGGATGGTTGCATGGACGCCTTCGCCGACGACGTGATGGCGTGCGGCGCGCGCGGCATCATCAGCGAACCGTACACCGATTACAAACGCATCGCACGCAACTACGACAACCCGTTCCTCGCCGGAGAGGGCGACAACCGCGTCCTCACACGCAACGACCCCGCGGAGATCGAGGCGATGGTGCGCTCCATGGTCGAAACCAGCCGCATGACGGGCGGCTACGTGATGTGCGTAGGCAACCACATCCCGTGGAACGTGACCCCGGAAGGCATCAAGCGGTATCTGGATCTGTCCTCGGAACTCGCGGTGAGGTGAGGGAAATGGACAGGACCGACTTCGCCTCCATCGCATCGTGGTACCACGGCTCCCCTTTGCGGCTGACGGTACTCCGCAAAGGCAGCACAATAACACCGGACCGCGACCTTGCCCGCGTCTTCTCACACAGACCGGCGCTCGTCTCGATCAAGACCGGCACCCGCGGTTTCATCAAGCATAACGGTGAGGAGCCGGGTTTTCTGTACGCCGTGGAAGTCGCGGGCGACGTTGATATCACCCCACCCCCCTCAACGACCATGGAGCCGGGGGACGAGTGGATCACCACGCGTGACCTGCCGTTGCACCTGATTGAGCCGACGGTGGTTCGGGAGGGAGAGCGGCTGAACGAAGCCGAAGTGGCCGAGTTGAAGGCACGCGCCGAAGCCCAAAGGAGCGAAACGCACCCTCCGAAGTAAATCAAACGCAGCGCTCTTTCGCGATTCCCGGAGTACGACCCGTCATTCCCGCCTGCTCCACCGACTACTATGCGCAGGCGGGAATCCAGGTGGCCGCCGCCTGCCTCCCGCACCCTCTTCTTCTGCCGGCCTCCGATTTGCCGTCATTCCCGCGGAGGCGGGAATCCAGTTCTGCCGTCACCCCGGAAAGCGGGAACCAGGATCCCGGCGGCTTTCAGCGCAGAAACCCCTGGCGCCTGCCTTCCCGGAACCCAGCCTCAGCCTCCCGACACCGGCACGAACCTGCACTTGGGTTGGGCCGTTCCGGTGCCGTGCTTGGTCATTACGATCTGCCATATCTGAATGGCCCGCGCACGAAACGCACCGGCGCACGAGAGCAGGTAATACTCCCACATCCGCTTGAACCGATCACCGTATTTTTTCGCCAGTTGCGGCCAGTTTCTCTGGAAGTTGCCGTGCCATGCCATCAGCGTTTTGTCGTAATGGGGCCCGAGGTTGTGCACGTCCTCCAGGACGAAAAGCCCCTCGGCGGCTCCTGAAATCTGTGCGATGCTCGGCAACATGCTGTTCGGAAAGATGTATTTCTCGATCCACGGGTCGGTGCCGGTTTTCGATTTCAGGCTGCCGATGGTGTGCAGAAGAAATACGCCATCGTCTTTCAGGGCGCGGTACGCAACTTCCATGAACGTCCGGTAGTTCTTCCGGCCCACGTGTTCGAACATCCCGACGGAGACGATTTTGCTGAACTGCCCCGTGATGCTGCGGTAGTCGCACTCCACCACTTCCACCGGAACGCCCTTGCAGAACTCCCGGGCGTAGCTGATCTGTTCCTTCGAAATGTTCACCGCCGTAACCGCGCAACCGGTCGTTTCTGCCGCGTACCGCGCCAGCCCGCCCCATCCGCACCCGATGTCGAGCAATGTGTCCGCCGCCGAAAGGCCCAGTTTCCCGACGATCAACCCCATCTTCTGGCGTTGCGCCTGATTCAGGTCGTCGGTTCCCTCAAAGAACGCACAGCTGTACTGGTTGTAAGGGTCGAGGAAGGAAAAGAACAGATCATTGCCCGTGTCGTAGTGGCGTTCGGCAATGATCCGCGCTCTGGAAACCTTCTGAAGGTTGAACAAGTACGCCCTGACAAACGGCAGCGCGTACCTGAGGTTGCCCCGTACCCTGTCCTCGATACCGGCACGGAGAAGTCGGCAGATCATCTCGTCTATCCTGGGGCAATCCCACCACCCGTCCATGTAGGATTCACCTAGCCCGAGGTTTTTTTCGCCCAACACCCGGCCAAAAAACCGGTCGTCGTGAACCGTGATATCCCACGGCTCCTTTCCGTTGATATGGATCCCGGCGTGTTCCACCAGCTCGCGCACAGTATCGGATACCATCGTTCCAGTCCTCCCTCGAGAGTTGAAACGGATCTGCGGGATATCCTTCCCGGTACCCGTTACGCCTCCTGTTCCATGAGATTCGCGGATTGCTCGACGTTCCGAATTCAAAAGCTCCGCAGAAAACCTTTCTACCCCTCTCCAAACACCTCCCCGAGCAGCTCTCGCGTCTTCTCCACGATCCTCCACCCGGCATCCGGCGCAAGCTTCGTCACCCACGATGACTGCGCACTGTAGCCGCCGTGCCGGATCGCCTGCGGCGTCGGCACGTACCCCACCCACGCATTCGCCAGTTCACTCACCAGCGTCACCCGCGCTGGCGACTTTTCCTTCATCGCAAGGCCGAACTCGCAGTACAGCTCCGCCGGGTTGAAACACAGCGCCGCATCGCCCACCCTTACCACATCTATCGGCGTAGCAACGGGGTTCTCTTCGCGGAGCATCCGATCCCAGTCGGCTTTGCTCCTTTCGAAGAACTCGAGCATCCCGCCGCCGAACTGCGAGAAGTCTGACCCCTCGTCCCACGGGCGAATCGGAATGCTGATTTCCGCTCGCGCGTGCCGCAGCACCGGGTCTGGCATGGGGTCCGTCTGTTCGGCGATGACCTTCAGTATTTCGCCACCGAGATACTGCCCCGAGCGTCGCAAACCCTGTTCGCCGCGCCAAGGCTGAATGTTCTTCGGGTTATCCCCCATGATGCTGGGCGCCGTGTTGCCAGCCGCACCGGTAAAGTACACCACCCCCACATCCTCGCCCAGTACGGCTCTGAGCACCCGCCTGACCTCACCGGGAATGTCCGCGCTGTAGAAGCTCTCACCCTCCAGCGTGTTCGGGTGCGTGGAGAAACCGGTAATCACGGCCTTCAACGCCCCATCCGGCCTCCGCGCGAAAATCACCGGGACGCTTCCGTCACGTGGCCCCTCGATTCCGACAAACCCTTCCGCCCAGCTTCCGAGGTACATCCCGGCGGAGCCGTCCCGGTGAAGCCCCCGGCGGTTCCAGCCCATCTGCTGGATGTATCCCGTCCCTGCGAAAAGGCTGGATTCCTCGAGGTCTTCAATCGCCCTTCCAACCGCACGTGCCACCGCTCCCTCGAGCGTTTCGAGGAAATCCGGGCAGATATCGCCCACAAGGTTCGCTGTGCACGGCGCCACATGGGTGTGTGTCGCCACGATGATGACCGATTCCGGTTCGATCGCGCATGAAACCGCGCACGCCGCGCGCAACGCGTCCACCCGTTCCTTCGGCAACACACACACGTCCACCGACACCATTGCAACACGCGTGGTGCCGTCATCCAACACCACCGCGTTCGCCGTCAGCGGGTCTCGCGCATATTGACCCAGGCGGACGTGCATCTGTCCCAGCAGATGGAGCGGCCTCGAGGGGGTGAAGTCTTCCCAGGCGGTTCCCACTTTCATGGCTGAATCTCCGCGGTGCGAATCAGGCTTCCACCGGCACTTCGTCGAGGTTCTCGAACACCTTCTGTATCGCGTCCGCCAGTGCGTTGATCTGTTCGGGCCCGTTCGGTGGCCGGTGGTTGAACACCCCCCACAGGCACGTGTCAATGCACTGCTGCGAAACGGGATACTGGCTAAGGTCGTAGGAGACGTCCTTGCGCGCAAACCTGCTTGTCCACGGCTCGCCTTTCCCGTAGGCGTTCTTCGCCTGGAACACTGCGTGCGCCGGAAGCAGCCAGTTGGCGAGGGAGAACCCCACTCCTTCGGCTTTAAGTGCCGCGACTATGCCCTCGGTGAGTTTCCGCAGGCTCACGCCGCGCTGTGCGGCGTAGGAAGGCTCAACACGCAGCGTGTAGGCATACCCGTTCGTTGGCCGGTCCGCGGAGCTGAAGGAACGCACGAGATTGGGTGTGCCATTCAGTCGTGCGTCCAGCATGTCCCAGTTGTCCCGTGCCCATTTGTTCGTGCGGTCCAGTTTGCGGAGCTGGGAAAGCGCGAACGCTGCAGGCAGGTCGGATGTCCGGTACATCCATCCAAGCCCGTACTCGTGGTAATCCCGCCCGGAGTTGGGTGGACGCATGTCTCCGAAGCTCCAGACCATCTTTCCCCGATCGAACAGCGCGGCGTCGTTCGTCACAAACAGGCCACCCTCGCCGCCGCAAAGGTTTTTGTTCTGGTTCAGGCTGAACGCAGCCACGTCCCCGATTGTCCCCACCTTCCTCCCTTTGAACGTCGCGCCGTGTGCCTGGCATGCGTCCTCGATCACCGCGAGATTGTGCCGTCTGGCGATGCTCATGATGGCGTCCATATCGCACGAGACGCCCCAGTAGTGCACCACCAGGATCGCCCGCGTGTAGGACGTTATCGCCGCCTCGATCTTCACCGGATCCATGTGCATGCTCTGCCAGTCGACGTCAACGAAGATCGGGATGGCGTTGTGGTGGATAATACACGTGGCGCTGCTCGTCCACGAAAGCGCCGTCGTCACGACCTCATCTCCCGGTCCGACGTTGCAGGCGGCAACACACATGTGGAGGGCCGCCGTGCCACTGTTCGTCGCCGCGCAGAACGCGTTGCCGTTCCATGCCGCAAACTCCTTCTGCAGCATGTCGGCGTGCGGGCCGAATGCGTGGCTGTCCTGACGGAGCGAGGCAAGCACCAGCTCCTCATCCTCTTTCGTGATCTCCGGCCACATACGGAACTTGAGGCCGGGCGGAACCGCGGGAGTTCCCCCCCGTATTGCGAGAGTGTCAGCCATATCCTATCCTTTGCCAGACGGCGGGCCGGACCCATTGCGAAACTCCGGCCGCGAAAAAGTGTGGTCTCGATACCCCCAAGTGTACCTAACTGAAAACGGGACGCGGGAGCAAGACGACATACGCCCCGGATGACTCATAATCGAGGCGGATTCCCGTTCATGGCGCGGAAAAGGATTGGAATGACTCCCCATCTGGTCTGGCGCAAAGAAACAGGCTACCGGCTCAATGGGATCGTGTCCGGAATGGTGGACGGGCAGATGCGGCTCTACCTCTCCGGTACCCGATCTGTCTCCGGTCACCGCGAATCCGCCGTGTTCTGCCTTTCCGCCGAAGGCGAAACGGTGTGGCGAACGCAGCTTGCGGAAGCGGCGGAGGAGCGTCTCGCCTGCGTGTTCCCGAACCTCATTGACGATCCATTTCTGGGTCTGTGCCTTTTCTACTCGTTTGGTTCCTCCGACAATGCCTGCCCGCGCCCGGGGTATGCACGATTGGTGCGGGCCGAAAGCGGTGATGTGGTGTGGGAAGCGCGCACCCGTTCCCACCATGCGGGAAACGGGTCATGCATCGCTGCGGATCTGGACGGCGACGGCAGGCTGGAAATAGTGTGGTGGGATTCCGCGAACGTCTATTGCTCCGATGTGAGTTCCGGGCACTTGCGGTGGGAGTACTCCGATCGCGTCCAGATTTGCCACGGCAGACCCGCCCTTGCGCGGTTGAGAGGGAGCCCCGCCATCATCGTGGGAACTGAGTACAGCAATCCGGACGGCACCTCGTCCGTCCTCGCGCTCGACGGATCAGGCAGGGCCCTCTGGCGGAAGGATGGATTCCCTGAGGACCTGGGGTCTACGCCGGTCATCCTCGCCGATACAGACCACGATGGCAGGGATGAGTTCGTCATCGCGGGCCTTGATCTGGTGCATCACGACAACAGGGAAACATCCTTTCTGTGGTGTTTCCGCGATGACGGCGAGTTGGCATACACGGCCCCGTGCGGGTGCGGCGGATTGGCTGTCGCCAGAGTGCGAGGGGAATTGCTCGCCGCCGGTATTACGAATACGCGTGACGGCGGGAATAGCGGCGCGCGGGAGGTTCGACTGTTCTCTCTGGCTACGGGAGAGTTGAAGCATTCCCACCCTGTGCCGCGCGCATACCTCGACGCGCAGAATCCCGTTGCGGCCGATCTCGACGGAGATGGCATGCCAGATTTCCTGCTTGCCACCGGCAATCCAGGCGGGTACGGGAACGATCCCGCCATCCCACCCTGCGCGGACGTGTATGTCGTCCGCGCTGATGGCGCGACGCTATGGGCGGAAACCTTCCCGAATTACATTCATCAACCCTTTGTGAGCGACGTTGACGGTGACGGCAGGAATGAGATGCTTCTCCCCTGCGGCGACGGATCGCTGTACTGCATTCGCACCCCGGGAATCGCCACAGGGTCTGTCTGGCCGTGCACAGGCGGAAGCTATTCCCGCTGGTACAGTGTAACATGAGGCCGTGGTGCCAAATGGAACACCCCGTTCGGGGCCTCTCCATCGCTCGGGCGCCATTTCTGGAAACCAGCGCACAAAGTGTGGAAATGCCGTCGGAGCGTCCTGAGGGGAACTCCATACCAGATTTGTGACAGGGGATTCTTGCTCATTCAGAATAGGGGTGCGTGACGAACAGAACCGAAACTTTAACCACCTATGTACCGAATTTGACTTGATTCGGTACGGAGGGGGTAGACAGACAGGGAAAAAAACCATACATTGAACGGTTGAGGAACACGTGGCAAAGGAATGGAGCGGGCGAGCACCGTACATCGTTCCGGATGCCGAGAAGTGTCCTCCGTCTTGTCCCCCTTTGCGAGTTGCTTCGAGGGACGCGGATCGGTGGGCTTGTTACCAGCGGGGCAAAGCGCATGGATGCACCACAGAAGAAATCGAACCCTCCGGCTCCGCGCGTCGGGCCGGGCCAAGCGGACGGCGTGAGGCTTCCGGAATTCCTTCAGAAGCAGGTGGATGCGATTGATGAAACGGCGATTCTCAACGAGCTGATCGCCGCCATCTCGCCGGAACTGCTGAACCTTGAAACCCGGGCGGAAACGATCCGTGCACCCGCTGCCACACCGGCACCTCCACCAGCGCCTGCGCCGCGGGACAAACAGCAGCCGTCCCCGCCCAGGGAGCAGAAGGAAGAGGTTGAAGAGCCGACCGCAAAGTCGACCACACCTTTGATAGGCCTGCAGATAAGGCCGGAGGAAGTGGAGGAGGCGATTTCCTCCATCCTCGGTCCGACCGAACCCCAGGCCAAAGTGGAAAAAGAGAAACCTGCGGAGAAAAAAGAAGCTCCACCTCCGCCAAAGGCGGAGCCAGCGCCGCCTTTACCGGAACCATCCGCGGCGAAAGCGGGTCCCAAAGTAGTTGCCCCGCCCATCAAGCCGCCTGCGAAACAGGAATTCGACTCGGTTGATGACGCGCTGTCGGCGCTCTGGGGCAAGGGTGAAGAAGAGGCAAGCACCGCGGTAGAACCCGTTGCGGAGGCGCCAACTGCCGCACCCGCCGCGCCTCCGCCGCCTGCTCCGGTTTCTGAACCAGCGCCTCCCGCGCCTTCTCCGGCTGTTGCGGAAAAGGCCCCGGCTGAGCCCGCAAAAGGCCCTGCGGTCGAGGGAGGAGAGATCCCGCCTGATTTGGTTCCGGGCCTCGCGCGGATGGTGGCGACACATTACCTCAACCTCCTCGGGACAGTGCTTCCGAGCGGAGCGGCGCCTCCTCCTGCCGCGGAAAAGGCTCCGCCGGAGCCGGAAGCCGCTCCACCACCTGCGGAAACACCCCCCGCCGAGGAGAAACCGTTTGCCGGCCTCCAGGAAGCCGACGTCACGGCAGATCTCCTGGCGGATTTCATAGTCGAAGAACGAGAGGGTGAGGGCGAGGAACAGAAGGAACCTGAGCCTGCTTCGCTGGACGAAGTGGTTTCCTCCGCCATACTCGAGCCTCCTGTTGAGGAAAAAACGGAGGAACCTGTCCCCGTCGGTGAACCCGAAGCCACAGTGGCCGGTGAGGAGGGGGCGGAAGAAAAGCCCGCGCCATGGACAGGCCCCATCGCCGACATTGGTGGCGACGACGTCATCGCGGAGATGGCGAAAGAGCACCGCAGAAAGAAGCTTATCGGGTGGATAATCGTTGCATTCATCGCTGTGGCGTTTGCCTCCTTCTTCTTTGGTCCAAAGTTGAAGGAATTGGTCTCTGGCCCCTCGACCGGTACGACTGGAACGACTGCGGCCGTCACTCCGGCGCCGACCCCACAACCGGCACCCGCCGCGGACAGTGTCGCCCAACCCGCTCCCCCACCGACGCCTGCGCCAGCTTCAGAAGCAACGACTCCGGCGCCTCCGCCGTCGGTGGCTGCCCCAACGCCGACACCAGCACCTCCCGCGGCGCGACCCGCCGGTGGCGCACCACAACTGCCCACGAGCCCTGGGGGACGCTTCACGGTCCACGTGGAATCCCTCCCGAGTCTCGGTGAGGCGAACGCCGCGAAATCGAAATGGCAGCGGAGAGGGTACGAGGCGCTCGTGTGGCCGTTCACGAAAAACGACGGTTCACAGTGGTATCGTGTCGGTGTCGGGCGCTTCGCCACCAAGGCAGACGGCCAGACGGCAAAAAGCGCTTTGGAATCCGCGTTTCCCGAGATAGACTGGTCACAGGTTACCCAGATTCCCGAAGGAGCCAACTGATGCCGGCAGCGTTATTTGACCGACTGAATGATCTTCAGGCGGCAATCGAAGCGGAGAACTGGGCCGATTTTGATGCCGTTCTGAAGTCCTGGTCTGCGGAAGAACCAGAGAACGCCTGGGTCAGCGCGGGCCTTTCGCTGGCGAAAGTGCTCCGCAGAGACGAGGCGCCCGACACGGAAGCATCGCTTCAAGCCGTAAACGGTCGGCTTGCCGGTATGACGGCCCTGCTTGCAGCCGTCCGTTCGGGTAACAAAGTGGAAGCCAGGAAACGAGCGCTGGCGGAACTGGCAACGGGCAACGCCGACCAATCGCTCGTGGAAACACTCAAATGGGCGGATGAGGCGGCATCGGATGCCACCCGCTACTTGTTCGCGACACCCGGGCTTGTTGCCGGATGCGTGATGGCAGGCGGCCAGCCTGTGTCGATGACGGCACGTGGTTCCCGCATGTCAGCGGATTCGCTGGGCACGAAGTCTGAGGCCGTCTGGGAGCTGGCCGTCAAGATGAACCAGTTCATTGATCTCGGCGACCTGACGGGTATTCGTGTGTTCGGAGAAGACGGAGGATGGGCGCTCGGCGCCGCCTATGCGGACGACTTGCGTCTCGTCGCAGGTCTGGTGGAAACCGAGTCCAATATGGACGAACTGGCGGCCCGCACCCGCTTGGTCGTCGCCGCGCTGGAGGGACCGGGCAATGAGTGAACAGGTACTGGGAATCGTCGCTCCTCTTGCGGAACGCCCGGACGTCGTGCGCGTTGTGGTGTCTGACCGGGAAGGCCTGCTGATCGGCGCACTGAAGGGCAAGGCGGCGTCAGGTTCCATGCGCGATGAGGAGACCACCGACGAGCAATGGAGCGCATTTGTCGCCCAGTTCGTCACTGACGCAGGGGCGCAACTGAAGAACATCACGCTGTACCACCCCACGGACATGGTTGTTCATGGCACGCGGGATTCCCTCGTCATCACGTGGCTTCATGTCGGATGGCTGATCACCCGTGTCAGCCCGGTTGCGGACTGGGGCGATCTCTTCGCAACCGTGCGTGCAGTCCAGCAGCAGTTCGACAAAGCGACCGGCGAATCGGCTTGACACACATTCAGGTCTCGTGGGAGGGTGATTCATGGCAACGATCAATTACGGCTACCGGGAAATCAACTGCAAAATCGTCTATTACGGTCCCGGTATGAGTGGCAAAACCACGAATCTGGAGACAATACACAAGAAGGTCCCTCCGACGAACAGAGGGAAGCTGACGAGCCTCGCGACAAAAACCGACCGGACATTGTTCTTTGACTTGTTACCGCTCGATCTGGGAACGATCAAGGGTTTCAAGGTAAAGTTCCAGCTTTATACAGTCCCCGGGCAGGTGTATTACAACGCCACGCGTAAGCTTGTACTGCGTGGTGCCGACGGTGTCGTGTTCGTAGCGGACAGCCAGAAGGATCGGTACGACGACAACGTAGAAAGCCTGGAAAACCTCCGGGAGAATCTCAAGGAACACGGTATGGACCTCGATGCCATGCCGTTTGTGATCGGCTGGAACAAACGAGATCTGCCTGACGTGATGTCGGTGGAGGAACTGAACGCCAAAATGAATCCGAGGGGTGTCCCAAATTTTGAAATGGAAGCCCTGACAGGGCGCGGAGTGTTCGAGGCATTGAGAGCGGTTACGCGTATGGTTCTGGAAAAGCTCGAAAAAGAGGGCACACGATAACCCGGCGCGGTCACTGCTCATCCACCCATCGCCGCAGATGGAGCATAGACGATGAACAAACAGGGAGGCTCTCTCTCCGCGGAGCAAATGCAGACCATCGAGAGTGTTCTGGCGGGTTACGTGAAAGACGCCGGAATCAGGACGGTTCTGCTTGTGGACCCGGATGGACACCTCGTATGCCAGTCTGGTGCCATGGATACGATAGATCCGGTATCGTTCGGCGCGCTCGTGTCGGCCAACTTCGCCTCGACTCAACAGATTGCCGGCCAGATGGGTGAAAAAGAGTTCAATGCGTTCTACATACAGGGCAAGGAGAAGGACCTGTACGTAAGTGCTGTGGAAGACAAAGCCATACTCGTCTCGATTTTTGCGCGCGGCACCACCGTCGGAATGGTGAAGATTTTCGCGGAGAAAACGGTGAAAGAGATCTCGGCGAATCTCGTTCCCGGCGAAGGGGGTGATCAGAAAGGTTTGAGCGTCGGAGGCGGGTTCGCCGATTCCGCATTGGCTGAACTCGACAAAGTGCTGGGGGGTATCTGAGCGGGCAACTCCGCGTGTGTGGCGCAACGGCGCCATAGAGAGGTCGATCATGGAAATCCCATCTCCAGAACAGGCGCGCGAAGCCATCAAACTGGCAGTTGGAAGGGCGACGGAGCGTTACGTCGCGCAGATAGCGCCTGAAGGGGAAACCATCAAGTTCCCCGATTTGCTTGGCAAAACCCTGCCCACAATGGCGCTGCGGGTTCTTCGCTCTGTGGAAGACAGCTTCTGGCGGAAAGAACTCGAACGTCGAAAAAACGACCAGCGTTTCGACTACGCCGACCCGGCTCTCCAAACCGCCGTGGCAACCTGGGACGCAGCCCTGCGGAAATGCATGGTGCTTTCGCGCAAGGAATTGTACCAGCTGATCAACCGGGCGCTGACTCTTCAGATGGACTCTCTGGTCGCGCCGATTGACAGCCTGAAGGCCAATTATTTCGTTCGGCAGGAAAAAGTTGCCGCAAAAAGCGCCGTCGTGCTTGCCAGCCACCTCGGTTTCGAAGAGCGCTACGTCCGTGCGCTCTCGCTGATGGCACAGGATGACGAAAAAAGGCTTCTCTCAGCGGATACCGTTCAAAGGGTGTTCCGCGATGTGGACGCCAAGGAGTTCCAGGGTTCGAAGGACCGCGCCGCGGTGTCGGTTCTCAGCAATGCGCTGCTCGTTCTTGGCATCCGGGCCGAAGACGAACTGGGTGAAGCGCCGGTGGACCTGGCGCTTGCAGTGATGGTTCTGCGGGGCACGCCGGAAGGAACGGCCAAAGTCGCGGAACTGTGCGAGGGACGCGCTCTTGTCGACATGCTCGACGTAGACTCGCTGTTCATGCCGGAGCAAACCACTGTCACCGAGGACGAATCGCACGAAGAAGCGCAGGCGTTTCTCGATGATCTGGGAATCGACCAGGATGCTGTGGAAGGTGCGGGGGCGGAGCTCGAAACCGGGGGCGTTCGTTTCGTCCTGACGGAAGAGGAAAAGAGAGCGTACATCAGTCGCGCAGTGGGGCGGCATACGCATCTTATCGAGCCAATCATGAAGGCCACCGAAGCCGCCCTTACGTGGGAAGAAGTGGACCGTGCCATCAACGATCTTGTTCCGGATGACGACCGCGATGAAGACCTGAGCGCGCGGTTCAGGGAACGGCTGGGTCGTCGCTGAGAGGGACCTGGTGGTTTTGCGGGAGCACATTGCGAGTGGGCTGGCTTCCCGGACGGGGCGCCAGCCCTTTTCCGTGTCGAAAGGCGAACAAGACGCATGCATTCTCTGGAAAAACTGATCGAATCGCGGCAGGCGCAGGTTGGGATTGTCGGGCTCGGGTACGTCGGTTTGCCGCTGGCCGTTGAGTTCGCCGGGGCGGGCCTCCGCGTGATCGGATTCGATATGCAGCCCGCCAAGGTGGATTCCGTCAACAGCGGCGTGTCCTACATCGGCGACGTGCCGGACGAACGCCTCGTGCCGCTCACGAAGAGCGGGCGCCTCCGGGCGACCAACAACCTTTCTGATCTTGGTCAGTGCGACGCGATATGCATTTGCGTTCCCACGCCGCTGGACAAAAACAAGACACCTGATATCTCGTACGTCGCCGGCACCGCTGACACAATCGCGCAGAACCTGCGAGACGGTCAGCTTATTGTTCTCGAGAGCACTACCTATCCGGGAACGACGGAAGAAATCATTCTGCCTCGTCTGACAGCGACCGGCCGCACCGTGGGAAAGGATTTCTACCTCGCCTTCTCCCCGGAACGGATTGACCCCGGCCGCAAAGATTTCACGACCGCCAACACGCCGAAAGTGGTAGGCGGCGTCACCCCGCAGTGTACCGAACTTGCCGCGGCGCTTTACAGCACTTTTAATCCACGGGTGCACCGGGTCAGCTCGCCGCGCGTCGCGGAGATGGAAAAGCTGCTGGAGAACATCTTCCGCCTCGTGAATGTGTCAATGATCAACGAGATGGCGCTTCTGGCCGACAGGCTTGGAGTGGACATCTGGGAAGTCATCGAAGCCGCAAGCACCAAACCCTACGGGTTCATGCCGTTTTACCCGGGGCCCGGTCTGGGAGGCCACTGCATACCGATTGACCCGTTCTATCTTTCGTGGAAAGCGAAAGAGGTCAATTTTTCGCCACGTTTCATCGAACTCGCCGGCGAAATCAATGACATGATGCCCCACTATGTTACCACAAAAGTGATCGTGGCGCTGAACCGACAGAAGAAATGCGTGAACGGTTCGAAAATCCTTGTTCTTGGTGTTTCCTACAAAAAGGACGTGGAAGACGTTCGGGAAGCGCCGGCCGTGCACATTATCAAGGAGCTCTGGAGGAAATTCGCTCTTGTCACCTACTGCGATCCCCACGTCCGCTCACTTTCCATCGGAGGAAGATCGGTCGAACGCGTCGAGTTCACCGACGAGGCTCTCCGTGAAGCCGATTGCGTACTCATTCTCACCGACCACACTGCGTTTGATTTTGATCGCGTGGCCGAAAAAAGCAGGCTGATTGTCGATACACGGAACGCCATCACGCGGCGCGACCTCTCCCATGTATATCACCTGTAGGTACACGGAGGACGGCAAAATGGCAAAACAGGATATTCAGTTCACGGCGTACCTGTCGCAAAGCCTCGAAGTGCTTTCACGTGGAGGTGCCCTTCTCGTCTCCACCGGAAAAAACGGGCGCCCGAACGTTATGACTATCGGGTGGGGAACGGTCGGGTGGATCTGGGGGAAGCCCATTTTCTGCGTGCTTGTCCGCCCGTCACGGTACACGCACGAATGCCTTGAAGCCACCCCCGAGTTCACGGTGAACATTCCGCCGCGAAGCCTCGCCGGTGCGGTTGCATACTGCGGAAAAGTCTCCGGACGTGACGAAGACAAATTCGCCGCGCAAAACCTGACAGCAACACCGGGTCGCCGTGTTGCCCCGCCGGTTGTCGAGGAGTGCGTAATCCATTACGAGTGCCGCGTCGTGGAGAAAAACAGTGTGATTCAGCAAACGCTTTCGGCTGAAATTGACCGGTCAGCCTACCGCAGTGGCGATTATCACACTTTGTATTTCGGGGAAATCGTGGCTGTGTATGCGGACGCGGATGCCCTGACAAAACTGGCGTGAAAAACTGACGGCCTGGTCGGTCGGTTGTTTGGGAAAAAACGGAAGGGGCGCGGTTGCACCGCGCCCCTTCGTCATTGGAACGGGAATGCGTCTACTTCCTGTTGAATCTCACCCGGAGTTCCGTCCTGCCCTCGGGAACGTTGTACCGCAGAAAAAGCAGCTCCTGCGAAAGGATTCTCGACGCGATAAGATCCGTTCCCGTCGGCTCTGAAACGGATTCGGCGAGCAGATAAGGCCCGAAGTCTTCCCAGATCGTGATGCCGAAAGGCATGGCTTTCGACGCTTCGACGGTGAGGTGCAGATCCATTCCGTAAGGCGATCGCGTGTGCGAACGCAGCCGCACCCGCGGGATATCCACCTCCTGGTAGTACCGTCTGGCAGTCGTCTCTCTATCGGCGTAGTTCCTGATGCACACCGGTTCGAATTTGCCGTCCACGAACATCATCTGGCATTCCGAATCGTAGAACAGGAACGTCTTTGGCCATGGGCCGCGCGGAGTCCCTCGGGAGTAATCAAGGTTGTACGGAGGAGTCGGCGTGTCTTCCCAGAGCATGTAACTCGGCTCAGTGAACTCATTCCGTTCCCGGTACACGTCGGCCGCTTCGGAAAGGGTGGCGGTCCTGATGTGTGCATGTCCGAAGACGTAATCCGCGAGCTCATCGAGCATCTCCTCTGCTTCCCGACAATCCTCTTCCGAGTAACAGCGGAATTCCGGCATCATCTCGTGGGCTTCCTGATGCACCTGATACAGGACGAGATCGTTGTACCTCAGGTTCCGATAGTAGTTGTCGAACATGCCCTTGAGGTATTCGATATCCCGCCAGAGGCACATTCCGGAGCGCGCGACATCGTTTACGTCCGTGCTGTAGATGCACGGGTTACCTGAATGGTACGCCTTGAGCAGATCACGCGCGGTCCATTCCATGCCGATCAACCCTTTCGGGCGTGTGTTCGGAGCCGTCCGGAACGCCGGATCAAGATAGTAGAAGCCCCAGGGGCAGCCACGATCCGTGATGTCATCCACCTCGATCTGCTCCCAGCAGAATCCCCACAGCCCGATGAACCCGGCTGCCTCGAGTGATTCCAGCGATTCCCTGCTTCGCACGTGGTTCCCCGCGATATCGGCGCGTGTCCACGGGAGGATCTTCTGCATCCTCTGTCGGGCCGCCCGCTCCTGCGCCACAAGTTCCGGTGCCCCGCCCTTGAAATGGGGAACCATCACCGCAATGTCGTCGCCGAACCGATCGTGCCATTCGGTCAAGTCGCTTTTCAGCGCCTCGGCGGAATCGTGGCTTACGAGCCAGGTGATCTTCACGCCATACGGATGAAGCGTGTCCGCAAGCCGTTTCATCCCTTTCAACGGCGTAAGACTTCCCTCAATCCGCGTGGCGTACGAGGCGAATGTGAACAGCATCTCGGCCATGTGAAATGTGCCTTTCGTAATGCAGAATGAGTGGAACGCTATTTCAACACGATTGTTTTCTTCTTGGTCGCAGATTCGGTCGCAGCGAGCGTGACTTTCAGCGTCTTCAGCGCATCACGATAGTCGGAACGGATGGCCGAGCGGTCTCCGGTTTTCACTGCGTTGAGGAACGTCGCGTCAATGTCACCGGCTTTGAAAGACTCAACGGCCGGAAGCGCGACTGAATCCGGCGTAACCGTGAGTTCATCAATTTTCCAGTGCAATCGGGCGCGGTCCACCATGATATCAAGCCCGATGTTCCACTCGCCGAGCAGGCAGCAGGTAGTTAACGTGCCAATTGCCCCGTTTGCGAACCCAAATCGGACGCTGTACGTGTCCGGGATTGTGATGCCGTCGTTCTTTCCGTGCACGCGCTGCTCCATCCGGGCGTCCACTTCAACAATTTCGCCGCCGAGGTCGCGCATGAGGTCAACAATGTGGGTTGCCTGCTCTACGACCTGCCCTCCCGATTTCTCCATGTAGGGCCACCACGCGCCGCGAATCATTTCGCTCCAGTAGTACCCGACAATCATTCCGAGTGTTTTCTTGTCAAGGAATGCTTTGGCCTGTTGGATGCTCGACATGTACCGGAGCTGATACCCGACACAGGTAATCAGGTTCTTCTTTTCCACTGCGTCGAGAATCTTCTCGCCGATTTTCGCCGACAGCGCAATCGGTTTCTCCACAAGGAACGGAAGGCCCTTCTTGATCACGGCCTTTTCTACTTCCCCATGGGCAAACGGTGGCAGCACGATATACACGGCGTCGAGTTTCTTGCGCAACATCGCCCGGAAATCCGTGTACGCAGCCGCGTGGTACTCCTTGGCTACCGACTGTGCACGCTGCTCGTCTACATCGCATATCGCGGCGATCTTCACATCACTGAGCCTGGCGACGCCTTTCATATGGCTCTGGGCCATTCCGCCCGCGCCGATGAATCCTACCTGAAGCCCCTTTGTTGCCATTCGATGATCTCCTTAGAGTCTGGGTGGGAAATCTGGATTTGTCCCCTGAGCCACTGGCACCGTTCGTCTTCGAGTTACCCGCCGATCGCTACTGCCAAAACGTGTCGACTTCCGAGCCCCGTTCGTTGCGGTTGATACGCATAGTCCACACGAAATCCGCGACGCAGAAATCCGAATCCGCCGGAGAATCCCGCAGTACTGAGAGTCCGCGTCAAACCGTTCTCGTACCCCGCCCGCGCGATAAGCACGTTCCCTAACGTTGCCTGCGCGCCCAGATGAAAGGTTGCGTACCAGTCGGGCGCATAACGGAGATCCCCAACCACGCGAAAAGGGACATCACGGACGTGCCGGTCGTACGCCGCGCCTGCCTGTATATCCCACGGAAGCGGAGTTCTCTCGTATTTCATCTTCGACGAATAGCCCAAATTGCGCGCAGCCGCGCCAAGGATCAGGTCTCCGGCGTGCCGCTGAACCCCGACGCTTGCGCACATGGCGGAAGACTCCGCCGTGAAGATCTTTTCGTACGCGTAGGTGATACTTCCGCCTACATCCGCGAGAGTCGTTGCACGGGCATAGGCTATCGTCAACGCAGCGTCATACACTCCGTACGTTCCGAGCGGCGCCGGGGTCGGAAGGCCGATCAAATCACCGCCCGCGTCCGCCGTGCGAAGCGGGATATCACCCGAGGACTGAGTCCGGAAGGAAGCGGCGATGACACCACCAAAGCGCCGAATGGCGGCGCCCGCGAACTCATGGCGAATCGTGGAAAGCCATTCCGTGTGGGATACGACAGCGGAAACCGTTCCAACCCCGGTCAGTCCTGCCGGGTTGCCCGCAAGCGCAGTCGCCCCGCCGCGTTCAGTGGAGAAGGTCCTTCCCAGAGCCATTGCCGAGGCATCCGGGTTCATCTGCAGGAACTTGTAGCCGGTGCTGCCGACTTCGATCGCCCGAGCGGCTTGCGTCAATGGCGCGAGCACGCACCCTGCCGCCGCCAGCACCGTGAGGAAACGAAATCGATGGTTCAAAGCTCGAATGCCATCCCCAGAGAATGCGCCGCGCCAAGGGCTTCGTTGAGCACCGAGTAATCGAAATGCACTCTGTTATCCCCGAACGCGGTAGACAACCCTATTCCGCCGGTGAAAGCAGCCTTCCTGCAGGATTCTGCGATTCCGATCCACCGGTACCCCGCGCGCACCCGCAGATACTGGTTGACGACGACCGAGGTGCCAAGGTGAAGATAATCGCCTTCGCTTCCCACATGCTCAAAATCAGCCGCCAGCGTGGTACCCAGCCGTGCAACTGCGTACGACACGCCTCCCGACAGCGTTACCGGGAACGTATCCTCGCTCCTGAGCTGCCCCGCGTCTGTTTCCGTGGTCCACACCGTGGTGCCGAGAAGGTCGCGGGCCGAAACCCCGATGGAAAAGCCGGGAAGCGGCCGGGCGAGAGCGCCCACGTTGAACGACCATCCCGCCGATTGCTGCCTGTTGAGACTCATCCGGTGCCATTTCGCCGACACGCCCGCAGCAATCGGGCCGAATTTGCTTGCAAAGGTCGCCGCGACCGTGTTGCTGTTGTTATCGAGGGGCCCCGTGGAGTTGCCGCTCAGATCGTACCCGATAAGATCGCTCACCCCGCTGTTCACCCAGCTCACGCTGAACCCGGCCTGCGGATCGATCTGCCGGGAGAACCCGACGAAATTGATCGTTCGATCAAACGCCAGAGCGGAATGGGAGGCCGCGAATCGCCCCCTTCCTGCAAATGCGGCTCCTGCGGGATTTACGAGAATGCTGGCCGGGTCATACGCAAGGCTGACCACGGCGCCGCCCACTCCCAGCACGTTGGAACCTATGCCGTACCGGTAAAGCGGGTTGGCGTACCCGCCCGATGCGCGCACCGTTCCACTGCAAAAGGCCACCACGGCGAAGGCACGCAGGAATCGGGCCGTCTTCAATTGAACACCATCATCTTTCCCCGCGCGGTGTGGCCGGTTGAGGTGGTAATCACGTAGAGGTAGGCACCGTTCGCCACCACACGTCCCCCGTCAGTGCGGCCATCCCATTCGACCGTCTGATTCCCGGGCGGAACCGACACCTGGCGCAACGTGCGAACCCGCGCACCGCCCGCATCGTACACCTCGATTGTGACATCGGCCGTGGCGGCAAGCGCAAAAACGATCCGCGCCGGTGTGCCCCGAAGGGGCGCGCACGGGGACGGGAACGCATAGGTTGCTATTCCGGCGGCATCACCCCCCGGATAGGCTACGCCTGAGCCCCCGAGCAGTTCCGTCTGCGGATAGCGAAGGATGTACTCCCAGGTCTGACCGTCATCAGTGGAACGTGCAAGACCAAGCCCCGTGGTTACCCAGATCGTTCCGTTCTGCCAGGCAACGTCCGTTACCCCCTGCCCCGAACGGGACGTATCTCCGTGCGCCGTACGGATCGGTTGCAGACGCCACGTTGTTCCCAGATCATCGCTCCGCAACAATGCGTCAAATGACCCGATCGAACCGCCGACAAGCACTTTTTGCCCGTTGAATGCGAAACCCCACGCCCGGAAATCCACCCCGACCGACGCATCGTCAACCGGCACGTACGTGTGCCACGTCTGGCCGCCGTCCCGCGTCCAGCTCAACCCGTTCTTTCCGGGCCCGTCGAGTACTCCATCGCGGTCAAGATCGTAATCAAGCGAATCAAACACGCCGTCGGTGAACACATCCTGAGGGTTGTTCTTCAGATAATTCTCATCCAGTCCCGTAGACTGAGTAGACGCCCAGAGGATTCCGTTGACCGTATCCACTGCAACCGAGGGGACAAAATCCCCGCTGATGCCCGCCCTGGCTGCGTCAAAGTTCTGCCACGTAATGCCCCCGTCCGTAGACCGGTTGATGCCGGCGTTGGTCGAAACCCAGATCGTGTCGTGCACCGCGAGGCCATCGAACGCGCGGTAATTCAGATGCCGGTACCGGTGCTGGCGCTGGGGATCACCCGGAAACGGATTCGGCTGGGGATTGTTGGTGGAATCGGGCCGATACCGGTACCACGTGACCCCGAAATCCGGCGTCATGACGGCAAACTCGGTGGTAAATGCCGCCCAGAGATCCGCGCCGTCAAACCACACGCCGAATGACTGCACGTCGCCACCCGGCACCGCCATGCTGGTTCGATCGGCAAAAAGGGTTGTCATGGGAATCGGAAACCAGGTTGCACCGCCGTCGCGGGAGAGATACAGACCGTCGCCGACGTAGTAGCTTCCGGACGAGCTGTTCACGACGTGGGAAGTAGCCGCGGCAATGCGATCCCCGCGTACCGCGTACGCCGTGATCGCCTCATCCGGGCGCGACGTAATGGTTCCTACGTCGTACGTCACCCAGTCGAACTGCGATACACCGGAACCGGCAAGGCGGCTCAGCGTGCGGCGTGCGCTTACCCACAGCGTCGTGTCGGCGTGTGCGAAAAAGGCGGCTTCGTTGCTTTCCAGCCCGATTCGCGCACCCAGCACCGTCGCCGGGCGGGGCATCTGCGCGTGCACGGCGGCGTTCGGCAACAGGCTGGCAACCGCCGCAAAGGCAAATACGCGGAGAAACTGTCTCGTGTTCAGCGGATACCTTCCTCGGAAGGGGACACCGGTTTTTCCTTCGGAAACATGCTAAAAATACCCCTCGCCGCTCTCAAACAACAACAACCCGCCGCGTTCGAAACGAATGTGCCCCCGCGGCTCGGAACCATAGGACCGGCGGAAGCGCTTTATCTATTCAAGACCGACCCCGACGAGAAAACACTCCGGTGAACAGAAACCGCGTCCCGGGGAAAGCCGCGACTTCCGGGCAAACTTTGCGGGAATGATTCATGAAGCATCCGTTTCTGGTTTCTCTGCTGCTCCTCGCTTGCTCGATTTCGGTTAATGCCCAGGCCGTCGAAGACGACGCCCTGCTGTTGCCGGACCGCGTGCGCAGCAACCCGGACAAATTCACCTTTGCCATTCTGGGAGACAGAACCGGTTCTGACCGCCAGAGCTGGCACATTTTTGACCGCTCGGTGGAGGAGATCAATCTCTCCCGCCCCGATTTCGTCATCATGGTCGGCGACATGATTGACGGGCACGACTACCCGGAAGAGGTCGCCGCGCAGTGGGAGGAATTCCAGAGCCATGTGGACCGGCTGGAAGCGCCGTTCATGTTTCTCCCGGGCAACCATGATGTGGGTACCCCGGCAGGCGCCGAATACTGGAAAAAGAACCTGGGCCGACGGTACACCGTCTTCCTGCACCGCCGAACCCTCTTCCTCCTGCTCAACACCGAAGAAATCCAGGGAGAACCCGGCAATCGGTTCGGCCATGAACAGGTGGAGTTCGCCCTCCGCGCACTCGATCAACACGCGGACGTCCGGCACACGTTCGTATTCATGCACCAGCCGGCGTGGGCGCTTCCCTCGTTCGCCGTCGAGTGGGAACGGATCGAAAAAGCTCTCGGCGATCGTCCATATACGGTCTTCTGCGGCCACCTTCATTCGCTTTCCGTGGAGGAACGGAACGGCCACCGATACTACTCCCTGGGCCCGTCCGGCGCACGCGTCGACAACAGCCCGTTCGATGAATCCGCCCCGTTCCACCATTACACGCTCGTGACACTGGACGCGGGCGCTGACGGGCGCGATTCCGCACACGTATCCGTCCGCCAACCGGGCAACGTATGGCGGCCCGCGGAACTGACCGGCCGTGCCGCTCCATCCGTGCGCGTGGCGGCCAGACCGGGCAGACGACCCGGCCACCCGAGGAACCAGTCCGTGGTAGGCGTGAGCGTGCCAAATCCCTTCGGAGAGAAGCTCGACGCCACCGTGCACTTTTCTGGTCTCCTCCCCGACGGCTGGCAACTCGCCTCCGGCGACACAACCCGTTTCACCGTGCAACCCGGGGAGACCGTGGACAGGGAATTCCGGTTCACGAGGCCGCGCGACCGGCTCCTGCCTCTCCCGTACGCGGTAATCCAGCGGGAGTACCGCGGCAATCTCCTGCCCACGGTGCGGCAAGTCCTTCCTCTGGTTCCAGACTCCGTCTTCCGTCCCGTGACCGAATGGCACGTCGCCGGGGTATTCTCCCCCGACGCAGACTCCGCAACCGTCATAGCGCTGACCACCGGACGCCCCCTGGAAGGCTCTTCCACTGCCAGCCGGGTCGACTGGCGAACTGCGAGTGTGGCGGACGGCCTGCTCTCCCTCGATCGGTTGTTCGGGCTGCGCGACAGCAGTGTCGCCTACGCCACGTGCGCAGTGTTCAGCCCGCGGGAACACACCACCCTGGCACGCATCCGCGCAAACGACCGCGCGGACCTCTTCATAAACGGCGCACGGGCGAACGAACAACCCTTCCGCCTCACCTCCGGCGACTCAGACTATGCCCTCGTCCCCTTGCGGGCGGGCTGGAACCTCCTCGTGGTGCGCGTCGGCAACCTCACCGGGCGCTGGACGCTCTCCATGCAGGTGGCCGATCCCGAAGGCGATCTTCGCCTCGCCGCCAGTCGACCTCGCGGCTGAAACACAACGTTGCAGAAAGTTTTCGACGGCGTTGTTGACAGTCTCCCCGTACGCGTGTATTCTTATGCTGTACGAGGAGGCTCATCTTTCCCCGCGCCACCTTCAATACCTGCAGAAGATCCGGCCGACGCGTGCAGCAGGCGGCGTTCCCATACTGGTCTCGTTTCAGGGAGGAAGCACGATGAAAACGTTGCGAACGCTGGCACTCTCACTTGCCGTCACGCTGGGCATCGCCGCAACGGCGCAGGCAGTGGCAATCCCCGTCTTCAGCGACATCGTAGTCGCCACGACATGGACTGCGGGAAATGCATACTGGGTACAGGAACCGATTACGGTTCGCGCCCCCCTGACGATCGAACCCGGAGTCACCGTTTTCGTGAGCGCTGGGTTCCCGATCAATGTCGAAAACCCGGGCAGCATTATCGCCCAGGGGACTCCGGAAGCGCACATCTACTTCAAACCCTATGGTGATCCGTGGGGCGGTCTCCGGTTCACGAACTCGCTTGACAACATGTTGACCTGGGTCGACATCGAGCACGCAACCGCCCCCGGTGAAGTGATTGACCCGCTTTATCTGAATCGGGGAGGTGGCGTCCGCATTGCCGATTCGTACGTGCAGTTTGACCACGTGACGATCACCCAATGCAACGCCTCAGCGTATGGCGGCGGCGTCTACATCGCGGGGTTCAACTCCAACGTCAGTTTCACAAACTCACGAATCATGCTGAACTCGGCCGGGGCCAATGGTGGCGGCCTGTACGTCGCTGAAGGCCCGTCTGTAAGCCTTACCCGAACGCTCATCCATGACAACTACGCGACGGGCGGCCTTGGCGGCGGGTTGTACGCAACCGGCACGGGTTGGGTGAATCTGACAAATTGCACCATCGCGCGCAACAACGACGTTTCGGATTACACCAGCGGCGGGTTGTACGTGAAAATGGGCACGAACGTCATGCTCAAAAACACGATTGTGTATGCGAACACCGGCACCATTGTCAACGCCAGCGACCCGAACACGAACCTCACGGTCTCTTACTCTGACATCGAAGGAACAATCTGGCCCGGGGACGGCAACGTGAATGAAAACCCATGGTGGGCAAACCCGGCCGGCGGCAACTTCGATCTCACGGCGGGGTCGCCGCTCATTGATCAAGGCGATCCGCAGAGCCCGTACGATCCCGACGGCACTATCACCGACATCGGGGCGACTTACTTTCCGCACGAACCGCCGCCTCCGGTCCAGCAGTATCTCCAGCTCCCCGCCGCCACCGTTCCCGCCGGCACCTCGGGCGAGTTCCCCATCACCGGCACCGTCGTTGGAGGGGAAAACGGCACCGGCGTGGACATCGCCTTCGCCATCGACCCCGCCGCTATTGCATCGGTGTCGCTGGTCTCCACGCCCTTCCCGAGCAAAGAACTCAACCGCGTGGACAACACGATCTATCTTGGCCTTGCCAGCGAGGCCAGCCTCTCTATCACCGACGGTGTGATCGCGACGCTGTCCTTTACCGCCCAGACGACTGCGGTCCGTTCGGGAACCGGCCTGATGTTCGTTCCGATGGAAACTCACGTGAATGACCAGCCGGTCACGCTCATCGACGGTATGTTCAATGTGCCCGATAACCCGCCTGTCTGGACCGTCGAGCCGCAGAACGCCGGCGTCCTTGAAAATGCGTCGCTGGAGTTTGCCATCCACGCGCAGGACCAGGACAACGACCCGATCACGTACAGCATGTCCGGCTTGCCCGAACCTGGTCCGCAGGGACCGAATCTCGACCCGGCAACGGGCGCCTTCTGGTGGGTGCCCACGTATGATCAGGCGGGGGTATACACCGTTACCTTCACTGCCTCCACCATGCCCGGTCAGCCAACCAAGCCGGCATGGAGCGGCGTGGACGTCTCGATCCAGAAAACCGTCACGATCACGGTGACAAACGTGGACCGGCCGCCGTACTGGCTAAGCGAACCGCCCGCCGAAACCAATGTTCTCGAGACGGGTTCGCTTTCGTTCACCGTCTCAGCGGCTGACAATGACCTCAATGAGGTTCCGGTGGTTGCGGCAACAGGGCTCCCCGCAGGCGCAACATTCGTGGGTGGCATCTTCTCGTGGGTGCCAGATTACGATGCCGCGGCAGGTTCACCCTACACCGTGACGTTCACCGCGACCTCGGGTGCCGATAACCTGCAAATCACCGGCCAGACGTCCATCGTGGTGACCAACGTGAACCGGAATCCCGTGTGGGTGCTCACCGGTGCGCAGTCTGTAAACGAAGGCGCGGGGCTTTCCTTCACCGTCGCCGCAACGGATCAGGACGCGCAGACGACGCTTACGTACGGAGCGCTGAACCTTCCTGATGGGGCCACTTTCGGCACCGTTCCCCAGCAGTTTTCGTGGACACCGACCTACTCCCAGTCTGGTTCGTACACGGTGACATTCACGGTCAGCGACGGTGAGGCGACCGAATACATGCCGGTTGAGATCACTGTAGTTGACGTTGATCAGGCGCCGCAGTGGACCAACGAACCCACAGACAGGTCGGTTCCCGAGGCTTCTGCGCTTTCGTTCGGCATGACGGCCACCGACCCCGATGGAGATCCGATTGATTACTCCGCGGATGGCTTGCCTTCCGGGGCCTCGCTCGACCCCGGTTCGGGGAATTTCTACTGGGTTCCCGGCTACAATCAGGCCGGCGAATACTTCGTGACGTTCACGGCAACCGGTGTCCACATGGCCAAGCCGGCCGGTCAGGTACCTGGCGGGTTGTCGGTTTCCAAACAGGTCAAAATCACCGTCACGAACGTGGATCGCGCCCCGTACTGGACTGCTGCGCCACCGCCGGTCGCTAGTGTCAACGAAATGGTGACGCTGTCGTTCACCATCACCGCCACTGATCCTGACCCCGAGGACGTGGCGACGATCGTGTACACGGCAACCGGCCTCCCCACCGGCGCCACGTTGAACCCGGCAACGGGTGTGTTCTCCTGGACGCCGACATACGCTCAGGCAGGGCAATACGAGGTTACGTTCACCGCGACCTCGGGTCCGGACAATCTCAAAGTGACCGGCCAGACCCCCATCGAGGTGATCAACGTGAACCGCCCGCCCGTGTGGACGCAGACGGGACCACAGGCGGTGAACGAGAACGAAACGCTGTCCTTCACTGTCATCGCCACGGACGAAGACGCGGGAACCACCCTGGCTTATGGCATCGTCTCCATGCCGACGGGAGCCAATTTCACCCCTTCAGAACGGCTTTTCACGTGGAAGCCGGATTTCGAGCAAGCCGGGGATTACACCGTCACGTTCCAGGTGACCGACGGCGAAGCGTGGGTGGACATGCAGGTTCCCATCACCGTCAACAATGTCAACCGGGCTCCTGAGTGGGACGCGACCGCCGATCAGGAAATCGCAGAAGGGTCGCTGCTGTCCGTGCCGGTCAGCGCACATGACCCGGACGGCGACCAACTCGAAGTCACGATGGTGGCCAACCCATCCGGCGCGACGTTGGATGGTCTGTGGTTTCAATGGACGCCCGGCTACGACGCAGCACCCGGTGTGTACGAGGTGACTCTGCGCGCGTGGGACGGCGCTGCCGAGGCATTCGACACATTTTTGATCACCGTGACCAACACAAATCGCCCGCCGGAGTGGAGTCCCGTTCAGCCGCAGGCAGTCGCGGAAGGGCAGCTTCTGGCATTCCAGGTGTCGGCAACCGACGCGGACGGTCAAACGCTGACTTACTCCGCCACGGACCTGCCGTCCGGCGCAACGTTCGACGCGCCGAGCCGAACGTTCTCCTGGACGCCCACGATCCTCCAGTCGGGATTCTATTCGGTTACGTTCAACGTCTTTGACGGGGAAGCAACCGTCTCGCAGCCCGTGCAGATTGACGTGGTGAATACTCCCAGCCTCCCGGTCTGGAACACAATGCCGACACCCGATCCAGTTGGTGCCAATCTTCCGGTGACCTTCACCGTCTCGGCAACCGATCCGTTCTCGGAGGGCGTGTTCTACGGCCTCGGGGAATCCCCCGGATCGATCAATCCGGAAACCGGGGTGTTCACGTGGACGCCGGGTTACGATGCGGAGGGACCATTCACGATCGAGGTCAGCGCCACCAACCGCGACGGCACTTCCTGGGCGAACGTGACCGTGAACGTCTACAGCCGCTACGGCGATGCCACGGAAACCGACGGCATCACTGCGGCCGACGCCGCGGCGGTGCTCCAGTACTCGGTGAAGCTGCCGGTGGAGATCAATATGATTCTCGCCGATGTCACGGGGAACGAAATGGTCACTGCGTATGATGCGGCACTGATCCTGCACAAGCTCATCATCAACCCCGATTTCCGTTTCCCGGTGCAGAATCAGCAGGCATTGATGCCGAAGCTTGTCAGCGGCCTCCCCGCCTCGTTGGTGTGGGAACGCGTGAGCGGTGGCTGGGCGCTCCGCACGACGAACACCTTCGGCCTCATGGCAGGTGAGTTCACGCTCTCCCTGCCGGGTGGCGCACCGGTGAACGTCACGGGCGGCGACATGGTAGCCTTCCGACAGGGCGGCGAGAACCTGTTTGTCTCCGTCATCGGCAGCAGCTTCGCCGATGGCACGCTATTCATCCTCCAAACGGACGGCGGGCAGCCGGGCATCCTGAGTGCGTCCCTGAATGAGGGGGCCATTCCTGTTGCCGCCGCTGCACCTTCCGCGTTCGCCCTCGAGCAGAACGCGCCAAACCCGTTCAACCCCAGCACCACGATCCGCTTTGCGCTGCCTGAGGCCTCGCACGTGAACCTCGTGGTCTACGACGTGAACGGCCGCGCCATTCGGACGCTCGCCAGCGGCTCGTTCTCCGCCGGCATGCACTCGGTGGTGTGGGATGCGCGCGATGACGGCGGCCGCGAAGTGGCAAGCGGCACCTACCTCTACCGCATCGTCACCGACAAAGGCACGTTCGTCAAACGGATGACGCTGCTCAAGTGACGATTACGCACAATCGGTTTCACACGGGGTGGGCGGCAACGCTCACCCCGCGTTGTTTCGCTCCGTCCCGCACTCGCCACCGAAATTTCTTCGTGTCTTCGTGTCTTCGTGTGAGTCTTTCTTCTTTCTCGTGTCCTTCTTCGCGTCTTCGTGTCTTCGCGCGAGCCCTTCATCCTCTCTCGCGCCCTTCTTCCTTCTCGTTCGTCACCACCCGGCGCGTTCCGTGGCTTCCGCCAAAGCAGGGTTGTCTCGCAGCGGCCCGCCACACGGCAACCCTTGCCCGTGAAGGCTCGCCACTCATCTCCCTCTGCAGCCGCGCCACCTTGCGCCTGAGGCGCTTCCCGCTGCACTCTTCTTCAGGGCATTCAGGCGGAATTCTCTTGCGGAGGAGCCAACGGCATGGCACGACTTGCGCGATTGGTCAGCATCAGTTTTCCCGGCATTCACGGCGAAATGCCGCCCGTCGAGCGCGCGCGGCGCGCAGTCGAGGCGGTATCTGCCCGAATCGATGAAGCCGCATACGACAAACCCGACATCATCGTTCTGCCCGAAACCTTCACCGGATTGGGCAGCGACGGCGGGAAGGACTGGTTTGCCTCCGCGGAACCGATCCCGGGGCCCACGACGGACACCCTTGCTGCAAAAGCGAAACAGCACAACACCCACATTGTCTGCCCGATCCTCGAGGTGCGTGATGGCAAACGCTACAACGCAGCGGCGCTCATCGACAGGACCGGGTCCATCGTCGGCGTCTACCACAAAATGCATCCCACGAACCCCGAACTGGAGGGTGGGATCGTTCCCGGAACAACCGCTCCGGCATGGGATACCGACATCGGTCGCGTCGGGTGCGCCATCTGCTTCGACCTCAATTTCCGTGACGTTGCCGATTCCCTTGCGGCGCACCGGGCGGAACTCGTCTGTTTCTGCTCCATGTACCGCGGGGGTCTGAGCACGCAGATATGGGCGTTCGAGTACGGATTCTGGTTCATTTCCGCAACACCGGCGGAAAACAGCGTGATTCGAAACCCGCTCGGCCAGCTTGTCGTGCAGTCGTTCGCGTATTCCCCCACGATCGTCGCAGAAGCGAACCTTGATTGCGTCGTATGCCACATTGACTGCAACCAGGAGAAAATCCCCGCACTGAAGAAGAAATACGGACCGCTGGCGGAAATCCACAGCATCTCTCCGGAGGCCGTCTTTCTCCTGACTTCCCGGCACCCCACGGTGTCTGCACGGGACATGGTCGAGGAGTTCAAATTCGAGACCAGGGCGGAGTACTGGAAGCGTTCTCACGCCAACAGAGCGATTGCCCTGATGAAAGCACGGGAGTCATGAAGCGATGAATAGAGCGCTGGTAGCGCTTGCGTGTGCAATGATATGCGGATGCAGCGGCAGACGCCCCGCAAATGCGACCACCGAAGCCCCTCCACCGCCTCCCGCGGCAATCCTTCGCACGGAGCCGCCACGCTATCAACACATCCCGCGCGGCACCTACCGCAACGATATTCCCGAAGCGGAACCGGTTCGCCGGCCCACCCGACCCGACACAACCCGGCGCTCCGTTCCCCGGCCACCGGAGCCGACTGAATCACTGTACACACAACCGATCCGCACAGCTTCCCCGCGTGTCGGGCCATCCCGCCCCGACAGCGCGTTCGTTCGACCGCTGAGCCGTGAATAAACCCGCTCCGGTCACAATCTCACAGCGCGAAAGGCGATACCGTGGCATCCCCAAGAACTCTCATCTGGGCACAACTTGTGCATCTCGGCTACAACATGTGGGCCGACCGCGAAGCTCCAGAATGGAACATCGAATACACCGCCGCGCAACAGACGATGCGATTCGACATGTCGTTATGGGACGACCTCATGAAGTACTTCACGGAGGTCGGCGTCAATACGGTCGTCATCGATCTCGGAGAAGGGCTCAAATACGAGAGCCACCCGGAGCTGGCGGTGGATGGCTCGTGGACGGGTGCGCACCTTCGGAAAAAACTCGCGGAAATGCGGGCGCTCGGGTTGACACCGGTACCGAAACTGAACTTCTCCACCTGCCACGACACCTGGCTGGGCGATTACTCCCGGTGCGTGTCGTCGAAGATTTACTACAGGGTTTGCAGCGACATCATCGCGGAAGTGTGCGAACTTTTCGAAAAACCCGCGCTGTTTCACCTCGGCATGGACGAGGAAAACCAGCCCAACCAGCAGTTCTACGCCTATTCCGTCTGTCGCCAGATGGATCTCTGGTGGCACGACCTTTACTTCCTCGCGGAACAGGCGGAAAAAGGCGGCGCGCGGCCGTGGATCTGGTCGGATTACGTGTGGGACAATCGCGACGTGTTCTATGCGAAAATGCCGAAATCCATCCTGCAGAGTAACTGGTACTACGGCCACAAATTCACGACCGACATCACTGCGGTGAAGGCGTACAACGAACTCGAAGAACACGGGTACGATCAAATCCCCACTGGAAGTAACTGGAGCGACCCGCAGAACTTCGAGAAGACCGTGCGCTACTGCAAGGATGTTATCGCCCCGGAACGGCTCAAAGGATTCTTCCAGACTGTCTGGAAACCCACGGTGGAGCGTCGCCGCTGGCGGCATTTCGAGGGTGCAAGCGAAGTGAGCTACGGCAAGCGGTTGTTTGAGGGGTAAGCAATTGGTGTTTTCGCGCTCCCTTGTATTACCTTTTTCAGGCGGCGTACAACCTCTCTCAGGCTGCACGTCGCCTCATATCAACTTGGTTTGCAGCACCATCTTTTTGGGCTTGCCTCATCACGGCACTAGCGGCAGAATTCGCGGGGGCAGCAATGAGCATGACCAGCTTGTGGCTGAAAAACTTCACTGCTTTCGACGAGATTGAAATCGGGTTTTCCCCCGGGATCAACGTTTTCGTCGGAGCCAATGGCACAGGCAAGACGCACCTCATGAAGGTGATTTACTCCGCCTGCGACATTACGATCACAAAGAAACACATCGCGGAGAAACTGGTCAACGTCTTTCTTCCGTCTGGTCGGAAGCTCGGGCGCCTGGTCAAGCGCCGGAAGAAGAGCTCATCGTGCGAAATTGCGCTAACCCGCGACTATGTTAACATCCCCATGTCGTTTCGTAATGCCCAGGGATCATTCCCGCTGTCAGACGTTGTCGACGCAGATGCGTTCGTTGGCAACCTCAAAGCGAAGGCCCCCAAAGGCAAGCTCACGCTTCGTATTTCGTTTTCTAACCACGTCACGAAATCAGATTCCGATCAAGTTA
The DNA here is from genome assembly GCA_022706085.1 of Candidatus Latescibacterota bacterium. Lineage (GTDB taxonomy): Bacteria > Latescibacterota > MWCZ01 > MWCZ01 > MWCZ01 > MWCZ01. The sequence goes on along the minus strand of JAKJDF010000002.1, from coordinate 286,944 downwards.
CCGTTACCGGCCAAACCGAATGGCAGAACAAACCCGTGGAGAGTGCATACATTCCGGTAAAAGAAATGTTGTCCAATGCACCGGGTTTTCAGGCACTTTTCGATCGGCGAGAAATCCATTTCGAGGAGGTCTACCGAGACATTATCCTGCGCGCTGCTCTGCCCGTAAGGCGCGGACCTCCCGATAGTTCCCGCAGAAACCTATTGAAGGCGTTGGAGATGGCACTTCAAGGCAAAGTCACGACCAAGAATGACGAGTTTTTCCTGCGCAACAAACAGGGGAATCTCGAATTCACTCTACTTGCGGAAGGCCTCCGCAAGTTGGGGTTGCTTTGGGTATTGATTCAAAACGGCACGCTTCTCAGCGGATCAGTGCTGTTGTGGGATGAGCCTGAAACGAACCTCAATCCGATACTTTACGGACCGGTGGTTGAGATTCTTCTAGCGCTTCAGCGTGAAGGTGTCCAAGTCTTCCTGGCCACTCACGATTACGCGATTCTCAAGGAGCTGGATCTCCGGAAGAAGAAGGAAGACAACGCTGTCTTCCATTCACTTTTCCGTGACAATGGGGGGATACGTTGTCACTCGGTGGAAGAATACCTCTCGATCCACCCCAATACGATCGCCGAGGCTTTCGACAGCCTGTACGACAGGGAAGTCAAACGCAGTCTGGGAGGAACTGACGGGTGAGTGTTCTTCAAGAAGGACGCCTTCGGATAGATGTTCCCAATGCCGTCTCATTCTGCAAATTCGACGGGCCAACGCACGGGCTTTCCCATTGCATGAAGGCTGTCGATTTCATCGTTGAGCTCGCGGACCGATATCTGTTTATCGAAATCAAAGACCCGGATAACCCGGCGTCCAATCCGAGCGACAAAACGGAGTTCTCCAACAAGCTGCAAAGTGGAAAGTTGGACGAAGATCTGAAGTACAAATACCGCGATTCGTTTCTGTACAGGTGGGCCTCTCAACAAATCGAGAAACCGATTCATTACTACGTTCTGGTGTCTCTTAGCGCATTGGGTGCCCCCGAGCTGTTAGCTAGAACCGAACAACTCAAGCGAAAGCTACCGTTGAACGGGCCGTCTTCCGGTGTTTGGAAACGTACCATGGTTGCGCAGTGTGCGGTTTTCAACATCGATGCATGGAACCGGTTACTTGCCTACCCCATCACTGTGATCTGATCAATCCGACTTGCCGACACTTTCCCCGCTTCATCGTGCGCAAGTCGTGTTTTGATTGATGTCTCACTTTTGCACCCGGTTCGGCGCTTTGTCTTCATTCACAACTTGCTCAAACCCACGGTGGAGCGTCGCCGCTGGCGGCATTTCGAGGGCGCAAGCGAGGTGGGGTTCGGCAAGAGGGCGTTTGAGGAGTAAGACAAACGCGCAGGGCGGGAAATCCGCAGCTAAAGGCACCTGTCACGGGTGCCCTTAGCGTGCAACGCCATAACGCCGACTCACTCTGCCTCTCGGAGGAAGAAAGGGTTCGACCAGGCGCGTCTCCCGCGGTGGTCGAGCAACTCAATACGCACGAACACCCGTGTTTTGAGCCAGTCGGGAAGTTCCGACTGCGTCAGGGAGCCACCCTCGGGAGCATGGTCCACGAACCCGGCGTGGCCGAACGTCCTCCAGCGCACCTGTTTCACCGGGCTGCATGTCACGCGGATGGCAGTGCGTTCCACTTCGATCGTTTCAAACACCGGCCCCTGTGTGGAGAAAAACGCACCCTGTTTCATCGCAGCAACCAGCGCAGGTTCGGAGAATTCGCGTGCCCATACCTCAATCCAGCCGAGCCCGGCGTGTGAATAGTACCCCTTCTCGGGATTCAAATGCGCGTCATCTCCCGCCAGTCCCAGTACCCGCTTGCCCTGCCCGAGCAGCATGTCCCAGAGTTCTGTCGCGTAGCCGTTCACGTAGGCGTTGTCACAGTACGCGTTGTAGATCTCGAGCGCCTGGAGGTACTCGCAATCGAGGTAATCCTGCGGCAACGCAGCGCAATAGGTGGGATGCGCAGCTACGATGAACCCGCCCTGCGCGGCCAGGAGACGCGCCCGCTCCGCAAACGGGAGCGTCGTGTCAACTGATGATTCCACCCCAACGGCGAGGATATCCGGCATGCCGCCGTTTTCCGTCGACGGAAGGCAGATGAACTCCGCATCCGAGAGATCTTCCGTGTGCGTCACGTGACGGTGATCGGTAATGCAGAGCGCCCTGAAGCCACGCTCGCGATACGTTCGTACAGTATCGGCAGGTGAAAGGCCACCGTCGGAATTCACCGTGTGGCAGTGAAACCCGGTTCTGACCCGGGTACCGGTGAAAACGGTCGGGGCAAGTTCAAAACAGGCGTGTTCCACAGCACCTCCAGTACTCACCCTGAAAGCAACAACCGCTCCTCGACGCCTTGCCGTTCTGTCGGGTCTGCGGAATCCCCGCGGTCATCACGGAGTTCCCGGTGCGCTCTGCTGCCGAAGCCGTTCCGCGTTGGCTTTCCACTCGCGGGCCCGTGCGAGTGCTCTTGCGTACTTGCGGGACGCAGTCATGCCGTACGCGAGGTCGAGGGAGGCAATAGCCTCGTCGTAGCGGCCAAGGCAAAGGAGGGCGAGGCCAAGATTGTAATGCGTCCGCGCCTTCGTGGAATGCAACGCAACCACCTCTTGGAACGCCGTAACGGCCCGTTCCAGATCTCCCCCCTTCGCGAACTCAATGCCGCGTTTCGTTCCGGGGAGGTCGTCATCGTCCTCAAACTCAACACTCTCGCTCACTTCGTGCGGTGCGACGGCACGAAGGAAATCGGCCACGCATTTCTCACGCGCGGCCGCAAGGAGCGGACTCGGGTCAATATGCCCGGGAATCGCATCAGTAGAAGTCAACGCGGCCGATTTCACCGCGGTCGGTTGCCGAATGGCGATCACACGACCGGTCGCGATATCCGTAATCTGAAGTGTGGCGGCAACTCTCGCGGTGCCGCGCCTGGTGTACTTCCGGTGTTCGTTCCCTTCGCCGTCTTTTTTCGGGCTGCCGACTTCAAGCGTTTCCGTGAACCGGTGTTCCGTCACGCGTCCCAGAACAATCGCCGCACTTCCCACCAGGCTGCCGGTCTGGGCGGCTGTTTCCGGATTCACAAGGCCCCCTGCTGCGAGCTGATGCTCCCGCACGAGGGTTTCCAGATGCTGACGGTCCAGGATTTCAAATCGCCCGGTATTGAACAGACCCGTCGCCAGCGTCCCTGCCAGTTCTTCGCCACCGGTTCCGGAAATCTCTCCCAGAGCGATGCGCCGAATGCCCCCCAGATCGATTTCCGCAGGACGAAGCACTTTCACCTGCACAGTCGTTGAGGCGCATCCGCTCACAAGAACGGCGAAAGCCAGCAGAGCCACGACGCGTGGAGTGCAATGTCCCATGGGGTCCCCCGTTCTTGCCTCCGGCAACCGTCGCCGGAAAGGCGCAGGCAGTTCGAATCACCCGAAAATCACTCACATGGAAAGGTAGCGAGGTTCGTGCGTGGCCGAAAGGACGGCGGCGGCCGACGAGTGCTGATCTCACTTCCGTCCGAGCTTCGCCGCCAGTTTTGGCAGGGCGTGGGCGTAGAACCGCCGGTACCCCTCGCACAGGTAATCGCGGTCGAGGAATCGGTCGCCAATTGCGCGGTAATGGGGACATCCGCGCTGGCAGAACGTGAGGTAGGGACACGAATCGCACGCCGGTGTGGCCCTTGGTTTGACTTCGGCGAATCTGCGTAACACCTCGCCGTTAACGAGTTCCGCAAGAGGAGTTTCCGTGAGATTGCCTAGCCTCCAGCGCTCTTCCACGAAAAAATCACAGGGATACACATCGCCGTTGTATTCGACCACAACGTAAATTCCGCCGCATGCCTCACGCAACTGGCACATCATGGGAGGGTGTCCCATCGCGGCCGATACGATCTCGTCGAAAAGCCGTACCGATACCTGGGGCGTGCCGTCGTTCCACCAGAGGTCAAATATGCGCTTCAAGAACTCGCCATACTGTGCAGGAGTCACCGAGAACGGAGCCGGTTGTCCATTCGGCAGCCGCTCAACAACCGGAATAAACTGCAGCCACTGAAATCCCTGCGCAACCAGGTACCGAAACACCGCCTCCGGCTTCCGCGCGGTCGCGCGATTCACGGTGCACAGCACATTCACCTCGGCTCCGTTCCGGAACAGTGTCTCGGCAACTTCCATCAGCCGGGCGTGTGTTCCCCGTCCGGCCGAATCCAGACGGTATGCATCGTGCAGGTCTGGCGGACCGTCAATGCTCAATCCGACAAGCATTCGATGATCGTGGAAAAATCGAGCCCAGTCGTCGTCAATCAACGTTCCATTCGTCTGAATGGCGTGGGAGATCGTCTGAGATCTGTCCCGCAGTTCCTCCTGCAATTCAACCATGCGCTCGAAGAACTTCAACCCGGCAAGGAGCGGCTCTCCTCCCTGCCAGCCAAGAGTCGGCTGCAATCCGGCGAGGGGAAGGTATTCCGCCAGAAAGCGCTCCAGAACCGATTCCGACATCCGACGGGAGCCGACGCGCGCATAGGGGTCGCTCTCACGTTCGTGGTAGAAGCAGTACGTGCACGCGAGATTGCATCGGGCGGAGGCCGGTTTCACCAGCACACCGAGGTTCTGAATGACCGGATGGAGCGCCATGGTGGTCAACGAAGCGGAAGGTTGTTCCGCATTCCCTCAACAACGTGGTCATAGCTGAGAAACCGGCAAACCCGGGCCAGCCCGCTGGCCTGGAACGTCGGACGGGCAAGTTCGCCGTTGAATCTCGAAATTCTGCGCGCCGGTGCAACAACAAAAAAGCGCCATCCTTCCACGGGAGGCACGAGTGTCGTTACCACGTCATTCATGCGCATCAGGCCCCCGAGAATACCCGTCGAGTGCTCCACCTCGAACAACGCAACCGGCACCGCCCCCGACGACGGAAACCAGACGACATCCACGTTCTCGAGAATCGCGAGCACGCGGGCCGGCATGAACGTGGGTATGCGTTCAATACACCCGTCAGCCAGAAAGCGGCCTTCGCAGTACCGCCCTCGATCACCTTTCGCCACCCACACGCGGTGTCCAATCTGTCGCCCCCAGGAGAGAAGAAGCTTCTGCACGTGGGTATGCGTACCAACGGGCGGGATTTCACCGGTCATGCTTCCCCCGGGGCGGCGTCCGGCACCCGGGCCGGAAGAAAGGTGGCGGGAATGTTGCGGGCAAGACGCTTCGCGGAACGCATGCCCCGATACATCATGCGCGGAATCTTCCACAGCAGGGCCGGTTGCCGTATGACTTCCTTTCTCACGTAGCCCGCCAGAAACACCGCCAGCGTGTAGTACGCCGCGCTCCAGAAGGGCGGACGGTGTTTGTAAAGAAAGTAGAAATTGTTCTGGTAATACTTCTCCGTCCTCTTGAGGTCCAGCCCACGGCTCCGCGCTCCTCCCCGGGGTACATACAGGTGCTCCAGCCACGCGTCAGGCTCGTACATGATCGTGTAGCCCGCCTGGCGAACGCAGTACCCAAGGTCGGTATCCCAGCGCATCCCCTCCGCAACGAACTGCTCGTCGCATCCGCCAACTTCAAACAGCACGTCTCGCCGGAAGGACATGTTGCAGCCGCGCGTCATCGCGATTGGCTGGCGCGTCCTCCAGTTGAAGTGTTTGTGCCAGAAGGCGTTGAAGCCCATGTCCCTCGGGTTCGGGTCCGGTTCCCACTCGGGGAAATTGTGCTGACGGATGCGTCCCATCACGCCGCCGACGGAGGAATCCGTGTAGGCAGCCACGTGGCGCGCGACGAAGCCTCCACACGGAATCACATCGTCGTCGACGAATATCACGATCCGGCCCCGGGCCAGCGTGATGCCTACATTTCCGGCACGCGGGAGGTTCTTCGTCGTGAGCCGGACATACCGGAACTTGGCGGCGTTTTCCGCGAGAAATGCCTGCATCGCGGGCGAAAGCACGGGCGTGTCATCTACTACGATGAGTTCCCAGGACGGGTCAGCCTGTGCGAGCAACGCCGTGACCGAACGCATGAGGTCATACTCACGCTCGTTTGTCATGATAACGACGGAAGCGGCCAGCGGAGTCGCGGTGGAATCGGAAACCATGACAACCTTACGGTAAGGGCGGATGAAGGATTCGGAAAATCAGAACGGACAGTCTAAAAATATCACGGGGCGTAGCATCGGCCACGCCCCGTGGTTACCAGACGCATCTTCGCGATCAGTTCAGTCGGTTTCCCCGAATTCCGATCACAATATCCTGAAACGGGATTTCTTTCCCACTCGCCGCCAGCGCGCGGCGGATCACTGGAACAAAGCCCCCGCAGCAGGGAACTTCCATACGGGCATACGTGATGGATTTCACCTCATTCTGCGCAAAAATCTGCGTAAGCTTCTCCTCGTACGGCCGCACGTCATCCAGTTTCGGACACCCGACGAGAAGAACCTTACCCTTCAGAAGCTCCTGATGAAAATCGGGGTATGCGAACGGAACGCAATCCGCCGCGATCAGAAGGTCGCACCCGTTGAGGAAAGGCGCGTGGGGCGGCACCAGGGTTATCTGGACCGGCCACTGCCGCAACTGAGTGGGCAACCCCGTAACGGTTTCGCCGGAAAGCGGGGCGGACGCCTCGCGCAGGTCCACTGTTTTCGACCCCGGACACGCCGCTGGAGCCATGGTGGCGATGACCTTCCCGCCGCCGGTTGGCGGCACAGGAATACCATTCTCCTTCAAATACGCAAGCGCTTCGGCAAGCAGGTCGAATTCGTTGTGGTCGCGCAGATGAGCGAGGTGCGCGGCAATCGTGTTCGTTCCCTGCTGCACGACATTCGCCATCACACGCCACTCGTTGTACGGCTCCGCCTCTCGTTCCTCGATAGTTATTGCGCCCTGCGGACAGTGCCCGATACACGCCCCGAGACCATCGCAAAAAAGATCACTGACGAGGCGCGCTTTCCCGTCAATGACCTGGATCGCGCCTTCGGGGCAGTTGGGTATGCACTGCTCGCACCCGTCACACAAACTCTGGTCGATCTTGATGATGCTTCGTGTTGCCATCGTGCCTCCGCGAACAAACCGGCGTGGTGGTTCTCCACTACGTCTTTACCGTGTCCGTTCGCGTGAAGTTCCGTGCGGCAATTTCGTCACGTTTCCGCAACTCCTCCAGGCGCTCCTCGTAGGGCGGGGGTTCAGGTATGCCCAGCCACGCTCGCTTCTCGCGAAGATAATAGAGGTAATTCTCGTACGTGACATCGGGCGGCACGCGGTGATCCACGTGCGGGATGAACCCACCGTCTCGAATGAGTGGGTCCAGCCGTTTGAGGTCCGCCAGGATCGCCTCCTTGCCCTCGATCAGTGCCATCTTGTCGACGCCGCCTTTGAGCAGAACTTCGTGCCCGTACGTGTCGCGCATCTGCTGGGGATCAGAACCACCGCGGATCTCAATGGGAAACATGATGTTCACGCCCCCCTCGAGCCACGGGCCTACGAGCTGAGTCACGTCGCCGTCGCAGTCGAGGTACGTAAGGTCACACCCGACTTTGCGCACACGGTCCGTGATTCTTTTGTACCGCGGCGTCACCACAGCCCGGAAAAACGTCGGGCTTACCATCGGCCCGTTGTTGAAGCAAATGTCCTCCCACATGGACACCACGTCGAGTTTGACGCCGGCCTTTTCCATTTTCTGGAGCACCGGCTCAGCACATGCGATGATGAAATCCGCAAGGTAATCCACCATCTCCTCGACCCATTCAGGATCGTCAATGGTCAACATCGCCAGGTTCTCAAACCCCATCCAGTTGCGTATCCACCCGAACAGGCTCCCCATACCGATGCCAACCGGGTTTTCCGCGGTTTTGAGACGTTCCACGATTTCATCAATGTTGCTCGGGATCCTCCGCGGGTCGGTGGGGTCCATGCGGCGCTTGAAGTCCTCCCAGTCGTCGCGCGTCTCCAGCGGGAACCGTATGTACTTCGGGATGGACGCCCTGCCGCCCTTGTTCGCCATTTGAGTCACGCCGGACCCGTCAACGAAAATGACGTGATTCTCGTCCTCACTGATGACTTTGTGTTCGAATCCGGGTATCAACCCCTGATTCACCGGCGCCCAGTCGGTCTGAGCGAACCCGAAGAAAAAGTCGCCTTTCCCGTTGTCGTTTATCTCGCTTGGAAGACCCTGCTTGTGCCATGCGGTCAGCGTCTCATCCCACCAGCCGAATTCCTCGTCCGGAACGTAGTCAACGGGTTGGAAGTGGAAAAGCCTGACGTAGCGTTCACGTGCTGTCATCGGTGCACCTCTGGTTCGAAGTTGGAATCCATCTCCCGTCCTAAAACAACCCGCTGATTTCCCCGCTGTCGTTGACATCGATCCTCTCGGCTGCCGGATGCTCCGGCAAACCAAACATGGTGAGGATGTTCCCCGCATACGCAATCACAAACCCGGCGCCGGTGGCCGCTTTCACGTCGTTGATGGTAACCGTGAAGCCGCTGGGGCGACCCTTCAGCGCAGGTTGGTCCGACAGGGAGTTCTGCGTCTTCGCGATGCACACAGGGAATCTGCCATACCCCTGCTCCTCATACCGCGCCAGTTTCGCTTTCGCTGTGCCGGCAAATGAGACCCCGTCCGCCCCGTAGATCGTAACCGCGATCTTCCTGATCTTTTCCGCCAGCGGCAGGTCGTCCTCATACAGGAAATGCGGGGACGACGGCTTCTCCACGGCGTCCAGCACCAGCGCGGCCAGTTCCTCGCCACCCGCACCGCCTCTTGCCCAGACGTCCGCCAGCGCCACTTTTATCCCCTGCGCCGCGAGCGACTCCAGAACGAGAGAGATTTCTTCCTGATCGTCCGTTGCAAACCTGTTCAACCCGACAATCGGCGAAACACCGTGCGCCTGCATGTTCTCAATGTGCTTGAACAGGTTTGGCATGCCTTTTTCAAGAGAGGCCAGATCCTTCGACTCCAGTTTCTTGAGGTCGGCGCCACCCTGATACTTAAGTGCCCGTATCGTCGCCGCGATTACAATCGCCTGCGGCATCACGCCTGCGGTTCGGCATTTGATGTTCATGAACTTCTCGGCACCGAGGTCACTGCCAAACCCCGCCTCCGTGACGAGGTAATCACTCATGGCCAGCCCCAGCCGCGTGGCAACCACACTGTTGCAGCCGAACGACACGTTGCCGAATGGCCCGGCATGGATCAGTGCGGGCGTGCCTTCAACCGTCTGTACAAGATTCGGTTTCATCGCATCGCGCAATGTCGCCGCCATCGCGCCGACCGCCCCGAGGTCAGCCGCACATACCGGCCGGCCCGAACCCGTCGTCGCCACCGTAATCCTTCCCAGACGCGCCTTGAGGTCAGCCATGTCGCGCGAGAGAGCAAGAATCGCCATCACCTCGCTTGCTGCAGTGATTTCAAACCCGCTCTCGCGCACGACGCCGTTGGCATACCCGCCGGTTCCCACGATCACCTTCCGCAGCGCGCGGTCGCACAGATCAAGCGTCCGATTCATGCAGATAGACCGCACATCAACCCCGAGTGCGTTCCCCTGGTGCAAATGGTTATCCAGCATCGCGATGAGCAGGTTGTGCGCCGTCGTAACTGCGTGAAGGTCGCCAGTGAAGTGCAGGTTGATGTCCTCCATCGGCAACACCTGCGAATAACCGCCGCCGGTAGCGCCCCCTTTCACGCCGAAAACCGGTCCGAGAGAGGGCTCCCGCAACGCCACCAGGGATTTCTTCCCGAGGCGGCACAGCGCCTGGCTCAAACCGATCGCAAGGGTGGTTTTCCCCTCGCCGGCCGGGGTGGGTGTCATGGCGGTTACAAGAATAAGTTTCCCCGGTTGGCTGTGCGCGCTGATCCGGGAAATGGCATCAAAACTGATTTTCGCTTTGTGGGGCCCGTACAACTCCAGATCACCCTGAGAAAGACCAAGAGCACCGGCAACTTCGGTGATGGGACGCAGCGCAGTGCGCTGTGCAATCTCGATGTCGGTAGGCATTGGTGGTGCAACTCCTGATAAGGAACGGGACACGAACGCGGGTTTGACAGAAGTACTTGAGCGGCACATTGCAAGAAACAAAAGTACAGCGTACCTGAATACGCACCAAACCACAGGGGATGGGGAACCATCCCTGAAGTGCCGCGCGTATAGGTTTGGAAGCCGGTATGCCCTTAGACCATCAGGTGCCGCATTGGCCATCTGCGGGCCGCCGCAAAACCCAACCCGATATGGACGAGCAACACGCGCAGTCCGTATCATAAATACTACCGGTGCCGTTTTGCACCGAAGTCGCATTCAAACGCGGCACATCGCATCCACATGCGAAACAGGAGACTCCCACCATGAGCGACCGAACACCGCACATCGAAACGGCTGCGTTGCATGCCGGACAGACTCCCGACCCGGTGACAGGTTCCCGCGCCGTCCCCATTTACCAGACCAGCAGTTATGTGTTCAACTCGACCGAACACGCCGCCGACCTGTTCGCGCTGAAAACCTTTGGAAACATATATACCCGTATCATGAACCCCACCACCGACGTACTGGAGAAGCGTCTCGCGGCCCTTGATGGTGGCACGGGAGCGCTGGCGGTGGCCTCCGGACAGGCGGCCATCACGCTTGCGGTGCTCAACATCACGCAGGCGGGCCAAAACATCGTCTCCACCAGCTACCTCTACGGCGGCACGTACAACCTGTTCCGCTACACCATGGGAAGAATGGGCATTCAGGCGCGCTTTGTCGATTCCTTCGATCCCCGGAACGTCGAGCGTGCAGTTGATGACAACACAAGGCTCGTCTACATGGAGTCAATCGGTAACCCGAAAAACAACGTAGACGATTTCGAAGCGATCGCTGCCATCGCGCACGAGCGCGGCATTCCGTTTGTCGTGGACAACACCGTCAGTCCTCCGCCCATTTTCCAGCCGTTCAAACATGGTGCCGACATCGTCGTGTATTCCCTGACGAAATACATCGGCGGGCACGGCACCAGCATCGGCGGCGCGATTGTGGAAAAAGGGGATTTCAACTGGGCAAATGGCAAGTTTCCGGAAATCGCGGAACCCGATCCCTCGTACCATGGCGTCAATTTTTGGGAAGCATTCGGCAACCACGACAAAGCGGCCGCAAGAGGCATGGCGTACATCCTGAAATCCCGGGTTCAGTTGCTGCGCGACCTTGGTCCCAGCATTTCTCCGTTCAATTCGTGGCTGTTCATCCAGGGCCTCGAGACGCTTCCTCTGCGTGTGCGGCAGCATGCGAAAAACGCGCAGGAACTGGCTGAATGGCTCGAAACTCATCCGGCTGTGGCATGGGTAAATTACCCCGGTCTCAAAAGCCACCGCGATAATGCACGGGCGGCGAAGTACATGCCGGAGGGCCCCGGAGCAATCATCGGGTTCGGCATCAAAGGGGGCCGCGACGCGGGGAAGAAATTCATCGAGTCGGTCAAGATGATCAGCCACCTCGCCAACATCGGGGATGCCAAGAGTCTTGTCATTCACCCCGCAACCACAACGCACCAGCAGCTTACTCCGGAAGAGCAACTGGCAAGTGGTGTGACGGAGGACTACATCCGCTTCTCGGTTGGTCTGGAAAACGTTGCCGACATCAAAGCGGATCTCGATCAGGCGCTGAAAGCAAGCCAGGAGAACTAGCGTGCTGGATGTGAACTGGGCCAGAACGGTGTTCCCCCCCGGCGCGCTGGACGACCCCACCTCGGTGGGGCTGACCAGCGCGCACACGGTCACGCTTGCGGATGAAAGCTCCCCGTTCCGTCTGGATACCGGGGAGTTCATCGCCCCTGTCGACGTCGAATACGAAACCTACGGAACTCTGAGCGCCGCCAGGGATAACGTGGTTCTGGTGGTCCACGCGCTTTCCGGCGATGCTCACGTGGCGGGGTGGGATTACGACGCGATTCAAACCGGCCGCAAATGGCGTCTGCGCAAGCCAGGCTGGTGGGATACAGTCGTGGGACCCGGAAAGCCGCTTGACACCCGGAAGTTCTTTGTAATCTGCGCCAACGTGCTCGGAAGTTGTTACGGCACCACCGGCCCTGGCTCTCCGCATCCGCGTACCGGCAAGCCATACGGCCTCTCATTTCCCATGGTAACCGTCGGCGACTGGGTAAACCTTCAGGCTCGTTTGCTTGATCATCTGGGCATCGAGCGCATTCTGGCGGTCGTCGGCGGGTCTCTCGGCGGTCAGCAGGTGATCGAGTGGATGATGGCGTATCCCGATCGCGTCGAAAAGGCAATCGTGCTCGCCGCATCCGCCAAACTCAGCGCGCAGGGTTTGGCGTTCAATGCCGTCGGACGGCAGACAATCATGAGCGACCCGAATTTCAACGGGGGCAATTATTACGGCGGCCCTGTACCGGCGCAGGGGCTATCCGCAGCGCGGATGCTCGCCCACATCACGTACCTCAGCGACGCGGCAATGGATATGAAATTCGGGCGCCGCTATCGCAACAAAACGAAACCCGATTTCGATTTCGGGATCGAATTCGAGGTCGAAAGTTACCTCGCTTACCAGGGCCAATCATTCGTCGAACGCTTTGACGCCAACAGCTACCTCTACATCACGCGGGCCATGGACTACTACGATGCCGCCGAACGGTGGGGAGGCGGAAATCTGGTGGAGGCCTGTTCCCGCGTGACGGCAGATACCATGGTCGTAAGCTTCTCCTCTGACTGGCTGTACCCCCCCGCCCAGTGCAGGGAACTGGCGGCCGCATTCTGCCAGTGCGGAAAACCCGTCACGTACATCGAGGTGCCTTCTTCCTACGGGCACGACGCATTCCTTGTGGAGACGGAAATCGTAGGCAAACTGCTGGCCGATTTCCTCGCCAGGGAGCCGAAACGATGAGTAGAACGCCGTACGAGTGGGAAGACCGCCTCGTTGCGCTTCTGTTGCGACATGCCGCCGAAGGCGAGGCGATACACGAAAAACTCGCGCGCCTTGTCGACATACTCGAAGCGGAGGAAAAAGCCCTTGGGCGCGTAACCGGCAAGGCGCCGGAAAAAGAAGGTGAACAGCGGTACGACCACCGCCTCATTGAACAACACATCCCCGACGGCGCTTCCGTGCTCGACCTCGGCTGCGGGGCGGGAACTCTCCTTTCCCGTCTCATTCAGGCAAAACGAGTTCGTGGACAGGGAGTGGAGATCGATAGCGCAAAAGTGTTGGAATGCGTTGCCAACGGTGTTCCCGTCTTCCAGACCAACCTTGATCACGGTCTCGGGATGTTCCCCGACCAGAGTTTCGACTTCGTGGTGCTGGAAAAAACGGTGCAGACGCTCAACAGGCCGCTCCCCGTGCTGCAGGAGATGGTCCGGGTGGGCAAACAGGGGATCGTCACGTTCCCGAATTTCGGCCACTGGCAGATGCGGCTCGACCTTGCCCTCAATGGCAGGATGCCGGTTACCCGCGCCTTCCCTTACGAGTGGTACGAATCACCCAACATCCGGCCGCTGACGTTGAACGACTTCGATGCCTGCGTGCAATGCCAGGGCATGCGGATCGTTGAGGGCCATGCGGTAGTGGGAAATACGGTGCGCCCCCTGGAACTGGACGACAACCTGTTTGCGGAAGAGGTCATGCTGATCATCGAAAAGGCGGCGTAAGATCGTCAATCAGCAAGACAGTGAACGAAAGGGGTGCAGTTTGTGCACCCTTTTATCATGTACGTCGCCCCCGCCCGAGCGTTCAAATCATGCCGGGCGCCACTCGGGCAAACGCCCTCCGGGCGCCGCTTCCGCGTTGGGTGTCGCAACCCACGCCCTGAATTCCTCCGGTACGTCCGCGACGTATACCTGGCACATCCCCGTCCGGTCACTGGTATAGACCACACGTTTCCCGTCAGGGCTGAACGCGGGATGCACGTGCGTCCACTGCGGATGCCCCGCGGTGTTGTCCGTCAGGCACAGACGCGCATACTGCCGCGCACGAAGATTCACGATCATCAGGCCCTCATTGGGCCAGTTCGTGTCGGCGACCGTCCACTCCGCACCCCACGAAATCCCGGTGTGCCAGAAGAACGAGCCTTCCACAACAACCGAGGATTCGCGCTGTCCCTCTTCAATTGTGTGGATAATCCTGCGTTCCCACATTCCTGCGCCAACGAACCTCTTTGTCATGCCCGCCCAGGTGAAATGCGACAGCGTCGCGGTGGGGAGCACACGCAGATTCGTGCCGTCGTAGTTCATTCCGTACTGCACGCCCTCACCCCGCTCGTTCACACCCCCGAACGAAATGCCGTGGCCCCCGGGGCTCGCGTGCAGATGACACAGGTGAGGATCGGCGGCAAGAACTACCGTTTCCGAACCGTCCGTCCGGTACCGGATGACTACTCCCCACCCATCCGGCGGGCGCCTCCCATACCCGAAGTAGAACCTGCCGTCAGGGCTTGCGCACCCGCACCAGTACCCCATGGGAAGAACGTCGGGCGGCCCGCCGCAAACTTCTCGCCGCTCCCCCGTTCTTACATCTACGCTCCACAGCGCCGTCCCCCGCTGATACCATACCAGAGACCCTTCATGCGCCACGGCGAAATTATTCGCGTCGTCTTCGTCCGTAAGCTGCCGCAGGTTCAACCCATCGGCGTCACAGGCGTAGAGGTCCCACGGAGCTGCGCGCGCCGGAATGCGCTGTGACCGAATCACGAGGGTGGAGCAATCGGACGTGAACGACGGATGTTCGATGTAGAAATGATTGCTCATCACGGGAAAACTTGTGATCTGCGTGATATGCACACCGGTGATGCGATCGTGGTAATCAATCCGCTCGCTCCCGAGTTCACGGACGAAAAGCATCTTTGTTCCCTCCCGGTCTCCGGAACACCCTCAGCATGCACCGGAAGCCGTCAGAACGGTTTCAGCCGCAGAACGTGTGCGTTCACTGCGCACGCAACCAAAAGCAGCGCGATGCGAAGCGCAATGCTTTCCACGGCGAATAATACTGCATACCCGATACTCGCCCAGATTCCAATGGTCGTAATAACTTTCACACGCAGCGAGAGCGCACGGTGTTTCCTGTAGTTCCGCAGATACGGACCGAACACGCGGTGGAACATCAACCAATGATAAAGGCGATCGGAGCTCCGAAGGAAGCATGCCGCCGCCAGCAGGAGAAAGGGGGTTGTGGGAAGAATCGGAACGAAGATGCCCACGAATCCGAGCGTTACGGATAGCATTCCGGCAGTCAAAAACAGCCATCGCAAAAGCCGGGGCCGCGGTGATAGCGCCTCGGAACTCACACATTCCCCTCTACAACAACGTGTCCCTCGTTTCGCCCCTGAACGAGTATCTGCCGGTTGTCTCCGAGCAACTTGTTATCCCGCACAACGATACCGCGAGCCACTTCCGCGTCAACGCGGATAGCCGCGATCTGGCTTCCCGTCGTGGTGATGATGTTGTGCGCGACAAGGTAATCATGCGTGGGTGAATGGGTCGGTTCCCCCGGATCGTCATCTATCGTGATGTTCGCGTTCCAGATGCGTCCGCGCTCCAGATCGTTCGGTTTGCGCCCGTTCTTGTCGAACACATTTCCGGTCACGATCAGGCCGGAGCTGTCGGGGGCCCACAGGCCCTCCCGCCCGCTGCCTGACACCACATTCCCGCTCAGAATGCAGTTCCGTGACCCGCGCTCTATCGTTACTCCGCGGGAGCCGTTGTCAAGAATCACGTTGTCCGAAGCCAGCACGTCCTCGCACGTCTCAAGAAAGTACCCGCCCATCTTCGCGCCGTAGACCCTGTTGTGCACGAAATGACCACGTCGGCACCGGTAGAAGTGCGTCCCGTCAGACCGTGAGCGCTCAAACCTGCACCCTCGCACCACAAAGTCGTCAACGTGGTAGAACGCAATCAGCCCCTGGTCCTCCCGCACGCTTCCCTTTTCGGGACCTGCATCTCTGCTCATGTAGTCGCCGTACTTGTTGCAGCAGTGCTCGATGACGCAGTCACTCACCCAGATATCACGGGCCGGCATCGCAGGAGAACCGAACACACCGATACCGTTGCTGGACAGGTCCCGGATATGCATGTCTTGAACCCTGACGTTACTCGTGTTCCCGGTGAAATACAGCCCGCGGATGTTCACCCCCGCGGGCCAGACATCGTTCCGGCCGACGATCTCTCCCCCGCATATGCGAAGGTCCGTCAAATCGTCGCCGAGGAATGCCTGGCCATCCCCCGCGCAACGTGCGTCCAGAGTAAACACCGCGCCGTACATCCATACGGTGAGGTGCGAGTGCAGACGCACGCCTGATTCGTCCAGTTTGTAGACCATCGGAGGAAACAGGACAGACTGATTTCGTTCCGCTGCCGTCTCGATCGCAGTCTGGATCTCCTGCTGGTAACTCAGTTCCCCGTGTGTTGCGTATCCCTTGGGGAAAAAGTCCGTGACCAGCAGGCTCGGCCCTGAGGTTTTGCTGTTCATCTTGCTGCCCTGAAGGTTGCAAGGCGAATCTCGTTCGTTGCGTTCGGACGAGCCGCCTCAAAATAGACGTACACCTCTTCCCCGACGTGCACCCAGTGAGAATACCGCCACGTGTGATAAAGCCCCGGCGTCGTGCTCTTCAGCAACGGCTCATCCGGCGTGAGGTCAATGAAAGTCTCCATATCCGGCGAATACGCCAGGCCCGTCGCGATATTGTAATCGGGGTCCCGCCACAGAATGGTCGACCCTTCGTACACCAGCAGATACCCGATGGAAAGCGGCAGAACACATGCCGGGCGCGTGAAAAAGCTGTGCCATCCAGTGTTTTCGAGCGCCGGGCGGTCACTCGCCGGCTCCCATTTGGTCCCGTCTGAACTGACAAACTGATACGCGCGCTCAACCCGGTCGTACCCGATCACAAACATGCGCCACCTGTCGCGATCCCAGAAGATGAACGGGTCTTTGTACCCTGCGGTATGGTTGAACCCGTCCGCGAAGTTTTCCGCCTTCAGCACAACCTGCCATTTCGCCGGATCAAAATCCTTGGGATGAGCCGCGTCCTGAAACCGGATGATGCCCCACCCGTCCTCAAACGCGCAGCACCCGTAAAGACGGTACGCCCCGTTGCGCGGGTCCCGCACAATCGCCGGGCGTTCGAACCCGATTACCCCCGCGGCGTCCCTGCCGATTCGGTTCACGGGCGCGAACCCAACGCCGTCTCCGCTGGAAAGAATCCGTACCTCATATCCCCGCCGCCCCCGTGGCGATTTCCCCTCCCGCATGCGTGCGGCCAGAAAGAACTCACCGTTGTCACCTCGCGTTACACTGGGTGCGCCGGCCCACCACTCCGGGGTGTTCTCGTCGGGCTCGAGCACCACGCGGTACTGCGAACACGCTGCGCGGATCTCCTTGATATTCATGGTTGTTCCCTTCCACCAATTTGTTGTGCGTGCCGAGCAACGACTGAATGAGGCCTTATTGTACCTAATCGTGCGCCCGGAACCCGCCAACCCCTCTCCCGCTGCGGGCCGAATTCCGGCTAACACTTGCCAACCGTGCCCCTCAGTTCTATGTTTCTTGAGTGCCCCATCGTCTGCGGCTGTTGTGACCGTCTTCGGTAAACCACTTGTCCATCTGATGGTTACGGCCATCATCTCCCGACGGAAGCCTGTGATGAACAGACATATCCTCTCGGTGAGTGTGGTGAGTGCGTTCGCGGTTTGTGTTCTGGTACTGTCTTCCTGTGCACATGCCCCATCCGTACGAACTCCGCACACCTCCATAGCTCCTCAGGGGACTACCTCCCGCACCGAATCATTCCCCGATGACCGCATTCAGGCCATCCTGGATTCGACCGGACTGGCGGAATACGCCGGCGAGGACGACACCGTCGTGGAAAGCGAGACCGACGTCGAGGGAATCTTTCGCGGCGCCCAGCAACGCTACGAAAAAGCGTACGAATGCATCGCCAGTGCACGGACCCAGATCGACACCGCACTCGGCCTTCTTGACGAAATCCGCGATACCGAGGACTCTACCACCCTCATTCAGCGCGACGAAATGATCCTCGAGTTCTCCCACCTGATGCGCCAGCTCGGTTTTGTCGAACAACGCGGAACGGTCAGCATGAACGGGGAAATCCCGCTTCAGATGAACCAGTTCGTCGAACGGGAAATCCGCTCCTTCCAGACGGTCGAACGATCATGGTTCCTCGGCGCATACCGGCGCAGCGGCACCTACCTCCCCTACATCAAAGGACGCATGCGCGAAGCCGGATTGCCCGAGCAACTGGCGTGGCTCGCGTTTATCGAAAGCGGATACTCCCCCCGGGCGCTTTCCCCGGCACGAGCCCTGGGGCTGTGGCAGTTCATCCCCTCCACAGGATACCGCTACGGCATGACACGCGATCGCTGGATAGACCACCGAATGGATTTCGAGCGCTCCACCACAGCCGCCATCGCATACCTGCGCGATCTGCACGCCATGTTCGGCGACTGGAACGCCGCACTGGCTGCCTACAACTGCGGCGAGGGACGAGTCCTTCGAACGATCAACAGCCAGGCCAACCAGTACATGGATGATTTCTGGGACCTCTACGTCCGCCTGCCGCAGGAAACCGCTCGCTATGTCCCGCGGTTCCACGCCGTCATGGCGATCATGCAGGATCCCCTGAAATACGGGTTCTCCGATCTGCCTCAACCCGAGCCACCCATCGCGTTCGACACACTCATCGTCGACAGACAGGTGAAGCTCGCCGATATCGCCGAACGGACTGGCATCGACGCGGATGTGCTGACCCGCCTGAACGCGGAGTTGCGCACCGGCGTCACACCCCAGTACCCCTATCGCCTCCGTGTGCCGGTTGGTACGCTGGACAGCGTCGCCGTTGCCGTAAACGCCGTACCGACCACAAGCGCCCCGAACCTCCCCGATCTTGTAACCCACCGGGTGAAACGCGGCGAGACAATCGCCTCGATTGCACGCAAACACCACACCACGGTGGCTGCCATACGGCAGGAAAACGGCCTCAGGAGGAATTCCCGCGTCCGCGTCGGACAGGTGCTCCGCATACCGGTCCGTTCACGCACGTCAACCCCTTCGCAGGTCGCGTCCTCGTCTGCCCGTACGGCCAGGAATTCAAATTCGCATTCGAGCGAGGGCAGCCCCAGCATATACGTGGTCAGATCCGGCGATACGCTCTGGTCAATCTCCCAACGCTACTCACTCTCTGTGGATGAACTCCGCAGACTGAACGGGCTGAGCCGGCGATCCACCATCAAACCCGGCCAGCGGCTTGTCGTCAGTCGCTGATTCCTTCGCAATGGCAACAACCTCCGAACCGTTCCACTTGAGGGGCGCGCCGCGCGCCTCTCTCATTTTCCAGGAGCCCCGATGTCTTCCCAGAACTGGTACCGTGGTAACACCCACACACACACGAACGTCTCAGACGGAAATGCGTCCCCCAAATACGCGGCCGAGTGGTACCACAGACACGGGTACGACTGGCTCGTAATCACCGATCACAACAAATTCACACCGGTCGAAGATATCCCGTACCACCCCGAAACTCCGTTTCTCCTTATCGCCGGGTGCGAAATCAGCATGAGCGCCGAGGGAAAGCCTGTGCACCTCTGCGCCGTCAATCCGAGGGAAAACCCGAACAGCGTCGCCATGCCAACCATCATCCAGACACTGCAGGCCGGGGTGGACCGCACAAACACCCTCGGGGGAATCCCCATCGTCAACCACCCCAACTGGTGCTGGGCATTCACCGAATACCACATGGCACGCGTCACCGACTGGGCGCTGTTCGAGATATTCAACCCGAGCACCGACTGCAACAACTGGGGCGGCGGCGGGGAACTCAGCATGGAAGAGCGTTGGGACCGCATGCTTTCCTCCGGTATGCGCGTCTTCGCCGTCGCGGCGGATGACTCCCACACGCTGCAGGGAGAGTTCTACGGGCACCTGTCGTTGCCCGGCCTCGGATGGGTCACGGTACGTGCGTCGGAACTGACGACGGAGGCCATTTGCGCAGCGCTCAAAACCGGCGATTTCTATGCCTCCACCGAAATCGAACTGGAAGACTACGAAGTTACACCGGAGTGGATTCGCGTTCGAATAAAGCAGTTCGATGGCTACAAATACACGACGAAGTTCATCGGCATGAACGGCAAAGTGCTCGAAGAACGTTTCGGCACAGAGGCTGTGTACCGGCGGCGCGGCGATGAACCTTACGTCCGTGCGCGGATATGGTCATCCAACGGCGGCCACGCGTGGTGCCAGCCGGTGTTCCCCGATACCGTGTGAGTCGGGACCGGGGGTGTCGCCTGCGCGGAGACCGGCGCCCGTGGTAACCCTTTCGTGTTGTTCGTGCGGTTCGTCGTAATAAACTCCTTACGGGAACGGTACTCGTTCCATGTCAGTCCCGCTCCGCCGCCTCCACCGCGAAAAACGCACGATCCGCGTGATGATCGGGATGTACTGCCGTGCTCATCACGCACCCGCCAGTCCCCTCTGCCCTGAATGCGCGGAGCTCCTCGATTATGCCGTCGCGCGTACCGATGGATGCCGCTTCGGCGCGGGCAAACCCACCTGCGCGAACTGCCCTGTCCACTGCTACAAACCCGCCATGCGGGAACGCATCCGCACCGTCATGCGCTACGCGGGTCCGCGGATGCTCCTTCGGCACCCGTTGCTGGCGTTGTTGCACCTATGGGATGGTAGGCGGCGGGTGACCGAAGTGACACGGCGCGACGTATAAGACACATTAGGACCTATACGTCCGATGGCGGGCGTCGGTTTGGGCGCATCATCCAACAGCGGGCCGGGCGACCCGGCACCTGCGGCGTTGTGCGGGCGCCAGCAAAGCCGTCATTCCCGCGCAGGCGGGAATCCAGCGCGCCTTCCCAGCGCGCCGCATCATGCAGGGTCACGCTTCGTCGTGGCCATGTCGGCGGCAACCGAACAGAAAACCCGAAGGGGCACGCTCTGTCGTGCCCACGCCGCCACGAAGAACGGAACCGACGGACGCGACAGAGCGCGTCCCTCCAGAGCCGTTCACGTGGCGATCCCCACGCCGCCTTTGTTACCGTCATTCCCGCGCAGGCGGGAATCCAGCGCAACTTCCGTGCGCGCCGCATCATGCAGGGTCACGCTTCGTCGTGACCATGTCGGCTCCCGCGTCCACCCGAAGTGGCCCCATCGGCCCCGTAGGACCCATACGTCCTATGGCACGGCATTCTGGTCGGTTGCATCGCGCGGCGCCCGTCTGGCGGACGCGCCCCCCTACCCCACCCCCAGCGCTTTCAAATCCCTCCTCACCTGCTCAATCGACACGCACGGCACCGTATGAATCCCCACTGCGCGCGCACCTTCAAGGTTCGCCTCCAGATCATCAATGAACACGCACTCCCCCGCCTTGAGGCCGAACTTCGCCAGCCCGCGCTCATAGATCTCCCGCTGCGGCTTCACCGCCCCGAGTTCATACGAGAGGATGTAGCCGTCGAGCACCTCGGCAAGCGGGAATCGCTCCAGACACCACGGGAAATGAATCGCATCCGTGTTCGAAAGCAGATATTGCCGGTAGCGCGGGTGCGTCTCCCGGGCGAGAGCGAACATGTCCGGGTGTTCCCAGAAAATGTCCGCCCAGAGGCGCGAGAATTCCTCCCACGGCATGGACATTCGGCATGTGCGTTGTATGAACTCATGCCATTCTGCGGGCGTCATCCGCCCCGCCGCGAAGTCGTCGTAGCGCGCGTTCACTGCGGACGTGATGCTCTGCGGGTCCCCTTTCGACATTGACAGCAACCTGGCGAAAACCGGTTTGAAGTCGAACCGGAGCAGGGTGTTCCCAAGGTCGAACAGAATGGTCGTGATGCGGGGCATGCAATCTCCGTGTCAGACAAGAACATGAAATCGCGGCGCGAGTTCGGCGGGAAGCGCCTGCTGGACGAGCTCCCGTACTTTGTCGCTGCGATACCGGCGGCTGAAGTGGGTCAGGATGATCTCCGCATCACCGAACAGCTCGATGCGTTCTATGATGTCGCGGATGTGCAGGTGTCCCCGCGGTGTGGCGAGGTCGGCGTGCTCAGGCGTAAGGAAGGTGCACTCAAGGATCACCACAGGGCTGGTGCCAATCTCAGGCGTGCGCTCCAGCGTCTCCGGTAGCGTATCGCCAATAAAAGTCACCAGCGTCGTGTCGTGCGGGTCCGTGATGGCAACGCCCTCCTCCCGCAGCCGGGCAAGCTCCTGTCCCGACCGGCCGTAGAACTCACCCCGCAGCTTGTGGATGCGTGTGACCACCGTGTAACCCAGCGACGGCAGGACGTGGGCCACCGGGAAGGCGCGCGCTACAAGGTTGCCGGAAAGTCTCACCTCCTGCCCCGGCTCCACCGGTTCAAGGGCGACATCAGGCGGAATGCGGTCCGCTCCCCCCTCCAGTTCCTGCCATACCGCAAGCAGACGCCGCACCGCTTCCAACGAGGCTTCCGGAATCAGCACGCGCGGAGGCTTCATCCCCTGAAGGCGCCGAAGGCAGATGTACCGCGTAAGCCCCAGCAGATGGTCCTGATGTGTGTGCGAGATCAGCACCGTGTCAATCGGCAGCATCGCGTCCACCACGCTGCCGATGTCGAAGATCAGGCCGAGTTGTCTGCAGAACACAAACGTCGTGTGCGCCGATTCCGATGCGCCCGCGAAGGTAAGCCCGCCGCACGTCACGCTGGCGGTCAAAGGTTGCCCGGGAGCCGGGCGCGGGAGCCCGTCCGTCACGGGCGGCATTCCCACAGGCAGCCGGAACGCTGGTCGTTGTCCGTTTCACCCACCCAGAGCGTTCCGTCAGGGGCTATGGAGAGGTGATGAACAACCGCACACCCGTCACCGAACTCAGGATCGAAAATCTGCCCCAGTTCGCGGAACTGCTTCGTTGAACGGTCAAACGCGAACACACGCGTGGGCCTGTCCTCTGTGGGCATGCCGTAAAACGCCCCCGTAAGGCAGTACACAAGCCCGTCCGGCCCTTCTCCGATGCCGCACATGCGCATGCCCCGGGCCGGTTTCCCGAGCCATTCCATTTCCCGCGTATCCGGGTCAAGCCGTGCCAGCACGCCATCCACGCTTGCCATGTAGACAAACCCGTCCGCAAGCGCAACCATGTCATCCACCTGCATCTTGTCCGCCTGTCCGCATTTTGGAATGTGCAGGTCCGTCCAGGTGAGCGCGTTTGCGTCGGGGTCGTAGAAGAAGAGGAAGTTCTCGCCGGAAAGATCCGCCGTATTGGTATACCCGGACCACACCCGTCCGTTGCGGTCCACCGCGGACCGGTGCGGCAGTGCCCCGGTAAACGCGGAGAACACCGTTTCCCGCGCCTCGAGATCATATGCGAAAAACCAGGGGACAGGGTACGTGCAGCCGTACGCCATGCGGCGTTGCCAGTCGAACGTCACGTGCTGGACATAGTCATTCGGAACCGGTATCCCGAACGACTCGAAAATGCCGGTGCGCGGATCATACGCCCATATCTGCCCGCCCGGCGACGTGAGCCGGGATTTCACGTCAGTGAGGCCGGCCGTCGCTCCATAAATTCGCCCGTCACGGCCAAGTTCCAGGGAGCGGTGAATCTTCACCTCATTCTCTCCCCGGATTTCCAGATACCCGCAGGAACGCGACTTCCCCGTGGCCGGGTCGTACGCCCAGAGCAAATCCCCGCCGAGATGGGTCAGACCCGCATACACGAGCCCGTCGTTGGGGTTATACAGCGTACTCGTCGTGGAAATCCACTTCTGAGTGTGTACCCTGTCGTGCGTTATGGCGCGTATATCGGCGCAGTCGCCGTACACTTCCGGCATCGGGTGCGCGAACACGTTCATTGCCGATTCTCCTCCGTCCGAACTGATTTCGTTCTGCACGCCGCACTATGCGAGCGCCCTGCCTCGTTCCCTCAACACCTTCTGCACACACGCCAGCAACTCACGATGGATTTGCGGCGCGCCGGTGACGACGTTTCCCGACGAAAGATACGAGTCACCACCCGCAAAGTCGGTAATCACCCCGCCGGCCTCCTCAATCAGAAGCGCACCCGCTGCAATATCCCACGGCGAAAGCGCAAATTCCCAGAACCCCGCCGTGGCGCCGGATGCGACGAACGCGAAATCCAGCGCCGCGGAACCCGGGCGCCGGACATCGGAAACGCGCGGATAGATCTCGCGGAACGTGGCCATGTAATCGTCGAACACTTGGCGGGCGCGGAAAGGAAACCCGGTGCCGATCAAGGCATCTTCCATCGGCTGCCGGTCCGCCACGCCAAGCCGCTCGCCATTCCTCCACGCGCCTCCACCCCGCTCCGCCACATACTCATCGCCGCGAATCGGGTCGTACACAAGGCCGACGACCAGGCGACCTTTGTGCTGCAGCGCTATCGAGATGGCAAACTGCGGCACTCCGTGCACGTAGTTACTCGTTCCATCGAGCGGATCGACAATCCACCGCCACGCGCCGCCTCCCACGGAACCGTGCTCTTCCCCGAGGAACTCGTGGCCGGGAAACGCGTCGAGAATCACGCCCCTGATGGCCGTTTCCGACTCCCGATCCACGAACGAGACAAAGTCATTCTGCGTTTTCGTGCGGATGTCGTCAGGATGAAGCCCGCGGAAATGCCTGAGAAGCACCTCAGCTCCCGCCCTGGCCGCGTTGGATGCTGCTTCGATGTGTGTCAGGCTGACCCCTGTCCCGGAGATGGCCTCCGTTATCGCTGGTGTGGTGCATTCCTTCCGAATGCCCGTACATGGGCTCTATATTTAGAAGGCAAATCGTCGTCCTCGTGTCAATACCTCCACGAAAAAAAGAAGAGCGTTGCTTTACCTTCGGCCTCCTATCGACCGGCCGCTCACACGCACCGAGTACAAGCGCGGCATGCGCGATATGCTGCTCCTCGGCGCCGGCCTGATGCCCTACGGTACAATCGCGGGCGTCTCGAGCGCCATTTTTGCCGGATACGTGCTGCATCTCGGCGTCGACAAAGCTGCCATAGGACTCATCCTTTCTCTCGTCCAGGCAACCGGGCTCCTCCAGCTCGTAAGTTTCCGCCTCAGCGATAGAGTTCACCCGCGCGCACTCGTGCTCGGCCTCGGTTCGCTGGAAGTCCTTTTCGGCGTGTCCGTGATCACCATCCCCTTCTGGGTTCCACGGGGGTGGGAGTTCTATGCGGTGGTGGGCCTCCTCGGCATCGCGTGGACTCTGGCAAACACGTACGCACCCACCTTCAATGCCTGGTTCGCCAGCATCGTGCCGTCCGATATGCGCGGCCGCTACATCAGTCGGCGCACATTTGTCCAGTACGGCGTAGGCATTGCCGTTTCCCTGCTCGCGGGGAAGTTCATTGACCTCGTTCCCGGAATGAAGGGCTTCGGAATCCTGTACTCCGTGGCTCTTGTTTCCGGGTTGCTTGCCTTTTCGGCGTTGTATCGCACGCCATTGCCCGTCCTGGGCCAGTCTGAGGAAGACTCCGCCAGAGGCGAGTCGCACTGGCGGCGTATGCTCGCCCCCCTGCGCCACAGGGAATTCCGCTCCTTCGTCACCTTCCACGTGGTCTGGACACTCATTGCCGCCATGCCGGGGCCCTATTACACGGTGTTCATGATCGACAGTCTGAAGCTTTCGTACTCCACAATCGCCGTCTTCACCTCGACGCAGATGGTGATCATGGGGCTCGGTTTCCGCTTCTGGGGATCTGTTGTGGATAGATTCGGCGGAAAGCCGATGGTGCAGCTCCTGTTCATTCCGGCCGCTGCAATGCCGGCTCTCTGGGCATTTGCCACCCCCGGGATGTACTACACCGTTCCCGTTGCGATGTTCTTCGGCGGGCTTTTCTGGGCGGGTCTTTCCATCTCCACGTCCATCATGCTTTACGCGATCATACCTCAGAACGGGCAGAAGAGCTCCTATTTCGCGATCTGGTCGGTTTCCGTAGGACTGGCGGCTTCCGCGGCGCCGGCGGTCGGCAGCGCGGTGATGAAGGCGCTGACAGACGTGCATTTCGTATGGGGCGGCATGGTAATTGATAATTACCATTCGCTGTTCGTACTGGCGACTGCCGCGAGTGTGATCCCTGCGCTTCTCATCAGGACTCTGCCCGACCTGGGCGCGCAACGGCCCGGATACGTAATCAGCCAGTTAATGCGCGGAAACCCGTTCCTTCTGGCGTACAACATCTTTCTCCTCGCGCGATCGGATTCGGCGGAAAGGAGGGCGAATCTGCTGCAGGCGCTGGGCCGCTCCCACAACCCGCTCGCGGTGAAACGCATTGTGGAAGCGCTCGGTGACCCCGTGCCGGAAGTCCGCAGGGCAGCGGCACTTGCGCTGGGGGAATGCAACCAGCCTGAAGCCGTGGAAGCTTTGAAGAAGCACCTGAGCGATCCGGAATCCGACATCAAGGTGGAAGCCGCACGGGCGCTGGGAAAACTGGAAGAGCGAACGGCTATCCCCCTGCTTATTGAAGCTCTCCGGTCGGACCGGCTGGACCTGTGTGTTGCGGCGGCGGAAGCGCTGGGAAGGATGGACGACAGAAGTGCCAGGGATGCGCTCGTGGCGAGAACGGAGTCGGGTTTTGACCGCACCCTGTCGCCCACGATCATCGAAGCCCTGAGTTTTCCCGTGGGCGATGGGCCGCTGGGCGATCTTCGGGCGGTGCGGCCGGCCGTTGCGATGATGAGTTCGTTTTCGTCCGAGGTGATACGGGTTCAGCTTCTGAACGCGATTGCGCGGTGCCTCGGAGAAGGGGACCGGTTCCTCACGCTGAATCTGGAGGATCCGTACGAGCGGGATGAGCACCTTTCAGAGCTCATCATCGAAACGCGCGACGCGCTTTTCAGCCTTCCATGGCCCGCGGAGGAGGAATTGACGGTCGCGATCACCTTCGAGAGGATGGCACTTGCGCGCTCAGAGGTACGGGTCTCCGCCTACATCCAGACTGCGGCGCGGCTGGCGGAGCTTCTCCGGAAGCATTTTGCCCTTGTCGAACCCGGCAGCGATCCGACGACCGTGGAGGAAGCATGCGCCGCGCTGATATCTCTCGAGGCGAACGGGCAGCTTGAGTCGTTGCAGGAGCGGGGAATGACGTTTTCCGTTCTGCTGGTGCACCGCGCGGCAACGCAGACCCGCAACGAGATTGACCGCAGAAGCCGCTGATACAGGGCCCCGGCTATACCTCAACGACGAGAGTGGGGGCGTTGGCGCTACGGATGGTGATCGCGCCGCGCTCCTGCGTCCGGATCACGATTTCCCTCTGCTCACCCGGCAGAAGATCTACCGCATTTGTGGAGTAACGGGCCGCGGGGTCGCCGACACTGACGCAGACGAAGTGCACGTACCCTGAAGAGATGAGTTTCACCCGAACCCTCTTTTCGTTCTCCCTTACTGCACCTGCTTCGATGGTGGCCGCGGGAAGCCGCCAATCACACCGCTTTCCCGCGTGATACACGCGTTCTGAGAGCATACCCCCCGCGACGAGTTCGGCGTAGAGAAACTCCTCGTCCGGCGACGCTATCGTAAGATTCTGCGGCAGGCTCTCCACGATGCAGGTCGCCGCGTTCGGCAGAAGAGCCCCTCCGAATGTCGCGTCTCCGAGGAGCGCCCCGGAATGGGTGAAGCGCCTGATCCGGAGGCTGCAGGCCTGCGTGTTCTGCAAATCACTGATTCCCCAGTATCCCGTTGCGCCGTCTTTCTCGTAGAACATGCCGATGACGGGCGCGTGCGCTTCTTTCACCCAGAAATAGGCGGCTTTGGGTCGCCCGAAATGATCAACGAGACTGAAGGTGACGGCGGGCCAGGGATCGTCGTACTGCCAGATAAGCGATCCGCTGGTTTTGAACATGCGTCGACGGTACACCTCGACCGCGTAGCGCATCAGGGTTGCCTGGGCTTCCTGGGTAAGCATGATGAATTCGTCGAGGCTGGTCGGATCGCCGAACTGCGGCAGAATGGATTGCAGCCACCCGCACCAGCCATGGTGGAACTGCCAGACTTTGTGGAGCGATCCCGGGCGGCTCAGCGGGCTGTTGCCGTCCCACTGAAGTTCGCCGCTCATCATCTCGTTCACTGTTTCGCGTGAGGGAACAGAACGGAATCCATATTCGCTGCTGAACAGTGGCGCGTTCTTGTCGTAATCCCGCCAGTTGGGGAAGCTGTACCAATCATGGAAGTCTCCCACTTCGCGGGAACGCGTGGTCGGGCCGCCGTACGGACTTCCGGGCCAGTACGGAATTCCGGGGGAAAGTTCGCGCACCGTATCCGGCAACACGTGGTCGTACAGCCGCTCTCCGAAATGGCGGGGGGCTCTATCAGGCCAGTCGCCGAGCGTCCACGCTTCCTGACATTCGTTATTCCCGCACCACAGTACTACCGACGGGTGGCACCGCAACCGGGTTACAACCTGTATCGCTTCGCGCGTGGCGTTTTCCATGAACGCCGTGTCGTCGTCAGGGTACATGGCGCACGCATACATGAAGTCCTGCCACACCATGATGCCGAGTTCGTCACAAAGGTCGTAGAACACTTCCGGTTCGTAGATGCCTCCACCCCACACGCGGAGCATGTTGAAATGCGCTTCATGAGCCAGTTCGAGCAGGTGGCGGTAGCGCTCGGGAGTGGAATCGAGCGTGAGGCTGTTGGACGGAACCCAGTTGGCGCCCCGGGCGAATACATCCACCCCGTTGATGCAAAACGTGAATTGTCCGTTCTGCTTCAACTCCACCGTTCGTATCCCGAAGCGCGCCGTTTTCCGCGAGACAATTTCCCCGTCGCACGACACGGTAGCTTTGACGTAGTACCGGAAGGGCTCTCCCAGTGGAGCGGGGTACCAGAGCCTGGCCGAGGGGAGGTGTGCCTCCACGGTAATCCTGCCGTCCCCGTGGATGGGGCAGGTGTGCTCCCAGACCGGGGGTGTGCCTTCATTCTCGAGGATTGAAAGATGGAGTTCCGGCGCTGATTCTATCCGTTGAACGAGCTTTGTCCGCACCTCGATGGAGAGGTCCGCGGCGCCGGCTTCGATGGCCCGGGTGTTCACGAAGATGGTTTCGACCGCGGCACGTTTGTGGCAGATGAGGTTCACGGGCCTCCAGGGTCCTATCACCACCAGCCGCGGCGCAAAATCCCACCCGAAGCTCATCTGGCACAGACGGACATAGGAACGGACATTGTCGCCCGTTCCGCTGATCTCGGTCCGGATTCGTTTGCGCATCTCGTCGTAGGCGAGGGAACACTCGATTGCGAGCACGTTGCCACCGGCGCGGTTGATGTACCGGGTGACGTCAAGCCGGTGCGCAATGTGGGCATTGTGCAGGAAGCCGACCGGGGAGCCGTTCAGCCAGACGGTGGCAAACAGGCTGACGCCCTGGAATTCGAGCTCGAAACGGTCGCTGTCACGATCCGTCTCCGGAACGACAAACTCGCGCCGGAACCACCATGTATCCCGCTCGAAACGTTCAAGGCCCTTGATGTTCCAGTCTTTCCACGGCGAGGCTACTACTCCGGCCTTGACGAGTTCGGCCTGTACCGTGGTCGGAACGGTGACGGGCTTCCAGCCGCCCGCGGGCATGTACGCCGGATCCCACGGCGATCCGCCAGGGATGTCGCGGCCGGACGCCATGAGCCAGTTTTCAGAAAGTGCGAACGTTGTCATTGGCAGGGCCCTCGTGGAGGAAACGTGCGCGAACGATTAGCAAGTTACCGAACAGAACGGCGTGAGGGCAAACCAGTAGCCGGGGGGAGGAGCAAAATAGGGCGCACACGAAGACACGAAGGCACGAAGACGCGAAGGGATAATGGAAAAAAGGGGTGCGCGAAGAGGGCCGGAGGATTACGGGGGTGACTGATGTGCGGCAAAAATCGTTGCCGAAATGTTCTGGATTCCCGCCTGCGCGGGAATGACGGTTTCTGGTGACGGGACAGGCTGCCTGCCCTTCTTCCGGCGCAAACACGGGCAGACAGGCCGCTCGCTGAGCAGCAGGAATGCCTGCCCATGCCAAAACCGGAAAAGGGCCGGCGAAAATGCCCTGCTGCCTCTCGGGCAGCCCAATCCTTTGTCCACCTCTGACATACGCGGCCCAAGGCCGTCATTCCCGCGAAGGCGGGAATCCAGAGCCGCGCGGCGGTCTGAGGACAGACCGCCCTACCCCGACTGCGGAAACAGACAGCGGGGTGAGCGTTGCCGCCCACCCCGCGTGAGGATGTTGTGATGGATTCAGACTACCTCGCCAGCGTCATCCGCTTCACGAAGCTGCCCTTCTCCGTCGTAAGACGATACACATACGTTCCGCTCGCAACCTCGCGACCGTTCGCATCCATACCATCCCACACCACCGAGTGATTGCCCGGCTGGAACGCACCCGTCGCCAGCGTACGTATCGCGCGACCGTTCAGGTCATACACCACGAGGCTCACCTGAGACGCCTCTGGCAGCGCAAACCGGATCGTGGTGCTCGGGTTGAACGGGTTCGGCGCGTTCTGATCCAGCGCGAACGCTGTCGGGAGCATCGGCGCCAGCGTCATACTGCCTTCGTTGAACGACGCGGTGGAAATCGTCGGGGCTGAAGTCACGCCGTCGACACGGAACAGGATGCCGCTCGCCGCCGCATTCACCAGCGCGATCTGCACGCTCGTGCCGTCCTGACGATACGCTAGCGCGTTGTCCCCTGTGATGGTCACCGGAGTGTCTCCCGGCAGTGTCAACGTCAGTTCACCTGCTTCGATCCCGGCAGTGTTCGAGCGCAACACCCAGCCGGAGCCGTCACGTTCCCAGGAGAGCGAAGCAAACGAACCGGCTGCGGGCTTTCCGACCAGCTGGTGCCCCTCCACCGGGAACTGGAACCACGGGTAGAGAACCTTCCGCAGCACGAGCGCCGCGTCAAAGGACGACACCCAGCCGTTGCCGGTGACGTCGGCGACTTCACGGTCGAACGTCGGGTTCGGCAGACCAACCACATGCCGCAGGATGGCCGAGGCGTCAGCACCCGAAACCGTGGCGTCCATCGTCACGTCACCCCACAGAATGGACTGCTGAAGCTCGATGCCGCCCCACTCCATGTACACCATCTCTTCGTTCAGATTCGTATACACCCACTCTTGCGTCTCCGGCTTCCAGACAGACTGCAGCCAGTTCAGGCCATACCAGCCGTAATCCGCTTCCGGGTTCACGTTGAACGCCAGCGTCATGAGCGGGCTGTCGTTCAGGTAGGCCGGGTATTCCGTGTTCGTGGCAAGGCTGATCTTCACCGTGTCGCCGGTAATGGTCCAGACGACTTCTGGCTGCGCGGCCGGCGTGCCCTCGAACACGTGCCACCGGATGAAGTTCTCCGCCGGCGTGAACACGTTGGAGTCGATCGTGAAGAACAGGTCCGTGGATACCAGACCCTGATGCGTTGCCTTGATGTCCACCAGAACCTCGCTGCCAGGTTGCGCATTCACGTGCGGCAGAACCAGCCTCTTCTGCATGCCTTCCTGCCAGAAGAAGACCGCACCCATGTCCACCCGTGTGCCGTCCTGATCATATCCCGCCGCCGGGTCGCCGGCATCGATGCAGGGCGAACCCATCGTCAGGTTGTATGCGCCGTTGGCCGGGTTCTCGAACATCGGGTCGGCGGCGATGTTGCCCTGACCCGCCCAGCCCCCCTGAATGTCGGAATAGGTGATCTGCGCATCCGTGGAGGCGAGGTCGAAGTCGGGAGAGGGTCCGCTGTTGCCCCAGATGATGCTGTTGTAGACCTGGACCGAACTCCACAATGTTGAGAGTGCCGAACCCCGTGTCATGGAGCTGTTTCCGGCGATCGTCGTATACTGCAGATTCACGTACGCTGAATCGCTGCGTATGGCCCCGCCAACTCCTTGAGCGTTGTTGTCGGCGATGACCGTCCGGAAGGTGTGGACCTCTGCCACGTTGGCGAAGATCCCACCGCCCTCACCGGATGAGGTGTTTTTCCGAACGTTGCTCACCTCCATACTCAAATTCACGGAGTCATACAGCGCGATGCCGCCGCCCTGCATTCCGGCATGGTTGCCGTTCACTGCTGCCCCGAAGGTCTGCACCATGACATGCTGCGCCGCGGCGATGCCGCCGCCGTACATTCCCGCGTTGTTTCCCACCACGGGCGACTGGTGGATGCCCACGAACGCGTTGTTGGAGGCGCCTATGCCACCGCCCATGATGCCCGCGGAATTGTTCTTCACCCGGGTTTCGAACAGCCAGAGGTTTCCTCCGTCGACGAATATGCCTCCACCCGAATGAGCCGCGCTGTTACTGCGTATGCTGGAACCGGAGACGTTTACCTGCCGTCCGGGCCCGACGTAGATGCCGCCTCCGCACTTTTCCGCCAGGGATTCTCCGTTGGCGTACCCACCCTCGATGATCATATTAGCGAGGTACGCCGGCTGCCCTGTGGGTTCGTACGACGGCTTCAAAGGCATTCCAACGAATCTTATTCCGCCCCAGTTGCTATCAAACCCGTGGAAAATAACGCTGTCCATGACACCGCCGTTGACATTCAAACCGCCCGCGACGATGAATGGCACGTTCGTCGTGAACTGCACTTCCACGCCGGCGTCAATGTTGAGGGTTTCGCCAAACGGAACCAGAACCGGGCCGACAATGCGGTACGGGCTGCGGTCCCGCGTCCAGGTCTGGGACATGATCTCGCCGGACACCTCGGTCGGGCCGGGTTGACCACCGTCTCCCCCCCAGATTTTCGCGGTGCCGTCGAGGCTTCCGGTGACGCCGCCCCAGTTGCCGAGGAATGCGAAGCTCACCACGGGCCCGGTATGGCCGGTGAGATCCCCGGCGTCCATGTCCTGCTGGCCGGTCGCAAGGTCCCAGATTTTGAGGATGTTATCGTCGCCGCCAGAGGCGATCATGTTGATTCCGACTTCCACTTCCCTCACCGCAACGCAGTTGACGGCGGCGCCGGAGTGTGCTCCGGAGATCGTGATCGCATCTTCGGCAGTGGGGAAGTACCAGCTCCTGATGGACCCATCCACGCTCGATGAAACGAGTTTGTCGCCGGATGAGGAAAACGCAAGGCCCGTGATCGGGCCGGTGTGGCCGTAAAAGTTATTTCCCGGCGCACCGTTTGCCGCGTCAAACAGCCTTGCCCCGTAATTCCCGAACGCGCCTCCCGCGACGACAAACGCCCCGTCGGGGCTGAACGCCACGGCATTCACCGCGCCACCCAACTCCGCAGCGCGCCAACGAACTGCGCCATTCGCGGTGTGCCACACGTACAGATTGCCATTCTGGTCGCCGGCTGCGAGGAAATTGCCGTCAGGACTGTACGCGAGGGCCTTCACCGGCGAGTTCAGCCCCTGGAACCACTGCGCATTCCCCAGGGTCGCCGCATCAAGCGCCTGGACATACATGGTGCCCCCTACGGCGATTTTCGAACCGTCAGGGCTCCAGGCCACTGCCGACAACTGCCCCAACTCGGGGTTCACCGTGAGGAGATTGCCCGCTTCTCCCCAGAGGCGGAGGACCTCGCCGGCGATGGTCCCCGCGGTGTCTCCGCTCGGACTGCTGGCCACGCCAAGCACCGGCGCGTCATGCGGGAACGTAGCAACGGACTTGTCTCCCGCGGGCGGCTGCCCGCCGTTGTCGCCCCAGATTTTGGCGGTCATATCGGCACTGCCCGAAACGGCTCGCTTCTGATTCGGAATAAGCGTGATGCTGTTCACCGCCGCGGTATGTCCCGTAAACACCTGGGTCTGATTGCCGGTTGGCAGCTCAAACACGCGCAGATTCATGTCGTCGCCGCCCGACAGGATGAGCGGATAGCCGAACTCATCAACGAAAGGCGCGACGCAGTTCACCGCTAGGCCGCCGTGTGCAACGGGGATCGTGGTCACCGGCGTCCCGGAGGGAAATGCCCATACCCGGACCGTGCCATCCGCCCCACCAGAAACGAGCATGTCTCCCACGGGGTTGAAGCCCAGGGAATGGACGTCCGCCCCGTGCCCCTCGAAGGTGTTGACCCAGCTTCCATTGCTCGTCTGGTAAATGTTGATGTTCCCGCCGTTCATACCACCTACGGCGAGGTAGTTGTTGTCCACGCTGAACGCCACCGAACGAACGGAAGAACCGAAACTTAGAGGCCCGGTCGGGCTGCCGGTGGCCACGTTATAGAGCCACACCTGCCCGTTCGCGCCCCCAGCGGCGATTCTGCCGTCCACGCTGAACGCGACGCTGTTGATTGACCCGTCTGCCACTGCGTACGAGTAGGCTCGTTCACCCGTGGAAACATCGTAGGTCGCCACCAGACCGTTGGATGTTCCGACGGCCAAGAGCGAGCCATCCGGGCTGAATGCGATGGCGTAGATTCCCCCGGCGCCAACGTTGATGACGCGGCGCAGGGTGTCGCCGGAGGTGTCATACAGCCTGATGGTGCCGTCGGCGCTGCCGGTCGCGACCGTGTTGAAACTGGCAGCAACCGTGTTGACCACGCCGGTGTGACCGGTGAGTGTCTTGAGCGACATGTCGACGATTTCGGCCCGCACGGATATCGGCAGAGCGAGCAGGCCGATGGAGCATGCAAGACTCAAAAGGCTTTTGCGCATAGTTTTTCTCTCTTTCTCGGCCGCCGAAGCGGCGCAATTGCTCGTTTTCGCCGGTTTTGCCTGCGCGTCGCCGGGTGAACCGGCGCGGTGCGTCACAGAAAATATACCACCGCTTGGGGAACACCGTGAGTCCCGCGCCTTCTCATGAAGGCAAGGAGGCGTCTTCGTGTCAAGGGGTTTCCGCACGAAGTTGCAATTTTGTTCCGGGTTCTTTCGCGCGGCAGGATTCAGGGCCACCAAATGGGGGGCACACGAAGCCGCGAAGGTCGAGAAGAAGGACTGCAGGGTTGGAAACGCGGCGGCTTGAGGACAAGCCGCCCTACCGGAGGCGCACAAGGTGCGAAGTGGCACGTTTTGGGTGGGGGTGTGACACGGCGGCGTCTCGATACAGCGTCTGGCGTGCAGTCGCCACTCGACGACCGGCAGACGGCGGCGGCTTGAGGACAAGCCGCCCTACCCCGACTACGGTCGTCATTCCCGCGCAGGCGGGAATCCAGAACAAAGTCGCTCCTCGCCGGGGAGCCTGCCTTGCCTCACAACCAGCATGAGGGCGCGACGACTGGAACGCACCGCGTTTCCCGGGCCCCTCCAACAACAGGCAGGGAAAACAACGCGGGGTGAGCGTTGCCGCCCACCCCGCGTGAGAGTGCTCAGCAGAACCAGACTACCTCGCCAGCGTCATGCGCTTCACGAAGCTGCCCTTCTCCGTCGTAAGACGATACACATACGTTCCGCTCGCAACCTCGCGACCAGACGCATCCAGACCATCCCACACCACCGAGTGATTGCCCGGCTGGAATGCACCCGCCGCCAGCGTACTTATCGCACGGCCATTCAGGTCATACACCACCAGGTTCACCTGAGAAGCCTCCGGCAACGCAAACCGAATTGTCGTCGTCGGGTTGAACGGGTTCGGCGCGTTCTGCTCCAGCGCGAACGCTGTCGGGAGCATCGGCGCAAGCGTCATGCTGCCTTCGTTGAACGACGCGGTGGAAATCGTCGGGGCTGAACTCACGCCGTCGACACGGAACAGGATGCCGCTCGCCGCTGCATTCACCAGCGCGAT
The DNA here is from genome assembly GCA_022706085.1 of Candidatus Latescibacterota bacterium. GTDB lineage: Bacteria > Latescibacterota > MWCZ01 > MWCZ01 > MWCZ01 > MWCZ01. The sequence goes on along the minus strand of JAKJDF010000002.1, from coordinate 251,338 downwards.
CTGAACGCTCGTGCCGTCCTGACGATACGCTAGTGCGTTGTCCCCTGTGACCGTCACCGGAGCGTCTCCCGGCAGTGTCAACGTCAGTTCACCTGCTTCGATCCCGGCAGTGTTCGAGCGCAACACCCAGCCGGAACCGTCACGCTCCCAGGAGAGCGAAGCAAACGAACCGGCTGCGGGCTTTCCAACCAGCTGGTGCCCCTCCACCGGGAACTGGAACCACGGGTAGAGAACCTTCCGCAGCACGAGCGCCGCGTCAAAGGACGACACCCAGCCGTTGCCGGTGACGTCGGCGACTTCACGGTCGAACGTCGGGTTCGGCAGACCAACCACATGCCGCAGGATGGCCGAGGCGTCAGCACCCGAAACCGTGGCGTCCATCGTCACGTCACCCCACAGAATGGACTGCTGAAGCTCGATGCCGCCCCACTCCATGTACACCATCTCTTCGTTCAGATTCGTATACACCCACTCTTGCGTCTCCGGCTTCCAGACAGACTGCAGCCAGTTCAGGCCATACCAGCCGTAATCCGCTTCCGGGTTCACGTTGAACGCCAGCGTCATGAGCGGGCTGTCGTTCAGGTAGGCCGGGTATTCCGTGTTCGTGGCAAGGCTGATCTTCACCGTGTCGCCGCTGATCGTCCAGAAAACCTCTGGCTGCGCGGCCGGAGTCCCATCGAATACGTTCCAGCGAACGAAGTTTTCCGCGGGCGAGAACACGCTGGAGTCAAATGTGAAGAAAAGGTCCGCCGACACCAGACCCGGATGCGTAGCCCTGATGTCAAACAGGACCTCGCTGCCCGGCTCCGCATTCACGTGCGGCAGAACCAGCCTCTTCTGCATGCCTTCCTGCCAGAAGAAGAAGGCACCCATGTCCGCGCGGGTTCCATCCTCATCGGTGAGTTCGGGATCAGCCGCGTTGATGGCGGGAGAACCCGGCGTAAGGGAGTACACCATGTTGAACGCATCGGCGAACATCGGGTCTGTGCTGATCACGCCGTCCGCCGGGGATGCCCACGAGGGTTCCTGTATATCGGAATAGCGCATGCTGACGTAGCTGTTCTGCCCGAAGTTGAGGGGAGCCTCGCTGTCGTTCCCCCACACGATGGAATTGTTGACCGAGATTTCGCTGTAGTCCACCAGGAACGCTGCCCCCGTGGAAGCCGTCAGGTTGTCAGCCACGGTGACGAAATTGAGATTGACGTTCAGGTTCTGTCCGGCGATCGCTCCACCACCACCCCGTCCGCTGTTCTTCGCGATCACCGTCCGCCATGCGCTCACGGAGGAGTACGCGCCAACGATGCCGCCGCCCGTTCCGTTTGTGTAGTTGCCGGTCACATATGCCTGCTCGAGATTGGCAGATGAGCCGTCGTAGACGGAAATGCCGCCGCCCTCTGTCCCGGCGCCATTGTTCCGGATGCCTGTCTGCCAGAGCTGCAGGCTGGCCTCGCCGCTGAGCGCAATGCCGCCCCCGTGATCGGCCGCGTTATTGCCGGACACCCCGGATTCGGAGAGGTGAGCGGACCCGCCAGCAACGGCGATGCCTCCTCCCATGGCCCCAGCGGTGTTCCCGGTCACCTTGGATTGGTACAACCACAGTGATCCTTCTTGAACGTAGATGCCGCCGCCAGCGTACCCGGCGCTGTTGTTGCGGATAACGGAGTTGTTGACGTTCACTTCTCGACCGTATCCAACGTAGATGCCGCCGCCGCTGTTATCAGTGTTGTTGTCTTCACTGTAGGCCGAAGCGCCTTCAATGATGACGCCGTTCAGATACGCGGCGGGCGCGCTGAGGGTGGCGGAGGGCTTTGGCAAAACGAAAGCGGGTTGGAACCGGATTCCGCCCCAGTTGCTATCGAACCCGTGGAAGACGACGCTGTCCATCTCGGCGCCGTTGACATTCAGGCCCCCCGCGACGATGAATGGCACGTTCGTCGTGAACTGCACTTCCACGCCGGCGTCAATGTTGAGTGTCTCGGACGGGGGTATGATCACCGGACCGACAATGCGGTACGGGCTGTGATCCCGCGTCCAGGTCTGGGACATGATCTCGCCGGACACCTCGGTCGGGCCTGGTTGCCCGCCGCCTTCGCCCCAGATTTTCGCGGTGCCGTCAGCGCTGCTTGTTGCGCCGCCCCAGTTGCCCAGGAGCGCGATGCCCGTAATGGAATTCGTGTGGCCGGTGAGAACACCGGGGTCACTTCCGGGTGCGCCGGTCGCCAGGTCCCAGAGCCTCAGGTTGTAGTCATCGCCGCCGGACGCGATCATGAGCCCGCCGGCGTCGCCCGGACCGATGGCGAGGCACCGGACCGGCTCGCCGTTGTGTGCAAAGGTAACGGTGAACAGCTCTGTTCCTGTCGCAAAATCCCACTTGATGATCTCGCCATACATGGTGCCGGCGACGAGTTGAGTCCCGTCAGGACTGAACGCGACCGCGGTGTACTGTTCGGCATAAGCTGTACCCAGTTCGCGGACCGTTGCCTCACTGGCAGCCAGGTACACCTGAATCTGGGCGAGGGCGCCTGCCGCAACAAGGTGGACGCCATCGGGGCTGAACGCGAGGGATCGCACCTCAGCGCCCATCGTCCGCCACGTCATCCCGCCCCCGGTCAAGGCGTTCCATACATAGATGTTGCCCATCTGGTCGCCGCCGGCAATCATTCCGCCGTCGTTGCTGAACGCCAGACTGGTCACGGTCGTTTCGAGGCCGTCAAGCATCTTGTTTTGTATGCCCGAAAAGGCATCCAACAGCAGCACCCAGCCGTTGGGGAATCCCACGGCAATCTGAGAGCCGTCAGGGCTCCATGCCACAGCTCTGATCTGCACCCCCTGCATGGGGTACCACGTGGCCAGACTCGCCCCATCCGCCGTGTTCCAGAAAAGAAGCTGGTCGTTCCATATCGTTGCCACGGTGTCGCCACTCGGGCTGGCGGCGATACCCAGAACGGGGTACGCCGTACCGTGCTCGAGAGTGCGGAGTGACATGTCCGGCATAGGCTGCGCCGCTGCCAGACCCGGCAGGGCAACGAGGCCGATGAGACACGCAAGCTTTACAAACGTGTTGCGCATGATAACCCCCGTTTCATCGCCATCCATGCGATTTCTGTGAACTGATTCGCCGGAAGCCTTTTGCTCGCCCCGGCACATGATGCGTTCGGGTTTCTGTGTGCGCGATGACGCGCAGTGCAACGCTCTTCACCAGACGATGGTACCAACGCGGACCGGGAACAACGCTGACGGTAGTAATATACGTCCTATCAGAAAGAAGCGTGAGATACGAAAGGGTGTAGCTCAGGGACGGGGTGCGGGCGAACACGCACAGCTCGCACGACGACGCGAAAAACAAAACGAGGAAGAGGAGACTTACACGAAGACACGAAGGCCAAGGAGAGCCAGCGTTTGCTGACGTGGTCTGGAATCCGCGTGCGCAACGAGCACGACGTCTCTGCGGAAATGACGCAGAACGAGCACGGCCGGTGGTGGGCCGGGAGATTCTTCGAAGCGCTCACGTCCTGGTAGCGCGGGCTTCCCGCCCCTGCGAAATGCGCCCGGTTGTTCCGCACGCGCCACCGGTCTAGTTTCAGAGCGACCTTGCGTATTCACCTGCCACCGCGGAGCTTCCGATGCACATATTCCGGCAACCACTGACCGAGTTGTTCCACGACCCGAACGACGCCAACAACGTGCTTGTGAACTGCTCCTTCGAACGGGCGGACGGCGATGCGCCGCTCGGGTGGGTTGTTCTTGCCGGTTCTGCGACCGTTACCGAGCGCGCCGGGAAAGGCCATGCGCTGTTGTTGAACGGCCGAGTACGCTCGAATCGCTTCGAGATGAGCGCCCGAACGCCGTATGAATGGACGGGAGAAGCGAAGGGAAAAGTCACCGGCACCATTCACATCATCGAAGAAGACCGGTACCTCCGGTGCGAAACCTTTGTGCACGAGTCGGAATGTTGGGCCCCGTTCTGCTGGAGATTTCTCCCGCCCCCTAACGCGGAACGCGCGGAATGTGAGCTCACCGCCGAGGGAGCACTGGTAGACGATCTCTACCTCGACGGCCTTGGTGCGCAAGATTATGACATCCTGGACTCCCAGGCCGGGTATCATCCGGCGAGCCAGAAGCGGGTGATCATCCGTTCCCGGAGGCGTGTGGAAGGTGCCCTGCGGTGGGAGCTATTTGACACGTTGCGCGGTCGGAACTACGCGGAAGGCACGCTCGAACCCACGGGTTGCGACATGTGGGCCCGTTGGACGTGGGTTGCCGATTTCACCTCACTCCGCCGTGAGGGGTATTACCTTGTGCGCGTGCACATGCCTGACCGAATCCTCGAATCAGCTCCAATCCGCATCTGGAACGGCGTGTACGACCACCTTGCCTACACCGTGGCAAAATACAGTTATCTCCAGCGTTGCGGCGTGGAAATCCCCGGCTACCACAAACCCTGCCACACCAACGATGCGCTCTGGCGGAGTGTCGCGCAGGATGACACGTACGGGCAGATACTGGAATATCGCGACCTGCGGGGCGGCTGGCACGACGCAGGTGACTACAACAAATGGTTCCATTATTTCGGCTACGTGCTTGAAACACTTGCACTTATGCATAAGCGGATCGAATTGCCGCGCAAGACCTACGGCGGTGACATCCCCGATGTGTTGTCAGAGATTTTCTGGGGTGCGGATTTCTTCCTGAAGGTGCAGAACCCCGATGGCTCATTCGTCGGGCCGATCCATGCGTGGTACACCCACGTGCGTCCAGAAACGGGAGAACGGTACAACTCGAACTGGGCGATCTTCTGGGGCGAGAAAATCGAGGAGGACTCCGGCCACGGCGAGGTGATGCACCCGCGAAGCCGGTTCTACGACTACACCAGCCACAACAACGGCGGGCTGGTGCTCGACCTGGCCACCGCGCTTGCCACGGCCGCCCGGTGTGCCAGCGGCACAGATGACCCGCGCCGGTGGACCTACGCCAATGCGGCTCTTAAGAGCGGCGCGCATGTCGAGAAAACCTACCCCGGCATGGCGGGGCATCCTTACTGGGTGACGTTCTGGTACGACCTCTACCGCGCCACCGACCGGCCGGAGTACCGTGAAAGCGCGTTTGCCCTCGTAGACCCCCTGCTGGCGCAGCAGGCGGAAGACGGATCGTTTGGCAGACCTGCCGGACTCAAGCACACCTTCCACCCGATTACGGTGCTGATGGAGTTGCTCGTTGACGAGCCGGCGCACCCGGCGCGGGAACAGATACTGCGGGCGGTCGAACGCAAACTGGCGTGGATGGAGCCGTACACCCTCGGCCAGCCGTGGGATCTTGCGCTGCAATGTACCAGTGGCGGGGAGAGTGGCGAACTCAACGGCGGCACAATGGGACGCAATGCGTGGGTCGGCAACGCCGCGTATGTGTACGCACTGGCGGGGCGTCTTACCGGCAGGCGCGAGTGGCTGCACAGAGCTGAAGCGCAACTCGCCTGGCTCCTCGGCCGAAATCCACACGGTGTCTCGCAGGTGGTAGACGCGGGCCGGGTGAATGTCGGGCGCTACCACGGCTGGTCGAACCACTGCGAGAACGATCAACAGGGGCGTCTCACCGGCGGGATCATCAATGGTATCCTCACCACGGACGACGCGTATCCGGACAGCCGGAACTGGACCATCATGCCCCCGAAATTTCCCGTGTTGAGCGTGCGCAGAGAGGATGTGCCGTACGCCGAACACACGATTCACAATGCCCGCCACGACACGAACGAGTACTGGTCACTGCACCACGCAGGCTTTCAACAGGCCGTCAGCGCGCTTGCAGCGGCGTACAAGGGGTTGGAAGAGCCGGAACGACCGCGACTCGCGTACCTCTACCGAAATCTCTGGTCGTACGATTCGGCGACGGCATGTGACGAGCTTTTCGATCGCGCGGGCTGGAATGCAGATCGCATTGCCAGTGACAGCCGCTACGGGCACTTCGATACCTCTGCGTACCGCGCGATGGTTGTGAGCAGATCGTGGACGGGCAGCGAATTTATCGACGCCGAGCCGTTTGGTATCCAGATGCGGCACTCGTTTCTGCGTGGCGTCCCGTGGATTTTTCTTCCGCCCGACAATCCTGTCTGTCTCGACTGGCTGGAGGAGTTTTCTTCGGGGCAGGTCCCGTGCGGAGAAGTCGGGAAGCCGGAAGGAACGTGGGAGCCGTGCCGGTACGGCAAGATGAGAACCATGCACGGCGCGAACGTGTACCTGGTAAATGACGAGGCCGCGCTGGAACGTCTTCTGGTGGATATCAGGACGGGTTGACGCGCCGGGCATTTTCCCGGGTTTTCGCGCACGTGTGTCGTGCTCCATTGACCACCCCACTCTGAGTGCCGATTTTCTTTATTCAGGGACAATGTCTCTCCGCCCTCCGTTTCCAGTTCAACGGAAGCCGCGTTTCACGTGGCGCCTCGTGCCGCGTCGGGACGCGCGACGCAGAAGGAAAAGCCGTGCAAGCAAATACGTGTGTAAACCCGTGGGGACCGATTGTGTTGTTCGCCGGGCGTTCCATACCGGATACCGCCCGGGCCATCGCCAAAGAGCTGGGGCTCGAACTCAGCAAAGCCATGGTCACTCAGTTCCCCGACACGGAAAGCTATGTCCTGCTGCAGGAAAACGTGCGAGGGGCTGACGTGTTTATCATTCAGTCCACGTGCGCGCCGGTGAATGAGACGTACATGGAACTGCTCGTCATGATCGACGCCGTCCGTCGCGCGTCGGCATCGCGCATCACGGTTATCATGCCTTACATGGGGTATGCAAGGCAGGACCGCAAGGCTACGGGTCGCGAGCCAATCAGTGCAAAGCTCATGGCGGATCTCGTCACCACCGCTGGAGCCGACCGCGCAGTGTCGGTCGACCTTCACAACTCGGCAATCCAGGGGTTCTTTCATGTTCCGCTGGACCATCTCACCGCCATTCCGGCCATGGCGGCGGAGCTGAAGAAGCTGAGCCTGATTGACCCGGTGCTTATTGCCCCGGACGTCGGCCGCGCGAAGCTGGTGGAGAAGTTTCAGGAAATCCTCCACATTCCCATGGCGATTGCGCACAAACGGCGCAAAGGTCTCGACGTGACGGTGACGGAGATCATCGGCGAGGTCGAGGACAAAACGCCAGTCATAGTAGACGACATCATCGCCAGCGGGAGCATCGTTCATCACATTGACGCGCTGGTGGAGCGAGGTGCGCGGCCGGAAATCTACATGGCGATCACCCATCCCGTACTTGTGGGAAAAGCCGTCGAAAGGTTGGGCCACCCGGCGTTGAAGATGCTTATCACTACCGACACGATACCGATTCCTCCGGAGAAACGGTCGCCGAAGATCCGCGTTGTCAGCACGGCACCGATGCTGGCGGACGTCATTCGGAGGATTCATACGAACGAATCGGTGTCGGAGATGTTCGCAAAGCTGTTTGAATTCCCCGTCTGAGCAGTCTCCGCAATCCTGCAGCATCCTTCATCGGGAGGACACCCGGGCATTTCGCCGTCCTACCGAGCCATCCGGAGTGCCATCATGCTTGCGTTTGGTCCAATACCTTCAAGGCGCCTCGGCCGCAGCCTCGGAATCAACAACATTCCGCCCAAGGTCTGTTCGTTCAATTGCGTGTACTGCCAGGTCGGCACCACTTCTGAAATGGCGATCGAGCGGCGGGTTTTTTACCCCACCGGGCAGATTGTTGAGGCGGTGGGCGCGAAAGTAAAGGACGCACACGCGTCGGGAGAACAGATAGATTACCTTGCGTTCGTGCCGGATGGAGAGCCGTCCCTGGACATAAATCTGGGTGCTCACATCAGCGCCTTGCGCGAATTTGGTATCCCGGTTGCCGTGATAAGCAATTCGTCACTGATCTGGCGAGAGGACGTGCGAACGGACCTTGCCAGGGCCGACTGGGTGTCCCTAAAAGTGGATTCGGTCAGGGAGGAAACCTGGAGGAAAATCGACCATCCCCACCGCGGGCTGTCACTTCCCGCAATTCTGGATGGAGCGCGAGAGTTTGCTTCCGTGTTCAGCGGGAAACTCGTCTCGGAAACGATGCTGGTGGCCCACCTGAACGACAGCGAAGAGGAAATGGATGCGGTGGGAGGATTTCTCGCGCAGTTGCAACCGGCAACGGCGTATCTGATGATTCCGACGCGTCCGCCAGCAAAAGACTGGGTAGAGTTTCCGGATGATGCCGCGCTTGTGGCGGCGCACCGTGCGCTCAGCCTTCGGTTTCCCCGAGTGGAACTGCTGACGAAGTATGAAGGGGACGCATTTGCATCGCTGGGAGACGCCGGCGATGCGCTGCTGGGAATCCTTGCCGTGCACCCGATGCGGGAGGACGCGGTTCTGTCATTCCTCGCACGCGCCGGGGCGGATGTCACTGTGCTTGATCAGGCCCTGCAGAAGGGACTTGTGGCCAAAACCGCCTACAAGGGCCAGGCGTTCTATGTGAGACGCCGCCGAAAAACACCCGGTGAGACCTGACGATCGCATGGCCATGAAAGGAGGGCGTGCATGTGGCGCCCTCCTTTTTTTGGTGATCACACGACAGACAGCGGACCTATAGGGGCGGTTCGCAACGTGGCGTAATGCGTGTTGAAGAGGGATTCGTCGCCGATTTCCTTCATTTTGCGCCACATGCGCTTGCACATGTCGATGAGCACCTCCCGATGAGCAGAGTCACCGGCGAGGTTGTGGCGCTCGTGCGGGTCGGACGCAAGGTTGTACAGCTCGTCTACGCCGCCGGGGCTGAAGACATACTTCCAGTCCCCGTGCCATGTGATGCGCTGGGTATAGACGAACCGCTGCCCGAAGAATTCTGCGTACGCGTCCTCCCAGTCTGCCGGGTCGGCGGTGCCGTCGAGTACCGGGCGCAGTGATTTTCCCTGAGCGTGGGGAAGTGGATCCGCGCCACACAGCTCAAGAACTGTCGGCGCCAGATCGACCAGACTGGTCATTGTACGGCAGTCCTCAATCCCTTGTCTGATTCCCGGCCCTCGCACGATCAGTGGGATATTGTGCACTTCCTCGTATGCGGTTCCGACTCCCTTGGTGGCCAGCCCGTGCGACCCCAGCATGTCTCCGTGGTCGCTCAGGAACACGATGATGGTGTTGTCGTACTGGCCCGTTTCACGGAGCACGTTCAGTATCCTGCCGATTTCCGCGTCCACCGCGGTGATTACCGCCCAGTAGGAGGCACGGATTCTTCGCCAGTCGGCGTCGGTGAGGCTGGCCCACTCGGCCCGCATGCGTCGAACCACTTCCGGTTTGCCTGAAGGCTCCTCGCGAAGCGTGGGGCTCAACGGGATGCTGCTGATGTCGTAGAGATCGAGAAAGCGTTGGGGCGGTACGTACGGGTCGTGCGGTTCCGAGGTGGAAACAAAGCAGCAGAACGGCTTCCCGTCGGCTGCCCTGCGTCGTATGAAATCGCATCCTCTGTCAAACGCGGGGTGCGTGTATTCCTCGCCCGAGCTGTCCACACCGCACAGGAGGTAATCGCGGTAGCCTTCCTTCGGCACGACAACCTTCCCGTCTTCCGCGGGCGCGTGCCGCATGCTGCCGAGGCTTACATCATATTCATGCCAGCCGAAGTCTTCAAGCCTGAGCGATTGCTCCACGTGCCATTTCCCGAAATAGCCGTTCGTGTACCCGGCGTTGGCCAATTGCGTGGAGAAATAGGTGAAGCGGCTTGCCGGAACGTCCACCCATTCAGGCCGTTGAGTGTGCGTGCAATCCCACATGCCGTGCGTTGATGGGTACAGCGATGTCATGAGCGATGCACGCGCGGGCGAGCAGATGGCATTTGTTGTGTGACATCGTTCGAAGCGGATACCCTCGCGCGCCAACAGATCGAGGTTCGGCTTGATGCACGGGCTGCCGGGGGCCACTGCCTCCGCGTTGGTGTGGTCGTTCATGAGGAACAGAACGTTGGGGCGTTCTGGCATGGTCAGTCTCCCGTTGCAGAAGGTGAAATTCGGCGATTCCTGCAAAGTGTAACGCGGATCAGTGTTGTCTCAAACCGGATTGGACGGGTGTAGCAAACACCTCACGTTCCGGACGCCTGTCGCGGGTCCACCATGTCATACCGGCCAGTTGCCGTTCTGTCGGCCTGGCAAAGAAAAGACTTGCGACGATTCCGACGAGCAGCACCACCACATTACCCACCACGCCGATGAGGTAGGGGTGCACGCGCAGAACCATACCATCGGGGAGTAATCCCAGTTGCGGGTTCAGATGGCTCAGCGTGCACCAGAGGATCGCAACGACGCCCACGGCCACGCCTATTCTTGCTCCTCTGTCATTTGCGTGCGGGAAGAGGAACCCCAGCAGGAAAAATCCGCCGAGGCCGCCCGCAACCACGGCGTTGATGAATATCCACATTTCCAGGATGGTATCGGCGTTGAGCAGGGAAAGCGCCCACGCGATAACCATCATCAGGATGCCCAGCGCCGCGGTGATTGCGCGGGCGACGCGAAGATAATGCGCGTCGGTGCGCCCCGGGGCGAGGTGCCTCTTGTAAAAGTCCTCAAGAAGGGCTGCCGAAGAGCCGTTCATGCTGGAGTCGACGCTCGACATGGCGGCCGCAAGAACGGCCGAGATGACCAGCCCCGCGACGAAGGTCGGCATCTGCGTCAGGATGAAGTGGGGGTAGACGTAATCGGCCTTGATTCCGGCGGGAAGGAGGTTTGGAAAGTCCGAGTAATATGCCCAGAGGCAGGTCCCGACGAACATGAACATTGCCCAGACCGGAAGACAGGCGATCACCGTCAACGTGGCACCGATAGCGCCTTTGTCGGTCTTTGCCGCCTGGTACCGCTGCACTTTCGTCTGATCGGTTGCCAGTTCCTGCAGATTGCTCACCAATCCCATCAAAACGAATACCCAGACTGTCTCCCGGCTGAGGCTCCATTCGAACGAAGCCGCCATGTCAAACTTCCCGGCTTCCGACGCTCGCTGGATGATCTCCGCGCCCCCGCCCGGCACATCGAGGAACACGGTGGCTATGGTAAGCACGCCGCCCAGAATGAGGACGCCACCCTGAACCACGTCGGTCCAAATCACCGCCTCAAGGCCACCCATCACGGTGTACACCGTCGCGACGATGCCCGTGAACACGATGATGGAGAGGATGTTTCCCCCGAACAGGACCTTGATCGGGATGGACATCAGGTACAGCACCATGCCGATGCGGTAGAGAGAACCGATGGAGAACAATACACTTGCGTAGGAGCGGCCCCAGTTGCCGAATCGTTTCTCGAAATACTGGTACGCGCTGACGAAGCGTGTACGGCGGTAGAAAACCACGAAGAAATACACCCCGATGAGGGTGGCCACAGGAAGCATCAGGCCGGGGACATAGCGCGACCAGTTACCCTGGTAGGAATTCCCGGGCATCGCGAGGAAGGTGACCGAGCTTATCGCCGTTGCCAGGATCGAAAGGCCAACCGCCCACCCCGGCATCGCCCGATTGCCGACGAAATAGCCTTCGGTTCCTTTGATCCGGCGCTGAGATCGCCAACCGAGCCACACCATCGCGGCGACGTAGAGCGCGATGGCAATGGCATCCCCTGACCGAAGTCCCATCGGTCACCTCCCCGAACGAATGGTTCCTCGAACGCGCGAGCGGTATCTGCGTGCAAGGCAGGAAATAACAGAATCACCCCGCGCTGCGCGGTGGCACAACGGCATAGCGCTCGCAGAGATTCCGGTTGTTTGCGGTTGGATCCGGCACAAGGAGCGAGGCGTGCCTCGTCCTGAACGCACGCACGGGAAATCAGCGGCCGGCCTGTTCAAGCGCTTCTTTCTCCGAACGGCGGTCGCGGGTCCACCACGTCATACCGGCCAGTTGCTGCTCCGTCGGACGCGGGAAGAAGAAGCTCGCGGCGACGCCAACTGCGAAAATGACGACGTTCCCCACCACCCCGATCAGGAACGGGTGCACCCGGATCACCGCCCACGCCGGAAGCAACCCAAGCGCAGGTTGAAGACTGCTGAGTGTGCACCAGAGAATGGAGAACACGCCCGCCGCAACGCCAATCCGTGCACCTTGATCGTTTGCGCGCATGATGAGGAACCCGAGGAGGAAGAACCCGCCCAGGCCTCCCGTGATCACCGCGCTGACGAAAAAGCTGACTTCGAGGATCGTGCTGGCTTCAAGCGACGAAAGTCCAAGCGCAACCACCATCATCGCAGCCCCCAGTCCTGCGGTGATGAATCGGGCGACTTTGAGATAGTGAGTGTCGGTCCGGTTCGGCGCAAGGTGCCGTTTGTAGAAATCCGAAAGCAGAACTGCCGCCGAAGCGTTCATGCTGGAATCGACACTCGACATTGCGGCCGCCAGCACGGCGGAGATCACAATTCCCGCCACAAAGGGGGGCATCTGGGTGAGAATGAAGTGGGGATAGATGAAATCCGCCTTAATTCCCCCGGGAAGGAGATTCGGGAAGTGCTGATAATACACCCAGAGGCAGGTTCCGACGAACATGAACAAAAGCCAGAGCGGAATGCACGCCAACTGGGTGAGCACGGCAGCTATTGCTCCCCTGTCTGTTCTGGCGGCCTGGTAGCGCTGAATGAGCGTCTGGTCGGTGGCAAGTTCCTGCACGTTGTTCATAAGTCCGAGGACGACGAACACCCAGAAGGACTCTTCAGCGAGTTTCCAGTCAAATGAAACGGCGATATCGAACTTGCCCGCCAGGGAGGCTCGATGAACGATCTCGGATGCGCCGCCCGGCACATCTGCAAAGGCCACCAGCACGGTGAGCAGACCACCCAGGATCAGAACCATCCCCTGGACGACGTCCGTCCAGATTACGGCTTCGAGGCCTCCCATAACGGTATACACGGTAACCACTATTCCAGCGAAAAGAATCACGGTCGACGCGCTTCCACCGAACACCACGCGAATCGGAATCGCCATCAGGTACAGAATGATTCCCATGCGGTACAAGGAGCCGATCGAAAAAAGCACGCTGGCATACGAGCGTCCCCAGTTACCAAAGCGCCGTTCGAAGAACTCATACGCGCTGACGAACATGGTTCGCCGGTAAAACACCACAAAGAAGTACACGCCGATCAAGGTTGCAAAAGGCAGCATCAACCCCGGCACGACGCGCGACCAGTTGCCTGTGTAGGAGTTTCCGGGATAGGCGAGGAACGTGATGGAACTGATGGCAGTCGCAAGGACCGACATACCGACAGCCCACCACGGCATACTCCGGTTGCCGACGAAATACCCGTCAGTGCCTTTAATTCGGCGCTGAGATCGCCAGCCGAGCCACACCATCGCGGCGACGTACAGCGCGATGGCGATTGCATCCCCGAACCGAAGCCCCATCGGCCACCTCCCCGGGAAAATCCTTGGTCACTGGTGCCATCCCACCCGCGTGCACGGGCAAGGAAGGGGAAAATGTATCCTGCGCCATGCGGGTGGCACAACGGTGCAATGCGCGTGCGAACATTCGCCTCCCGTGTGGCGCGCCACAAATGGAAAGAGGCGCGCCCTGCGGTGGACGCGCCTCTCTGTGAAGCAAAACACCCTGACAATCAACGGGCAGCCTGTGCAAGCGCTTCTTTCTCCGACCGGCGGTCGCGCGTCCACCACGTCATACCGGCCAGCTGCTGCTCCGTCGGACGCGGGAAGAAGAAGCTCGCGATCACCCCGACGACGAAGACGACTGCATTCCCTATCACGCCGATCATGTACGGGTGTATCTTGATCACCGCCCAGTCCGGCAGAATGCCCAGTTCCGGGTTGAGGTGGCTCAACGTGCACCAGAGAATTGAAACGACACCCGCTGCGACGCCTACCATCGCTCCTTTGTTGTTCACGTGTTTGAACAGGAAGCCCATGAGGAAGAATCCGCCGAGCCCGCCCGCCATCACTGCGCCGATGAAAAACCCGATGTCAAGGATGGTGTTCGCGTCGAGCAGCGACAGACCCCACGCGATGATCATCATGATGACGCCGAGGGCTACGGTGATGTATCTCGCAACCTTCAGGTAGTGAACGTCTTCCTTTCCGGGGCGGAAATGCCGCTTGTAGAAATCCTCGAGCATCACCGATGCGGAGCCGTTCATGCTGGAATCAATGGTGGACATCGCTGCGGCCAGTACTGCGGAAATGACCATGCCGGCAACAAATGTCGGCATTTGCGTGAGGATGAAATGGGGGTACACGTAATCGGCTTTCATTCCTGCCGGAAGAAGCTGAGGAAAATCGGTGTAATACGCCCAGAGGCAGGTGCCCACGAACATGAACAGCATCCAGACGGGAATGCACGCGAGCACGGTGAGAGTTGCTCCGATGGCTCCTTTGTCCGTTTTTGCCGCCTGATACCGCTGCACTTTTGTTTGATCGGTGGAAAGCTCCTGAATGTTTCCCACCAGACCCATGAGCATGAAGATCCAGATCGTTTCTTTCGTGAAGTCCCAGTCGAAGGACACCGCCATGTCGAACTTGCCAGCCGCCATCCCTCGGGAGACAATCTCGTGCGCACCACCCGGGACGTCGATGAAAGCGATCAGGACCGTGATCACGCCGCCCGCAATCAGGATGATTCCCTGCGCGACGTCTGTCCAGATCACAGCCTCAAGGCCGCCCATCACCGTGTAGATCGTCACGACGGTACCGGCGAACAGGATGGTGGTGGAAATATCGAGGCCAAACATGACTTTGATGGGGATTGAAAGCAGGTAAAGGACCATCCCCATGCGGTACAGCGAACCGAGCGTGAACAGGACGCTGGCGTAGGACCTTCCCCAGTTCCCGAATCGTTGCTCGAAATACTGATACGCGCTCACGAAAAGCGTCCGTCGGTAGAACACGACGAAGAAATACACCCCAATGAGTGTGGCGAATGGCAGCATCAAGCCCGGAACCAGCCGCGACCAGTTTCCCTGATAGCTGTTGCCCGGGTAAGCGAGAAACGTGATGGAACTGATGGCTGTGGCAAGGATGGACAAACCGACCGCCCACCCCGGCAGGGAGCGGTTGCCGACGAAGTACCCCTCTGTTCCCTTTATCCGCTTCTGCGACCACCACCCCAGCCACAGCATGGCAACGGTGTACAGTGCGATTGCCAGCAGATCTCCAAACCGTAACGCCCCCATACGCGTACCTCCGCCCGCAAGGTTCGATGTGTGTACTCGTCAGAACGCAAAAAAACGAAAAATGAATATAGGCCTATTTGCTCCAGAGGGCATACCCTTCGGGTATTACCACGGCGACGGGTCCCGACGAGCAATAGGCCCGCGTTCATTGGAACCACCGCCACCGCCGGGCTATTGTGTACAAAGGGCGAGTCTCTGCACGACGCAACGGAACCATGATGACGAACACTCCCGCTGATACCCTTCGTACGATTCTGTCCCGTGTTCGCGCGGAACGGAGGCGTGCGGCCGCGTTGACACTGGCGCTGGCGACGGGCGCTATCGGATTGGCGGGGTTACTGGCCGCGGTGCTTCTGGAGGCGCTGGGGGCATTCCAGCCCGCAGGGCGTTTCGCGTTGCTTGGTGGGTGGGTCGGCACGACAGCTTCTGCAACCTGGTTCATCCTTTCGCGTGTACGGCGAGCGGTCGGAACGCACGAGACAATCGCGCGCGATATTGAGAACGCGTATCCAGAGTTCAAAGAACGATTGGTCGCGGGCTGGGAGTTCGCGACGCGTCAGGTTTCCGGGTCCCGGAGCCTCGCCGACGCGGTGGTACATGAAGCCGCCCGCGTGCTTGAGGGAGTCGATCTGCGTCCGCTGATTTCGTGGCGCCCGGTGGTGCGTTCCGCGGGTGCGTTCTTTGTCGCCTTTGCCGCGTGCTGCATTTTCTGGTTCGCCTTCCCGGATCATATACCCTCCGCGCTCAACCGGTTGGTCCATCCAACGGTGCGGTATGTGGCGTCTCCTCAATTCGCCTTCACGCTGACCCCCGGCGACACGCGGCTGGTTCGGGGCGATACGCTGACGGTGACGGTGCGATTCAGTGGATCGTACCCCCGCAGCGCGGTAGTGTTCTCCCGTGACCTTCAGACGCAGGCGTGGCGAAGCGATATCGTCAGCGTCGGAGACTCCGCTCGGCTCATCTGGCAGGCGCTGCAGTTGCGGTCGGACATCGAATACCGTGTTGTGGCGGGGGAAGTGGAATCCCCTGCCTATCGAGTTACCGTGGTGAACCCTCCCGCGGTGGAGCGCTTCCGCGTTGTTCTTACGTACCCGGGTTACACGGGAATGAGCCCCGACACGCTTCCGGAAAACGAGGGTAACATTACCGCCCTGAAAGGCACCTTCGCGTCGTTTGCGGTGCACACGAGCAAACCGGTTGAGCGGGGAGAACTGCGCTTCTTCGGGCGAGACACCGCTGTGGTGGCGCTTCGAAAGGAGGGTGATGCCCTTGCCGCCCGTTGGACGGTGCGCCACTCTGGCGACTACACGTTTCACCTCGTGGATGAGTTCGGGTACTCAGACCGCAATCCGATTGCATACCGTATCACCACAATGGCCGACGAGTATCCCTCTGTGCGCATTACAGAGCCGGAACAGGAATCCGATCTTGGCGCGGATATGCTGGTTCCTCTCGTTGTGGAAGCGCGCGACGATTTCGGTTTCGATCGTGCCGAACTCGTGTACCGCGGACCCGATGGAAGACCGAAGATCGTACGCCTGCCCCTCACCACGCTGGAGCGGGGACGTGCCGAAGTGCATTTCACATGGGATGTCGGAGAACTGGACCTGCTGCCTGAGGAACGGCTGTACTATCGTGTGGCGGTCTATGATAACGACCGCATCTCGGGCCCGAAACGCGCGGAAAGCGAGGAGCAGGTGCTGCGATTTCCAAGCGCCGCGGAGGTGTTCGCGGAAGCGCAGCAGCAACAGCAACAGGCGATCGTGGATCTGGGCGCGATTACGCGGGAGGCGGAGGAGGTTGCACGGCAACTGGAGGCGGCGCGCCGGGAGCTCCTGAAAAACCCGAGCCTGTCGTGGGAAACTCGCCAGGCGTCGCAGCGTGCCCTGCAACAGCA
This sequence comes from Candidatus Latescibacterota bacterium, assembly GCA_022706085.1. Lineage (GTDB taxonomy): Bacteria > Latescibacterota > MWCZ01 > MWCZ01 > MWCZ01 > MWCZ01. The sequence continues at coordinate 234,320 of JAKJDF010000002.1, read as the reverse complement.
ACGTGAACTGAACAGGGAATTGCAGGCGGTTGCGGACTCGTTGCGGCAATCGCTCGAGCGGCTCCAGAAACATGATATTCTCGCCCCGGAGACCATGGAAAAGCTCGTGCGCATCCAGGAAATGATGGAAGACATCGTTACGCCGGAGCTTCGTCAGACGTTGTCCGAGCTCCAGAACTCCCTGCAGCAGATGGTGGATCCGCGTCAGACGCAACAGGCACTGCAACGATTCGCGCAGAACCGCGAGCAGTTTGAGGAGCGGCTTGACCGGACACTCAGGCTCCTGCAAGAAGCCCAGGCGGAACAACAGCTCGAGGCCATGAGCAAGCGGCTGCGGGAACTTGCACGAATGCAGCGGGACGTTGCGGAATCGTTTGACCGGCAGGCGCGGGAGACACTTGCCAACCGGGAGCAGATACTTGGCGGGCAGGTGTCAGAAACGCGGAACCGGCTGGAACGAATGGCGGAGGAAATGCGCGACCTGCCTGCGTCTCCTTCTGATAGTCTTCGATCGGTTGCCGAACAACTGGATCGGAACAGGATTGCGGAACGCCTCCAGCAGGTTGGAAACAGGCTGGCACAGGGAGGAGAACCGGCGCGTGCGCAGAACAAAGGCGAGGCCGCACGGCTGGCGGAAGATCTCGAACGGACGGCCGGAGCCATGCAGCGCACCGCTGAAGCGCGGCGCAATGCCCGCAAACGGGAAATCGCGGGGCAACTTGACCGGGCCGCGACAGACCTTCTCAGGCTATCCATGATGCAGGAGGATCTCCGGAACCGCACGCGCCAACGGAGAGGCGATGCCGGTACTTCCCGTGAGGGCGAGGAGCAGGTTGACCTTTTGCAGGGAACATCAGGGGTGATACGCCGTGTGATGGAGGCGTCTCAGGAAACATTTTTGATCCCTCCGGAAACACTTCAGGAACTGGGCACCGCGCTGATTGAGATGAAGGGCGCGAGCGAAGCACTCGAACAGAACAACGCGACTTCTGCGGTGCCGCGCCAGCAGAATGCGATGGCATCGCTCAACAGGGCGGTAGACATGATCCGTTCGGCACATCGGAACGCGCAGACGGGCGACTCGGGAACAGGTCTTGAAGAGCTTCTGCGGCAACTTGGAGAGGCGGCCCGTCGCCAGAAGCAGTTGAATGACGCGATGCAGGCGCTGGGACAACAGCCGTCGCTGTCTCCTTCGGACCTCCAGATGCTTGGCCAGATGGCAGCCGAGCAACGGGCGCTCAGTCAGTTCATGCAGCAACTCGCTGACGCGTTGAAACGCCACCGAGAGGTCCTGGGGCGGCTCGGCGATCTCGCGGGGGAGATGGAAAGTGCGGCGGAGGAGATGGAGCGGCGGCAGCTCGGGCCTCGTCTCGCGGATCGGCAACAGCGCATCCTCCAGCGTCTGCTTGACGCGCAGCGTTCGCTCCAGCAGGATAAGGTGAGCGAGCAACGGATTGCCAGGACGGCGGGGCACCATCCGCTTCGTACGCCGGGCGCCTTGCCGGAAGATCTCGGCGAGAGAAAAGCCGCTCTGCGGGAAGCGCTCCTCGACGCGCTGAACGCGGATTTCCCCCCGGAGTACCGAACGTGGATCCGGTCGTATTATGAATGGCTGATGGGCCGCGAGGGACGCGAAAGTGCGCCGCAATCGACGCCCTGATGAACGGGGGCGAGGGGGTATGGCATATCATACTGACCGAGTGTTATTTTGTACATTCCCATGCACCCCCTTGGCTTTCCGGCTGCACGCCGTATCGGGAGTGACGAAGCGACAAACCCTGAGGCAGGTGTGCAACCGTTGGACGAGTGCCGTGGAAAGGCAGGAATTATCGGATGAAACTTTGCGACTTACTGACTGACTCGGCTGTCGCTGTGGCGCTGCCAGCGAAGGACAAGAGCGATCTCCTGCGGAAACTTGTTGATCTGGCAACGAAAAGCGGTTCCGTTCAGGACCCGGCAGGCGCATTGCATGCCGTGGAGGAACGGGAAAAAATCATGACCACCGGGATAGGTCACGGTGTCGCAATTCCTCACGGAAAAACCAATGCCGTGCGCGATCTTGTAGCCGCCTTCGCTGTGACGGAACAGGGCGTGGATTTCGGTTCGCTGGATGGTGAGCCGGTGAGGCTCGCTTTCATCCTCCTGGGGCCCAAGGAACCGAGCGGCCCTCACATTCGGATGCTGAGCCGGATATCGCGGCTCATGAACCGGGAAGAACTTCGAGCGAAGCTCATCAATGCGAAATCGGTCGCGGAAGTGCGCGCCCTGTTCACTGATGCGGAACACGACATGTTCGACCTCTGAACGTTGAACACGGTACCTGCAATCGGGGTCGTGCGGTACAGGTATGACAGCACGGCCCCTTGTGTTTTTCGCGCCCTCGCCCCGTTGTTTCTTTCGAGACAATCCTCACCTGCAAAACCCGTTGAAAGGGTTCTTCCATGGAAATTCAGGCGGCAAAAGAATGCTTTGTTTCACCCCCGGCAACGAACCGCCCGGTCATCTTCTGGTTCTGGAACGATCATCTGCACCCCGAGAGGCTCGTCTGGCAGTACGACCGCCTCATCGAAGCAGGCATGGCGGGGGCAGTGATGCATGCCAGAGGGGGACTGGAGAGCGCAGAATACCTTGATGAGCGCTGGTTCGCAGCGGTGGATGCGGTTGTCAAGCATGCTGCCGAAAAGGGGACCGTAGTCTGGATCTATGATGAACTGGGCTGGCCGTCCGGAAGCGCAGGTGGGCGCGCGCTTGTTGGCCTGCCGCGGGAGATGCAGCTTGGCCACCTCAAGCTGTTCGACATCACGCCCGAGCGAGGACAAGACTACTCGCGCCTTCCCGGGAACCCGGTCGCCGCATTCCGGGTTGTGCAGTCAGATCCCGACTATGGATTCCAGCGGAGGTACGACAGGAGCGTCAACCTCATGCCGGATGGGATTACGTGTGAGGAACTGCCAAAGGATGTTGACCCATCCGCATTCGTCGGGACGCGGCTGCTCCTGTTCCGTCACGTGATCGACGGCGGCCTGATTGACTACTACAACGCAGCCGCGACGGAAGTTTTCCTCAAATCCACCCACGAGGAGTACTTCCGGAGATTCGGCGCCCACTTCGGGACAACCATCACGCACAGCTTCATGGACGAGGCCGGAAGCATGGCCGGTATCAGGATGTTGCCGTGGAGCCCCGTGTTTGAGTCGGAGTTTGAGAAACGCCGCGGGTATGCGATTCGTCCCCATCTCGCCGCGTTGTTGTTTGAAATCCCTGGCTTCCAGTCGGTCCGTTATGACTACTGGTCGCTGACGGCTGAGCTTTTTCGTGAGGGATTTGGGGTTCCAATGCACCAGTGGTGCGAACGGCACGGGATCAAGTACAGCGGCCATTACGTGTTCGAGACGTCGTTGAAAGAAGCGACGCGACAACTGGGCAGCGCGATGCCGTTGTATGAATTCCAGGGCCTTCCCGGGGTGGACGTTCTGGGGAATGACTTCTACACGCATCGTTTTGAGATCGAAGCGCACGCGTACTATACCGCAATGGTGAAACAGGCTTCGTCGGTATCCAACCAGCTTCGGGATGGCCAGCTCCTGAGCGAGAGCTACGGCGTAGGCGGCCACGCGATGGGGCTTGAAAGCATGCAGGTGGCAACCTTCTGGCAGATGGCGCTCGGGGTAACCGTCATAAGTCAGCACGCCGCGTTCTACAGCATGCGTGCCGAACGGAAGGAGGACTGCCCGCCAGTTATCGGCTGGCAGGAACCTTACTGGAAATTTGCGCGCCCACACATTGACTCGATCAGTCGTACGAGCTGGCTTCTTTCACAGGGACGCCGGCGCTGCAACGTTCTTTACCTGCACCCGCAGGCAGGAATGCAGGCGAGTTACCGGCAATGCCGCGTTAGAGACGAGTACAAGTACGAGAGTTATATCCTGAACGCGGACATGCCGTACGAGATGATCGACAAGCATTTTTCCTTGCTGGGCGTTGCCCTGCTGGATGCGCAGATAGATTTCGAATACGGCGACGAAGAGATACTGGCCGCGCACGGCGTTGCGGAGAAAGGGGTTTTCAGGGTAGGAAAGCAGACGTACCAAACGGTTCTGGTGCAACCGATGCTGAATATTCGTTCGTCGACGCTTGCTCTTCTGGAAGCCTTTGCCGCGCAGGGAGGGCAGATCGTTCTGGTGGGGTCGGCTCCAGGCTTTGTGGATGGGAAGTCCTCCCGGAGGGCGCTGGATTTCTTCTCCGCTCATGCCCGGCGGGTTACGGAGGGGGTCGATTTCTTCGACTATGCACCTGCGGTGGATGTGCTTTGTGCGCTGGGTTGCCGCACCGTGGAGACCAGTTCTCCCGTTCCCCAGATCAAAGTCCATCGCCGCCTCTGGGATGGCAGGGATATCGTGTTTCTCGCGAACATTTCTCGCCGCACGGTGGAAACGGGAGTAACGTTCGTTCCGCAGGTGACGGGCACCGTTGAGGAATGGGATGTTGCCGACGGTACCACACATCCCGTGGCGCACTGTACGGCTGGCCAACCGCTCACTCTGGCAGTGAAATGGCATCCGAAACAGGCGCGAACTTTTGTAACGATGGAAGGTGCGGCGCAACTGCCGCCCGTCGTCTCGTGGTGCGAAGAGCGGCGCCTCACCCCGCAGTGGGCGGGAACCCGAACGGGCCCGAACGCTCTGCTTCTCGATGCCTGTGTGGTTCAGGATTCGTCCGGCGCTTCGTGTCTGTTGTCCGTGGGTGACGCAAGAAAGACAGTTCTTGCCGTACAGATGAAGAATGGTTCGGGCGACAAGCCCTTTGCAGCCAGGTTTCCGGTGCGCGTATCGGAAACGGATCCGCCCGGCTCCGCGTGCGAACTTGCCATCGAGCTTGGAACCAGGCCGCGTCTGGCTTTCAACGGGGTACCGGTCCCTGTGAACACCCTCGGCTGGGTAATAGACCCGGCTATCGAACGAATAGCCCTGCCCGGGCTCAATCCCGGTGAGAACACGCTCTTCGTCGAAGCGGTGTACGGGAAAGCAACAGAATTCGAGACTCCGTGGCTTCTCGGGGATTTCGCCGTCAGGACGCGGGACAGCGTTAACTTCATCCTGGAAAGGGCGGCGGAGCCGGTTCCAATCGGCCCGTGGCACGAGCTTGGTCTGCCATTTTACGCGGGGACCGTCGTCTATCGCGCCGAGGTAGAACTCGAGCTTTCGGATTCGCAGCGCGTCGCGGTAGACCTGGCGGGCCTCGCCGGTTCGGCGGGGGTCAGTGTGAATGGACGATTTGTCGCCACGGTACTGTGGCCCCCGTACGAATGCGACATTACGTCGGCGGTGAAGCCGGGCGCGAATGTTATTGAGATAGAGGTGGCAAACACGTTGCGCAACCTCCTCGGCGCGCACTATGTCGAGAACGAGGAAATCAGAACGGGGGCGCCGACAAATCTTTACACCGCGCCTTTTGGAACGCCCAAGAAGTTTCTTCCGTACGGGCTTCTCCGCGCGCCGGAAATCGTGATTTCGAGATGCAATTGATGGCATGGGGGTGATACACATGGTCAGGAACTGGATGCCTCTGGCTCACGCGTGGAAATTTCTGCGCGATGAATGCTCGGATGCCTGGAAAGCCGAGTTCGACGATTCTCTGTGGGAAACGGTTTCGGTTCCTCACACGTTCAACGCCGCCGATACGTTCGTACCGGAACCCGGGTTCCCGGATTACTACCGCGGAGGAACCTGGTACCGCAGGATTCTGCCGCGAACGCCTGCCGGTGCGCGCGTCGAGCTCACCGCGCTGGGAGTGTTTTCGGTAACAGATGTGTGGGTTAACGGGAAACACGTTGGGAAATTCATGGGAGGGTATACCGGTTTCAGCACGAACCTGACACCGTATCTCAAACGGGCAGGGGAGAACGTGCTCGCCCTCCGCGTGACGAATCAGCACAACCCCGACGTTCTGCCGGGTCTGGATTTCCCTGACTACAACCTTTACGGTGGCGTCTACCGTGAGATTGGCCTCAGCATCACCGCTCCCCTCCATATTCCCGATCGCGGCATTGTCCTCACGACGCCACGGGTTTCACCAGAGTCGGCCGCCGTTCACCTCAACGTCCGCGTCGCGAATGATCAAAAACGCACCTCGTCGGGCACCGTGGTGGTGGATGTGAAATCTCCCGGCGGACGCATCGTGGCGCACGGGAAGCAGCGCTATGTGGTTGCCGCACACACGGAGCGTCTGGTAACTATCCCGCTGCCGCATATATCGAGACCGAAGCTCTGGTCACCGGATAACCCGGTCCTGTATTCAGTCCATGTGAAACTCCTGCAGGGGGACCAAGCAGTAGATGCGCGATCCCTCCGCTTCGGATTCAGGTGGTTCCGTTTCGACGCGGATAAAGGGTTCTTCCTGAACGGCAGGCACCTCAAGCTGCACGGCGTGAACCGGCATCAGGACTTCGCCGGTCTGGGGAACGCACTTCCGGCCAATTTTCAGGCGCACGATGTGAAGCTGATCAAAGAAATGGGTGCGAACTTCGTGCGATGCAGCCACTATCCCATGCACCCGGCGTTTCTCGACGCATGCGATGAGATGGGGGTTATCGTGCTGGAGGAGATCGCCTCATGGCAATGGATAGGTGGAAGCAGGTTCACCGAAAACGCCATCGCCATGATGCGCGAGATGATCGCGCGGGACAGGCACCACCCGTCGATAATCCTGTGGGGCCTCCTCAACGAAGGCCGGAGCAGCGATTTGTTCCGAACCCTGAACGCTACCGCGAAGCAGGCGGACCCGTGGCGTGCTACCATCTACGCCGACAACGAACCGGAAGAGGGTCTTGAACTCGGAACGGTGTTCGTTCCGGATGTTCTCGGCTTGAATTACAAAGTGCCGCATCTGGATGACCTGCGCGCCATCCTCAAGGGCATAAAACTTTCCAATACGGAGCACACGAACGCGAACACCGGTGAGCGCAGAAGGCCCGATGGGACGCTTTTTTCCGACGAAGAGAGCCAGATCTGGCAAATCGAGCGCGTACTGCATGACATCGCGGAATTCGAGAAGCGGGAATGGATAGCGGGCAACGCTCTCTGGTGTATGCACGATTACGGGACGGAATACGCGGTTTCACGGCCCATACAGAAGTCGGGGGTGTTCGACGCGTGGAGACTCCCAAAACCGGCGGCATACGCGATAAGAGCATGGTGGTCGAAGGAGCCGTTCGTGTGTATTGCCGAGCACTGGACGTACCCCGGCACCGAGGGCAAACCCCGCAAGGTGATCGTGCTGAGCAACTGCGGATCAGTCGAACTGCGTGTGAACGGACGGTCCTTCGGAAGCGGAATACGGGACCCGCACGCGTACTGGTTCGAATGGGAGGTGCCTTATTCACCCGGCGAGATCGTCGCGGTGGGTCACACTGCTTCGGGGAATCTCCGGGATGTGCGCCGTACTGCGGGCGCTCCGTCGGCACTTGCCCTGGAAACGCTCGACCAGAGTCTCCCCGCGAACGGGACAGACATCACACTGGTTACTGTGAGGGTCGTTGATGCGCACGGAACTCCGGTCCCGTCAGTGGAAGCGGAGGTACGGTTCTCGGCGTCGGGAGGCGGTACGTTTTTCGGTCTGTACGGTAACGCGAGCGTTTCAACGCGAAACGGAGTCGGGCGGATCGCATACCGCTCGGCCCGGAAAAAGGGCACGGTGCGCATCACTGCTTCGGCCGACGGACTTGCGCCGGCCTCCGTTGAGTTGATGCTGATCTGACGTGACGAAATGCGCCACGGCAAACGGGCCGGAGGGAGTTGACCAGGCCCGGTTGCGTTGGCCTTTGCGGAGGCGCTTTGCAACGAACATTTCCCCTGCTCGACCCACGTCTTGTCGAACGAACGGAGAACCTTCGCCTTGTCCTGGGTTGCGTTCGAAAGGAAGAGAGAAACCCTCTTCTGATCGAAGATCAGCCGTGGGAAGTGCGGTTTGACAACCTCTATCCGAACGTGCATTGGTCGCAAGAAAAGGGCCTGTTCGAATGCTGGTACAACCCGTTCATCGTATGCGAAGCGACCAGCGATACGCCGGATGAGGAAAAGCGCCGAATCCCGTACCGTCCCGGAGAACGCGAAATGGGACTCTGCTACGCACAGAGCCGGGACGGTATCGTCTGGGAGAAACCCGCTCTCGGACTTGTCGAGTTCGAAGGATCAACTGACAACAACCTCGTCATGCGAGACATCCACGGCGTCGGTGTCTACTATGACAGGTTTGATCCCGATCCTGCGCGTCGCTACAAAGCGCTCACCTCGGTCCGGACGGCTACGTCTCCCGACGGCCTCCGATGGACCCTTCGAGAGTGTCCGGATATTGGCGCCATCGGTGATACTCACAACAACCTGTTCTGGGATGAACGTACCCGGCGTTACGTCGGGTTCACCCGGTTATGGAAAGATCGGCAGCGGATCGTAGCTCGAACGGAGAGCCCGGATTTCGTTTCGTGGACAAAGGCCGAGGAAGTCCTTCGTGCGTCGGATGATTCACCGCACCGCCAGGTATACGAGCTGATCGTCTTTCCCTGCTCGAGTGGCTACCTCGGGATCGCCGCCGTGCTTGACACTGAGAGTGACTGCGTGGATTGCGAACTCGCGTGGAGCCCCGACACGATAGTCTGGAGGCGCGTTGCCGAAGGGCTTCCCCTGATTCCGCGGGGAGAGGAAGGCTCGTGGGACCACGGCTGCATCTATGCCGCCGCATACCCGATCATCACGGAAAAGGAGCTGCTTCTCTATTACGCGGGCGGCAACGATACGCACATGAGCTGGCGCAAGACAGGGCTCGGGCTTGCCCGTCTGCGCCCGGACGGCTTCGCCGGATGGCGCCCCGTTGGGACTCGGGGCAAAGGGGAACTCGTCACGGCTTCGATTGTCTGTTCCGCACCCGATCTGACTATCTCCGCCGATGCGGAAGATGGGTCGATTCGGGCGGAAGTAGTTGGTGCGGAAGGGTTTTCGCTCGAGTCGTGTCGCAGGATTTCGGCGAATGTGACAGACTGCGCCGTGAACTGGGGCGAGGGGACGACACTGGCCCCGTTTGTCGGCAAGACGATCACGCTCCGCTTCGAACTTCTCGACGCGACGCTTTATTCCATTGGCTTTTCGGGATAGCACACCACGGGGTGAGGGGAAATCAGGCGTCGGCGTGTCCGATCAGGCGGATGAGTGTGATTTCCGACGGCGCGCCGAGCCGGAGCGGAGGGCCCCAGTATCCTGCACCGCGGTTCACGTACACCCACGTATTCTCGTGCCGGTGAAGCCCGGCCACGTACGGCTGCTGCAACGGCACAAGAAACACCCATGGATAGAACTGTCCCCCGTGCGTGTGTCCCGAAAGCTGGAGGTCAAAACCGTGCCGAACGGCTCCATACACGGTGCGTGGTTGGTGGGCGAGCAGGATGCGGGCATCAGCTTCCGGAGCCCCGGCGAGTGAAATCCCCGGGTTGGAAACGTGGTCCGCGCGGAAACGGCCGCCGGAGTAATCGGTAACTCCGGCGAGAACAATCTTTCGATTTCCTCGTTCTATCACCCGGTGCTCGTTCAGCAGAACCACGATTCCCATTTCACGGACGGTTCCCAGCCAACGGTCCAGGTCCCAGAAGTATTCATGGTTTCCCGTGACAAAATACACTCCATCGGGTGCCGAAAGGTTCGCAATCGGCGCTACATGGGTGCGCAAATCAGGAACGAACCCGTCCGCAAGGTCACCGGTGATGACGATCGCGTCCGGCCGGAGGGAGTTCACCGTTTCGACGATAGTCTCCATCTGCCTTCGCCGTATGGAGGGCCCCACGTGCGTATCACTTATCTGGGCGATCTTGTAACCGTGCCACTGGTCACCGAGTCCGGGGATCGGTACGGAGACATCCACCACGTCGGGCGTCCTTCGCGCTTCACTGAAGCCTGCGCCCGCAAGTGCGCCGGACACACCGAGAACCCCCAGGTTGAAGGAATTCACAAGGAATCGGCGGCGCTCAGGATCAAAAGCGTCATCATCCGATGTAATGGGATGTTGGAACCCAGTACCGGACCTCATACGACGCACCAGGGAACCCAGCCGGTCGAATATTCGAAAGGCGGACCAGCCCAGATCTCGCAACAGAACCAGCGGGAAGAGGATACCCAGAAATCCCATAGCCACGAATCCGGCGGTCTGAACGAGATGGAACCATTCCGGGGCTGAAGGTGACCTCCCAACGATGAAAGACGACGGCACGAGCGCGGCAACCAGAGCGAGTGCTGTCCATGCAATAATGGAGCCTCTCTTCGAGAGCCCGGCAGGGGGAATCATTCGGGTGCCGATGTAAAAATGGATACCGGCCCAGATGAGAAGAATGAGGGAGAAAGCAACGTGCATGGTCTGCAGAATTTCGTGGTGATGTCATGAAATATCCGCTCGTACAATGAAGCAAAACGCCATTCCTCGCGGTGCGGTTCCCTCTGTTGCTCCGCATCCGACTCGCCATGTGCTATCTTTTTTGCAATGGCGGCGTCACAAAGGGTGTTTGAGAGAGGGCCACACAACGCGGCAAAGTGAGAGCAGACCGATGTCGGACCCTTTTCCTTTCTCGTTGCGTCCCGCGCCGAAACGCGGGCTCGTGCTCACCTTCATTCTTATGGCGATGATGATCGTGTATGGAATGACCGCGACAGGCGTACTGGCGTACTATCTGGCTCCGGAAAGGGCGCCGCAACTGCCTGCTGCGCTGGACCCGCGTCTCTTTCCGTTCATCGGTCTGATTGCGCTTCTCAAAACAGCAGCCTGCATTGCCGTGTGGCGATGGCAACGCTGGGGTGTGTATGTGCTCCTGATAACTGCGGGAACGATGGTGGTCGCTGATTTGTCTCTCCCGCGGCCGGTGCTCGGGTCGTTTGCGGATGCTCTCGGCGCCTTACTGGTGCTTATCCTTTGTCGGCGAACCTGGGAGGATTTCGCGTGACTGGATTATCGCCCCTTGTTTCTGTTGTGATGCCGACGCACAATTCGGTTTCTCACGGATTTCTGCGGCCGGCGATCGACAGCGTTCTCGGACAGACGTGGAAAAATCTGGAACTGGTCATCGTCGACGATGGGTCTGTTGACGGCACTCCCGATTTCGTCCGGCAGGAATACTCCTCCGAAACACGAATCAGGCTCTTCGAACTGGAACACGTGAACCAGGCGAACGCGCGCAACTACGCGGTCGCGCACTCCTCGGGGCGGTACATCGCATTCCTGGATTCCGACGACACGTGGAAACCGGAAAAACTCGAGCGGTGCTTGGGCAAGTTCGAGGGGGGTCCCGTCCCTTTTTCCGGGCTTCTGTTCCATCCTATGGATACCATTGACGAACGGAGAACCGTTCGAAAAACGCGTGCCGCTCCGACGAGGCCGCTTGCATACACGGAATTACTGGAACACAACCCGATAGCCTGTTCATCCGTGGTCGCCCCGAAGCAAATTCTGGAGAACGCGGGACCCATGCGGCTGGATCCCGCTTGTTCGGAGGACTACGATCTGTGGCTCCGAATCGCCGCGGAGTATCCGATCCTGTGTCTGGGCGAGGTTCTTGGAGCCTCACGAGTGCATCAGGGAAATGTCTCCCGGAAGATAGACCTGATGGAGCACGCAGAGTTGACGGTGGTTGGCGAGCGGCTGCGCACTTTGACGAATCGCGAAGCGGACCGGATCCGCGCAAGGCATTTGTCTTCATTTGCGCGGATGCGGTTTGGGAGCAATGACCTTGCCGGTTTTCAGAAGCATTACGCAACACTGAGGTCGCTCGGTCACGTGGAGTGGCCGCTCAGGATACGGTACGCGTTGTCATTGATGCCTTGTATTCTGAGGATGATACGGAGGGCACCGTGATCACTGTCCGGCGGCTGCACTGGCTTGCGATTACGCAACTGGGGTTTGACCCCAAAGTCACTTTCCGATCCCTGAAAGCCTTACCCCGGTATGTGAAAGGATATTGGACGCTGAGGCGTAACTACGAGGGGCCGGTGGAGTTCACCCCGTGTTTGCAGGACTGGTTCAAGCAGGCGGGTGAGACGGAGAGCGATTATTTCTGGCAGGATGTTCTCGTTGCCCGAATGGTCTTTGACGCGAAGCCGCGGAAGCATGTGGACGTTGGGTCCCGTATTGACGGATTTGTCACCCATGTTGCCTCGTTTCGGGACGTGGAAGTGTTCGATATACGTCCGCTCACCGTGGCGATCCCGGGTGTGACATTCCGGCGGATTGACGTGATGGCTCCCACCCCGGGTTTTGAAGAGTTTGAAGGGTACTGCGACTCACTTTCCTGCCTCCATGCGCTGGAACATTTCGGTCTCGGGCGCTACGGCGACGAAATCGATCCGGATGGCTTCGAACGCGGTTTCGCGAACATGGCGCGCATGCTTGGCAAAGGGGGCACTTTTTACCTTTCAGTTCCAGTTGGAGTCAGCCGGATCGAATTCAACGCGCACCGCGTGTCAGACCCGAGGTCGATCATCAGCATGGCCGAACGGAACGGACTTTCGTTGTCGTCGCTCACAACCGTCAGAGAAGGCAAAGAGGTGAGAACTGCCACGCGGGAGGATCTGGCTGAACTGGCGCGCGCCCGGTATGTGCTTGGGATATTCGTCTTCGTCAAGACCTGTTTCTGAGGCCGCAATGGTTATTGCGCAACTCACCGGGGGAGTGGGGAACCAGCTTTTCCAGTACGCCACCGCCCGGGCGGTGGCACACCGAAACGGCGTTCCTCTGAAACTGGACACCTCCTGGTTTGAACGATACTCGCAACGCACATATGCGCTCGGCGGCTTCAGGACTGAAGCCAGTGTTGCCACGACGGAGGATATCGAAAAACTGTGCCCGCCGCGCTGGAGTCTCCGCTGGGCGGTGGGGCAGGTGCGGGACCGAACAAGGCCTTACTCGCGCAGGCGTGTGGTAAGGGAACGGAGCAAACGGTTTGATTCTGCAATCCTCAAAGTGGGAGGGGATACGTATCTGACAGGGTGCTGGCAATGTGAGCGATATTTCATGGATGTTGCCGAACTGATTCGCCGGGAGTTGGTCTTCATTACCCCGCCAGACGAGAGAAACGCGGAAATACTTTCCCGAATAGACGCAACCGACTCCGTAAGCCTGCACATACGGCGTGGTGATTACGTTAAAGATCCGGTTCTTGCGGATATCTACGGCACGCCCGGTCTCCAGTATTACACTCGAGCGCTGGAGGTGGTTGCCGAACACGCAGATAAGCCCCGCGTCTTCGTGTTTTCTGATGATATTCCGTGGGCGCGGGAGAACCTTGTGACAAACCTCCCCACGGAATTCGTCTGCCATAATGGTCCCGGGAAGGAAATCGAGGACCTGCGCCTCATGAGCAGATGCCGTCACCACATCATCGCGAACAGCTCGTTCAGCTGGTGGGGCGCGTGGTTGGCGGAACACCCCGGGCAGTTGGTCATTGCTCCGGATCCCTGGTTTCGCGACCACAAATGGGCGCCTGCCGACATTGTGCCGGAAAGGTGGACGACCCTACCGGCGTGAAAGGCGAGAGCCTGGCATTCACGTGCGGTGCAAACCCTTCCTATGGCGGCCAGCCGGTGTGTCTGTTGGTGCGGTTCCTCCCCTGCTTTATTATCCACTGCAACAAACTGACACGCCGTGGCGCACGACGCAGCATCAATGTGGCTGCGTCGAACATATTGACATAATTCAAATTATCGTTTCTGCCAGTCGAGAAACTTATCACCAGCCTCATTCATCCGGAAGGAGAACGCATATGAACGCCACATACGAAACACTCCGCGCTGACATCGCCTCCATTCCTGTGATCGACTGCCACGAGCACACAAATGGACCCGTGAGCGGGCCGACGTACAGCGATCCGCTGGCCGCGCTGGTCGTCGGGTACGTGAACTCCGACCTCCAATCTGCAGGGACAGAACCCGTTCTGGCAGCCGCCATGGACGCTTCGAAACCGCTGGAAGAGCGATGGAAGTTGTTTGAAGAAATCTGGAAACGCACACAGCATACGTCGTACGCCCGCGTCACGAAGTGGGTGCTCCGCGAAATGTACGGTGAAAAAGAGCTTTCCCTCGATGCGCTCAAACGCATGGGAGGGAACCTGCTCAACCTGAAAAATGAGAAAACCTACTGGGGCATTCTTGACAAAGCCGGCATCAAATGTCGCATCGTCAACATCTGGGTCGGAGACAGGAAAATCATTGAAGGGGAGCATGTCCTGCCAGACCGCGACCGGTACATGATAGGGCTGCCCGGATATCACAGCATCCATTCCTGGAACGAGGTGAACGGCTACACACAACAGGTCGGCAGGATTGCCGCCTCTCTCGACGAGTATGTCGACATCTGTCGCGAGATATTCACTCGCCTCAAAGGTCGCGGCGCGATCGGGATGAAGGATCAATCCGCGTACAACAGGACGCTGCAGTTCGATAACGCGACACGGGCAGACGCGGAAAAGATTTTCAACTTCTTCATGGAAGACCCGCGCCGTTCTGTCGGGTACCCTGGAAGCAAACCGCTCGACGATTACCTTTTCCACGCGTTCATGCGTATCGCGCGTGATCTGGACATGCCGGTCCAGATACACACCGGGCACATGGCAGGCGTTCGTAACGACATAGCCAAAACGAACGCGGTGCATTTTACCAGTGTGCTGGAACTGCACCGCGAGGTCCGCTTTGATCTGTTCCACGGCAACTGGCCATACATGGGTGAGTGGCTCTACCTGGGCAAGAATTTCCCAAACGTGGCGCTGGATTGCTGCTGGCTCCATATCATTGACTCGATCTATGCACAGAACGTGCTCACCGAGTCGGTGGCGGCAGTGCCGCACGGCAAGATTCACGGATTCGGGGGCGATTACGGGGATTCAGTGGAGTTTGCGGCGGGGCATCTTTCCATCGCGCGGGACAACATTGCCGCAGCCCTGGCTCGACTGGTTGATTCCGGCTGGATCGGCATGGACGATGCCCGACAGATCGCCGCCGACTGGTTGTTCAATAACCCGAACCGTTTCTTCCGCCTGGGTTTTGAACCGGTGACAGTGTGAGCCACGGAACGCGCAAGACCAGGCCGACGTGGGGAGCGCCAGGCTTGCCCGTTGTGAGCTGTCGGACACGAAAAGGAAGCCGGACGCGATGAGAGAAACCTCGCCGACGCCGGGGGGAAGGCGTCCTACCCGGGGGGTGGTGCTCGCGCTTTCCGACATTACGAGCTGGAGCTGGCCGGAAGAGGCTTCTGCCGCTGGTCTTACGACAATTGCCACGCACGGAATGGCGGGCGACAGTGCCGAATTCATGCAATCGGAGGTGGGTGAAGAGTTCAGGACGCGCTGCGAGAGGGCAGGGGTCGAAATCGAGCATGAACTCCATGCGGCACGCGAACTCCTCCCGCGGGAACTTGTCGCTCATCACCCGGATATGTTTCGCATGAATGAGGCGGGCGACCGTGTTCCGGATGCGAACCTGTGCGTTCATTCACAGGAAGCGCTGGAGATGTGTTGTCAGAACGCGACGGCACTGGCCCGGGCGCTGGCTCCGACGACAGGACGCCATTTCTTCTGGATTGACGACGGGCAACCCATGTGCCGTTGTCCCCGGTGCAGGTCTTATTCGGACAGCGACCAGGCGCTCATCCTGGAAAACCGGTTGCTCACGATCCTGCGGAAGGACAATCCGGAGGCGACATTGGCGCATCTGGCGTATGCGAACACGCTCTGGCCTCCGACAGACGTGAAGCCGCTTCCAGGCGTGTTTCTGGAGTTTGCGCCCATCCAGAGGCGTTACGACCTTCCATTCGGTGTGCGAGATGCGCGATCTGACAGGGAAAAGGCGCCAAGCCACGGCGAGCAACTGGATGCCCTCGACGCAAACCTTGAGCTCTTCGGCGCGGAAGGAGCGCAGGCGCTTGAATACTGGCTTGACGTTTCGCGCTTTTCCGGGTGGAACCGGGCAAACGTCGCACGGATTGCCTGGGACAAACGAATTGTGGAAGCGGACGCCACACTGTACCACGACAGAGGCGTACGCAACGTCACCACGTTCGCCGTGTGGTTGGATGGAGATTACGTCCGAAGATTCGGCACGCCGCTCTTACGTGAATATGGAGACGCGTTGAGGTGCTAGAGATACCCGCGAGAACTGTGTGGATTGATCGCCGTATCGCGGACCACCCGAAATGCCGACGCCGGTTGGAGCGGGTGTTGCCACACGTTCGGTGTCAGGATATCCGGTATTTCGATGAAGACCCGGGCGAGGAGTTCTTCTCGGTCTCGAAACGCCGGCACGGCAAGGACGACTTCAGTGACGATGCGGTTCTGGCATTCACCACGTACGACTCCGGTCGACGCGGCTTCTATTTCCACTGGCGCGACGAAGCAGCGGCGCATGGCGGTGCGTGCCAGACGGCGATGGAACTCAACATCGTTGAAGGGTGCGTCTTCCGTTGCGCCTATTGCGGCTTCGGTAGACGGGTTCATTTCACGCTTGACGTGGAACGGCTGATCGGCGAGCTGGACTCGGTTTTTGCGAAGTACCCGGCACAGCGGCTTTACAAGTTCAGCAACATGACAGATCTTCCGGCTTTCGAACCGGAAATAGACATCATTCCGCCCATGGTGCGCCGGTTTGCGCGGGAAAAAGATCGCTATCTCATGCTCTTCACGAAAAGCGACAACGTGGCATTTCTGCGGGATCTCGACCACCGCGGCCACACGATCATGAGCTGGTCGCTTACCGCAGATTCCGCGAGCAGGCTGCTGGACAAACGTACTGCGACCATGGACGAACGGATTGCGACAATGGCGGCGATGCAGAAAGCGGGCTACGTCGTCCGCGCACGGCTGAGCCCGATCATACCCCTGCGGAACTGGGAACAGGAGTACCGCGATCTATTTGAGCGCATGTTTGCACGCGTTCAACCGGATCTGGTGACGCTGGAATTACTGGGATGGATGAAATTCGCCGATCTACTCGCCGTGATTTCCCCCGAGCTTCTCGACACGCAAATCTGTGAACAAGCCCGGGCAGCAGCGGACGATCTGAAGGATGTAATGTGGGGACCGTTCACGCAGAGTGCTCACGAACAAGTGTACCGGTTCTGTATCGATACAGTCACAGAGCTTTCACCGTGCACGCCGGTAAGCGTATGCCACGGCACCGCCGCCACGTGGGAAGCACTGGGCGAATTGACTGGCATGACGCCCGGTGAGTACATCTGCAATTGTGGGCCGTTATCGGCGCCCGGCGGCGCTTTGTACGACGAACTCCACGCACTTCATGACGGAGAAGGGCGATGAACGAGCGTTTTGTCCAACTCGATCGTGGCGATGGAACCCGCATTACCGCGCGAATCCGCGCAGGCAAAGGCCCCAATCTAATTTTTGTTCCCGGCACGTGGGGCAACATGGATACGCGAGCGCCATTGATGGAACGGCTCGATCCCGAACTCAACATTGTCAACGTCGCACTGCCAGGGCAGGACGATAACTGGCCGCCGCCGAAAGACCCGTCCATCCCGGCCTTTACGGCGGACATCCTTCGCCTCGCGGACCATCTCGGATTGAAGCGCTTTTTCATCGGTGGAAACAGCCTCGGCGGGATGATTTCCATCGACATGATCCGCCTCGCCGGGGAACGTCTGCTCGGTGTTATCACGCTCGAGGGATGGACGCACTGGAGCGCTCTTTTCGACGCGTTCGGGGATAACACGGAAGTCACGCTGAACCCGCAGCAGTCAGCTTTCCTGCAGGAGGTCAGGCGGAAGCTGCTTGACCGGTGGGACCCGGGGATGCGCTCGCGGTATGCCACGATGTGGCGCGAATGGGACGGAAGCGAGATATTGCAGAACTCCACCGTTCCCCTGCTCTCCGTCTGGGGAGACCGCGGGAAGCCGCGCCCGACACGTGACCAGCTCAAAGTCCCGGTGAAACCCAACATCGAGTTTCTCTGGGTGGCCAACGCGTCGCACGATTTGCTCGTGGAAGCACCGGAGATTGTTGCCGACGCCATGAATGCGTTTATACGCCGGCACAACTCATGAACCGCGGGCTTGCTGCCGGAGTATGATTTGCGCGATACGGGCTGCCCGAATGGGCATTCCTCGTTACGAGTGCGAACTCCTCGCGCAGATACCCTGCCTTGACCTCACAAGCGGGGACCAACAATATATCCCTGTCTGCGAGGTGGTTCCGTCATGACTTCATCTGTGGAGGGTGTTTCCATGCCTCTGTTTCCTACCGACCTGCCCGACCGCGAGTGGTGCGAATTCCGCGCCGAGGGTTTCACCCGCCCCGTCTGCGGCCTGATCCACCGTGGCACCAACGCTCCCGTGTGCGGGATGCCGCTCGGCGGAATAGATACCGGTTGTCTTGATCTGGAGGCCACCGGTGTATGGGGTTATTGCTCAATCTTCAACTCACTGAACCCACGGCGTGGAGCCATTAACGAGCCATTTCTCGGGGTGAGCGTGGGGAGGCAGACGTGGGTTCTCAGCACGGTTGCGCTATCCCGCCGAGACGGGCAGGAATGGATCGACACGATGCGTTCCTGGGCCAATTACCGGGCCGTAAAGAGCGCCTCGGACATTCACTACTGGGGACATTTCCCGGTTGCCGATCTCGAATACGAGACAGATTCCCCGCTCTCTGTCGGCTTGCGCGCATGGGCACCGTTCATACCCGGCGATGTAGCATTGACCAACGCGCCGGCCGCGGTGTTCGAGGTGCATCTGCGCAACTCCACGGGAACCGAGCAGAAGGGCACTCTCGCGTTCTCGTTCCCCGGACCGAACGAAGGCGAAGCGGGTACCACCACCTTTCGCCGGGTCAACATCGAAGGTGCAGCCAACGGCGTTTCGGTAGAATCGTCTCAGGCATCGTACGTGTTGACCGCAATTGGGGAATCCTCAGTGCGGACAGGTGGCTGCCTGGGCACTGATGCCGTCGCGTGGAGTTGCATGGAAGATGCCCTTCCGTTCGTCGAAACCGGCGCGGGGACGAGTGTCGCCGTGGATTTCACGCTTTCATCCGGCGCGGAGAAAACGGTACGCTTCGTTCTGGCGTGGTTTGCACCCGTCTGGAACGGTGGCGGAATTATGACAGGAAAGGGGCAGGATTACCGTCACATGTACGCCCGTCGGTACGCAAATGCCCGTGCCGTTGCCGAATTGATCACCAGTCGCCACGACGAAATCCTGCACAGGATCATCGCGTGGCAAAGTGTGCTGTACGGCGATGAAGGGTATCCCGTCTGGTTACGCGATGCGCTGGTCAACGTTCTTCACCTGATACCGGAGACGTCTATCTGGGCGCAGGCGAAGCCACCGGTCGGCGATTGGTGCAACGAAGAAGACGGGGTTTTCGGGATGAACGAGAGCCCGCGGGCCTGCCCACAGATCGAGTGCATACCGTGCAGTTTTTACGGCAACTTTCCGCTCGTGTATTTCTTTCCTGAAGCCGCGCTCTCGACGTTGCGGGCGTACAAGGCGTACCAATACCCCAGTGGCCAGGCCCCGTGGGTGTTTGGAGGATGCACCGTCGGGTCTCCCCCGTACGAAATGGCCATGCCGTCCCCCGGGTACGCAAAGAAACCGCAGACGACGCTCGACGGCGGATGCTATGTGGATATGATTGACCGGATGTGGCGCCGCACCGGGAACGACGGGCTTCTCCGAGAGTTCTATGACTCCGTAAAGCGCAATACGATTTTCACCATGAACCTGCGACCCGGTTCGGGTGCTGCGGGGGTTGTCAGCATGCCGGAAGGCAACGAAGCGCAGGACTGGTTTGAAAGCTGCGACCTTTTCGGAATCGTTCCTCATATCGGGGGGGTGCATCTTGCTCAGATCCGCATGGCGCGCCGCATGGCGAAGGCCGTTGGCGACGAGGAATTCGTGCGCCAGTGCGATTCGTGGCTCGCGCAGGGAAGCGAGGTTCTTGAAAACGAGACATGGGCAGGTACGCACTATCTCCTGTTCAAAGAGAAGGAGACAGGGAAAGAATCCGATATCATCATGAGTTACGTGTTCGATGGCGAGTGGATGGCAAAGCTCCACGGATTGGAAGGCGTGTTTCGCCCCGATCGAGTGAAGACGATGTTGGAAACCATCCGGCGGACCGCAATCGCCATGTCGCCGTTCGGCTCAGTGGTGTTCTGCAAACCGGAGGGTGCGCTGGGCAAGGAAGACTGGGATCCCGGGTATTGGGGTGCCCACGGCGTTCATCCGCCCGGCACGTTCATGCTTGCCATGACCTATCTCTTCTATGGCGAAAAGGATACCGGCCTTGATCTTGCCCGCCGGACCATGGGCGAAATAGTGAAGCGCGGATGGTACTGGGATATTCCGGTTGCAATAGACGGCACGGCTCCCCGGATCGGATTCGATTACTACCAGAACCTCGTGCTCTGGTCGTTTCCGGCAGTCATGGAAGGCGGGGACATCGCGGCGCCGTGCAGAGAAGGCGGGCTGGTTGACCGCGTCATCAAAGCTGGTGCGGAGGCGTGATCGCGCATAAAAAGTATCTTCAGGGCCTGTGAACCAACGCCCCGTACTCCGTTGAACCTGTTTCACACACCTTCGCTTCCGCGTTGAAGGTCATGCGCCTTTGCATGACGCGAAAAGGAAACCACGATGGCAACTGGTGCGAACACGCCGGTTTTCGCCGCTGCGACTCTTCCCCCGCATCTTCCCGCAAGGCTTTCCATTTGCTGCTGGATTTGGAGCTGGATCACCTCGGCGACCGAAGGAGAGCCGTACTGGGACCTCGACACATGCATGGCGGGTCTCAAGGAGCGGGGATTCAACGCGGTGCGTGTGGAGGCCGGCCTGAACTGGGCATTCAGGGCGGACGGCTCACCCCGCGGCGAAGTTGCGTTCCGCCCGTGGATTGCGGGGTACGGCTGGAATTTCAGCACCGTAAACTCGCGCGGGGGCGGGCGGCACGATGTTCTGCAACGGCTCGTGGCGCTGTTCGAAAGCGCGCGGAGGCATGGCGTATACGTGATCCTTACGAGCTGGGAATATCAGGACAGTACCTCGTTTCTGGCAGACCCCGCACTGCGGGCGGAAATCCATGCGGTTCCGCCGGCAAACCGGTACATGCACCTTGCGAAGCTGCATGACCGCCTCCTTACGGTGCTGGAAGAACGCGGGCTCGAGCAGAATGTCGCGTTTGTGGAAGTTCACAACGAACCGGACGCCAGCGAGTTTCCCGGTGGAGAGGAAGGAAGGGAACTTCACAGCGAAGCAATAGGGTTCCTGCGGGGACGTCACCCCGAAGTCCTCATCACCGGCGATTTCACCTCACACGACTACGCAATCGTTCTCGAGAACGTGCAGGTGTTCGATCAGCACGTGTATGCCGGATTCGGGTGGTATTTCCGGACCCTCTTTGGCGAAACGGTGCTGAACAAGGATTTCGATCCCCAGAAACCTCGCGCTCTCCCGGCTCTCAACCGCGTACTCCGAAGGGAACTTGTCCCCTGGAGCGAATTCATGGTGGCTGCCGAAAACGTTCGCGAGTTCTGGCGCCCCATCATGTGGATGTACGAAAACCTGAACAATGACAAATGGGATGAATGGGCCGCGGAGACCTTCTCCGAATGGGCGCCCCGGATACGCGAAAAAGCGGAGACGGCGTTCGCCTCGGATGCACAGGAAGGCAGACGCCGCGGCCTGCCGCTGGTGTTCGACGAAGGCGGGTATTTCTATCCTCCCCGACTGGCGCGTTTCGAGGTGTTCGGGGAAGGTCTTTCGCTTTTTGAACTCATGTGCGATCTGGCGATCACCCACGGGTACTGGGGGTTTATGCCGGGTACGTATTGCGGGCCGGAGCACCTCGCCTGGCAGGAGAATCCCGCCTGGCTTCTCGGGATCAACGCCAGGTTCCAGAAAGGGATTCTTTCCGGTTCCTGAAAAAAAGCGCCGCCTGAAGAGACTCAGGCGACGCGCATACGCGAAATGCGGTGGTCAGTTACGCCGCATGCGGAACCCTCGCCCCGGTTGCTGCCGCAGCGGCCGGGTGATAGCGACGCCGTTGCGAACTTAACGGGTGGTTTCTCCGCGGCCTTCCGCTTACGAACCTCGAACTGCTGCCAGTACCCTGTTGCGCCGCACGCTTGCGATCCCTCATGGCCGAAATTGCCGTGGAATGGAACGCGTGCCCGTTCACATCCGAAAGCGGGCTGGTGGTAAGCTTCTCAATTGCGAAGAGGAGTGACACCTCATCCTCGCCGCAGAATGAAAGTGCGGTTCCAACGGCACCGGCGCGGGCAGTTCGCCCTATGCGGTGCACGTACGCTTCCGGCTCGTTCGGCAGATCAAAGTTGATAACGTGTGTGATTCCGTCCACGTCAATCCCGCGTGCGACGATGTCCGTGGCGACCAGCACGTTCGTCCTTCCGCGGTCGAACGCGGCAAGCGCGGTCTGCCGGGCATTCTGACTCTTGTTCGAGTGAATTGCCTCGGCGCGGATGCCCTTGCGCTCCAGCTGGCGGACGATACGATCCGCGCCGTGTTTCGTACGGGCAAATACAAGCGCTCTGCGCACGGAATCCTCGCGCAGAATCTCCGTCAACAGAGAAAGCTTGTCCGCCTGCTCCACGAAGAGAACCTTCTGCGTGATGTTGTCCGAAACGGATGCTACCGGTGTCACGGCAACCACTGCCGGGTTTTTCACCATGTCAGACGCAAGTTCGGCGATTTCCGGCGACAGCGTGGCGGAGAAAAACAGCGTCTGCCGGGTTGCGGGGGTCGCGCTTACGATCTTCCGTACGTCGCGGACAAATCCCATGTCGAGCATCCTGTCCGCTTCATCCAGAACCAGAATTTCCAGCCGATCAAGCTGAATCAGGCGTTGCCCGTGGAGATCGAGCAATCTGCCCGGAGTTGCGACGACTATGTCGGGGATTTCCCGAAGGGCTTTCGCCTGCGGTGCCTGCGCCACTCCGCCGAGCAACACGGCAAACCGCAAGGGGAGGTATCTCCCGTAAGTGCGCAGGCTTTCGCCGATCTGGAGCGCGAGTTCCCGTGTCGGGGTCAGAATGAGCGCGCGCACATGCTTGTTGCTCCGACCTTCGCGCGCGTTGAGAAGGTGAAGCATCGGCAGGCAGAATGCCGCGGTTTTGCCTGTTCCTGTCTGGGCGGTCGCAAGCAGATCGCGGCCCTCAAGAACACGCGGGATACTGCCCAGTTGGACGGGTGTGGGGGTCTCGTAGCTCTGGTCCACCAGTGCGCGGAGGATCCGATCGTCGAGACCGAGTGAATGGAATGGATTGGTGTTCATGACAAACTCCTGTCTTTCTGTACCGAGACCAGCGGCGACTAACTCTCGGTGATACAGTCAGAACAGGCCGGCGATCGTCACGAGGGGTTGACGGGGGCGGGCATGCGAGCCGAGAAATAACGCAGACAATCTTCGGAAGGTTTCGCAGGGCACCGGTATCGTCCCGTGTGGACTCATTTCCGATACCCGCTTTTTCAAATATACACAAAATCGCGATTTATGCAACCATCGAATGGAACGATACCTTTTCGGAGCCGCGGGCGTACGGCCCGGAAGGTCCGCGCAGTCGAGTTCCTGGAGTGCCGACAGACCATGATCCCCTGCAGGGAATGCCTGCACGTACGCGGAGTGCTTCTGCCTTTGAGGCACTCATGCTGCGTGCGATACTTTTTGAGGCTCGAAGCAGTTTTCCTGACTCGCGACACTGGAGCGGACCATGCATTCCATGACAATTCCATGGACAACGACATCGAAAAAACTTCGCGGTCGTGGAAGGACAACCACGGCGGAAGGCAGCATCGAGCTGCGGTGTGACCTTCCCCGGGAACCCGCGCTGCGTGTCACGAGTGAATTGGCGCTCACTCACGCAGAACGCGAGGCTACCCTGTCAGTCGGGTCGTCCGCATGCACGCTGGGAGTGAGCGGCGACGCATCCGATCCGCATCTCCTGCACGCACGGGCATGGGTCTCGGATTCAGATTCCCCGCGCGGGACCGTGGCATACCGCCTTGTTCCCGATGTCACGCGTTGGGCCCATGATGAAGCGGGCCGCGAGCATTACCGACACGAATTTGCACATACGAAAGGGTGGGCAGACCGCAGAGTTCGCCTCTCCATTGACGTTACGCCCCGCGAGGTTCGCGCATGGGTAGACGGCCGGCTGGTGGCTTCTTGGAGTGCTCGGAACCCGCCACCCGGTGTCGCGGTGGTGCACCTCCCTGAAGGCGCGCGTCCCCACGGTCCGGCTGAGGTAACGATCCTCGCGGATGAAGAACAGTTCTTGCCCCTTGATCTGCGCCCGTCCACGCGGGGCGAAGACTTCCTGGACCTGAAGGAAACAGCGTATCGCGGTCGCGCACCTCGTGTGTATGCCTCATCTCTGTCATCCGATCCAAAACGTGCCCTCTTCCGCATACCGAGGAAAACATACGATCGCGTGCATCTCGTGTGCTCCGCCAGCACTGAGGGAGGTGCTCTGCCTTCCGCATCAGTGGCGTTCATCAAACCGGAACGCGGCCACACCGTGTTTGCAGAGTTCTCGGTGGATCCTCCGTACCGCACGCCGAAGCCAATCATGGTCCCTCTCGATCCATGCGCGTTCAGCGATTTCCTCAACGATCCCGGCGAGGAGGCGCTGGAGGTAGAGTTCTGCCAGAGGATGGATTACGACGAAGGCCGTTTTCCCCATCCTGCAGGCCCGCCATCCGGCGTCCGGATTCACGAGATAACATTTGAAACCGCACCCGTCGCGCTCCGTGTAACCTCCTCCGCGGTGGGACATGTGTTTCAGGGGACCAAAACCCCTCGTTTCTTTGTTCACCTCGAGAGCCAGCGGAGTGTTGCAGGGACGGTTCGCGTCGCAGTTGAGGTTACGGAACCGTATGGCAGGAAGTCGAAAAGCTCAGCAAAAGTCAGGCTGGCACCCTGGGAAACGCGAACGCAGACGTTTGACCTGCCTCAGCGCATGTACGGCCGTTTCGGGCTCACCGTCACCGTCTCTCAGGAAGATGGTTCGCGGCCGCTGAAGCGTTCGACCACATTCGCTCTTCTGCCGAGAGACACGCGGAAAGCGACCTCAGACTCGCCTTTTGGCCTGTGGTGCTTCTTCGAAAACCACTACGGCGTGCCGCCCGAAATCGCTGCTCCGCTGTTCCGTAAAGCGGGTGCCCGTTGGACGCTGGCCAACTTCGTGGTGCGTGACGACCCGCGGGAAACCAGAAAACGCGTGCAGGCGCTCGCGGCCCACGGCGTTGGCCTGGCCTGCGCGAACGTTGCGTGTATCGGCAACACGTGTAACGCCGGTGGAAACGATGTAGACGCCATGATTCGTCGCATGCACGCAATGCCACTGGTCAAACACTGGCTGTTATTCTGGGAGACGTTCCTCAGCCGCCAGCACATGCGCGACTATCCTTTCGACATTCTCGGAAAGCCAGTCCGTGAGCTCACTCCCGATGAGGAGAGTGTGTTCAAGAACTGCTGGGATACGGCGATTGAGTACGCCAGACGCGTGAGAAAGGAGTTCCCGGAGGCGAAGCTCATCTTCGGAAACGGGCATCCGAACTTCATTGCGGCTTTCCTGCGGCGCGGCTTTCCGAAGGAATACATTGACGGCTTCGGACTCGATTTCGACATGTTCGTCTCGTCACCGGAATTGCAGCCTGGTCCTCTGCATTGCCCGTTCAACGGATTGTTCTTTCTCAAAACGCTTCAGGATCTGTACGGTTACTCCGAAATCCCGCGTTATCTCACCGAAGCAATCTACTGCTCCCAGTCCGACGGATGGCTTACAGAACGGCAACAGGCGGACCATTACGTGCGGTCCCATCTTCTGGGCCTCGCGAGCGGCGTCGTTCTGTTTGGCATGACCTCGGAGCTTTTCGATCCCGGGAGTGAGTATTTTTACGGGTCCTATGGCCCCGTCGGGCTTCTGTATCGCGCCCCGGAACTGAATCCCCGCGAGAGCTTCTGCGCGTATGCAACAATGACCAGAATGCTGGATCGCGCCAGCTTCGCGGAAATGACCCCAATGCCGTCTCCCGGCACGTACGGGTTGCGCTTCACGAAAGCCGGGGGAGGCGACATCTACGTATTCTGGACGACCACCGGAGAACGCTCGCTCACATTTGGAGCGGAAGGTGGATCGGTGCGCACTACCGACCTGTTCGGCAACCAGACCGTGATTCGGAACGCTCGTGGAGTGTTCTCCCTCAATGTCTCGCCTTCGCCAGTTTATGTCGAAGGCGAGGGGATCCACGGGTTGGTTCTCGGAACTCCGCGCCACCGCCCCGGCCCGAAAACAGGTATACCGATCGTCCGTGTGGCCGACCTGCCTACATGGCGGCACGAAGCCAGAGACGACTCGTGGATGGAGCGGCTGGGGCGCGCGGGGAACTGGGCAATCACCGCGCCGACGATCCGGGGCGGGTTTGAGTTCTCATTGAAAAAGGACCGGACGCGCGGGCAGATCCTCCGCGTATCCCTCTCCGAAACGCCCGGGGCTCATCCCCTGCACCTTCACTACGCCGTGCTCCGGTTTCCCGGGAAGGTGCCCGTGAACGGAACCTTTTCTGCTCTGGGAGTCTGGATACGCGGAAACAGCTCCTCCGGACGTGTCCTCTACGAGCTGGAGGACGCCGACGGGGTCATCTGGCGTTCCGTGTACAGCGACGGCTACATAGATTTCGACGGCTGGCGGTATGTCCAGACGCCGCTCCCGCTCCCGGCCACGAAAGACGGGGCTCGTTTGCAGCCGTGTGGTCTCACACCGTGGGCGACCGAGACCGAACACCGGCAACCTGCATTGCCGGTCAGATTGACCGCGCTGATCATCGAAAGCAGGACTCACGTCGTGCGGGCAACCAGCCTCGACCCGGTTCCCGACACAACGTTCGACATCAGCGACGTTGTTGGCACCGAGGAAATGGTAGACCCGGAAATACGGTTCCGGTGGTGAGGAGGTGGCGATTTCCGCTTCCTGAGGGAGACACTCCTCCGTGCGCATGAGTAATTCTCACCCGGCAGAGGACAATGCTCTGCCGGTGATTCCCATCATCCTTGGCCCGACGGGTTCGGGAAAAACTGCCCTGGTCGTAGACCTTGTTCGCGATGGGCGCCTCACGGGTGTGGAAGTTGTCTCTGCGGATTCCCGGCAGGTGTACCGCTTTCTGGATATCGGCACTGCCAAACCGACCGAGGAAGAAAGGCACACGGTCACCCATCACCTCGTGAACATCCTCGACCCCTCCGAAACCTACTCCGCCGGCCGATTTGCTCGCGATGCGGAGGCAGTCATCGCGGAGATCCTGAAGCGAGGGAGTGCCCCGGTGGTTGTCGGCGGAACGGGCCTCTACCTGAAAGCCCTTGTGGATGGGCTCAGTCCCATTCCCTGGATCCCGGTTGACGTGGTGGACAGACTCCAGGCCGAAATCGCGTCAGTCGGCCCGGCGGTTCTTCATGAACGACTCCGGGAACTGGACAGACGTTGTGCTGCTGCGATCCAGCCGACCGATACCCAGCGCATCATCCGTGCGCTCGCCGTCCTGGAGGCAACAGGCAAGCCGCTTTCGCTCTGGTGGGAGGAGCATCCGAAGACACCATCTTACCGCTATGTCTGGTTGGGAATCCGG
This sequence comes from Candidatus Latescibacterota bacterium, assembly GCA_022706085.1. Classification (GTDB taxonomy): domain Bacteria; phylum Latescibacterota; class MWCZ01; order MWCZ01; family MWCZ01; genus MWCZ01. The sequence continues at coordinate 206,657 of JAKJDF010000002.1, read as the reverse complement.
TGGGATCGCGCGCAACTGAGGGCCCGCATCGCCCGTCGAACGCGGGCGATGATTGCCCGTGGCCTTGAACGGGAAGTCCGCTGGCTGCTTGAAAGGGGGTACACCTGGGAAATGAACTCGATGGCCACGGTGGGGTACCGGGAGTGGAAACGCTATTTTGCCGGAGAAATCACCCGTGACGAGGTGGCCGCCGCCATCGCCACTCATACCGCCCAGTACGCGAAACGCCAGATGACCTGGTTCAGAACAAACCCGCGCATCACATGGGTTGATGGTTCGTCGCCGTTCCTTAAGGACGAGGTCCTGCGCTGGTTGGATGACCGGCACGCGGCGGCAAAAAAATAGCCGGCGGGCCGGTAAGGCCCACCGGCTGTGCAGCGCGGTGCCTGTGTTTATTCGGTTTTGACTGTGATCATTTTCGGTTTCGCGTGCTCTGCCTTTGGCAGAGTGATCTCCAGCACTCCGTTGCGATACTCCGCGCTGACTTTGTCCGGGTCTACCACCGTGGGCAGGTTGAAGACCCTTTTGTACGTGCCGTACAATCGCTCAGCACGGTGCCAGGAGAACTTGTTGGCGTCCTCCATTGGCTTGCGAACACCCGTGATGGTGAGCGTATTCCGCTCCACACTCAACTGGATGTCCTCACGATTGAGCCCGGGAAGGTCCGCGTAGATCCGCAGATTGTCAGCATCCTCGATCACGTCTACCCGGGGCGCCCAATCGCTCAGTGTCTCGCCTGAAAACTCACCGAAACGCGAAGACAGCGCATCGAACAGGCGATTGATCTCGTTCTGAATGCTGGGCAGAGTTGGTACCATCGCCATATCCAATCCCTCCTTCCTCGCACAGAAGTAATCGACTGAATGTAGAAGGCCTGAGCCATCTTCACGGCCTGTAAGTCGTCCTTTGCAACCGCTGTGCCAGTGATTCCACGACGCCGAAAAGGACCGCGCAAAAAGGCGTTCCGCGCAGTACCCGGGCACACGACCGGTGCCCCTCACGCTGTCATAATGGCGCCTTATCCGCAGGCGTGGCAAAGATGATGCCGTTTTGGCAGCAGACGGCGCACAAGGTGGCACGACGATACGTTTTTGCGATATTTCATGCTGCGAGTACGCATTCCCGCGTTGGCGCCTTGGCCACAACAGATCAGCCGCACAAAGGCATGTGACATGGCATTCGAACGACGAACGCAGCTTTCCCTCTGGTATTTCGTCGGTGCCTTCATGATTTTGCTGGCTCTGAACCTGTATTTCTCCAAATCCCAGGTCGAACCGCTGAATTACAGTGTGTTCCGGCAGTATCTAAAACAGGGCCGTATCGTCGAAGCGACCCTTACGACCCAGCATATCACCGGCGCGATGCGAACCGGTGCATCAAACTCCCCGCTTGCCCGTTTTGTGACGGTTCGCGTGACAGACCCCGAGCTCCTGGACCTGCTCACCCGGCACGGAGTCATCTTCCGCGGACGAGTGGAAGACACATGGGTAACCGAAATGCTGGCGTGGATCGGTGGCATGGCGGTGTTTTTCGTCATCTGGATGTTCCTCATCCGGCGCATGGGGGGGCCATCCAGCGGGATGATGTCTATCGGCAAGAGCAAAGCCAAGATCTACGTCGAAACGGAAACCAAAGTGACCTTCGCCGACGTCGCGGGAATTGACGAAGCGGAAGAAGAAGTCCGCGAGGTGGTGGAATTCCTGAAGGAACCGGAGCGCTTCCGGAAACTCGGCGGGCATATTCCCAAAGGAGTCCTGCTGGTCGGTCCTCCGGGGACCGGCAAAACGCTGCTGGCCAGGGCAGTGGCAGGGGAATCAGGGGTGCCGTTCTTCAGTTTGTCCGGATCCGATTTCGTGGAGATGTTTGTCGGTGTTGGCGCCGCGCGCGTGCGGGATCTTTTCCAGCAGGCGAAGGAACGGGCCCCCTGCATCATTTTCATCGACGAGCTTGATGCGCTCGGCAAAGCGCGGGGAATGAATCCGCTGGGAAGCCACGACGAGCGGGAACAGACTCTCAACCAGTTACTCGTCGAAATGGACGGATTCGATGCGAACGTAAGCATCATCATCATGGCGGCGACGAACCGGCCGGAAATCCTCGACATGGCCCTGTTGCGCCCCGGCCGTTTCGATCGTCAGATCGTGGTGGATCGCCCGGACCTCAGCGGTCGCCTGGAAATCCTGAAAATCCATGCAAAACGCGTGAAACTCGACCCGGAAGTTGACTTGCGGCAACTCGCCGCGGGAACGCCCGGAATGGTCGGGGCGGACCTCGCCAACGTGGTCAATGAAGCAGCGCTTCTGGCCGCTCGACGGGGGCACGACGCGATTTCCCAGAACGATCTCCAGGAGGCGGTGGAACGCACGCTCGTCGGGCTGGAAAAGAAGAGCCGCGTACTGAACGAACGTGAGCGGACAGTTGTCGCGTATCACGAGGCCGGACACGCGCTTGTCGGTCTTTGCAGTCCGCACGCCACGCCCGTACACAGGGTGACGATAATTCCCCGCGGCGTGGCCGCTCTCGGCTATACGATGCACCTTCCCACGGAGGACCGGTACATCCAGACGAAGGCGGAACTGGACGCCGAACTGGGAGTCGTACTGGGCGGGCGCGCGGCCGAAGAGGTGGTGTTCAACGAAATCAGCACGGGCGCGTCCAACGATTTCGTGCAGGCCACGCGAATCGCCTCAAGCATGGTGAAAGACTATGGGATGAGCCGCCTGGGGGTGGTTTCGTACGATGACGAGAACCAGTCCCGGTTCCTTCGCCAGATCTCGGGAGGCATGCCTCAGTACGGAGAACGCACGGCAGCGCAGATTGACCGCGAGGTGCGGGCGATCATCAATGATCGGTACCAGCACGTCAAGAAGCTTCTGAGTGAAAAAAGGGAGCAACTCGAAGCCGTCGCGCAACGCCTTCTGGCGACTGAAAGCATATCTTCAGAAGAGTTGCGCGAGCTTGTCGAAGGATGTGGAGCGAACAAACCGGCGCAGGAGGGGCCTGTCTCTGTTCAAGGGGAGGGAGTCACCTCTGACGCTACAAAGGAGGACGCATGACGGTTGACGATCTTTCCAGCAAAGCCGCGTCCCTGCGGCGTCGCGCGGTCACAGTTTCGCGCGAACACTGGGGTTATGTGTTGGTGGGAACGCTGCTCGCCATCGTTCTTACAATCGGCGTGTACGCACTCGTGCTCACGCTCCTCAAACGCCGTCGTCGCACGTATTTCCAGCGCGCGCTTGATCTGATTGACGAACTGGGGGAGCGGAGAGAACAGATCGCCGCGAACCTGAAGCAGTTCGTTGCAGAAAAGGCGGACGCGTCCGGCGTGTCGAAAACGCTTGACCAGGCGCTCAAAGCAATCCGTCGCGAGCTTGCGGCAGTGGAACAGTCGCTGAAGAACGTTTCCAGATAGCCACCCGCACGCGCGACCCGGGCGGGACAGGCTGGTACCACCTGTCCCGCCTTTTTTTTGTGCGTTCCTTTCCGCGCTCATCTGGCGCGCGCCGCCGCCGGATTGACCCAACTTACGACACGAAGGATACTTACAGGGGCGTCTTCTGCGCCACTTTCCATTCATCGCCCGGCTGAGGAGTTCATAATGGGTTTGGTTCCGGTTCTCCTTGCGTTGCTTCCCGTTACAATCGTGTTCCTTCTCCTGGCCGTTCGGAGGACGCCCGCGGATATTGCCGGGGTTATTGGATGGCTTTTGACCGTCGGCATCGCGTGGGCGTTTTTTGAAACCCCGCTTTCCGTTATTCTGCTTGCCAGTCTGGCAGGCGTCATCGCGTCCTTTCCCATCACCATCATGGTAGGTACCTCGATCCTCCAGATCACCGTCATGCAAGAGGCCGGAGCGATCGCGCGCGTCGTTACGCTGATAAAAACCCTCTCTCCACGTGACAAAGTGGCTCAGATCATGATCATCAACGTGGGTTTCGGCACTCTTCTGGCAGCGCTCGGGGCGACTCCGGTTTCGATCCTGCCTCCGATCATGATCGGTCTTGGATACTCGTCGTTCGCGGCCATCGCCCTCCCGGCAATCGGGTACGATGCCCTGTGCACATATGCGCTTCTCGGTATTCCAGCCGTCGTTTTCTCCGGTTTTGTGGGCGTCCCGGTGACCGAAGCGGGTGGTTATTTCGCCCGGTACATGCCTGTCATCAGCACATGTATCGCGTTGGGCATGCTGTGGATCGCCGGCGGATGGCGGCTGGTTCGACAGGGAGTATTTCCCGCTATCGTGGCAGGGATGACGGCGGGAATTGTGGCGATCGGAATGAACGCGATGGGGCTGGTCACGATCACAGGGATTGCCGCGGGAGTGGCGGTCGTGGTTGTTATGGCACTCTACCTTGTGCTTCTCAGAAAACCAGTGATTGACCGAGGCATGCTGACGGACTCGGATCGTACGGCTGAACGCAGCATGTCGCTTTCCGCTGCGCTCTCCCCCTGGATAATCCTGACCGTCTTTGCTCTTGTCGTGAACGCGCCCTTCCTTCCGTTTTTCAGCCTTACCTTCAAAACCTGGGCGATGCCGGTCACGATCGTTCCGGGTAACCCGGAAAAAGTGAGGCTCTTCTGGCAGGCATATTTCTGGGTTCTCGTAAGCACCATTCTGGCGCTGCCATTCCTCGGATTGAGCGGGAAAAAGCTCGGCGCTGCGATGGTGAAATGGTCCCACCGGGCGCTGCGACCGATGCTCGCTTCCGCGGTCTTCTTTGCCATTGCTCTGGTCATGAACCACTCGGGCAAGACGGGTGAATGGCAGCTTCTGAACCCGGCCCACAACATGATTGCGGTGCTGGCATCATCCGCTGCGAATTCGTTCGGGGTATTCTATCCGGCAATTGCGCCGTTTCTCGGGCTTTTCGCGGGTTTTGTCAGCGGGTCGGAGGCATCGGCAATAGCCATGTTGACCAGACTGCACCTCGAAACCGCAGGAAAAATCGGTGCAATCGGCCTTGTTATCGCTGCGGCAAGCGGCATCGGCGGCGGTCTGGCGAGTGTGATTTCACCGGCCAAACTCCAGAATGCGGCGGCAGCAATCGACCGTATCGGCGAGGAGGGGAGCGTCATCCGCACCACGTTCGTGATCTCGCTGATCATCACCGCAGTATGCGCAATCATGACGCTGTTCTGGGCATTCTGAGGGAGTTCCTTTGAGCCGGCACTGCAGGGGCAAGATGAGGTTGTGTGAGGCGAGGAGCGAGCTCGCCAACGCGGCGGCGTCGTTTGTTGCGGAGGTGATTGCCGGTGCGGTCAATGCCAGGGGATTCTGTTCTCTGGTTCTCGCAGGGGGAAACACGCCTCGCGACGTGTACTCCCTGCTTGCTGCGGCGCCGTTCCGCGAGAAAATCCGGTGGCAGGATGTGGAGGTTTTTTTCGGGGACGAACGGTGTGTCCCTCCGGACGATCCGCAAAGCAACTACCGGATGGCGTTCCAGACATTGTTATCCAGGGTTCCGTTGAAAGCGGTGCACCGCATGGAAGGTGAAGCAGTTCCGCAGACCGCGGCTTTCCGCTACAGCGAGATTCTGGAGGGGGTGTTCGGGAAAGGCGTTCCGCGTTTCGATCTTATACTACTGGGCATGGGTGCCGATGGCCACACGGCCTCCCTGTTTCCGGAAACGGACGTGCTGAAAGAGAACACTAACCCGGTTGCGGCAGTGTGGGTACCGAAGCTCGGTTCCTGGAGGATCACTCTCACTCTGCCGGTGATCAATAATGCCCGCACTGTGGCAGTTCTGGTTTCAGGAAACGACAAAGCAGACGCGCTGAATCGCGTCTGGAATGCACCCGAACCAGACCCGCAGCTTCCGGTGACGTTGGTTTGTCCCGTGGCGGGGGAGCTTCACTGGTTTGTCGACGGGGACGCGGCGCACTACCTGCGCAGCGAGAGGAGAAAGGACAACTCATGAAAAACTGCCAGTTCGGCCTCATCGGCCTCGGTGTCATGGGACAGAACTTCGTGCTGAACGTGGAGCGCAACGGCTGCAGAGTCGTCGTCTACAACCGAACGGCTGCGACGACCAAAGCGTTCGTGGATGGGGCGGCGCGCGGGAAGAAGATTCAACCGGCCTACACGCTGGAGGAATTTGTCGGTGCGCTCGAACGCCCGCGGCGGATCATGCTTCTGGTGAAAGCGGGTGAACCCGTGGACGACATGATCCGGCGCCTGAGCCCGTTGCTTGCAAAAGGCGACCTCATCATTGATGGCGGGAACTCATTCTACCGTCATACGGAGAAACGAACGCAAGAAGTGGAGGCGAGCGGGCTTCTGTACCTCGGCATGGGCGTTTCCGGTGGGGAGGAAGGGGCTCTCCGGGGCCCTAGTCTGATGCCCGGAGGTTCGGAGGCTGCGTACAAACTGGTCGAGCCGCTGTTGAAGCGTGTGGCGGCAAAAGCCGGAGAGGATGGGAAGCCCTGCGTGGCCTACATGGGGCCCGGAGGGTCCGGCCATTTCGTCAAAATGGTTCACAACGGCATTGAGTATGGTGATATGCAGCTCATCGCGGAGGCGTACCACCTGCTCAAGGCCGTTCTTGGCCTCGACGCCGATGATTTCTCGCGCGTGTTCGCGGAATGGAACGAAGGAGAGCTCTCTTCGTACCTCGTCGAACTGACGGCGAAAGTATTCGCGAAAAAGGACGAGGAAACGGGCAAGCCGCTCGTGGATGTCATCCTCGACAGCGCGGGCCAGAAAGGCACGGGCAAATGGACTACGCAGTGCTCTCTTGAACTCGGAGCTCCGGTGCCCACTATTACCGCGGCTGTTGATGCTCGCCTTCTGAGTGCGCAGAAGCAGGAACGAATGCACGCAGCTGGGATTCTGCCGGGACCCGAGCCGGGAACGAAGCGCGTGCCGAAAAAGGCGCTCATCGACGCGGTGCGCGACGCACTCTACGTTTCGAAAATCTGCTCCTACGCTCAGGGCATGAGCCTTCTGGGCGCGGCGTCAAAGGCACACAACTACCGGGTCAATCTCGGGGTGGTTGCCGAAATCTGGAGGGCAGGGTGTATTATCCGTGCGCGCCTGCTGAACGACATCAAAACCGCGTATGATAGAGACCCCGCACTGCCGAACCTTCTTCTGGACGAGTTCTTCCGCGAGGCCGTCGCGACAAGGCAGACAGCCTGGCGACACGTGCTGCAAACGGGAATTGCCCACGGCGTTCCCATGCCGGCGATGGCCGCGTCACTCGCCTATTATGACGCGTACCGCAACGAACGACTGCCGGCGAATCTCATTCAGGCACAACGGGATTTCTTCGGCGCACACACGTTTGAACGGATGGACCGCCCGGGCGTTTTTCACGTGGACTGGGAATAATCCAGCGCTCCGGCGGCACATGAGCGGAAACTGCGTAAGAGGGAGACTCACACGTGAAACCAGTTGGAATTGGAGTGGTCGGGTGCGGGAACATTTCCGAGGTATATCTCAAAGTTGCGAGGAACTTCGGAATCCTGAAACTGGTCGCCGTCGCGGACGCGATTCCGGAGCGCGCACAGGCGAAGGCGGAAGCCCACGGGTTGCCCGCCTGTTCGGTGAAGGACCTGCTTGCCAACCCTGAAATCGAGATTGTGCTCAATCTGACCGTTCCGGCGGCGCACGCGGAAATCGGAATGGCCGCGCTTGAAGCAGGCAAGTGCGTGTACAATGAAAAGCCTCTCGCTACCCGGCGCGAAGACGCGCAGGCAATGCTTGCGCTTGCGGAAAGGAAAGGGCTCCTTGTTGGCGGGGCGCCGGACACGTTCATGGGCGCGGGATTGCAGACCTGCCGGAAAATCATCGACGATGGCTGGATAGGCGAACCAGTGGCGGCAACCGCGTTTTTCATGGGTCACGGCGCCGAAAGATGGCACCCGGACCCGGAATTCTTCTACAAGCCGGGGGCCGGTCCCATGTTCGATATGGGCCCGTATTACCTCACTGCGCTGATCTCACTCATTGGTCCCGTGAAATCAGTATGCAGCGCAGCGAGGGCTTCGTTCCAGGAACGAGTGATCGGAAGCCAGCCCAAGGCCGGACAGATTATCAAAGTGGAGACGCCCACGCACATCGCGGGGAGCATGGAGTTCCAGAGCGGTGCCATCGCGACTGTGGTAACGAGTTTCGATGTGTGGGCGCATTCGCTTCCGAATATCGAGATCTACGGTACGACTGGGTCTCTCCGCGTTCCTGACCCCAACACGTTTGGCGGTCAGGTATTCGTCAGGCGTTTCGACGCAAAGGAGTGGGTGGAAGTACCCTACTCGCATGGGTACAGCGAGCAGAACAGGAGTATCGGGCTGGCGGACATGGCGTTTGCGTTGCGTACGGGGCGCTCCTTCCGCCCGAACGGGAGGCTCACCTATCATGTGCTCGACGCCATGCACGCGTTTCTTGATTCTGCACGCGAACGCCGTCATGTAGATCTCACCAGCACCTGTGATCGTCCCGCGGCACTTCCGATGAATCTTACGCCCGGCAGCCTCGGCGACTGAACGTTCTGGCCCGCTCCATCCTGCCTTACGATCGGTCTCGGGGCAGGATGGAACGGGTTTTTCCCGGATCCTCATGCCTGCCTGTCGTCGTTTCGTCCTCGTCGTGTTCGCCGACGTTCATGGGAACCTCCCTGCCCTCGAAGCTGCGACAGAGGACGCGAAATCCTTTTGCCCGGACGCGGTGGTGCACGGTGGCGACATTGTTAACGGGCCGGGCTCGCGCGAAGTGGTTGCCTTCTTCCTCGCAAGAGGATGGAACGGCGTGATGGGCAACCACGAGGACTACGTGCTCCGGTGTACCTCCCCCCGGGCCACCGCGCTGTGGAGGTCCGAGCGGTTTGCACCGGTCAGGTGGACTCGTTCACACCTTTCGCGCCGCCACCTCGACTGGCTTGCCGCGCTCCCGAACACGATATCACCCCACCCGGAGGCAACGGTCGTTCATGGCTCTCCGGGCGATTTCCGCGCGGCGCTGCGCAGTGAGATGGATCATGAACGGGTAGCCGAACTCTATTCAGGTCTGGCCTCGCGCGTGGTCATCTGCGGGCACACGCACCTGCCACACGTCCGCGAACTTGGAGACAGGCTGTACGTCAACGCTGGCTCGTGTGGAATTACCCTCGACGGAGATGCAAGAGCATCGTACGCGGTGCTCACACAACTGAACGGAACCTGGCGCTGTGAAATTCGGCGGGTGGCGTACGATACACGGCGAGTTCTGGATCTGGCGCGGAGGACCTCGTGGCTTGAAGAGGGGGGAGGTATCTCTGCCACCATGGTTCACGAGATGATGACGGGGATAAGCTGGACCACGCCTTTTGTGCGGTGGTGGACGACGCAATGCCGGGAACAGACGAGCGTCGATTCCTACCGCGAATTCGCGCGGATGCGCGGGACGGTTTCCTTGCTCTGAGTCCGCTCATCTTCACGCGCACTTGTCGTTGAGTTATCTTTATTATATATGCCTCGGTCTCTGTGACGCTTTCGTATGATTTGCCTTACCGAATGAGATTGATGATCGCACGAGCCTGCGCTCTGTTCAGTCCGATTAGTCGGACCGGCTGTCTTTTTCTTGCTTTGTGCGGGCTGATTCTGCTGGGCGGGATTCGAAACGCGTCTGCGGGGGAGAGTTCAGACGAAACAGCTCCGTGGCGCTTCCGTGTCGGGCTTGCCACCGTCGGCGTTCGCCACCTTGATGTAGTGGGTGTCGGCATCACGGGAGAGTACCGCCACCCACTGGCATGGCGCGGGGTACAGAGTGGTGGAGAAGCGTTGCTGATTCATTCCGGCGAACGCCGAATTCCCACGCGGGAAGCCTGCAACGATTTTTTTCTGGATGATACCGCGTACGTGTCGCATGTGTATGAGCAGGTGGGCAGCGTCGCCATCGGGGGATCGCTCTACGTTCCCGTTCTCAAGGGCCCCGACCACGTCGGTTTTCGCGTTCCGGGCGTGATGGTTGGCCTTGCCGGCGGCTTTATGTTCGAAACAGATCGCGTAGGGTTGCAATCGAGCGATATACAGGCATACTATGGGTACAGCACCCCAAGTGACACCGATATTTCTCTCCGCCCGTATGTTCGACCGCAGATCGTGCTCATGCAGGGCGGTTTCAGCCTTTCCGGGAGTGCAATCATTTTTCCTCGATTCGCCAGGTGGACGCTCGGGGTAGCGTACGCGTGGTAGATTGTTAGCCGGGTCACCTTGGAACCGCGCGACCGTTTTTCTAATTTTGTACTCCTATCCCTCCTGGCTGCGGGGGAGGGCGGATGTTCCGGCGGCAGCCGCCGTATCCCGGAGACGCCGCATCGCAAATCGTGAGGGCTGGTTGCATGTCTGATCTTGTCAGAACCGGGTTGCGTTCTCTTTGTCTTTTCGGCGCCTCCACCGCGCTTTTGTCGTTTCTAGGGTGTCCTCCGCCCTCGGCGACTACCTCTCCCGCCGAAGCCCCGGCGGTAAGCCAGCGGGTTCTCGATTCGCTCCGCGCTGATACCCTGATGCGGTGCCGGTATCACAGGAGTTTCGCGTACCAGTACGCGCGCAGCGGGCTGCAGCAGGACGCGATCACGCAGTTCCAGAAGGCGATTCTTTACTGCAAGGACGATCCGGAAGTTGAGCGTTTTTACGCCCAGTACCTCGATCAGTGGGGGAAGCGCGACAGTGCGTTCGTCCATTACCGGAAAGCGGGGGACCTGGATACCTGCCACGTTCTTACCCATTTCTGGCTTTACAGCTTCTACCACGATGCGGGTGATTACCAGGCGGCAATTCGGGAGCTTCTGATTGCGGCCCGCAACCAGGAAGACCCCGCGATTAAGTACCGCTGGCTCCGCAACGCGGCGGACATGATGGCTTCCGAGAACATGAAGGAGGAATCCTGCCAGATTTACGCGGAGCTCCAGCGCCGTGATCCGACCGACGGCGAACTTGCCCAGAGGATGCTGGCGTGCGTAGGGGACGACCCTGAAAAGCGGCTTTCGACGCTTCGTGCTGCCTGCATGGCCGACACAACGAACCGGGACATGTGCCGGTTGTACGCGCAAGAAGAAGAACGCGCGGGGAACGACGCAACGGCGCTTGGGATCTACCTTCGCTTCGCCCGCGAGGATTCCAATAACGTCGGGTCCTGGGAAACGGTGCTTCGTACGGCGAAACGGGTCAATTCCAACGAAGTAATCCTGCTGTCGCTGCGGCAGCTTGCCCGTTTGGAACCAAACAGCGCGGAACGCTGGGGTGCGGTGGCTGATCAACTAGGAGCGGAGAACCGTTTTAATGAAGCATGGGCACTGGTCCAACAGAAACTCCGTGAGTTTCCGGAAAACGCGCATCTGCTGTATCTTGCGGGGTTCTACTACAACCGCGTCGGAAACAAGCGGGCCGCACTGGAAGTTCTCGACCGTGCGGTGCTGACGGACGACCCCACGTGGCGTGGCCTTTCATTGAACCTGCACGATAGTATCGAACCCCCGTTATCAGAGGACGAGATCAACCAGGCCAGGTTCTTCGGCCGAAAGGTCCCGCGGATCCATCGTTGCAGAATTCCGGGAAGAGAAAAACAGAACGAAGTAATGCAGTAAGTGCGACCGAACCGCTTAGATAGCGGGCGGCAGAGTAGTTCGGTGAGCGTGCACTGTACGGCGGGTCCGTATGGGCTACGCTCTACCATGCAAACCCCTCGGAGGCTTCAGCCCGAGGTGAGGACAATCAGGAGGAACAGATCGATGGGTGGTCGTAAGGTTCTCACCATTGCCGCCGTCAGCGCGTTGCTGTTCGGGATGGCAAGCGCGCAGACAGGAGCCCCGGCACAGGGCGGTGCAGCGCAATCGGCCGATACGGCGAAAGTCCAGGTGTCCTTCGTCGTTACGCAGGATGGCAAGGAAACGGCGATACTCGAGAAAGGCAAGCTTGCCGAGGTCGTCGCTACGGTGAAAGTGAACCTGCCGGGCGTCAAGAATGCGAATGTGCAGGTTATTGCCGACATCGCCGATCAGTTGAACATCGAGAACGAAGCCGACGTGAAGGTAAAAGGCCTTTACATTGATAACGGCAGCGGGTTCTCGCTTCAGCCGACTTCGTCCGTACGTCCCCGCCTCGGATTTCTTGCGCCGGAAGGTCAGACGGGCATTACCGGCACTCAGCGCGTCAAGTGGGTGCTGGATTTTGTGAACGTCGCCCCGCGCGCGCCTTTCAGCGTCAATGCAGCAGCCGTTATTCCTCCCAGCAACGAGATCGTGGGCCAGGCCCGCGCCGAGCAGATCCTGAAAGTCGTCAGTTCGCTTACGGTGCAGCAGCTGTGGATTGACGGTGGTATGTTCATGTGGCCGCTGGGGTTCTGCCTGATAATCGGAATAGCGTTCGCCCTCGAGCGCATGTTCACCCTCACGTTCGCTCAGATCAACACAGAGAAGTTTTTTGCCCGGCTCGCAGCAGCCATGAAAGAAGGCGGGGTAGAGAAGGCCATTGAAATCTGCAATGGTACCCGCGGCCCCGTGGCGGCAGTTCTGCGCGAAGGCCTCCTGCGCGTGAAGCAGGGCATAGACCACGTGGAGAAAGCCATAGCCAGCGCCGGCGCAGTGGAAGCGAGTTTCCTGCAACGCGGAATGATCGTTATCGCATCTGTTACCGTTATTGCCCCATTCTTCGGGTTCCTTGGCACCGTGTGGGGTATGGTGATCGCGTTCAAAGCCATTGCGGAAGCCGGTGATGTGAACCCGACAATCGTCGCAAGCGGTATCTCACAGGCGCTAATCACGACGGTCGGTGGTCTGATTATCGCCATCATTTCGCAGTCTCTGTACAACTTTCTCCTTTCCCGTATCAACCGTATCGTAATTGATATGGAAGAGACGTCGACCAAGCTGGTCGATCTTCTTATCGAGGAAGGCATGGACAAGCCAGCCAGTTCCTGACAGTCGACCGCGAAGGATATGAACCATGTTAATGGGTAAGGGCAATCTGGCTCCTTCCGTGGAAATCCCCACGGCGTCAATGGCGGACATATCATTCCTTCTTCTGGTCTTCTTCATCGTCAGCACGTCGATGAATCAGGACCGGGGAATCGGCATGACGTTGCCCCCTCCGGGCAATCCCATGCCGATCCCCAAGGAGAACATCGCAAGCGTGTGGATCAACAACCGTGGCGACGTGGCCCTGAAATACCTCGGACAGGATTATATCACCGTCACGTTGCCGGAGCTGCGCGAGCGGATTGAACGACGGATCATAGAGAACCCGAACCTCGTCGTATCGTTGCTCGCTCAACGGGATGCGGACTACAAAACGTTCATTGACGTTCTGGACGAGCTCCGCACGGTGGGAAGCCGGCACGACTGGTCGAAAATCTCAATTGCGCAACCGTTCGGTTCAGCCGGGTCCGGCGGAGGCCCGGGCGGCCAGTAAGGTTCGGGTGGAACAGAGCCACGACGTGAGGAGTCGTATACATGGCGCTTGTAGGTGGCAAATTCAAGGGTCCCAGCCAGCCGGAGGTGGTTATTCCGACGGCATCCATGGCCGACATATCGTTTCTGCTGTTGATCTTTTTCATCGTGTCAACGGTGTTCGTCAGGTTCCGCCCGGAGTTTCAACCGCAGTTGCCAAAAGCGGAATCGGTGGATGCACTCAAAAACCGGCGGAATATATCGTATCTGTGGATTTCGCCGGATGGAATCATTCAGATTGACAGCTCTCTCGTGAATCTGAATTCCGTCGCCGGTGTCATGCTGAAAAAGATCCAGAAGAACCCGCAACTGATAGTGCTGATCAAGAGCGACGAGAAGACACGGTACGGCATGGTGTCGAACGTGATAGAAGAGCTTCGCAAGGCAAACGCAATCAGAATCGCATTTGCCGCGAAATCAGAACTCGAATGACGGAGGGGATACGGCATGGTTGGCACCTCTGTGAAACCCCGTCGCGACATCGTCAAAACTATCTACCGTCCGGTTCTGCTCGTTTCGACGCTTGTTTCGGCGTTTCTGTGCGTGGGGTTCTACAACCTGAACATGCGCATGGAGAAGGAGCGGATATCTTCGCAGAAGCAGGGGCAGGCAATTGAGGTGGTCGACATCCCGGCGACGGCCCAGCAACAGGAACAGGCTGCTGCTCCCGCCCGCCCGGCCGTGCCTGTGGAAGCCAGAGACGAGAGTCAGGTCCAGGACTTGACGATCATGGACACGGAACTCTACCAGCAGGCGTCCGTTGCAGTGCCGGAAAAGCTGCAGGAAGCGTCGAACATCAGCCAGCAGGTGGAGCAGGAAGCGCCGCCCATGGAGTTCTGGATGGTGGAGGAAAAGCCTACGATTGTTACGCAGGCTATTCCTGTCTATCCGGAGATCGCGCGTCAGGCAGGGATGGAAGGCGATGTCATCGTGGAGATGGTCATCGGAACCGATGGCAAAGTTCAGAGCGTCCAGATTCTCCGCGGGCCACCCGTTTTTCACGACGCCGCGCGGGAAGCAGCAATGAAGATGACGTTCACACCCGCGAAGCAGAATGACCGCCCTGTACGCGTGAAGGTATCGCAGCGCATCAGTTTCCGGTTGCGCGGCTGAGAACGCAGAATCCCGGGTTTTTGATCGCTGGTTATACCCTCACACCGGTCCACCCCGTACATTTCGGGGTACGCACCGGTGTGAGGGTTTCTTTTTTCAGTGACGCACCCGCGCGGTGGCGGCATCGTCGCGGGAAGGCTCCGGCGCGCGAACGCGGCTTACCAGAGGTGGCCTCGGATGAAGTGGGTTCACCTGATACTGCTCGTGTTTTTCGCATGCTCTCCGACCGTCGTGCCGCAGAAGCCGACGATCGTGACGCAGGTGGTACCGGTGTACCCGGAACGTGCGCGCCAAGAGGGAATTGAGGGCGATGTTCTTGTGGAGATGGTCGTGGGCACCGACGGTACGGTGCAGGACGTACAGATTTTGAGCGGGCCATCGGTGTTCCACGAGTCTGCGCGGGAAGCGGCAGCCAGAATGGTGTTCTCGCCCGCGAGGCAGGATCACCAGAGCGTCCGGGTGAAGGTTCTGCAGCGTTTCAGTTATCGGTTGAGTTCGCAGGCGCTGGCTTCCCGGGATTCCGCCGCGGCGCCGTCGCTGAACGAAGAGACTCCTCTTTTTGAGTATGCCGAGGTGGACGTGAAGCCTTTTGCGGTTGGTCCACCGGTTCCGGAGTTCCCCGAGATTGCGCGGGGAGTCGGTTTCGGAGGAGAGGTGCTTCTTGACATCACCATCGGCTCAGACGGAAAAGTGGAGAGCGCGGTGGTCCGTGATGGGCCGCCCGAGTTCCACGATGCCGCGCGTGAGGCCGTACGGAAGATGGTGTTCACGCCGGGAATGCACGGCAACCGTCCTGTCCGTGTGAAGACGGTACAGCGCGTCCGGTTTCCTCTTTCTCTTCAGTAACGCTCGCAGGGACGCAGGCCACCCGTCCGGCGAAACTTTCTCGTTCGATTCCGCGCGCGGTACGCCGTTTGCACATTCATTTTGCAGGCAGACTGAAAAACTCGGTTTGCATGCGGCGCGTGTTTCCAGTTTATTTTTAACGGTTGCGTCCGGTTCCGCCGGTTGTCACACGGCGTTGAGGAAATGATCAAACGGGGAGTCTTGTTATGAAACGGATGTTCTACGCTGCGGCGATGATCGCCTGCAGCGGCGTTCTTGGTTCGCCTGCACGAGTACATGCTCAGGGCACCGTTGTAAAGCCGGAACTGACGGCGGAACAGGCACTGGCGCTGAACGCGGTTCGCGATTCGGCACGAACGTTGTTTCAGCAGAGGAAGTACCGGGATGCCGTGGAGGCCTACAAGCGCTCCCTTCTGATTGACTCGACGGACGCCGCGACGTATTTCAACCTCGGTCTCGGGTATCAGGTGCTGGGGAATGACGACGAGGCCCTCGCGATGCTGAATCGCTCCGTCGCGTTGGATTCGCTTTTCGCCCCTGCGCACCTTGAGGTTGGCAAAGTGTATCTCAAAAAGCAGGAACTGGAACAGGCGGAGGAAGCGTATCTCGCGACCAAACGGATTTTTGCCGATTCCCTTCAGTACTCCATGGCGGCTGACCAGGGGCTGAACAATGTTGCCATCGCGTACAGCAACCGCGCGGTGCTGGGCATGCGCGAGAGAAACTTCGGATCGGCAGAAGCGGACGCAGAGAAGGCGATTTCGCTTTCTCCAGACATATCGCGCGGGTACGTTGTTGCGGCAACGGTGTACGAAAATCAGCAGAAATATGACGAAGCCGAACAGCGTTATCGTGCCGCGGTGGATCGCGCGGAGAACGATCAGGTGAAGGCGAATGCGCTTGAAGGGATCGCGCGATCGATCCTCGGGCGCGTAAGAGATTCCCGCAACAATACCAGCGGGGTTCGTTCGGCGCGCCTTTCTGCCGCCGAAATCCTGCGCCAGGCGGCACGGATTGATACCACGAACTTCACCGCGCTGGTGAACCTTGGCAACACGTTGTTTGATCTGGAGCAGTACGCGGCTGCGGAATCGGCGCTTGTGCGGGCGGAGAGTCTGCGTCCGCGCGACTTTCGGCCTCCGCTCAAGCTTGCCGAAACGTACATGAAGCTGAACAGATGCGGGGAGGCGGAACAGGCGGCCACGCGTGCGCTGGCAGTTCAGCCGGGGAACGCCTCCGCCCATGCAACCCGGGCAGAAGCGCTGGAGTGCCTCGGGCGCACTCGCGAAGCGCTGGACGCGTACGTTCAGGCGAGCCGCGACCCGCGGTGGAAACAGTATGCGGATCGGAAAGCGAAAACGTTGCGGGAGCAACTCGGCCTGCCAGCGCAGAACTAAAGGCGCTTCTGGAAGAAGCGACGCGGGGCGGCTGCCTGGAGGCGGACCGCCCCTTTCTTTTTGCGGCACGCGGTTTGCCGGTAGTGGTTGGTGCAGGGTTGTTGCGGACCGGTGTCCGCTGCGTATGTTTGCGTACGAGCTGGAACGCCGGCTGTGCCGTTCTCAATGGTGCAGACTGAAAGAGAAGGAGCCGCGTTGATGCTGGTGCGATGGGGATTTCTGTCGGGTGCCTGTATCTGGTCAGTTCTCTTTGCGATCGGTTGTGGCACCACGGGCCCGGATCTGGTTGCGCCCGCTACACCTGCCGGGTTCGGGCGCATCGGCGGAGGGGACGGCGAGAATCGCTTTGGCTGGCAGAAAAACAGGGAGAAGGATCTGGCCGGGTACAGAATGTACCGCGCTGAGGGCGACCCCGCTGCCGCGTATCAGTTGATCGCTACTATCTCTCGCGATAGCACCTCGTACACCGACCGCAACCTCGATTACACCATTCAGTTTTACTACAAAATGACGGCATTTGACAACGCCGGAAACGAGAGCCCGGCAACGCTGCCGATTCTCGCGATTGCGGCGAACCTGACCGCGCCATCGGTTCCCACAAATGTGAACGCGGTAGGACAAAATCTCGTGCCGCCCGCGAGTATTTCCGTCAGCTGGTCGGCAAACCCCGAAGCCGACTTCGCCGAATACTGGGTGTTCCGCTCGGTCACCACGCCTGCACCGTACGCCGGAACACCGGTGGCGATCGTGCCGAGAGGAACGACGTCGTTCAACGACACTACCGTGGCGGTCGGAACGCGGTACTACTACCGGGTAATCGCCGTGGATAAGGGTGGCCTGAAGTCCCCCGGGAGCCAGAGCGCCGAAGTGTCGGATGTAGCACTTCCACCCGCAACACTGGCGGCTCCGGGCAACAACGCGACAACGGCTTCACTGACACCGGAATTCCGCTGGGTCGCGGTGCCCCAGGCAGCCGGGTACAAGCTGATCATCTATGCCGACGCGGGGGGATTCACGCAGCACGGAACCGCCTACGCCAACAGCCCGGCGACCAGCATCATCTACGCCGGAACTCCCCTTGTCAGCGGGCGGACGTATTACTGGCGCCTTGCCGCGACCACAAAGGGGCCGGACCAGATCAATTCGATCAGCACGATGTGGCGTTTCACCGCGCCATGACAGGAGTCTCTCCGAGGCCTGTTCTGTTTGGGGCTTGACCGACCGCGTCCTTTTGCCCCGAACGGCAGCCGCCGTACTTTCCGATGGTGCCGTTGCGCACCTGCGCCTCTGTTTTCCGACGTTCTCTGCACCCCGTGGAGGATGGAAACGTGACGAGCAAAGAACGTATCCTGCTGGCACTGCACCGGGAAAAACCCGACCGCCTGCCCGTGTCGGTTCACCAGTGGCAGGGGTACCATCTCCAGACGTATATGGGCGGGATTTCGGACATCGAAGCCTTTGCGGCGACAGGCATGGATGCGCAGATCCAGTATTTCCAGTCCATGGGCCAGTTCTGGCTCGTGGATGCCGACTTTTCCAAAACCTCAACGCCGCAATGGAGAGACTATGTTCAGGTTCTGAGCAACGACCCGGACCACCGCAAAGCCCGACACGTAATCACCACTCCGGAAGGCATATTGACGTACGAAACGGAAGGTGATCGAAAAACGACATGGATCAGCAAGTACCTCATCGAGCACGATGAAGACATCGAACTCATTCAGAAGTACATGCCGGTTGCTACCTTCGATCGGGCGCCGGTAGCGCGACTCTATGAGGAACTCGGAGACAGGGGAATCATCCGGGGATTCGTGTGGGGGGACCAGGCGGGCTGCTGGCAGCATGCGTGTTGTCTGGAGGATGTGAACAAGCTCATACTCGCCTGTTTTGACAAACCCGACTGGGTACATCGTCTTCTCCGGTCGCTCCTCGAAAAAAAACTCCAGTTCATCGCAGGATTGAAGGGCGCCAGATTCGACCTCATTGAAACCGGGGGCGGCGCCGCCTCTTCCACCGTCATTTCTCCAGACCTGCACCGGGAGTTCTGTCTGCCGTACGACCGGGCACTTCACGACGCGCTGCACGACCTTGGATTTCTGGTCACCTACCACACGTGCGGAGGCACGCGTGGCATTGAGGAGTTAATCGTGGGGAACGGCTGTGATGTTTCCGAGACACTTGCGCCACGAAGTATCGGGGGCAATCAGGAGCCCTGGGAATTCGCGGAGAAGGTCCGGAACCGCGTGGCTTTGATCGGTGGAATGGACCAGTACAATTGCCTCACCACGGGCACGCCGCAATCAATTCGCCAGCATGTGCATACGCTGTTTGAGAGGGTCGGCAGGAACCGCGGATATGTCCTGTCAACCGCGGATCATTTTTTTGATACCCCCGTGGAAAAACTGAACGCGTATGCCGCTGCCGCGAGGGAATGCACGTACGGTTGAGGCAGTTTCCCTGTGAATATGATCGGAAAGGTAACCAGGATGACGCATCGAGAGCGTTTCAACAGGATTTTTCGGTACCAGCCGGTAGACCGCGCACCATACTGGGGTACTGGTGGATGGTCAGAGACAATGCGCCGATGGATTTCCGAGGGTATGCCCGAAGGCGTCAGCCAATCCGCGTACTTTGGTGCGGAGGAGACGAAAGGCGTTCCGGTGTACTACGGCCCATGGCCGCATTTCCCGTATGAGGTCCTCAAGGAAGAGGGTGCAACGCAGGTGGTGAGGAACCACGAAGGAATCATCATGCGGGTTTACAAAACCGATGGCGACCGCAGTATGCCCCATTTCCTGGAATTCCCCGTGAAGACGCGGAATGACTACCGGACGATCATCAAACCGCGGCTCTGTCAGAATCCCAGGGACAGATTTCCGGCTGATTGGAACCGACGGTGCGCTGAGTGGAAGGAACGAACCGATCCCCTTTGCCTCTTCGGTGACCGCTGGTCGGGCTTCTTTGGCCCGCTGCGGAATCTCATGGGGCTGGAAAACCTGTCGTACGCTTTTTACGACGATCCCGCCCTGATCGAGGAAATGATGGACGACCTCTGTGACAACATCCTGTTGATCACAGAGCAGATTCTGAATGATACGGACGTTGATTACTGGGCATTCTGGGAAGACATGGGCATGAAGACCGGGCCTCTCCTCAGCCCCGAGTTATTCGATCGGTTCATGGTCCCGCGGTACCGCAGGGTCACCGATTACCTCCGGTCGCGCGGGGTGGACCTTATCTTCGTGGATTCCGACGGCGACGTGCACGCGCTGATTCCGTTGTGGCTGAAAGCGGGAGTCAACGGCCTCTGGCCCTGTGAGATCGCCGCGAACATGGAACCCGCGCCGATAAAGAAGCAGTACGGGCGCGATTTGCTTCTGTGTGGGGGAATAGACAAACGGGCGCTCGCGGCCGGGCCCGGAGCGATAGATGAAGAGCTGAAAAAAGTTCCACCTCTCGTTGCCGCAGGTGGTTACGTCCCGATGGTGGACCATTCCTGTCCGCCCGACATTTCCTGGTCGAATTACTGCTACTACATGGAAAAGCTGAAGGAAGCGATCCGAATCGCGTGAAATCGTGCGTACGGTTGCTTCTTACGGGGACATCAGTTCATAGTGGTGCATACCGGAGGAGGCCTCGGCGATCCAGAATCCGGGATCGTACTCTTGACTAATGGGAAACGAGTGTTTACTTTGATCTTAGGCTGTTCGGTGTGATCGGCATTACAAAAGCCGTGAGGCCGGGAAGGATCGATCCGGAAAAACGCCGCCACAGCAAGCTTCCGAACGTGTCGCGTGAACGTCCCCGGCGCACAGGCCCTGCCGCGAGGAAAAACTAAGGAGTTCCCGGTATGACGACAACGAAACGTGATCTTGCGAAATATGTGGCGAAGGACACCGGTTGCAAACAAAGCCTCGCGGCCAAGATGGTGGACAGCGTTTTCGAAGGAATGCGCGAAAGCCTGATGCGCGGCGACCGGATTGAAATCCGCGGATTTGGCGTTTTCGAGGTGCGCAACACGCGCCCGAAACCAGCGGCGCGGAATCCGCGGACGGGCGATATCATTCAGGTACCTGCGCGGCGCAAAACACACTTCAAACCCGGCAAAATCCTCAAGGAAGAACTGCGTCGCCCGAGGTAGGCTTTCCTTGTAATTGACGCATTGACTGGGCTTTGAGCTGCTGGGAGAGGTGGTTTCCCGAATCTGGAAGCCATCTCTTTCTGTTTGTCTGACGGGACGGGAACCGATGGAGCACACGTACGACAGCTGGCAAGGCGCCTGGGCTGGAATTTACGAGGCCAGTTGCGAACCCGGACGACAGAGGTGGCAAACACTTCCAGGCATCGCAATTATGTTCCACTCCGTTCTGGACGGAATGGTGCGATTCCAACCGGGCAGGATCGAGCGGTTCCTCTCAGCGGACCCCAGGCTTCGTGAAGAAGTGGGGAAACGAATCGGCACTCTCCCCGACGAGATCACCTCCCCCGCGGATCTGATCGTCGCATTTCTTGAGTCATTCCGGAACGGGCGGGCGCTTCAGAGGATGATCCGCTCGGAAGAGGTGTTCAAATGGGTCTCTGAGCACTTCGGGTACGACGAGCTCACGCTCGGGGGAACCTCCGCAAACATGGCGGTAACGGTTGCCTCGCTGGGGGTGCCCCGCGTGCTTGTCTATGCCAACCCGCTGACAAAACCCCTCGCGGAAGCCTTCCCTGCCCTTCCCAACCTCCTGACAATCGGGCCTGACGGCACAATTGGTTCGCCGCGCGACGTGGCTCAGGGCGACGATGTATTTGCCATACACTGGATTTTTGAGTACCAGAAGGATGACCGGATACGCATTGACGGGCAGACACTGACCGCCCCGAGAGCGAACAGGTTCATTCCCTCGTGGAACCCGGCAAACAACCAGCTTCGACTGGCCCCCGGTTTCAAAGCCACGTTTTTGAAGGACGCGGACCGGTTTTCCCACCTGCTCGTCTCAGGGTTCCACATCCTGAGCGACCGCTATCCCGATGGCACCACGGCACGGGAGTGCGTCGTCCCGGTGGCGGATTACCTGCGTCTGGTGCGAACGCGAGCTCCCCGTATGCGCATGCACTGCGAGCTTGCTTCTATCGCCGGCAAGGTCGTCCGAAAAGGGGTCCTCGACCACATCCTCCCTCAGATGGACAGCATAGGGTTGAATGAAGTCGAATTGGTTACGTGGCTGGAGGAGATCGGCGCCGGCGAGCTTGCGGGGGAAGTTCGTGACCGAAACGCGCCGGAAGCAATCCTTGAGGGACTCAACCGGCTCGCCGATACCACCGGTGTCCCGCGAATCCATCTGCACAACTTCGGATACTACATGGTCCTTGCTGAAAAAGCTGCAGGGTCGCCGGAAGGCATTCGTCAGGGTCTTGTGTGCGGAGCGTGTGCGGCAGTGGTGAGGGCCAGAACGGGGCGCCCTCCCACGTCAGACGAGGTGACCGGTTTCGTGGACCTTCCTTTGCGGACCGAGGCATTCGACGCGATGCGGACCCTTGCGCCGTCTGCAAAAGCGCCGGATTTCGAGTTGACGGGCGTAGGAACCAGCGGAAGGCGGAATCTGGTGTTCGTACCGACAAGAATCGTGGAACGCCCCGCGCGCACCGTGGGGCTCGGCGATACGATTTCGGCAAGCGCATGGCTTGCCGAGGGGGACTAAGCTACGCAGCAGAAACAGCGGCGTGTCCCTTTTCGGGAGCGCTGATCTGAGCGACAAGTGCGGCGAGGACGGCGAGGCTTGCACACATGGCGTACATCACCTGATATCCCCATATCTGGGCTACCTGGCCGCTGACCACGCTTCCCACCGTGGAACCAAGTCCGTACGCGAGGGAAGCCAGTGCAAACTGCCCGGTCGCGGAACGACCGGGAGGCGCCAGTTCCGTTACGAGAGTTACCGCCCCGACGTGGTATGCGCCGAAGGTAAACGCGTGGAGCACCTGCCCTGCGATTGCTCCGGTCGGCGTTGGCCAGATTGCGTAAAGCGCAAACCGGGCCGCTGAACCCACCAGCCCAAGCGTGAAAAGCCATCGAGCGCCGAAGTGTCGAATAATCCTGCCGGTAAAGAACATCATGCCGATTTCGGCAACAACGCCGATAGACCACGCGATGCCTTTCAGCGTATCGCTGACGCCGATTTTGTCGAGGTAGAGGCTGTACAGGTTGTAATGGCCGATGGCGGATATCCTCCCCAGAAAGGCGGCTACAAGAAACACGATGAAAGGCCCGGTCAGAGAACGCCAGAAGTGGCGGTCCTTTACGGCGGCGCCGGGGCGGTTGATTTCTTCGCTGGAAAACGTTGCAAGAACAACAAGCGCGGCGATTTCAGCGGAGATGAATACAAAGAACTGGCCTCCGGCAACTCCGTGCCCCAGCAACCAGCCAGCTGCGGTACTTCCGACGATAAATGCCGCGGAACCCCACAGGCGTGTACGGCCGTATTCTCCTCCGTGGATCCGGATGTGGGTAAGCAGGAGATCATCAAGCAGCGGGATCACGGGCGTCATGAACACGCCGAGAACGATCGTGAGTCCGATAATCTCCGGGAGGCCCCGTGTCAGCATATACGCGGGGTAGAGCGCGGCGCTGGCGATCATCCCCATGACAAGGGTACGTCTCCGTTTGTCGGTTCTGTCAACGAAGGGTCCCCAGACGAATAAGCCCACCAGGCTTACCAGGTTTGATATCGCGAGCACCCACCCGATTTCTATCTGTGAAAGCCCGGCGGCGCGTCTCAGATAGAGAGGGAGAAACGGGACGAATGCGCCAAACGAGATGAAATGCGTGAAATAGAGCAGGACGAATCGCATGAAGTCAGATAGCGGCCGACACAGAGGTGTGAATCACGAAGGCGAACGCAGACCCATTGCGGAAGAATGACAATAACGCGTCTCGACCTGCAGCGCAAAGGGACTCAAACGACGCGGCATTCAATGGGTCCGCCGTCGAGCCCGAGAAAGGCGAGCCACGCTTCCGCCACTGGGAGGCCTGTGGCGACGTTGAGCGCGTTGACGTATTCATCCAGTTGCGGTTTGTACTTCAGCTTGAGGTTGTCTGCGTCCTGCGGGGAACCCCTGTCCGTCTTGTAATCCACCAGGATAAGTTCGTTACCCTGTGTGAATACGAGGTCGCAGACCCCGCGTATAATATTCCTTACGCCGTTCCTGTCTTCGCAGAGCGTTACCGGTACTTCTTTCCAGCGTTGCGGTGCGGAGTATGCACGATTGATCACAGAAAGCGAAAAACAACCGCGCACAAGCGCTGTCGCCCTCGCCAGTTCCTCGTCATTCAGATCCTCTTCTTCCGCTTCGCTCTTTACCACACGCTCGACGTCTGAAAGGTCTGCCGGGTGTAGTTGCTGCAGGGCCCGGTGAACCACGGTTCCCAGCCGGCGGCCCGAATCGTCTTCCGGAGAGCCATGCGCCGGGAGAGTCGGCGATTCATCCGTCCACCGCTCTGGCTCATCGGGATGTTCGGAGGAGGGATAGATGATTCTTATTCGGGGTCGCGATGCCTGCTGCGTTGCGTTTCTGCGTTTCTCTTCAAATCTCCGCAGTTCCGTCTCAAAGGCCGAGATACCCCTGGCGTGTTCAACGGCGAGCGTGGCCGATTGTGAAGCTGCAAAATCGCGCGGCTGCCAGACCGGCCACTCCTTTGAATCCGACGCAGACTCAATGAGGTTCTGCCAGGTCGCGTTCTTTGTGACCAACACTCTGGGCAGCAGCAGGTAATCGCGCGCCCGTGTCAGTGCCACGTAAAGCAGCCGGGTCATCTCTGCCGATTCCCGTTCTCGATCCGCCTCCCGGACTTCCTCCCAATCGCGCGTGCGGAAAGAGGCTCCGCCCGGAAGCTTTTTCACGGACAGGCCACACCGCGGGAGTGAACTGGCGTTCCCGCCTGCCATTATCAGCTTTCTACTGTTTGGTGGGTTGTTCAAAGGCGCTCCGAGATCGAGGACAAACACCACCGGGAACTCCAGCCCTTTCGCCTTGT
Organism: Candidatus Latescibacterota bacterium; assembly: GCA_022706085.1. Taxonomy (GTDB): domain Bacteria; phylum Latescibacterota; class MWCZ01; order MWCZ01; family MWCZ01; genus MWCZ01. The sequence continues at coordinate 181,860 of JAKJDF010000002.1, read as the reverse complement.
GGATGGTGAGGAGTTGCACGCGCCCGCCCGCTTCATCGTCCAGTTCGGCCTCGCTTTCCTCCGCATTCAACAGCCGCAGGGTTCTTAACCAGTTACAGAAGCCTCGGAACGAGTAGGAATTCCCCGCTTCGTAGCGCCTGGCTTCGTCAATGATTTTCAGGAGATTGGCGATCGATTGTTCCCCGTCGGGCTGCTGTGCATACGCAGCCAGAACACCCGTCTTCTCGAACAGAAACTCAATTACTTCGGAAGGTCGCAGCTCGTTCAGGCTGGCGTGGACCTCACGCAGAAGAGCGAAAGCCCGCCCAATCGTCTCAGGAAGCGCGTCCTGCCGGTCACCCGTGTAGTCGAAGCTCGAAGCATCCGCAATCGCCGCAAGGGCAAGCTCTGCATCCGAAACGCCGAAAAAGGCCGATCTCAGGGCCGCAATGACACTGAGACTGTCGTGGGGCTGTTCCAGCGCACGAAGCAGCGAGACGAGACGGACCACTTCCTCACGTTCGAAGAGGCCCTTTCCACCCAGAATGCGGTACGGAATGCCCCGGCGGCGAAATTCGTCTTCCAGCTCCTCAGCAGCCGCCCAGCGCCGGCAAAGGAGGGCGACATCCCCCCACCATGCGGGGCGCAACTGCCCTGTCCGGGGATCGCGCACCTCCCACCCTTCCGCCACCACCTGTTGAACCGCATTTGCAACGAGTGCCGCCTCCACAGGGCGGGCGTCTTTCAATGCGTCGAATCGCCCGGTGGCCGGTTCTACCCACAGGACACGTGCTTCCGTGTCCTCCTGCGTTCCCGCGGGCGGCTCCAGCGGTTGGTACGCCGGAATGAACATTCGCGCCTCGTCGGGGAGATCCGGTGACGAGAAAACGCCGGGCTGCCCGAACACGGCGTTTACGGCGCGTATGATGCTCCCGTGCGAACGGAAATTCGTGCGGAGGTGGCACCTGTTCTCAGCTCCGATGAGTGCGGCGACACGGGAATATGTCTCAATATCGGCTCCGCGGAAGCGGTAGATTGACTGTTTCGGATCACCCACCACGCAGAGTTTCCCCGGTGACACCCCGGACTTTTCCCACGGAAGGGCCGGTGCATCGTCGAGGGGACTGATCCGCTGAGAGAGGAGGATGATAAGCTCTGCCTGAACCGGGTCGGTATCCTGAAACTCATCGACGATGATCGCGCGAAACTGTTCCTGCAATTGGCGGCGCACGTCAGACCGGTTCCGAACAAGATCACGGGCCTTTATCAGCAGATCGTCGAAATCGAGGCACGCGACGTCATCCTTGGCCCGGGCGTAGGCGGCAAGGACTCCCTCTTCGGGATGAGTCATCCACCGGACGATGCCAGCAATCAGGCTGTGCGTGTAGCGCGTCCTCAGCTCTTCGACATACGTGAGCACCGGCACCAGTTCCGCTGCAGAACTATCGGGAAGCGGCTGCAGCAGCCGATTGACGCGATCTTCCTGCGTGGTGGCGGCGGAGAGTGCCTCCACGAATGCCCGCACTCTTTCGACTGTGGCAAGCCTCTTTTCGGAGAGCGTTCTCCCGCGGGTGTCCCGATTCGAAGCGGGGAGCAATTCTCTGAGGTGATTGATCGCGTCCTCACCCGGCGCTGCCGCAGTTTCCGGGCCCAGCATCTCCGGTACTGGATGCATCCGGAAACGGCGTATTGCTTCGGCGACGGAATGCAGGTCGTCCGGCGTCAGCCCGAGCTCGACGGAACGCTGGACTGCCTCCGGAAGATCGGACCGGTGGAACTGGGTTGTGATCCAGCTCCGCCACACGTCCCGCCAGATTTCGGCGGCCGTGCGCTCTTCCGCGACACGGAATTCCACATCCACTGCCGCTTCGATGGGGTATTGACGCAGAATCCTCGCGCAGAGGCCGTGGATCGTGCCTATCGGTGCTTCTTCAAGATCATTCAGCGCCTGCTGAACCAATCCCGGTTGAGCGGGAGAGACGCTGCTGACTGTTGCAAACAACCTCGCGCGCAGGCGGTCTTTCAGTTCCTGCGCCGCGCGCTCCGTAAACGTGATTGCCACAATCTCGGTCAGCCGCGGCGGCGGTTCCCCCTCTGGGGTCGGTGTTGTCAACAGGAAAAGAAGCCTTCCCAGCATGGTGGTGGTTTTGCCCGTGCCGGCGCTGGCCTCAACAAGGAGTGTTTCGCTGATACTCCTTTGTGCGCGGTCGCGTGCATCCTGATCGAACAGAGCGCTCATGGGGCACCGCCTTTGGACCGCAGAGAAAGGAAACAAGCACCGCGCGTGTCCTTCTGGTACCTCTTCCAGCGGCTTGTAAGGCCGGAGAGGGATCCACAGGCGACCGCGACGTCACAATGTGCGCAGGTGCAGTGCTCTCCGTTCGGCGGATCCTGCGGAAGCGGAAGGAAGAAGCCCCCCCGCATGCAGCGGATGATCACACTGAGAACCCCATCCAGCTCCTCCTGACCGTCGCGCAACTTCTCAGCGGAAAATGCGAGTGTGTCAAAAATCGGTACCGAGTCCGTGTCGTCAGTTTTGACAGGGTTCCTGAGGTACAGGTACCACGCCTCACTCACCTCCTTCGCCAGCGCCTTTTCTTGCAACCACTGGTTCAACATCCGCGCGTAAAGCAGCGCCTGGACAAGCCTTCCTGAATTCGTCAAACCGTTCAGTGTGCGGGGTTTGCGACCCGATTTGTAATCCAGAACGCGTGCGCAGGACGTTTCGCGGCAGAAATCCACCCGATCGATTATCCCCCGGACAGCCAGTGTTCCGCCGTCCGGGAGCGGGAGATACGCCGGGTCTTCTGATGAGGCTTCATCCACTCGTCCACCAGGCACACCGAATCCCACTTCCACCAGCGACGGTTCCCAGGAACGCGCGTCTCCCAGTGACCATGCGATCGCCGCCCACGCGCTTTCCAGAAGAGCAGTCCAACGGATTTGCCAGATGGCGCCGGGCGGGATCGTGCCGCCCCGTTCCAGCTCGCGTCGTTTTCTTTCGGCGAGTTCATCGAATAACGGTCGGAGATTCCGCACGGATGCGGGGCGCTGTGGAAAGAGCTGCTCGCGAATCAGGCGGCGGAAAAACTCCGCGAGGAGCTCGTGGAGAACAAGTCCAGAATCCATCCCTGAAAAATCAAGGACGATTTCAGGTTCGGGCAGCGGCTCAGTTTTCAGAATTCGCATCACGAGGAAGCGGAACGGACATTCCGCGTACGTTTCCAGCGCTCTGGCGGAGAGGGGATTGTCCGCAGTTCCCAGTGACGAAACGTGATTGAGCAGCACGTCATCCATCGCCCTTTCCGCAAACCACCCGTCGTACGGTCCGGGGAAAGAATCACGGGCGCGCAGGAGCGCCATGCCGTCGCGTGCGTGCCGACCAACGCGCCCGGCAATCTCCTCTCCTGCGGAAGTGCCCGCGGCGCTCGCGGCATGCGCCAGTATCAGTTCCTGCGCGTTGAGCCAGCACTCTTTCGGCTTCGGAACGGGCTCTCGTACCGCCCATTCTCCCCGTTCGGAAAGCTCGCGGTGAAGGGCATTTTCATCCCAGAGTGACGCCACAGGGGACGACTCCTCAAGCGGGATGACTCTGCGGATGACTTCCATCAGAGCAGAGGATGGAAGCTTTTCGCCCATCGCGGTATCGGTCCGGCGGGAATAGCTGAGGCGAACGCGGTCAGATGCCGCAGAAAGAGCCATGGCAAACATGGCGCAGTCAATCGCCTTCTGCGGATCGAGTGGAAGGCCGGAGAACTCGTGGTAGAAACCGTCGTCAGGTTGGACTGAAAGTGCCGTGCGTGCGGTCGTTCGCGGAAATTCGCCGTCGGAAAGTGCTACCATGACAAGTGCCCGGCATGGACGAATGCACGCCCCGGCCAGGTTGGTAAGCGTTACACCGTGCGGATCACTGCGGGCGGTGGAAACCCTTCTGTGTCCCAACGCCTCCGCAAGGATGATCCATCGTACAGGTGCCGGCGGCAACTTCCCGGCAGCATCGTACGTGGCAATTTCGTCCAGAACAAGTTCAATTTGCCGCACCTCTTCGCTGCCGCGAACCTCAGCAGTTTTCTGCCACCCCTGCTTCACTGCGGCGACCCATCCCTCCCACGAAGAGGCACTCTCAATGGCTTCACGGCTGGCGTCGAGCTCGTGGATCAACTGGCGAAGCTCGCGCGTTGCCTCATGCTCTCTGCGGAGCGAGGCCACGTTCTCGACTGCGTTCTCCTCCCCCTCCGTCGGCTGATGTTCAATTCTCCACGCGAGAGCACATTCGTAGCGCGCAAGTCGGTCATCCCACTCGCTGCGTACGCTTCTGTCGGGTCTGATGCCGCCAGACACTCCGGCGAGACGGGCGATGCGGTCCCAATCTGAAGAAGTCACGGACCGTGCCTGTTCACCTGGCGGGTGAGTACCGCGTGGCCTGCACGCACTGAGGAGGTCCATCACCCTGGTGCGAAGGAGACCGCTTTCCACCGCCTCCAGGAACAGCATAAGGCCCCGCCCGGCGTCCGTGTCAGAAAGTGGTTCTTCAAACGCCACGTTCACCGGAATGCCGGCTTTCCGTAACACATCCGCGGCGAAGCGCGCACTGTGGCGGTTGTCGGGAACGATGACCTGAAAATCCTGAAACCTTGAGTCGTCTTCTTCAATGACTCTCCAGATCCACCGGGCTGCCTCGCGGATCTCCTGAGCTGGTTCCGGTGCACTGGCAACGCAGATTGCGGGATTCTCGTGCACTTCTTCCGCGTCCGAACAGAACAGATCGCCGACGATTTCCCTGGCAACGCCCGATTTCGCCGGTATCGAGCTTCGTGTGATGCCCCACTTCGTCTCGAACAGCGCGATGGTCGGTTCCGCCACGGCAAATGCAACGCCTCCCGGTACCGACGGAACGTACGCGCAGGCGCGGGAAGCAGCGTCCGCCAGCGCACCGAGACAGCGCTTTTCCAACTCGTTGAGGTGAAGAAACCCGAAAAAGAGGTACAAATCCTCTCCCGCGGCGCAGGGATCCGTTATCAGTCGTTCGGTTGCGAGGGCCAGAATTTCGCTCTGGTCAACCCACTTGTTTGATTGGAGAATAGTCTCGCTCGCGTCGTAAATTGCCGCGATTTCCCTGCAATACCGCGCCACTGAGCGTTCCCGGAGATCGCACGGGGACACGCATGCCTTCTTCAGGTCAACGATCTCGCGCAGCACTGCTCGCAGGAAACTTGGACGATCTCGCGGGTCGAGCGTCGCACCGTCAACTTCGAACGCTTTCGTCTGGTGTCTGGTGCGCCGGACCGCCTCGGAAATCACTGCCAGTGAAGCCGAACGCGGAAGCGGCCCCAGCCCGAGATGTTCAATCCGGAGTCGGGCAATCTCGCCGGCCCACGGGGGCAGATAGGTAATTCGCACATTGAACAGGCCCGCGCGCGCCGGTCCCGCCGGTGGAGCTTCCTGCGCCACGAAAACGGGAAGGGCATCGCGTACCACGTTGCGCGTTTGTCGATCCGGAGTGAGGACGGTTATCCTCGCGAACTTTTCATGCGTGCGGAACTCAAGAATCTTTCCAGCAAGCCGTGAAAAGAGTGCGGGGGGAGGTCCAGTAACGATCTCGTGCATGCGGGTTCCCGAACCGAAATGAGTGCTTGTTCTACCAATTACTCAGTCTAGTTTTCTACCAAGTCTACCCCTTTCCCGGCGAATAGTGCAACCGCGGGCGAGAGGCTTTCGGCGCTTGTCCTCTGCCGCAAGCACATCGTACGTTTTGACCGATCCCTTTTCCCGTCTCCCGGGGGAATCACCCCGATGAGTTGTCGGGATCCGACGCGCGCAGGAGGTCAAATCGTGCTGGAAGACGCGCCGTTAGAACATGAACTCCACAACCTCGGCAACGATTGCTACCGCAGCGGCCAGTTCGAGAAAGCAGTGGAGTTTTACTGCCGGGCGATCGAGGAAAACGGTCGCATGGTGGAAACGTTTTTCAACAGAGCCCTCGCATATGCTCGCCTCGGGGAGTACGACGCTGCTCTCAACGATGCGACCTACGTAATCGAACAGAACGCGAGCCTGCCCGACGCCTATTATCTGCGGGGTCGAATCCACGAGCTGCGCCTTGACGATCGCGCTGCTCTGGCTGATTACGACAGGGCGATATCTCTCAACCCCGATTTCCACGCAGCAGTGGAACAGCGCACGACCGTTGTTTCCCGCGAATGGACCTATCGCGATTTGCGTAACCTTCGTGCCCAGATCGCCATCGAACCGGGGAACGCCTACCTCTGTTTTCAATTCGGTCAGCGGCTTCTGCTGATCGGCCATGTGGACGACGCGATCCGCTACCTGGAAACCGCCCGGGAACTCGGTTTCGCGTTCGGCGATCTCTGGGGCGAACTTGGCAACGCGTATCGCCAGTCGAGGCAGTCTGTGAAGGCCATCGCGGCGTTCCGTCAGGCAATCCGGTTGAACCCGACTGACGTCGCTTTATTTGCGCACTTGGGCCAACTCCTGACCGAATCGGGCCATTATCGCGACGCGGTACAGGTCTTCCGGCGAGCTCTCGGTATGCCGGGCGACGATGCAGCCACGCTTTTCTGCGGCCTTGGTTCTGCACTTTGCGGACTGAAAAAATGGGACGAGGCGCGTGAAGCATTCCAGCGTGCGCTCGATACGGACCCACGGCTTCCTGAGGCTGCGGCCGGAATGGGGCTGATCGCCTGGCGTCTGGGTAACCGCGCCCGCGCGGCACAATGGTGCAGGGCGGCGCTGGAGCTCTCTCCCGGGGCAACGGAGGCGATTGTATTGTCCGTGAACCTCGCGCTTGCAGAAGGTGCACTCGCCACCGCGATGGAGATGCTGTACGAGGTGTTTCAGGGGAACTCGGAAGATTACCGTCTTGCGTACCTCCTGTGGACCGTCGATTCGTACGCTCGCAAGCAACCCGGTTTCTTGCCTGATGAAGGCAGCGCGGTTTTGGCGCGTCGCGGAAAAACGCGTGAAACAGCGCGGCGGGTGGTCCGGTCCGCGTTGAAGCACCGCAACGACCTCTCGTTCGTCCAGCGCAATCTTTGTGACGAATTGCTCGCGTCGTGCCCCGTATGCGAGGAAGCGGGGGAGGCGCTGTATCAGAAACTGATCACGGCAGGAAATGACGTGCTTGCGGTGCTCTACCGGGAAATCCGCCAGCCCGCGCTGGTTCCCTCCGCGGAACGGTTGCAGGGCGCGGCGCGCGTTGCGCGAATGCAGGACGAAGGGTGGCTGGCCGACGTATGCCTTGCGTACGCGGAAGTGCTGGTCGGAACGCCGGAAGCGCCGCGTGTGGAAGGGCTTGTACGTGTCCTGACGCGACTAAGTCAACGTGGCGTGGACCACGCAGAAGGAATTCGTGACCTGTACCGGTTCTGCCTCGAGGGAACGAAAGCGGGAACAGTGCACACGATGATCGGTTTGGCGCCACGGGTGTTCCGCCTCGCTCTGACCATCAACAAACCGCCGTCAATCCTCCCGGAGACGGGAGAGTTCCTGATCCGTCTCTCCGAATGGCTTGAAAGGTTTGAACGAGCGGCGAGATGGGTGCTTCCCGCGCGCGAATGGCCGGAAGTGGGAGATGATCTGGCCGAACTCCGGAACAACCTGGTCGAGAATGTTCCGCCCCCGGAAGGCTGGGCCCTCGCCTCGGTGCTCACCAATTTTGGGTGTATCGCCCGCCACTACGTCCCGATCAACTGAGCCAGCCACGGGCCAATCACCACCGGAGTTTTCCGCTTCTCGCCGGCGCTTATCCGCCAAGCTCAACAAACGGCCGCGGGGTTCCGGTCGCGTCAAATCCAAACACCACGTTGCCGCCCGCCGCTTTTGCGCGCTCAAGTGCGCGCCGCGCCTGCCAGTACAGCTGTTGCGGGTCGTCGAAATACGAAGGATAGGTGACTACGCCGACGGAAAGTGTCGGCCGCGTGCCGATTCCCTCCGGCAACGTTATCTTGAGGGTTTCTTTGCGGAGAAGCTCTGCTCGCATCAAAGCGAGGGTGTAATTCATCCCGACGAGGAGTGCCCCGAATTCATCTCCCCCGATTCGGGCGACCACATCCGTGGGACGATATCGCTTTCGCACCACTCCCCCCATCTCACGAAGGAACATCTCACCTTCCTGGTGGCGATCGCCGTACGCTTCCTTAAGACCGTCCAGATCGGCGAGCAGCAGGCTTACAGGTGGGGCGGTGACCGTTCTCTGACCGCCGATGTCCAGTCTGAGACGCGCCACCGTGTCGCGCAGCGCATCCTCGAAAAACGCCCGATTGAAAAGACCGGTCAAACCGTCCGTCCGGACCAGCGCGTCTGCCTCGCGGACCGCGACCACCCGCACCATGATCGTGGTAAGGGCTGCTTCGGTAATCGGCGTCTGCAGGAAATACCACGCACCGGCTTGCAGAAGCTCCACCAGACGCCCTTCGGTTTTCTTCCCTATCACCACGACCACTTCTGTCGCCGGGCAGTATTTCTTGATCTCCGTGATCGTCAACACGCGGTCATCAACAAGAACCGGGTCGGTTGCATCGAGGAAAACAGCCTGGTACCGCGGGTCGATACAATCCGCGATCTTGTTTGCGAGAGGTTCCCCGCTTTCTGCAGGTGCGTGGTCGAGGTACACCGCGCGCCGGAGCTGCGCTTTCGTCAAAGGCGATTCAAAGGCGGCTCTCAAATCCTTCGCGAGCTTCGCCGCCCCTACCACGAGAACCGGGTACTCGAACAGCGTCAGGGTATGAGTTGCTTCGGGCATAAGTACCCCCTTCACCTTCCTTCGGAGACGACAACTTCAGTGTGACGAGGCGATTCCAAAGACTTCTTTCAAGTATCTGAGACTTCGACGCGCTGTCACTTCCGGATCAATCGAGAAATCGAACACCTCGACAGACACCCAGCCGTCGTACCCGATGTCGCGCAGCGCCGCAACGATGGGAGCGTAGTCCACATCGCCGAACCCGGGTCCGCGCAGGTTCGCGTCGTTCGCGTGGAAATGGGCAACCCAGGGCGCGCTCGCCCTGATTATTTCCGGGATGGGCTTGTTCTCGCCCGACATGGCCTTCACGTCCAGAATGATCTTCAGCTTCGGGCTGTTGATTCCCTGGACGAGTCGGATTGCCTCTTCGGCAGTCTGTATGAAGTTGGTCTCAGCGGGCGCAAGAGGCTCGAAGCAAAGCGTTACTCCACGTGCCTCGGCGACAGGCGCGATGGAACGGAGGAAATCGAGCGTCCATTCCCAGCCCCGTTCGTGCGAGACACCTTCCATCAGGTTCCGTTGCTTTGGAGACCCTAGGATCATCCTGTCGCCCCCGAGATCCGCGCAGCAATGGATGAGGTCCACGAAATAGGCTGCAGTCTCTTTGCGTACCGCTTCGTCCGGGTGCGTGATGTAGAGACCCTTCGGACTGACAAGCAGCCAGTGGAGCCCGACGATGGAAATACCGGCGTCCTCGGCCTGCCGGCGGATCTCCCGTCGGCGCTCTGGGCTGAGATCACGGACTGAATCGGCGAGCGTGAACGGCGCCAGCTCTACGCCGTCGTACCCGATCTCCGCCGCAAGCCGGAATACGTCGCCCACATCCCAGTTCTGAAACATTTCATTGCAAATGGCAAAACGCACAGGATACTCCCGTTATGCAGAGGTCCGGGCGAGAGGAACATCGAACACATCGACGTTGAGGTCAGCGAGGTCAAGAAGTGCTGCCGTCGCCCGACCGTTCAGCCACCCGCCCGCTTCGCCGGGGTTCAAAATGAGCGTTGATCCGTCTCCATCCGCCCACGTGACTTTACGGAGGTCCGTTTCGTGGGTGTGACCGTAGATGACTACATCAAACCTGCCTGACACGGCGAGAGCGTCAAGGGCAACGGGCTCGTGCATGAGGATAATCCGGCGACCCCGAGTGTCAAATGCGTACGGTCCGACGTGCAATGTCCCGAATTTCGCGAACGCCTTCGTCAGACCGGGGCGTTCCCCGTCGTTGTTCCCGAAAACGCCCGTAAACGGCACTGAAATGCCTGAAAGATACCGGGCGTTGAAAGGCGCTACGAAGTCACCGGCATGGATGACGTGCACGACGCCCTCGTCCACGAATCTCCGCAGAATCGCCTCAAAAGCCCATCTGTTGTCGTGAGAGTCCGCGAGTACCCCCACCAGGCCACTTCCGTCAGTGGCAACTCCGCTTTCCATTCCGCCCTCTTCCGTGCTAAACCTCCACAACCCTGCATAAATTACGCGTGGACACCGATTTCGTCAACCGGAGGGACACACGCGCCAGCACAACACCCGAACCTTCGCGTTAGGCATTCCAGAACTTCACGGGGTACATTTCGTCATGTTGCTCCGTTTCTGGCGGCTTCGTGTGGCGTGATTGCGGCGAGGTGTGGCACCAGTGGAATATTGGCATCGCAGGCGCGCAGTTCGCCCTGCTCTCTTCGTGGCGATTGTCTTCTTGATGGCCACGTTGCCCGGACGGTTGGGCGCCGGCGACGATTACCCACCAATCCAGATCACGGATCTGCAGACACCGGTCGAACGAGCCACATTTGTTGTCCAGACTCTGTTCGACTCCACAAGCGGAATCGAAGATGTCTACCACGCAGCCTGGACGGTTGCCGGAAAACTGTATTACCGCTCGGGGGTGATCACAAGCCTGGCACGGCCAAAACAACTTGTCACAGGGCAGCAGACCTGTGCCGAGCCGTTACTTTTTATGCTTCGCTCCGGAAAACCGGGTCTCGTCTGGGCGGAGGAGCGGACCCCCAGCCTCAGTATCATTCCCGGTGAGTGGAACCTGCGGTACACGGCGGATGTGAATATCGCACCGCGGTGGTTCACCGAAGACGCGGGAATCGGAGGAGTCCACCCGGATCGCAATCCTTCGGTGGCGGTTCAGGGAGATACCGTTCTGGTTGCCTGGGAACGGGACGAACCACCGCAGGTTGCATATGCATTTCTATCTCCCCGGGACATCTTTCCTCTCGTGCGCCTCCTCACGTCATACCCGTACGGGGCTTCCCGCCCCACTGCCGCTGCTGACACGCAGGGCGCGTACTGGATTGCATGGACCGCTGAGACACCAACAGGTGGGGATGTATGGGTTGCGCGGGTGAGCAGGAGCGGCGCGACATCCGCGTCGCCTGTGAGCGCGGGGCCAGAGGATGCACGGAACTGCGTCATCGCCGTGAACGCGGACCGAGAGGTATACGTCGCATGGCAGGAAGGCGTCTCTGGCGGCAGCATCTACCTCGCGCGTGCGCTGGCCAACGGGCGCTTCACCCCGGCCGTCAAGGTGTCCCCCGAGGGGAGCATCTGCGCGACACCGCAACTCTGTTTCGAAAGTGGCACGATTCCCTGTGTAAGCTGGCGAAATGTGCGCACTGGAGACCTGGAAATGGTTCGGGTGTACGGAACGAGGCCAATGGGTCCCGTGAATCTCGTTTCCGGTGCGTACACACCACGACAGGAGTTCGTCACACCCGCACAACTTCGTTCCCATTCCGGGTGCGTGGTGAGCGCGTTCCTCGGCCCTGATCCCGTTCGCGGCGTGACGAACCTGTGGATATCGAGAGGGAAGGAGTACATCCCCGGCGCCGATTCGGATTCGAATGGCGGCAACAAACCGGCAGCGCCTTCCCCGTTTTTCACGCGGGTGTCACCGAACCCGTTCAATGGCTCCGTTCTGCTGGAAGCCCACATTCCAGCGTCCGTGGCGTGGCGACTGGAAATCCGCTCCATTGACGGGAGGCTTGTACGGAAGTATGAAGGATCCCCCGTTGCACCCGGGCCCGTTCGCGTGGTGTGGAATGGCGCGGACTCATTCGGACAGATACCGGGAAGCGGCGTATACCTCGTCCGCTGGTCTGTGGGGCTGGCGAGTGGCGAGATTTGGACTCACACCGGACGAGTTACGCTGGTGCGGTAATCCACACGGGGTTGGAGTACGCGTGTCTCTGCATGTTTGTGTGCACTTCCGCACGCACATACCCCTCGCCCAATAGTGGCACATCAACATCAATCCCGAATCGCAGGGCCGGCTTCTCCGGCTTCTTCCACGTGATGGACTCAACCCCTCCCGTCTGTCCGACCGCGACCCCTATGCGGTCCACATATCCCCATTCCAGCGTGCTTTCGGCTTCCACGTGGACCGTTGTATTGCCCGCGGGCAGTTCCTCCCCAACTCCGACGCGGGTTGTCCCGCGGGAAACGTCGAGGCAAATCGCCGGACCGTCCGTTATGTAACACCGCCCCGCGGCAATAGACTCAAGCAGATGGGCGTTGGACAGTGAAGGGGCGCGAACGACCGTCCGAACGTCGCCAAACACGTATGATGAGTCCTCTCCCATCGACCACCACGGGACCCTCACCTGACGCGCGCGACCAAATGCCCCGTGGGAATCGTTCCCTGCCACGACACAGACGTGCTTGCCCGTAAGCAGTAGCTTCACCCACTGTTCCATCCCGCGCCGGAATCCCGCGTCGGAGAAACGTCCCCCGGCCTGAACCCCTGTCAGGCCTTCCCGCGCTAGGTCATCGGGCTTCCATACACCGCGCCGGAAAACAACCCGTTGAATGCGCGGCGGAGTGAAGCCGGGGTGCGCTGCCAGCGCTAACCCTCCCTGCCGCCCCACAAGGTCAATCACTTCCGTGATGGAATGGTCGGGGCGGTTTCGGAACGGTCGCTCCGCGCTGTCCCCCTTCCCCGGAATATGTCTGTCGATGCCGAGCGCCAGCAGGTGGACATTCCTTCCCTCCGCGTTGCCGCAGGATATCTCCTCTCCCGGGATAACGCAGAAATGTTCCCGGGGAACCGTGCAATCCCGTAACATCCGGTTCCAGCGGGGAAGCGCCGGGTCGTTTCGCAGGAAATCGTCTTCCCGGTCATCGAGGTCGTACGAATGATCGGTTGCGCAGAACCAGTGCAACCCCATGGCCTGCGCAATGGTGGCAAGCGCTGCCACAGGTGGCCCGAACTCGATTTGATCCCGGGTATACTCGGTGTGAACATGCACATCGCCCGAATACCAGCCAGCAGGAAGGGGGTACGGCTCCTCTCCGACGTGCACACGAAACGGCTGGTGTGATGTTCCACGATAGTTGTCCGCCACCATCTCCCGCGAGCGTCCGTTCACCGAATACCGGATGGCGGGTACGATTTCAGCCGTGGTTCCGGCGGCGAGCGGAGGAAGAGTGAACACCTTCCACCAGTACTGGGTGCCGACTGCAGTGTGGAGGGGAAATTCCGCAGTTGTGCGACCGGAACTGCCGCCGGTGACTGTCACGGAAACGGATTCGAGCAGAACGGGGTAACGGTTCGCGTGGTGCACGACAAGCAGAACAGGGATCCCCGCGCCTGGCTCCACACGCCACGGAATATCCACCACGATTTCCGGCTCAGCCCTTCGTATGCGGCTCAGCCAGTATCGCGGGTAATGGGTTTCTGCGTAGAGAAGCATGGGAAAGCGTCGCGTCAGTCGGTTTCGGCGCTCTGCGAGACGGTGCTCCGTATGCGAACCAACCGCCGCGGAACAACGGAGGCGGTCCCCAGTGCCGCCACAACCAGCGCAACCACAAGCCAGGGCGGCATCACCCAGAAACCGCCGATGACGCAGAGAAGGAATATCCTCGGAATGCGGCCAAGCATGGTCGCCGCGGTGTACCGTTCTACCGGGTACTGGGCTGCCGCAGCGAGGAATCGGACGAGAAAAAAGGGCAGCGGCAGGAGAGCGAATGCGAACACCGTCCCGAACGGCCATACGCGGAACCATTCGACTGCCCGCCCGGTGAAGGAATGGTTCAAGAAGCCCCGAAGTCGGTCCTTGCGCGCAAACCATTGAAGCACCGTCTGGTCTATCACGCAGGCTACTCCCGCTCCGATCGCGGCAGTAAGCGCTACCAGCAACGCAGCGTCGTAGAGGGAAGTTCTCCTGATGAGCATCTGGACGGCAGCAATTGCCGCTGGTTCATTCGGAACCATAAGCATCGAATGCGTCGGGACCGACCAGAACAGGAAAGGAATCAGAACTACGCGGTCAGGGTGGAGCGAACAGACTGCGGCGGCGACAAGAAGTCCCAGCACCGCCCTCCTGATAGACTTACTGGACCACAGACGACGACCCAGTTGCAAATTGGCGACTCCTATAGCGGCAGTTCAACTCGCCGGATCTGGTGCCCGTCGGGCAACAGCGCGGTTACGGTCTGATATCCCGCCGCACGCATGGACGCGCGAACTTCGCCGAGCCGCGCCCCCACCTGATCGGGCGCGTGGGAATCATCTCCGAAGGTGGCCGGAATTCCCATTTCGCGTGCCTTCCTGAGCAGCTCCGCGCGGGGATATATCTGCTTACACGGTTTGATAAGCCCCCGCCCGTTCACGTCAAGGATGACGTTCCAGTGCAATGCTGCGGAAAGTGTTGCCTCCTCCGCTTCCGCCACATCGTCTCCGGAAATTGGCGCAGGGGAGAAGATGTTAATGAGGTCGAGATGCCCGAGCACGTCCGTTACTCCGAGGGCCAGCAACCCCCTCACGTTCCTGTAGTACGAAACCGCCAGATTCCGGTAGCCTCCGCACTTCTGAGCCGCCTCGTCATACCATTCCCGGCAGTGATCGAATCCGATTCCCGCCACATAGTGCACCGATCCCACCACGTAGTCGAAAGGGTAACGGGCGAGAAAATCCGTGAGATACTCCTCTTCGTCGGGAAGGTACTCGACCTCTATGCCGAGCAGAAGCGGCAGTTCATCTCTGTACGCAACCTTCAGTTCCTGGACGGTGCTGACATAGCGGTCGAATTTCCGAACAGCCTCGTCCCAGGAAGGCTGATCAGGGTACGGATAACGGGGGGGGGCCGGCATGTGCTCGCTGAATCCAAACCCTTCGAACCCTTGCCGGATCGCCGCGAGCACAAAATCCTCGAGCCGCCCCGTTCCGTCGTACAGCGTGTGCCCCCCATGATAAGACACGAGTGACCCACGTTCAGCTCTTCCTGCCACAAACGCTCCCGCATATATTCGTTCTGCGCGCGCTGATTTCGCCTTGTACATGATAATCGCCTCATCGGCATTTACCAACAGAAAACGTGCGTGCCGAACCCGCACGACGCACTGTTGAGGGGAGTTCAGGCGATGCGCAACGTTGAGCATTGTCCAGCAGCCATTTGACAGGAATCGGCCTGTATGATTTATGCGCAGAGCACCTTCGCAGCCATATTGGCGGTCACGTCCGCCGTCACTGCCGTGATCGCGTTGTACGCCTGGTTTCAGCGCAAAACGCCGGGAGCAGCCTCTTTTGCGTGGTTGATGGTATCTATCACCGTGTGGACCTTCACCGGAACGGCAGAAATGCTTACAACGTCCACAGCGGGCAAGATCCTCTGGTCGAAAGCAAGCTACCTCGGCATCCTCACAATCCCGCCGCTCTGGGTTACGTTCGCGCTCACCTTCAGCCGGTTCGAACGATGGCTGACTCGCGGCGTTCGGGCAGTAATCTGGGGTATTCCAGCGGCGCTCCTGCTTCTGGTGTTCACCAATGAACTCCACGGCCTCGTCTGGCCTTCGATTGCTCCGCTCACCGACGAACCGGGTTCCGTACTGATTTACCAGCACGGGATCGCTGTCTGGTTGGTGATGGTGTTTTCCTACACGGGTGTCGTCTTCGGTTGCATATGGCTCTTTTACGCCGCGATCAGTTCGCCTCGGTTGCGGAAAGGTCAGACCGTGGCGCTCGTCGTGGCCGCGCTTATTCCCGTGGCAAGCAACTTCCTCTACATGGCGGATCTGACCCCTTACCCGGGCTTCGACCTCACTCCCTTGTCCTTCGCGGTTTCAGGAGCAGTTCTCGCGTGGGGCATTTTTGGCGTGCACCTGCTGGACGTTGTTCCGGTCGCGCACCACGCCCTTTTCTCCGGTGTTACGGACGGCGTGCTGGTAATAGACCTCGAGGAGAGGATAGTCGGTGCCAATCCGGCAGCAACGAGTATGTTTGGGCTTCAGTCCAGCCCGCTCGGGAAAAGCATTGCCGAAGCGATGACACACGTCACGGGTGTGGAGTTCAGATTTGAAAACGGGCGGCGCGAATACGGCGAAGTAACCTTCCGCCGCGGCGAAGAACAGCGTTGGGCCGACGTCCGGGTGTCGCCGCTCGTCGATGGCCGCGAACGGAAAATCGGAGAGCTGATCATCTTGCGCGACGTGACGGGCCGCAAACAAACAGAGGAAAGGCTCCGCCTTGCACAGGAAGCAACCGCCGAGGCCAACAGGGAACTCACTGCAGCCATCGCCCAGGCGCGGGAGATGGCGGAGCGCGCGGAACGCGCAAACGCTGCGAAAAGCGAGTTTCTGGCAAATATGAGCCACGAGATCCGAACACCCATGAACGGCGTGTTCGGTATGACGCAGCTTCTGCTTGATACCGACCTCACCCGCGAACAACGCAGTTACGCGGAGATGCTGCGGTCAAGCGCGGAGAGTCTCCTGAACATCATTGACGAAGTCCTCGATTTTTCCAAGATAGAGGCTGGGAAACTGGCGCTGGAAATCACTGAAATGAACCTTCGCACCGTGTGCGAGGATGTGTCGGCGGTTGCAGCGGTACATGCACAGGCCAAGGGACTGGAATTCGTGTGCGACGTGGCGCCCGATATCGCCGACAATGTGCGCGGCGATCCGACGAGAGTCCGCCAGATTCTGAACAATCTCGTTGGCAATGCGGTGAAGTTCACGGCACAGGGTGAGATCGTGCTTTCCGCGCGCATCGAATCGCAGATGAAAAACGCCCTGAACGTCCGGTTTTCGGTATCCGACACCGGTATTGGCATCCCCGAAGAAAAAATCGGGATGCTGTTCAACCCCTTTACGCAGGCCGATATGTCGACCACCCGGCGCTTTGGTGGAACAGGGCTCGGGTTGTCCATTTCCAAACGCCTCGCGGAGATGATGGGCGGGCAGATAGGCGTTGCAAGCGAAGAAGGCAAAGGATCCCGGTTCTGGTTCACTGCGCAGTTCATTCGTCCGGAAACCGGTGACGAGCGTTCACCGGACATGTTCGCGCAATTGGCTGGCCGACGCATTCTTCTGGTGGAGGACAACCTCTCCGCGCGCAAAGCTGCCTCGTCTCTCATCCGGGCGGCCGGTTGCGTGTGCAAAGAAGCCGGAAGCCTTGAGGAGGCACGGGAAATCTTCGCGTTGGCCCGCCAGAATGCGGAACCCTTCCACGCGGTGTTGCTCGATGTTCCCCTCGACTTCGGGGACCCCCGAACCGCGGTTTCCCGTATCGATCACGGATTTGGCGGAACTCCGATTGTTCTGCTGGTTCCGCTGGACAAGCAGGGGCGGGCCGCCCGGGTGGAATTTGAGGGCGTGGCTGCATCGGTTACCAAACCGTTCCGGAGAGACGATCTCCTGCGCTGTCTGGCATCGGTCACAGGTTCTCCGGATTCAGCACACCCGGCTCTTCAAAGATTCGTACCTCCGCCCACCGCGAAGCATCACGCGCGCGTGCTGGTTGCGGAAGACAACCCGCTGAACCAGAAACTGACTCAGATCATGTTACAGAAACTCGGTTGTGAGGTCGTAACCGTCTCAAACGGTGTTGAAGTGCTTTCAGAACTAGCGTCCAATTCGTTTGACCTGATCCTGATGGATTGCCAGATGCCGGAGATGGACGGGTACGAGACTTCGCGGCGGATTCGCGAGTCTGCCGTCCCGAGGATCCGCGAGATTCCGATTGTCGCGCTGACCGCCAGCGCGCTCGTCGGCGACCGCGACCGGTGCATCAAGGCGGGTATGAACGATTTCCTGCCCAAACCACTGCAGAAAAGCGACCTGATGGCAACGATATCACGGTGGGCTTCGGGGGACCGTTCCGACGCGAATGGCAGATCAGGGGCCGAAGACGCCCTGGTGTTTGATACGGAAAAACTCATGAGCCGCGTGGGAGGAAACTTTCGGGCGGCGCGCCAGCTCGTGGAAGCGTTTCTGCGGGATGCGCGCGATCATGTCGCGTTACTGGGCAACGCAGTTTCAGAAAGGAACGCGGCGCTTATGGCGGCGGAAGCGCACGCCGTCAAGGATAACGCGCTGCACGCCTGTGCGCCCGCGCTCGCCCGTGCGGCGGCTGCTCTCGAAACAGCGGGCGCACGGGGAGATTTCGCGCAGACTGTGGAACTGACCACGGCTGTTCGGCGGCATTTCGCGGACGCAGAACGCGAAATGTGCGTGTTCATCGGTTTGGAACCGAAAACCGAGTGAACTCTTAGCGCGCGGGCACGTAATGCGGTGCACGCGCGCCGCTCAGAACGCTCATCCGCCGTCCGCGTGGCGTATTCTCTTCAATCCTTCCCGAGATACGGCGTGCAACCCGGTATCGTCGCATAGTTTTTGAACGCTTCCGGAATGCTTCCACCCGCGTCCTGCACCGCGCGTTCACGCATCATCGCGCACACGGCGGGCTCTTTCTCCGCGAGGTTGGTCACTAAGTTCGAGTCCTCCCTGTGGCGATACAGCAGCGCTCCCTCTCCCCAGATGTTCGCGTTGTACCACCAGGTATCGTCGATAACCGTTACCAGCGGACCCCAGGCCACCGTAACGTAGTCGCGCAACGGCCTTTTTGTATCACGGATCGCATCCCAGACGTTGATCCCGTCCAGCTTCTGCTTTGGCTCCACTCCCGCAAGCGCAAGCATGGTCGCGGATAGATCCATGTTGTAGATGAGCTTGTCGCAAGTGGTTCCGGCGCCTTCGCCTTTGGGGTGGCGGATCATGCAGACGAGCTGGGCAACTGCTTTGGTCATCGGGTGACCCTGTTTGCTCACAAGGCCTTTGTCGCCCGGATCATGCCCGACATTATGACCGTGGTCGCTGACAATCACCACCAATGTGTCTTCCAGCCTGCCCGTAGTGCGCAGTGTCTCCATGAAGAAACCAAACCATCGGTCTACAAGGGTGCATTCGCCGGCATAGTTCGCCTGAATACGCCTGAGCTCACGTTCTGTCAGCCGCTCTTTCCACCGGCGGTAGGGAGACTGGATGACGTTTGTGCAATCGTCGTCCGGGTCGTACAACTTCCGATAGTGGTCCGGGGGGTCCCACGGCTCATGTGGATCAAACGAATCCACCGTGAGGAAAAACCTGTCGGCGTCCTGGTTATCCCAGAGCCACCGTGATGCTTCCGCGAAAAGCCGGGCCGGGTAGTAGTCCTTCTCGGTCATTCGGTAGGTGTTGTTGCGGAGATACGAGGTCATGAACCGGTGGAACCAGACGTCGTTCTTCTGGCTCGGCGTGCTGCGAGCCATTATCTCCGCCTCAAGCACCGGAGGTCCGCTCAGGTACTTGTCGGATTCCTGTCCACGAATCCACACCCACTCATCAAAACCGCGGTGGAAGTTCTTCGACGGTTTGAACTGGTGGTATGTGTCCGTGATGAACGCCGTGCGGTATCCCTTTTCGCCGAGAAGCTCCGAAAGTGTGTCCTGTTCCTCATTGATAGGACCCCACCCCGGCGCTCCGACGAAATCCCCCTTCAGCGGCCGATGGCCATGGAACGGAAACACTCGTTGTCCGGTATGCAGCGCCCGCCTCACAGGGAGCGTCGGCAGGCTCTCGGGATACGCCTCGGTGAACAACACACTTTCCCGCGCGATTGCGTCAAGGTGGGGCGTGTGGATCCACGGGTTGCCGTAGGCGCCGACATGGTCTTTCCTGAACGTGTCCAGAATGACAAGCACGAGGTTCATGGTTCGGTTTCCTCCGGTGTGTGGTTGCAAAACGCGATATCGGCAAATATGACGGCGAAGAGAGTCCGCCGCAACGGGACGCCGTGCAACCCGAAAGGCGACGACAGGGAGAAGTAACCGCGGATGGCGCTTCAGTCCCGCGACGAGGGTTTCCGCTCAAGGCGGCGGCGCGCCCATTTCGTCAGGACGGGGTAAAGCCACAACACGACGCCGGTGAGCGTGACGATGGCGAGGAACACACCGGTGAGGTCGCTGTACGTGAACGCGAGTTCCCGCGGAAGGAATGCCTTCCCGGTGTGCAGGTCCAGCATAGTCACATACGGACGGCCGCGCACGTGGGCCACGACGATGCCGGTGATTGCCATCAGTGTCAGTCCGATGATGCCGGCAACCCCGATCCAAAGGTGCAGTTTGCGATTCCACCGCATCGCCACCTTCATTGCGGTCTTCTCGCCGAGGAGGTAGTCGTATACCGCAAGGCGGGAGAGGGATTCCTGCAGTGCGGCCTGCCGACGCGCAAGTTCCTCTTTGTGAAGAAGCAGGTCCAGAAGGTCGCTTATCTGTTCAACCAGTTCCTTCAAAAACTCCACGTCCTCATCGGAAAACTCCTTGTTTCCAGTCATCTTGTTCAGGGCCTGGACAACTCCGATGCACGTACCTCGCTGGTTGATGATGGGCATCGACAGGAGGCTTCTGGTCCGGTACCCCGTTCGTCTGTCAATCTCACGGTTGAAACGGGGGTCGTCGTACGCATCCGCCAGCCGCAGCGTCTCGCGCGAGGTAAACACCGCACCGGCGATTCCGGCTGTGGACGGTATCCTGATCTCCCCGTACGCGAGGCCGCTCGCGATGTAGCTGTAGAGCTCGTCGGTATCTGAGTCGTGGAAAAACACCGTGAAGCGATCCGCTTCGACGTACTCGCGCACCTCCTCGTTGATGCGCTGAATCACCTTGGCGCGGTTCGATTCGGCGTTCATGATTTTGCTGACACGCAGAAGCGTTCGCAGTTTACGTATCTCCGCATCGCGGTCAGCGGGAGACTGGCTGGCGATTCCGTTCACGCGTAACTCCTCACGACACAGAAACGAAAAGGCGCCCTTTCAGGGCGCCTCGAACCGGGAAGGAGTCAGGTCCCCTGCTGTTGTGCCCGCACGGAATCGGGAACAAGGTCGCTGTGCTCGCTCAACACCCAACGACGTATCATATCCACTTCTGATTGCTGCAACTGGAACTCTTTTGGTGCGTGTTCGGCGATTGAGCTGTCGCCCATCAACATGTTGTAAAGTGCGATATCGTCAAACAGCTGCGAACTGGAAATAAGCGGCAGGAGGTTTTTGGGTTCCGTGAGATCGAGGTTGCCCTTTGCGTCCGGCGCGGTGTGGCATTTTACGCATTTTTGATCCAGCACCTTCTGGATCTCGCGTTCCTGCGCGCTCATCGCCGCGAGTTTCGCCTCGCGCTCCGCATTGTTGTTGCCGCACGCGACGAGCGCGCAGCCCATACCGGCAATAATGGCAATAATTGCACCTGTTCGCATTGGCGAAACTCCTCATGATGGATGAAACGGTCGAACTCCCACGCCGCACACTCGCAAGGAAATATAAAAGGGCCTGACCAGAGTCCCAAGCGTGCGCCGCGGCGCGCAGGCAGTGCCTGAAGGGTCACGATTCCCGCGACAGCGGGTATTTGCCGTACTCCCGGCCCGCATCGATGTAGGCGAGGAAATTGGCTACCGTCTGCTCGTCGCAGGTCGGCCATTCCTGAAGACCGGCGCTCGGGCACAGCACGAATCCACCGCCTTCTCCCGCGTCCAGAATGGCCTGCCGGACCCGTTCGCGAATCTCGGCAGGGGTGGACGTGTACATCTCGTGCTTTTCGAGGTTTCCTTCCAACGCCATCCTGCGTCCCACCTGACGTTTGATGTCTCTCAGCTCGATATCCCCCCAAGGCGGTGGTTCGAGCGGCTGGAGAACGTCGTTGCCCGCGCGATTGAAGCCCTCAATTACTGCTTTCATATTCCCGTGGCAATGACACCACACAATGCCCCCGAATCCATGGATCAGTTCGATCCACTGCCGGTCGTAGTGCACGACGAAATCCTCGAAGTCCCGAACAGACTGGCTTGGTGGAATGCAAACTTCCGGCCCCACATACGCGAACAGCGGCCCCACGCCGCGCTCCAGTACGTAGCGCAGGTACTCCATTGTCATTTCGAGTTCCCGCTGGATCATTTCGTGCAGAAGCGGCCGCTCGTCAATACTCCAGAACGCGAATCCCTCGGGGCCGAGCCGGTCCTGAACCGCATACATCGGATGGGAAACACCGGACATGATGACACCCCGGTCACCCATCTCACGAACTCGCTCGAAAAAGCCACTGACTTCGCCCTGAATGGGACCGAAAGAAATGGACAGCCAGCGTTTTGCGTCCTCCGGGGACTCGATCAGGTGCTTCATGCAATAACCCGGTTTCCCGGACCGATTGAACACGTCCACTCTGGTAAGCGGTCCGGCGGGGGTATGGATAGTGGTCACCCGCTCTTCGAATTCCGCGATTCGGCTGGGACGCTCTTCATGCGTAACGCGGCACAACATCTCCCGGCGGGGGCCACCCCCCCACCCACCCACGAGGTCGGTCTTTTCCCGGGCGGCTTCTACAATGGGGGCGTACGACGGATGGATCGGTTGCGTCCGATCATCCACCGCCCACACCCGTACCGGTACCCGGTCGGGTTCTTGCTTTCTGTACGCCGCCATGAGGCGCTCATGACTCGTCATCGGCATCAGATGATTCCTCGTTGAGGGGTATCGCAGTCCACAACAAAAAAGGCGGGGTCGGAAAACACCACCCCGCCTCGAATCTCACACCGGCGCTCACGCAAGCTCGATGTCCTCAGCGTCCTCGGGAACCATGTCCAGAGAGGCGCTGGTCTGCCTGTACCACACGACAAGCGCGACCGCGGCCCCAACAAGGGCCAGAAGCAAGAGGAGCTTCTTCATAGCCTTTCTCCCACGGCAAAGGTCCACTGCCAACTGGTAAAAAAGTACGGCAATTCCGGAGAAAAAGATAGTCTTACCATCCATTTTTCTTGCATTAGTTACGGCAATTTGGCGGAACCGCGTGGCGCTCGTCGTCTTCCATCTTCGTAGTTTCCGTGTGCCTGCTTCCAGTGTCCCTTGAGGAGGCGTCGCGGGCTTCGTTTCTTCCTGACTGTCAACGTTCGAGCATGGCCCGGTGAAGGAGGTGATTCGTGATGGGTGCGGATATTCGGGCAGAATGGCCAAACTACGGCGGGGCTCTTGACCCAACCGTCTGGATGCGGATTCGGGCCTCCATGAACCACGAGGAAGGGGACCGGGTGCCCATCTGGGATTATCTCGATAACCGGCCCACGTTTGAGTACTTCCACCGACCGGGCGACACGCATGACGAAACCATGCGACGCGCGTACCACGAACTGGGGATCGACCTCTGCCGCGGGTACGGGAGCAGTTTCTCGCGCGAGGACGAAGGGCGGGCGGGTGACCATGAAGAGTGGAAAATCTCAGGGCTCACCCAGTGGGCGACCAAAAAACCGATCTCGAATTATGCGGAACTGAAGTCGTTTCAGCCGCGGCTCTTCACGGAAGAAGACTGTTCCCGCTGGCTGAAGCACACGCAAGAAGCCCAGGCGCGCATGGCGCCACTTTCTTACTTCGTCCCCGGCGTGGGAACGGGGTTCCATGAAGTGTACGACCTGATGGGTCAGCAGCTTTTCAGCTATGCGATATACGACGAGCGCAGGGAACTCGATCGTCTCTTCGAAGCATACGGCTACAATTCGACGCTGATAGCGCGTTATGCAGCTTCGACAAAACCGGGCCCCCTGTTTTTCACCTGGGCGGATATCGCGTACAAAGGCCGCCTGCTCTTTTCCCGTTCTTTCCTCCGCGAAACATTCATTCCGATGTTGCGAAGCGTCTGCCAGCCGCTTGCGGAGGCTGGAATCAAAGTGGTGTTCCATTCGGACGGTGACGTCACGGAAATCCTTGACGACATGCTTGACGCAGGCATTAACGGCCTGAATCCTGTGGAACCGCAGGCCGGAATGGATATCGGACGCCTGAAAAGGCGGTACGGCAAACGCCTTATTCTGGTGGGGAATATCGATTGCTCTCAAGTATTGCCGCTGGGCAGCGTTCACGACGTGGTGGAAGCAGTCAAAACATGCCTGCGGGAAGCCGGTCACGGCGGCGGGTTGTTTGTCGGCTCGTCAAGTGAGATAGTTCCGTCTACCCCGCTCGAAAACGTGCTGGCTTTTTTTGAGGCCTGCCGAACCTTCGGGCGCTACCCGTTGGCCGTGTAACCGCGGAACACTTGCCAGACCGTTCCATGCCCGCGTGTCGGCCTTGCTCTGGAATCGGCCTGATGACCACGGATGCGTGGCAGAGAACAAAGACAGAACACGCGAGCGGAAAACCGGCTTCCCGGCGGTGGAAATACCCGATCCGTCCTTGACCCCGCGCCTGACAGCGACTATTTTCCCTATTGCTTAGACAGGAGAATCTTTTTAGCTCCCACCCTCCGGAATTTCTGCACGTCCGTCTGGAAGGAGCGTTCTGGCGTACACACGCTGCCGGTGTATGCGCCGGGTCGCTTTTTTCGCGGGCACGGAAATCACGGGTGGCCGCAGAAACGTGTACGGTTCCCCGCTCGCTGTTTCCTTGGAACGCGGGGATCATGCGCGCGGTTCCATGCACGGCTGCGAGCTCGGAAGAGCCGGGAGGAGAGATTCTCACCCTGATGCACAGTTTCGTTTCGGTACGCGTGTGTCCGCTCGTCCCCCGGAATCTGGACTTGATGCCGGGGAATTCACCGAGGTGGGTAACCACCGCATCATTAGGAGGCACCTGAATGCAGCGACAGCGCTATGTGTGGCTGGCAGGCCTCGTCGTCAGTCTGATGGTCCTCGTTGCAGGAACCGCGCACGCGGTTACCGCGGGGAAGATCATCGGGAAAATCACCGATGCCCAGACGAATGAGCCGGTTCTCGGAGCGGCCGTGACCGTCGAGGGCTTGCGGATGGGCGCGACGACTGACGCCGACGGACGGTACTTCATCTTGAACGTTCCGGCAGGTCGTTACACGCTGAAGGTCCAGATGATCGGGTACGCCCCGGTTACCCAGCTGGATGTTCTCGTGAACAACGACCTGACCACGCGGGCAGACTTCCGGTTGCGGTACCAGGCAGTGGAAGTCGGTGAGGTAACGGTTGTCGCCGAACGACCCCTCATCGAAAAAACACTGACAGGTACCCGACGGACTACCCTGCGCGAACAGCTCGAGCTGATGCCGGTAATAACCTCGGACGACATCTACCGTGCCGCCCCCGGTATCGTGTTTGACCCGATCGGTGGACCGGTGCAGCAGGTTACCGACGGAACCATCCGTGTCGAAGACGAGACGCGCTCCGGAAACACGGCAAACCCCGGGTACTACATCCGCGGAAGCCGTCCCGGCGAAGTGAACTACTACCTCGATAACTTTCCGGTGAGCAATGTCCTTGCCCTCCCCGGAAAAGCCATCGAGGAAACCAACCTTCTTACCGGTGGGTTCAGCGCGCAGTACGGCAACGGAACCTCCATCATCAACACCGTGACACCCACCCCCGGTGCCGCCTATACTGCCTCGTTGAACTGGGAAAGCGACCTTCTTCCCGGCCTGGTTTCGGATCGCTACAACTACGGAACCAACGTGGTCACCGCGACCATCGGCGGCGCGGTTCCCGGAACCAACAACCGCCTGCGTGTCTGGGTTCTCGGCGACGGGAACATGACCGACGACTGGGATCCCCGGCTCTCCACGCAGGACGCGAACTTCATCGAGGACGGTATCTACGAGTTCACACAGCGAGCCAACATGGTGGACACGCTTCGCACGTTCTGGGCCACGCTCAAACCGTGGGACGTGTTCGAAGGCGATCGTCTCATCCTGCCGTCACACAAGCAGGACATGTATACGCTTATGGGCAAGGCGATCTACAACGTGGGCGGGTTCCAGTTTACGTTGAGCGGCTTTTCGTGGCGGCGGCAGTACCAGCGTTTCAGCCCCAACGGTTTGTTCATGGACTGGGACAAGAACAACTTCCGGAACATGCCCTATGCTACCACCATGCAGCAGGCAACGTTGTTGCATCGAAATCTCGTCGCCTTCGGTGTCCGGTGGGCGCTGAGCCCGCGCACCATCGTCGACGCGAAGTTGAGTTTCTCGACGACCGCCACCACGACGGGTTCGCTGGACCTGAAGAGCGGTTCATTCGGCCTGTTCAACGATTTCGATTACTCCTGGCACGAATATGCGCCTTCGTGGTCGCCCTTCTATGTGGATCCGGCGGACTGGGCTACCACCAATCGCGCCAAGTACACGCAGCAACGGCGCGAAGTGTATTATCCGCTCGGCGTGACAAACCTGTTCTTCACGAGCGGGAATTCCCGCAGTGCGAACGCGGTTGCCGGAAACAACGTTACTGGGCAGTTGCACGCCACTTCGCAGATCAACAACAACCACGAACTGAGTGGCGGTGTCGAAATCACGCGCAGCATGACCAAACAGGACCGTCTGAGCGATCCGTGGTCGGGCACCCCGTTCTTTGACCAGTGGGGTCCATTCAATCCGATCTATGGCGCGGCCTTCCTGCAGGACAAGATTGAATACGAAGGTCTCACGGTTACGGCCGGCCTGCGCATGGATTACTACGATCCAGACGCGTACGTCTGGTCTGATCCTCTGAAACCCGGCGCGGGAAGCATTATGCCGGACGGCAGCATTAACGTCAACGGCCGGCCGGACGTCAACGCGGACAAAGTGAACGCCTTCCGCGATAAGCGCGTAGACCCCAAGATGACGCTCAGCCCTCGTCTGGGCATCAGCCATCCGGTGTCGGATGTCGGGCTGGTGTACTTCAACTACGGTCATTTCGTAACGCAGCCGGCAAACCCGTACGAGAGCTACGTGCCGGACCTCAATCGGTCGAACTCTCGTCTCGGTAACCCGGATCTGCCGTTCATGCGAACGATTTCCTACGAAATCGGCTATTCGCACGAACTCGTCACCAACACCAAACTCGACGTGGTCTTGTATCGTCGTGACATTCGGAATACGAACACCTATCAGCGCATTCCCGCCATGAATGGCGCGTACACCTACGCCATGGCGTCCGCCACCACGGTGGTGAATGGCAGGGAAGTCAACATCGGATACGGAAACTCCAAGGGTCTCGAACTTATCCTGACGAGATACCGCGGAGCGGAGGGCATGTTCAGCGGTTGGTTGAGCTACTCGTACCTCAAGGCGGAAGCGATTTATTCTGACGCCAACGACGCGTACGAGCGGTTCTCCCGAAGCGCACTCGACCCCGAAACCGGCGAACTGGCGTATCCGCCTGACGTGCCCGGGATCGCCGATTACGATCGCACCCACAGTTTCAAGGCGAACTTCGACATCCGGTTCCGCCAGGGCTTCGGACCGCAGGTGGCCGGGATGTTCCCGCTGCAGAACATGGGTATCAACATCCTTGAAGTCATCAACTCCGGATTGCCCTACACGCGCATCAACATGAGCGGCAAGCCGGTGGGTATCAACAATGGATTCCGGAAGCCGTGGACGTACGAAACGGACCTGATGCTGAACAAGCAGCTCCGCCTTGCCAACGTCCCGGTTACGCTCTATGCGAAAGTCGAGAATCTGTTCGATACCCGCAACGTGCTGAACATCTACGAGCGCACGGGTAACCCGATCGACGACGGAAGAATCATGCCCCAGGCGCAGCCGAACTCCGTAACGCCTGCCAGCCCGACATGGGTGTATGAAGGCGTGAAGGACGGCATTGACGGCAGCACGCCCGACGGCAGAATCAGCATCGCCGAAGACGAAACGGCGTACCGGAAAGCGTGGTCAATCTACGCCCGCGACCCCTTGTTCTTCTCGAATCCGCGCATCATCCGAATCGGCGTGGGGATGTCGTTCTGAGGGTGGTTAGATGCGGATTTCAAGAAAACATATTCGAATGAAGGAGTGCCAAATGAGATTCTCGCCTGACCGGCTGAATGCACGCCGGTTCCCGTGGATCGGCATTATGGTCGCGGTGCTGGTTGTCGCTGGAATCGCATCCGCCGTTCCCGCGCGCAACGCAGCTCGCGTGGCGCGGTCTGGAAGGATCGCGTCCGACCATGTGTCGCTCGAAATGCGATGGCTCGATATCAACAATTTCAAGTGCCCGATTACCAACTACGGGTTCATCGGCAATAACAATGCCGAAAACCGCGCCGGTGGCGAATGGCCCGCCGGATCGGGTGAGTATTACCTCTACGGCGGCGGAATCTGGATCGCCGGAACCGTAGATCAGGGTCCCTTCACCGAGGATTTCGGTGGGAACACCGTCTACACGTTCAGACCGTCCACGACAAACCCGCTCGGTTGGCAGGGCCTTGGTGCCGGCGGCCGCGCTATCCTTACGGATCCCCGCGCGGTGATCGGGTACGAACCCTCCGGTGGAACTGCGGAAATGGCTCCGTTGACGAAGGTGTTCATGAGCACCGAGTCGGACTGGCCGTTCCCGAACACCGTGTCGATCCTCGACACCTACACGGAGTACGACGACCAGGATCCGCAGCGTTGGAACACCGGAACCGGCTCGAACTCCGGGAAGGACACCGGGAAATGGTCCGGCACGCCGACTGCCAGCACGATCGCCACTTACGGGCTTGGCGTGAAGGTGAAGCAGACGACGTATTCATGGAACTATGCCAACAACTCGGATATCCACTTCGTGGTGTACGACGTGGAGAACATCCGGACCGATGGCAAAACAATTAACAACTGCTTCGTCGGTGTTGTCTCCGACCCGGATATCGGGAACGAGGCGGCAGACGACATGGCAGGGTTTGACGCGTCGCGCAACCTCGGATACGCCTATGACAGCGACTTCTCCGAGGCTGAGTTCCGTGGTGTTCCCGGCTTCATCGGGTATCGCTTCCTGAAGAGCCCGGTTGCCGAGCACGACATTGACAAGAACGGCGACGGCGTTATCGACAACAATCCGGTGCTCATCAACAGCGTCCCGGTATACGATGTGCGCGCAGGCCAGCAGATCGGCTTGCATGCGTACAAAATCTTCGGGCGTATAGCGGGCGACCCGGATACCGAATGGGAATGGTACATGACCATGGCGGGGCACAACTTCCGCGAAGATCAGAATCAGGTGTACCAGCCGTTCGATCTTTCAAACACGCCGGAAGATCAGCGTTTTCTCCAATCGACGGGACCTTTCACGCTGAAACCGGGTCAGCCGGTGCAGATCGTGGTTGCGATGATGGTGGCGAAAGCTGCCGGCAACCCCGGTGATCCCATCAGCGTGCGCGTGGCGGAGCTTCAGCGCGTGTCCGACGTCGCGCAATCCATTTTCGACAACAACTTCCTCCTTCCCGTTCCGCCAAAGGCTCCGGCCCTGACGGCGCGCGCGGGAGACCGCACCGCGTATCTCTCGTGGGATACGATTGCCGAAACGACTCCCGACCCGTTCTACTCGGTTGCGTCGGACCCGGCGAGTGCCCTGTACGACCCCAATTACAAGCAGTACGACTTCGAAGGCTACCGTGTCTGGAAGAGCCTGACAGGTCGTCCAGATGACTGGGAGCTGCTGGCGGAGTACGACAGGCAATCGGTGGTGCCCAGAAACGCTGAGATTACGGTACAGGCCGGCGTGTACGGTGGAACACTCACGTATGATGCCGCTACGACGGAAGGCTACTTCCTCGAATACGGCGGTACCAGCCTGTTCAACGGGCATGAGTTCCTTGTCATGCTGGATGGTGCCACGCAGAAGATGAAGGTCTTCGACGTCAGCCTCGGTGGGCAGGAAATCCCCTGCAACACCTATGCGGATGGCGATGATTACTGGTATTACGTCGGCGATAACTCGCAATTCGAGCTGTTCGATTCGAGTCTGAATTACCTCAGCTCGGATTCGACGAGAAATGCCAACGGAATCAACGACCAGTACGTGCCCGGTATGATCATGTATCTTGCCGGTATGGCGCTCCAGTTTGATAACGTGCCGGCTCCCGCCAGCACAGTGATCTGGCGCATCGTGCCGTCGCAGGAAGAGGACTTCGGTGCCAACACCACCGTAGCCCACAGCTACATTGACCGCGACCTGATCAACGGACAGAAGTACTACTACGCCGTGACGGCGTACGACTTCCAGCTTTCGTCGCCGAGAAGCCTCGAAAGTGGACGGACGCTGAGCCAGGCGGTGGTAGTGCCGCGTTCGGAACCCAACGGCCTCGCGACTCCTGACGTCGCTCCGATTACCCGGATCAGCGGGTCGAGCGACGGCATCGTGAACCTCGAGGTCGTGGATCCCGTGTCGGTAACAGGTCACACGTACCGGATCGGATTCAAGGCCGATCAAACGTGGTTCGTACGGGACATCGACAAACCGGCCGGGCAGGATACCGTCGTCAACAACGTGGCCAACCAGGCGGGCGGGTTTGATTACCCGATCGTGGACGGTGTGCTGGTGAAAGTCATAGGGCCGTCAATCGGAATCGAATCGAGCAGGTACGTCCCGAGCGCGAATAAATGGTTCCAGGAGCGCGCCGCCGGGTACGAAGTGATGACGGGTGTGGACTGGGGTTGGGGTACCACGGTAACCGGTGCGGACTACGCGCGGATCGAGGTTCGTTTCAACGGTGGTACGACGCGTGCGCCCGTGTACGTTCGCGGTGCGAGCCCGAACTACAGCTATCAGGGCGCTGGAACGATTCCCGCTGAGATCTGGGACGTGACCAACAACCGTCGTCTCGCGGCCGCGTTCGTGGAACAGAATGGCGCAGTTTCGCGGGACGGAGTTTGGACGCCAAGCACCGCCGCGGACGGTGGGCGTGAATATCTGTTCATCTTCGCGCAGACGTACGACCCCGATACCACATCGGCGCAGTGGGCGTTCTACAAGAGCAAGAGCATTTACTCAAATGCCGGCCAGTTCCCGATCATGACGGCCAGCTGGCTCGTAAGCAAGGCAGGTATGACCTTCACCACTGGTGACGTGTGGAAGATCAACCCGTACCTCGTCAACACGCCGAATGACGTGTTCGAATACAAAACGACGGCCCGTGTCGCGGTGGATTCGCTGGTCGACATGAGCAAGATCACCGTCGTTCCGAACCCATTCATCATTCGTCATGAGCTGATGCCGAATGAGAACAACCCTGCGCTCTACTTCACGAACTTGCCACCTGTGTGCACGGTCCGCATCTACACGCTGTCGGGTGATCTCGTCACGGTGCTCCAGCACGCCACATCCGGCGCCGCCGCGAGCGGAACCGCCGTGTGGGATCTCCGGAACAACAACTTCCAGCGTGTCGCCAGCGGTCTCTACCTGTATCACGTAGAGGACGCAAGCGGACGCACGTTTGTCGGCAAATTCGCGGTTGTGCGCTAGGCCAATCGGATGACGGAAGGAGTGACATCCATGAGATATCATCGCATACTCATCGCTGGCCTGGCTTCTCTTGCGCTGTGCGGAGTTGCATCCGCTCAGTCGAACATCGGCCGCTCGGGGGCGCAGTTCCTCAAGATTTCCCCGAGCGCCCGCGCAACAGCGCTGGGCGGCGCGTATGGCTCCGTCGGCAGGGGTGCCGACGCCGTGTACCACAACCCGGCTGGCATTGCCGGAATCCGCGGCATGAACCTGAATCTCGCTCGTGTCAACTATGTCGCCGACATCAGCTTCAACTACATCGCCGCGGCAATGCCGCTTGGGAGCGGTGCGTTGGGCTTCCAGTTCGGCTCCATGATGATGGACGAGATGCCGGTTACCACCATCCAGGATCCCACAAACCAGCTTGGCATCACGTTTGATGTCGGTTCGTGGGTCGCCGGTATCACCTATGCACAGCCGCTCACCGACCGCCTTTCCGTCGGTGTTACGGGGAAGTACGTCCGGGAGAGTATCTGGGACATGTCCTCGTCCACCGTCGCGCTGGACGTCGGAACGTTGTACTACACCGGCTTCTGCAACTGGCGTTTCTCCGCGGTGCTGTCCAATTTCGGGCGCACGGCGAAGTTCTCCGGCGGACGTCTCGTAACGCAGTACAACAAATATGACAACCCGAACCAGTCAGAAACCGTTGCTGAGGACGTCTCGATGGCCTACGAACTGCCGCAGGCGTTCAAACTCGGCACGGCGTACGACTTCACGTTCACCGATCAGATGATGGTTACCGGGTCGCTGGAAGGCGCACACCCGATTGATGCTCCCGAGTATCTCTCCGGTGGCCTCGAGTACACCTACGCCATGCCGCAGGTGAAGCTCGCGGCGCGCGCGGGGTACCGCATCGTTCAGACCGAAGCGATGGGCTCGTACAGCTCTCTCCGCCTCGCGTCGGATTCCGCGGTCCTCGGCCTCGGCATCGGAGTTCCGATTGCCGGAAGCAACCTCCAGTTCGATTACACGTGGCAGAACTACATGAAGCTGGGGAACAACCATCTGTTCTCAGTTGGTGTGAGCTTCTAAGTCTGCCGGGTTTCATGAACAAAAGAGCGGCGGGTGTCTTGCGACACTCGCCGCTCTGCGTTTGGTCCGCTTGTCCAACTGCCCGCGGACCACTATCTCCCCTGCGCCTCCCTCCACAGGCGCCACAGCACCCGCACCACGCGTGCGGTATCGCGAAACGGATGAAAATGGCTCGTCTCATCCGCGTACACGGTCGGAATGGGGACGGCGCAGATCGCAAAACCCCGGCGTGCCGCACGGACGAGCATCTCCGTTTCCATATCGTACCGGTTTGTGGACAACGGAACCGTCTCCCACACCTCACGGGTGATAAGGCGGTACCCGGACTGGCTGTCCCGCACGCGTTGCCCCGCCAACCAGGATACGACGGACGAGGACAACCGGTTTGAAGCCCTCCGAACCAAAGGCATCTTACCGGTCCGGCGCCGCGTGCCGATGATTATCCCGGGGCCGCAACGGTTGTACTCCTCGATGAACGTAGGAATTGCGACTGGATCGTGCTGCCCGTCCGCATCTATCGTGATCGCGGCGTCCCATCCCAGGCGTGATGCTTCTGTGAAACCGGTGCACAGTGCCGCACCCTTGCCGCGGTTCTGCGGGTGGCGGATACACGTCGCTCCGGCGTCGCGCGCCTTCGCGAGCGTATCGTCCGTGGACCCGTCATCAATGACGATGATACTGGAAGCTCCGGCAATCTCCCGGCACGCGGACACCACTCCCGCCACCGTCCGGCCGGCTTCATACGCGGGTATGAGAATTCCCACCTCTGGCATGAACCGCCTCCCCCCCTTCGCGAGCAGTCGCCGTTCCGGAACCCCGGGCACGGGATTTGCGTTCAATTCTCGCAGGCTTCAACGGATGATATCGCATGTCGCCTTGACACATGCGGGATTTCCCATGTAAGTACATACAGTGGGTAGGCAAACCAGACAACTGCAACAACGGACCATTTTCCAGGAGCAAAATACATGTTCCCGATGTTTTTCGATCCGACGATGCTTCTCCTTCTCCCCGCACTCGCATTCGCGATCTGGGCGCAGTGGAAGGTGAGCTCGACGTTCAATCGGTACAGCCAGATCCCGTCTCGCTCGCGGCTCACCGGACGTGCCGTTGCGACGCAGATACTCAGGCAGAACATGCTGAACGACGTGGAAGTCGGCCATGTGAGTGGACACCTGTCCGATCACTACGATCCCTCGTCAAAAACAGTGAACCTCTCCGACAGCAACTACGCCAGCTATTCGGTGGCAAGCCTTGCCGTCGCCGCACACGAAGTCGGTCACGCGTTGCAGCATGCGCACGGATATCAGCCCGTAACGTGGCGCTCCCGCCTCGTGCCTGTCGCCAACATTGGCTCGACGGCGGCCTTCCCGCTCTTTTTCATCGGGCTTTTGTTCGGCAAGGGCCTCGGATTGTTCTTCATGGATCTCGGTATCGCGCTGTTTCTTTTTGCCCTTCTGTTCCACATAGTCACATTGCCCGTCGAATTCAACGCGTCGAAGCGTGCGCTGGCGATTCTTGAAGACAGCGGAATGCTGGCGGCGGACGAAATACCCGGGGCGAAGGCGGTTCTGCGGGCGGCTGCCCTTACGTATGTCGCGTCTGCCACAATGGCGCTGATGAACCTGCTGCGCCTTATCATCCTGAGAAATGCGATGTCGCGGGATTGATCCTCCCGACCGCTGCGCGAAGAGAATCGTGGGAATGCGTCTGCGTTTCCACGATTTCTCTTTTCAGGGCCTGACCGGTATTCTCCGTTCTCCCCGAATCATGACGCTACAGGGGATGTCATGCCCCTGCGTGTCTTCCGCCCGTGTCCAGACGGTTCCGTCCTCGTCAACGGTGCAGACAAGGTCAACCGGGCGAATGTCCTCCCCGGTTCTGGGCACCGGCCCGACGAGCAGCTCCTGAACCAGCGCGGCATGGTTCGTAGCACCCGGCACCACGGAATACAGAACGACGGGAACCTGCTCCTGGTCCGCCCGGGCGGTGGAAAGGGTCTGGACGCGGCTGGCGGGAGGAACCGTTCCTGCTTCGATGATGGGAACAAACGTCCCATCGGTGAGCTTGACGCACAGGGCCGCCTGGAGGCCGCTGTATCCATCCCAATCCTCCACCTGCAATCGGGGTTTGAGTGGCTGGGGAGTGAAGCCGCCGACCCCGACGGGAAACCCCTCGCGGGAGACAGGACGTGCAGAAATGTCCCGCCTCCGTCGATGGAGCAGATACGCCACTACGGCACACGCGATAAGAGCCAGTGACAGGCTCCATATTGTCGTCGTCACTCTTTCCGCTCCGCGCGTTCGAGATGGACTCGCACGACAAACACGGCGTCTACCGCCCCGCGAGGGCCCGGCGCTCCATCCCACCCGTTGCCCGTTCGATCATACGCGATGAGCACCTCCTCCGGACCTGCCGGAACCATTCCGGTATAGGCGGTGCTTTCTGGCGGGTTCGGCGTTTCCCTCGCCTCTAGAAACACGTCCGAAAAATGCATTGCCGGATCCGGGTACGTTGCGTTGTGGTGGGCTCCCAGATTGACGCGTTCCCATGTGTTCCCCTCGCCATCGGCACAGACGAAAAGGAACAGCCCCTCCCTTCCGCCGGTAAGTGCGATCAGACCATTTTCGAGCCGCACCATCCGGGGCTCGACCGACCAGGCTCCGCGAACGGCCTCCGGTCTGGTCCACGTGTGTCCTTCGTCTTCGCTCAGCACACGGTGGAACTCGTGGCGGCTTCCAACGCGGAACACGCACAGGATACGGCCATCCGCCAGTCTCAGCAGGTTTGACTCATCCGCACCTTCGGGGGCGTCCGGTATCTCTCCGCCAACCGCGGCGACGGAACGGAACTGCCAGGAAAACCCCCGGTCGTAACTCACCATGGCCAGCAGATCGTACTTCGTTTCGCCCGCGAATGTTGCGTAGACGGTCGAAAGGAGGCCTCCATCCCGGGTTGGCAGGAGGTTGCCGTTGGTGAAGAGCGCGAGCTCGCCTTTGTGGTAATCCGCAAGATCCCGGGGGAACCCGTGGAAGGTCACCGCGGCAGGTTCAACGTCCAGCCCTCCCTGTGCCGAATCTCGAAGAATCGTGCCGTTCGCGCGCGTGTTGCGCCTGTCGCCCGGCGCGAAGGGCCAGTTCTCGTACGGCATGAGAAGCATGGTTCCGGGTCCGAGTCTGGTCGCGGCGGGTCCTGCAGTCACCAGATGTGCGACGCGGCGCCAGTGTGCTCCTCTGTCCTCGGAAAGAAAGAGCACCGCCGGCCAGTCGCCCTGTGCCTCGTCGGCAGTTACGGTAACTTCGCACAGAATGCGGTTCCCTGTCAGACGGAACAGGTGTGGGAACCAGAAGTAACCTTCCTGGCCACCGACGAGAACAGGCGGGTCAGCGGAGACCCTGCAATTGGGAAGCTGATATGTGACGCTCACGGCCAATGCCCCTTTCAGCCCGCGTTGTCATTCTTTCGTGGAAACGCACGGATTTCCCCGTATCCAGAAGCGCAGGGGTTTGTCCGCCCATTCCCCCGCGTACGCGATACCGATGCGCGGGCCAGCGGCGACGTCCCGGTCGGGAACAGGTGGCATCAGCTCGATCCGGAGTGCCTTGCCCGCCAGATCAATGCCGTTGAAGCTTCCATCAATCCCCAGCGCCTCACAGAGCTTCCCCGGCCCGTTCGCGAGTTCGCGGTCAGCCGGCGAGCTTCTGCGCCGCCTCCGACTCCTGTTCCCGCGCATCCGCTCCAACCCCTCGACGGGTTCCATCGCGCGGATGAGGACCGCCTGAGGATCGCCCTCCGGTCGCGTCACGACATTGAGACAATAATACATGCCGTAGATCAGGTAGACATAGGCGTGTCCCGGCGGCCCGAACATTACTTCGGTCCGGTTGGTTCTGCCTCGCGCCGAGTGACAGCCAAGGTCTTCCGTACCGAGGTAAGCCTCCGTTTCCACAATGATACCCGCCATACGCTCGCCGTCAACCTCGCGGACAAGTCTGCAACCGAGCAGCCTACGTGCCGCTTCTGCCGTGTCAGCTTTGTACAGTCTGCGCGGGAACGCATGTATCATGGTGGAGACAAAGGGAACGCGGGGTTGTGGGCGAGGGCGCCTGCGACCACTGGCAAGCGCCCTCTGGCATGATTTCAGCCGTTTGCTTTCAGTATCTCTTTGATTTTCTTGATGACGCGTCCGGCACTTTTCGAGGGGACCTGACACGTACCGGCTCCGCGGTGGCCGCCGCCGCCGAATGTGCTCAACAGTTGACCGATATTCGTATTGCAGGTGCGGTTCAGGATGCTGTGGCCCAGCGAAACCACCGTGATGTCGGCTGTCCTGCCCTTGAAAAGGTTCATCCAGACGTTTGCCTCGGGGTACAGGGCGTACACCACGAATCTGTTCCCCACCGGCCGCTCCGCCAGACGCCTGAAGTCCGTCACCACAATGTTTCCATCCAGCTTCGAGTGTTTCTTCAAAGCTTTCTGGAAATCCTTCTCATTTTTCAGGATCGTATCAACTTTTTCCTTGACTTCCGGCATCTTCAGAACTTCGCCGATCGGGTGAACCTTAAGCCAGTCGAGAAGGTGCATGAAATAGGAACGGAAGGCACCGCCAAGGCCCGTGCGGGGGTCAAGCGTGTAAGAGAGCAGAATGTAGCGCTTCGGGTGGAGAATGTCGTCCAGCGTCAGTTGTGCCGCGTCGACCCGGTCCGTTTCGCCTACCAGCTCTCCGAATTTGTCAAGGCTCGGATGGTTGTAGTACTCGAACACAAGCCGCGCTGCGCTGGGCGAAACACCATATTTGCCCTTGAACTTTGCCGGCACTTCCTGGGCATCGTACCCGAAATGATGGTCGAACCACATTGCCGCTTTCGGATGGAAGGGGAGATTCACCACGATATCGTTTCCCGTAACCTCGACCTTCCCGTCCTGCATGTCTTTCGGGTGCACCAGTTCGATGCTGTCGATCTTCTCCATTGATGTGATCAGAACCGCGCTGGTCAGACCATCAAGATCGCCACGAGTGATGAGACGCATGGCAATATCCTCCCTTGTTGTGTGTGAGATGATCCACCTGAAGCAATGCGCGCCGATTCAGATCTCTTTCGCGCAGGCACGTGTGCCGAATGCCTTAAGTATATTCTTTCCTTACCTTTTGTCAAGGAGCTGCCCGAATAACGTCGAACGGTGAACGGCGTACCTTCACTCTCCCCTGAGGCGTGCGTGTCTTTCGATGGACGTCTTGCCGCCGTTTGGAAGGGATGTGGCCCTGGATTTGCAGGGAACGTACTGCGAACGCGTCCGGTATTCTAGAAAAAGTCCTCATGATATGTTCATTGGAAAGGTCCGGTAACGGCACGTGAAAATGCGATTCCTCCGCATCTGTCTTTTTGCCTCGCTCATGGCGCTCGGCCCTGCCAACGTCTCAGCGCAGGCATACCAGTCAGTCGTAAATGATATCAGCGATCTCATTCTTATCCATCGGTACCCGGAAGCCCAGGCGAGGCTCAACGCCCTTCAGCGCCAGTATCCAGCCGCCACTGATTTGCAGTTCCAGGAACTGGTGCTGCTGTTCACATGGATTGATGACTACGGAATCGCGGATTCGCTCAATCGTGCGTTCAGGAGTCAGGTTGACGCGGTTGTCACCTCGGCGAATCGGGATCTCGCGCGGAATCCGAACGACGCGCGCGCGCTTTTCTATAAGGGAAGTGCTCTCGCGTACCGAGCACTCTATCGGAGCTACGTCGAAGGTATCGGTCGGAATATCGGCAGCCTGCTGACCGACGCCTCATCAGGGATGGCGGAACTCGAAAAAGCCCGGGCGGCCGACCCGAGTTTCGCCGATCCACTCATTGCGATAGGGAAGTACAAGCACTGGAAGTCGAAAAAGCTTCCGTGGCCGTTCGCCACTGCTCAGGAGGGGAGGGATGGGATTCGCATGCTCGAGCAGGCCGTGCGGATGGGCGTCCTTTCCGACGGTGGTGCCGAACAGACGCTGGCCTGGATCTACATGTCGGAGCGCCGCTACGACGATGCGATTGCACTCGTGCAACCGTATGTCGCGAAGTATCCTACGAGCCGGTTCTTCCTGGAAATCATTGCGCGTGCATACCAGGAGAAGGGTGACTACGTCCGCGCGGGAGCGCTTTTCGGCCGGATCATGAACGGCCTTTCTCCGGATGAACGCGCGCGGCCGTTCGTCGTGATGAAGTATGAGCGATGGATCGCGAAACTTCGCCTCCAGCAGGGCAGACGCGACGAAGCCTGCGAAATTGCCCGGAGGCTGAGATCGTTGAACTATGCCGGCGTCCACCGGGATTGGCTGGACAGGAAAATGGAAGAGGTGCACCGCATAGAACGGGAAGCGTGCAGGTGACGTAAGCCGAGTCGGGGAAACGCCCTGCGCGTATCGCAACAGAAACACCGCAACGCGGCGGCAACGCCGGGGAAGCAGGTCGCAAGATCATTTGGGCGGGTGTCCGTCGCATGCCTCGCCACGGCGCAGCCCCAGCATTTCGTCGAGCCATTTGTAGGCCAGTGCACGTGCTTCTGGCGGATACGAATGCCCTCTGTCGTGGTAGAACCACGCGAACTTGCCTCGCGCGCCAATAAACTGGTAGAGCCGTGAAAGCTGAGCGGCGAACTCTTGAAGTGCATCCGGATTTACCGGCATGCTTTCGTCAGTCAGGGAACTGATGGTCAGGAAGGCACGCGGCGCGATAAGCGCCGCGAATTCGTGCATATCGAACGGGGGACGGCGGTTTTCGAGAAAAACGGGTCGCAGCGCGGGGAAGTACACGTACCAGCGATCGCGAGCCCAGGCGAGAGGATTGGGGCTTCCTGAGAACGTCGACACTCCGCAGTTGGACACACACGCGTTCAAACGTTCGTCGAATGCCGCGGCAAAAGCAGCGCCATGCCCCCCGAGTGAATGTCCGATCACGCCTATCCGCGTGGGATCTACTTCTGGAAGCGTGGTCAGGTAGTCCACCGCCCGGCGCGCATCCCATATTGCCTTCCCCACCGCCGACCAGTGTGGATGCCGCTGGTAGAACGCCGAAGTGTCGTACGCGTCGAGACCGGGTGGGATCCTCTCGCCCGCGGCAAGGTGGTCCGGTGCAATGCACACGTATCCCCTGCGAACAAGGTGGAGCGCATATGCTCTGTGCGTGTCCTGCAGCAGCCCGACGGTCTCGCGTTTCCCTTCAGCGATGGTCTGGTGCAGGCATAGCGCCGCAGGCGCAGGGGCTTTCTGGCCTTCCGGGATAAGGACGTACGCGGGAACGCGCTCGTCAGGTTCCGAAGTGTACCTCACCAGTCTGCGCACGTACCCGTCCTCGCGGACTTCCTCAAGGACTTCGGGATCCAGATCGGGAGTTCCGGCAGGGGCCGTCCCGAGGACGCTCAGGATACGTGCACGAATGTCCTCGGTCTTGGCCTTCCAGTCGCTCTGGGAGGTGACGGGGCGCCCTCTGTGCGTCAGAAGATCGGAAAGCAGCAACCCTTCCTTCATTCGCGCTCTCTCCTTACGGGTCATCCCACTCGAAGACCGCGTAGCCGTGGTAAGGGAGGCTGCTCGAACACTCGTACCCGGTCTCTCCGGACGGCCCGCAGAGGGGGATCGCCTCTGCCGCGACGGGATCGCAAAGCGGAGCCAGCAATGTGACGCGGGGCGGCCGCACGCCGGTCCGGCTATCCCACACTACAGGTCGCGCAGGGTCCGGCGAACCGTTGTACACCACGACCCGGTGGATCCCTCCGCTGTTGAGGTGAAGGGGCATCAAGTATGCGCCGCCCGTGACTAGCGTGAGTGGAGTATCCCTCGAGACAAATCTTGCCGCCCGGTGGACGATCCATTGCCGTTGAAAACTCCTCGGGAGGCATGCTGGTCCGGGCGTTGCGTATGTTATCACGCGTGCGCCAAGTCTGTTCTCGAAGGCCACAATGCCGGCCCCGACCCGCTGACGTGCGGGCGTAATGATCCGGGTCCATTCCTCCGCCCCCGGCATCGCGTCCACTCTGGCAACCCGCGGTACCACATTCGTGTTGAACACCAGCCCGACATCGGTACCGGCGCGGGGGGAGACCACTTCCTCGATGGAATAGAGGCTGTGGTCACGCTCTTCCCATCCAGAAAACACCACCCCTAGCAACTCCGCGAATCCCCGCCGGGTGAGAATGTCGAGAGCCTCTCCATCCACCAGCGTTCCACCCGCAAGCACCCCTTCGATTTCTTCGTCGGACAGTGCCCAGACCGCGTTCCCCATGAGCGCTGTCACCGGTTGTTCTCTCATCGCAACCGTGACGCCGTAGGGAAGCAGGAAACTGCCGGCAACGAATGGATCCGCATTCAATTCGGACATGGAGATCCCGCGAGTCGTCCGGACATGCGCGTGTGCATCTTCCTTCCATACGGTGCCGATTCCTTCGGTCTGCATGTCTTTCGAAAAACGCGAAGCGATCCACTCGAGCGCCGGACAGCTGCGATCGAGCAGCTCCCCGATTTCCGGTTCCCTGTTGGCGGAATTGCCCGTGAACGGGAATAGATCAAGCAGCAGCGCATCCGACGCAAAAAACTGACAAAGCACCATCTCGGACCATGTCTGAACGTCGCTCTTGGACCATCGAGTGAACGGGAAGTTTTCGATTTCCGGGGCGACCTCGCTCTGCGGGGGGCGGAAATTGCGCTGGACGTCCAGCATCATGAAGGACCAGTCACGCGTTTTTCCCGTTGCTTCACTGTACGGCGCGAAATGAGGCCGGTGCGCGACGCGACCCGACACCGTGAATGCTTCGAAAAGGGCTTTCCAATCGCGGCCTTCGGTGCTGTGCGAGCTGGGGTGAGAGCTCATGAGGCCGACCGCGCTGTGAACAGGGGAGGAATCCGCGACTGCCTTTGCGATGATGCGTGCGGTTTCTAGATGGATCTCCCGCCAGGTTTCCATCCAGACCGCCCGCCACGGATGGGGTTTCCCCGGCGCAAGAATCGCCTTCACGATCTCTTCTCGTGTCACGGGTTTGCCAACCTTCGCCGCAAAACGCTCGATGACAGGTTGCTCAAATCCTCCTCCCCATGTAAGGGGCGCGTGGTTGTGGAACCGAAAGTCATCTTCCACCCAGAGTACGCGAAATCCGAGGCTGGCGAAGCGGCTGTAGAGATGCTTGATGTAGTCCCGCCAGGCCGGGTCGGCAAAGGACGCACAGGCGGTACTGACTTCCCCTTCGGGAGATACCATCGGCGCGAAGGTCCGATCCTGCGGGAAGTGGCGACCCCGGTCAGTGTGCAGAACCGTCATCCACGGATTGAGGCTCACCACAATACCCGCGTTTTCGAGAATCTGCTTTGCAGTTCGGATGGTGTCGAACCACTGCGCTTCCTCTGCCTCCGAGAGCAACCCGTTGTTCAATTCCTCGGCCGCGACAAACAACACCGCCTCTTCAACATTGTGCTGATTGCAGAAATCCGCCAGAATCTGCGAGTCTGCGACGAG
The DNA here is from genome assembly GCA_022706085.1 of Candidatus Latescibacterota bacterium. Taxonomy (GTDB): domain Bacteria; phylum Latescibacterota; class MWCZ01; order MWCZ01; family MWCZ01; genus MWCZ01. The sequence goes on along the minus strand of JAKJDF010000002.1, from coordinate 140,103 downwards.
GTTCGGCCCCGGAGCGACCTGGAAACGAAGGTGGTATCGAGGCTTCATGCGTCTGTCTCCCGCGTCTCCGCAGCCATGCGTGGAAGCGCGCCGGTGAGATCGGGGATTTTCGAAAAAATCCCCGCGATCGAGCCCGCAGCGTAGGAGGCTTCCCGGAGGGCAAACAGAAGAGGAGCCGCGAAAAACGCCGCCGGGTGCCGTGTGCGGCGGGCGGCATCTGCGCCAAGCGCCGCGCCGTACGCAACGACGACGCCGAAAAACGATCCGGTGACAGGCCCGATGTTCCCCGAAATCACTGCCGCCCCAACCGCGAGTGCGAGAGCGGAGCATTCGAGCAGTGGGACAACATAAAGCGGCTCGAGAAGGCCTCGATCATGGCGTCCCATCCACCAGCGGGCCCTTCCCATACGGAAGAGCTGACGGGCCCACGCGCGGACGGTGGTTCGGCGACGGTGATACACCCACGCTTCGGACGAAAACGCAAGTCGCCAGCCTGCCCGTGCAATGCGCCGGCTGAAAAGGATGTCTTCGCCGTACCAGATGGTAGGGAATCCTTCCGCCGAAATCGCGGCTTCACGGCGGACTGCCATGTTGAACGAGCGTGGATGATAGGATCCACCGTGCGTCTTCTTCGCCCCTCGAATGCCACCGGTGGTCAGAAAGGACGTCATCAGGTAGTCTATCAGCTTCGTGAAAAGGGGGTCGTCTGGTTGGCTTCTGTCCGGTCCGCCGACCGCGCCGATTTTCGGATCCGAAAACGGTTCCACGAGAGCGGAAAGCCACCCCGGATGGACAACGCAGTCAGTATCAACGAAAACGACGATCTGTCCTGATGCGTGCAGTATGCCGCGGTTGCGCCCGATTCCGGGTCCGGAATTGGCCTGCCGCAGCACGGTGGCGCGCTCGCCAACCGGTGCAAGGAGGTGGGAGACGCGTTCAAGTGTGCCGTCGGTAGATCCGTCGTCCACCAGGATCAGTTCGACGTTCGGGCTGGCGAGGTCGTTCTGAAGCGACTGAAGGAGGCGAAGCAGTTCGTCCGCACGATTGTAGGTGACGATGACAAGCGATACGCGCACCGTCTCCGGGAGATCGGCCATCAGAGAACGCCTTTCGTGGAAGGGATCTCACCGGATTCGCCGCCAACAACGCTCCATGCCTCCGAAAATGCCCGTGCCGCTGCTTTGAAACACGCCTCCACCGCATGATGGGCGTTTCCTGCCCTCAGGAGGTCCATGTGAAGGTTGCACTTGGCGTGGACAGACAGGGCACGGAAAAACTCCCACGCAAGCTCCACGTCGAAATCGCCAATCTTCGCAGGCGTGAGTTCGGCGCCGATCACGCAGTAAGGACGCCCGGAAAGATCAATCACCACGCGCGCCAGCGACTCATCCATCGGAACGAACGCCGCAGCGTAGCGTCGTATGCCTCGCTTTTCACCCAGTGCCTGCGCGATTGCGGTCCCGAGCACAATCCCCACATCCTCGACGGTATGGTGTCCATCTACCTGGGTGTCACCTTTGCAGTCGACGGATAGACTCATGCCGCCGTGTCTCGCGAAAAGGGTCAACATGTGGTCGAAAAAGCCGATGGAGGTGCTTCCGTGGAACACGCCGTCGCCCTCGAGCGAAAGCACAATGCGGACATTCGTTTCCTTCGTGGAACGATGTACCTCAGCAGAACGTGCCATACCTGTAACCTCATCCTTATGTCTTCCGTTCAATCTCCGGCGAAACCGACTGGGTTTTGCCGCCGCCGGCGCGTACAATCATTACGGAAATCCCCCTGCGGCGACTACTCGGAAAGTACCCAAACGCCACGGGCAGGGGCAACAACATTCAGCTGGTGCTCGGGAATGACGCGGGACGATGTGATAGGGTTCATCGCGCAAAGGATTCTGCGCATCAACGGACATGTGCCCTGGCGGGTGCACTTCACCTCGCGGGTGGTGAATCCGGAACGGGTTGTGCGTGGCAAGAACACGTTCCCCGGAGATTCTCCCTGCTGCTACATTCAGGCGGCGAACGGCATCTACGTTGGTGACAACACCAATATCGGTCCGGGAGTCGGCCTGATCAGTGCCAACCATGATCCGACCGACAACACGCGGCACCTGCCGGGACCACCGATCAGGATCGGGAAAGACTGCTGGATCGGGATGAATGCCGTCATATTGCCCGGGGTAACTCTGGGCGACGGCGTGGTAGTGGGAGCGGGGGCGGTGGTTACACACGATTTTCCCGATCGCGTGGTAATCGCGGGCAACCCGGCACGCGTAATTCGGGAAATCCGGAACGGAACCGGCAAAAACGAGGAGAGCGCCCCCTCAACATAGAAGAGACGCTCTCAGTCAGTGGTTCGCAACTCAGAAAGGGAGATCCTCGTCCTCGGCGGACATATCCTCCGGCAACTCAATCCCGTTTTCCTTCTGCCTCCGCGGTGGCGCCCCCCGCCGCGGCGTGCTGGTTGCCGAGGAGAGCGGCTCCTCCGGCGGCGGAACGTCGCTGTCGTACCCTGATTGGTCAGAGCGCGATCCAAGAAGCTGCATGGAGGTGACCACGATTTCGGTGAAGTTCTTTTTGTTGCCCTCCTGGTCCTCGTAGCTCCTGTACGCAATCCTGCCCTCGAGATACACCGGCCTGCCTTTTCGCAAATACTGACCCGCAACCTCCGCCAGTTTTCCCCAGATCAGGATGTTGTGCCACTCGGTCCGTTCCTGTTTTTTGCCTTCCCGGTCCGTGAAGTTCTCCGAGGTCGCGAGGGAGAAGCGGCATCGTGGGGTCCCCGAGGGCGTCTGGTCGACCACTGGATCCTTGCCGAGGTTCCCGATGAGAATCACTTTGTTCACACTTGCCATGGGGCCTCCTCAGATGGTTGGCGGTGAAACAACACGAGCGAGCCGGTGGGGGCAGCTCGCTCGCGGGTGATAGATCAACCAACACCGATCACGGGTCATTTCAGTCCGAATCAACCACCCACGCCGGACGAATGGCCGATCGGCTTGATGTTGATGTGGTCGTAGGTGACCACAATTCTGAAAGTCCTTGAAACACCGCTGTTCCAGGTGTACGTAAAGTTGAACGTGTACGCCCTTCGATCCTTCTGCAGGGTGGCTTGTTCGTTCGGCAACGGATATTCGGCCTGCTGCGTTCCGTTTTTGAAGTAGTTCTCCAGCTCCGGAAGGCGGGCCATCAACACTCCCAACACCATCTGCCAGTACGCAGGATCCATGCCTGCGGGTGGATCAATGGCGGTTTCTGCCGTTCCGCTCGCACGTGCCATTTTCCCCAGTGCCACAGAGACGTTCAGGGGCTGAGTCACGGTTGTTGTACCGCTCATGACAAGATTTGCAACCTGGTCCGGCGTCAGCAGGGTTGACGTGGCGACAGTCTGCACGGCGGCAGCGATTGACGGCGTTTTGCCTATGGAAAGGACCGTATTCGTGCTGGTCAACCCGGGAACGTTGTACGTCGCCGTGCCATCAGCACCGATAGTTGCCGTTCCAATTTTGACCCACGTCATCGTGGTAAGATTCAGCCGAAGAACATCCACGGTGCCTCCTGCGGCCGCCGCAAACTCAGACGAATTCAGAGGAAGCGGGAACTTGACCGCAACCGTGCCTGTTGTCGTCGCGTCCGTCTGTATCTGCACCGCACTCACGACGGACTGCGTCGTGCTGATTGGCGGCACCTCCGATGCGGTCTGCGCGGCAACAGAGATCGTGCTTATGCCCGAACTCGCCGGAAGTGTCACCTGCGCTGGAGCCGCGGTCGCGTAAGTGCCCGTCACAACGGGTGGCTGCGTCACCGTAATGGTGGTCGGCGATGCGGGGTTGGTCACGGTGGCGCTGACCACGGAAATCGTGTTCGTGTTCTCCAGTTTGCGGAGTGTCAGCGCGACCTGCGGAACGGCGGATCCCGTAATTGAAGCCGTCGTTACCTGCATCGTGTAACCGGCCTTGACGATCGCGACCTGGTATGTTCCCGCGCCGGGAAGGTTCCCGAACGTGAATTTGAACGGCGCCGTTGTTACCGCGGCAAGCGTCGTATCCCGCAGAATGGCACCGCCGGAAATGAGCACAACGCGCGTTCCCTGGATATCAGCCGCGCCGCCGCCTGTCGGGGCGTTCAGCGTGACGTCAATAGATGTTGCGGGCGGCGGCACGACCCAGTTGCTCTCCTGGGTACGCGAGACGACACTGCGGCCGCAACCAGCGCCGATTGCCACGAGCGACAGTCCCAGAAGGACCACGAGTGATCTGTTTCTGTGTTTCATTGTTCCCCCACCGAAAAAAAGGTGCGTCTTCACTGGCGTGCCTCTGGTTGCCGTGCGCGCACCTGACTTCGCGCGCGCTCGAGATTGTTGTAAATGGTTATCGGGTTGTACGCGCCTACGTGATCTTCCACCGCCTGCCTCGTAACGAGATCCACTCCAACATCACCCACTCGGTAGCGATACGACCATGCGAATGCCGGGGCCGACGTCACGCGGAACCTGTCCGGCATTCCGCGCTCCCGCGGAGGCAATGGGATCTCCATTCGCACCCCGCCGAGAAGCCTCGTGTTCTGGCGATCTACCCGCTTCAGGTAGTCCGAGTACCCGTCCGATTTGATACCGAAAACCGTGATTTTCGTTTCCCCGAATGACCGTTCGACGTCCATCCGCCACGCGCGGTCACCCACGAGATACCTGCCCCACCGGGCAGTCATACGCAGATCGAATCCGGTTACCCTGTAACTCGCCCACGCCTCGTAAGGCGTATTGTGAAGCGGCCACACAAAAATCCAGGAACGATAACGCTGAGTGCGATCATTCAGAACCTGGTATCTTCCCGGCGCAACGTAACCCAGGCTCCCACCGACCCCCCAGCTTCCATCTGACGAATACTGCTTGGCGTCAACGACCACACCATAAGAATCATACCGCCAGTTCGCCATTTCGACCATGCCGCCGCAGAAGGAAAGGAATCCACTCCTGCCCACCGGGCGGAGATACGACAGCAACATTGACCCCGGACGCAGCTCATTGTAACGGCTGTCGTTGTCTACCGGTCCACCGGTGTTGTACGCCGGGAAGAACATGCGCCCCGACGCATTCAGCCCTGGAAGAAATGCCGTCGAGATTTCGGCGCTTACGTCGAAATTCGCACGGATCCACACGCCCGGAAGGCCGAACTCGCTGAGAATCCTGCCGGGCCCGATTGCAAGGTCCACTTTTCTCAGCGAAGAGCTGTGACGTTCTGGTGGACGTTCCGACCCGGCGAATTCCACACGGATCGATCGGCGGAATTCCTCCGTCCCGACGCTTCCGTTCAGCCACGCGCGGATATCACCCGCCCGCGCGCTCAGCCCGGTCACCGGAATCGCAAGCCGCTCCGCCACGACGTGCACCATGACGTCGTCCGGAGCCGCGGACGCCGCAACGGACAGCGCCTCGATCATCCAGACGACAGGGTACCGGATTCTTCGATTTTCACACCACACGACCACACTGGAGTCGGTGGTTTCGCACGCGAGATTCTCATACCCGGCAGAACGCAGCCGGTCCATTGCCTCAGAACAACGGTGCTCGGACGCCCCTCCGGGCACCCAAGCACCGAACAACAATCCAGCCGAGAAAAGAAGGGTTACCCAGCGCAATGGCGCCGCCCCCCGTGTTCTGAGGGGATCAGCCTTCTTCCCTTAACAACTCCTGAAGCTGTTGCAGTTCCTGCTCGGCCTGCAACCTTCTTTCGCGAATACTGCGAAGCTGCTGCTCAGCGAGGTCATCTACGGGACGCGCCGAAGTCACTCCGATTCTCGCGCCCAGCAGCTCCTCCCTGACCACCTGACGAATGCGGTCTTCGTCGACCTGTCCCGCGCCTTCAACCACCTGAACCGATTCCGAAGCGTAGGGAACCATCATGGCATAACCGCCCGATTGCATGCCACGGGACGGCGCCATTGCATATCCACCCCGGCGACGGTTGGCCTCAAGAAAGCCGGACAACACACCTTTCGTCGGACGTGACACAAGCTGACCGAAATTCACCGAGAGGCCGAACTTCATGTTCGACCCCTGGACGCTCACGCTCGCGTCTTCTTTCCTGGGCTTACCGGTAACCGCGTCTATCAACTGAGAACCGGTTGATCCCAGAACAGGGAACTGGTCGTCAAAACTACCCATAGTATAACGCCCCTGGAAGAAGAGCGTTAATCGGTCTTGCAGAACGGGGACCGTGTACTCGAGACCGGCCATTCCCACAAAGAGCGGCCCAGAACCGGTGGAAGTAACCGTTGAAAGGACGCCCGTATTTGTCAACTGGGAATTCGAGCGTTCCACAAGCACCGATCCACCGCCGGCACCAAGATAGATGTGCGGCCACCATTTGCCTGCTTCGGTCGGGATGTAGTAGAGCAACGACACGCTGATCGGGCTCAGTTTGATCTCATTGGCCTCGTACCCGATCATGCCCCCGAAGTTCCGGCGGCTGCCCACTGATTGCTTCCACGTGTCGTACTCAACCAGCGCGAACACATCGTTGTGCAGCCGCAATTTTGCGTTCAGCCCGAGCCCGCTGGAAGACGAAAAAAGGAAGCTCTCCGGCCCCACCCGCTTGCCCCAGATGGTCTGAGCCGAATCCAGAGGCTGGCGGATATACACTGCCGTGAGCACCCCACCCACGTTTATCATCGTCGGGTTGCTCTGATCCACCCAGCGCACGTTATACGCGTCCAGCGAAGGCGTCCAGCTTCCGTACGAAACACCTATGCTCACCGGATACCGGTTCACCGCATGAACGGGGGACACGCAGACGGCGGCGCATACTGCTATCCCGGCGACCAACACCAGCAAACCACGTCTCATTGGTGGTTCCCTCCCTCAATCACTCCCAGTAATTCCTTCCGGGCGGAACTTTCAACACGCTCCAACCCCGGCGGAATGCATCCGTTCATGCAGAGCCTGAACAACGAGAGACCTTCAAAACGCGCAGAGATGCGGGCGTTCGGCCCCGCGCGTACAACAGACAATCTCTCACACTAGATAAGGATACTTCTCCCCAATCCTCCTGTCAAGCAAGCACACAAGTTCTTTTTTCGTCAATGATTTTGTGGTGCTGATCCGGAGAAACACAGGAGCCTTCAGCAAAGACACGCCGTGCAACCTCCGTGCCCTTGACGGGGGCACACCGGGATCGCGCTGGCTTGCGTCAACCGTCGTACCTGCATTCTCGCGCCGCATCTGCGAATGCGCGGATGTTTTCCGGGTCGCCGTGAAAGAAATGATCGGAAGGGCAGCATATGTACCCACCGTCAGGGCACGCCGCATGACACTGCAACACTAGACGCCGTGTTTCTTCCGGTGTTCCCCGCTCAAATCCCTGCTGTTGATCGAACCCGCCCACGAAAAAGAGCCTGTCGCCGATCATTCTTTGTGCCGCAGCAAGATCCGCGTTGCCGCCCATGCCGGGCGGGGTCATTGTCTCCAGACCATCTGCGCCGTTGGTCGCGACCAAATCAAGCAGGTTCATCACGCCCCCGCAGAGGTGATACACGATTTTCGTGCGAGGTGATTTTTCGCGTAGTGCGGCATGGTACGCGCGGTCATACGGCAGGCAGACTCTGGCGTGCAGGTCAGGACTGATTACGGTATCGGAACCGGCACCACCCCCGGTAGAAACGATGTCCGACGGGTTCGGCGGGGACTTCTCGATCGTCGAGATTCTTTTCGCCAGGATCACATCGAGCATGTGCCTCATACGTTCCGGTTCGTCCAGTGCCGTCATGATGGCGCTCACCGTTCCCATCAGCGTACAGAGGTCCTGCCACGGCGCTCCCTGCCCGTATCCGCGCGACGCAGTCCTCACAATGCCGCGGTTCCCGACACGCTTGAGGTCCCGCACCACCGGCGCCCAATCGAATGTCGGCGAGGGGCAGAATCTCTCAAACAGGTCAAAGTCACGCTCCGTTTTGATCAGGTGTTCCGTGGTCCATGTGGTGATATCGTTCCCTGCTTCGGCACCCGTCAGGTCTCCACCGGGCGTGCGAACCCTGATTTTCCAGTGGTGGATACCTTGCTGGTCGGTTCCGTACGGCACTCTTTCGCGGATCCATCGGGATTGTTCTGTGTCATCAACGGAAACGACCGGATCCGAGTAAATGACCATATCCATCCCGAACCGCTCATAGGCTGCCCACTGATCGATGCCTCCCAGATAGGTGCGGAGGTAGTACGGCATCCAGCGGTGAACCTGTACAGGGAGGCGATCGGGTTTCCCGTTATTGATCGCGGTGAGCAGACGTTCCCGGCTGTCCATTTCGACGCAGGCAAGGTCGTGAGGCTTTTGCCGTCAGGCGGACCTCGCCTTCCCTCCCTTTGCTTCGTGGTCCATGAAAAGCTGGTACGCAGCGCGAAGAAAGCTGCGAAAACCTTCTGTATCAAGCTCTTCCTGGCGGAAGGCAACGATTTCCACCATCGTCCATGTTTTGATTCGGCCGTTCATCGTAACACGCGACCACGAACCGTACAGCGGAACGTCATCGAGTTCGTCAAACGGTTTCAGGTCGAGCTGTTTCCGCAATTTATCGCCGTCAAACGAGCCCTTTGGAATCCGGACTTCCATCGTCACAAACTGCCAGGAGTCTGTGCGGAAGGCAATCCAGCGACGTGCCCTCTCAGGATACACACTTACGAGATGTTGGTTGGACCATACAACGGAGACAGGGGCGATCTTTTTGATCTGGTCAATTATCCAGAAGATCAGAGCTCCTTTCCACAGCGGCTGTCGGCCTTCCCTGAGCCGGTTGTCGGAGGTGTGCCACGCGATCCCGTCGGTTTTCCAGGGCGGTGCCGGGCCTTCGGACGGAACATCTTCCTCAGGCTCCTCCTCCAACCCCTGTTTCTCGGTTTCGACCAACGCTACTGCATCCCGGGCGTCTTTGCTCGTCGAAACAGCCGGCATCTTCTGCGCGAGTGTCCTGCGCAGAACTGCGCCCGTGTGGCTCCTCTCGCATGCCGCCACATCCTCCGGGGTACCGGCAACCACGATGTAGCCGCCCGCGTCGCCACCTTCGGGTCCAAGATCGATGATCCAGTCAGCCGCCTGAATCACCATGACGTTGTGCTCGATCATAATGACCGTGTTCCCCTGATCAACGAGGCGATTCAATACGTCGAGAAGCCGTTCGGTATCCGCGAAATGAAGCCCCGTGGTTGGTTCGTCCAGAATGTACACCGTTCTGCCGGTTGAAGGCCGTGCAAGCTCGCTGGCCAGTTTGAGCCGCTGAGCCTCTCCTCCCGACAGGGTGGTGGCCGATTGCCCCAGCTCCATGTACCCGAGGCCTACATCGCACAGCGTCTGAAGCAAACGCCGCACCCGCGGCACGCGCTGGAAATGCTCCAGTGCAACCTCTACCGGCATCTGCAGCACTTCGCCAATCGACACCCCGCCGAACGTTATCTCGAGTGTCTCCCTGTTGTACCGCAACCCGTGGCAATCTTCGCATTCCACCCACACATCGGGCAGGAAATGCATCTCAATGTGCCGTTTCCCGTACCCCCAGCAGCGTTCGCAACGCCCGCCCGGCACGTTCGTACTGAACCGCCGCGCCGTGTATCCCCGCATTTTTGCTTCCGGCACCTGCGCGAAAAGGTCGCGCAGTACGTCGAAGACCCCGCTGTACGTCGCCGGATTGCTGAGGGAGGAGGAACCGATCGGTTCCTGGTCGATCAGTATCACTTTGTCCACAAAACTCGTACCGCGCACCTCGTCGTGAGCGCCCGGAATGAACTGCGCTTTGTGGAGAGCACACGCGAGAGCCCGATGAAGCGTGTCGTTTACCAGTGTGCTCTTACCGGAACCGGATACCCCCGTGACCACGGTCATCGTTCCGAGCGGGAACACCGCGTGAATGTCTTTGAGATTGTGCTCCCGGGCTCCGATGATCTCGATCGCCTTTCCCGTGCCCACCCTGCGCTGGCGTGGAACAGGTACTGCCCGTCGTCCGGAAAGGAATGCCCCCGTGAGCGACCTCTGGTTCTGCCGGATTTCTCCCGGCGTACCGGTCGCGACAACTTCTCCTCCGGAATTGCCGGCGCCGGGTCCAAAGTCCACTACGTAATCCGCCTTGTTCAGGGTATCGCTGTCATGTTCCACGACAATGACGGTATTGTTCAAGTCGCGCAGGTGCTCAAGGGCACTGAGCAACAATGCGTTGTCCCGCGGATGCAACCCGATCGTGGGCTCGTCAAGTACATACAGGACACCCGTCAGGCCGCTTCCGATCTGCGAAGCAAGCCGAATGCGCTGTGCTTCTCCACCGGATAGCGTTGGTGCCCGCCGGTCCAGCGAAATGTATCCCAGGCCAACTTCCTCAAGAAAACGCAGGCGAGAACGAATCTCCGTCAGTACCTCCCCTACCACCTGCTGCTCGCGAGGGTTGAGCGACAACTGGTCAAAAAAGGCGCGGGTCTGCGCAAGCGGCCACGAGCACAGTTCCGCAATGGGTACGCCCCGAAGTCGGGCGGCTCTGCTCTGCGGAATCAGCCGCGTGCCCCCGCAGGTGCTGCACGGCACATCGGAAAGAACCTGTCCCAGGCGATCGCGGAGCTGGGGTGTAAGCCGCAACGTGCGATCCACCGCGGGAAACACGCCGAGGTACTGAAACTCAATGCCGCGTTCGCTGCATGAGATCCACCGAGTCTCGTCCCCGAAAAAAAGCGCCGTACGGGCAGCCTGAGTCATTTCGCGCAAAGGGGTGTGAAGATCGAAACCGAGAGCGTTCCCCGCCGCCTCCAGAAGCGCCCGGAACATGCCCTTCGGCTTGCCCCAGAGATCAATGGCTCCCTCCGCGATGCTCAGTTTGTCCGAGCGAATAACCGCCGCTTCCGCCAGGCCCTGCTGGGTTCCCAATCCCTGGCACGCCGGACACATGCCGGACGCAGAGATGTCGTGCGCACGGTTAAATGCGAACATCTGGGGAGTGAGTTTCTCGAAGCTTTTCCCGCACGAAGGGCACGAGATGTGCCGGCTGATGGCAATATCATCCCCGCCGTCCAATCGGGCTACTACAAGCCTCCCCTCACCCTTGTTGAAGGCTGTTTCAACCGCCTCCCCCAGCCTGCCGCGTTCGTCGTCCGAAATTTCAAGCCTGTCGATCACGGCTTCAAGCGAGTGATTCCTCCGCCTGTCCAGTTCGATCCCTTCGTCCAGACGGTGAACAACCCCGTCAATGCGGCAACGAAGATACCCCTCCTTCCTCAGCCGGGCGAGTGCATCATCGTAATCTCCGCCTTTCTCCGTCTCCAGCGGCGCAAGCAGCATTATGCGTTTGCCCCTGAATTCCTCCGTCAGACGCTCCACAACCTCGCTGCTTGACTGGGCACCGGCGGGGATCTGGCAGTCAGGGCAATACACTTCGCCGATCTGCGCGTAGATCACGCGCAGGTAATCGTAAATCTCAGTAATCGTTCCGACCGTGCTGCGGGGATTTCGTCCCGCTCCCTTCTGCTCGATGGCGATGGCGGGCGAAAGGCCTTCAACCTGATCAACTTTCGGTTTCTGGATGTCGCCAAGAAACTGGCGGGCATATGCGGAAAGCGATTCAACATACCGCCTCTGCCCCTCCGCGTAGATCGTGTCGAGAGCCATGGATGTCTTTCCCGAACCAGACACCCCCGAAAAGACCACCAGTTTTTCGCGCGGGACTGCGAGAGACACGTTCTTCAGGTTATGTTCCCGCGCACCCACCACCGTGATATCCGTGATCCGCTCCATCGGGCGGTACTCGTCCCGGTCGAGCGCGATCGCCGAGCGCGAAAGACCGTCATTCTCGGATTCTCGGGGCGTTACTCGACGGTACACCTTGCCGCGCAACACGTCCCGGAGTACCTGCCCGGTCCACGAACCATCAATCTCGGCTACCTCTTCCGGTGTCCCGGCCGCGATCAACCGCCCACCCTCGTCGCCTCCCTCGGGGCCCAGATCAAGAATCCAGTCGGCGGTCTTCACCACATCCATATTGTGCTCGATGACAACGACCGTGTTGCCCTCGTCACAAAACCTGTGCAGCACTTCCAGCAGGTGGCTGACATCGTGGAAATGAAGGCCGGTCGTCGGCTCGTCGAGAATGTAGAGTGTCCGCCCCGTGCTCCTGCGGCACAGTTCGCGTGCCAGCTTGATGCGTTGCGCCTCGCCACCGGAGAGTGTGGGCGACGGCTGGCCGAGTTTCATGTAATCGAGTCCGACGTCGTGGAGAGTCTGCAGAACCCGGTGCACGGAAGGGATGTTTTCAAAGAACTGGAGCGCGTCCTGTACGTCCATATCCAGTACGTCCGCAATGTTCTTGCCCTTGAAACGTATCTGCAGCGTCTCCGCGTTGAATCGCGCACCGTTGCATGCAGGGCACGGCACCCAGACGTCCGCGAGAAAATCCATCTGGACGCGAGTCGCTCCGTTCCCTTCGCACGCGTCACAACGTCCGCTCTTCACGTTGAAACTGAAGCGACCAGGCGTGTACCCGCGCACTTTCGCTTCAGGCAGTTCCGCGAACAGACGCCTGATCGGATCCAGCACGCCGGTGTAGGTCGCGGGGTTGGAGCGAGGCGTTCTTCCGATGGGGCTCTGGTCGATGTGGATCACCTTGTCCAGATGCTCGATCCCCGTGATCGCGTCGTGGGGACCCACCGGCAACCGCGCGTGGAAAAAATGCCGCATGAGCGCCGGCAGAAGCGTGTCGGTTATCAGAGAGCTTTTGCCGCTACCCGATACCCCGGTCACGCATACGAACACCCCGAGGGGGATCCTTACATCCACGTTCTTCAGATTATTGTGCCGTGCACCCGTGATCTGGAGCCAGTTGCCGTTGGGTCGGCGGCGCGTCTCAGGGATATCTATCCTTCTGCGCCCCGCGAGATAGTCACCGGTTATGGAATCGGGGGTGCCCGTCAGGTCCTCGGCGGACCCGATTCCGACAATGGTTCCGCCCCGAACGCCGGGGCCCGGCCCGAAATCCACCACGAGGTCGGCGGACCGCATCGTGTCTTCGTCATGCTCCACCACGATCACCGTGTTCCCGAGATCGCGCAGGCGACCGAGTGCGTTGAGAAGGCGGTGATTGTCTCGATGGTGCAGACCTATGGACGGCTCGTCCAGGACATACAGCACGCCGACGAGTCCACTTCCGATCTGGCTCGCAAGCCTGATACGTTGCGCTTCTCCACCGGATAACGTGGGTGCGGTTCGGTCGATTGACAGATATCGCAACCCCACGTTCATCAGGAATTCGAGCCGCGCAAGGATCTCGTTCAGCGCGTCCTGACCGATCTGACGCTCGGTTGACGACAACGGCAGCGTGGCGAGAAACCCGTGCGCTTCCTCGATCGGCATTGCGCACAACTCGGGGAGCGACACCCCGCCAAGTTTCACGGCTCGCGCCTCCGGGCGAAGCCGCATCCCCCCGCAATCAGGGCAGCTCACCGCCGAAGTGAACGCGCCCAGCTCCTCTTTTACCCCTTCGTCCTTCGATTCCCGGAACTTGCGTTCCAGCATGGGGATGATTCCTTCGAACGTGTCGAGGTGCGTCCATCCCCGTTCGCCGGGATTCCTGGCGTAACGAAAGCGTATGCGCTGCCCGTCGAGCCCGTAGAGAAGCTTTTCCTTCGCGAGTTCCGGAATGTCCTTCCATGGCGTGTCGAGACCACAGTCACCGAAATGATGCAGAACCCCGTGATACAGATGCCTGAGCCACCGGTTGCGGTCTACATCCACCGTCGCCAGCGCTCCCTCCCGAAGCGATTTCGAGGGATCGGTAACCAGCAGGTCCCTGTTGATCTTCACCTGTGTCCCGAGGCCCAGGCATGTGGGGCACATTCCCGCGGGTACGTTGAACGAAAAGAGCTGCGGTGTCGGTTCTTCGTAAGAAATCCCACATTCAGCGCAGGCGTACGCGGTTCCCATGACGGTGTCGGTTCCCGGGTCCTCATTGTCGCGGACCACGTTTACGATCAGCGTGCCGTTTCCCACGTTAAGCGCGGTATCCACCGCCTCCGCAAGCCTGGCGCGGACCCCTTCCCTCATGACCAGTCTGTCGACGACGACGTCAACATTGTGCTTTGCATGCCTGTCGAGACTGGGGTCCTCGCTGAGATTGACAATGCGCCCGTCCACCCGCGCGCGCACGAAACCCTGGCGCTGCAACTCTTCGAACAGGTCGAGGAACTCTCCCTGTCTGCCACGCGCCATCGGCGCGAGAATGTTGAGGCGCGTCCCGGGGGGATGTTGCAGAATCTGGTCAAGCAGGCGATCCCGGCTCTGTCCGGTGATCGGCTTCCCGCACTGAACGCAGTGCAGTGTTCCGAGGCGTGCGTACAGAACGCGGAGGTAGTCGTACACCTCCGTCATCGTTCCTACCGTGCTTCGGGGATTGCCTCCGGCCGCCTTCTGTTCTATCGAAATCGCGGGAGGAAGGCCGGAAATCTGATCTACGTCCGGCTTCTCCATCTGCTCCATGAACTGCCGGGCGTATGCGGAAAGCGACTCGATGTACCTGCGCTGCCCTTCGGCGTAGATGGTGTCGAACGCCATCGAGCTCTTGCCGGAACCCGAAACGCCGGTGAAGCAGATCAGACGGTTCTTCGGCAGAGTCAGGTCCACCGAGCGAAGGTTGTGCACTCGTGCACCGCGGATGACTATCTGATCAGCGCTCATGCGACCCTTGATAACCCGAAATGCAGACTGGGAAGCGGAAAGGCACAGACACTAAAAGTACTCATACCCCGGTGGCGCTGTGGTGTCCAGTTTTGGAAAACAACCCCGATCAACGCATGGGCCGCTCCGGTCACGTAACACGTGCAGGGAAGGAAGCATTTTCCGACACAATCTCCAGTTTCATGTCGCGGCGTCAATCATGGTGGCACAATGATGGCAGACGATCCGATCCAGTTCTGGCGCCGCGCGCCGGTGCCGCCAGGCGGGAGAAGATGACCACCCTGCTTCCTCGCCTGGAACGGGCTTCCTCGCCGGGCGTCTTGACGCGCAACTCGAACACGGTATTTTTGGCTTTGGCGTTCGTATGAAAATGATTAACAACACGCACAATCCTGTGTCAGGTTCTTAGTACCGGGCGCGACTCCGGGCGTTGTGTATCTGACCCTGCGGGAGGGCGCCTTTCTGTCGAGACAAGGGGTGACGCCATGTCCGCCGATCGACGCCTTCGAGTGCTCATGCCGGTCCTGTTGGGTCTGGTCTCCGCTGCGCCCATCCTCTTGGCACCCGGAACGTCGCGCGCAGCCCCGGGCACCGTCACCAACCTGACGGCCACCGCCACGGGAACCAACGAGATCACCCTCTCATGGACGCCGTATTCCGGTAACGACTTCGCACGCTACGAAATCCGGCGCGGCACCACCGCCGGCGTCACAACGACCAGCCCGCTGGTAGACACCCTCTCGGCGAAGATCGCGAGTTCGTACGTTGACCGCACCGTGCTCCCCTACACGACTTACTACTACAAAGTGTTCGTGATCGACACGGCCGGAGTCGCCGGTTCATCTCCAGAAACGAGCGCCCGTACACTCGCGCTTCCGTATCCCTTCGCCGACACGGTCGCCGCCGCGAACGCGAATTTCGTCCCCACCGGCTCCTGGGCAATCGTCGGAAACTCCCCCGGTGAAGGCGACGCGTACAGCGGGCTCTGGCACTGGTCCGATTCCCCCGGCGGCAACTACGCGCCCAGCGCCGGCGGCACCCTTACACTCACCATGCGTCTCGGAACTGCCATCATGCCGGTGCTCACCTACCGCGAGCGTTATGCGTTCGAAACCAACGTGGATTACGGCCACGTCGAAGTCTCCGCCGACGGCACAAACTGGTACACCGTTGCATCAGTCACGGGAAGCCAGACCACATGGGCAGAGCGCCGCATAGACCTCACCCAGTGGGCCGGGTACGACGGCATCCGAATCCGTTTCCGCATGGCGGCCAACGGTTCGGTGGAAAGCGACGGCTGGCACCTTGACTCTTTCTCCATCAACGAGACGCCGCTTGCCATCATGCCGTATCCTCTCCGCGAAGACTTCGAATCTGGCACGTCGCGGTGGTTGCTTGGCGGATGGGCGACTGTCACGGACGGGACAAACGGCCCCACGGCCATTCACGACAGCAAACCCGGGAACTATCCGGCACTGGCGTACAACGGCATGGTTTCCGCCGGAGTGTTCGACCTTACGTCCGCGCACAACCCGACCCTGGTCTACTGGCATCGCTACAACATCTTCAGTGATCACTCGTACGGCCACAACGAGGACGACTGGGGCCGTGTGTACGTTTCGTCAGATTACGGGCGGCCCGGTTCATGGGTGAACGTCGCGTCGTATAACGGTTCTTTGACCTCGTGGACACGTGTACAGCTCGATCTCTCCCAGTTCGCAGGTTCGCCAAGCGTCCGCGTCATGTTCCTGCTCGACGACAACGTTGATGCCGCGAACGCGAGCTATAACAGGCAGTCGGACGGCTGGTATCTCGATGACATACGGATGGAGGACCTGCCCCGGGCGGCCGAGATTGCCCCGATTGTATCCAGCTCCATGCACCACGTGGACCTCGCGTGGTCACCCAACGCGGAAGGCGACTTCGCCCGGTACGAGATCTATCGCGGCACCAGCACCGCCATCACCCGCTCCAGCACCCTCGTCAAAACCATCACAAATCCGATCGTGACAACATGGGCCGATTCGGTCGCCATGATCGAACCGACACAGTACAGCTATCGCATCTACGTCGTAGATACACTGGAAACGGTCAGTCTCGGTTCTAACGTGGTCACGGCGACTTATACGGTCCCATTGGTCGCATTCCCCTTCGCAGATTCGATGAACATCGGCACGCAGAACTGGGCTTACGGCTATCCCTGGGGGCCCACCGCCGAGGCCTACCACAGCGCCCCCACTTCCTGGACTGACAGCCCCGGCAAAGCGTACGCCGCCAACGCGAACACCGCGCTTGCCACCCGGATCAATCTTTCTGGTTCCGTCGACCCCGTTCTCACCTTCTGGCACAAACACGACCTCGAAACCAACGCAGATTACGGAGTAGTGGAAATCTCCACAGACGCCGGGCAGACATGGACGGAGGTGTTTCGTGTCACCGGGGTGGACACGGCATGGGCACAGGAACGCGTCGACCTTGGAAAATACGTCGGCTCCACCCTCGGGCTGCGTTTTCGCCTGATGGCGAATGCCTCCACCCAGTTGGGCGGGTGGTACATCGATGACGTGGCGGTGGAAAACGGCTCCAGAATGGTGGGGTTCCCTTGGCAGGACGAGTTCGAAAGCGGCCACGGCGCATGGTTTGCCCAGTCGCCCTGGGGGCTCTCCAGCGAAAATTCCCGCTCGGGAACGTGGCACTGGACGGATAGTCCTTCGGGCGTGTACCGATCAGGCGAAAACACCGCTTTGCGTATCACGATAGACCTGAGCCAGGCCGCGGCGCCGCAACTGAGCTTCTGGCAAAGGTATTCCTTCGAGCCGAACGCGGACTGGGGCTTTGTCGAGGTGTCCACGAATGATGGTGCGTCGTGGACTCAGGTGTGCTTCGTCACGGGTTCCAGTGCGGAATGGGTGTCTGAAACGATTGACCTTTCCCCGTTCCGCGGCAATCCACGAGTGCAGGTCAGGTTCCGTCTCACGTCAAACGGGTCTCAGGAGAGTGACGGCTGGCACATTGACGACGTTGCCTTCTCCGAGGTAGCCCGGGCGATTCCCTACCCGTTCGTCGAACGATTCGATGATGGTAATACGGACTCTCGTTGGCTCACCGCAAGCTGGGAACCCGTGACGGGAGGAATGTCTGCACCATATCTGATGCACGACAGCCGTTCCGGAAACTATCCCGCTGATGCCTTTAGTGCCCTGACACTGGCCGGAACGATAGATCTCCGTAACGCGACGTACCCCGTCATGACGTTCTGGCATAAGTACGCGTTCTTCACGGACCATTCCTACGGCCACAACGAGGATGACTACGGGCGGGTTTACGTGAGCCCCGACAACGGCGCCGTGTGGTATCTGATGGCCTCATACACTGGATCCTTGTCTGACTGGACGAAAGCCACCATCAGCCTCAACCAGTTCGTCGGCGCCTCATCGGTACGCGTGAGATTTGTCGTGGACGACAACATCGACGCTGCCAACTCAACCTACAACAGGCAGGCGGACGGCTGGTGGCTGGATGAAATCCGGGTGGAAGAGCTTCCCGCTCCCGTAACGCTCAACCCCATCACGTCGAGCTCGCAGCACCACGCGACCCTTTCGTGGACGCAGAACGCGGACACGGACTTCAGCAGATACGAAATCCGTCGGGCCACGAGCAGCGCCGTGACGACATCCAGCGACCTCGTGAAAACCATCGCCATCCAGTCAACAACGGCGTGGACCGACACGTTCGCCCTTATCGAGCCGACTCGGTTCTCGTACCGAATATATGTCGTGGACACGCTGGAAAACGTGAGCCCTGGTAGCAACATTCTTACTGCTGACTACACGATTCCGCTGAAGACATTCCCCTTCAGCGACGACATGTCCGCGGCCGCGGAAAACTGGAGCTGGGGCGATCCCTGGGGGCCGACTGCCGAATCGTTCCATTCGGTCCCGACAAGTTGGAAAAGCGGGCCCGGACGGGCGTACCCACCGAACGCGAACACGGCACTGGCAACGCGGGTGAACCTCTCCGGGTCCACCGCGCCGGTTCTCACCTTCTGGCATCGGTACGCCTTCGAACAGGCAACCGATTTCGGCTACGTCGAGGTATCCCCGGACGGCGGACAGACCTGGACCACCCTGATGACGGTGACCGGGGTGGACACCTCGTGGGCAAGCGAGCGGATAGATCTCGGGGCCTACATGGGCAGCACCATCGGCCTCAGGTTCCGTGTCACGAGCAACGCCACCACGCACCTGGACGGCTGGTACATCGACGACGTGACCATCGCCAACGGCCCACGCATGGCCACGTACCCCCTGTTCGACGACATGGAATCCGGCCCGAACGCATGGTTCCCACAATCCCCATGGGGTCTCTCGAACGTCGGTTCGCGCTCCGGTGAATGGCACTGGACGGACAGCCCGGCCGGGAGCTACGCCCCGAACACAAACTCCGCGCTCACTCTGCGCATCAATCTCGCAGGCGCGGTTGCGCCTGAGCTGCGCTTCTGGCAGCGCTACTCGTTTGAACCCAACTCCGACTGGGGATACATCGAGGTTTCCGGGAACAACGGCTCTTCGTGGACCCAGGCCTACTTCCTCACCGGCAGCCAGGCAAGCTGGCGCGAGGAACGGGTTGATCTCTCGCCCTGGAAAGGCAATGCCGATGTACTGATCCGGTTCCGCCTTACGTCGAACGCGTCCAACGAAAGCGACGGGTGGCACATTGACGATATCTCCATGGTGGAGGTAGCCCGCGAGTTCCCGTATCCGTTTGTTGAGACGTTCGACGACACCGCCGTTTTCTCACGGTGGCACACCGCAAGCTGGGAAACGGTCACCGGCGGCCGCACAACGCCGTTCCAGATGCACGACAGCCCGTCCGGAAACTACCCTTCGAATGCGTTCAGCGCTCTGACGCTGGCAGGAACGATAGACCTGCGCGGCGCGACCAATCCCGTGCTCACGTTTTGGCACAGGGGTTCCTTCTTTGTGGATGAATCGTACGGCCACAACGAGCACGATTACGGCCGCGTCTACGTCAGCCCCGATAACGGCGCGGTGTGGTATCTCGTCAATTCGACTACCGGTTCCGTGTCCACCTGGACCAAAGTTTCGCTCAGCCTGAACCAGTTCGTCGGGGCCTCGGCGGTTCGTGTGCGTTTCGTCATAGACGATGACGCCGACGCCGCCAATTCGAGCTACAACCGACAGGCCGATGGCTGGTGGATAGACGACGTCCGCATCGGCGAAAACCTCGCCGTGCAGGCCCTCGCCGACTCCGTCAGGCTGGAAGGTCCGGCGCTGGCGTTTGCCGTGCCCGGGCTTGCAAGTCCGCGGTACATCGGCCGCATCTACGAACCCTCCGTTACAAGCAACGCCGGACAGGGCGCGAACGTCGTCGGCCAGTTCGGCGTCGGACCGCGCGGTACCATGCCCAACGACACTTCGTGGACGTGGTTCGCCGCCGGCTACCTTGACGATGTCTCCAGCTTCGACCGGTTCTACGGCTCCGTCCGCGTGGATTCCTCCGGCGAGTTCGATGTCGCGTTCCGTGGCTCCATTGATGGCGGCGTCACATGGGTGTACGCCGATCTCGACGGCAACAACCTCGCCGGCGGTGGAGTGAACGAGTACACCACCGCGCAGGCTGCCCGGCTTATTGTCGGGCGGGGCGCCTCCGTCCAGTTGGATGCGGCCACCGTGGAACGCGGCATCCGCACCGGCACGCAGGAGTTCTGGCCGTTCACCTTCTCCAACGGCGGCCCCGACGCCCTCGCATGGTGGCTCACCGAAGCGGACAGCAATCAGGCGGTCAAGGACATCCCCTGGCTGGTGATAGGCAAGAGCTCCGGCACACTGGCTGAGGGCGGACGTGCGGTCGTAGACCTCACCTTCTCGGCTGTCGGGCTCAATCCCGGCCTTTACAAAGCCACCCTGATGATGGTCTCCAACGATGCGGTGAACGATACGATAACCATCCCAATCCGTCTGACCGTGTACGCGGCCGGCGTGACTGTCTTCACCGGCCGCGTTGCGTGGACGGGCGGCGGTAATGTCGCGGGCGGAACCATCGTCGCGTCGCTGTCGAGCCTGCCGGTTGACACCGTCGCGATCTCGGAAAACGGTCAGTTCGCCGCGTACGGCATTCCCGCCGGGCAATACGATCTCGCCGTGCAGGTTCCCGGTGCGTACCCGCGGTCCTTCCGCAATTTCACGCTTCCCGCAGAAAACGCGCTTCTGACCGTGACACCGATCCATCCGCGCATGGTCAGTACGTCCTTCACCGACTTCTACAGTCCCGCCTCGACGCTTGACGGCCAGCCTCTCCCGGTCGGCAGCGTAGTTTCGGTGCGCAATGCGGGTGGAACCGTCTGCGGCTCCTGCGTGGCGACTGAGCCCGGTAAATACGGGTTGATGCACGTCTACGCCGACGACCCCTCCACGCCTGAAGTCGAGGGCGCCTCAATCGGCGATACCCTCGCGTTCTTCGTGAATGATGTGCCGACCGGCGCGAAGGCTGTGTACACCGCCCACTTCAGCGTAACCCGCGTTGATGTTTTCGCGACATCGGCCACAACTCGTCGTCTTGAGCGAGGGCTGCATCTCATCTCGCTGGCCGCCGCGCCCAACGACACGACGCTTGCCGGCGCGCTGGCATCCATTGCCGGCAAGTATTCCTTCGTTGCCGGGTTTGATAACCGCTGGGGCGGCGCGCGCACGTATGTGGATTCGC
The DNA here is from genome assembly GCA_022706085.1 of Candidatus Latescibacterota bacterium. GTDB lineage: Bacteria > Latescibacterota > MWCZ01 > MWCZ01 > MWCZ01 > MWCZ01. The sequence continues at coordinate 118,694 of JAKJDF010000002.1, read as the reverse complement.
TGGCGGTTTACAGCGACCTCACCTCCCTTGACGGCGTGCACGGCTACTGGATCAGGATGGAAGAAGCGGGTGATCTGGCTCCTTCTGCAGCCCGCGTGCATGACGACACTCCGATTTCCCTGAACGCCGGCTGGAATCTGATCGGTTACCTTTCGGTAACCGCACGCGCACCGGCGGACGCACTCTCCACCGTTCTCGACAGGGTTCGCGTGGTCGGCGGGTTTGAAAACGGGGCGAAGACATTCGTGCCCGGCAGTCCGTACAGCGATCTCACCGTGCTCCGTCATGCGTTCGGCTACTGGATTTCCATGGCCGATCCGGCAACACTGGTGTGGCGTCAGGGCGTTGCGGTTGCTCAACCCCCGCATGCCAAACCAGCGCTGACGGCGGAGGGGCCGGTCCCCACGCGCGAATGGGCCGACTTCTACGGGACACTGACGGTTGATGGCGTACCGGCCCCCGCCGGGACGGAAGTTCTTCTGCGCGATCCGGACGGCGTCATCTGCGCGCGGACGGTTACCCGTGCGGCAGGCAGGTACGGCTTCCTCCACGCGTACGGCGACGATCCGGCGACAGACGTGGACGAAGGTGCGCGTCCGGGTGACGCGCTGCGCGTGATCGTCGACGGGCGTGAATATCCGGGGGAAACGCCGGTCTGGACCGGCTCGCTCTCTGTGACGCGGGCTGATCTTGCGCTGTCGTCGGCACCAACCGCGGTGAGCGAACCACGGCCGGCACGGTTCGCGTTTGACGGGCCACAACCCAACCCGTTCAATCCGTCGGTGCTGCTGCGATTTGAGCTGGCCACCCGTGGGCAGACCCGCATGGAGGTCTTCGACGGTCTCGGACGACACGTGCGCACGGTCATCAGCGCGGATCTCGGGCCGGGGCGTCACGAAGCGGCGTGGGACGGCGTTGATGAAAATGGTCGTGCGGTTGCCAGCGGCCTGTACGTCATCCGGTTGACCGCGCCGGACGGTGTGATCACCCGGAGAGCAGTCCTTGCCCGCTAGGAGCCACTGGATGCACCGACCGACGGCGTACGGTGTCCTTGCCGCGGCCTTGATTCTTGGGGGGGCAGCCGTGGCGCTTTCCCCGAGCCAGTACTGGCGGGATTATTTCAGCCCGTCCAGTACCGGCCCGGATGGCCGCCCGCTTGCCGCAGGTTCGCTTGTGCAGGTGTTCGATCCGGGCGGGGTGGAATGTGGCCGCTTCGTGGTGGTGACTCCCGGCCAGTACGGGTACCTCCACGTGTACGGGGATGACCCGCTCACGCCGGAGGACGAAGGTGCGGTACCGGGCGATTCGCTCCGGTTCATGGTGGACGGTTCCGAGTGCGTGGAGGTTCCTGCCGCAGTCTGGGAATCGGGGGACAGGCTGCAGCACCGGGTGGATCTGTATCCCGGGTCGGGGTTCTTCCTGTACGGAACCGTCCGCTATGCCGGAGGGATTGCGGTGTCCGGCATATCGTTCACGGTCACCGGAGAAAACGCCCTTGCACAGGCCACAAGCGGGGAGGACGGCGTTTTTGCCGCAGGGCCTTTTGCCGCGGGAACCCACCGGGTGGGTGTCACGATCACGGGGGAGACGCCTTTCCGTCCCGCAGTGACTGCCTTCGACGCGGCTCAGGTGCTTCGGTCGGTTGTTTCCGGCGCGCCAATCGGCGCCCCAATGGCAGTGGCCGATGTCACGGGTGACGGATCGCTGACGGCGCTTGATGCCGCAGAGATTCTGCAGTTCGTGGTGGGTCGGCGCAAGGTTTTTTCCGGGGGGCGCCTTGCGGTTGCCGTTCCGGAGTCGCTCACCATCATGGGTTCACTCGGAGAAACGGTGCCGCGGGACCTTTCCGTTCAGGCAATGGGCGACGTGACGGGGAACTGGCGGCAGACCGCAAAGCCCGCCCGGTCTGACGCGGAACTCGTGAGGGCCGGTACGTCGGACGGCGCGGCGTGGCGTCTGCACACCGAAAGTCCCGTGTTCTCTGTAAGCGCCGTCTTTCAGGGAGGTTCTGTCATACCCGAGTTTCCATCGGACTGGCTGGTTGAAAGCGTCCGGTCGGCGGATCAGGTCCTGATTGCCGCGGCCGGCGCGCGCCCGCTGGCGCCGGGATCCGTTGTGGTGCGTTCAGCAAGCGGAGAAGCGCGCTTTGTGAAAGGTTCTGTGAACGAGGAAGCAGCTCTCCGTTCCAGTGGTTTCCCGACGCCGGCACAGGTCGCTCTGTCCGTTTCGCCAAACCCGTTCAATCCGCGATGTACCATCGGCTTCGGCTGCCCTGAGCCGGCGCACGTGCGCCTCGCGGTCTACACGGTAACGGGCCAGTTCGTGCGTGAACTTGCGGCGGGACGCCGGGACACGGGCAACTATTCGGTAGTCTGGGACGGGCGCGACCAATCCGGCGCGCCCATGGCAAGCGGCGTGTACCTCGTCCGGTTGGATGCAGGTTCGAGCCGCAAACTCGCCCGGGTGGTACTCTCCCGTTGACAAGAATCCCGCCTGCGGGTCTGTTCCCCACGCAAGCGAGGAAAACGGATAGGACCGGGCGCGGCCTGCCGAAGCATTTCCCCGCAGGGTAAGCGTTCCGTATACTTTCCGTGAAAACGTCGCGAATCGCTTCAAGTTTCGGAGGGGGTGTGCCGTGGCTCGCTCTATTCTTGCCCTGTTTTCGCATTCTCCATGGGGCGCTATTCAGGAGCACATGCGCGCGGTGGACAAGTGTGTGCAACTGCTGGATCCGCTCATGGATTCCGTTCTCGCTGGCAATTACCCTCGCACGGAACAACTCGCACGGGAAATCTCCACCCTCGAAAATGCCGCGGACGAGATCAAAAACGAACTCCGGGACCATCTGCCTCGAAGTATCTTCCTTCCCGTGGCAAGACAGGACCTGCTCGACATACTTTCCACGCAGGACGGAATTTCGGACGCGGCGGAGGATGTCGGAATGATCGTCACGATGCGGAAGATGGAAGTCCAGCCTGCGCTCGTGGATCTGCTGGACCCCTTCGTGCAGAAAACGCTGGAATCGGTGGCGTGCTACTCGCAGGTAATCGGCGAACTGGATCGACTGGTCGAAGCCTCGTTCGTCGGCAAGGAAGCCGAGCGCGTGACGGAACTCATTCGGAAGGTAGGCAGACTGGAACACGAAGCAGACAACGCGCAAGAAGCGTTATCGCGGAGGTTGTTCGAGATCGAGGATTCGATGAAACCTGGCGCGTTGTTCATGTGGATCGAAATTATCCGTCGTCTTGGAAGTGTGGCGAACAGGGCGGAAAAAGCCGCCAACAGGCTTCGGATGTTTCTCGCGCACTGACATCAACCCGCTTCGTTCCCCCCGAATCCAGGAGCCCGTCGTGCCGGATCCCGTCATCCTCGCCATTTCTGGCCTGGTTGCCGGGTGCTATCTGGCGTGGACTATTGGCGCGAACGACGTTGCCAACGCGATGGGAACCGCCGTCGGATCCCGTGTTCTGACTCTGAGCGCCGCGGTAGCGGTTGCATCGGTTTTTGAGTTCTCCGGTGCCTTTTTTGCCGGCGGGCAGGTTACCAACACGATCCGGTACGAGGTGATAAACGTTCCATTCGTGGAGAAAGTTGGTCCGTTCATGGGGGTCGGAATGCTCGCCGCGCTTCTGGCGTCAGCAGTCTGGCTCCACATTGCCACGTGGAAAGGATGGCCCGTGTCCACGACACACTCCATCATCGGCGCGGTGGCGGGGTTTGGATTCGCCGCGAGTGGCGGGGGTGCAGTTCGGTGGATGACACTGGCCAGAATCGGGACGAGCTGGGTACTATCGCCGTTCCTCGGGGGCCTTTTCGCGTGGGTGCTTTTCCGCGTGATACGGAGGGCGGTATTCGCGCACGACCATCCTGCAAGGCGCGCAAGAACGGTTACGCCGGTAATCATCGGGGTGACCGGCGCGGTACTGACTCTCTCCATGGTCTACAAGGGGCTGGCGAACCTCCATCTCGATCTCCCCATCGGTCAGGCGCTTGCGCTGGCCGGATGCGTGGGTCTTCTTTCCGCCATGGGCGCGCGGGTTGTTCTGGGACGGCGACAAGACCACGGAGCGGACAGGGATACCCAGTCCCGCAACGTGGAACGCCAGTTCCGTCCCCTGCTCGTGATTACGGCGTGCTACGTGTCGTTCGCTCACGGTTCGAATGATGTTGCCAACGCGGTGGGGCCTATGGCCGCCGTTGTGGTGTCGAGCAAAGCTGGTTTCCTGAGCTGTTTCCATGACCCGGCGACGATTCTGATGGCTCTCGGCGGGGTAGGAATCGTAGTCGGTCTTGCGACGTACGGCTACAAGGTGATAGAAACCATCGGAAGGAAAATCACGGAAGTGACTCCGAGTCGCGGGTTCGTCATCCAGTTCAGCACCGCATCAATAACGCTGCTCGGGTCGAAACTGGGGCTGCCCGTGTCGACAACCCACATCATCATCGGGGCGGTTGTCGGGGTGGGGTTTGCCCGGGGGTTGTCCGCGGTCAACACGGGAATGGTGCGACAGATCGTGTGGTCGTGGCTGATTACGTTTCCGGCCGCCGGCCTCCTGTGCGTCGTCTTTTTCCACGTACTTCGGCCCCTGTTTCTCTGAGAGTCGCCGTACCAGGTTTTCCCGGCCTTTGCGGTGTACGGGCGCGGGTCGAGAGACCGTTTCGCGGTGTCCAACCGACGATTTGTTCGCATTTCAGTGAGGAACCATGATGGCGGTGGGCGCGTGTTTCCCGCTCGGAATGTATGAGTTGCCCCGCAGCGAGGAGGAATGGGCTCTCTGGAAATCCGCCGGGATCGATCTTCTGCGTTGCGCGGGCCGCGAGGACCTGGACTCCGTGCATCGCCACGGCATGAAAGGGTGGGTCTCGCTGCCCATGGTGCTGGGTGCGAACGACGACGGCGCGGCTCTGCAAACCGCCGTCGACGCCCTGAAAGATCATCCGGCGCTGTGCGTGTGGGAGGCTCCGGACGAGATCATCTGGAACACCAACCGCAGGGTTACCGGCGGGTTGGCGACCTTCTGGTGGGATCAACCGGAACGGATGCGGAAAGAACTGGCGCAGGAATACGATGCGCTCGTCCGCGGTCTGGAACGCGGTTCCGCGATCGTCCGGTCTCTGGACCCGGGGCGTCCCATCTGGCTGAACGAAGCCGCCCGATCCGACATGGAGATCCTTTCCCGATGTCTTCCGTTCGTGGATATCATCAGCACTGACTTCTACCCTGTCGTTCCCCAGACGCCGGACCCGCGGCGCGCGAGGATCCGCACACACGACATGATCGCCCTTCTTTGCGACCGTTTCCGGGCGACGGCACCGGACCACGAGTTCTGGTTTGTTCAGCAGGCGTTCTCATGGCACCGTCTGGAAGGGAAAAAGCACCCGGACGTTCCCGTCGCGTACCCCACCTGGTCGGACTACCGGTTCATGGCATGGCAGGCAATCGCTCACGGGGCGTGCGGTCTCCTCTGGTACGGTTCCGCACATGAGGACCGGCCCGCGCCGTTCCTGGATGACCTTATGGCGGCTGTTCGTGAACTGTCCGCGCTCTCGCCTTTTCTCCTGTCAGAACATGCACCGGTTCTTGAGGTGCGGGTGGACACTAAGCAGTATCCCGCGACGCGAGGCGTTTCGTACTTCCTGCGGGAGTTCGGCGGGCGGACGTTGCTCGCGCTGGTGAACGAAGACCCTTACGAGAACGACGTGCTGGTGACCGGTGTACCGGGTGACGAGATCGCCGGGTGGACGGCGTTCGGGAATCCAGACCACCCGCATGTGCCTGCAGGTAACGGCTTTGTGGTCCCCTTATCGGGCCGTGAGGTCCGGCTGATGATGAGCGCTGCCTGAGGGAGGTGCGTCAAATCCAGCCCTCGACGAGCGAGTTCCGTTTTTCTGTGCAAGCCCCGCGGAACCGAGGTTCAGAAAAAACTGTACCGAAATTGGAAAATCGAAGGCAAAAGTGTTGACACGAGCACGTTTATTTGCCACAGCTGGAAATGACAGGGAAGCAAGGAGGACCTGCCGAGGTCAGTTGCGGTGTTCACGCGCCAGCGGATAGTTCGTTGCCGGGGGCGGGCGGCGACAACCTCGGCGCGGGGAAGTCCGGAATATCCACCGTGCGCGGGACGATGTCGAGCTGGGGGATTTCTTTGATTTCGTCTCCGGCGGCCGCCTTCAGCTCCTTGAAGCGGCGGGCGGAAACCAGGACCCGGGTTTCGAACGACCCGATCGCTTTGTTGTAGCTGTCCACGGCGCTTTTGAGGCGGTCACCCAGTCGGTCGAGGTGGTCTGCCATGTTGGCGATGCGATCGTAAAGCACTTTGCCCAGCTCGGCTATTTCTTCCGCGCTTTTCGCGATGTCCTCCTGCCGCCATCCGTACGAAACCGCGCGGAGGAGTGCGATCAGGGTAATAGGTGAAGCCGGGATGACCCTCTGCTTCACGCCCTCTTCGATGAGCGTCCGGTCCTGTTCGAGGGCGACGGCGAAAAGGGATTCGGCGGGAAGGAACAGGACGACAAACTCGGGCGTGTTGTCGAACTGGTCCCAGTAGCTTTTGTTGCTCAGTTTTTTTATGTGTTCACGGACGTGCTGCGCCTGCCGCGCGAGGTGTTCCTTGCGTTTGTCTTCGTTGTCTGTTTCGATGGCATCGAGGTAGGCGAGGATGGGGGTTTTCGCATCAACGACGATGTTTCGCCCTCCGGGGAGCCGGATTATCATGTCGGGGCGGATTTCGCCTTCTTTCGCGGGCACCTGCTCGTCAAAATCGCAGTAATTCAACATTCCGGCCATCTCGACCACGCGGCGTAACTGGATTTCGCCCCATCTGCCGCGAACATTGGGCGTTCGAAGGGCCTGCACGAGCCGGGATGTTTCGTTTTTGAGCTGGGATTGCTGGTCTTTCATCGCGTTGACCTGCGTCAGTAACTCGGCATACGCTGATACGCGCTTCGTTTCCAGTTCCTGGAGTTTGGTGTCCATGGAAACGAGCGATTCCTTGACCGGTTTCACCAGTTCTTCGACCGCCTTCTGGCGCGCTTCGAGATCCGTTTTTGCGCCCTCCTGGAATTTTTCCAGGTGGGTTCTGGCGAGTTCGAGGAACGCTTTGTTGTTGGAGTTGAGCGCTTCCGAGGAAAGGGCTTTGAATGCGTCGGAAAGCTCTGTCCGTGCCTGTTGAAGCATGGCCATTTTCTCGTCGGTGGCTTTCCGTTCCTCAGCGATACGGGTTTCCAGTTCGGAACGGATTTTTCCGAGGTCCGCATTGGAGGCCCGGAGTGCCTCGAGGGATGATTCAAGCTCGGGGATACGGGCTGCCTGAGCCTCTGCCGCAGAGCGACGCTCCGCCTCCTGCTGGAGTTGTTCCGTGCGGTGGCGCAGGTCATCCTGAAGCGCGGCGAGCTGGCCACGGAGCCCCGCAGCCAGCTCGTCGGTTGAACGCAATCGTTCTTCCAGCACTGCACGTGCGGTTGCCGCGTCGTTCGCTGCCTGTGTCCGAGCGCGTTCGATACGGTTTCGCGCCACGAACAGAGCGGCGGCGAGGCCGATCAGGAGACCGGCAATGAGGGCGAGCAACACGGGCAGCGCAAGCATGGGCAATTGCAGCCTACTGGAAGTGGTAAGTAACGCCGATACCGGGCAGCCCGGGGCCCTGAATCAGTGCGCCCCATTTGCCGAACTGGAGACCGATGCCGAAGGAGCCGATTGGACCGACCCAGGTGCCACTATGAGTGCCGGATCCGTCGTCAAACCGCGCAGCGATGCCAAGGCCGAGTTGAGGGTACAGCACCATGGTCCCCTCAAGCGGAATGGCAAGGCGGATCAGGCCCTGAGGGGACACGATGAGGGCGTCGTTGTAAGTGCTTGCGCCGCCGAATCCGCCTCCGGTCCAGCCGCCTTCAACTTTCCAGCCCCAGCGCAACTGAGGCGTGCCGCCGCCGGAGAAAGGCTTTGTGGTGGCATACCCCACCGCAAACGGGCCGAAGTACACGCTTCTGTCCCATTCCCCGGATCTCATGGCGGCGGTGGCAAACGAAGGCGCGAGGAATGAGAACCCCAGCACCACCAGCGGGACGACGGTGCGTGGCGACATCGCGTACCTCCAATATTGTTTGAGACTTGCGTCTCGGCGTGACCTCGTGCCATCTTTCACGATGGCGTGAACGAAACAGGAGAAAGCATTTTGAAAAAGCTGAATTTGGTCGCTCTCGTGTGCGGTCTGTTCGCAGCGTGTTGCCATTCCGCAAACTTAAGCCGGGCGCTGGGTTCCGTCAATGAGCGACGGGCGTTCGGGTACCTCACTGCCCAGACTGCGTTCGGCCCGAGAAACCCGGGGAGCCGGGGCCATGCAGCCTGCCGTGACTACCTCGTCCGTCAGTTGAACGCGCTCACCGATACGGTAGAATTGCAGCATTTCCAGCCGATTGACTCACACGGCAATCGCACGCCGCCGATGACGAACATTATCGGGCGGATTGCGCCCCACCGGAATAGACGCTATCTTTTGTGTGCACATTGGGATACGAGGCCGCGGGCGGATCACGATTCCGATCCGCGACGGCGCAACCTGCCGATCCTTGGAGCGAATGACGGTGCCTCGGGGGTGGCCGTTCTTCTTGAAATTGCCACCGTTCTCAAACAAGTTTCGCCCCCCGTGGGCATAGATATTGTCTTCTTCGACGGCGAGGACTACGGGGAGGAAGGACGGCTGGAGGACTACTTCCTCGGGTCGAGGGAATTTGCGCGGCGCTGGAATGGCCAGAAGCACGAAATGGCCATCCTCGTGGACATGGTAGGCGACCGGAATCTCCAGTTGCCTGTCGAGGCGTTCTCGTGGCAGGCAGCTCCGGCGGTCGTAGACCGGGTGTGGGGGGCTGCGGAAAGGCTGGGCGAACGTGCGTTCATCCGTTCCATGGGCGTGGAGATTCACGATGATCACGTTCCGCTGATTGAAGCCGGGTGGCGCGCCATCGATGTTATCGACTTTTCCTATCCGTACTGGCATACCCATGCCGATACCCCCGACAAGTGCTCGCCACAGAGCCTCGGGAGTGTCGCGCGAGTTCTTCTGGCGACAATCATCGAACGGTAACCGTGGCTGACAATGGAGATTTCCGGTTCGAGTCAAAGTCCCGTGCGTGCGAACGAAAGGCGCTTTGCCTTCTCGCGTCGGGAGCTTGCCGCCCTCGCCGCGTTGACGTTGAGCCTCGCGGTTGGCTGTTTCCTTGTCTGGCTCATTCCGGAACCGTCTGACCTGCGACTCGTTCGGTCGCCTGAGCTGGCGCGTCTGGCTCGCGAGGTTGCGCCTTCAACCGGATCGCGTTTGATTGACATCAACACGGCCTCGTTTGACGAACTGGTCTCGCTGCCCGGAATCGGGCCGAAAAAGGCGCAGGCAATACTGGATTACCGGCGCGCAAAGGGACGCTTTCCTGATGTGGGTGCGATTGAACGGGTGAAGGGCATTGGACCCGTGACGGTGAAACGCCTTCGGTCGCTCATCACCGTTCAGGACCGAGCGCCCGCAGGTGAACGCAGTTCCCCGGCACGGGAGAGACCGAGATGAGACGCAGGACCATGCCGCTGGTGGTCCGGTTGGTGATCGCTCTGATTGCGTTCAGCGCGGCCGCCATCCCGCCCCTCATCAGATACAGCGCGGCGGAAGAGGCGGAGGAATGCGCGCGTCGCCGGGAGGCGGTAAGGACCGCGGCATCGCGATTGCCGGACGAACGCTGGTGGAACCAACGCGGGTGCCCGCGCGATGGCGAGAATTACCGCTTTGCCGTGGGGCAGGACAGCACAGTTGAGGTAGTGTGCCCCAAAGGGCATGGGAGTCAGAAGCTTCCCGTGCGCCGATGGTTTTCACCGTTCTGAACGGCTGCTGAAAGGACAATCCGACATGCGTCATGCGCTCTACCCGGGAACCTTCGATCCCATCACGTTGGGGCATCTCGACATCATTGAGCGAAGCCTGCGGATTTTCGACGAAGTAGTGGTATCTGTCGCGGACACCCGGCCCGGCGTGGTGTTTCCCGTCGAAGACCGTGTCAGGCTGGTCGAGGCGGCGACGAAGCATCTGGATCGAGTTCGCGTGGTCTCGTTCCGTGCGCTCCTTGTTCACCACTGGGAAAGTCTTGGCAAACCGACGGTAGTGCGCGGTTTGCGCGCGGTGCAGGATTTTGAAGCGGAATTCGCGATGGCCCTTGGCAACAGAAGGCTCGCGGATGATTTCGAGATCATATTTTTGATGCCGAGAAATGACTTCGTGTTTCTCAGCGCGTCGATAGTCAGAGAGGTTGCGCGGTGGGGTGGGGACGTCTCCAGCATGGTTTCTCCCCCTGTCGCGGAGTACCTCGCAACCAGATATGGCCCGCCGGCAAAGTGACGATTGCCCGGCTGTGGCCTCGTACATCATACGTGGGGAGGCAACCCTGATGAGCAGTACTGTCATTCAACAAATCCGCCAACGTGCAGCGGCACGCAAGGGACGCATCATCCTTTCCGAAGGGAACGAGCTTCGTGCCATTCAGGCGGCGCGGAAGCTTCTTGATGATGGGATCTGCGAGGTGACGCTGGTGGGTACGCCGGCGGAGATCGAGAAAGTGGCAAAGGAGGGCGGTGTAAGTTTGTCCGGCGCCACGATGGTAGATCCCTCGGAGCATCCCATGCGGGAGCAATTCGCCGCGGAACTGTACGAGAAGCGGAAAGCAAAAGGCCTTACGCAGGACCAGGCGGGGGATCTTGTTCGGCGCCAGATTTACTGCGCCGCCATGATGGTCAAGCACGGTGAGGGCACCGGGACCGTGGGCGGTGCGGTGCACGCAACGGCGGAGATCGTCCGCGCAGGGCTCTGGTGCATCGGAATGGCGAAAGATATGAGCGTAGTCTCCGGCGCGTTCCTTATGGTGGTGCCGAATTTCCTCGGTTCCGGAAGAGACAAAACGCTGTATTACGCCGATTCCGGGGTCGTGCCTGACCCGAACAGTGACCAGCTCGCCTCGATCGCGATTGCAAGTGCGGCCACGTTCCGTGCGCTTACCGGTGAGGAGCCGCGCATTGCAATGCTGAGTTTCTCCACCAAGGGGTCGGCGACGCACCCTGATGTTGACAAGGTGATTGTTGCGACGAAGAAGGTGCAGGAATTGCGGCCGGACCTCCTCGTCGACGGCGAACTGCAGGCTGACGCGGCGCTTGTCCCGGGTGTGGCAAAAGCGAAAGCGCCGGGAAGTGAAGTGGCGGGCACCGCAAATGTGCTCATCTTCCCGGACCTCGGCGCGGGAAATATCGGGTACAAACTCACCCAGCGGCTCGCGCATGCGACGGCGCTCGGGCCGATCCTTCAGGGGCTGGCCAAGCCCGCGCACGATCTTTCGCGCGGTTGCAGCGCGGAAGACATCGTGGACATGGCGGCGATCGCGATCTGCATGGCCGAATAGCTCCGCAACCGGGCCGTCACGAGAAACGGGGAAGCGCCTTCAGGTGCCTCCCCGTTCGATTTGCGTCTCCCGGCGGGGCTCAGATCCATTTGTCCCTGGGGTTATCCAACTGCCCCGCGATGACGCTCTCGCGGAACTCGTCCGTGATGTGGGCGACGTACACCTGCGCCATTCCCGTTCTGTCGGAGGTGAATACGCCGATACGGCCATCCTGACTCAGCCCGGGGTGCGGGTGTCCCCACTGGGCATGCCCCTGCGTCGCCCCGGCATGACATAACGTGCGGAAACGTCTGCTCGGAACGTGGACGAGTTGGAGTCCCTGATCCGGCCAGTTCGTGTCGGAGAGAATCCATTCGGCGTCGTACGAGGCTCCCGCGTGCCAGAAATAGGGGCCTTCCACGAGCCTGTACGGTTCCGTTCCCGCCTCGGCAATCCAGATACAACGATGAGGAGGCTGGCTCGGACCCTGGATTTTGCTCGTGTTGCCGAGAATCGTCGAGTGCGCGAACATTCCGACGTCGCAGATGTACTGCTCGTCGCTGCCGTCCTCGTTCACGCTGTAGTACCGCATCGGCTCCGGGTTGACGTTGTCGAACACCCGGTTCCCGTTCGCGGTGATCTTCGTTCCGAGTTTCATGAAGTTCTTCGTCACGATGAGCCTGCCGGTGGCCTGATCCACCGCCGCGATCGTCATGTTCGTGTCATTCACCGAGACCGCGCCGGTGGCGAGGTCTACCCGTATCATCCTGCCTTCTCCTGCCGCGTAATCGCGCAGGTCGAGGTAGAGGCGGGAGCCCACCCGTCCATACCGGACGCCGCAGACAATCATGCCCTGCGGGCAATGGTCGCCGATGGCGACGAGGTCTTCCATCGCACCGGTCTCCACGTCCATTTTCCGGAGAACCTTCTCCTCCCGCCAGAGCACGTACGCGCTCTTGCCATCGAGGCTAAGGGTGACATTGGGATATCCCGCGCCGTCTTCTTTTCTCGTGAGTTGACGGAGGTCCAATCCATCAGTGTCGCAGCGGAAGATATCCCACGGCGCCTCGCGTTCGGCTCGGCGCTGGGCGAGGAATACGACGCGCCTGTTGTCCGGCGTCACGCTGGGCCAGTCGTACATGAGCGGGATGCTGGGCGTGGGATAGCTCATCAGCTGGACGACCTGAATCCCGGTTTTCGGGTCGGTCATCTGAACACGTTCGCTTTGCATGGTGCTCTCCTTTGTTGTTACCGGTTCCCGTTGATCTGACCTTGCATTGACTGAACCCGCTTGTTCCGTGGGCTATCCAGTTCACCTTCGATGACGCTATCGCGGAACTCCTCGGTTATGTGGGCGACGTACACCTGTTGGATTCCCGTCCGGTCGGAGCCGAACACGCATACGCGGCCGTCCCTGCTGAGGCTCGGGTGGGCATGGCCGAAATTGGGTTGCCCCTGTGTTGCCCCGGCGTGGCACAGGGTACGACGGTTCCCGGTGGCAACATGAACAAGCTGCAGCCCTTCGTCAGGCCAATTCGTGTCCGCGATTATCCATTCGCCGTCGAAGGAGGCACCGGAGTGCCAGAAATATGGTCCCTGAACCAGCTTCCAAGGGTCCCGCCCTTCGTCCGCAAGCCATACGCACCGGTGCGGGGGTTTGCCTGTGCCCTGAACAAGCCCCGTGCATCCAAGCATTGTGGAGTGACCGAACATCTCGGTCGTCGCGATGAATACTTCGTCCTGCCCTTGCATGGTTACCCGGCATATCTTCTGGGGCTCAGGGCGCGTGTTCTCAATGGCCCGGGAACCGTCCCGGCGGGTCGCCACGGTGAGGCGGCGCTGGTTCCGGATGACAACCGGCCCGTTTCGCAAGAAATCGAAGCCATAGGGAACCGTGTCATCGCCGAGAAGAGCCAGATGTCCCGTCCGAAGATCGAGCACCGCGGATTCTGTTGTTCGTCTGACAGGGCTGCGCAGGCCTAACAGAATCCTGTGATCGGGTAGTTCGCAGTTCAACCCGATCGCCACTTTCCCGAGGTCCCCGGCAGACATGGACAGGTCGGCAACAACCTCAGTTCGGCCTGTTTCCATGTCGATGGCGCGGATCAAGAGCTCGTTCGACCAGGCGGCAAACACTCTCTGCCCGTCCGCACTCAGACACGCAGATATCCTGCCGCATTCGGGTGCGCGTTTCGTAAGCCGGAACAGGTCAAGACCATCAACATCACATCGGAACAGGTCCCACGGCGCGTCACGTGCGCTCCAGCGCTGCGCACGGAAAATCACGCGTCTGTTGTCCGGCGTGATGCCGGGCCAGTCATACGCCATCGGTTCGCTTGGTGTCGGGTAGCTTGTAATCTGGGTGATCCGTATCCCGGTTTTCGGGTCGGTCATCTGAACGCGTTCGCTGTTCACGGGCTGTCTCGTTCGAAACGTGGTCCGTCGCGGGCATTTCCTGACCCCGTCTGGCGATCTCGCGCATCGGTGCAGAAGGATGCGAAGAACATACCGGCCGGCGACCGTCGGACAAACTGCGCACGCAACGTTCGATGGGCTCAGGATTGCGTCTTTTCGTATCTTAATAGGCTACAGGTCGCGATTCATGTTCGTGCACCGGCAGGTCGCTGGACACAAAAAACAAGGATGTTCCATGGCACAATTCATCACATTCGGGCTTCCCAAGGGGAGCTTGCAGGAAGCAACGCTCGACCTCATGAAGCGCGCGGGGTTCGAGTTTACCGTCAGCAGCCGTTCGTATTTCCCCACATGCGACGACCCGGAAGTGAAGGCCGTCATGTTCCGGGCGCAGGAGATTGCAAAATACACGGAGCGCGGCGTCATGGATGTCGGGTTGACCGGGCTCGACTGGATACTCGACAGCACCGCGGACGTGGTCGAGGTGGCCGACCTTATTTACAGCAAGGTTACCACCCAGAAGGCGAGGTGGGTGCTCGCGGTTCCGGAGAATTCGCCCGTCAAGGAGGCAAAAGACCTGGAGGGGAAGCGTATCGCGACGGAGCTGGTGCACGTGGTGGAGGATTACCTGAAGCGGCACGGCGTGAAGGCCGAGGTCGAATACTCCTGGGGCGCGACTGAGGTGAAAGTGCCCGATATCGTGGACGCCATCGTTGACCTGACGGAGACCGGCAGCAGCCTCCGGGCGCACAAGCTGCGGGTCGTGGATACGATCCTTGAGACGAACACGAAGCTCATCGCCAATCGAGCTGCGTGGGCCGACCCGTGGAAGCGCCAGAAGATCGAAAATATGGCCATGCTGCTTCAGGGGGCGCTGGAGGCCGACGGCAAGGTGGGCCTGAAGCTGAACGCGCGCAACGAGGTGCTTACCGCCGTCATCGCCGAATTGCCGCCGGGCAAGATGCCGACGGTTTCGCCGTTGCGCGATCACGAGGGAAACGCGATTCCCTGGTCGGCGGTGGAGGTGATTCTGCCGCAGAACACCGTGCGCACGCTTATTCCGGCGTTGAAGCGTGCAGGTGCGCAGGACATTATTGAATACCCGCTGAACAAGATCATATATTAGGCGGTTGTAGTAGGGGATGAAGAGCACCGAAAGAGATTCTTCGAGAGACCACCGCGGCACTTCGACAGGCCGCCGCGGCACGGCAGCACGCTCAGTGACCGCGGGACTTCTCGCGTCCGGTTCTTACAACTGATAATCCAGCACCGTCTGCCGCATGGCGAGGAAGTTCTCCAGCGGAACGGCGTATTGCAGTTCCGTGCTGGAACCGACCATGATCTGCCCCTCTGAGTCTTCTATCGCTTTCACCGTGGCATCGCGAACCTGCTGCGGCGTTCCGAACGGCAGGAGGTTGCTGACGTCTATCCCGCCGGTGAAGATGAGGTGCGGGTAGCGACGGTGCAATTCGGCGATGTCCATGCCGGCGGCGGTTTCGATGGGGTTGAGCAGATCAATGCCCGCGTCCGCCAGCCCATCCATGATCGGCATCAGGTTCCCGTCCGAGTGGAAATTGACTTTGATCCCCCGCCTGTGGTATGCCTCCACGATGCGCTTCATCCGGGGTATGTAGTGCCGGGCGAACCACGCCGGGCTGAACATCGGCCCGCCCTTGAACGCAATATCGTCCCCCATGAACACGGCTTCGATGCCATGGTCGGCGGGGAGGTGTTCTATCCACTGCACCGCACGAACGGTGTTCCGCTCCAACCGGTGGTCGACGATCTCCGGGTAGTCGGCGGCAAAGTAGCAGTATTGCTCCAGGCCGATCTCCCCGAATGTGCCCATGAAGCCGACTGAAGGGCCGCCGTAGAACAGAAAGAAGTCGTCGCCGAGGTGACGCTGTATATCCCGGTGGTGTTCGAGATGGCGCTGGATTCCCGCGTCGTCTTCCCCGGTCCATTCCCGTTCGATGGGCTGGGCCATCTCGGCGTCCCGATATACCTCGCCGGAGGGGTATTTGACGTGTTCCGTCCAGATCGTCCAACGCTGCACCACGCGCCTCCGCCCGTCAGGGAGTATTTCCTCGCCCGGGTGATTCGGGGTTTTCAGCGCGGGGCGCGTTGCGTCGACGGCTTTCGGGAAGGTTTCGTAGACGAGCTCCTGGCCGTTTTCCGGTGTAAGCTTTTTTCCGGTGAAATACTCGATCACGGCG
Organism: Candidatus Latescibacterota bacterium; assembly: GCA_022706085.1. Taxonomy (GTDB): domain Bacteria; phylum Latescibacterota; class MWCZ01; order MWCZ01; family MWCZ01; genus MWCZ01. The sequence continues at coordinate 102,657 of JAKJDF010000002.1, read as the reverse complement.
TCGTTGCGGATCAGTTCGAACAAGGGAATGCGGTCCGGTTTTCTTCCGGCTATGACGTTGCGCACGCGTTGTCGTGATCCTTCCACCCTGCGCTCCTTCCGCTGCGAGTCTGACTGCCCATTTCAGAGAGTGCAAAATCCCTGTTCATGGGGCAACTGTGAACGCCCGCCGCAAGGCTGTTCTGACAAGACGCTTTCCCGGAGCGCACGGGGAACGGTACATTCGGTGTAATATGCACGCCGTTCCGGTGGTTTCCGTTCGTTACCCGCTCGATGAGGTGTCAACGCATGGCAAAACGCCCCGCCAATCCTCCCAGAGCAGCAAAGACATCGCAATTTGACCAGAAGCCCCCGCTTTCCCGCCCGATGGTGCACGCGGCATTCGCGGGGCTGGCGGTGCTGCTCGTGTTGGTTTACTACGGAAGCCTGATTCTGAAGTCGTCACCCCCGCAGGCACCGGATACGGTCGCGTCGGACGCGATCTCGAAGATGAGTGTGCTCTGGCGTGACCAGCACAACGGTGAAATGCCCCTCTGGACACCGGCGGTGTTCTCGGGGATGCCGTCGTACGGGGCCATGATATACACCCACGAGAACCCGATCAGCTTTGTTCTCGGGAAAGCGACCTTTGGCAATTTCGGGATCGCGATGGCGCTGTACACGCTCATTGGAGGCGCGTGCGTGTACGTGTTGCTCATGCGGTACGGGAGGTCGCCTCTGGCCAGCTTCTTCGCTGCGGCCGTGTATATGTTTACCCCGTACATTCCCGGGCTCATCAACGCGGGTCACAACAACAAGATTCTCGCTGCAGCAATAATCCCCGCACTGCTTCTCGTCACCGATGGCCTTCTTCGCGAACGATCGCTGAAGGCCTTCGGGTGGTTCGTGCTGGTGGCGGCGTGGCAGCTCTGGGTGCGGCACCCCCAGGTTACGTATTACGGAATCATGCTGGTCGCGTGCATCGTGCTGGCGGATGTGTTTGTTCAGCAGGGCGCGCTTCTCGCGCGGGCGAGACGCCTTGCGGAAGATGTCGTGCTTCTCGGTGCCGGACTCGTTTTCGCGCTGGGCATTGTCGCGGATCCGTACCTGCCGATGCTGGAGTTCACTCCGGAATCAGTGCGCGGAGGGGCTCCGAGCGCCGCCTCAGAACTTGCCGTTGAGGCGGGGCAGGCCAGCGACCGCGGCTGGGAGTTCGCAACGCAGTGGTCCATGCACCCGAAGGAGCTTGTAAGTTTCGTGGTTCCGTCGTTCTACGGACTGTGGAACGATCCGCGGTACAATCCGCAAACAGACATTGAGGCGCATACGTACTGGGGGTACATGCCGTTTACGCAATCCACGCACTATCTCGGTCTCATTCCGCTCATACTGGCGCTTCTCGTGCGGCCGAACCGAACAGCTCTGATCTGGGGATGTCTCGTGTTCAGCGCAATTGCGCTTCTGATCGGTCTCGGTCACTGGTTTCCCGTTCTGTACTGGCCGGCATACAAACTTCTGCCGTATTTCGCCAAGTTCCGGGTTCCCAGCATGATCTACATGCTGCTGCCTCTGTCCGTCGGCATCGTTGGCGCATGGGCACTCGATCAGATGATGGAACGCGAAACGGTGGCGGGCCGCGTGCGTGCCGCGAGGCGATTCGTACGGGAGGAGAAGATCGCGCTCGCGGCAAGCGTCGCGATGGTGGTGCTGGCTCTGGCCGTGACGGTTCTGCACAGATCACCGGGATGGGTGTTGAAAGCGGGAGAGGAGAACTACCCCGCTCAGATTCAGGAGGCGCTTGCACAGGTGCGGTCGGCTTTGCTGGCGAGGGACGTGCTGATTGCCCTGGTCCTCGCTGCGCTGACTGCCGGAGGCCTTTTCCTTGTCAGCGGGCGGAGAATGAGCGGAACGATCTTCGCAGCGATTCTTACCGCTGCCACCATTGCCGACCTCTGGCGCCTCGATTTCACGTTCCTGGATATCCGCCGCCCCACCTTCGCTGAAGCGCCGATTCAGCAACCGGCTGAAGTGGACATTATCCGGAACGACCTGCACGCGCCGATTCCAGACTCGGTGCGTCTTTGGCAACATATTGCCGCGGGAGACACCCTTTTCCGAATTGCTCCGGTGGCGGGGCTTGATCAGGCGGGCGCCATGAACATTGAGAGCACGAACGAGTACGGCCTGTGGAGTCTGCCCAGTGTCAGCGGATACCACGCGGCCAAGCTCCGTATATACGACGATCTGACCATCTCCGGGGGCCTTTCGCGGCGTCAGGTGCTCAACATGCTGAACGCCCGCTACGTGATTGCGTCGCCGGGCCTGCCCGATTCCACGCTGGTTCCCATCGGCGGCGGGGAAAAAACGGTCTACCGGAACACGACCGCACTGCCCCGGGCATGGTGGGTGCGCTCGGTGCGCTCGGTCAATGACCGCAAAACAGCCCTTTCCTCGATTCTGGCGCCGGATTTTGATCCTGCGGAGGAGGCGATCGCGCTGGGGACGGCACCGAAGATTTCCCCGGACAGCACGCTGGTTCCTCCCCGCGTGAGCCTCTGGGATTTTCACCGTATTGAAATCGAAACGAACAACCCCCAACCGGCATTTCTCGTGCTGAGCGAGATCTATTACCCACGGGGATGGCACGCAACCGCGGATGGAAAGCCGGTGGAAATTGTTCAGACCAACTTCGTGCTCCGGGGACTGGAAGTGCCCGGGGGTACGAAAAAAATCGTGCTGACATTCGACTCGGCGGCGTACCGGTGGGGGAGAAGGCTTTCCTTCACGCTTTTCCCGCTCTTCCTTCTGTTGGTCGCAGAGGAGACCTGGCGGGCCCGGCGGAAAAAGAAAGGGAGTTCGACAGGGTGATTCCTGCGGGACGGAATCGCCTTGGAGCAGTTGTGCGGACGGGCGCCGGCCAACCCCAGAGGGCTCAATTCACGCGGGAAACGGGGAGCAACGAATGAAAGAATTAATAATCAGCATTTCCGGCGTGCGGGGCATTGCGGGCAAGACGCTTACCCCGCAAACAGCTCTTGGAATGGCTGCGGCGTTTGCCGAGGTGGCTCCGGAAGGGGAAATCCTCGTTGCTTCGGATGGCCGCACCTCGGGCGACAGCCTTCGGGCTGCCTGTCTCGCGGCGCTGAGTGCGAAAGGACGCGCCGCGGTTGATCTCGGGGTTGCCACAACGCCGACGACAGAAATGGCAGTGATCGTTCGCAAAGCGGCAGGCGCAGTCATAGTCACGGCAAGCCATAACCCGGTTGAATGGAACGGGCTCAAGTTCCTTGACCGCGAAGGTGTGTTCCTTCGGCAGGGGCAACTGGACCGCCTGGTTTCGATCTGGGGAAGCGGTGCTCCTGAATGGGAGACGTGGGAGTCCGTCAAACCGGTTCTGAACTGGGACGGAGCGGCGGACGCCCATGTGGAACGAATCCTCGCGCTGGACATTGTCAACCCGGAGGCGTGCAGGCAGGCGGGTCTGCCGGTGGTGCTTGACACGATCTGCGCGTCGGGGGGGCAAATCGCGCCGAAACTGCTGCGGGCCCTCGGATCGCCGTTTGTTCACGTGAACGCGGAAATAACCGGGAAATTCACGAGAAAACCGGAACCCGTTCCTGAGAACATACGAGACGTCGGAGAAGCCGTGCGCGCCAGCCACGCGGCGCTCGGCATGGTACTCGATCCTGACGGGGACCGGCTTGCGCTTCTTGATGAAACCGGAGAGCCGATAGGGGAGGAGTATACGCTCGCGCTCAGCATCTACGCGGTTCGGCGCCGTACACACTCCTGCGCGCCCATCGTGGTGAATGCGTCCACCAGTCGAATGGTGGATGATGTCGGCGCCATGTTCGGGTTTCCCGTGCTCCGTACCGCCGTTGGTGAGATAAATGTGGTTGAAGGGATGGTGAAGCACGGAGCCGATCTCGGCGGCGAGGGGAATGGGGGGGTGATCTACGGTGGATTGCACTACGGGCGCGACGGCCTGCTCGGGATGGCGATCATTCTTTCACTTCTGGCGGAAGAGAAATGCCGGCTTTCAGATCTGGTGCGAAAACTGCCCCGGTACGTGATCTCCAAACAAACCGCCACCGTGCCACCGGAAAAACGCGCCGGCGTACTTCATCGTGTTCGGTCGCTCGCCCCGGAAATGGGCGCGGAGCTCGACACATGCGACGGAGTGAAACTCGTGTGGGCGGACCGGTGGCTGCATGTACGGCCATCGAACACCGAGCCGATCATACGGATTTTTGCGGAGGCACCAACCGAACAAGATGCGCGTGAGCTCTGCGCGCGTGCGAAGGAAATCGCCGCGAACGGGTGAAAAGGTGTGGCAGCGTCGGGGGAACCGAGAAGCGCATCCGCGCATAGTTGACTAATGGGTCCGGGAAGGATACCTTCCCGTTCAGGAGTACCCCGTGAGGCTCACGGGGAATCCCGAGGAGAAGTCCACCCGCAGCAGGAGAGACAAGCCATGCAAGTCTTCATCACTGCCCGGCATTGCGAGATCAGTCAGACATTCAGAGACCGAATCACAAGCGAAGTCGAAAAGTTGACGAAGATTTTTGAACGGATCAATCGCGTGGAGATCATTGTATCAGAGGATTCGGGTGTAAGTCAGGTTGAGATAAATTTCACGGTGAATCAACAGGCTTTCAACGCGAAAGGGCAGGGAGCTTCTCATCAGCTCGCGTTCGATATTGCGCTCGAAAAGGCAGAGCGCCAGTTGCGGAAATTCAAGGGCAAGCTTGTAGGCAGGCGCGCGATTGCTGCAAAGGAGGACCAGACTGGCAACTGAAACTCCCGAACAAGCCTCTGTCGGCATCACGATTGAGGATCTTGTTCGATTGCACGGCCAACGACTCCTGTTGGAGCTATTGGCGGGCAAGGCTGGCACCTGGCGGCGGATATTTTCGGCGGAACCACATCGGCCTTCGCTTCCGCTCACGGGTTTCGTGGACCTGTACACCTTTGACCGTGCCCAGGTTCTCGGCAATACGGAGCTTCTGTATCTGCGGCAGATGGATCCCAAAAGCAGGTACGAGGCGCTGTACATCATCTTCCAGTTCGAGTTGCCGTGCGTGATCATCACGAACGCGTACGAGGTGTTTCCGGAGTTGATCCAGTTGGCGGAGGAGCGGGAGATACCGCTCCTCCGCACGTCGCTCAGTACAGCGCGATTCGTTCATCACTACGTTGCCGCGCTGGATTTCGATTTCGCACCGCAGACGACCGTGCACGGCACTCTGGTGGATGTGTATGGCGTTGGCCTTCTCCTGACGGGCCGTTCGGGTATCGGGAAGAGCGAAATCGCCCTTGATCTCGTCGAACGCGGGCACCGGCTTGTAGCGGACGATGTGGTGCATCTCCGGAGACAGCGCCGTGTGCTCATGGCGGAAGCGAACCGGTTGCTTGGCTTCAACATTGAGGTGCGGGGAATCGGGATTCTGGATGTGGAACGGTTGTTCGGCATCCGTGCAATCCGTGCGCGCAAACGAGTGGAGCTGCAGGTGCTTCTGACCCCATGGGACGGTGCTGAAGACTACGAGCGTACCGGACTCGATGACGAACGAAGCGCGATTCTGGGTGTCGAGATTCCCCTGGTGAGGTTGCCGATTTTCCCCGGCAAGAACGTGACGGTGATCTGCGAGACGATTGCGATGAACCATCTCCTCAAAGTGCGCGGTTACAATGCCGCTGAAGTTCTTTCGAACCGGCTCACGAGTGAACTGAGCAAAGCGTCGGAAACAGCGCCGCGCCCATCCAACCTGAGCGATCTGGACGCCACATGATACGCGCGGTGCTGGTGTGTCACGGGGAGTTGAGCGCAGCACTCCTCACGTCTGCGGAGGAAATTGTGGGTCATATCCCCGACGTCGTCTGCATATCCAACAGGGGGAAATCCCCGGAAATCGTGCGGCAGGAGATAATCCACGCAGCGGGCGAAAGCGCCGGTTTGTCCGGAGTTCTCGTGATGGCGGACCTGTTCGGGTCGAGCTGCTGGCGTTGCGCAATGGAAGCCGCTCGTGCCAGGACAGGCGTGCCAATGGCCGTTGTGACGGGAGTCAATCTCGGAATGCTTCTTTCCTTCAGCCAGAAGCGCGACATCATGGATTTCCCGACGCTGGCCTCGACGATGGCGGAAGACGGCAGACGCGGTATTAATGGTCCGGCGTTCTCATCAGGGGGCGGAACGTGATTCTGCTTGTGCGTGTCGACGAACGGCTGATCCACGGGCAGGTTACCGTAGCGTGGCGTGGTGCACTCGATCTCGACACATTTGCGGTTGTGGACGACGAACTCGCGGGAAGTGATTGGGAGAAGGACCTGGTTCTTGCGGCGGCGCCGGACGGAACCGCGGCCGAGATTGTCACTGTGGCCGACGCAGTGCGCCTTTGGAGCGATTGGAAAGCTGATGCCCGGCGTCGAATGGTCCTTGTTCAGTCGTTTGCCAGTGCCCGGTCAATCTTTGCCTCCGGTGTTGACCTTGAATCGTTGAACGTGGGAGGGCTCCACAAGCGCGAAGGGAGGAAGGAATTCCTGCCGTACGTCTGGCTTGATAGCGCCGAAATGGAAACCTGCCGGTACCTTTGCCGTTCGGGGGTTACGTTGGAAGCTCAAAACGTTCCCGCCACCTCGGGTGTCAACCTGTGTGCGCGAATCGGGGATTCCTGAGCGAAAGGTGCGTGGATGCTCTCGCGTGAGCGGTACGAGATCAGAGTAGGCGTCGCTTTCATTCTGACGGTCACCTGTCTTATTGCCGGCGTGCTCTGGGCGAAGCGAATCCGGCCAAGACAGTCAGAGATGCAGCTGGTGGCAGCGTTCTCGACTGTCGGAGGTCTCGGTACCGGCGATGAAGTGCTCGTGAACGGGTTGCGCCTGGGGAAGGTGGAAGCCATACGCCTGCGTCAGCGCGACGTGCTCGTAACCCTTACTCTGGACCGCAGGATTCCGCTTTACCAGGGGTACGTCATCCGCGTCATCACACTGAATTTCACCGGAGAAATGGGCGTCTCAATCGAGCCAGGGTCTGGTGAGCCTCTCCCTGAGCCGTACGGAGTGCTCCGGGGAATAGACCCGTTCAGTCTGGAAGACGTGGTGCAACCGGGCCTTGAGACAATCCGCTCGGTGCAGTCGGTTGCTGAAACGCTGAGCATTTCACTGCCGCAGCTTGTTCGTGATGCAAGGAACGTCCTGATGCGTCTGGATAGCACGCTCGAAGAAGCGCGATCCGGAGTGGCAGTGAATAAAGTTGCTCTCCGGAGGAGCCTTGACGACCTTCAACGCGTGCTCGGATCCGCAGATCGAGCCATCACTTCCCTCGAAACCCGGTTGGATACTTCCCTGACGCGGGCGGACGACGCGTTTCTCACAATCAGGACTGCCTCTGACAGCCTGCGGAGGGCAGCGGAAACGATTGCCCAGGCAAAAGGGACCATCAACAGGCTTGTCCATGATCCATCGTTGTACGAGGATCTCCGTCGCACATCTCTCCATCTCGATTCTGCTGCGACAAGCATTGACTCCCTCGCGCAGGACGTTCGCAGAAACCCGAAACGGTATGTGCGTTTCAGCCTGTTCTGATCTCCGAGGTCAACGGTTCCTCCTGGTATGCCTGGCCGTGGCAGGTTTGCTTGGGGCGCAGGCGGCTGCCCGGCCCGCCCCGCGAGAGATGCGCTTCGGAACGGGATCGGGGGTGACCGGCCAATGTGATACGCCAGGCACGGAAGGTCCCTACCCTCTCATGGTCCTCATTCCCGGAGGCAGTCTCTCACGGCGTGGCACATCAAGCCAGTTTTCCGCGATGTCGCGGTTGTACGACCCGCTGGTGGAAGCCGCGCTCAGGGAAGGGTGGGCGGTTTTTCGCTACGATCGGCACGAAACGCCACCCGGGAGCAGAGATGAGGCGCAGGACATCATAGATGCAATCAGGGCGGCAAGGGCCCTTCCCGACGTGGATACAAGGCGGATAGTCCTGTGCGCGCACGCGTCCGGCACCGTGTTCCTGCAACAAGCGTATGACAGGGCAGAGGAAATCATCGGATTCCGGGCATTACGGGGCGTGATTCTGCTTTCAAGCCGCGCGAACGCTTCGGAAGCGGGACGCATGGCAGGCCACCTTCTGGTCGTCGTCGGGGAATCAGCCTCGGCGGACGAGAAACTGGCAGGGGAGAACGCCGTTCGAGTACACCGCGAATCGTACCCTCGATGGAATGCCCGCTATCTGATGGTTCCGGGGGCGGACGTAGCCCTTTGTGATACGACGACCTCCGCTTGGCGGGGCTGGCAAGGGTTGCCGGGGTCCTGCCGTTTCTCGCCGGAAATTCCGAGGGCAATATCGGAGCTTCTGCGTGCGGCGTCAGACGCCACGTTCTGAGAGAACGTCACGGGTATTGCCCGGAAGGGAATTCTCGGGTACCCTTTATGCGTTGTATTTTCGTTGAACGCCGCTGAGACGCAAACGGGGATTCGCGCCACGTGGTCTTTTTGTCGGTGTGACGAGTTTCTTCGTTCCCGCCGCATTTCGTCGCCTTGGCCCTATCCGCTCCGGGTGAACCTGTCTGCGGTGTTTCCGCACGCTACGCCAGAGGAGTATCCATGAGCGATACGACCAAACGCGACGGTGAACAGCCGACGGTCAACCGGCGACCTGTCTCGGCGACATCTGTGTTGAACGAAGCCTACCATTACCAGCTTCCGTCGTCTTTCTCGCGAGGTATGCGAATTGATCTTCCCTGCGTGTCCATGATCTACATCAGCGGAACGGCCAGCGTGGACGAAAACGGTGCCACGGCGCATGTTGGTGATTTCGAAGGACAGGTGCGGCGGACCTTCAGGAATATCACGGAGCTGCTCAGAGCCGAGGGCCTGACATGGAAACATGTCGTAAGGACGACCTGTTACCTCAAGGACATCCAGCGGCATTATGACGAGTTCAACCGGCTCAGAACGGAGTTTTACACCCAGCAGGGGCTTGACCCGTTGCCTGCCAGCACGGGGATAGAAGCGCGTCTGTGCCGGGATGATCTGCTTGTGGAAATTGAGGCCATCGCGATGGTACCCGGTCCGAATCACCAGGGATGTTCGGAGTGCAAGGACAAGAAGTAGGCGCGGAGAAACTGAACGGCGAAAGGGCGGCTCAATGGCCGCCCTTTTTTTGTTGCCCTTCTCGCGCCGGACCCCGTGCGTCAGCGTATGGTAACAGCTTTGCCGCTTTCGCCGGAGCGGTATATCGCGTCCAGCATCTTCATGACAAGAAGACCGTCTTCCGCAGTGGAGAGCGGTTGGGTGTTCGTGCGGATACACTGCACGAAATGCGCGATTTCTGCGGGGTGCCCGCCAATGTTCGGCGCGCGGGGTGTGAGGTCTACTTCCGCTCCGTGCTTGTCCTGGCAGATGCGGAACTCGGGCTCCGCGGAAGCGCCCCCCTTTGTTCCCATGACCTGGCAATAAAAGCTTTCCTTCGGAGTGTGGAGAAGCCAGCTCACCTCCAGAAGCACCGCGGCTCCATTCGCAAACCTGATATGAGCCACGGCGGCGTCCTCAACGTCCATTGTTCCGGGCCGCCCGAGGCGTTCCCATTCCTGTGGCATGAGCAGATTGAATACCGATGCGCTTGCCGATACCGGCTTCGGTTTTCCCATCAGCCACCACGCGAGGTCGAGCGCGTGGACTCCGAGATCGATCAGCGGCCCGCCGCCTGACATGCTTTTCGTGCTGAACCATGAACCAGGACCGGGCGCCCCGTGCCGGCGGACCCAGCCGCATTTCCCGTAGTAGAGGTCACCCAGTTCCCCGGCCTCGATGTATTTTTTCAGGAGCTGAGTGTCTCCCCGGTAGCGGTTGTTATATCCCATCATGAAAACCTTGTCGGATTTCTTTGCCACGTTGAACAGCTCGTTCGCCTGCGCGAGCGTGGCTGCCATCGGCTTTTCGCAGATGACGTGCTTCCCCGCGTTCAACGCGTCAATCGCGATCTGCGCGTGAAGGTAATTAGGTGTGCATACGCTGACCGCGTCCAGTTCTTTCAGGGAGAGCAGATCCTGGTGGCTCGTGAACGCGTGAGCAACGGGAACGCCCCACCGCTCAGCCACGGACTTTCCTCTTGCCGGGTCTACGTCCACCAGTCCGACGACCCGCACGTTCTTGAGTTTGCTGTAGCCGTCGAAATGCGCGCCGCCAATTCCTGTTCCGATGATTCCCACGTTCACCCGCGCCGGCGGTTTTGATTCTGCGGATTTCAACGGTCGTGGTCTGACTGCCATGATCACTCCTTGGGCTGTTGTGTGTGTTCGAGAGATTTCGCCTCGTCCCAGAGTGCATCCATCTCCGCCAGGCTTGCATCCTGTGGCAGTTTGCCCCTCGCGGCAAGCCCCGCTTCTATGTATTTGAATCGGCGTGTGAATTTGTCCACCGTCTTTCGGAGCGAGTCTTCCGGGTCGGTGTCGAGGAACCGAGCCAGATTCACAAGCGCGAACAGCACGTCACCCAGTTCCTCTTCGGTTTTCACCCGGTCTTTCTTTCTGCAGGCTTCGCGGAACTCCTGGAATTCCTCCTCGACCTTTTCGACAACCTGTTCCGTGCGCTCCCAGTCAAATCCGACCCGGGCAACCTTTTCCTGCACCCGTTTTGCTTTCCTCAGTGCGGGAAGGTGGCTGGGAACTCCATCGAGCACGGATTCCTTCTCCGATCCTGCCCGCTCCCGCTGCTTGATCTGTTCCCAGTTGGCAAGGACCTTTTCCGGCGTATCGGCCGATACGTTGCCAAACACGTGGGGGTGCCGGTGTTTCAATTTCGCCACGGTGGCCGCCGCCACGTCATGGATATTCCACCGGCCCGCTTCTTCCGCAAGCCGCGCATGGAAGATGACCTGCAGCAGTACATCGCCAAGTTCCCTCTTCAGTTCATCAAAGTCCTTATGTTCGATTGCCTCGACAGCTTCGTACGTTTCCTCCACGAGGTAAGGAATGAGACTTTCATGCGTTTGCTCGCGATCCCACGGGCACCCTCCCGGTGCCCGCAGGCGTGCCATCACTTCGATCAGTTCTTCCAGAGGTGTCATGAGGTTCCCTGAATGCGGTTGAGGGAAATGCAACGGGGGAAGGACAAGGGTCGGTTATCCTTTTACCACGGCAAGAGGATGAAGCTCGGCAACAATGCGGGCGAGCCCTGTTCGCTGTATCACGGAGACCACTGTGTCAACGTCTTTGTAGGCTTCCGGTCGTTCCTCCGCAAGTCCGCGGAAGGATTCTGTTCTGACGACTATGCCTTTCGACGAGAGCCTTTCGAACACCTCCCTTCCTCCCTCACTTTTTTTGGAGGACTTTCGGGAAAGCAGCCTTCCCGCCCCGTGTGAGCTTGAGCCGAGACTCAACAGAAGGGAGTCTGGATTTCCGGCAAGCACGTAGGAACGCGTTCCCATGGAACCCGGAACGAGCACCGGCTGACCGGCCGCCCGATAACGCTCCGGAACACCAGGATGGCCGGCCGGCAAGGCTCGCGTCGCACCTTTGCGGTGCACGCACACTCGAACGTTCCGGCCGTCCACTTCGTGCGTTTCCATCCTCGCGATGTTGTGCGCGATGTCGTACACGGTGCTGATATCCTCCATTTCCACCGCGTCACCCAGAACTTCGTGGAAAGACCGGCGCACTCCGTGGGTAAGAACCTGTCTGTTCGCCCACGCGTAATTTGCCGCGGCCGCCATCGCGGCAAGGTACCGTTCCCCTTCTTCGCTGGCCAGAGGCGCGCACGCGAGCTGTTTGTCCGGAGGAGTGTATCTGAAGCTCCGGGAGGTTTTCTGCAACGCGCTCACGGAATCGGTGCAGATCTGGTGGCCCAGACCTCGCGACCCGCAATGGATTTGAATTGCGATGGTGCCTTCCGTCAGCCCGAACAGGCGTGCCGTGGTGTCGTCATGGAGTTTTGCAACGTAATCGACCTCAATGAAATGGTTGCCGGCACCGAGTGTTCCGAGCTGTTCCTGGCCACGCTTTTTCGCGGTGTGGCTGCAAACATCGGGATCCGCGGTACCAAGTGCACCCCGGTCTTCGGTGTTCTCCAGATCGGTTTCCACGCCGTATCCCTGTGCGACCGCCCACCGCGCACCCGATATCAGCACGTCATCCAGTTCCGACGCCGACAACGTCCGTGAACCTCGCGAACCCACTCCACTGGGACACGCCCGGAATATGGCGTCCGCAAGTGCGCCAATGAAGTCCTTCACCTCGTCGGCGACAAGGGGTGTGCGCAGGAGTCGGACCCCGCAGTTGATATCGTATCCCACTCCGCCGGGGGATACCACGCCGTCGCGCGCGTCCGTTGCTACCACTCCGCCGATGGGAAACCCGTATCCGAGGTGGCAATCGGGCATCGCCATGGCGGCGCCGACAAGACCCGGCAACGTTGCGGTGTTCAGCAACTGCTGGAGAGAACCATCCTCCTCCGCTTTGCTGAGGATATCTTCATCCGCGAAGATCCGCGCGGGGCCGCGCATACCCTTTGACGCCGTTTCCGGTGCTTCATACACGCAATCGCGGATCTGCCGAAAGTGAGAATGCGTTCCCATGGATGCTCAACCGAGCATAGTAGCGTGATTCACGCGGTTGCTCCCACGCGACGCCCCCACAACGAACCTTTCCACGCGAATTTCCCGAAGAGGCCCCAGAAAACCGCCGCAACCACGTAGAAAGGCATGAGAATTTCCGCGAGCCAGAAGTACTTCATCAATTCCTGCTGCCTGAACATTCGGGAGCCGGTCTTCATGACATTGAAATCGATGCCCGCCTTTGCGGCAAGAAGCGCCCAGAAGAGCGCCCACCTTTTCGGGCGGCGAATTGCAAATGGCAGCGAAAATGCGATAAGAAGCAGCAACAGAAAGGTTGCGACGAGGAATGGAAGCACTCCGGCGTGGTAATTTGTGGATTTGGATGCCCAACGCGCGCGCTGGTTCAGGAACGCAGTTACACTGGAAACCGGTTGCGTCGCGACAAAAGATTCGGGAGATGTCGGTGCGACGATGCGCCACGAAGTCATCGTGTGCACGCGCTGGAGGAAAAGATCGTCGTCGCCACTTACGATACCGCGCGCGTCTCCAAACCCGCCAACCTCATCGTACACCTCTCTGCGGTACGCGAGATTGCTGGCGGTGCTGTTCAGGGCTTCGCCTTCGCCGATGGTTCCCGCGCCGACGATCCTGTGCGAGAGATAATCCACCGCCTGGAGCCCTTCAAACCAGTTGCGAGGAGTTCGATACACGGTGTGCCCGACAACCACGCCTACGTCAGGGGCAAATTCCCGGTTCAATGCTTTCAGCCAGGTTTTTGGGTGATCGCAGTCGGCGTCCGTTGTGACGATGATGCGCCCGATTGCATGCTGGATGCCGGTGACGACGGCGTTTTTCTTGGGGGCAACCCCCGCCGGCACTTCGGTGATGTTGACCAGTCGGATTCGCGGGTTCTGGCGGCAGAGTTCCTCCACGATCGCCGCCGTACGGTCGGTGGAACGGTCGTTCACAACGATGATTTCATAGAAATACTTCGGGTAATCCTGCTCCAGCAGGCCTTCCAGGCATTTCCGGATTGTCGCTTCTTCGTTCCTCGCCGGAACGATGACGCTCATGCTGTACTGCCAGTCATTCTTGCCGGGCTTGATCTTCGTCAGACCATGGACGATACGTGCCATCGCGTACCCGTATCCGCCCAGTGCCGCGGCCATTCCGCTTACTGCCCATGTGCGTCCTGACATGAACTGATTCTCCCCTTTGTGTGCTCAGGAGGTGGAGTGCTCGCGCTGTTCTGGAATCCAGTGCAGGAGAACCATTCCTGCCGCGAGAACCAGATACGCGAGCGCCACCGTGTATACCAGGTGCGCTTTTACCCCGGACAAAAGCCAAGGGAGGTACATCTCGCCGGTTGCGAATGGCGAATGCATGATTCCGACGCTCGTACACGCGGCCGCGCCAAGAAACAAGCCGGCTGCGGCCGCATACCGCCGGTCCGTGATAAACGCCGTGGCGCCCGCCCAGACCATTGAAATAAAGATAAACCCGTTCGCCATGATAAGCAGTGTCTGGTGAACCGTTTGCATATGCGGAGGAATGCCGTTCTGTGCCGGCAAAAACTGGCCCAGTTCGACGATGATCAGGTCCGCGATCACCGGAACGAAGGCGATCGCCACCGCCGGTGCGTGGCGCGATGGCGTCGCCGTGAATGCCTGGGCAGTTATCTCAAGTCCGACAAAAATCAGGATCGGGGCGGTCGCCGCCCTCGGGATCAGGTCAACGAAAAAACTCAGATATCCAAACACGCCGCCGAGCCCGATGAACAGAGCGGTCGCCAGTGTGTATGCGGCTCTTCCCCCCATCCGCTTGTACGCGGGATGGCCAATATACGGGGTGGATTGCAGAACGCCCCCGCAGAGCCCGCCCAACACGGTGGCGAATCCTTCCACGAGCAGAATGTCGCGCGTATTGTATTCGTCTCCCGCCGCCGCTGCGCTTTCCGTGCAATCGATCCCGCCGACGACCGTCATGATGGCCATGGGTACGGCAATTGGCAGATACCGCAATGCCGGGCCCAGTCCGTCCAGAAACGCCAGTGTGGGGATCGGCAATGCGACGTGGAACGAGGCTGCCGCCACCGTGTCAGTCCACCCTTTTCCGCTCTGAATGCCAAGCGCCACCAGAATGTAGTACACGATGCCACCCAGAAGCACTGCGCCGAACGCAGCGGGGAAGCGGAACGGAAGCGCCCTCCCGCCGACAACTGCGACAAGGATGATCCCAAGGCTCAGGAACCCGGCGATGGGCGAAGCGAATATCTCCAGAGCAGGCAGGAAGGCGATCAACACCGTCGCCACCCCGGCAATCGACCCCAGCAGCCCCGCCCGGGGAATCCAGTCCCGCACTGCTGTTCCGACGAACGATACCGCAACCTTCACGAGACCCGTGAGGACCAGGATCGCCATCCCGGCTTTCCAGGCCACCATTCCCGCGTCGTGAGGCGTCATCCCCCTCGCGGTGCCGTCGAGGAACACAGGACCGATGATCGCGAGGCAGAACACGAACGTGGATGGCGTATCGAGGCCAAGCGGCATGGCGCACACGTCGGGTTTTTTCGTGCGGGCGGCCAGCCGCCACGCCATCCATGCGTAGAGCAGGTCGCCCACCAGCACGCCGACCGCCGTGCCCGGGATCATCTTGCCGAGCACGATGTCCGCCGGGATTCCGAACGCCATCGTCAGGATTCCCGCCATGATGACGAGGTCGCTCATGTTGTCGAGCATGAGGCCGAAAAACGCATTGATGTCGCCCGGCTGTGCCCAGCGGTATTGTGGGGGGATTATTCGGTCGCGAAGGCGAGTTTGCACGGCACGAGGCTCCTCTCACGGTGTCGAACCCGACAACGCCCCCTCCTGTGGGAGGCAGAATGGTCAAAATAGCACGTTCAACGCGGAAACACCACGGGGGACGACATTGCGAGCGTACCGCCGCCCGGTGTATCGAGACGACCGGGGGATTGCACTTCGGTAGGGCCATCTCGCCGAGACAGCCGACTTGCTGGCAAACACGCACCGCGACGCGCTGTATCGCGATGACCCCGACTAACGGCGCCGGTTCGTCTCGATACAACTCCTTCGCGTGCGCTCGCGAGTCCCTCGACGACCGGCGTGTGGCGCGCCCGAATACGGTCATCGAGTGGCGGCTGCGCAGCAGACGGTGTATCGAGATGACCATACCACCTCCCTCATCAGCCCCCTTTCATTCGGGCTGCGCGGTCCCTGAGCCTGCGCGACGCGCAGGAAGCCTGTCGAAGGGCGCGCAGGAAGCCTGTGGTTGGTGAGCCTGTCGAACCATCGAAGTTCCGACGCGCGGTATCGAGATGACCCCGACTAACGGCGCCGGTGCGTCTCGATACAACTCCCTCGCGTGCGCTCGTGAGCCACTCGACGACCGGCGTGTGGTGCGCCCGAATACGGTCATCGAGTGGCGCGGTGGAGCAACGCGGCGCCGCGCTGTATCGAGATGACCATACCGCCACCCGGATTCCTTGGCCCTCACACACCAGCTGTGGCAAAACGTCGTCTTCGTGTCAAGGGCTTTGGTGAAGAAGCTGCAAATTTGCACCAGGATTTTTTCGAGAGGCGATGGAATGGCGCACGCGAAGACGCGAAGAACGCGAAGGCGCGGCGGTTTTTCGTAAGGGCGACCCCCCGTGGTCGCCCGCCGCCGCAAACACGAAAACAAACACGGGCGGACACAGGGGTTTGCGTGCGCGACGCGCACGACGCCCTACAAAACGGGTGAGGTCCCCTCCCACCCCCCAAAAAACCGCCTTCCCCATTCACCCCCTTGACAATCCCGTCTGGGGGCGCACATTAACACGCATGTGCACATGAGGTTTACGATCCCACCATTTTTCATGCGGTGAGCGGCCCCGATCCCCTTGGGGCCGCCCCGTCCGTCGGAGGAGGCATGCCATGCGCGTGGCCTTTGCCCGTCCCGTACCTTCCACCAAACGATTTGGTATATTCCTCATACGTTTCACGCCATGCTCTGACCCAAAGGGGCGTGTTATGGCGCCACGTCGTTTGTTGCTCGCCTCAGTTCTCCTGCCCGTGCTCTTCGTTCTGAGCAACGCCGCTGCACAATCCGACACGACAGTCACAGGTTCGCCCATCTCGGCGCCAAGCCCACACACTGGCGACATACTCAACGTTGCTGTGACGCCGGACGGCCAGACGATCTATTCTGGGGGTTACGACGGCACGATCAAAGTGTGGCGGCTTACCACCGGCGAGTTCGTGCGCACCCTTCAAGGCCACACCGCCTGTGTGACGACCATCGCTTTCACGGCCGACGGCCGGTTAGTCGTCTCCGGGAGCGAGGACGGAACGATCCGAGTATGGAACATGGTTCAAGGCACACTCATGCAAACGTTGCTTTGCCACAGTGCTGGCGTAATGAGCCTTGCCGTCGCTCCCGACGGGAGGAACGTCATCTCTGGCGGGGCCGATGCCGGGGTGTCCTCTGGAACGGTTCAGGCGGCCCTCTGGCGTTGGGCGATTGCCGCCCCGCTTGGCGTGGAACTGGGCGCGGAGCGCACAAAACCGCCGTTGTTCTTCCTCTCCCAGAACACGCCGAACCCGTTCAACCCGTCCACTACGCTGCGGTTCGGTCTGCCCGAGGCGGGGCATGTCACGCTGGCGGTGTATGACGTGAATGGCCGCCTCGTGCGCAATCTGGCAGCCAGCCGTTTGGAGGCCGGCCAGCACGAGGTGGTCTGGGACGGCCGCGACAGCAACGGCCGTGAGGTTGCCAGCGGGGTGTACATGGCGCGCCTGACCGCCCCGCAGGGGGTGCTGACGAGGCGGATGGTGTTGGTGAGGTAGGGTTCATTCGCGGCGTAGGGGCAATTCACGAATTGCCCCTACAAATGCCACAAATTCGGTGTTTTTTGGGTAGGGGTGACCCCCCGTGCCCGCCCGCAATCCGATGCCCTGTGAGCGGCACGGCGCCCCTGCCTGTTCAAAACGACCGCGCGATGGGTGTCTGCCGACAGGGGCGGTTTGCGAACCGCCCCCAACCTCGGCGCATCTTTGCGGATCGCCCTGCCGCCCCGTATTTTTGTACCCTGCCATCTCACAACTGTTGGTTTCCTCACTGGAGCCGGAGAAAATTCCATGTGTGCCCGCTCCGTTGCACCCCGGTGTTACGGTCTTCTCCTCGTCAGGAACACGCACCGGCGACCTCCCTCTGAATGACCGGGGATCGTTGGAGGCTGTTTTTCCGGTGTTTTCGTTTCTGATGGAGGTTTTTTGACATGTCAGGACATTCAAAGTGGGCAACCATAAAGCGCAAGAAGGGGAAGAATGACGCCCAGCGCGGACGCATTTTCACGAAGCTGATCAAGGAAATTTCGATTGCCGCCCGAAATGGCGGTGGCAACCCCGAGGCGAACCCGCGGTTGCGCCGCGCGATCGATACGGCCAAGGCGAACAGCATGCCGATGGAGAACGTTGAACGGGCGATCAAGCGAGGTACGGGCGAACTCGAGGGAGTTTCGTACGAGGAGATCACGTACGAAGGATACGCCCCCGGCGGCGTCGCGCTCCTCATTGAAGCAGTGACAGACAACCGCAATCGCACCGTCTCCGAGCTCCGGAACCTTCTGAGCAAAAACGGTGGCAATCTCGCGGAAGCGGGCGCGGTCGCATGGGTATTCGAGGCCAAGGGGAGCATTTCGGTGGAGAAATCCGCCGGCACGGAAGAGGACGTGTTCAACGTCGCGCTGGAAGCCGGGGCGGAGGACATGGAAACCGAGGGCGAAACGTACGAGATCACAACGCCCCTGAATGAACTGGATGCGGTTCGTCGCGCACTTGAAGACGCGGGAATCGCGGTTGCAAGCGCGGAACCGGCGCGCGTTCCCACCACTACGGTCAAAGTTGAGGGGAAGCAGGCGGAACAGGTCATGCGGCTGCTCGAAGCACTCGATGACCATGACGACGTCCAGAAGGTCTGGGACAATTCTGACATAGACGAGAAGGTTCTGGCTGAACTTGCTGCCTGATCCAACGGTTCCCCGCGCGTACTTCCGGCACGGCTTCTCCCGCCGCGAGGTTGATGCGCGGGGTTCTTCGTTTCCGCAGGTTTCCTGATGACGGCACAACGCGTTCTCGGTGTTGACCCTGGAACAATCGTCTGCGGGTACGGTATTATCGACGTTGCAGGCAGCCGGTATACCTATGTGACGTCCGGGGTCATTCGCCCGGTCCGAAACGCACCCATGCCAGATCGCCTGTGCACCGTGTTTCGGGGAATTGCGTCGCTCATTGAGGAATACCGCCCCAGCGTGCTTGCGGTGGAAGAGGCTTTTTACGGGGATAACCCGAAGACCGCCATCAAGCTCGGGCAGGCCCGCGGGGTTATTTTGGTACAGGGGGTGCTTGCGGGAATGCAGGTGTCAGAGTTCAGTCCCCGGTTTATCAAGCAGGCAGTGGTCGGCGTCGGAAGCGCCACGAAAGAGCAGATTCAGTACATGGTTGCACGCATTCTGAAGCTTCCTTCGCCCCCGCAACCGACTGATGCAGCCGACGCTCTGGCGACAGCGCTGTGTTTCGCGGTGCAACCGCATATTAAACTGGCGGATGACCGGCCGCTAACGCGCGCCCAGAGACAGATGAAAGCGCTCGGAATCCTGTGAAACAGCTGCGTGCCTCTTCCTCGCCGACGTGTGCGGAGTTCGCATGATTGCGTATCTCGCGGGAACCCTTGCGGAGAAATCCCCCGGCTCCGTGGTCGTTGATGTTCACGGGATGGGGTACCGCGTGGCAATACCTCTTTCCACGTACGAAAAGCTTGGCGAAACCGGGAGCGCGATCAAGCTCCTGACGTATCTCAGCGTCCGCGAGAACGCGTTCGACCTGTTCGGTTTCAGTTCTGCGTCGGAGCGCGACCTCTTCCTGAGACTGATCGAGATCAGTGGCGTCGGTCCGCGGCTTGCGCTCAACGTGCTCTCGGGCATGGAACCGATGTTGTTTCGACGGGCTGTGTTGACCGGCGATGTGAAGGCGCTCTCCCGGATACCGGGGGTGGGCAGGAAGACCGCGGAACGCTTGCTCATGGAACTATCGGAAGCGTTCCGGGGCAGCGGCGAACTCGCTGCGGTGGGTACGACACCGGGGCCTGGGAAGGACGCTGCGGATGCACAGACGGAAGCTGTTCTTGCGCTGGTGAATCTGGGCTTCCGGCATGCCGACGCGGCACAGGCGGTCCGGTCCGCGGCAGAGCGACAGAACACGAGCGCCACACCCGAAAGTCTCGTGAAAGAGGCGTTGCGCTCCCTTTAGGTGGATGTCTCAGGCGGTGGCGTCCAGCCGGGCATGATTTTCGGGATTTCTGGAGGTTGACTGGTGCAGAACGAGCGCGATGCCGTGCGCCCCATAACGCCGGCGCAACTCGATGAGGATCGCGCGTTCGAGGCGACGCTTCGTCCGACCACGCTGGAAGAATTCGTGGGTCAGGAACGTCTGAAAGAACGGATCCGCATCTTCATCGAAGCGGCGCGGAAACGGGGAGACGCTCTCGATCACGTTCTTTTCCACGGGCCGCCGGGTCTGGGGAAAACGACGCTGGCGCACGTGATAGGGAACGAACTGGGCGCCAATGTGCGTGTAACCTCCGGCCCCATTCTGGAACGCCCCGCCGATCTCGTGGGGCTGTTGACCAAGCTGGAGCACGGGGATGTTCTGTTCATCGACGAAATCCATCGCATAGACCGTGTCGTGGAAGAATACCTCTATTCCGCCATGGAGGATTTCGCGATCGATATCATGACGGGAACAGGACCCGGGTCTGCCTCCGTCCGAGTCAACCTCGAACACTTCACCATGATCGGCGCAACCACGCGGACCGGTCTGCTCACCGCTCCCATGCGCGATCGCTTCAGCATCATTGAACGCCTGAACTACTACACGGCCGAGGAACTGGCTCACATCGTCCGGCGGTCGGCGCGCATCCTCAATACACCGATCGACGAAGGAGGGAGCAACGAGATCGCCCGCCGCTCCCGCGGGACACCCCGCATCGCGAACCGTCTGCTTCGGCGGGCGCGGGATTTCGCTCAGGTACGGGGTGACGGAACGGTGAGTGAGGAAATAGCGACGCACACCCTGAAGCTGCTCGATGTTGACGAACTCGGGCTCGACGACATGGACAAACGCATCCTGCTTACCATCATGGACAAATTCGGTGGCGGGCCTGTCGGACTCAACAGCATCGCAGCCTCTCTGAATGAGGAACCGGATACCATCGAAGAAGTGTATGAACCGTTCCTGATCCAGGAAGGCCTTCTCCACCGCACCCCGAGGGGCCGCGTGGTGACGGTTTCCGCATGCCGCCACTTTGGCCGTGCGGGGCTCGCTCAGGGAGGTGCGCAGAGCACGTTGTTCTGAATTGGGGGAACTCTTTTCCGGTCGAGACACTCTACGAGATAACGACGAACGGCTTGTTGTATCCAAATCCGGTGGCGGACCGTCTGGCAAGGAGCTCGCATTAATGAATCGGCAGATTGTGTGTCTGGTAGTCGCTCTGGGTGTGTTTTCCCAGCCCGTTTCCGCCGCGTCGATGCGTGAGACCTATCATCAGAGCACGCGGGGGAGGCTGGCATCGTTTTCCATCATTCCGGCACCGGTGGCGTCGCTTCAGAATGAGTCCTCCCCTCAAGTGATGTCCGAAGAACCTGGAATCACGGGCAAATCACCCGTGAAGGCATTTTTCCTTTCGCTGCTCCTGCCCGGTCTCGGCGAATGGTACACCGGCCACAAAATTCGCAGTGCCGCGTTTCTGGCCGTCGAAGGAACGGCGTGGGGCCTCTGGTCCAATTTCCGGGGCAACGGGAAGGACTGGGAAAACCGTTATATCGCCTTCCAGGCTGCTCACTGGAGCTTCCCGAGGTACGACGCGTACCGACACGCCGTGTGGGACCGGGTAGGCCAGCTCACCAATTTCTGGGACCCTTCCCGTCCCCTGTCCGCACGGCAGCAGGATAGCCTTTCGGTTCTTGTGGGTGCGCACCACTATGACGATTGCTGCGGGCAACCGATGCCGTCAGAGGACGACAGGCTTGAAATGATCGGGAAGTACTATGCGTTTTCGTATGGCTGGGATGACGCGACGGTATACAACAACCCGAATCAACTCCTTCGAGACGTGTTTCCGGCTCCCGCGCCGGGAGATAACGGAGTGTGGGGTCTCAACCGCTACGACTGGTTGACGGTTCTTGGCGGCGCCCTCGTAACTCCGGCGTACGATACCTCGTCGTATGTGTTCCAGGTGCCGAATCTGAATCTTGTTCAGTCGGCGAACCGTGATGAGTACATGAGTATGCGCCAGAAATCCAACAGCAGTTACAGCAATGCAGAAAAAATGGTGACCGTCATTCTTTTCAACCACATCATCAGCGCGATTCATGCCGCACGGCTGGCCAAATCCGGGAACGCGGCAACCGGAGAAATGCCGCGCGTGAACACCAGCCTTCGGATGGCGCTTCAGCGGACTGATCGAGACATGGTGCCGATGGTGATGCTGTGGAGACGATTCTGATGCGCACACGCTTGTTTTCGTGGGTGTGGTGTGCATTCCTGACGGTCGCGTGCGTCGCCCCTGCGCGAGCGGTCAGCCCCCGGAGTGCCTTCTTTCGTTCCCTGCTGGTGCCGGGGTGGGGCCAGCTGGCAACAGACGCGCCTAAACGTGCCGCCGTGTTTGCAGCCGCGGAAGGTGCCCTGCTGGCAGGCGTTGCGGGAACTGTAATCATGGGGAACATCTATCGGGACGATTACCGCGCGCTGGCAGCGGCCGTAGCCGGGGCGAATGTTGCCGGGAAAGGCGACGGATACCTCAGCGACCTGGCGTTTTACGAAACCCGTGCTCACCACAATCAGGCGGCGCTCATCTACGACCAGCCGGACCCGGTGCTGTATGCGCCTGAGGATGACTGGCAATGGCCATCCACGCAGGACCGGATGAATTACCGCCGGTACTGGAACCGCTCCCGGACGATGGGCCAGCGCCTTGATTACGTGTTGTTCGCGATGTCGCTGAACCACCTCGCGTCCGCGGTCGACGCCGCGAAGCAGGCCTCAAGACGGGATCCCGGCACTTCCGCGTGGCAGAACGTTGTTCCGCGCGTTGGCACGGCCGCTGCGTCAGGCCGGGTGGACCTTCGGTGTGCATGGGGCTTCTGAACGAGCGGAACGCCCGTGAGGTGGGACGTTGATGGGCGTCGGCAGGGGCGCTGGTGGTCGGGTGATTGCCGGATGGATCGCCACGATCTGGTGGGTTGGCCTCCTTGCAACGTCGGCTTCTGCCCAGTGGTGGAACGAGATATCCCACTTCGGACGCAATAAGGTCAATTACCAGGCGTTTGAATGGAGAGTTATCGAAACAGAGAACTTCCGGGTTTATTACTACCAAGGCGAGGGTGACATCGCACGTGTGGCGTCGCAGATGGCGGAAGATGCGTACGCCCGAATCTCCCGCACGCTCGATTACCGACTGTCCCAACCTGTCCCTCTGCTCGTATACGATTCCCACAACGACTTTGAACAGACCAACGCCACGTGGGGATTGATCGACGAAAGCACGCTCGGTTTCACTGAAGCGTTCAAGAACCGCGTAGTCGTTCCGTTTACGGGCTCCTATACCCAGTTCCGCCACGTGATCCACCACGAGCTTGTCCACGCCGTGATGTTTGACATGTTCTACCGGCGTCAGGGCGGGTTGAGCACAGCTTCTCAGCTCTGGTGGGGGCCTCCGCTCTGGTTCGCGGAAGGGCTGGCGGAGTACCTCTCGACGGACTGGACGACCGAAAAAAACATGTGGGTTCGAGGGGCAACGATCGATGGATACCTGCGGCTTGATGGGTACCAGGCCTACACCGCAGGCTACTCGCTCCTTCGCTGGATCGCGGACGAGTTTGGTGCGGACAAGATCCCCGCAATTGCTCGTCGGATGGCCATCACGAAAGAACCTGCGCCGTCGTTCCGGGCGGTCCTCGGTGTGAGTCTTGAAGACCTTCAAACGCGCTGGGAGCGGCACCTGAAACGCTTCTACTGGCCGGAAATCGAACGGCGGGAACTCACCGATGAGATGGGAAGACGCCTTACGGACCACCGAAAAGACCGGAATCATTACAACTTCGCGCCGGCGTTCTCCCCGCACGGCGACAAAATAGCGTTCCTCTCCGATCGAGATGACTACGCCTCCATTTACATCATGTCGGCGATAGACGGGCGTATCCTCCGGAAGGTGGTTGCGGGAGAACGTTCGAGCCATTTCGAAGAGATGCACTGGTCGCGCGGAAGCCTGAGTTGGTCACCCGGCGGGTCCTATCTCGTGTTCGCGGCAAAGCATCATGATCTCGACGCGTTGTACATAGTCTCCGCGGAGAATGGCCGGATCCAGCGCATGTTCCGGTGGCGGCAGTTCAACGCGCTGTTTTCGCCTTCCTGGTCTCCCGACAGCCTGAATATCGTGTTCGTCGGCGTGAGAGAAGGGCGCAGCGACCTGTACCTGGTTAACACGCTCACCGGTGAACTGAGGCAGCTTACAAATGATTTTTACGACGAGATCGCACCCAGGTGGTCGCCCGATGGCACGCGCATCGCCTTCGCCAGCGACCGGGTAATGGACGGGGAGGATTCCAATGTCCTGCCTGTTGGATTTGATCGCAACGTGTTTGTTATGGATGTGTCTACCGCCGCGATCACACAGATCACGCGGACAGAGGGGGAGGATTCATCTCCGTGTTGGTCACCGGATGGCCGCAGATTGGCGTTCACGAGTGATCGAAACGGAATTTACAACCTGTACGTCGCTGACCTCGACAGCGGCACCGAGCGACCACTGACGAACGTGATCGACGGCGTCTTTCAGCCTGACTGGTCAAGGGACGGGAGAAAGATTGCGGTTGCGGCATTCAATGCAGCAGGCTACGACATATTCACGTTGACCGATCCCCTGGCGAAATGGCAGGCGGATAACCCGCTTCCCCCCGCCGAGTTTCTGGAACGCCGCAGGGAAGAAGCGCAGAGCGATTCCTCCCGCCATCTGGAGCGTCCCCCTGTTTCCGGTCTGGGGCAATGGAGGTTCTCGCTGCAACCGCACGATTCTTCTGGCAATCCCCTGACCTTCGCGTCAAAGCCTTATGATCTCCATTTCTCGCCAGACCTCGTCTCCGGACTTGTGATGTTCGATAACATCAACGGCCTGATGGCGCAGACGATGCTTCGCGTATCAGACACGATGGGCGACCATCAGATCCAGATTTACACCCATGTCTACCGGAATGTCGAAGACGCGGACTTCCAGTTTGCGTACTACAACCTTCGAAAAAGACCGAACTGGGGATTCTCGCTTTTTCAGTTTCATCAGTACTATCTTCAGAGCTTTGCCGCAACCGAGTGGACGAGCGACCGTGTGCTGGGCGGGGCGGTTCTTCTGAATTATCCTTTCAACAAGTTCACCCGCCTCGAAACGTCTCTGGAGCTTTCGGACCGCGAACGCGCGAATTTCTCGTACGACACCTATCTCCGTACGCCGGACCGGCGTCTTCCCGGTGTCCGAACGCTTCTCCCCTCGTTCGCGCTTATCAACGACAACACGCTTTGGGGGTTGACCGGCCCGACAAACGGCTCCCGATCAGCATTTCAGGTCAAGTTCGCCCCGGAAATGGCGTTCAACACCTACGCGTATACGACGTTGATTGGTGATTACCGCAAGTACCTTCGAGTGTCTGCAGACTATGCGCTGGCGTTTCGTCTCTCCAGCGGAATGAGCGTCGGTCGAAACCCGGGAAGGTTCCTGCTGGGTGGTACGAGCTACTGGATCAATTTCCACTACACTCCGACGTACAGCGTTACGAGCGATAGCCTTATACCGATCACGCAGTTCATTACGCCTCTTCGCGGCAGTCGCTTCGGTGAGCTTTCGGGAAGCAGATACGCCCTTGCGAACATCGAGTTTCGCTACCCGCTTGTTCGTGAGCTTGCCTGGGGATGGCCCCTGCCGATCGTACTGAGGAACATCAGGGGCATTCTCTTCCTCGACCTGGGGACCGTATGGGGCGACGGGAGAAGTTTTGCTCCCTTTGCCGGAAACGGAATCAAGCTGAATTACGCGCCTGCCGGCACAGCGGATGCCCCGACACGCGGTCCGACCGCAGTTGGTGGATTCGGGTTCGGCTGGCGGATGAATCTCGGCGTTGCAGTTCTGCGCTGGGATATCGCATGGCCGACGGACCTCGATCGGACGCTAGGCGGATCGCGCCAGTACTGGTCGCTCGGAGCTGATTTCTGAACGGGATGAAACTCCCGCGCGCCCAACGGTGTAATGGTAACACATGTGTGAATCCACCGGCTGGCATCACTGTTCGCGGTAACAAGAACACAAACCATGAGAGTCGAAACCAGCGCATACGTGGCCGTCCTGTGCGTAGCGGGATTTGCCTCGGCTAATGCTGCCGCACCTATCCCGTGTGGCTCGCATCTCTTTACGGCGCTGCCTGAATCGTTCTTCCGCGAACACGTGCCCCGCGAAAAACCGGCTCGGAATCCGGTTGTGGGGGCAAAGGAAACCCTCTGGATTCAAAACTTCGCGGCGGGGCAGCTTGAGGAGGTGCCGTTCACGTGCCGCGCGGTGAACCGGCGGAGCGTGATCCTCGTTGCGGACGCCTGCTGGTCTGCCATTCCCAGCACCTCAGCCATCGATCCGGCGGATGTGGCACGCCTGAGTACAGCCTTTGAGGAAAACGCGGGATCGCCGATACCGTTGGGCAAGGGTATCTACGACGTGCTTGCTGCCGCGTTCGCTCCGGTCAATCCCGTAGGCGGGGATTCACTGGTCTACATCGCTCTCACCGAAATCAAATCGAATTACGCCGGCGGCTACATTGTTGGCTACGTGAGCCCGAACGACCGCGTTGACCCCTCGTTGTACGACCGTTCCAACTTCAGGAACCTCGTCGTTCTGGACGGGTTGCCGCGCACGACCGCCGTTCAGAGGGAACGCACGCTCGCTCACGAATTCTTCCACGTGATCCACATGGGCATCGATCGGTACGAGGAGAGGTGGATCGACGAGGGAATCGCTGTGGTGGCGCAGGTTCTCTGCGGGTATCAGGGAAACACAGGGCGCGAGTTCTTTGCGAATACGGATATCGGCCTGTTCAACGATGGAACGACGACTCCAAGCCTGGGTGATTACGATAAGTCTTACATGATCATGCAGTACCTCGAGGACCAGTTCGGAGTGCAGACGATTGGCGAAGTCGTGCGCTCTCATCAGCATGGGATATCAGGAATCGACGCAGTTCTGGCTTCCCGCGGGTTTCCGTCGCGGTTTGAACGCGATGTGTTCCCCGAATGGACGGTGGCGAATTTGCTGCCCCCGGCGCGAAACACCCCCGGCCGGTACGCATGGTTCGATGCCCGTGCGGCGTTTCCGGGCGACTTCGGAAGAACCGTGTTCCCCTTCTCGCTCCGCGATACCCTCGCCAGCTTTGGTGTCCGTTATCTGCGCGCTGCCGACCAGACAGCCCAGGGAACTATCACCGTCAGTTCCGGCGGCGCGTGGAACATCCGTTCGGTGGAGAACTCGGAGGCTGTGACCGAGGAGCCGGTTATCCGGAGGTGGTTCCAGTCCGACACAAGGGTGTATCGGGATTGCTCCCTCCGGCAGGCCTGGCTTGTAATCGCTCCCACAGGCATGGTTACCGTGAACCATGTGATGGATCTCTCTTGGCAGGCGCCCGGTACGCTGAATCCGGTGGTGGAGCAACGAGAGCCTCTGGGAACCGGGACCGACATCTACCATGCACGGATCAAATTGACCGTTTCGAACGTGGACCCCGGACAGGATGTAAGAGTCGTCGTTTCGAGTGTCCGTACAGGTGTCCTCGACCGCAATATGCGGATTTTGAGAAGCGGCCTGAACGGCACGTGCGGCGAAACGCTCCAGATGATTGACTCAAGCGATGCACCGTTGCCCGCCGATGACGTGATTCGGGTGACGGTAAGCGATCTCCACAGCCCTTTAGGCGGCGTGCTGCCCTCAGAGGAGCTCTCCTGGAGCTTCGGTACCGGCGAGGCGGACCTCGCCGCCCCGAACGTCGTCATCAATCTGCTGGGAAATCCCGTGTTGCCTGCGTACGTCACCGCCCTGGTGCTTTCCGACGAACCGTTGTACCCAAAAGGAACAACTCCAGTGAGTCTCCTGGTGAACGGTACCACGGTTGTCGCGCTTGTTCCGGGAGACTCCACGGGCACGCGGTGGACTGGGAACGTCGCGCTCACGTCAACGGGTGCGTTCGATTTCGTGCTTCGCGCCGTTGATCTGGCGGGCAATTCACCGGCACAATCTTCTGCCACCTATGCCGCCCTTACCCCGGCGGGAGGCGTGGCGCGTGTGGGTTCCGATTCCGGGGGAGACCAGTTGGAGTTTGCCCTCCCGCAGGGAACTGGCGGCGACATGATCGTTCTGGCAAGGGTGTTCGCCGACGGCTCGATCTGGCTTGGGCCGGACGGGGGGCGGTGGCAAATCCCGGTGCGCGTGGCATTGCCGCGCGCGTGGGGTGCACGGGGAAACGCACTCCGTTCAGTTACCACCGGCCACACGGAGCCATTTTCCTTTGACCCGGCACGCGGACGGTACTGGGCCGCCCTTGGCGAACCCGGAACGTACCGAGTCGTGAATGCGCCGGAGCAACCGGTCGAGCTCTCACTCGGTCGGAATGCGCCGAACCCGTTCAATCCATCCACCCGTATTCCCGTGAGTATCCCGGCACGGTACGAAGGGGGCCGGCTGGAGGTGTTCACCATTGAGGGACAACTGGTTCGATCCTTTGTTATCGCTCCCGGGAGGTCCTCCGTGGAATGGGACGGCCGTGACGAGACGGGCAAAGGTGTAGCCAGCGGAATCTTCCTCGCTCGACTGACGGCGGTCAGGGACGGTCTCCCCGCGGAAACGCGCGTGCGCCGCATGGTGGTAGTCCGATGAAGCCTCACGTTTCAGCGGGGTATGTCCTGATGCTGGTTCTGGTCGCGTGCTCCAGGCCCCTGTCTCCTGATCAGCAGCGGGAGCGGTATCGAGAAGATGGATGGACAGCGTATCGGGCCGGGAACTTCACGGAAGCGGAGACGAAATTCCGTCAAGCGGCAGAACTGGATTCGCGGGACGGTGCGGCGCAGCTCGGAATGGTGTGGTCCCTCATCCGCCAGGATAGACTGGCGTCGGCTCTCACTACGATCGGGCGAATCTCATCTCAGGATCCGGCGTACCTTCACGCAACGGCGGCCAGCGCCATCATCTTCGACGCCCAGGGGCAGCATGGCGAGGCACTCCTCGCGGCCCGCACTGTTCTCTCGCAGGATTCACTTTACGTGTTTCCCCATGACGACAGAATCACGTGGCGAACGATGTGCTATGTCGCGGGCAAAAGCTCACTGATACTCGCTCCGGTCGCTGATCCGGATCTCTCCCGCACGATGGCGTACCTCGAGAGGGTTGACGAAGAGCCCCCGGTAGTTCGTGATGATCCCACGACCTGGTACGCGGCGGGCATACGTTACGCCACGCTGACGGCGGTACTGGCAAAACGTCTGGAAGCCGTTTTCTACGCACAGGTCGCTCGGAGGTGACCGTGTAGAGCCATCACCGCCAATCCTTCCACACGCCCTCCCTGGCGATTTCCGACACCGACTTCCTCGTGTTCGGCCGCTCTCGTTCGCGAAGGTCCGGCGGCAATGTGTCCGGTGCCCCCTGTCGCCCGACCGCAATCATGACTTCAATCGCGAAATCCTCCGGAACTCCCAGAACCTGTTGGGCTTTGTTGGCGTTGAAACCGGCCATGGCGTGTGCTACGAGCCCGCGTAGAGAGGCCTCAAGTGCGAAACTCATCCACGCCGCTCCCGTGTCGAACGAATGCGTGCGGGACGGTTGGCCGTTGTGGTCCAGGGTCCTTTTTGAAACGAGAAGAATCAGTGCACCGGCGTTTTTCGCCCACGCCTTGTTGCCCTCCACGAGGAGGTCGAAGAATACCTCCCACTCGGGGCTGCCCTTGCGCGCGTACAGAAAACGCCATGGTTGGTTATTGAAAGCCGAAGGTGCCCACTTTGCCGCCTCGAAAAGCCCGTTGAGTTCATCTTCGGTGATTGGCTCGCCTGTCAGCGCGCGCGGAGACCACCTCTGAAGAAACGGCTCGCTGACAAGGTGTTCCGGTTGCCGGAAATCCCTCACATTCATGCCGTGCCCCCTCTGCAGAGAGAAGATGAAGAAGCCCGAAAAGGATAGTTCCGATTCGGGCTTCTTTCTCTATGGAGCCAACGCGCGGAATCGAACCGCGGACCTGCTCATTACGAGTGAGCTGCTCTACCTGCTGAGCTACGTTGGCCAGACCTTGATTTACCCCAATTGCGCTTTGATTTTCGTTTCCAGCGTTCCCTTTGGCACAGCGCCCACAACCTGATCCACGACTTTCCCGCCCTTGAAAAACAGAAGGGACGGAATACTGCGGATACCGTACTGGCCCGCATGCTGCTGGTTCTCGTCCACGTCGACCTTGGCGAACTTCACCTTGCCGTCGTACGCTGCGGCGAGTTCTTCCACCACAGGTGCGATCATCCGGCACGGTCCACACCATGTTGCCCAGAAATCCACCACGGTGAGGATGTCGCTTTTCAACACCTCCTGGTCGAATGTGGCATCCGTTACGACGACAGGTTTCGCCATCTTCCAGATCCTTTCCCGCGCC
>JAKJDF010000002.1:0-72361 GCA_022706085.1 Candidatus Latescibacterota bacterium | reverse complement strand
TTTTCAACACCTCCTGGTCGAATGTGGCATCCGTTACGACGACAGGTTTCGCCATCTTCCAGATCCTTTCCCGCGCCTCCGCGCCGTCATCAAACGGCGCCGCGGTGCGTCTGTATGGAGTGATTAAGAGTACGACCGGATGTTCTGGTCAGTCAAGTCTTGCCTCGCGCGTACGCTGAGTGGCCGCGAAGCGAACGGCCCCGCGGCGACGCTGATAGCTGGAGAGTCAGTGCGTCCAGCCCCACCGATTTGTCGGCGAGCCACGAGCTTTTCATCGCGCTTTCAGCGGCCAGTGCAAGCCTCACGCCCCGTCGAATGCGGTCCCGTCCCAGCGCACGGGCGGAATCCGTCAGCTTCTTCAGTACAAAATCCCGATTCTCCCCGACAAGTTCCTTCAAGGGGATCTCGTCCGGGTTCTGGAGCACGTCAGCAGCCGCCCGAAGCTGCATCCAGTGCTGCAGGATCAACCCGGCGATTGTGGCTGCCTGCATCGAGTGCTCCTGCAACCGGTGCGCAATCTGAAGGGCCCGTTCGCAGTGGCCGCCGTCAATCGCGTCGTTCAACTGGTACACGGTGTCGGTGCGCGCGATTCCGGCTACTGCCTCAACATCCTCCGCACTGATCGTCTTCCTCGGCCGCACGAACAGCGTAAGCTTTTCGATTTCGTCGGCAGCGCGGAACACGTTGGTTCCGACGAAGTCGCTCAACAACTCCGCCGCATCGTCATCAAAGGTGAACCCGCGCGATTTCGCGCGCTGTCGGATCCACGGGGTGATGTTCCGTGGAACGGCGAATGTGAATACGGCACAATTCTTTTTCAGAACCGCGGCCCACTTCGTCCGCTCATCAAGCTTTTCGCCGCTCAGGACCAGAACAACTGCCGGCGGGAGGTTCTCAACGAGCAGCGCAAGTTCGTTACCAAACGCGGCGTTTGCGCCTTCGACACCACGGACAATGACGACCCGGACCGGGGCAAGCACGGGATAGGCGTGCAGGGAATTGGCAATGGCTTCTGCCGTGCATTCGGGCTCTCCGACGTGAAAAACGTCGCAATTGAATGCCCGGGTTGCTTCGTCGGTGAAATGGGCAACAACGCCGGCTACCGTCTCCTCGATATCCACTCCGTTGTCGCCAAGCAGCAGGTACGCGCCCGCGCCCTGACCGCAGATCGAATCGCGAACGTCTGCGGAATCCGCAAGCGGAGCGTTGTATCTTGTTCTGGCCTGCATCGGTGGTCCCGTACCGTGGCACTTGACGGTGATGATAAAAAAATACGCATGGACCGTGTGGCGAACCACGGTCGGAATGGACTACCGTTTGTGCGCCCGGTCATTTTTCGTTAGGTATTCTTCTGCGATCTGTTGAAGTGCTATCAGCAACACAACCGTGAAACGATCTGGTTGCGGGAGGTGCAAAAATGAACGTGTTCATGTTTGCTGTTGCATTCTGCATTTTGTGTGGCGCCGCGGACGGAGCGCGAGCCGCAGGCGGAGAGTGGCCGATGTATCGTCAGAACCCGCATCAGACCGGGCGTACAGACGCCGTCAGTCGTATGCGTGGGGCTCCGGTCCTTCGTTCAGAAACGTATCTGGGCTGCCCTGTTCCCGATCTTGCAGGATCTGACGAAACCGACAGCTCGTGGGTGTTCGATTTCGACGGTGACGGACGGCGAGAGCAGTTGCTTTTCGGAACCCTCAGGATTCGCCGAATCGATGATGGTGTGTTGCTGTGGCAGGACAACATCACCGGGAAGACGTTCTCGTCGGCTCTGTCCCAGGTTGCGGATTTCCTTCCCGACAGCTCCGGGCTGGAGGTGGTTGCCTTCACCGCAGATATGGGCACCGGTGAGGGGCGCGGATTCATGTTCAGCTTCCACGGCGGGATTTCGAATGGCCGTCTTGCGTGGACCACGCCGAATCTGGGGGACATGTACAGCCCGGAAGTCGTGGCTGGCGACTTCAACAATGACGGCAAGATGGAGATATGCCTGGCTCCGCACTACAAAATCCAGGTACTTGACGCGGAAACCGGTTTCACCCGGTACGTCGCTACGTGGGATGTCGGCAGGAATTACGGGCACTTCGCGGCAGCGGATGTGGATGGGGACGGTATCAGAGATTTCGTAGTCATATCTGACTTCGCGACTCATCTGTCGGTAATCAAAAACGCCGGTTCCAGCGCATCCCTCCAGTGGAAACACACGTATGCGCTCGTGGACGGCAGCGAACGTGACGTGATCGTTCTCCCTAATCCTCATTCTGTTGGCGATCTGGATGGCGATGGCACGTGTGAAGTGACACTCAGCCTTTTCAACCGTCCAGTCCAGGACCTGAAATGGCACGCAACAGCATACCGAGGTGCGGACGGAACCGTCGCGATGGACATTCCTGATCGCTACATCTACGGAATTCGCGACGCAGATAACGACGGCGTAAAAGAACTTTTCACGATCGAGTGCTTCGGTACCACCCCCCCGTTGTTCGGCAAGTTGCAGGTGTTCAACTGGACTGCTACCTCCGGAGCGCAGGCGCGCCTCACCGTGGAACACGCTACATTCGTGCGCACGCGAATCGGTGCCGATACCACATGGAACACGATCGCCGCGCACGGCGACGAGACGGTTCTCCTGACTGATCTTGATGGAGACGGGATCGAAGAATTCCTGACACTGGAGGACACTGACGGAGATTTCAGGGGTGACAGGCTTCGATCGTGGCAGGTTACTGCAGCCGGAATCTCGCAGCGGATGGAGTACGTCTCCTCGGCGCCAATTGCGGTGGTAAG
Organism: Candidatus Latescibacterota bacterium; assembly: GCA_022706085.1. Taxonomy (GTDB): domain Bacteria; phylum Latescibacterota; class MWCZ01; order MWCZ01; family MWCZ01; genus MWCZ01. The sequence continues at coordinate 69,577 of JAKJDF010000002.1, read as the reverse complement.
TGCGCACGGCTCAGGCGCGGCTTGCCGGATCGCACTGCGGAACCTCAGCACTAATACTCTGGTAACACTTGATGCCGCGGGGGATGTGGTGAGCGAGGACCCGAATGACCGGCCCAAAGGCTACCGCCCCACCCCCATCGTAAGCGACCTCGATGGCGATGGAAGAAACGAGATCATCGTTACGTCGGCAGGCGGGGACATCCTCTGTTATGACACAAGTGGCCCTGAGCTCGCCATTCGGTGGCGCAGGCCCGGATACGCGATGATCGAAATGCCGGCCTACACCCTCGAACCACTCAGTGTACTGACAGATGACCTCGACGGAGACGGCAAAAGGGAGGTGATTGCGCGAAACAGGACTCAACAGGGGTTCGCCTCCCTGATAGTGTACAACTACGACGGAACAACTCGATGGGAGCACCCGTTCCCGGAGATTACCGACGGACAGGTGGAAGCCGCAATTGACAACTGGCTGAGTGGGTATTTCGTCGGCGGGGACAGAATCCGTGACATAGTCGTGCAGTTGCACGCCCGGGCGCGCGGGTCTGGAGAACTCCTCGTTATGAATGGAGCCACCGGTGCGGAAATCTGGCGGAAAACGCAGGTAACGACCGCCACCGGGGCCACCTCCCTGACGATGGGTGGGTACATACCCGCTGTCCACGACGTGAACGGCGATGGAATTGATGACATCGTCCATATCGCCTACACGCTTCTTGCGGCGTACGACGGTCAAACGGGAAACCCGATCTACCCGATAAAGAACCTTGCCTATGAAATCTTTCCCAAATGGGTTTCATACGCGACCCCGACGGTGGACGATTTCCGGGGAACAGGCCAGCACCAGATCTTCATGAACAGTCCTTCCTACGCCGCGGGGGCCGTCACCGTGATGGAGTTCGATGGCACGCCGCGATGGTGGTACCCTCTCGAGAATCCGCAAGGGTTCCGGAGCTTCGGTGCCATAGGTGACGGAGACGGAGACGGCTTGAAGGAAATCGTTGTCGGCCATCTTGACGGAAGGGTGGTATGTTACCAGGGCACCGACGGCGCCATTGAATGGACGGAGAGCGTGACGGAGGGTGGCACATGGGATTTTGTGGCGGCTGACATAGACGGAGACGGACGCGACGAGTTCATCACAGTTCTGCAGGGGAACACCCTGGTTGCATACAACGGGACGAACGACGGGAGCGAACCTCGGGTGCAGTGGAGTCTGCCCCTGGGGGCCGGCGGGAACAACCCCGTCGTCGCCGACGTGGATAACGACGGGATCGCGGAAATCCTCATCTGTGTGCGCAGCGGCTATATGCGCATTTACGAAGCGCCCCCGCGCACCACGGGCCTTCTGAAAACGGTGCCTTACAACGGTGCGGTCAGCGTGGATAGAAATGCCCCGATTGAGTTCGTGTTTGATGAGCTGATGGACTCCGCCTCGGTAGCTTCGTCTCTCTCCGTGATGCCGCCGGTCCCGTTTCATTGCCGGTGGGAGGATGCCAGGCTCATCCTCAATACGGATGTCCCGATGGATTCAAACACGACCTACAGGGTTACCATCGGCGCTGCCGCGTGCAACCGGTGGGGAATGCCCCTGCAAACAGACGTGTCGCTTGAATTCACCACCGGGATGGAAATCCGTCGCGCGCGGTTCCGCGGTATATGGCCGCACCACCGATCAGTAGCTGTGCAGGCCACCGATTTCATAAGGGTTGACTACTCTCGCGGGATTGAACCCGCAAGCGTGGCGGACGCCGTACGTGTGGACCCACCAGTGCCGGGCCGCTGGCAGCCTGGCGATACGACCGCCAGTTTCATTCCGGCCAACTACTGGAGGGCCGGAAGATACTGCCTGACGGTCTTTCCGACCGCGCACGATGGATCGGGGCAAATCTGGGATGTGAACGGGGACGGCACGGTCGGGGTGGGCGACACGCTGATCAGCGAGTTCGTCGTAGGTGGCGGCGTGGAGAAACGGTACGTGTTCCGGAATCTGTCCGTCATCTTGAATGAGCAGCGTCCTGACTCGACGTTCATCATAACCATCCCCGACAGACTCGACAGTTCGCTGGTAGCGAGAATCGAGCTTACCCCCAGTTCCGTGGATTCCGCGAATGAGGTCTGGCTCAGGGTGAACGACGGGGATACGTTGAGACTTCCCGCGGATGCGGCCCGCCCGTGGGCGTACAGGTTCGACGCGCGGTTGTTTGTTCGCGGCGAAAACAGGATTACCATAGGAATGAATCCTTCTTCAAATGGCGTTCAGCTCGTGAGATATGGCGTCTGGGTTTCCTTCACTCAGTTGCCGGTTGCCGTAGAACAATCGCAATCAGTTCTGCCGGTTCGATTCGAACTGGAACACCCGCGTCCAAACCCCGCGAATCCCGCCACGACAATAGGATGGGTGCAACCGGAGGCGTGCCTCGTGCAAGTGGAGGTCTACGATGTTCTTGGCCGTCAGATTCGCATCCTCGCAGACCGCCACTTCTCCGCGGGACGGCACACGGTAGTCTGGGACGGACGAGACGACTCAGGACGTGCCGTGGGTTCCTCCGTCTATCTCGTCAAAGCGCGTGCCGGGGATGCCATGCAATGCCGTAAGGTGGTCATCTCCCGCTAGAAGCCCTCAAAGCGTCGGTCATTTCTCTGACAGAAAGCGCGGTCGGAACGCCCTGCGGGGAACCGACGAACGGCGAGATTTTGACGAGCGTCGCGAACGAGATACATTTTGGAATCAGGCGTATCGGCCGCGGACAGAATCCAGTAACCTGAAGGAGCGCATTATGAACACCAACCGGGCGCGATCCGGGATGCTCGTGTTCGCCTTGGCAGTCGCGCTGGCGGGATGCGACGTCCCAAAAACGCTCACCCCGTCGGTGGAGCTTTCCACGAGCGTGCCGCTCATGGAGGAGCGCATCGAAATTGGCGAGGAGGTTGCCAAGGTTGATTCGGTGCAGACCGTTGGCTCAAACCCTGCCCGGTTCGTCATCAGCCTGAACCGCGACCGGGTGGATCTGACTGACGGTGGCCGCATCGGAAGTGACCAGTTGCGGGTTGATGACCAGACGCCGCAATCCATAACGGCCGAAATGGGGCTGATCAGCGTCGCGGATGTCCCGCCGACAACCACCCCGCCGATAGTGCTCGCGGATATTGTCCCGGATATTGCATCGATGCCCCCGGGCAACGTTCCTGTTGCCATCCCGGCTTACCATCTGCCAACAGTGAAGAGGGCGGTCAATTTCGCCAATTTCCAACAGGCCACCTTCTCAAACTCGTCTGACCAGACGCTTAACCGGGCGGTGATCTCTCTTGCCAACAACGGGCCTTTGCCCATGGGGCCGGTAACCATCTACGTGAGCACGTCGGGCGATACGACGGTTACGTCGGATGGGTCCTTCGGAACCATCAAGGACGTGATCGCGCAGGCTGATTTTCCGGTCATCCAACCAGGAAGTTCCGCGTCTTCCGCGCCGCTCGACCTGTCCGGGGTAACGCTTCGCAATCCGACCCATGTCTTTACAAGAGCACAGACGCAGGCCGGCACCGCGACGGGCAACCAGATGCTCGCCGCGTCCTTCACGGTTACTGTAGACATCTCTGCGCTGGAGGTGGAATCAGCCCGCGCGAAGATACCCCGGCAGACTTTTTCGCGCTCGCGAGAAGTGAACTTCGCCAGCGACAGGATTCAGATTTACTTCGTGAAGCTTGCCCGTTCTGTCGTTGCCGACACCAACCGCTTCACCTTGAACATCGTGAATAACCTCAACACTCCGCTGGAAGTGTCCTACGATCTGCCTGATTTCACAATCCCACGCACGCCGGTTGCGGGAGCGCAGCATCTTCAGAATGTGAGCATTGGCTCCGGGGGAACCTCCGACTACGCTCGAGCAACGATCGCGCTCGGCGCACGCGAAACGAAAACTGTCGTGTTCGATCTCAGTGACGCGATCATCGAGAACCCGACTGCGCCAAAAACGCCCATTGACCGCGTTCGCGTGAACCTCACCACCACAGTACTCGGTACTGGCGACACCTTTGTAGACATTGTTTCCACGGACTACGTACAGGTCGATGCCGATATGAGCGCACTGGCAGTTCAGCGCGTGGAAGGCAATGTCGCGCCCTCGCAACCTCCAATCAACGTCACGATCCAGCCGGTCGACTTCGACGTAACACAGAATCTGCCTGCCGGGTTGACAGGTCTGGCGGCCGAGGAGATCACTGTCGAACTCGACGTAACCGCGTACGAAACACAGGTGGACGCCGACATCGGGTTGGTGTTGACCGTGGCAAACCCTGCGGGCGGAGCACCCGCGGCACAGTACACCCGGACGTTTTCGCAGCAGTTTCGACCCGGAATCAACCGCCATATCCGCTTGACGCAGGATAGTCTTGACGCGTTCGGCAACTCCCCGGTTGATATCATCAACGCCGCGCTCAACAACCTGTTTGCCAACGGCCAGACGAAAGTCGAGGTCTCAGGAAACGTGAATATCCGCGGCGAAATAGTACTGGTCCGGGATTCCAGTCGCGTAGACGTCAAGGACGTTCGCGTTGAATCCCCCCTCAAATTCACGGTCCCTCAGCTCACCTTCGACGCGAAAGCGGAGACCGAGGAAGGGTTTGAAATCGACTTGGACGAATCTCTGCGAAACGATCTGGTTCCTCGCGCCCGCAGCGCTACCCTCGTGGCGGACGTCGAGAACCATTTCCCGATGGGGGCCACCCTCGTCGTGTTCGCAAGTCCGGACCCTCTGTTCTCAAGCCTGAGGGCCTTGTACCCGGCAAGCGCGAAAACTCCGGTGGCGCAGATTCCTGACACGCTAAGAATTCCACAGGGTGGACCTGTTACCGGGGAAGCCGACGCCATAGCCAGGAAGGCTGTGTTCAAGCTCTTTACCGTCAGCCTCCCCAACCCGCAACGCCTGAGTGACGGGCGAGTAGACCACGCAAATCCCGGCCGGGCGACGGTGGAGGTTCGACTCGACGACCAGCTGCAGCTGTTTTCCTATGAAAACCTTTACTTGATGCCGCGTATCCAGCTTCTCGATGCTCCGGGTCTCGTTCAGCTGTCACCTTCGGATTATGTGAAGGTTGCAATCTGGATGCAGGTCGCCGGCGCGACCAAGAGGTAACGCCCATGCATTGCAGGAAAAGCGCGTATTCGTTTGCTGGCTTTTTGCTGACGGCACTTGCGATTGCGGTGCTGCCACGCTGCGCCAGCGCGGCCACCATGTCCTTCGGGCAAGCCCGCGCAACCGCCATGGGTGGCGCGTACACTGCAGTAGCTTCGGGTGTTCATGCACCGGCATGGAATCCAGCCAACCTCGCATTTTTCGCCGCGCCGTCAACCGAAATCAGCCTGGGGAACCTGGGCTTCTTCGCGGCGAACGACGGATTCTCGTACGGTGATTTTGTCGGCTGGCTGGATGACGAAGTGCTCACTACGGCGGAAATCCAGTCCGCGCTCGGGACGTTTCCGGGCGGTGCCATCAGTATCCGGCAGACGATGAATGTGGGGATACCGTTTTCCGTGAGGGTGAAGCAGGTTGCCGTCACCGGCGAGTTCATGGAATTCGTGTCCGTCGGTTTGCCTCGAGGGTTGTTTGACGCAATCGCTGACGACCGCGACGCCACGACCGCCTACAACGACGCCCGTACCTCCGGCATTCCGTATTCCCTGTCGGGGATCGTCGGTGACGTGTGGGCCGTCGGAGTAACAAAGTTCTCCTACGCGCGCCGCGTGCCGCTGCGTTACGCCGATGCGTTCTCGGTCGGCGCGACGCTGAATTACTATCGTGCATCGCCGCGGGTCCGCGTGGTGGAATCAGCCGGCGAGGTGCTTGTCCGTCCAAACACCTGGCAAACCGATGCGCGGCTGGTGGTCGAAACAGGTGGGCTCTCTGTCAAACGAACCACGGACGCGTTCGGCGACAAGGAAACGGACGTTGAGTTCGAAGCGGCAAACGCGTGGGGGCTCGGTTGTACGCTTGGCGCCGCCGGGAAACTGGACGACAAGACCGCAATCAGCGCGGCGTTGCATAACCTTCCGTTGCGTTCCATTACCTGGAACATGGCGGAGCGGCGAACCTACACACTGGATAGCGGATCACGGATCATCAACGCGAAATCGCTTATCGACGACAAGCCCGAAGGGGCGAACACGCTGGATTACCTCGATACGCTGTTTGCCGTGCCGGGAAGCACCGTCGAACGGTACGAGCGAATCAGTTCCATGAAAGCGAACGTTCCGGCCTATCTGCGCGTGGGTATGGCGCGTTCGGTGGACCTGTTCCCCGCGATCTGGACGGTTGACTTCGAGCAGGGGTTCTCCAGAAGTGCCCTGACCAGCACCACTCCGCGGATAGCCGCCGGCATAGAATACTTGCCCGTCGGTCCGTGGATCCCGTTGCGCGCAGGGATGTCAATGGGAGGCAGATCGGGCCATTTCGCGTCACTTGGAATGGGCTTCCATTTGAAATGGTTCCATTGGGACCTCGCGCTTGCCAACGAAGGTGCATACACTCCGTTTGAGGTACCCTTCTCGAAACGGGCGCGGGGACTCGGTTTCGCGAGTGAAATGAAACTGGCTTTCTAATACCGTGTGGTCTTGGGGCACCCTTAGCGTGGAGCCCGGGTGCCCCGGGACGCTGCGCATTCCAGCGCGCGGATACAGCGCTCCGCACCGCAGACGTTCTGCACACCCATGAAACCGATCTCTTCCTCGGCAATTTGAACCTCCGGGCCCGGCCCTTTGGTGCCGCGTTTCGCTTTCTCCAGGCGCAGGCGCCTCTGCAGCACGAGATCTCCCGAACCATCCGGTTGCTGTCTTCGGTAGCGGTCACGAACCTCGTCCACCGTGAATTTGCGTACAACCGCGGATGAGGGGCTTGCCTCGAGGAGGTAGACATTCCGGTCGCTTACCGCGTACACCGCTCTTCGCAATCTCATGTATTCGCGAACGGGAAGGAGACCGAAGCCGAATGCGGCGATGGCAAAACCAATACCGAAGACCCGTACGGCCACAGGATAATTCGAGAGTAACACGCCAGACTGTGCGAATAATTCCGGTGCGAAAGCCACGGCGATCCCCGCTGCGGCAAAGGCTCCCCCGAGCAACATCAGAGCAGACCATTTGGCCAGGCCTGGCGACGCCGCGGGGGTTCCGGTCCACAACACCTTCTCGCCGGAAGCTGTGGCGTTTCGAATCGCGTCAGCTCCCGTGCGGGGAAGGGAGGCGGCCCGCAGGTCAATTTCCTCGCGCGGCGCTGCGCTGTTCTGCGCCGGCTGCGTTAGCACCTGCGCGATAAGCGCTTTGACGTGCTCCACATTGCTGATTCCCCGAAATCCACGGCGCGCGAGGGCTGCAGGCGCCTGCCTGCGGGAGAACTGACCGGTTTTCCTCGACGGCAGAAACGCGTACACGGGGAACAGGATATCGCCGCGCCCATCCCTGCCAGCATTCACCTCTGCCTCGGCCAGAAGACCGGCGTCGAATGACTGGACTCGCATGTTTCGCTCCTGGTCAAACACAATAGCCCGCCTGTCCGTGAGAACGCAGATTGAGTTCCCCGCCCTGCGCCGTCGTCGAAACGGCGTACCGATCCACCACATGGCCACGCAGGTCACGGGCACACCTGCCACGACGAGAAACACCAGCAGCGCAAGGTCGCGGGTTGCGGACACGAGGAAATACGTCAGGAGGGCAGAAAAACCGAACAGAACGACCGAGCCGGCGACGAAGTGGGCAAGACCCGATCGGAACGCTGTCTCTGGAGAAGGAGCGCCCGACCAGATAACGACCTCCCCAGGATCCAGCTCACGGCGTACGAACTCTTCAAGCGAACTGCGATCCCCCTCCCCCACGGTTACTCCCCCTCTCCCGAGTCTCAGTTGGCGAGTCCGGCTTCCGCGACGGGGTCGGTTGAAGATGCCTGGTTCTTGTGGAATTCGAATCGGCAGTAGTGTTGGCCGTCTACCATGTGGTGCGTCTGATGTATCGAAACACCGAGCAACCTTTCCATCAAAGCAATTTCCTGAGCGCACATCTCCGGATGGTTCTTCGCGATACGGTATATCGGGCAGTTGTGTTCACGGATTGCCGGTTTTGTCTCGTCATCCTCGACAACTGCCATGTAGCCATCCCCGTCGCGCAGCTCTCGCAGTTGCGCCAGCTTCTCGGCAAGCGAGCGCCCCTTCATGAGTCTCCGATAGCGCTCCTCCTTTTTACTGACCTGCTTTGCGACAAGGTCCTGAATCATTTCCTCCCCGCCTATTTCCCGCACGGTTTCCAACAGATCTATCGCCAGCGAATCGTACGCTTCGGGGAAAAGGTCATGGCCCTTTTCGGTCAAGGTGTATACGTAACAGGGGCGCCCCTGAGGCTGCCGTTCAGCCCTTGTGTCGATCAGCCCTTCCGCTTGCAGTACAGTGAGAATCTGCCTGACGGCGGTGCTGGAAATACCGAGAAGTCCGGCCAGGTCTTTCGTACTCAGGCTTCCCGCCCTCTTGAGCTCCAGTATGACGTGCTCTCGGGTGTTCCTCGGTGCTTCCATGCGGTTTCCTTATGGCTTTGGAACGAGAAAGCTCTCAGGACAATATTCTACTTGCGAAAATGTGCTGAGTCCAGTTCCGCCACGGGGCTTCACCCTGAGAAAACCGGTGCACGGCACACAAACACCTATACCATTCTTCGCCGCCGAAGATTCCATCCTCCGCGTTTACGCCGATTTAACACACGCGCAAAAACGGCGAAACACATGACACGTATCCTTCTATTACGAGATCTCGGAGGCGGGTTCGCCTCATGGTTCTGCCGGTGGTGGCGAAATGCCTCAAAAGCTGCCGGGGCTGAGATGACACAGTTCAGAAAAAGGAGACAAAACCGATGGGAATGACGCCCGGTGACGTGATTAAAATGGCGCGTGACAACGGTGCGGAAGTGGTTGATCTGAAGTTCATCGATTTCCCCGGAATGTGGCAGCACTTCAGCATACCCGCCAAGTTCCTTCAGCCTGACCTTTTCGAGGACGGGTTGGGTTTTGATGGCTCGTCAATCCGCGGATGGCAGGCGATCAACGAGAGTGACATGCTCGTGGTGCCTGACCCGAACACCGCGGTCATGGACCCCTTCACCGCCGTTCCGACAATAAGCATGATCTGTGACATTCACGACCCGATCACAAAGGAACGTTACTCGCGCAATCCGCGGAATGTTGCGAAAAAGGCGGAAGCGTACCTGAAATCAACAGGGCTGGCAGACACGGCCTATATCGGCCCGGAGGCGGAGTTTTTCATCTTTGATGACATCCGGTACGGCCAGACCATCAATTCCGGTTTCTATCACATAGACTCCGTCGAGGGTAACTGGAATACCGGGCGTGACGAAAAGCCCAACCTTGGGTACAAACCGCGCCTCAAGGAAGGCTACTTCCCCGTGCCTCCCGTCGATCACCAGATGGATATCCGCACGGAAATGATGTTGACAATGCTGAAATGTGGCATCGAGGTGGAAGCACAGCACCACGAAGTTGCAACTGCAGGACAGGCGGAAATCGACATGAAGTTCTGCCCGCTTGTGGAGATTGCAGACAAGCTCATGATGTTCAAATACATCGTGAAGAACGTGGCCGCGAAAAATGGGAAGACCGCCACATTCATGCCGAAGCCCTTGTTCGGAGATAACGGATCAGGCATGCATGTGCATGTCAGCCTCTGGAAAGAAGGGAAGCCGCTCTTCGGTGGGAATCAGTACGCCGGCCTGAGTGAAATGGCGCTCTACTTCATCGGGGGCCTTATCAAGCACGCGCCTTCGCTCCTGGCAATCACCAGCCCGACGACGAACTCGTACAAACGGCTCGTTCCGGGCTACGAGGCGCCGGTAAATCTTGCGTACTCTTCGCGGAACCGCTCCGCTGCGTGCCGCATACCGATGTATTCGGCTTCGCCGAAATCCAAGCGTGTGGAATTCAGGTGCCCCGATCCATCCTGCAACCCCTATCTTGCGTTTGCCGGGATACTCATGGCGGGGCTCGATGGCATTCTGAACAAAATCCACCCGGGAGAGCCGCTCGACAAAGACCTGTATGATCTCCCGAAAGAAGAACTTGCCAAGGTCCCGAAAACGCCCGCGGACCTCGCGGCGGCCCTTGATGCGCTCGAAGCCGATCACGACTACCTGCTCAAAGGGGACGTGTTCACTTCCGATGTCATCGAAACCTGGATCTCATACAAGCGGAAGAATGAGGTCGACGCGCTGCGCCTTCGGCCCCATCCCCACGAGTTCGCGTTGTACTTCGACATCTGAGACAGGCGGGTGTTTGCGGCGGCGGGCCGTTTCCGGACTTGAGAAAGGACGATTCCCATGAAGAAAATCGAGGCGTTCATCAAGCCGTACGTTCTCGAAGAGGTGAAAAAGGCTCTTACGGACGTCGGTGTGAAGGGGATGTCGATCTCCGAGGTGAAAGGCTTTGGCAGGCAGAAAGGGCACACAGAGCTTTACCGCGGGAGTGAGTACCACGTTGATTTTCTGCCCAAAGTGAAGGTGGAAGTTGTCGTGTCCGAAGCAATGGTGGAAGCAGCAGTGGACGCGATTGCGAAGTCAGCATGCACCGGCAAGATCGGCGATGGAAAGGTGTTCGTGCTTCCGGTGGAAAAAGCTTTGCGCATCCGCACAGGAGAAAGCGGGGAAGACATTCTCTGAGAGTCACCAGGGAGAACGTCCGCCGGGGAGAGACTTTTCGCCCTCCCCGGCTATTTGTTGAGAGCCTTCGCATCGCGACCGGCCGCTGGACCTGGCGCGGGAACCCGCACTCCGCACTGCGGTCGTACCCTTGTCTGCCTGCGGTTGCCTCGTATCTTTTATTCATACGGCAAGGATCTCTCGCCCCCATAGCTCAGTTGGTTAGAGCCCCCGGCTCATAACCGGTCTGTCCCAGGTTCAAGTCCTGGTGGGGGCATCAGTAGTATTTGTTTTTGGGGCGGTTAGCTCAGCTGGTTAGAGCGCTGGTCTCACATACCAGAGGTCACAGGTTCAATTCCTGTACTGCCCACCAACTCTTTGTGGATGATACTCGGTGAGGCGGACCCCCGGAAGCAGTTGGCGCCCGTTGCGGCTTGGAAAAAGCGAGCCGAAACGGGCGACACCGGCGGTGCATGATCCGGAACCGAGGGAACGAGGAAAACGGGGTGGTATTTTCGATACCACCCCGTTTTCTGTTTGATCCGCCGCCTTGCGCAAAGTGCTCTTGACAATGGAGGATGGAAAGCGAAGATGAAACAGGGATTGTTCGACCTCCTGGGATTGCAGGACGTAGACAACGAGATCGATGCACTTCAGAAGAACAAGAGCGCCTACCCTCGACGTGCCGCCGAGTTGCGCGCGGAGATGGACGATTTGAAACAGGATCGGTCCGCCAAAGAAAATCAACTCAAACAGCACGAATCGGGATTCAACCATTTCCTTCAGCAGTTGAACATCGCCGAGGAAAATCTCAAAAAGCACCAGACTCGCTTGCAGGAAATCAAAACGAATCGCGAATACGACGCAGTCCAGCAAGAAATCATCGCGCTTGAACACGCGATTGAGGAGTACTTCGCAGAGCGCGAGAGGGAAGATGAAGAAGTCCGCAGGTTGAGAAACCTTTTGGACGAAGAACGGGAGCGCTTCGAAGCCAGAATTGCGGAACTGGAGAGCGAAATTGCCGATCTTGAGGAAAAAGCGGCTACCATTGACGGCGAAATCGCCAGGGTGGTGGAAAAGCGGAAGGCCGTCGCCGAAGCAGTACCTCCCCGGATACTGGCGGTCTACGAAAGAGTCCGGCGCGGCAAAACCAACGCGGTGGTAAGGGTTTCACGGGGTGCCTGCGGCGGGTGTTGGCGGAGCCTTTCTCCTCAAAAACTGAATGAATTGCGCATGTGCAACCGAATCATCGCCTGTGACGGGTGCGGTCGTATCGTCGTGTGGGATGACAGGGAGTCTGCCGGGTAGTTCTCAGTTACTCCGCGCGAAAAACGATGTGATCTTGAAGCGCCAACGTGAGCAGCGACGCTGTTTACGCCGGCGCTTTCCATCGGTGAACGCGACTGTGGACGGCGTCCAAGATGTGCAGTTCCAGCGATAATCCGTGCTGTAATTCGACGCAACCCGCGTGCCGCGAAGTCCAGGTTCCTCGTTCTGCAGACGGTATTCGGCTTGATCGTGCCATCGCGGCTCTCCTCCCCGGGATAAGTCGTTCGCAAGCCTCGGTGGCTATCCGCCACGGACGGGTACAGCTCTTTTCCCCGAATGGGCTACTCGTCTCGCATCTCAAAGCCGGTACCCCTGTTGCCGCAGGCCAGACCCTGCGCGTCGAGGTTTCCCGCAAAGAGCCGTTGTCCGCTGAGCCTGAGCGCATCGATTTCGACATCAGGTACGAAGACGACGATCTTCTGGTCGTAAACAAGCCTGCGGGATTGGTAGTCCACCCGGCTCCCGGTCATTCCCGCGGAACCCTGGTGAATGCGCTGGCGGGTTACAGCGTCGAACTTTCCCGGGTGGGTGGAACCTTCCGACCCGGGATTGTGCACAGGCTGGACAAAAACACCTCCGGTCTTCTTCTCGTGGCAAAAAACGATCGTGCCCACGCGGCTCTCGCAACCCAGCTCAAAAATCGAACCATTTCGCGCGAGTACGTTGCCCTTGTGTGGGGACATCCGTCGCCCCGTTCCGGGCGCATAGAAGCTGCCATCGGACGCGACGGGGCAGGTGGCAAAACCATGTCGATCTACGGCAGATCGAGCCGCCCGGCCGCAACGAGATACGAGGAAATCTCTTCTTTTTCGTACACGAGTCTGGTGAGACTCCACCTGGAAACGGGAAGAACTCATCAAATCCGCGTTCATCTGAAGGCGATCGGACACCCCGTGGTTGGGGATCCGGAATACGGAGGAAGGGAAGCTGCAATCCGGGGGATCGCCCCGGCTCACAGACCTTCTGCGCGGTTCCTTCTCACTGCGATTGGGAGGCAGGCGCTTCACGCGAGGAAATTGTCCTTTCTGCATCCAACCACGGGTGAGGCACTCACAGTGGAATCCGATCCCCCGGCGGATTTTCAGCGCGCATTGAGCATTGCTTCGGGTGCTGTTCCACAAGCGGCGGATTTATCTTATTTTTTCGATAAGGAGTAAAAATCGAGGAGGGAACACTGACACCCCGCACAACCCGTCAGTTGACAAGAGATTGTCGTTCAAGTAATTTGTGTGCATGCCTACGCGCAAAATCTTGGTAGGTTTGTTACTTCGCCACGATAGCGCGGTCCCTACCGCGGAAAGACGACGGGAATGCTGACACTGAGGAATCTGTGGTGCCGCAGGGGCTTCTCGGCGATCTGTGGGATTGGCCTTTGTGCCTCCTCATTTTCTGCAGTGTTCGCGCAGGATGACGACGAAGGCGAACCGGCAACGCCCTATCGAGATGCCTACATCGCGTACGTCGACCGGCAACTCTCCGAAATTCAGTCCCAGATCGCCTTCCAACGGAGCGTTCTCAACGAGCGGGGCGGCGAACTCCTCGACGAAATTGGAATTCGTCTTCAGGAGAAACTCGCACTCCTTCCCCCGGAAATGCGCCAACCCGGGACCCCGGAGCCTCCAGAAATCGTTGCGCTGAGGGAATATCAACAAACTCTCAGCAATGAGGTGGTCCAGATCGAGGACAGGATCCTGTCCTCGGCCGACATGATCTCGGAACAACGCGATTCCGTTGCTGGTGAACTGAAATCTGCAGATGCCGTGCGCGCCACGGTGACAGAACTGGATCGCTCCATAACGACGGATCTCGAACTCTGGAAAACGAAGGTTGATCTGGTGAGATCGCGTCTGATCGGTTCGGGCAGCGCCGATGAAGGCCGGCGCATGTTCGTAACCGAATACAACGCGCTGGTGTCCCATTACGATGCCGGTGATTACCGCTCCGCCCGCGCTCGCTTGACCGCCCTGGCCACGGCATATGGCGACCTCCCGCTTCCTGAGTGGCGCGAGAGACTGCTGTTCTACCGTGCGGAAATCGATTATGCAATGGGCGACTGGGATAACGCCTTCAGGGGCTACATGGAGGTGTGGCAACGGCCGCAGAATGAGTTCGCTTCGGTCGCGCTTCTGAATTGGACTGAGTTGGCGTTTGCCGCGGGTGAACACCGCAAAATCGCAACCATGTGGACCGCACAGCCTCGTCTGCCCGAAGACGTGGTGGATGCCAACCGCATTCGCGTGCTGGTTGCGGAAAGCTTCCTGCGCCTTAACGAGCCGCAGGTAGCCCTTTCGGTGCTGAATCTCGTGCAGACTGCATTGCCACCTGCGGCAGAGGATGCGGCGGACGAAGAGGAAACGAAACTCGCGAACGATCGCCTCGTCGTCTATTCACGGCTTTTGAGAGCCGAAGTACACCTGAGCGGGGATGGTGGCGCAGCGGCTCAGGGAAGTACCAGTGAGGAAGCGCTTCCCGAAGTCACGGACTCGGCTCTGGACTCGATGCTGGCGGCGACAGGAGGCACTCCCCAGAGGGGAGATCCGAACTATTATTCACGCATGGCGTACCTGATCGCCAGCGGGCAGGTTCAGGCAGAGCGCCCCGGGCGTCAAGCAGAGACTCGCGTCGCGGCCGCCGTGAAAGAACTTGAAGACGTCGTTCCCCTTGTCGGTCCAGTCGATCCTGAGGGAACGTTGATGGCTCGCGTTTCCATGTCCCTTGGACACGCGTACTTTCAGGCCAACCGCATGGAGGACGCCGCCAGGGCATACGGGGCCGTTCCGAGCACGTCCGTGTGGTACCCGGAAGCGCAGCTGGGGCGCGCGTGGGCGTTTATCGAGACAGGAAACTATCTTGACGCGAAAATCGCGGTGAACACAGCCCAGCGTTGGCCACTGAGCCCCCCTGCGGCTCTGGAGGCCGCCGCTCTGAACAGCTACGTGCTATCGCTGATCGGGGAGACCGAACGCGCCGCCGAGCAGATGCGCGAGATGAAGTCCATGGTGGACATCCAGCAGCGTCGCGCCGCGCGTGCGTGGGTGAATCAGCAGCTTCAGAAAATTGATGGTTCGCTGCACCTTGTTGGCATCATCGCGTTGGAGCGCCAGAATGAAGCGCTCTATCGTTCCGCGATAGAAGAACAGGCGAGTTTGCTGGCACTGCGCGAACAGGTTCAACGGGTGGAGCAATACCTCCAATCCTATACGCCGAACGCGACCGATCTTCAAGACACCCTCACGGTCGCAATTCGCGCAGAACAAGAGGCATTGCGGGGACTCGAGCGGAAGGTTGCAGACCTGAGACGCGCGGCGGGTCAAACCCCGGCGGCCGCCTCCAATCTGCCTGAGGTTACGTACGAACAGCGTAGAGAGCAGCTCCAGCGTTGGCTGCAGGGCGTTCAACCCCAGATGACTCCTCAGGGATCCCAGGTGTACGGCAAGTGGGTGCAATATGCGGAATTCGCGTATTCCCGGCGGGTTTTTGATGAGAACCAACAACGCCGTTACGAAGCGGACAGACTGAAGGACGTTCGTACCCGCATCCAAAAACTGCTTTCGGAGTCGCCATGACCCACCGCTTTCGATGTGCCTTTCAGACGCCCCTCGTGCGACTGTCGCGTCCGATTGCGGTCTGGCGGGGAATCTGTGGTTCTCGCGCACGGATTTCCAGCGCAGTGTGCGTGGTCGCGCTTGCAAGCCTCTGCGCGTCGAGCGTGAAGGCACAGAGCACCTCTGCGGCAGACACGAGTTCTCTGCCGGCGCTCTTGCAGTCCAGCCTCGACGCATCGATGACGGTGGAGTCTGTCCTGCTGGGTGACCGCCGGGCTCTTCCCCCAATTCCACGCCGGCAGTTCAGTGTGGGTACCCTTCCCCTGCCGCCGGTGTCCCCCGGCGATACCATCATCGTTCCGCAGGTGACGGGTGAGATAACGGACCCTGAACTGAAGGAGCGGGCGGATTCCTTGAACAGGAGTCTGCGGTTGCTTGCGATCGAAGAACGCCTGATTGGGTCGGAATTGTGGGGTGGTGCACCGCGAACCGGCGTTATTCCGCGGAAGGATTTCCTCGAAGCAAGGATCAATCTCCTGCGCGACATGGAGAACGTTCTCCAGATTCGGCTCAGGGAAAAACTGGCACAGCTTGATACCACCATCGCCCGGGTAGAATCCGAAATTGAGGCCAACAGGACAGCCGAAATTGCGTCGCTTGAGGATTACCTCGACAAGTACCCGAGCTCCGCGTCCGTTGCGGACGCCAAGTTCATACTCGGCCAGCTGTATTACGACAAGGAACGAAAGCGTTACACGGATGCGATGCTGCGGTACACGACCGAGTTCCAGAGATACCGTATGGGGCTTCTGCCCGTCGCGCCTGCGCCTCCGGTTCTGAATGAAGCAGTATCCGTGCCCTTTTACAAATCGGTGGTGGAACTCGGCACGAACCCCGATCTGGTGCCGTATTCGCTTTACTCATTGGGCAAGTTTCATCTGGAACAGGCACGTGATCTCAAAGCGCGGTCCGATGAAAGCCGGTTGACGGGGCGCCGCGAAGAAGCCCAGCATTTCACGCATCTGAGCGAGATGGAAACGGATTCCGCCAAAGCCTATTTCGCCCGCCTCGTCGTGGAGTTTCCCGACGATTCAGTCAATGTTCCGGAGGCGTTTTACGTCCTGGCTTCTCACTACAATATGCTCGGCGGACCGGTGAACCGCGATACCGCAGCGGTGTACTGCAACGCGTTGATCAGGAATTACTGGTACTCACCGCGGTATCAGAACGCGCTCGTCATGCTGGGCCAGATAAACTACTACAACGGTGTCGGAACCAGGGAACGCGCCGCGCGGAACCGTTACTTTTCGAACGCACTTGCCTACATGGCCTGGTTGGCACGCGATGTTGACGCGTTCACGGAATCCCAGATACCCGGCGTTTCTCCCGATCCACCGCGTATGATGGATGTTTCACGACGCGACTATGCCGTGCAGTTCATGACTCAGATCATCACACGCCAGAGTCCGCTGCCCGGAACGGAACCTCCTCCCCCCGTTGAAACGGCGGTGAAACTGGTTACTGCGGCAGGCAACCCTCCGTTCGGAGCGGACCTTTTGAGACAGGTCGGAGACAAGAAGAACAGCGACTACAACACCAGCGGCAATCCCATTGACCTTGTTGCTGCGCTCACCGCGTACGACAGCCTGTTGTCCCGCTACCCCACTTACAAAGAGGGTCCACAGATTCAGCAGGTGGTAATCGACGGTGCGACGTACCTCTCGGACGACCCCGCGGAACGGTACCGCATCTACGTTCGGCAGAAATTGTTGTTCTTCGAACGATTTAATCGGAACAGCGAATGGGCACGGCAGAACCAGGATTCGCCTGCGGTGGTCAAAGCGGCGGACGATTCCGCCGCTGCGTACCTTGAAACGGGCGCGCGGTGGTTGTACAGCACTGCACGCGCTGCGAATGACCGTGAGGGCGTGCGGAGGAGTCTGGATTACTTCGTGAAGTTCTTCCAGACGTACCCGGAACGACCGCAGGCGTACGAACTGAACTGGAGCCTTGCGACGGAATTGCGTGATCTCGGAGACTACGAACGCGCGTACGAGGAATTCATGCGGGTTTCGAATGCCGACCGGAGCCAGTACCGCGAGGATGCCGCGCTGGAAGCAGTGGCTGCAGCACAAGCGCTGGTCGAGATGGAACAGTCCGGTTCCCGGTCACCCGGACGGGCTCAGGAAACTCAACCGCCCGGTGGAGGACGCTAGGCATGATGACGTTCTCACGCCTTCCGAAATTCCGCGTCCTCCGTTCACTTGTCGGTGCGGGTCTGGTGAGCCTTATCATCGGCTTTCTGGTGATCGGAGGCAAACCCTCTCCCGCCCCTGCTCAGTTTTCGGCTGAGGAGCTGGAACGGAATCCGAACCTGACGCCGTCAGTCCGCAGGCTCATCCTCGCGTACGAAAACTACCTCAAGCATTTTCCGGACAGCCCGCAGGGCAAGGAATTTGTGATCGACATTGCGGAACGCTTCCGGTCAGCGGGCGATAATGAAACGGCGATAGTCGCGCAGAGACGCGTGCTGGCCCGTCCCGATATCACGCAGGCGGAGCGCGCGTACGCGTATGAACAGATTATGGAATGTTACCGTTTGCTGGGGAAGTTTGACGAACAGGAGGAATGGGCACGCCGAATGGCGGTGGCCGACGTCGGCCGCGAAAAACAGCAACAGGCAAAGGACTTTATCTTCGCCGCCGGGTACAATCGCGCAAAGGCACTTGAGGACAGCTCACGGCTTATGGAAGCTGCCGAAGCGTACGAACGCCTCGCGGTCATGAATCCGGACCACGGGCAGGCGTCAGAAGCCATGCTCAAAGCCGCAGACCTGTACGACACGGCAGGCGACAAGGCACGGGCGGCAAGAACGTTCGAACGGTTCTACTATACGTACCCGGATTACCGCGATCCAGCCAGCGGAAAAGGTGCGCTTGTCGCCCTTGAAAACGCGGCCAACCTGTACGCGGAGATCAACGATTACCGCCACACGGCCGACGCCGCGGAACGGATTCTCGCCGCGGCGCCCGACCACCCGAACCGCCAGATGTACATGAACAACCTGGCGGCGATCTACAGTCTCCTGAAGGACTACAACAACGCGATTCGCGTTCGGCAGCAGTACGTTGCGTTGTATCCGAACGATCCCAAATCGGGGACATATCAGTGGGATATCGCCCAATTCCGCGGCCTTGCGGGCCAGCGGCAGCAGCAGCTCGCGGAATACGAAGCGTTCATCCGGAGCTATCCCAACGATTTCCGGGCTATCGAAGCGAACCTGATCGTCGGACAGGACAAGCTTGCTCAGCGTGATAGAGCCCTGGCACGGGGCGCCAGAGACGAAGCAGAAAGGTTGCAGGCGCTGGCACGGGCCAACTTCGAAAAAGCATTCACACTTCACGATTCTCTTGAAGCCCTGAGGCAGGGTTCGGGGGACCTTCTGCACGCGCTTCCCGCCGCAGTCGAAGTGGCGAAAATGGATAGCGCAGCGTATTACTCGATCTCATTGCGCGGTTCACCCAGCTTCTCACAGGATAGCACACGAAAATGGGAGTCGTTGCGGAAAGCCGAGGGGATGTACCGCAAGATCGCCAATTACGCCTATCCGCCGACGACCTTTGCCGCTTTGTATCAACGCGGTCGTCTGTTTGAAGACTTCTCTGCCGAGTACCTGAAACAGCCGCGTCCGGATTCAGCCGTCACGTACGACGAAATCAACAAGGTGTTCTTCATAAACGAGGTGTCAAAGCAGTTCCTGCAGGTCCTCGCAATTCCTGCGTATCAGACTCAGATGCTGGAATTCTACGAGACGAACCGTGCCTCAATTGACACCGCGGCGGCCACGCTTCCCGATACGTCACTCAGAACGGCGCATTTGCCGTGGCTTGACATGGCGCGCGAACGACTTGCCGCCATACCGCGGACGTTGGACAGTCTCACCCTGAATACGATCGCGTACGACGCTGACCTGACGGTGCTCAAGGCGCAGGAGAAAATCCCGCAGACCATCGCCGAGAAATGGCCGGCGTTTGAACGGCAGCAACAGGAACGATATCGTACGGACCCGCGTCTGCGCTTCGGAGACAAACAGGAGATTTTCGACCGCGGCGTCGCACCGGTCGTCTACGGGGCGGGGCCACAGGATTCCGTAGCACTGGTGAACTACTTCCAGCGGATTATTGCGGATGGCGAACGCCTCGGTGCCTCGCGGGACTGGGTGCTGTACAACAAGGGCCGTCTCCGCCTCGTGTACGGGGCTCGAAGCTCCTACTTCTCCACGGTTGCGCGGGAGGGCATGGAAAACCTGGGATTCCAGCTTGATACGTTGCGGCAGGAATCGAACGGGTTGACGAATATCATCGCCCGCCTCCCGAAACTGGATCTCGCGGCGATCGGCCCGCCGCCGGAGCGCCCGGACCTGACCCCACCGGCCCAGCCGGTGAGGCCGAACGTGGACCTCCGCGCCCCGGAAAACCGGGCCATAGCGTTGCGTTTCATCGAGGATTTCAACCGCTTCAAACGGCAGGTTGAGGACCTGAAATATCGTGCGGTCCGATACCAGCGCGAGGTGGAACGGTACCGGGCGCGCGTTGCCGAGTTGCAGGCAAGCACGGCGGCGCAGTTCCGGGGGATACTCGAAGAAGCGAGAACACAATCGCAGGAGTTCTCCCGGGTTGCGACCGAGACCCAGAGATATCGTATGGCCATCGAACTGGTGGCTGACCGGACGCGCAACGCATACGAGCGCGATATTGCATTCGGCGATTCCGTGGGATACGCCGAGAAGGACCGCCGGGCCGTGAGGGACAGCGCGCTGGCGGCAAATCACCGCATTTCCCTCACCCTTGATTCGTTGTACAGCGAAGCCGCGGCAACAAGACGATACTGGGAAGAGAAACGCGATTCCACGGAAGGCGGCGAGGCCTCCCCTGCATTCCAGGTGATCAACAATCTCGTTACGCAGTACGCGGCGGTTGCCGATTCGTTCCGGGTGACGGCAGTTCGAAGCTATATGTACACGTACAAAGGGCGCGATTCAATCTTCACCGTCGGCCTCGACCATCCGATTGTTCAGTACGCGATCCAGCGTCTCCGGGTGATTGATCCGACCTTCGGCGTCCAGACGGTGCCGTTGACGTTCACCTACGTCACCGAGGACTCCACAGGTCTGTGGCGGGTCAGTACCACCATCGACCGCCAGAATGCCGATGCATGGAGGCAGGTCGCGTTCAACGACAGCACCTGGGTGCCTGCCGTCAAGGGAACGATGCCGCGCGTTGAGTTCGTTCAGGCTGCCGATACAACCGCCGGTGCAGCGGGACGCCCAGAACCGGCGGCTGGTGAAGGAGCTGCTACCGCGGAAGGGGATACGACCGCCGAGGCTGCTCCACAGGTGGCCGAGGTTCCCAGGATCGTCGGTTTTCCGGCTGATAACATGAACATGACCGACATCTGGTCGCCGACGTATGCCGACACGGTGTATTTCCGTTACAAGCTGCAGTTGCCTCCACGGTGGGATGAACTGCCCGACTCATTGTCAGAACCGGGGCGGAAGCGGCCGGTGGTGCGCAAAGCAAGTATCACGATTACTGCGGACGACGACTATGTGGTCTACGTGAACGGCGAGGTGACGCCGGCGCGCGATACTGATGCGCGGGTAGACTGGAAAACCGCGCGTACGTACGAGGTGTTGAAAGATCAGTGGACAGTCGGCGACACCGCAAACATTATCGCCATACGCGCGCGCAACGAAAAGCGCCTGAATCGTATTCCCGATACGGATACCACGACGTACGGCGTCATGGCGCGTATTGATATCGAGATGGACGTGCCGCTGTACATTTACGAGGCACTGTACCGTCCGCCGGAACCGGAACCGACTTTCGTGCTAACGTTTACGCCGGACGACTCGGCGAAAATGGCCGATACTACCGGAACCTATTTCCGAACGGTTGCCGAACGCGAGCGATGGCAGGAGTGCCGCGCGCGCACCCTCCGCGCTGCGTGGGAGGACACGGTGCTGATTCCGTGGCGCGCTCAACGGGATGCTCTGAAGAAAGCCCAACTGGACTCCGAAATCGTTCGGCTTACCCGCTGGATCCGTCAACGGCAGGAGGAAGCACGCGGTCGTATTGCAACCGCGGCGGCCCGCGAAGCCGGGCTGGAGGAATCGGGCGAATCACCCGCTCCCGACGCGGGAACCGAGTCTCCGCAGGAAACCCCGGCGCGGCCGGAAGACACAGGCGGACCATAGGAGTTGAACGCCATGGAAAATTCACGCCCGGTTGCGTTGTTCATCTCCGCGCTGTGTGCGGTTGTGTTGCTGGCTCCCCTCGCGGGCGCGCAGGAAGCAGTGCGAACGGTGCGAGCGGCGGGGACAATCCGGGAAAAACCCCCGGGCGAACTGGCAACGGTAGTGCGGCGCGATCCAGATTTTCGCACAATTAAGTACCTGGGAATGCAGCGGGATTACCGAGATGAATTGCGCTCCAAGTTGATGCTCGGGCACGCGGTTATTCGACACGGACGTCCCGTTCTGCCTATGGAACCAATCGTGTGGCCACCCGAACCAGCGCAGTAGTGCGCGGAGAAGCGTCTTGACGTGCGGGGGGTGAAAGGCTAATTTCAGTTCGTCGCGGGCAGGTGACAAAAACCTTACCAGAGTTCAAGTGTCGTAGAGTGCAGGTGTATCAGAAGTCGGTCGGGCGCGGTCAAACGGGTCGGCGGCTCGCCGGGTGTCTTTCATAAGTTTCAGTATCTACGGAGGATACGATGGGGATGCAGTCCTTCCGAAAACGGGCGAGGAAAATCGCCTATTTTGGTGTGGTGGCGGGGATGTTCATGGTGTCGTACGCATTTGGCCAGGCGGCGGCTCCTGCGGAAGGCGCCGCAGCCCCAGCTGCTGGCGGCGCCCCGACCGAACAGACGATTGACCCGAACATCGTCGTGAAGAAGGTTATCACGGGGTTCATGAGCGATTTCAAACCGAAAGCCACCGGCGCGTGGTTGTTCCAGTGGCCGATCGTCATTTCGTTTGCGTGTGGTATTGGTATCGCAGCGGAACGCTACTACACGATCGTGATGAAATCGAAAGTGAACATGAAGAAGTTCACCGACCAGATTATCAAGTTTGTCGAAGTGAAGGATTACGACAAAGCAATCGCGTTGTGCAACGCATCGCCTTCCGGGGCTCTTCCGCAGCTTGTGAAGGCCGGGTTGGAGGCCGCGAAACGCAACATGGGCACGCGCGCGGTGCAGGATGCGATTGACGAAAAAACCCTTTCGATCCTGCCGAAGATCACGTCGCGGACCTCCTGGGTGAGTGTTTTGGCAAACGTCTCGACACTTCTTGGTCTTATGGGAACCATCTTCGGTCTGATGTATACGTTTGCCGGACTTGAGCTGGTGCTGAACCCGAAGGGCAAAGCGGACCTTCTGACTTCGGGCATTGCAACAGCTATGAACACGACGCTGCTGGGTCTGGTGTGCGCGATCCCGCTCACCCTGCTGTTCCAGTACCTGTCGCAGGCCAGCAAAGCGATCGTAGATGACATTGACGAAAGCTCCGTGCGAATTATCAATGCGCTGAGCAGGTGATTTGGAACCTGATCCGATCTCTGCGTGCCCGGCATGCTTTCCTCGAGGAAAGCATGCCGGGGCGAAAAACGCCCACGGGTAATGCGTTGTTCCCGGAGCGAATCAAGATTTCGACCTTTTAGACGTGTCGAGGAACAGCAATGCCAGGCTTTGCGCCATCGAAAAGATCGCGTGCAGAAGAGAAAGAGACGCCGCTGAATCTGCAGGTTGTTATGAACCTTATCTGCATTCTTATTCCGGCGCTCCTCTCGATGCAGGTCCAGGATTACTATCGGCACGACGTGGAATTGCCTACGCGGGGCGGCGGCGGTGGCGGCCCGAGTTCTGGTCCCACGAACCCTCCCTTCAACCTGAAAATGACGATCATGGAAGACGGTTCCTTCGTCATCGTGAACGCCAGAACACTCTCCCCTGCCGACGGTCTGATTCCGGCCGGGGCGGGTTTGGCCGTTCCTCCCGTTAATGGCGAGCCCGATTATCAGAAACTTCAGCTTGTGATGATGAAAGAGCACAAAGACCGGCTTGGCGGCCAGCCGCCGGAAGCGTTTCCGGATCCTGACCAGATCACGGTATCTGCTCCCGGCGACCTCGATTTCCAGCGCGTCATCAAGGCGTTGGACCGCCTTCGGTTCGAAAAACCAACCAGTGAGCTTGATTGGTCAAGCGCCAAACAAATGTTCACCGTTATCAGTCTGTCTCCCGGTAGCGTCGGTGGTTGAGGAATACCTCACAGTGTAAGGGGTTAGCGAATGCCAGGCTTCCCACCATCAAAACGGAAAGCAAAAGAGGAAGAGGGCGGCGACATCAACATCACGTCGTTGATGGATGCCTTCACCATCATCCTCGTGTTCCTCATCAAGCAGTTCGGTACGAGTGCCGTGGAGATATCTGCGGGGTATCGTCCACCGGTATCCAACACTCGTCTTGCCATTGATCGCATCCTGCCGCTTCAGGTCCGTCAGATCGGCCCGGACGCGATTTCTTACCAGATTTCCGACAAGCCGGAAAAAGCGGAACGCAAGGACCCGAATGTCGGATACGCGCAGCTGCGGGCTGACCTGAAGGCCCAGAAGCCTCTGGTAGACGCCGCGGTGGTTGACGAAGAACTTAAGGGTGCAATCAATATCGTGTGCGACAAAAGTGTTACGTATGCAACCTTGATGGATGTGATGAAAAGTGTTGCCGGTTCCGGCTTTTTCAAACTAAAACTCATAGCGGAACCGTAAAGTCCGGTGCAAACGTTGCTTTCTGAGGTGTAACCATGGCAGACAACCACGTTCCTCCACCGGCGCAAGCGAAAGCAGTGGCAGCTCCGATGGTGTTTCCGCCCGAGCTTCGCAGGCATTTCTACGACACGGCCGACTGGACCAGCATCATCTTCCTGCTGGTGTCGCTCACCATCAACATGCTGGGCATAGGTATTGCCGCCTCGCGGGAGTGGAAAGACCCCGCTGCATCCCTGACCGACGAGCAGCTCATGGCGATGCAGGATCGCATCATGGCGACATTCAAGCCTGTTGAAGTGAAACCGGAGGATATGTCGGCGGCGGAACAGCTCGAGAATCTTGTCAATAACCCTGAGTTCGAACAGGCACTCGCTCAACAGCAGGCAAACCTCGCGGCAAGTCTGCAGAGCACTTTGGCGGAAGCCCAGGCGACGCTCGCCTCGCTTGACGCCCAGACTGCGGCTGGCGCAGCCGGCGGCGCCGACGTGCAGGGGCAGCTTGACGACATACTGGGGAGTCTCGGAGACATCGGTGCAGTCGGTGCCGCAGACGCAGGCGGCCCGTCGCTTGACCTCGCCCCGACGGATGTAGCGATCTTCGCGGAGGGTGCGGGCTCGGGAAGCCGCGTGGTTTCCGGGGCGATTGACGTGGCGGCTCTCGGTTCGTCGGCGAAGATATCCTCTGCGTTCACGCGCGGAGGACTTTCTTCCGGCGAAGCTGCGCGTCTTTCGCAGCAGATTGCCTTTGCGCGCGAACGACTGGGTGGAAATGTCCAGGTGCGCGTTGGAACTGGTACTGGCGGCAGCGCGCGTCGTGCCCTGTTGCGCGTCGCCTCCGGTGGCAAAACCGGCCAACGCATCGCGGTTGAGCAGCTGGCGCTTCCCCCTGCCCGTGCGGCAGGACCCGGCGGCCGGGACCAGGATGCGGTCGAGGTCCAAGCCTCCCGTACCCGTCAGCTGATTGGCGGTTGCTACTCGATTGGTCTGGCCGCTGACCGGAATCTTGCCGGGGTGGTGGTAGTGCGGTTCACGATTAACCCCAACGGCTCGGTAAGCGGCGTCCGTGTTTCGAAATCCAACCTTGGCAACCGTGACGTCGAGGAGTGCATCGTCGCTGCCGTCCAGACGTGGAAATTCGCGCCCGGCTCAACGACTGACACGTTCGAGTACCCCTTCAGCTTCGAGCCCGGTTAGTCTGACGCACCAGAACAGAAAAACGCGTCCACGGGAAGAAATTGCCGTGGACGCGTTTCATTTTGTAATCTGCCCCTTTTCATGAACGTCGCGCAGATCACGGAATGCGGGGGATATCCACAACCCGCCTTTCCTCACGCGCAATGTCCGCGCAAAATCCGATCAGATGGCCGTTGATTGAGTCGTCGAGTGTCGTAGCGGATATGGAGCGCGGTTCGCCTCGAATGAGACGAACGAAATCCTCGACAAGCAGTCTGTCGCCGCCCCCGTGTCCTCCACGCTCCAGTGCCGGATTGGCGACATTCAGATCCACCGTCTCCTCTGAATACTCGTGCCCGGGACGGGGATCGATGTGCCGGACAACAAAGCGGTTATCTTCCAGAACTCCCTGGATCTCTCCGTGCGTTCCCACAAGGTGGATTGAGCGAACAGGCCTGGCAGTGCCACCCACCATGCTGTGAACGGCGGTCGATCCGTCTGCAAACTCCACGCTCACGGTCTGATGGTCCACCACGTCGTTGTCACAGCGCCACACGCAGAGCCCGTAGGGGTTCGTTGTTCGAAGAGACTGTATCTTGTCTTCGATCGTTGGTTCTGCGATGTGTTCGATGCTGTCCCAGACGTAGAAACGCCAGCGATCAGGGTGATCAATGTAGTGCTTGCGCGCGGAATACATGCATCCTTCTTCTATCGGACAATCAACGAGACACCTCGTTCCAGCCCCTTCCGGCATTTTGTCGTGACGGAAATACATCAATGAACCGTGACTTGCCGCCGAAACTGGCGCCACCCCGCTCTTCATCCACGCGATGAGATCCAGATCATGGCAACATTTCGCCATAAGCATGGAAGACCCGCATAGGTCCTTCCTGCGCCATTTGCCACGCACAAACCCCACGGCCATGTGATGGTAACTCACATGTTCTACGGTCTGCACGCTCAGGATGTCGCCGATTTCGCCCGCCGCCACGCGGGTGCGGATTGCGGTGTAGAACGGTGCGTACCGCAGAACGTGACAGATCATCACGGTTCGTTTCAACCGGCGCGCAGCCGCGTACAGCCGAAGAAGGTCTTCAATATTCGTAGATATGGGCTTTTCCAGCAGAAGGTCGTACCCTGCTTCCAGAAGCGGCAGTGAGGTCGGTACGTGAAGTGAATCCATGGTGGCATTTATCGCAACATCCGCAATTCTGGGATATGCGACCAGTTCCTCCACCGTCGAGAAACAGTGCTCCGCCGGTATGTCGTACAACGACGCGGCTCGCTCTCGACGCACCGGCGAAGGATCCACGACGCCGGTGATCGCGAACTCCTCCGGACGGCATTTTGCGTACGAAGCGGCTCCCAGACCCCTGTGGCCGGCTCCGACAACGATGGCGCGCACCTGCACGTTTTCTACCTCCTCTCGGAGCGAAGGTCGAGCCAGGCGATCTCTGTGCTTGTCAACCGGAGCGTGCTTGCTTCCACACACGCTGCCAGTTCGCTCGCGTCCGCAGCCCCGACACAGGCGAACACGTTCATGGGTTGGCTCATGACGTATGCGAGAGCGATCTGCGGGATCGTGAGTTGCTTTTCCCGCGCAAGCGCTTCCACCCGGTCAAGACGCCTGAGATTCTCCTCGTGGCAGTACGCCCTGCGGCATGCACCGTCCAGCGAGTCTTTGAACTCGTCAAATGTCTTCCGAGTAAACCTCCCGGAGAAAAAGCCACGGGCGAGGCTGGACCATGTGAACACGGGAAGCTGGTTCCCCGCGTACCAGTCACGCGCATCCGCGTTCTCCGGACCGCTCAGGGTAACCGATCCGCCTCCCCAGGGATCCTCCACCTGTGCCGCAAGACTGAAATTCGGACTGCTCGCGACAAACGGAACCAGGCCGTGCGCTTCTGCATATTCATTCGCTTCGGCAATGCGGTGGTGGGTCCAGTTGGATCCGCCAAAGGCGCGGATTCGGCCCGCCGCTTTATGTTCATTCAGTGCCTCTACGATCGGCCCGACCGGCTGCGCGGGGTCATCCCGGTGGAGGAGGTAGATATCGACGTAGTCCGTTCGCAGTCGTGCAAGCGAATCGGCAAGATCGGAGGTGATGTCGAAAGGGGTCACCCTTCGGCGGTCAGCATTCGGGTGCGCGCCCTTTGTAAGGATGACGACCTTCTCTCGATTGCCGCGCTTGTCCATCCACTGGCCTATCGCCCGCTCGCTGTTTCCGCCCGCATACACGTGCGCCGTGTCCAGCGTTGTGCAACCAAGCGCGAGGGCGTCATCCAACAGGCGGAAACTCCGTTCCTTTTCCTCCGTCGTGACGATCATCGTGCCGAGGACAATGCGGCTTACCGGTTTCTCGATGCCGGGAACCCGTCCGAATTCCATGCGGTGAGTCTCCATCATTCTGTTGGGTATCTCAGGCCCCATTCCAGGCGGAACGCATCCATCGTCTCCATGATCGCAAGGGATTCGTCCAGCGGCATCAGGGTACTCTCTTTTCTTCCCGAACGGATACACCGCATAACCTCTACTGCCTCGCAGTTGTACCCGTTCCCGACGAACGGATGGGACATCTGAACGTCGGGTTTGCCATTCACGGAAAGCGTCATCTCGCTGCCGTGCCAGAACGGGTGATGGATCCGAATCATGCCCTCGGTTCCGAATATGGCAGCCTCGTGTGGCGTGGTGGTACGAACCGCGCACGTCAATACCGCCAGTTTGTCGCCGGGGTAACTCAAGAGGAGCCCTGCCTGCTCGTCAACACCCGTTGTGCCGATGTGCGCGAGAGATGCCATCCGTTCGGGCTTCGGACCGCAGATCATGTTCGCAAACGAGATCGTGTACACACCAATGTCTAGAAGCCCTCCTCCACCGAGTGCCAGATTGAACAGGCGACCTTCCGGCTTCAGATCTGCGCGGAAACAAAAATCGGCTTTCACCATGCGCACATCACCGATCACGCCGTTTGAAAGAAGCTCCCGGACCTTCGCATACAGCGGCAGGTAGCGCGTCCACATGGCTTCCATCAGGAACACGTTGTTCTGTCGTGCGCACGCGATCATTTCCCGTGCTTCGCGCGCATTGATCGCAAAGGGCTTTTCGCAAAGAACGGCCTTGCCGGCGTTGAGGCAGAGGATTGTGTTCTCCTTGTGGAAGGGGTGCGGTGTCGCGACGTAAACCGCATCTACGTCCGGGTCGCCCGCCAACGCCTCGTAGGATGCATGAGCATTCGGGACGTCAAACTCCTTGGCGAACTCCTCTGCCCCTTTTCTGGTTCTGGAGCCAACCGCGACAAGCCGGGCATCGGGGATTACCTGCAGGCCGCGCGCAAATTGCTTTGCGATGTTACCGGTTGCCAGTATGCCCCAGCGCACCGGTTTGTCGTCCGTCTTTTCCTTCATGTGTTGACCTCAAAATCACGTAGACGCCTTCAATGAAACAGGGAAACGAGAATTACAGAACGCTGAAGAACCGTTATTTCACTTCTTCACATTCGCGTGTTCGCTCCGTTTCGGGCCAATCTCTCCAGAAGCCATCATGCTGTGGAGGGGATTATCGTCAATTTCGAGGGGAAACTCTACGCGTGCCCGGCGGCGGCTGGACTCGTACGCCCCGAAAATGAGCTGGGTTCCCGCCAGCGCCTTTCGAGCGGAAAGCTCAGGCTCACGTCCGGTCCGCAATCCGTGGACAAGGTCCCATATACCAAACGTGATCGCCGACCACGCGCCGATGTTCTTCTGTTCGGGGAAGGTGACTGTGCGCATCTCCGTATCGCCTTTTCCCCGTACTTTCACCACCGGCATGTGCGCCTCTATGATGCCGTCTGTTCCGAGAATACGGTGCTCTGCCCAGATCGTCGCTCCGTAACCGCTTACAAAGAAACCGTACACGCCATTCGCGTAACGGAAGCTCGCGATTCCCTGATTCTCGATCGGCACGCCGAACACCTTGTTTTCGGTTCGGCAATCGATCTGTCCGATAACCCACTCTGCCGGAACGTCGTTGTTGTAGAAGTTGACCATGTCAAACCAGTGGGTTCCCCAGTCGAACATATCCCCGCACGCTGCCTCGATTCGCAGCACTTTGCCCACCACCCCGCGGTTGGCAAGTTCTCTGACCATGCGATACTGCGGTTCAAAGCGTCGCTGGTGGTTGAAGGTGAGCTGCACGCCCAGTTCGTCGCACGTTTCCTTCATCCTGCGTGCTTCACCGAAGGTAGGTGCCATCGGCTTTTCGCAATGAATTGCCCGGACTCCGGCCTTTGCGCAGTGGATCACCATCTCCGCATGCAGGTGCGGCCAGGTGCACACGCTCACGATATCCGGTTTCTCCGCGGCAATCATCTCGCGATAGTCGAGGTAGTACCTGGGTAGCCCGTAGAGAGCTGCGTAGCTGGCAGCGTAATCCTCAACGATGTCCGCGCACGCGGTAACTCTGCAGCCTTCCGTCGCCTGGTACCCCTGCACGTGGCAATGGCTGATTCCGTGCTCCTTGGCGCCGGCAGTTCGCGTTGACTTGCCGCAGCCAATAATCACTGCCCGAAGTTCCGTCATTGTGTTTCGTCTCCATCACTGGTGAAACTGGGTGACCGTTCTTGTCTCGTCACAGCCCAACCGCCATCACCCGATCTGACTATTGGCGATCATCGAATGCAGCGGGTTGTCGTCTATCGTGAGCGGTAATTCCACGCGGCCCCGCCGCCTGCTGGACTCGTACGTCGCAAATATCACTTCAGTCGCCGCAAAGGCTTTCCTCGCGCTCAGCGCTGATTCCTTCCCTGAGCTCAAACTCGATACGATATCCTGAATGCCCCGTGTTACCGACCCCTCGGTAGCGCCCTTGTCGAAAACCTGCCACGATGCATCGCCTTTCGTTCGAATTCTCACACGCGGCCAATCCACTTCGATGACACCTTCACTTCCCAGAATGCGGTGTTCTGCGCCAATGGAATGCCCCTGGCCCATCAGCAGGAGCCCGTACACATCATTCGCATAATGGAAATAGCAGAGAGCCTGGCTTTCCACATCCACGCCGAAAGCTTTCTGGTCTCCTGCTCGGTACACCTGGCCGATAACCCAGTCCGCCGGAGTATCGTCATTGTAAAAGTTCAGCAGGTCGATCCAGTGTGTGCCGACGTCCAGCATGTTGCCCCAGGAGCCTTCGAGCCGCCGCAATTGGCCGACAGCACCCTCCTTGATCATATCCCGCGCGAAGATGAACCGTTCCTCGAAACGGCGTTGATGATTGAACGTAAGCTGCGTTCCCGTCTTCTCGCAGGTGTCCTTCATCAATCGTGCTTCGCCAAAGGTCGGAGCCATTGGCTTCTCACAGTGAACCGCCTTTGCGCCGGCTTTGGCGCAATCAACTACCATCCGCGCGTGAAGCTGGGGCCATGTGCAGACGCTGACGATGTCCGGTTGTTCTTTGCTGAGCATCTCACGGTAGTCCACGTATACGCGCGGGATGTTGTACATCTCCGCGAATGCGCGTGCATTTTCCGGTACAATATCTGCGCATGCAACCAGCGTGCATCCGGGTGTCGCAAGATAACCCTGGGCGTGCCAGTGTGCGGTTCCGTACCCGGTGGCCCCGTCAGATCGGTGTGCTTTTCCTGTGCCAATAATGGCTACGGAGTACTGTGGCATGGTGTGGTCCTTTGTGCTCGGGTGATACCCGATGGAAAGCCCTGGCGGGAGTCAACATGTGGAATCGCGTTCCAGTCGTGGGGGCAAAGGCGTTCTGAACAGATCCAGTGTGTCCTCGGAAGTTCGGTGCACACGAGGAAAAGGAAGCCAGGAAACCTGTGCGCCCTTCCTTTCATTGCAACGGACGCACAGTACCTGAACGTTTGCCACCGTGGATGCGCCGCCCTGTGACTTCGGAATGATGTGGTCGAATTCCAGATCGGTGGTGCCTCCGCACATGGCGCATCTCCCGTTATCCCTGCGCCATACGATAGACCGCACACGATCTGGAATGGAGGCAGGTTGCTCCGCTTCTGCTGCCTGCCTGAGAAGGTCCCGGTCAATCGCTGCCGCAGTGAACCGTTTCTCCAGGTCAGTCATGTACTCTGAAATCAGCATGCGCATTTCCGCTGCCGGGTATTCCCCGTCGAAAACGAAAAGCGTGTCGCCCCGGAACGCCAGGCGTCTTTCCGGCAGGAAAAAGCCCACAGCGGTCTGAGCCCGAAACTCGTCGAGCGCCCTCGCTGGTGCCTCTGCGAGCTGCCGGTCGGTTTCCTGGCGCAAAAGAGCACGATCTTCGTCAATCCGCACGCGAAGGCGATATGCCACATCGGCGATATCACACATCGCGGGACGATCCACCCACGCGCCCAGGTGATCGATTACGGCAAGACAACGCTCGAGACCGTCGGCGTCCTCCGGAAGAGCAAGCAGCTTCTCCATTTGCTGGCCCAAACGCAGGACTTGTTCGTCTTCAGGTGCCAAAAACTGACGTACGATTGACGAAAGAGTACTTCTGGGCACCGCAGTTATCAGGTGCGCAACAACGGTACCCCAGCGCTGAAAAATGCCGTCAAATTCCTCGAGACTCATTCGCAAATCTTCGGTAACCGTGTCATCAGGCACAAGAACGGTGTCAATTGTGGTTACCGGAATTGCTTCCGAATTCGACAGACTCCGCCCAAACTCCGAAGCCCAGGTTGGCGATGCGCCTTCACGTGGGAGAAGACGCCGCAAAACTCTCGCGTCAATTGCAACAGGGAGTCGTACCCGTTCTGCCGCGGCCTCGCCGGAAAAATCCGGAGGCTCACACGACGCCAGGTAATCAACTACGGCCGCACGAGTGCATTCCATTCTCTCGCCCTTCCCGGAAACGCGCCAGTTTCATAACAGCACAAAGAACGCAGCCGGCGTGTGATGCCCCCAATCAATAAGTACTTTTTTTTCTGCAAGGGGGCGAGGGGGTGCGTCTGTGCGCCGCACCGTATCTCGCGGGAGGAAAGACCGCTCCGCCGGATGCTGTTGACCGGTTGCCGGTGTGCGGTATCTTCAATTTGACGAAGAACCTGAGATGGACGGACGGCCAATGAATACGCAGGCGCTTGTCAACGAGTTTGTTGCCTATCTACGCTCGCGAGGAATGAGAATGACGCCCGAACGGCGCCACATTCTCCAGCACATCTTCTCCGCCCATACCCACTTCGAAGTGGATGACCTGCACGTTCGCCTGCGGGATGCAGGGCACAGGATATCCAAGGCCACGGTGTACCGCACCGTGGCTCTGCTCGCCAATTGCGGAATACTGCGCTCCTCCATCGCCCCCAGCGGATCCTCCTCGGAGTACTACGAACTCGTCTACGGGCTGGAAACCCCCCACGAGCATCTGCAATGCCAGGAGTGCGGGCGCGTGTTTGAGGTTGCAGACCCGGTTCTTCTCGGTCACCTCCGCCGAATTGCCGTCACCATGGGATACGAGCTCGTGGATCACTCCGTGAAAATAGTCGGCAGGTGCGTGGAACTCAGGAACAAAGGGGTGTGCTCCAAATCCGGCCTTCAACGCCCTCCGGAAAGGCCTCAATAGTTGCGCCGCAATGCCTCACGGCGCGAAGCCGGTGAACTTCTGCCCCAGCGATGAATTGTACAGGGCTCAGGGATTTCCGCGTGACGGAAGTATTCCGTGTAGGTACTCGGGCAATTCGGAGTCGCGGCGAGATGACTCTCGTCACAGATCTCTACTGCTTCAATTTCCGGAGGTTTTGGAAAGTCCTGTGCCGGCAGATTGAGCACATCGTGGGCCTCCTTCATGAACTGCGCCCAGATCGGTAGTGCTGCCCCGGCCCCTGTGTTTCCCCGTCCCATGTTCACCCGTTGATCAAAGCCCACCCATACGCCACAGCAGATCTGAGGAGTAAAACCGACGAACCACGCATCACCGTAATCATTCGTGGTGCCGGTCTTGCCACCGGCGGGCCGAAGCAGCCCGAATTGAGAGCGTGCGCCGGCACCCGTACCCCGGACAACCACGTTCTCGAGCAGCTTTGTCATGATGAACGCGGTTCCCGGATTCAACGCTTCGTGTTGCTGACCGGAAATCTGCCGCTCCACAAGTTGAATGCCGTCCCTCGAAAGAATGCGCGATATGGCGAAAGGCTCCACATAGATGCCCTGGTGCGGGAACACGGCATACGCCGCAGTGAGCTCAACCAGACGCACTTCACCCACCCCGAGCGCCAGCGATGGATACGGCGGCAGATTGCTCCTTATTCCCATGTTCTCGGCATACTGAATCACAAGACGTGGGGTAGTCTGGAGAAGGAGACGAACCGCGACCAGATTGACCGACTTCGCAAGTGCTTCCCTGAGTGTCATCGGACCGCCGATGCTCCCGTCGTAGTTCTCCGGACGCCATTCGCCCCGCTGAGGGTCGGACAGTGTAACCGGTTGGTTGGGAATTTCGGTGACGGGACTGAAACCGTTGTCGATCGCCGCGGTATAGACAAACGGTTTGAAACTGCTGCCCGGTTGCCGCAATGCCTGCACTGCACGGTTGAACTTCGTCGCGTCAAAATCACGGCCGCCCACCATGGCAAGGATCGCGCCGGTGCGCACGTCCATCGCAAGAAGCGCAGCCTGAACACGCTTCGCCACAATGGAGCCCGTCGCAAGGCTTTGCTCCCGGTCTACCCACGGGCTGTTGATGTTGTTCTGGGCACGCACCGCACGATCGTAATACGCCTGCATCGAGTCAATCCGCGCAGACAGAACGCGCTCCGCGATCTGCTGCAACCGGCTGTCCAGGGTGGTTTCGATCACGAAGCCGCCTTCATAGATGAGCTGGTCCGCCGAGGCTGTGTCAGGAAGTCCTGCGACCTGCGCGAAACGGATGCGGAGCGAATCAGACTTCTGAAGTTGTTCTGACAACCGGATGCGAATGTATTCCGTGAAATACGGAGCGATGCCGAGTTCTTCAAGCCCCGGGGTAGTCACCAGCGGAAGGGCTTGCAGGCGGGCAACTTCTGATTTCGGCAGTTTCCCGGTTGCTCCCATGGCTCCCAGGACAACGTTTCTCCGCGCCAGTGCGCGTTCCGGGTTCCTGATGGGGTTATAGTAGTTCGGGGCCGGTAGCATTCCCACCAGCGTGGCGCATTGCTCGGTGGTAAGGCTTCTGGCATCGCAGCCGAAGTAGGTCCTCGCTGCCGCTTGAACACCGTACGCGCCCGCACCAAAATAGACCTGGTTGAGGTAGAGCTGGATGATCTCTTTCTTTGTATACGTACGCTCAATCCGGGTGGCGACGATCGCCTCTTTTATTTTCCTGATCAGACTGCGCTCCTTCGTCAGGAAGAGATCGCGCGCAAGCTGTTGCGAGAGGGTGCTTGTGGCCCTCGGCGGGCTCAGTGTGACCAGGCTGATCAGAGAAGCGCGAACGAAGCTGATCGGATTCACTCCCCAGTGCGACCAGAATTCGCGATCCTCGCTCGCCAGCAGAGCATCAATCAGGGCGGGCGGAAGATCATCGAAAGCGACAAGCGTGCGCTTCTGTATGGCGAAAGTCTTCAGAATCTGGCCATCGGCGGATGTGATTACAGTGGAAAGCTTCGGCCGTATCTGCTCAACTGCTGCCAGATCAGGGAGGTCCCGGCTCAGAAGACGCACCGTTATCGCGATAATTGACGTGAAAACCACGAGGAACACAAGCGTAAAGAGAGCCACATTACGCCAGAACGCTTTCATCCCTTGTTTGTCCTCAAACGGCCATTCAACACACGATTACGAATTCTCGACGGAGGTGAAATGGCAGACCAGTTGAAAATGCGTCGTCGTTCCAGCGCGGACGTCCCCGAGGTTGCATTGCCTCCGGGGTACCGCCTCAGGCATTACGTCCGGGGCGACGAAGGCGTGTGGGCCGACATAATAAACCGTGCCGGAGCCTTAGGAGAATATACGGAAGAGAAGGTGGTAGATACTCTGACGGGACAACCGAGGTTTCACCCGGAAGGCCTGCTTTTCGTGACCACGGACGCAGGCGAACCGGTCGCCACGGCGTGTGCGTGGCTCGGAACACACGATGACTGGCGCACCGGATCGGTCCACATGGTCGCCGTTGTGCCGGAACATCAGGGGAAACGGCTGTCCTACTGGGTGTGTGCCGCGGTACTCCACGTGTTCCGAGATTGGGGAGTCCCGGAGGTTTGTCTCACCACCGACGAATTCCGTACGGCTGCGGTGAAAGTGTACATCCAACTGGATTTCGAACCGGTGATGCGTACTCCCGAGCACTACCAGCGGTGGTGCGCCGTCTATCGCTCCTACGGCATGGAAGAGCGCGCGACGGCTCTGGAAAAGGAAGCCGCGTTCAGAGCACGCTGGTAATCGGCACGGCGGGTAAGGTGCCCCGTCGGCAGACGATTGGTGGATGTAACATTTCCCGCGCACATCCGGTCTTACCATCTGAAGCGCGGAACTACAATGTGCGCAGGTGGGTATTTTCAAGGGAGGTTACACCTATGAGGGGCCGAATTGCATTCGTTTTTGCTGCGCTGCTGGCGCTCTGTATCCCGGCGCGATCCGCCGTCACGGTCAAGGTGGACATGGATTCGATCACCGTGGGCCGTGATTCGAACATCGTGAAAATGATCAAAATCCTGAGAGGAGACAGCGCCCGGGTGGATGTGCAGAACCCGCTGGCCGCAGTGCCGGCGGAAGCCTGGGCGAAGTTGACTCCGGAGCAGACGCAGGACTTGATCGAGACGTCTCTCGCTCTTCAGCGTCCTCCCCACGATGAAACGATCCCCTCCTCCGATTCCCGGGTGGAGATTATCGTCCCCGTTGCATTCTTCGCCGCATGTGTCCTCGCGCTGTTCTTCCTGATGCGGTGGCGGATGCATCAGTCGAAACTGGTGCACGAACAGCGCCTTGCCATGATCGCGCAGGGAATCGTTCCCCCTGATATGACGACACAGCCCAAACCCGCCGCGCCCCGCGTTCAGAAGATGGTTATCTGGGGATGGATCATGGCGCTCGGTGGTGTGGGGCTCTCCATCGCCAAGGTGCTTGAGGAGGGTTGGAGTCAGATCGGTTGGGGGCTGGTGATCATGCTTGTGGGCGTCGGTTTGCTCATGGCCGCGCGGTATATCGGCGGACAACCGGTGACCGGCCCCAAAGAGGGTGAAACCCCGCCGTCGCAGGACGGGACCACAGCATAGTTCAGAGCGATGCGAAATGCAGAGGAGCGCGGCGCTTAACCGCGCTCCTCTGCATTACCAAGGCGAGGTTACTCTCAGGCGTTGCGCACCGCTTCCGCCACAAGATCGCCAACCTGACTCGTTGAGTATCCCATTTTGCCGGCCGACATGCTCTTCATTTTCGTGCCGACTACTTCGATGATCGCCTTTTCAAGGCACTCCGCCGCCTTCGTCTCGCCCAGCGTGTCGAGCAGCATCTGTGCCGCGCCGATCGCCGCGATGGGGTTGATCACCCCCTGCCCTGTATACTTCGGCGCGGATCCGCCAATCGGCTCGAACATGCTCACCCCTTCGGGGTTGATGTTCCCACCCGCGGCGACGCCCATGCCACCCTGAATCATCGCGCCGAGGTCGGTGATGATATCACCGAACATGTTGTCCGTGACGATCACGTCGAACCACTCCGGGTTCTTCACCATCCACATAGTAGTGGCGTCTACGTGGGCATAATCGCGCTTGATGTCCGGGTATTCCGCACCCACCTCGTGAAACGTGCGCTCCCACAGATCGAACGCGAACGTAAGGACGTTCGTCTTGCCGCACAGCGTGAGCGTTTTCCGCCGGTTACGGCGGCGCGTGTATTCAAAAGCATACCGGATGCAGCGCTCGACGCCCTTGCGCGTGTTGATGGACGTCTGGATTGCCACCTCGTCCGGCGTGCCCTTTTTGAGGAAACCGCCAGACCCCGTGTACAACCCCTCCGTGTTTTCCCGGATCACGACGAAATCTATATCTGCCGGCCCTTTGTCCTTCAACGGGCAATCCACATTCGGGTAAAGCTTGACCGGACGCAGGTTGATGTACTGGTCAAGCTCAAACCGCGTTCGCAGGAGTATGCCCTTTTCCAGAATGCCAGGTTTGACATCCGGGTGGCCAATGGCGCCGAGGTAAATCGCATCGAATTTCCGCAGCTCATCCAGCGCCCCGTCAGGAAGCGTTTCTCCTGTCCGAAGATATCGTTCTCCGCCGAAGTCGAACGTGGTGGTCTCGTATTTGAATGAGAACTTCTCCGCAACCGCGCCGAGGCACTTCAGCCCCTCGGCCACCACTTCGGGACCGGTTCCGTCACCCGGAATAACGGCAATCTTGTACACAGGAATCCTCCAGTTCGGATTGATTGACACGTGCAACTGCTATGCAATTCTGAATATACCGACGAGGTCGATCTTTTCCACGGGGAGGCGATAACGAAGGGGAACAGGGGCATTCATCGATCGTAGAATGCCCCGGCACGCTGGCACCGGCTCAGGCCACGGCGGTCGTTTCTTTCCGGTACGGCCATACCCTGGCGATCTTTTTCCTGCGCCGGTAGGTTTTGACCAGTTCCACGAAAATCCCGACGTCACGGTCAAGGTCCGACGATATTCCGTCGAAATAAAACGTTCTGATCGGGATACCATCGCAATCCTTGCTCAGCTTGGTGTAGATTGCCTCGGTAACGATGCCGTTCATGCACGTGAAGGGGCTGATGTCTACAATTCCATCCGCTCCCATGAGGTAGAGATAGACGGCTTTGCCTGACGAAAGCACCATTTCGCCAAGGCTACCCTCCTTCGGCAGATACGGTCGGCTGGCGTTCAAAATTTCCGTCACGTCGCTTGCTTCCTCGGCACCGGCAAAGTAATCCCCGAACGCGCTCAGCAACGCGTGCTCATCGTGGCGCTGAAACGTCGTTTTCGCCCAGAGCTTGATGCGTTTCGGGTGGATCTTCAGGATGCCGTCGGCATCCATGTTGGCCCTGGCCTCGTCATTCGTGTACCACACCCATTCGGCCACGTCAGACAGCCACGTTTCGCACCCGTACTCCTCGAGCTTGCGTACGATCGAGTCATTTGAGAAATCGTTCAAACGGCAGAAAATCTCCCCTACCACTCCGACGAGAGGCTTCGGCTCGCTCAAATCCACCGGCAACGAGCAGAACTCATCGTGGCACACCGAAAGTGCCCTCACCAGGCGCTCCAACTGCGACCCGGCACTCTCGACTTTCTCCGAGAAAACGTCGCCCATGCGC
This sequence comes from Candidatus Latescibacterota bacterium, assembly GCA_022706085.1. Classification (GTDB taxonomy): domain Bacteria; phylum Latescibacterota; class MWCZ01; order MWCZ01; family MWCZ01; genus MWCZ01. The sequence goes on along the minus strand of JAKJDF010000002.1, from coordinate 30,802 downwards.
CTGATCGAGCGCAGAAACACCTCGTCCGTGTCTCCTTTCCGCAGCTCGTACGGCCGGGTCCTGAGCAATGCCTTCGTGAGTACGTCACCCACGACCACCGCTCGCCATGCGGATCGCAGGAACACGTTGCCGTTCGCTCCGAAACCATCGTACCCGTTCGCGCTTGTCGGGGAGAAAATCAGTGCCTCGTGGTGCCCCAGATCGTTGAGGACCTTCCTGAGGAGACCGCTGTACTGCCCAAAGCGACACGGGCCGTTCGCCGTGGGCATGAGAAACGCGGCCCGTCTTGCGTCAAACCCTTCCGAAAAGACCACCTTCAGGTAATCGCCCAGCGTGATCTTTTCCGGAAGGCATTCCTCCCCCGACGAAAACTTGCCGCCGAGTTCCAACGTCCTCTCGTCACTCTCTTCTGTCACAACGGCGTTGATCCCTACCGAGTGGAACGCGGCTGCGAGCAAGTGCGTGCTTGCATAGGTCATCTGCTGTATGTAAAGCGTGCGTCCCGCCAACGGGTTGCCGGTGTTCCTCATGCCTCAACCCTTTCCTCTCGCGTTCGTGAAAGCGATTTCTGTGCCGACCTCTCGATAGGCCTCGGTTCATGGGTGAAAAACCCTTGGCTGTCGAGATACGCCTCGCAGCGCGTCAGAGTGCCCGCGTCGTTTGCATGCCCGTCGAACTGCAGGGTCAAAAACGGCCCGCCGGCCGCGTCTTTCGTGTAGTGCTTGATGTACGAATCCGGACCGCATTTGAAATTCGTGATGTAGATAACCCGCAGATTCGGCTGTCGGGAAACGAACCGCGCTGCCTGGAGAATTTTGCGGCCGTAATTCCAGTACATGTTGTCGTTCACGTCCTTGATGTCGATGCCGACTATCGGAAGACAATCCATCGGTATCACGTTCGTACCGTACAGCGTGCGAAGCTTTGTCGGGACGTTCAGATTGGTCCCGGGATCATTGACGTTGTACGATCGTCCGAGCAACACGATCCCCATCTCGTCTTTCGCGCGCAGGATTGCCAGTGCCTCCTGTCCCAGCGCGAGTAACCGCGCGCGAAAGCGACGGGTGGCCTCGTAACCCGCATTCACCGCGCGACGATGCTGCCCCACCGATGCACCAAACATCTCTGAAACAGGCCACAACTCCCGCTCAATAACCACCTCGCCTCGCCGCGGGTGCAATGTCGGAAGAATCCACTTGTCGGCAAGGGACTCGAACTTCGGTGCCGCGCGGAATACGAACGGCATCGTCTGTCCCCACGGGCACAGCATGGAGTTCGTCTCCGGGAATTCCGTCTCCCCGTCGATCATGTTGGGCACCCAGACGAAATCCACCTGCTTCGCCAGCAGGTTGTGCACATGCCCGTGCGCCACTTTGATGGGGAAACAGGGCTCCGCCACGGCCGCTTCCGTGCCCTCGTTTATGACCTGTTTCGACGTGGTGTCGCTCAGCACCACATCCACGTCAAGAGCCGTAAAATAGGCCTTCCAGAACGGGAACCAGTCGTAGAAGTACATCGCCCGGGGAATACCCACGCGTACACGGCCGCTCACCGAAGGCTCGTGGTACCCGTCAAGTAACGCCTCCATCCGCCGCGCTACCAGGTCTTCGATCACCGGCTTCTTGTTCACCTTCGCGCTCTTCCGGTACCGGTCCGAGCACTTGTCTCCCCAGTAGGTTTTCTCTCCCTCCACGTCAAACTGCTGTATGTCACAGTGGTTCGAACAACCTTTGCAGGTGAACTCTCGAAGCTCGTAGTTGATCGCGTCCAGGCTCCATCCGCGGAATGAAGTCCGTTCCCCTTTGCGCGCGACCGCGTCCTTCGCCAGAAGGGCCATCCCGATGGCGCCGATGACGCCATTGTGAGGCGGAACGATTACGGGGCGGTCGAGGATCTGCGTGAACGCCGCCGCAACGGCGTCGTTGTAAGCAGTTCCCCCCTGGAAAAACACATGTTCCCCGATCGGTCTCCCGCGCACGACGCGGTTCAGGTAGTTGAGAGCAACGGAGTACGCAAGGCCGGCGCAGATCTCATCTACGGTGGCGCCCTGCTGCATGTAGGCGGTGACGTCCTTTTCCATGAACACCGTACAGCGCTCGCCCATCTTGGTCGGAGATTCCGCCGACAGGGCGCGGCGTGCAAACTCCCCTTTTATCTGGACGCCGAGTTTCATGGCCTGTTCTTCAAGGAAACTCCCCGTTCCCGCCGCACACGCCTCATTCATCGTGAAATCAACAACGACACCTTCATTCAGGCTGATGAACTTGGAATCCTGCCCGCCAATCTCGAAAATCGTGTCCGGTTTGGTGTTGATCAGGCGATTTCCGACATAACTCGCCCCGGTTTTGTGCGCAGTGATTTCATCATTGATCGTGTCCGCGCCTATCAAGAGCCCGATCAATTCCCTGCCGCTTCCCGTGGTTCCAGCGGACTGTACGCTGATTTTGTCTCCGATCGCGTCGCGGATTTCCCTCAGCCCCGCATTCACCACCTGAATAGGCCGGGATTGGGTATACGTGTAAATCTCGTACACCAGGTCCCCGTTATCGTCGATTACCACCAGGTTGGTGCTGACGGAACCGATGTCAATTCCCAGATGAACCGGAACTGGCAACGGCTTGCCTTCGAACGTGTACGGCTTCACGTGATCTCGAAGCGAAATCACCCTGTCCATGCTCAGTTTCTGTACCGTCGGAAGGACGTGTGCCGCCCCCGGGACCCTGGCGCGAAGTCGGAAAAACTCCTCCACCCGGTCACCTTTTTCGTCGGCAGGTGCCAGCAAGGCGGCGCCAATGGCCGTCATCCAGGCGTATGCGGGAGGAACGAAAAGGTCCTGTTCTTCCAGATCAAACACGGTCCGCATGGCGCCAACCACGCCCGCATTCGCGGCAACACCCCCGACAAATGCGATGGGCGGCCTGATCTCTTTCCCCTTCGTGATTGCCCCTTTGAAGTTCCTTGCAACCGCCTCACAGAGACCTTTCAGGATTTCTGGTGGCTGATACCCCTTCTGCTGGGCATGGATCATGTCTGACTTCGCGAACACAGAACATCTTCCGGCGATTGTCGGCGGCTTGCCCGCACCCGAGACCACACCGCCTACCTCCTCGATGGAGAACTTGAGACGCGCAGCCTGCTGGTCAATGAACGATCCGGTGCCCGCCGCGCAATCACCGTTCTTTTCGTAATCCGCGATTCCAACATCTCCGGTCTGATGGTCCCGCGCCAGCCGGATGAATTTCGAGTTCTCCCCGCCCATCTCGAAAATCGTCTCTACCTCGGGGTGAAGATATCCGACTGCCTGCGCAACCGCACGGAATTCGTTGACGGATGCAAGGCCTGCTGCTTTAGCGATCGGATACGCGCCGATTCCCGTCAGACCAACGAAGGAAATTCTTTCTGTGGGAATACAGGCCGCCACCTCCGCGATCAGTTTCTCCGCGGATTGCCGCGGGCTTCCGAACAACCGCCGGTACCCGCTCAGAACGATCACCCTCCCCTCCGGGACGCCTTCCAGCAGGAAGTACTGATTGTTCTTGTCAACCAGTCCCCGCACCAGATTGGCGTCTTCGCCGTCGGCGACGAGCGCGAGTTTGATGCTGATCGCGCCAATATCAAGTCCCAGTGCAAGCATCTTTGTGTCCTTTCCTCGGTTGCCTTGCGCGACCGTACAAGTTCTCCATTTCGACAGGCTCGGGTGGCGAAGCGGGGGCATCACGAAGGTGATTTGCGTGTTTTTGCGTACGAACTGCGAGGGCAACAGCGGGGGCAGCATTTCGTATTGAGAATCAATTGCAATTAATCACGTGTTCCCATCCGTTCGCCAGACAACCAGGGTCTCAGACGTAGTTTTGAACAAACGCCGGCATACGTGTATCTTTTCCTACACGCCTCCTACACGCCAGCGTGTACGGCTATCCGGGCCGACTGCAAACCAGTTGGAAAAATGGACACGAACCTTCTCCTCACCGGCCTCTGGCACTACGGCGTCGCTCTTCTCGCGCTCTTTCCCATCGTGGACCCCATCACCGCTGCCTTCAGTTTCGCCGGACTTACCCAGAACAGGGAACCTGCATGGACAAACCGTCAGGCCCTTCTGGCGTGCGTTTACATGGTAGTGACACTCATCGCTTTTCAAATCTTGGGGACCTGGATTCTTCGTTTTTTTGCCATCACTCTGGAAGCAATCCGGATCGCCGGTGGCGTGATGATCTGGTACGCGGCGCTTGAGATGCTTCGCGGAACAGACAGGCTTTCCGTCGACGAACAGATCGAAGGTGTCGCAAAGCACGACATCGCGTTTACGCCAATGGCAATGCCACTCCTGTCCGGCCCGGGTGCCATCGCAGTAACACTGACACTGAGCGCGCGTTCAGAGCGATTCGTCAACGAAGTCGCCGTCGGGGTAGCCATTATTACGATCGCAGTTGTGACGTACCTCGCTCTTCGGTTTGCGTCGGCCCTTCAGAAGCATATCAGCGAAACAAGCCGCCTCGCATTCTCGAAAGTGCTTGGTTTTTTGTTGCTTTGCGTCGGAGTCCAGTTCATCATGTCGGGCGTCGCGCCGCTGCTCGGATCAGGGGCCTTCAACGCCCCGACAGGGCCGTAACGCGAGCTGAATGCCCGGCGGAGAGTAGCCCAGAGAGATGTCCGATTCCCGAACGAACCAGCCGGTGGATCTCGCCGAGGTCCTCCTCCGCTCCGCTGACCCATTCTTCTTTGTTGACGACGCCGGCATCATCCGCGCCTGGAATTTTGGAGCGGAGCTGCTCCTCGGCTGGACCCGGGACGAGGCCCTGGGCGCCGAAGTGAGCATTGTTTTGCCGGAAATCCCAGCCGGTGCGGCCTCCGAGGAGGAGCCTGAGGAATCCCCTCACGATTCCGTCGTCGCCGAGAATTTCCAGACGGTGTTCAAAGCGAAAGACGGTCACCGGGTACCGGTGAAAATCACTGTCACCCTCATCAGAGACGAAAACGGAGTTCTGCTTGGGAGTGCGGTGAACGCGCGGAACGTTGCCCGGGAAAAAGCGCTCGAACAGGAACTTCGCTGGCGCATCGGCGAAATGGAGATGCTCGACAACGTTGCCCGCGCCGTGCAGAGCACGCTGGACATACAGCGGGTGCTTCGGATCATACTCACCGCCTTCACCGCGGGAAGCGGTCTCGGTTTCAATCGCGCCATACTTTTCCTTGTCTCGGGGAGTCTTCTCGAAGCACGCCTCGGCATTGGATCCTCCAACTGGGAAGAAGCCGGGCGCATGTGGCCCCGTGTCGCGGACAAGCCTGATCTTCAATCCGTCATCGACTTCGTGCTTGCTGAGGACGATTCCACCCCATCTGTTGTTCACGAAATCGCGCGCGACTGGCGCATCCCTCTTGAAGAAGCGGAAAACCCCCTCATCATCTGCATACGAGAGAAGAGATCGCTGATCTGGCCTGATTCAGGAGACCCCGGCGGCTCGGTGGCTGAGAAACTGCGAAGCCCCACGTTTGCTGCGGTTCCTCTCCTCCACGGAGGGCGCGCCATCGGTGCAGTTCTGGCGGATAATGTGGTCACCGGCCGGCCGATTGACGAGCACGCCGTGCGTCTGCTTCGACTCATGGCGGGAAGCGCTGCATCTGCCATTTCGAATGCCCGGTTGTTTGAGGAAGTCACGCGGCACGCGCAGAACTTGGAAAAAGCCAGCGAGCAGATCAAAGAACAACAGGATCTCCTTCTTCAATCACGCCATTTTGCGTCCCTCGGTCGCATCGTGGCGGCGATCAACCACGAAGTGCAAGGGCCTCTTGTTCCGATCGGCGGTTTCGCCCGCGCGTTGAGGCGCGAGGTCGCCGATGACTCTCCTCAGGCGGAGAAACTGGATTTCATCATCAGGGAAGTGGCTCGCCTGGAAAACGTGGTGAAAGGCGTTGCGTCGCTCGCGGAAGTTCCACTGCCGACCTTGCATCCTGTGCTGCTCAGTGCTCTGGTGGAGAAGGTATACACAGTGGTCCGGGCCGATGCCGGCGCGCGGGGAGTGATCCTCGATAGTGATATCCCGCCCGACGTCCCGCCCCCGCACATCGACCATGACCAGTGGTACCAGGCGCTCCTCGTGCTCGTCTCAAGAGCGGTGGAGGTAACACCGAACGGCGGCACAGTGAGCACCAGCGTGAGAGTCGAAAACGGCAGGTATGTCCTCCGCGTGTCCGATTCCGGTCCCGGTATCCCCCAGAATCAGATCTCGAAAGTCTTCGGGCCATTTTTCAGCACCCAACCGAGCCTCGACGCGGCGGGGCTGAACGTAGTTGCGGAAATCGTTCGCCGGCACTTCGGGCGCGTATCTGTCCAAAGCTCAGCAACAGGTACCACGATCGCGGTTGATTTCCCGATGGCAGACGAACTGCACCGGTTGGTGGAGAAGCAGCGCGCCGATGAGAGCAACGAGGATAGGATCGGTCTTCTGGACCCGTTGACGCAGGAGGTGCTATCGTCCGCGTCCCGGGTAAATGGGAATTGAGAAAGGACGGATTACATGCAGGATATCCGGGTAGCGGCGGTAGCTTCGTTGAGCCGTATTGGCGAAATCCAGACCAATCTGGAGACCATCCATCGGTGGTCGGGGAAAGCGAAAGAACAGGGAGCGGAACTCGTCGTATTTCCCGAGCTTTCAGTCACCGGGTTCTGGCTCCATCGGCAGGCGCATAGGTACGCGCAGCCGGTACCCGGCCCCGCGACTGATTCACTGGTGCAGACAGCTTCGGAGATGGGCGTGCTGCTGGCCGCAGGAATCTCAGAGGAATGCCAGGGGAGGTTCTACAATACACATGTCCTGGTTTCGCCGTCGGGAATCCTCGGAACCTATCGAAAAACGCACATAAACCCCTATGAATCGCCGTACTACTACGAAGGCAACAGCCTTTCGGTGTTTGACATCGGCAAAGCGCGAGTCGGCATTTCCATCTGCAACGACAACCTGTATCCGGAGAACCTGGCAGTTCTGGCGCTGAAAGGAGCGGAAGTTCTTCTGATGCCATTCGCGTACGGGGGCAGCAACCACAATCTCTGGCTCGCAAGTTCCGCATGCGCTGCGTATCGCACGCGCGGGCTCGATCTGGGCTGTTTCGTTGTTGCCGTGAACAATGCCGGCCCCGTCCCCACGCCCGACGGCGATACAAACAGATATCCCGGAGGAGCCTTCATCAGCGACCCCGAAGGCGAAATCGTCGCCAGAACACAGGGGATGGGGCCGGGAGAGAAAATGGTTGTCGCTGACCTGCGCGCACAAGCCCTTCACGACCGCCGGTCAGTTCCACATTTCACGCTGCGCCTCCGCCGGCCCGAGCTTTACGGACGCGTCAGCGAACTCCTCTAGGTTTCTTTTCGGCCAGGAACCTTGGTTGGTGTAACAAATCTCATCTACCTCTCGTCTCACCCTGTGAACGAAGCGAATGGAACAGGAAAAGTCAAAACGGGAGGAATACACGATGAAACTTCACCTGATCATCCTGACGGTGGCCGCAGCGACTCTCTCGATCGGAGCGTTACCGGCTGCGAAACACGCGCAAAGCAGAACAGACAATGCTCCCACGGAAACCACGCTGCCGGACCTCCTGGTAACGGCCGAAAGGACAATCGCCGGTGGTGCTACGGGCGCAGGAACGAAGGCCAGTCAGTCGGGTGATCTGCCGGATGTGGTTGTGGTTGCCGAAAGACCCCGCAGCGCGCCCGTGCCTCTGGAATTCCAGATTCAGGGTGGCGATCTCCCGGATGTAACGGTGATTGCGGACCGACCGGCACGTACGCCAGCAATAGCGGCTGATCATACGGTGGTGACAAGCTTCTAAAAGAAGCCGGACACCCGTGAAGACGGACGTCAGGTGATCCCTGGCGTCCGTGCTTTTTTCCCGGTATGCACTGCAGTGCCGGTATCTGCAGTTGAGACTGCTCTTCGTGCAGTTCGGCTCCTCCGAGCGCTCCGTTTGCAACAAACAGTGTGCTCTCGTTGTCTATTCTTGTGCAGGGGAGAAAAGCCCCTGCAAACAGCCAGTAAGGTTATCTCAATAACTGAATTCCTTGAACTGAAGGAGATACACGGAAATGGTACGATCAATTCTTGTTACGACCCTCGGCCTCACCGGCCTGGTTGCCGCAACGTTCCCTTATCAGGGGATTAGTCCCGCTCTGTCCGCCAAAACTGCCGCGGAATCGGAGTTCCAGTCCGGAATTGTCCTCGCTGAACCGGCCGCAGACGAGAAACACCTTCCCGATTTGTTTGTGGTTGCTTCTCGAGAGAACGATGGTCAGTTCGCGCTGACGAATGCCGGAAAGGGAGCAGATCTCCCTGATCTGGTAGTGTTCGGCACGAAAGCACGGAGTGAAGATCAACCGAGTTCATGACGTGTGTCTACCACGATAAGAATGGGGTGGCGCGGACATGCCGCGCCACCCCTGTTCCATTTGCGAAGAACCCGTCAAATCGGTTTTCCCAGGCTCTCGAATGTGCTCCGGATGAACGACTGCTCCTCTTCGGAAAGCCTGAATTCCGCCGCGTGAACGTTTTCGCGCACCTGGGCGGCGTTGCGCGCGCCAACGATTGCGGACGTAACGCCCGGCGCATTGATCACCCAGTTGATCGCAACCTGCCCCAGTGTGGCGCGATGCGCGTCCGCAATCGGGCGGATTCTTCCCAGCGCGTCCAACACACGCTGGCGGTTCTGCGGCTGAAACCAGGGGGTATTTACCCGAAGATCCCCCGGAGCGAACTGCCGATCCATCGTTACTTTGCCCGTCAGAAGCCCCTGGGCAAGCGGGCTGTACACGATCACCCCGATGCCGTTTTCGCGGCAGAAGGGGAGCACGTCCGCCTCGATTTCTCGCGCCAGGAGGCTGTACTTCGGCTGGTCGCTCGCGAGGGGGGCTGCCGTGAGGCATTCGCGCATCATCGCCGGAGTGAAGTTACTCACTCCAATCGCCCGGATCTTGCCCTGCTCTTTCAGCTTCATCAACGCGCCCATCGTATCGGCAATCGGCGTAGTCGTATCAGGCCAGTGGCACTGGTAAAGGTCAATAACGTCGACATTCAGGCGTTTCAGACTGAGTTCGCACTCCTCAATAATCGAATCAGGCTTCAGCACCTTGTAAATCCGGTGCGACCTGTTCTGCTCGTCCTGCGCGACAAAATGAAAATCACCGTCGGTGCGGTTCCATCTCAGCCCGCATTTGGTCGCCACGATAACCTTGTCCCTGATCCCTTTCAACGCTTTTCCGACGATTTCTTCGCTGTGGCCGAATCCGTACATCGGCGCGGTGTCTATGGTGTTGATGCCCGCGTCCACCGCAGCTCGGATGGCCGTCACTGCCTCTGCGTCGTCTGTGCCACCCCAGAACCACCCCCCGATTGCCCACGCCCCGAAAACGACGGGCGTAACCTTCAGATCACTTTTTCCAAGTTGACGGAGTTCCATGTCCGGCCTCCTTCAGGTTCCAACCAACCAGTTGATTGACCCGGCATTTCGCGCAGAACCTTCAACTACTGCGCGGTCCAGCCGCCATCCACCATGATGACGCTCCCTGTAATGTAGTTCGATGCCTCCGAGGCAAGGAACACCACCACTCCCCTCAGCTCGTGCGGCTCGGCCCACCTGCCGAGAGGTATCCGTTCAACAAAAAAGTTGTACACCTCCGGCTGGTCAATCACCTGCCGGTTCATCTCCGTAAGGAACGGCCCCGGCGCTATGGCATTGACCGTGATACCATACTTCGCCACCTCAAGCGAAAGCGTACGCGTCATCTGATGTACGGCCCCCTTCGACGCCGAATACGGCACCCGCAACGGCATGCCCACGACACCCATCATCGAGCCGACGTTAATGATCCGCCCCGATTTCTGAGCCATCATCTTCGGGAGAACGGCCTGGCAGCAAAGGAAGACACCGGTCACATTTGTCGTGATGATGGTGTTCCATTCCTCCATCGCATACTCGTGGGCGAGATGGCGGATGTTCACCCCTGCATTGTTCACGAGAATGTCCAGACCGCCCAGTTCCCTGCACGTCGTATCGACCATCCGCCGCACGTCCTCGGGGCTGGCCACGTCGGCCACGACAGGAAGCACTCGCCTGCCGGAAAGCTTCGCGATCTCTTCGGCAACCGGTTCCGCGTGTGCCATTTCCCTGCTGGTGATCACCACATCAGCCCCCGCTTCCGCAAGAGCAATCGCCATTTCCCTTCCGAGCCCGCGTCCGGCACCCGTAACGACAGCAACCTTCCCGTCCAGACGAAACAGATCCAGTGTATTCATGTGTTGTCCCTTTCTCGGTCCCGCTATTCGCCGATTATTTTCACCAGCACGCGTTTCTTCCGCCGCCCGTCGAATTCCCCGTAGAACACTTGCTCCCAGGGCCCGAAATCAAGCCTTCCGCGCGAAATCGCGATGACTGTCTCACGCCCCATGATCTGGCGTTTCAAGTGTGCGTCGCCATTATCCTCGCCGGTTCGGTTGTGCCGGTAACGTGAAACCGGTTCGTGCGGCGCAATCTGTTCCAGCCATTCCTCGTAGTCGCCGTGAAGCCCCGGCTCATCATCGTTGACGAACACGCTCGCGGTGATATGCATCGCGTTCACGAGGCATAACCCTTCGGTCACCCCGCTCTCCGCCACGCATTGCTCAATGTCCTTCGTGATGTTCACAAACCCGCGACGGCTCGGAATGTTGAACCACAGCTCCTTCCGGAGGTTTTTCATGCCAGTTCCTCCCGCGCATCACGTGTGAGCCCGGCTGTGCATCCGCCGCGCGGTAAGGATGAACCCGAGCAAGAGGATATTCAGAACGATGTAGAACACCATGCCACCCCGCAACCCGAAACCATCGGAGATGTGCCCCATAAGCCACGGGAATGCCACCGCGCCAATGCCCCCGCCAGTTACAAGAAGGGCGGTCACCGGCGTGGATTGCTCCGGATACGCGCCGCCGCCGAAGGAAACGGTAGTCGGATAGATGCCGGAATATCCAAGACCGGTCAGGGCAAGGAACAGCGCGGCGGCGAACGGGCTCGGAACAAGTACCGCCGCCAGCAGGCACGCTGCCGAAAACGCCGCCAGTATGGTCAGTATCCCCGATTCATGCCAGCGGTGACCAATCACGCCGAGTATGAGCCGTCCTCCGGCGATCCCGAGCCAGAACGCCGATGCCGAATACGCGGCGTACGACGCAGCCATGCCTTCGTGGTGGACAAGATACGTCGTCACCCACCCTCCAACTCCAAGTTCCAGGCCCACATACAACGTAAGGACGAGAAACAGCACACGGGCCAGAGGAAGGGAAAACACGCTGCGCGCAGGCTCTGCAGATGCCGTTTCCACCGGCTTTATGGAAGGGAAACGACACGCCAGCGTCCCGAGGAGTAGAGCCGTCCAGCACACTGCCGTCCCGAAATAGAACCAGTTCCACGTCACACCCAGCGCGAGAAGCCTGCCAATCACAGCGGGGCCTATGAAGGCGCCCACTCCGAAAAACAGGTGAATGAAATTCAGAAGATTGCTCCGCCGGGTTTCACTCAGTTTCATCACCACGGCATTGATGATGACCTCGATCGCACCGCCGCCCGCCCCGCCGACAATCATCAACGCGCAGGCTGCCGGAAAAGACGGTGCAAGGCTGAACGCACCGTACCCGACAAGCGAGAGCACGATTGCCGCAAGCAACATCATTCTTCCGTCAATTCTCGCGGAAAGCCAGCCCGAAAGGACGATCGCGGCCAGATACCCGACCTGCGACGAAACCTGCAACGTTCCCGCTTCTCCGTAGGATAACCCGAAGTGCGCGATAAGTTGCGGGAGGAGAGTGCCGGTAAGCGTGAGAGCCGCGCCGAAGACAGTGAACAGAGCCACGGAAAGGGCAACAAGACGCCCGTGGGACGAGGTGCTCATGCAGGTACTCCTTCTGGCTGGATAACGGGCCCGCGTCACTGAGCGGGCGGTTCTTTCTGCAGGGAACCGGGGTTGGGAAGGGCTGCAACGGCGCGGCGGGATTCCTGTACCATCGCTCTGACCGTTTCATCCTCGGGAAGGTTCTCGCTGAGCGCAATCAGGTCGCCGCGCGCCTCGGTCATGTTTCTCGACGAGTCCAAACGAACATGCATCACTCCGATTCGACGGGCTTCGTACCCCGTGTAGGCAAGGGCGGCTTTTCCTCTCATACCAACGTTTGTGTAACCGGGTGGTACGTTAAGCGTCCGCGCCGCGATGACGACGTCCACCCCGGGCATGCTCACGAGTGAGTCGAGCAGGTTCTGGTCGGTGTACGCGAGCACTACGACAAGATCACACTGCGAACGAATGCGCTTCGAAAACGTCCGAACAGCCACCAGCGGATCCAGAAGGAAAGCAGGCTCCCAGGTGTCCGGAATGAACGGGACGAGATCCTTTCCCATCACGCTGAGCACTCCGACCCGCAGGCCGCCGAATGGAATGCCAAGAACCCTGCCGCCACCCACCCGCGCAATCGCGTAAGGGGCGAACAGATGAGCTCGCGTGCGGGAAGAAAGCAAATTTGTTCCCACGAACGTGAAACCGTAGTGCTCCTCGGCAAAACGAAGAAAATCGGGGCCGAATGAGAAATCCCGCGCACCAAGACCAAGAACCGAATTACCCATTTCCTCCATCGCGCGGAACATGAACTCCGATCGGATCAATCCCTCAGGAGTCGGAGGGCCGACCACATCCCCACCGTCCAGAAGGAGCACCGGTGTGTCGGGAGGAGTGTGTGACCGGATAAATGCGGCGCGGCGGGAAACTCCCCCGCTCGGATTCACGGGGCACCCGCACGGCTCAAGATTCGCGTGAGCGGTAGCCGTGAAGAAGATGAATAACCGGGAGGTGTCCTGAGGTAGTGAAAGCGTCGAAGAAAACACCGCGATCGCCGCGACGACCCCGAGAACAATCCACCAACGCCCTGGAACGCGACGCACTGCTACCTGTCTCCCCCGGCGTTGCGTGCCTTCCACGCTTCGAACTCCCGCTTCAACTCGGCCATGCGCGGTTGGTCGGGTATGTCGGCAGTCATCATGGCCATTTCGCCTCGCCCGGAGGTAATCCGATGCGGTCCCGCAAGAGAAATGTCAATCTTTCCGACGCCCCTCCCCTGAAATGAGGAGTACCCGACAACGTTCGTGCGGTTGAACGATACCCACTGGTCGGGGAGACGCAGTGGACGCGTCGCCAGCACGACGCCAACCCCGGGAACCGCCCGCACGCTGTCGAGCAGCTGCTGCGTGCCGTAGACCATTACCACGATCACATCCGTCTGTGGCCGTAGCGTGGCAACGGCGTTCTGAACCGCGGGAACCGGCGGAGTGACACGAAGAATGGGATCGCTGGGTACCGTGAGCGGAAGGCGATCCTGCCCCATCACGTTCACCACACCGACCCTCACGGTTGCGGCAGCCCGGCGGAAACCACCCTTTCCGGAAACGCGCTCCACTACATGGGGCGCGAACAGGGTACGCCCCGTCGCGTCGTCCACAAGGTTGGCACAGGTGAAGGTAAATCCGAACGTGCGTTCGGCCTCACGCAGATACGCGACGCCGTACGCAAAATCCCGGGGGCCGACACCAATCGTTCGGTACCCCATTTCCTTCATTGCCCGGAAAAGATACGTCGTCTGCATGCGCTCAACGGCGCTCTCCTCCCCGATGACGTCGCCACCGTCAAGAAGAATCATCGGGACGGAGCTGTCCGTGTTCCTCTGAACAAACGTTGCTCGCCGCCCGATACCGCCGGTGGGATTGTACCGGCAGCCGCACTGGTCGATGTACCCTTTGACACTCGCCGTGTAGAAAATCCTGAGTGACGATCCCGCCGCCGCCACAACCCATGCGCTCCACATAAGCACTGCGCCAAGGGGCAGTACTAGAAACAAAAACGACGAACGCCGCACCCGACCCTGCATGGCATTCTTCTCCGTGTCATGTTCACTCAAAGCGCCGCACCCCGAACCCGAGCACCATACCGATCGCAAGCCCGTTTGTCAGTAACGACGAACCGCCGTAACTCACCAGCAGCAGCGGAAGACCGGTAACAGGCGCAAGCCCGATCGTCATCCCGATATTGATGATCCCGTGGAACGCGAACATCGAACCCACGCCAATACAAACAAACGACGCAAAGTTGCTGTTGGCAACAAGTGCCATCCGGAAAATGCGCCAGACCAGCAGAACGTAAAGTGCTACAACAACAATCGCGCCCACAAAACCGAATTCCTCTCCAAGCACCGCAAAAATGAAATCCGTGTGAGTCTCCGGCAGGTACGCAAGCCGCGTTTGAGAACCTTCGAGGAATCCCTTGCCCCACACCCCCCCTGAACCAATCGCCACCTGAGACTGGATAATCTGATAACCCGCCCCCAGCGGGTCTTTCTCGGGGCTGAAAAAAGTCTCAATCCGCCGCTGCTGAAAAGGCTCGAGGCGGTCCCAGATTGCCGGTGTGACAATCCCCACAACCAGATTGATCACGGCGATTACCACTGTCCAGCGGAGGGGCGGCCGCATGAGGAAGAGCACTCCGACCAGAATCAGCAGGAATACCAGCCAGGGAATCCACCCCGCGAAGGCGCACACGGCGTTGATCGCCGGGGTGACGATTGCAAGCAGATGAAGGTTTTCCAGGCCAGCCCAGTAGACCATGGGAAGAAAAATCGCTCCGTAGACGAGCGCGGTTCCGAGGTCCGGTTGCCGATGAATAAGGACGATCGGCACGAGAACCAGTCCAACCGTGACCGCGAAGTCGCGAAAACGGGAAACTGCGACTTTGTGAAACGAGAGATAACGGGCCAGCGCAAGGATCAATCCGATCTTCCCGATCTCCGACGTCTGAAAGCGGAACGGACCTATGGCGAGCCACCGCTCCGCCCCCATGCGCGAAACACCCACCGCGAGGGTCAAAACGAGCGCGATGATGCTGATCCCGTACAGGATGTAGGAAATCCCGAACCAGAAGCGCGTAGGCACGCGGATCGCACCGATCGCCACGCCGATCGCCAGGACCAACCAGAGGAACTGGATGCCCGCAAGCCCGCTCACACGGGCGCTGGCCGTACCGGTGGTCGCGCTCAACAGCCCCACAATCCCGCATGCGACCAGACCAAGTGCCGCGCCGACAAGCGGCCAATCGAGGTACTTCCTGAGCTGTTGCCGCGGCGTCGCCATCGTGGTCAATTCCTCGACTGAGTGACAGTATGTCCAGAAGTCATTTCGTCGTCTTTCTTGGGGCGAGGCTGTTCGGGCCCGAGCAGGTGCCTCCGAAGTACCGCCCCGGCCACGGGCGCTGCCCTCGTGCTCCCATGCCCCGCATTCTCGCAAATTACCGCGATTGCAATCGTGGGGTTTGGGACCGGTGCGAAACCAACGAACCACGAATGGTCATCCCCGTGGGGGTTCTGCGCGGTTCCCGTCTTCCCCGCGACGTGAAAACCCGGCACGGCTGCCCGGTGCGCGGTGCCGCTGCCTCCCTCGGTTACAAGCACCATCGCACTGCGAATCAGGCGCAACACATCGGGTTGAATCGAGACCGGTTTCGGAGGTCGCAACTCGGGCGCGTGTTCCACGCCGTTGGTGTCGGTAAAGCCGATCGCAAGGTGCGGGGTGACGAGATACCCCGTCGCAAGCGCGGCGGCGTACCGTGCCATCTGAACCGGCGTCACAAGCACAATCCCCTGGCCGATCCCCACGTTCAGCGCTTCTCCCCGACCCCACTTCCCCTTCCCGAACCTTCGATCATACACCTGGGTGGACGGCACAACACCCTCATCCTCTCCCGGCAAGTCTATCCCGGTCTTTTGGCCCAGCCCGAGCAATCGTGCGTACGTGCCCCACTTGTCGACACCCACCCTTTCGCCCACCTGATAGAAAAAGACGTTGCAGGAGGCTTCTATCGCGTGGACAACGTTCAGTGATCCATGCCCCCTCTTGTTCCAGCATGCATACACGCGATTTCCGAAAGCCAGTCCTCCGGTGCAGGGCCGCAATCGGGTGGAGCTGTCCAGAACGCCGGTCTCCAGACCCGCCGCGGCGCTGACCATCTTCGCCGTGCTTCCCGGCGGATACGTTCCCATCGTTGCCCGATTGAACAACGGACGCTCAACATCATCGTTCAGCTCCCGCCATATCTCAGGCGGAACGACGGTGGAAAATATGTCCGGATTGAATGCAGGCCTGCTCACCAACGCGAGTATTTCACCGGTCCTCGGGTCGAGCGCAACGAGAGCGCCTCGCTGGATCGAGTCCATTGCGGATTCGGCGACCTGCTGGAGAGCCAGGTCAATGCTGAGCCGCGCATCCATGCCCCGCACCGGTTCACGCCGATGACTGTCTACTACGCGACCGGTGGCAGTCACTTCCTGATATTCCTCGCCCTTTTCGCCCCGCAGCTCCCGTTCGTAGGTGGCTTCAACGCCCGCCTGTCCCATGAGGTCGCCCAGCGCGTACCCCTCATCCTTCAACTGCTTCAACTGGGATTCGCGGACTTCCCGTACATACCCCAGCAGGTGAGCGGCAAGTATCCCGAATGGGTACCTTCTGCGGGATTCGACGAAATACACGATACCGGGCAACTCGTGCCGGTGCTCTTCGAGGTAGGCGATTGTCTGGAACGGAGCATCCCGGCGCAACTCAATTGGGCGATGAAGGCTCTGGCGTTGCTGACGTACCTTCTCCAAAACCGTTCCCGGTGCAATCTGCAGGATCGGGCATACCATGCTGTCAAGATGCGCGGCGTCCTTCACTTCAGCCGGGATCACTCCCACGGTGTACGCCGGCCTGCTCCCGACGAGGACCACCCCGTTGCGGTCCGTAATTCTTCCGCGGATTGCCTCAACGGGAACGGTGCGCATGGCGTTTTGTTCGGAACGTCTGCGGAGTGTATCGTGACGCAAAACCTGGAGTGTGTAAAGCTGGACGGTGATTGCCAGAAATGCGGCGAGAACCACCGCCATCAGAACCCTGAATCTCGCGCTTCGCATGCCGGAGAGGTCAGCGCGCACCATCCCACAACCCCCGCCACCCGAAAATCCCGCGCGCAAGATCGACGCAGAACCACCACGCGACGCCGACGAGCGCGGTGTAGACCCCCGAAGCGAACGCGGTGATGAAGGGTTCCGGACCCGGAGCACCACGGGCGCTCTTGATCAGCACGACTCCAATCGCGAATACCTCTGCCGACACCAGGAGAACAACTCCGCGGGTTGCCAGATTGCCGATAACGAGGTGCTTTCGTGCCACGCCGAGTGCATACCCGACCACACTTCCGACAAGCATGGATGCGCCGAACCATTCCAGTGAGAAGAGGTCCAGAAGGAGTCCCGCGCCGAAACCGGAGAGATTACCCGCAAGCTCGTCCGAGGTAATCGCGATTCGAACGATCGTGATCAACGGGAGGATCGGCACTGCGCCCAGCAGCGCTATTTCCTGCCCGAGGGTGGAGTACGCGATGGCTCCCGCCGCCAGCCACAATGCCTCAACGATCCACCGCATCCGGCACCCCACCGATTGTCGCCGCGGAAGGCGAGATCTCGCGGACTACAAAGACTTCCTCCAGCCTGTCAAGACGCGCCCCGGGGGAAATAAGCATCTCTTTGAACAACGCGTGCGGATCGTTGCGCACCTTCAGGACCTTCCCGATGTAAATGCCGGGAGGGAATATGCCGCCCATCCCCGACGTAACAACCGGGTCCCCCTCTCGAACCCGTGCCTCCTGCGCAACGTTTTCCACCCGCAATCGTTTCCCGTCACACCGAAGTATGCCCATTCCGCGGTCTTCGTTCTCCACAACGGCCGCAACCCGCAGGCTCGGGTTCGAGATCAGCCGCACAAGCGAACGGTGGCTGGCCGGCCGCCCCTCTACGCGGCCGAGTAACCCCTCCGGCGTCATCACCGGCATGTTCGCACCTACGCCGTCCACAAAGCCAACATCGATGGTTATCGTGGTGGGCGGCACCTCCGAATCGTGAGCAAGCACGCGGGCCGCAATGAGAGAGAACCGGCTGCGTTCACGGAAACTCAGCAACTGCCGCAACCTCTCGTTTTCGCTCCGGAGTTCCCGGTTTTCCGCTTGATGGATGATGTGAGAGAGAACAAGGCTTCGCAGATAGCGGTTCTCATCTCGGAGGTGTGCCAGTTCAATAGGGAGGCTGAAAATTCTCTGCCCGGCCGCGATAACGTGCACAATTCCCCACCTGAGGGGTCCAATCGAGGCCTGTGGTCCCCGTATGAGCAGCGCGGTGGAAAAGACAACTGTAAGCGTGAGCGTGACGCCGCGGATGTGCGCCCACACCCAATGGGTGAATGCCTGCAACATACGGTATCAACACCTTACCTTGGTCGTGCACCTGTCGGCACGGCTGTTTCCTACATGAGGACTTTTTTGTAGGCCGAAATATCCTCCAGCACTATGCCCGTCCCCCGCACGACTGCGGTAAGAGGGTCGTCAACCACGTTGATGGGGAGGTTCGTGGCTTCCCTCAAACGTTCATCCAGCCCCTTGATAAGCGCGCCGCCGCCGCTCAGGGCTATTCCCCTGTCGATGATGTCAGCCGCAAGTTCCGGAGGTGTGCGCTCAAGAGCCTGAAGTACCGCCTGCACAATCCGATCAATGCTCTCGGAAAGCGCTTCCCGAATCTCGGAAGCCGTCACGACAACAACCTGCGGGATATTTGTTACAAGATGGCGGCCGCGGACGGTGTGCTCCATTTCCTCGGGCAGTGGATACGCTGAGCCGATCCTGATCTTGATCTCCTCCGCCATGCGATTGCCAATGGACAGATTGTACGTGCGCTTCACGTACTGGATGATTGCTTCGTCCATCTCGTCGCCACCAATGCGCTCTGAGATCGTCGTCACGATACCCGAAAGGCTGATCACCGCGATCTCGCTCGTTCCGCCTCCGATATCTATGATCATCGACCCCACGGGGTTCTCGATGGGAAGCCCCGCACCGATCGCAGCGGCCATCGGTTCGGCGATGAGGTATACCTCATTCGCCCGGGCAGCCTCGGCGCTGTCCCGCACCGCACGCTTCTCAACCTCGGTGATACCCGACGGAACACAGATCACCACCCGTGGCCGGAAAAGACCCCGGTTCCTCTGCACCTTGGTCAGAAAGCCGCGAAGCATTTCCTCCGCGATTTCAAAATTCGCGATGACGCCATCCTTCATCGGCCGAATCACTTCGATTTCCGACGGGGCACGGCCCAGCATCTGCTTGGCTTCCGCGCCGATGGCAAGCGGCTTCCTTGTGTTTCGCTCGACCGCAACAATGGAGGGCTCGTTGAGCACGATGCCGCGGCCCTTTACCCAGACAAGGGTGTTCGCAGTGCCGAGATCAACCCCGATGTCGTTTGAAATCATCCCGGCGAGAGAGAATCGCATGGCACTCCTCGACGCTGGTGCAGTGGCGTGTGTGTTATCCCGTTTCTTTCGATTGGTTCAGTGCGTAAAGTGCCGCATTCCGGTAAGCGCCATTGCGATGCCCAGTCTGTCACACGTGGCAATGACTTCGTCATCGCGTATGGACCCGCCTGGCTGCACGAGGTAGCGGATTCCCCAGGAATGTGCGGCAACTGCAGAGTCGTCAAAGGGAAAGAACGCGTCCGAGGCAAGTACAACGTTGGCGAACTGGCGCGCGACGTATTCATCCCGCGTTTCGCCCGCTTTGACCTTCAGAGCGCGTTTTTCATCGTATTCCATTTCGAAGTTCGCCCTGGCTTTTGGTGCCGCCAGCGCTCGGAGGCTGTCCACGCGGTTTGGCTGGCCCGCTCCGAGTCCGACCAGTTCGTAGTATCCCGGTCGATACTCACGCGCAAGGATGATCGCGTTCGATCGAGTGTGTTTGACGGCGATCACCGCGAAGCGGGCGAGTGGCTCCAGCGTGGGTGGGAATTTCGCGGCGGTCGGCACGTTCCACGTTGCGGTTACGTGCCTGTCTACGGGTTGGACGAGTAACCCTCCGGCGATTGTTTTTGCCATGAACGGTTCAGGCGTTCCCGTGGCGAGCGGCGCGATTTCCACAAGGCGGATGTCCTTGCTTTTGGCGCGGAGAAACTCAAGGGCATCAGGCTCAAACCCCGGTGCAACCATCACTTCGACGAAGCGGCCCTTGAGGAATTCCGCCGCGGCCAGATTCACCGGTCGCGTTGCCGCAATCACGCTTCCCATGGGGGTGGTGCGCAGAGGGTCGCCATACCATGCCCGTTCCAGAGCCTCGGCGAGGGTTTCTCCCGTGGCGATGCCGGCCGGGTTGTTGTGCTTGATCACGGAAACGGCGATGGAATCCGCAAGATCCTTCACCATCGCAAGCGCGGAATTGGCGTCGACGTAGTTGTTGTAGGACATCTCCTTGCCGTGGAGAAGTTTTCCGGAAACCACGGAAGGTTCGTCGCTGGCGGGGTTACGGTAGACATACGCAGGCGTCTGATGGGGATTTTCGCCGTATCGAAGCACTCTGCCGTCCACGTAGTACCCGTGGAAAACATGCTCCCCTTCCAGCCGGTCGCTGAGGAAGGTGTCGATCGCCGCGTCGTACTGTGCGGTGTGACGGAACGCCTTGACCGCCAGCCTCCGCCGCGACTTCTCCGAAATTTCCCCGCCGTTTTTCCGCAGTTCTTCCAGGATGGAATCGTAATCCTCCGGATCGGTTATCACGGCGACCCACGCATGGTTTTTTGCGGCTGAACGGATCATCGTCGGACCGCCGATGTCTATGTTTTCTATCGCATCTTCAATGGTGACATCGGGTTTCGCGACGGTTTCCCGGAACGGGTAGAGGTTCACGACCACCAGGTCTATCGGGCGAATGGATCCGTTTTCGATGAGCTTCCGGTCCCCGGGATGGTCCCGACGGCAGAGAATGCCTCCGTGGACCGCGGGGTGAAGCGTTTTCACGCGTCCGTCGAGAATCTCCGGGCTGCCGGTGAACGAAGAGACGTCGGTGACCGCGATGCCTTTTTCGCGGAGGGCCCTGGCGGTGCCGCCCGTGGAGAGTATTTCGACACCGAGTTCGGAAACCAGCGCTTCGGCAAAAGGCACGACACCTGTTTTGTCTGAAACGCTGATCAATGCACGTTTGACAATCACGATCTGCTAAGCTCCTTCGGGAGGACGAAATGGTTTTCCCACAAGACGCTCGTAGGCTTCGCGGTATTTTGCCTGGGTGCCGGCAAGTATGTCGGCGGGCAGGGGTGGAGCAGGAGGCGTCTTGTCCCAGTCGAGGGTTTCCAGATAGTCTCGAACGTATTGCTTGTCGAAGCTGTCCTGCGCCCGACCGGGTTGATAGGTATCCGCCGGCCAGAAACGGGACGAATCGGGGGACATGATCTCGTCAATGAGGCTGATGCGCCCGTCAATCCACCCGAATTCGAATTTCGTATCGGCGATGATGATGCCACGTTTTTCCGCATATTGCCGGCCTCGTTCGTAGACCGCAAGGCTCAGCCGCTCAAGTTCCGAGGCCAGCTCGCGTCCGACGAGCGTCACCAGGTGCTCGCGGCTGACATTCACGTCGTGACCTGACTCTTCTTTCGTTGCCGGCGTAAAGATCGGTTCCGGAAGCTTATCACACTCCCGCAAGCCCGGGAGCAATGCGTGCCCGCACACCATTCCGGTTTTCTGGTAGTCTTTCCAGCCTGATCCCGCGAGATATCCTCGAACCACGCACTCGACGTCAATCCTTCTTGCTTTGCGAACCAGCATGGACCGACCTTCCAGTTGGTCCCTGTATTTGCGCAAGTCCGCGGGGTATTCTGCCACGTCCGCAGTGATAAGGTGATTCGGCAGTATGTCGCTCATCATCGAGAGCCAGAACAAAGACATCTGCGTAAGAATCACGCCCTTCTGCGGAACCGGCGTCGGCAGGACGCAGTCGAACGCACTGATTCTGTCGGTCGCGACGATGAGCAATCGTTCGCCGAGATCGTACACGTCACGCACTTTGCCTCGCGCAAACAGCGGCACGCCCGGCAGGGACGTCTCTTGCAGTCCGGAGTTCATGTCTGCTCGCATGAAAAAGGGGGTAAACGAACCGGTTGGAGCCAGTCTTTCACAAAGTACCATTCACCCACGAACAAATGCAATCGGTTCGAAACAGAAGAAGGTGCTCCGTTTTGCACCCTC
Organism: Candidatus Latescibacterota bacterium; assembly: GCA_022706085.1. Lineage (GTDB taxonomy): Bacteria > Latescibacterota > MWCZ01 > MWCZ01 > MWCZ01 > MWCZ01. The sequence continues at coordinate 8,662 of JAKJDF010000002.1, read as the reverse complement.
AGAGGCGTATTTCACCCGCCGCGATTCTGTTGATGACGTCCGCGTAGATCTCATGTTCGATGGCAAGGACACGTTTCTGAAGCGATTCCGGCGTGTCACCCGGCATAACGGGCGCGGTTCGCTGCGCGAGTATTCTGCCCCTGTCGTACTCCGAATTGACCAGATGGACAGTTACGCCGGTAGTCTTTTCACCTGCCGCCAGAACTGCTTCATGAACGTGTATTCCGTACATCCCTTTCCCACCGAATTTCGGAAGCAGGGCCGGGTGGATGTTCAGCACGCGGTTTGGATACGCGTGAAGGAGGCCAGGGCCGACGGGGCGCATGTACCCCGCAAGAATGACGAGGTCAACCCCGTGACGCTGCATCGTTTCACACATGGCTGCATCCAGCGAGGCTTCATCGCCGCATGTGGCCCGGCTGAGGTGATACCACGGTATGGCGTGCCTGCGAGCCCGCTCCAGCGCGCCTGCAGTAGAGTTGTTGCTGATGACTACGACCACCTTTGCTGCAAGTGTGCCTGCCTCGCTTCGGTCTATAAGCGCCTGAAGATTCGTTCCCCCGCCGGATGCCAGGACTCCCAGATTCAACAACTGTTCCCACCTCCATCAAGTGCCGCGATTCAGAGAGACGCGGAACGGAAACGGCGTGGTTCCCGTTCCTCCGGAAGACTGCTTACGGTTGTGGTGAAAACTTCAGCCCTTCGAGCGGCTTCCCTTCGCCATCCAGAAAACGAAGATCGAGCCCCCAGAGGCCCTGCCTGTTCCGCACCTTGAAGAAGACCTGAGACTTCCCCTGCGGTAATGTGACGCGCACTCTGTCGCTATCGCGCGTGAGGCCCCGCGCACCCTCAAACCGCCACACCTCCTTGCCGTTCAGTTTGATCAGCGCGTCCTCGTCGCTTCCGATGGAAAGAATGACTTCCTGCTGTTTCGGGCTTTCCACTTCGCACACTGCGTACGCGACGCAGTTTTTCGTATACGAATGAGGGCCCAGGAGCTCTCCAAAGCCCAGAGAGCCTCCGAAGGTTCTGCGCACGGTCCACCTTATCGGCCACGTCTTCCCGGGGTACACTGCGTCAAGGTCGAATTCTCGGTCCGGGCCAAAGGTGGCCTCCAGCATCTCGCCCTTTGTGTCCTCGAACGGGAAAGCGGCCCACCAGGCGGGTACAACACCCGGCAACGGCAGAGGTTCCTCCCAGAAACCGACTGGCTGGACACGCGCTCGTTTCATTTCGTCGGTCTCAGGTCGGACCTGCAACTCACCTGTTTCCAGTATCTCGTGGTGGATGGCTTTCAGTTCCTTCACCATGTACGGGTAGTGCGCGAACCCGAAATGCTTATTCGAGCACAAAAACGAGATCAGACCACACGCGCCTTCCCGAACGTAATCCTCGATCTGCTCGCGAATCTGGTCCGCCGTCGGAACAGCGATGTTTTGCTGCTCCGGGTCGAATTTCGCATCAAAGGACTGGTATACTCCCACGAACTGAACTCCGGGCACCATTTCCCGTGCCGCAGTGAGCATGAATTGCACCTGGTGCGGGGTCAGCATGCGGAAGTACTGCCCGTGGGCCACCGGCTCCCAGCTTTCGGCGACGGGATACCAGTAGAACATCATCACGTCGCACACATCAGGGCCAAAATTGCACAGTGAGCCGGCGCTTCCGTATCCGGCACAGACGGGACGTCCCGGGTCTTCCGCTTTGACCGTGCGGTACAGTGCTCTGAGTGCCGACAGTGCGTCGCCGGGGCTGTCATCGAGCACGTAGTAGCCCCACAGGTTTGGTGACGTACGCACCTCCCGGATCTCTTCCGCACATGCTTCGGGGAAGAAAAGGAACGCCCCGGCGCGGTGCTCCGCCGCTTTCGTTCCGCTGTGTCCGCGAACGCACTCCGTGAAGTGCGTAGCAGTGAGTTTCCCGTAGTAGACCGTTTCATCGTCGATCTGGAACACTCCGGAAGACGGAACGCGTCTGGGAAGTTCATCCGATGGCTGTGGAACGCCTTTCATGAGATCCACGACAAACGGGATTTCGGTCTGAACGGGCGTCACGAAATCTGCCAGGCGGGGTTTGCCGTAGATGTGCCGGACGAGGTGGTGCATGACCTTGATGCCGTTTTCCTGGCAGAAGGCTCCCTCCGGGGTCGTCACGTCAAGTTCGGTGTGACCTCCTATCACCACGTTCATGCCGATTTCTTTGCACAGCGCAAGTTCTTCCACTCCGGAAGCGACGTACGTGCCGAGAATCGGTTGACCGTTGACCAGGAACGCATTGTGCAATTTCATACCGGGAGGTCCTCCAAAAAAAAGTTACGTTCGCCGGGAAGTCCTTCTAGACGGACACCAACCATTCCGCGTCACCGAGTTGAACACTCACGACACCCTCTTCCCTCTTGACACGAACAGAAAGTTTTGCCTCAGCCTGATACGGCACGAAGACCATGACGAAATCCGCCGGGAAAATGGCGGCGCGCACGACTGCCACCTCCCACGCAGGCTCGATAACGCCATACCGAGCGCTGTACCATCCTCGCGGAGGGTCTTCCTGACCGCACGCGCAATCGAACTTCACCGCCTCCGGGTGTTCAAACGCGACGAGTACGTTTGCGTGTGCCCGGGAGTAGTCAGATCGCACCGTATGTGTTTCGTCGTCGCACACTACATTACCGGGGTAAAAATGCAACAGGAAGCGCAATTCGTGCTCGCCTTCTCCCGTGAAGGTATCTCGCACAATCCAGAATCCGGGACGTCGAAGCTTCGCGTCGGGTTTGTGGAACGCCATGCGCCGCTCCCAGACAACGCCCGACGAGTCACCGGTCCACGGGCCTTCGAAACGGCCGTACGCGACGTCCTGCTCCGCGGTGCAGGACCAGGGGTCTCCGGTCGGTTCGCGGGCGACCCAGCTCGAGCGGTCGGGGTGCGTTTTCGTCCATTTCTGGCCCTGACCGTCGATCGTCACGGTGTTGTATGCCGCACTGCTGACGAGATATCTGCGAACCGGCACCGGATCGTACGTATACCGTCCCATGGTGCCGATAAGCGGCTGGCCGTACGCCATGATTTCGAATGTGAGCGCATCTTCGTTGACATGTCCCGAGCCACATGGCGCAGTTTCGAGGAACCCGTAGAATGCGTGTTCGTCCCACCCGCTCCGCATGACGGCGCGGCGCACCCACGGGAATCGATGGCTCGTATCAGCAGGAGGAGTGCCTTCCCGGCCGTTGGTCGCCGCGAACACGAAATCCTGTCGCCCGAAGCGCTCGCCGGCGGCGCGAAGCTGGGGGCGGATGTCCGCCGTGTCGCTGTCATTCAAGAGAGGGAGTCGCCCGTCGGGGCGCATCATGTACATCGGGTATTCCCACATCAGTTCCAGCCGATTCCGGAATGCATCGGAAAAGACACTGCCGACCGTTCTGTCCGCTTTATCCATGGCCGCGGTGAAGCTGTGGAGCGAAAGGAAATGGTAGCTGGAGCTGTACTCGATATGGGCTCCATCCGGGTGCACGCTCTGCTCCATTTCCCGCTCAAATCGTTCTACCGCCGTGCGTACCCATTCTTTGGCGTGTCTGAACTCGGGGAACACGATACCGCAGGTGAGCAACCCGTTCGATTCCACCAGAAGCCAGTTGTTCGCCTTCGGGTGCGCGACGAGATGTTCCGCGTGGTCGTGAATAGCCCGCAGGTACATGATCCATGCGGTATCGGTGATGAGGGGAGTCGCCTTCATCGCGGCGAGAATTGCCATCCACGGCCCCGCGACACGAAGTCCGGTTTCAAGTGTCCGCCAGGACGAGATGTCATCCACATGAACCGGACATTGCCCCACCCAGCTCCGTATCAGCGAATCAAGCTCTTCCGCGTAACGTTGGTCGCCAGTCGCAAGAAACGCGGCAGCGAGTTCCGCCCACCAGTGGTGCCGGTTGAGCGCATAAGTCCACTCCCAGTCGGTTCCCGGGCGCCACGTCCAATCCCAGTTGCCGGGTGGCACCTTCGCGGGGACCTGGTAGAACACGAATTCCCGTGCGATGGCTTTTTCGCAGGCCTCCACCGCGCCTGGATTCGGTCTGGCAAGGAGGGACGGATCGGGTTCCGGACGCGTGCGGAAGTAGCGAACTACCGAAGCCAGCGCCTCGTGGATGCGAGACGCTCTGGCCAGCGCGTTCGCCTCTTCCAGGCCCGGTCGGTCAAGGTCGAGCTGGAGCAAAAGAGGATGCATGGGTATCTCCCCGGAAAAAAATGCGAGTTTGTGCACTCTCGCAATGTAGGCACGGCCATGCGGCGGACAAACCGCGCTCGTGCGAATTGGACGCGAATCCGTGGCTGATTACATTCCCTTGGACAGGGACGGAAAGGAAACTGAGGTGAAAGACTACGCGGCAGAAACCACCGATCTGGCGCGTCCGAACGTACTGCTCATCATGACCGATCAGCAGCGTGCGGACAGCCTCGGTTGTGCCGGGCACCGCGCGGGATGCACCCCCCACATTGACGAACTGGCGGCATCGGGTGTCCGGTTCGATTGTGCGTATACGACTCATCCCACGTGCACGCCGTCGCGGGGTGCGATTTTCACGGGGCGGTACCCCAGTTCGCACGGCGCCCGCATGACCGGGATGATTCTTCCGGAGACCGAGCGCATGTTGCCCGCCATTCTCCGGGAGCACGGGTACGAAACCGCGCTGTTCGGCAAACCGCATTTTGCCCCGATGGGCGACTACCCGGACTGTCCGAGCCGTGAAATGCGGCGCCTCTGGAACGACGGGGCACACCCGATTGAAAGTGATTATTACGGGTTTGAAAGCGTGGTCTTCTTCGGGGGGCATGGTCCGGGTATCTGGGGCCATTACCGGGACTGGCTCCGCGAACGTGATCCCGCTGCGGCACGCGCGATCGAAAACGCTTCCGGGGAAAACGGGTACATACGGGCCGGGGCATACGAAGACGGGCTGACTGACATGTTCCGTTCGCCGCTGCCGGCAGAACTGCATCCCACTTCCGCCCTCGGCGAGATGGTGTCGGACTACCTGCGACGCAGGCACGAGAGGCCATTTTTCCTCGTTGCATCCTTCCCGGATCCGCATCATCCGTTCGCCCCGCCTGCTGAGTATGCCGACCGGTACGATCCCGGTGACATGCCGATTCCGGTACCGCCGGATTCGGATGGATTCAGGGCTTTTCCTCCGCATTTCGGAAGGGCGTTCCGGGGGAAGAGCGGGAGGTTCAGCGGCGGCGGCCACGTTGATTACTCGGCAATCCCGCCGGCTGCCATGCTGCGTGCCCGCGCACTCACATGCGGGATGGTGGAACTGATAGACGCCGCGGTGGGGAACATCCTGCGGACACTTGACGAGAGGGGATTGAGGGAGAATACTGCTATCGTTTTTTGCTCGGACCACGGCGACTTCCTCGGCGATCATGGATTCCTTTACAAAGGGCCCATGCACTGGGATGGTTTGACACGTGTACCGTTCATCTGGAATCTGCCGGGTGCCGCGCGGGCGGGGGCAATCGAATCGGGCATTGCTTCGACGCTGGACGTTACGCCGACCATCCTGGAACTGTGCGGGATACCTCCTGAACCGGGCGTTGAAGGCGTGTCGCTGGCGCGGTACCTGCGCGGTCAGGAGGCGTACGAACGGGACGAGGCATTGACAGAGAATGACGACGATTACCTCGGTGAGCGATTGCGCACGCTTGTGACGGCGAAGTGGAAGATCACCGCGTACGCCGGCAGGCCGTGGGGCGAGCTGTACGACCGCGTGAACGATCCGCACGAGACGCGGAATCTGTGGGATGACCCCGCGTTCCGGGGCCCGAGAGATGAAATGCGCCTCCGCTTGCTCGACCACCTGATGCGGCGGGAGGACAGGTTGCCCGTGCAGCGATGGTATGCGTGAAGCCGTCTGGCTGTGGCCAGGTCATCAGAAGTGACAGGAACATGGAAACACTCTCAGTGAGCGAGCTGTTCGTCAGCATCCAGGGGGAAAGCCTCGCCGCGGGAAGGCTGTGCGCATTCGTCCGCCTTGCCGGTTGCAATCTCCGGTGTGCGTATTGTGACACGGATTACGCATGGGATGCAGGCGCGGGTCGTGCGATGGATGTCGACGAAGTGGCTGCGTGGGTGAGCCGATCGGGAGTGCCGCTGGTGGAGATTACGGGCGGGGAGCCGCTTCTTCAGCCCCGAGTGTACCCGTTGATGGAAACGCTCATCGGGTACGGGCTGGAGGTGCTTCTTGAGACAAACGGACACGTGGACGCGCGAGGAGTGCCCGAAGGGGTCACACGGATCATTGACGTGAAAACGCCCGGCAGCGGCATGGCAGACGGGGACTTTCTCGTGAATCTACCGTCCCTGCGGGCAAATGATCAGATCAAATTCGTTCTGACGGGCAGGAAAGACTACGACTGGGCGAAGAGAGTTCTCGGGGTTCATCCTGAACTGGCGCGCGTGGCCGCAATCCTGTTCAGCCCCGCATTTGGGGCTCTCCCGCCGCGCGATCTCGCCGAATGGATCATCGCCGACCGGTTGCCGGTGCGCTTCCAGCTCCAGTTGCACAAGTACGTGTGGGGACCTCAGGCACGGGGCGTGTAGCGAGTGTGAGTCTTCACGGGCCTGTCGGTTCCTGTTCCGCAGGAGGAGCATCGTCAGCGTGTTCGCGGTGCTCCGCCGTTTGATCCTGGACATACGCGGAAAGCTCGCGCAATCGTTCTGGCAGCCGCCCGTAGAACTCTGGCCCGCGCAGGATTTCAATTCGGGTCGCAAGGTCATTGGCGTCGCGGCAGGTGGTACGTAGCGTCTCCGGTTTGACACGCCCCGCGCAGAGTTCGACGAGCGAACGGAAGGCCGCGGCGATGTCCTTGGCGTGGTCGAAGAACTGGGTGAACACTTCCACCGCCTGCGGATCCATCGTGGGGGCGGCCCGCTGGAGATCCTCGAGCGATCGTTCGGCGATTCGCATTGCCTCGTCCTTCTCCCAGAGGAGGACGTCCAGGTCTATCTGCTTCGATTTCCGGGCAAACGTCGGCCAGATCGATTTTTCAAACGTTTCGATTCCGGGGAAGAAGCTGCGGTCCTGGAAATACGCGCCGGCGAGGTACAGGGTGTACAGGCATACGAGAGGAGTGGTCTCCAGCGCGGATACGAGGCAGGGACTGACTTTCCCTCTCCTGTTGCCGAATTGAGCTGCCCACTCGTACCAAAGGCCGCGATCCAGTTCGTCGAACTCGGGTAACCATGTTCCGGCCTGCTGAAACGTCGTGCCGGGCGCGGCAAGCACTTTGCCGAACGCATGCAGGTTTGCCGTGCCCGGGGAGGAAAAGATGCTGGTTTCGACGCCATCCGCTTCCTCCTGAACCATGATACGGCCGACTGCTCCCGCGGCTTTCAACGGTAGCCATGAACGCACCAGTTCGAAGACGTAGCCGGGTCGTGCCAGCGGTAATGCCGAACGTCCCCAGTGTTCGCCGTACAGGTCGGTTTCCAGGAGGATGGTTTTGCCCCCGAGACGCTGCAGGGTAGGATTTACCGGTGCCGTCAGGTGACACCAGTCCTTCTGCACGTTTTTGACCATGATCTGGATTTCTGGAGGCAATGGCCCGATCGCGTAAAGAAACGTGTCGCATTCCGAGGGAGTATCGCCCGTTTCACGGATGATGAACTGCTTCCTGTGACGTCTGCACGCTTCGTACACACACTGGTAGACCGCACGCAGACGCTCCCCCGGGGTGACACTGCTCTGGTCGCGCGTGGGGTAGGCCGTTGTGCCGCCCGCAGTCACCACGAGGGCGTCGATTTCCGGAACCCCCGTGAAGAGGTCCTCAAGCATGCTGCCGATGACCTGCCAGAGGCGGCGTCCTTCAAGGCGGGAAATTGTCGGCTCTGCGATCAGCCATTCTTCGGGCAGGTCACGAAGGACGTGGTACCAGACATGAATGCGCAGGCCCTGCGATTTGACAAACGCACAGAGGTCCCGGAACTTCTGCCGGTACGTCTCCCGTTCCCGTTCGGGAATGACCGTGCCCTTGTACGTAAGGGAGCTTTTGTCGCGCAGCGCCTGAACGTGGCGATACTGCGCAAAAAGCTCCACCCAGCCAATTCCAGGGGGCACCGCGCCGTCGTGGAGATCAAGCAGGTTTATGTGGTAACGGGTGGCTTCCCGGGCGGCTTTCCTTACTTCCGCGTCGAAAAGGTCGTAGTTGTTCCAGACGCGGACGCCCCAACCGCGGAATGCAAACGAATGTGAATCCGCGGGCTTACTTTGAACCATGAACGTGTCCCCAAGAAATGGTGCTGTTGCCGTGAGCAGGTTTCAGAGCGCGACCTGTGGTCCGGCGGAAAGAAGCGTACCAAGAAAGGTAAGGCTTCCGGGGACTCAATGGTATCGGGTGGGGCCAAGGGGCGTATTGCCAGATCCATGGCAGGTATGTTGACGAGCGGGTCTTCCCGTGCTACAATTCGCATCGTCTTTGCCGGGAATCACCCGTGGGGTTGCTGTTCGCGGGCGCAGCGCCCTCAACCGGCGCAGGTGTTTGTCTTCCCGCAACGCTTTTTCAGGAGGTTCGGCAATGCCGTACGTCATCTGCGAGCCGTGCATCGGCGTAAAAGACACGGCGTGTGTCGACGTATGCCCGGTTGACTGCATTCACCCGACAAAAGCAGA
>JAKJDF010000029.1 GCA_022706085.1 Candidatus Latescibacterota bacterium | reverse complement strand
TCATCATTCTGGGGCTGACACTGGTGCAACTCAAACTCGCGCCGAGGTGGGTGCATTATGAGGGCGGAGGGAAGTAGAGAAAGGACGGGAGGTGCCGTATGGAAACAATACGCTACAAAGTGAAAATCCCGCGAGCAGGACTCTCACGGTCCGCGTGCCTCACACCGTACCTGTGGGAGATGCGGAGGTGCTCCTGGTAATCTCTTCTGGACGGCGCAAAACGCCGCGCAGGCCAGTTGACCTCGCGCGGTTCAACGGTTCAATAGCGCTGAAAGAGGATCCCCTTGCCTACCAGACGCGAACGCGTGAGGAATGGTGATGGTGGCGCTATTGGACACCAACATTGTTCTTTACTGCCTGGGAGGCCGCCTTGCGGAACCGTTGCCAGTGTGTGATTGCCGCGTGTCGGTGATTACGGAAATAGAGGTACTTTCTTGCCCCTAGTTGTCAGCGGACGAGGCGGCAGTAGCTCAAGAATTTCTGCAATGTGTTGGAGTTGAGGCATTTTCGAGCGACGTGAAGGACGCAACCATCGAGCTTCGGAGAAAGCACAAACTGAGGGTTCCGGACGCGATCGTCGTTGCTACTGCACAGATTCTGGACGCAGTGCTCTACACAAATGACTCGAGGCTTCTGGCTAGTGCGGAGATCACAAGCGTTCCCTTAAGGCTGCGGGACCTTTGAGACGTGAGTCGTGGTGATACCACCGCGGCATGTCCGAGGGTTCATCGACCGAACGTGGAATGAAGCACCGTGTACGACGGGAAACAAAGAGGGATGACCAAAAAACGCACATCTCGAATACTCCACACGCTCGCAATCCACGCGGTGCTTGTCGCCGGCGGGGTGGTGTTCAGCCTGCCGTTTTTCTGGCTTCTGACGACAA
>JAKJDF010000028.1 GCA_022706085.1 Candidatus Latescibacterota bacterium | reverse complement strand
CCCGCCGGCAGTTGTTCTGGTCATGAGCGGCGAGAAGCTTGATGAGCGGACGAAGTGGGCCTCAGTTCTGAAAAAACGTTGCACCGTTTTCACATTCGCCGTTCCGCGCAACGTGACCCCGTGGATCCGACAGCGCGCGAAATCGCGCGGGTTCACGTTTGATGACGATGCAGCGGAGTTGTTGAGTGACTTTGTCGGAACCAACGTGTTCCGCGCCGCCGACGAAATCGAAAAGCTCACGCTGTTCGTGCAGCCCAGGAAGACTATCAGTGCGGAGGATGTTGAGGCAGTAGCCGGAATCGCACGCACCGACACCGTGTACCAGTTGAACGATGCGATCGACGGTGGCCACTCCGAACGGGCCCTTCAGATTGCACATCGGTTGCAGGAGCACTCGATGCAGGCGGCCACAATTGCCGGGTTGATCCTGCAGCACTGGATGCAGCTTCGGGCGGCTGCTGACGTGCAGCAGAACCCGGATGAGATCCCGTTGAAGGAACTTATCGGGGAGAATCGGGATTTTGTACTCAAGAAGCTGACGGACTCCGCCCGTGCGCTGGGACGGGACCGCATTCGACGGGGAGTGAGGCTTGCTCTGGCCGCCGAAAGCGCGATGAAAAGCTCGTGGCTCGCCGACAAATCGGTGGGACTCGACGCGCTGATTCTCCAGCTTTCAGCGCCACCAGGGGGCCGTGCTCCTCGTGGCCATTCAGCGTACGCGCGAGGCAAGACTTGACTGACCGAAATACCCGGTCGTACTCTTATTTACTCCATGCAGACGCACCGCGGTGTCGTTTGATGACGGCGTGGCGGCGCGGGAAAGGATCTGGAAGATGGCGAAACCTGTCGTCGTAACGGACGCCACATTCGACCAGGAGGTGTTGAAAA
>JAKJDF010000027.1:393-952 GCA_022706085.1 Candidatus Latescibacterota bacterium | reverse complement strand
CTCTTTCCGGCGACATGGTGACGATCAAGGGCGAAAAGAAGGAAGAAAAGGAAGACAAAGGGAAAAACTACTACTACATGGAGCGCTCCTATGGCTCTTTCAACCGCGTGATCCCTCTGGCCGCGGAAACCGACGCGGGCAAAGCATCCGCCAGCTTTAAAAACGGTGTTCTGAACATTACCGTTCCCAAAAGCCAGTCGGCCAAAGCCAAGGGAACCAAGGTTCCCATTAAAGCAGGGTAGAAGAAGGTTCAAAGTCTGAAGGCTGAAGACTGAAGGCTGAAGACTGAAGGTCAAGACAACATACATTACCGCCGCCCTTCACCTGACGGGCGGCGGTTTTTTTATACAGAGCACTCGCACGGACGATCAAAGGAAAGCGCGTTTGCAAACGAAATACCGGGTGTCCTTTGTTATGCTTTTATGATCTCAATAACCCTGTCAATCACTCGGTCAAGTTTGATGAACCCGTAAAAAGTCTGTTTAGCTCTTTTGTTGTCATTCCCGCGAAGGCGGGAATCCAGTCGAGACCTTTGCGTAATGTCTCTTAGTCATTGCGA
>JAKJDF010000027.1:0-383 GCA_022706085.1 Candidatus Latescibacterota bacterium | reverse complement strand
CCTATTAACCTTGATGAATTCGTAAAAAGTCTGTTTTGCTCTTTTGTTGTCATTCCCGCGAAGGCGGGAATCCAGTAATTCAAAAGGGTTATGGACTCCCGCCTTCGCGGGAGTGACAGGATTAATGACTTTTTACGAGGTCGTCATTATTGTTTCGACGGTTTTCTTATACCATTGATTTCCTGACTTGTATATATTGTTTCCCGCCCATCGCCCATCGCCCCGCACCTATTGTTTTTCATTGCTTTTACCCGTCCGGACTGCTAAATCCGCGGCAGAAAATTACGGCCGGAATTAATTTTCATGAAAACGAATGTCCCCGAAAAATATCCGCGGGTTCAGGAAATCTCCGACGCCCAGCGCATCCGCATCGTCAAAGAGAT
>JAKJDF010000026.1 GCA_022706085.1 Candidatus Latescibacterota bacterium | reverse complement strand
TATGACAGAATAAATAAATGGACCTGACTATGCAAAGCTTTCAGTGTATTGTTTCAGTAAAAGATTTACAATAATGTCATTTCGAACGAAGTGAGAAATCTTAATAAATCCGGCATATAAAAAAGATATCTCCCGCTGGTCGATATGACAAGTTTATAATGAAACGCTACGCTAGATGAACATCCGGTTTTTTGATACCAAGTGGCGTGCAGTTGCAAATTTCAGAGTGATAACTACTGGTATAGTGGAAAATTCGCTCCAAGGCAGCACCCGATTCCGGTGGAAGAAAGCACCCCAATACGGAATATGACAGCAGCCTATTCCGTGGGAAAGCAGCAGGTTTTTCAAATGTAACGGAATTACCTGCTGTTTTCAGCGGAATTTGCAGTATAGGGAAGGAATCGTTTTTTTGCGCTTCCTCGCGGAATGCTCACCCGGTCTTTGGCTAACTTTGTTGGCATCGGTCGCGTGCCACAAGACATGGGGGTCGGCTTCCTCAAGGTATCAATAATACGCCTGCGAAGCGCGGTCACTGAGCCTGTCGAAGTGCCGCCGTGTTATCCTTTGAATGCAACTCGGTATGTCAACGGGAAACAGCGGCTGGAAGAGAAAGGGTACCAGGATCGTTTTATCTAAATTGGCAATAGTCGATGATTGTTTTTTTGTTCTCATGTCTACTATAGGTAAAATTTTTTTTGCAAAACTTTTCCCCATGATAAACAGAAAACATGACGTAATATCGCCACTTTTAAATATTACAATATATTAATATAATTAAGTTATTATCAAATAATCGCAACTTAAGGCAAAAATGACTAAATAAGGTCATTTTTGTCATTTATCTATCCACTTTACAATTAAATAAAAGCAAAACATTTTCAAATGTATAGAGTTAAACAAGCAATTCATTGCATGAAAGAAACTGATTTATAGAACAGGTTAAAATATTTTTTGATGACCCATCCCATTGGTAAAATTC
>JAKJDF010000025.1:529-1054 GCA_022706085.1 Candidatus Latescibacterota bacterium | reverse complement strand
AACTGCGTAAGTTTTTGAGATGACCTCTATGGTGACCTGCAGGTCAACTGCCTCGCGTGGCTTGTACCCACCAGGAAGCGGATGGGCATCAGGACGCTGGCGAGAATAGAAACCGGAAAGGAATACTTGCGGTGATCCGATACTTGTAAGGGCGACGCATGCGTCGCCCCTACGATTAAATATGCTGGGTGATCCCCCACGATTACATAGGCCGTGTGAGTTGTCCTATTCTTAACTGCGTAAGTTTTTGAGATGACCTCTATGGTGACCTGCAGGTCAACTGCCTCGCGTGGCTTGTACCCACCAGGAAACGGATGGGCATCAGGACGCTGGCGAGAATGGAAACTGGAAAGAAATACTTGCAGTGATCCGATACTTGTAGGGGCGACGCATGCGTCGCCCCTACGTTAATGGCGATGAAGAATGTTCTTTTTGGAGCGTTTGACTATAAAAGGTCACTGACCGAGGGTCTCGTAGTATATTCTTGATTTTTGTGGAGAACTAGAGACCAAGAACCTCGCGCAG
>JAKJDF010000025.1:243-504 GCA_022706085.1 Candidatus Latescibacterota bacterium | reverse complement strand
CCAACTGGGAAGTATTCCCGACTACCCCGGCTTTTGCGCGGTAATCCAGACGCGCCCGTCGTTTTCCGCCAGCGGGCGCAGGCTGAGGGGGTCCCCCAGGATGTAGCCTGGCTGCAGCCCAGCCTGCGCGAGCATCAAGAGGATATCATCCAGATAATATCCGCGTTCGCGGTGGAGTTCCTCGTAACGCGCCCAGCGTTCGCCTTCGCGCTCAAACATGATAAAGCGCACATCCGCGATATTCAGCTCGTAATCATACGA
>JAKJDF010000025.1:0-233 GCA_022706085.1 Candidatus Latescibacterota bacterium | reverse complement strand
CTACCCCGGTTTTTGCGCGGTAATCCAGACGCGCCCGTCGTTTTCCGCCAGCGGGCGCAGGCTCATCGGTTCGCCCAGGATGTAACCCGGCTGCAGCCCTGCCTGTTTAAGCAACAGCAGGATGTCGTCCAGATGATAGCCGCGTTCGCGGTGGATTTCTTCGAAGCGCGCCCAGCGTTCGCCTTCCCGCTCGAACATGATGAAACGCACGTCCGCGATGTCCAATTCGTAAT
>JAKJDF010000024.1:757-1112 GCA_022706085.1 Candidatus Latescibacterota bacterium | reverse complement strand
TTGTTGTACCGGGCAGACAAGGTGCAATATACGTCCTCTCTGTCCATGCCTGCGGCGCGAGCGGATGCCCAGAATTGTTTTAATTCCTTGTCAGTCCAGGGCGTGAGTTCGGTATTTAATACCTGTCCGCTTTGTCCGGGCAAGTCTGTCCGCGAAGGCGGGCGGGAACGTTCTGCATTTGTCATATTAAATCCTTTTTGGTGTTTAGCTTTTGGCTCGGACATGTCCTCGTGCAACGGGGGCATGTTTTTGCCAGCCGCACTCTTAGCGGATTAACCGGCGTAAAGGGTCTGTTTCTTTCTTCCACGCATCTGCTCAACGGGATTTCCCCCAGCACAGGACATTCAACGGGTTG
>JAKJDF010000024.1:0-674 GCA_022706085.1 Candidatus Latescibacterota bacterium | reverse complement strand
CCTTTCAGGACATGGCATACAGCAGACTTGTTATAGCCGATCTGTCTTGCCACTTCCTGAAGCCCGAGCTTTTCAACCATCTGCTGCAACAATTCCTTACTCATGTTGCGTTTTCCCGTTGTCATTCCCGCGAAGGCGGGAATCCACATCCTTCGGCCATGTAACCTCTTTCAAATTCGGGTCCCATACCTGTTTTATCCTCTGGATCATGGGGGCTTTCGGGCCTGTATAGCGCACAAGGACATAGACCGCTTTTTCTCCCTGGCCTGTTTTTTTCAGGTATCCCGATTTGGCAAGATACAGCAGATACGTTTTAATCTCCCCTCGTGCAACCGGGTACTCTTCAGTGCCTGATGCCGCCCAGATTGTGGCAAGGTCAAACCTTTTAAGTATCCGCATCGCCCTCCACATATTCTGCCTGCCGCGCCCCTGGGTAACTTCCGACCCGTCCCTGCGCAATCGCGGAGGTTCAAGGGCATCTCTAACGAGTGTAAAGATGTGTATCCCCGTCTGCCCGGCGCTTGCAGATATTTCTACGAAGCCGCCATGTGCCAGAGTCGTGACATACTGCCTGATAGTGCTTTTATCCAGTTTCAACTCGCCGTGTAATTGAGTAATCGAAAAGGTTTTGAGTTTTCTTATTGCGTTCCAGAGCGCTTCCCGTGTTTCGTAAG
>JAKJDF010000023.1 GCA_022706085.1 Candidatus Latescibacterota bacterium | reverse complement strand
GTTCGGCATCAGTGGGCTGAAGGCGCGGTTTGTCGCGAGAAATCTCCGGCCGTTCGTGTATCTTGCCGGTATGATTCTGGCGAGCCACCTCCTGATCAATGGCGCGGGCAGCTGGCAGACCGGAATCTCCGTCGGTGTGCGTCTTCTCGTCATGGTTTCTGTTGTCTCGCTCTTCAGCTGGACGACACAGCCCCTGGCGACGGTGGCGGGGTTACGTCGGCTGGGCTCGCCTCTGGCGAGGCTGAAGGTTCCGGTTGATGCGGCGGCAACCTCCATCGGACTCGCAATGCGCTTCGCGCCCATTGTGGTTTCGGAAGCGCAGACAGTGTTGCGTGCGCAGGCCGCACGGGGTGCGGATTTCCGCGGCGTGAAAAGGAAACTTACGCTGATCGTTCCGCTTCTCGGGGCTTTGTTCGATCGCTCGTTTGCGCGCGCCGAGGTTCTTGCGGAAGCGATGCAGGCGCGAGGGTACGATCCGTCAGCCGTCAGGACATCGTACCACCGACTCGGGTTTCGAGGCGTCGATGTGATTGCCCTGGCGTACGTGGCAATCTGGCTCGGGGGCGCGGTCATCATGGAGCGTTATGCGCCGTGAGTACTCGCCTGCGCCTCGACGTGGAGTACGAAGGCACTGAATTCGCGGGCTGGCAGGTTCAACCGGGGTTGCGAACCGTTCAAGGCGAGCTCAACGCTGCTCTTTCGACCATATTCAGAACACCCGTTCGCGTTACCGGGGCGGGAAGAACAGATGCGGGAGTTCATGCGCGCGGGCAGGTGGGTCACGCGGACGTCCCGGACGGGTACCTGCCTTTGGCGCGCATTCTCGCGGGTGTCAGAGCGCTGACCGGGCCGGACCTGCTTGTCCGCCAAATAACGGTTGTTCCGGGAGACTTCCATGCCCGGTTCTCCGCGCGGGCGCGGACATACGAGTACCGGATCGCGCTGGTGCCATCCCCGTTGGAGCGAAGGTTCCAGTGGTTTGTGCCGTACCGGCTTGATGTCGATTTGATGAGTGTCGCGGCGCAGAAGCTGGAAGGCCGATACCCGGCGACGTGTTGGTGCTCGTCGCGCGCGCCGGACACGACGGCGATTGTGCATGTCCAGCGCACGGAAGTTGAACGCAGGGCAACGGAAATCGTGTTCCGCATTACCTCCGACCGCTTCGTGACGCACATGGTGCGAACGATCGTAGGTACGCTTGTGGAAATCGGGCGCGGCGTTCGGAGCCCGGAGGATATCGGCGCAATCATTTCTTCGCAGGACCGTGCGCGTGCCGGGCCGACCGCGCCAGCCCACGGCCTGTGTCTTCAATCCGTGGAAT
>JAKJDF010000022.1:238-2136 GCA_022706085.1 Candidatus Latescibacterota bacterium | reverse complement strand
ATTGATGTAAATACCGTAACGGTCGTTGTCGCTGTAATTCCCCCCGGAAATCTGGACGAGTGGCCCGACTGTAGGCGCGTTTACGGTCACCCCGGCATAGTTTGCCCGGCTGACGGTACAGCTGGTGAGTTGGAGCGTGCCTGTGCTGGTCCCCTTGTAGATGCCGCCCCAGAGAGAAGCCTGGCCGGGGTTGAGCGTGAAGTTCGTGTACGTGGCGGAGAGATTGCCGACCACGTTCACCGTGGACCCGCCGCCGAACTTCATCGTGACCGGGCTGTTCTGTGTGCCGTTGATCGTGACCGTGCCGTTACTGACAAGGTTGCCGCCGGTTATCGTCAGGGTGGAATTGCTCTGAAGGGTGGTGTTTCCGTTCACAATCAGGTTCCCGCCCACGACCACGGTACTGCCACTCAACACCGACAAGGCTCCGTCCACTATGACGTCGCTATAACCGTCGTTGCGCACTATAGATACGTCACCATCGAGAATCAGTGTTCCTATTACTCTGATGTTCGCGGTCGAATCCAACGTTATTGTCACGCCGTCCGCAACTGTCATGGTCTTCCCCGAAGGTACGACAAGATCACCCACCCATCTTGAAGAACTGGACATCGTGACGGTCGATTGGGAATCGACTGCAAATGCAGCACCGTAGGCATTGGCAACGCCATAGCCTAATTCGTTGCTCCAAGTGCCATACTGCTTGTTCTGGCTATAGTTGTATGTACCCAACTTACTCGAATTCTCGCAGATTATCCGCCTTACCTCCCATCGCGTCAGGTTTGGATTGATGGCAAGAAGGAGCGCCGCGATTCCCGACACCTGCGGAGCCGCGAAGGATGCTCCGCTCTGGTACCCATAGGTGTTGCCTACTCCAGTTGTCCTGACATTCTCACCCGGCGCGACTACGTGAAGTCCCTGACCGTGAGCGCTATAGATTGCGTTGTTTATGGACGTGGCGCCCACGGCGATCACCGAGTCGTGAGCTGCCGGATAGCCGAGGTACGTGGCGTTTTCGTCGTTTTGCACCGCACAGACCACTATGGCACCTCGAACGATTGCCGTATCAACGCCTTCTTTCACAACGGCACTAAAACCCGACCATCCGCCGCTGAAGTTGATGATTCTCGCCCCGTTTCGTGCCGCGTAGAAAAAGGCGTCGCGCGTATCCATTGTGTTGAATTCCTCGCGACCACTCGGGGTGCTTTTGTACCCGCACCGCACAGCCATGATCTTCGCGCCGCCTGAACTTCCCCAACCACCCGCAGTACCGGCGATGCCAACGGCATTGTTGGTAAGCGCAGCGGCCACACCCGCAACTGCGGTTCCATGCCCCTGAACGTCCATCGGGTTGTAATCAGGTGGTCCCGGATCATCATCAGCCGCGACAGGTGGTCTTGGCATGGACACAAAGTTCCATCCATTGTAGTCGTCCACAAAACCGTTGCCGTCATTGTCGACGCCGTCAAACGGATCGGCTGTGTTATGCCACATGGCCGACTGCAGGTCGCCATGATTGCGATCCACGCCGGAATCTAGTACTCCAATAATGACATCAGCACTGCCAGTATTCATGTCCCAGGCTGCGGGAAGCAACACCCTATTAACCCAATACTGGCTACCACTTACGTACTCAGGGTCGGACGGAGATCCGGAGGCCACACAGAACGCTTCTGCCTCTGCCAGTGTTATGATACTGGGGAACGTTTCGCGCAATCGGCGAGCCATCGCGGCGGCCGAGAGCAGGGGGTTTTTAGTACGATCTATGGCGAATTTGTATGAGTTTATGAAACTGCTCTTAATAACGACGCGAAGCCCGTTGTCGGCTGCGAACGCCGTAACGTCGTGCTCGGTCATGCGCCCGGTGAAGTTCAGTATTAACTCCTCGGTAGACTCCC
>JAKJDF010000022.1:0-228 GCA_022706085.1 Candidatus Latescibacterota bacterium | reverse complement strand
CTTCTGTACGTTCGCTTTTGATGAGCCGGAGGCGGTTCCGACGACGAGTGCCAGGAGGATCGCGAAGAGACGGTACATGGGTGCTCCTTTGTGCGAATGCATACGTCGGGCAAACTGCGCGACAGCCAAATTGCTGTCGTCCTCCTCTCGGGCTCTGCATAACGAATGAGGTCCGGATATAGTCTCATCAGGTTCGCGGCCATAGCAGTGGCAGTAACATGCCTGGGC
>JAKJDF010000021.1 GCA_022706085.1 Candidatus Latescibacterota bacterium | reverse complement strand
CTGCGCAATCGGGTAGCAACATGAACCGTATACCATGTCCCCATACACCCGTATACTATGTCTCCGGTCTATACAGTAATGGGAGCGTAACCCAGGAGTGACGCCTTCACGGAATACGATCCCGGCGGAACGCCGATGATGAAGTACCGGCCATCTGCGTCGGTCGTCGAACCGAGGCGCAACCCCTCAATCAGCACCGCAGCTCCCGGAATCGGTTGCCCGGTGGCACGGTCGGTCACCTGGCCCGCGATTTTGCCTGTCGTGCCGGCCCGGAGCGAGGTCGCATAAAGCGTCGCGAGCGCGCACGCGAGTGCGGCGACCCATCTTGCCTTGGAGGATGACCAGCGAATCATTGACTCTGCCTCCTGTCGAGAGGTCAACAACTAGGCCAAACAGAGGCTGCCCCGCCGGAGGCGTGACAACCCGTGCGCCGTTCGAAAATCAAAAAAAATCGTCTGGTAAACTTCGCGAAGCAGAAAAGGAGCGAGCCGCGTGTGCCCCGCACCTCCCTTCCTCAAGGTGACGCGGGCGTGCGTCATGCAGCACAGACACGCAGTTGCAGTACCCATTCCGACCGCCTTCCCTACGGTGCTGGATGGTGCTCTCCTCAAGTAATATATCCCGACCCCCCATTTCCATCAAGACGGGGGTCGTTAAAGATTCAAATGAAAAAAAACGCTCCTTGTGGCGTATGAAACTTCTGACCTATTTGAACTCCACCGCGTGCCCGGACATCGGAAACCATATCAAGTCAACCAGAAAACACATTGCCGTCCCGACGAACGCACCCACCACGATACCGACAAACAGGGGCACCGTGCGACGGAAGAGCCGGATTCCTCCAAGACGCAGCGTAAGAGATTTCGCAACCCACGCGATCAGGAATGAAAGGATACTCTCTTTGATGTGGAGCGAAAAGCAGATCGCCAGCCCGATTGGATGCAGCGGCCACCACGGAAACGCGTAGCGCAAAACGCTGAAAAGCACCATCAAACCGCCACCAATGCCGAAAAACATGATTCGCCGGAAATCCGCGGGCAACGGGTTGCTGATCCATTTCATGAGGGAAATGAAGGGATCCGCCGGCCCGCTTCTGAAAATCCAGTCCGTGAAGTTATACCCGCCGTACGCAACGCCAAGGTAGAGCGTGTACCACGTTGCAAGCAGTGTCGTGGCAACGGTGACAATCACGATTGCGGGATTCAGTCTGCGGCGCGGGATTTCCATCTGCTGAGAAAGCGCTCCCGCGTGGCCAAACGTGACAAGGAACAGAGACTTCACGTTCGAAAACCGCCAGTAATGCTGGGCGAGCGCGGCCATGCTTGCATGTGAAATGTTCGCCGAGCCGGTGGCGTCAACGATCATGTCTACGAGCCGCAACGGAGCGTTGACGTGGAACACTCCGGCCTCAAACGAAAGCCGGGCAATGCCCAGATAGACAATCGTGCCCATAACGATGAACAGAAGGGCGATGGCGATGCTCGAACCGCTCACCTGCATCCAGAACACCATGTACGCCACCGCACCAATAATGATGAAGTATGCAGTCCGGTAGGATATGAATTCGTTGGAATCGTCGTCGCCGTCCGGTTTTCCCATCGCGCGGCGCGCGGCGCTCCACAGATGCCGGCGCGCCAGCCAGAGGAACCAGAGCACCATCACCGTCAGCGCGCCCATGTTGAGCCACTGCATGGGCTGCGCTCCCACACCCACGTCGATCCCGAGACGCGTCAACCACCCCGTAACGAGCGTGCCCAGCACCGTGAAGAACAACAGGCTGAAGATGACTTCCTTGTTCGCGAAAAACGCGATACCGATTACCGGCCAGTAGAGATTCATGTTCAGCGCCGGGTATTCAGTCCCGAACGAGATCGCTCCCAGATTCGTCGGCAGCTGTGGCACCGTGGGCCAGAACCAGCTCAACATCTGCAGGGTCAGGAACGTGATGGGAATGAAAAAGCCGAACCAGAAAAGCCGTGGCCTGCTCCACGGCGGGCGGAACTCGCCCTTTTCCGGCTGCTGGATCAGCTCCACCGCCATCTGCATGATGGGGAAGGTGAGCCGCTCATGCTCCACCCAGTGCTTCCGAAGAAGGCCCACAAGCGCGAACTGGACCAGCAGAAAAGCGGCTGTAAAACTGCCATGCCAGAACAGCGGAACAATCCAGTCCGCCCAGGGATACGTCTGCCCCTGCGGGACACCGTCAAACAGCCATTTGACCGCATTGTGGGTATCGGTGGGCAGCAACCAGACCGGAAGAAGGGAATCCAGTGTCTCATGCCACCGGTTCTCAGGCGAGGCGAAATAATGGATTCCACCGATAT
>JAKJDF010000020.1 GCA_022706085.1 Candidatus Latescibacterota bacterium | reverse complement strand
CGACACCCTACAAAATTGACAACATTACCACTCCCGTTGCGGGTGATTCCATCACTGTGTTTCCCGGCTGGATAAAATGGATTCCGACCCTGCCGGCAGCCCGGCGGACCCGCGCGGACAGTGTGGCCCGCGCAGACAGCATGCTCCAGCTCTGGCGCCACCATCACCGCATAATGGAAACAGACTACGCCAATGCGCCGGACTACACATTCGACGTGTCGGTTGGAGGGCCAATTCCGTTCGTGGATGGTCTCAGCGTGGTGTACTCCCACCGGAACACGCGGACACTGTACGCCCTGGCGGCGGCTCGCCCCGCGTTCAGGGATTTCACCGAGCAGATGACGCTCACCTATCGCCTCGGGCGGTCCGCCAAGATCAGCTTCACGGGCAAGTATACCAATGAATCGGGTCTCGGAGACGTAATTGTAGGGACCAGCCAGGACGGAACGGTTGGCGGCAATATGATATACGGGGGCTGGCAGAAAACCGCGGTATCGAAGTACGCGATGTACGCGAACGCGCCGATGGACAACAGATTCTGGCTTTTCGGCGCCAATTTCACGCACGTGCTCACTATGAACACGCAGTATGAACTTGGCTTTGATTACCAGTACAACGATTACCTCACCGGTCAGTGGCCGATGCGTTATCTTGCGCCTATAGCCGGCAGGGCGGTGGTGAATCCGCTGTGGAACGACCAGAGGCTTTCTCCGGGTGATACCGTCGGCGTCTGGAAGATTTACACGTCCGCGGACCCGTTCGGCGTTGCGCCGTGGGGTGGTGATATAGGGATCATGTATGAGCCACTCGTCAAAGATCAGAGATCCGGGCTCGCGTATGATTTTGGCAGCACAAACGAAAACGTTGACTCGTCGTGGTACTCCGGGATCAAATTCCGGGGGTCGTTGCTCAGCCAGATTACGCAGCACCATCAGATCAAAACTGGTTTCGAATTTCAGCAGAACAATTTCCACGAACGCCGCACGATGATGAAGGGCAACACGCCGCGCGAATTCCGTGTCTGGTTCGACAAGAGCCCGATCCGCGGGAGCGCATATGTCCAGGACAAGATGGAGTTCGAGGGCATGGTGCTGAACGCGGGACTTCGGCTGGATTACTTCGATCCGAAGTCGAACCAGTACATGCGCGAGGACCCGTTCGGCATCGTTCCGTCGGGTTCGATCTGGAAAAAAGAGATGTGGAACCTGACGCCGGAATGGTTATTCTACGACGCGTTCGACACGTCGGCGGCAATCAAAGGGTACACCATTCAGAAGGCGTTCACGCATACAAAGATTGCCCCACGGCTTGCGATTTCCCATCCGTTGGACCAGCACAGCAAGGTGTTCTTCAACTACGGGCATTTTTATACTTACCCGACCACGCAGAACCTGTACTCGTACTCGGTCAACCGGTCGGGCACCGGCATCGCGCCGAATCCCAATCCCGACCTTGATTTCTCGCGCACGATCATGTACGAACTTGCGTTCGAGCGGGAGTTTACGAATGGATGGTATTCGTGGTTACTTGGCATGCGGTCTGAACCGCAGTACCTCGTGCGCATTGCAGGTTATTACAAGGACGTGACGGGCGAGGTCAGCGATATCATGTTGTATTACACGCTTACCGACGCGGGCGCGCAGCATCGGAACAACCGGTATGCGCAGATTCGAGGTTTTGAACTGCGGATATCGAAACGTGTGGGGAACTTCTTCACTGGATGGGCTCAGGGACAGCTTTCGTTGAGGGACTCAGGTGCCATAGGTCTGCTGTACGACGATCCGCAGAACAACAACGACCAACCCCAATCGGCGTACGTGGTGACTTCTCTTGCGGAGCCCTCATGGAGCATGTTTCTCGATTTCCACACGCCGAGGCGGTTCTCGGCGTTCGGGGTTCCTCCGGCGGTGACGGAGCTCTGGTCGGCGTCGTTCGTGTTTTCATATCAGCCGGGGCAGTGGGCAACGTATAACCCCGCAAATATCACTCCCCCGCCGGCGCCGAATGTGAGGTACAAGGATTCGTACGGGTCCAGCATGCGGATTGCGAAGGGCGTAAGTTTCGGCAGGGCAACGGGCGAAGTGTATTTTGACGTGGCGAATCTGCTCGGGTACAAGTCACTCTGGAGCGGATCGATGTCGGGGGGGGAGTGGAACCAGTATCTGGCATCGCTCCATTTCCCGATCACGGACGTTGCCATTGAAAAGGATTACGGCAACGACCGTATAGGGGATACGCCGTCGTACGCGATCATCGCCGATCATGATTCCTGGGCTCATTACATCAGCCCGCGGACGTACTCCGTGGGGATCAATATCTCGTTCTGATCGGGGAGAAAGAGAAACACGCAGTTCTGGACGGCGCGTGGTTCGTTCAATGCCGGTTTGTCTCGTAACAAGGAGGGCTGCCCGGGGGAAGAAAAGAAGGACAAGGATTGCGAAGCGAGTGCGTTGAAGCCGACGCGCTCACTGGTTTGAGGTCACTTATCACGTGGAGGTTCGCATGAGCTTCAGGAAAATGCGTCTGGTTCTGGCGTCGGCGGGTCTCGCCGTATTGCTCCCGGTGGCGGCCTGGGCGCAGTGGGGTCAGATCTTCCGGACGCTGGACCAGGGCAATCTGTGGGACACGTTCACGAACCG
>JAKJDF010000001.1:526673-658324 GCA_022706085.1 Candidatus Latescibacterota bacterium | reverse complement strand
TCAAGAAGTCTCCGGCGCTCCTTCCAGACAGGATGGTTTCTGACCAGCTGCTGCACCCGCTCGCTGATCTCATTCAGGCGTGACATGAGATAGGTCACATCCTGCTGGATCTCTGTGCGCATGAACGGACTGACGCGGTGCAGACGATGCGTTTCCGCGGCAAGCATCGCAACGATCTGATCCCGTCTCACCACGAGCTCGACAAGCTTCTGTTGATCATGGTCCGGCAGGCTCTTGAGCTCCGGTCGGACCTTTTCCGCAAACTGGGCGATAATCCGGGCATCCAGTGTGTCGGTCTTGGCGGACTGACCAACCGATCGAGCGAAGTCACGGATGCGCTGCGGGTTCGTGACGACGACAGGAAGGCAAGCCTCCAAGGCTCCGTTCATGAAGGGAATCTCGAGCTTCCCTGTCGCTTCGATGACTACCAGTGTGGGGCTGAGTGCCTTCAGACGCTTCACCAACTCTGCGATACCCGTATCGTCGTTTCTGTGGCTGAACTGCTCCTGTGTGGGCTCCACATACACGTCCAGCCGTTCCTGAGAGGTATCGATCCCAACAAAGCATTCCATGGCGCCTTTTCATCCTTGTGATGCGAGCTCAACGGCTCATGTAACTGTTCGAACTACGACCCCACCAGAGGTTCGGCGATCCTACTACTAACGGTCTTCACGACCCAGGGGCGAGCGATCTACCGAACTCCGAAAATATCCTCACCAGAACACTACCAAGATACAAGGGGCGGACCCCTGTGTCCGCCCGTTTTCGTTTTCGTGTTCGCGGAGGCCACGGAGGGAGGGCCACGAAACACACGAAAGGCACGAAAACGGGTTGGTTCGCGAGGCGGAGTGCGTACTTTCTTGTGCGTTAAGGAGGTGGTAAAGGGCCAAGAAACAGATGGATGAGGAACGGGGTAAGGACACCGCGCCTTTCCAGTTCCCGGCAGCAAGAAAGAGGGGTGACGCGCCGTGTTCGAAACCCGTCGGTGCTTCCTGTTCGTTTGCGTGCTCGCACTTCCTGTTCTTGCCTTTTCGGACGACTCCTTCCGCACGATAGCCGCTCACACTGCGCGCGTGGAGGGGCTTGTGGTTACTCCGGGCGGGGATACGCTGATTTCCGCCGGTGACGAGAAGGTCATCAAGCTCTGGCGTATCTCGGACGGAGCCCTGCTGAACACCATAGCGGATTCCGCAATCGGTCTCGCCATCACGCCGGACGGACGGACCATTGTGGGCACATATCTCGGGGTGAAGCTGTGGAACGCGGCGGACGGGAGCCTCGTGAGGGAGTTCGGGCGGCACGACCGTCCTCTGCCCGGCCTTGCTGTGTCCGGCGACGGGCAGGCGATCGTCACGGGCAGCTACGACAAAACGGTGCGCGTGTGGCGAACGTCCGACGGAGCCCTGTCTCACACCCTCACCGGGCATACGAACGCCGTAATGAGTGTCGCCATTTCGCCTGACGGGCAAACCATCGTGTCCGGCGGGCTCGACAACGTCGTGAAGGTGTGGGATCGGCAGAACGGAACACTCGTCCGCAATCTGGAAGGGCACACCGATTGGGTGTGGTGTGTGGGGTTCCTGCCGGACGGGCAGACCGTGGTCTCGACAGGCAGGGACGGCACAATCAGGCTCTGGCGACTCTCCGACGGTGCGCTCGTGAGGACGATGACGTACACGGGTGAGAAATTCACCTGCATGGCGATCACGCCGGATGGTCAGCGTATCGTTGTCGGTGGCGTGCTTGCCACGGTATCCGTTTGGCGGGTGTCTGACGGGGTGATGGTGAAAACGTTTACGGGTCACACGGCGCCGGGTGATGTATTCAGCCTCACCATTTCGCCCGACGGGAAGACCATCATTTCCGGCAGCAGCGACGGCATGATCAAGTTCTGGGACATCGACGCCCCCGTCGGCGTGTCAGCCGCGCCTGCCCCAACGGGTTTCTCCCTCTCCCAGAACACGCCGAACCCGTTCAATCCGTCCACGACGATCCGTTTCACGCTGCCGGAGGCTGTGCGCGTCACGCTGGCGGTATATGACGTGAACGGCCGCCTTGTGCGCACGTTGGTGGGCTTCGCCGACTCGGCGGCGCCGACATTCCCGTCTGGCCACCATGAGGTTGTCTGGGACGGATCTGACGGTATGGGACGCCCGGTTGCCAGCGGGGTGTACCTTTGCCGCTTGTCCGTGGCAAACGGGATGCTGACGAGGAGAATGGTGCTGCTGCGGTAAGGCGGCGATCTCGACGTCGTGCGCAACCGCGCACGCAGACCGCCCTACCATCGGGGTTTGAGGGTAACAGGAGTTCGTGCCGCCGCGGGCGCGGCGTTTCGACAGGCTGCCCAGCAGGGCAGCACGCTCAACGACCGCCACGATGGTCGAAGCCTCGGGCGGCGTTCCGACAGGCGCCAGAACGTCGGGGCCGACCCCCGTGTCGGCCCGTGTGTCCGCTCCTGCATTGTAGCCTGGCTGAACCTCAGGCGCGGATCACCTCGTCCGGGGTAACGATGATATCCACGCGCCGGTCATGGCCGTCCACGGGAACGGCCTTTGCGATCTGGAACGTGTGCGCAACGGCGATTTTCGGGACGGTGACCGTTGAGAGAAACCGGTCGTAGAATCCTCCGCCCATTCCGAGGCGGTTGCCAGCGCGGTCAAACGCGACGCCGGGGACGATGACGACGTCTGCCGCGAGGGGATCCGCCGGTTCCGCATCCCGGGGTTCAAGGCCTCCCCAGCGCGTGCGAGTAAGCGACGTCGCCGGCGAAAGAAGCGAGTGCCGCATCACGCGGTCGTTGCCGGCGACAGGCACGATCACGGTCCGGCCTTCCTCCCAGCACCAACGGATGATCGGGAGCGTGCGCACTTCGCCCGGCAGCGCACCGACGTAGAGGTGCGCAGTCCGGGCGTTCTGCCACTCGGGGAGCGTCTGCAGGCGCGCGAATATCCTGCGGGAGGACTCATTACAGGCCGCCTTGCCGAACGCCTCTCGGCGCGCTTTCATCTCTGCTCGCAACGCTTTCTTCGCCGCCCGAATGTCCATGTCCACGTCGTTACAGCTCCCACTGGATGCTGAGAAATGCATTCCTGGGCGCCGCGGGAATGAAGTACGGCGTCGCATAAATGGCGTTTTGCGAGGCGACAGCGTAGACGTCGTCCACGTAGCCGGAAGCCTCGTACAGCCGGTCGAACAGGTTGTTGACCGAAAGCCGCACTTCCATCCCCTTCAGGCCGAAGCGTTTCTCGATTCGGTATCCGAGAGACACGTCGGTAACGTGATACGGAGCGATGGAGTTGGCCGTGTTTTCTGCGTTGTCGAGGTACTGCCGGCCCACGTACCGCCACGCGGCGCCAAGGCTCCACCCGCCGTGCGTCACCCGCGCGTGCGCGTTTGCCAGCATGGTCGGAAAACCGGCGATACGGTTGCCATCGCGCGGCAGGGAAACGGTCTGCCACGCATCCCAGTCCATCTGGTGTTCGGTGTAGCGCACGAAGTGATCGTTGTTGACGCTCACATTTCCGCCCAGTTCGAGGAAATGCGCCGGCGTTGCGGTCGCTTCCAGTTCAATACCCTGGTGCACCGAACGATCCGCGTTGCCGGTGACCGGGTTGCCGCTGGCTTCGCTGATCTGGCCTACCCAGGGGACGATCTCATTCCGGAAGTCCATGTGGTAGAGGGTAAGCATCGCGTTAATTCGAGGCGAACGATACCCGGTACCAAGTTCGAAATTCAGTACGCGTTCCGGTTTGACCGTGGGGTTTTTGAGTCGAATCTGCCCGATCTGCCCGCCGACGAAGGTGGTTTCCCGCGCGGCGAAACTCGGTTCGTTCCAGTAATCCTGAGGGTCGGCGAGGTCGTCGGTGATCGGTTCCCGTTTCGCATAGGCGATGTTGGTGAATGCGTGCAGGCGATCGGTGACGTTCACGTTCACCCCGGCTTTCGGTGATATCCAGCGGAACTCGGCGTCGTACCGGTAGCGGGTGAGGCTGTCCCTATCCAGCGTGTACAGGTGGCGCACGGCCTGCACGTCGGCCATGAGGGTTACCCGCGGGAGAATGTGGGCCATTTCCTGCACGAAAGCGGAGGTGGTAAGCTTCCGTTCACGGTAGTCATAGTACAGATAACCGGGCGCAACGCCCGGAGGCGGTGCCGCCAACCACGTGATTTCTCCCCGGTGCCGCCCGCTGTGCGCGCGCAGTTCTCCGCCGGCCGTCAGAGTTCCGCCCGCATGTTCCCACGCCATGCGGGGCAGCACGCCGTATTCGCGGTTTTCCACGTTTCTCCGGCGGGTGAGATCCGATTTTGTGACGGTGTAATCGCCGTTCGCGTCCGCGCGGGGCGTTCCGTCCGCGTTCCGTTTGTACCACGACAACGGGTACAACGAGGGGTCCTTCACGCGGAAGGTGGGGAGACGGAACTCCTCCAGACTGCGGGCCGTGCGGAACTGATCGTAATACCCTTCCCCGGTGATCGCGTAAAGCGTGGTGTTGAGGCGGAGGTCAGGCGCGATCTGCCAGTCGTGGTGGAGTTCGTAATGTGGCTGGTTGAACGTGTCTACTTCGTTCTCGTACGTGAGCGGGTTGTACCGGCGGTCGGCACGGGCATTGCCGGATACTGCTCCTTCGAGATAGGCCCGCGTTACTCCGTTGTAGGCGAGGTGGGTCCGTTCCGGCCCACCGTACACGAGCAGCGTCGTCGTCATGGACGGATCGAACCGCCGCACGCCGAGGAAGTAACTCCACAGGTCGGACCACGATTGCTGCCGGTATCCATCGCTAGTGATGCGCGAGAACCGCCCGTACATCGTGTAGAAGTCGTCCACCAGCCCGCTGTTGAAAGCCACGCTCAGCTTCCGGGTTCCATAACTCCCCGCCCCCGCAAAGGCGGTGACGCTGCGCTCCGGGCTGAAATTGGTGGTGAGGACGTTGATCGAGCCGCCGATTGCTGATGAGCCATACAACGAGCTTCCGACGCCGCGCTGCACCTGGATATCCTGCACGTTCGAGAGCACGTCGGGAAGGTCAACCCAGTACACCTCGTGCGACGTGGGGCCGTTCTGCGGAATGCCGTTGATCAGCACGTTCACGCGCTTCTGGCTGAACCCGCGGATGCTGAGATAGCTGTAGCCCACGCCGTTGCCCGCGTCGGAGTAGGCGTGAACGGATGGGAGCGATTGCAGCAGGACCGGCACGTCCTGCACCGAGTAGGTACGGGCGATTTCCTCCCGGGGGACGTTCGTGAACGTGACAGGGGCTTCTCGGTCCTTCACGCGGGAGGCGGTGACCAGCACCGTCTGCCCCGGAAGCACCTCGGGGTGCAGCGCGATGGAGAGGGACACCGGCTCATCGCCAATCGTGCAACGCTGTTTGTGCAACCGGTAGCCGATAAGGCCCACCGTGACGATATGGCGGCCGGCGGGCAGGCCGGCGAGAGTGAATGCACCCGTCTCGTCGGCGAGCGTTCCGTGAGGCGTGTTGTCGAGATGAATGACCGCCGCGGTTACGGGTGCGCCTGTTTCCGCGTCAACCACCACGCCTGAAAGCGTGGCTGCGCGGGCAATGAACGGAGCGGCGCACCAGGATGCGAGGAAACAAAAAACGAGCGAGCGCATGGTACCTCCTTGTCTGCGCAACGCCCGGGCATGCTTGAAACGCAAAAAGCCGCCCCGGGTCTCGTTCGGGAACGGCTTGCAACTCCACATAACCTTTGTGGGCGTTTCCCTACGCTGGCATTACCCAGGTCAGGTTCATGGGGTATAGTCTCAGGCCTTCCACAGGAGGGCCACCCCCAACGACACCATTGTAGAAAAATATACCCGTCGGGAAGTGGGCGGGCAAGAGACGGGGCACGTGGCCTGACGTTCTGGATTCCCGCCTTCGCGGGAATGACGGTGGTACACGATGCAGACTGCAGAGAACTGATTCAGGATCGGCCCGGCCTGCGCAGAAGTCGCCGGCGGCGGAAATCGCGAGGAGGTTCTGCGCCCGGCGACATCCCGGCGATTGCCACGCTGGTGCGGTCATTCCCGCGCAGGCGGGAATCCCCGCCACCGGTCCTCCTTCCCGCCATTTCGCGTATCTTTCCAGAAGTGAGGCGCCCAAACACGCGCCTGACCGAGAGGATGCGGTCTCATGCGGCAGTCTTTCCATGCCCACATTGTTGCCGTTCTGCTGCTTTCCGCGCTCTGTTCAGGCGCTGAGGCGGACGACGACGCACGTGAAGCGCCCTCCCCGCCCATGTCAGTGATGATGAGCGTGGAGCAAACCGGCGCTGCAGGTATCATTGGCACCAATTCCGCCGGGTCGTCCACGGAGTTTGCCATTGCGGCGAAGTGGCTCGTTTTCGTGTTCGACGCTGACTACCGGGACATGAGCTGGAGTCGGCGCTCGTTGGTGGCGCCCGCGGGTTGGTCCGGCACCACTGAGTGGGGCTCTCTGACTCGTATCGCGCCAGGCGTTCAGTATTACCAGAGCATCGGCAGGCGGTGGGCGGTCTGGGGCAAGTTCGCCGGCATCGCCGGGTTCGAGGATAACCCGTCACGGCGCAGTGTGACGTGGAGTCCACAGCTCGTGGTTATCCGGACATTGAAAGACGGCACCCTCCTTTATTGCGGTGCCGGGTCGCTCTACCACCGTGCGAGCAAAACCTTGTTCCCCATCATCGGCGTCGCCTGGAACACCGATGCGCGGACGGGGCTTTCCGCCGTCGCCGCGTTCCCCGAGGCGTACGCGCGGTACCGGTTCAGCGAACGGCTGGCTCTCCGAGCGGACTACGAGTGGGATACGCGCGTTTTCGGGCTTGCGGCCAACAACCCGACCGTACGGGACGGTTACCTGCGGATTCGTGATCACTTCCCCGCCCTCAACGTTGAGTTCACCCCGGCCCGAAAGGCGACGTTCGCCGCCGGAGTTCGCTGGCTGGGTGGCCGGGATGTAACGATCTATGATCGCGACGCGCGCACGGTGGCTGAGCACGATGTGGAAGCAGCCTGGGCGTTTTCCCTGAGCGTGCTGTTGGGGTCGTGAAAACATTGCGGGTGCGCCGTGGCTCGGATTGGCAATTCCTCCGGGCTCCCCTATCTTGGACTTCGTGAGACTACGTTACAGCGGCTGGAGACAGGAGTGCGCGATGACCCCGGACCTTCTCAAGGCAGCCCGAACGACAGCCCGGCTGATCAACACCCGCGTCCAGATAACCATTCCCTCCATCCTTGCGGAGGGAGAAACGTTCGGGGCACGGATCAGTGTCACCGGCTCCGACTGCCTTCCCGCGGACGCGTCTGATCTGGTTCTCCATTTCGAAGGAGCCGTCGGCATCTCCGGATTGCCGCCAGCGTTCCGGTTCGTTGCGGGGGAGTGCACGGGCAGAATCGAGGGATTGACCGCAACAGGGAGGGAGGTCGCACTTATCCGCGCGCGGGTGGAGATGCCCGGCCGCACGGGGCAGATTGCGTCCAACCCCGCCTGGGTGTTCCCACATCCGCCCTACCGGCTGTTCTTTGGCGATCTGCACGTCCACACCGCATTTTCGAACTGCAGCGGCTGGCGCTGCCTCCCGCCCGACTGGTGCTACGAGTACGCCCGCGAGGTGTCCCTGCTGGACTTCGTGGCGCCCGCCGACCACCTCCGGGGGATCGCGTCCGACCCGGGGCGGTGGCCGGGGCTTCAGGCTGCGGCGAGGAACCACAACGCGCCGGGCCAGTTCATCACCTTCCTGGCGTTCGAAAGCTCGCACGCGCAGGGCTTCGGCGGGGACAACAATGTGTACTACCTCGAAGACGACGCGCCCTGCTTCTGGCTGGACAGGGAGGACATGAGGGGCACCTCGCCGCAGGTGCATCTGAAGGAGCTGTGGAAGTTTCTGGACGGAACCGGGAAGGCCTACTTCACCGCACCGCACCATACCGGCCGCGCGGCGAAATACCGGACCTGGGATGAGGACTGTTACGACCCCGCGCGTGAGCCGCTCTTCGAGATCTACTCGAGTTGGGGCTCCTCGGAAAAGCGCCACTCGCGGATGCCCATCAGCGGCGGCAACAACGATGCGCCCGCGTACTTCGTGGATGGGCTCAAGGCGGGCACCCGGTTCGGTCTGATCGCCTCCAGCGACGACCACGCAACCCTGCCCGGCGCGGTGCACCAGTTCCGGGTGGACGCCTTCCGCGTGCCGACCATGAACGGGCACGCGCACAAAGGGCTGGCAGCCGTCCTGGCACCTGAGCTGACCAGGGGAAGCCTGTTTGGCGCCATGCGGAACCGGCAGACCTACGCCACCACGCACGCCCGCTCGCCGGTGGATTTCCGCATCGGTGATGCAGCCATGGGGGAGGAGGTTCGTGCCGATTCCGGTATGCGAGTTCGGCGGACGATCCGGGTACGGTACACGCCGGACAACGCTTCTGCGGCCCGGATCACCCTCGTGCGCAACGGGGAAGACCTCGAAACGAAAGGGCTGCGGGGACCCGAGACCGCGGCGGCGGCGAACGAGGTGGAGTTCGTGGATGCGGACCCGTTGGAGCGCGTCGCGCTGCAGGGCGCGAAGTTCCATCCCGCGCCGTTCGTGGTCTACTACGCGCGTATCGAGGACGGCAACGGAGCGCACCAGTGGACAAGCCCGATCTGGATTGACCTGGAGTAGACATGCCGTGACACGACTCCACGCGCAGACATCAGATTGCGCCGATTTCGACGTGTTCCTCGGCGACGACACGGCGCCCTCGTTTCGAGTCCTTTTGCCCGAATGGGTGCGTGGGGAAGGCGTTGAGCACACGGGTGCGTTCCACGTGATACCGGGCAAATGGCGCGGGGACGAGTTCGGCCTTTCCGGGCAGTTCACCGTCGGCGGGCAACTGGAAATCGGTGTCCGCGTGAATACCGAACCGTCAGCCATCGGTGTCACGCTGACTGTCCGCAACGTCGGCGAATCTGCCATCTCCGACGTCTGGGCGAACATCTGTGCCGGTGTAACCCACCTGCCGGGTGAACCGGGCTGGAGCAACGCGCGGTTCATTCCCGGCGTACCGCTCGACCGCACGGAACAGGGGCGGTACTGGTACGATGTGCTGACGCCGCGCCGGCTGGTGGCATTCACCCGGCGCGGGTGGATTCCGATGCACCCGACACCCGACGCACCCGATTCCACGAAAGTGCCGTTGTACAGTTTCACCCCGAGCCAGGTGCCTGAGGCCAGTGCGTGCGCCGTGGAAAGTGCCGACGGCGGGCTCTGGTTCTATCAGTGGTGGGATGCGCCCTGCCGCTGGTGCGCGCCTTTTCCGGGCAACGCGTGCATGCATCTGGAGCCGTTTGTTGCAGAACGGTTGGTGGCGGGCGAAACAGCGTCCATCCGGGGCCGGATCGGCATGCATGAGGGAGATCGGGCGTCGCTGGAGGGGATGTTGCGCGGCCTCGAGGGTGCGTAGGGCTTGTGGGACGCCCGCGGGCGGCTGGCGTGTAGAAACAGCGGACAGCGTGGACGCCGGACGGGCCTCGGTTTCTTCCCGCGCGGCGACAGGAGAGGAGACGACGATGAAAAAAGTCGTGGTGTTCGTCGGCAGTGCGCGGAGGAAGCACACGCAAAACGCTGCAGAGCAATTCCTGCGCAAGCTGCAGGCGCTGGGCGAGGTAGAGTGCGAAATCGTTCGGCTGAGCGAACAGCATCTGGAAATCTGCCGCGGCTGCATCCTGTGCTTCAACCAGGGGGAGGGCTCGTGCCCTTCTAAGGATGATCGTGACCTGCTCCTAGAGAAAATGATGGCGGCGGACGGGGTTGTGCTTGCCAGCCCGAACTATTCCTTTCAGGTCTCGGCCATCACGAAAGTGTTTCTGGATAGGCTCGGTTTCGTCTTCCATCGTCCGAGATTTTTCGGCAAGGTTTTCACGAGCATCGTTGTTCAGGGCATCTTCGGCGGGTCGAAGATCGTGTCTTACCTTGATCTGGTGGGAAACGGCCTCGGGTTCACCACCGTCAAAGGGACGTGCCTCACCTCGCTGGAGCCGATGACGGACAAACAGCTGCAGAAGAACGACAGGTTGCTCGAATCGCAGAGCAGGCGTTTCCTCCAATTGCTCGGGGGACCACGGTTCCCTTCCCCGTCACTGCTCAAGCTGATGCTTTTCCGCATGCAGCGCACAAGCGTGAGGCGCATGCTCGACGAAAGCTTTTGCGATTACCGGTATTACCGCGATAAGGGCTGGTTTGAGTCCTCGTATTACTACCCGGTTCGCCTGAATGCGTTCAAACGCGTCGCGGGAGCGGCTTTCGATCGAGTCGCCGCCCACTCGGCACGGGTGAGGTAGGGCGGTTTGTCCCCAAACCGCCGTTGCGTTTCTACCCTGTCCATTCCGTCGGCTTGGATTCCCGCCTTCGCGGGAATGACTCCGCTTTTCTCCCTTGGGATGTCGGGCAGGTGCCTGGGGGCCGAAAGAAACGCGTCCGGCCCGTCTTCCCTCCCGATGGCTGCTTTCGTTCCGGTCTCCCCCTTTTCGTATTCTTTCCGCTGGGTTTGTTCCGTTCCGCTCCTCCCGCCCCCACATCAGGAGGCATTCGCGTGGATCCCCGTTCGCGTCGCTCCATCCTCGGCTGGGCGTTTTATGATTTCGCGGAGTCGGCCTTTGCCACCTCCATCCTCGTTGCCATCCTGCCCGTCTACTATCTCTCCATCGCTCCCCAGGGCGGCATCGTCGTGTCGTTCGGCCCGATCCGGTTCACCACTGCGGCATCCAGCCTCTGGGCGTATACGATCAGCTTCTCCACAATGCTGATCGCTCTCCCTTCGCCGGTGCTGGGCGCTCTGGCGGATTCGGGAGGCCGAAGGAAGCTCTTCCTCGGTGTTTTCGGGTATACCGGGGCGCTCTTCAGCGCGCTGCTGGTGTTTGTGGGCACCGGTGATTACCTCCTCGCATCAGGGCTTTTCTGCGTCGCAAACATCGGCTCCGTGGGCAGCAGCACCTTTCTGAACGCGCTGCTGCTCGACGTCGCACCGCCCGGAAAAATGGACTCGGTATCCGGCAAAGGTTTCGCGGCGGGCTATCTTGGCGGCGGGACGGTGTTCGTCATCAACCTGCTGATGATCTCGCATCCGGAGTGGTTCGGAATTCCGTCGCAGGAGTGGGGTATTCGTCTCAGCTTCCTGGTAGTCGGGCTCTGGTGGGCGCTGTTCAGTATCCCGACGATGCTCTGGGTGCGGGAACGACCGAGGGAAGAGAGGACACACGGCTCCCGGATCGTCCGGGACGCCTTCCGCACCACGTGGATGACGCTCCGGCGCATCACACGGTTCCGTGACCTTTCCCTGTACCTTCTTGCCTTCCTCGTGTTCAATGACGGCATCCAGACGGTGATCGTGATGGCGGTGCCGTACGCCAAGGAAACGCTCAGGCTCGACACGACCACGCTGATGGGCGTGCTGGTGCTGATTCAGGCCATCGGGATACCGGGTTCACTCTTTTTCGGGTGGGTTGCCGAGCGGCTGGGTTCCAAGCGGGCGCTGCTCATCAGTCTCACCATCTGGTCGGGCGTCGTCATCATGGCATGGCGCATCGCCAGCGCCGTGGAGTTCTGGGTGCTGGGCGCCTGCGTCGGGCTGGTGCTGGGCGGCAGCCAGGCGATCAGCCGTTCGCTGTACGGCGCGCTGATCCCACAGTCGCGGGCGGCGGAGTTCTACGGGTTCCTCGCGGTGAGCAGCCGATTTTCGTCGTTCCTCGGGCCGCTCGTGTTCGGCCTCGCGCGGGACATCACGGGAAGCATGCGCGCGGGAATCCTCGCGCTGATCGTGTTCTTCGTAGTGGGCAGTGCGCTGTTGCTCGTGGTCAATGTGGGAAGAGGTGCCGCCCGTGCACGGGAGGAGGACGCCGGGTAGGAGGCGTTTTCGCCCCGTTCTTCTTCCGGATTCCCGCCGTCGCGGGAATGACGGAATGGTCTGCACGCCAACGGCAGGAATGCGTGCCCCACGCACCGGAACGCTGGAACCACGTGCGCGAACTACGTTGAAAAATAGCCCCGCATTCCCCTGCAGGCCCCGGCATGACCAGCGGCGGGGCAGGCATTCCTGCCTGCCCTTGGCTCAAACCCGACCGCCGCACCTTTGCGCCATCACGTCTCGCGCGTATCCCCAAGCCCGAAGGATGGCACTGCGGCCTTCGGCTCCCCGTCGAGGGTCAACTCGATCACTGAGGGCAGGTTGTCCGGTGGGTATTCCGGAAATCCGTGAAGCCAGACGCGGTCGCCCTTCTGCTCGATGCGCGCCTCCTCGCCGGTGATAAGTAGTTTTGCCTTCAGCACCTTGTTCGCGCACCACGCGAACGGTACCGTTGACCCCGGCCAGCGGAGGATGATCAGATACACCTTGCCTCCGGCGTACGTTCCCCACCCCAGCGCAGGCGCGGTGACGGGCGACGGCTGCGCCCCGTAGATCGCCGCGCCATTGGTGCGCATCCACGCGCCCACCTGGCGCAGGCGGTCCACCGCCTCGCGTGGGAAACGCCCGTCCGGTTCCGGGCCGACATTCAGCAACAGGTTGCCGCCGCCGGAAGCGCACGTCGCGAGGAGGTAGATGAGCTGGTTCGCGGATTTCCAGTTGCGGTCTCCCTCGGCGTACCCCCACGTCTCGTTCATGGTGTAACACGCTTCCCACGCGCGCTTTTCCGGCACGATGGCGTTTTCCGGCGTGCCGAAGTCTTCCGGGGTGCCCGCGCGGTTGTTGATTAAGATGTCCGGTTGCAGTTCCCGCGCCATGGCGTTGAGCTCTTCAGCGCGCCACACCCCGGCAGGAACCGCCATGTCGTACCACAGGATATCTACCTTGCCGTAGTTCGTGAGGATTTCCCGGACCTGCGCATGTGCCTGCTCCACCATGGGGGCGTACACCTCGTCCGGTTGCCGCGGGATGTTGAACAGCGCGCCGGGGAAGCGCCAGTCCACGAGCGAGTAGTAGAGCCCCATGCGCATACCCGCCGAATGGCACGCTTCCGCGAACTCGGCGATGAAATCCCTCTTCGCTGCGCGCTTCGTCGAGGTGAAATCAGACACTTTGCTGTCATACATGCAGAACCCGTCGTGGTGCCGCGTCACCATCACCATGTAACGCATGCCGGCGTCCTGCGCAATTCGGACCCATTCCCGCGGATTGTAGTGCTCCGGAACGAATCGGTCCGCGAGCCGGACATACTCATCCTGCGGGATGTGTTCGTAGTAGTAATCCCATTCGCCGTGGCCGGATACCGCGTACACACCGAAGTGGATGAACATGCCGAAACGTGCTTCTCGCCACCATGCAAGGCGGTCGTTCTGGGCGTGATCTTTCATGGGGTCTCCCCTGTCAGTTGTCCTGTCCGGTACCTTTCTACTTTTTCACCCACGCGCTCACCGCGAGGAATCGTTCCAGCGGAACCGGTATACCATCTGCGAACGGGCACAGCACGAAGTTCGCCCCTCTGAGCCGCGAAGTTACCAATCTGTCAAGTGATGGTGCGATTTCTTCAACGTCCCCTGCGACAAAAACGGTGGGATCGAGCGCTCCAAAAATGATGGTGTCTTCACCAAGGACGTCAAGTGCATCTTCCCACGGCGTGTCGCCCGTCGGCGGCGGCGTGAGCACGTGAATGCCGTCGCATCCGGTTTGCCCGATCAGATCGAGTATCCGGCGCACATGCCCGCACATGTGCAGCAGGGCCGTTTTTCCGGCTTTTTTCACCACGTCCACGAAATCCCGTTGATGCGGCATGTTGAACTCTCGGTACACGGCCGGGCTGATGTAATACGTGCTGGTGTTCTCCACGAGGGTCACGGATTCCCAGGGGCCCTCCGCGAGCAGTCTGAAGGCCTCGAGCTCCCGCCCGTGAATGGTCCGGATCAGCGTTCGCATGTCGTCCGGATGGTCCGCCAGCAGGTAATAGAAATGCTGCGTGCCCATGTCCTGTTCGAGCAGTCGGGGGATGGTTGAGGGCCCCCAGAACCGTGTAACAACGCCGCATTCGCCGATGAGCTGGTCCAGTTCAGAAAGCGCCGGGCGGTCGTCGAACGGATGGAACGCGGCACCTTCCCACATCTCGGTGTAGATGCGCACCGCCTCGAGGGAATCCACCGGATACTTGACTGGATGTCCGTTCCGGTTGATTCCCGTGAGTTCACCGCGCGGGGTTTTCCAGCGGGTCGTCGCCGTGTTTGCGTCCCATTCGACGGACACCTCCACGCTCGCCGGCCATTGATGTACCGGAGAGCGCAGATCGTGCGGCGTGTTCCAGCCGTTCAGGAGGAAAATATCGCACCCGAGGTGCTTGTAGAAATCAATCCCGCCGTTTCCGCGCAGGTGCTTCGGCAGAAGCGTCAGCGTGGCGTTATCCACGAGGGTGGTCCATGCAAGGCCTTCCTTCGGCTGTTTCCGAAGGATCGCCTGCAGCCGTTCCCGTCCGGTCACACGGCATCCCCGTCCTGAGCGTTCACCCCGAAACGAGTTCCACGCAATCAAGCAGCTCCTCGCGGAACGCCGCCACGACTGAGTCGTTATTCGTGTCGTCCAGCACGTACGGCGCGGTACCGAGATGCATCTCCGTGAGTGACTTGTCCGCCAGCCGGGGCAGTGTCTCCTCAAGCAGGTGTCGAATCTTCTCTTTCGCCGTGTCGCTGACCGAAGCATCGGCGAGTCTGTCGCGCAGGGCAACGACGATGCGCGAATCCTCCACGCTCTCTCTCACTGCCTCCCACCGACGTGAGGAGGTTACCGGACCGTCGGGGCTGGTCTGGTAGACGATCGGGTATTCCGCGTGGACGGGGTTCCACATGGATTCGCCATGGTTGTAGCACCAGTAGCCGATACCGGTGGCGCCGTACCGCACGGCAAACACCGCCTGCATGCGGAACTCTCCCACGATGTTGATGGCCTTGGTGTTCCATCCCATGGGGCGGGCGTACATGTAGGCGCAGTTATACGTCCACATGGTCTTCTTCGTGTCCCACAGATAGCGCATCACCGGGGTGTCGTCATCGAGCATGAAGAACGCGGGCGACCAGATCGCGGCGATTTCCACCAGCTCCTCGAACATCGGCAGATCACCGCCGCCGTTCACGTAGAACTTGATCGTCGGCCGCGCCTTCAGCACCAGCTTCCCGAAGGCCACGTAGCGCCGTACGGCATCCCACCCGTTGCCGCCGACTTCGTCCCAGGTATAGAGCGCGACATGCTCCTCGGGAATGCCCTTCGCGGCGAGGTGGGACATGACCTGCTCGAAGTAATCCGCAAGGCGGGCAACGTAGGAGGGATCATCCTCGCCGACCCCGACCTGCGGCAACCCGGTCAGCAGAAGGAAGACATCGTGCCCTTCCAGCGGCGCGAGGAACTGGTCCATGGCGGCGAAATCCACCTCCAGGCGCGTCCGTCCGTCCTGCTCCACCGCCTTCGCGGGCGGCAAACCGGTAAGGAACACCGTAGCGCCGTGTGCCAGAAGGTCCGGGACGGTGTACTTGTTGTACGACGCCCACATGCAGAGCCGCATGGCATCGTACCCGCCCATCTCAAACGGCAGCACCCGCAACGCGATTTCGACCACCGTTTCTTTCCCGCCGGCGGAGAACGTCACCTTCGCGGTGTGCTCGCCCGCGGTGGCCTTTGTCGCGTCCACGTCAAACCAGAACTCCCGTGTTTCCAGGCGTGGAATGGCCACCGACTCCACTTCTCCAAGCGGAATGATGGGGTCCCATACCACGGTCCCGGAATCAGGGTTGGTGGGCACCTGCGTCACCTTATGCGGCGTAATGACGAGACCGCCGGCGGTCTCGCCCGCCGTCGTCCGGACCATCACCGTGTCCGGCGAAACGTTCAGCAGTTTGATAGAAACCGGTTCGTGCTCACCCGTTACACAACGTCTACGGATGGCGAGGGGTACGGAGACGCGACCGGGCAGCTCGGCATCCACGTTGAGGTTTTCCCACATGCGTCCCTCAAACGGCAGGACGGGGCACCCGTAGGCGTCCGAAAGAACCGACGGGGCGAGACCGGCCAGCGCGAGCGCACGTTTTGCCCGGGCGTTGAGCTTCCCTGTCCGTGCCACCACTTCCCCAGAAAAGGCTGACCCCGCCCCGGCGAGCTGCAACACGCCGAGGTCGGCTGCCTCCTGCTCGATGGCGGCCAGTTCCTCGCGCAGAACCGCCCCGAAGCCCGCATCCGTCGGTACTCCCGCAACCGCATCGCGCAGCGCGACCACCGCCTTCCGCGCGAGCGCCTGATCGTTCCGGTAGGGTGAAAGCGTCAGCGTGCGTGAGCCACATGCAAGAACCTGCCCATCGGCCTTTTTTGCGTACCATTCGAACCGGTACGCACCCGGGGCGCTGACCGCCACGGGCATTTTCAGCACGCCTTTTTCCCCGGCGATAATGCCGGTCGCTCCCTGTCGCACGCCATCCGGAGCAAGCACCGTGGCTTCCGCTTCAAGCGGCTCCTTTTCCGGCGCCGGGTTGGTAACTCGGAATGTGATCTCGTCGCGTGTGAGGACGGCGTCCCACACGAGGTTCTCCGGCTCCATGCGCACCGTTTCGACTTTCTGCAGGCCGAACCACGAACCGGTGGAACGCGCGCCGCCGCGGAAGTCCTGCCACTCGACGTGCGTATCAGCGCCTGCCGGAACGGTAAAGCAGTAGAGCTGCCCCGTATCGCTTCCGGTGATGCCAAATGCCAGCCCGCGCGGGCCGTCGGCGATCTTCCCGAATGCCGGCGCGGTTCGATTGGCGCGGCGGCTATCACACTGATGCGTGAAGACGATCTCACCCGACTGGTTGTACACGATGATCTTCCCAAGCTCGGTGCACAGCACATATTCCAGCGCGCCGTCGCCATCCACGTCCACGATCGCGCCGGGGGCGTAGCAGAACGCCTGCGTGTCAAAATCCCACAACACACGGCCGTCTTCGTCAAACCGGAACAATCTGCCCGACTGAGCCGGCGCGAAGATATCCGCGCGGCCATCGCCATCGAAATCCGCCACGGACACTGAGGGGCCGATGCCGCCGGGCGTTTCGCGCTCCCATATGAGGTCGAGGTTGCCGTCGAAACAGAGAATCCGGCGGGAGCCCGGCTCCTGCACGGACGTGATCAGACGCGCTTCGCCGCGGGAGTTGGCGAAAAGCACGGGTGAGCAGACGCGGTACGCGGCGTACTCGCCCACCGGATTGAACACCGTGCCGCCGAGGAGTTTCTCGCCGACGATCTCGCCCGCGCCGTTCAGGACGTACAGCCGCGCCGTCGTCGTTGCGATGGCGATTTCCGGTGCGCCGTCGCCATTCAGGTCGCCGATGCCGGGACTGGAGCATTCGCCGTCGAGCTGCCGTTCCCAGAGAAGCGTGCCGGTCAGCGCATCGAACGCGCGCACCGTTCCCGCAGCGTCGCCCTGCACCAGTTCTACGCGCCCGTCACCGTTGGCATCCCCAAGCGCGGGGGCGGCCCAGAACACCGACGCGACCTTGGCCTGCCAGACGATCTTCCCGGCGCCGTCAATACAGCTCAGCGTGGACTCCGGTTTCGTCGTCCACGTCATGTCGGCGGCATAGATGAGGGCTGGCTGGCCAGGCCTCTGCAACACGGCGGGGCACGTCATGTAACGCTGGTTCGTGGGAACCCGCCACATCTCCTTGCCCGTGCGGTCCACCGCGATGACAGCCTGATACGCCGCGGTGATGAACTCAGCGTAGCCGTCGCCGTTGATGTCGGCCGCCACGGCTGCGCCCTGCATCACCATGTCGCATTCCGCGACCCAAGCCTGTCTGATATCCATGCTCATTGTGGGCTCCTGTATTCGGGGGGTGGAAAGGAGAGAATGCGGGTTCGTGTGATGCGTGATTAAGATACGGGCGGGTGATCAGTCGGGCGAAAAGGCGGGGGGAGGTCAGACTATCCGGTGGAAGAAAAAAAGCAGGTTCCCTTCCCGCAGAGCCACCACAGACCTTTTCACAGCGGTTCGACGCGCCAAACAGAATTCGGGGGGAGGCGGGGAATGGCGAGGCACTCCTGAAAACGATTTGTATCCTATTCACGTGTGGATCTAGGGAGTGTCTGGGCAAAATGGTGGGCAACCCTGTGCTCCAAGTCTTCCTGATTTAGCATTGACGGCGCCAGTTTCGCGGCCCAAGCCCTGCCGGGGTGAATGACGTCCCAATCCGACACCTTCTGGTTGGACCGTCCGCCCCCGGGATCGTGATTGCCAAAACCGTCGAGACAGGAGTTCCAGAGGGGATTAAACCTAGCTATGAGAAGCGATTCGGCCAAGGGAATCCAGATATCATCGACGACAAGGAAACGGCAGGAAAAATCGCCCAGCGAAAGATTCGTGGTTTGGTCAATCGACGATGCGTGCTCGCCAAGCCTTTTGTACAAGAATTGGCCGGGTTCACTCTCCAAACCGAAAGTGCCTTTTCTGGTGCCTGCCGGAACCGCTTTTCCAACGTAAATCGGCCACATGAACTCGTCATCGGCGTTCAGGGCCGCCAGCGGCAGGTAAGGTTCGAAGGTACCGGTGTAGTAAATGGCGTAGACGCCAGCGCCAAAGAACGCACCTGGGGGAAGCGCAGTCGGCGTTTGCTCGAGAAGAGCGTCCGTCACGCTTTGACCGAGGTTTTTCTTGTCCAGCGGGTTGAACGGACACCCGTTTACTGCGTCTTCATTGCACATGGAGTTTCAAGGGGTTCTGCGCACGAATACTCTCACCCACGGCTTCTGCAAGGGAGACCGGGACGGCGTTTCCAATCTGTCTCATCGATTCAGTCCACGAACCACAGAACAGGTAATCATCCGGGAAGGTCTGTATCCGTGCACTTTCTCTAACAGTATAATAGCGGCAGTTTCCGTCCGGCAAAGCTAGCATGTTTTCGCCGCCGGGAACCCCATGGTTTCCAGCCTTAATTGTTTTTGCAGGTTCATCGAGAGGACTTCCGGTGTGGCCCGGGTACCGTTTTGCTCCGTTGCGGTACTCGTGGTTCGCCACAGCACCCGAATCAGTTTGCGGGCTGGGTAGGCCCGAGAGCGCATCCCTGACAGTGCGAAATCTTTCTTTCGCTGGCGCGCTGAACCGGAAGCTGCTGCGCAGACGTTCTATCTGCTTCTTGAGCTGAGGCGGGGCAGCCGGACGTTCTCGCTTGGGAACGCCGTGTTCCTCCCAGTATTGGCCCGTGACCCACTGATCCCACAACAGCGCTTCAGCGGAGTGCGTTGCTGTCGGGAAACACCACTCCCTCCCCAAATCGGCTTGGAAGCCAACAATGAACACTCTCTCACGTACTTGGGGAACGCCGTACTCCGCAGCGTTCAAAAGGCGGTACACGACTCTGTAGGTCAAGCCTGACTCTCTCCCGCCAGTGTGAAAACGTTCCAATCGCCCCAGATGATCCTTCCATCCCTCACAGGAACGACGCGAAATCTCCGGGTAAGTGAGTTGCAGTATAACGTAGTTGAAGTACGTGGCGAAACTTTCCCGCAACAAGCCTTTCACATTTTCGAATACGAAAAACTTCGGTTTCATTTCCCTGACAGCGCGGACCGCTTCGCCGAACATGTCTCGTTTGTCGTTGTACGCTTGGTGTTTGCCGCCAAGAGAAAACGGTTGACATGGCGGCCCACCAGCGACCATGTCGACTTTTTGATTCACGGCTCCATAGTCAAACCCGCGAACGTCGGCGGCGTGTATCTCCCAGTCCGCAGCCAACGGGTGGCCTCGCAGTTTGTTGGTCTTCAATGTCGCGCAGGCATGTTTGTCTAACTCAACCATGGCGACGTGGTGCCACCCTGCTTTTTCCAAACCCAATGCCAATCCGCCAGCGCCGGTGAAGAGCTCGACCGATTTGAAGCCTGTCATACGCACCTCAGGAACGAAGTCAACGTGCCGACCAATCGCACGGGATCCGCAACCTCACACTCCCAAACAACAAGCACCTCCCAACCCGCCCCCGCAAGTTGGTTGTAGTTCTCCGCATCCCGTTGCACATTCGTTTTGAGCTTTTTATTCCAAAATCGTTTGCGGGTTCGAGGCATGCGATAGCGCCCGCAGCCGTGTTGGTGCCAGAAACACCCATGTACGAAAATCACTTTCCTCCTCGACGAGAAAACCAAGTCAGGGCAACCGGGCAGCGTCTTCACATGCAAACGGTACCTGAATCCAAGCGCGTGAGCCATTCTGCGAACCAACATCTCGGGTTTGGTGTCAGCCGCGCGTACCCGGGACATCCTTTCACTACGTTGTTCTGGGGTCAAGGGATCATACCGCAACACCGTTACTCCCCGCTATCCGCCCCGCCGCCCTTGACGATCTTGCTCTTTACCTGCGCCGCTTCCGCCGCGACCACGGGTTTCGGGGGCGACATGGTGCCGTCCGGGTTGATGGTCGGCAGTCCGAGCGCCTCGCGCACCTGATTGGTCAACGCGGTCATGAGGTCCGGGTGCTCGCGCAGGTACGCTTTCGCGTTCTCGCGTCCCTGCCCGATGCGTTCGTCGTTCAGCGAGAACCACGTGCCTGACTTCTTCAGGATGCCGAGTTCCGTGCCGAGGTCAATAAGCTCGCCGGCGCGGCTGATACCTTCGCCGTGCATGAGGTCGAATTCCGCGCTTTTGAAAGGCGGCGCGACCTTGTTCTTCACCACGCGCACCCGGGTGCGGCTGCCGACCACGTTCTCGCCATCCTTGATGGTGGAAATGCGGCGGATATCCATGCGCACCGAGGAGTAGAACTTCAGCGCGTTCCCGCCGGTGGTGGTCTCCGGGTTGCCGAACATGACGCCGATCTTCATCCGTATCTGGTTGATGAAGATGACGCAGGTGTGGCTCTTGGAGATCGTGCCGGTCAGCTTGCGCAACGCCTGGGACATGAGCCGCGCCTGCAAACCCACGTGCTGATCGCCCATTTCGCCGTCCAGTTCTGCGCGGGGGACAAGCGCGGCCACAGAGTCCACGACGATGGTGTCAATGGCGCCGCTGCGGACGAGGGTGTCGGTGATTCCCAGCGCGTCTTCGCCGCAATCGGGCTGGCTGACAAGGAGGTTGTCAATATCCACG
The DNA here is from genome assembly GCA_022706085.1 of Candidatus Latescibacterota bacterium. Lineage (GTDB taxonomy): Bacteria > Latescibacterota > MWCZ01 > MWCZ01 > MWCZ01 > MWCZ01. The sequence continues at coordinate 637,296 of JAKJDF010000001.1, read as the reverse complement.
CCCAGCAGCTTCGCATAGGTGGGGTCGAACGCGTGCTCCGCGTCAATAAACGCGCACACGCCCCCCAGTTTCTGCGCTTCGGCAACGATCTGCATCGCCAGCGTCGTCTTTCCCGACGACTCCGGGCCGTAAAGCTCCACCACCCGCCCGCGCGGGACCCCGCCGACGCCCAGCGCCAGATCAAGCGCGATGGACCCGGTCGGGATAACGCCCACCGTGGCAACAGCCTGGTCGCCGAGTTTCATGATCGAGCCATCGCCGAACTGTTTCTTGATCTGGCCCAGCGCCAGTTCGACCGCTTTGTCCTTCGAATCACGCGTCGCCGGAGGTGTGGCTGCCATGGGTGGCTCCTTGTGTCAGGTCTTTGCAAAGGGACACACAGCTAAAGGATGATAACGCGCTCCGCCGCGGTCAAGGACGCTCTGGAACACGACAATACGATCCACGCGAAACGCTGCCGATGCGAAGGGATGCTCCTGCAAAACGGCGGATGCCCGGGAACCTGCCGCCGGGTCTTCTATCCGCGCCAGCGTAAGGTGTGGATGGAACGGCTTCCCTTCCCGGGGAAAGCCTGCCTCGAAAAGCGCGTCTTCCACCGCTTTCGCCGCGGTGACGGTTGCTTCCGCGCCCCGTTGCATCCCCACCCAGAGCACGCGCGGACGGTGCGGAGACGGGAAGGCACCCCAGCCGCCCAGCGCGCCATCGAACGGCCTCAGCGAGGAAGCGACGCGGGTACAGATGGCGCTCACGCGTTTCACGTCCTCACGACTCAGTTCGCCGAGGAACTTCAGCGTAAGGTGCCATCCCGCAGGTTGCGTCCACCGGAGTCTCTCTGCGCGCCGCAGCGGCGCGATTGCGGCGTCCAGCTCCTCGCGCACGGAGGACGGGATTTCAATGGCGACGAATGTGCGAATCAGGTCAGCAGCCACGAGCGACTCCTGCCGGGAAAAACCCCCTTAGGAAATATACACATAATAATGCGGGTGGTCAAGAGAGTCGAGATATTATCACGCGGAGACGCAGAGGGCGCGGAAAAGAGGACGGAATGTGGCGGAGCGGTTTGCACACGTGCGAATCGCTCCGCTTTGCGCTTCTGCGTTACCTGAGCAGCGTGACCCTCTCTGTTACAACCGCTGTCGGTGTCGTAAGGCGAATGAGATACACGCCGCTGCCGACGGGCCGTGTCGCGCTGTCCTTACCGTCCCACACGACGGTGTACGTTCCCGCCGGCGCGGCGGTGTTCACCAGCTCCCGAACCCGCTGGCCCAGTGCGTTGTACACCTGAACCGACACGTTCCCTTGCGCGGTCACGCGATACGTGATGGACGTCGTCGGGTTGAACGGGTTGGGTGTGGCGGTCAGCGCCTGGCCATATGGTGGCTTGTCCGTGTCTTGGCGAGCCAAAGCGGCGATTTCGTCCGACCACTCGATGCGGGCGATTTTCGTCCCTTCCAATGTCGAGTCGCCAAACGCAAGAATCCCGCATATCGCCTCTCGGAGAAGCTCTCGGTCATGCCGTTGGTCGGCAAGTCGGGCTATTTGCAACCACGCTGCGTCGCGTTGATACAGCAACAACGACGTGTCCGCCGCGACTGAACGGTACGCCGGGATAGCACGTGCGAAATCCCCGTGCCACGCCATCGACTGCCGCACCAATTCCGCGGCAGCAAATCTCGCACCAGCGCCAAGCGGGCTATCTGTCGCTTGCAGTGGCGCGAAGAAGCTTTCCATTTCCTTTTGTGATGCTCCCTTTGTGCCCATGACCGCGAAACTGCGGTGAAGCGCTCGCAATGCCGCCGAGGATTCTGGGAATTGAACGATCACTTGGCGGTACAGCGTCAACGCGTCAGTGAGACGGTCTTCGTCTTCCGCAGCGCCTGCGTCCCGCATGACCGCGACCTCCGGGCGTGTTTCGTTAACAGACCGCGCGGGTTTCTGGTAATCGCTGCGGGCGGCGCTACTCAGGATCGGATAATTGTAGACCAACCGATACGCCTGGTTCACGATCGCGGACATAACCGGCGACGCATCGCCATACCAGTTGTTCTCGCATTCAAGATAACCGCTGGAGTTGAAATAGACGGCTTCGTTGGCTTCGCCGTTTGGATTGTCGCCGTACACCGACGTATGAATATTTGTGTACTCCATCCACGGCTGACCACCGCCAGTAATGTAGATCTCTGAATTGTTCGCTCCATAAAGCCAGTTGTGCTCGATGTCGGGATATGATCCATCGCTATAGATGCCATAGTTACCGTTGTTAGAGATGTTATTGTAAACGATGTCAGGACTGGAGGTGCTGCTGCAATAAACGCCCCCCAAAATGCCGCCGTTGTTGCAGATTTTGTTGCGGTAGATGTTGGGATAAGAACTCACGAGGTAAATTGCCGTTCCGGTATTGTCATGAATGGAATCCCTGTACGTCCACGACCCCGAAATTCCAATCGGCACGCTGCAATTTTCCATCCGGATTCCTGTGGTGTTGTTGTCGATTTCTGCAGCCTTGATGTACGAAGTGCCGCTCGTAGACTTCGCACGGATCAGTCTGATCGCAGTCGTATTGTGATGGTATCTACCACCGTTAACGATAACTGTGGGTTGGCTGGAAGAGGAACCATAGTCGCAGAACACGCCGGTGTTGGCATATTCAACGGTACAGTTCGTAAGAGCGATGCTGGCATTTGCGGTAGAAGTAAGGATACCGATCCAAGTTCCTGACGCTCCATTCCGCGTGAATTTGGCCCCGTTTGCAGTCAGTGTCCCCTCAACAAGGAGTTTCGTCCCGCCATCGAACCTCAGTTCTGCTCCTTGCTCGATGATCAGTTCGGCACCGGAGGCGACCACCAGATCAGTGTTTAACGTGAGTGTCACGTCCGGCCCGATAACGAAGCGAGTTCCCGCCGGGATTGTCGCGGCGAGCGAGAACGTCGCGTTAACCGTCAACGTGTCGAGTCCCCGGGCGTTGAGCTCGCGCAAAACCTCGTCGAAATGCTCCCCATCGTTTCTCGAACTGGCTTGTTCGAGGATAAGCGAAGCATATTCCAGCATTGTCGAAGCCATACCCGGTGCGTACTGGACAGCTTTCCAGATCAACGCCATGGCCCGGTTCCTGCCTGTCACCTGGGAACCTGTAGCGGCGATTATCGCGTCCTCAATATTGGCCAGTGTGGTTGCCCACAGGTTGCCGCCCGGGTAATGCGGGTTCGGTGAACTCAGATTCGAATCGGGATGAACATAGGCGTCCGAAACCACGTGGCGATTGAATGTGCTACACCAGTTGTACACGGAATCCCGTTCGAAATTCGGGTAGAGGCTCCGCGAGTAACTCAACGCCATATAGGAGGCGAGACCTTCCGTGACGCGCGCGTGCTCGCCCGTGTAATTTGGGGATTTGGTTTGAGAAAAGAACGTTCCCCAATGCAGCGCATGAGTGTATTCGTGTATGATTGCGTCCGCATCCTCGGCGTCTTTGATCCATCTATCGGACAAGATGATCTTCGCCAGTGTTCCGTTATTATAGGCTGTTTGATCCCATTCCATGAACGAGCCACTGTCGGCAATTGCACCGTGGGCGTCGAACCTGACCGAGTCGACTCCAGTACTGGTGATACCCAGACCCCGAAGATACCTTTGAAGGCTATCAATGTAGAAGTACGCCATTACTTCCCCGAACCCAGCGCTGTCGCGGGTGAAATTGAACAACGAATCGCTTCGGGTGGCCAAGGTCGTATACGGCCCGTAAATATCATAACTGCGAGCATATTGGCCTCGAAGTCGGTAGACACCGCCAATAGAGGCGTCGAGCCCGGCAAGAGGTTTCACTTTGTACGCTGAATCCGGGATAGTGCTGGTGCTATCCCAGCCGGGGAACGCGTTGTTCTCCGAGGTCCGTGGATCGGGATAGAACACTTTGCCGGATCCAGTGACGTAATATACCCTGTGCGGGTCGAACGACAGGATGTCGCCTGTGTTCGCGTCGACGTAATAGGTGCGCCCGCCGATGTTATTGTCGGCGTTGGGGAACGGTCGGAAAACTACCTCCCATGTGAGATGCAACTTGGGCGGTTCCCCATAGTATCGGAACACCAGCCCGCCCAGTTCGACATCCGCCTCGGCACGCCTACAGGGAACGTGGCGCCACACCGCGTCAACAGCTCCTGCCGCGCTGATCGACGGAACAGTGGATGTGGACGAAGGAATCGTTTTCCAGCTGGAAGAGGCGGAAACGACTCGACCTGTACTTTTCCTGATTTGGAGCCTGATCATCGAGTTCTCAACCGGAATTCCCTGGTATCGCTGCGTTGCCCATACATGTATCTGATCGTCCGAGTCTTCTATCACTCCAACTCTCGACACGTCTCCTACGTCCTGAACGCTGAGTCGCCAGCCATATTGGCCCAGATACTGCTGGAGCACCCCTTTCGGATCGGTGCGAAGTTGCGCGATACTGATGCTGGGGAGGTCGTTATCCCCCGATGCCACGCTAACACGCGCCCAGACCAAGAACGGTGCCGCAACAAGCAGCATCCGGATGTTGCATATAAGTTTCATCCAGTTCCCCCATTGTCGTAATGCGTCGTCGCAAGCCATCGTCAGTTTCCCCAGAAATCCGAGCAAGCTCACCTGACCAATGACACCGCCCGAGCCTCAACGTGATCAGGCGTAACGAGGTGGATGAGGTAGGTACCGCTTGCGACAGCGCGCCCGTTTTCGTCCTTTCCATCCCAGATCAGCTCGTGCGTTCCGGCGGCGTGGTGGTTTTCCACAAGGCGGCGAACTACCTGCCCGGCGGTGTTGTGCACCACAACCGAAGCGGATCCCGAGGCGTCAATGCGGTACCTAATCGTGGTGGCCGGGTTAAAAGGATTTGGGAAGGCCTGGATTGCTGGAGTGAATTGCTCGCGCAGGTCGCTGGATACTGACATGACGATGTTCGTGTAGTAGCCGAGAATGGCTCCAGTGTTCCCATCAACGTCGAAGTATCCCGCTGCAATTGAATGGTAATCGCCGAAGTACGGCTCCAGGCACTTGTAATCCACGCGCCAAACCAGTGCCGCCTCCGAATCCGAACTATCCATCCTGAGTTCCAACCGGTATGGTTCGACATAGGTGCTGTCACAAACGTAACCACATGGATATACCACTCTCGGCTGTACGCAATTCTCGGACACGTACTTTGAAACGATGGTCGTGGCGCTGTCCACGTCAACAACCGGATTCACCGACGTAGTTGGAGGAATCTCCCTCCAGTTTGAGGACCACCTGATTAACTTGCCTGAGGTCTTCTCGACAGTCAATCGCGCCATGCTGGGCTCTACGGCCACACCATGGAACTGTTGGCACACGTTAATCTGAATTTCGTTGTTGACCTCGTCAATCGAGAACGAGATGAAACCAACCTGCGTTGTATCTATTCCAGACGCAGCGAAGTATTCCTGCACGGCGCTTCTGGGGTTTTCTGCAAATAGCGCCAGGTTGAGGGTGCGGCACTCGGTTGCCGTCTCTGCCCGCGCGGAGCTTGTCGCGACTGCCATGATGATTGCGGCTGTGAGAAACATGAACAATCCAACCGCAGCACTTGACACTATCCTTATCCTTTTCACGATTTTTCTCCTTTGAATAGAATCTCCCGCGCGGTTGTCGGCGCGGACAACGCACAAAAGCCTTTCTGGGGGCGCGAATCTATTCCAAGGTTGTCTATGGAGGTCGTGTCGGCTGACAGCGTGCTGGTGGGCGTTTCAGGCGTGTTCGCCGGAGCGGCCCGTGCGCGCCGCTCGCGGTACCCCCCCCCCCCGGAGGTGGGAGAGAAGAAATGAAGAAAGGCATGGCTCGTCTCCTCTCTCCAGCGGGTGCCATGCGATTTGGGTTGCCAACTCAAAATATACAAGAGCTATTTACCGAAAGATCGGTCTCCTGTCAAGCCCCGGAGCGCATGCGCGCGGAGTTTTTTTCCCAATTTCATAACATGTTGATCATCATGGTCTTGTGCGTTTGCGGGGGCCGTTGGCGTCGCGCGCGTGCCGACAATATCCCCTAGAGACTCCTCCTGTCGCGCGACCGTGGATCGTCCACGCCATCGGCGCTGGAAAGCAAACCCTCCATTGCCCGGTCGCGGTACGCATGGGATGCATCGTAGAACTGCGTGGTGGTGTCGACCACATTCACCATGATTCCGGCGCGGTGGAAGTGAAGCGAACCGAGGATTGTTCCGTCGCACCGGACGAACACGCTGGGCCAGCTCCCGTAATACGCCGACGAGTTTGTCGCGCTGATCCAGACGTAGTTGATGCCGGCGTGCCCCTGGAGTGTCGGCCGCATGATTGTGGTGTGGATGCTGGGTCCGTCGGCCCGCGCGTTGTAGAACGAGTGGAAGATGCATGCGACGTTCTCCCGCTTGTACGCCCGGTAGATTTCCGGGAAGCGGATGTCGTAGCAGATAAGCAGCCCGCATCGGAGGCCGTTGATCGTGATGACCGAGAGGTGGTCGCCGCAGGAGTACATCCGCAGATCGCCACCCGTGCAGAAGCTCTTGTCATATCTCTCGACAATGCGCCCGGACGGATCAATCGCGTAGAGCGAGTTGTGCGGGAGGTGGTCCCCCGACAGCCGATGGGAGCTGCCGAGGATCACCCATACCCCGAGGCGCGCGGCGAGTTCCATGGCGCGCTCGGTCTCTTCCCGAAGGGCATTCCAGTCGTAACCATCCCACCGCTTGATGTCCGCGCCGCCGTACCCGCTGAGCGCCGCCTCGGGGAAATGCACCACCTCGGCCCCGGCGTTTTTCGCCTGAATCATCTGACGGCGGATCTGTGCACCGTTGCGCCGGGGGTTTGGCCCCACGGCGAACTGGCATGTCGCTATGCTGATTTTTCCTTCAGGCACCGGGTGAGGACCTCCTCATATCCACTTGTCGCGCGGACGGTCCAGTTCGCCCGCCTTGACGCTTTCGCGGAACTCGTCGGGCACGTGCGCGACGTAGACCTGCGAGACGCCCGTCCGATCGGAATCGAACACCGCGATGCGTCCGTCCTGGCTCAGGGCGGGGTGGCAATGCTGCCACTGGGGATGGCCCTGCGTGGCGTGGGCATGGCAGAGAGTTCGCCAGCGGCGCGTTGGAACATGCACGAGTTTGATCCCTTCGTCGGGCCAGTTTGTATCGGAGATGATCCATTCCCCGTCGAACGACGCGGAGGAGTGCCAGAAGTAGGGACCTTCCACGAGGTGCTCCGGTTGCTTGCCCTCCTGCGCAAGCCAGATGCAACGTTCGGGTGGCCTGCCCGGGCCCTGAATCCCCGGAAGTCGTCCCATTGTCGTTGAATGAGCAAAGACGTTCTCGCAATGATACCGCGGGTTGCCGCCGTCTTCGTCGAGGCTCCAGAACTCGCTGTACTTGTTCCGGCCGACGAGGAGCCGGGGTTCATCCTGAGAACAGGAGAACAGCGATCCGCCGAGTTCCAGTTCGACGGCTTCCCCCGTTGCAAGATCAACGCGGACGGCGTGCGTCGCGTAGAACGACTGGACGAGGAACAAACGTCCACTCGCTCCGATCCGGACGTGCGAAAACGTGCTCCGCTCGCGGCAGAACCGCTCGAGCGAGGCAAGATCACGCATTGTTCCGGTTTCGATGTCGAGTTCGCACAGGACAGCGTCACGAGTGAGGTACAGCTTCGTGCCGTCCAGCGTCATACATGCCGCCGGATGCACCGGAAGGCCGTCTGACCGGTCGTATTGCTCGTAGTCGGTGAGCTGGAAAAGATTCAGTCCGTCGGTATCGCAGCGGAAAAGGTCCCACGGCGCAAGCCGGGCTGCTGATCGCTGAGCAACAAGCACGATGCGCCGATTATCGGGAGTGACGCTGGGCCAGTAGTAAAGCAGGTGGACGCTCGGCGTCGGGTAGCTGGTGAGCTGGGTGATCCTGATCCCGGTTTTCGGGTCCACCATCTGGATGCGTTCGCTCGCATAAGGCGTTCGGAGCATGGGTGATGTCCTCCCGGTTGCCAGTCAGTCCAGTTTGCCTGCGGACGATCGCGTGCGGAACTACCAGCGCGGCCACACGAAATCCGGTTTCCACCACGCATCAGGCATCTGCAGTGCGGGCCCGATGTCCACCTGGTAGATATTGGGCGCTCCTTCCCATTCCGATCCGAATACAATTGAGCGCCCGTCGGGGCTGAACGTGGGCGCAGGCTGCGCGTGTGGTTCGTCAAATGGTGCGGTGCAGGGGCTGTGCACGAGGCACATTCGGCCCGTTTCCATATCCGCAAGGAAGATTCCCCGGTCGGGAAACGCCGAGGCCACAACGCAGTAGCGTCCGTCCGGCGAGGCCACGGCATACTGGGCGTTGATATGAGCAACCAGATGCACCTCTGACCCGTCCGTGCGCATACGCATCACCCCGTGCGGCCAGTACGTCGTGAGGATGTCGCCGGTTGTGGCCAGCCACGACTCGTGCGTAAGCCATTCCTGAGGCGTTTCCGTGTACGGATGCCAGTGGCGTAACCCGTCAGTGGAAAGGAGCCAGATGCGTTGCTTCGCCGTTCCGTCGGGAGTGGTGGAATCACAATGCATGATGAGATCGGGATCAACGGGCGAGCACTGCACGTGGCCGGGACGGCCTGAGGTCTCGAACACCGGATTGACGTCCCCATCCGACTTGCGCATGGTGTAGATCGCGTGCCCGTTCGGCGTTTTGCCGAAGAACGCGAGCAGGCTTCCATCAGCGTTTTCGGATGGAGAGCTGGCGGGGGAGGCGCCTTCCAGCACGCCGATGGTGCGGTTTTCGAGCGTGTCAATATCGACTGAGTGAACCTCAGGACCCACCCAGTAGTACACGCAACCTGTTCTCTGGCTTACCCAGCCCGCCGCCACCCCGGAATCCGTCAACTGAATTATCTCGCCGGTGTCCGTTCGCATTGCGAACAACTCGAACGCCCCCGACCGGTCCGACGCGAAGACAAACCAGCGTCCATCCCGGGTGAATGACGGGTCGTGGAAATAGAAATGCAGGCTCTTCGAGTTTGGATAGTTCGTCAACTTTCTGACGGGATACCCGGTCAGGCGGTCAACCAACTCCAACCACTCGCAAGGCCATGTGTGTCCTGTTGGCATGGGCTCCTCTTCTCCCGACCGATCCCCGCGGAAACCTCGCGTCACGCGTCCCCGAAATCGAACACGCCGTCTTTCTCAAAGTCAGGGCGGCACACCTCCACGCTGTCCATCCCCTGTGCGTAGAAGTTCTCGAACCCGAGGCGGTCGACCCACTCAAGCACGGTTTCGTACTCCTTCGGGGTGATCGAGCGCCCGAGTTTCGGATGTCCCACCGCGCGGTGGGCGGGGTAATACTGCGACATGATGCTCAACCACACGCGCGTGGAAAGCTCTTCAGCGAGGAACACGAGGGAATCATGCACGCGGGCGAGGTCCTCGGGAAGCACGAGAATCCGGACGATCAGGCCGCGCCGGACAATGCCGTCGTCGTCGAACTCAACGTCGCCGACCTGCCGGTACATCTCCTTCAGCGCGGCGTGCGCGTGTTCGACGTAGTTGTCGACGCTGCTCGCCCATGTTCCGGCCGAGTCGTCGCCGTATTTCAGATCGGGCAGGTAGATGTCCGCGACTCCGTCGAACAGACGCAGCATGTCAAGGCTGTCGTACCCATTGGAGTTGTAGAGGATGGGGATGGTAAGGCCCTGTTCGGCGGCGCGGGCGATCGCCTCAAGCACCTGCGGCGCCACATGCGACGGGGAGACGAGGTCGATATTGTGGCAGCCTTCATCCTGGAGCCGCAGCATCATCGCGGCGATTTCTTCCGGTTCGTATTCGGGTGATTGCGCGGTTTGACTGATCTGGAAGTTCTGGCAGAAGATGCAGCGAAGGTTGCAGCCGCCGAAGAAGACGGTGCCGGCGCCGCGGGAGCCGCTGAGCCCCGGTTCCTCACCGTGGTGGGCGAGCGCGCTTGCAACGGTTGCCTTCGCCCCGATACCGCATACCCCGGTTTTTCCCGCCAGTCGGTCTACGCCGCACGCGCGGAGGCATACGCGGCAGGGGGCAAGATATCTGCGGGCTTCCTCCGCACGGCGGAAGAGCTCACCGGAGGACAGATGGGTCCTATGGGACGGATACATCATCAACCCATCTTTCTGATCAAGGGACCCCCTAAGAACGCGGTGCGTTCTCAGTCGGGTTCCGTGGTTCTTCTGGAGAAACCGTCATTCCCGTGGAGGCGGGAATCCAGTGCAGCCGATACCCAGCCCCGGCCGCCAGTGCGGGCACGGCGAAGCGTGCCCCTCCACAAAATACCCACGTCCGCCATGAGGTATGAAGGCAAGGTCAGGGTCGCCAGCACCTTGGAGGGACCCGCTTCGTCGGGTCCTGCGCCAGACCAGTTATCTGGTTGTTGTGCGGGCACGACGGAGCGCGCCCCTCCGAACCCGGTCCGAGTCCTCTTCCAACGAACACCGTCTGGCATCAACGAGACACCGGCAGGATTTGGGTTGCCGTCGTCCCCGCATCACAACCCATCAAACGCGTACCGCAAATCTGGCTGCCTCGCCGCGCGAACCTCGTCCACGCGGCCGATGGGCGTTGCGTGAGGTGCCTTCAGAACCGTCTCCGGTTCCTGCTCGACTTCGCGCGCGACTCGGCGGAGCAGCGCCGCGTATTCCTCGATGGCTTGTCTCGATTCCGTCTCCGTGGGTTCGATCATCATGGCTTCGCTGACGATAAGGGGGAAATAGACGGTCGGCGCATATACGCCGAAGTCGAGCAGCCGCTTGGCCATGTCGAGCGTCCTCACGCCGCGCGCTTTCTGCCGATCGCCGGAAACGACGAACTCGTGCATGTAGGGGCCCTGGTAAGGCGTATCGAAAAGGTCCTTCACCAGCGCATACAGGTAGTTGGCGTTGATAATGGCCGTGCGCGAGACGCGCTCGAGTCCGTCGCCGCCCATCATGCGGATGTAGCAGTATGCACGAACCATTACGCCAACGTTCCCCCAGAATGCGTGGACATTGCCGATGCTTTCCGGCCTGTCCCACGCGAGGCGGTAATTCCCATCGCAAACCTCCACGCGGGGCACGGGAAGGAAGGGTACCAAGTCTTCGCGCACGGCAAGGCATCCGCCACCCGGCCCGCCTCCTCCGTGGGGGGTGGAGAAGGTTTTGTGCAGGTTGAGGTGGCACATATTCACGCCCATCGCCGCCGGTTTGGCGATTCCGAGCAGGGCGTTCATGTTCGCACCGTCCATGTAGACAAGTCCGTCCACCCCGTGGATGATGCCGGCGATCTCGCGGATGCGTGTTTCAAAGAGCCCCAGCGTGCTCGGGTTGGTGATCATGAGGCCCGCGGTTTCGTCATTCACGGCCGCGCGTAAAGCGTCGAGAGAGAGCCGGCCGTCGTCGGTGCTGGCAAGTTGACGGGCCTCGTACCCCGCGAAGGTGGCGGACGCGGGGTTCGTGCCGTGGGCGGAATCCGGAAGCAGCACGTGCGTCTTGCGGTTTCCTTTCTGCCGGTGGTACTGCCGCATCACGAGAAGGCCTGTGAGCTCACTTGCCGCCCCGGCAGGAGGTTGCAGCGTAACACCGGCAAATCCCGTAATTTCGCACAACATGCGCTCCAGTTCATGAATCAACCGCAGGAGTCCCTGCGCTGTCTGCGACGGGGCGAGCGGGTGCATTTCCGCGAAACCTGGAAGGCGGGCGGCCACCTCGTTCACTTTCGGATTGTACTTCATCGTGCACGATCCGAGAGGATACGTGCCGCGGTCAATGTGGTGGTTGAGCGCGGAGAGGTTGACGAAGTGCCGCACCGCCTCCCCTTCGCTCACTTCGGGCAGGCGTGGCGGCGCCGACCGCAGGAATTTCGCCGGGATAAGGGATTCCGTCGGTTTCGCGGGCACCGCGCAGGCCGGAAGACTGTGTCCGACCCGGCCGGGTTTGCTCAGGTCGAAAATCAATGGAACCGGCATGGGGAAAAACTCCTTGGCGCAGAAACAGGATGCGGATCGTCTCTCATAAGCGTACGCATCCGGGCGGGGAACCGCCAAGAATTGTCGGCGAATGAGCGAATCAACTGGCCGACAGTGCAGGCCGCCCCGGAAACGGCCGTTCGTCGTGTGCGAGCGTGGTTGCAGGAACGCGGGCAGAGAGAAAATGGCAGGTTACCGTGCTTCAATCGTCCGTTGTACAGGGCACACGCACCGCGGACTCGGTCTCTGTCTCCGTTGCTGTGGGCCAAATGAAGGACGCGAGCACGGCCCCGCCGACGAGCAGGGCAATCACCCCGAGGCTGACTCCGATGGGAACCTTGAAAAAGCCGGCTACCAGCATCTTCAGGCCGACAAAAATGAGCACCAGGCTGAGGCCTGTCTTGAGAAAACGGAACCTGTTCATGACGCCTGCAAGCAGAAAATAGAGAGCTCTCAACCCAAGAATCGCGAAGATGTTGGAGGTAAACACGATGAAGGGATCCTCCGTTACCCCGAAGACGGCGGGAACTGAATCCACGGCGAATATGACGTCCGTCAGTTCTATGGCGATGAGAACCAGAAGCAGGGGAGTTGCGAACCATCTGCCGTTCACCCGAACGAGGAATCTCGCGCCGTGGTACTCGTTCACCGCAGGCACGAGGCGTTTGAAGAAAGCGAACGCAGTGCTGTGGGCTGGATCCACCTCCGCGCCTTTGTTCAGCAACATTCTGGCACCCGTAACCACGAGGAATGCCCCGAACAGGTAAAGGACCCAGTGGAAACTGGCGATGAGAACTGCTCCAACGCCGATGAAGATGGCGCGCATCACAAGGGCACCGAGGATTCCCCAGAAAAGAACGCGGTGCTGGTAGGCAGCCGGGACCCGGAAGGTGGTGAAAAGCAACACGAACACAAAGATGTTGTCCACTGACAGGGCTTTTTCGACGACGTAGCCTGTCAGAAACTCCAAGCCGCGAACAGGCCCGAACCAGTGATACACGCCGAGACTGAAAATGAGCGCCAACACAACCCAGATGACGCTCCAGATGGCGGCCTCACGCAGGCTCACTTCGTGGGCATTCCGGTGGATGACGCCCAGGTCAAGGCCCAGAATCGCGAAAATGAAAAGAAGAAACCCGATCCACAACGTGGGGGTTCCTATGGTTTCTATGCCCATGGTTCAACCTTCATGTCGCGTCGCAGCGGTGAGTTGCGCCATTCAGAGCAGCGTTTCGACGAGGGGAGAGCGGGAGTGTGGATGGTCAGCCGACGAAATGGCACGGGAAGCTCCTTTGAAAGTACGGCGCGTGGCGAAATTCCGGCAATCCCCGAAAGAGCGCCGGGGTGCTCAATCCGAAAGCTCAAGGAGCGCGTGGAGGCTTGTTGAACGGAGCCCCGGAGTGTTTTCGAGCAATAGATCAACCGCCTCCAGCGTGTGCCAGTAGCCACTCCCGGTTTCGGCCCTGCATTCGTGGAACAGAACTATGGCACCGGGTCGCAGGCGACGCCGCACGCGGCGCACGATCCTTCCCGGGGAGGTGTATTTCCAGTCCCCGGAGCCCAGACTCCAGAGGACGGTGCGGTACCCATGCCGACGTGCGGCGGACAGCCACTGGGGACTCGCCATTCCGTACGGTGGGCGGCAGAGCTTCGGCGCACGCAGAACGCCCGCCAGAATGCGCTCGGATCGGTCGAGATCCCGCGCAAGGGCACCGGGTGTTCTCCACCAGTTCCACGAGTGCCTGAATCCGTGGGAACCGATGCCGTGTCCGCGTTCGGCGATCTGTGCGACCAGCCCGGGGTATTCCAGTGCCCGCTCACCCGGGAGGAAGAACGTTGCCTGCACGCCTTTGCGGTCCAGTATATCCAGCAGCCTCGGAGTGATTTCGGGGTGCGGGCCGTCGTCGAACGTAAGCGCGTACACCGGTTCGTCAGTATCAATGCGCCACAGCGGCAGGAATGGCTGGCTCATGGTCGCCTCCGAGCGGAGCCCTCCCCGCGAAATGACTCCCACCAGTTCCAGACGATCCCCGCCAGGCCGGGAAGCACGACATTGATGAGGAACAGCAGAAATGCGCCGTTAAATGCTGCTGCCGCGTTCGTTCCCACCTGTTTCCAGACCACCACCGCGGCCGTCTCCCTCACCCCGACGTTGCCTACGGCAACAGGCAGCAACGCGACGATTCCCGTGGTGACAGCCCCCGCGAGCAGGCCATCCCACAATGGCACGGCGGCGCCGAACGCGCGCATCAAGAACGTGAGCTGTGTCAGGTAGACGAAGGACAGGGCAAGGGACCATCCGCAGAAACGCACGCGATCCTTCCCGGAAAGCGTCTTCACGCCCGCGAATACTCCCTCCGCTCCCCGGATTTTTCGGATCAGCCTGCCGGTGGCAAAGTGTTCCTCGCGGCGGAAATACCACTCCGCCACTCCGGTCAGCGCCGCCAGAACGAGCAGAACCGCACTGCCGTAACACACCGCCGTACGCGAATCGGTGCGCAGGAGAGCGGGGTTCGCCATCCACGCCGCAAGACCGAGCGCAACGACGGAAAGGAACCCGTAGGCTCTCATCACGGTCAGCGTTCCGATGGCCTTCGTGCGCCCCCCGGAAGGCAACAGCATGACCTGCCCCAGTTCGCCGACGCGGCCGGGCGTGACGGCCCCCATCGCAAGGCCGGCCAGCAGGGGGCGGATCGCCGCACGGAATGAAATCGCCGGGTATACCGGCGCCAGCGCCGCAACGATTCTACGGTACTGGCAGAAGAGATTGGGGGGAATGAGGACAAGCGCAAGGGATATCCACCGCGGATCAGTTCGCCGCCACGTCGCTGCGATGGCAACGGGGTCCACGCTGACGACAAGAACCGCGAACACGATGATCGTGAAGGCGAGTTTCAGCCTTTTCAACCATCGCGCACGGGAGGATTCCGCCATGGGAGGTGCGCTCACCATCAAAATCGGGCGCTAATCACGCGGCACATCTCCACCAGGGAGAGGACGCGCTCGTCGGGCGTGCCCGCTTCGATGTCGGCAAGGACGATATCGCAGGGCCCGTACGTGTCGGCGATGTGCTGGAAATCGCTGCGGATCTGGTCCAGAGACTTGTCCGCAACGTCCATCGGGGTGTACATGAGTGCGCGTCTGGCATCTGGGAACAAACGGCGGGCGCGTTCCAGGTCCGACATGATGCCCATATCCATGTAGGCGACCCTCGGCACCTCGGCGTACGAGTCGAGGTAAGGATTGGCGTTCCACGCGCAGTTGTGGATGCCGATGCAGCAGAACGCCTCGGAAATCCGTTTGTCGAAGGGGAGCAGTTGTTCGTGGTACGCCCGGCTGGACACCATGTTCACGAGGCAGTTGCTGACGGTGAAGAACCGGACATCCACGCCGGATTCCCTCTGGCGCGCGTGCAGACGTTTCGCGGCGTCGATCATCGTGGTGGTTACGGCGTCGAACAGACGGGCGCAGCGTTCCGGTTCTTCCATCATATCTATGAACAACTGCTCGCCGCGCAGGCGCTGTGCGTTGTTCAGAACTCCCTGCCAGTTGATGTAACCCAGAACCCGACCTTCCCTGGCGGCGATCCATTCCACCTGGTTCATAAGCGCCTGAAAATGGGGATTTCTGTCGAGATCGGGGGGTGCGATTGCGTCCATCTCGTCGTTGGAGAGATACCGGTGTTCGCAATTGGGCCAGTTATCGCTAGAATACACAATCGGCACACCAAAAATCGCCGCGACGGTGGAAGCCCCGTAGGTTCCGGTGAGCAGATCCAGAGGCTCATCGGGCCGATCGATTCCGCCGATTGCCGTCCCGCCAAACCGGCGCCGCAATTCGCCGCGCATGGCGACAATGGCTTCACGCCGGTATGCGGGGTCGGCATGCCACCTTTCCCCGAAATCGATCCCAAGCGCCTCGCGGTACCATCGGGGAGTGAAACCGATTTCGGGGCGGAGGAACGGCTCGTTCCCCGTGCCGGGCCGCCGTGTGGCGGGAGCTCCCGGCGCGATGTAACTGATCAACTGGTTGCACGTTCCCATAGATGCGACTCCCCGATACAAGAAATCCGCGGTCAGTTGCCCGACCGCCGTTCCAGGTCCACGAGCATGCGCCGCATGCGTTCCATCTCAGACTTCGTTCTGCGCAACTGAGCGTCCAGGTCGGCATTTTCCGCGCGCAGCCGTTCCAGGCCTGCCCTGCAGGTATCCCGCTGGGTGCGGAACCGGTTGCGTTCCGCGGTGACGACGTTGATCGTTCGCTGGAGACGGGCGCGTTCACTCTGCCACGCCGCGGAGGAATCGGACGTATCGGCCGTGATAACAGGTACTTGCACGGTAACCGTATCCCTCACGACTTCCGTGCGGGAATCCACTTCCAGCGCCATGTCGAGCACTTTGATCCAGTTGCGCGCTTCCTGCCGGTACTGGGTTCGTGGAAACTTCTGCAGCAGCGCCATCAGCGTATCCCGTGCGGCCGCGTAATCGGCGCCTTCCCAGCCGTTCCACCCTCGCTCGGGAGCGGCTCGGTCAAGGTAGATGGAGGCGATGCGGAGATACGATGCTTCTGCATACGCGCTCGCAGGATACCGGCGAATTACCTCCCGATAGGCACCGAGCGCCGCAGGGTAGTTCTGCTGCGCCGCGTGCGCGTCGGCATCCTGGTACAGCACCACCACCGGCGAGTTCTCGACTATGGCGTACCGTTCGAGCCATCCGGCGCATCCGGCGCAGAACAGCAGGGCTCCCAGGAGAACGCAGGAGGACAGGAATGAAGCACGCATCGTTCGAGATTCGCTTTCCTCACCGCGCCGCGCTGCCCGCCCGTATGGCGTCCAGGTCCCACGTGATTTTCCCCAGCTCCGTTCGGTTCTGGCGGAACTTGAGCGTGAGTTTCGCTCCGGGCCCGAGGAGGTCCTTTCCGATGATGTTCACGCGGTCGAAGTAGAGCGTTGCTCGTCCGGTGGATTGAAACTCGTACCCGGCAATGTACTGGTACACCTGGTATTCCCACGACGTGTACGGGTCGTACCTCGTCACCTCGCGGTCGAGATAGGTGCGTTGCGCTGTCACTGGCGTGGAGAAGATTTTCCGGCGCGGTTCGTAATCGATTCCGTCCTCATCGGTGAGGTAAATCGTCAAAGGTTCGAGTCGGAAGGGCGTGGATAGATTCGCAAGCGCCGCCAGCTCGATACGAAACTGCTCCGGTATCTGGTGTCGCGCTCTGTACGCAATGCCGATGCTGTCGCACCGGGTGCCAGAGGAATCGTACTCGCAGATGCGGGCGATATCCGCCGCCACCAGCGTATCGGAGAACAGGGTAGCCTCCAGGATCAGGTGCTCTTCGTGTGTGGGGCGTTCCACGATGGCCCCCTGCGAGCTCACCAGATCACTCCCGCCGGTTGTTCGCCGGAACCGGTATTCCCTCGTCCACTGTCGGACAAGCTGCTCGAAGGGCGTCAGATCCTGCTCAGGGACCCTCGCGGCGCGTGTCTGGGGTGTACAACCTCCAGAGACAGCGACGAGGCCGACCAGTGCGGCGACTGCGCGGGCCCGTTTCAGCACCGGGCATGTATTCATCGCGTATTCCTCACCATGGTGGCTCCTCCTGGCGGCTGCGGGGAGTTCACCGGTAAAAGGTACGCAAAAGCGGGTCCTGCGCGAACTGGGAAGAGGTACACGGTGCCGGGAAAAGAGCGGAGCGCAACGGGCATGCCGCGCTCCGAATGTGAACACCTCTGGAGGATGTGCGCCCGATCAGCGAACGAGTGTCATCCGCCGGGTTGCCTCCGCCTGTTCCGTTCGGAGACGGCAGACATACACTCCGCTGGCAACCTCACGACCCAGCGCGTCCTTCCCATCCCACACCACTTCGTGGTTCCCGGAAGGAAGAGGATGATCCACAAGCGTGCGGACAAGCTGGCCGTTTGCCGCGTGAATGGACAGGCGGACGTCACCGGCCTCGGGGATGGCGAACCGGACCAGGGTCGTCGGGTTGAACGGGTTGGGGAAGTTCTGTTCGAGAGCGAGGCTCGTCGGTTGCCCGTAACGCACCGTAATCGTGCCCTCGTTGCACAGGAATCTGGCAACCACCGGCGGCGTAACCGAACCAATCGGAAGGGAAATCAGCACCGGGGAAGCATCGTCCTGCCGCGCGAACGATACAAAAAGAGTCCGGCCTTCCTGCCGGGTGCAAACCATCGCCGCACCCTCGACACGCGCGGGGGCGTCGTCCGGAAGGGAGAGCACCAGATCGCCCGCGACGACATCGGACGGGTTATCTATGCGGAGCACCCATGAGCCCCCCGATGCTTCGAACCATATGTACCGCGCACCGGAATTCGGTGCCGCCGGTTTCATGCTACCGCGTTCGACGGGAAACCGGTACGTCAGGTCGGTGACTTTTCTCAGAATCAGTGCGGCATCGTATGCGCTCAGAGAGCCGTTGCCAGTCACGTCCCCGGCCAACGGCACCGCCAGCGAAACCGTATTGTCCACGACACGCCGGACCACAAGCGAAGCGTCATTGGCGCTGATGGTGCCGTCCCCGCTGACATCACCGTACAATACCCGGTGGGAGGACCAGTCGATCCCCATGTCTGCCCGCGAACCGTCCGCATCGGAAGGCGATGAAGGATCACCTGTGTTCGTGCACGGAGAGCCTGGCGCGAGGCGGAAATCGCGTGCGGCCGCACCCGCAAACTGCGGGTCTACGCTGATGTTGCCGGTGCCGGCGTACCCGCTCTGGACGTCGCTGTACGTCGCTGTAACTGTGCCTGCGTCCACTCTGATGGCGTTAGTCGGCTTGTTACCCCATACGATCGAGTTGCGCATGGTCAGCGTCGGGTTGGTACCCCAGCTTATCAGCATGCTCCCGCCGGATGTGCCGCCGGACTGGGTCGCAGTGTTACCAAAAAATACACACCGCTGAATATCCGCCTTTGCCCCCCAGTTTTCCATCGCCCCGCCGTATTTCACGGACGTGTTGCCCACGATGAGGCAGTTTGTCATGGTCAACGATGCGGTGGCGTAGTTGTTCGAAAGACCGCCGCCGTACTCGGCGGCCGAATTATCCGCAATCGTGCATTCCGAAAGTGTCGCCTTCGTGCGCGCGATGCAGATTCCACCTCCATATCCGTCGGCGATGTTTTTCGAGATCACGGTGTTCGATATCGTCAGGGCGGCGGACGAATCTACAAACAGCGCACCACCGCTGGTGTCCTCCCATTTTCCGCTGGCGTCACGCCTGTGGGAATCGCTGAAACGGGCGTAGGAAAACACGGAAGAATCAGCCTTGACAATGCGCATTCCGCCCCATTTGGAAGCGAATCCCCTCAGAAAACGAATGCTGTCCAGCGGGGCTCCGAGCGCGAGAATACGTCCTCGAACGTGGAACTGCACATCGGCATCGAAAAGAACATCCACACCGGGTTCAATGGTGAGGGTTTCACCAGAGAGCACCGTCACCTTTCCGGTGACGCGGTACGGGCTTCTGGCTTTCGTCCATGCCTGCGTGGTGAGGTCGCCGGAAACAGAGATGGCGCCGGCAAGAGAGGGTACCACCAGCAGGAACATGCCGGTTGCAACGGCGCGGGACGAAAACATGGCGTTTCCCCGATTCTTCTCGTCTCGGAAAGCTCTGGTTACGCGCCCTCCCGGTAGTCCCCCCGGGGCACAACGAAAATATACACGCGCGAAGAAAAAACGGGAACGAGAAATGTGTAGAATGAGTCTCGCCAGGTTCTTTCAGCGTTGCCTCGTTTGGTTGCCTGCCCTGATTTCGTCCAGCCTGGCCGCCAGTTCCTTCGCTCGTTCGGGGTGCCTGGCGGCGAGATTTGTGATCTGCCCGATGTCCCGCGAAAGGTCGTAGAGCTGCGGGGCTGGCGCGTTTCCCAGTTCGGTGTTCGTGTTCACGTTGATTGCCGGCCCCTGATACGGAGGAATGAACACCCAGTCGCCGCGCCGGTACACCGTCTTGCTGCGAGTTCCCTCCACGACGAGCTCCTCACGCCCGGTACCACTCCTGCCAAGCAGAGCATCCAGCACGTTGAGGCTGTCCGGAGCCTCCTCGTCGTTCAACTTCTGGCCGTTCAACGCGGCGAAGGACGCATGGAAGTCCACATGGCTCACCAGCGCATCGGACTCACCCGGCTTCACCGTTTCCGGCCAGCTCAGAATGAATGGCACGCGCGTTCCGCCATCGAAGAGGCTGTATTTCCCGCCACGCAGCGGGCCGGCCGGGCGATGCCCGTCCTTCAGCTCCTCCGCGCCGTCCCGGTAGCCGTCATCCAGCACGGGGCCATTATCGCTCGAGAAGATGACGATGGTGTTCTCCCTGATACTTAACCGATCCAGCGCGCTGAGCACCTCGCCGACGCACCAGTCCATTTCGACGATGACGTCACCCCGTGCGCCCAGTTTCGTCGCGCCCTGAAATCGTGGCCCGGGCAGACGCGGCACATGGGGCTGGTGGAGCGCATAGTAGAGGAAAAATGGCTGTTCGCGATCTGCGGCGATGAACTCCACTGCCTTCTTCGCGAACGTTTCGGCCATGGTTTCGTCCGTCCACAGGGCGCTTGTGCCACCACGCATGTGGCCGATTCGGCCGACGCCGTTCACGATGGTCCCGTCGTGCCCGTGGCTGTGGCTCACCCGCAGAAGCTCCGGATGGTCTCGACCGGTCAGCTCTCCGGGGAAAACGGTGGTATCGTCATAGGTCACCTCGATCGGATCGTTCGGATCGAGGTTGACCACCCGGCCGTTTTCGAGGTAGACGCAGGGCACACGATCGTTGGTGGCCGGCATGATGAACGAGTAGTCGAAGCCGACATCGTTCGGGCAAAACTGGATCCGGTCGTTCCAGTCTATTCTTCCCCTGCCGAGGCCGAGATGCCACTTGCCCACGACCCCGGTACGGTAGCCCGCGCGGCAAAACGTGGCGGGCATTGTTGAGGAGTCCGGTTCGATTATCAAAGGCGCATCGCCGGGGAGGATCGCGGCTCGTTGGTTTCGCCACGGGTAAGAGCCCGTCAGCAGACTGTAGCGGGAGGGCGTGCACGTCGCCGCGGTTGCGTAGCCGTTCGTGAAGCGGATGCCGGCAGCCGCCAGCCGGTCCACGTTCGGAGTGGGGATCTCCGTGGCGCCGTAACAGCCGACGTCGCCGAAACCGAGGTCGTCGGCATAAAGGATGACAATGTTGGGGCGGCTGGATTCTTTGGGCATTACGGAGGTTCCTTTTCCGGGTTCTCACTCGATTGCGCTACGTGGCTCGATGCCATCGGACGAATATCGTGCAATCCGGCTCGAGATCGAAGCGCACGATCCCCCGGCAGTTGCCATCGGTGTTTTCCACCCAGATGAACTCCTTCGCGTTCGTTTCACAGCGGCATGTGCGATACTCACGGGGGATATCCCAAATGGCCAGGAGGTAGTCGGGGAACACCGTACCACCGGTGATAGTATACACGATTTCGTGCCCGTCAGGTGCGGTTCGTGTCGAAACCGATATTTCCGGGTCGGGGAGGTCCGTTTCGCAGGGGCGATCCGACCACGGGGTGTTTCCGGTCAGATCGTAGTAATGGACCGGTTTCGGGCACGCGTACTCGAACCGGCAGGTTCTGCGGTTGTCGTTGTAGTTGATAAATTCCCACGACACGGGGATGTTGTACTGCGGCATCGCGCGCGCTTCGCGAAACGCACGCAGCGACTGGCTCACGGGAACGTACCCGGTCGGCATCAACCCTTTTTCATGCCATTCGTCGGTCCAGTACCTGTCATACTCGATGTCATGGGTGATGGAACTGACAAGGCGACGGGGCATCGCGGCGTAGTGGGCGCGAAAATAGTCCGCATAATCGGCGGCGCGGGCGAAGACGATGGGCCAACGGCGCGGATGTTCAAATGCGAGCAGATGCATGTAGTTCTCGAAGAAATCCCTGCCCCGGCCTTCATCCCACACGACATCGTACGCGGGGCTGCCCCACGCAATCGGGCTCTCGAAATTCACGAGAGTGGTGATGAAGTTGTGGACGCCGCTGTTCTGCGCCGTCATCACGGCCTCACGAGCCGCCAGATCGATATAATGGCGGGCGCGCTCCCAGCTCCCGCGCGCTGTGGGACGATGGAACCCGATCGGCCCGTGGAAATGCCAGCTTCCGACGAAATCGAACACACAGGCGATAGCGCTGGATTGGCCGTTCTGGCAGGGAAACCGGTAGTCCGTACCGCCGATGAAGAAGGGGTAGTACGGCGCGCCCAGTCCGCACGTGTGCGCGCGGGGCACGTAGCCGTCAATCACGTCGAAACCGACCGCGCGGGCAACACCGACTTTAGCGTTGGGAAGGCCGCCGCCGTACCAGAGGTTGGCCGTCCTGCCGACATCAAGCCCGGCATTTCGCAGCGCCGACACCGCGCACGAGATGGCGTTGATGGCTTCCTCGGGCGGAAGGTCGGGCGGGGCGCTGAACCCGTAAACAACGCCGCCTCCGAACCGTTTCTGTTCTTCCTTGAGCCGGGGGATGTAGGGTTCGTCGGTTCTGTCGGAGTTGATGCACCAGTCGAGTGGCAGACCGCCATTGTGTATCTCCGCTCCGCCGGATGCCGAGAACGGGGTGGGCCAGTTCCACACGGCAGGACGATAGACGACGTAGGACTGGTCAATCGCGGCGAAATACCGGTATTCTACGCCGTGACGGCTGCTCGTCCACCGGGCGAGGTAGTTTCCCGGCGAGGCTGGCGTGTAGCGAACAGCCTCCCCGACGGCCAGCGTTTCCGGCTCAAGTTCGTCAAGCCACCCCAGCGGTTCCTGCGATAGGCGCGCACGGTCAGGGTCGCAGGTCTCGAGGTAGCGAGGGAAGACTTCGAACCGGTCCCCAGAGGTCACTCCCCGCAGCATGAACGTGACCGGTTCGCCAGCTTCCACCAGCCGGAAGTCGAGCTGGAACTCCGCGCCCGGGATAGCGTTCGCGTCCATTTCATCGATCCTTTTGCCCGGTCCGAGCCGACCCTCACGAAGACGTGTCGATGCCGGTTCGTTTCCCCGAAACTACTCCAAAGTTTCGATCACGTTGACCGACTCGCGCACCGGGTCGGTTTTCTCCAAATCGGTGGGAGCACGCCTCGTTTGCCTGCTTGGCGGGGGATACCGTTCGAGCAGCCGGATGGTTCGCGTTGCCTGTTCCTCCGTGAGCCCGCGCTCAACAAGAGCCGCCTTAATGGTCTCCCGGTTGCGGTTCAACCGGTTTTCGGACCAATTCTCCCGGGCAAGGGAATCGAGCAGCGCCGCAACGCGCGGCAGCGCTCTGGTGCTGTCAACCCGCGCCCTCTCCGCGTGGCTGATCGCAGCCTTCGCCGTGCTGTCCTGCTGGTTGACGCGCCGCATCTCGTCCCTCAGCGCCGAGAGCTGGCTCTCAGTTTCCCGCGCAAGGCCCTCCCGCTGTTCCTCCAACGGCCCGACTTCTCGCTCCAGCATCGCTCCCCATGCCACAAGGGCCGCAAGAGCGGACGCGTTCGGTCCGGTGGTGTCCTCCACCATGCGAACCCAGAACCCGTCGACGCGCGATGGCGCGGGTTTCTGGCCGAGAAACGCCAGCGGAGGGGCAATCACCGTGGTCCACGCGCAGACGTTTGCGGGCCAGAGCAAGCCATCGAACGTCGCGATCCATGCGGCTTTGAACCCGGAATTCGTCGCGTGATAGGCAGGCACGCCCGCCACTCCCGCGCCGACCGCGATGGCTGCCGCAGAAAGGCCGACAGGAACCCGCACAACGTTTTCCACCGTTCCCTGCATCAGCGCCCAGGGGTATGCCATCCACCACCCGAAAACGCGCTGGTTGACCCGATCCTGCGCCTTGCCGAGGTAGTTCCGCCATGCGCGAGGCGTTCCTTCGATAGTGAAATCCACGATGCAATCGTCCCAGGCCGCGTCGAAGCACTGTCTGCTTTGCCGGCGGATATCGCGGTATTTTTGTGGTTCGACATATTCCCGCAGGCTCCGGCCGGCTTCTTCAAAGCCCTGCCGCGCCCCGCGCAATGACTCCACGTACCCGGGCACAATCCAGATGTCATACCAGGTGCTTTCGCTGTCCTGAATCTGCCCGCGCCAGACAAGCTGCCCCTTCTGGCGCGCGGTGAGGAAGTAGCCCGAATCCGCCGCAGGAATGGTCATGGCGCCGCAGAAACTCGCGATGGCAATCGTCACGGCAGACCATCGCCATTTCGTCATTTCGTGCCCCTTCGATTGAAACGTCTTTCCACACCGTGCGCGATGGCGAAAGCCTCCGGTTCCACCACGCAACACGCCCCTTCCGGCCTCTCACTCCCCCTTGTACCCGATCTCCTTCCACACTCGCCTTGCCAGCGCCAGCCCTTCCTTCGTCGGCTTGAGTTCGCCGAGAATGCTCGCGGGAAGGCGTGTGTAACCCTTCTTTCCCGCGTGGGATGGAAACGGCGAGGCGTTGTCCTTGGCATACTTCGCGCGGCTCCTCTCGCTCCGGAAATCCGGTACTTCCAACGGCACGCCGTCCTTCAAGGCGCTTTTCCACGCGAGGATCCCAACGCTGCTCATGGCTACTCCGCGGTAGACGTCGAGAAATGGCTGGGTGCCCGTGCGGATTGCGTTGGCGAACTCGTAGTTCGTCCAGAAATCGCCGCCGCCGTGCCCTGCGTTGCGGGCAAGGTCGGTATGGACCGGCCAATCGGGAAGGTAGGTGCGGTCCCTGATTTCTCCCGGTTTCATATCCCATTCTTCGTGCCAGACGCGCACCTGGCCGGGACCATAGTACCCGGGTCCACGGGTGATCTCCATCGCGCCCCGGTCGCCGTGCACGCGGTACCAGTTGCTGTGCCCCGGCAGCGTCAGCCCGAAAATCCGGAACACCGATCCGTTATCCATGCGGCAAAGGATTACCGACCCCGGGTCACCTCGTCGCACCGTTTTTGCGTCCGGCGTACGGCGGGCGATGGACAGGCCGTTCACCATCACCGGCATCGTGTCCGTGATGAAGACCAGCGGGGCGAGCGCATGGGTGCAGTAGTAGGTTGACGGGATCCAGCTTCGCCAGTGATTCATGCCGGGAGCAATGCGCAGGCGGTCTTCCGGCGCCATGGGGTGGTTGTATTCCCCCTCGGCGTACGTCACCTGGCCGATCTCCCCGGTCTGGTACACCCGCCGCATCTCCATGTTGAAGGCGGTATACGGATAATTTTCCGCCAGCATGTAGATGAGCCCGCTCTTTTCCACCGCCCGGCAGAGCGCCACGCCCTCGCCGAGCGTTGCGTTGCAGATGCACTCGCTCATCACGTGTTTGCCCGCCGCGAGAGCCTTAATGGCGAACGGCGCGTGCTCGTGGAAGTAGTTCGCCAGAATGACCGCGTCCATGTCGTGCTCGAGGAACCGGTCGTAATCGGTGTACGTCGCCACGTTGTAGCGCTTACCGACCTCCAGCAGCCGCTCCTCCCACAGGTCGCAGAGCGCCACGAGCTTCATGCCGACGAGATCGGTCGCTGACGAGGCGAACGACTGCCCCCTGCCCACGCCGACCACGCCGACGCGAATGGTTCTTGTTCTCCTTGCTGTTGCCATGAGGCATTCCCTCACAGAAAAAAGCGCGTGTGCTACACCTCGGTACCGTCTGTTGCCGGCAATTCTGGATCTGGGCCAGCCTCGCTTTGGTGGCGAACAATACTGATGACCAAATCGCCGGCATCAGGTCTCGCGGGATCATCCACCGTTCGAACGTGAACGAGGCCGTAACGATCGATGACGAAGAGCGGGATTACGGAGTCGCCATGTTCTTTCTGAAACGCGCCGTAGTCGAACTCCGCTGTCAATCGAGTTTTCTTAATCCTGGGATGGCTGCCCGCCAGGTCGTCGAGTCCGGAAAAAGTCAACCCGCGCCCGAACAGCAGGCGCCCCCGGTGCTCCTGTGAAACGACCTCGTGTCGCCCTTCCTTGGAAAGCGCAAAGGGTAGCTGGTATACGTCACGCCGACCAAAGATTTCGGAATACTTCAAACATGCGAGCGAGTTGACTTCATTGTTGGGCGTGACAGCCAGCATCTTCCCCAGCCCGTCGTAAACGATCTGTTCCTGCGTTTCGTCGGCAAGTGCGCTCCCATGGAGACAGGGCAGTCCTGACATGCGGGCATCACGGATGTTTTCAGGGTTCGTGTCCACGAGAAACACGGGAACACCCTGTTCAAAAAGCGCCTGTGCGGACGCGCGAGCCCACGGATGGGCACCCACGAAAAGAATACCCTGCGGGTCCAGTTGGACAATTCCCAGCCATCGCGCAAGAGGCACGGCGCTCGCCCCGTAAAGGAGGACTGTTACGAAGACAACGAGGAATACCGCCGGTACGATTTCAGTCGCGCGCGAATAACCGACAGTTACAAGGCCGGCGGAGAAAACCGAGGAAATGGCTGCCGCGACGATGCCACGGGGTGCCATCCAGGAGAGAAAACAGCGTTCCTTCCATGTCAGCATCGAACCCCACGTGGCCGCAAGCACGGACACGGGACGCGCGACGACTATCATAATTGCGACGAACGCGATATGCCCCCGGCCAAGTCCGCTCAATTCCGCGGGTTGGAGTCGAGCGGCAAGGATGATAAACAGACACGAGATCAACAAGACCGAGAGCGTCTCTTTGAACTCCACCACGTGGCGAATGGAAACGCGGTTCTGATTGGCGAGCGTGATCCCCATGACTGTCACCGCAAGGAGCCCCGATTCCTCCTGAAGGCTGTTTACAACCGCGAACGCTGCGAACATCAGCATCAGGGAGACCGGATTGTGAAGCGAGTCGGGGACGACGTACCGTGATAACCCCAGCACCAGCAGGCTTGCTGCCGCGATTCCGGCGATGATGCCTGCGCCAAGGGTCATGCCAAGGCCGAGAGCCGCCTCCGCCAGACCCGACCTGATCGCGTCCGCCTGAATCACGGTGAACACGAGGACTGCCAGAGTTGCACCGAGCGGGTCAACGGCGATGCCTTCCCATTTCAGGAGCGCGTTCAGCCTGCCGCGGAGGCGGAGATGGCGCAGAATTGGGCCGATCACCGTGGGACCGGTTACGACGAGGATCGCGCCGAGGAGCGTCGCGATGGCCCATGGGAAGCCAAGGACGTACCGTGCGGCCACGGCCCCGATGACCCATGAGATCACCACGCCGAGAGTGATCATGCGAAGGAAGACCCCTCCGATGTTCTGCAACTCCCGGAACCTGAGGTTCAGTCCGCCTTCGTACAAGATCACTGCGACAGAGAGCGACACAGTGGGTAGCAATAGTTCGCCCAGCAGGTCATCCGGGTTGAGCCATCCCCCGACCGGGCCTGCGAGAATCCCAACGGCCAGCAAGAGCACGATGGAGGGAATCCGGATGCGCCAGGCAATCCACTGAGCCAGAATGCCTAGGACAAGTATCGCAACTAGCTGGAGTACCGTTGCATGCGCCAAATGGACGCCCTCACTGCAGACGACAGAAACGCTGTTCGAACAGAAGAACAGAATAGATGGTACACACGGGGCCCTCTCTGTGCACCGCTCCGGCTGATCTCCGCCTTTCTCCGGACTGCCGCCGATTCGTTTCTTTCATCCCGCCCGTGACAAAATGCAGGGCGGACTCGCAGTCGGGTGCCGTTGCCTCACCGTTTTCACGCCTGTTTTCCGGGGTCCTTGCCCTCCTTCACCTCTTCACATCCCTCCCGGAGCTTGTCGAGAGCGTCGGCGGCGTCCGGGGAGATAACTGCCATGATGCGCATGTGAGCTTCGAGCCGGGTGTTTGCTTTCGGCACCCATTCTCGCCTCCCGTCCCAGCATCGAACAATTATGCAGCCCGCCGGCAGCCCGAGTGAGCGCACCAGCCGCCCGTCGAAAGGAGCACCTTCCTCTATGGTGAACTCTGCGACCGTTGGCTCGGCCAAATGATACGTGTCCCCGGTGCGTTTCAGGTCCTCTTCCAAGAGTGCTTCGTAGACTGGCACATCCTTCAGCAGTTCCGCGACAGCGTACGCGCAGAAACAACTGATGAGAAGAGGCAACATGAGGGAGTAGTTCTCGGTCATTTCGATAATCAACACAATACCGGTGAGCGGAGCCCGAACGATCGCAGTGAAATGCGCTGCCATACCGACAACCGCAAAAGCCGCCGGTATCGGCGCGATGTCGGGGGAGAAGTGGTGAGCGATCTGTCCGACCGCAAGGCCGATGAACGCTCCGAGCACAAGCAACGGCGCGAAGATGCCTCCGGGTGCGCCGATTCCATAACTTGTGACCGTGAGAAGGAAGCGCACCACGAAGAAGAGAGGGATCGCTGCGAGAAGCATTCTGCCATTGAGAGCAACTTCCGCCAGCGCATGACCGTTGCCGATCATCACCGGGGAGAACCATCCCACCAGACCTGCTGCCCCGCCCGTTACCGCAACAACAGGGAATACGAACCGGGGAGGCACCCCCCGAAATGCGGTGACGGCAGTCAACAGGCCACGATTGAACACCACGCCGAGTCCACCTGCCGCAATGCCCACCACGGCGAAAACTGGCAATGAAGAAAGAGGAGGAAGGGGATAGCTCGGAACCGCAAAAACGGAAAACTGCCCCAGACCTGCGCGCGCGATGATGTCGGCGGTCGCCGCCGCGAGAAATGCAGCGCCGAACACGACAGGGTGGAAATCGCGCCTGACTTCTTCGAGGACGAACATGAGCCCGGATAACGGCGCGTTGAACGCCGCCGAAAGCCCTGCGGCCGCGCCGGCGGAAATGAGGGTAAGACGCTCCTTCTCGGATACCTTGAGCCAGCGCGACACCGCATCGCCGACGGCACCTCCCATCTGAACCGTTGGCCCTTCGCGCCCCAGCGCCAGGCCGCTGCCTATTGCGAGAAGTCCCCCGAAGAACTTCACCGGCAGCACGCGCTTCCACTCGAGCCTGCGGAAACGGCGCAGAACGGCTTCGAGATGCGGGATACCACTTCCACTGGCTTCCGGGGCGTATCGCCGGGTCATGATGACGGAAAGCATCGCCCCCAGCACGGCGAATCCCACCGGGAAGATCCACCCAAGGAGTGGCACCCCGTGCGCCCACGCAATGAGGCCGTTTCTGAAAACATCAGCGCCCGTCAGTGCCGCTCTGAACAACAGCGCCGCGATTCCGGCAAAAACACCGACCAGAGCAGCTCGCGGGAAAATCCAGCGCCTCTGTTGCCTGATATCGAGGTATTCCTGAATCTCAGAACGCACCGAAGTCGTCGTCTCGGTGCCGCCAGGTGCATCCTGATTGCGAGCAGCGTCTTTCATGTGAATGAGTGGCTTTCCTGACCCAGCGGATGCCTGCGGATCCGGGCTACACTCACATCTGAGGCGCAGTCATTTTCGGCTCCGACCCTGGCAGTACGCCGGAGTACGGAACGAAACTCAAGCAGCTGCCGCGGGTTTAATGCGTCGCTCTCCAGACAAGCTTGCGCAGCTCTTCCACCCACAGAACCGCCGACGCCATCACCACGCACAGAATCCATTGCTCACCCGTCAACGGCGTGGTACCAAATGCCGTGTTCATGAATGGAATGTGGACCACGGCAACCTGCAGGAGCACTCCGAGCAGCACCGCGCCGAGCAGCCATCGGTTCGCGCACAGACGATGAAATGCGCTTGCACGTTCAGACCGGGAGTTGAACACATTGAAGAGCTGGGTGAACACCAGCACCGTGAATGCGGCCGTGCGCGCGGTGTCCAGCGATCCCGTCCCCTCGAAGAAACCACCCGGAAGCAGAATATCCAGGGTGAGCAGTGTCATGGCAGCCATCACCGAGCCGCCGACCAACACCGTGGTCCACATCCGGCCGTCGATCACCCGATCCGTGAGTTTTCGTGGTGGGCGGGCCATCACGTCTTCCGTTTCCGGGTCTACTCCCAGCGCCATGGCGGGCGCTGCGTCCGTAACGAGGTTGATCCACAAAAGCTGAGTGGCCAGAAGCGGTAACACGATCCCTCCGTCGCCGGAAGTCAACCCTATCACCGTGGAGAGCACCACCCCGAAAAAGACTGCCAGCACCTCTCCCATGTTGGAACTGAGCAGATACCGCAGGAACTTGCGAATGTTGTCGAAGATCACACGACCTTCGTGTACCGCGGCGACGATTGTCGCGAAATTGTCATCCGCAAGCACCATATTGCCGGCTTCTTTCGTCACGTCGGTTCCGGTAACCCCCATTGCTACGCCGATTTCGGCCCTTTTCAAGGCCGGAGCATCGTTCACGCCGTCGCCCGTCATCGCTACGACGTTCCCGCCGGCCTGCAATGCATCGACGATCTGGAGTTTGTGCTCCGGCGCTACGCGGGCGTACACGGAGGTAGTGCGCACGGCCTCGCGCAACGCTGCTTCGTCCAGCTTGTCTATTTCCAATCCCGTCAGAGCGTTCGCGTCTTTTCCTACGATGCCAAGATCGGAGGCGATACGGGTGGCCGTCTTGGGGTGATCTCCCGTAATCATAATGACGCGGACGCCCGCACGGTGGGATTCCACCACCGCTTTTGCCGCTTCAGGGCGGGGGGGATCCAGGATGCCGACGATTCCCACGTACACAAGATCCGCCTCAAGCGACTCGTCCACCGGCGCACCTTCCTCGGGCGGGATCACCCTGTCGCCTTCAAGATTCCGATATGCGACCGCGATGGTTCTGAACGCCTGCGCCGAAAGTGCTTCGATATTCGCCACGCCTGCCGCACGGCGCGCGTCGTCGAGAGGTACAGGCTCGTTGCCCACAAGGATGTGCGTGCACCGTTCAAGCAACACATCCGGGGCTCCTTTGGAGAACAGCGTCAGGCGCCCGTTGTGCCTTTCGCGCAGCAGAACGGACATGCGCTTGCGTTCGGACGTGAACGGGATCTCCCCGAGGCGTTCGTAGCGCTCCATGATCTGCTGCGTGCCACCCAGCTTCCGTGCTGCCACGACAAACGCGGCCTCGGTCGGGTCCCCCTGAATCTCCCAGACACCGTCCCGCTGGCGAAGGGATGCGTTTCCAGCGAGGCTGCCACCGGCGAGCACCCATTGTGCCTCCGTCCGCAGCGCCGAATCGCCGATCTCCTGGCCGGCGACTTCAGCCCGGCCGGAAGGATCGTACCCAACCCCGGTCAGCTCCACCTCTCCGGAAGCCGTGACGATCTTCGTGACCGTCATTTCGCTTTTTGTCAGCGTGCCGGTTTTGTCCGAACATATTACCGAGGCGGAGCCGAGCGTCTCTGCGGAAGACAGTTTCTTCACAATCGCGTTTCGAGCCGCCATGCGCTGCACGCCGATTGCCAGAACCACCGATAGAACCGCCGGCAACCCTTCCGGCACAGCCGCCACGGCAAGTGATACGCCGAGCAACAGCAGCGAGACAGCCTCGTCCATGGTGTCAACACGGAACACCACGAACGTTGTCGTGACCACGACGGCGGCAATCAGAACGACGGCGATCCCCAGCACCTTTCCCAGCCGCACGATTTCCTTCTGCAGGGGAGTCGCTTCATCTTCCGTCGTTTCCAGCATACGGGCAATCTTGCCGACTTCGGTGTTCATCCCGGTTGCCGTGACAACGGCCCTTCCCACTCCCTGTGTCACGGCAGTGCCTTTGAAAACCATATTGCGCCGGTCACCAAGGTTGCTGGGTTCCTGGAGTGCCGCTGTTTCCTTCTGAACCGGCTCGCTCTCGCCTGTAAGAGGCGCTTCCGCAACCCGCAGGTTCGCTGTTTTGAACAGCCGTCCATCCGCGCCGATGTTGTCTCCTTCACTCAGCACCAACACGTCTCCAGGGACTATGTCAGATGAGGGTATCCGCTCCGCCTGGCCGTTGCGCACAACCGTAGAGGTTGCTGCCGCCATACTCGCCAGAGCGGCCACCGCGTTTTCCGCTTTCGCCTCCTGAACGTATCCGAGAACACCGTTGGCGACTACGATGGCAAGGATTACTGCCGAATCCACGGGCCAACCGTGCGCACCCTCCATGAACCACGCGACGGCCGAAATCGCTACCGCCACCAGCAGAAGGTAGATAAGGGGGTCTTCGAACTGCGCCAGCAGTTTGCGCCAGACGGGAACGGGCGGTGCGCCGACGAGTTCGTTTTTCCCGTAGCGGGCGAGGCGAGCCGCAGCTTCTGCTGAGCTCAGGCCGTTTTCCGGATCCGTTTCAAGTGCGCGAATGACCGCATCCGCATCCAGCAACGACGGATCTTTATCAAGACCGGATTCGGCTCCGGTACGATGTTCAGTCATGAATTGCTCCCCTGCCGCCTCAAAAACGCCTCGCCTGGTATGACCGACGAGGGCGAGATTGTGGATAAGTTTTCCACATGCCGCGAAAAACGCCGACAAAGTAGGCGTCTTTGGGCCGGTATCTCAAAAAATGTACCCACCGCGGGAACGGGCTCCAAAGCACGGCGTCATTGTGCCGGTCTTGCTACACGTGTGTGTGAACACACAAAGCGGCGAGACGAATCGGTAAGATCACTCGAGAGGCTTGCGTCCCTGCAGGAGGGTCGTTGTCGGGATCCGTTGAGGAAGGTGTTGATAATGCACCTTATGTCATGTTGGACAGGCGGCCCGTCACAGATACCCGAACAACATCGTGAGGTAGAACTTCGTCCTGTCAGAACGCGGCGCAGCATCCAGCGCTCGCGCGCAGGAAAACGAAAACCGGGAGGGGTACCCGTAAAAGGAGAAAAGATCAGCGCGGATCTCCGCGCCGACGTCACGCTTGAGCCCGGGCGTCCACGACGAAGGGTACGAGTCACGCCAGACGCGGCCTGCCTCCGCAAACACGGTCCCGTAGATCTTGTCGAAGTAGACCGGCCCCAGCTTCCGGTCGATGGAGGTCAGCAGCGGGAACCGGTACAGCAACCTCCCCCATGCCGTCTGTTTGCCCTGGAGTTGATAATAGGTGTATCCACGCAACCCGATGATTCCACCGATACCCTCATAGAAGAAGCTGTCCACTGCGGCGTCAATGCGCATGATGCGCCCTTCCACGCCAACGGTGTGTTCCTCGCGCCAGGGGGTGGGCAGGTACCAGGCGGCGTCACACGACACCTGATTGTAGTGGTAGGGTGTGTAGACCTCGTTGAGAAGCCCGGTGCCCGCGTCGAAATCTTCAAAGTACCAATTCCACCACCTGTCATACCGGAGTGACCATTTCATGCCCTGG
Organism: Candidatus Latescibacterota bacterium; assembly: GCA_022706085.1. Classification (GTDB taxonomy): domain Bacteria; phylum Latescibacterota; class MWCZ01; order MWCZ01; family MWCZ01; genus MWCZ01. Next base: position 604,154 of record JAKJDF010000001.1, on the reverse strand, counting down.
GGAGCAATATCAGCGGTCGTGAAGGGTCTGATTGCGGACGAAGAAACGGAGGCACCCGCCGCAAAACCATTGTAATACGTGTAGTTGTAGCCGACGTAGGTTCGCGTTCCGTTGAGAAGGAGCGTCTGATCAATCGCGGCATCGAAGCGCTGATACGTGGAGTGAAGGTCTATTTCCCGCGAAAGAACCCGCGGTTTGAGCGAAAGTGACACCGCGTTCAGACCGTACGTGATCCCATCCAGCCTCAAACGACCGGCGAAGGTCGTGTCCTCCCTCGTGTGCCGCACCGTCCTGACGACATCGAACAACACCGGCACGGGTGTTATGTGGTCCATTTCCGCCGTGACGAACGCATCATAGTCGCGGTTCTCCGGCGCGGCCCAGACTCCGCCCATTACGAGGATGTCGTCCCAGATATCTGATGAAAACGCGTACGCACCCACACGCCACTGGTCGCCGTAGCGCCCGAGACGCGGTAATATTGAAGGTCTCTGCAGGTGGGGGATGCGCCTGTCAATGTCCGACACAGACGAACCTTCGGGCATACTGTCAGGGAAAGTCCCCTGTTCTGGAATATGATTCGCGAAAATATCCGCAGATACGGGATGTCGTGGCGCATCTGCCGGTATGATCCGGATCACAAAGCCTTCCGATTCATACGAGGAGTACACAATGCGTCCGTCAGGAGCCACGTCCGGATGAAACGCCCCGCCAAGGACGTTTGTCAATCGTGCGAATGAGCCGCGTTCGAGATCAAGCTCATAAAGGTTGAACACACCGTCGGCAGCGCTGGAAAACACAACTCGTCTGCCATCGCGCGAGAAGGCGGGGTCTCTGTCGTCGTCGGACGATGCGATCACGCGTTCGGTTTCGAGGACCTCTCCCCCGGAGGCGCGGACAACGCGGTAGACCACAATGTGGCGGCTTCCTGCGCGGGCAAGGCTTACTGCGAGACGGGTTCCGTCCGGTGACCACTTCGGCGAGAACACCTGCGTGCCGTCCTCCCATCGGGTGAGGGGACGGACGTTCGACCCGTCGGCGTTCACGAGCATGAGGTTGGTGGACCCGCGCGCGTTGCGGACGAACGCGACGGTGGCGCCGTCGGGCGAAACGGCGGGGTACGACGCGCGCCACTGATCGGTGAGCTTGGTAACGGTGCCCGTCTGAAGGTCGGCCTTCACAAGGTCGTTGTAGCGCCACTCATTCCGATCGTCGCGTTGGGCGCGGCTGAACACGACCGTGCGGCCGTCTGGAAACCAGCTCACGTTGGAGGATGCGCGGAACGATCCCGGCGCGACAGTCAGTTCGCCTGTGCCGGGCTTGCGTACCCAGACCGATCCGAGGCGGTAATCCTGTCCATCGGTTGAGACATAGGCGAGAAGCGCGCCGTCCGGCGACCACACGGGTGCTGCATGGTAATAACTTGCCCGCGAGCTATGCGCCGTTGGCAGTGCATACGCGGCGGGCACCCCTCCCGGGGTGATCACTGGCGGGCGGTCACCGGATTCCGCGCCGGGGCGCGACGCGGGCCGCCCCAGGAGCGTTCCCGCGGGCTCCGGCTTTCGCTCTGCAACAAAGGCCCGGTAGTCCGCGCGGAGCTGAGTCAGCCACTCTTCATACACCCGCGGGCCCGGTTTTCCCGTAAGTTGCTTCAGCGCGGAGCCGAAGTCCCACCGGCGCCATGCACGCATGTCGCGGCTCAACGCGCGAAGTGAAGAATCGCCGTAGGTCGCAGCCAACCACCTGACGAACGAATAGCCGTGATTGTACACCATTTCGGCCTCACGCCCGTCCGGATCGTAGAATCCTTCCATCTGCCGGTAGGAAAGCTGGCTGTCGGCAAGTACCGCAACGCGGACTATCATGTCGCGGTGTGCGTCCCAGCGATCATGCCGTGCACCCTGCGCCTGGAACTGAGCGACGCCCTCGGCAAACCACATGGGGATGCTGATGGTGGGCACCGCATACGACACGAGCGTGTTGGGAAGTCCCTCTGCGACGTCGGTCCGCGCTTCGGGTTCAAGGCGGAACCACTGAAAATACACCTGCGGAATTGCCGGCGAAGTCTTGAGCGATGCCGCCAGCTGGACAAGGTGCGTGAACTCATGGGTGGTGACGTCGTATATCCAGTTATGGGTGCCGCGGAACTCATAGTCGAGAGCAGATGCCCAGATTTCCATGCGGTTGTCGTAATAGGCGGCGAATCCGTTCGCAAAATCACCGTGATCACGCACGATGATTTCCGTTTTGCCCGAAGGCCGAAACCCGTACAGCCGCGTTATCGGTTCGTACGCCTGCTCCGCCGCCATCGCTACCGCGGACGCTACCCGCTCAAGACCGGAAGTGTACGTAATGCGAAAGTGCTCGGTTTCGAATCGTTTCCAGGAGAGAGCAGACACGGGCGGGTCAAATTCAGCAATCGGCGCGGCACAAATCGAGGGAGCCACGAGGAATGGCAGCAGCACGACAAGGCACATGCCGCACACGCGCCGCTTCGAAGCGGAGAACGAGACCCCCTTACGCACTGTTGCTATCACCTCACTATGCCGACGGGAATGGTGGCGCCACTCTGTCTGCCGTCTGCGGAACGAGCAGTGATCCGGGCAACATAGAGGCCGGTGGCGAAACGTGTGCCTCCCGGCCAGCGGATTTCGTTCTCCGCGTTGGCGATCGTCTCACCGGCGGGAACGCGCGTCTCCCAGACCTGTTCGCCCATGCTCGTGAATATCCGCACGGAGACATCTGCCTGTGCCGCAAGGAAGAATCGCAACATCCCCTCTTCTTTTCCGACGGGGCTCGGGTAGAAAAAGACGCGAGCTCCGGGCATCAACTCATCCGCCGGAGCTGCCGGCGTCGCAAGCCCCGTTTCATCCAGCGCGAACGACGATGCCCCATCTCCCCACATCTGGCCCCAGATGATGCTGTCGCCTTGCGAGACGGGAACATCGAGCAGCCAGCCGTCCGCGGTCCCCACCACCGCGTGGATCCCTTCACCGGGGACCACGTACAGCGCCGGGGAGCCCGTGGCGGCGGCGGGAAGCGGGATTGTAAGCGCAGGATGCCGACGCATCACCCCCGAGAACACGCTCAGCCCCTTTTTCCCGGCCACAATGGTTTTGCCCGCCCCCGTAGAGAGCGCCGATCCGGCAAACTCCTCGGTCGAATCCGCCCGCCCGAGCGCGTAGGTTACCGTTCGAGTTCCACTGCGGGAGAACACATCCACGCTCCGGCGGCTTACGGCGAGAATGTCGGGGAACCCGTCCTGGTCTACGTCACCGAGGCTCAGCGGTGCAATCAACGAATCTGTTGCCGCCGACCAGACTATCCGTGGGGGAGGCGGGTTCTCCGGCAGGTATCCGAAACGAGCATAGCTGTCGGCAGTGATGGTGGTGGAACCCGTTACAGTAATGTCCGATTTGCGCACGTCACGCAGAAGGTGGCAGGTCATCGTGGACGGCACTGGCGGGGTTTGCACCACTGGTGTACCGCCATCCCATGCTCCGTTTGCAAACCGGTAGCGTGTGTTCGTCGTCAGGCCGACCACGAGAACAGTTCCGTCCGCTTCGATGATCGGCTTCCTGACCACGTCGCCCCAGAATCGGCCGATCAACCCGTTGGCGTTGCCTACGGGTTCGAGGGAATCGGTGAAGGCCCACAGGTTCCAATCGCTACCCGCCACCACGATCAGGTTCCGCTCCGTGCCGCCCAGTGGAACCCTGCGCACGGCGACTCCGCCCACAACGGTGCTTCCGATGAAGCGACCTTTGCGCGCGGAAGTGTCCGCGGTTCGCCAGCGTACTGTTACTGCTACGGTGTCCCGGGCCGAACCTGCGCCTGAAAACGAAATTGCAACCCCGCCGGGGTTGCCGTTTGCGGTGATTACTGCCGGATGACCGGGTGCTGGCTCACCATCGGGGTACAGGATTCGTTCCCCCGTAACGGGAAACGGGTCGTTTCGACTCCCGATGCCTTCGTTCGCGCGAGGATGTCCCAGAAGATTGGTCACTCCGATATCACGATACCCATCCGCTTCCACTACCATGATTCCCGGCCGGTCCGGCTGGGCGTTGATCGAATTAGTCGGCTCCCACTGGCGGATGCGGGCTTCGTTGACATGGTATACGATCACCCCGCTTCCCGGCACATATGCGTCATACAGCCCGTTTTCTGGCTTCAGCCAGACGCCGCCCGTGTCTCCATCGCTGTACGCGATCGCAGGGTGGTACCGGTCTGTTTCAACCGAGGAATGGCGGAGTTCCAGAAGGAGGTATTCGTCTTCGGTAATGGGCACCTTCAACGCACGCGGCAGGGATGTCTCGGCGGCCAGGCCCGCAAGCAGGAGGGTGGTATCCGAGCGAACCGTCTCCGGCGTGAGCCAGCCAAGGCGCATCTGTTCCCACGCGGAAGGCAGACACGGCACGAACCCCAGCACGCGGATTGTATCAGATGGGGAACCGGTTTTCGGGCGTTGAATGAAGTTGTCGGATCCTACATCCATCAGTGTCCACGCACCCACTGCCGCTCCGCCAGTCCGTGTGTTTGAGAGCACAGGAAGGCCGCGGGAGGCGAGAAACGTCTTTGCGAAGGCACCATTCAGACCGATTACGCCGCCGGGTTGCTGGATTTGCTGAGGAATGAACCAAGCCGTCTGCACCTCGGCTGGAATCGGGATACCCGACGAGGCGATCTCCTGAGAGGTCAATACGAGGGCGGGAAGCTCCGCGGAAAGCGTGCCCTGCAACGACACGCTTGCGTGGAACACGAGGAAGCTCTGAAATCGCCCCAGCGAGCCGACGTCATTCTGTGAAACCGCCAGCGCGTCCCTGAGAAACCGAACCCAGTTCCGCGTCTGCTCCTCCACCGACCCACCAGAGCCGTAACTTGCCAGTGTCTGGGGAGCCTTGTACGCGGGCAAAGGGTGCGGCGGGAACACCTCCCACGTGATGGTTGTCCGTCCCTGGGAGGCAGTTTCAAGGTAGTCCCGGAGCGCGGTCAGGTGGTTTTCCAGAAATCTCCCGTCGTGCGGGGGAAGATCGAACGGGTACCGGAATCCTGCTTCGCCTGCGGTGGCCAGCGCCTCCGCGCCGGAACGCATGTCGAAAAGACCGTTTCCGCCAGTCGTGAAATCGTCCGGATCCTCCTTCGGAAACTCCACCCGCAGGGCAAGCACGTGAATCGTTTCAACGGCCGGGGCCGAAGCTGCCGCAAGAAGCGACGAAAGGGCGAAAAGCGCGAACAGCAGCCCCCGATGATGCATAACGGACCTTATGCTGAAGGACGCTCGTGAAGTCGGTTCTGCCGGGCATGTGGTCCCGGAACTCGTGACGGTATCAGGTCGCCGGCACAGACCGGGCAGGGTACGGGAAATGCCGTGTTCTGTAAGAGCTCTCAGAACGTAAACCCGATTGAGTATACCTGCTGACCGTCGTTCGGATCCGAGCCCTTGCCGCTCAGCGAATGCACGTAGGCGAAGTCCACGAGGAGCGCAGTCGAGGCGATAGGCAATCGCAGACCTCCGCCGAATGTCATCCAGTTGCGTTGACCATCCCAGTCGCGGAAATACCCGCCGCGAATCGCCACGTAATCGGCGTACGTGTACTCCACACCGGTCAAAACATCCACCTGACGGGTCTCTTCACGAAGGGTGTTCCTGTGTTCAATACGTGTCACGCCGCCCTGCCCGTCCGGTATTTCCTCCACTTTGTACACCGATTCGTCGGCCCACGAGCGCAGAATGGACAGATACCAGCTCTTGCGGTAGTCCTGGACCAGCGGCTTGTACAGGTCGGCCATGATGGTAACATCGTTGTACTGCGTGTCGAAGGCTTTCCATGAGGTGCCCACGGTGAAATTCACCGGTGTCGGGCTCGCCTGCTTCGCGTCAATGTACTGCACATTGGGCCCGTAATTCCTCAACGCCGCGCCGAAATAGAGGCGGTCTGACGGGCGGTACGCGATGCCTGCGTCAACAGCGAAACCGGTTCCGGTAGGATCCCCTTTTTCGAACCCCGTTCCGGCATCGGCAAGATGGTCGTAGAACCACTTCGCGGTAATTCCGGCCGAGGTGTGCGCGCCAATCTTTGACGCATAGCTCAGGCCGACGGCCAGCGTGTAAGTGTTGAAAGTGCCGAGGTTTTCCCCTCCTTCGCTCGTGCGCTGCTGTTCACCCAGGTTGAGGTAAGTGACGTTCACACTGAACTGTCCCCAGTCCTTTACACTGAACATGGTCGGGAAATACATGTAGTACATGTCGTTCAGGCCGAAGTTCTGGAGAATCTTGTAATACGTCGTGCCGACCGCGCGTGGATATCGCTGCCCTTCGGCGATTGCCTGCCACGAAAGCAGCGCCGGGTTGTAATAGCTTGCCGACGACCCCCGCGCCCCGGCAACTCCCGCTCCACCGAGCGCAAGTTCGCGTGCCCCCGGTCGGAAGAGAAGCGCCAGCACCGCGGCCTGGCTCTCGTTCGCCCTCGAAACCGACGGCAGAAACGCGACGGCGGCAGAGGCACCTGCGATAACCAGAGCCGTGAAATGTGAAAATCGTGCAACCTTCATCGTGCGCTTCCTCCTGAAACCTTACGGACCCACAACGGCCAGTCTCTCCAAAGCCTTGGCGGTCCGCCCGTCACTACGACGTCGTATTGAAATCTGATAGAGGTACACTCCGTTCGCCAACTGATGCGCCGGAGTCCACGGTATCACAACAGGTCCGTCCGTGACTCCCAGCTTCGTCACCGTATCCACAAGCCGCCCCGCAACGGTGAACACGCGCACCGTCGCGTCAGCCTCGGCAGACGCGCCTACGCCGTCCAGCACAAAGGTGAATGCCCCGTCCCGTGCCATCGGGTTGGGGTACGCGATAACATTACTCACAGCAATATCCTTGCCTCGACCCACCCGAAGGAATACGGAGTCAGCGGCAAAATTGTTCCCGTTGTCCCATGCCTCCACCACAACCTGCTGCGCAGTGAGATCGTTGGAAAGTAGAATGTCGGCCCAGCCCGTGGTTGCGCTGCCCCAGTGCACGAAGTCTTCCGTCAGGTCCACCGGAGCGCTGCGGTTGCCGTTGAGGTATGCCACAAGACGATGGCCGATACCGCCGCTCACATTGACCCCCAGCGGATCCGCAAGCCATACTCGGACCGGCTCTCCCCTCGGAATTTCGGCACCGTCCCTCAGAGGAACCGCGGCGTTCAGATCGTCTGCCCGCGTGAATACGATGCTCGGTCCCGTTGTATCACGAACCGACGCGGCCGGGCGGCTGCAAATAGCCAGTCCTCCGATGCTTCCCGCACCATCAATCTGGTCATTCCATACCTGCGCCACCGCTTTTGCCTGCGTGCCGCCATAACTCACTTCTATCGGCAGAATGAGTTCGGTTGTGAACACCCCGTTCTGCACGGGTACCACTCCACGGAAGATCGACGTTCCCGGTTTCGTGTAGAGGATCGTGTTTCCACCGGCGGCCTGGTAACTCATAGGGGTCGCACTGTCGAATACATTCACCAGCGCCGATCCTGAGAAACTTCGCAGCGTGTCAGTCGCTCCCGGCACCAGCACCGATCCGCGAAGCGTCGAGGCTGCAAGCGCGCGGAGCGAATCGCCCATCATCTGCACCTGAACCACCAGCTCCGGAAGCGCGACCGTAAGTGCAGGATCACCGATCAGCACGTATTTGCGGGCGTTCTGGCGGTAAAGCCAGCCCGGGTTTTGCGCGGCCAGCGCCTTGGCGTACCAGAATGCGTCCCCGATACGGGGCGTCCTGCCTTCCGCGCCACCGTACAGCCGCGAGAGGAAAATCTCGTTGAACCCCACGTTCTCGGTGTTGTAGGAAAGACGCGTGGCCGCCACCGTGGCTGCTGCACCCCCATTCGCCATGTTCACCAGCACTTCCGCCATGCTCTGCGTCGAGGGCGCATCGAAATGGGCCGCGCTGCACGTCAGGGCCGTGAGAACCGGCAGACGCTTCCCGTTGGCAATGTTCGGAAGGTCCCCGTCGAGTGTGAAAATGCGCTCGTGCGCCCAAAGAACCGGGTTCCCGTGGCCAACGTAGTTGATCAACGCGGCGCCCCTGCTCCACGCGTCGGTAATCATCCTGTTGACGGATGGCTTCTGCATCTGCTGGTTCAGTTGCCGTTCGTGCGAGTAAATCTTCTCCGTTACTGTCTCCGCGCGCAGACAACCCGCCATTCGTTCGCTGTCGTCCACATAGTCTTCAGAGTTGATTCCCCGGTCGAGGTCGTACTCATCATCGGCAATCATGATGGCGCGATTCTGCCACGCACCGCGCTCCGGGTCACGCTCGTACGCGATAATCTTCCCGACAACCGCCCGCGCTTCCTCCTTCGTCTGAACGCAGAGCCTCCCGATCTTGACGGATGCAATCCCCGTGTTGTCAAACACCACGAACCAGTCGTCCGTTGTAACCGGCCCCTCTTGATAGGGCGGGACCCAGTTTCCCGGCTGCGGGTTCGCCGTGGAGGTGGTGAAACGCGTCAGATTGCGGTAGTCAAACTGCCCGTCACCAAGGAGCACCGCGTACCGCAACCCCTGGTCCGCCGCGCCGTCACGCCAGTTCATGAATGCGTGGCGCAGGAAATCACGCAGCGCTGCAGGATCAAACATCCCGAATGAGAACTCATCATAAATGTCGCGCGTCGTCACCACCGCCGTGCGGAACCCATTCTTCTGCGCCCGCATATCGGCCAGCCGGGACGCCTCTGCCTGGAAGTCGGGGTGGGTTATGACGACGTAGTCCACCCCCGCGGTGCGACCCCGCAGATTGGTCGCACTGGTTTTCGGTTCCATCCGGAGCGGAGTTCTCCAGTCCGATTCAGCAACCACAAGGTATTTGCGCTCGATCAGCCCCGATTGCCGGAGTTCCACTCGCGTAATCCCCTGATCGTCCGGCAGCGGAAGCGTGTACTCCACAAGGCCACTGTCGTCACTCACTTCAAAAAGACGATGCTGCGTCCGGTCGACGCCCGACAGAGGCACTACGACTCGCGCTGATGGGACTGCACTGCGCAACGGCGGCAATACAAAGGCAAAACTGCTCCCCCGCACCACGAATCTTCGCCAGTAGGCAATCTCGTAGTAGTCCAGAATGATCGGATACCCGGTGCTCGCGTTGCGGATTTCGACTGGAAGGCTGACTTGCGCCGCCGGCGTGATCACCGGCGCATACCCGGTGCACCACGCATACGTGGAAGTCTGTCGTTGGTCAACAAGGGGCTCCACCACGCCGTTGACCTTCACCTGCAACGACCCGTACGCCGAGAACTGCCGCAACTGCCCCACGCGGACCCCTACCGTGTCCCCGGCAACGTCCAGCAGCGCCACCTGCAGCACGCGCGAAGCTTGCGGCGCAAGCTGATCCCATTGCCAGTCAACACCGGAATACGGCCCGTCAGTATCACCCTCCTCGTTGAGATTCGTTACCTCAGGCTCTTCGTGAAAGCGATACGGGAAACGCTCAATTACCGGAAGCGACGGGTCGCTCACTGCTCCGCTGCGAACCTCCGCGCGCACGGAGGCCGCCGGCGATATGGTGAGCCAGTAGACGTTTTCGTACGTGTAATGGTTGAGCGCATACACCGGATCCAGCGTCTGGTAATCGAGATCCCATCCTGACGGGCTGCGGCCGTAGAACAGCAGGTAATCGGTTCCGTTGAACACCCCGTCGCCATTCGCATCCACGACGATCGGGCGAACCGGTCGGAGTGCATTTTGACGAGGTTTCTGCGGATCCAGGGGGAGTTCCCGCCCGCTTCCGGCGTACAGCGCCAGCCTTTCCGCCGCCGCATTTCGAAAGCGGCTGTCCGCTTCAGCAAGTGCGGCCGCGGTGATCTTGTACATCGCGTCCGCATCAACCACAACCCGCAACCACACCCCGGAGGCAAACGGGCTGGCCTCCGCAACCCTCCCGACACGGTCCGCCGCGCCACCGCTTGCCCGATGGAGCGCGTTGTGCGCTGCGGCGTTCAGTACGGCTCCTTCCCAGACGGAAGGCAAAGGAATGAACTCCCGCAGGCTCGGGGTTTCAAGCGACGTGAACTGCACCCGAACGCGCACCGAACGGGTGATCGCGAAGCGTTTGTCGGCAACGTTCGCCCGGACCGGATGCACAACGATCCGCACCAGATGTGCGCCGTAGGCTTCGCCGGCCGGTTCAAGCGATACGAGGTCCGTTCCCATGTCCTGCGCGGAATACGCCTCCGGGCGGATCTCGAACACCCGGCGGTATCCCAGCCCGTCCTCTCGGAGCTCGTGCGACGGCACGGGACTGAGCAGCCCGGACCGCGTCTCCCATTCTCCCGCCACTGCTGCGGCCGACGCTTGCGCCCCATCGGGAACCGCGATCAACGCACCTGCCTTCGGAATGGCTGGCGAGCCGGGTTCGCCGTCCGCCGAGCAATCCTCAAGCACCGGCTGGAGAGTACGCTGCCCCGCCACAACCACCGTGTCAATCCGCACCACGGGCGACGACCACTCCGCCACCACGCCTGACATATCCGCCTGAATCAGTTCCCAGCGCGCCGACGCCGACCCGGCGGCGCAGAACGACAACACTGCTCCGAACAGCATTGCCTGTCTCGGGGAAGGCATCAGGAAACCGCGGAGGAGATCCATAAAACACCAAGAGCCGAGACGTTCAGAGGTTCCACCCTGAACCGGCTCGGCTCATACTACCTGCAAGGCGGAGGAACCCGACGATTGTGAAACCACGCGACGAACAACTCTTTCAATGCTCTTCCGCTTGTGCCCGGACAGGGCTTTCATCGGAGACACTCGTCGTAACTCTCATCACAATCGTGCGATACGGATTCTCCCGTCGCTTCTGCGTGGCATCTTGAATGCGTCGATTCGCGCCTGCGTGCAATTAAAGTGTATCGCGTGCCGGGCAAACTGTCAAGGTCTGCACGATACGCTCCAACCGTGAGAAATCATTGCCCGCGGTTCTCGGCCTGCGTACATTCCATACGGGGATGGAGTTCCCCGATTGAACCGTCCGCGAACGGTGGACTGATGACTCCTGCAGCCGAGTACTGGCCGGCGGGAGTTTTTTCTTTCCCGCGTTCTGGCGGTTCTTTTTTGTCCATCGCCATCCTCTGAGAGGTCGATTCATGGAAACCCTGTTCACCCATGCCGCCGTCTGGCTTTTCCTGGCGGTTATCTCTGCCGTGCTGGCAAACCACCTGAAAGTATCCATCGCGCTGATGGAAATCTGTATGGGAGTGGCTGCGGCAGCCATAATCACACATTTCTGGGGCGCTGAATCGTTTCCGAACAACGAAGAATGGCTCAAATTCCTCGCGTCCTCCGGCGCCGTGCTTCTCACGTTTCTGGCGGGTGCGGAACTCGAACCGGAAGTGATGAAGACCAAGCTCAGGGAAGTATCTATCGTCGGATTTGTCGGTTTTCTGGCGCCCTTTGTCGGCTGTGCCCTGGTGGCACATTACGGACTGGGGTGGGATTTGCGGGCCAGCCTGCTGGCGGGAATCGCCCTCTCCACCACCTCGATGGCAGTAGTCTACGCAGTCATGCTGGAAACCGGATTCAACAGGACGGAGTTCGGGAAGGGGATTCTGGGTGCCTGCTTCGTCAACGATCTCGGAACGGTGCTTGCCCTTGGCCTGATTTTCGCCCCTTTCACGTACAAAACGTTTGTGTTCGTCGGCGGGTGCCTGGTGGTCTTTTTCATTCTGCCATACGCAACGTCCTTTCTGACGCGTCATTATGGCCACAGAACGGCGGCAATCCGCACCAAATGGATTGTGTTCGTTCTCTTCGCCCTCGGTGCCCTCGCCCTCTGGTCCGGCAGTGAAGCGGTGCTTCCGGCGTATATCGCCGGCATGGTCCTTGCCGAGTTCACCTCCGACGATGCCCATTTCATGCGACGGCTCCGTACGCTCACGGTGGGGTTTCTGACACCGTTCTACTTCCTTCGTGCCGGTTCTCTGGTCGCGCTTCCCGCGCTCATCGCCGCGCCAGCTGTGTTCGTTGTGTTCCTGGCCGCCAAAACCATCTCGAAGATTTTCGGGCTTCTGCCGGTTGTTTCGGCATTCAGAACGGAGAAAAACGAACGCTGGTACTACACACTCATGATGTCTACCGGCCTGACGTTCGGCACGATTTCCGCACTCTACGGATTCAGTCACGGCATCGTGACGCAATCGCAATACTCGTTCCTTGTGGCGACAGTCATTGCCAGCGCCGTCATTCCGACGCTTATCGCGAATGCGGCCTTCATGCCGCGGCATCTCCTCCCCGAAGCAGAAACGGTTTCCGTGGAACCTGCTGGACGCAGGGTGCTTCCCCCGAAAGAAGAAGAGGACGTTGGAGAAGAGTAATCATCATGTGGCCGATACAAAGCATCGGCGCGAAACGGGTGTTGGGGGCGCGCTGGCGCGGGAGGCATATTCCGAAGAGAACGGGTAGTCCCGCCTCAACAGGGCATATCGTCCTGCGGACGGACCAACCGCTTCTCAATCCGAAAGGCGCCTGAAATGGCGGCGATCAGAAAAGCAGCCGATTTTCTCGGCCTGAAACGAAGTATCATCGGCGTGTTGAGCATGGTGGTGCTCGTCGGCATGGGCGAGCGCATGGCCGAACGATTCCTGCCGATCTACCTGTTCGCTCTTGGCGGAGGGGTTCTTTCCGTCGGCCTCCTGAACGGGCTGGACAACCTCCTTTCGGCCCTGTACTCATTCCCGGGCGGATACCTCGCCGACCGGATCGGCACAAAACGCGCCCTGATCGTGTTCAACCTCATGGCGATGGCCGGGTATTGCGTCGTGATCTTCATCCCGGTCTGGCAAGCGGTGATCGTCGGCGCATTCTTCTTCCTTTCATGGACCGCAATCTCCCTCCCGGCAACGATGGGCCTCGTCGCGGTTGTTTTGCCCAAAAACAAAAGAACGATGGGCGTTTCGATGCACTCCCTCGTGCGCCGGATTCCCATGGCGCTGGGCCCACTGGTAGGCGGCGCATTCATCGCGCTCTGGGGCGAACGCGAGGGCGTGAGGGCGGCATTCGTCGCCGCATTCGTTTTTGCTGCCGTGGCGATGGTTATGCAGCAACTGCTGATTGAGGACAAAAGAGAAGAGGCTTCGGTTCCCCTCTCCGGCAACCCGTTCCGCCTCATCGGTCTGATGAACGCGGACCTCCGGAACCTCCTCGTCTCTGATATCCTGGTCAGGTTCTGCGAGCAGATTCCCTACGCATTCGTGGTTATCTGGTGCATGAAGGTGATCGCCAATCCCGTCAGCGCGATCGAATTCGGCGTTCTCACCACGATTGAAATGGCGACTGCGGTGCTGTGTTACATTCCCGTCGCATACTTCGCCGACAGGAGCGGAAAGAAGCCTTTCGTCGTAATCACCTTCGTGAATTTCACGCTTTTTCCCGTGGCGCTTCTGTTCAGCCATTCGCTGCTCCCACTCGTCGGCGCATTCATCCTGCGCGGATTGAAGGAATTTGGCGAACCGACCAGAAAGGCGCTGATCATGGATCTCGCGCCGGAAGGTGCCAAGGCAGGGATGTTCGGCCTGTATTACCTGCTGAGAGACTCCGTCGTGTCGCTCGCGGCATTCGGCGGGGCGTTCCTCTGGATGATATCACCTGCGGTGAACCTCATCAGTGCCTCCGCGTTCGGTCTGGCGGGCACGCTCTGGTTCCTTTGGCGAGGACGCGATTTGCCGGTTCTTTCTCCGGCGACTGCCTGAAGGATTCCGTCGCACCCCTGACGGAACAACTTGCGCGCTGTGCCCCGAAAACGGGCGCAGGCTCTCCGGCCACGTGAGGGGATGGAGTCCCCGCGCCGCCCGGGCTTGCCGGGCTGATGACTCCTGCCGACAACACGACAACGGGAGGAGCAACAGTGTGTCTGCCTGAATCGGATGTCCGGGCGCCGCAGACCACCGGCGGGAAGAACGGCGATATCACGAACGCAAATCGCCTCGGTGAGCTCTTCGATGAAGCACTGTCGATCCTTGGCACTGCGGGACCAGAATTCAAGCTGTGTTCCGACGCAATCACGGAACTGAAGACCCGCCTCACCGAGGAGCGATTTCACCTCGCCGTACTCGGCCAGTTCAAGCGTGGCAAAAGCACCCTCCTGAACGCGCTGCTGGGGGAAGCGATTCTCCCTTCCTCAGTGGTTCCGCTCACGGCGATTCCCACCTTCATTCGCGCAGGAGAAACACGACGTGCGCTGGTCTATTTCGACAACGGCGTGCCGCCCCGCGCGTTCGAAGCGGAGGATGCGGCCGCAATTCGGGAATTCATCGCTCAGTTTGTCACGGAAAGTGGCAATCCGAAGAACGCGCGGGGAGTAACTCAGGTGGACGTCTTCAGCAGCGCCCCGATCCTCAGACAGGGCGTGGTTCTGATAGATACTCCCGGCATCGGATCCACCCACCGGCACAACACCGAAGCAACGCTCAACTTCCTCCCGCAGTGCGATGCCGCAATGATCGTTGTGTCGGCAGACCCGCCCATCACCGAAGTGGAGGTTGAGTTTGTGCGGCAGGTCAAGCGCCGCATCAACAGGCTCTTCGTTGTGCTGAACAAGATCGACTACCATACGGAAGCCGATGTGCGCGAAGCCACGGGCTTCCTGAAATCGGTGCTTGCGGACAAACTCGGGTTCTCTGATGCCCATCCGGTTTTCCCGGTTTCCGCGCAGATGGGATTGAATGCCCGCCAGAATGCCGACGCCGATCTCTGGGAGAGGAGCGGCATGCACCGGGTCGAGCGGCACCTTTCCCGGTTCCTCGCCTCGGAAAAGAAAGCAGCCCTTTCAGAGGCGGTCCGGCACAAAGCGGCCGGCGTGGTCGAGGAGGCACTGGCTCAGTTTCGACTTATGCTGCGAAGTCTGCAGCTCCCCGCGGAAGAACTCGACAGAAAGCGTGCATTCTTTCGCCAGAAGCTCACGGAGATCGAACGAAATCGCCTTGTCGCGGATGACCTGCTCAAAGGCGACCACAGGCGTACCCGGGCAAGGCTCGAGGAGTACATTGACACGGTGCGGGCGCACGCGCGAACAGGTTTCCGCGGAATTGTTGCCGGCGCCCTTGCCCGTAACGCAGATACCCAACAGGCGGAAAACGACGCGCGGGATGCCCTCGCAGAAGCGATTCCCGTCTTTTTCGAACAGAAAGTCGGCCAGACCAGTGCCTTCCTGCGTGAAGAGATCGAGGCCGTGCTGACGCCGCACCAGAGCAGGGCGGAAGACCTGGTCGAATCTGTGAGGAAAGCAGCCGCCAGCATTTTTGAGGTCCCCTACCAACCAGCAGGGAAAGCGATCACGTTCGATATCGTGCAGAAGCCCTACTGGATCGCGCGGACTTGGTCCACGTCGCTGAGCCCCATCCCGGAAGGGTTCTGGGACAGGTTCCTCCCTGAAGGGGTGCGTCGGCGCCGCCTCCAGACACGTCTCGACAACCAGCTTGAAGATCTCGTCATTTCGAACGCCGAGAACCTCCGGTGGGCCATGCTTCGGACGGTGGACGAAACCTTCCGGCATTTCCGAAGCACACTCGTGACGCGACTGGGCGAAACGATTGCGGCGACAAACGGCGCACTGGACTCAGCCACCGAGAAACGCGGCCTGCAAGAAGAACAGACCGCTTCTCTGATTCACGAAATCCGGGAGACGATCCGGCAGCTTGAGAATGTGGGACACTCGTTGCGTCCACCTTCCACGGAGGCCACACGGTGAAAAAACCGCAGATTCCTCTCTCCGAAAATCACCGGAGAATAGTAGGTTCCTCGCTCCGGTATGCGGAAGACCAGATCCTCTTCTGCAGGAGGCTGCTGACTGAGACCTCCGAAAACCGGATGACACGTTTCGCCGATGAGTACTCGGACGACCAGATTCGCGCGCTGGTGGAGTTGTGTGACGAACTGCACGAGAAGCTTGTCAGTTTTGCCGACCGCGCAGGGGTGTCCCCTGCGGAACGTTCGGTCAGTCGCCACGTCTCGGGGATTATGTCCAGTATCTGGGAGACGCTGGAAGATCTCCGTCCCCGGAAGCTGAGAGCCTATGGCGACGTTCCGGCGGACGCGGCCAGGGAACTCGAGCCGATCGTCGAAGATGCCGTCCAGATCATCGAACGAGTGCTCGACTTCTCACGGCGTTGCGCTTCCTCTCCGGATTCAGGCGCCGAACCTCGACCATCTGAATAACGCGCCTCCTGCTGGCAAGGCGCGACCGCGCGTGCGAATCTGGCAAAGGGGGATGGGCACTGCTGGATTCGAACCAGCGACCTTCTGCTTGTAAGGCAGACGCTCTAACCAACTGAGCTAAGCGCCCCGAAGTTACAGGCGGGGTTTCTTTTCCGCGCCTTCTTCTGACCCTGGTGCGCGGCGGTGATAGAGGAGCCCCAGCGGAACGATCACACAGAAGCCGGCCACAAGGGCAAGGGGTGCCCACGTCATCGATTGAACGCTGTCAACCGGCCCGATGCTGAGGAGGTAGAAACCGACGCCGATCACGAAAAAACCGGTGGCAAGGATCACTTTCCCCGCGAGGCTTTGAACCGGCGCACCAGGCAACCCGGCAAGGACCACCCACGTCACCACCATAAGAAGAACGGCAACACCCCAGGTATGCATGAAATCTCTCCCCGCGAGGAGGCGAACCGACAAAAACTCAGTGAAAAGGTAGCGCCAGGCCCGCACAGG
Source organism: Candidatus Latescibacterota bacterium (assembly GCA_022706085.1). Taxonomy (GTDB): domain Bacteria; phylum Latescibacterota; class MWCZ01; order MWCZ01; family MWCZ01; genus MWCZ01. The sequence goes on along the minus strand of JAKJDF010000001.1, from coordinate 587,465 downwards.
GTCAACCTTCGTGCCTGCCGGCCCCCGACATGGCTCGCCCGGGGCTTGACAGAAGGCGCATCCCGTTCTATCATTAAAATCTTTCTGAAAACCCGATCTCCGTGCCGAACCGAGGATTTCACTCATGGCGTATCAATGCGAACTTTGCGGCAAAAGCTTCCAGCGCGGTAATACGGTCAGCCACGCGAACAACCGGCGCAAACGGCTCTTCAAGGCGAACCTCCAGCGCATCCACGTGATGGTCGGAAGCACTTCCAAGCATGTGCGCGTGTGCACGCAGTGCATTAAAAGCGGGCGAGTGGAAAAGAAAACCGCCGCCTGATAACCGGTTTGTCCAGGTACAAAGCCCCGCATCTTCAAGATACGGGGCTTGTTTCGTTTCTGACCCCTTCGACACCCGCCAGGAGGGAAGAAAATGCGAACACAGGAGAAGGTTGCGCTGGTTACAGGAGCGTCGCGGGGGATCGGACGAGGGTGTGCCGAAGCGCTCGCCGCGGACGGCTGGAGTGTCGTCGTCAATTACCGTTCCCATGAGGACGAGGCCAAAGCTGTGGCGGAGCGGTGTCGCAGTTTCGGCGTTCGGGCAGTCACCGCAATGGCGGATGTCAGGGACCGGGAGGCGGTGGATGCCATGTTCGCCCGCACGGTGGAGCACTTCGGCGGCCTCCACCTCTTCGTTTCCAACGCGGCGGACAGTGTGCGGAAACCGTTTGTGGATTTGAGCGTTGAGGAAATCGCTCACACCCTCGACGTGAGCCTTTGGGGCGTCATCCACACGGCGCAGGCGGCGGCAAGGCTTATGGTTCGGCAGAATACCGGCGGCGCGATGGTGTTCGTCAGCTCCGTCCATGTGCCGTTCCCGTACGCCAATTGCGCGGATTACAACATTGCCAAGGCGGGCGGACATGCCCTGGCGATGACTCTCGCGGCTGAACTCGCGAAACATCGTATCCGGGTGAATGTCGTTGAGCCGGGCTGGGTAGATACGCCGGGCGAGCGGAAGTGGAGTTCGGAAGAGGATATCGCCCGTGAAGGCGCCAGATTGCCGTGGCGCCGCCTCGCCACGATTCAGGAGATAGGGAATGCGGTGGCGTTTCTTGCCTCGGAGAAAGCGGAATACATTACAGGTTCCGTGCTCAAAGTCGACGGCGGCTTCACGCTGCCGAGGGCGGGGTACGAGTAACGCGACAACGCACGGGGCGGCGCCCGTTCTGAAGGAAGAGATCCTTCAACGCCGCTGCCGCTCGAAACATCGCCCGGGCGTGCTGCACGTCCCCCTGCCCCTCTCTGCAGACCTACCTCCCTGCGTCCACCACAAACGAGTACAACCTCGACCGGTAGAGATAGAACCGCAACCGAATGACCCGCCCGGCGATTTCTGAAAGCCGTTTCCCGCACGTCCAACGCACGGGCATGCGGAACCCGTTTTCCCGTATTTCCGCAGCGTCCTCAGCGCTGAATCCTTCGATGGGATTCCCGAAGGGGTCCGTCACCTCGACCTTGATCAACCCTTTCGCGGCGTTCGCGTTGATCTGAAGATATCCGCCCTCCAACCGGAACGGTTTGGTGATGAGGGCACCGACTTCATCTCCCGCCACGCGCGCGACGAATCGCTCCTTCGGCAGCCGGGCGACGCCCAGGCCCTGATTTGACGACGGAATGTTGTGGCTGCTTCCGTGGCCGTAATAGTAGATCCGAATCTCATCGCCCAACACCATGAATGGGGGGTTGACCGGACGAAGCATCCCGCAGTCGAACGCGCCAATGACGCCCCGGCGTATGAACACGGGCCGGCTCGCAAGGCGTTCCCACCTCCACCCGTCACGGCTGAACACGAGCTGGATGTCGATGGTGTCAGATTCCTGAGGAGTGCCCGGCGCGCGCCGGTTCCCGCATGAATCGTACAGCTCCAGAAGCCCGATGTACACCCCGAGATACCTGGCGACGCTTATCGAATAGAGCCGTGGCGGGTCAAGCTCGTCGGGACGTATGATGACTTCAGGCTCGGTCCAGTGGAGGAAGTCGTCGCTCTCTGACCGCGCGATCCGGCGATTGCACCCGAGCCCTTCATGCGTGTCCCTGAAGATGCGCAGCGTCCGTGTGTGCACGTGGGGTGCCGGCCGCAGATAGCGGTGGATATACTCGTCCGCCTCCTCGTACGCCTCGAAGTCATCCTCGGAAGGGAACCCTATCCCCTCGGGAACTCCGAGCCTGTCCCCGCCCGCGCCTTTCATTACCCGGGGGTCGGGGAACCCGATATCCTCCGGCAGCACTCCCCTTCCGCCCGCGAGAACCGTCGTGCGGCGAAAGTTGATGTATTTGCCGGTACAGTCATCCCGAAGCACCATTCCGTTGCCATCATTGGACGCACGGAGGATTGATTTCTCGCCCGGGTGGTCTTTCCAGTGAATTCCGTCGGGTGAGAATGCCGCGAAAGCCCTGCCTTCCGACTCAGGCGTTCCCGCGCGCTTCGTCATCATCTTATAACGGCGGGCGGGGTCAGGCTCATGCGGGTCCTTCAACACAGAACCGAACCCCGTTGTTTCAATGAGGTTGTTCCTTTTGGATCCGTCGGCCTCAACCAGCCCCAGTTCCGGCTTCTCCCAGTGCAGTCCGTCGGCCGAAACGGCGTAGGCGCCCTTGGCCTCGAAGGTTCCGGGAATGCCGATGCCGTACCACATTTTGAAGAGCTGTTCCTCCTCGTCGTAGATAACGGTATCACCTGCGGGAAAAATGGGGTTGCCGAGGTACTTCACGGGTTCCTCGGGCGACCGCCGGATCATCCAGACGTCCTCTACCGCGTAGTCATCAATAAGCAATTGGGGCGTCGTGCCGATTTCAAGGACTCGGAACGGAGTTTCCATGGTGATTCTCCGAGGTAAGGTGGAAGAACCCGGCGGAGCGGCCGGCGACCTGAAAACTACGCCACCAGACCCGGATGTGGAAGGCGCGGTTTTCCGTGCGGGACCTCTGAAACAGAACCCCGGCCGGCCGGAACGGCTGGTGAGCCCGTCGAAAAGACCCGTCCGGTTTGCGGTGCAATGGTGAACCGTGTGTCGTGCCACCTTTTGACCCCGGTACGCCGCGGTGTGTAAATTCCCCATGTTCAACGGCTGTTCACAGTCCACCACAGGGAGGTGTTCCATGGCGAGAACCGTGCTCGTGGTGTACCACTCAATGGGCGGCAACACGGCGGCTGCCGCGGAAATCGTGGCCGAAGGGATCCGGTCCGTTGCGGGTGCGGACGCAGTGGTAAAAAGTGCCGCGGAAGCCGGGCCGTCTGATCTGCTGGCCTGCGACGGCGTCTGCTTCGGCTCACCCGACTACTTCAGTTACATGGCCGGGATGCTCAAGGATTTCTTCGACCGCACGTTCTACCCTACGCAGGGTCAGGTGGACGACAAGCCCTGTGCTATTTTCATCACGCACGGGGGCGGCGGGTCAGCCTCCACAAGCGTGGAAAAGATCTGCCGCTCGTTCAGGTTCAAACAGGTCGGCCAGACGCTGCTCGTGCGTGGCAAGCCGGACGATGCGGCACGAACGAAACTCCGCGACCTCGGCGCATTACTGGCGAAAACAGTTCTGTGATGTGTCGTGGACGCGCAGAAAGGTGACGAGTGACTGGTTGTCGCGCAAAAAACAGCGTAGTCGCGTATTTCGTGCTGCCAGCCGCGTTGATTGCAGGGTGTGGCCCAAAACCCGCGGGTATCGCCCCACCGGTTGCTCCCCCGGCTGAGTTTTCCGCCGCAGGAACGCAGGACGCGGCGGAACGGTGGTGGCAAAGTTTTGGAGACGCGGCGCTGAACGAAGCCGTTGAGCGATCTCTTGCCGACAATCTTTCCCTTCAGGAGGCGTGGTTCCGTCTTGCGCAGGCGGAAGCCGCGGCGCGGCGTGAGGGGGCGGGTGCTTACCCGAACATGTCTCTTTCCACCGGGGCCGAATTGACGCGACAGCATACCGGCAACGTCGCCACGGACGGCACGGACACGGAATTCTCTCTCGGTGCCGCGGCGAGCTACGAAGTGGATCTCTGGGGGCGCGTACGTGCGACTTCCGACGCGTCGCTGCTGGATGCGAGGGCGTCCGCTGAAGACGTTCGCACGGCTGCCGTCACCCTTTCGGCTCAGGTAGCCACCACGTGGTTCCGCATCTCCAGACAGGAGGCGGAAACCGCAGTCCTGCGTCGCCAGCTTCGATCGAACGAGGAAATGCTTGAGCTTGTCACCCTTCGGTTCCAGCAGGGGCAATCAAAAGCGGAGGATGTATTACGCCAGCGACAGGCCGTTGAAGCTCGTCGCGGCGACATTGCTCGCGGGGAAGCGAACAGAGCCGTCCTTTACAACCGCCTCGCCGTTCTGCTGGGCCAGAACCCCGGCGCGATTGCCTTTCGTCCGACTCCCGATCTTCCAGACCTTCCGCCAATGCCTGCGGCGGGTGTGCCGGCAGACCTCATCCAGCGGCGGCCGGACGTCCGCAAAGCACTTTTTGAGGTGATGGCTGCAGATCGCCGAACCGCCGCCGCGATTGCCGACCGTTATCCCCGGATCACCCTCTCCGCCGGAGCAAATACCTCCGCGGAATCCGTCGCAAACCTGTTTTCCAACTGGCTGGCGTCCCTCGCGGCCAATGTCGCCATGCCTCTGGTGGACGGTGGAAGGCGCACAGCGGAGGTAGAGCGGACACGGGCCGCAACGTCGGCAAGCCTTACTGCGTACGGGCAGACCGTGCTCGATGCCCTCAGCGAGGTCGAAAACGCCATCGCCACGGAGCGCCGGCAACAGGAATACGTGACCAGCCTCCGGCAGCAGCTTACCCTCGCGGCTGAGGTGATCAATCGTGCCCGCGACAACTATCTTCAGGGCGTTACGGAGTACACCCGCGTCCTTGAAGCCCAGCAGACACATCAGGCGCTGGAAATCTCATATCTCGGAGCGCAGCTTGCGCTCATCGAAAACCGCATCGCCCTCTACAGAGCCCTCAGCGGCGGTTGGGAGCTGACCCGCCCCGGACCGCCCACAGGCTCGCGGTGACCAGAGCCTCTTCGCAGGAAATGGAACAAGATGGCAGATAGCAGCACACCGACACTCATCCCGCAGAAAGGTGACAGGAGGATTCTGCGGGCGGTGGTTCCACTGGCGATTGTCATCGCGGCGTCACTCGTCGCGTACTATCTCATGAAAACCGCCCCGAGGGCCGAACGGCGCCAGCGGCCGGTCAACGCGCGCCTCGTTGAGGTAGATACCCTCCATTTCGCTGAACACGTGGTCACCATTGAAGCAATGGGAACGGTCGAGCCCGCGCAGGAGGTTCAGGTTGCGGCGCCGGTGGCCGGCGAGGTCCTGAATTTCAGCCCCGAGCTCATCCCGGGCGGCCGACTCCGCAAGGGCCAACTCCTCGTGCAGATTGACCCGGCGGACTACGATTTTGCGGTAGAGCGCGCTGCGGCGGAGGTCACCCGCGCGCGCAGCGAGCTTGCAACCGAGATGGGGAAACAGGCGGTGGCGCGGCGCGAGTTTGAGCTTCTGGGGCAGCAAGGCGGGGAAGCGGAGAGAGCGCTTGCGCTCCGTCAGCCGCAGCTGGAAACGGCGCAGGCTGCTCTGGCGTCAGCAGAAGCAGCACTGGCGCAGGCGCGGCTGAATCGGCGCCGCACGGGGGTTTCCGCTCCCTTCAATGCGGTCGTCAAGGTGGCGTATGTCAACGTCGGAGCGCGAGTTTCCGCCAACGCGCCGCTGGCTGCGCTCATGGGCACGGATGAGTACTGGGTGACGGCGTCCGTGCCGGTGAACCAGCTGCGGTGGATCAGTGTTCCGCGATCCGCGACAGGGAAGGGTTCGCCGGCAGTCATCTCCAACGATGTTGAATGGGGCAGCGGCGTCGTCCGGGAAGGATACGTGGCACGGGTAGCGGGCGATCTGGAGGAACAGGGCCGCATGGCGCGCGTGCTTATCTCCGTGCCCGATCCGCTTGCGCTCACGCGGAACAACGAGGGAAAACCCTCCCTGCTGGTTGGCTCGTACGTGCGAGTTGCCATACGCGGCAATCCGGTGCCCTCAGCCGCCAAAATCCGCCGGGACCTCCTTCGTGAAGGCGATCGCGTGTGGATCATGAATGACAGCAGCCGCCTCGAGATTCGGCCCGTAACCATCGCCCTGAAAAGCCCGGATGCTGTCTACGTCACCGGCGGGGTGCGGGAAGGGGAACGCATCGTAACCACCGACCTCAGCGCCGCGGTGGAAGGCCAGCCGCTTCGCACACGGGAGGAACCGGCAGCGCGCAACGCCACAAGGGGGACGAGCCGGTGAACAGCCCGGAGAACAGGTTCCCGCCGGTACAGCACAACGGACCGCTTGCGTGGATGGTGCACAATCGAGTCACCGCAAGTCTGCTCATGCTTGTGTTCATCATGGGGGGGCTTGTCGCCGCGTATCGGATCAAGCAGGAGGTGTACCCGGAGTTCGAACTCGACCGGGTTGATATACGGGTGCCCTATCCCGGCGCGAGCCCGGAGGAGGTGGAACAGGGCATCATCCTCGTAGTGGAGGAGGCAATCCGCGGGATAGACGGGATCAAACAGATCACAGCAACGGCCGCGGAAGGCTCTGGCTCGGTTTCGGTGGAAATCGAAGAAGGCGCGGATGCCCAGCGCGTGTACCAAGATATCCAGCAGGCAATACAGCGCATCTCCACATTTCCCCAGGACGCCGAAAAACCCCAGGTAGCGCTGGCAATCTCGCGGCGGAACGTGTTGGCGATTCTCATCTACGGAGATGTTGACGATTGGGTCCTGCGTGATGCTGCCGAGCTCGTGCGCGAAAAACTACTGCAGAAACCGGGGATTACCCAGGTTGATCTCAGCGGGGTGCGCGATTACGAGATCCACGTGGATGTTCCACGGGAAAACCTTCGGCGGTACAACCTCACGCTGGCGCAGGTTGCCCAGACAATCCGACAGGTAGCGGTTGAGTTGCCGGGCGGAAGCATCAGGAGTGACGCGGGAGAGATCCTTCTTCGCGTCAAGGAGCGGCGCGACTGGGCCCGCGAATTCGGGGCCATCCCGATCATCACCACACCCTCCGGCGTCGTCGTGCATCTGAGCGATATCGCCGAGGTGCGCGAAGGGTTCGAGGACAGCAATCGCCTGGCGACATTCGACGGGCAACTGGCCGTCAATGTGGACGTCTATCGCGTGGGCGATCAGACCCCCATCGGCGTGTCCAACGCAGCGCATGAAGCGCTGGACGAAATTGCGGCGGATTTCCCTCCCGGCGTGCATTACGCATTTCGCATGGACCAGAGTGTCACCTATCGTCAGCGCCTCGACCTCCTCCTTCGAAACGCTGCGTCCGGTCTGATCCTGGTATTGCTGGTGCTCGGGTTGTTTCTTGCACCGAAGCTTGCGCTCTGGGTGACCATGGCCATCCCCACCGCGTTTCTGGGTACCATCCTGTTCATGCCGACGCTGAACGTCTCCATCAACATGATGAGCATGTTCGCCTTCATCATGGCGCTGGGCCTGTGCGTGGATAGCGCGATCGTTGCCGGGGAAAACATCTACGAGTACCGCCGCCGGGGTATGGAAGTTCTCGATGCGGCGGTGCAGGGCGTACGAGAAGTCAACCTGGCAATTGCGTTCAGCATGCTCACCAACATCGCGTCATTCGTTCCCCTCCTGTTCATGCCCGGCTGGATCGGCAAGATGTGGAGCGTTGTACCGTTCGTGGTCATCTTCACGACGCTGATCGCGTGGATTCAACCGATTCTGATCCTTCCCGCCCAGCTCGCGCGCTCTCTCGCCGCGCGCGAGGGAAGCGCCATGCACCGCGTGGCTGAGTTCCAACAAAAAGTCAGCGGCGGGCTGTACCGTTTCATCAACAACGTCTACGACCCGTTCGTCGAAAAGGCTCTCCGCCGGAGATACCTGACAATCGCAGTATTCGTGGCCGTATTGACAATAATGGTGGCGTACGCTGCCAGTGGACGCATGGGCATCGTCCTCATGGCGAAGGTGGAATCCGACCGCGCGTACGTCACGGCAACGCTTCCCTATGGAAGCCCTTTCCGGCGCGCGGTTGCCGTACGCGACCGGCTCGTGGCAAGTGCGGAGAAAATCAGGGCGGAATACGGCGACGCACTTGTGCAGGGGATTTACGCGAACATCAACGAAAACGTCGTCGAAGTGGCGATTTACCTCACCGACCCCGATATTCGTCCCCTTTCGACGGGTGAAACAACGGACATCTGGCGTGAAAAGACAGGCCAGATACCGGGCCTTCAGTCATTGAAATTCGAGTCGGACCGCGGCGGCCCGGGAGGAGGCTCCTCGGTGACCGTGGAACTGACCCATTCCAATATCGACATACTCGCCGGGGCCAGCCGCGACCTTGCACGGAAACTTGCCCATTTCACCCAGACCAGGGACATTGACGACGGGTACAGCCCGGGGAAGCAACAACTCAGTTTCCGCGTCAAACCGGAAGGGTTGAGCCTGGGGTTGACGCCGACGGACGTGGCGCGGCAGGTGCGCAATTCGTTCCTTGGCACGGAAGCGCTGCGGCAGCAGCGGGGGCGCAACGAGGTCACCGTCCGCGTCCGGCTTCCGGAATCGGAGCGCCTCAGCGAATACGACGTGGAGCAGCTTCTGATTCGAACGCCCGGCGGTCGGGATGTCCCGCTCTATGAAGTCGCCGAAGTGGAGCGGGGGCGGGCCTTTACCAGCATCGCGCGGCGGGATGGGCGGCGTACCGTCACGGTGCGGGCGAGCGTGATTCCCGAGAAGGAAACCAATCGTGTGCTGGAAACGCTCCAGATGGAAGTTCTGCCACAACTGGTGCGCGATTTCCCGGGTCTCTCGTGGAGTTTCCAGGGGCGCCAGGCAACGATGACGGAGTCCATGGACAGTCTCTACCGGGGATTCCTGCTGGCGCTTCTCGTCATCTACGTGCTCCTTGCCATTCCGTTCCGCAGCTACAGCCAGCCGCTCATCGTCATGACGGCGATTCCGTTCGGCATCGTCGGCGCACTGCTTGGCCACCTGATAATGGGCTATTCGATTGACCTCATCAGCATGATGGGCATGGTTGCCCTCGCGGGTGTCGTCGTGAACAATGCGCTGGTGATGATCGATTATGCCAACCGTTGTCGACTGGAGGGGGACAACGCACACGACGCCATCCACCGGGCGGGCATCCGCCGTTTCCGCCCGATTATTCTGTCATCGCTCACCACGTTCTGCGGCCTTGTCCCTATGATCTTCGAGACGTCGCGGCAGGCGCGTTTCATGATTCCCATGGCGATTTCGCTCGGGTATGGAATCCTCTTTGCCACGGCCATCACGCTCATCCTCGTGCCGTGTCTGTACCTCGTCATTGAAGACGTGAAAGGGCTGGGGAAGGACCGGGCGGAGCAAGCGCCTGCCGGGGAATGACGGGGGCCGGTCGTCGAGTGGCGAACGGAGAAGGAACGGAAGCGAAGCGGCGTTCCCCGTTCGATGTATCGAGACGCACCGGCGCTGGCTCAACCCATCCAAAGAGGAAGCTGTCATTCCCGCCTTCGCGTCGTGCTCGATGGAGCACGCGGAATGAGGCCTTTTTGCGAGGCGATTGCGGGAATGACGGTTCTGCGGCGCGCAGAGAAACTCCGGTAGGGCGGTCTCGCCGAGACCGCCGCGGATTGTCAGCAACCTCCAGGCTGCCTCTGCGTTGTGGCGTTTCCGTCTCGAACTCCACGAAACGGACGAACGGACAGGGGTCCGTGAAAATGCGTGGATAACGATAGATCCGCAACGGGATGTTATCGAGCAACGGACCGTCACCCCGCAACGCCCCGTGAGTCTCGATCAGAAGATGCAGGTCATGAAGGAGGTAGGCTTTGACCGGGTTGAAATCCGTACCATGGAAGGCCAACTGTTCGTTGGCGGCCCGGAACCCGGCTGGCTTTGGATCGTTGGGAGGAGATGAGACGCAAATAGGCCTTACGGTTTTTCTTCCGTGTCTTTTCATGTGGTGAACGCGTTCAATTCGTCTTTCGTACCGCCAAACAAGAAAACCGCACGCACCGGATTGGCACGTGCGGTTTCGCATTCCGTGGTGTTTGCTGTGCGTAACGCCTACTTGAACGTTACCACCTTCCCGGTTTCGGCGGAACGGTACACGCCGTCGAGGATCTGCTGCACCATGAGCCCGTGCTCGCCCGGCGCCTGCGGTTGCTTGCCGGTTTTCACGCACTCGATGAAGTCCTGCAGCTTGGTGAGGAAGCCATCCTGTCCGCCCACATAGGTGGGGGTGACGTTCACCATCACGCCGGCCTCGTCCTTGAACAGCATAAGAGGCTCGAACTGCGCGCCAGCCTTCTCCCCCATCAGGGTGAAGCTGAAGACGTCCTTCTCGATATGTGCCGCGAAAGAGGCCTCCACGGAAAGCGTGGCGCCGTTGTCGAACTTGATCAGCCCCACGGCGAGGTCTTCCACGGTGTAGTTCTTGTAGTCCCAGTTCGGCCACCCGCAGGCAACGCCTTTGGCTTTCTCTTCTTTGTCGCCGATGTACGTGTACGTGGAACCGAATGCCGACACCGGCTTCGGGCTGCCCATCAGGTAATGCGCCACTTCGATGATGTGCACGCCGATGTCAATCATGGGGCCGCCGCCCTGCAGGTCCTTGCGCGTGAACACACCCCAGTTGGGTATCCCCCGGCGGCGCAGCGCCTGGCACCGCGCGAACAGCACCTTTCCGAATTGCCCCTCGTCAATCGCGCGTTTGATTACCTGCGCGGACGGTGCGTAACGGTACTGGAATCCGATGACGAGGACACGTTTGTTGTCCTTGCCGGCTTTTACCATCGCCGCGGCCTCGGTCGCGTTCATGGCCATCGGCTTTTCCACGATGACATGCTTGCCCGCCGCCAGCGCGTCAATCGTCGGCTGCGCGTGCAGGTAGTTCGGCGTGCAGACGCATACGGCGTCCAGCTCTTTAATCTTGAGCATGTCCTTGTAGTTCTTGAACCGCTTGGCGATGCTGAACTGGTCGCCAGCGAGCGCAAGCGCCGCTTCGCTTGAATCGGAGATCGCGACGATTTCGACGTCGTCGGCCATGTGCTTCGTGAACAGGCCCATGTAATGACGGGCGATGCCGCCGGAACCGATGAATCCGACGCGCACTTTGCTGGGTTTGCTCTTCGCCTTCGCTGGCATGATGGCTCCTTGGTGAAAGCCGGTGAAACGATGATGTCAGCCCAAAAGCGGGCGGAAAAACACGCGCAAATGCTCTGTTAAGGATACGCAAGGCCGCCAAAGGGGGAAAGGTAGGGCGGCATCACCGAGGCCGCCGCTGCGCAAGCACCCCGCCCCATCTCAATGTGTCCAGGTGTACGGCCAATCGCTGGCATTGGCTACCAACCCCGCTCGCACGGGATTCTCCTGAACGTATGCCCCTTTTTCTTCAATGGACCGCGCGGTTCGTAACCTGCTGTCGAATAACCCATCCTGCCTCGCGATTCCGAGATTCCGGGCCGTGAGTCGCTTCCACGCGGTGATGACCCGCTCCAATCCCGGTTTCGGGGCAAAACTCACCAGCAGATGCACATGATCTGGCATCACCACCGCAAGGTGGACCCACCACTGGCGGAGTTCCTCCCGGTGCCGGACCGAATTGAGCAGGCCATCTGCGAAATGGTCCTTGCACAGTTGATCGATTCCGCGTGGGCGGGCGCAGATCGTCACGAAGAAGACAGCGTCGGTGTTCACCCAGTCAGGGATTGCGTGCGAGAGCCGCTTCCGTTGGGGCAGGTGGTTTTGCGTCACAAGAGCGACCTCTCAGACATGACGGGAGGCATTCCTCAACCACGGCGCTTTCGGCGAAAGCGCCCTACCTGTCCTGTCGGCAAACACGTCGCGGCAGGGCGGCATCGCTGAGGCCGCCCCCGCCGTGCACGCCGACCACCGTGGAGGGCACTCGATTATTCGCCCCCCACCCGCCTCAGGACACGCCATGCCAGAAACGTCACCCACCGCGAAGGCGCCTTCTTCTGCCCGAATTCCCACCCGGACCATGCCTGCCAGACGGACTCCGGCGCGAACCGGCCATCCGTGTCCGCCTTTGCCCGCAGCGTTCCCACCATGTCGCCCATGCGACGGTCAGAAGCCGCGAAGGGGAACTGGGAGAGAACGTCCAGCACGTGCAGCAGGTCGTACCAGACGAGTGGTGCCTTGAGTTTCCGGAAATCCGTGCCCATGAAGAACATGTAGGGATGCTGCGTGCGGCTCGCCTCCCAGAGGACGAGGAGCGCCTCCACGCCGGTGCGGGCTTCCGGGCCCTCCCGTAGGTGCTCGAACTGCGAAAGCGCTTTGAGCATGGCCAGAGTAGCGAACGGACAGGGGTCGTCCTTTCGCCCCGGGCCGCGGAATTTGCCCAGCTCCTTTGAGACGACGCAGGGCCAGCCATTTGCCCGAACCAGTGCGCCGAGGAAATCCACTGCCCTCACAACGCGAGGATCCTCCGTCATACCCATCTTTGCGAGGGCATACACAAGCAACGGAGCATCGCAGAGCGCCCATGCCCACGTGTTCTTCCCGGGGCCGCCGTACTGAAGCGGAATGTCCAGAGGGAGCTGAAACAGCCCTTCATCGGACTGGCGCGCCACGACCGCGTTGGCGATCGTTTCTACGCCCTCGTCCGCGACGGTAAGCCCGAGGTCCGCGAGGAAATTGAGCCGGTGGAAGGGTTGGCCCGCGCTTCTGTGGCTGGCGATCACCGCACCTGGCCACTCCGAAAGCCCCGCGATCAGTCCGACCACGCGGGGGTCCGCCAGCATCGCGGTGCGCGCGGCACGGACCGCATCCTCGGTTTCCGATTGATCGAGCAGATCCCGCCGGGTGCGATATTCGACGAATGGCTCGCCCGCAAGCAGCCACTCAACAGGAGCCTCCACGCGTTACCCCTGCATCTTCGCCTTGAACACCACCGTCGTGACGAACTCGATCACCACTCCGTAGATCCCGCCAAGGATGATGGTCCACATGCAGAGAGACCAGGGAGAAAACTCCGGCGTGCCGGGCCCCAGCATGGCGCCGAATCCGGTCGGCAGACTGAACACCAGCCCCATCACCAGACCGTGAATCGCCCAGTGCCCGAGCGCGAAGCAACTGATACCGATCGCCACACCGATAAGCGCCCGCCCGGTGATAAGAGTCAATGCCACCGGCATCGGGACGTCTCCCGGCCCGTTCGCCGCGAGACCGAGGCACACGAAACCGCACAGAATGCCCATCACCGTAGCGGTCACAAGCCGTTTCACCCTGTCCATCGCGCACCTCCCCCCAAAGTGAAAGAAAGGGAAAAACCGATCGGTTTCCGTTGCCACCACGAATGATACCAGGTTGGTGCCAGGGGTCAACCCCGGTGTCCTTCTCGGTGGGTCGGCGCCTGAGGCAGGGCATGGGCAATCGGATCGCCTGAACGCGCGCGTGCGTGGCAGCCGCAAGCCCATCCATCGTTTCTGTCGGTCGGCCCGGACGCGTCCGTTCTTTGACAACCGGCATCCGCTCCGCTATCTTTGGTATATGGACAACCCGTGCGCCGGAACACGCGGAGGAAACGCGATGAAAAGCTCGAAACCCGAGTGTAAGAACTACATTGCCGAGGATCTGTGCGCGGCGTCCGCCAACCACCCGGAAGAACACTGCCACGACGACGTGAAGGGCGACTGCCGGCGATTCGTACCGGTGCAGACGCTGGAAACGCCGTTAACGGAAAAAAAGAAGACGGCGTAGCACGGAATTCCTGTCGGCACGCCGTCCAGTTCCTCGTTTTTTTCTCTCCGGTTTTCGCTATTTCTCCTTGAAGTTCATTTCAAACCCGCGACGCAGCCCCTGAACAGCGCTTATCGCGCTCAGGTAGACCTGGCTCAGGTAAACCTGCTCCGGTGAGCCGCCCCGTACCGCACGGATTCGTCCAGAAATGCCTCGATGTTCTCAAACGGCGTGCCGCTGACAATTCCGTTCCCTGACGCGATACACATCCCGCCCTCGGGCTGATCAAATGTATCGATAAGGAACCGTACCTCTTCGCGTACGCCTTCCGGCGTCTTTTCCTGCAGCGTGTGCTGCACGTCAATCCCCGCCAGGAAGGCGATCTTCCCGCCGAACTCCCGCGCAACGGCGATTTCGTCCATCGTGTGCTTCTGCACGGGGTGAAACACGTCAACTCCCGCGTCGATCAGAGATGGCAGCAGAACGGTGTTGTTGCCGCAACTGTGGAGCCACCAGTGCATGCCGGCTTCGTCACACGCTCTGCCCACGCGGTCGTAATAGGGCTTCAGCAACGCGTCGAACTGCTCCCGCCGCATCATGGACTGCGTCTGGTGGCCAAGGTCGTCGCTGGTCCAGAAGCCGTCCGGCTTGAACTCCCCCGCCGCCCGTTTGATGTAGCCGGTGTAGAGGTCCGCCAGCGCGCTGTGGAGCCGGTGCACCTGTTCAGGCGCCTCGTAGTAGTCCGCCATGAGGTTCTCCATGCCGCGCAAACCCCACGGCCGCTCAAAAAACAACCCCCACCAGCCAAACAGGATGTACCGGTCGTTCTTCCGCATCCTCTCCGCATGCTCAAGGAGGCCTGAAAAGGCTTCATCGCGCTCGGGATCCGGCATTTTCTCGATGAATTCGTCAAGATGGTTCCAGTCGTCTATCACGCAATGGCTGTCGTGCGCGGCGCCACTCTTTGCCTGCCACGAGAGCCCCATTTTCCCCACATCCAGCGGCCCCCACCAGAGCATTCCCACGTCGTCAGGTATGCGGTCGAATTCCCGCAGGCGGTCGCCATACTGGTCTCCCAGGCCCTCTCCCCACCACTTTGCCATCACAAGCGGAATGCGTGCCGGCTTTCTGCGTTCCACTGCTTTGATCACTTCTTCGCGCGGGAGAGGCGCAAACAGCTCGCGATCAGTGGCCATACGTCTGCTCCTTCGTTGGATTTCGTTCCGCAATCGGGTGCCGTTGTGCACCACCAGAATATGCGCCCTTCGCCCCGCCTGACCAACCGACCGGCGGGCCGGTCAGCCCCTTCAGCCTCCGGGCAATGCGCGGTTGCCTTTCCATTTTCCGGCCGGGTGCCGTACCTTTTCCGTAATAACCGTAGTACATCGGGGGATGGGAGACATGGCATGTTTCATGGAATCTTACGGGCGGCAGCTCTATCGGCCGCATTTCTGGCGACCAGCGCACACGGAGGAACCGTTGTTCTCAACGAGGTGATGGCATCAAACAGCGCAACCATCACCGACGCCGCAGGCACGTACGCCGATTGGATTGAACTGTACAATGACAGCACTGACACCGTCCAACTAAGCGGATATGGTCTCACGGATACCCCGTCGAATCCTTTTCAGTGGGTGTTCCCCGCGGTTTCCCTCGCTCCGGGCGAGTTTCTGCTCGTCTGGGCGTCAGACAAAGACTCCACGAATCCGAGCGGGGCTCTCCACACAAACTTCAAACTCAGTTCCGACGGGGAAACAATCGTTCTTACGCGGCCGGATGGAACGCTGCAGGATAGTCTTCCACGCGCAGCCATGGGCAAGGACGTTTCCTGGGGTCGTACCCCGGATGGCGGCAGTCAGCTCGTGTATTTCAGCGTTGCAACTCCAGGCCGCAGCAATGTCGGCGGCGGACAGGCTGTTCTGGAGCCCCCGGCGTTTTCTCACTCGGCGGGGTTCTACCCGGCTCCATTTGACCTCTCCATCTCGTCCGGCGACGCACAGGCAATAATTCGGTACACGGTGGACGGATCGGAGCCGACTGAGACGTCCCCCGTGTATTCCGGTGCGTTACGCATCGAAGACCGCACCGGTCCGGCATCGGGGATCCTTCTTGTCCGCACTACCAATCCATACAACGTCTGGCATGAACCCGCCGGCAATGTGTTCCGCGGCACTCCCGTTCGCGCACGAGCCTTCAAACCGGGTTTCCTTCCCAGCAAAACAGTGACCGGAACATATTTTGTCACGCCGAAAGGGAGGGCGCGTTATCCGTTTCCTGTGCTCTCACTCGTAACAGATTCCGTGAACCTTTTCGATGACACCATCGGCATCTACGTGCCGGGCAGCAAGTATGCACAGACCGGGGTGAAAGAAGATGCCAACTTCTACCAGAGCGGGGGCGACTGGGAGCGGCCGGTGCACGTGGAGCTCATGGAAGAAGATGGGACACTCGCATTCTCGCAGGGCGCGGGGATGCGCATCCACGGAAACTACACTCGCGACTATTTCCAGAAGCCGTTCCGCCTCTATGCGAAATCATCGTACGGCAGGGATTGGTTTGACACGCGGTTATTCCCCGAAAGCGACATCACTCGCTTCAAGCGTATTCTCGTGCGCACCGGCGCCAGCGACATCTACACCGCACTCATCCGCGACGGGGTGATCCAGAGCCTCGTGAGCCATCTGAGCTTTGACACGCAGAAGTACCGGCCTGTGGTGGTGTTCTTCAACGGCGATTACTGGGGTATTCATTTCTTTCGGGACCGGTACGACGAATACTACCTCCAGACACATCACGGCGCCGATCCTTCCGCCGTGGACCTGATCGAAATCGACTACAGCCTCCCCGGTGGCCCATTTGATGCTGATCCCGGTGATGCAACGGCATTCACGGGGATGCTCTCCTACACCAAAAACCATTCCGCGGCGGACCCGCAGGTATACGAGCACTTCAAAACGCTCGTGGATGTGGAAAACTTCGCCGAGTACTGCGCGGCGAACATCTTTGCCGCCAACACGGACTGGCCACACAAGAACGTGCGCGTCTGGCGTGCCCGCGTTCCCTACACTCCCGGTGCCGGCCAGTTGGACGGACGCTGGAGGTGGCTGGCGTACGACTTCGACCGCGGGTTTGGCCTCCGGGAAAGTTCACAGGCGGACCAGAACACCCTGATCTGGGCGACCATCGGCAACCCGAATCAGGAATCCACCTGGCTCCTCCGATGGCTCCTGCTCAACCCCGATTTCCGGACGATGTTCATCAACACGCTCGCCGACCAGCTGAACTCCACATTCACGGAACCGCGGATGATCGGTATGATAGACTCCCTCGCGGCACAGATCGCACCCGGAATGCCGGAGCACATCGCGCGGTGGGGCGAGCCGAAATACTTGTATTACTGGACCGCATACGTTCAAACGCTTCGCAATTTCGCCACTGCACGCCGTCCTCACATGATCCAGCACATCCTGGGCTACTTCAGAACGTACACGGCTGACACTGCGGCGGTAACCATCAACACAGCCGGGCCGGCACAGAACTGCGGGACGGTTCGGATCAACCGCATCACGATTGAGGACGGGTTCCCCGGGGTTTCGCGTGGGGTGTACCCGTGGCGCGGCGCCTATTTCCGTGATATCCCGGTACGCCTCGTGGCAACGCCGAAGCCCGGGTATCTTTTCGTCGGCTGGGAAACCAGCACCGGAACCATCAGTACGAGCGATACTCTCCTCCTCACCCTCGCATGCGACACGACGGTTGTGGCGCGCTTCGCCAGCACGAATGACGTACAAGCCCCGCGCGTGCCGCTCGAATTCCGTCTGGATCAAAACGCTCCCAACCCGTTCAATCCCGGCACGAATATCCGTTTCACGTTGACCGCAGCCTCGCCGGTTCAACTGGCGGTGTATGACGTAAACGGCAGGCTCGTGCGAACGCTGGCGGATCAGCCGTTCCCGGCGGGTTCTCACTCGGTTGTGTGGGACGGATATGACGCGATGGACCGCCAGGTTGCCAGCGGCGTGTACCTGGTGCGGCTGACTGCGCGCGAGGGTGTGCTGACGAAGAGAATGACCCTGCTGCGTTAAAGCGAAGTTCAGGCGGAGGAAGAACTTGCGCGGACAGGAGTCTCCGGAGACCGCAGGTGTTGCTTCGGTGGCGGCTTATTTCCCCCTCAGAATGCTACCGACACCGCGGCGCCCCGCGGCAGCGGGAACACGCTGACGGAGGCGTCCCGCCGCCCGGCCGCCTCCATCCCGTCGTACCAGCGGAATACAAGCGCGCCGATGGCCGTGCCTGCGGCTGCTCCGGCGATCACATCGGCGGGGTAGTGCCGGTGTTCGGCCACCCTGCTCCACGCCGCGTACGTTGCCGCCCCGTACGTCGCGAGGGGAACACCTGCTCTTACGTACAGCGTTGGCGAGGCACGCCGTGCGTACGCGGAGGAGTAGGTGGCCAGGCAGAATCCTGTGCTCGCGTGTCCGCTGAAGAAACTCCGCGATTTGCTGCTCTTTCCCAGAACAACCGCCGCGTCCTCGTTGGGCCGTTTTCGTCCGACGATCCCCTTCGTGAGCGACGTGGTTGCCTGCGTCAACGCAACTGCCATCCCATAGCCATGGGCGTAACGTACCCGGTCAGGGCTTTCCGAAAAGCGGATTGCCGCGACCGTGACGAGGTGCGCGCCGGCCAGCGCCCAGTCGGGCACGCGTTCCCGTTCGACATACGGCTTCTGTTCTCCGCCGATAAGCGGATGGGAACGATTCGGCGGCCATTGCTCCAGCAGGGCGGCGGCGCCCAGCGCGCCGATTCCGAGGGCGTATTCGCGGGGGGACCCGACGAACGGTGCCGCCAGAGCGGTGGACGATACCAGCACCAGCAACGAAACGTTGCGGTACACGTGTGAAGGGAATCCCATGCGGCTTTCCCGGAAAAATACACCCCCTCCGCCGTCATAAGAGTCGGAGGGGGTGATGCGCAACGTTCGTGCGGTTTACTTCTCCGTCATTTCCCAGACGCCGTTCCAATCCTTCGGGATCTCCACCTTCCCCGCGCGTATCGCATCGATACGCTTGATGAAGATGCCGGAGGTTGCGTCCGGATGGTCAGGGTCAACCGCCATGGCGGCGCGCCATTTCGCCACCGCGGCGTCCCAGTTCTGTTCGCGGTAGTACGCAAGACCCTCAGCATAAAAGTCCGCGATCTGTTTCTTTTTGGGGTCGAGTTCGCCTTTTTTGGACAGAACCTCGTAGATGGTCACCGGCTCTTTCTTGCCGATCACGACGATCCTGTCAAGCTCGCGGGCTTCGATTACGTCGCGAGCAGCGTTGTAGGTGACATCGGTAATCATTGTGTAGACGCCAAACTGCTTGGCGCCGCTTTCCAACCGCGCGGCAAGGTTCACCGTGTCGCCCATCATGGTGTAGTTGAACCGCTGACGGCCGCCCATGTTGCCGATAACCGCGTTTCCGGTGTTAAGCCCGATGCGGCAGAATATCTCGTGCCTGCCCTCCGCCTTCCATTTCTCGCGAAGCACTGCCAGTCGCGACTGCATTTCGCACGCACAGAGACACGCCCTCACCGCGTGGTCTTCATACTTGATTGGCGCACCGAAGAATGCAACGATCGCGTCGCCGATGAATTTGTCCACCGTGGCGCCGTACTTGAAGGCGATATCGCACATCTCGGTCAGGTACTCGTTCAGAAGGTTCACCAGTTCGGTCGGGCTCAACGCTTCCGATATCGTGGAAAACCCCTTCACGTCACTGAAGAACGCCGTGATATGCTCGGGCGAACCACCAAGCTTCAGGCCTTCCGGATCATTTGCGATAATCTCAACCACTTCCGGTGCGAGGTATGCCGAGAAGGCCCCTTTGATGAACTTCTTCTCCTTCTCTCCCACCACGTAGTTCCGGACCGTGATCACAAGATACCCGAACGTGATCGCGCCAAACGGTCCCACGGTGTCGATCCAGATTCGCCCCTTCGCGAACAGAATCACGGCGGCCACAAGGAACACCGCCACCATGCCGAAAGCGAGGATCCCGCCATTCACGGGCGACATTCTGGGCACGAGAAGCCCCATTAGGAGCGCCACCACCAGAATGATCACCCAGTCAACCCATCCGGGGGCCTGATGGAGGAACGCCCCCGTCACGACCTGGTTGAACAGGTTCAAGTGCATTCCCACCATCGGATAGCGCGGCTCAAAGGGGGTCGGATTCCTGTCGTGCCCGCCGGTGGACGTGATGCCGTAGAACAACACGGCTCCTTCAAAATCGGATGCGGACACCGGCCTGCCGTCCACAACAACCGTGTTGAAGACGAGCGGGTGCGCTTCAGGCGGGACGTCCCCCCGCTCCTTTATCTGTTTCAACAGAATCGCATGCTCAGCGACGATATCCTCAGCTGAAACCGTTGCGGAGTCATTCCCCGTGCTTTTCCTCAGGAGCGCCGCCAGCGTATCCGCTGCTGCCTGCACGGAAAGGCTTGTGTCCGCCTTCAGGAGTACCGCAAGGTTGTTGTTTCTCCAGAGCGTGTTGTAGGTATCCCGGTACGGCCGTATCACTTCGGCCGGCAGATCCGAGGGAGACACCTGAAACAGCTGTTGCACGACGTCGTCGAACGACGTACCCTGGGCTAACAACGGCTCGAGCAGCGCGGCCTGAACGACACTCCCCGCCACGGCGACGTAGTCCTGCTCCGGGTACCCCGCCGCAAACGCGACCACACGGACTGCAAGGTTGGTAAGATCCGCGCTCGTTTCGGGAGTCGGCGTGACGATCCCCGCCACCACCGCATCGCTTATGACACCGTGCCTCCGAAGGAATTCCTTCATGGCGCTCGCCAGCACGCTGTTCACGCTGTCATTAACTGCGACGGGAGCGCCGTCCCGCGTCTGCGCGAAGAACCAGAGCGGGAAATTGCCCGGTGCGATCTCCCCGGTGAGCGGAGAGACAAGCGTGCGAATCCTCGTGTACGTGCTCTCCACCCGGGCAGCCGGCATGTTGAGGTCCCGCGCTGCATCAGCAAGCGTGAGGTCGGGCCGCCCGGCGAAAAGGTCCGCCATTCGCCGGTTGAGCAGAAGCTCCTCGTAAAGGGCGCGCCACCGCGCGATGTCGGGTATACCGGTCGTTTTGCCAAATGCATCCCGCAACGCCTCGGTAACCGGTGCCCTGCGGGAAACCGCGCCGCTCATCTTCAGGGCCACGGCAACATTCTGGAGGCCGGTCTTGACGTCCACCGACGGAACGCGCGAAAGCTCCATCATTCGGCTGAGCGTGAACTCCGAAAGGTCAATCTGGCCGCTCATGAGGCCGTCGAGGAGCGCGGGATCGCGGGTAAGCTCGCGTTTCACCAGACCGGCCAGTTGCTCGCGCTGGTGAACTTCCCAGAAGGTCTTGACACTGGCATAAGGGAAATGGCGGTAGGTGCTCCGGTAGTCTCCCGCCCAGTTCACGAGAATTGTCCCGCGTGCACCCAGCGGAATGACAACGTCGCGGGGCGTCGGCTCGCCCGGAATATGAGCGTTCGGCAGTATGACCCGTCCCGGCTCAAACTTGAATGAGCTCAGGGGAACGCCGAGGTAGTCCGCGGCCATCACGATCGAAAGGGACGGGAATATCCGGCCATCGTACACGTAAAACGCCCGGTTCCGGCGCACAATACCGTCCATATCCGGAATCGGTTGGACCTGACCGGCGCCCCGGGCCGTTGCCAGGAACGTATCCACCGGAGCCCAGAGCTGAGACCCGACCACGAACTCCTTCTGGAAATCCTGCGTGATCGGAATCGTGAACGGTTGTACGAGCTGGAAACGGTGCTCTTCCACCTCCGTGCGCGGCGGATTCTCCCGAAGCGAGCGCTCGTAATCCTGCGCTTCCGCTTCGGTCAGATACTGCGCGAAGTAGACGTTGTTCCACTTCCGACAGGCGTCAGACAGAACGACGTCCGGGTTGCGGAAGAGTGCAAGCACCGCTTCCCGCGAATGAACATCGCTTTCGGCAACCTGGTTCTCCCGAATCATGGGTGTGCTGGGTTCGGGCATGAGGAAATCAACCCCGATAGCCCGCGCGCCCAGCGCCGAGGCGATGTCAATGATCCGCGCGTGATAGGTGCGGTCCCAGTCCTCAAACCGCCCCTCCTTGTCCACCGAGTAGTCATCTACGTCAATCGTGGCAAGATTGGGAAGCTGGCGCGGCGGGCCGAATATCTTGTTCCGGAGGATCAACCGGTAATCGTACGTCTTCAGTTCGATCAGTTCGTAGAAATCGGTCAACGAGAGCAGCACGAAGAATAGACCCGCGGCAAGCGCAAGCCAGAGATGGATGTGCCGCACCCAGGGTGACTTCTTTTCTTCAGCCATTCGATACCCCCTTGGCGAACGGGCTGGTTCCGACAGGCCCCGGCCTCCGGTGGAGGAGGACGCGCGCATTCAAAGGAAAAAAGAAACGGATAACGCGCGCCGACGCAAAGGGATAACCCTGGTCAGCGACGGAAAAGTTGAAAACCGCGGGAGGACGGGAGGGAGGAAACCGGGAATCGCCGGGGCGTGCTGTTCGGGGGAAAAAAAAGAGGGGACAACGGCGTTGTCCCCCTCTGTCCAGTTGTACCGACGGTCAGCTGCCCAGTCGCACGAGGTCCGCGCGTGCCTGCTCGACGAAGCCCTTTACCACATCGTCCGTGCTGGAACCGTACTGAGTCACTATCGCCTGGAGCAGCTCTTTCGCCTTGGGAATGTTATTCAGCGATTCATAGCATGCCGCAAGATAGTAACGGATTTCATACGAGTTCTCCGGCGGTGTCGGCGCGTTCAACTGCTGCTCCAGAACGCCGATTGTCTGCCGGATATCGCTCTCCGAAGGGCTGGTCGCGGCAGTGCCGCGGAGATACTGGTTATTCAGAATCGCAAGCGTGCGCTTCTGCTGCTCCATGGCATCGGCGTGGCGACGTGCGGCAACCGCGACTCCCTGCTGCGTCTGGAAGGTCCTGGGACGGGCAGACAGTTGCTGCGCTCGCGCCAGACGCATCAACATCGCTGCACTCTTCGCGCTTCGGGAGGTATCAGGGTTGGCGGCGTGCGCCCCGGTGCTGAGAGCACACACTCCCAGAGCCGCCATCATCCCTGCAACACACCACGTGCGTCTCATCGTACACGCCTCCTGGAAAAATGAAAATCATTCAAATCAAAATGCTCTTTGCAAAAGTGCGCTACCCGTAAGACAAGTGTACGCGTTCCTTCACAAAAGTGTACCGTTTACCACAATAGAAAATATACGGCGCCAGGATTTTTCCGCAAGTGATGCCTGTTCGACGGCCTGCAGAGCGGCATTTCATGGAAACAGAACAACCTCGTCATTGCCCGGTCCGGAAAATATCCTCCAGCACCGGCCGCAGTTCTTCGTCGATCTGCAGCGCCTGCTCCCGTGCCTGCTGTGCTTCCTGCGTATCGTTCAGAAGCTGGAACGAAATCATCAGGTTCACCCAGTAGCCGGATTCGCGCGGATTGAGCCGGATGGCTTCACGAAAGTCCGCCACCGCATCGCGCCACAGACGTTCCGCCTCCTCACGCCGCCTGGGAGGGTCATCCGACATATATCTCACGCGCCCGCCCTCATGGTTGCGTGCCACGCCCCGCCCGTTGTACGCATCGGCAAAATCGGGCCGCAGGCGAATCGCTTCGCTGAAGGCTTCGATGGCCTGCGCATATTGCCCTCGCTGGCGAAGCTCTGCACCGCGCATATAGAGCTTCTCTGCGGTGATCGGCTCTTCCAGAGGCGGAAGCTCGAGACGGCGCTTCATCCGTTCAATCTCCGCGGCGAGGTACTGCTGAACGTCACCCACGTTCGGAAATGCCACGCTTGCCGAGTCAAGTATTCCCGCCTGATACTGAGAACGCCCCTGCGCAATTGACCACTCGCGGATGTAGTTCCGCGCCTTTTTCTCCCGATACTCGGCAAGCCCGACTCGAACAGCCTCCGAAAAAGGCTGCCCGAACATCGTGGTCTCCACCGGAATCCACGCATGAGCCTCCGGCACTTCCTGACCCGGGTCGGTCCACGTGACGAATTCGTCCTCAGAGAGGAACAGACCGCTCTGCATCGCCTGCTCCGGCGTCAGACCAGTATCAAACATCATGTAGATGTGTCCAAGCACAGGGTCGAACACGTCAAGCAATGCAGTCGGAACACTCTGTGATTCCAGAAGCGAAATGAAAAGCACGCTCACGTCGTCACAATCCCCAAGCCGGGAACGCAACGTCTCGATCGGGAACTTGACCGTATCGAAAATGTTACCAAGCTGGGATGTATCACTCGCGATTTTGTAAAAAGGAGTATTCTGGTCCGGGTTGTACAGCACACCGTACTTGCTCACTGCCCCGAAAAGAATCATCGCTGTCCCGTAATTCGGGCACGTGGAAAACTCCGTATCACGCACGGAGCGGAACGTGCTCGCCGCACGGTCAGCGAAATTCACAATCGGCGTATGGTCCGGCGTCACAAACGCCGCGGCCACGGTCGGGTTGAGCCAGGTAAGTTTGTTCTTACCAAGAACGAACACGCTGGAAAGCTTCTTCTGTGCCTGTTTTGTCTCCCGTTCCTGGGTGTAGTTCACGAACACTTCCGGCTGCACGAGGTTATCGTAATTGGAGATGTCGCGGATAAGCAGGCTGTCATCCAGCGTAACGCCCAGCGATACCGTCTGCGTGCTCTGGGGAGGCAACGTGAAATCCTGCGCGTGGCTTGCTCCCTCCGCCATGAGAGTCGGTATCCGCAACCCGACATTCACGCGAAGCGGGTCCTGCGAGGTGTTCTTGAGCGTAACCTGCGCGAACTCGGGCTCCTGTTCGTACGACCGGTACAGCGCTCGGAAGAGAGGAGTCCGGGTGATCCGTGCATCACGGATCGTCACGAACGACGGGTTGTAGACGAATGACAGCGTCATGTAGTGGGTCGGGTTCAGCGTCGGGTGGGTTTCATACGCGTAATCGAGTTTGATCCCGCGCCACTTGATACCCGCGCCGCCGTTGTAGTACATGCCGGTGCCGTACCCCTGAACGGTCCTCTGGACGCCCGCCCGGAGAGAAAGAAGGTTCAGCAGGCTGTATTCGACGCCGAACCGCGCCCGATCATCGAGGTCCGCGGCAAATGTGAAACTGTCGTTCAGCTTGTATGACGCTCCGACCACGTACGTGGCGGGGTAGATGTTCTCCGAGAAGTCGTTATCGTGTTTTACGCTGGTCCCCCCCACGTCCCGCACCACAGCTCCGAGCCGTAACCCTTCCAGCGCCGGGAGGAGGTTCCCGAAATCCACCAGCGTGCCAACATCGAAGCCGAATCCGCGCGGATCGTCCACCTGATTGTTGTTGTATTTCACGGAAAGCGGGGCGACGTACTTCGCGTTCCCGCCCACTGACAGCCAGTTGAACAGCGACAGTCCGTACGACGCGCGCAGATTGAATGACGTAAACGACAGTTCGTTGTCGCTGTACGACTCGTAGAACATGTCCGCGCCGATCGCCTGCCGTTCCCCGATGGGGATCGTGGCGGCCCCGTAACCGGTGTTGAGGCCACTGATGAGGCGGTTGGGCATGTAGCTGCCGGTGAATTCCTGCCTCTGAAGCCGCGGCAGACCGGCGGGATTCCAGTAAATGGCGTGCGCGTCATCCGCGAGGCCTACGAAGGCACCGCCCATTCCCAGAGGGCGGGCCCCCACTCCCACCGTTGTGCTGGGAGTCCCCGCATGCGCCGTCGCAACCATGCACATGATGCCGATTGAACAGGCTGCGCCGACCACCCTCCGACGAAGCCTTCGTGTGTGCGCTGAGTGAATCCGCATAACGCCTCACCTTATGTCGTATGACAACCCCTGAACCGGTTTGACGCGGGCTCAATGTATCGTGGTCATGGACGCGCGTACTTGTTCAGAATCACCACTGTCTGACGCTTTTCGACTCCTCCGACCTTCACGGCGACGATATACATCCCGCTGGGCGCGATGCTGCCGCCATCATCCGTGCCGTTCCACGCGATGGAATTGGCGCCGGCAACGATGGAGGGCGCCATCTCCCGCACCAGCCGCCCCGCCGTATTGAAGATGCTGATCGTCGCGGAATTGCCCGCGTCAGCGGTTGACACGGTGAACGCGATCACGGTCTTGTCGCTGTACCCTTGCGTCGTGCCGGGAGAGAACACGCGCGGCGTGCAGGCCAGGTCGCCGAGTGTCGCGTCCGTCACGTTCCCGGATGCTTCAAACAGGGCGTACGTTCCAAGGTGATTGACTGGCACCGAGATGGTTTTCGTCGCGTCATCCGCAAGCCCGCCGATATACGTCCACGTCGAACCATCCAGGCGGAAGATGTGCAGATTCGAGGCCACCACCGCCCCGCGTGCCACCCGCGGCGAAGCACCGTACTTCATCGTCAGCACCGCTGGAACCGCAAGAGTGCCCACCGCAACGTCGGGCGTGAATTCCACCGCCAGACTAAGCCCCGGCCCCGGCCCGGCCGGCAAACTCGCGGAATCCGGTTGCGCAAGCGAAATGCCTACCTCCCGGTCGAAACTCCGCGGTGGAACATAAAGGCTGATCGTTCCCGCCGAGTTCGTGATCGTGCCTCCCTCCTCCCGTGCGATGCGCTGTGCTGCCGTGAAGACGAGCCGGGTGGCGAACGTGGTGTCGGCGAGAACGTTGCCGCGAATGTCACGTACGTTCCGCACGCGTACCCTGACAGGCTCGAACAGGAAACTGCCCGTGGGTATTGATGCCTGCCCGAACCAGACGTCACCCGGGTCCCACCGGAGTTTGGTGACCTGAACCGAAGGCTGCCCGACCAGAGAGAGCGTGACGTCAATCGTGGAAAGGGTGTCCACACCGGTCAGCGCATCATCAAAATCAATCGCGACGTTGATCACGCGATCGAGGCCAACGCTGAGGGTATCACCGCGCAGGCGCGCAACTCGCGGAGGCTTCGTGTCTATCACGAACGATTGCTCGGGAGCCCATTCCGAGCGCGCAAGTCCGTTATCCACCGCCTGCACGCTCCAGTAGTATACCCCGTCCGCAAGTCCGCGGATGGTCGCGTGGGTCATGTACCCGATCGTGCCGCGCCCCACCGGCTCTGCTCCGGAACGGATGTTGCCCCGGCCGGGGAACGTACCTGCGCGCAGGGCGTACGTGTGGAACGGCGTTTTGTTCGTGCCGGGGTCTGCGTCAATGGCTTCGTTCCATGAAAGCCGCACGGAATCAGCCGTACCGACGGTTGCGGCGAGGCCGGTCGGTGCATTCGGGCGCCGGTTGGCGACGAAATACGCATTCGTATTGGCGAACAGCGTGCTTTTCGGCACCGCTTTGCCGTCCGCCGTTACGCCTTCGCCCGCGGCGATGGCGTCGAGATCACCGTCACCATCCACATCCGCGAACCGCACCGCGCCGAGGGCGACTCCGTAGTCGCTGAACAGAGCGACGGACTTTTCCGCGAACCTGCCGGTTCCGTCGTTCACGTAAAGCCGCAGCGTCGGCGTTTCGAGGTGGTTTCCGCCGGTGTCGACCACGTGATCGTTGTACCCCGAAACCAGGATATCCACTTTGCCGTCGTTGTCCACGTCCCCGACGGCAAGACTGGCTTTCCAGAGGCCCGGAAACGCCTGCTTCATCACGAGATTGCCACCGCCGGTGTTCTCGTAGATGCGAAGCGCGCTGGCGTCCCAGTAAACGTTATCCAGCACAAACTCGGCGGTTGTTCGCGAAAAGCCCACGCAGATAAGGTCCGGATCGCCATCGTTGTCCACGTCGGCCCAGACGTGTTCGCCATCGCCCAGTTGATCGAGCAACGCGCTTCCCGCGGGAATGGTTGCTGTTCCGGCGGGGGCCGGCGTGTTCACCATGCTGAAATTCATCCCGCCGGTGTTCCGGAAGGTAAACAGGTATCCGGCCCAGAAATCGTCGTCGGCCGCGGGGGTGCCGTTGTCCGTATTGCCCTGAATCGTGAGATCCAGATTGCCGTCCTGATCGAAGTCAACCAGCGAGATGCAACCGTCCTTGAGCCCTTTTGCGGGAGTGTCAACCAGGGTCAGATCCAGCGCGCGTACGTTGAAAACCACCCCCTGCGCCGTGATAACGCCGGTGTTCTCACCCACCAGCGTTTTCAGTGCTGCTCCCGACACACCCGTGACGACGAAGTCCACAT
The DNA here is from genome assembly GCA_022706085.1 of Candidatus Latescibacterota bacterium. Lineage (GTDB taxonomy): Bacteria > Latescibacterota > MWCZ01 > MWCZ01 > MWCZ01 > MWCZ01. The sequence goes on along the minus strand of JAKJDF010000001.1, from coordinate 559,545 downwards.
CGCCGTCGTTGTCAATATCGCCGAATGCGGCGCGGCTCCCGGTAAGTTTGTCCGAGGTCATCGCGTTCGCGTCGAACAACCCGACCGATTGCAGCGCGCGGTTCAGGAAGATGCTCGTAATACGTACCTGCTCAGATTCCGATCCCGTCAGCATCACATCAGGGTAGCCGTCCGCATTGACGTCGGCCCAGGCCTGACTGCCGAGGTACACGCCGGGAAGGTCATACGCCGTGTTGGGAACCAGAGTACCCGCCTGGTTCACGTAAAGCCTGTTCGTTTCGTTACTTCCCTGATCGAATCCGTTCACCACCAGATCGGGCGCGCCATCGCCGTTGATGTCCACCCATGAGGCCGCCGTACTGCGCAAGGGAACGATCGTTTCCAGCGAGTTCACGAAATCCTGCACGTAGACCGTGATGGGCGCGCTCCACGGAGAGGTGTTGCCTGCGGCATCCCGCGCTCGAACGTAAAGCGGCATCGCCGAGCCGGGAGGCAAGGAGCGCAGGAGGGTATACGTGAGCTTCCTTCCGTGCGGGGCCGGGCCAAAGGCCGCCGGAGCGGTCAGGACGCGTGTTTCGTTCCCCACGCCCTGCAGAAGCAGAATCTCGTACGACACCGTCTTCCCGTTTGCATCGTCCGACGACTGGCCCCAGGTGAAGTAGACCCGGTCCGCCGCCACCAGCGGGCGATTATCCCGCGGCGAAAGGGAGGGCGTGGTCGGGAGAGCGTTTGCCGGCACTCCGGAAAGGCTCCAGGCGGTGGTCTGGCTCGCGCCTGCCGGGGTGAGACGCCCGCTCGCGATCAGATCAACCGTGCCGTCCGCGTCCAGATGTCCGAGGGAAAACGCACCGTCGCCAAGCGCCGGTAGCGACGCCGACATACGCGAAAGCGTGAGGTCAGAATTGTTCCGGTACAACCGAATGCCGCTCACCGTGGCGCTTGAATCGCCCATCGCGATCAGATCAAAGCGGCCGTCATTGTCCACGTCCATCCACGCCAGTCTGCCCGCCACCGCGTCGCGCTGATCGAGCTGAATTGCCTGTTTGCGGAAGGACCCTTCGCCGAGGTGGAGCCACACTTCCAGCGTCAGCGCGCCGCCATCGGCCGGTTTCGCATACCCGGAGAGCGCGATATCGAGCAGCCCGTCCTCATTCATGTCGCCCCACGCGATGCCGCCTCCGTACCGCGGCGGGAGGGAAGTCAGCACATTTCGCGTGAACACGCCTGCCGGGTTGTTGAGGTAGACCTCGGTCACGATCTCCGTTGCCACGCGATTCCCCTGAAGGAACGTGGCGCTTTTTCCCGTAATCGCGAGATCCGGCGTGCCGTTGCCGTCTATGTCGGCCCAGTCGGCATCACCGTCGTGCACCGGGATGATCTGATCCACCCGGCTGCGCACGCCGGTATCACGCACGAATATGACGGTCTGCGGTGTAGGAGAGTCATTACGAAATACATGCAGGCGGCTTTCCCCCGTCACCTCTTTCTTACCTGTGGACGGATTCAGCGAAAGGATCCGTTTTCGGCCGCTGACGAAAAGATCCATGTCGCCATCGTTGTCATAATCCACCCAGCGGACGATCGTGGAATCCATTCCGTATCCGGACGGGAACGCCGCTTCCGGACGGAACGACCCGTCGGAGTACTGGCGGTACACCATCGTGATGTCCTGCGCGAGGGTGTCCGTCGCACTCACTGTCCGCCCGCTGATGGCCAGGTCCAAAAGGCCATCCCGGTTGTAATCCGCCCAGTCCGCTTGCCCGAACACGATACCCGGAATGCTGGATGAGTCGATTTTCGCCACGCCGGGAACTCCTGACTGCGACTCAATCCAGACGATGTACGTCTTCAGTGTGCCGCCGGGTGTCTGGCCGGAGAGGGCGAGAATGCTCTTTCCGGCGTAGGTGCCGGAGCTGTCGGGAATCGCCCACGCCTGCGCCCCGTACTGCACCGGAGGCAGGGTGAGTTTCGGCGAGAATGTCACCGCGCTCGCAACAGAACCGAGGAACAGCAACGCGGCAGTGACATGGGTGCCCGGGAAGCAGGACCTCTTCATGGCGTACCATCAGGGAAGCGAGGTTGTACGCTACGCCGTAACCGCTCTGAAGTTAAGCAGTTCACGGTCTCAGTCACGCCATAAATAACGCATTTTTCTCCCTACGTCAAGCGAGCCTTGCGCCGCCCCGAACCTTGTCCGCGTTCACGGGGACTGCGTAGTTTTTTCAAAGCGGCGCGGCAGGAGGAACTAGCCGCGCATTTCCAGGGGGATTTCCACACCTGATGCGAGGAATGCCATGATTAGCGCAGACATAGCCCCGAAACTTGCCACCGAAACGGGTTCAAGGATCGTCCTCATGATCATGGACGGACTTGGCGGGTTCCCGAACGAAACCGGAAAGACCGAACTGGAAACGGCCCGCACTCCGAACCTCGATGCCCTTGCCGGCGAAGGCGCGACCGGCCTGATTGACACGCTGGGGCGCGGCATTCCTCCCGGAAGCGGGCTGGCACACCTCGCGCTGTTCGGATACGACGCCTTCGTCCACGATATCGGCCGCGGTGCAATCGCCGCCAACGGCATCGGGCTCACACTCAAACCGGATCAGGTCGCCGCGCGCCTCAACTTCTGCACGGAACAGAACGGCCTCATCACCGACCGACGGGCGGGACGGATTCCGACGGAGAAATGCGCGGAATTGTGCGGGGTCCTGAACGCGAAGGTGAATGTGCCGGGTGTCAGGATCGAAGCGCATCCGGTGATGGACTACCGCGCAGTGGTGGTATTCGAAGGCCAGGGCCTCTCCATCGAGATCGCCGACACCGACCCCGGTGCCACGGGCGTGCCGGCCAAACCTGTCAAAGCCACCGGTGCCGGCGCGGAGAAGATGGTGGGTGTCGTGGAGGCGTTCATCGCGCAGGCGAAGGAAGCGCTGGCGGCGCTCCACCCCGCGAACATGATTCTGCTCCGCGGATTTGCCGTGCAGCCCGATTTCCCCTCCATGCAGGCCTGCTACAAGCTGAAGCCCGCCTGCATCGCCACGTATCCCGATTACCGCGGCGTGGCGAAAATGGTCGGCATGGATATCCTGAAGACGGGTATGGAAATCGCCGAGGAGGTGGATACGCTGGAGCAGGACTGGAAAAGCGGCCACACCTTCTACTTCTTCCACGTGAAAAAGACCGACAGCTACGGCGAAGATGGCAACTTCGACGGCCGCGTGCACAAAATCGAGGAAGTGGACGCGCTCATTCCACGCATCATGGCACTGAACCCCGATGTATTCGCCGTCACGGGCGATCACTCAACCCCGGCCGTGTTCAAGGCGCACACATGGCACCCGGTGCCGGTGCTTCTGTGGGGCAAGACCGTCCGGCGCGACTCCGCCGCGTCATTCGGCGAACGGGCTGCAATCTGCGGCGGGCTCGGCCGCTTTGACGGCCCGGCGCTGATGCTGGAACTGCTCGCGCACGCAGGCAAGCTGAAAAAGATGGGTGCGTAGGGGAAACGATAGGGAGGGGCACGCTTCGTCGTGCCCCCTTTTTTCTGGGGATAGGGGTGGCGGGGCCTCCTGTCAAAGCGGCGCGCCGGATTCACGGCGCATCGGCAACGTGGTCCCGAGTTCGTCCCCGGACGCCTCCGCCTTGTGTTTTTTCGTCATTCCCGCGAAGGCGGGAATCGAGCAATGGAAAACATGCCCTTCCGTATGGAAAGCGCAGGCGCGCCTGCGCACTCCAAAGGACCTGTCGGCGCCCTCGGCGAGGGCGCCCTACCTGGTCCGTCTCCGCGAAACCCGTCATTCTGAGCGCAGCGAAGAATCTCTTGCCTCCATTGCCCGAATCCGCTCGGACGGGCCTGCCTGTCCGTTCCCTGATCCGCACAGCCGCTGCTCTGTACCGCCAGCCCGAAGGCTTGCGCGCGCAACCTTTTCCCCGTTATTCTTACCTTCTCGTAATCCACCGTCTCCATCAGCACGAAAGTCTCCCGGGGAGTATGTTCGGAAAGCTGTTCAAAAAGCGGGAAGCGCCCCGACTTACAAAGGATGACCTGCTCAACTCGCGGCCGGTGCTGAATCAGGCGATCAGCTGGTCGCTGAACAATCAGCAGGAAGTGCAGATCACGATCCCGCGTCGCGAAGTGTGGTGGGCAACGCTGCTTTCCAAGATCATCTATACCCCGAAGGAGAGGGTTATCGCGCTGGATGAGGTGGGCACGGCCGTGTGGAAGATGATAGAACGCCGCCTCACGGTGCGGGAGATGATCGCCGAACTCAGCGAGCAGTACAACCTCAACCGTCGGGAGGCGGAAGCGTCGCTGATCGAGTATCTCCGGAGGCTGGCGAAGAAAAACTTCGTCGGTTTTGAAGTGCCGCGGCAGCGGCGAAACACGAAGCGGTAACGGACGGAAGGCTTGAAACGAGGCACCCATGGATGAACAGATCACCCACGAAGAAGCAATCCGGCGTCTGCGCACCGACATGAAGACTTCCAGCGTCGCGACCCCGTTCGCCACGGCGCTGAAGATCGCGTTTCAGAGCCTCCGCATCAGGTTCTGGCGGTCGATCATAACTATCGCGGGCATCTTTTTCGCCATTGCCTTCCTGGTCTCCGTCCTGAATTCCGCGGTTGTGGAATTGGCCGTGAATCCGGACGAGGGCTCGCAGGTATCTGGAACCGGCATCAGGTTCATTCTGACCCTGCTCGCCGCGGAGCCCCGTCAGGCATGGCTTGTCACTATGTCGCTGATCGTATGCGTCATCGGAATTGCCAACGCAATGCTGATGTCGGTAACCGAGCGCTACAAGGAAATCGGAACGATGAAGTGCCTCGGCGCGCTGGACATATTCGTGATTGAGCTGTTTCTGCTCGAATCCGGGTTCCAGGGGCTTGTCGGGTCCTTTACCGGCGCGCTTATCGGCGCGGGGCTGGTGCTGGTGAGTGCGCTGGTCAAACACGGGTTCGCCGTCATGGGAATACTGCCCTGGTCGCAGATGGTGATCAACATCCTGCTGGCAACGGTCATCGGGCTCTTGTTAACGCTGCTGGGTGCCAGTTTTCCCGCATACCGCGCATCCCAGATGCCACCGGCAGACGCAATGCGCACGGAAGTCTGACAGATATTCACTGCTTCATCTCGAACGAGGGGTTAGCTCGATGGCAAGTACACAGGAAAACACCGTTCGCGCGCGCGCCGTCCGGAAACGGTTTCCGATGGGTGAGGGCTATCTGGAGGCGCTGAAGGGCATCGATCTGGAAATCAAGCGCGGCGAGTACATCAGCATCATGGGTCCGTCCGGCTCCGGCAAAACCACGCTTTTCAACATGATCGGCGGTCTGGACAAACCCTCTGATGGAACGGTGTACATCGACGAGGTGGATATTGCCCAGTTGGACGCGTACGAGCTTGCATGGCTCCGTTGCCGCAAAATCGGGTACATTTTCCAGACGTTCAACCTCATCCCCGTGATGACGGCGCTGGAAAACGTCACCCTGCCGATGATTTTCGCCGGACTTTCAAACGATGAGGCGATCTCGAAAGGGCGCGGCCTCCTGGAGACGGTGGGCCTCGGGGAACGCTGGCAGCACAAGCCGACGGAGCTTTCCGGCGGGCAGCAGCAGCGCGTTGCGATTGCGCGGTCCTTCGCGAACGATCCCTCCATCATTCTGGCGGACGAACCGACGGCAAACCTCGACCTGAAAACCGGACACGACATCATCGAGCTCCTCCGCAAGCTCAACAAAGAGATGGGCGTCACCATCATCTCCAACACGCACGACCCCAGCATGTTGAATGTTTCAGACCGCATCATCTGGATTCGCGACGGGCGCGTGGACCGCATAGAGGCCCGCTCGGATATTGACATCAATGTCGGAACCATCGGTGGCGACGTGCTCGGCGGTGTCGGCTCGGCCGACAGCCACGGCGGAGCGGCGGGCAAGCACGCAATGGACAGGCTCACCGGCGAGGCAACGAACGGAGGGCAATAACCGGGTTTCTGAGTGATTTTGTTGCCCGTTGCGGGCACCAGCCACAACGCGTTCCACTAGACCACAGGGCCGCGGAGAAATGTCTCTGAGCGGCCCTGTGTGTGTACGGGAGGAACCACAACCCCCGCGCTCTTCCCGCGATCGCATGTTGACCGCGCTCCGGCGCGGAAACCCGGACCATGTACCGTTCTTCCTCAACGCACGATGCGCAGGCGGGAATGACGGACAATGGAGCGCGTGTGTGTTCGCGTGGCAGGGGTGGCCCGCTGTGTCCGCTCCCGTTGCCGATGTGGCGGCGGGCCGGGGCCGGTAGGGGGTGGCCGCCCGCCTTTTTTTTGCTTCCCCGCTTGACACGAAGACGCCTCTTCGCCACAGCCAGATAAAGGGGGCGTCCTGTTCACCACGTCCATGCAGTTCACCCAAACCGGATGATACACCCCGCGTGGGAGCAGGCTGCAGTTGCGGCGGGCACCTTCGCGTGGTAACCTCACAGCATCCCGATTCCATTTGCCACGGAGGAAACCTGATGGTAGTGCCCCTCAATGGTCACCGCATATTCCCGCTGGGCGCCTACGAGCACCCGCGGACGGAGGACGAATGGCGACAGTGGACGGCAGCCGGAATCAACATCGTCTGCTGCCACAACCGGGAGGAACTTGACGCAGCACACGCGCACGGAGTGTTGGGCTGGGCGCCTGTGCCGGTGATTCTGGCCGATGGCGACGACGGTTCCGCGCTCGCCGCGAAGGTTGACGCGCTGAAGGATCACCCCGCCCTCGCCGTCTGGGAGGCACAGGACGAAGCGATATGGAACGCCTCCCGCAAAGACGACAACAACGTGCGGATGAGCTTCTGGAAGCACCCGCCCGAAAAGCTGGCGGAAATTGAGGAGCGATTCAGCGCAGTCGTACGTGGGCTGGAACGCGGCACCCGAATCGTGCGTGAGCGTGATCCATACAGGCCGATCTGGCTCAACGAAGCGGTGAACAGCGATCAGGAAACGCTGGCGCGGTGCGTGCCGTATCTCGACATCGTCGGATTCGACTGGTATCCGGTCCGGCGGAACGCCACAGTGCCGATGGGTCTTCTCGGAAAACAGATCGAGCGCTTCGCCAGAACCGCGCCCCGGTGCGGCCTGTGGTTTGTGCAGCAGGCGTTCTGCTGGTCGCAACTCAAGCTGGCGGAAGGCCCGCCACTCCTGCCAACAGAGGAACAAACCCGGTTCATGGCGTGGGACGCGATCCTCCACGGGGCCACCGGCATCATGTGGTGGGGTTCTGCCTACGCGGACAGGCCGCACCCGTTTTTCGATGGCTGGATGACGGTTCTTCGCGAGTTCGACGGCCTCCATCCTTTCCTTTTTGCCGGGCAGATGCCCCACGTGTGGGCGGAAACGTATTACCGGCAGCACGACCCGATCCTCGGCGTCGGTGTTCTTGCGCGAAGGCCCGGCAGCCGCACCCTGGTCGTACTGATCAACCAGGACCAGTACGCGCATGAGACGGTGTTGAAGGGGCTGGATGAGGCTGTTGTCATGCGCCTGCGACGGGTCGGCGGAGAGGGCGGAGGGTTCGCGCAAACCCGCGAGGGATTCATCACGCCGCTGGAAGGCTACGAGGTCCGCATCTACGTCACGGACTGAAAGGAGCACGCAATGCCGATCATTCAGGGACCCAATGCAAACGTCCCTACCGCCGAATTTGCTCACTGGGGCCTCGCCACATTCAAAACCGGAATGCGGAACGTCACCCGGGCGCACTTTCACGATTGCGACGAGTTTGTGTTCATGATCAGTGGCGTGATGGTGATGCGCTCGGAGGGCGTTGAGTACACGCTGCGGAAGGGTGATGTACTGGTCACGCGCATGGGCGATGAGCACGAGATTCTTGAAATACTCGAGGACACCACGTACTTCTGGCTCGAGACCGAACTTCGGGGCAGAAAACGCACCGGGCACCTGCACCGGGGAGAGGATGACTGATGGGCGACGACAGAATAACCCTGCGCGAGCTGAGCGTGGATCCGGCATATCCGCTTCCCAAGCGCTCTGAATGGGGAATCGGAATGGTCGGGTTTGGCGGAATCGCGCGAGGCGCCCACGCGCCGGCCTACAGACGTGCGGGGTGGACCATCGCAGCAGTGGCGGACCCGAGCGAGCCCGCGCGGAAGGTCGCCCGGGAGCAGTTCGGCGTGGAGCGCGTCTACTCCGATTACCGCGATCTCATCGCCGATCCGTCAGTCGAAATCGTTGATCTTTTGACCCAGCCGTCCGTGCGGGAGGAGGTTGTTCTGGCTGCCGCAAAGGCGGGAAAACACGTCATCACGGAAAAGCCATTGACGCAGGACCCCGAAGAAGGCGAACGCATGGTCGACGCGGCGCGGAAAGCCGGGGTCACCTTCGCCGTGCACCAGAATTACCGCTGGATGCCCATGAACTGGCTCGCCCGGCAGGTTGTGCAGAAGGGCATCATCGGTGAACCTTTCTTCGCAGGGATTCAGCTCTTCGGCTCGCAGGACCGCGACCTGAAAGGGCACCATTTCTACTCCGTGTGCGATAACTTCCTCACCGTCCAGTGGAACAACCATCTTGCCGACCTTCTGCGCTACTGGACGGGACGCGACGCGCGGCGCGTGTTCACGCGGACAGGTCGCAGCCGCGGGCAGAATTTCGTAAGCGACAACCTGCTCACTTCGCTGCACGACTTCGGCGGCGGCCTCACCGGAACGATACTCCACAGCGAACTGGTACGGAGCGATATGACCGGCGTGGAGTGCCGCATAGACGGGGACAAGGGATCCCTCGTGTTCGATTTCTTCACGAGGATGCGGATCAGTTGCGACGCGACCGGCAAAGGCGTCCGGGAGGTGGACTTCAGCGGCGTGCAGTTCGGCGATTCATTCGTCGGCAGCATGGCGGATTTCCTGTGCGCGGTGGAAGAAAAGCGTGAGCCTATGGTGAGCGCGCGGAAAAACCTGGCCACCGTCCGCACCTTCCTTGCCGAACATGAAAGCGCGCGCCGCGGTGGGGAGTGGGTGGAGGTGTGAGGGGAAACGCGGGGTTGCCTGTCCCACTCCGGAAGATGCTTCCTGCCCCGGTTTTCACCAAACCCGAAGTCCGAGGATGGTGGGGCAGGCATTCCTGCCTGCCCTTCAAGCGGTCTGCCCGCCTCCCGGTTCACGCTTCGAGCAGGGCCATCTCCCACGGAGCGAGATCCGGCAGCACAAACCGCCGGTAGGGCCCGTCTGAGCCGGAAGCCGGAACGGCGGTTTCCTGCATGCGCATGTCAGTGAGACGCAATTGGCTGGTTTCCGTCCTCACGAGGAGCGAAACCTGCCGCGCCGGGTCCAGCGACGCGTTGAGGAGGGCAATCGCCACGCTGCCGGGTTCAGGTGCCCGCACCCACAGCACTATCCGGTGGAAGGACTCGACGTACGCGGGCAGCGTATCCCGGGAGAGCCAGCGGACGACCGCCTTGGTGCGCGATGAGGTGCTGAGGTTCTGTAGAAACGTCCACGGCGCGTACCCGGCGACGCAGATGCGCCCGCCAAGCGAATTCTCGAACACGCCCAGCCCGCACGGCGCAAGCTCCCTCCGGCCGTAGTCCACCAGACGCGCGAGAGGCTCCGCGCCGGGCATCGGTTCAAGGGCGTACGCAGTGCGCTTCCAGAACGACTGCCGGCCGTCCCGTTCCCGTCCTGTGAAGGCCCCGCAGAGGGGATGTGCGAGGAACTGCTCGATGGCGTCGACGGGAAACGCTTCCCCGACACGGAAACCGACCAGTTCGGCGTGATCCATCTCTTCGAGGGCTCTGGCCGCTTCGGCATCGAGGTACGCGCCGCCGGAGAGGATTCGCTCCAGCGTTCTTCTGTCGAACGCCCGCACGCCGTTTCCCGTCAACGCCACCGCCTGCGCCGCGTCAAGCGAATACGCGGGGGGAATGCCGATTTCGTGAAACTCGTTCGTCTGCCCGCCCGGGACGCCTTCCTGCGGGAACAGCCAGTCGCCCTCCGCAAGCTGTATCGTCGCGAAGCTGTCCTTCGACCAGCCGCTGTGCAGGCCGGCGGGCGACGAGCGCCCACCGGCCCGGGCCAGCAGATCGAGGAACGGCCGGTTTTCGGCAAGGACGCCCACAAGGGGCTCGTATTCGTCCAGCGGTTCGGCGTACATCGAGAGCACATTGTACGCCGCTCCTGTGCAACCGGCGGCGATGTAGGCGGCGGCCTCGAGCGCAGTAGCCCGCGCGCTTTTCTTCAGGCGTTGGTAAGGAAAACTCTCGATCTCGGACTGGATCATTGCGACCTTTGCCGGAAGGAAGGCGACCTGACGTCCAATGTCGTGCGCTTTGCCGACGATGCCGTCGAGCTTTTCGTCGGTGTACGTTCCGCCGCCCGGTCGCCACCGGACCGGTGAGCCGGAGGGGCCCGCAAGCACCTCCGCCCACGCGTCGAAATCGTACCCCTCGAAATAGCGCTCGCCCGTCATGAACCCGATCGGCAGGCCCGGGCGGATCGCGTGTACCGTCTGTTCGATCAGGGAAAAGAGCCGCGCGATGGTGGCACGATTGTGGGCGAGCCACGCGCGGCGGTACATCAGCCGGTCCGCCAGCCGTCCGCTGTTCACCGCCTCACGGAGGGACTCGCGCGACCATTCCCGCCGCGTTTCGCGGGAGAACGTCGCGAGGCAGTTGTCGCAGAAGCACCCGGCAAGAATCGGCCCGTGCCCGAACAGACGGACGTCATCATCCACCCAGACGTAATCCGGTCCCGCCTCGGTGATGAGACGGTACGCCTCCCGGACGTAGTCGCGTGTACGCTCGTCGTTCGGGCAGAGCACGCCGCGGCTGATACGGCCATCGGGGTCGGTCATGCGTGTATACGGGCCATCCAGCGAGTTGGGGAGGTTCTCCTCGTGGTGGCCGATAGTGGATAGGATGTTGATCCCCGTGCGATAGCCATGCCGGCGCACTTCCTCCATGCGGCCTGCGAGGAGTGCGGCGCGGTCTGCGAGCACCTCCAGCGGCAACGGGGGATGCGTTTCCGACGTGAAGAACGTGACCTCGTCTGTCACGCCGGGGTAACGATCGAAAAGCGCGAGCAGGGCCGCGAACCGCTCGTCAGACAGCCACTGGGGCGTGCCGATGCGGAAACAGTTGATTGAGCGGGTGATTCGTGCCGTGTTGGTGGCGGATGTCATGATTGCCCCCTGTGGTGTGGGAACAGGCGGTGGGTGGACACCGGTTTGTGCGATCTCAAACGTACGGCACGTACCACCCGGGGAGGAGGGGGGCGGCGATGGGTCCTGTGGTTCCAGTGGGATAGATGGGGCGTGGGCCCCGCTGAGAGGCACACACCAGGGTTCGGGATGGATTTCCGCCTCCGCGGGAATGACTGAAACGAGGGGCACGATGAAGGACCCTGCGACAAGTGTCCCTTTGGTCTGGGTGTCACCACGCCGAGCGGAGACGGTGGACCGCCAGCGATCGAATGCGGGCTTCGCCACCGTGCGCGATCAGTTCGACGCGGGTTTTCGCTGGATCGGGGACGAAACAGAGGTGAAACGCCGCTTCCCCGTGGCCGGAAAAAACTTCCAGACTGGTTCGATCAAGCAGGATGCGCAGCCGCAGAAGGCCGGAAGGGGCTTCATACCCGGTCTCTCTGTCGCCGCAGGAAAGGACGCGTTTCTCCGCATCGTACCGCACGATGCTCCCGCGGATGCACCACTCGATCGCCTTCGCGTGCCCGGGTTCGATCTCGGCTTCGATATCGAGGAGTTCGCCCGCCGAGGTATCGACCGGCCTGCCGGGAAGGAGTGCGACGTCCGCGCGGATGACGCTGTTCTCCCGCAACCCCTCGATTTCCCGCACCGGCATCTGGCAGAGACGAAGGCCAGCCCGCGTGGTGCGCAGAGAAAGGGCGCAGGGGAAACTCATCTGCTGATTGAAGGGCATTCCGGGGTATTCGCCGCCGCGCATCCACGCGATCTGGATGCGCCGGCCATCTGCGGCCGGGATGTCGCTCCACGTCTGCGCGGCGTAGAAGTTCGCGCCGGAGTCGAGGCGGTAAGGGCCTTCCTCTGGCGTGAAGGCCTTGCCGTCGAAGGAGCCTAGGAGGTAACAGCCGTTCGCGCCCCAGAACACCCACTTCAGGTGTGCCGGGTCGCCATCCACCGCGAGGGGGAAGAAGTCGGGGCATTCGGAGGTATCGGGGATGGCGACGTCGCACGTCCGCGTCCAGTCTTTCAGGTTTGGCGAGGTGAACAGCGCGTAGTCATTCTTGTCGAGGTACAGCGCCGTCACCCACGAATCGGTCGGTTCGTGCCAGACAATCCGGGGGTCCCGGTTGCTCTCGACGATGTGGCCCAGCACCGGGTTGCCGGCGAATTTCTCCCACGTTTCGCCGCCGTCGCTGCTGAAGGCAAGCGACTGCGTGAACGGCTGTCCTGCCGACTCCGGCGAGGTGCCGCCCGCCGAGGTATACATGGCGACAATGGGTGGAACGGCGCCCTCACCGAAACCGGTAGTGTTCCGCCAGTCTACCGCCGCGGAGCCGGAGAAGATCGTTCCGAGCCGGTCGGGATGGATGGCGTTTTCCACCTGCCGCCAGTGTACGAGGTCGCCGCTGACGGCGTGCCCCCATGTCATGTTGCCCCACTTCGTATCGAACGGGTTGTGCTGAAAGAAGAGATGGTACCACCCGCCGAAGAACACCAGCCCGTTCGGGTCGTTGAGCCAGCCCGCTCGGGCGGTGAAGTGGAATTGCGGGCGTAACAGTTCATCGTACATGCGTGGGTCCTTCGGCAAAACTCGGACACTCCGTGGTACGCCTGACGCGAGAGGCGATGCAAGGGGTTTTGATCGCGCGACGCGAAGGAGCAGCGGCCGTGCCCCACGACACAGCCGCTGCGAGGTGGCAAAAATACTTTTCGGTTACAAATCGAACCTGACACCCGCACGGTAGGACCTGGGATACAGGAACATCAGCCAGTCGGTGCGCGGGCTGATTGGTGCTTTCCAGGCGGTGTAGGTGCCGTCTGCCTTCTTCACCCGGTAGGGCTGCGTCAGCGCGTCCCACGTGGAAGGATCGCCCACGCGCAGGTCGGTCTCCCCCTGCGCCCGCCGTTCGACGATGTAGGCGAGGTAGTCGTTGCCATTCATATACGTGCCGTTCAGGTACTTGCGATTGAAGAGGTTGTTGATATCGAGGTACAGCGAAACGTGCCGCTGACGTCCGAGTGAGATGTCCTTCGTAAGTTTGGCGCTCGTGCCCCAGGAATCGCGCCCTCTGAGCACGTACTCAGGCGGAAGCTCGCGTCGGGGAACGGCGTTCGGGTTGTACAGAATCTCTCCCGTGCTTTCGGAATACGTCTGCACGATGCTTGCGCCCCACCCGCCGCGCAGCAGCCCCCATTCCAGAGGCGTTCCCACGCGCACCGACGCCATCACCACATCCGCCGGCGAGTTCGTGGAAACCAGAGGCGTGTAGTAACTCGACGCAGCGATATTCTGCCGCAATTCCTCCAGCCCGGTCTGCCCGCTCCGTGTGGCGATGATCTGATACGTCGCCCACCCGCTGACGAACCTGCCGTTACGGCTCAGCTTGATCTCCAGCCCGCGAATGTCCTGGTAGTTCGCGTTCCGGTAAATGCGGTAACCGTCACCGCTGCCCGTACGCACTTGAAGCCCGGTTACCTGGTCCACATTCGCCTTCGTGTAGCCTGTTGTCTTGAGCACGAAGTTCAGGGGGAACAAGTGTTCAAAGCCGACCTCGTACGACGTGGTGCGCGCGGGCCGCAGTTCCGGGTTGAACATGTGTTCGAACCGGCCTCCACCGCCGCCGATACGCGCATCGTGCAGGCCCGTGCCATACATGTGTGCCGGTTTCGCCATGGAGTAGAAGATGCCGTAGTTGAAGAAAAATTTCGTGCGGTCGCTTACCGGGTGTGAGATACCGAACCGGGGAGCAAGCCGCCAGTGCGCCTTCGCATCGCGCTGGGGCAGCGCATTCATCACATCCCACGGCATCGGGAACTGCTCCGGTACCCCGTTCTTCACAAACTTCGTCCACGCCTCGTACTGATTGCCCGGCAGCGGGCCCCACGCGGGATCGTTCACGTTCCATCCTCGCGCGACAAGCAGGCTGTCGAACCAGTATTTCCCGTGCAGCGGGCTGTAGAGGCGGTCGTCGTAGATAAGGTCGGGCATGTAGTAGGGCGCGCCGCCGTCAAACCGTTCCAGCCGGAGACCGTAGTTCATGATGAGCCCCTGCGATTCGAACTTGTCTTGCAGGAACACACCCAGAATGTTCGGACGCGCGGCGGGGAACTTGCCGCCGTAATCCCGGTAGTTGACGCTGAAGCGGCTTCCAAGCAGGCGCGCGTCCTGTTCGGTATGGTATTCCAGATCGCTCAACAGGAACTCCGCGCCCGCCTTGATCGTATGGTCGCCGATTACGTGCGTGACATCCCCCCGAACTGCGGTCTGAACGGAGTTCGAAGTCATCCACTGCGTTCCGCCCTCGCCCAGCCAGAACGTTCCGCTCAGATCGAAATACCCGTCCTGAGCCCACCCCTGGGGGGACACGACCACCGCCGTGTCGCCCGGTGCAAACACCATCTGACGGTTCACGAACACGGTTCTCGAGGGAACAAACGGATACGCCGCCCCGTACCCGTACGGGTTCCCCATGTAGGCTCTTCCCGGCGCAGTGGCGTCTTCAGCGCTTGTGGGCCGGTCCGGCGTTCCGTCGCCATTTATGTCGGACCAGTCAGAGAGTGGAATCAGCATGAGCAGCCACGCGCCATAGCTGAAAGTGCTCGGGGGCCGATACGAACCGGTGGGGCTGAAGTCGTTGATGTCAGCGCGGGGCATGTCCCGCTGGAGATCCCACTTGGAACGCGTTTGCCCGAACGCGGCGGTGGCGAAGGTGTGCTGGCTCAACGTGTAGGTCAGCGCGGTACCCCACTGCCAGAAACTCCCGTCCAGCAGGCTGTTGAAAGAGAGATTCAGACGGTTGTTGCCGCTGGCGGTTTTTGACTGGTTCACGGTTCCGAGAAGATCGCTTGCCGTGCGGAAGGAGACGGGGTCGCTCCCGATGGCAACCGCGCCCGCGGTGGAGGCCATTTCCGGATCGTACCCGGCCGTGCCGTTCCCGGTTGATTCGCTCGTACCGCGCATGTAAGAGAAGCTCCACTTCAGCCGGTCAATCGGCGTCAGCGTCAGCTTCACATCGAACGTCTGGTCAATGTAATACGGCCGCAATGCGGGAACGACAGTCATTTCCTTGTTGGTGACGTACCCGACCACAATCCCCCCGAGCTTATGGGGAAGACCCCATCCCGCCGCAATGTCGAGGCTCCAGTCCGGCTTGTTGCTGTATCCCCAGACGCCTTCGTTCAGGTTCGTTTCGTACCGCCATGCCTCAATCATCTGCGCGGCCGTCCACGGCTTTGTGCGCGTGCCTTTTCCGTACACGCCGGCGCCTCGGTTGTTGGCATTTGCCGCCGTCACGCGGGCATTCCAGCCATCGAACACCTTGTACATGTTGGGCGCCGCCGTCCAGACCCTGCGGAAGGCGGTATCATTCCGCGTCGACTCGTACAGATTCGGCCAGTAGATGGCGCCGTAAGGGTCTGCCGCGCCAGTCGGGCCATGCGTGCTCGAAT
Source organism: Candidatus Latescibacterota bacterium (assembly GCA_022706085.1). Taxonomy (GTDB): domain Bacteria; phylum Latescibacterota; class MWCZ01; order MWCZ01; family MWCZ01; genus MWCZ01. The sequence goes on along the minus strand of JAKJDF010000001.1, from coordinate 543,899 downwards.
CTGACTGCATGACCGTGTAGTAGTCGAACTGCGCTTCGTCGTACGCGCCGGGGCCGAAGTGCTTCTTCCGGGCGGTCGGGGTGCCGCTGTACACTCCCGAAACCCATCCCCGGCCGACGCCCCGCTCGGTGCCGTCTTTCGTCACCACGTTCACCATGCCGGAGCGCACATTCCCGTATTCCGCGTTGAAGCCACCCGTCAGAAGCGTCACCTCGGCCACCAGAGTCTGGTTGAGCTGCGTGTACGGTTTGTTTGTGAGGCCGTCCGTTCGGTCGAGACCGTCCACCTGGAAGCGCACCTGTGTTGCGCCGCCTCCGCGGATATTCAGTTCTGTATCGCGCGAAAGCGAAACGCCGGGTTCGTACGCCAGTACGTCCAGCATCTGGTTCACCGGAATTTCTGCCACGCGGCGCGCGTTCACTGTCGTCTGGGAGGACGTTACGTCCGCCTCGATGGGGGGCCTGCCTGCCGTTACGACGACGGCTTCAACCTCGATGGTTTCCTCCTGCAGGGTGAAATTCAGTGTCGTCGTCCGATCCGCCGACACCCCCACGTTCTGCGCAACCGAAGTGCGGAATCCCACCATGCTCGCCTGAACTTCGTGGACGCCGGGGGGAACCTGCAGGATGAAGTAGCGCCCCTCGGCATCGGTGATGCCGCCGAGCCGCAGGCCGGAAATCTGGACAGCCACCCCGGGAATTGGTTGCCCGCCGGATTGGCGCACGGTGCCGGTGATTTTCCCCGTGGTGCCGGCGCGCAGGAAAGGAACGCTCGAGAGAACCAGCGCCGCAGCAAAAAAGAACCAGCGGCGGAAGGAAGGCGTGCTCCGAACCATGGGACCCCTCCTGGTGAACAGGTGATTTCTGCCATTCGTTCTGGCAGCCTGATCGTTCCGCATATACTCGCTCTTTCCATCTGCGGAGTCAAGCGCCGTCCCTGAGAAGGTACCCCGGGTAGAGCGGTTCCTCCTCCGTCGCTTGCGCCGGCGGAAATTCATGACGCCGTTCCCACTGCGGGATTGCGCGGCTATGTTATAGGCGGCGCCATCACACGGAGACATCTCGCCCCGGCAGCGGGAGAAAGGAACCTTGCCATGCCCGAACACGAGTTGAAACCTCGCCGGATTCCGCTGATTGACACCTACGACGTCATTGTTGCCGGCGGCGGACCGGCGGGGTGCGCTGCAGCAACGGCCGCCGCGCGGGAGGGGGCGCGCACGTTGCTTTTGGAAAGCGACAGCGCGCTCGGCGGCATGGGCACGCTGGGGCTGGTGCCGTGGTTCTGCGGTTACCACGACCGGGAGAAAATCATCGCCCGCGGCCTTGCGATGCACGTGCACGACCGCCTGCGTGAGAACATGCTGCATTTTGCCGAATGGCTGGCAAAAAACCCCCTGCACGACCCGCCCATTGACCCGGAACTGTTGAAGCGTATCTACGACGACATGGTGACCGGCGCCGGTGCCGACGTGCTGTTCATGTCGCGCCTGACTGCGGTGGAGAAGTCGGCGGACGACGAGGTGGAGGCGATTATCGTCGCGAGCAAGGCGGGGCTCCGGGCGTACCGCGCGAGGGTGTACGTGGACTGCACGGGCGACGGCGACCTCGCCGCGTGGGCCGGTGCGCCGTTCGAAAAGGGCATGGAAGACGGTGCCATGCAGCCGGGCACGCACTGCTTCGTCATCGCGAACATTGATGAGGAAGCGCTGGCCAAGGGGCCGCGGATCCACTTCTACGATCCCGGAAGCCCGATTCACGAGGCCATCAAGTCGCCGAAATACCCCGACATCATCGACCCGCACACATGCAACATGAAAATCGGCCCCGGCGTGTTCGGGTTCAACACCGGGCACGTCTACGGCGTGGACAACACCAGCCCGGAGAGCCTCTCGAAGGCGCTCCTCCACGGCCGCAAGATGACGGCGCAGTACCGGCAGGCGTTTGCCGACCTGCACCCTGCGTTCAAAAATGCCTTCCTTGCCGCGACGGGGAGCCAGCTTGGGATCCGCGAAACCCGGCGCATCACGGGAGACTACAAGATCACCGTGGACGACTACCTCGCCCGACGCAGCTTCCCCGACGAAATCTGCCGGAACGCCTACGGCATTGACGTGCACGGGCAGAAGAACCGGATCGGCGCGCTGACGAACGCGGGAATTGACGCGTTCAAGAAGGCGAACGAGGAGCTGACGCGCCCATACGGGCCGAGTGAGAGCTTCGGCGTGCCGTACCGCTGCCTCACGCCGAAAGGGCTGAAGAACGTACTCGTGGGCGGGCGCTGCATCTCCGCCGACCGGCTGGCCAACGGCAGTATCCGCATCATGGCCTGCTGCCTGAACACCGGCGAAGCGGCGGGTATCGGCGCGGCGATGGCAGCAAAAGACGCTTGCGACGCGCACGCCGTGAACACCGACGAACTGCGGGCGAAGCTCAAGGCGTTCGGCGCGTATCTGCCGACGGCGTGAGGTAACCTGACACGGGAGGCGAACGATGGGACGGGTTCTCCCATGCGTGTTCCTGCTCTGTGTGACATGCCCTGCGTACGCGCAGACCAAGCCGGCAGCCCCCGACACCGTCGGCATCCATGTCAAATTGCCGCCTGACAGCTATTACGAGCGCGGGCGGCTGGCGGCGATACGGCGCTATAACACGCGCAAGGCCACGACCGGAGGATTCGTTGCGGGGCTGTTCGGGCCGCCGGGTTGGGGAGTCGGCTGGATCGCCTTGAAAGCCGCAAAACCGGGCTCCGCTCCCTCTGAGCAGAGCGCGGAAATGGACTCCACGCAGGTCGCGGATTTCGCGCGAGGGTACACGGACTACGTGAAAGAAGCGCGCCAGGCGGCGTTCGTATCGGGTGCCGTGAAGGGAACCACCACAACCGCCGTGGTCGTGGTGGTGGGTGGACTGGTGATGAGCGTGTTCCTGTTCGTCATTCTGTCGGCCATCACGCAATCAGGGTAGGGTTCGTCTATGCTCCACACGCTCCATCCCCTCGATCCGTCGCCGTTCGGCGTCGTTGCCATGCTGCGCACGCGTCCCGAGGAGCTCGACACCGCGGCCCGGCTTGCCGTGGGCGCGGGCATCCGCTGGACGCGGGAGGACCTTCTCTGGCACCATGTGCAGCCGGAGCAGGGCGTATGGCGGTGGGAGCGGTACGACCGGGAACTGGGTGTGCTGCAGGCGCACGGCGTGAACGTGCTGGGGCTTCTCTGTTACGGCACCCCGTGGGCCATGAGCATCCGCGACGCACACGGTAACCCGGATATCTGGAGCCTGCCCGATCTCTCCGCGTGGTCGGACTACGTAAGCGCAGTGGTGGAGCGGTACCGCGGGCAGATTCATGCATGGGAGATCTGGAACGAGCCGAACTCGCAAACCTTCTGGCATCCGAAGCCCGACCCGAGGGAGTATGCGCGGCTCCTTATCGCCGGAGCGGAGGCGGTGAAACGTGCCGACCCGCAGGCGTGGGTGCTCGGATGCAACACCGGCGATGTGGATCCATGGTTCCACCGGGCAGTGTTCGACGAGGGCGGGTGGGATTGCTCCGACATCATTGGCGTGCACCCGTACCGCCCACCGCACACTCCAGAGCGAACCGACATGGTAGGCGACCTCCTGCAGCTTGCCGCCCTGTCGGCGGAACGCGGAAAGGTGAAGCCGCTCTGGATCACCGAAATAGGCATCGCGTCGTTCCCCGGTGTGGACGGTGCGAGCGAGTGGTGGCAGGCGGTGCATGTGCTGCGCTATTACCTGCTCGCGCTGGCAAGCGGGCTGGTGGAGAAGGTGTTCTGGTACGATTTCCGCGACGACGGCGGCGATCCGAACGAAGAGCAACAGAACTTCGGGCTCTTGAGGCGGGATTGGTCGCCGAAGCCGTCGTATGAAGCGTTCAGGCTCATGGCGCAGACGCTGGAGGGGTTCGAACCGAACGGGCGGTTCGAGCTGGGCGGCGATGTGGTGTGCCTGCGCTTCCGGCGGGGAGAAGAAGAGCGGTACGCGGTCTGGTCGAGCGGGAAAAACATGCGCCGGCCGGTTCCGTCTCCGTCAGACCGCGTGACACTGCTCAAGTTCCCGGAACCGGCCCGGCAGATCGAGGCCGTGGATGGATGGGTGTCGGTGGACTTGAACTCCTGCCCACTTTTTCTCGTGTCGGCATAACTGCGTCGGCATTGCACAGGCCCTCGTGGTTCCCCGTCTGTGCGGTGCTAATTTTCTGAACCGTCAGGCAAGTTCCGGCGCACACTCCGACGCAGAAGGCAGACGTATGCTTCCACGTGAACGCGCGCTCCGCGCAATCCACTTTAACCATCCGGACATGATGCCGGTGGAGTGCTATGCCGCCCCGACGGGCCTGCACGAGCACGGCGAGCGTCTGGCGGAATTGCTCTCCCGCTATCCCACCGATTTCGGGGATACGACGCACGTAACTGTGCCGCACCCGCGGCCCGAAGACCTTGACGAAAACGGGCGGTATCACGCGTTCAGCACCGACGCATGGGGCGTGGTGTGGGAACACAACATCTTCGGCGCATGGGGGCACCCGCACAGACGGCCACTGGATGACTGGGCGAACCTCCCCGCGTACCGAGCCCCCGCCACGCCGCCAATGTCGGGACCGGAGTTTGAGGCGGCCCGCGCAGCGGCGGCCCGGCACAAGGAGACGTATTACCTGCGCCATGGCGGCGGCATGCTGATCGAAACGATGCGCTCGGTCCGGCGGTTTGAGGACGTCCTCATGGACATTCAGGATGACACGCCGGAGATAAACAGGCTGGCGGACCTGATCGTGGAGTACGACGAGAAGCTCATTGCGCACGCGCTGGCGCTCGACGTGGACGGCATCAGCTTCGGTGACGACTGGGGCACCCAGGAGGCCCTGATGACCAGCCTGCCCGTCTGGCGGCGCTTTTTCAAGCCGCGGTACGAGCGGTTGTTTGCACCGGTGCGTGCCGCGGGCAAGGACATTCACTTCCACTCGTGCGGTCAAGTGACGGACATCCTGCCAGACCTCGCCGAAATCGGCGTGAACTCCATCTGGCCGCAGCTTCTGCTGTACGACCTGCCGACGCTGGCAGGGCAATGCCGCGACCTCGGCCTCGCCATCGCGCTTCACATTGATCGCTCCCACCTCATGACTTACGGCACGCCGGAAGAGGTCCGCGGAAACGTTGCCGAAGTCGCGTCGGTGTTCCGAAAACCGGACGGCGGCGCATGGTGGTACATCGAGATTGACAACGGCTTTCCGTGGGAGAACGTGGTCGCGTTGTTTGACGCAATCTACTCGCACCGATAGACACTGGAGAGGAACAGGCATGCAGCAGGACGGCATACACGCCATGGTTCCGCGCGAGCGGATGACGGAATCGGCGAAAAAGCTGCGCGACACGTACGCCATGAAGCCCGGCATCCCTCTCTTCCGCCGGGAATTCGGCTACTTCACGCTCGAGCGCTGGAAAAAGGAAGGGATGCCGCAGGACATCCCGCTGGAGACACTGTTCCAGTACGATCCCCCCGGCAACCACGGCCTCGGCCAGCTTGGCTGGTGCGAAGCGGCATTTGTGCCTGCGTTTGAGGACAAAGTGATCGAACGCCGTGGCGAATACGAAGTGGTGCAGGACTACGCCGGTCGCCACGTGCTCTTCTTCACCGGACGGCGCAACGGGTTCATGCCGACCTACCTCACCCATCCCGTGCGTGACCAGAAGACGTGGGAAGAGAACGTGAAATGGAGGCTCGATCCGTCAAGCGGGGAGCGCTACAGGAACTTGCCGGAGCGTATGGCCAAAGCACAGGAGGCCGCCGGCAAAGGGCTGATGATCGTTCAGAATATCATCGGTGCCTACATGTATCTCCGCAGCCTCATCGGCCCGGAAGACCTGCTCATCGCGTTCGTGGATCAACCGGACCTGATCCACTCCTGCATGCAGGCCTGGCTCGATCTCGCGGACACCGTGACTGCGCGGCATCAGCAGTACGTCACGATAGACGAGCTGTTCTTCGGTGAAGACATCTGCTACAACCACGGACCGCTCATCTCCCCGGCAATGATGCGGGAGTTCCTCCTGCCCTACTACCAGCAGCTGGTGACCAACACGAAACGCCGGCAGATTGACAAGACCCGGCACCTTTACCTGCAGATTGACACCGACGGATTCGCGCCGCCGGTGATTCCGCTCTATAAAGAGGTCGGCATGGACGTGATGAGCCCGTTTGAGGTGGCCGCCGGGTGCGACCTGCTCAAGATCGCCCGCGAACACCCCGACCTGGTCATGTTCGGCGGGATAGACAAACGCGTGCTGGCGCAGGGCAAAGAGGCGATAGACGAGTTTGTGGAGCGGATCATTCCCCCGATGCGCGAACGCGGGGGGTACATCCCCACCTGCGACCACGGCGTGCCGGAGGAGGTGAGCTACGAGAACTACCTCCATTACCGGAAGCGCTGTGTGGAGTTGGGCGGGTAGGTTCAATACGCCGCCAGATTCCGAAACGCAGAGGCAGGCAGGGATTTCTGCCCCCCCGTTGGGGGGCTCGGTGGGATGCGGCGCGTTCGGTGAACGCATTCTACCCGGGGTCTTCTCGACACCGTTGGGTAGGGTGATGGCGACCACGACGCTGCGCGGGTCTCCGAGTGACGCGGGGAACGCGAGGCGTTCCAAGCGTTGTATCGAGGAGCCCGCGGGGTTGGTCTGGCGGAATGCCGACGTGTGCACGCCGGTCCGTCTCGATACAGCGAACCGGTCGCCAAACCTGCGGGAGCTGCAGGCGACCTGTTGACGCGCCGGTTCGCCACTCGACGACCGGTCGCGCGCCGCACGCTCGACTGTCATTCCCGCGCAGACGGGAATCCACGCCCACCGGGTGTCTTGGAGTGCGCAGGCTGGTGAAGCTACCAGCAGGCAAGCCGGCGCCCTGAAAGAGGCGGCACTCCGAGGCAGTCTGAGGCCGCACAGAAAAGGATCGAACATGCATCGTCCACTGACGGACTTCGGTGTCACCCCCGGTGGCGACCCCGTGGCGAACGCCGCGCGCCTTCAGGATGCAATTGACTGGGCATCTCCGCGCGGCAGGGCGTTGTACGTCGAGCCGACGGACCAGCCCTACCGCGTTGCCGGCGGGGTGATTCTCCGCAAAAACGTTTCCCTTATCGGCGCGCACGGCCCGGTGGGACGGGGAACGCGGCATCCCGACAGGGTGCAACCTGTCGGCAGCGTGTTCGCCATCGAGGATGAAACGCGTCCGTTCCTCACCGTCGAACACGCCACGCAGGTGCGCGGCATCCAGTTCTGGTATCCCCGGCAGGCCGCGCACGACGCCAGCAAGATCATCCCCTACCCCGCCACCATCCGTGTTTCTCCGGACACCGGCGCGCAGGGGGTGACGCTCTCCTGCCTCACGTTTTTCGGCGAGTACCTCGCCATGGACTTCGCCGCCAGCCCGAAATGCATCTGCGAGCAGATCCTCTTCGAGCATTGCTACGGCTACCCGCTGGGCGGCACGTTCATCCGCATCGACTACTGCTACGACATCCCGCGCATCCTGCACTGCCACGTCAACCCCGCCAACCGCCGGTTCATTGACGGCGGCCACGGCAAGGCGGTGATTGACGCAACCATGGCAAGGAAAACCTTCTGTTACGCTATCGATCACACCGACAATGCCCAGCTCATGGACCTGTTCACCTTCGGCACCTGGGGCGGGATTTACCTTGGCCCGGCAACCTACGGCCAGCTCACGAATTTCAACCTGGATTGCGTCGCGGTGGGCATCCTCAAGCAGGGCGACCAGAACTTCAACCGCAACTGGCAGATCGGGCAGGGCTCCATCATTGCCAACGCGGGTGCGCCACTGGAGGACATCCACCCTATCGTTGTCGAGGGGCGGGGGCACACCGCGCTCAGCAACATCGAATCGTTCTCCGGCCACAACGGCGCGTTGACAACGGTTGGCCAATCGCGGGATTTCCTGCTCGTGCGTGGCGACAAGCGCCTGACAGTGAGCATGTTCGGCTGCCGCATGCGCAACTATGCCGCCGCGGAGCCGGTGACCGTGCAGAATCCGGAGGCGGTCCTCCAGGCCGTGGCGTGTGTGGACAAGGACGAAAACCCTTGGCCGGAAAAGCCAATGAGTGCGCGCGGAGAGTGATGCACCCTGCCTTTTTGGAGGGACCCGCTCTGTCGGGTCCCAAACATTCGGGAAGGGCAGCCCGGCCCTGCGAACCGGGCTGAGATATTTCGCGCCGACGGCGCCGGTGCGTCTCGATGCGGCGAACCGGTGGCCAAACCTTCGGGAACCGCAGAAGGCCTGTTGAGGCGCCGGTTCGCCACTCGACGACCGGGGTCGTTGCACGACGACCAGCACTCACTCGGGTAGTCATTCCCGCGAAGGCGGGAATCCAGAAGAGGCATCTGCGGCGGTCTCGGCGAGACCGCCCTACCCTGCGAACCGGGCGACGGGGGCAAAAGGCCCCGAATGGGCGGGTCCCTGAGCCTGTCGAAGGGCACGCCCGGGAAATGCGTTGGCGGGAGCACGCTCAGGGCCCGCGCAGGTTGGGCGCTCGCTGGTGCGAGCGCCTGAGGAAGGCCTGAAGGGCCGATATAGCTCAGCCTGGGGCAACGTCCCGGGCACCACAGCGAAAGGACCGGGTCACAGCCCCGGGAACGGGAAAGGGAATAAGGAATGGCATCGAATGTGAACGGAACGGGATACACCTCTCAACGCACCGGCACGACCATCTACGTCTCCCGGTTCGGGGATAACACCGACGGGCGAACATGGGCCACGGCATTCACCACCGTACAGGCCGGGCTTGACGCCATCCCCGACAACGGCGGGGGTCACCGGATAATCGTGCGGCCGGACACCTACATGGAAGCGAACCTGCATCCCGCCTTCCCGGGAGCGGAGGGTTCCTACAACCTTTTCGACGTGGATTTCGACGGGTCTCTGGGCTCCGGTGCCGCAGGATACGCCGTGCTGGACGCCAGCGACCCGAAGAAAGGCATGCAGAGCATAGACTACTGGCAGGTTCCGCGCAGTTCGGTGGAATACCCCGGCGTGGAGTGGGATCGCTGGATCATCCGTCACGTGTACGCCACCGGTGGCGACGCCGGCCTGTTCTGGGATAACGACACGACGCCCTTCTCCGTCATCGTGGAAGACAGCGTCGGCATCGGCAGGGCGTTCGGGGGCGGAGCGGGCAATGTGCTCCCCCGGGAGGGCGAGCCGATGATCTGGCGGCGGTGCTGCCTCTGGTCACTGGACTGGTGGGGCGACACGGCCGGGGCGTACTGTCGCGCCGAGAACACCGCCCCGCGCGATGAGCCGGATTTCGTCTTCGAGGACTGCACGCTTGTGGGCCCGCAGTGCGCGTTGAAGTCAGGCAACCCGGGCTTCAGCACGTATTCGCGCATCAGGGTGGAACGCTGCCGCCTCATCGTACTGAATTTTTCGCAGCCGCGCGGCACCCCGTCAGACGGCATCATCCAGAGCGTGATCGAGGGGAAGTACCTCCACGTGGACCTGGAGGATACCACCATGATGGGCTACAAAGTGTTCGGCGTGCGCGAAAAGAAGGAAACCGTCGACCAGATCGGTTACACGACAAAGGGTTGCGTGCAGGCGTACGTCCAGTTCGAGCAGGAGGTCCCAAAGGGCATTCAGCCCATGGGGCACTGGCCTGCGGATGTCTTCGAATACATCAAGCCGCCATCCCCGCCTGCGCCGGCGACCCCATCGGCGCGCCGCCCGGTTCTCCGCAGTGCGGAATCGGTGGAAAACCACGTCTGCGAGTTGACGCCGGTGGTGTGGAAGGGACGGCTCTGCCACATGACGTGCGTCCGCCCGGTTGCTGCCGACACCGCGCGCGGTCTCTACCTGCGGCTTTCCGACGTGGAAACCGGCGCGGAGCTTGCCCGTTTCGCCGAGGGCTACAGCCTCGCCTCGGCCTTCGTGTGGAAGGACACGTTCTACGCGTTCGCCTCCCGGCACGGCGACGGCACATGGAACGACGTCACCCTGTTCAAATCGTCCGACCTGACGAACTGGACGCAGAAGGTGGTGATCGAGCAGGAAGGCGCCGAGCATCTGTTCAACACGTCCGTGTGCGCGGCTCCGGACGGATTCGTGATGGCGTACGAATCGGATGACCCGGCGTACGTGCCGTTCACGATCAAATACGCGGTATCGGCCGATTTGGAAAACTGGAAGAAAATGCCGGACGCGATATTCGGGCCCGAGCGTTACGCCGCATGCCCGTGCATCCGGTTTGCGGACGGGTGGTTCTACCAGTTGTATCTGGAGCACCGAACTCCGCGCTGGTTTTTCGAAACGCAGATCGCGCGGTCGAAAGACCTCAAAACGTGGCACCTGAGCCCGATGAATCCGGTGCTCACCCCGGAAGGCCTCGACGAAGGCAACAACGCGTCCGACCCCGAAATTGTTGAGTTTGCATGGAAGACCTACCTCTACTATGCCGTCGGCGACCAGCTCACATGGACGCGGCTCAAGCGCAAGACGTATGACGGCCCCATGGCGGATTTCTTCGCGGGGTGGTGGGCGGGTTCGTAAGCACGGGTTCGCATACTTGAGCACGAAGGAATGTGGCGGCAAATGCAGGGGTGGGCCCCCGTGCCCACCCGCGTCGAGCAGGGGCAGACCTGCGTGCCAACCCGGTTGGCTCACACGAAGGCGCGAAGACCACGAAGGAATGCGGCAAGTGCAGGTTTGGGCCCCCGTGCCCACCCGCGTCGAACGTCTGCGGAAAAGCCTGACACGAAGACGCCGTTTTGCCTCAGACGGCGTGTGCCCGCACTACGGAAGCCCGTCAAGAAGACTCGCCTGCCGCCACAATGTCCGCCGGGTTGTGGGCAGCCCGATCATCTCTTTGAACCGTTGCGCGGTTGCCGGCGCATGCCCGCTGTAGTGGTTGTTGAAATACCCGAAAATCTCGGACACCTGCTCGCGCAACGCGATGATTCTCTCCCGCCAGGCAACCAGTTCCGCGGAACGGTTGATCGTTTCGCGGTCGAACACGCGCACGTCATCCCGGTTGCCCATCCACCGGATATAGGAAAAATCCGCGGTCACTTCTTCGGCAATGGGCAACCCCGTGATGTCGGAAATGACCCACGCCACACGGTGATGGCGGAGCATGTCGTACACCTCACCGGTGAACAGCGAGCGGTGACGCACCTCCACCGCGAACCGGATGTCGGTGGGAAGCTGGTCGAGGAAATCATCCAGCACCCCGGCGGATTGAACGGTGAAGCTGGGGGGAAGCTGGATGAGAAGCACGCCGAGTTTCTGGCCAAGGCCGCGCATCACTGTGCAGAAGGCCCGGAATTCCCGGACCCCTTCCGCCAGCGACCCTTCATGGGTAACGCTGCGTGGCACTTTGGCGGCGAAGCGGAACCGCGCGGGCGTGCGCTGGTACCACTGATGCACCGTGGTGGCGAGCGGGATACCGTAGAAGGTGCTGTCAATCTCCACGGTGTCGAACGTGATGGCGTAGGAGCCAAGTTCCTGGTCCGGGTCCGTGTCGTTTTCGTAAAACGGGCCACGCCAGTCGTCGTAGTGCCACCCGCAGCAACCGATATGAACGTGCGCCTGCCCTGCCATCCCAAGCCTCGTTTGAGACTGCACGCCAGTGTCGTGCGCCGGTGCGAAAACGTACCCGGTCCGCGCCGCGTCGTCAATAGCCGATGTGGCCGACCACGGCGAGCGGCGCCGGGGGGCAGGTGCACGGGGTGGCGGGGCACGCTCGGTCGCGACCAATAACCTCACTCGCGCCGGTCTGCGCGATGCGGCTCGATACACCGCGCCGCCCGGCTTCATGCGCACGCAGAATGAGGGGCTCCCTCTCCCCGCTGCGTATCTTTGGTACGCTGCCCGGACACATCACGCGACCCTCCACAACGAGAGGTTCCCCATGCCCGATCCCCGTTTCGACCAGCTCGCACAGGTTCTCGTTGGCTATTCGACCGCGCTGAAGGAGGGCGAAAATGTCCTCATCGAAGCCACGGAAGCGCCCGATGAGCTCGTGATCTCGGTAATGCGGGCGGCGCGCAACGTCGGAGCGCGGGTGTTCGTGAACCTGTTTCATCCCCGCGTGCAACGCGAGTTTGTGCGCCTCTGTTCAGACGAACAGATGACACTGCACGGCGAAATCGAAAAGGCGCGCATGGAGAAAATGCAGGCGTACATATCCATCCGCGGAACCAGCAACATAAGCGAGATGTCCGACGTTCCGCGCGAAGCGATGCGCATTTACGAGCGCAGGTTCCTGCAACCGGTGCACTTTGACGTGCGAGTGAAGCAGACGAAATGGGTCGCCCTGCGCTACCCGACCCCATCCATGGCTCAGCTTGCGCAGATGAGCACCGAAGCGTTCGAGGATTTCTACTTCCGGGTGTGCACGCTCGATTATGGCAGGATGACGGCCGCGATGGTGCCGTTGCGGGAGCTGATGGAAAAGACGAAACTTGTCCGGATCGTCGGCCCCGATACCGACCTCCGGTTCTCGATCGAAGGGATTCCGGTTATCGCCTGCACGGGGCAGAACAACATTCCGGACGGGGAGATCTTCACGGCGCCGGTACGGGATTCCGTCAACGGGAAGATCGCCTTCAACGCGCGAAGCCCGTACCACGGCATCAATTTCGAGGGCATCCGGCTCGAATTCGACAGGGGGAAGGTGGTCCGCGCCAGTGCCAGCAAAACGCAGAAGCTGAATGAGATTCTGGACACCGACGAAGGCGCGCGGTACGTCGGCGAGTTCGCAATCGGCGTGAACCCGTTCATCCGCCGTGCAATGGGGGATATCCTGTTCGATGAGAAAATCGCGGGATCGATTCACCTTACCCCCGGAAACGCGTACGAAGAGGCCGACAACGGCAACCGCTCGGACATCCACTGGGACATGGTGCTGTTGCAGGACGCCGAAAGCGGCGGCGGAAAGCTCTATTTTGACGACGTTCTTGTCCGGCAGGACGGGGAATTCGTGCTCGATTCCCTCAGGCCCCTGAACCCCGATGAACTGGGCAAAAGCTGACGGGAGCCCGTCCGTTCTTTGGCCCGGTGCGTGCAGCCGGCGTACATTTGATAAAGTGTGACACTTTCGCCGGATTTTGAGCCGTTGACAACGGCGTGCTGGAGGATACTTGATGGAGTACAGAGCGTACGGTAACACAGGACTCAGGCTTTCGCTGCTGGGTTTCGGGTGCATGCGGCTGCCCATGAAAGACGAGCATGTCATTGAGGACGAAGCCATCCGGATGCTCCGGTATGCGATAGACCACGGCGTCAACTACATCGACACGGCATTCTTCTACTGCAACCACGAGAGCGAGATCGTGGTCGGCAGGGCGCTGAAGGACGGCTACCGCCAGAAGGTGACGCTTTCGACAAAGAACCCGGTGCACGAACCGGATGGCAGGAAGTGGCGCCAGACGCTGGACGAACAGCTCCGCAAGCTCGATGTGGAGAGGATCGACGTCTACCACTTCCACGGCATCGGCTGGGACGAATGGAACGAGAAGTTCATCGTGCCCGGAGGGCCGGCGGACGAAATGCGGCGTGCGCAGAAGGAGGGGATCGTTACCCACTGCGCGTTTTCGTTTCACGACAAGCCGGAGAACCTCATCAAGCTTGTAGACACGGGCTTCTTTGAGGGTGTGTTGCTCCAGTACAACCTGCTCGACCGGGCAAACGAGGCCGGCATTGCCCATGCCCATGAAAAAGGGCTAGGCGTGGTGGTGATGGGACCCGTCGGCGGAGGCCGGCTCGCCGCCCCTTCGGACGGCATCAGGAAGCTCATTCCGGGGCCCGTGCAGAGCAGCGCCGAAGCTGCGCTTCGGTTTGTCATGGGCAACCCGGGCGTTACGGTGGCGCTTTCCGGCATGAGCACCATGGAACAGGTGAAAGAGAACCTCGCAACCGCGGAGACCGCCGGAGTGCTTTCGGAGAGCGACCGGGCCCAGATCGCGAAGAATCTGGATGAAGTCAAAGCGCTGTCGGACCTCTACTGCACCGGCTGCAACTACTGCATGCCGTGTCCCCACGGAATCGACATCCCGCGCAACTTCGAGCTCATGAACTACTACCGCGTGTGGGGGCTCAAAGATTATGCGAAGGAGCGCTACGCCCGCCTGAAAGAGCGCAAAGTGGAAGACAACATCGTCGAAGCGTGGGCTGCCGCCTGTACGCAATGCGGCGAATGCGAACCCAAGTGCCCGCAGAACATCCCCATTCCGAAACAAATGAAGGAAGTCGCCGCAACGCTCGGCACCTGACCCCGCTCTTCAGGCACTGCGCGGAAGGGGGCGTGACCTCAAGACGCCCACTGTCCTTTCCCTGCGAGGGTAACCCGGAACGTGAATCTTTCTTCCCAGGTCTCCTCCTTTTTCCAGAACAGCCTCCGAGCGATGAAAAGCCGAAACTACCGGCTTTTCTTTTTCGGTCAGGGCATTTCGCTCATCGGCACGTGGATTCAGCGCGTCGCCATGAGCTGGCTGGTGTACCGAATCACCAACTCCGCCATGCTGCTCGGAACGGTGGAATTCGTCGGGATGCTGCCAACCTTCCTGCTGGCCCCCTTCACCGGCGTTCTGGCGGACCGTTGGAACCGGCACACCATGATGCTGGGAACACAGATCGGATTCACGCTGAGTGCGCTCGCGCTCGGGCTTCTGGTGGTGACGGAAATCGTTCAGGTGTGGCATATCCTCGTGTTGAGCGCCATCTCGGGAATCGTGATGGCGTTCGACGTACCGGCCCGACAGTCGCTTGTGGTAGACATGGTCGAGGACAAAAGGGACCTGGGGAATGCCATCGCGCTGAACTCCACGATGTTCAACGGCGCACGCCTTGTCGGGCCTTCAATTGCCGGTCTCGTGATCGCCGCGTTCGGTGAGTGGGTTTGCTTTTTCATCAACGCGGCCACCTTCGTCGCGGTCATCGCCGCCCTGCTTGCGATGAAGATTGCTCCCCGAACCACGAACGGGACGCACCGGAAGGTGCTCGTGGAGTTGAAGGAGGGAGCAGTATACGCGTACCGGACAGTCCCTATCCGCGCAACGCTGATCCTGATGGCCTTCGTCAGCGTCGTCGGGATGTCCTACATGACCCTTCTCCCTGTGTTCGCAAAAGACGTGCTGCAGGGTGGACCCGATACGCTCGGTTTTCTGATGGCGATTACGGGCGTGGGGGCCGTGGGCGGCGCATTTTACCTGGCCTCCCGGAAAGACAACCTCACGATCGACTGGCAGATTCCCGCCTCTCTGATGCTGCTCGGTCTCGGGTTGCTCGCGCTGGGGGGCTCCCGGATAGTGTGGCTATCCTACGCCATCGTGCTGGTAACGGGTTTCGCGCAGATGGTGATCATCGCGTCGAGCAACACGGTTATCCAGACGGTGGTGGACGAGGACAAACGAGGGCGAGTCATGAGCCTGTACGCCATGGCGTTCATGGGAATGGCGCCCTTCGGAAGCCTTTACGCCGGCACGTCAGCGAAACTGTTCACCGCGCCTGTTGCCGTGATTGCCAGCGGGGTCCTCTGCGTTTTTGGCGCCGTGCTTTTCACGGTTCGCCTTCCCTCCCTGCGTAAGATGACTGCCGGGCCCGCGTAACAGGCAGGCGTCGCCGCCCGCGCTTCCGACTGTTTCGTCCCGTTGGGGCTGGTTGCGGGTCCCTCAAACTTTTTTTGCCTCCCCTCTTGACACGAAGACGCCTCTTCACCACAGCTAGATACGGGTGGTCGTGTGTGCTTCGTCTTCAATGCCAACCAGAACCGGAGGTAATGCAGAGTATGGGTGCCTATACGGAGACAATCGGCTGGAACGCTACCAGCGCGACCGGGGTGGTGACCGCGGGCGCGGCAGAGGCGGTTGCCGCCGGAATCAGCCTCCTCGAGGCGGGAGGAAACGCCGCTGATGCCGCTGTCGCAACGATTTTCGCGCTGAACGTCACCGACCACGGCGATTGCTCCATTGGCGGCGAGGTGCCGCTCATTATCCACGAAGCACGCACCCGACAGACGAAGGTGCTGTGCGGGCAGGGGCGCGCTCCTCGTTCGGAGGACGCCATCGCGTGGTACATGCGAAATGGCATCCCGGACGACATCAAAATGGCGCCCGTACCTTCCGTGGTGGATCTCTGCATCACCACGCTCCAGCAGTACGGGACGAAGTCGCTATCCGACGTGGTCGCGCCGGCGCTGGCGCTTCTCGACGCCGGATCGGAGGAGTGGCACCCCAAGCTCGCGCATACGCTTCGCAGAATGGTGGAGGAGGAGCGCATTACCACCGGAACGAGGGAGGAAAAGCTGCAGGCGGCGTGCGACCGTTTCTACGGGCGGCACGCGAGTCGAAATGACATCGCGGACGAACTGGAGGCCTACTGGATCGAGCAGGGCGGATTTCTTCGGAGGCCCGATCTGGCCGCGCACCGGACTACGATCGAGGAGCCTGTCTGCGCGAACTACCGGGGGTACACCGTATGCAAATGCGGGCCGTGGACTCAGGGACCGTTCCTCTGCCAGACGCTGCGGTTGCTCGAAGGGTTCGATCTGAGTGCGATGGGTTGGCTCTCACCGGATGCCATCCACGTGGCGACCGAGGCGCTCAAGCTGGCGCTGGCGGACCGTGACGAATTCTATGGCGACCCCGAATTCGTCCGCGTACCGCTTCCTGCCCTCCTATCCGACCGCTACGCCGCGCTTCGACGCCCACTCATCGACATGCGCATGGCCTCCCGAGAAGCGCGGCAGGGGGATCCGGACGGGATGAAACCCCTGAAGAACGGCGGGGCGTTTCGCCCGGGGGTGGGAGGAACCACCACCTGCGTGGTCGCGGATCGCTGGGGAAACGTCGTATCGGCCACGCCAAGCGCTAATGTGCCAAAAACGCCACGGGATGGCGGCAAAGCAGGCGTAACCTATGGCAACCGGCTGCGCAGCCTCAACACCACGCCGGGTCATCCCAACTGCATTGCGCCCGGCAAACGGCCGCGGATTACCCTCACGCCGACGCTTGTGCTGAAAGACGGGAAGCCCGTCATGGCGATCAGCGTTGCCGGGGGCGATCTGCAGGACCAGGTGACGCTGAATCTCCTGCTGAACGCCATTGACTACGGGATGGCGCCCGATGCGGCCGTCACCGCGCCGCGTTTTGCCACGGCGCACCATCAGGATTCATTCGACCCCGACCGCCAGAAGACGTTCAAAGAGGCGGGG
>JAKJDF010000001.1:232525-526663 GCA_022706085.1 Candidatus Latescibacterota bacterium | reverse complement strand
TCAACGACAGGGTGAGCCAAGCCACGAGAGAGGAGCTTGCCCGCCGGGGGCATTCGGTGCATGTCACCCCCGGGCCGATAGGTCATCCGGTGATGCTGGCGATCAACCCGGAAACAGGTCTCCTCCATGCGGCGGGAGACCCGGCGGCGGGGCGCCATGCCGCCGGGCTGGAGTAAGGGGGCGTTCAGCGCAACGCCAGACGCACGAATCTGACGCCGAAACCGGGAATCCGCACGGGGTCGGGCAGCGGGCGGAGCGGCCGCCCGGTGACGTCCACCTCTTCCATGCGCGGTGCGGAGGTTCCGTCCGGCACCTCGATCCGGCAGGTGGTATCCTGCCCGTCAAGTTCGCGGAGCTGGAGGATTATCCCGTCTCCCCCGCGCTCCGGACGCATTTCCACTGCCAGCACGTTGCCGGGCGTTACAAGGATCCGGGAGCGGGTTTCCAGCTTCGCGACGCGTTCCAGACGTGCGATCAACGGACTGTGACATTCCGCCCCGAATCGCGCGGCCACCGCACGGGAGGATTCCTCTGTCGACGTGAGGGAGCAGGTCCACGACCATTCGCCGCCCTGCGAGGCGCGGAAATTCGTCCACCAGTAGTTGTTCATCACCCAGGAGAACACGTGCGGGCGGGGGATTTCCGGCACATACTGCCATGCGCCGAGGTTCAGCCCGCCAAGCTGGACGAGCGGCACCCGGGGGATCGAGAGGATGGTCTGTCCCCGGGCGTCGGCGACGCGGACGTAGTGCTGGATCGTCTGCCAGTCGGCGGAGGAGCCCTCCACCTGGCCGGCACCCGGCATCACTTCCCCGCCCTGGCCATCGTAACGCAGTTCTGTTCCGTCGCCGGAGAACGGGAACGCCACGTAAACTGCCTCAGGAGAAGTGCTGTACTCCTTTCGCAGGTGGTACACGAAGTCAAGCTGTTCGCGCTCATGCCAGAGACGGATTTCTACGCGCAGGCCGCCGGGATTGGTGCATCCGGGGAAATCGCACGAGAAGATGACGCGTTGCCAGAGCGCGGTGCGTTCCTGCCGTTCGATGTGGCAGGCGCGCGCAGATTCGCGCCGGAACGCCTCCGGCCGGAATACCCGTCCGGTATCGTGACACGCTCCTTCCGGCACGGGAAAATTCTCGAAGATCACCTGTCCCAGCCGCCACTGCGATTCAGTATCCACCAGTTCGCGGCCGGTGGGCCGGTGTCGAAGACTCACGACGCTTGCGGTGCGATCGTCGAGCGCGAGCGAGAACCAGCGGTTTTCGATCGTGCGGATGTCCAACGGCTCCGCCGGAGCGTCTTCGTCCTCTTCAGGGCCGGTTTCAATGCGGAAATCCTTCCACCCGAGCGCGGGAACCGCCGGGGCCATGAAGGTAACGAAACGGCCCGCGGGGCGGTCGTATGCGAGAACCGTCTCCTTCGGGCGATCACCAGGCCGTTCGCAGACTACCTGCGCGGGGCATGCCGCACCGGTGTCGGGATCGGTAATCTTGACGGCATACCCTCGCGGTACCACGTCAAACGGGATGAACAACCGCGCGGGTTCGGTGCGCGTCCAGTTGAGCGTGTTGTACACCCGCGCCACCGGCTGCATGGCTGCGTCGCTCAACGGGGCGAGGTACCCCAGCGCCTCTTCGCGCACAAGCGCGGAGTTCTGCACCCCCTGCCACACGTAGGAGGCTTTTTCCGACCATTGCTCGCACGTATGAGGCGAGTGCGGATCGGCAACGCTGTCCACCGATCCGAAGGTGTGCTCATCGTAGAACAGAATCTGTTCGCGGGTTTCGGTCAGCCGCGTGATGGACGCGTCGGGAATGTCGGCGCCGGACACGCGCGCCATGGCCAGCAGAGCATTTGTGGCGGACAACGCCGCGTGCGCATCCCGCGAAGCGCCGGTTTCCCGCGCCGCCGAACCGAACCCGTCCGTCCACCAGTCCGGCCATGCCACCCGGAGCGACGGGAGGCCGGTGCCGTGGTGTTCTTCAATCCACCGGAGGAACTCCCCGGCCGTGGCACTTTTCAGAACGATACGGTCGTGCGTCTCGTTCCAGCGCCGAATCAGGTCGCACTGTTCGGTGGAGGGGTGCGAGTTGTCCGTCTCATGGCCCGAGTACTGGACCATGAGATGCGAGTAGGGGTATCCGCGCTCTTCCAGCGAGGCGAGGTATTCCGCCAGCGATGTTTCCGGCGTGGGACGGTCTGCCGCGCCCATGCTGATCCAGTGCTCCAGACTGCTTTCGGGGTTGAACCCGAGCCAGTTCCCGGTCAGGTAGTGATCGGCGCGGTAGGCGAGCATACGGCTGCCCGACGGAGACTCCCACCAGAACGCGGTCGGCACCTTGAACGGCAGGACGGAGCGATACCGGTGTACACCCATCGTCAGGTAGCGAACACCGCACGGAGGCAGATAATCTGCCATGGCCCAGGCGACACCGTTCACGTCGTTCTGCATTGCGGTCCGGATGCGTATCCCCAGCGCGTTGTTGATTTCGCGAATGGGCTGGAGCGACGCGACGAGACCCGCTTCGGGAGTGATTTCCGACATGTTGAACATGAGTGCGGTCGGCTCGATTCGCCCTTCGCTGCATCGGGCTCTCAGGCGGTCAATCTGACGCGACGGCCTGCGGCGGATGTATTCGCGAACCGGCCACGCGGCCTCGCACGTCCACCGGAAGCGGGCTTCATCCGGGTACCCGTCGGTACGGTCGCAGCAATCGAGCGCCATGTCGAGGTAATGAAGGTGGGCGGGCAGCATTTCGTGCTGAGATGCGGTGTACCCGATATCGGTGTGGCTGTGCTGGACAAGATGGATGGTCCAGTTGCGTTCCGGCGTGCGCCCGTGGGCGCGCTCGTGTCCGTTTGCCATGGTCCGGTGTCCTCAGCAGAGAAACGCTCTGTCGCGCGAAAGGAATCCCGTTGTGTCAGTGGAAAGGATATGGCGTGGTGGGGCACGAGCCAACGCTACGTGTCAGAAGGGTACCGGGTGGGGACGAGGCATGCGCTGGAACACCATCGTGCCGTTCCAGAACGTGGGATGCCGATCGCAACAGGTGCGCTGAAAAAAAAGAATGGCGTAGGAGTTGTGGCTCTGATCAATGAAATCCCGTGTTGCCCGGTATACGGCTTCGTCGTTACAGTCGTCCACAATCACCACGCAGTTTTTGGAGAAGAACGGTTCGGCGAGTTTCAGTCCCAGCATCTGGTTCTCGTACGAGTGATCGCCGTCGTAGAGGTAAACGCCGACTGGAGCTTCATGCACGTACTGGAAATACTCGCGGTAATCCATTTCGAACAGCCGGTGGTGTTCGCCTCCCCACTTGGCCATTCTCCGGCGGAATGCCGCCCTTGCAGCTTCGATTTTTGCCTTTCTCGGGTAGTAATCCAGGAAGCGTCTGATGCCCCTCTGTTCGGAGTATCTGTCGGCGGAGGAATAGTTGTCCACCGCGATGCACTGCTTGCCGCCGTTGCTCAGAACGCCTGCGAAATAGGTGAAGCCATGCCATACACCAACGTTGACGTATGCCTCGTTTTCGGCCATCTGCGCAACAAGTCTGTTGATGAGAACCCCCATGGCGAACGTAGACATTCTCGGCATAGCACACAGCTTCCGAATCTGTTGCTTCGCAAGGAGATCCACGTTTTCGATTCTCGTGTTGACATGCTCCACCGGAATCCGCAGGAGACGAAGCATCCGCGTGGAGGTGGCATGAAACGGCAGACGGAAATACGGCTGGAGAAAACGGAATGAGATATCGGGAATGACCGCGCTCGACGCGGTCGGGGCCCATTCAGCCACTGTGCGATTCCTCCTGTGGTGTGCCGGGATACAGAGCTCCCATACCCCCGGCGGCGCCCCCCGGGGACAGCCGCTTGAGACAAAACGCATTGCCGCCACGCGACACGCCTGTCCAGCCCGGTCCGACTTGGAACCGCATAAAGTAAACACTTTAAACATTAAGGGTGCATGGAGAATCCGTGAATGTTTATTTAGATTCCCTTACGAACTATTACACGCCCCGTCCGGCCGAGGACTCCTGATTCATCGCCCACGAGGTATTCCACCATGGAGCAACCGTTGAAAACCACGATTTCCCCTGAACACCCGCTTCTCGTCTTAATGTGGATGCCGTATTCGGATCCGACTGAAGAAGCCCGGCAATTGGTTCGGTTGTGGGAAGGGCTTGACGATGTGATTCGCCCCCACGTGTCGGTTCAGATCGGACGGCACCACCCGGAACGCAACCGGGTTCTCCTCACCCGTGCACAGGCCGCCGGCGTCCCGATTACTCTGCAGATTCAGGGCGACAACGGCGACCGGACCGATACCATTCCCATGGAAGAGATACGTGCGCTGGTGGATTCGTTCCCGTGCATCGTGGGCCTGGAGATCGGGGAAGCAAGCCAGCGCACCTTCACCGACCACGGAAGCGGTCCGGAGTACTCCATGGGCCGAAATGCCCGTTACGCGCGGGACGCGATTCGGATCGCCGGCGAATATGGACTCTACTTCACGTGGCAACTTCAGCGCGATAGTTTTCTCGCTATCGGGTGCTCCGCAGACAACGAGGCGCTGTTCGACGCGATCTGCGAACATCGCGACAACGTA
Organism: Candidatus Latescibacterota bacterium; assembly: GCA_022706085.1. Taxonomy (GTDB): domain Bacteria; phylum Latescibacterota; class MWCZ01; order MWCZ01; family MWCZ01; genus MWCZ01. The sequence continues at coordinate 522,057 of JAKJDF010000001.1, read as the reverse complement.
ATCCCGATGCACGAGATGAACGGCGAATTCGCGAAACACGCCAACCACACCGGCGCCATGGGCCTGTGGGCTTCCGGGGCGACGAACGCCTGGGGAGTCGAAGCCCAATCGTGGTACTGGCACGACGCCGGGTACAACGCCCCGGGAACGTACTTCCCCGGCACCATCGAGATGCCGGGCGCGCTGTACGCCATCATGTTCCTTCTCGGGGCAAGCGCCGGTGCCACCGCGTACGCCATCGAACCGCCGCGCGACGTATGGCCCGGGGGAGAGGGCGCATGGCGATTCGAGGAATGGGTTGCGCCGGTGTTCCGGCGGCTGGTTCTCGAGCGCCTCATTCCGACGCGGGAGGAAGTCATCGCGGCCACTCCGGCCGCATACCATCTCCCCCGGTGCCGCCGGCACCGCGATTACCGGCAGGTGCTCGATGACATGAGCTTCGACCTCGGCGAGGGGCGCCTCGCACGGGCGGCATACGGCGTGTTCGACCGCGCCCGCGAATCCGAAATGATACCCAACAACCCCCGTTACGGGTGGATTCCCGCGCTTCCGGCAAAAACGCCGCAGGAGGTGCTCGACAGATTCCCGTTCGTGCTGCGTCCGGGCGATGTGCGCTCCACGGAAGACGCGCGGGAAAAACTCGACTCCGTGTACCCTCCGGCGGAGAGAGGCACTGCGTGGAGCACCGTAGTAGGCCCGCTCACGCTGGCAATGAACACGCACGAAAACTGGTTCGTGGGGGAAACTGCCAGACTGAAGGTCCCCCCGGCCCCCGCGCATGTGCAAATCGTTCGCGAGGCGGGCGAGGTGGTCTTCAGGTGGACGCCCAACAGCGGGGACTCCGGGTACCGCGTCTGGCGGCTTCGCGGCGGGGTCGAGGAGTGCGTCGCCTCAGCGAGCGCCGGTGTCACGGCCGTGATTCTTCGGGACGCGGCTGAGGGCGACCGGTACGCCGTATCCGCCGCGACGCCGATGACCGAGGAAATCGAGTTCGCGCTTCATCTCCACGACTTCCTCGTCTTCTCAAACAGCGAAAGTCGCTGCAGTGCATGGGTCGGCATGGATAACTCCACGGTGGAACGCCCCCGAATCGGCGAAACACCTCCCCGTGCCCACCCCGACGCGGAGGAGAAGGAACGCCTCTGCGCCGCCTGCTCGCCCATCGAAGACCTCGCATCCCCCGTTATCGCACCGGACGACCCCTTCCGGGAAGCCAAACAGGCCGTATCAGATGCAATCCTCGGGTGGAAGCAGGCACTGGAACGCGAAGACGTGGACGCCGTGCTCGCATTCTACGACCCCGACTACCGCGAAGAAGATGGCCGCACGGTGGAATCGGTCGGCGTCGCCTTGCGCTCGATATTCTGGCGCTACCTCGAAGAAAGCGCCGGCAGCGTGGCGGCGGAATGGGGTTCCATCTACGCATGGAGCCACCCGGCGGTACGTATCGTCACCAGAAACTGGCACGTCGTTTCGCCGAATGTGATCGAGGTAGACACGAAAACCATGATGTGGGCGGGCAGCGGCCCGGAGATGGAGCCCAGCGACATCATCCGCGTCCCGTGGGATAGCCCGTGCGACCTGAAGATGACGTGGCGCAGGCGGCCTGAAGGCTGGCGCATTCTGAAAACGACACCCGCGTTCGTCCGCATGGAGAGTACGGTTCCATTCCGCTGGTGCTTTCAGGGGTGGTAGTGCCGCCCTCCGGGCGGCTTGCCCTGCGGGCGCTTGCCGTTTGCCACATCACCGGTGCGACACTAGCTTCTGACGGCAGGCACTGTGCTGCTGGCGGCAGGATGCTCGCCCCGGGAGTTCCCCGGGCCCCAACGGAGGCGGACTACTCGTATGCCCGCGAAACGAGATCCCCGGGCGCTCTGCGCGTACCTCGCCGACCGCGTGTTTGACGGCCGGCGTGTCATCCCCCATCAGGCCGTGCTGGTGGAGAACCGGCGCGTCGTATGCGTTCTTCCGGCGCGGGAACTTACTGCCGGAACACCCATAGCGGCGTACCCGGGGTGTACCATCCTTCCCGGTCTGGTGGACAGCCACACCCACTTCATGCGCTGGCAGGGGCCGCTCTACCTCGCACACGGTGTGACCACCGTCCGGGATACCGGAAACCCCCTGAACTGGATCCTCACCCGCCGCTCGGAGTGGGAAAAGCGGCAATGGCCCCGCATTTTCTGCACCGGTCCGCTTATTGACGGCCCAAATCCGGTCCACCCGGTCACCTCCCGGCCGTGCGCGAACATCTCTGACGCGATACGCAATGTTCGCGAGGTCGCCGCGGCCGGGGTGGACGGCATCAAGCTGTACGTCGGGCTGGAGACCGGCTGGATACCGGCCATGGTTGGCGAGGCAAACGCCGCCGGTTTGCCCGTGAGCCAGCATTGCCTGCAGACGGGGATGCTCCTCCCTGCCCGGGCGGGGGTGCAGGAATTCTTCCATCTTGACGGGATTCTCCACGACACCTGGCCCGACCACCCGCCCGGCTGGCTGGACGCATGGGGCCTGCCGGAGTTCGCGCAGACCCTCGACCGGCAGAAGTACCTTGCCGACGAAATCGCGGAGCGCGAGATCGTAATGACGCCGACGCTTGCCTACTGGGATTCCCAGTGGCGCTCGCGTCTCCGGGGGTACAGACGGCACCCCGCGTTGCGCGACGTTCCGCCGGAGATCATCAACTGGCAGGTGCCGGCGGAGCCCGACAGAGAAGGTTCGGCGCGCTGGAAACGGGCGCTGAAGGCCGCTCAGCGTTTCGTCACGCTCCTTCGGGAGCGTGACGTGACGGTACTTGCCGGAACCGATACCCCCTGCGGCGCGGTTCCGCCGGGGCTCAGCCTCTGGCGCGAGATGCGGCTGCTGGCGGAAGCCGGAATGAACACGCGTCAGGCGCTGGCCGCCGCCACCTCGGCCACCGGGAAGATCCCCGGATTCCGGCGGGTGGGCACCCTGTGCAGAGAGGCGGCGGCGGACCTCGTCGTGGTGCGGGGTAACCCGCTGGACGCGATACCCGACCCGCCGGACATTGTGCTGGTGGTAAGAAATGGCGAGGAGTTTGATCCGGCCGCCCTGAAATCACGGGCGGAAACGGTGGACCTGAGCGACGAGCCGTGGGCAAGGCAGTTCCACGCGCATGCGGAACACACACCTGCTGCGCCGTGGGAGTAACCATTGACGGAAAAAGGAGCTACCGATGGCAGCTGTCACCGAAAAGTCGATTGCACTTGCGCATGGCGCGGCGAAACTGGTCGTTGACGCCCGCACGGGGTCTGTGTTGCGTCTGGCAGACGCCCGCACCGGCACCGGTCACATTGACGCGCGCAAAGACGGCCGGAACGACGGGTGCCTGTTCCGCACCATGATCCCGGCCGAAAACTGGTGGTCCCGTGTGGCGGATAGCTCCCGTCAGAAGCGCGTGCGGGTTTTTCAGCACGACGGCGGCGTCACCATCGAATACCCCGCGCTGGTCGCCGCGGACGGCGCGGATACCGGGGTTTCGGCGCGCGTGGATATTCGGCGCGGCGGCCCTGACGAGTTCCTGTTCGTACTCCACCTCGAAAACGCCGGCAAAAGCGTGGTGCTGGATACCGCATTCCCCGTTCTTGGCGGCTGGCACGAGCGGGGAACAGGGCAGATTGCCATGGGAGCGAACAGCTTCGTGGATCACGGGTGCGTGGCCCGTGGCGCCGGCAACAACTACGCCCGTAACGGCAGGCGCCGGGCGTGGAATTACCCGGTCAGCATCGCCTGCCCGTGGGTGGACTTTCCGGGATCAGGCGGCGGCCTGTCCTATATCAACTACATGACCGAAGCGCGCAACGGCCGCTTCTGGATCGAGAACATGGACGGCTACGGCGACGACTTCCGCCTCGCGCTGGGCTGGATTCACCTTATCGCGCTCCAGCCGGGGCAATCGTGGACGTCGCCCCCCGTGGGCGTCTCCATCCACAACGGTGATTGGCGCGCAACCGCCGACCGGTACGCAGCCTGGTTCGACAGGCAGCACCCGCCGGACTACTCCCGTCCGGCCATCCGATCGCGCATAGGCTTCCAGAACGTCTTCTTCCGCGGCTTCGACGGCACGCCGATCCGCAGACTCGACCGCATACCTCACGTTGCCGCGGTGGGCCGCAAATTCGGCGTAGATATGCTCTGCGTGTGGGATACGCTCACCCTCGGCAACTACGCCCGGCACAACCCTCGTGACCTCACCGATTACCCGCCGGACGAGCGGCAGGTCATCACGCGCGGCCTCAAGCGGGCGGAGCGGGAGGGCACCAGCACCTGCGCGCTCATCAACTTCCGCCACCCGAACGTCGGCCTGCATCTGCCGGACAAAAAGCTTCTTGACCGCGTGCAGAAGCGCTACACCGGAACCTTCCGCACCGAAAACTGGGCGGCCAACCACACCATGGGCGATCTATGGTCGCACCACATTGGCCCCCAGAGCTACGTCTTCAGCCCGTTTTCACGCGCGCATCGAAACCGCGTCACCCGGATTTCACGGGACTATCTCGGCCTCGGCTACACCTCCATGTTCTACGACCAGCCGTTCGAGTATGAGCCCGATTACGGATTCACCGGCAGAGGGAAACAACCGGATATGGCCCACCACGAGGCGCTGACACTCGTGGGGAAGGTGCGCCGGTTGCTGCTGGCGGCTAACCCCGGTGCAGTGATCATCGGAGAAGAAAGCGACATCCTCGCCACGCCTGTCATTGACCAGTGGATGAGCTGGAGCATCTCGGAGCCGACGCCCGAACTCGTCGAACGCGTTGAACTCATGCGCTACTCGATGCCGCACACAATCCTCTCGTGGGTGGTGGACCACGAGCCCGAGCGCGCTACTCTGGCGTTCGCGTTCGGCATGCAGCTCTGCCTCATGGTGCACGGCGGGGACGCAACCCTGGAGGACGAGCCTGCCTTCGCTGCGCACGTGCACGCGCTCGCGAACCTGCGCAGGGCAACGGCGGAGCGCACCGTCATGGCGCGATTCCGGGGCACCCGGGGCATCGAGGTGGAGGGTGGTGAAGGATTTGTGGCGTACGCGTACGAGAGCCCGTCCGGACCTGCCGTCATTGCTGCCGCCGCGGGGAAAAAGGCGAAAGGGAAAGTGAAGGTGCGCCGCGACGCATTTGCTGCTCCCGGCAAGCCACGCGGCGGAACCATCTTCCGCCTCGATGGCAGCACGGTTGCGTCCAGCGGCAGCACGCGCGACTTTGTTCTGGGAGCAAACGAGGTGGCGGTCTGGACGCTGTGAGAAGCGACGAAGGAGAAGCGGGATGAAAAGTGTTAAAATGGCGGGCAAAGGCGTGGTCAAGATCGTCGAAGCGCCGGAACCGGTGCCGGGACCGGGCGAGGTGGTGATCGAAACGGCGATGTCGGGCATCTGCGGCAGCGAAATGCACACCTACCGCGAGGAAGGCATGCCGGGCGGCAACGGCGGGCATGAGGCGGTCGGCACGGTGGTGAAGCTGGGCGAGTGCGTGCCGAACCTGAAAGTCGGCCAGCGCGTGGGCGCCAGCGCCATCGCCGGGTGCGGCGCCTGCCCGGCCTGCGCGAAGGGGCAGTACACCTGGTGCCCGAACAACCGGTTCTACGGCAACATGCACGCCGAGCGTTTCCTCGCCGCCGCCAACGCTTGCCATATCCTGCGGGACGATGTGCCGTGGGACGCCGGCGTGCTGCTCACCGGCGACGGGCTGGGCGTACCGTATCACACCTCGCGCAAAATCGCCTCGCGGGAGATTAAGACCATCGCGATATTCGGTGTCGGGCCCATCGGCCTCGGAAACGTCCTGTTGCAAGCGCACCTCGGCCGGCGCGTCATCGCGGTGGACATCTCCCCCACCCACCTTGAGCACGCCCGGAATTGCGGCGCGGCGGAGACCGTGAACCCGAAAGACGGCGACCCGGTGGCGGCGGTGAAGTCCCTCACCGGCGGAAAAGGGGCGGACGTCTGCATGGAATGCGCCGGCAGGCAGGAGACCGCCATGGCCTGCTTCGCTGCGGTGCGCACCGGCGGCACGGTGGTGTTCAACGGCGAGCAGGGCCCGCTGCCGCTTTCGCCCAGCAGCCACTTCATCCGGCGCGACATCACCGCCGTCGGCTCATGGTTCTACCACTTCTCCGAGTTCGGTTCCATGCTCGAGCTCTACCGCAACGGCCTCGACGTGACAAAGCTCATCTCGCACCGGTTCCCGTTCAAGAAGGCCGCAGCGGCATACAAACAGTTCGCGTCGGGCGAATCGGCGAAGGTGGTGCTGGTGTACGGGTAGAAGAGACCACAGGTGACTTGGGCGTGGTTTGGCAGGCTTTTTTAGATTTGCGTGGGATCTTCCGGAATCGGAGTCCAAAGCGTGGTATGGAGGGAAAGACACCGTGATCACCATACCGATGGTCACCGAGTGGAACATCTGCACTCCCGATTTGTTCCGTTTCATGAATAGGCAGTACGTGGAATCTTTTTTCGCAGATGGGTCATTGAGGCTCAGCTCGTTTGCCAGTTTTCATGCGCATTCGGACGAACAACGGTTGGACCAAAATGAGGGGAGGACATTTTTCGTCCATCGCACGCAGCAAAACGGAGGGCAAACTATCACTGCTTGGGCAACTCAGGGTCTGGACGCGTACGTCTTGTGTGCGTCAATGCGGTGTGAGGAGGCTCTGATGCGTTCCTTTGGGTGCGATTCGTATTTGCGCATCACGAACTCGACCAGTTTCGGGATGGCAGTTGCTCGTAATATCCCCGGTTTGGTGGCAGCTTTTGAAGGGCCCTGCTTGTACCAAAACAACAAAATCATCGAGCGGGATCTCGGTTATGTCGATGTCAGTCAGATCGCAAAGGCTGGCGCACCCGAAGCAGAAATCAGGAAGCGCTTTGCAGACATGATTCTGCCCAAGATGAAACATTACCCTTTGTTTCTTAAGGACATGTCTTTTGCGCACCAAGCGGAATATCGATTTGTCTGGTTAGTGAACAGTGAGCCAGCGAAATACCTAGACATCAAAGTACCTGAGGCCGTGCCGTTCTGCGCTCAACCGAATGGGTTGACCATCTGACCGGCACTCGTTCCGCGGATCGAAGACCATGGTGTTTGTTAGGGCCGATGGGGCCGGTGAACTCCCCGCCTGATCTGCCCGCGCGGGAAAGGCACGCAGCGCAAACCGGGCCTGCCCCCTGGGCGTATCTCGCCTGCGGGGGCCACGAAAGGCACCGGGGTGTGCAAAGCGTACCGAATTTCAGGGTCCCTTTTCTACGGCAAGGTGGCCGGTCGCGAGGGTGGCGATGAAGTGCCACTGCGCCTTCCAATCGTGAACACCGCAACGATCGCAACGCACGAAGCAGAACCTGCGCGGCGCTCTCACGCCGGAGCCCGCAGAGACACCGATTTGTCCGGCCAAGCGATTCTGGTACCGACCCGCAAGTTTCTAATGAGGAAAACTCGGAATGATCCCACTGACGCAAGATCAAATCGCGATCCTCAAGTCCAAATATGAGGATCACACTGAAGACCTCCGTTTTCGGACTGGTCAGGATTTCAAACTCCTCTCGGGGTTCGTCACTTTGAATCTCGTGCTCGCAGCGTGGCTGTCGACCCACCCACTTCAGGCAATGGCTTTCAGGGTTGGTTTCATGGCCTTTTCTGTGGGAGTCAGTGGAGCGACGTTCATGCTATTTGTCCGCAATACAAGGCGACGCAAAGTGATTGTCGAAATACTCCATAACATCAACGAAGCATTTGGTTTTACGAAAGGGAATGCATACGGGATACCGGGCCCAATCAATCCGACCAGCAATCTTACCACGACATATTGGCTGCCTTGGTATTTGGCTGTAGTCTCGCTGTTCACTTTAGGGCAGACCTTCGTCATCTTCAGCCAACCGTACACGAAGGCAGCATCGGACGAGATTCCGAGAATCGAAGTGTTTTTCTGCCCTGGAATGGACAGCGTAGGAATTCCTCGTTGCAAACCTGTTTCCACCGCACCCCGCCGGTGAGGAGCTAGGTATCCTATGGTGGTCGAAAGGGAGCGGATGAGGCAGAGCGTCCTCAGCCTCGTCGTTGTCATCTGCCACAGCCGTGGCCGCTTTGCAGCGCACTGACGCCCAACGGGAAAGTCAGGAGACACGCCCTTGGATGCGACCGTGGAAAACCTGCTCGCCTCGCCAGAGCCATCGGTGTGCTTCAAGGTGCGGGTGGGCGTTCTCGGCGAGGCGCTCGATTCGTCCGGTATCCGTGCTCTTCAGCAGGAAATCCGCACCTCCCCGCGCGTGCAGGCCCTGCTGAGTGACCGGGACGAAGAAGGGCGGTTGCGCCCGGCACACCATCCGTACGCAAAGTGGAAGGGCGCGCACTGGGTCCTCCTCCGCCTCGCGGATATCGGCTACCCGGCGGGGGACGACGCGCTGCGGCCCGTCATGGACAGGGTGCTTGAGTGTTGGCTGCACCCGGACGCACTCCGCGAATATGAGTGCAGAACCACCGCCCAGGCACGCCGCGCCCGCGGCGTGCCCATCATGAACGGGCGGGCGCGCCGGTGCGCCTCCCAGCAGGGGAACGCACTCTATTCGGCCACCGTTCTGGGCTTCCTCGACGAACGCGCACACCGACTTGTCGAACTGCTTGCTCGCTGGCAGTGGCCCGACGGAGGCTGGAACTGCGACCGCAACCCCGAAGCCGCGCATTCCTCGTTCTGGGAGTCGCTTATTCCGCTGCGTGGCCTCGCGGCGTACGCCAGGGTGACCGGCGACAGCACCGCGCGCCGCACGGCTGAGCGCGCCGCGGAGCTGTTCCTCAGACACCGGCTCTTCCGGCGCGAGAGCGATGGCAGCGTGATGAACCCCCGGTTCGTCCGCCTGCATTACCCGTGCTACTGGCGGTACGACATTCTGTGTGGGCTCAAAGTCATGGCGGAGGCGGGCTTCATTTCGGACCCGAGATGCAACGACGCGCTCGATTTGCTCGAGTCCAAGCGTCTGCCGGACGGCGGTTGGCCCGCGGAAGAGCGCTTCTACACCATGTCCCCGTCCGCGAAAAGCGACACCGAACTGGTCAACTGGGGCCCCGTCAGCCGGAAGAGGATGAACGAGTGGGTCACGGCGGATGCGCTGAGGGTGCTGAAAGCGGCGGGCCGGCTCGACACGAACTGACCGGGGCCCTGTCCGAACATTACTGCCGCCGTTGGATGCGGAAAGGGAACGAATGAACGAGAACCCCCTTAACCTCGTCGTCGTCATCTGCCACGACCTCGGCCAGCATCTCGGCTGTTACGGCGTCCCGGGCATCCGCTCGCCCCATATTGATGCCTTCGCGGAGTTCGGCGTCCGCTTCGAGAAGAGCTTCTGCACCGCGCCTCAGTGCAGTCCCTCGCGAGCGGCGCTGTGGACGGGCCGCTATCCTCACGCGAACGGCGTAGTCGGTCTCACGCACGCCGGGTTCGCCAACGACCTGAACCCCGACGAAATCCACCTTGCGCAGGTACTCCGCGCGGCGGGGTACGACACCCACCTGTTCGGTCTGCAGCACGAAGCCCGGTTGCCCGAACGCTGCGGGCACGAGCACATCCACGGCACCGGCACGTGCGCCAAAGTGGCGGACGACTTCGTCAGTTTCCTGGGTTCGCGCACCGATACCAGGCCGTTCTTTGCGCAGATCGGCTTCGCGGAACCGCACCGGCCGTTTCCCCACGACGACGTGGACGCCCTGCCGCCGGATGCTGTCAGCGTGCCGCCCTACATGCCGGATATCCCCGAGGTGCGCGACGACCTTTCCGAGATGGAAGCCTCCATCGCCTCCGCCGACAGGGCCTTCGGAAGGATCGTGGAGGCTGTGCGGTCCTCCCCCGCCGCGGACAACACCATCCTGATCTTCACCACCGACCATGGCATTCCGTTTGTCCACGCGAAAATGACGCTCTACGACCCCGGCATCGAAGTGGCGCTCATCATGTCGGTTCCCGGCGCGGCGAAAGGCATCGTGCGTAAGGAAATGATTACGAATGTCGACGTGATGCCGACGCTGCTCGAGCTCCTCGGCATTCCGATTCCAGGCAACCTGCACGGGCGCAGCTTCGCCGCGCTCTTCCGGGAGGGCGACTACACGCCGAACGATGCGGTGTTCGCCGAGAAGACGTACCACACGTATTACGATCCCATGCGGTGCATCCGGACGGATCGCTGGAAACTCATCGCCAATTTCGAGAACGCGCCGTGGCAGGAGACCTCGCCCGACTACTTCAACAACGCGAAGAGCTACGTGGAGGTCTCGAAGGCGCTCAACGTGCCGTATTCGGTGCAGTATCATGTTCCCTACGAGCTGTTCGATCTCGATGCTGATCCGTATGAAAAGTCTAACCTTGCCGACAGCCCCGATCACCGGGCGATACGTGACGGCCTCATCGTGCGCCTGCGGAACTGGATGCGCGATACGGGCGACCCGCTCCTCGATGGCCCGATGGCGCAACGGGCGTACGACACACGCATGGCGGACTTCAAACGGGTGAATTAACCGGATGGTTAACACGCGGAAAGGTTTTCGCATGGCAGACGATTATGCAACGCAGGCGAAGGGCATCCGCATCCTCCCCGGAATGTGGCGGCCGCACTACCGGTGGGAACAGATCGCCTGGGTGAGCCCGCCGTGGCCGAGTCAGGATTACGTCTGGCTCGATTTCCCGGAGGCGGTATTCACCGATTCGGGTCTCTTGTTCCTGAGCCACATCAATCCGCCGTTTCCAGTCGTCTTCCCCAATCCGCCGCACATGCCGTGGACGCAAACCGAAACCGGCATCTCCTTCGAACGCGTGCTGCCCAACGGCATCGCGTTCGGCGGCTCCGTGGAGCGATGGGAGGGCGTCGGTGCGCGTCTCAGCCTGTTCATCCGGAACGGCTCGGATACGCCGCTTACCCGCATCAAGCTCCAGACATGCGCGTATCTGCGTGGCATCAGGGAGTTCGGGGAGTTCACGCAGGCGAACAAGGTCGTCCACGTGCCGGGCAGAGGCTGGATGCCGTTCAACGGCGCGCACGCCACAGGCATCGAGACCGGGCAGTTCTCCCTCGGCTGGCGCAGCGGCCCCAAAACAGCCGACCTGCCGGTGATGGCGACCGTGTCCGGCGAAACCGGCCGCGTCGCCGCCATGACGTGGTTCGAGAGCACCAACGCGCTCGTCGGCAACCCCGGCCACCCGTGCATGCACGCCGACCCGGTCTTCCCCGACCTCGCGCCCGGCGCCCGGGCCGACATCCGCGGCGCGCTCATGTTCTTCGAGGGCACGGTGGGTGCCTTCGGCGACTGGTTCGTCTCCGAAGGGATGAAGGGGTAGGGGCTTTGGAGTGCGGCGGCTGGCCGCCGCCAACCCTCCGATCAAGTCGGGGTACCGCGACTGGACTCACCCCCTGCGCTCCATGCTGGGCACGGCGCGGCGCCGCGCTCAGTGACCGCGCGTCGTATTGACCGCTCTCGCACGGTCATCGAGTGGCGAGCCGGTCACTTCGACAGGCTCAGTGACCGGCTCGTTGTAGAGAGACGGCCGGGAGAGCTGGATGCAGTCTGGATTCCCGCCTCCGCGGGAATGACCGCGTAAGGAGGCGCGCAGTCCGGCGCGGGGCTCCTCGATACAACCGGTCCGCCGCTCCGCGCCTGCCCGGTCACCCGGAGACCCGCCTGTTGGCAGGCCAGCCTGCCCGGTCACGCGGGGAGCGCACCGCGTTCCAAGTCGTGCCCGCGTCCTGCCGTCCCCTGTCTCCATCCCACTGCCGCACAGTCATCGAGGGGCGAGCCGGTCACTTCGACAGGCTCAGTGACCGGCTCGTTGTATCGAAAAGGCTGCCGAGAACACCGTCATTCCCGCGAAGGCGGGAATCCAGAACGCGCCCGGTACCCCAAACCCTTGCGTGCCATCCCGTTCGCCAACAACTGCCCCGGGCAGGCGCTCGCGCGGCGTTTCGACAGGCTCAACGACCACGCGTGAGCGGAAACGGGCAGGCAGTTGTGGTGCAGGGGCGGCTCAGGGCAGGATGCTCTGGAACGGGCGGCCCGTCGCCCTCCCCCTTTGTGCTGACTCCGCCTCTGTGGTTCATTTTCACACAGACGCCGTGTGCGGAGGAGACTCCTGATGAGCGTTACCGTAGACTGCGATTTCACCGGTGGGAACATCGTCGTAGACGCGATTGACGGCGATACCGTGCATCTCCGCCAAGACCTGCGCGACACCACTACCGACTGGTTCTACTGGTATTTCCGGGTGGGCGGCGCGGCGGGGCGGGCGCTGACGTTCCAGTTCACGAAAAGCCGGGCGCTGGGAGCGCGGGGGGCTGCCATGTCGCCGGACGGCGGCAGGAACTGGCGCTGGCTGGGTGCGGTGCCGGTGCAGGGTAACCGCTTCTCGTATACCTTTCCCGACGGAGCGGACGAGGCACGTTTCAGTTTTGCCATGCCGTACCTCGAAGCCGACTGGCGGGCGTTTGCGGCGCGGATGACGCGCCATCCGGCGTTTTCCACCGGTGTCCTGTGCAAAACGCGGAAGGGGCGGGAGGTTGAGTTCGCCACCATTGACGCAACGGGCGGCAATCCGACGCACCGCGTCGCCATCACCTGCCGCCACCACTGCTGCGAGATGATGGTGAACTACACGCTGGAGCGGCTGATCCAGTGGGTGCTGGAGAGCGACGAGGACACGGCCGAATGGCTTCGCGCGAATGCGGCGTTCTTCATCGTGCCGTTTGTGGATAAGGACGGTTCCGAAGACGGTGATCAGGGCAAGAACCGCTTTCCGCGCGACCATGGCCGGGATTACGAGGGCGAAAGCGTGCACGCGGAGACCGCCGCGATACGCAAGAAAATCCCGGTGTGGGCGGACGGGAAGCTCCGCCTTGCGCTCGATCTACACTGCCCGTGGATAGCCGGTCCGCACAACGAAGTGATCTACCTCGTCGGCGCCGAAGACCCGCGCATGGAGGGGGAACAGCGATGTTTTTCCGCGGTCCTTGAAGCGGAGAACAAGGGGATGCTGCCGTTTCGCGCGTCGGATTTCTTACCGTTCGGGACAGACTGGAACTCCGCGAAGAACTACACCGGTGGCAAGGGGTTTACCCGCTGGGCGGCGGAACTGCGGGGCGTGCGGCTTGCCACCGCCATCGAGATACCGTACGCCAACGCCGGTGGCGCCGAAGTGAACGCGGAGTCCGCACGGTCGTTCGGTCCGGATATCGGCGCGGCGATCGCGAGGTACCTGCAAAGCGCGTAACGGCACGACGTCGAGACACGCACCAGACAGGGCAGGGGCATGGGAGCGAAGGGTTTCGATCACGCAGGGTTTTACCTCCACGCAAGCTGGGTGTTCAACTACCCGCTGGCCGTCCGCACGTGGGCGCCGGCGGATTACGACGCGATGTTCCGGCTCCTTGGCGGTATCGGCATTGACCGCGTCATGATCTGGCCGATGTCGGAAATAACCCCGCCGCCAGTTGCCGAAAGCGACGCGGAATACCTTCGTGGTTTCCGTGGAATCGTTGCGGCGGCGCAGCAGCGAGGGCTCGAGTGCTGGTTGACATTCTGCCCGAACCTGAGCACAAGGGGCGAAATCCGCGCCACGCCGGTGAAAGAACGCGTGTTCTACCCCTTCATGCGCACGTTCCGCCTCGACGACGGGCGGCAGTTCGGCGAATACACCTCCCACATGCGTAACTTGCTTGCCTGCATGAATAACGCCGATGGGTACGTGTTCATCGACGGTGACCCCGGCGGGTACCCCGGCGCTGACCCGCGAGACTACTTTCGCATGCTCGTGGCCATCCGCGGGATCCTCGATGAAGTGGCTCCGTCCAGACCGAAACTCATCCCCTGGATATGGTGCGGCTGGGGTGCAGACTGGGAAGGAGAGGGCGCGTGGAAGCCGGATCTGCGCAGGCTCGTACGGCCATTCCTTGAATATCTGAAGCAGAATATGCCGGAAGAACCATGGGAACTGCTTCCCGGGCGCAGTATCCGGGATGGCTGGGGCAACGGGCGGATCAACTTCGAGCTTGTCGAGGAGGCGGGGCTCGTCGCGCGCTCCACGTTGATGACGTACGAGATCATCGAGTTCGAGCCCACGCCGCCCGCCTTTGTGATCCAGTTTGACGACATCCGGCGCGTTGTCGGCGAGGAAATGCGCTACGCCGGCACGGCGAAAGGCATCTTCGGGAACGCGCAACAGCCGGTTTCCGCGCTGCACAACCTCATCTACTTCGCCCGGTGCGCGAAGGATCCGTCGTGGCTGGAAAAACCGGACGACGAGGTTTTGCACGCCATCGCGCGGCTTCTCGGCGGGGATGCGTCTGTGCTGGTGCCGGCATGGAAATCCGCCACCGCGGGCCTCGACGACCTTCCCGCCGATCTATCGGGAAGGATTCGCGATTCGCGGTTGACATCCGAACTGGCGGCGTGTATTCCCGGTGGGCCGGAGATGTACCTCGGCCTGCTTGCCGATTTCGTCGGTGCCCGCCGCGCGGTGCTCGAGCACACCGCCGCTCTGCCGCGGGACGGGCAGGAGGCGACGGACAGGCTTCGCGGCGCCGTGCGGGGGATTATCACATGGTGGCTGCGGCACCGGTACGTGTTTTCAGGAGAATCCGGACCGCATTTCGACTGGGGTTACGCGCATCACGCCTTGTTCATCGCGCCGCTGCACATCTGGATCAGGGACGGGCGTGTCACCCCGGACGACGCGCTCCGGAACGGCCTTGCCGAGGATATCGCCGCCCTTGCCGGGATGCCGCGCGAGGTCGCCGAACAGCGGGTAGATGGTCTTTTCTCCGGCGTGCGTTGAGTGGGAAACGGGAAAAATCTGAAGGAAGAGCCGGTCATGACACTGGATGACAGCAGGAAGCTCCCCACCGCGCGGGAGGTGGACGTGCTGGTGGTGGGCGGAGGCCCGGCCGGCGTTGCTGCGGGCCTTTCGGCGGCACGGATGGGGGCGGATACCCTTGTGGTGGAGCAATTCAACTGCCTTGGCGGCGTGGCCACTGCGGGCGGGCACGGGCACATCTCGAAGTATGATGAGGAAGGTACCGGCCGCCGGATTGTCGGGGGGATTGCCGACGAGATCGCTTCCCGCGTGGTTCTGGGCGGCTTCGGAGTGCGGAACAGCCACGGGATCATGTTCGAAGTGGAAGGTATGAAGCTCCTGCTGGAAGCCATGGCGGAAGAAGCCGGTCTCGGGCTGCTCTACCACACCTTTTTCTGCGACACAGTTCTGGAGAATGGTGCCGCGGTCGGCGCCGTCATCCAGAACAAGGAAGGGCGGCAGGTTATCCGGGCGAAACGCGTGGTGGACTGCACCGGCGACGGCGATGTCGCGTTCCGCGCGGGGTGTCCGTACGAAGTCGGACGCCCGTCTGACGGCAGGTGCCAGCCGGTGACCCTGATGTTCACCATCGGCGGTGTGGACTGGCCCACGGTGGAGAAGTTCCGGGTGGACTACCAGTTGAAGGAGGTGTGGGAACGTGCCCAGCGCGAGGGAAACATGCGCCCTTTCCAGAAAACCATCATGGGATGGTGGTGGACACCTACCCGGCCCGATCAGGTGGGGGTCAATTTCACGCACGTCACGCATGTTGATTCAACGAAGGCTGCCGACCTCACCCGGGCGACCATCGAAGCGCGGAAACAGGCGTACGAGACCGTCGAGGTGTACCGGAAATACGTCCCCGGCATGGAGAACTGCTACATGATCTCCACGCCGAACACCATCGGAATCCGGGAATCGCGCCGCATCATGGGGGATTACGTGCTGACCGAGGACGACGTAAAGGGCCAGCGCGAGTTCACAGACGCCATCTGTTACGGCTCGTTTTTCGTGGATATTCACTGCATTGACGGTCCCGGCATGGATGCCACGAGCTGGCGGCCCTCACGAGGCTTCAAGTACCAGATTCCTTATCGCATCCTCGTGCCGCGCGGTGTGGAGAACATGCTCACCGCCGGGCGGTGCGTAAGCTGCACGCACCTCGCGCTCGGTTCGATACGTGTCATGGTGCCGTGCATCGCCATGGGTGAGGCCGCCGGCACGGCAAGCGCTCTCTCCCTGCGGAACGGCGTCTCCTCGCGCTCTGTTGACGTCACGGCATTGCAAGCGCAGTTGAGGCGGCAGGGGGCGATTCTGTCGGAAGACGATATCGTGAAGGCGAACCAGGGGCAACCATGAAGGCAATACCAAGCTGGCAACAGATCACCCCTCAGGCGGCCTTCAGCATCCGTGACACAGCCGAGCCATTCGTGTTCGGCGGCGCCATGTGGCTGAGCAACGGGTACTACTACGGCGGCGTGCTTTCGCGGGACCTGTGGCGCTCAACCGACGGTGCGAAGTGGACCCTGATATCCGACGCCACGCCGTACGACGGCTACAGCGAGATGGCGGTGTTTGACGGCCGCGTCTGGGCCGTCAAGGGCAGCGTGTGGAACTCCGCCGACGGCGTCACCTGGAACCCGGTGCTGGACAAGACGCCATTCGGCGTGCGGGGCTACGGCGAACTGGTGGTCCATGACGGCCGGATGTGGCAACTGGGCAGCGGCAATGATGTGTGGTGCTCGCGGGATGGGGTGAGATGGGAGTGCGTCTGCCCGGATGCACCCTTCGGGCCGCGGTACGGTTCCGCGGTCGCGGTGTTTGATGGCGCAATCTGGCTCATGGGCGGCGCGACGCAGGAGAAAGGCGATCCGCCCGAAAAGCACTACCCCGATTTCGTCACGCACAACGACGTCTGGCGCTCGGTTGACGGTGAGCACTGGGAGTGTGTCACCGCCCACGCGCCGTGGGCCGAACGTCAGTGGGTTGTTGCGGAGGTGTATGACGGAAAACTCTGGATCATCGGCGGGTTCAGCAATCGCGAGAGCTGTAACCTTGGCGACGTGTGGTTCACAGAAGAAGGAAACGCGTGGTACGAATTCACGCCGAAGCCCGGCTTCTCACCGCGCCACGAGGCAACGCCGTACAATTTCGACGGGAGCCTCTGGGTGGTGGCAGGCAACTCGTGGCCTTTGATGAACGATGTCTGGAGGCTGACACTGTGAATTTCCTGAAACGCTTTGCGGGGGAGAACGGGATGAAACACGTCATCGTATACGAACACCCGGACGGCTTCTGCGGGTGGCCCGCGAACAACGGTATCTGGACCTGGGACGGGAAGGAAATCCTTGTCGGGTTCACATTGGGCGGGTTTGAGGAAAAGCCGGGGCACAACATCAAGGAGCCGTACCGCTCGATGCTTGCCCGCAGCACCGATCAGGGCGACACCTGGAAGGTGTTTCAGCCGGAGAACTTCGTGAGACCGGGTGTCACCGCGACGGCGTTAACTGAGCCTCTCAATTTCACGTCGCCCGGGTTCGCAATGCGGGTCGTCGGCATCGGCTACCACGGGAGCAACGAACCATCGGGCATGTTCTTCGCCTCGAATGACCGGGGCGCCACGTGGCAGGGGCCGTATTCCTTCGGCGACCTTATGCAGCATGGCGAACTGGCCGGGCTCAGCTTCACCTCGCGCACCGACTACGTGGTGGAAGGCCCGCGGGAGATGCTGGTTCTGATGTCGGCGCGGAAAGAGGGCGGCGGCATGGTGGACCGCACCTTCTGCGCGCGGACCACGGACGGCGGGCTCACTTTCCGGTTCGTTTCGTGGATGGTGCCGCCGTCTGATCCCTATCGTGCGGTGATGCCGGCGACTGTCAGCCTTGCCGCCAGTCGCGTGTCGGCGACCGTTCGCTTCGCTTCCGGTCGCTTGGTCGCCGCGGTACGCCGGCGGGAGATCGGTGTGGATCGGTCCTGCTGGATTGACGCGTATGCCTCCACCGATGGCGGCGCGACGTGGAAGTGGCTGGTGAAGATCGGGGATACCGGCGGGCACAACGGCAATCCGCCCGCCCTCACAAAGTTGCGGGACGGTCGCCTCTGCTGTGTGTTCGGAAACCGCGATCAGGCCACCATGCTGGCGAAATTCAGCGAGGACGAGGGTCGCACCTGGCGGCAGGAGACCGTGCTGCGCGACGACTTCCAGCGCGACAGGCATAATGACTCCGACATGGGTTACCCGAGGGTTTTTCAGCGTGCGGACGGAAAGCTCATGGCGCTTTACTACTGGGCGACGAAGGATCACTTCCATCACCACATAGCCGGCACCATCTGGCACCCGGAAGATTAGGAGCGGCTGATGAAGCACGTGGTTGTGTACTCTGAACCGGGCAAATTCGCCGGATGGCCGGCGAACAACGGGCTCTGGTCGTGGGAAGGAAAAGAAGCACTGGTCGGTTTCACCGTGGGCGGCTACGAAGAGAAGAAGGGGCACAATATCAACGAGCCGTACCACTCATTCCTTGCAAAGAGCACCGATGGAGGGGAGACGTGGCGAGCGTACGAACCGGAACATTTCGTCGGTTCGGATGCGTCGTCGCGTCCGCTTGAAGCACCGCTCGATTTCACTGACCCCGGCCTGGCGCTCCGGTTCGCCGGCGTCGGGTACCACGGAGGCAAGCGGCCCGAGGGGGCGTTTTTTGTGTCGCTGGACCGTGGTGAGACGTGGCGTGGTCCCCATACCCTGGGGTTGCTCACCCGGCATCCGGATTTGCGCGGCAAGGAAATCACCTGCCGGACGGACTACGTGGTGTACGGGCCGAGCGACCTGCTCGTAATGATGTCGGCGCGCGGCGATGACTCCCGGACAAACAAGGTGTTCTGCGCGCGAACAGATGACGGCGGCATGAGCTTTCGGTTCCTGGCGTGGGTAACGGACCCGGGCGAATCGGACCGGGCGATCATGCCGTCCACCGTCCGTTGCGAATCGGGAAACCTCGTTTCCGCGATCAGGCGTATCGCTCCGGACTCGAACACCTGCTGGATTGAAGCGTACAGCTCGGTTGACCACGGCAGATGGTGGACGCGGCAGGGGCGGATCAACGAGCCGGCGGGATGGAGCGGCAACCCGCCGGGGATTGTCAAACTGCGTGACGGACGTATCTGCTGTGTGTTCGGGGACCGCGAACATGCGCGGATCATCGCGAAATACAGCCGCGATAACGGGCGCACGTGGGGTGAAGAGACGGTTCTGCGCGACGACTACCAGCGCGACAGCTTCGGTGATCCGGACCTCGGGTATCCGCGGGTGTTTGAGCGCGCAGACGGGCTTCTGGTGGCGACGTACTACTGGGCGACAAAGGAACGGCCGCACCACCACATCGCCGGCACGATCTGGGATCCGCACGGCTGAGGTACCCGGCATGTTGCGAAGACCCTATGCCAGCGAGCGGATTCAGCGGGTTGACCCGGAAACAGGGATCAAGGTCGTTCAGTTGACCAGCTACCCGCTTCCCGCCGTGCACCTGAACTACAACTGGCCAAGCGTCAGCCCGGACGGCCGGCGCGTGATACTGATGAGCCAGCGGTACGCAGGGCGGCGCGCGCCGTGGGACCTGTTCCGCGTAGACACCGACGGGCTGAACCTGTTCCAGCTTACGGAAAGGACAGACACCGGCAATCCTGTTGCGCAGGCGGCGAAGCAGAACGCGCCCGTGTGCATCATGAACCCCGACGGGCGGACGCTGTACGCCGTCTGGCACGGCGATCCACACGTGTATGCCGTGGACGTGGAAACGGGCACAACCGAAGTCATCGGGAGCTTCTCGCGTTTTGCCCCCGAGGGCGCGGTGATCCAGCACATGCTCTTCTCACCCGCGAGCGACCGGCTCTTCATCGTGCTGAGGCATCCCCGAATCACGACGTACCGGTTCGACATCCCCACAGGGGAGGTGGCGGAACTCGACCTCGACGGCCTTCTCTGGGCCTGTTACGCCGAAAAACCGCGCATCGTCCTGATGAAGCAGGGCGCGCTGCCGAAGGAGAAACTGGCGGACTACGTGTCGTTCGTCCGGGAAACGGGCGGAACCCGCACGTTCTGGGATTGCAACGAAGACGGCGGAGACACGCGTCTCATCGGGCGGGACGTCTTCGCCCACGGCACGCTGCTGGGCCGCACGGAACGGTTGCAGGGCTGCGGAAATCCCCCGGAGCGATGCATCTGGATACTGGAGCCGGGAGGGGAACCGCGAAGGCTCTGTTCGGGCCCCTATTTCTGGCACTCCGGGGCGTCGTTCGACGGCGAATGGATCGTTGCCGACACCAACTGGCCGGATCGCGGGCTGCAGCTTATCCACGTGGGGACGGGGCACTTCCGCACCCTGTGCCACCCGAGGGCGACGCTGGACCACACGCCGGCCGGGCACCCGCATCCCGCGCTCAGCCAGGACGGGCGCATCGCCGTGTTCGGTTCGGACAGGACGGGTGTTTCGCAGGTGTACGCCGCGCACATCACGGATGAGTTCCGGCAAAGCGTCATCGCAGGCGAACTGGACAGGCCGAGGGATAAGTGGTGGATTTCGAAGCGCTGAGGGCTAGTTACCGTCCAGAACACGTCCGCATCCTGTTCTTGGGTGAGTCCGTGCCGGCAGGAGGGACGTTCTTCTACAGCGGCAACTCGAACCTCGTCCGACACACCTGCGAGGCCTTCGCCGCAGTTTTTGGCACACCCCGTGATGCGCATGCCTTTCCCCAAGTTTTCCGCGATCGCGGCTGCCACCTTGTAGATCTGTGCAGCGCCCCGGTCAACGGTCTTGATCGAGTTGCGCGTCGGAAGGCTAGAAACGCCGGCATCCCCGCCCTGGCGCGTAACCTTCGGGAACTCCGCCCTGAATGCGTTGTGGTCGTGGGAAAGGCGATCGAGAGTTATTGCCAAAAGGCGCTGAAAACCGGGGGGGTGGGTGGCATCCCTGTTTTTGTTTTGCCTTTTCCCGCTTTCGGCAGGCAGCAGGAATATGTTCGCGGGCTTTGCGCGCTCTTGCCCCGGCTGCCGTTCGCGTGAGAACAAAACGTCATTTGGTCCGCTGTCCCGCGCCGGGCTCTTCGATACACCAGCCGGCGCTTCGACAGGCTCAGCGACCGGCTCGCCACTCGGAGACGCGCGCGTTGCCGCCGACGGCGTGGAGAAGGCCCCGCTAAAAGTGCCCGTCCATGGACATCGGTGCCGCATTCGGCGGCCCTCGGCGTGAGCGGCAACGGACACACGGACGCGGCCTGACATCCCGCTCCGTTCTATCTTTCGCACCCCAGCTCGTACGTCCAGTCTACCACTCGGTACCCGTGGTTGCTGTAGAATGTGAAGGCGCGGTAATTGTCGCCCGATGTGCTGATCGACGCGCGCCGATAACCGAGATCCTTCGCTTCTCCCAACGCACGGGTAAGCAGGAACTCGCCGATTCCTTTTCCCTGCCATGGCGTCTTCACTCCAAGCCACGAGCAAAACGCCCATTCGCCGGCTTCCGGCCTCGGCGAGTATTCCTGCCCTGAGGTATGCACGCATTCGCCCATTAGCTCTCCGTTGCGGAAGGCGCGAACGGAGAAGCCTGGAAGCTCACCCTTGCCCGGCGTATGCTCCACTGCCAACTCGCACGGAATGGTCATGATCGGCGCCGGCAAGCTCTCCAGGTCGGGCATGTCGAGAAATATCTCGGCGCGCTGCCGTCGGAAACCACGCACCCCGAGGAGGGCTTCGACGTGATCGAGCCGGTTTGAGAGGTTCGCGTTCAGGAAATGGTAGCAGGGATACCGGTAATTGGCGGGGAACGCGCGAATGTTTTCGGGAGTGCGGGTCCGAACCTCCGAAAGCACGGCTTCCAGAAGAGCCTTTCCTGCTACGCGGTTGCCTTGCTCGTACGCGAAGAATCGGATGATACCGGCGCCCGCGTGCCAGTCCTTCACCTGCTCGGCTGCGGCGTGGGCATATCCGTACACCTCGCCTTCATGCACCGCCAGCAGGACGGTGTCATCCCGCAGCGCCTGGAGAGGAGCACCGGCACCCTCCTCCCCGGCAGCAGCGCGCGCCAATTCCTCGGCGGTGACGTCGTAACAGTGCGGCACGCCTTCGAGGAGTCTGTTCCAGAAGTTGGCTGCGCTGGACGCGTACTTCGGATCCCAACTCACGATCGACGGGGTCATGGTATCTCCCTGGTTCAAGGCAACGGGTGGAAGGCGTTCTGCCGCGCAATCGGAGGTTTCCGCGATGTGCCGAAATCCCTGCCCTGCCCGGTCATTTGTTCCGGGTCGGGTCCTGAATGATGCGCTGGGAGGCGGCTGGTTGGAGGTCGGTTCCCCTCTGGCCGTACCGCAGCTCCTGCGCCACCTGCCAGTCGAGCAGCCGTTCGGTCAGCCGCAGCCGCACGTCCCGGCATGCCGGATCCGACCAGAGGTTGTGCAGTTCGTTCGGATCCTCCTGCATGTCGTACAGAACGCCGTCAGTGCCGCATCCGGGAGAGCCGCTCACATCGTGAAACACTCCCAACTTGAATCGCTCGTCCATGAACATGGTCGCGTGAATTTCGGGATCGAAGTAGACGCCGCCCTCTTTGATGCCGGTGTTCCGGTAGACACACGCCGCCCAGTCGCGCACTCGATCCTTTTCCCCTGTCGCCAGAGGAAGCAGATTCTCCGCTTCGGGTGCCTTCGCGCGGATGTCCTCCGGCTCCAAACCGGCGGCGGCGAGGATGGTGGCGGCGAGGTCCTGAATCTGAACCAGTGAGGAGACGCGGCGCCCGCCCGGAAACGCTTCCGGCCAGCGCATGATGAGCGGCACGCGGATGTTCGGGTCGAAGAAATACGCGCCCTTCACCAGCAGGCTGTGATCGCCCAGCATATCGCCGTGGTCGGATGCGAAGATCACGAGGGTGCTCTGTTCGAGTCCCTGCTCTCTCACCGTGTCGAGCACGCGGCCGAACTCGTGGTCGGCGAACGCGATGGAGGCGTGGTACCCGAAGCGGATTCTGCGGAGGTCGTCGAGGCTGTAGCGGGAAAACGCGCCGAGGTAGCTCCCCTCGTGCTCCTGCCGGATGCCGCGGGGCAGGCGTTCCATCTCGCCTTCCGTGACGAGCGGGTCGGGGATTTTGTCCGCGTCAATCAGCCTGCCGAATTCCTCCGGCCACGCCTCGTACGGGTTGTGAGGGTCGAAAATGCTCATCATGGCGAAGAACGGCCGGGAGCCATCCTGCCGTTTCAGGTAGTCAATCGTCCGCTCGGCGGCCCAGTGCGTGAAATGGAGGTGCGCCGGGTGATGGAGGAGTTTGCGGCCGTCCTGTTTCAATTGCTCGAAGAAGGCCGGATCACGCTCCTTGAGCCACTTGCCATAACCATTCAGCGGCGAATCGAGATCGAGGCAGGCCTCCAGCGACCATTCGTAGACATCGAACCCGTCGTGCGGGTGGCGCTCCGAGTTCTCAAGCATCCGGCTGCGGATGTGGAGTTTGCCGAACAGCGCGGTTTCGTAACCTGTGTGCTGGAGGTGCTCCGGGAACAGGACCTCGTCCTCGGGCAGGTTTCCGTAGACGGTATACACGCCGTGGCCGTGCAGGTGCTTGCCGGTGAACATGCTGGACCGGCTTGGCGTGCAGATGGGGTTTGTGACGTAGAACTTCTCGAACAGCACTCCTTCGCGCGCCAGGCGATCGAGATTCGGCGTGTGCGCAGCGGGGAAGCCGTAGCAACCGAGGGAGTCGTACCGTTGCTGGTCGGTCATCAGGAGCAGGATGTTCGGGCGCGATGGGGCAGGCATGGCGGATTACCTCTTTCGGGGTGGTTGCGGGAGGTTCTGCAAGCGAAGGTACCGACGGCCGGGCCGCGAAATCAATAGCGGTACCGGGTGGCTGTTACCTGTGCTTGCCCCCGCCCCATGAGGGCACTATCCTGCAACATGACGGAAGGGACCGAGAGGATTGGATGCATGGAAAGGATACCACATGAACAGCGTGCTGTTGAAAACGAGCGAGCTTTTCGTCGTCGTCGGGAACAACGAAGCCGGTGCGGACGACTTTGCGTCCCATCGCCCGGGATACAACGGCATCTGGTCACTGACCAGTGCACACGCCCCGGAGAACTGCTTCGTACCGTTCTACGCCGGGCTCAATCTCGAACACTGCATGGATGACCTCTTCATGACGGATGAAGGGGTGGACAACTTCGAGCCGCGCCACGCACCGATGGAGTTGAGGCGCCTCTCGAAAACGTCGGCCAGCCTCCATCAATCGCCGACCCCGCTTACCGGCGTCGAATCAGAGACTGTTTTCGAGGTATTGGAGCCCCACACCATTGACATGCGGTTCACGGCGAGGCTACACCGGCGGCCGCGTGCCGGCAGATGGTTCGGCTTCTTCTGGGCGAGTTACATTAATGCGCCCCACAGTCCGGCTCTGCATTTCCTGGATGCCGACGGGATGCTGAACGCCATGGCGCCGGACGCTCATGGCGAGGGTGGAGCCAACACGGTCTGCCATGCGTCAGTCGAAGACCCTTCCCTCGGAGACCCCGGGCGGAGGTATGCCGGCCACAGCCTCGCCCACTCATGGAGCCGGCGGCGCTTCAGCCTGCCACTTATTTTCGGGCGCCCCGGCGACGGCTCCATGCTTTTTCTCCAGATGTTCGACCAGACGGCACCGCTCAGGATCGCCATGTCGCCTTCAGGAGGCGGGCGGAACGACGAGAAGAAGCGGTTCAACCCGGCGTGGGACTTCCAGTATGTGGTGAACGAAGCAGGGGAAGGGACGGAGTGTCACCTCCGCAGCCGTGTCATTTACAAGCGGTACGAGGGGCTGGAGGACATTGAGCGGTTGTACGGGGAGTGGACGCGGCACATTGTCGGCTGACTTCCCGATGAGCTGCCAAGCACGAATTTCGGAGCAGCTTTGAGCGGACCGTTTCGTGGAACCGGAGAGGGCGACACCATGGCGGAAACCAGAAAAATCAAAAAGGTTCTGCGGGCGAGGCCGACACTCGAGGGCGCAGGAGTGCATCTGAACCGGGTGTTTGGTGCCGAGCACGTACCACAGTTTGACCCGTTCCTGCTGCTGGACGATTTCAGTTCGAACAATCCGGCGGAGTACATCAAGGGCTTCCCCTGGCACCCGCACCGTGGCATCGAGACGATCACCTATGTGCTTGCCGGAGAGGTGGAACACGGGGACAGCATGGGTAATTCGGGCGTCATTTCCGCGGGCGACGTGCAATGGATGACCGCAGGTGGCGGAATCATCCATCAGGAGATGCCGAAAGGGGACGCGACAGGCACGCTGAGGGGATTCCAGCTCTGGGCCAACCTTCCGGCGGCGAACAAGATGATGCCGCCTCGCTACCGGGGCATTCAGGCGGCGCAGATTCCGCTGGTGGACCTGCCGGGCGGCGCGACGGCGCGGATCATCTGCGGGGAAGCGGGCGGGGTTCGCGGTCCCGTGGCGGACGTGGTGATAGAGCCGTTGTACCTCGACGTGTCGGTACCTGCGGGCGGGAACCTCCGTTATCCCGTGCCCAAAGGCCACACGGTGATGGCGTACGTAATTGACGGGAAAGGGCAGTTCGCGCCGGAGGCCGATCCCTTCGCGTTCGACGTGGAAGGCCGCAACTACTTCGATCTGGAACGCGAGTGTCAGATCGGTCCGAAGAACCTCGTGGTGTTCGGCGACGGGGATGAGCTTGGCATCATGGGCGGCGAGGCGGGTGTACGCTTCCTCCTCATCGCGGGCAGGCCAATTGGCGAACCGGTGGCGTGGCACGGGCCCATCGTCATGAATACGCAGGCGGAGCTGCGCGAGGCCATCAGCGATCTGCAGAAAGGGACGTTTATCAGGTGAAACGGCTCTAGGAAAGTGTAATCCACATGCCGTAAAGAGGCATTTTTGCGAGATTGACATTTTTCCATCTGAGCTTGACGAGGGGGATCTTCGGCGGCAAACACTGGCCCCCTGACGTGATTGTCACGTCTGCCGCACAACAGATGGGGGCGTTAGTTGCACGACCGTCGGACGTTGAAAGGAGACCCCATGGACAGACTGGCTTATCTTCGCGATTTGGAGGAACAACGGGGAATTGGTGCTTTCGATCCACTCTTTGATGCGTTCCTCTCCTGCTTGTCCGCGAGTGAGGCCTGCGGCTTTCTTGATCTTGAGTTCGATCAAGATTTCTGCGTTCGTCAGAAAATTGTCACGAGAATCCGCGATGACATGCGCGCGGATTTCGGGGACTGCCACAAGGAGTTGTTAGCAACTCTTGCTGCCTTGTTGCCTGTGCTAACCCGCAAGAAAGCGACGCCCTGCGCGTTCTGTCTGGAGCAATTGTTCGAAGGTTGTGACCTTGAGATGCGAGAGATGATCGTTCAACTTTTGATGAATTCCCGGTACAAGGACATGAGGAACAGAGCCTACCGCATTCTGCGAGAGCATTGGGACAATCGATGGGAACCACAGGTGGAGACAGCTTGGGCGGCGTTCCGTGAGCCTTCTTGTGCTGTCCTAGCCGTCGAACGCATGCCAACCTGGTTTCTCGGTGACAATTTTGATGAGTTGTTCGCTGCGCTACCGAGTTTTTGGCCTTTTGGCAAGCTTTTTGGCCGTTTGGCCGAGGTGAAGCCTGAGCATTGGAACCGATTGCGCCAGAAGGACGGTGTTACGTACGCTTACGTGCACGCAAAAATGGGTCTGCGGATTGAGGCCGCAGAGGCAATTCGCCTCTACGAGGAGAACAAAGGCCATGAAAGCGTCGGATTGCTCGTGTGGTCAATCGGCAAGATGAGGCTATGGGAGGCGCTTGTCCACATCGAAGCAGACACGTCCCGCAACCTTCGCGTTTTGGAACGCGCTTGACAGGGTTACGTACCCAGCCGCTGAATGGACCGGCTTTCATGCCTCGGCCTGTACCTTGGACCCGAGCAGGTTCTTGGTTGGCCCGAAAAACCTCGTGGTGTCCGGTGACGGGGACGAACTCGCCATCACCGGTGGCGATGAGGGTGTTCGCTTTCACCTCATCGCCGGGAAGCCGATTGGTGAGCCGATGGCGTGGCACGGGCCTATCGTCATGAACACGCAGGCCGAGCTGCGCGAGGCCATCAGCGACCTGCAGAAGGGGACGTTTATCAGGTGACGCGCCTCTGGATCGCCGATGTGCACGCCAACCTCGCCGCGTTCGAGGCCGTTCTGGCGGACGCAGGTACGGCGGAGGAGATCGTCTATCTCGGCGACATCGTGGGGTTCGGCCCGCGCCCGGCGGAGTGCGTGGAACTGCTGATGCACCTGGACGCCCGCGCCGTGCGGGGCAACCACGACGCGTCCATGCTGGCCATTCGGAAGCTCGGGGAACGGCACGCGAATCCACGCGACTGGGACGAGTGGACCTTCAACCAGCTTTCCGTAGCCCACCTTGTTTTCCTCGAGGCGTTTCCTGCGGCTCTGGAGGTCGATTTTTGTCGTGTTCCGGCCATGGTGACGCATCACCCTGCCGGCGCTCCGTACCTCCACCCCGACATGCCGGATGCGGTGTACTCGGGGTTTCTGGAAAAGGCGCGCCGCCCCACGCTCATTTGCGGCCACTCGCACCGCGAAATCGACCGGATGGTGAACGGACGGCGGTACGTCTGTATCCCTTCCATCGGCCAACCGCGGAACGGGGATCCTCGCGCAGGATACGCCATTGAGTGCGATGGGGCGATCGAGTTTCGCTACGTGGCGTACGACGTGGAGCGAACGGTTCGGGAAACAGCCGCGATTGGCCTCGATGAGCAGTTCCTTGAACGCTGGCTGAAATTCCTTCGCACCGGGCACGACGGCGAGTGGTCGCGGGACTACGTTCCAGGAAAACCCGTGAACAAGTGGCTGGACGCGGCGATTGCGCGGTTCTGAGGCTGGATTTCCGTGGGGCGGCTCGAAACGTTCCCCGCTTCTTACCCCAGATTCCCCGGCAGCAATTGTGTCATTCCCGCGCAGGCGGGAATCCAGCCACACGTGCCATCGCGTTGCGGTTCTTGCCTCCCACGGCGCGGCGGCCTCGGCGATGCCGCTCTACCTGTCACGATCTCACGGTCGGCACACTGTATCACGCAACCCGACAAAGAACGGGAGCGGGCAAAACGCCCCTCCCTTCCCTCTCGTCTCTCAATTCCCCCCCGGCGCCGGAGCGATGCGAACGGACTCCGTCGGGTCGAACAGGGTGAAGTCGAACCACCAGTTCGCGCCCTGATTGGCCGACCGTACGACAATGGTGTTCCACCCCGCCTTCAGAGGCAGGGTGACATAGTCTTCACCGCGCGTCAGGCTGACCACCCGGTTGGGCATGGCCGGGGCGCCGTTCACGAGGACATCCGCGTGGTCGTTCGCACCGAGGAGGGCATATACCGTGCAGGCTTTCGGCGCCCGAATACCGCATACCGCGTATGCCACGGTGTTAGGCCGCCTGCCGAACGCCTGTCCAAGGTCGAGCCGCGTGGTACCGCTGTCGGTTTTCACCGTTCGCGGGCGAATCTGCGTCGCGCCGTCACGGTAGGTTGCCCGCGGGTTCCAGACGCCTTCCGGCCCGCGCAGACGGAAAAGGCCGGGCATCGCGGCCTGCGGGTCCGTAGCGAGAAGCCCCGCGCTCACGCTGTCGAGTGGTGTACCGCCGAGGGCGAACGGCGCGATCACGGTCCACTCGTCCACACGACGGGTCATGGACTCCGTGAACACGCTGATCGGGCGCGTGAGCCCACCCAGCCTGCGGCCGGCATGGAAGATCTCGATATACAGCTCCGGCAGCGGCACCAGACGATTCGTCGGCACGGTGAAGGTGAACCGCGTGCGTTCGGTTTTGCCCGGCGCGATTGCGAGCTCCCCGCCGCCGGTTTGCGGGGATTGCCACCCGGAGGACGAGAGGCCGTCAATGCTGATCCGGGCGAACAGTGTGTCGCGCTCAAACGGGTTGGTGATTTGCAGGCTCATTGCTGTGGATGCCTGGGGACCGTCGAGCCCGCGAGGTGGTTCCGCCTCCGTGCGGACGCTTCTGATGAGCCTTTCCATGATTTCCGGATCGGCGATGTCTTCGCGGTACACGTTGCCCGGCCGGCGGATTGCTACATGGGCGTCGCTCCCCTCGACTGTCACCGTGGTGTAGTGGTTGTAGGTGCCTGATTCGGGCGCTGCATCGGCGGGGTCGTTCAGACGGGTGGCCGTGGGGCCGACGACGAAATAACGGCGATCACCCCGCCGGCGGAGTTCGAGCGTATGCGTATGCCCCGCGAAAAAGGTTGCCGGCCGGCCGCCGAGCGCCTGCTCGATGCGTGCGATTTCCGGGTCGGAGGTTCCGTTCGGGCCCATCCGCCAGATGGGTTTGTGCATGAGCAGGAACGTGTGCCGCGCTCCCGCGCTCGCGGCGAGGTCCTGCAGCGCCCATGAGGTCTGTTCCGTGCCGAGGTACTGTGAGCCGGGAGCCGTGCTCCCGACCATCTCCTCGGTGCAGAGGACCACAAAGTGGCAACCGGCGTAATCGAAGGAGTAATACGTGGGCCCGTAGCTCTGCTTCCAGTGCGCCAGCATGGTGGGGTTGGAGAGATCGTGGTTACCGAGAGCGACGAAAAACGGCGCGGTGAACTTGCCCGCGTGCTGCCAGAAATCGCGCCACATGGAATCCTGCTTCGCCGGAACGGTGACTTTGCCGTCTATCAGGTCGCCCACCGACATGACGAAATCGGGTCGCGTGAGGTTGATTTCCTCCACCGACCGGTCGAACACCGGCCACGCGGCCACTTCACCACCCCAGCGATCGCCGATGATGGCGAAGGTGAATTTGTCCGATGAGGGGACGGGCATCTGGGGGGGAAGCGGACCACGCAGACCAGGAGGCGCGGCGAACACGGAAGAAGCGGCAAGTGCGAGAACGGCGCACAGGAGAACAAACCGTCGGGTAGTCGACATCATGAGAGACTCCCTCGCAGGGATGGAGCGGCGGGTTACAATCCCAAAACTACGTGTCGCGACGGTGCGCTCAAACCCTTTGGAGCGCGGGCGGGACCGCACTGTTCAGGGAAAGGCGCGGGCTTGCAGCCCGTACGCAGGAACCCTTGCCCTTGCTCCCTCGGCAACCCCGGGTATATTCCCCCATGAGGCAGTCCATGCATCGGGCATACCACACGGGGACGCAGCTATGACTGCACGAGAACGTTTTCTGGGTGCCCTCCGGGGGGAAGAAATTGATCGCGTTCCGATCGATCTCCACAGCTTCAATCACCCGACAAACAGGGGGCTAAGTGACCCCGGGATGCAGGAAATCCTTGACCGTGTCGGGGAGGAACTTGTGTTCCTCCACACCGTGCCGGCGGAGGTGAACCGTTATCTCGTCACGCCGCCGCAGTTCATGAGGGAAGTGAAGCGTGAGGTTCGGGACGGCGCAGTCATCACGACCACGGAAATAGATACCCCGAAAGGCGTGCTGACGGCCGTCACAGGCACCAACGAGATCAGCTCGACGGTGTGGACCGTGAAGTACCCTGTGGAGTCGCGCGAGGACATTGAGAAGATCCGCTCGGTGCCGTGGGAACTCCCGGAGGGAGTCGCTCCACCGGACTTGTCGAACTTGCCAGAAGCCTTTCCGAGGCGGGGGATCATGCACACCGGTGCCTCTTCACCGTTCGTGTGCGTGGCCGGCATGATGCCGTATCAGATGTTCCTCGAGATGTGCGCCACGGAGCTGGGGTTGCTCAAGGAACTGACCGAACAGTGTTACGAACGGATCCGCAACGTGCTCGAGGTGATTTTTTCCACTCGCCAGATCGAGTTCGTCTGGATGGGTGGGTGCGAGTGGGTAACGCCGCCCATGGCCCCGCATCACGTGTACGAGGAGCTCGTGCAGCCATTCGAGGCGAAACTGATCGCGCAGATGCATGCTGCTGGAGCCCTGAGCCACGTGCATTGCCACGGCAACGTGCGCTCGACGCTCGAACTCGCCATAGCCCGGGGCGCGGACCTGTTCGAACCGGTGGAACCGCCTCCCGACGGCGACATTACCTTCGCCGAGGCGAAGGCCCTCGCCGCGGGTCGTATCACGCTTGGTGGCAACATCGAGGCGAGGATTCTCGAAAACGAGACGCCGGAGGAGGTGGAAGCGGCCTCCCGCGCGGCGTTTGAGGGAGGGAAGCACCGAATGATCTTCCAGACTACCGCCGGGCCTCTCTGCAACCTCACCCCGCGCATGCTCGCGAATTATCACCGGATGATTGATGTGTGGGAGGAGCTGTCCCCGATGGAGTGAATTCGCTTCGGCCAGCGCGCGCCCCTGGCGCGAGCGTGAACCCCTTTTCGAACCTGTCCCTGAAGCAGACCAATCCCAATCTCCAGTGTTCCCGCGGTGAATGGCGTTTTTCCCTCCGCCACTTTTTGAAGAGACGGTTTTGTGTGATATTAGGAACCGCTCCGCCCGAACGGAGTGGCAGGGCGTCATGCCCTGAGAAATCACGCGAGTCGCGTCTCTCTGCCGTCCAGCAAAGTTGCCGCCGAGTTTTTTGAGGGTTGAAATGGAGCACCGGAGTCTGGAACACATGATTCTTCCGCCGGACGTGCGGAAACTGCTTGCAGATGCGCCGTCCGTCCTGTGTGCGAACCGTATTGAGGATCTGGAAGCCCTTGCCTGTGGCGGACGCGAAAACCGCGAATGGCAGGTGAAATACACCCTCCCAGACGGCGAGGAGGTGCACGAAGCAACGGTTGTGCGGGTGAAAAACGGGATTGCGGTGAATTACACCGATCCGTACATGCGCCGCCGTGACCCGGACTGCATGTGGATCGGCGACGACCGCCCTTCCGACAAACCGCGCTATGCGGACCGGTTCGGCCACCCGTTTGCCGGATTGCGTGCCGAGACGCTCGACTGGCTTTCCCGGCAGGATCTCGCGGTGTTCGCATTCGAACCCGGCCACATGAGCATCGGGATGACCGGGCTGGCGATATGCCCCGCAAACGCGGGGTTCTTCGCGTTCGGGCTGGGGCTGTTACAGGGCGTGGTGAATCTCGAAAACCGCGACGAACCCTTCCGGCCCACCTTCATCATTTTTGTGGCGCCCACCTTCCGGCACACCCATTTCGGTGGGAGACAGGCGGTCGTTCACAACCGCGTGGATGTGCACGAGATGTTTTCCTACAACCTCTACCCGGGCCCGAGTGCCAAAAAGGGTGTGTACGGCGCACTCCTCAGTCAGGGGGCGAGGGAGAAGTGGGTTACCGTCCACGCCTCGTGCGTGCTCGTGCGTACACCGTACGACAACATGGTCACGTTCATGCATGAAGGCGCAAGCGGTAGCGGTAAGAGCGAGATGCTGCAACAACCGCACCGCCTCCCGGACGGGCGGCTGTTGCTGGGCAGGAATCTCGTTACCGGAGAAGAGCGGTACCTTGAAATCCCCCGCACGTGCGACCTCCACCCTGTCTGCGACGACATGGGTCTCTGCCACCCAGACTTTCAGGAAAACGACGGGCGGCTCTGGTTGACTGACGCGGAGGACGCGTGGTTTGTGCGCGTAGACCACATCACGAAGTATGGTACAGACCACGATCTTGAGCGGATGACGATCGCGCCGGCGCGCCCGCTCCTCTTCCTCAGCATCGACGCCGTTCCAAACGGAACCGCGCTGATCTGGGACCACGTCGAGGACGAACCCGGCGTGCCGTGTCCCAATCCACGGGTGATTCTGCCGAGGGACATCGTCCCCGGCGTTGTCGAGGGGCGCGTGCCCGTGGATATCCGAAGTTTCGGCGTACGGACGCCACCCTGCACCGCAACGGCACCGTCGTACGGAATCATCGGGCTGTTCCACATCCTGCCGCCCGCGCTGGCGTGGCTGTGGCGGCTTGCGTCGCCACGGGGCCACCACAACCCAAGCGTCGTTCAAAGCGAAGAAATGGGAAGCGAAGGGGTGGGGAGCTACTGGCCGTTCGCAACCGGTCTCCGGGTGGAACAGGCAAATCTGTTGCTCGAGCAGTTCGTCAGGAACAAGAGGATGCGGCACGTACTGGTGCCGAACCAGCATATCGGCGTGTGGCGGACAGGATTCATGCCGCAATGGGTCGCCCGCGATTACCTTGCCCGACGGGGTCACGCGAAGTTCCAGTCGGACCAGTGTCGTCCGGCCAGATGCCATCTGCTCGGATATGCTCTCCAGAGTATCCGTATCGAGGGGACCACGATTCCCGGATGGCTGTTTCAGGTGGAGCAGCAACCAGAAGTCGGCACAGAGGCATATGACGAAGGGGCGAGGATTCTTACGGAGTTCTTCCGAAAGCAGGTTCAGAAGTTCCTGAAGAGCAGCCTGGATGAACTCGGACGAAAGATCATCGACTGCTTCCTCGCCAACGGCACGGTGGAAGAGTACGAGAAGCTCATCCCGGTTTCCGACGGCGTATACTGACAACTGCTCGCGCGACGCGAACGCCGCGTTGATACGCGCCCCGCAGCGCTTTCAGGATGCGGCGACGCGGCCACGGACGGAGGCACCCAGCGCTGCAACGCACACCAGCGCGAACGCAAGGGCGCCCGCAATCACGTACATGCCGCCTGAATAGCTCCCCGTCAGATCCCTTAACATGGCGGCCATGGTCGGCCCGGCAACGCCCGCTGCGCTCCACGCGGTCAGAATCACGCCGTAAATAGCCCCGGTATTTCGAGAACCGAACAGATCCGTCACAAACGCCGGACACGTGGCAAACCCGCCGCCAAAGCAGGTCATGATGACGAAAAACGCCGCCTGGAAGAGTGCGACGGACGAGACGCTCGGAACAAGGGCAAAGAGCACGATCTGAATGCCCACCATCACGGCGAAAGTGACCGGTCGGCCGATGTAATCGGAAAGGGCCGACCAGCCGATTCGACCGGCGGCATTGAACACACCCATGAACCCTACCATCACGCTGGCCTGCACTGCCGTCATCCCGATGATTTCCTGCGCCATGGGCGCGCCGAACGAAATCAGGGACATTCCTGCGCTGATATTGAGGAAGAACACCGCCCACAGCAGCCAGAACCGGGGCGACTGCAGGGCTTCACGGAGTGTGTGCGTCTTTTCCGGCAATCCCCCGGCTGTTTCGCTCTGTGGAACCCATCCGGCGGGCCGGTAATCCGGCGGCGGAAACCGCATCACGCGCGACGCGAGCAGGATAACCACGAAATACGCCGCACCGAGAATCGCGAACGTGAGAGGGACATCCACCACGGAAATCAGCTCCGTCGCGGCGGGGCCCGTAACCAGCGCGGCGGCGCCAAACCCGGCGACCGCCATCCCGCCCGCTAGCCCGCGTCGGTCGGGGAACCATTTCAAAAGGGCGTTTATCGGGGGGACATAGCCAGTTCCCAGTCCCAGTCCGCCAAGCACGCCATACGTCGCGTACAACAGCCACAGCGAACCAATGTGCGCGGCAATTCCGGCTCCCGCAATGCCGGCCCCGAAGCAGATGGCCGACATCACCGCGCATCGCCGTGGCCCCCGGCATTCCATCCATGCCCCGCGGAATGCTGAAAAGAGGCCACCGGTGAGAAACGCGAGGGAGAATGCCGCGGCCAGTTCGGGGCGCGACCA
The DNA here is from genome assembly GCA_022706085.1 of Candidatus Latescibacterota bacterium. Classification (GTDB taxonomy): domain Bacteria; phylum Latescibacterota; class MWCZ01; order MWCZ01; family MWCZ01; genus MWCZ01. The sequence continues at coordinate 487,628 of JAKJDF010000001.1, read as the reverse complement.
GCCGTGCGCGGTCTGTAGCGGCTTGATGAACACACTCCACGCGTAAAGAGAGCCGATGCACAGGTGTATTGCCACGGCGGCGATGGCGACTTTCCATCGTGTGGCGGGCGTTGTTGCAGGATCGGTCATGGTAAGGCATCCAGCGGGCATTACGGGCGCGAAAACGGGAGACAATAGGATAGCGCAACAGTGAGGGTTGATCAAAGCCGGCAGGTTACCCCCGGTACTGCCGAATAACCGCCTCCAGATACCGGGACTTCACCTGTCTGCTCGCCAGCGCCTGTTTCACGGGGGGCAATCTGAGGATCACGCCCAGCACGGCCGCCATGGCTCGGTGGCTCCAGAGGACACGGTTGTCGAAGATCAGGTTCTGCAACATCCCCCGTTCAATCGCCATCACCACCGCGCGGTGCGTGCCGTTCAACGGAGTAATCACGCGTTGCGGGCGGCTTTTCAACGACAAATGCCGGTCAGTGCAGGCACGAACGCATACTCCACACCCGAGACAGAGCTCCTCATTCAGTCGCGCTTTCCGCGCCTTCGGGTGGCGGGGATCGTTGGAGGACACCAGCGTCATCGCCTCCACCGGGCACGCGGTCACGCACTTTCCGCAGCCGGTGCACGCGGCCTCATCCACCACCGGCAGGAAGTTCGTTGTGTGAATAGGGTTAAGGATGGCGAACCGGCGCGCCGCAATCATCGCCTCACAGCAGCACCCGCAGCAGTTGCAGATGAAGCTTACCGACTCGCGCACATTTTCGCCGAACTGAACCAGCCCCCGGTCGTACGCCTGCTGGAGCAGGTCGAGCCCCTCCTCCACGCTGACAGGGCGCGCGAATCCATGCCTGATGAGGGATGCCGCCGAGGTATTGAACGTCATGCAGATGTCCATCGGCGCGTCGCAGGCCCGGCCCATGTGCGCCATCTTGTGCCGGCAGTAACATACCCCGATGCCACGGTGCGTTGCCGTTTTGATGACCTCCGACGCCCGTTCGTAATCCAGCACATGGAGCGCGTTCTCGTTTGACAGCACCGGTTCATGCACAAAAGCCCGCCCGAGCTGTGTTTCTCCGCGGGTGAAAAGCTCGCGCACGAAGTCCTCTTCGACGTTCAGGTACTGGTAGAACAACTCACTGAGGGCCTTCTGATCGATGTCGCCGCGCACCCGCATGAGGGAGAACTCGAAGAAACCAGCCATGGGCGGCGGAAGGACGTATTCCATCTCGCCGTTTTGCTCGATATCTATGAGAATCGCGCGTCCCGCCAGCTCCTCCAGCACCTTCTGCGCCTCGGCGACAGGCATTTTCCACGCGCGAGCGGCTTTTTTCGCAGTGAACGGCTTGATCGGCAGGAGGGAAACGAGCTGCGCCTCGCGTTCGCCGAACAGGATCTTCAGGATGCCGTACAGCGCCTCGGACGGCGGCGCGCCCTGGGGGAAGCGGTTCAGCCGCTCGACAAGCTGCGAGTACCCGTTTTTCAACGTGTGGTGTGCCATGGAACCCCCGTCCCACTTGTCTCTGGACGCAAGTAATTTAACCGGGAGACCGCCGTGCCACAATCTCGCGCGGAGCGAAGCAGCCGCTGGGCCGAAAGAGGACCTTCATCCTTTTGTGTCTGCTAGTTCGATCGTATACTCCACTTTCAATCAACAAGAACCGGTTCGTTAGCGCGGAACGGGAGATCGTGCGATGCAAACACGTGGTTCGAGGCGCGCCACTGCAACAGATCCCTCGGCAGTTAAGCGTGCAGGCGACAAAGACCCGAAACGACCGCCAGCCCCCGAAAGACCAGCGGCCGGCGAAATCCGCCCAAACAGACGGGACGTTTTCCGTGTCGTCGCGTTCTCCGATTGCCGCGCACAATCCCTTGACACGGTCGTGGAATGGTTGCGCCAACAGAAAAACCGCCCTGATCTGGCTATTTACTGTGGGGACGACTGCTCCCGTTTCAGACCAAACCGCGGGACCAACTTCTTTGAAAAGATTGCCAAAGAAACCCGATTCGGGCTGGCGGCCGTTCTCGGCAACGACGATGATTCTTCCCTGCGGTCTTCGATCTCCGGCAGAAAAGTGTTTGAAGTGCACAGTGCGCCAGTGAAACTTGGTCCTTTGAACTTGGTCGGGTCAGAAGGCGCGCCAAAAAGGCCCGATGTCTTGCCCATAGGGCGGTTGTGTTATACCGAGGACCAGATCGAGCGGCACCTTCGCACCGTCTTGGGGCGTGTGGAGCCAGGCCCAATAGTGATCGTGTCCCATTCTCCCCCTTTTGGCGTGTTGGATTGGGGAGTAAGATTCGGTGCAGGCAACAAAGGTTCCATCGCATTGCGGGCGGGGATGAAGCGAACGCCAACCACGAAGCTGGTTTTCTGCGGTCACGTTCATCGCATGGGAGGCAGGGCAGAGGTTCTGGACAACGCGCTCGTAGTGAACGCTGCTTCTCATGACTCGGAGACTGAACCGATTCGCTTGGCGGACGTCCACTTGTCGAACATAGAACGCCCGCAACACGACATCGTGGTCCAATGGCATTATTTGTACCCTCTCGCCGATTTACGTTCGATCTGCGACATCGGGGTGAAGGCGGCCGAAAGGCTGACCAGCGCTGGCATCACGTGCGTACGCGACCTTGCTTCGGTCGCACCCCAGAAACTCTCCCAGATCCTTGGAATGCAACCAAATGCCGTTGCCCGCTTCATCCTGCTGGCGAAAGCTCGAATAACGTGCAACATGATCCCCCGCGAAAGATTTCCTTCTCCTCCCCTACCGCGCATCTTCCTCGATATCGAAACAGATCCGTCGCCAAAGAACGATCGATACGTTTGGCTGATCGGCTGCTTGGAGGAACCGACCGGCAAGTTCACCCAGTTCCTCGCTCGAACGCCCAACGAGATGCCCAAGATCCTTCGCCGGTTCGCGAAATACTGTGGAACAAATGCCAAAGCCAAGTTTCTGGCGTATTCGGGTTCGAATTTCGATCGGAACAAGCTCGTATTGCACATGAAAAACGCAAGAATCGCGGTCCCTTCTAGTCTCGAACGGTGCGTCGACCTGTTGCATCCAATCAAGCGTGCAGTCGCAGTTTCGACTCCAAGTTATCGTTTGAAGGAGCTTGCGCAAGCGTTTGGGTACGTTCTGCGGCATGATTACCTGGATGGCCTGCAAGCGGCGGGGTGTTACGAAAACGCGTTCCAGAACGGACGAGCGGTTCCGGGTTTTCTGCTTGAATACAACGAGGACGACGTTCGTGCTCTTGCGCATGTTGTCGGACGAGTAGAGAAAATCACCGAAGGATGCGCTGCGACGGAGGACGGAGGATGAGTTAAAAACGCGCAACTCTTGGGCGCGTCCGTTCCAGAAACTCCCGCGCAGGCCCATTTCTCCCGCGCCGAAGACCGATTCCCCTCAAAAAATCCCCGTCTTCCGGGTCGCCTCGTAGCCGGGATTGCCATCCGCGCCGCCGCAGATCTCCCACTCGCGGGCCGTCACGACGCCCGTGCCATTGCCGCATATATCCCGCGTGGACGGAATCCGTTCGTAGATAAGCGCGAACACCTCCCGCGCCGGCCGCGTATCGCCGGGCATGAGACCGATTTTCTGGAAGACGTCCAGGTCCTTCTTGAAGTCGCGTATCAGCCCGCAATCGTGCACGCAGCGCCCGGTGTCCGGGTGGAAGCCATCGCAGCAATCGCACGCCATGCAGCAGCCTTCCACCAGGGTGATGGGGATGTCGGGGTTTTCCCGCACGCGCACCATCACCTCGTACAGCGTGTCGTTGGGCCGCGGGCCGGCGCCCTTCCCACCTGCGTACCAGCACGAGAGGCACATGAGGTGGTGCGGCCGGATGAAGAGCCGTTCGGCGGACGCAATCTTCGCGGCGCTGCGCTCGCGGTAGGCCTGCATCTCCGCGTCGGTGCGACTGTAGACGACGGCGTTCCATCCCTTTTCCCGCACCCGCTCATAGGCGCCGCTCCGTGCAAGCGGGCAACCTTCCCAGCCCGGCGTATCGAACGCGCACAGCCCGTCCGGCGTGACGATGCGGTCGAACAGGAGCGTGTAGAGGTAGCGCGCGCGCCGTGTGTCGTTCGGCGCAAGCCCAAGTCGTTGCAGCACGTGCAGGTCGCGCTTGCGGTTGAAAACCTCCCGCTTGCGGTCGAACATCTCCCGCGTTTCGGCTTCGGAGCGAGTGGACGGGGTGATCGTTGCGAAATGAGGTATCCGCTCGGCAGGGGAGGTGAGCTGGATGCTCACCGTGGGATCGGAGGCGACCCGGGCCAAAATGGCTTCCGCTTCCTTGCGCGGCAACAGCGGGCACTCGACGCCGCCCTTCCAGCAGACGGTGCTGACCAGTTGGTGGGCTCTGATTCGTATCGCGGGACGGTCGAGGCCGTCGTTACGGTAGTCGGTTTCCTTCATGGGTAGTCCTGTTGGCAGCGCGTGGGTTGTTGGTTACCGCAGCCTCAGTAGGCGATGTCGTACGTCGCCTGCCCCGCCATCGCCCGGCGGAACATGGCTTCGACGACAATCACCGTGTCGAGTGCTTCCTGCGGAGTCGGGCTTTCGGGAACGTCATTCCTGATGCATGCGAGGAAATGGCGTATCTCCCGCCGGAATGCCCACTCGTGGGGAGGTTCATAGCGTTCGGTGATACCCTTGCTCCCGCGGTACACCTCCACCGAACCGGGCTGGTTCGAGTGGAGCGCCGGCGGCGTGGCAAAACGGAGCCAGCCGCGTTCGTACCGCACTTCAAGCCACTCCTGCCAGACGCTGCCCTCCGTCGAAGCGGCATGAATCAGCGTGCGCACCCCATTCCAGTCCAGCACGATAAGGGTCCCGGTGTGATACGCGGGGAAAGCGGCCAGAACCGCAGTCGGCCTGCCCGCCACGAACTGCATCAGGTCGATCCCGTGCGCGAGGCCATTGTTGACCACGGAGAACTCTCCCCACAACTCCTGCGGCAGCCAGGGCGGCATGCGGGGATCGAGTGCCTCTTGTGGAGGATCGTCCTTTGATTCGATGAGCGGGTCAACGGTCCACAGCCAGTCGCCGCCGTAATTCCGCCACTCCATGCTGATTACTCTTCCGAGTTCGCCGGTGTCGGCAAATTCGGTCATGAGACGCTTCGTGATCTCCGCCGCCGGATCGTGCCGCCGCTGGTACCCCACCATCAGCTTTTTGCCCGCCCGGTGCGCCGCATCGAGCATACGGGGCGCGTCGCCGCTGTTGGTTGCCATCGGTTTTTCGAGGAATACGTGCTTCCCGGCTTCAAGTGCGTCCATGGCGATTTGTGCGTGAAGAGGGTCCGGCACCGCAACCACCACGGCGTCGACTTCCTCGCGGTCGAGCAGGTCCTGGTAGTACCCGTAGGCGGTTTCAATCCGGAACGCGTCGGCAACGAGTTTCGCCGTCTCAAAGCGGGGGTCTGCGATGGCCGGTATTTCACACTTTTCGGCCAGAAGATTCGGAATGTGGGCCCGCTGATTCATTCGGCCCGCGCCGATAACGCCCACTCGGATTTCGGGTTCCATCACGCCTCCATACCGGATGGATTCCCCGCCGGAGAAGGCGCACCGGTCGGCGGCCCCGGCTGGCCTCCGGGAGCCAGTACGGTGCAATCGCGCAGCCAGATTTCCCGGCCGGTATAAACGCGGTATGCCTCGCTCTGCCACGGTTTGCGCTGGATGAGGACCTGCCGGGTGTCTGCTTCGTTTCTGAAGTCCCAACGAGCGAACTCCTTGCCCGGTCGCAGGCCATTTTCCAGCGCCAGCAGCGAACCTGCTTTGGCAAGGGTGTAGTCCTGGTCACGGTACCGGGCCTTCAACGATCCCACGGACCTGGCGGCTTCGAGCTGTGTCACGTCAAAACCGAGTTCGGCGGGAGTCTTCTCGATAACCTCTACCAGCCACGCATGAGTAGCTCTGCCGATGGTCCACCAGTGGAGCCAGACCTCGTGGTTCGGGTCGTCGCCACGCATCAGAAGATCATATTCGATCTGCTCGTCCGGCCATTCGATTCGGTCGCGGCGCAGAACGGTGTAACTTTCCTCCAGTCCGCCGGGAAGCGAGAAGTGGATCCTTCCTCCGGTCGTCAGGTCCTTCAGGGTCCAATCCGGCTCTTTGACGCTGATTGCCGCCTGCTCCTCCGCCTCTTCCTTTTCAATGAGGCGGCGCGGCATGAGGTTGCGGTTCAACCCGGTCGTCTTCTTCATGCGAAAAAAGAAGAGGACGATAACCGCAAGCGCCAGAATGACGACGATGACCGTGTTGTCCATCGTATGCCCTCGTGGAACCAATTGTAATGATCGCCCGGTTCAGTATGGTGTAAACGTAACCCGGACGCCTCGGCACCGCAAATGGGAATCGCCGTGGCTGATGTTGGCATACAACCAGGGGAGGAGCCGCTGTGGCGTGCGCATCAAGGAACTCGGCCTTCTTGCCCGCAGTGTGTTCGTGGTGGACAGGGCAGGAAAGGTGACCTACCGCGAGATCGTCAGCGAAGTAACGCACGAACCCGACTACGCGAAAGCGATTGAGGCGGACCACAGGGCGCTTCAGCAGCGCCCGGCTTCCCGTGACCGGTCATCGAGTGCGGCGCCGTCCATTCAGTGGGCGGCGCCGTGTATCGAGATGACCGGAGTTCCCGACGGGTGGTGTGTCCCCCCGACCGGTGGGGCTTTCCCGCCAAGGGGCGGGCCTGCGTGCCCAGCGTTGCAGCCTGCCCGGCAGCGGCCTCAAACAGCCACCCCGGTCGTTGCTCCCCCGGCTCGCCCGAATATGAATCCCCCGCCGCGAGTAGTACATTATTGACAACCTCTTAGGAACGCGTGAAACATTGCGGGCGTGTACTGGCGCGTGTACCGGCTATCCGGCGGGGAAAGCGTGATCGGACCATTCGTTGTACGGTTTCTGGCGATCATGGGAATTTTCATCCCCGGCGTGAACCAGCAGGTCTCCCTCCTCGATCCGTTCGTCGAACTTCGCGGCGATCGTATCGCCGTGTCTACCGCACTTCAGAAACCCCTTTCAACCGATCTGCTGAAGATTATCGACAGCGGCACGCCCGTTACCCTGACCTATGTCTGCCGCCTGCGCACGTCAACCGACAACCCTGCCGCTGCGCCGGATACGATGGTTTCCCATCGCGTGGTAAAGGACCTCGCCTCCGGAACCTATGAAATAGACACCGGCACGCGCAAAATCCTCACCTCGCGTATCACGGAGTATTCGCTCCTGTTTCGTCTCGAAACCGTGCCGCTCTGGAACATCAACGTCCTTTCGAATTCCGGCTTTTACTATGTAGAGGTTTCAGCGAGGTTCGAACCGATTGTCATCCACGCCACCGGAGAGCGGTACGACCTCATGGCGCTCTGGAGCTATCGTCCCCCGACGGCGCGCAGCAAACTGTTCAATCGCTTCATCGTGGAGCGGCGGCGGGTAGAGCCATGAGTCTCCGCGCACGATTCATTCTTTCGGCGATGATCCTCCTGCTTGCCGGCATGTTGCCGATGGGCTGGTTCGCCATGCGGTCCATCGACAAAACTATCCGCGTCTGGCATGATGCGCAGGTGGGAGCGGCGTTGCAGCAGAGCCTCACACATGTAGAGAACGAAGCCGTCAGGCGCCAGGTGAACGAAGCGCTTATCCGCTACAACCAGCTTGGGGCGCTGCAGCGGCCCATGCAGTGGCAGCTCGTCATTGTCGGGTTGACGCTGGCATTCGCCATTGTCGTTCTGGCATCTCTGGCCGCGTGGCTTCTCGCCGTGCAGCTTACACGGCCGCTCAACTCGGTCGCGAAGACCGCCGAGAATATTGCGCGCGGCGATCTTTCGCACACCGTTCCACCGGCACGAATCCCGGAAATCGCCGCGCTGGTGGATACGTTCAACGCGATGGTCGTCAGCCTGCGGCAATCGCGCGCCGCACTCGCGCGGGCGGAACGGCGGGCCGCGTGGCAGGATATCGCCCGCGCCATAGCCCACGAAATCAAAAACCCCCTTACCCCCATGCGTTTGACCACCCAGCATCTGCGCGAGCGGTTCCACGAAAACCGCCCGCGTTTCGAGGAGACATTCCCTCGCGCCACCGACATGATCCTGACGGAAATTGACCGGCTCGAACGGCTGGCCAACGCGTTTTCCACTTTCGCGAAAATGCCGGCTCCCGTGGTGGAACCGCTGGACGTGCGTGCGCTGCTCCAACAGACGGTGGAGCTGTTTCCCGCGGAACGCGACGGTGGCCGGCTCATCGTCACCCTCCCGGAAGCCCCGGTCACCGTATCAGGCGATCTGGAGCAACTGAAGCAGGCGTTGCTGAATCTCGTGAAAAATGCGTTCGAGGCCCCGGGCGAAGGCGAGCGCCATGTGCAGATCGGCCTCAGCGCAACCGCCCGAGAGGCTATCATCGAGGTGAAAGACGACGGGACGGGCATTCCGCCGGAAGTGCTGGAACGGCTGTTCCAGCCTTACATCACCACCAAAGAGGGTGGGTCGGGGATCGGGCTTGCCATCGTTGACAGAGTAATCACCGACCATCAGGGACGTGTGACCGCGCAGAACATGGAGCAGGGCGGTGCGTTGTTCCGCGTGTGGCTGCCCCTCCAGAACACGGGGTTTATTCGAGAGGATTCCCATGCGCATTCTGGTTATTGACGACGAACCAAACATCCGGCGGTCCCTTCGTGATATTCTGGAGGATGAAGGATACGAGGTGGCGGAAGCCGGGGACGGCGAAACCGGGCTGCGTCTTCTGGAGCGCCAACCGGCCGAGATTGTGCTCTTGGACGTGAAGCTTCCGAAGGCTGACGGCGTGACGATTCTTGGCGACATCAAAGCCCGCCTGCCGCACACGGAAGTCATCATGATATCTGGGCATTCGGATATCGAAACAGCGGTTGATGCGCTGCGCAAAGGCGCGTACGATTTCCTGGAAAAACCGCTCAGCCTGCCAAAAGTGCGCCTTGCCGTCGCCCACGCCGCGGAAAAGATCTCCCTCCGGGAACGCGCGCGCGAGCAGGCGGCAGCCCGATTCCAGCCGCTGATCGGCACCAGTGCCGCGATGAGTGCGGTGCGGGCTATGATCAGCCGCGTCGCGCCGACAAACTCCAGCGTCCTTATCCGGGGAGAAAGCGGCACAGGCAAAGAACTGGCAGCCCAGCAGATTCACGTGCAGAGCAATGTCTCGGAGGGGCCGTTCGTTCAAACCAACTGCGCCGGAATTCCCCACGATCTCATCGAAAGCGAGCTCTTCGGGCACGAAAAAGGCGCGTTCACGGGTGCCGCAGCGAGGAGATTGGGGAAATTCGAACAGGCGAACAACGGGACGCTGTTCCTTGACGAAATCGGTGACATGGATATCGCCGTGCAGGCAAAAGTCCTGCGCGCACTTCAGAACGGTGAATTCCAGCGGGTTGGAGGGACGGAGACGCTCTTCGCCAAGGTTCGGGTCGTCGCCGCGACCAACAAGAACCTGGAGAAAGAAGTCGAAGAAGGTCGCTTCCGCGAGGACCTGTTTTTCCGCCTCAACGTGGTGCCTATCTTCATGCCTCCCCTGAGGGAGCATCCGGAAGACATACCGGAACTGGCACGACACTTCCTCGCCGGCTTCTGCATGGAAAACGGTCGCGAGCAAATCCACATCACGGACGAGGCCCTTGAGCGCCTGAAAACCTTCTCCTTCCGGGGGAATGTGCGCGAACTCAAGAATCTCGTGGAACGACTGGCGATCTTCTCCACCGGCAACGAAATCACCCTTACTACCGTTCTCGCTCAGGCACACCCGGTCCTGACCGGCCAGACCACGCATTTCCTCCGTTCACGACCTCTCGCGGAGGCGAAAAACGAACTGGAAAAGACGTACATCGAAACGCAACTGAACCTTTACGGGTGGGACATCGTTCGCACGGCTGAAGCACTCGACATCCTGCCGAACAACCTCCACCGGAAAATCACCCAGCTCGGTATCCAGCGCCCGCACCGGAAACACGGAGCGAAAGAAGCCGGCGAGGAGGCAAGCGAGCAGGGGGAGTAGGGGCTGCGAGGTACACCCGTGCTTCCCGTATTCCCGCCTTCGCGGGAATGGCTGAACCGTCGGTTCTGGTTCGGCATCGGGCCGGAAGACCCGGCCGGTGCTGAACACGCCGTAGAAAAGCCGCGTTCTGGACACCCCGCTCCACCGGAGAATACCATGCGCCACCCATCCCGCCACCGCATCATCTGGCACGAAGTCGGCCACGCGCTTCAGTACATGGACTTCCCGATCACCCCGCAGAACGTCCTGAAAAAGGCCGTGCTGCCGATCACCCGTACCCAGGTTGATTGCCTCTCCTGGCTCGCGCACACCTACCTCGGTGGTCCGTACGACATGCCCCGCATGTGGCGCGACTATCTCGATCCCTCACCGTATGAATACGTTGACCCGGAAGGCCGTCCGCTCGGCATGTTCATGGAACACGCCCGGCCCGATCCAGACCACTACCGCGACGAAGGCCAGCGGCGCCGCTACGGAACGGCGCACGAGCTCTGGAAACAGGGTGTAGATGTGGTGGACCTCGTGGCGGAAGCCTCTCGCCGTTACGGACTCGATTTCACGCTGGCGTTCCGAATGAATGACTACCACCACGGGTCGTGGGAGGAACACCCGCGGTGGTGGCTGGAGCACCGCGAAATGACGGTCGGCAAAGGACGGCAACCGGAGGACAGCTCGCCGGCGGCCGCGCGGAGGATTTCGGGACTCGATTTCACGCACCCCGAGGTGCGCGAGCATGTCATCGCACCCATTATCGCAGCAGCGGAATGCTACGATGTGGACGGGATAGACCTCGACTTCTCGCGTAGCCGACCTTACTTCCCTCCCGGCGAGGAAAAGCCGGAGTGCCTGACCGATCTGGTCAGAACCGTGCGCGAGCGTTTGTCCCCCGTTTTCCGCAAACGAGGCCGCGAACCCCGCATCCTTGCGCGCATCTACGAGCGCCCGACCTGCGACGACGCCGGCATGGACTGGCGCACGTGGATGCGCGAAGGCCTGATCGACGCTCTCTCCATCGGCAGCATGTACGGAGCCGATTATCGCGACGTGGTGGACGTTGCCCGGCAGCACAACGTGGAGGTGTATGCCGGTTTCGACTGCATCGCATTCGACCTGAACGACACAAAACACTTTGGGCGGCTGGAATACTTCCGGGCTTCCTGTTTGAATTATTATCACCAGGGTGTGAACGGCATCTTTTTCTTCAACGGGTCGGCGCTCTGGTCAGGCCCGTACCCCGGCCCGGTTGCACGGGCCATGCCCCACCTCATGGAAGTTGGCGACCCTGACTGTCTGGAACGCAGGAGCAAGGTTTACGTAACCGGCTGGCACGTGGATCACAAACCTCAGCTTGTGTGGTCGTCCGACCCGGAACGAAACCCCGGCGGAACGACTCGTTTGTTCGAGGTGAGCGACAACCTGCAGGACTCTGCGGATTGCGGGGACCTTGAGCGCCTCATTTTGAAAGCCGAATTCAAACTCCACACACCGTGGATCAGCGAACTGAACGAGTGGCACCTTATCTGGAGCCGCCTCGACACCATGGAATACCTGCTCAACGGCCAACCCATCGAGCCGGGCCCCATCGAAAAGGACGAGCTGACTCCGTACGCGCTGAACGGCGCCGATATCAACAAGAACTGGAGCCGGGTGATCCGCTTCGATCTCACGCACGGCCCGCTGCCCGTGTGCGGGCAGAACAGCTTTTTCGTGCGCGTCGTGGAGCCTGACGGTCAGCTTGTCGGCCCGCGCGACCTCCTGCTGGGGCGTGTCGAACTGCACGTGGATTACGGGGAACCGGTGAAATGAAATCCGCAAGCGGAGAGGCGGAGACATGTGGTCGCTGAGCTTGCGCGGTGCCTGAACCTGCGGAAACGCGCGCAACGAGCGGGAGCCGTGAGCTTGCGCGGTCCCTGAGCCTGTCGAAGGGCGCGCAGGAACCTGCGAAAGGGTGCGCAGGAAGCCCGGCGTGCGCAAGAAGGATTTCCACCCGGCCCTGCCAGCCGGATTATGGTATGCCGCGCCGTTGGGGCTGAGTGCTCGCACGTACACGCGGGGCGTAATAATTCAGCCCGCGGTACCGCCGCAGGGAAACGAGTTGCCGCCGGAAGTCACATCACGGCCTGCGCTGCGCGTCGGTTTCTCCACCCGCGGCGCCGCCGCCATCTGTGTTCTTTTTGCCCTTCTTTTCCGGCTCGAGGGCGACTTTCAGCACCTCGTCTATCTGTTCGGCGAACACGAAATTGACCTTCTTCCGCACCGTCTTCGGAATGTCCTCCAGATCACGCTTGTTGCGCGCCGGCAGAATCACCGTGTGAATACCTGCCCGTTGCGCTGCCAGCGTCTTCTCTTTCACCCCGCCGATCGGCATCACTTTGCCGCGCAGCGTGATCTCGCCGGTCATTGCCACATCGCCCCGCGCCCGACGGCCTGTGAGAAGCGAAACCAGCGCAGTGACAAGGGTGACACCGGCAGACGGCCCCTCCTTGGGCGTCGCTCCCGCGGGGACATGGATATGAATGTCCGTCTTGCTGAAGTCCACATCCTCAATGTGGTATCTCTTCTGCTGCGATTGCACGTAGGATAGCGCCGCCTGCGCGGATTCTCGCATCACTTCGCCGAGCTGGCCTGTCAGAATAAGCTTGCCCGTGCCAGGCATCCTGGTCGCTTCCACGAAGATGATGTCGCCTCCCACTGTGGTGGCGGCGAGCCCCGTAACAACGCCCACGTCCAGCATGCGTTCCGCGGTTTCGGAGTCGAATCGGGCAGGCCCGAGGTACTCCTCCACTTCCTTCTTCCCAATAGCGAACGGCGGTTTTTCTCCTTCCGCGATCTTCCGCGCCACTTTGCGACAGATGTTGGCGATTTCGCGCTCGAGGTTGCGCACGCCCGCTTCACGCGTATACCCGCTGATGATGGCGCGCACCGCGGCGTCGTTGAAGGATATCTGCTCCGCAGTCAGGCCGTGCGCCTCCCTCTGCCGGGGAAGGAGGTGCCGCTTCGCGATCTGGACCTTCTCCTCCTCGGTATACCCTGGGAGTTCAAGCACCTCCATCCGGTCGCGCAACGGCGGCGGAATAGGCGCGAGCTGGTTTGCCGTCGTGATAAACATCACTTTCGAAAGATCCACGTCCACTTCGAGATAGTGATCGCTGAAGGCCGAGTTCTGCTCGGGATCGAGCACTTCAAGAAGCGCACTGGAGGGATCGCCCCGGAAATCCTGCCCGATCTTGTCTACCTCATCCAGCATGAACACCGGGTTATTGCTGCCCGCTCGGCGCAGCCCCTGCACAATGCGGCCCGGAAGCGCACCGATGTACGTGCGTCGGTGCCCGCGTATTTCCGCCTCATCGTGGATACCCCCGAGGCTCAGGCGGACGAACTTCCGACCGAGTGCATGCGCAATTGATTGCCCGAGCGACGTCTTCCCCACTCCGGGAGGGCCGACAAAACAGATAATCGGCCCCTTCATATCGGCCTTCAGCTTTCGCACCGCGAGGTACTCGAGAATGCGGTCCTTGATCTTCGCGAGCCCGTAGTGATCCGCTTCGAGTATCTTCTTCGCCCTGCGGATATCCAGATTGTCCTCCGTGGATACGGACCACGGAATGTTGATCAACCAGTCCAGATACGTCCGGGCAACGGTGTACTCCGCGGCGGCGGGCGGCATCCTGCGAAGGCGGTCGATTTCGCGTGCCGCTGCCTCCTTCGCCTGCTGCGGAAGATTCGCATCCTCCAGCTTTTTCTGCAGTTCGTTGATCTCGGCGGTCTGTTCGTCTTCCTCTCCCAGTTCCTGCCGGATCGTCTCGAGCTGCTTGCGCAGGAAAAACTCCCGCTGATTCTTGCTCATCTCGCTCTGTACTTGCCCCTGAATCTTATTGCTCAGCTCCACAACCTCAAGCTCGTTATTGAGAAGCGTGGAGAGATGGGACAACCGCTCCCGCACGACGAGTGTTTCCAGCAGCTTCTGCCGGTTCTCGTTGGTGATGTTGATGTTGGCGGCAACGAAATCCGACAGATGGTCGGGGTTGCGGCTCATCGTCTGAACTACGGCCTTCCACTCGTCCGGAAGCTGGGGTACCAGCCCGATAAGCCGCTGGAAAAGCTCCGTGACATTCCGGGCCAGCGCCTGCGTTTCCACCGAATCATCCGTCTGGCTTTCCAGACGTATGCACCGCGCCAGCACATACGGTTTGGTCTGGAGGAATTCCGTGAAGCGGACGCGGGCAACTCCCTGCACCAGAATGCTCACCGTGCCATCGGGCAATTTGAGCATCTTGTGAATGACCACCGCCGACCCCGTGCGCGGTAATTCCGGGAGTTCCGGCCTGTCCCCCTCCGGAGCCGGTGCCGCAAGCACGCCGATGATGCGGTGCGTCGAAAGCGCCTCGTCGATCAGGCGGGTCGTGGATGCTTCGCGGATCTGCAGCTGAGCGATCATGAGGGGGAAGATCAGAAGATCCTCCCGCATCAGAACTCCGAGCATTTCCGGAAACTCAGGCAGGTGGTTGTCCGGTGTATGGAATGGAATTGTGTCCGGTGAATCTGGCATGGAAATCACCCCTGTATGTCAATCGAGACGCTTCTGGTTATCTGCGTGTCCTCTTTTGGGATCGTGATGGTCAGGAAACCATCGCGGTAGTGTGCCGTGGTGCGGTCCTGGTCCAATCCCAACGGAAGCGCGAATTCCACCTCAAACTCCCCGTATTTTATCTCCATTCGGTGGTAACTCACCTGGGAGATGCCGAGTTTCTGGCTCCTGCGGCCACGCACAATCAGCACGTTCCGGGAAAACTCCAGATGAAACGCGTCCTTCTCCACGCCGGCAATCTCAACTTTGACGACCATGGCGTCTTCCGTCTCATACACGTCGGTCGGAGGACGCCATACGTGTTCCGAAAAGCCATGGAATGGCCTTTTCGCTCCCATGAATTGCTGGAGCAGGCGGATCATGTCCGCGTCTATCTCATCCTGATCTGAAAAACGCTGCGAAAGGCGCGCAAACTGAGCGAGCAGCTTCGCGACGTCCGCGGGGAAATCCGAATTCTGTGTTGACACGACACACTCCTTCTCGGGAAAAGCAGCCGGGTCATGGCGGCGGCCCGGGCCCGGGCCCACGAGCAGAGGGGGTCCCAGACAAAAAGGACGGTCCCTGAAACGGGTATACGAGCGCAATAGTTGTGCCAAAGAAGGATTGATACAGCCTACTGCCCGTTCTGGGGGCTATCCACCGGCGCGGGAGGCTGCTCGGATTCGGGTTCCGCCACGGGTTCCGTGGTATCTGCCGTACCGGCGGGCTGGTCTGCCACGGGCGCCGGCGCGCCTTCCGCGGCAGGTGGAGGAGACGCAGGTGCCGGCTCAACGGGTGCCGCGGGCTTTGGCGCAACGGGCGTTTGAACGCCCACCTGCGCAGAATCCGTCGGAGCAGTGTTCTCCGCTTCACCCGCGGGTTCCGCCGAATCGGCAGTCACTGTGTCACGAGCCGCGGCTACCGCGGGAAGTTCCGGTTCCACATACTGCGCCGGAAACGCCGCAACCAGTTCATCCTTGCGCTTGTTCGGGTTTGGATCCAGAACTAGGCTGTACGGCGTCCCATGCCGCTTGCGCGGGAAAAAGAGATAACCGACCGCGAACGCCCCCGGCGCAATCTCCTTGTCTGACCAGATTGCCTGTCGGACGGCGTTGCGCTGGTAGCTCAGAAGTGGTCCCATCACGTAACTCTGGTATGCCTGCACTTCCTCTGCGGAAAGCGGCTTCTGCTCGGCACCAGAGGCATCAACAAGAGAAAACGAGGACAAAGGAAGGCTGACAGGCTGCCGCGAACGGTTTTCCACGGTTACATTGAACACCTTCCACCAGGAAAACCGCACGGCTCCGTCAAGACCGTAACTGGAGTCGTCCAGCAGAACCGCGTCAAGTGTGAAGGAACCCTTTTTCGCCGTTGCGCCGACCCAACCCTCCGGCGTTACGTAGTTCGCGGCCTGCTTCCTCGCGAAAAGCCCGCACCCGACAACGGAAACGAGCGCGAGCAACAAAATCAGGGAAATGCTTCGTCGCACTCTCGTGTCCCCTTGGAGAAACGTTCAACCCGATGCCGGCTTTTCACGAGTGTGAGAGTACGAAAATACATGTCGCAAGTGCAAGTGCACGCCAAGTTTTTCCACGCGCCCGCAGTCAGGCGATCTGTTGGACAAGCAGAAGGTTCGTCATACCTCCCCCGCCGAACGGGATGCCGGCAGTAATCACTACCTGGTCACCATTTTTGGCAATTCCTGTGCCCTTCACCGTGGCAAAGGCGTGCGCGATCAGCTCGTCGGTAGAGGTGATCGGTTCCAGAAGCGCCGGAACAACTCCCCATGAAAGCGTCAACTGGCGGGCAACCTCTTCGTTCGGCGTTGCGGCTACGATGGGGATCGCAGGCCGGAAACGGCTGACCACCCGGCCGGTCTTGCCCGAATCCGTGCACACTACGATCGCTACCACGTGCAGGTCCCACGCCATCTGGGCAGTGCTCTGGCCGATCGCCTCCGATGGGGTCAACACACCTCTGTCCGCGTTCCGCCGGAAGCCATTGGCAGGCTGGTGCGCCGCTTCCGTCGCGGCGGCAATCCGCGCCATCATGCGCACCGTGTCAACCGGGAAACGTCCCACCGCGGTCTCCCCGCTCAACATCACCGCGTCGGTGCCATCGAGAATGGCGTTCGCCACGTCGGCAACCTCGGCCCGCGTCGGCACCGGGTTCACAATCATGGATTCCAGCATCTGCGTCGCCGTGATGACAGGCTTTCCCGCGGCGCGCGCCCGGGCGATCAGGTCCTTCTGCACCATCGGCACGCGCGCCAGTTCGGTCTCCAGGCCGAGATCCCCCCGCGCCACCATGATGCCGTCAGCCTCGGCGAGTATGGCACCGAAGTTCTCCAGCGCCTCCCGCTTCTCGATCTTGGCGACAATCCTCGGTGTGTGCGGGCCTCCCGCAACCAGTCGGCGCAGTGAAACAATGTCCTCCGGTCTCCGCACGAATGAAAGCGCGAGAAAATCAACCTTCTCTTCCAGCGCGAAACGCACATCGCGTCGATCCTTCTCCGTGATCGCGTCCACGCGGAGCGCGGAGTCCGGGAAATTGACCCCTTTGTTATCCCCCAGCATACCGCCGTCTTCCACCAGACAGACCACGTCCCCGCCACGGATGTCCGTCACCCGTGCGCTCACATCGCCATCGTTCATCACCACCGAGTCGCCGACCTTCACGTCCTCGGAAAGATAGGGGTAGTTGATCGGGAACCGGTCGCCGCATTCTCCCCCGGTATCGCGGGTAAGAATGATCGTCTGGCCGGTCTCCACCTCGCACGAGCCGCCGGGTAGTTTCCCCAGGCGGATTTTCGGCCCTGAAAGGTCCGCCAGCACCCCTATCGGTTCGCCGTACTGCCCTCGCAACGTACGAACTGCCCTTATGACAGACCGGTGTCTTTCGTGCGTGCCGTGCGAGAAATTCACGCGCGCTACATTCATCCCGGCATCAACCAGCGCGCGAAGTTGTTCAATCGAGGCCGTTTGTGGGCCAATCGTGCAGACAATCTTGGTTCGACGGATCATTGGTCCTTTCCTGCTGCAGAATCCAGCATGCGTGTCGTCCCTTCAGAGTAAGGCTCTTGGATGTGTTTTTTGTGAGTGGGCCGGGTACGCTATCGGTTCACAAAGTAAGACGCACCGTCCCGTCTTACAAGGTTGGTTTGGTCTTGCCGGAACGGCAGATATCTTTTCTTCCCGGCATTCGGCCACGAACCACGCACCTCCGATCCCGCCTCAGGGAGAACTGCGAACATGGAAGAGATGACAACCTGGGAACGCATGAAGCGCATGTACGAGCACCGGGAAGCAGACCGCGTTCCGGTTACCGATGGACCATGGGGCTCTACGCTGGAACGCTGGCACCGCGAAGGTCTGCCGACCGACATCCCGTGGGACCACTACTTCGGCCTCGACAAATTCGCCGGAATTGGCGCGGATAACAGTCCCCGTTTCCCGTCCCGCGTGATCGAAGAAACCGAGGAATACACGATTGCGGTCAGCCCGTGGGGTGCCACCTCGAAAAACTGGAAACACGCGGGCGGCGTCCCGGAATTTCTTGACTTCAGGGTGAAAGACTGGGGTACCTGGCGCGAAGCGAAAGCCCGCATGCAGCCCACGCGCGACCGCGTTAACTGGGCGCATCTTGAACAAAACTACAAAAAATGGCGCGAGGAAGGCCGCTGGATCACCGCCGGCTTCTGGTTCGGATTTGACGTGACCCACTCATGGTTCATCGGCACCGCGAAAGTACTTATGGCCATGGTGGAGGACCCCGAATGGATCGCCGATATCCTCAACCATGAGCTGGAACTCGACCTGGCGCTGTTTCAGATGGTGTGGGACGAAGGCTACCGGTTCGACGCCATCGGCTGGCCGGATGACATGGGCTACAAACAGCACACGTTCTTTTCGTTGCCGATGTACCGGCAGCTTATCAAACCGGTGCACCAGCGGGCGGCGGAATGGGCGCACGCGAAAGGCCTCAAAGTGCACCTCCACTCCTGCGGCGACGTTCACACCTTTATCCCCGACCTCATAGAACTGGGCATCGACATGCTGAACCCGCTGGAAGTGAAGGCAGGCATGGACCCGGTCGCGCTCAAAAAGCAGTACGGAGACAGACTCGCCTTCCACGGAGGCATCAACGCCGTCAATTTCACGGATCCGGATGCCCTGTTCGCCGAAATGAAACGCGTGATCCCCGTCATGAAGGAAAATGGCGGGTACGTGATCAGCTCCGACCATTCCGTGCCGGATAGCGTAAGCTTCGAAGATTTCAAAACGTTCGTCCGGCTGGCAAAGGAACTGGGCTCGTACGAATAGAACGCCACCGGGCGAGGTACCCTGCGGGGGATCGAAACTGCATGAGGGAGATGACGACACACGAGCGGATGACGCGCATGTACGGGCACCGCGAAGCCGATCGCGTACCCGTCACCGATCTGGCATGGCCCTCAACGGTGGAGCGGTGGCGCCGGGAGGGCCTCCCTGAAAACGTCGCGTGGCAGGAATTCTTCGGCCTCGACCGGTTTGCCTCGATCACCGTTGATAACAGCCCCCGCTTCCCCGAACAGGTCCTCGAGGAGACGGAGGAATACATCATTTCGACGAGCCCGTGGGGGGCGACAAGAAAATGCTGGAAACACGCCGGCGGAGTACCCGAGTTTCTTCGATTCGAGGTAACTGACCGGGATACGTGGCTCCGTGCGAAAGCCCGGATGAAACCCGATCCTGATAGAATCGACTGGGCGCAACTTCGGCGGGACTTCGCGAAATGGCGGGAGGAAGGCAGGTGGATCTACGCCTCGCTCCTCTTCGGGTTTGATGTGACGCACTCAGGGTTCATCGGAACGCAGCAGACGCTCATGGCGATGGTGGACGACCCCGAATGGATCAGCGACATCATCACCACGGAGCTCGAACTAGCGATCGATCTCTACGAGGTGGTCTGGAAGGCGGGCTACCATTTCGATGCGATCATGTGGCCCGACGACATGGGCTACAAACAGCATCAGTTCTTCTCATTGCCGATGTACCGGCAACTCATCAAACCGGCTCACCGTCGGGCCGCGGAATGGGCCCACGCCAGAGGGCTGAAAGTGTTTCTCCATGCCTGCGGCGACATCAACCCCTTCATACCCGACCTCATCGAAATCGGCGTCGACATGCTGAATCCGCTCGAAGTGAAAGCCGGTATGGACCCGATCGCGCTCAAGAAGCAGTACGGCGACAGGCTGGCCTTTCAGGGCGGAATCAATGCCGTGAATTTCACGGATCCTGACGCGCTCCACGCAGAAATGCGCCGCGTCATTCCGGTCATGAAGCAGGACGGCGGGTACGTGATCGCCTCCGATCACTCTGTGCCCCAGAGCGTGAGCCTGGATCAGTTCAAAGAGTTCGTGAACCTTGCCAAAATACTGGGATCATACGACTGAAAGGACAAAAGCATGTCGAAGCGGGGAAGAACCTTCGGACGCGAAACTGTGGAAATGACCGATCCAGTCACCGGCGCATTTATCCTGCAACTGACCGCCGCACAGAACTTCAGCACCAACCTGTACTTCGAACACCAGTCGTTTCTGTGCGACGACAAGACGCTCATTTTCCTCTCTCAGCGCGCCCCCGGCCGCGGCATGCCGTACGACCTGTTCCGCGTGGACATTGACGGCCGCAACATGACCCAGTTGACGGACGAGGAACACCCGCTGGGCCACCCGATCCCCTCGTGGGATAAGCGGATCATCTACGGCTTCCGCGGGAATGTACTTCTGAGCCTGAACCCCGATACGCTCGAGGAAACCGAGCTGAACCGCTGCGACGAGGCAACCGGCTTCGGCGCATGCACCCTCTCCGGTGACGACAAGTATTTCATTGCCGTATGCTCCCTGAAGGACGGCAGAAGCGCCATTGCCCGCCTCGCGACGGACGGCTCGGGCGTTGAGGTGATGTGCCACGGCTTGCCCTACAATCACATCGTGGCCAACCCGGGCAAGCCGGAGTTCACCTTCGCCGCGAAAGGCACTCCTGAGCACCCACAGGGCGTCATGGTGTGCAATAACGACGGCACCGGGCTGCGGCATTTCCCCTTCCAGCAGTTCGCGCACTGCGCCTGGCTGGGACGTACAGGCCGCATGCAGGGCACGCTGTTGCCGCCGGGCCACGCCATCATGGCCATCGCCTCCGACGAAACAGAGCCCACACCCATCGCATCCGGCGTCTATTTCTGGCACTCTGCCGGCAGCCTCGACGCCAAGTGGATCGTCGCCGACACCAACTGGCCAGATGTCGGCATCCAGCTCATCCACGTGGAATCGGGCCGTTACGCCTGCCTGTGCAAATCGCTCGGCAGCAACGGCGACTGGACGCATCCGCATCCGTCGTTCAACCGCACCGGCACACAGGTCGTGTTCAACTCCGACCGCACCGGCGTGCCGCAGATCTACCTCGCCACTATCCCCGACACAATTCGGCACGAGCTGGAAACCGGCGCGCTCACCCATCGGCAACGCTGGGTTGGCAAGGTAATCTGATCTGGCACTTGCGGAGCGAAAGATGTTCGCACGAGGCACCACATACGGCCGTGAAGTCGTCGAAATGACCGACCCGGTCACCTGCACGTTCATCCTGCAGCTCACTGCCGCGCAGAACGCCAGCGCCAAGCTCTACTTCGAGCTGCAGTCGTTCCTGTGTGACGACCGGACCATCATCTTCCACTCGCAACGATTTCCCGGGCGAGGCGCGCCCATGGAGCTCTTCCGCGTGGACGTCGACGGGCGCAACCTGACGCAGCTGACGGATGAGCAACACCCCCTTGAGCACCCCGTTCCCGCATGGACCACCCGTTCCGTCTTCGGCCTGCGACGAAACGTCCTCATCCGGCTCGACGTGGACACGCTCGAGGAGACCGAAATTGCCCGCTGTGACGACGTTGTGGAAGGTGCTTCCAGCAGCCTTTCCGGCGACGACAGGTTCTTCTTCACCGTCGCTGCCCTTCGCAGCGGCGACAAGGCCATCGTCCGGTTTGCGACGGATGGTTCCGACGTGACGGTCATGCTGCGAGGCATTCCGGTCAACCACGTCAACGCCGATCCGGCCGGCACGCAATTCACGTTCAACCGGAGCCTCGACCCGGACGACCCCGGCCGCATCCAGATCTGCGATTTCGATGGCGGCAACCTTCGCGCGTTCCCCTTCCAACGGTTCGCGCACAGATCGTGGCTCGGAAGAACCGGCCGCGTGCAGGGCCCTCTGGCCGCGCCGGCGCGGGGCATCGGCAGTATCGCGTCCGATGAGACCGAACTCCGGATCGTTGCCGGAGGATCATCCTTCTGGCATACCGCCTCGAGCCTCGACGGGAAATGGATCGCCTCCGACACCAACTGGCCCGATGTCGGCATCCAGCTCGTGCACGTCGAAAGCGGACGCTATGCCTGCTTGTGCAAATCGCTGGGCACCAACTCGGACCCGCAGCACGCGCACCCGCACCCCTCGTTCAACCGCGCGGGGACGCACGTCCTGTTCAACTCCGACAGAACCGGGGTGCCGCAGATCTATCTCGCGGCAATTCCCGATACGATCCGCACCGAACTCGAAACCGGCGCGCTGACCCAGCGCCAGCGCTGGCCGGGGAAGGTTATCTAGCTCAGAGTTTGTTCCACCCCACACCGTCAGGAGCACGCAGAATGGCACTGGTACCAGGCTTCTTTCGCTCGTATACGAAGGAACGCGCACACATCATCGATCCCGGCACAGGCGTGAAGATCACTCAGCTCACGTCGTTCCCCACCGTCCACCAGAACCTCTACTTCCATTCGCGCTCGTTCACGCCCGACTGCAAAACGGTGCTGTTCCTCTCCAACACCACCGCCAACCGCGCCGGACTGAACGACCTCTACGCCATTGACACCGATGGCGACAACCTCCGTCAGCTAACCGACGGCGACGCGGTGGACGGCATCGCCCTGAGCCCGCAGGGGCAGTTCGCCTACTACGCCTCAGGTCGCGTCGTCTACGCGCAGGATATCAACACCGGCGAGGCGCGCGAGGTGGCCCGGTTCGCCAAGGGCGTCCACGCGGGCGGCAACGCCACCATGACGGACGACGGCAAGCTCCTCTGCATGTTCGCCTCCGTGGACGGCGCAGGCCAGCAGATCGGCCTCGTCTCCATACCCGAAGGCAAGGCGTGGACCGTCCGCACCGACTACGGCACCCCGCACCTCCAGATCGAGCCGGGCAAGGGCGAAACTGCCTTCTACTACGGCCCCCGCCTGCCCCGCATCGTGAAGCTAAACGGTTCCGGCGAGCACGAAATCCCGCTCGACCAGCACAACGGCCACTCCGCCTGGCTCGGCCCCACGGGCAAGATCTACACGGCGAGCGTCTACGGCGTGAACAGAATCACCATGTGCGACCAGGCAGGCGGGCCGGTGGAAACCATCGCCGAGGGACCCTACTTCTGGCACCCGGGCTGCGACCCTACCGGCGAATGGATCGTCTCCGACACCAACTGGCCGGATGAAGGTCTCTGGATCATCAACGTGAAGACGAAGAAGAAGGCGAAGCTGTGCGCCTCAATGAGCAGCAACAGCCACCCCGGCTGGTCGCACCCGCACCCGTGCGTCGGCCCCGGTGGCAAAGAGGTGCTGTTCAACTCCGACCGCACCGGCGTCCCGCACGTGTACGCGGCGCATGTGCCGGAGGAGCTGCGGAAGAAGCTGGCAGCAGAATAGCATACTGCGCGGATGCCAGAACCCGCGCGGTCGTTGAGCGTGCTCCCGCGGGCGGCAGCCTATCGAAACGCCGCGCGAAAACAGGGTAGGGCGGTCTCGCCGAGACCGCCGCCCTGTGTCGTCCCCATGGCTGGGTTTTCCCGCGTGCACACGGTGGCGAAGTCAGCGAGATCCCTGAGCGTGCTCCCGCGGGCGGCAGCCTGTCGAAACGCGGCGCAGGGCTGGAGGCGGGGTAGCCCACCACGCGGGACTCCGAGTGCCGTGCCAGACGCGGAGCGGATGGAACGGTGTATCGAGGAGCCCCGCCACGGGATTCCCGCCTTCGCGGGAATGACAGCTTTTTGCCCGCGCGCGCAACGTAGGGCGGTATCGCCGAGACCACCGCAATAGCCACACGAAGCACCAGCAGGCTCAGGGACCACGCGATTTGCGAAAACGCCCACACCACACCCCTGGAGGGACCCGCTCTGTCGGGTCCTCTTCTTTTCTGCTTGCCCCCTTTTGTTCGTCATTCCGGCGTATCTCTGATACCGTCATTCCCGCGCAGGCGGGAATCCAGACCACCTTCTCCGGCGTTTCGCCCCCTCCGCCCGGGACGTTGCCCCCGGCTGAACTACGCCGGCCCTTTGGGCATTACCAGCGGCGCGAAATACCCTGGCCCGGCTCGCAGGGCGGGGCCTGCAGGCATCTGCAAACGGCGGTGGCGCGGACATTCTTGTCTGCCCTCGTGCCTTCCGCGCGGCCCCAAACCGTCATTCTGAGCGCGGCGAAGAACCTCTCCGCACTTCGCAGGCGGAAGACCACGCCGACCCATCTGCCGGGCGTGCCCTTCGACAGGCTCAGGGACCACGTCGGAAGCTCCTTCGGCTTTGCCGTCTTCTTGGGGTCGTCATTCCGCGGATCCGTGACACCGTCATTCCCGCGGAGGCGGGAATCCATATTTCCCCGCCGTGCCGGTGAGGATGCCTGGGTTGCACTTTTGAGCGTCCTTCAGGCCTTACCAGGAACTTGAAACAGAAGATTCTTCACTTCGTTCAGAATGACGACTCTCCCTTCATGCACGATCGAGGGCACAAATTGGTCACTGACACGAGGGTCGTCGAGTGGCGAACCGGTCGCGGATGAAGCCGGCTCGCGCTTCGACAGGCTCAGCGACCGGTTCGACGTATCGAGACGGCCCGCGACAGGCGCATTAGGGGCGTGCCGGGTGCAAGGCAGAGGTGGGGTTCCGGAAGCACCGACGGGCAAACTTTGGAGTGCGCAGGCTGGCCTGCGCTTTGAAAGCGGCCGCCTGCCGCCGCAGTCCAGAGAAGGCCGGTTTTCCAATCACCACCCCCCTACACCCACACCGCCTTATCCCGTGAGAACGCCCTCGCCTCCCCGCCCGCGCACGGAATCCACGAGCGGTAGTGCGTGCCGGTGCTGCCCGCGCCGGCGAAATCGCACAGAAGCAGTTCGCGGCCATCCACCGTCGGGACGCGGACAAGAACCCACGGCGGCCACTTCCCTGACCACGCCACCGGCTCGTAGGAAATGTTGCCCACATCTACCGTTGGTATTTCTTCGGGGTCCATCGTGTTGAACCGCGGGTCAAACGCGAGCAGAATCGGGCCACGGTAGAGCGAAACCTTGCCGGCGCACTCCTTCTCCCCGACCCACACGTGCGGGGAGAAATCGAACACCAGCTTCACCGTGTCGCCTTCCCGCCATTTCCGCGTGATGCCGCAGTAGGTGCCGGGCACCACCCCGGCCACCGCTTCACCGTTCACGCTCACCCTCGTTGCCTTCGACCACGCCGGGATGCGGAACGACAGCGTGAACTCGGTGGGCGGTGAACAACCAACGCCGACAACCACCTCGTTGGCGACCGGATAACCTGTGTCCTGCTGCAACCGCACAGTCTCGCCGGAGGGGCGGCGCAGTGTCACGGCAGAGGGACCGTAGTAGTTCACCGCGAACCCATCGGCGGCGACCATATAGCCCCACTCGGAGATCATGCCGAGCCCGCGCGGCGCGTTCACCGAACAGCAGTTCAGCTCCGGGCTGCCCGGGCGCGATTGAAACACGATGTCCTGCGCGGAGGCCACCCGGCGGCCATCCATCGGCGTGTTGTAGGTCCACCAGCGGCCCGCGGGGTTCTGCCCGCCGACCATGCCGTTCAGGGTTGCGAGTTCGATTTCGTCGGCCACGCGCGGGTCTCCGGTCATCCTGAGCAAGTCAACGGAGAACGCGATCCACGCCATGGTGCAGCAGGTTTCGATGGCGCCCTGATCGTAGGGGTTGCCCTGGCATGCTTCCCCCGAGGTGAAGCCGCCGGTGTTGTGCCGGTCGCCCTCGAGAATGCTCCACCAGATATGCTGCGCAACTCGCGCGTAACGCTCCTCACCGGTGAGCAGCGCCAACTCAGCGATTGCCTCCCAGTCGTGTGCGCTCTCCCACCGGTGCGACGGGAACTTCCACACCGGGATTCCGGCCAGCGCGGAGCTGATATACTGCCCTGCCGGGGGTTGGTCCCACTCCTTCTCAATCCAGTCCACCAGCTCGCGGTAGTTCGGTTCGCCGGTGATGCGGTACAGCCACAACACCGCGTGCGACACTGCGTAGTTCTTTTCGCCGTCGGGATCGTCCCTCGTCAGCATCCTCCTTTTTCCCACGACGAAGAACTCATGGAGCAAATCGGCCATTTTCCGGCATGCGGAGAGGGCAAAGAGCGAACCGGAGGCCTCGTAATACATGAGCAGCGCCAGCATGATGTGATAATGCCCCCACACGTCCCACTTCTCCACGAGGCGGTTTTCCCTGTCGAACGGGCCGAGGTAACCGTCCTCATCCTGCGCGGCGATGAGTTCCGCAACGATGCCGCCGATGGTGGAGCGGAGCCGCTTGTCGCCCGTGAGCCGCAGGATCTGCTGCGCGGCGATGAGGTACTTGCCCACAAACTCGCCCGCCCAGGGCACAAGGTCCCGGGAAGGCATCCGGTTGCGGTCGCGGAACATCTCCGTCAGCGCGGGGTTGGCATCCGGCGCGGGCAGAAGCCAGCCATGGAGGGCCGCCTTCACCCGCTCACCGACCACGCCGCCAAGAGAAAACTGCGCATTCGATGGCCGCTCAAGCACGGGTGGCGCTGTGTAGGGAACGGCGTATTTCGGCATGGTGAAGCTCCTCCAGATGGAACGACGAAATGATCCCGGTCGCGTTGCAAGTCCGGGATGTTTTCTCAACCTACGACTCGATAACCGCGAGCGCAAACGGTGTACTTCTCCCGGGCCTCAAACCCCGCAGTGCCGGGTGCGCCCGGCGAAATGGTGTTTCCAGACCTGCGCCGCCCTCCTTCGAAGTGAGGATGGCCCGTCCCGTATCTTGCTGTGGCAAAGAACCGT
Source organism: Candidatus Latescibacterota bacterium (assembly GCA_022706085.1). Lineage (GTDB taxonomy): Bacteria > Latescibacterota > MWCZ01 > MWCZ01 > MWCZ01 > MWCZ01. The sequence continues at coordinate 460,932 of JAKJDF010000001.1, read as the reverse complement.
CTTCGTGTCAAGGGTTTTTGCGAAAATGGTTCAATCGGGGTACGGTTTTTCTGGAGAAGGGGGAGAAACGACGAACCACACGAAAGACACGAAAACAGACCTCGGCGCAGGGGCCCACCGCGGTGCGCCAGAACGCCCGCACCCAGCGGGTATCTCTGGATTCCCTCCTGCGCGGGAATGACGGCTGTTGCCATGACATCCCCTGCGTGAAAACATGCGGGTCGTCGAGTGGCGTGCCGGTCCGTGAGCCTGCGCATCGCGCAGGAAGCCTGTCGAAGGGCGGAATACGGTATCGAGACGCCCGGGGCACGCAAGGTAGGGCGGCATCGCCGAGCCCGTCGCAACAGGCAACACACAGCACCGCGCGGTCGTTGAGCTTGTCGAAACGCCGCACGGGGGAACCTCAAACCCCGCGCCCTGGAGGGACCCGCTTCGTCGGGTCCCCTTCGCTCGCATAGACGACCGGTCACGACAGAGCGTGACCCTCCAATCCAGACAGCGGTGTCAATCGCCCGGGACGTTGCCCTTGGCGCCCGAACGGGCGAATACCCCTCCTGCGTGGGAATGACGGCTGGTGCCATGTCATCCCCTGCGTCAAAACATGCGGGTCGTCGAGTGGCGTGCCGGTCCCTGAGCCTGCGCATCGCGCAGGAAGCCTGTCGAAGGGCGGAACGCGGTATCGAGACCCCCGGGGCACGCAAGGTAGGGCGGCATCGCCGAGGCCGCCGCAACAGGCAACACACAGCACCGCGCGGGGGAACCTCAAACCCCGCCGCCCTTGAGGGACCCGCCCGTTCGGAGCCTTTTCCACACACCCCCGCATTTGGACACAGCCGGCCCGCCGGAGTATCCTCAACAAGTCATACCTATCCACATGCCCCGTGAACAGGACAAACCCAATCAGATGTTCCTCAGGAGACACCCCATGCCGGCCTACCGCACGCGCACCGCTTCCATTACCTGCATCATCGGCCGCGACACCCCCATCGCGAACGATATGGACCGCATCATTGACCAGTTCCGCGACGCTCCACCGGCCATGCTGCTGGGTGGAGACGACAATCCCTACCACCCCGACGGATACGGCCTTGACGGGCTGACCCCGGAAAAGGGACGAGAACTCATTGCGCGCATGCAGGAGTGGAACCGCAAAGTCTACGCGGCGGGCGTTCGGTTCAACTTCCCTTACATCTGCAACTGCCACATTTACGGCCGCCCCGACACGCGTACGGGGATGTGGTATCTCTACGATCACTGGGACGAACACGCCGACATCATCGGTCCGAAACCCCCGGTAGAACCCGAGCAGTGGATGCAGCGGGAACCGGACGGGAAGCCGCACCACAACTATCCGTACCGCTGGCTCCTTCCCGATCGGTATGAACTCGAAGGGTGCGTGAACAACCCGCACTGGGACGAATGGTTGCAGAGGAGCGCTCGTTTTCTGGTGAAACTGGGCTACAACGGCACGTTCATCGACAACAACATCCACCACTGTTACTGCGAGCACTGTCAGCGCGCGTTCCACACGTATCTCGAAGAGACGTACACGCCTGAGGAGCGGCTTGCGCGGTTCGGCACCGCGGATGTCTCCGGCCTCGCGCTCGAGACACGCGGGAACAAGGTGCTCTGGGCGCGGGACCAGCGGGAGTATCTCGAACGTGCGAAGGCGAGCGACCCCGAGCACTTCGCGAAGCTTATGGGCACCGATGACATAGACAGGTGCGTGCCGTCTGAAGCCGGGAATGGCTTCCACTGGGGACGCTCCCACGACTACTGGGTGGACAGCCTGAGGAAAAGCCACTCAGAGGCCGAGGTCGCGATGATCCTTCGCACCGGCGATGTGTCGTCGCTCGGAATCGAGACACCGGTTCAGCGGTGTCTCTGGGCCGACACGCAGAAGTTCTGGGCGTGGTCCATCGCGAAATGGCACGACCGCTTTCACAGGGCGCTGAACGGCGTCTGTCCTGAGTTCATCCTCAACCCGAACTGGGGTGCCATCACCGGGTTCCGAAACGTTGACTCACGCCGTCTGGAGGGGAAGAATGTCCGCCTCTGGGCGAACAGCCAGGACATCATTTTCTACGAGCAGAACTACCTGCCGTGCACGCTGGCGCCGGGGTACACGCTCGACCTCGTGATTGCGTACAAGTACTCGAATGCCGCCGGCGCCCGGGCCAGCGTGCTGGCGTACTTCGGCCTCCAGTACCGTGCGCTTGCCGAACTGGCAATGGCCGAGGCAGCGACATGGTCAAGCGACGGCATCTTCATTGAGGCGCGTTACAAATACCCGGAAACGCGGAATGCCTACGGGCGTTTTTACGAACAGCATGCGGACTGGTACGCGGGCCGCTCGTCGCATGCCCGGGTGGGGATTCTCTACGACTACGACAACGTGCACATGGAGAACACCTACCACATCCGGGAGGTATACGCGCTGGCGCACTACTGCGCGGATAACCACATCCTGTTCGACCTGTTCAACGAAGCGAACGTCACTCTGGACGAGCTACGGCGGTTCAACGCGGTCATCATCCCGCACGTCGAGTTTCTTTCTGCTGCCGGAAGGAACGCGATTCTGGAGTATGCGGCGGGTGGCGGGAAGGTGCTGATCACGGGCAACACCGGTGTGTTCGATCAGCATGGTCGTCCGGTGGCTGCGAATGACGCCATCGAACGGATTCGCGCGGCAGTGTGGCCGGATGCGCCATATGCGCGGGAAGGCAACATCGCGGCAATTGGCGACATTTTCCAATTGCTGCCGAAACGCGTGAAAGAGATACACGATATCGTTGACATCAACCCGCAGGGCCTGTTTGAAAAGGGCGTGTACGACGAAATCGTTGAGGCATCGAAGCGCGAGACGCACAACGACGCGCGCCTCGCAACGCTCCTCTCCGAGCTGGCGGGGTTCGACCTGCGCGTCCTTCCCGACGCACCGGCGACGCTCCGCGTATCCGCCTGGGCGGGCGATGAAGGCTCGCTCGTGGTGCATTTTCTCAACTACAACGTGCCGGTGTCCTCGCTTTACGGAAATATCCACGAGATCGCGCCGGAGCAGGTAAAGCCAGTGCCGGTGGAGAATGCGGTGGTTTCACTTCCCCTGCCGACCGGGATGCGCGTTTCCCACGTCGAGATGGCCGACCCGTGGCACCCGGATCCGGAACCGTTGCCGTTCATATTGGAAGGCGGGCGCGTGCGGTTCACCGTGCCGCGGGTGGATATCTACCGGGCGGTGCGCCTGAGTTGATGGGGAGCGAAGAGGTGACCGGGCGGATGGTGCTGGCTCACTGATGCTCGCTTGTGCGCTGGCGCGCCGACCGGCGCGCAGGCGCGCAATCTGGTGAGGTAGGTTTGGCAGACAGGGGCCACGTGCGTCGTAGCCCCTGCCTGCAGACACCTGCGGTAGCGCCGTCGTTGAGCGTGCTACCGCGAGTGGGAGTCGGTCGAAACGCAGCGCGGAGCTTCGATACGTAATGGCGGCACTTCGACTGGCTCGGTGACCGCCACTCTGGCGAGCCAGCACCATCCTCTTCGTCCCCCCGCGCGCCCTTCGACAGGCTTCCTTCGCGATGGACGCCGCCCGTCCTCGTGTCCTTCGTTTCTTTACGTGGCACTTTTCCCGCGCTTCAGTACGTAAAGCCGTCCCTGCGAACCCGCACCTCAGGCTCGGAGCCTTCCACTGCGGCGCCTGCAACCACTTCGGCGAGGTAGATCACATGGTCTCCGGCCGCGGTTTTGCCGTAGAACCTGCACTCGAGATACGTGTTCACGCCGTCAAGAATGGGAGCGCCGGTAACGCCCGTCCGTACCCCGACGCCCTCAAACGCAGCTTCTCCGGGGGCAAACCCCTTCGCGAAATGCGCGGCGATCTTCTTCTGGTCCTTGCCCAGAACGTGCACCGCGAACGGCTCTCCGGATTCGATGAGCGACTGAATGGGCCTCCCTTGTTTCACCGCAATGCTGACAAGCGGCGGCTCGAACGCTGCCTGCTGGACCCACGACGCGAGAAAACCGGTGCCTTTCTCGCCCTTTCCCGCGGTCACAATGAAGACTCCGCCGGGAATCTGTCCCAGCGCCCTGCCGATCGTCGTCTTTTCCGTTCCCATTGCACGTCTCCCTATCACTTTGACTGTGAGGTGTGAATTCGTTCCTCCGAAGGCCTGCGCGATTCACTCAGACGCCAAACCGTGTTACTTTTACCAAACACCGCGGGATATGGGAAAGTTCACCGGGCCGACGCAACCCGGCGCCTTGGAGGGCAGGTAACGCCATGAAGGACAACGTCATTGTGATATTTGGCGCCTCGGGTGATCTCACGGCCCGCAAACTCATACCGGCGCTGTTCAACAATTTCCGCAAAGGGCGCCTGCCGGAACGGACGCACATCATCGGCTTCTCCCGTACGCGCTTCACGGACGACGCATTTCGCGAAAAGATGAGGGACGCGGTACAGACGTTCGCGCCGCGGGACTTCTCGTCCGACACCTGGACGGATTTCGCCCCCCTTCTCCATTACCAGCCCGGCGACCTGGCCCGGCACAATGACTTCGGCGCGCTGGAGCAGCTCATCCACGCCGTTACGGGCGGCGAGTGCAACCGCCTGTACTATTTGGCCACCGCGCCGGAGTTCTACGCGCTCGCCGTTACCATGCTCGGCACCACCGGCATGGCTGCGGAAACCGAGAAAACCGGCTACCGACGCGTGATCGTGGAGAAACCTTTCGGGCACGATCATGCCTCCTCCGTCGCCCTCAACGCGACCCTGCACGACGTGTTTTCCGAGCAGCAGATCTACCGCATCGACCACTACCTCGGCAAGGAAACGGTGCAGAACATCCTCGTCTTTCGGTTCGGGAACGCCATTTTCGAACCCCTCTGGAACCGCCGGTACGTGGACCACGTGCAGATTACCGTCGCGGAAACCGTTGGGGTGGGCCACCGGGCGGCCTTTTACGAGTCCGCCGGTGTCCTGCGGGACATGTTCCAGAACCACCTCCTGCAATTGCTCACCCTGATCGCCATGGAGCCGCCGTACACGTATGAGGCGGACGCGCTCCGGAACGAGAAGGTGAAGGTCCTGCAGGCAGTTCGCCCGGTAGACGAGGACCGCTTCCTGCGCGATGTCGTGCTGGGGCAATACGCCGGGTACCGCGAGGAAAAGGGCGTCTCGCCGCGTTCCGAAACACCCACGTATGCCGCCGTGCGCCTGCTCATTGATAACTGGCGCTGGCAGGGCGTGCCGTTCTACCTGCGCTCAGGCAAGAAGCTTGCACAGAAGGCGTCGGAGATCACCGTCGTGTTCCGCCGTCCGCCGCACCAGCTGTTCGGAGATCACTGCGAGTTCTTCACCAACCGCCTCACCATCTGCATCCAGCCCAACGAAGGCCTCCACCTGCGCTTTTCCGCCAAGGTGCCCGACGAAGGCATGGTGATGCAGGCCGCCAACATGGGCTTCAGCTACGAAAAATCCTTCGCCGAACGGGTGATTCCCGAAGCATACGAACGCCTCCTCCTCGACGCGCTCAATGGCGACCCCTCCCTGTTCGCCCGCAGCGACGAAATCGAATACGCGTGGAAGATCGTGGATTCCATTCACTCCGCATGGGAAAAGAACCCGGAATACCACGTCCAGCAGTACGAACCCGGGTCGTGGGGCCCGAAAGCCGCAGACCAGATGCTCACCCGTACCGGCGGCCACTGGACACACGGTTGTGGCGCGCTGGATGAGGTGGGGTGAGAGGGGCGCGAGAAACACACCCTTGGAGTGCGGAAGCTGGTTTCCGCTTTTTTGCCGAGATTTGATGTCTGCAGGAGGCCGAAAAGATGTGCTTGGACAGTACCAAATGTCCCTTATGCGATGGGTTCGCACAGGCGGAACTCAGTTACCCCAACTGGGTCGTCCCTTGTGGTAAGTGCGGGCACTTTCTGATCGATGATTCCGCATTCAGGCTACTCCCGGAAAAGGACTTGAAGGAGCCTGATTTTCCAGGGCACGGCAAACCTTTCGACAACCCTTTCTGGGGGTCGCGATACCTGCTGTCCGCGATGGCACGTGAGTGTTATGAAAAAGCCAAAGATGAACGGCAGGAATGGTTGGTCGTTGAAGCGGGCGAGGCGCACGGGAACACGACCGTGCGCGAACGGGTGAAAGGAATCCAAAATGGGGACCAAGGGAATCTGGCGCGTCTGATAGCAGAAGCGCAGATGAAGGCCCCGAAAACGGAAGATGATAAAAAGATTGGTGTTTTGTCGCTATTACACCGCCATTACATAGCATGCGGTTCCAGTGTTTTTGAAATCGATTGCAACAAGGATTACCCTCTCTTCTTTCTCAAAGGGCCTGAGTTTTTGACCAGCGCCGTGAGATTTCTGGTTGACGACGGGTACGTCCGAGTGAAATCGGAAACGATGGACGGAACGATGATGCTCGAAATAACCAGCGATGGATGCCAATTCTGTGAACGGGCCTTGAGACCTGCGGATTCCAAGCGTGATTGGGTGTTGGCCCCTCTCAACAACCTTGGAGGTGCGGTAGGCATTGTTGCACGTGACCGTCTAGAGAAACTCGAACGCATCCGAGAGGACAACGAGCACGTCGATTTCCTGATCCGCATGTGTAGCGAGATCAACTCCTGCTTCTTGCAAGGGCATTTGCTGGCAACTCTGCTTGTCATGCGTGCGTTACTCAACTACGTGCCCCCCATATTCGGATGCAAATCGTTCTCCTCGGTTGCGGCGCAAAGCCCCGTTAGCCTCAAAGAGCAGTTTGAGACGCTGGAAGAGGGGCTCCGAAAAGTCGCGGATTACCAGACGCATCGCACGATGAAACCCGGCGACTGCTACCCCTCCCGCGCGCAAGTAGAACCTTACAAGCCTGCCTTTGAGTTACTGATCGATGAAGTGATTCGGACATTGCGCGGTACGGCAACCGGTGCGCAACAGCGGTGACCAGGCAACGCGAATTCGGAGTTTGACATTTCTGGATTCCCGCCTGCGCGGGAATGACGGCACCAATCGCCTCCCGCTCACTGCCCACGTACCAGGCTCGCGGGCGCGAAAGCCGCCGACCAGATGCTAACCTATACCGGCGGACATTGGACACACGGTTGTGGCGCACTGGATGAGGTGGGCTGAACTGGCCCGGTCACTGAGCTTGTCGAAGTGACCGGCGGGACCAATCCAGGATCCCCTTTTGCGCAGGAACAACGGACAGGTCCGGAACGAGTTGCCGCCTCTATCGTTCCGCCACCACGCCGCTCAAATCCGCCCGGTAGATCCCGCGGAAGCCCTCGTGGATCGAATCGAAGGTGACCGCCGTGCCACCCGGCATCCACCGGGGGTGAAGATCGCAGCGAAGGTCGTTGGTTTCCGGGGTGAGCGGCTCCGCGCGGAAACGGCCCAGCAGTATCCCCTCGCGCCGGTCGAGCGAGTACACCTGCAGATTCCGCAGGTAATCCGGCGTGGAGCCGTCAACGTAGCTGTCGTAGAGGATCCACCGTCGGTCGGGCGAATACGAGCAGTGCCCGTCGTAGCGGAAATATGCGGGGTCAACGCACTCCATCTCCCCGGTTGCGTCGCTCACCAACGCCAGCTCGAGCGTACTAGGGCCTCCGGTGTTCAGGTAGAACAGCATCCCGTCGTCGTCCCGCCAGTGGTAGTGCGAGGCAATGCCCCAGACCTGATGACGGTGCAGGTCCTTTCCCTCGAGGTCGGAGGTGACGAGGAATGTCTCCCATCGTTTTCCCGGTTCGGGGAATGTCCTCAGGAGGAGCAGAAACCGCGTCGCCGACGGGTTGAACGTGATGTGGTTGATGAGCACTTTCCTCCCACCGATCTGCTCTCCCGATTGCTCAAGGAACTCCACGATAGCCGCCAGAGAGAGTATCAGACGATTCTCGCCCGTCCCAACGTCCATCAATCGCACACCGTCACCCCGCGGCTGGGCGATATCGGCGAACGGGTCGCGAATCTCTTCGTAGCCGTACCCCGGGCGGAAGTCGAACAGGCGGGACATGTTGATGCAGAGCGCATTCCCGCCGTCCTGCGAGACGTTCGCCGCCGGCAACGGCAGCGTTCGGCTCCGTCCCGTTCGGATATTGCAGACCCGGCATCCGTAATGCCCGTCCTCGAACACGTTGAACAGGCAGGTATCACGCTCCGACGCCAGCCACTGCGCCATCGAACTCTGCTGGAAGTTCCACGCCTGTGTTTCGGCGATCGGGTGGAATTGCTGATCCGGTTCCTCATCCGGCCCCTGCGGCAGTGATAGCCATCCGAGTTCCGCCACGTCGCCGCGCCGGGGGAGGCGATCGCGGAACGGAACCCTGTGGCAGAGGTGGCGCCCGGCCTCATCCGCCGCCGGGATGTCGTAATACCCGAAGAAGCAATGCTGGCTCCTGGGCGACAGACGGCACACCGGAACGATTACATTCACGGTTTCAGGCATGTAGCGTTCCCCCTTCAGACGTGTGGCGACCCATCGAGCAGGAAATCGGAGGGGTACATCGAGTAGCCCCTGATCTGCGCCTTCGGTGCATCGTCGACGATGTAGTTCACGATATAGATTTCGCCGTCCTCAAACTGAACCCAGCCGGAGTAACCGGTATCGCTCACCGGCGAGTGGTCAAAATCCACCGGCAGGATGCGTGTGTGCGCCTCGTTGCGCGTCGCCGCAAGCGCCGACTCGACGTCGGTCAGCGCTGCAAAGAGGTTCTGGGTCCACCAGCCCACCCAGCCCTTGCCGCCCTGCATGAACCGGTATGTTATCAGGATGCGGCCATCGCGGAGCAAGCCTGCCACGGGGCGGTGGCAACCCGGCAGAGGAAATGCCACTGCGGGTGACCAGGTTTCCCCGTTGTCCTTCGAGATGCTTTTGTAGCAATCCCACCCTTGACCGGAGTTTTCCCGGTGGAATGCCACCAGTGCGTCTCCAATCGGGAGAATTGAAACCTCGCACAGGTTCAGGCCCTCCTTCTTCCCCACGATCACCGGCCCCGCCCATGAGGTGCCCCCGTCGTCCGAATACCAGAGCCTCTGGACGAGGTAGCCGAACGCGTTGTCATGGAAATGGCAGGCTAGTATCCACCGGCCGCTTTCCAGTTCGAGCAACCTGCCCGGAACGATGCCCAGCGCCGGGGTCTCCACCTGCGGTGACCACGTGGCACCCTCGTCCTCGCTGAAAAACAAGTAGTTCCGACAGTCCTCCGGCGCGGCGCTGCCTTCAGACTTGAACAGCTTGTCCACCACCACCACGAGCCGCCCGTCGCGCAGGCACGTGATCCGGGCGCAGTTCCAGAACACGGGCAGGCCGCGTGTGGGCTCCGTAAGCGGCCGCTTCGGCGTCCACGTCCGCCCCCGGTCGGTGGAGTCGGTCAGCATGATGCGCGTGTAGGAGCGGTCGCCATGGTGCGTGCACTCGGAGAATACGCACACCAGCGTGCCGGAACGCGTAAGCGCGACATCCGGCCACGCCTCGTAAATCGTGTCGTCGCGGCTGACAGTGAACTTCTGAATCATGTCGGGATCCCCTTCTGAAGGCCCTACGGTTGTGAAGGAAACTACTGCCGGAACAGGGTATGCCGGAAGCCGGCGCCGGGTTTTCCGTTGGCCGCGTATCAAGCTAAGGCAAAACTTCGTCTTCGTGTCAAGCTTTTTCGCGAAGAAGCTGCAAATTTGCACCAGGAATCCTTGGGCGAGCGCAGAGGCGGGGCGTGCACGTCCGAAGCGCGGGATGGCGCGGGTCTCCGGGTGACGGGGCGGTCGCTGAGCTTGTCGAAGCGCCGCCCCGTTGTATCGAGGAGCCCGGCAGAATCCGGTCCAGCACCGCGCCCGGCCCGCAGAGTGGCCCGAAGGAAAACAGGCGACGCCGGAGTCGCGAACACGGGAGGCGCTCGCTCCGTCGTGCCCGTCTTCTCCCGCGCACAGGTAGTCGTCGCATCGAGGGCGGCGTGCGTGTTCGGGCGTGCACGATGGCGGGTAGGGCGGCCTCGCCGAGGCCGCCGGGAAGGGTGGCGTTGCCACCGTGCGGCTGTCTCGGCGAGACAGCCCTACCAGACCGGGAAGCCCCCCCAAAAAACTCGAAATGACCCGTCCGGGGCTTGACAGGAAACCTTTCTCTTCGTACCGAGTTGGTGTATACCAGGAGGTAGCACCGCGCCCCGCATGGCGCCCGCGAAAAAAGGAGGCGAGCCATGCCTTTCCGCATTTCTTCTCTCCCGCCTTGTATAGACCGGAGACATAGTATACGGGTGTATGGGGACATGGTATACGGTTCATGTTGCTACCCGATTGCGCAGATCGATTTGCGTGATGCGGTGATGGAGATAGAAGACGTCGTGTAGGCCGTCATGGTTGGTCGGTCTCAGTGCGATCCGTTTGCCACGGAACGCCTTCGGCGTGGCACGCAACTCGGTTCCCTGGACGCTGATCCGACCCTTCTCGCCTACCACCCGCACAATATCTCCTGGAAGATATTCTGGCTCGCCAATGGACTCGCGATACTCCCGGGAACTCGGGCGATACCGTGCTGTTGGCGGCTGCATTCCGAGCGCCTCGTGTGGCCGGTCGAGATTATACGTCATGCGCCACTGCTCGAACGAGCGCCGACACTCCGTCAGATCAGCGAAGGTGCGACATCCTATCAGCTCGGTTTCCAGTGTACGGTGGAACCGTTCGATCTTGCCCTGAGTCTGCGGATGATACGGACGCGAGTGGGTCATCTCCACGCCCTGCTCGATGAGCCAGACTCGCAGAGGCGTATACTGGTGTTCGGCATCAGAACCCCACGGACTGCCGTTATCCACCAGTACCCAACCCGGCAGGCCGTAACGCCGAAAGACGCTCGTCAAGGCCTCACGCACCGTACTGGTCCGCTGATCGGCGCATGCGTCAACGGTAAGGCAGAATCGTGTGCAGTCGTCCAGCAACGAGAGCGGTTGGCACAAGCCGCCTGACAGAAGCCGGATCGGACCTTTGAAGTCCATCTGCCAAAGCGCGTTCGGACAAGGCGCCTCGAACCGCTGCCATGGCCCTTGCGAACTCGGATGCTCTTCACTCAGGCAACCGTGCCTACGCAGGATCTCCGTGATCGTACTCGCGCTTGGTATCCGTTCGTGTCCCCGATCAACCAAGACTCGACGAAGCTTTCGGCCACCCCACGCGGGATGTTCCGCCCTCGTCTCGAGCACCAGCCGTTCCACGTCGCTGGATGTCCGCCTCGGGCTGCGTAGCGGACGACGGGAACGATCTACCAGGCCCCCGCGACCCGCGTCCGACCACCTCCCAACCCACTTGTATGCGGTCTTCGCGCTGATCCCGAACCGACGGCACAGCTGCCGCACGTTCGAACCCTCTTCGCACGCCAGCCGTGCAAACTCCTCCCGAAGTGACATGGTATCCCACTCCTGCCAGGGCATCACATACCTCCTTTCCCCGAGGCCTATGATACCCAGCAAAAAGTGTATACCATGTCTCCTTACGTCTGTTTACCATCTCACCGGTCTATACACAGACGGACTACGGAGGGAATCCGGACAGGTGCGCTGGCGGCCACTCGGCGAGATTTGACACGTTCGAGGTGCGTCGTGTCCATGCTGCTCAGAAACGCAAAGGCTTCCCTCGAAGGTCGCGGCAACGCCTCTGGACGGGTACCGTGGTTCCGGCATATTGTCCGTACCTCCGCGACCACCGATCGAACATAGTATGCCAGTCTGTCGGCATCTTTCCGAGTAAGCCTGCGACGCATACGTGTTTCGACGTAACGCACGGCTCGGATAAGGCCACGGATTCGCAACGAAGGCATGGATTGTGCCGAGAGGTGCCGGTCGGGGTTTTTCGCCCCGACCGGCACCAATCACGAGGTCATTTTTCAAATGGTGGGAGCGGTGGCAGCGATATGCTCTTCGGCGCGCGTTCGCGGATGAGATACGCTTCGAGCCAACCGCGGTTTTTTTCGGGATGTGACGTTGCCATAATGATCTTCTCGTGGTCCAGATTGTTGATCCGCTCATTTGCCGCTCTGAGCGCATCAAAACAGTTCTTCAACGCTTGCTGAACCGGCATGCGTTCCGGATTGATATCCGGCCCGAAATACCCTTTGTAACCGTACATCTTCAGAACATAAAGCGAAGCCTCTGTCGATTCGGGTGAAAGCACGCCTACGTTCAAATCTTGGTCGTAATTGCCCAGCGGCTGGCTGTTCCAGTGCGTATGCGCCAGTCTGCCGTATTCCATGATCAGGCTGAAGCCGTAGGGTGCGTCCTCAAAGCCCATCAACATGTGACCGACTTCGGGATTCATGCACATCAGCGCGTGCCCCTCGGCCAGAAGTTTCACGTTTTCCGGAGCCTTGAGAAGTGATTCGACTTTCGCGCACAGAAGCAGCCCCTCTGCGGTTGTTCCGTACAGGATGTGCCCCCGTGGTTCGTAGGGTTTGGGTTCTTCCGCCACTCTGATTCCAGGCACTGCGTCCATCGCCTCGGCAAGTCCCTCGGCAAACCGGTCCCGGGCGGCAACCATGTCCACGCCGAACGGATTCTCGTATCCGTCTATTCCCGGCCACACGATCGCGAAATCCGTATCGAGTTCCTTGTTCAGTTTGAGTGCGGCAATCGTGCGGTCGATAGCCTTTTTCCGAACGGAGGGGATCGGAGAAGAAAGTGATCCCCATTCGAATTCGCTATCGAAAAACAATCCCGGTATTACCGTCGCCAGACGAACGCCTGCATTTTTCTCAAGGTCTTTATAAAGATGAACGTTATCTTCATTCACTTCATTCGGATAGTGTGCTTCGACCGCTTTCAGCCCGTAACGGGAGAGCTCGGCTGCAACCTCCAGGCGTTCCTTGATCGTGAGATTCGGCGTGTAGCGGTCGTGGAACCGCCCACCTCCCGGCGCGAAAAACCATACGCCCGCGGAAAACGCAAGGTCGAGCGAGAAACTGCTGAGATGTGCGATCATCTCTTCCGGGGTACGACGTTTCTTTTGTCCCCGCAGGTCTACGAGTGCCATAGGAGCTCTCCTTCCTGGTAATCCCCTTGTGCGGGACCGGCTCTGTTCAGGTACCCGCACGTGCCGCCCATAATCAGTTGCCGAAATCCTTCCGTCCGTTCAACCCAGCAAAGTCAAATATACATGCAAGGCGCAACCAGAAACACGGATCCGCTGGAGGGTGTGCGTCCCGGGCCTGGCGCGCGTTCGCTAGAAGTAGAGCGCAAAAAAGCGGGTGCCATCCTCCCGAAAGCGGATGGCGGGCGAAGGCAGGTGAACGTAACGCAAAGGCGCCAGCGCGCGGGAAAGCCACCCGGGGCCGACGTTTGCACGCGTCGGGTCGATATCTAGCGCGAGGTAATACTCTCGCATACGCCCGCTGGAGGCAAATGCGTTCTCAACGCCGTATCCTGCGGCTATTCCCAACCACGCAGGCACGACGCCGCTCACCGGCCGCGGCAGTGCCTCCTTGAGGTTGAGAGCGAGCCAGTAGGTCTGGCGGTCATAGTCTTCGAGGATATTCCCGTTGTTCCCGTGCTCTTCGAATCGTCGTGTATGGTAGCTGATTTTGAACGTTACCATCTTCAGAGGGGGCCACATTTCCTGAGCGAGCGGGAAAAACGCTCCCGCGATGTTGGCCGCATAGTCCGCGGTGCTGAAACCGAATTTCGCCGTGTATCCGTCCAGGACCTCGACCTGGCTCAATGTTGCAAGGCTCGTCACGCCTCCCCAGAACAAAGCCTGCGTGCGTGTCATTCCGGTCCACTCGAACGACTCCGCGGCCAACCGCGCCATGGATTGCCCTGCAAATGCGTGCGCAGCCTTGTCCACCTCCATGGCGTACCCGTTCCACCAGTCATTGATGACGTGCATGTCGGATTTCGTTCCGCTCCACCACGGCTTCTTCAGTGTTTCATAAAACGCAATGTCGTACACACCCACCCCTGCGAGAGCAATCGCAAGCCTCCCGCGTGAAACACCTTGATGGCGGTATTGAGGGAGGTCGTCCAGCGAGAAGCTTTTTTCCGGTGCATTCGGCAGAGGCAGGGCAGGAGCCGCAGCGGGCACAGCTGAGTGCTCCTCCAACTGGTGCGCCTCCTCTGAACGCGCCAGTCCATGCGCCATAAAGACCGTCACCGCGCAAAGAATGACAAATCGCCTCATGGGAGGATTCCCGCGCGAATAAGGCGAACCTGCGTACTCATCCGTACTACATCGCGTGCGGCAAGCCTTTGCAGCGATACGAGGGGAGCACCCGCCCGCATGGTCGTCACAACGGCGAAATACCGCAATTCCGTGCCCTGTCGTTCCCGTGAATCCCCGTAAGCCACTATCGTTGCCTGCGTGAAGCCTCTGACGGCGGGGAAAAGCCGGTATTCCCGTGCTTCGGATGCCGTGATCGTTCCGCTCAGTTCATCGTGCAGGCGAACGATGCTCCCCACATGGGCGTACTGGTCGAAAAGGGCCGCGCTTCGTTCAGAATCAAAACTGCTGCCCGGCAAAAGGCTCTCTGAAATGTTCCCCGAGGCACCCGAAGTCATCTTGTCCGCAAGGTACTGGTCAGGCGTTCGGCCGCTGCTCTCCGCTTCTCCCGGCGAGAGCAGGACATAGTCTACCCGCGGTACAGCGTTTCGAATCCTTTTTCCGATAAGCCACCCGATAAGGGTTCCCAGCGCCGAAAAACCGACGCTGTAAAAGAACATGCGCGCCGCAGGGGACACGCTCGATCTGCCCGAAGGCTGGTCCGTTCCGTTGTAGGGCCGCGGGCTGCTGCTTCCGCCTTGTCCACCGATGTACACGACGGTATTTGAGTTACTCGAATTGCTGCCTGACGAGTTTGATGTCGGCGGCGGCGATGTCCCGCCACCGGCTGAGCTTCCGGACGACTCGCCACTTGAAGATGCTTCCCCGTCCTCATAGGTGTTTGAACCGGTCTCTGTCGGATCACTCGCGGTAGAAGATCCGCTCGAACCCGTTGCCGGGTCGCTTCCGGCGGTTGATTCCGAGGGGGTATCCGCGCCCGTGCTGGAACCGTCTTCCGCTGTCGTTGCCGAAGATTGGCTGTCCGAATAAGGATCGCTCGTGCTGGAACCATTTTCGGGGTCATTGCTCTCGTCACCGTCCAGTACCATCGCTCTGCGAGAAGCAGAGGACGCGGCAGTTGTCTGGCTCCGCGTGAAGTACGAGAGGGCGACGCCGGCGCCGAACCCGATCAACCCACCAACAATCGCGCCATCTCTGGCGTGGGAAAGGTCAACGACGTTGACGACATATGCAATCGAATTGACCGGGATTTCACGCAGTCCGTCTTCCGAGCTTATTTCCACGTACGTGGTGCCGCCGTACACGAATCTTCCGCAAATGCATTCGCCCGATTGCGTCCCGACGATCACACCACGCCCCCGCCTGAGCGCCTTCCACAGGCTCTGATAGCGCCACGGACCGACGATCGAGGTGCCGTTCGCGGCCGGAAGTGTCCGACTGGCGGCGCCCACCGGCACCTGCCCGACCATCAACACGATCAGCGCCGCAACAAGGCAACGGCGAAAACCGGGTGCCCGGGGAAAGCAATAACCATTGGCACTCATGGTGCTCAGATCCCTCGGTCCGAATCTTTGATCACTCGTGTACCACTCTTCTGTGGGGCAAAACTGATGCCAGATGACGATGGATTCGCCAGTAAGCCGCGGCGCAGATTCACTTCGGGTCCACGGTAACGGGAAGACACGTCGCGGAACGGGAACCTGCGTGCTCAAGCTGGTGGGCTGCGCGCGAGCGGGAATCGTTCAGGTTGCAGACGCGGAAACAGGCGCGTCGTATGCGTTCGCAGTATCCATTCGGATACTTTTCAGAAGGTCGGATTCACGTGGTCATCTGCTGCAACTTCTCGATTGCTTCATCGGTACCGATGATCACGAGTGTGTCGCTTGCCTTGATGACAAAATCGGCCCGGGGCAGGATGGTTGCCTCCGGGATAAGCTGCCGTATCAACACCACCTGGACACCGAATCTGGTGGGAAGCCCCAAGTCCGCGAGCGTCTTTCCCTCAAATTCGCTCGGCACCGCGATTTCCACGAGGCTGATACCGGGTTCAATTGCGATGGAACGAAGAACATTCAGGTCCGCCAGCTCATGAGCAAGCTGGTATGCTGCTTCGCGTTCGGGAAAAATCACCCGGGAGACATTCAACATATCCATGAGTCGGACATGGTCGTTGTGCGCCGCCTTCACGATAATGTTCTTTGCGCCCAGTTCGCGGAGGTGGAGACACGTCAGAATACTCGTGTCCAGTCGGTCGCCCACGCTTACAACAACGTAGTCGAACGACGACACACCGAGTTCCTTCAGCGTGTCAACGGACGACGCGTCCCCAATGAGTGGCTTTTGAACGACTGTTTTCACCATTTCGACGCGCGCGGGGTCCGAATCGATCGCGGCGATGTAAAAATTGGAACCCGCGAGGCGACTTACCAGGTGGTGGCCGAAGGATCCGAGGCCGATCATCAAGAGTGACCGCATGGAGTCTACCCTATCATCAAGTCTTCTTCGGGGTACATGAGTGCCGCCCGTCTGTGTGCCGCTTTTCCGATCAGCATTGCGGCCAGCGTCAACGGTCCGACTCTCCCGATAAACATGATACCAATGATCACGATTTTTCCCGCGGGGGTCAGCGTTGGGGTGATACCGGTACTGAGCCCGACGGTTCCAAACGCCGATGTAACCTCAAAAAGCAAAGGAAGGAATTTGGCGCGGGAAGCTTCCACCGTCACACCCGCAAGTTCCGTGAACTGCAACGCAAGGGTGCCCACTGCAATGAGCAGCATCGCACCGAAAAAAAGCGCCGCAGCTCGCGCAATGGTGTCTCCCGGGACGCTCCGATTCCACGCTTCGGGCTTCGGTCGGTCATGAATGCGGGCGAGAACGGACAACACAAGAACGCCGACGGTCGTAACCTTGACACCCCCCGCGCACGAACCCGGAGCGGCGCCAATGAACATGAGCACGATCAGAATCATCAGCGTGTCATTTGATAAGGCCGCGATATCTACGGTGTTGAAACCTGCGGTCCGCGCTGTCACGGACTGAAAAAGCGAAGCCAGAACGCGGGATTTCAACCCGAATCCCTGGAACACCCCGTACATCTCCAGCACGAAGATAGCCACTGCGCCGGACAGAATGAGTATCAGGGTTGCGAACAGAACAAGCTTCGTCTGCAGAAGGAGTTTGAACCATCGGCGACGACCCGTCACGAGACGCCATAGCTCGAACGTAACGATGAACCCGAGGCCGCCGGCAATGATCAGCACCATGACGACTCCGTTGACCAGGAGATCGTCTCGGAAAGGAAGGAGGCTGTAACTGAAGCTTGAGAAGCCCGCATTGCAAAACGCACTTATCGAATGGAAAACCCCATGAAACGCAGCGTCCGACAGTTCCTGTTGTTCCCTGAGAAACGCGAAGGTCAGCAATATCGCGCCGACCGCCTCACAGACCACGGTGACAATGAATATCCAACGGAGCATCCGTCTGGGAGGAAGCCTCCGGTCGCTGGTAAACACATTCGCCAGCCACTCGCTCTGATCCGGTGAACCGCTCCGTTGAACGATCGTCACCAGGAGCAATGAGTACGTCATTATCCCGAGTCCACCGATCTGGATAAGCGCCAGAATCACCCACTGGCCGGCGAGGCTCAATCGCGTTCCGATGTCGACCGTCGCCAGTCCGGTCACGCACACGGCGCTGGTACTCTGGAACAGGGCGTCAAGGTAAGGGAGGCCGGGACCGCGGACGGATACCGGAAGCCACAACAGAAGGCTTCCCGCAAGTATCAGCAGGGCAAAACTTCCCGCAAAGATGCCCGGCGAGGCCCATGACAAACGGAAACGGCGGATGAAACCGGCTCTATGGGGGGTCATAACGGCCTGAAGGCAGTCATCTGGAATGACACTGCAACTGGTGGTGGCAACCCGGGTGAAGCTCGTACCCTTAAAAATACCAAATTTGTCACGCCCTGCCACCGCGTGTGGATAACCACAGGCGCGGGAGGGAACGCCGGAGTAGCAACACCCCGTGGAATGAATTTGACCCCGACAACGATTTACCGGTCGATTCGCACGACGTTCGCGCGGAATCTGGCCCTCCTCTGGGTTGGTCAGACGATCAGCATGGCAGGGGATTCTGTCTATACCAAGGCACTGATCTGGCTATTGCTGGACATGACAGGCTCCTCTGGAACCACCGGCCTTGTCGCTGTGAGCGCCTATCTGCCAACGCTCCTGACCGGAGTCTGGGCAGGAGCCGTGGTGGATCGCAGCGACCACAGGAGAGTGATGATCGCGGCGGATGGCGTTCGCGCACTGCTCGTTCTCCTCGTCCCGATCCTTTTCGCCTTCGGCGCACTCACGCCTTCCCTTCTGTTTTGCATCACCTTCCTGGTTGCCACCGGCGCGACGTTCTTCAACCCCGCGCGGGATGCCCTGATCCCGTCACTTGTATCCGCGCAAACGCACCTTCTCCGGGCCAACGCGCTCATCCAGTCGTCGTGGATGTTCGCACTTCTCCTCGGCCCTGCGGTGGCGATGGCGTTCCTTTCACTTCTCGGGGCACACACGCAGCACCTGTTCATTTTCGGAGCCGCGGCATATCTCATCAGCCTTGTGTGTATCGTTGCCCTCCGCACTTCGCGGGAGCCTCAGGATTCCGCACACGAACCGTCGACCCTGCATCGTGATCTCGCGGAAGGCATTCGCTACGCGTTCAGAAACCGCGTCGTACGTGGTCTGCTTCTGATTACCGCTGCGGACAACCTGTTCATCATGGGACCGGCAGGGGTCGGCATGGCGGTGTTCGTTCGAGAGGTCCTGAAACGAGATATCGGAAGCCTCATGGCGATAGAAGTGTGTTACGCAATCGGAATGATTGTGGGTACCGCGCTTCTTCCGTTGTGGAACAGACGTTTTGGGTACGGGAGGATTCTCATCGCAGGAATGGTGCTGGACGGAGTAACCTTCGTACCCCTGCTGTGGGTTGAGACGCTGTGGGGTACAATGGCTACGATCGTGATTCACAGCCTCGCCATCCCGCTGCTCGTCGTTCCGCGGCCCGCACTTGTACAACACATCGTTCCCGTGAATCTTCAGGGACGGGTATTCAGTATGATCGGTGTTACGGTGGTAGGATTCACGGCTGTTTCCACCGGGCTCACGGGTCTGGTAACAGAATGGATTCCCATGCCGCGCGTGTACGCGTTCATCGGAGTGGCGGCCGCGTTGTGTGGGGTCTGGGGATATACCATGAAAGACCTCCGGGAAGCCGTCTCAACGAGCAGGGGCCGTGGCTAACCATCCGGTTGAGAACCCCTCCCGAACTCTCCCCGCGTATCTTTAATTAACAAGTCTCTTTGGCAAGTATTGCCTTCGCTTGGGGACCACGATGAATTGCAATCCGGAATGCACCGGTTCAGTCCGGCAATTCGACGGGCCGACATGATGCTCAGCAACCTCCCACCGGCCAGCGATCCGCTCGTGCGCCGCGTGGCTGAATGCGTTCGAAACCACGAGTTGCTCGTTCCAGGCACTTCGGCTCTGCTTGCAGTCTCGGGCGGCGCGGATAGTGTGGCGCTCGCGCTCGTTTTCCAGGCCCTCGCGGCGGAATTGCATTTTTCTCTCCGAATTGCCCACATCCACCATGGCCTTCGTGGCCGTGAAGCCGACGAGGATGCACGCTGGGTGGCCGAATTCGCGGCGGCGCTGAATGTTCCTTGTGACGTCGTCCACGTCGACGTGCCCGCCCTGAAAGAAAAGGAACGCGGCTCGACTGAAGACATCGCGAGAATGGCTCGATATCGTGAATTGAAACGCATCAAACTGGCCCATGGGATGGATGTGCTGGCCACAGCTCATCACCTCGACGATCAGGCGGAGACCGTGGTTCACCATCTGCTTCGCGGCTCTGGAATCACCGGACTCGGCGGCATGCCATGGAAGACGGGCGAAGGCCACATCCGCCCGCTCCTCGAATTATCCCGTAAGGAGATTCGTGACTGGTTACGCCTTTGGGATATGCCGTGGCGGGAGGATTCGTCCAACGCCTCGTTGACGTTCGCACGCAATCGTATTCGCCACGAGCTCCTCCCGCTGCTGCAAAAGGAGTGGAACCCGGAAATATCACGGACGCTCTACCGACTCGCGGATGTTGCCCGGGCGGAAGATGACGCGCTTGAGATGTGGGCCGAAAAGGCGCTGGATGATGCACTTCTGTCAAAGACCCGGGACTTGGTTCTCCTTGATATCCCTTGCCTGAAGAGGTACCCTTTAGGATTAAGGCGAAGAGTG
This sequence comes from Candidatus Latescibacterota bacterium, assembly GCA_022706085.1. Taxonomy (GTDB): domain Bacteria; phylum Latescibacterota; class MWCZ01; order MWCZ01; family MWCZ01; genus MWCZ01. The sequence goes on along the minus strand of JAKJDF010000001.1, from coordinate 440,608 downwards.
TACCGTCGCGCGGTGCTTGGGCTTTCGTCGATTGACGCGCCTCTCAGTTACGCGGAGACAACGGCGCTCGACCGCCTGCACGAACGCCGTGCGCAGGTGTCGTTCCGCCGCCGTTTCCGGGCGTGGAGCACGCGGAGTCATGTTGCCTTAGAATCGTTCGACGCCTGGCGCGGACCGACGGAGCTTCTTCCGGGGACACGCACCGAAGTTCCCTCGTGGGGCGTTTTTGTGGTAACCACGGCAGCAGGTCGTTTCGCTCGCCCCGGTACCGATTCGCAATGCCAGGCGTCGTTCGCTGCTGGCGGGCTTGCCATGCCCCTTCATGTCCGCCGTTGGCGCGCCGGAGACCGCGTGCAATGGGGTGGGTCAGAAAAACTGGTTGCAGACCTGCTCCGCGAAAGAAAAGGAAACGCAGACCCGAGAACCGCGGTTGTTGTGTGTGACAGTAGACGTGTTGTCTGGGTACCCGACCTCGGCGGCATTCGCGCAACAGAGAAGAAGGACACGAATTACGTGACCATAACCCGGGAATCCTGGCGTGCATGATCGAGACTCTCGATTGCCAGAGATTTTGATTCCTGCGGAAGACATCGCGCGCCGAGTCACCGAACTCGGGAGGAAGCTGTCTGCTGACTACACCTGTGCCGTTGCGCGGAACGTGGGCGCCGAGGAGCTTGTGGTCCTCGGCGTACTGAAAGGTGCCTTCATGCTCGTAGCCGATCTTGCGCGGGCCATATCCATACCCGTTGTTGTGGACTTTGTACGCGCTGCGAGTTATGGTTCAGGCCGTGTCTCGTCCGGGGATGTGCGGATCGAGCCCATCGCGTGGCCGTATGGCGAGGGGCGCGACGTGCTGGTGGTGGAAGACGTTCTCGACACGGGAAAAACCCTGGAAGCGGTAGTCAGGGCATTGGAAGAGTTCCGTCCACGGTCGGTGAAAACCCTCGCGTTATTGCGAAAACCGGCGGCGAAATGGCCTGCCGACTACGTCGGTTTTGAAATCGAGGATACGTTCGTCGTCGGCTATGGGTTGGACGACGCGGGAAAATGGCGCCAGTTGCCCTACGTAGGGATTCCCTGTGATGGCGGCGAACGGCGCTGACAGGCGATGCCAGATCGGAAAAGAGAGTTTTGATGAACGCCGAACAGTCCGGCAGAAACGACATATCGCCGAGAAACACGCCGCGGAACAGACGACCGAGAAGAGGTGGGGACATATCTCGAGAGCAACCGAGAAATGCTCCGATTCGCGGTTCACACCAGCACGCGGCCCGCGATGACAGGACAGCGCATGCTCCAAGGTCCGCGCGCCCATCTGAGGGGAGTGGGGACTCGGAATTCCTCGAACAGCGCAAGCCAGAAGACGCAGCTTCGCAGGCGCGGAGATTCAAAAACACCGTTTCACCACGAAAAAGGCGGCGTTTTCGCCAATCCTGGACTGCCGGTCGAACCGTCACCATTGTCACCCTGCTTCTTCTTCTCGCGGTCGTTCTCTGGAGAACCATTGCGGGTTCCCGTGCGCGCAATACGATCTCGTACACGGAATTCACGACGGAATTCGTGGCATCGGGCAACGTGAACTCCGTCAGAATCATCGGCGACCGCCTTGAAGCGACGTTGAAAAAACCTTTCGGTGAACGTAAGGTGGTGTACCTGGGGTCTCTGCAACTCACACCTTCTCTGATCGATTCCTGGGCGCAACAGGGCATCACGATCGAATTCCACGGCGCCACAAACGTATGGGGAATCATCCTCGGCACCCTGCCGTATGTGACGATTCTCGTTGTCGTGTATTTCCTGTTTCGGAACGTGTCCGGAGGACAGAAAGGCGTCTTCTCCTTCGGTGAGAGTCGTGCGCGCGAGATCACCGCCGACATGCCCGGGGTAACCTTCGCGGAAGTCGCAGGTGTTGAGGAAGCGAAACAGGAGCTGCAGGAAATAGTGGAGTTCCTGCGCGATCCGCAAAAGTTCCAGCGCCTGGGCGGGCGGATTCCTCGCGGCGTCCTCATGGTCGGTCCACCCGGCACGGGCAAGACCTACCTTGCACGCGCCGTCGCAGGGGAAGCACGGGTTCCATTTTTCAGCATCAGTGGCTCCGATTTCGTCGAAATGTTCGTTGGAGTTGGTGCCTCCCGCGTGCGGGATCTTTTTGAAAAGGCGAAGAGGAAAGCGCCCTGCATCGTTTTCATCGACGAAATTGACGCGGTGGGAAGGCATCGGGGGGCCGGCCTTGGTGGCGGACACGACGAGCGCGAACAGACGCTGAACCAGCTTCTCGTGGAAATGGATGGTTTCAGCAGTCAATCCACTGTGATCCTGATGGCGGCCACGAACAGGCCTGACGTACTCGACCCCGCCCTGTTACGACCGGGAAGGTTTGACCGCCATATCGTGGTCAATTTGCCCGACGTTAGGGGCCGTGAGGGGATACTTCGCATTCACACACGAGGTATCCCGCTGGCGCGCAATGTGGATCTTCACACCATCGCAAGGGGCACGCCGGGTCTTTCGGGGGCTGACTTGCGGAATCTCGCGAATGAGGCGGCACTTCTTGCCGCGCGGAACAACCGCAGTGAAGTCGGCATGCGCGAATTCGAGATCGCAAAAGAAAAGGTCATGTGGGGATCTGAACGGCGCAGCCTCGTCATGTCCGAGGAGGAACGGCGTGTTACCGCGGTGCATGAAGCTGGTCACGCCCTTGTGGCAATCTGCCATACCGGCGCTGATCCCGTGCACAAAGTGACCATTGTTCCACGCGGGCGAGCCCTCGGGCTTACCGCGTTTCTACCCGGCGACGAGCGACATACCGTCTCCCGGCACTGGTGCGATGCAAAACTCACCAGTGTTCTCGGGGGACGTGCCGCCGAGGAGATCGTTCTCGGGGACATTACCAACGGCGCTGCGAACGACATCGAACTTGCGACCGAGCTGGCGCGGAAGATGGTGTGTGAGTGGGGCATGAGCAAACTGGTCGGGCCCGTCGCCCTTCTCCGGAAAGGCGAAGAGGTGTTCGTCGCGAAAGAAATCGGGCATTCTGCCGAGGTGAGCGAACAGACGCTGCAAATTGTTGATAAAGAGGTCAACCGAATCGTTGAAGCCGCACTGGCGAAAGCGCGAGACATTCTCGAACAGCGACGAACAGCCCTGGATGCGCTGTCCGCGGCATTGCTTGCGAGAGAGGTGCTTGACAGGCAACAGATCGACGCCCTGATTGCCCCCCTTTTGGAGCCACGAGGCAGTGCTCCGGTCAGCGAAAGCGTCCAATCAGTTCCGAAGGTGATTGACCGAACAGGCGCGGACTCAGCGCCTGCCGCAGTCAGATCCGCCCGACCGGAGAAGGGGCCGGAAGCACGGGCCAGACGAAGCAAACGGAGTGAGCATTCAGAAGTAGAACTTCCTTTGCCCTCAATCAGGTCCGAGTCAGTTCAGCCCGAAATTCAGGCCGAAACCGCTCCGCCAGTCGAGGAACCGGTTTCTGTGGCGGCGCCCACCCCGCGCGTGGTGTACGGGCGGCGGCCCAAAATGGTAAAGCGCTTCGCACTCCCGACGTCACAGGTTCCCGAGAACGGAATTCCCGTTTCGAGTATTGTTTCTGAAGCTCCCATTCTGTACGGAAGATCCTTGCGCTCCGAGTCCCGGACGAAGACACAGCCGCGGCCACTCGAGGTGCTCCCTCAGGTCCACTCTTCGGAGGGGAACTCCCAGGGCAGCCGTGAATCCGAAGGGGGAAATACCGCCTCCGCAACGGTTTCCGGTGAGCCGATCGGCTTGAGTGACAGAACCGGGAGCGATCGGCACGAGACAATCGGCGGCGCGAAGGAAAACGCGCCACAGAGCGCGAACACGGATACCGAAATCGAACAGGGCGCGGCAGACAAGTTGGCGAAGGTTGACGAGGCAGTCGGTTCCACCTGACAAAGCGGACGAGGCAGAAAACGTTCACACTCTTTCATGTCGGTTTCATAGACATCACCGTGGCTGATGTCCTCGACGTTGCTCTCTTAACGTTCATCTTTTACAAGAGCTTCGTCCTCTTGCGCGGCACGCGCTCTGCCCCCATGGTGATCGGGCTCATCATCCTGCTCGCGATCGCCGTGATCGCGGAACGCGCGGAAATGGTCGGGTCGAACTGGCTCCTGACGCAAGTGAAAACCGTCTGGCTCATCGGGCTGGTGATCGTGTTTCAAACGGAGCTGCGCCGGCTGCTTACCTACCTCGGACAGAACAGGCTGTTCCGTCCATTCCTCGCTGAAGCGCCCGACCAGACTGTGAATGAAGTGGTCGCCGCATGCAGGACCCTCTCGGAGCAGGGAATCGGTGCGCTCATCGTCATTACGCGCGACGTGGGGCTGGCCGGAATTCTGGAGACGGGTACGCGAATTCGGGCGGAAGTGAGCGCCTCGCTTATCGTATCGTTGTTTGTTCCGAAGACGCCGTTGCACGATGGGGCAGTCGTGATTTCGGGAAACCAGATTGAAGCTGCCAAGTGCATACTTCCACTGACGCAGAATGAGGTCGATCCCAGCCTCGGTACTCGCCACAGGGCGGCGCTGGGAGTTTCCGAGGAATCAGATGCGGTGGTCATTGTCGTATCCGAAGAAACCAGCAGGATATCTGTCGCCGTTGACGGCGTGCTGGAACGCGCGCTGTCGCCGGAAGAACTGCGCGCGCGTCTTCTCCGTGAGCTGAATCCGCAGGGCAGGAAAGCATGAGCAGGAACCATCGCACCGTGTCGAAATCGTTCTCAGCCCGTTCTTTTCAGTCTGATGGTGTCTTTTCAAACAGGAATGCCGGGGTTTCTTCGGGAAGGAACTGCGTCTTGCCCGAAAGGTTGTTTCCCTGGGTAGTGCTCCTCATTCTGATCTTTTCCCCGCCTTCCCGAAGCGAGGTCAGAGTACTCAATTCGGACGCGCACGGGCTGGATTTGGAAATAACCGTTCCTCTTGAAATTGGCGGTGCCAATCCTGCGAAGTTGCGGGTTCCCGGATGGGAAACCACATCAGACCCGTCTCAACCGGCTGTACCGTATCTCGCTGTTCCCATCGTGGTGCCGCCGGAAGGGACGGTGAGTGCGTCCGTCACCGCGCAGACCGACACGTTCGTGCGGTGCGGCCCGGTGGAAAGGGGAAGTGGCGATCGCCCCATCGGGCTCGACGACGAGGCGGCGGGTGCCGCAGCGTGGCAAGACCCGGGCAGGCAGCTCGTTTCCGTGGAGCTGACAGGCGTCGCCCGCGATGTGCGGATGGCGCGACTCATCGTGTGCCCGGTCAGCGCAGCGGATGGCGGTGTTCGCTGGTCGAAATCGCTTCGCATTGCGGTGCGATTTGCCTCGGAGAGCACGGCGCCGCTGGCGAGAGCCGCGAGGCAAGATTCCGATCATCCTGCGGTTGGGGCCCTCAATGCCGATATGATACCGCTGTTCAGGCGAACGGAAGCGGCTCAACCCTCGGAACGGGTTGCCGCCTCTCTGAACTCATATCGCGTGCGTTTTTATGTCCGCTACGAGGGGATTTACCGCATCACAGGCGCCGATCTCAAAAAATGGACACAGGGCAGCCCCATCGTGTGGGAAACCGTCGACCCCCGTACGTTTCGGCTGGAGGAATCGGGCAGGGAGATACCCATCTACGTGGAAGGTGAGGAACGCGGCGTTGTCGAAGACTCGCTCGCGATCGAGTTCTTCGCGCGGCCTAACATCGGTCGGTACCAGTCTCTTGCACCGGACCTGTACCGGGATCCCTTCGTGGAAATGGGGATTTACAACCTTTCGTGGGGCCATGGGCCGGGCGCACGCCTTGCCGACGAAGATGGTTCTCTGACGACGCCGGCTTCTTCACCGGAACTGGTTCAGTGCCTTACCTACTGGCACACCGTTCATGCGGAAGAAGACCAGACGTTTGAGCGATTCGGCGGCGCGAATGAGGATTTGATAGACCGCTACATGTGGAAGAGGATTGGCCACGGGGAAACGGCCGGGTTCCCGATCGAGCTTGAAAGCCCTGTGAACGACACGAAAAATCCCCCGGTTGTTGAGGTCATGGCCCGGGGCGCGACGTTCAGCCGTCACATCATGGAGGTACGACTGCAGGGGACGCGGATCGGGACGGCAGGTCTTTCACCGATCCTGAGAGATCTCGACCTCATCCACCTCAAGCGCAACTCGACCGCGGTGACACTCGAGGACGGAGTCAATACGCTCTCCGTTATAACGGGAGATCCCTCAAATCCGGACCCTAACGGAAATGATGTCGTCGCATTGAACTGGTTCGAGGTTACCTACGAACGGAGCTATGTGGCGAAGGGCAATTCGATTTCGTTCCGTCGCCCTTCGGAGCCCTCGCAAGGGGTGTTCGAGTTCTCTCTGTCTGGCTTTGGCACTCCCGATATTACCGTGTACAAGGTAGGCGTGAGCAGAATTCGAAACTTCACCATTGAAACCCCCATCACATCCCGTGTTGAGGGATATACCATTCGCTTTCAGGATCGCATCGACGGCGACGATCCCCGGTACATTGCGGTGGCCTCTTCGCGGAAGCTCAAACCTGATCGCGTCGCGGTGGTGCCGGTGTGGGAGCGTCCACTGACGGACAGAACGCGCGCCGCTGATTACCTCATCGTTACTCATTCCGTGCTCATGGATTCTGTGGCCCGTTTCGCCGAGTACCGCAGGAGCGCGCAGGGCGGAAGCCATACCGTGACGGTCGTGGATGTGGCGCAGATATACGACGAATTCGGATACGGATACCCCGCCGCCGAGCCAATTCGGGATTTCCTGAAGTACGCGTTCCAGTACTGGGCGCAGCCGTCCTTGCGCTACGTTGTCTTGGTGGGTGACGGGGTCATGAGGTATCCGTCGGACAACATGGGGCTGCTGGCGTATCCGTTAATTCCCGCGTTTCTGGAAGCACAGGCAAAATGGGGAGGTACTGAAACCGACCACCCCTATGCGATGCTCGCAGGCGACGACCTTCTTCCCGACGTAATCGTGGGGAGGATACCTGCTTCCACCACAAATGATCTCCGTGTCGCCGTGGACAAAATCATCGAATTTGAGCAGACTCCGGAGCGATCAAAATGGCGAAACTCGGTTTTGCTCATTTCCGAAGGCGAAGCGTGGTTCGTCGCCCAGCATGAGTTCCTCGGGGCGGAGCTTCCACCAAGCTACTTTCAGAAGAAACTTTACAATGGGGCCACAACGGCCCCTCACCTCGATGTCTTTTATGGAAGACGTTCGGAAAGCCTTGCACTACTCAATGAGGGGTCGTTGTGGACGATCTATCTGGGACACGGGGGAGGGGGCGTGTGGGGGAGCGACCGTCTGCTTGTTCACGCGGACCCGCCCACTCTGCAAAACGCCGGCAGGGCAGGGATATTCCTGAGTATGACGTGTTTCACGGGGGCTTTTGCCGGAGTTACCCAGAAATCATTGGCTGAGTTAATGCTTTTCTCCCGCGGTGGCGCGATAGCCTGGCTGGGCGCGTCCAGCGTGGGTTGGGTAAACAACGATTTCTACTTCACCCAGTCGATCATTCGTGCGGCATTCGCGCAATCCCGGGAACGGCAGACACTCGGTTCAATCATATCGGCGGCAAAAACGGATTATCTGATGAGGTACGGAGGTGGAAACGCCGACCGGGGTTCGATTCCGCATTCGATCGTCCACGAGTACAACCTTATCGGTGATCCCGGACTCCAGATTGCGCCACCCGTCAACAGAGCAGTGTTGGTCCCGAACGTCCGCACACCCGCCCTTGCTCAACAGATAACGGTGAGCGGCTCGCTTCCGCAACCGATCAACGGCATTGCGACCGTAGCCCTTGTGGACGACTACCAGTTCGAAGTGGCTCCAGGCACCCAGGTTCCGGTGTCGGGAGGAACGTTCAACGCGGTTTTCAACGCGCCAAATTCGCTCGTGGGAACCGGCCTCACGCTCAAAACGTACGTTGCGCCGGCAACCGCGGGAAGCACTGCCGACTGGGCGGGGTATGCGAGAATGGCAGTTGCAGACATCCTCGTTGACAGCGTGATAGTCGAGAGAACGCAAGCGGATTCCTTCTACGTCAGTTCAACAGTATATGGTGCTTCAGGCATCCAGGCCGTGGTCTGTTCCCTCATCGTGAACTCTGCGGGGACATACGACAATGTCCCGATGCTTCGCGTCGGTTCTTCGCCGTGGTTCCGCACTGTTCGAGCGCTCGACATCACGGGAATTCCCTCCGACGACCTGTATGCGTTTGCACAGCCCGTAATAAAAGCCGTAGACGAAAACGGGAAGGTTACCATCCGGCGCGACATCGCTCCCATATACCCGAACGCTCGAGCGGCGTTGCGGGTTGTGTCCGCGGAACTGGTCGGCGCGTCGCGGGGAGAGCTCGGCGTAACCATTGCGAACAGGGGAACAATCCCCTCCGATTCTGTCATCGCGAGAGCATGGGTTGTTGGTGACGACGGGGGGCGCACCCTGTTGTCAGAAACACGTGTCACACCCCTCGCATCGCAAACGAATCCCATCTCTGACGCAGGGGACGTGGCGATTGCGAAACCGGCTACGACGCAAGCAACCGGCGACGAGATACTTCCACAGTACGCCAGAGCGTCGTTCTGGCTTCCAGATTCGCTCCTGCGCGGGCAGAGCCCGGGAAAGCGAATTCTGGTCGCGGCTGAAGCAGCGGACGGAAGAGCCGCTCGAGATTCGACGACGTTTTCGGTTCCGGCATCCCTTGGTGCGTATTCCTCCGCATCGCAGTATCCGTTGCGGATCATCGTCCCCTCCGGCAGGTTCTCGGCCGAAGTCGCGCCAGGGACCTTCGCCGCGGAAACCCTCGTGACGGTGTCCCAGACAACGGCGCCGGCAAAAACCACCCAGCCGGACGTGGATCCGCCGGGCGCAAAATCGGGACGGCCGGCCGATGCGTGCGAGGTTAAATGGCTTGCGCCCGTGATGCCGTCACCGGGTGCCTCTCTTGCACTTACCATGCACCTCGACAAAACCGATTCTGACGCGATGAGCGCGCTTGCTCAGGGGCGTCTCCGCGTAGGGTACTGGAACGCAAACCAGCAACAATGGGAGTTGATAGATCAACAGCGCCACACATGGGCTTCGGATAGCAGCGCCACGACGGTTCCTGCGGAACGGGCGGGCATCTACGCGTTCGTCATCGTAGACGACACAACTCCGCCCGCAATCGAGATAAGCACGCGCGGACAGCAATTCGGCGAAGGCGCGTATGTGAGTCCCTTCACCAAATTTGTAGCCTTGTTAGAGGACAGAAATGGCATCGCGACAGGGGCCGGTGCCGTCAAAGTCTGGCTGGACGGTGTGGCGTTGCCGGACAGCCTGATAACCTCTCCCGTGCAAGTCGCGTCATCCACCGCCCTGCCGGTTACAATTACGCCGCCTCTTCTTACTCCTCGCGATGCGCCGTACCTATTGCGAGTGAGTGCACGGGACGCCGCGGGCAACGTGGGCGAACGCACGGTGAATTTCCGCGTCGCCGGCCAGACGCTCGTTGACTTTTATGGGAACTTCCCGAATCCCTTCGGTACCCAGGGGACTATCTTCGCCTTTTCCTTTTCCGCGCAGATCAGTGAAGTAACCTTCCGCATCTATGATTTGGCGGGAAGGCTGGTTCTCAAATTCAGCAACTACGACTTGTCCGCGCTTTACCCCGACGATTCACCATCTCTGCACCAATCCACAAGTCCGTACCGCTTGCTGGACCGGAACGGGCTCCCGTTGGTGGCGCCAAGCTATCACGAACTCGAATGGTCGGGCCGGAACGCTCGAGGTGAATACCTCGCGAACGGCGTATACTTCGGGATAATAACGGTGCGCGATGAAGCGGGCGACGAAGTTGCCAAACGAATCTTCAAAATGGTGAAGGCCGAATGAAAATTCAGGCATGGAACACCGCGTGTGTGGTGCTTGTTGGTGCCTTGGTGGCGGTTGCGGCAAAGGCATCTACTCCTTCTGCCGACGCATTCCTCGCCGCGCCGGTCTCCGCGAGAGAGGTATCGCTGGGGCAAGCGACGGTTGGTTCTGTGAACGATGCCACCGCATTCCACAGAAATCCCGCCGGACTTGGCTACGTGCGCTCGTTTGACGCCGCGGCTTCTTATTCACGTGTGTTCGGGAGCATTGCGACCCACCAGATGGTCGCCTGTGCGCTGCCTGTTACGGAGCTTATGACTGTCGGAGCGGGGTGGGTGCGAATGGGAGTTGACGATATCCCTTTGTACCCGTCTCTGAGTTCCTATCCGACACCGTACGAACGCGAGTCATACGCCCGGCTGGGGTCAACTGGTTCGATCGGCTTCAGTCAGAACGCGTTCTTCCTCACGCTCGCAAGGATGCATCGGTTCAATGTGGACTTCGGGTGGCAATATCTCACGCTGCCGGTGGAAATGCCGGTAGGCGTCACCCTGAAATACCTCACCGTCACTGCCGGGGACACTGCGTCGGGCCAGGGACTTGGATTGGACGTCGGTGTGCAGTCCCGTTTCTCCCTTGCACGCGCTCTGGATGTTCCTTCGGCAGGGATGCTTACCATCGGGGTTACACTTGTGAACGCGGGGCGGACTAAAGTCACCTGGGATACCGCGACCAGACGAGAGGATATCCAATCGATGGCCGTTCGTTTCGGGGCGGCCTACGAGCAACCATTGGCGAGGATCAACAGCACCGTCACCGTCGCCGCTGCCAAAATCGGCGAGGGTGGCGCGTGGGGTGTGGAATACTCGTTTGCCCGGCAGATCATGCTTCGGGTGGGAGACAGCGGAATTGGTGAAGGGTCATTCGCCGGAGGGGCCGGTTTCAGGTGGAGAAACGTTGATCTCGATTATGCGCTTCAGCGGCACCCTCTGGGCACGAGCCACCGGGTCAGTGTTCAATATCATCACTAAGGTGGGCCTGGTCGGGTTGCTTGTGCCCGCAGTGGCGCTTCTTGTGAACTGGTCGTGCAGTCCCCAGAAGTCGAATTCCCGGACGCTGGCGCGACCGCTATGGGAGTGTCCGGTTCCTCCGAGCTCAGAAGTCGAAGCCGGGCCGAGCGCCAGCCCGCTTGATGACTTCGTGCACCTCAGATGGGTCGTCGGAAGCGATGATGATCTCGACGGGTATCTTATACATCGGCGCAAAAGCACGGATCTCATCGACACTCTTTTCGCAACCGTTTACCTGACCCGCGATCAATTGGCAAACCGTGGCTCCACTGTGGAATGGGTGGATCGAGAATCGAGAGTGGGCAGTGTGTACTACTACGTACTCTTCGCGTTCGACAGCAAAGGAAACCGCAGCGCTCGAAGTGACACCGTAGGATGTGGTACCCTTGAAAAGCCCATGATTTATGGACCATCGCAAAACCAGGTCGTCGTTGACAGCCGCCCTGTTTTCCAGTTCGGCCCGCGCAGCACAGCCCTGTATGTGCAGACATACGTTGTCCGCGTGGTATCGGATTCGGCGAATTCGCAGGTTCTCTGGGTAAGTCCGCGCAGGCCGCTGCTGGGGTATACCTCCGGGGAACGAACGACGATTCAGTATGGCAATGGCGGTTTTGTCCGCCGCCCGTTCCTCAACCCCGGGAAGTATCGTTGGCGCGTTGATTTCCAGGGAAGTTACCCCTTTGTCGACATAGACGCTCCCTGCGGCTGTGTGTACGACACGGTGAGCTGTCCGGGAGCAAATCCCGCCCTGCCACGTCCGGAGGATCTCTCGTTCATCAGTTCGCAATCAGCCTGGGTTCCGTTCACCGTGGCACCCTGACGGTCTCCGGTAATGGTGTCTTCGATCGTTGTTCGCGCCCCTGCCAAACTCAACCTCGGCCTCTCCATCGTAGGACGGCGTGCCGATGGGTACCACGACCTGATTTCGGTTTTTCACGCGGTAGACTGGCAGGACACTCTCGAAATCGCGGAAATACCGTCCGGGATTGAATTCACCTGCTCCTTGTGCGATGGAGTTCCCCGGGGGCCCCAGAACCTCGTTTTCCGCGCGATCGAACTGGCGTTCCAGAAATTCCACATCACTCGCGGCGTTGCGGCCAGACTCCAGAAAGAAATCCCTGCCGGTGCGGGCCTCGGAGGGGGCAGTTCCGATGCCGCCGCCGCGCTTCGAGCGCTGCGTCGTCTCTTCAATCTCCAGGGCGACGACGACTCCTGGTTGTTGCTCTGCCAGCAGCTGGGCTCGGACGTTCCTTTTTTCTGGCGCGGAGGAACGGCACTCGTGGAGGGGAGAGGAGAACGGCTCACACCGCTTCCGGTGGACGAGAAGCTCTGGTTCGTGGTGGTGGTACCGCCGATTCACGTCTCGACGGCGTGGGCGTACGGCCAGCTCCCAAGGCCGTCCGGGGGCAATCAGGATTACCGGAACCGGATCCAGCGTCTTCGTGCCGGCGAACTCTCCCTCGCTGATTTCTGTCGAGAGATTCCGAACGACTTCGAAAGAGTGGTCGAAGCAGTCTTCCCGCGAATAGGCGAGATACGGTGCGCACTCGAGGCCTCGGGGGCCATATCCGCCCGAATGAGTGGGTCCGGGTCCTCGGTGTTCGGTGTGTATTCAGAACAGCAGGAAGCACAGCGGGCCGCCGCGCTCCTCCCGGCAGATTGTCTCGTAAGATGTGTACAGGGGATGCCCTCCTCCAGCGACCGGAAGCTCTGAGGGTGGTGTCTTCGGAAACGCCGTCATCGGCGTCTCTCGTGCAGGATGCGTTGTTTCATGAATCAATACGATAATCCCAGACCTTTGCTCCAGCGTTTCAAGGTAATCGTGCCGTACGTACGCCCGTACACCCCGTACATCCTGGGTGCTCTCGGGTTGACGGTGGTCCTCACCGTTCTCGCCTTGCTGCCTCCGCTCATCATGAGGGCGCTCATTGACAGAGTCCTCACCGCGGGCAACTGGCGCGTCCTTCTCCCGATCATCGTCGCCCACGCTCTCGTCCCGATCATGTCCGGGCTTATTTCCTTTTTCAATACGCTTGTAATCGCGTACGCCGGCCGACGGCTCGTGTTCGACGTTCGTACGCAGATGTACCGCCACCTGTTGCGCCTCTCAATGCGATTCCACGGGGAGATGTCAAGCGGCGCGGTGATGTCGCGCCTCATGAGCGACGTGAACCAGGTACAGAACCTTATCAGAGAGAACAGCATCACCCTGGTAACAGATATCGTCAGCTTCATGTTCGCCGGATTCGTGACGTTCTCGCTGAACTGGAAAATGGCAATTCTCCTCTGGATAATGCTTCCGTTGTACGTCTTCAACTCGCGGTTTTTTGTCAAACGGATTCGCCGCTCGAACCAGAGAATGCGGCGTACCATGGACAAAATCGCCGGGACGCTGCAGGAACGGCTCTCAGGAACACGTCGCGTACGGGCTTTTGGCCGCGAAGAGGACGAGACCGAGCAGTTCCTCGAACAGACCGAAGAGAGTTTGGCCCATTCAATGTCCGGAACGATTCACAGCGTGTCGTTCTCCACCGCTTCCCGACTGGTCTGGGGTTTCGGCACGACAATTCTCTTCGTCCTCGGCGTCTATTTCGCGCTGCACGGGCAAATGACGTACGGCTCAGTTACCGCGTTCATGGCATACGTCTCACAGATGTTCGGCCCCGCCCTCCGGTTCACGGAACTTGCAAATCAGCTTGAACAGGTCATGGTGTCGGTTGACCGCATCTTCGAGGTCCTCAATACCGAACCCGATGTCGTGGAAAAACCGGATGCCATCGTTCTGACGTCGGTGACCGGTCACATTGAATTCGACCACGTCACCTTCGGATACAAACCCGACGAACCAGTCATCAGGGATGTCTGTCTTGAGATTCCTCCGGGGAAAATGGTGGCGCTTGTCGGCCACACGGGGTGCGGCAAGACCACCATCACCACACTCCTGATGCGCCTGTGGGACGTTCAGGAAGGCGCCATCCGCGTTGATAAGCACGACATCCGCGACGTAACCTTCGCAAGCCTGCGCCGAAGCATTGGCGTTGTTCTGCAGGACCCGGTGCTCTTCAACGCCACGATCGCCGACAACCTCCGTTACGGATGTCCCGAGGCAACAATGGATCAGGTGATCGAAGCGGCGAAGGCTGCAGAGATCCACGACATGATAGTGAACCAGCCGGAAGGGTATAACACGGAACTCGGTGGTGAGAGCGGGATCAAGCCATCGGTCGGCGAGAAGCAGCGGATGGCCATCGCCCGCGCCATAATCACCAATCCGGCAGTGTTGATCCTCGACGAGGCCACTTCAGCGCTCGATTCACAGAGTGAAATGCTTATTCAAAAAGCGCTCTCGCGGGTCATGAGGAACCGAACGAGCCTCGTAATCGCGCATCGCCTTTCCACGATAGTCGAGGCAGATATGATCGTGGTGATGGATCAGGGGCGGGTGATCGAAACAGGTTCGCATGCCGAGTTATTGAAAGCGGGGGGGCATTACGCAGGGCTCTTCAACCAGCAACGCGGCACCGGAAAACCCGCCGGGGTTGCTGTTGGTTCGTGAGGCCTCTCTTCGGCCTCCGCAGGAACAATACCTCGCGAAATGCGCGCCGCGCAGACGCAAATCACCCCATGGCGAGCGATGTACAACCGCGTCTTTTGCTTGCCGTGCCAACGCGTAGTTCCCTATCTTTCATACACCCTTGTCGGGGCGTGGCGCAGTCCGGCTAGCGCATCTGCTTTGGGAGCAGAGGGTCCTGGGTTCAAATCCCGGCGCCCCGACCATACCCTCCAGCATTCTTCGAATCCACTTTCCGCCCACGGGGCCCCAGCACCGTCCTGCAGCATTCACTCCAGTGAAATCACCGGCAGGATGAGAGCAGAAGGTCTGTCTGCTCCGAAATAGACAGTGTTTCTCGCCACCACGCGCGTAGTGTCGGAACCCGACGAAGCGCCGGTATTTGTGTTCGCCTCGAACCGGGGGAAATTGCTGCTCGATATGTCCACCCGGATCGAATGACCACGTTCAAACGCAAGTGCGGTGTCCCAGAGGTTTATGGTGAATTCGTAGACCTCCCCGGGGGCGAGAAGGTGTTCTTCCCTGGTGGTGTTCCGGTGGCAGGCCCGAATCGCACCGTCCAGTATCGAAACCGAACGGCCGTCAGGGTAGACGTCACACAGCATTGCAGTGAAATCGGTGTCCTTCGCGGAAGAAGACGCCCATAGCTTTACACGAACGTTGCCTGCGATGGCGACCGGTGTTTCCAGAGGTGGCGTGGTGAAACTCAGAACGTCGGGACGCGATTCCACGGATCGTACGTCCCGCGGGCCAATCGGCGGGTACAGATTCAAGCCTCCCAGCGTGGGAACCGGATTTCGTGGGTCATACTCATAGCTCAGGGCCCCTTCTGCGCCGGTTGGCGGGTCACGGGATAACTTCCCGTCCGCCGCGAGGTAGAACGCCACGTCCCGCGATTCCGGCGGCGGCCATGTCGGCGCATTCAGCCAGCGGTTGCCAGCCCCGGAGCTGTCCCCTGAAGCCCCCATGAGGTAGTACCGAACCGCCGCCACGCTGTCCACCCGGGTGGGAACACCTTTGAGCCGGCTGTCAAACCATGCCACCGCATCCCCCATGGGGTTCACGTTCTTGTTGTTTCCGGGGAACTCAATATCTCCCTGCTTCCGGCCCATTCCGTGGTGCGACCAGGGCCCCATTACCATCAGTTGCTTCCCGCGCGCTCCCTCGCCTCCGCGTTCATGAAGCGCCTGGAACCCGTTTGTCTGCCCCGCGCTCATCACATCAAACCAGCCGCCGCAGTGGTACACTGCCGTGTGCGCGCGAGGAGCGTGGACCGAGAGATTCATGGCTTCCCAGTAATCGTCATACGACGCGTGTTCCCGCAGCACAGGCAGGTAATCAGCACGACCCTGGGCCGTAACCCATCGCTCCACCAGATCCTTGCGAAATGCCCCGCCGGGGAAGAAAACGTCATCGTAAAGGTTCGAGCCGCACATCACCACGTACGCTGCCTTAAGCGCAGGGTGCCCGCTGGCCACCGCCATATACGACGTGATCCCAAGGGCCGACATGCCCCACATCCCGACTGCGCCGTTGCTCCAGTTCTGGCGCGTGATCCATTCAATCGTGTCGTACCCATCCTGATTCGGCCCTGCACCGTCCGTCCGGAAAATCGAATCAACGCCGGCGGAGGCAAACCTGCCCCGTGTATCCTGCACGACAACCGCGTATCCCTTGTCTGTGAAGGTCTTCGCGATCACGGACGAGGTCTTGATGCCATTCGCCACCGCGCCTTTGTTGTAGGTGTTCCTGATAAGAATCGTTGGCATCCGGTGGAGGCGCCCCTTCGGGAAATAGACGTCTGTCGCCAGCTCTGTCCCGTCTCGCATTCGCACCATGTGCGTGGTCGAGGGGGGGAGCTTCAGAATCAGGCTGCACCCCGACGCGAAAGACGCCAGACACAGGCCGACAAGGGCCAATGTTCGAGCGCGCATTGAATTTCCCTCCATCCGGTTCATGCCGTGTAGAACACCGTGTACACCACCAGCACGTCTGCTTGCGAAGGGCCACCGATGTCCAGCGCCGCCATGTGAGTGGAACGCACGTCAGCGGAGGGTACCGTCGCCAGAAACTCGTTCAGCTTGCCTTGCAGCAGATCCCCGATCCGTCCGGGATCGGTGGTTTGGACGCAGATCACTTTGGCCTTCATCGAATTCCTCCTGAGCAATACGCGCTTCAGAAACCCCTCAACTGCCGCAGTGCTTCATACAGAACAATGCTTACTGCGTTCGCAAGATTCAGGCTTCGCACCGGCCCGAACATCGGAATCGCCAGCGACCTTTCGGAATTCACGTCGAGGAGGTCAGGCGGCAAACCCGTCGTTTCCTTTCCAAACACGATAAAATCATCGGGGCGAAACCTCGCTCGGGTGTAAAGAACACGCGCCTTTTTCGAGGTATACCAGAATCGCGCGCCGGGGTATGCGTCCTGCAACGCGCCGAACGATTCGTGTACGAATACCGTTACGTGTTGCCAGTAATCCAGCCCCGCACGCCTCAGCGTGCGATCGCTCACGTCGAATCCGAGCGGTTCCACAAGGTGCAGAACGCACGCGGTGGCGGCGCACAGCCGCGCAATGGTGCCCGTATTCTGAGGAATCTCTGGCTCAACAAGCACAACATTGAGCCTGACCCCACCGTCATCGCGCCACCCGGGATCAACATCCACGGGTTCCACAAACGGATGAGGACGTCGACGATCGCCAAACACCGACATTTACCTTTCAAAAAGCGCTACGGTTTCAACGTGGTACGTGTGAGGAAACATGTCCAGCGGTCGCGCCCACGTAAGGCGGAATCCTTCCGCGCGAAGAAAACTGGAATCGCGCGCCAGGCTTGCCGGGTCGCACGCGACATATACGAATTTCCGTGGCTTGAGAGAGACAAGAGCGTGGATTCCACCCGGCCCCGCCCCTTCCCGCGGGGGATCACAGATGACCGTGTGGGCTTTGGGAATCCGGCTCGCCGCGCGTTCTACGGGGCCATCTACAATGGTAACATTTTCGGCACGGAGGGCGTCCGCGATTGCCTTGGCGTCACGGAGTGCCGATGCGTCTGATTCGATGAGGAAAACTCGGGCTGCATCGCGGCGGAACGCAAAAGAGAAAAGGCCTACCCCTCCGTACGCGTCCACAAGAATCTCGTTCCCTTGCAAATCCGCGGCTTCCGCGACTGTTTCCACGAGATTGCCGACAGCATACGGATTCACCTGGAAAAATGAGGAGGCCGACACGCGATACTCATTCCCTCGTACACATTCCGTCAGGCTGCCCGAGCCCCACACCACACGATCACCGCGCCTCGGATGGCCCGCAACGACAACTCCGCTCACGAACGGGACCCGTTGCCGAAGCGCCCCGGCGAAAGCTCCCCAGTTGGACGCTGCTCTGCCAGCCACCCGCAACACCGTTTCACCGGTTGCCGCGCTCGTTCTCCCGGCGAGGGAATTCGTGGTCGCGCGAAGGTCTTCAAATCGGGAATCGTTGATCAAAAGATCGTGCGCAGCATCGAGGAGTGCGCCAAGCCGGTCCATATTGAGAGGGCAACGGGAGACACTCACAAGATCGTGGGTCCGCGTGCCGAAGTACCCGATTCCTGTCCCTCCGGCTCCTGTAACAACGGCGTACCGGGCTTTGTTTCGATACTTCCAGGGCTGGCCGCTCGGAACGATGTCGCGAACCGGCGGCTCTTCCCATTTCCCGACTCGGCGGAGAGCTTCGACAACGGCCCTGTGCTTGGCCGTCTGCTGCCTTGCTATTGCCGTCGTCTGCCACTGGCAGCCCCCGCAACGACCCGCGAGCGGGCATTCGGCCTGAACACGATCCGGAGAGGAGGTAATAACGGAGATCAGGTCCGCCCGCGCGTACCGGGTGTGGACTTCAGTCACCCGCGCAAGAATGCGGTCTCCCGCAACCGCGCCCGGCACGAATACGGCCAGTCCGGAAAAACGCCCGAGGGCCGCGTCGCCATACGGTTGGTCGTGGATTTCCAGCTCAATGACATCCCCGACTGAGACGGGGAACGGTTCGTGGGCGTTCACGGGTTCCACCAGAACTCAGACGGTTTCTCAGTGGAGGGAACGGCAAACAGGAAGACGCCGGTGAGCGTGTCCGCATGCGCAATCGCCAGGTTACCCAGATGGTCAAACTGCAGGGAGCTGGCGTACGGGCGGACAAGGTGCCCACCCTTGGTCTTGAGCACGAATTGTCGGAGTGATACGCTGACGGAAGGGCTCTTTCTCCCGGTTATTCTCGCGACAACGCCGAATGTGTTCTCCTCGCCTCCGCGGGGGTCTCGATCGCGAAATCGTTCCAGCGAGAGCACTTCCACCCGAATCGGCGTGAGTCCAAAAGCCTGGGGAATCCTGCCCCGCAGACGGTTCAACCCGAATGCTGTCCCCAGAAGGATTGCCGCATAGAGGGCAATCCGCACGTACCAGGCCACGCGAGGTGCGCTTCCGAAATGAAAACCCGTCCACATTCCCATCGTCGGTTCACGGTGCTGGCGTCATGCAGGCGCGAGTCCACGCTCCCGGTACGCAGCTCTGAGCCGTCTGTAGGTTTCTTCCAGAGCCTCCGAAATCACCCTTGTGTCGTCAAGAACCGCCATGTAATTGGTGTCGCCGTTCCAGCGCGGAACCACGTGCATGTGAAGGTGCGCGTCGATGCCTGCGCCCGCGGGCCTGCCAAGGTTGAACCCAAGGTTGTTGCCATCGCAGCGGAAGGTCTCCCGAAGCACGTCCACTGCGGTTGCCGCCCCTTCCATGATTTCGAGCCGCTCTTCGCTGGTGAGGTCGGAAAGACCGGAGACATGCCTGTACGGAATCACCATCATGTGACCGTTTGTATACGGAAAAAGGTTCATGATAGTCATCGTGCAACTCATCCGTCCCACAACAAGGTGCGCCGCATCGTCGGTGGTGTGCGCGGCCTCGCAGAAAACACATCCTTCCGACCTGCCCGCTTCGCCAAGGATGTATTTCATTCGCCACGGAGCCCAGAGGCGTTCCATACGTCTACCTCTCATTCCCGCCGCATTACCGGACGACAGCGATTTTCCCGTTCCACACCTCAGAACCTGCCACTTCTATCCTGCAGAAATACACGCCGCCTGCTACTTGCCTTCCCCCCTGCGAAGTGAGGTCCCAGTACATCTGTTGCGGCCCGAGCGTTCGCACCAGCGTACCGGAAATATCGTAGAATTTCGCGACGAGGTCAGGGTGCGCCGCGCCGGAAATCGTGACCCCGCTCGCAGGTGTCGCGGGGTTGGGGAACAAACGGTACGCCTGAGCTCCGGCTGAAGTAGCGGGGAGAAGCGTCAAGCGCAACTGGATGGTCTGCGGGATCGTAACATCCGATTGAGCCTCGGCGAACCCTGGATGGGAGAAACGGACCCTGTACGCGCCATCAGGCTGTCCGCTGAAACTGAACCTCCCCCGCGCATCCGTAGTTGTTTCAGCCACCGGAACGCCATTCCCGTTTCGCAGCTCGACGCGCACGCCTGCAACCGGCACGTCCTTCGCCTGCCCTCCAACGTACGTGATGGTCGAAAAAACCCTCCCGACGATACCCGAGTGAACGACTTCGTCTACTGCCAGGTTGGCATTCATCACTCCCCACCCGGAAAGAACATCCGGTCCCGGTGCAAGAATGTCCTCGGCCGACCAGAGGAGCGCGCGCCGCACGTCCGCAGGGGTCCACAACGGATTCTTTTCCAGCAGCAACGCTGCCGCGCCGGCGACGATCGGTGCAGCGAACGACGTGCCAGAAACACGTGCATAGCCTGACGTCATCGCAACGTCGAGCGCAAGCACGTTGTCACCCGGTGCCACTAGGTCCGGTTTGATTCTTCCGTCGGCGGTTGGTCCGGTTGAACTCGATGCCGCGATCTGGTCGGTCGCGGTGAGGGAACCGACAGCCAGTACGCCGAAACCGTCCGCGGGAAGGGTAATCCGCCCCTGCCACTCCGGCGCCCCGCTCGCACCGCGCTCATTCCCCGCCGAAACAACGACGACAATACCGCGCGCCACGGCGCGGTCAGCGGCCTGGGTGATCAGTGAAGAACCATCCAGTTCCGCGAGACTGTGGTTCTGGGATGGATCGTCGAACGTGTTGTACCCGAGGCTGCTCGTGATGATGTCCGCGCCGGCGGAGTCCGCCCATTCCACCGCCGCGATCCAGAAATCCTCCTCGGCACGAACCTCCACTGCGCGGGCTTCCGTGCGGGCAAGCATGTACTCCGCGCCGTACGCCGGACCGACAAGCATTCCCGCTTCGTTCCCCGCGATCACCGAGAGAACCTGCGCCCCGTGTGAATCGGGAGTCAAACTGGCGGACCCCGTGATGAAATCCTTCGTCTGGACGACGTTCAGGTGAGCAAACGCGGGGTGATCAAACCGGGTAAATCCGGCGTCAATCACGCAGACCATGATTCCGCTGCCGGTGAGACCGAGCGCATGCAGTTCCGGAATCCCGACTCGGCCGTACTGCCAGAAGCTGCCCCCGTACCGTTGCTGGACCGTATCCGCGATCGCGGGTGCGATGCGTGCCTGCGTGGCGTCGAGGTCGGGCAGCTCATGCCGGTACGTACGTACCGGGCTGACAGCACGCACCTCTGGCATCGTTACGAGGCTCTCAATCTGTGCCGGTGTTGCGTCCGCGCTTACCGCATTCAACCAGCGGGAGACAGTGCGCACACGGCAGACGCGCGATGACACCCGTTCGACATAAGGGGCATACACAGCCAGAACGTCATCCGCGGGCAAACCGCGAGTGGCCGTCCGTGCCCTTGCGCGCTCAGAAATCGGCGCGGAAGGACGGTTGAGCACTCCGCTCGATTCGCCGTGGTCGGTGAGAAAAACCCACACGGAAACGGTGGAATCCGCTTCTGCTGCGGGTGAAGGGGAGGAAAGAAATCCGAAAAGAAGCGCCGCAGAAAAGCCTCGCGCGACGCAAAGACCCACGATACGCAGATTATCGCGCAGCACGGGGCAACCCGTCCGTAACCGTGACGAGGTTATCACGGTGGACAACCTCATCTCCTCGCGTGTACCCGAGAGCAGTTTCTATTTCGCGGGAGTGGTGGCGGGCGATTTTCCGAATCTCGTCTGCGGAATACCGCGCTATGCCCCTTGCAATTTCCACTCCGTCCTCGGTGAGAATGGCAACGGCATCGCCCTCGGTGAATCTTCCCGCGACCCGCTGTATTCCGCTCGGGAGCAAGCTGGTATTCCTTTCAACGATCGCCCGTGCGGCTCCCGAATCCACAGTAAGCCTTCCGAGGGTTTTCTGAGCGAGGATCCAGTGCTGGTGCCTGCTGGTGTGTGCAGACGCAGAAACGGGCAGGAAGATGGTTCCTACCGGTTTGCCGGATACGATGTCTTCCAGGCGCGTTGTACGACCGTTGGCGATGATCGTCGGAACTCCTGATGCGGCCAGCATTTTGGCAGCCCCGATTTTGGTAGCCATACCCCCGATTCCCACGCCGCTTGTGCTGGCGCCGCAGAGCCTTTCCACCTCGGATTCTATTCGATAGACTGTCGGGATCAGCGGCGGAGCCGATTCGGCGCCAGGGGATCCCCGGTACAATCCCTCCACATCTGACAGTATCACGAGAAGGTCAGCGTCGACGAGATTTGCCACATGTGCCGAAAGGGAGTCGTTGTCGCCGAATTTCAGTTCCTCGACGGCAACGGAATCATTTTCATTCACGATGGGGAGGGCTTTCAAGCGGAAGAGTGACTCAAACACGCTGCGGACGTTTTGATACCCGACCTTTCGGCGCAGATCGGCGGCGCTCAGGAGGACCTGCGCGACGCGGATCCCCATCGGTGATGCGGCATCGTCGTAAAAGTGCATGAGGAGCGATTGGCCGACTGCTGCCACTGCCTGAAGGTCACCAATCGAACCGGGCCGCTTTTTGAGGTTGAGAGCGCCGATTCCCGCGCCAACCGCCCCGCTGGATACGATCGCGACTTCGCGGCCGCTGTTCCTCAGTCCAGCGACCTGTCTCATCAGTTCTGCGATGTAGGCTCTGTCGAGGCGCCCGTCGTCGGAGGAGAGGGTGCTAGTTCCGACCTTTACCACCACGCGCCTGACGTTGCTTAACGCGGCGCGCCGGTCAAACGAATGGTCCAGGTCAAACGCCCGTTGCACTGTGTGCGAGATCGCTTCGCTCATAGCGTGCGTCCAGATACTGCGAGGTAACGCCGTCCCTCTTCCATGAGCTGTGCGAACGCCTCGGGAAGGATCGATTGCGCACCATCGCTCAGCGCCTGTTCAGGAGCCGGGTGGACCTCCACGATAAGTCCGTCCGCTTCGGCGGCGATTGCGGCAAGTGCCATTGAACGAACGAGTTCGCTCCGCCCGGTTGCATGGCTTGGATCAACGATGATCGGCAGATGGGACAACATGTGGATCGCTGGCACCGCCGAAAGGTCCAGCGTATTGCGGGTGAAAGGTTCAAACGTGCGGATGCCACGTTCGCACAGTACGATCTGCTCGTTGCCCTCGTCAGCGATGTATTCCGCTGCGAGGAGCAATTCCTCGAGCGTTGCCGACATTCCGCGTTTGAGAAGGACGGGTTTTCCGGTTGCGCCTGCTTCGCGGAGGAGCGAGTAGTTGGTCATGTTCCGTGCGCCGATCTGCAGCATGTCCGCGTAACGAGCGACCAGTTCGACGTCCCTGTTGGTTACTACTTCGGTTGCGAAGGGGAGTCCTGTCTCGTTCCGCGCGAACGCGAGAATTTTGAGACCTTCCTCCGCCAATCCCTGGAACGCATACGGTGAAGTCCGCGGTTTGAATGCGCCGCCGCGAAGCACACGGGCGCCCGCTTCCTTCACCTTTTGCGCAGTGGAGAGGAGCTGTTCCTCGCTTTCTACCGAACACGGACCGGCGATCACCGCGAATTTCCCGGCACCGAACGCGGCGTTGCCGACGTTCACCACCGTCCTTTCTTTCTTCATCTCCGCGCCGACGCGTTTGTACGGCTTGAGAATCGGGGTGACACGTTCCACCCCGGGCTGAATACCAAGCGTCGCCATCGCTTCGGTTTTCGCGTGATCGTCGCCGATTACGCCGATCACCACTCGTTCCGTGCCGTAGATCGGGTGGGCCTTGAACCCAAGTTCTACGATATGCTCGCATACGTGGCTGATTTCTTCCTGTGTCGCACCGCGGTGCATGACAACGATCATGTGCACCCCTCAGTCATTTCGTCCGGTTACGTCCGAGACGTGTTCCGCGCGATTTCCAGTGCTGCCTGCAGGGTAACTGCCCCGTCGTACAGCGCTTTTCCCACGATCACTCCCTCCAACTCCTTCTTTTCGGCAACGCGGCGGATGTCGGCCAGCGAGCCCACGCCGCCGGAGGTGATCACGGACAGGCCGGTCTCCCTTGCGAGCAAAGCGGCGGTGTCGATATCGGGCCCGGTGAACATTCCGTCACGGGCGATGTCGGTGTGGATGATCCGGATGACCCCCGACTTTTTCAGGTGTTGTGCCACTGCCAGCACCGCGAGAGAGCTTGCCTCCGTCCAACCTCGCACCGCAACATTCCCGTTTCTGGAGTCCAGGCCCACGACTATCCGTTCGCTTCCGAACCGCTCGACGGCTTCGCCGACGATTTCCGGATGGGTGACTGCGACGGTTCCAAAAATCACTCGTGAGACACCAAGGGCCAGCAACTTCGCCGCAGTACCTACGGAGCGGATGCCGCCACCGACTTCGATCGGAATGTCTGCGCTTGCGATGATAGACCGGATTGGCGCGATGTTTGCCGGTTCACCTGCAAATGCCCCGTCCAAATCAACGACGTGAAGCCATTCCGCTCCCGCGTCAGACCAAGCTCGCGCCACATCCGCAGGGCTCTCGGAATATGTTGTCTGTTCGTCAGGGTTGCCCTGTCGCAGGCGTACTACCCGTCCGTCACGCAGATCAATCGCAGGCAGAATCAGCATCGGAGCAAGGGAAGGATTGTGGAAAATCGCCGAACATCAACTACACGCGAGGCGAGGGGAAAATATAACCGACGGGGCGTAACTCGTCCACCCTTGGCGCTCGGTCAGGCTCCAGAAGGCGCCGAAACAACCGCAGGCAAGGTGAATCGGAACTGTGCCCAGGAACCCTCCTCCGAGTCTGCGGAGATGGTTCCGCCGTGTCGTTCGATGATTGTGCGCGTGATGTAAAGGCCGAGGCCGGTCCCGCGGAGTTTCGGCGCGGAAGGGTTGTCCACCCGGTTGAATTTGCGGAAGAGGGTCTTGATTTTGTTTCTCGGAATCCCCACGCCTTCGTTCCACACAGAGAACTCCCACCACCCACCGTGCTCGAACGCAGACAGGCGGACGGTTCCCCCCTCGCGCCCGTATACGATCGCGTTGTTGAGGAGATTGTTGAACACGATGCGCAAAAGGGCTGGATCTGCGACCAGATGGATATCACCGGGCGGCAATTCGTTCACGACTTTGATCTTTTTCGTGCTGATCTGCCTGTCCAAGTTTTCCAGACACGGTTGTACGACGTCGTGAACTACGAGGATGGGACGGGGTTCTATTTTTTGATTGCCCTGTTCGATCCGCGTAAGATTGAGGTAATGATGAATGGTGTCATCGAAATATTCAAGATTCCTGACAAGGGAAGCGACCGCCTTCTGCTGCCGTTCATTCAGTTCCCCGAGCAACCCGTCTTTCAGCATGTATGCGTTCATCAAACAGGAGGCAAGGGGGTTTTTCAGTTCGTGCGCAACGAAGGCAATGAGGTCGATTTCCTTGGACGGATTGCGCTTTTTCCGAGTCAGACCCTTCAACTGCTGTTCCTTGTCTGGGTGCAGTGCGCCATTTCTGCGCAGGCCTTTCTCCGCCCGACGCAGATACCACGCGAACAGGAGAGCCGCCGCGGGCGGTCAAGGGTCCCCTCGCACCACCGGAAAGCCGCAGCGCGTCTCCGGAACCCCCGACCCTCCAAAAAAAACAGGTGCAAATTCCGCGCCGGTCGGTGTGTACGGAATTGCCGGGAACGATGAATCCCTGCGCTTCTGAAATGCCAGCCCAGTCAAGGCCGCTTTTGCCAGAGGCGCGCGCAGGCGCACGCGAAATCTTGCAGCGCCGGATGTCTTTGAAGCGCGAATCCGGCTACATTTGTTAGGAAATGGCTCAGGCGTTAGACAACACACGCGCGGACGAAAAGGGCGGGGAAATGAAAATACTGACACGGCGATGTACCAGAGCAATTCTTGCGTTGGTTGCTCTTGCCACGTTCGGTGGCTGTGCGGTCTCCGTCAACCCGGTTACGGGAAAACGGGGCATGTACGCGTACTCCTGGCAACAGGAGATCAGCCTGGGCGCGCAGACAGACGTGGCAATCGGTCAGGAGTACGGGCTGTACGAGGATGCGGCGCTCACGTCGTACGTGCGGAACGTCGGCGAGTCGGTTCTTGCGAAAAGCCACCTCCGGCGTCCCGAGGCGAGGGAGGAGTTCAGGAAAACGGTATTCACCTTCCGGGTGCTGGACAGCCCGGTTGTGAACGCGTTTGCAGTTCCGGGAGGGTATGTGTACGTAACGCGGGGACTCCTTGCGTACGCGGAGAACGAAGCACAGCTTGCCGTGGTCCTCGGGCACGAAATCGGCCACGTGGCGGCCCGACATTCCTCGCGAAGCGCGGTGAAGTCGGTGTGGAGTCAGCTCGGAATTACCGGTGCTGCCATTGTTGCCGAAAACGTTCTTGGCCCGGGCAGCGGGCAGACTGTGATGGACCTGGGCAGCCAGGCGGCTTCGCTCATGTTGCTCAAATACAGTCGGGATGATGAACGGGAAGCCGACAGGCTCGGGGTGGAGTACTCCGCGATGGCGGGGTACCGTGCAGGCGAAGCCCGGTCGTTTTTTCACAGTCTGACGCGGATGAGCGAGCAATCGGGTGGACGGATACCGACGTTCATGTCAACACATCCGGATCCGGGGGATCGCGAAAACACGGTTGTCAGGCTGGCAGCGGAATGGGCGGCACAGGGCTACGCCACAAACAAGGTCGGCAAAGACACGTTGTTAGACCACATTGATGGGATGATTCTCGGTCAGAACCCGCGCCAGGGGTTCACAGACGGAGGTGTGTTCTACCATCCCGATCTCCGTTTCCAGTTCCCTGTCCCGGCATCTTGGCGAACCGTCAATGACGCGGCGCAAGTAGCGCTTGTCGCGCCAGATCAGAACGCCAACATACAGATTTCTATTGTTTCCGGTGCGACGACGGCTTCGGCTGCTGCCGCCTCGTTTCTTTCTCAGGACGGCGTCACGGTAATGGAGAACACGAGTGTTACGGTAAACGGTCTTCCCGCGCGGGATGTGCGCGCCACGGTTACCGTGAGCGGGACGGCGCTGGCCGTGGTGGCTCATTTCATCGAGTACAACGTGAAGGTATATGCGTTTGTAGGACTTACACCCAAGGCGCTTGCCGCGACGTATGAGACGAGCTTTCTGAGCACGATGCGCGGTTTCCGCGCGCTGACAAATCCCACGATCCTTGCCGTGAAGCCGTTCCGAGTGAAAACAGTTGTGGCGAGCCGCACGGGAGTGTTTTCCTCGTTTCTGCCCGCCACGATGCCCCCGGGGTTCACGGCGAACGATGCGGCGATCATGAATCAGGTGGAGCTCGCGGATACCATTCAGAAGGGTACCCGGCTCAAGCTGTGGGAGCAGCGCTAGTTTGCCGGTGGGTGGTGCCCGAGAGATTCTGCGGTGGGCGGCGGCGAGGTACCGGGATTCCCTTGCAATCGTCGATGACTATATGGCGCGTGAAACCGCGCGCCACGCCGAGCACGTTCATTGCCGACGTGGTTGTGCGGAATGCTGCTTTGGGACGTTTGCCTTCTCGCTCGCGGATATGGCTCTAGTACAGGCGGCGTTCGGGAGTCTGGACGAGGAAATTCGGGAGCATTGCGTACGGCGCGCCACTGCTTTCGTTGAGAATCTGGATGACGTTGCGACGCGTCGAGTCGACGTCCTGGACGAGTCGGAGCTGGATCGGCTTCTGGAGCCTGCAGCAGTGTTGCCGTGTCCTTTTCTGAGTCCGGAACACGACTGCCGTATCTACCAGTCGCGCCCTCTGGTGTGCAGAATCCACGGCCTGCCCATCAAAGGAGACGGTAACGAGCTTCTTGACCCCGGGTGCCGGCTCAATTTCGTGGGAATGCGTGTTGAGGAACTGATCGGGTATCAGCTTGACATCGCAGAATTCGACGTTGCGGAAGAGATCGAGATCGCGGGGATTGCCGAAGTGCTCGGCGTTGACGAGGAGACGCAGATTCTTCTCCCGGCGGCGATTCTCCCGCCCTGGTTTTTGCCGCATGAAGAATTGGGTAGGGAGACCGGCAGAGCGCGGCACGTAGAACCTTCCCGGAAACCCGAACCCCACCCGGGTTGATCCCGGGGAAACCGCGCCAAAAGAACGTGTGTTCGCGATGCCCCGAACTGTGATCAATCTGCAGCCTTTGAGGCGACTGGCTCTCTCACTCGCGAACTGGAGCGAAGCCCCGCCGCGTGTGCTTTTGAGGAGAGGGGACTCTGTCCGTTTCGCCCACGCGATCGCGCTCCTCGGACGCCAGCTGACGCAGATAGCAGGCGAATCGGAGACCTCACCAGCCGTGTCTTCCCGTGAGTCCTTGATTCTGGTGAGGGAAGGCTTTGCGGAACGCGTGCAGACGATGGTATCGCTTGCAAACAGGGAACGCTCGGCGACTCTCGCGGAAGAGCTTCTTGATGAGGCCGTGGAGTCGCTGTCCGCCGTGGGGATTGACGCTACGTTACTGCGATTCGCGAAGGGCGCGGGCCGGGACGTCCCGTTAACGCCACGCGAAGTGGATGCACTAATCGAAGCGTTATTTGTCCGTGGCAGACCTCTGGGGTCGGTGGCGGCTCTCGTAGCGGATTCCTACGCCCGCGGGTGTGCCGACAGCGCATCGGATCTGGATGTGCGGCTGATCGCACACGAGATCCCGGATCCGACCAGCAGGCTCCGGGCATTTGCACCAATGGCGGACCGCGGGATAATCCGGCAATATCCGGGGGACGACGTTATCCAAGCGGACCAGATGGTGATCGCGGGGCGGCGTGTGGACCTCAGGTTCCATACCGTCCGGTCTCTCGAAACGGCGCTGCAGGGACCATTCGTTTCGGGTGAAGCGATTGACGCTCTCGAACTGCTTCAGACTAACCGGATTGTTCTGGATCCCCGGGGTGTGGTATCCGGTCTTGTCCGCCGTTCCGATCTGCTCGCACAACGCGCGCGGGAAATCGCGACCATTTCGCTGAGCGCGCTGCGCGAATGGGATGAGGCAACCGAGAAGTCCGCCGGGTCTGCTGCGGAAACCATGGTGCGGACCCTGGGGCCTGGTCTGGAGTATTTGATTCGCGCCTGGGCGGGGTTGAACGGTCGGGTCCACGCGTTTCCGCGATGGGTGGATGCCGCAGTGCTGCGGCTGCCCGTCTCGCCGCGAGATGGTCGCAAGGCCCTTCAGCGACTCGTAACGAGCCCGTGGACGGCGGAGGATGTTCCGGCGCGCCTGAGCGAATGGAAGGCGCTATTCGTGGCGCTTTTGGAACTCGATCACCGCCGGTGAAAGGTGCCTGCCGTGTTGCCAGAGCAAATCTGCGGCCTGCCCGTGCGGCGCATCGTCGGCCTGATGTCAGGTACTTCCGTCGACGGCATTGATGCCGCACTGGTGGAAATCAGCGGCCACGGTACGTCGCTGCGCCTGGAAAGTGTGCGCGCGGCGCAGACATATCCGTATCCACGTGAGGTGCAGGAGCAGATTCATGCTCTTTTTGACGGCCATGTACGTGAACTGTGCCAGATGAATTTCACGCTGGGGGAGCTTTTTGCCGAGGCCGCGCTGAACGTGATCAAGTCTGTCGGACTTTTGCCGGCGGATGTCCATCTGATAGGCTCTCATGGCCAGACGGTGTACCACGTGCCGCGGGGAGCCGGCACGGCGTCCTCCTTGCAGGTCGGGGAGCCGGCCGTAATCGCGGAGCGCACAGGTATTACAACCGTAGCGGATTTCCGGCCACGGGATATCGCCGCGGGGGGCGAGGGGGCGCCGCTTGTTCCGTATGCGGACTGGGTGCTGTGCCGGCGGAACGAAGAGACGATTGCCCTTCAGAACATCGGGGGAATCGCCAATCTCACCCTGGTGACACCGCAGCTCGAGGACGTCCGCGCGTTTGATACGGGGCCCGGGAATATGGTGATTGACGCGGCGGTTACGTTGATGACGCGCGGTGCGAGGACGTACGACGAGGATGGACGGATCGCCGCGAGTGCGCACCCGGATGAAAGCCTGGTTCGGGATCTGCTGGAGGAGCGATACTTCCGGCAAATTCCTCCGAAAAGCACCGGGCGGGAGCAGTGGGGCAGGCAGTTCGTTTGTGGCGTGGTTGAGCGCAGGGGTATCCGTCCGGACGCGACGTTGGTCAGCACCCTCACTGAATTTGTAGCCCGGTCCATCGTGGATGCGTACGCGAGGTTCGTACTTCCCCACGTGTCGCTGTCGTCCGTCTACCTTTCCGGGGGAGGAGCGAGGAATCCGGTGTTGAGGCAGCGAATAACCGAGTTGCTGGCGCCGGTACCGGTTGAGGATTCGTCGGTTCTCGGTTTGCCGGTGGACGGGAAAGAAGCCATTGCGTTCGCGGTTCTCGCCAACGAGACGGTCTGCGGTGAACCTTCCAATGTACCGGGTGCGACCGGAGCGAGGGGGCGTCGGATACTCGGCAAAATCGTGCCGGCGTGAGGTGCAGGGTGCCGGGAAGCGCCGGGCTGGTCAACGATTGCCGAAGCGACTCTGATCGCCGGTTCCTGAAATCGCGCTGAATGCTTCGGGCGGCCAGACAACGGGTGCGTGACCCAAAAGAACGCGCCTGCCATCCATTCCCACGAGAGCTACCCGCACGTTGCCGGTAGGATGCTTCGGCTTCCTGAGGAAATGGGAATAGGGATACACTCCCAGCGAACAGAGGTATTTGTCCTGCCCGCGTGCCGAATCCCCGCCTCGCACGATCACAAAATGCTCGCGCGTTACGAAAAGGCGAGCGTTGTACAGCAGCCACGTCGAATCGAGTGCTGAGCTCCCCGCTGGATGCCCCGGGAAAACCTCTTTCTGGACGCTGTCCGGCGAATCATCAATCCGCACGACGCCGTTACCGAACATCATGATCGTCGGCTGCCCCCTTGAGTCAATCAACTCGAAGCTTATGTCGAGGCCGATTTTCGTGGGAGTTACGCGCAGGTTCCGCATCTCAACGGGTGGTGTGACCCGTGTCCTTTCACATCCCTGCAGGGCGAGCAGTATGAGGATTGCTGCAAGGGAAGCGGGATTCCGGCTGAACGTCATCGGGAGTTCCCTGAAGAAGCCGAGGGATATCCAAAGGGCTCGGTCTGAATTTACGACGGAATGAGGGGTGGAAGCACGCGGGAACGCGGCGGCATGGTTTGCCACGCGTTGCGGCAGAAGCCGTGAATCGCGGCGAGGATCGCTGACACCGAACTGCTCGGAAGGATGGGCAATCAGGTTTTCCCACCGCATAGTGGAACGCCCCGAACGGCCCCTCATGATTCGAAGCGGGTTGGGGTGCTCCGGCGACTGGGCCAATATTTTGACAAACGGCATGGCGCCGTGACAAATCCGAACAGGGCTCCGGCGTCGCAGCCGACATTGTCGTGATTTCGGAACGTGGCAATCGAGGTGAGGATGGCTTTTTTGACAGGGCATGTCTCCCGCGCTGCGTTCCCTTCCATGTCCGGTATCATCCTCGTGCTCTTTGCGGTGTTATCGCGATCTGTTGCCGAGGAGCTGATTCCCGCAACCGGCGCTCTGGGCAATGCGCTGCGCATTCCCCCGGGCCGCCTTGCGGAACCTCCCCGAATTGACGGCATCTGGACCCCCGGGGAATGGTCGGGTGCGATTCGTGTCGATGATTTCCACTGCCACGACTGGAACCGGGCTCCGACCGAATCCACCGTAGTGTGGATGGCCTCTGATGACCGCGGCCTCTATTTCTTCGCGCGGTGCTTCGACAGGAATCCGGACAGGCTTCGCATGGAAGAACGAAAAAGGCTGCAACTGGCTTACAAGGGGAACGCCGTGCCTTCTCTGAGCGACGATTTCATTTCGTTTGAGATCGACGCGGAGAACCTCCGGCGAAGCAACGGCGCGTACGCGTTCACAGTGACACCTCGCGGAACGCAGGCCGATTTCATTCCCGATGGGGCTGCGACGAAGATCGAATGGCGCGGGGACTGGACCGCGGCCGCTCGCGTCGACTCCGCCGGCTGGAATGTGGAGGTGTCCGTGCCGTACCGCATGTTGGGACTCGCTTCAGGGAAAAACACGGTGGGCGTTTCGATCCGGAGGTGGGTTCCCCGCCTGCAGGAGGAAAGCCGCTGGCCGAACATGGGGTTCGCATGGGATCGAACGCGAATCGCGCACTGGGAGAACCTCGACGTGGGGTCGACGGCCCGGGCCTTCCCACTGGTGATGCTGTACGGTGTTGCTCAGGCACGCGGGGGGCGTTTTGATGGATACGTAGGGTTGGACGTGAAGAAGACCTTCCCCTCCGGTCAGACGTTTATCGGGTGCGTGTATCCTGATTTTCGGAATGTGGAAAATGACGTTCTCGGGCTGGACTTCTCGTACAGTGAAAAGCAACGCGCCGACAGCCGGCCGTTTTTCGTTGAAGGATACCGGTTCCTTCCGGATGCATGGATGATGTACGGCCAACGCATCGGAGAAATGTACGGCGGCGGAAAGTATTTCGGGCAAATCCGCAACCACCGTATCGGTGTACTGACAGCGTACGACCGCGAGGAGGTCCTCCATTCAGCCGCCCGTTGGTACTGGCAGCCAGTTCCGAGACTGGAATTCGAGAACAACGTGGTTTGGCGCCATGCACCCCCGAATACGCCGGTGCGTTCCGGCGTGCCAATGGTTGAAGACAATTTGCTGTTCGTCTCACTGGTGAAGAAATCTCGCATGATCGGGAGTTTGACCGAATACATGCGCCTGCAGACAGGTTTTGCGCAAAGTGATGGGGACAGCGCGGACGGGTTCAATCTGGAAGGGGATTACCAGATAACTCCGACCGCGAGCGGGCCGTCACTGGTGGTGAAGGCCCGTCACCTGGGCAAAGGGATGACGCCGGTTGACGGATTGCTCGACCCGATGGACTTCGACCAGCGCGATGCTTCCATCGAACTGGGCTACGAACGCACGGCCGACCGGCAGTGGTTCAGGGAATGGAACGTGTTCGGGTTCGTTCACCGTTCCATCCGCAGCAATGGCAACCTCTATCTCCAGCGCTATACCCTCGAATCGTGGACGAAAGCCCGGGGAGGAACGGAGCTTTCCACGGAGTTCCGGGTCGAACAGCGCCCGCCGTATCGTGATTGGACGCTTCTCCATGAGCTTGGCTGGAAACAGGACCAGACCTATCAAAAAGGGGGGATTTCAGCCCGGTGGGGATGGCTTCAGGGGGCTGACTACCTGCTTGTGACACTGGACCAGGGTATCCACTCGTGGGATCGGGTTACCGCGAGTGCGCGCTTTCAGTTTCGCAGAAGAGATTTTCCTGTGGGACACGCATTGCGACCGGCTGGAGGCGTGGAAGACCGTTATCAGGTGGTGACGACGGTTCAGTATGACCTGACCGCTGAACGAAGCATTTCGGGCAGACTCACGTACAACGACGATGGCTCCGGCAATGCATGGAAGAGCCGTTTCAACGGGTACTGCAGCTTTCGCCAGCTTGTGCGGAATGGTTTCGATCTGTTTCTGATCGTCGGTGATCCGAGCGCAGAGACGTGGACTCGCCGGGTGGCAATCAAGGCCATGGTAGTGCTGTGAAGGGCGATGCCGTCATCTTTCGGTCTATGCAGCGGGAAGAAACAGGGAGAACGTGCTGCCTTTTCCCAATGCACTTTCCACCGTCACACGACCTCCGTGAGCCTGTACGATGTGTTTGACGATCGAAAGTCCCAGCCCCGTTCCGCCGGCGTTCCTGCTTCTTGCTTTGTCCACCCGGTAAAATCGCTCAAAAACTCTCTGCAGGTGTTCAGGCGCGATTCCGCACCCGGTATCCCGGACGTCGATCCTGATTTCTGAGCCTTTCTGTTCCGCCACGACGCGTACTTCCCCACCGGGTTCGCTGTATTTCGTTGCGTTGTCGATCAGGTTCACCACGGCCTGTTCTATCAGGGGAGCGTTCATTCTTGCTTTGAGATTATCTGCACATGAGACCTGAATAGTTATCCCACGTTCGCCCGCAGGTACGAGGCATGACTGGACCGCGGCCTGCAGCACCGGTTCCACGTCGAGAGCGTCCAATTCGATCTGCCGGTTTTCCGCTTCCTGCTCAATTCGAGAGAGACTCAACAGGTCGTCAACTATGGCATTCAACCTGTCGGCATGCCGGACCACAATCTCGAGGAACCTCTTCGCCATCTCCCGGTTTTCCATCGCGCCATCGAGCAGCGTCTCAACTGAGGCTTTGATGGAGGTGATAGGCGTTTTCAGTTCATGTGAAACGTTGGCTACAAACTCTTTTCGCATATTCTCGAGCGTGCGCAGGCGGGTGATGTCGTTCAGAACGACGAGGGCACCGATGCATTCGCCTGTGCCGTCGCGAAGCACGGTTCCGTGCGCCTGGAGGAAGACCCGCGGTTCCGTGCGGATGGCGATTTCCCCCTCAACCGGTTCGTGGCTATCCAGGGCTCTCCGAATTATCTGCTGAAGCTCCGTGTTCCGCACCACTTCCTGGATCAATCGTCCATTCGATCGCGCCAGGTCTGCTCCCAGGAGCCTTGCCGCCGCGAGGTTCAGGTTGATCACCCGCTCCCCCGAATCTACCGCAATGACGCCTTCAACCATGCTGGAAAGAACGGCCTCCTGCTCATTCCGCTGACGAACCAGCGAACGTATCCGCTCGTCGAGTTGTCTCGCCATTGCGTTGAGCGATTCGGCGAGGTCGTCAACTTCAGACACACGTGATGTCGGAATGCTTTCGCGGAAATCACCCTGAGAGTACGCGTGGGCGACCCGGCGCATCGTCTCCAGCGGATCGGTTGCCCTTCGGATGGCTATCAGGACGGCGACAGTGGCCACAAGCGCCACCACGGCACCCGCGAGAAAGAAACGCCACTGGAGGTGAACAACCAGGAATTCGATGCTGTCGACAGGCTTTGCCACGCGAACCGCAGCCACCGGTTCCCCGCCCTGAAACACCGGAATCGCGGTGTACATCATCGTCTGGCGCGTAGTGTGGCTGAATCGTACCGCAGAGCCAGTTCTACCTGAAAATGCGGCGATAATTTCGGGGCGATCAGCGTGGTTGTCCAGTCGCGCCGCGATCGGACCGGTTTCTCCCAGAACTGCGCCGGACTTGCCTACCACCGTGATGCGAGAGGAAGAGGCAACCCCGAAGACCTTGCAGATACTATCGATTGAAGCGGGATTCGCCTGGAGAAGGAACGGGGTAATCACCTGTCTGACCAGTTTTGCCCGCGCGGCAAGCTCGGCGCCTGTTTGCCCGGCATGGAACGCGCGGATGGCGCGGGCGGCATACATCGCGGAGAGGAGCGACGCGCCCCACACGATAAGAACGACCACGGGTACAAGATGCCATGCAAACGTCATGCGGCGCATGCGTTCAACCTTTGAAGCGGTAGCCCATTCCCCGCACCGTTTCGATATAACGTCCGGCCTCTCCGAGTTTCTTTCTCAGGCCGACCACGTGAACGTCCACGGAGCGGTCTGTCACCGGGGAATTGTCTCCCCGGACGGCCTCGACAATCTGGTAACGAGTGAAAACCCATCCGGGCCGGCTTGCGAGCAGGTGCAGCAGGTTGAATTCGGTGTGTGTGAGCGCAACATGGACGCCGCCGACGGTTACTTCATGCCTGCCGGGATGAATGGCCACGTCGTGAACGACGATCGGGGACGAGCCCTCACTCTCCGTTTCCGGTTTGCGGCGCAGGATAGCCCGGACGCGCGCCAGCAGGACGCGTGGGCTGAACGGTTTGGTGATGTAATCGTCTGCTCCCAGCTCAAGGCCGGCTACCACGTCAGCCTCTTCCCCTTTTGCCGTCAGCATGATGATCGGGATGTGCGCAGTTTCGGCCGATTTTTTGAGCGATCTGCACACTTCGAATCCGTCGACGCCGGGCAACATCAGATCGAGCAGTACAAGATCCGGGAGAGTGTTGCGGACCGCCAGCAAACCCGCTTCCCCGCTCTTGGCCGTGGTTACACGGTAGCCTTCTTTGCGCAGGTTGTAGGAAATGAGTTCCAGGATGTCTTCTTCGTCTTCGATAATGGCAACGTGTTGTCCCGGCATCGCATAACCCTCAGCCCTTGTTGTACGATGTATACCACGACTACGTAATTAGTCCAAGGAGTGTTAGGATTGAATGAAAAAGCCACCGACAGGCCGGCGTGTTTGCTGTTCCCCCTGTCTGTTCGGCGCCTAACCGTGGTACCATTGGAATGAAAACAGCCAGTTCGCGGAAAAGGACAGGAGCGCTGACATGGACACGACTCTCCGGATTGGAATTATTGGCGGCGGTCAGATGGGTACGGCGCTGGTCAAGGGGATACTCCACGCCGGTGTCGCGGATGCGAGCGAGATCACGGTTTCTGACGTCATCGCGTCGGCGCGGGAACGTCTGCACGCAGAGAGCGGCGTCAGGACGACGAACGACAACAGCGAGGCCGCGAAAAACGCGGATGTGGTCGTGATCGCGCTCAAGCCTCAGGTGGCTGAGGAAGCGCTTGAGCCGGTGGCCGGAAAGCTCATGCCGACACAGACAGTTCTCTCCATAATGGCAGGCGTACCGACCGGCAAGCTGGAGCGATGGCTTTCTGGCAACGATGAGGCAGCACCGCCCGTTCATGTCGTTCGAGCCATGCCGAACACGCCAGCGCTGATAGGGGAGGGGATGGCGGCGATCAGCCGGGGTGCGCATGCAACAGACGCGGATATGAACCGCGCGGAACGGATACTGGCGGCAGTCGGTCGGGTAGTTCGGGTTGATGAGAGACAATTGGATGCGGTAACGGGGCTGTCTGGCAGCGGCCCCGGGTACGTGTACACGGTTATCGAAGCGCTGGCCGACGGTGGTGTGAAGGTGGGTCTTCCGAAACCGCTCGCGCTTGAGCTGGCCGCCCAGACCGTGCTCGGAGCGGCGCGGATGGTCTTGGAGACGGAGGAGCATCCGGCTGTGCTGCGGGACAGGGTGACGTCGCCGGGTGGTACGACGATTGCGGGGCTCCACGCCATGGAAGCCGCGGGCATTCGAAACGCGCTCATGCAGGCTGTCGAGGCCGCGGCTCGGCGTTCTCGTGAGTTGGGCGAGTAAAGTGGATTCGCCGCTCGCCGATTCTCCCGGATTCATGGGGGAAATACCAGATTGGGGAAGACAGTGATGCAGGATACGTCAGGAAGCCGTCGAAAGGTGGTTGTGGTTGGTGCGGGAGCGGTCGGGGCGACGTTCGCTTACGCGCTGGCCCAGAGCGGGCTCGCGGACGAAATTGTGCTGATTGACAGAAACGAGGATCTTGTGCGCGGTCAGGTGCTGGACCTGGCCCACGGCCAACCCTTTTTCCCCACGGTTTCCATTCGCATTGGTGACGCTTCCGATTACTCTTCAGCGAGTCTGATCGTAATCACGGCGGGGGCGGCTCAGCGCCCGGGAGAAACACGCCTGCAACTGCTGCAGAAGAACGCCGCCGTCATCAAAGGCGTGATGACTGACATCGTCGAGCAGGCCTCCCCGGCGGTAGTCCTGGTTGTCACGAATCCTGTCGACGTGATGACGTATGTTGCACTCGAAACCTCCGGGTGGGATCGCTCACGAGTAATCGGTTCCGGAACGGTTCTCGACAGTGCGCGGCTTGAGCATCTGCTGAGCGCGCACTGCGGAGTGGACGTCCACAACGTTCATGGATTCGTTCTCGGCGAACACGGCGACACCGAATTCGTTGCGTGGTCTCTCACTCATATCGCCGGCATGCAGATGGATGTATACTGCCCCATCTGCAAGGGGTGTGCTGACAATCTGGCGGAGCGGGAAGCAATAACTCAGCAGGTGAGAGACTCCGCGTACCACATCATCGGTTACAAGGGGGCGACGTGGTTCGCGGTGGGGTTGGCCCTTGTCCGCATTGCGGGTGCAATTCTTCGCAACCAGCGAAGCGTGTTGACGGTTTCTGCCCTGCTGCACGGTGAATTCGGCCTGAGCGATGTGTGTATAGGGGTGCCGTGCATCGTATCCGCCCGCGGAATCGAGCGGGTCGTGGAGAGCGCCCTTTCGGAGTCTGAACTGGCGGCGCTGCATTCCTCTGCTCGCACCTTGAGGAAGGCCGTAGAGCAATTGCACGCTGGCGCGTGACGGTCTGCGGTTCGTGATGTCTGCCGGACCCACCCCGTTGTGGCGCCTGTTTCACCCTCGGATAGCGAGGTCCACTTTTGCCCCTCTCAGCAAAATGAATGCTCACAACGCGGGAATTCTGCAGCATCTTCGCCGCCTTTACGACGAACCGACGCGCGCATTTGCGTTCCGAGGGCAGACGCCGGATGATTTTCGGACCTGGTCGTGCCGCGCGAGGCCTGCGTTGCGAGCGCTCATTGGCCTGAACTCCATCGAAGAAGCAACGAAAGGGTTTGCCCCGCGGGTTTCCTCTGGACCGGTTGAGAGTTTGGAAGGGTATTCCCGGCGACAATGCATCCTGCACGCGGAGCCTGATTTCGATGTTCCTTTCTGGTGCCTTACGCCGGCGAGTGCAGGCCCCCATCCGATCGCTCTTTTTCCCCACGGGCACTATGCCGAACACGGGTTGGATTTCGCGGTGGGGATTGCGGCGACGCCTGATCTTGCGGCCAGGATCGAGGACGAGGATCGCGACGTTGCGGTCCAGGCGGTTCAACTGGGGTTCATGGCAATTGCGCCGGCTACGCGGGGATTTCATCCCGTCTGCATAGGGGATTTGAACGGGCGCCACGGGAACTCCCATTGCCGAAGCCACCTGATTCATTCTCTTCTTGCGGGCCGGACCCCCATCGGAGAGCGTGTCTGGGATCTGCAGTGCCTGATTGACTGGGCGGTCGCGCAACCGGGCGTGGATGCGACGAAGGTTGTCATGATGGGTAATTCGGGAGGCGGAGTGGCAACGCTGTATGCGGCCGCATGCGACGAGCGGATCACGGTCGCCGTGGCGAGCTGCTCATTCTGCACGTTCGTTGGCGAGGATGGTCTCGTTCATCACTGCGATTGCAACACCGTCCCGGGTATTCTCAGATTCGGTGAATTCTGGGACGTTGCCGGTCTGATAGCGCCGAGGCCGCTTCTTCTCGTTCACGGTGCGACCGACCCGCTTTTTCCCGCGCGGGAAATCGAGCGGGCGGTGGCGGGCGTCGCCCGGATCTATGAGGCAGCCGGAGCGGCAACCAGAATGGCGCACGTCTGGGGGCCTGCGGGCCACCGTTTCTACCGCGATCTAATGTGGCCTTTTGTTCTGGAGCAGTGCGGGCTTCGGTCTTGATGCACGCGCCTGTTCAGGAAGGGCTTCGGACGCCGCGTCAAGAACTGGCGACACACGGACGTTTGGCGGCAGTCAAGGGAACTGGAGAAGGGCTGGTTCGGGGCGAGGAAAGCTGAACGCGACGTGGTCGGGCGGGATGGCCCGTCAGATTCCGTGTGCCCGTCGATCGTGTCATACGGGGAGTCAGTGGACAAGCACAGACACGTTGTTATCGCGGGGGCCGGTCCGGCTGGCCTTGCATCGGCGATAACGCTTGCCCGGGCAGGGTTGAGCGTCGAAGTACGCGAATTGCGCGGTGAAGTGGGCGGCCATTTCCGGGGAAATCTTCAGTTACTTACCAACTACCCGGATGTAAGGGACGCGCGAATCGAGCTCTGCAGCCTGCTGGGGTCGGTTCCCGTATCGCTCTGGCCACAGCGCTCGGCGCAGCTGTTTGGTCCGTCAGGGAAATGCGTGAGCGGACGGAGTTCCGAGCCATTCGGGTACCTGCTTCAAAGAGGGCCGGGCCCGACTGCGCTCGATGGTGCCCTGAAACGGGCGGCCGAGGAAGCGGGGGTCCAGTTCCGGTTTCGCACGAGGGCACGTCCTGAAGAGGTCGATATCGTTGCCACGGGGGGAGCAGCGGCGCAGGGTGTTGCCCGCGAATGGTTCGGGAGAACCGGACTTCCCGACGGATTCCACGCGGTGTTCGACAACCGGATCTGCCCGGGAGGCTTCGGGTATCTGCTTGTGGCGGAAGGATATACCGTCGTCGGTGCTGCGGTCGTCGGACACCAGGACCGTGCGCTGGAGGCGTTTCACAGAACGGTGTCGTTTTTTCGGGGGCGCGCAGGTGTACCCCGAATCGAGCATCCCACACTGTCCGGGTCACTCGATCTTTTTCTCCCCGACCCTCTACTGACGAGCACGTTTCCACTGTACGTGGGTGAAGCGGGAGGGTTTGCAGATCATCTTTTCGGGTTCGGGATCAGGCTTGCCCTGCAGTCCGGCGTACTGGCTGCTCAGTGTGTGCTTTCGGGACGGGGCTTCGGGCCGGCGTGGGAGGAACACTTCGGTCAGCGGTTCAAAACGGGGCTGGCGAACCGTTTCCTCTACGAGACTGGCGGGCATCTGGCGTATCGCTGGTTTTTGGCGAAAGCTTCCCGTTCGGACTTCCGCGAGGTGGGTCAGACCCTTTACAAACCTGGCGCCGCCAAACGTGCCCTTGCGACGATTGCCCGGACGGTGTGGAAAGGACAGCCCGACTGTGTGCACGGTTCCCGGTGCGTCTGGTGCAGAATGCCAAAGGGGTGACGTCTGATCATGTCTTCATCATTTTCCATTCCCCGATTGGACGATCTTGCCGGGTGTTACCGCTATTGTCGGGAAATCACCCACCTGTACGGAGCCAACTTCTCCGTCGGCTTCCGTTGCCTTCCGAAACGCAAACGCGACGCGGTGTACGCCGTGTACGCGTTCTGCAGATTCGCTGACGACATTGCCGACGAGTACACCGGCCACGCAGACCGTGAAACCCTGCTGGACGAGTGGGAAAAGGGGCTGGAACGGTGTTACCGGGGAATTACAGATCACCCGATCCTGGTGGCTCTTGCAGACGCGGTTGCTCGTTTTCCCATTCCCCTCGAATCGTTCAGGCGACTCATTGAGGGGTGCCGGATGGACCTTGTCAAAACGCGGTACGCAACATTCGAGGAACTGCTGGTGTACTGCGATCGTGTCGCCACCACCATCGGTGAGTTGTCGCTGGCGATTTTTGGCTGGACCGACCCGCGAACTCCGCGCTGGGGGACGGACCTGAGCACCGCCTTACAGATGACGAACATCCTTCGGGACGTTGCCGAAGATGCGCGCCGGGGGAGAATTTACGTGCCGCTGGAGGATCTGGCTAGGTTCAAATGCAGGGAAGACGACCTGAAGTCATGGGAGCCTGCGCCGGGGTTTCTGCAACTGATGGAGTTCGAACTCGAACGCGTGTTCCACTACTTCGATCTGGCGCGCCCCCTCTGCGGTGCGGTTTCCGCCGATTCCCGGATGGCTGTTGCGTTGATGGGGAGCGTGTATCGTGAAGTAGCGCTCCAGATCAGCCGGAACATTCATTCCGTGCTGGTCGGAAAGGTTCAGTTGACGAAGGTGCAGAAGGCGGTTCTGGTGGTCAACGCCGCCGCCAGAACCGCCCTCCACAGAGCAGGCGTATCGGGACCGCCCTGCTGGTGATGCTCGAGGATGTGCGTGGAAGGGGATCGCATGACAACAAAACCTCCTGTAGCCGTTGTGACCGGGGCCGGGCGTGGGATCGGAAGAAGTATTGCACTCGGGTTGGCGAAGGCGAATTTTGACGTCGCGGTCAACTTTGCGCACAACGCGGAAGCCGCGGCGGATACCTGTGAGGAGATCAGTCGCCTCGGGCGGCGCGCCGTTCCGGTCCGCGCGGATATCTCTGATGCCAATGACCGGGCAGGGCTGATTTCCGAAACGGAAAACCGACTCGGTCCCGTGACGTTGCTCGTCAACAACGCCGGTGTTGCGCCGGCAATCCGCGCCGATGTTCTGGAGGCGACTGAAGAAAGCTTCGACAGGCTTGTTCACACTAATCTGAAAGGTCCTTATTTCCTTACTCAGGCTGTGGCGACGAAAATGATCCAGTGGCAGCGCGCCGGGCTCATTCAGCAGCCCAAAATCGTGTTCATAACCTCAGTCAGCGCCTTCGCACCCTCTGTGAATCGCGGCGACTACTGCGTCAGCAAGGCAGGCCTTGCCATGGCAGCGAAAGTGTTCGCGGCGCGCCTTGCCGGGGATGGCATCGGTGTGTACGAGGTTCAACCGGGGGTGATTCAGACCGATATGACGGAAAAAGTGCGGGAACAGTACGACAGACTGATTTTCGAAGGAAACCTTCTACCCATCAAAAGGTGGGGACAACCGGAGGATGTCGCGCAAGCAGTTGTCGCGGTCGCAGAGGGTCGATTTGCGTATTCCACCGGCATCACGATTGTGGTAGACGGCGGGTTCCACCTTCGCGTGCTCTGATCCGCCATTGAACAAAAACAGATTCCGCGCTTTCGCCTTTCTCTGCCGGTCTTACTCAGGGACTCACACCATCCTGATCGGGAGGCCACGCCGGTGCAGGTAATCCTTGATTTCCGGGATGGAGTACGTGCCGAAATGGATCATTGAAGCGACAATAGCCGCGTCAGCGTTTCCTTGAGAAAAAACGTCATACAGGTGCGAAGGCTCTCCCGCGCCGCCCGAAGCGATCACAGGGATGCCCACGGCTTCCGCCATGCGTCGTGTCAGGTCAACATCGTAGCCGGTCTTCACACCGTCAGCGTCGATTGAGTTCACCACGAGTTCCCCTGCGCCAAGCTCCTCGCCGCGTTGTGCCCATTCGATCGCATCAAGCCCGGTGGCGGTGCGCGCGCCATCAATGAAAATCTCATACCCCGAGGGAATATTCGGGGTGCACGGGACCCTTTTCACCTGCATGGAAAGTACGATGCACTGCCGCCCGAAGGCTTTCGCCCCCTGGCGTATCGTGTCGGGGTTCCTGACCGCGCCCGAATCGATGCTGACCTTTTCCGCACCGGCAAGGAGCACCCGGCGCATGTCGGAAAGTGTTCGCAGTCCGCCGCCCACGCTGAAAGGGATGAAGATCTCGCGGGCCACGCTGGCCACCACATCTATCATGATATCCCGTCGCTCGTGGGAGGCGGTGATGTCGTAGAAGACGATCTCGTCCGCTCCCTGTTCGTAGTAATGCTTTGCCATGGCCACGGGGTCTCCAACGTCGACGTTCCCCTGGAAGGCGACCCCTTTGGTAACTTTTCCCGCCCGCACGTCGAGGCAGGGTATGATTCTCTTGGTCAGCATGCACACCACCGTTCTTGTGTTTCTGGAGGACGGCCGGGGCGGTTGAGTGAACCCATGAGTCGCCCGGCTTTACGAAGTTCAAAAGCGTTCCGAAGACTATCGTTTGAGTATGGACCCGAGGATGCCTCGTATAATCTGTCTGCCTACCTCCCGTCCGATCGTTGTCATCATCGAACCCGCCGTGGCTTCCAGCGGAGTTCTGGGTTTCCGTCCGCTGGTTCGAGCGGGCACCCGTTTCGGTGCAGTCGGCCGTTCCTGTGATGCTTCACGCGTCGCCGGCGACTCCGATTGCAGCATCTCGAAGGCTGATTTCCTGTTTACCGCGTTCTCATACTTGGGGCCCAGCAACGAGGAGGAGATGATCCGGCCGCGGGTCCTGTCGTCAATTGCAGAGAAGGAGCTCTGCGGGGGCAGGATCATCGCACGTTCAGCAATCGAAGGCTTTCCATCGGCGTCAAGGAACGAGACCAGCGCTTCGCCTGTGCCAAGTTCCAAAATCGTCTTCTCGGAATCGAAATTCGGATTGGCGCGAAAACTTCTCGCAGCGGCCCTCACAAACTTCTGGTCCGCCGGTGTGAACGCACGGAGCGCGTGTTGCACGCGATTGCCAAGCTGGCCAAGAACCTCCTGCGGAACATCAGAGGGGACCTGGGTAACGAAGTAGACCCCGACGCCTTTGGAACGGATCAGACGAACCACCTGCTGGATTTTCTCCAGAAGTGCCTTTGGCGCATCCTTGAACAACAGGTGTGCTTCGTCGAAGAAGAAGACCAATCTGGGTTTCTGCAGGTCTCCTGCCTCGGGTAACACTTCGAACAGCTCTGACAACATCCAGAGGAGAAACGTGGAATAAAGCGCGGGCGACATGTACAACTTTTCGCTGTGCAATATGTTGATGTAGCCTTTGCCCTGCGGGTCCACCTGCATCCAGTCGGAAATATCCAGGGCCGGTTCACCGAAGAACTTTGCGCCCCCCTGATCCTCCAGCGTCAACAGAGCGCGCAGAATCGCTCCCACGCTTTGCGTGGAGACATTTCCGTATCTGGTTGTAAGCTCGCTTGCGTGGTCACCGACGTACTGCAACATTGCGCGCAGATCGGCGAGATCCAGAAGGAGAAGGCCGTTGTCATCCGCCACCCGGAAAGTGATGTTCAGCACTCCCGCCTGCGTATCGTTGAGCCCGAGCATCCTCGAGAGCAGAAGCGCGCCCATGTCGGAGACGGTTGCGCGCACGGGATGGCCTGCTTCGCCAAACAGGTCCCAGAAGCGGACGGGGAAGCCCGCGTACTGAAAGCCTTCGATGCCGAGTGTGCGCAACCGTTCTTCCACCTTGGGATTAGGTGTTCCAGCGACGGCTATCCCTGCCAGATCACCCTTGATGTCGGCAGCGAACACCGGAACGCCCATATCGCTGAACGCTTCTGCGATCACCTTCAGCGTCACGGTCTTTCCGGTGCCGGTTGCTCCCGCAATGAGGCCGTGCCGATTTGCCATGGTTGGCAGAAGGTATACGGGATCCGCGCCTTTGCCCACCCAGATTTTACCGTTCTGAAGCATCTGTTGCCTCTGCCTCGA
Organism: Candidatus Latescibacterota bacterium; assembly: GCA_022706085.1. Taxonomy (GTDB): domain Bacteria; phylum Latescibacterota; class MWCZ01; order MWCZ01; family MWCZ01; genus MWCZ01. Next base: position 396,082 of record JAKJDF010000001.1, on the reverse strand, counting down.
TCTCTACGCCTTCTTGCCGGTGTGACGGCCGTAATGGTGGCTGAAAATAGCTCAATTCCGGCAGGTTCTGAAGTGCGCGCACGCGGTCCGCAGTGTATCCGAGCGCGGCGAAGTCCAGGATGCCGTTCCGATTGTGGCACTCCGCGCACTGCCTGCCCACGGGCTGGATGCCGTGGTTTACCATGAGAGTTCCCATCTGGCGCATCCAGCGAGGTTGTACGTTCCAGTTGCCCGCATCCAGCGGGTATCTGGCAGTCCATTTCCCAACTCCGAAATACGCCATGAATTCGTCCATCATGTAGAGCTTGAACGGGGTCTCGTACATCCGTTTCACGATGGGATTCGCAACCGCGACCTTGACGGCATTTTCAGCGTCCCCTGTTTCGAAATACGTACGGTAGTCGAAGGGCAGAATCATTGCACCGAACGGTCCCTCGTTGTTCAGGTCTTCGAACATCATGGCGTTGAAAAGCTTGAAGGGGTAAATTCTGCTCTTCCCTTCATTCATGCGGACGCGCAGGTTGCGTTCAATCATTTCCCGCCGCCGCGAAAGCATATCCGGCGAAAGTTGCGACAGTGCATTGGCGATACGAGCCATGTACGCAGCGGAATCGAGGCCGTACCGCGTTCGGATATCGCGTGTGTTCGCGGCGATTTCTCCGAGAACCACCGGATCTTGTATCATGACTATCTGGCGCATCAGGGGGTTGTAATCAGGGTTGCGGTTGGGGTTGGCGCCGAGAGCATTCGCGAGAAATGTTCCGTTTCCGTTGAACCAAAGGTACGTGAGACCCCGGTTGGGATCACCGCTGCTGTACACCGCCTTCGGAACGTACATGCCTTCTTCTTCGTTCCAGATCGGATGCACCCAGTCTTTCAACACGTTGTTGAAGGGAAGGAGGCGGGCGATATGGCAGGTTTCACAGGCGATGTAGTCTGCGTGACCATTCAACGCCGCACGGGTTCTGCGATTCCGGACATGAGGTGCGGACGTGTGGCACATCTCGCATTCTACCTTGACGCCCGGAAGGTCGTTCGCCACCAGATCCGTTCCCTTGTTTCCCCGAGGAATTTTGTGCCCTTGCGGTCGGTGGCAATCCAGACATACGAGCCCGGCGCGCGCATGGACATCATCATGTACGCTGAACGGATTGCCACGTTTGGCAGTGCTGTGCAAAAGTCTCTGATTCTGGGTGCCAAGTGCCTGCGCCGAGGCGTTGTAGGCGTACGTGTCTCCACCCATGTTATGCTGGTGGCAATTCAGGCAATTCTCGTTCGTCGGTCTGCCGACAGAAAGCGCTGCCCGGAGGGACCTGTCCTGATTCCATCGGAGACCGTGTTCATCTCTGATCACAAAGCGCTGATTCATGTCGTATGCGGATGCATGGCAGATCAGGCAATCGAGCCCTTCCGCCGCAACCTTCGGCGTCGGTACGACGAGCCCCGGCATCATGTTTTCGGTTGCAGGATGGTACCCGCCCCCGATGTGGCACTGACCGCAGCCTTCGCTGCGAAGAACGACTTCCCCGCCGGCATGGGCAGGCTTCGTTTCAATCAGCGCCGCCCAGCCTGTCCACGAGAAACTGCCGGGGACTCCGCACGCTCGGTCTATCTTCCCGACCGGGATTCCGCGAGTGCCTGTATTGACCTGCCGGCCGTCGTACCCGTACGTCGTGAACCCCCCGTCCATGCTCTGGAACTTGTAGTGGATGGTGTTCAAAACATCGGGGATCGTCTTCACTTTCTGGATCGTTCCGTCCGGTCTCCGGACGTCAATCGTTTCGTGGCAACGTATGCACGTTTTGGGGCCCTCATAACGACGGATACCCGCATCTCTGAAATAACGGATGTGCGCGAATTCCTCCTGCCGCTGGAAACTTGGTGTGGCGGCGATCATCCTGATCCGGGTTTTCCGCGTGATCGAATCCGTTACCGACGACGTGAGCGCCAACGCGCGCCGGAGAAGGCCTTCGGAACGAAGATCCGCGGCGATTGCCTCGAACTCTGCCTCGGAAACTGCTTTGCTGTTCGGATAGGAGAGCTCCGCGTTGACAACACCGGTGTATTTCTGAAACCCCCACGGCACAAGGATGTACCGGATCGCGAGACCGCACACAACGGCGACCATAATCCCGAAGCCCCACTTCCTCAGTCGTCGGTTCCGGAATGCACGTTTCCACCACCCGGGGCACGGGAATGATTCGTTCGAGTTTCGCTGAGGGGTGTCGGTCATGGCGTGTCTCCCTGTTCCTGGGGCTGTATATCAGCCTGCCCGTGAACATGTTCGTGCCATCCGGTGAACATGCTTTTGATGTCGCTCCACAGCGTGGGACCCATCGTGGTCAGGTAGACGTGCCCGACAAAGAACGCAACCAGTCCATACGCCAGCAATGTATGCAACACGGCGACAGGCCAGATCCCCCCCGCTCCGAGGATCTGCTTCGGCGCGGTTTCGGGAACACTCAGCATTACGCCGGTCACGGCAACGGGTACCATGCCGACAACAAGTACGAGAAAATACGTCACTTGCTGTAGCGCATTGAACTTTTGGGTCCGTGTCGGTGATTCGGGGTGGGGTGCCCCTTTGAACACGTCGATGAGGTAGAACCGAAGGTTTTGCCCGATGAGCGTGAGCATCCGCGGCCGTACCGCGAAGTACTGGCGCCACTCCCCGGTGATTCCGAGGAGAATGACGTAAAGAACCAGGGCGATCGCGAACAGCCCACCTGAGGCATTATGCACGAGGATCGCAGTACGAAATGGAAGCAACTGCGCCGCGCTGCCGCTGAAATGCAGACTGAAGCCGCTTACCGTCAACGCGAGGAACAGAGCGGCGTTCAGCCAGTGCCATATACGCACCCAAAGAGGGTGGAGGTACTCGCGGTGTATGGTATCCATCTGCGTCCTCACTTCCGCTTCTTTCTCGCGCTCTGCCAGCGGCCGAATCCGTGCACTGCCACCCCGACGCATGCGCCGCCAACGAGGACCGCGCCAAGGAGGTCCAGATACCGGTTTCGAGTGGAGCCAATGACGTAGGAATCGTTGACCAGCGCCGCGTTAACAAAGCCGTTCCTGGTTCTTTCTTCAACGTGGCGGTAACGGTACAGCTTGTCGAGAAGGATGGAGTTCTGCCTGTGGCATTGCTCGCACGCATGTACGGCGCTGTCCGCGGGAAGGATGTTGTGGGAGAGATTCGGAGGCGCGTACGACGTATGGCAATCAAGGCAGCGGACATGCTCCCAGTGCAGTTCCCGCCTTGGCAGCCACGCATGCGTCGCGCTCAGGTCTATCCGCCGTTCTGAGAGCGTGGCGAATCTGGCCGCATCGCCATGGCACCCCAGGCAGACCCCGTTCTGTGTTCCGATAGTCTGAAGCGAGGGGTTTTCAGATTTCCTGAACCGGTGCGGATCATGGCAGGAAAAGCAACTGAACGACGCGCCTTCAGTCTTGTAATGAACGCTTTTCCGGAACTCGTCAGTGATTTCCTGAAAGTGCATCGCCTGAAGCGGGTCCGTCCGGTTGAGCGGATGCGTCGCCGCCGTATGGCAATCGGTACACGTCTGCGCCATGTGCGCGTTTTTCCCGTGAGGGAACACTTGAACGTCCTCCCACGAGTGACAGGTTACGCAGCGAAGGCGCCGATGATTGGAGGTGAGAAACGCCGTCGAATCCGCGGACAGCGTTCGAATGGTTCCGTCGGCACGCAGCACGGAAAAGGTGGCCATGCCGTGGCAGCGCCAGCACCATTCGTTCGAAGAGCCACGAGACAGGATGGTGTCGGCCTGTGCCGACCCCAAAAGCAGGAGAACGAAGGCAATGCCTGACATAAGGAGCCCTCGGCGAAGGTGTTATCCCGTTGCCGCCGGAACGCACTTGACCGTGTGCGGCGATGGGATAATGTCTAAGGCGTTGCGCGGGAAGCAAGAGCGCTCTTGCTTCCCTATCCTCTAATTGCCCAGTTCGCGGGCTACCACCCCGGGTGCCTTTGCCAGGAGGTCCGCCAGACGCTCGGGAGAGCCTCCTCCAGCCTGTGCCATGTGAGCTCTGCCGCCGCCGCGCGCGCCGACGATGGCAGCCAGCTCGTTCATGAGTTTACCCGCTTGAATGCGAGAGGTCAAGTTGTCGGTAACCAGCAGCATCAGGGAAAGCTTGCCGGCGTCATGTCCGATGAGCAGCGCCACGCCTTTTCCCAGTTTCTCTCTCACTGTGTCGCCGAGGGCACGGAATGCTTTCGGGTCCGCGAGGGTGACCTCCCGAATGAGCAGCCTGGCGTCGCCTATTTCACCGGCTTCGCGTATCCATGAATCAACGTCCGCGCCCGCCATCGCCGTCTGAGCTTTTTCGAGCTCCCGCTCGATTTCCTTCAGCCGGTCGAGCAGTGCCGCGATTCTCGTCTCGACGTCTTCCACGCCGACTTTGAGAATTGCGCTGATTCGTGCGAGGCGGTCTCTGTCCTCCCGGGCCAGTTCCTCTGCCGTCACCCCTGTTGCTGCTTCGATCCTCCGGGTTCCCGCAGCGATGCCACTTTCCGACAGGATTCGGAAGTACCCGATCTGCCCCGTGGCGTCCACGTGCGTTCCTCCGCACAGCTCCATGGTGAAGTTGCCCATGCGAACGACGCGAACCGTTTCGCCGTATTTTTCACCGAAAAGGGCAATGGCCCCCGAGGCTTTCGCTTCGTCGAGAGTTGAATGCGAGATATTGACGGGAAGGTTCTCGCGAATCCGGGCGTTCACCATTGCTTCAACCTGGCGCAATACCCCGGGCGGAACGGCTTCCCCGCACGTGAAATCGAACCGCAACCGGTCCGGCGAAACGTAAGATCCCGCCTGGTGAACCTGAGGCCCCAGGGCGGCCCGAAGCGCGGCCTGGAGGAGATGAGTGGCCGAATGGTTCCGCATGGTACGCCCGCGCAAATCGCTGTTTACCTGAGCGGTTACGACCATTCCGATGGAGGGCTCCCCGCGCGTTACCTTCCCGAAGTGCACTATGGCGGTTCCCTGTTTCTGAACCCCCGTCACCTCGAACGAAAACTCCGCGTTGAACAACTCCCCTGTGTCAGCCACCTGTCCGCCAGATTCCGCATAAAATGGCGTCTGGTCCAACACAATGGCGCCTTCCGCGAGACCCGTTATCTGTGCCTCCGTCGAAAGGGTTTCATAACCGACGAATTCCGAAACGAGGCCTTCACCGAAATTCGTGACGGCCCGGTCGAATTTCGCCTGAGCGCGTGACCGTTCCCGTTGCTCTTCCATGCACCGATTGAACCCGTCAAAGTCGATGATCAGTTTCATATCCTCAGCCATAAGCGCGGTGAGGTCGACGGGCACGCCGTAGGTGTCGTAAAGCTGGAATACCTTCTCGCCATCGAGTACGCTCGATCCCGTTGCCGCCAGTTCCGCGGCAAAGGTTTCGAACTGATCAATGCCGCGGTTCAACGTGCGCCCGAACTGCTCCTCTTCACGTTTGATGACCGTGGCGACGTGGGTACGGCGCTCTTCCAGTTCAGGGTAGGCGCTTCCCATCGTGTCGACGACGGAATTCGTCAGCTCGTAGAGAAAAGGTTCGCGCAATCCGAGTTGGCGACCGGCCCGGCTGGCGCGGCGCAGGATCCGCCGGAGAACGTATCCCCTTCCCACGTTGGACGGGAATCCGCCATCGGTGATGGCCAACGTGAGAGCCCTCATGTGGTCGGCAATTATGCGGAAAGGCGTGCCTTCCGCTCCCGAGACGTACTCGCGGCCGGTTTTCTCTTCCGTTGCCCGAATGATCGGCATGAACAGGTCCGTATCGTAGTTGGAGCTTTTGCCCTGAATCACCGAGCAGAGCCGCTCAAAACCTGCTCCCGTGTCTACGTGTGTTTCCGGCAACGGCGTCAGAACGCCATTTTCATCGCGATAGTATTGCATAAACACGAGGTTCCATAGCTCCATGAACCGTGCGTCGTGCAGCTCATCGCAGTGTCTGCAGTTGGGCCCGCAATCAGGACGGCCACACCCACGGTGAGCTCCCATGTCGAGATGGATTTCCGTGCAGGGGCCGCAGGGGCCGACTTCCGCCATCTCCCAGAAATTGTCTTTGTCGCCGTGGCGGGAGATATGGGATCGAGGTATCCCGGCAATTTTCGCCCAGAGTTCCTCCGCTTCATCGTCCGAATGATGAACGGTTGCCCGGAGCCGGTCTTTTGGCAGTTGAAGCTCCGAAGTCAGGTATTCCCATGCCCATTCGATCGCTTCCGCTTTGTAGTAATCGCCGAACGACCAGTTCCCGAGCATCTCAAAAAAGGTGTGATGCGTCCCGTCCTTCCCGACGTCCTCGAGATCGTTGTGCTTTCCTCCCGCCCGGATGCACTTCTGAGAGGAGGCTGCGCGGCGGAATTCCGGAACGCGCAGCCCGAGGAAAATATCTTTGAACTGGTTCATCCCTGCGTTGGCAAACAGCAGCGTGGGATCATCGTGCGGGATCAAAGGGGATGAGGGGACGATACGATGGCCCCGTTTGGCAAAGTAGTCAAGGAAGCCCCGGCGAAGTTCACCTGAAGTCATAGACAATTCTCGTGCAATGAGTTGGAAATGAAAGACAAAATCGCACGCCGTTCGCGAGAGACATAAATATCGCAAATCATCCCCGGGATGGCGAATGTCCCCTTTCACCCCGGGGCGAAAGGCGGCCGCCAGTACCGCGTTCCAGAGGACGTTTGAAGGGTTGTCTCCTGTCAGGGCCGAACGAAAATGTGAGCAACTTTGATGGGATCACGCGCGCTCGGGAACCTTCCAATTTGCGTACCAGGCACTGCCCTCAGGCACCTCTTCGTGTTGCTTCCAGGAGAGCTGCATAGAACGGAACTCGGGAACGTGAGGGCGAACCACCTCTTCCCAGAGGCGTTCGACATCCTCAAACGTTCTGAGCGTGTGCGGTGGTCTGGATTTTTCGTACTCCTCCAGAAGTTCGCCGGCTTTCCTGCCAAGCCAGGCAACCTCGTCCTCCACCATGCGTTCTCCGATCCGCCGGCTGGCTTCGTACGCGTTTCTCCCCATTGCCCACGGAGCGGCGCCGGTCTCCCTATCCGGGAGACGGGAGACATCTGTGCATTCCGGCATAAGCGCCCAGAGAAGCGAGGTTTCCACTTTCCCGGCATGGTCCCCGCTCGCTCCATCGCCATCAAAGCCGGGAACGTTCGCCTCACACTCGGGCAATGAATAGAGGCGGGTTCCGACGTAGGGCTGAATCAGCTGAACCAGGGTTTTCAGATCTTCCCAGTTTGGTCCGTAGTGTCCGGTGAACAGGATGGCCGCGCGGAAACCCAGGACGTCGGCCTGCCGCACGTGGTAGCAGACGTCTTTGAGATGTACCCAGGGCGGCATGCAGGTCAACCAGCTTCGTTCCACCTCACCGATGGCCTGACGTGACCACACCGCATATCCGCCGAGTTCGTGAATATGCCAGAAATCGCACGGTGCAACGATGCCACCATGTCTTTCTGCCGCCCGGCAACAGATCGCGTGCGCTTTGAGGGCATCCAGCCCGACCGCATTCTGGGGACCGTGCGGTTCGCAAAGACCATATGCGAAATACACAACCGGGCATTCAGAGAACGCCTTTTCCAGCTCGTCAGGGAACATTCGTTCCCACCGCACCTCGCGCATGGCAGTGCCTCCTTCTGAGTCTGCGAATCAATTTCCTCCAGAACCTCTTCCAGCCGGATAATGCCACACAAATCAGACGGGAGCAAGAGGGTCCACTTGGTTTGAGCGAGAACAGCACAGCGCCTACCTTTCAGGGAATCGTTCGACAGGAGGTTCAGTATGACGAAATCGAAACGTCGCCGTATCGGGGTGGGGATGCTCGGGTACGGATTCATGGGCAAGGTTCACACGGAGTGTTACCGGATGCTTCGGATGTGGTTCGAGACGCTCCCCGTGGAGGTTCGCTTTGTTGGCGTGGCGACAAAACACCTGGAAACAGCCGAGTTCGCCGTGGAACAGGCCGGATACGATTTTGGAACAACAGACTGGCGGCAGGTTGTGGAGCACCCCGATGTGGACGTGGTGAACATTTGCACGCCTAACGCCCTGCATTTCGAGCAAGCGATGGGTGCGATTCAGTCCGGCAAACACGTGTACTGCGACAAGCCGCTCACAACGAACCCCGAACACGCGAGGACCATGGCGAACGCCGCGCAGGCGGCGGGCATCGTCCATCAGGTTACGCAGAACTACCGATTCGTGCCGGCCACTCTGCGAGCCAAACAACTGGTGGATGAGGGACTGCTCGGACGACCGTACAGCTTCCGTGCGGCGTACCTGCACAGCGGATCCAGCGACCCGGAACGGCCTGCAGGATGGAAAATGCAGGATGGCGGGACACTGCACGATCTGGGCGCGCATGTTGTGGACCTGGTTGGTCATCTGTGGGGAGATTTCGCCGAGGTTCTGGCGCACCGGCAGGTTTTCGTCCCTTCGCGTCCGATAAGGGCAGGCTCTTCGGAGCGGGTCGCGATATCGGGAGATGATGCTGCATGGATGGTCGCGAAACTCGCGAACGGAGCGATCGGCACGATTGAGACAAGCAAAGTTGCCACAGGGACGGAGGACGAACTGCGGATAGAGCTCCACGGGGAAAAAGGAGCGATCCGGTTCAACCTTATGGAACCGAACTGGCTCGATGTGTACGACGCGCGTGCTGAGGATGGACCGTACGGTGGGAACAGAGGTTTTCTCCGCATCGCCACCTGCAGCCGGCGTAACGAACCTTCGGTGATCCCGCCGCCTCGCGGCGCGGCGGGGTGGATGCAATTCCATCTTGCAAGCTTGCACTCGTTCGTGGGAAATGTTCTGCGAGGGCGTGCGGGGCATCCGGATTTCTTCGACGGATGGGCTGTGCACGAGGTTCTCGCCGCGGCGGAGGAATCGAGTCGAGCTGGGAACTGGGTGAGAGTGCGAACTGTGAATCATCGGTCTGGAGCGGAGGAACAACGATGAATGAAAACGCAATGGGGGGTGGGGCGGTTGGCAGACCCGATCGTCGCGTTCTTCGCGGCCAGGCTTTGAGAGCAGTCGCCATGCCGCTGGGCGGGATCGGCGCAGGTCAGATTGCCCTGGCTGGGGACGGCGGGTGGCGACAATGGCAGATAATGAACATACCGAACCATCTGGGACACGTCCCGCATTCGTTCTTCGCCGTGCGGATGCGTCCCCACGCGGTGCATTTCACGGAACGCCGAAGCCCGGAGGATGTGATGAGCGTCTCCCGGGTACTCATGTCTTCCGCCCTGTACGACAACCCGGATTTCGTTCCGCCTGTGACAAGTTCCGACCACGTCGTGCCGGAGGAATCGCGGGCTCTTCTCCGACGACTGCGCGGTGTTGATGAGGTTCGCTACGTCGGCGAGTACCCTGTTGCAGAGGTGATCTTCTCCGACCCGTCGCTACCGCTTCCTGTTACCCTTGAAGCGTATTCCCCGTTTGCACCTCTCGACGAGGAATTTTCAGGCCTTCCGGCGATCCTGTGTGAGCTGGCCGTAACCAATACGCTCGATACACCGGTGCATGTCAGCCTGGCGGGGACCCTCCAGAATGCCGTGGGGTGGGATGGCAGGAGCCGGATTTCGGGTACACGGAACCCCGGGTACGGCGGAAACGAAAACCGGGTCGTGCGAGTACGGGGACTGACGTGTATCGAGATGACGAACCCCGGCATCTCAACGGAGAGCAGCCGGTTCGGGCAGATGGCGCTTTCCCTGTTGGGCGGCAACGTGACGTGGCTGGGCAGGTGGGAAACGTTAGAGGCGTTCTGGGCTGATTTCACCGACGATGGTGATTTGAGCTGTACGGACGACGCTGCCCCGACTCCCCCTGGATCCACTGCCAACGGCGCGTTGTGCCGTTCCGCGTGGTTGAAACCAGGGGAAACCTTGAAGGCGACGTTTGTCGTCTCCTGGTACTTCCCGAATCATTACGTCAACTGGGATCAGAGCGGCTTCGGGCTGAAGGATCGGAAAAGCCGGTTCCACATCGGCACCCATTACGCGACACGTTTCCAGAGCGGGCTGGATGTTGCGATGTACGTAAGCGACCACGCGGAAGTGCTCCGCAAACGGACGTTTGAATTCCGCAATTCATTCTACGACAGTTCATTACCGTATTACGTCCTCGACGCCGTATCGTCTCAGACAAGCATCATTCGCAGCCCGACCTGCATGTGGCTGGAAGACGGAACCTTCCATGCTTTCGAAGGATGCCATGGTGCAAGCACGGGTTCAGCCGAAGATGTTGGAGGATGTTGCCCCCTCAACTGCAACCATGTCTGGAACTACGAACAGGCTCTTGCCCGGCTTTTCCCGCGCCTGGAACAGGCCATGCGGCGAACGGACCTTCTCCACCAGATTACCGAAGAGGGGCGAATCGGCCACAGGACGCTTCTTCCGCTTTACCTGCCGCGGTGGACCGAACCAGCGACGGACGGGCAGCTCGGGACTGTGCTGAAGCTTTACCGCGAATACCGCGCCTGTGGTGACCGGTCGTTTCTTGATGAGCTGTATCCGAAGGCGAAAAAAGCGCTTGAGTGGGTTTTCACGAAACACGATGTCGGCGGGAGAGGCGTCATCGAAGGCGCCCAGCCAAATACGTACGATTGTGCACTGCATGGTCACAACACGTTTGTCACCGGTCTCTATCTTGCCGCATTGCGGGCCGCAGAAGAGATGGCAAAGCTCCTCGGAGACAGCGCTTTCGGTGAAAAATGCCGGGCACGCTTCGAGTCAGGAACGGTCGCGATCGATGCCGAATGCTGGAACGGGGAGTACTACGTGCAGCGTCCGGAACCGGGTAAAAGCATGGACATGCAATATGGCGAGGGATGCCACATTGACCAGTTGTTCGGACAATGGTGGGCGCACATTCTTGATCTCGGTTACGTATTCCCCAGAGACCATGTTCGCGAGGCGCTGTGCTCCATCCTGCGTTATAACTGGCGGGACAGCTTTTCCGGGTTCCGGCAGAGCCCCCGGGTTTTTGCTTCCGACCATGACAGCGGGCTGCTGATCTGCACCTGGCCACACGGGGGACGACCCGACAAGCCAACGCTGTACTCGGATGAGGTGTGGCCGGGAACGGAATACGAGATCGCGGGCCTCTGTCTGTTCGAAGGCTTCGCCGACGAAGCTTTCAAGGTGGTGGAAGGGTTGAGGAACCGTTACGACGGGGTGCAGAGGAATCCGTGGAACGAGGTTGAGTGTGGGGATCATTACGCGCGCAGCTTGGCGAGCTGGACGGTGCTCGAGGCTGCGTGTGGCATGCGTTACGATGCGGGCAAGAGTTTCCTCGGGTTCGGGGCGAAAGTCACGCCGGAACGTTTCCGCGCGCCTTTCATCACGGCGTCAGGATGGGGAGTGTTCGATCAACGCATAACGGACCAGATGGCTGCGGCCGAGGTGATGGTGTCGCACGGAACGATACGCCTTGCGTGTCTCGAACTGGATATGCCTTCAAGGGCCGTGGTGGTCGGCAAAGTGCTTGTCAATGGCAAGCCCGTGCGATGCACATGTTCCACTCATGATACGCGGGCACGCCTTGCCTTTGGGTCGCTTCTGGAGTTGCGGGAGGGCGATACGCTTGCGGTGGATGTCAAAATGGCTGAATGATACGGAGGGCACAGAGGTCGGAGGGCGAACGACTACCCGCCCTCCGGGGTCTCTCACAGGCATTTTCAGCGCCAGGGCTTTGCCGACGGGTCCTCCGTGCAGAAATGCGAAAGCACGCTGTTCATGACGTCGGCGAACTGAACGCAGTCCTCTTCTGTGTACCACTGGTTCAGCCCCACATTCACAACGCGGTCAAAAAGGTCATCGGCTACGGGGCAATCCCCGAGTCGGTATTCAATTTTGCCGCCCTTTGCCGCGTAATGCGGGCAGTGGAAGGAGCAGTCGTCGGCGCCGCTTCTGGTTTTCAGGGTGATGGGATACATGTCGTGATAAATGTGCCAGTCCGGCCGTCCGTTTCGTCCCCGGATACCGGCGCCGATCCCTGCGTCGTTGAGGGCCTTCGAGATTTGCTGTCCCAGTTCGATCGTTTCGGGGAAGAAACGGAGCGTGTACCCGACCTCACCTTCGGGATCGTTCAGCGTCTGCGGACGAATCTCCCGGTACGTTTTCAGTCTGCCGGTGATCTGGCGTTTCACGTTTCGGAAGCGCCCCACCGTTTCCGGCATCTTCGATAGCTGCACGACATCCACCGCGGCCTCGAGCTCGGACATGCGGTAGTTGGTGCCACAGAACAGCTCTCCCTCATACCGCGGAGGCGCGAAGCGTTCCGGGCGCCACAATCCTCCGCCCTCGGAGAGGCAGTTGGCACGATCCCAGAGACGCTCGTCGTCGGTGATAAGCAGTCCTCCCTCTCCACCGCCCACGATCTTGTACGCAGAGATGCTGAAGATTCCGACGTGGCCGAAGGTGCCAACGTAGCGTCCGCTTACCTTGCCGCCACAGGACTGGGCGCAGTCTTCCACCACCTTCAGGTTGTGCTTGCGCGCAATCGCCATTATTGCTGGCATGTTACACACGCTCCCCATTACGTGGGTCGGTGCGAGGGCCACGGTGCGCGGAGTGATGAGCGCCTCGATTTTGGCGGGGTCTATGTGCAGCGACTCGTCCACGTCGCAGAACACCGGCACGCCCTTGGCCATCACCACCGCTGCTGCAGTCGCGAAAAAACCGATCGCGGGGCATATCACTTCTGTTCCCGGACCAACGCCGACTGCGACGAAGGCCGCGTGAAGCGCTGCTGTCCCCGAACTGAGACCGATGGCGTAACGAGAGCCGAACGTTTCCCTCGCAACGCGCTGGAACGCCTGCACACGCGATTCCGGGAGGCCGCTGTAATAGTTGGCAAGGAACGGACCGGCTCCGAGGTCCTCCTCCGCGAGAATCGACTGGATCTTTTCCAGCGCGGGTTTGCTCAAGCCAAACCGTTCCGCGATGGACATGAACTCCTCGGCGCCGATTTTCGGTCTGCCCTTACCCTTGAACCCGGTGACCGATTTCATACTGGATTGCAACGCTTTCTGTTCAGCATCGCGATGGCCTGCCATTGATCATTCTCCCCGTCGAGATGGATTGGTTGAACTGCGGACATACGCCCGATGGAATGTACCTCCGCGCCGACGCGAGGGCATACGGGCCGTGGCGGGAACGCGGCGCCAGAGCGTACATTCTCTTCCTCTTTTACCAGACAAGGAATGCGAAGTCATGCCGCGGTTTGACGTTGTGGGTTTTGGAATTGTGACGATTGACCATATCGGTGTTCTTGACCACTACCCAGCCGAGGACACCAAACAGCGCCTCCGAATGTATGTGCAACAGGGTGGTGGAACGGTCGGCACACCCCTCGTTGCATGCGCCAGGTTGGGTCTCAACGCGGCATATATCGGCCGCATCGGCGATGGCCCCTCGAGCCGAGCAGTGCTGGATGACTTCCGTCGCGAACGGGTGGACACCACGGGGGTAGTCTCCGTGGAAGGATACGAGCCGCCGGTGGGTCTCATTCTGGTGAACCCCGCGACCGGCAGTCGGACGATCTGCTGGTACGGGTCTGACTCGGACATCCTGCAACCGGAGGAGCTGAATCGGGATGTTGTGGAGTCGAGCTCGATGCTGTATCTGGATGCGCGAGAACCACTTGCGTCAGTCGTCGCGGCAGGATGGGCTCACGCGGCGGGGCGAAAGGTGTTCATTGACGCGGACAATGTGACGGAGGGAATCGCTGATGTTCTTCCGTTGTGCGACACAATCATTGCGTCACAGAATTTCGCGCTGAAATACTTCGGCAATTCAGATCCAGAGCGGGCCGCCCGAAAGTTGCACAAGCGCTTCGGGGTGGTGTGCGGAGTTACGGCCGGATCGGCAGGGTCGTTTCTGGCAACCCCGGGGGAATCATTCTGGCAGCCCGCGTTCGAAGTGGACGTCGTTGACACCACGGGAGCAGGAGACGTCTACCACGGAGCGTTCGCCATGGGTCTGTTGCGAGGATGGCCGCTGCGTGACATCGCGTGCTTCGCATCGGCGGTGGCGGCCATGAAATGCCGGGAACTGGGGGGAAGGTCAGGGATTCCCCGTTTTGCCGAAGCGTGTGCATTCCTGAAAGAGCGGGGGATGCATGGTGCGTGGGAGAATTGATGCAGCCGGTTGCTGAGATCGCAGAAACGATATCGAAGCGTGTACTCACTCTGGACGGCACTGATTATCCGTTGCAGATCGGCGCGAACGACGTCTCCCGTGTGTATCTGCCGCTTGCACGGCTGGTCCGTGAAAAATCCGCGTGTGTCGTTCCAAGACGCTACGTAGTCGGAATATCAGGTCCCCCCGGCGCCGGAAAGAGCGTGACCGCAACCATCCTGGCCGCGTGTCTGGAAGAACTTGGCACCGGTGCAGTCGTAATTCCTTTGGACGGATTCCATTACCCGAACGAATACCTCAGAACCCACCGAGGTCCGGACCACGCGGGAGAGGAGCGATCGCTCGCCGATTTGAAAGGCTGGCACCCGACGTTTGACGTGAAGCGTGCGCTGGATGCGCTGGAAGCTGTACGGGCAGGTCAAAAGGTGCGTCTGCCGGTATGCAGCCGTGTCCTTCACGACCCTGTGGAAGGCGGTCTTTCCATCGAGCCATCGCACCAGGTGGTGCTGGTTGAAGGGAATTACCTTTTCTTCCGAGAAGGCCTGTGGAACCGGTTGTACGAACTTCTGGACCTTACGGTCTTCGTAACAGCCCCCAGAGAGGTTCTCATCGCGCAACTCCGCGAACGCCACATGCGGGGCGGGCGCTCGGCAAGGGAGGCGGAGGAAAAGATCAGAAAAGTTGATGAGCCCAACATGGATGCCATTCTGGAAACCAGGAGCCGCGCCGAATTTGTGATCGAAGGCGTGCGGGGTTCCCTTGCGATGGGAAGGAAACAAACATGATGCCAACGACGCGAATCGGTTCGCTGGAAGTCAGTCGGCTTGCCATCGGAGGGAATCCGTTCAGCGGCATTTCGCACCAGAGTCGGGAACGGGACCTTACGATGCGGGACTTCTTTACCGTGGCCCGGATCAAGGATACGCTCGCAACATGCGAAGAAAACGGGATCAACGTGTTTTTCGGACGCGCCGATAACCATATCATGCGCACCCTCGTGGAATACTGGAACGAAGGAGGGCGAATCCGCTGGTTTGCGCAGACTACTCCCGAACGGTCTTCCCTGCACGATGTCATCCGGCAGGCAGCGGGCAACGGAGCATCGGCGATCTACATCCACGGTGGCACCGCGAAGGATTTCCGCGATGCCGGCAACTGGGCGGGCCTTGCGGAGGCCGTGGACCTCATCCGCTCCTTCGGATTGCCCGCCGGCTGCGCAACGCACCAGCCTGATTTCCACGCAAAGAGGCGGGCACACGGGGTGGATGTGGACTTCTGTCTTCAGTCGCTGTACAGCCTCGAGGGCCGACGCGGAAAGATCGATCAGCACGACGAGCGCGAGCAGTTTGATGATGGGGATCGCCTTCCCGCGTTGATGTCCATTGCTCGCAACCCTGAACCGACATTCGCGTACAAAGTGCTTGCCGCGGGAAGAAAAGACGTGAGGCCTTCACTGGCGGAAGTTGTTACCTACTTGAAAAAACAGGATGGCATTCTCATGGGAATGTGCCCTGACACAAACTCCGGTATGGTGGCGGAGAATGCTTCACTTGTGAGCAGCCTGCTTTGCTCCTTGCCGGAAAGCGACTGATGCAATTGATCCTTGTTCTGTGTGCGGCAACCGGCCTGGGGTGGTTCATCGGAAGTCGTCCTGTTCTGGGAAGGCGGCTGGCGCGGTCGGGTCACACTGTCATGCTCGTCGCGATTGCGTTGCTGCTGTTTGCGATGGGTTACTCGCTCGGTTCGCGTCCGGACATCATTGCGCAAGCCGGAAGGCTGGGTGTGGAGGCTATGAGCCTGGCCCTTGCGGGGGCTTCCGGAGCGGTTGTTTCAGTGTGGTTGTCGCGTCGGTGGAGGAACGCGCGGAATACCGAACAGGGGCAAACGTGACAGTTTTCGTGCTTCTGTTCGTGAGCGCCGGCGTGCTTGTCGGCCTTTTCGGGGGAGGAGCAATTCCCGGCGTCGACACCGCAATCGTTGTGCTTCTCGTCGTGCTTGTCTTCGGTGTCGGGCTCGACCTCGGGGTGCGTGGCGACGCGATTTCGAGGGTGCGATCGCTCGGGTTTCAGGCGATCTCGATCCCGGTCATTTCATGTGTCGGGAGTCTGACGGGCGTTGCGCTGGTGGCGTCCGCCGTCTGGGGGCACCCTCTCAGAGACGCATTTGCACTTGGAAGCGCGTTTGGATGGTACAGTCTTTCGGGCCCGCTGCTGACGCATTTGGGTGGACCGGAACTCGGGGCTCTCGGGTTCCTTTCGGATGTACTGAGAGAACTCCTCGCGTTTCTGTTGATTCCCGTCGTGGCGGGCCGCATCGGATTTGCGGAAGCAGTCGCGCTCGGGGGGGCGACATCGATGGACACGACGTTACCTCTCATTGCCCGGATGACAGACGGCGAAGCCGCGCCTCTCGCCTTCGCCCATGGCATGGTGGTCGGCCTGATTGCGCCGGTGCTCATCCCTTTCTGGTTCCGATTCTAACTTGCCACCGCGAGCGGCGAAGGGGTACTTTTCCAGACCCGTGTGATGAGTCTCACCTTGATCGGTCAGTGACGAGGCATGATACATTTCGCACGAACTTCCTGTGATTTTTGCGGCGTGTGCGTCGGCGTGTGCCCTGTCGACGCCATCTCCCTTTTCAAAGCGGAGTTGTTGATCGACCACCCGAAGTGCATTTCCTGCAACTTCTGCGTCGACGTGTGTCCTTCGCGTTCGCTGCGCGGTGAGGAGGAAAAGGGTACACCGGCGGAGAACCGACCGGGGGTTTCGCCGTGAAGATGCGCGACTCGTATGACATCGTTGTGGTTGGCGGTGGCCCCGCGGGGTGCGAGGCTGCGCTGGTTGCGGCGCAGAACGGCGCGTCGGTGCTTGTGGTGGAGAAGGATCCGGACATCGGAGTTCCCGTTCGCTGCGCGGAAGGGATAAGTGTCAGGGCACTCCGCGAGTTTTATGAACCTGACCCTCTGTTTTGCCGTCAACATGTGCACGAATATCAGCTGGTTGCCCCGAATGGAACGCGTGTGGAAGTGAGCGGGATCGGGGAAGGCGTGATCCTCGACCGCAGGGTATTCGACCGGCTGGTGGCGGAGGACGCCGCGAGGGCCGGTGCCCACATCATGGTAAATACGAACGCCGTCGGAGCCTCCAGGGATGGCGACGGAGTTGCCGTTCATCTGGAGGGTTTGCCGGATGTGCACTGCCGGGTGATGATAGGAGCCGATGGTGTGGAAAGCCGGGCAGGTCGCTGGCTTGGCCTGCGGACTGCGTGTCGTCCCCATGACATGGAAACGGCTGCCCAGTTTGTGCTGGGAGGGATTGATATCGTTCCCACGCGATTCGAAATGCATTTCGGGACGCACCTTGCCCCGGGCGGTTACCTCTGGGTGTTCCCGAAAGGGAAAGGCATCGCGAATGTCGGTCTGGGAATCAGCGGCTCTCACGGCGGGTCCGTCACTCCGTTGGAGTTGCTGGAAAGAGCTGTTCAAAGGCTTTTCCCCGGTGCGTCAGTTCTGGGACGCGTGCTGGGCGGGATCCCGTGTTCAGGTGGCCTGAAAACGATTGCTGGCGACAACGTGATGCTGGTTGGAGATGCGGCCCACCAGGCAAATCCGCTTACCGGTGGCGGCATTGCGACGGGGCTAAAAGCGGGAAGGATTGCGGGACGGGTGGCCGCAGAAGCGATTCGGTCGGGTGACTGCTCGCGACGTGCGTTGCGATTGTACGAAGATGAGTGGAACGACGGGCTCGGAAACCTGCACAGAAAGTTCTATCGAATCAAGGAGGCGGTATTCAACATTCCTGACGAAACCCTGGCCGAACTGGCCGACGTGGTGAACAAAGTTCCGCTGGAAGAGCGGACCATGAACAAAATCCTCGCGCGATCCCTCGCGAAAAAGCCCCGAATCCTCCTCGATCTGGCCCGGGTAATGTTCTGAATCTCGCCCGGATTTCCGAGCGGGCGCACTTCTGGCGGCAAATTCCCCCTGAAAAAGGGGACGCAACCCGATAGCTGCGTCCCCTTCGCCAGACTGCATCACGCCATCATCGGTCTTTGAGGAATATCTCTATTACCGGGATTTCCACGTTCGGTTTCTGGATGGGGATCTCCAGAACAACCGTGTTGTCTTTCTCTATGGAGTGGTCGAACGTGTTCTGGAAGATCCTGATTTCGCTTGCATCGTGCAGGAACTGCGCGTACTCGATTCTGTCAGCAATCCCTTTGAGATGCAGGTGCCGCAGAGGCCACGCCATCACGTGGAGATAAAGCCGGTTGCCGTTCTGAGTGTACCGGCAATCTGGCGGCGGCGTGTAATCGCTTGCGGTGCAACCGTATATTGATCGACCGTTTACCCGTGTCCATTTCCCGATTGCCTGCAGAGTGGCAAGCGCGCGCTCGTCAAACTCCCCCCTGCCCGTGGGACCCACGTTGAGGAGCAGATTTCCTCCTTTGGATACGCTGTCAACAAGCATCCACAGCAGGAGTGCCGGCGATTTCCAGTCGAGGTTGTCTCGATCATATCCCCAGCTTCCGTTGAGGGTCTGACAGGCCTCCCACACGACCGGTTTCCCATCAACCTTTACCCACTCCTGCGGTTGCCACTGCTCCGGAGTTTTGATGTCATATCCTCTCTCGAGATCGAGCCGATCGTCAAGAACGACATCGGGCATCAGTTTGCGGACGAGTTCGTACAATTTCTCGGATTGCCAGTCGTTTCGTCCCTTTCCCCCGTCCGGCTGGGTGGGGTAGGAGAAATCGAACCACATGATGTCAATTTTCCCGAAACGGGTCAGCAGTTCCCGGGTCTGGCCGTGCAGGTATTCCGCATACTTGGTGATGTCACGGCCCTTCGTCCGTTCGCGGAACTCCTTGTCGTTTCTCATGGGATGCATGCAGTCGACCGGAAACTCCGGGTGGTGCCAGTCTATCAGCGAATGGTAGAAACCAACCTTCAGCCCCTCCGCGCGAAACGCTTCCACCATGGGCTTCAAAAGGTCTTTGCCGTAGGGAGTGTTGGTTGCTTTGTAATCTGTCAGGTCGGAATCCCACAGGCAGAAACCTTCGTGATGCTTGGTGGTGACCACGAAGTATTTCATGCCGGCATTTTTCGCCGCTTTCGCCCATACGGTCGGGTCATAAAGGTCCGGGTTGAAATGGCGGAAGTACACGTCGTATTTCTCGTCAGGTATCATCTCCCGCTTTTTCACCCACTCGTGGCGCGCTGGCAAGGCGTACAGCCCCCAGTGAATGAACATTCCAAATCTGTCGTGGACGAACCACTCGGTGTTTCCAGGTGTTTTTTCCGGCATCTGCGGCATGGTGTGATCTCCTTGAAACATTGGACGGATGACGAAATGATTTGGGAAACATGCGAACGCACGCTGGCGGCGTCAACGGGGAGGTATTGCCGAACATGATTTGGCCGCCTATTCTTCGGGTACTGTGTGGAACCAGAACAGGGAGGGAGCCAACCATGCCGGAACATGATTCGGTTCACCGGATAGCGTTCGAGCGGTACGCTGTACAGATTTGTCCGAACGATCTCACGCTGGCGCTGCAGGATCTCGCCCTGGGTGCCGGCTGGATTTCCGGGAGGCCTTTCATCCGTCTTCGCATACCTCGCCCGACCGGAAAACCTCCGGTATACTGGGGCTTTCCAGAGCCTTGTGAGCTGGTCGAATGGGATTCATCGTGCCTTTCGGCAGAAGTCGAGGGCAGGCGGCTCAGGGTGGCTCTGGAGGGGGTCCAGACGTGTTACGGGCGCGTTCGAGTGGAGTGCGCGATCATCATTGAGCGCGACCGCGTGAGGTTCGAGGTGGAGGGGGTAACCGGCCTGACTGACGGCGCGGAGATCATCGTCGATTTCCCGTACCGCCTCGGCTTCGTTCAGGCACCCGCAAAGGAACCGGTCCCCGCCGGAGGGCTTATACTGCCGCGAGGCGCAGGGATATTTGTTGATTTTTCGCGGCGAGAAGGCGCTTTCCCACTTGAAAACCTCGTTTACAGCGGCGGTCAGAACGGGTATTCAATGCCGTTGTTCGGCATATGCGACGGCACTGCCACGCTCGGTACGATTGTCAAGACACCGTTCGATTGCTATCTGGTGGGCGAGATCAACTCGGGAGATCCCCCGGCATACGCGGTTTCGCCGGGATTTCTGTTCGAAGCGGGACGCCTGGACTACTCCCGCCGGGCGGATTACCGTGCCTTCGAGGGGAGCTACGGTGAGCTTGCATCGTGGTATCGTTCAGATTTGCAGGCTGAGAAGCGCTACAAGACGCTGGAAGAGAAAGCCGAGGGTCATCCCCTGGTCCACACGTTGCCGGGCTCTGTGCTTGCGGAAATGGCCCTTGATTTCAACGGAACCGGTGGAGGTCGAACGCCACAAGAACTCGCCGACACCGCAAAACGGATGGGCTTCCCCGGTCTGGTGTCCTATGCAACCAATATCTGGCAGCGGCCGTTTTTCGGAACGAAAGCGGTGCCGCCGGATCGGGGGACGGAGAAAGACCTCGCGCGGGGTGCGCAGTACGCAAGGTCGGTTGACGGGGCGTATTACATAAGCGTGTACGAAAACCTGATCGATATGTGGCCCATGACTCCGGGGTACGACGTCGCGATCATGGCCAAACTGCGCGACGGGTCGCCGCGCCCGAACTGGTATGCAGAGCATTTGAAAATGCGGTCCAGTACTGTCTGCTCGGTGTGCCGGCTGGAGACTTCGCGCCGCGATCATCCGCACCTGAAGGAGCTTATCGGCGAGGGTTCCATCTACATAGACGTCGAGGGCGCGATGGAGTTGAACGAATGTTTCGATTCGTTGCATCATCTTACGCGAGAACAAGATGCAGCTATGCGTCGGGAACTGCTTTCGCATGTCCGGGATATTTTTGGCACGGTTGCGACGGAATCCATGCCGATGGATTTCCTCGCGGATGTCGTTGACGTCGGGGCGTATTTTCCGGTGTACCAGTTCATCGGCTACGGGTGCAGTGACAAACCGCTGTTGATCCCTCCCGCCATTCCTATCCCGTTGTTTATCATGGCCTACCACGGTTCCGTGCTGAACATGACACCGAAGTCCACGGATTTCTACACCTGCGATCCGCTCTACGTTCCTCTCTGGGGTTTGATGCCGGACGAAACAGATGAGTTTTCCCTTCGGATAAGCAGGACGATGCGGGAAACGAGCTACGCCGGACTCGTTGAGCACCGCTTCCTGACTTCGCCTCGCGTGGACACAGGAAAGGGCTTCCATTCGGCGGATGTTCAGTTCTCAAGGTTTTCCGATGGAACGTGCGTGCTCGCCAATTTCTCCAGCGAGCCATACTCGTGGGTGGGGAAGGAAGCGCAACCGGGAGACTATTTCCTCTGGAGGGAGTGAGCTATTTCCTCGTCCAGCGGAAAAGCGCGGCGCCGATCACAAAGAAAATCGCATTTGCGCCCCACGCCGCAACAACGGGGTGGAGATCTCCAGATCGTCCGAGCGCCTGTCCAGAACGAACTACGACGAAGTAGAGGAACCCGACGAGGAACGTGAGGCCGACATATGCGGCGCGTCCACCTCGCCACGACCGGGCTGCGAGCGGGAAGCCGATCCAGACCATCATGAGGTTCGCGAACGGGAACGCGAATTTGAGGTGCAGGTCCACGAGCCATCTGGAAGCATCTCCACCGACCAGCCTGGTGCGCCGGATGTAGTCCCGAAGCTCGAGGAAAGACATCTGTTCCGGGAGCTTATCAACGCGCGCGAGGTCCTCCGGTTGGATTGTGAGCAACGGCAACCTCATCACCTCCCGCGAGGCGAACACCGTGCTGTCTCCGAGAAAGGACCTGTCCAGCGCGCTCTGGAGTTGCCATCCCAGATCATCCCATACCATCTCTGGCGCGTCGATCCGGCGCACGGGGACTCCGCCTCGAAGCTGGACGATTGCGACACGTTGCGCTCGTTTTGCCGCGATGTTGTACCGTTCTGCGTAGAGAATCAGGCCGCTTCTGTCCTGCCTGCACACGTGGAAGGCATGTCCGGACAGAATCCCCTGTGGCGCAAGTTGGAGAATTCTGCTGCGTTCGTCATTTGCGCCGGGGACGACAAGCTCGGTGATCAGCAGCGCCCCGAGTGACAGAAGCAATCCGAGCCGCAACAACGGCAGGGCAACCCGGTACACGCTGATTCCAGCGGCACTTATGGCCACCAGCTCGTTGTGCCCCCCCATTTCGCCGACCACGAAAAGCGTTCCGAGAAGAACCGCGACGGGCAGGGTGAGCACGAGAATGTAGGGAGCATAGTTCCCGTAGTACCGGATGATATCTGACAGCGCGACTTCCCGGGAAAAGAAGTCGTCCAGATGGTCTATGAGGTCCACCACGACGTACACGACGAGAAATGCCGCCAGCGCGAATGCAACCGTTCGTGAGAACCTGTTGACGACGTAACGGTCGATTCGAGTGAGCACAGAAAACCTCTGTGGAAGTATGTCAACCTAGAGGAAGGCGTATTTCGATCGTTGTTCCCTGCTCCGCCCCCCCCGAACGAGCCGCAATGGTGCCTCCGTGGTAATCCTCCACGATTCGCTTGACGAACGTGAGACCCAGCCCCCATCCGCGTTTTTTTGTGCTGAACCCGGGAAGGAACACTCTGGGGAGATCGCCGGCGGGTATGCCCTTGCCGTTGTCCTCGAACAGAATCCGCACGTAGTTGTCCATCCGGTCCGTCGTGACCCGAATCAGCGCGATGTCTTCGACGCGCGCAAGGGCGTCAAGCGAGTTGCGAATGATGTTCTCAAATGCCCATCCGAGCAATTCGCGGTTAAGTGGAATCTCCTCCACGGCCCGGTAATTACGCTCAATCTGCACGTCTCTCCCCAGCGTCGGCAGACGAACACGAAAGTAATCCAGGGTTTCGTCGATAACGGGAATGAGTGGCTCCACACGCAATTCCGGTTGCGATCCAATCTGCCCGAAACGCTGGGCAATTCGACGGAGGCGTTCGACGTCGTGCGACATGTCGAGAATCACTCCGTCCGCGCGCCGTCGTCTCGCGCCTGCCGCCTCAGCTTCCTCTTTGAGGATTTCCAGCCAGCCGGACAGGCTCGAGATTGGCGTGCCGAGCTGGTGGGCCGTTTCCTTGGTCATACCTGCCCAGAGTGCCTGTTGTTCGCCCGACTTGATCTGCACAAAGCCCCAGAACGCAATTCCAGCGAATACGAGTGTCACTATCGCCGCCACGACCGGCATCCAGGCGATGCGACGGAGGAATGCACTCTCCGCCACGTGGATCTCCATCTGAAGGGAACGGTTATCCGGCAACGGAACCGACACTTTGCGAGGCGGCATGGATCGGTCCATGTCCTCAACCACCCGTCTGATGCGCGCCATGGCTTGCGGGGAGCGGGCTGTGTCGGGAACATCGATCCCTTTCCACGACACGGGGTTACCGGTATCATCGGTCACGATTACAGCGACCGGCATCTCCCGGATGAGGTCGAACAAGAGTCGCAATTCCCCGGGGGTGATAGTAGGATCGCTGTAGGCTCTGGGCAGGATTTTCTCCGCGTACAGTTTTGCCACGCGTTGGGCATCCCGTCGCAGCGTTCTGACGACCAGCAGCGTGTACAACACGAACGCAGCCACGACGACGGCCCCGAGCGCAAAAAGCCCCGGGCGAAGCCATCGCAGCCTCACCCACGCGCCCGGGCGGCGGCGGGATCCAGACCGCGCCGGCGAGAACGGTGACAGCGAGTATCTCACTGCGCTCCTTTGCCTGTCAGCATCACCCAGATTGTCCTGAGAATGATCAGGAAGTCGAAACGGAGCGACATATTCTCGATGTAATAAAGGTCATACTTGAGTTTTTCGCGGACATCGTCAAGAGTCTGGTCATATGCATGTTTCGTTTGCGCCCATCCGGTAATACCCGGTGTAACAAGAAGGCGACGTCGGTAAAGCGGAATCTCCGCTGCGAGGCGTTCGACGAAAAAAGGGCGTTCAGGCCGGGGACCGACAAGGCTCATTTCGCCACGGAGAACATTCCACAGTTGCGGTACCTCATCAATGCGCAGCTTGCGGATAATGGATCCCACGGTCGTTATGCGGGGATCGTTCTTCTGCGCCCATACCGGACCAGTCGCTTTCTCCGCGTTTGGTATCATCGATCGGAATTTGTGGAATCGGAACACGCGTCCATCCTTGCCGACGCGGTCCTGGGAGTAAAACACGGGGCCTTTGTCCTCCAGCCAGACCGCCAGCGCCACCAAAAGCCACAACGGCAGACCCGCTACCAGAGCGGAAAACGCAACAAGAAAGTCGAGGACACGCTTGGTCCTGCGCTGCCACACCGGCATGTCGGATGGATAGAGCGGGAGGAGGGGAACTCCGTAGAGCTGTCCCCCTGCTCCGGTTCTCCCCACGACGTCGTACAGGTCCGGAAGACTACCGAAATTCACTTTTCTGCCACTGCACAGGGCCACCGCGTCCAGCACGGTTTTGTGGCTCAGCGACGGCTCGGCGAAGATGACATCACGCACCTGATGTTGTTCGATGATCGGCCCGAGCTCATTCAAACGGCCCAGAACTGGCTGTGCGAGGGGGGACGGGTTGGTGACGGTTTCGGTGGCGAGGAACCCCGCGACACGCAATCCCAGTCGGGGTGTTCGTTTCAGGGTTTCCGCGAACTGGACTGCTGATTGTCCAGTTCCCACTACGAGAGCGTTTCTGAGACCGATTCCGCGCAGGAAAAGGCGCCGTTGCAGCCCACGCACGGCAAACCGCCCCGTGCCACTCACTGCGACGAGTGTCAGCCCGTACGTGAGCAGCACCACGCGGGTCGGCGGAAGCGGGCTGTTCGGGTCAAACGTGAGAAGGAAGATCACAACCCCGCCGAACAGCACGGCTTTCGTGAGCAAAACCAGTTCGTCGAAGCGACCTCTTCGGCTCCAGTCGTCATACAGGCCCACGTACGCGAAAAGACCTGTCCACGCGAGGGAGAGAAGCAGTGCGGGAACGGTGTATGCGGATAGCGGGAAGGGAAGGTAATCAGAGGCGGATGCGTTCCGGACCGCAAGGGCGACAGCGAATGCCACCAGCGATGAGATGATATCCGAGATCAGTGTGATGGTTATGTCTTGCCAGCGACGCATGCAGCTGCCATAGTTCCTGCCGGATGCTACCGCGCGAAATCGCCCGTCCAGATCAATTACATTCCCGGCAATTGAGTGTTTTCAGACTACCGTCGGCGCTTTCGAGTTGAATGGTAACGTGGTGGATGCCGTGATGCTCATGAAGATAGGTCTGAATGTCGGCTACCACCCCGTTGTCCAGAGCCTCGGAGGCGGTAACGATATGGACAGTCATCGCTGTTTCCGTCGTGCTCAACGCCCACACGTGCAAATCATGGATGTCTTTTACGTGATCGAGGTTTCGCAGGTAGCTCTCAATCTCCCGCAGATTGATACCTTCCGGAACCGCATCGAGGGAAAGATTGACCGACTCCCGCAAAAGGCCCCACGTTGCGATCGCGATCACTGTCACTATGCCAATGCTTACGAGCGGGTCCAGCCAGCTCCACCCGGTTATTGTGACCGCCAGGCCCGTTACTACGACGCCCAGAGAAATACCGGCGTCGGCCGCCATATGGAGGAATGCCCCCCGTATGTTGAGGTCGTCATGCCGGCCTCGCGCGAAGAGCAACGCGGTCGCGGTATTGATCGCAACGCCGACGAAAGCAACAATCATAACGAGGTTGGCGTCCACCGGACGTGGATGGGAAAGCCGCCGGATCGCTTCCCACGAGATTCCTCCGAGGGCGATGAGGAGGAGAATCGCGCTCAGCAGGGAGGAATAGATTGTCGCTCGCTTGAACCCGTACGTCCGCCTTTCAGTGCTCCTTCTGGCGGCGAGCGCGGCTGCACCCCACGCGAGACCGAGGCTCAACACGTCACTCAGGTTGTGGCCCGCGTCGGCGACAAGCGCCAGCGAGCCCGCAATCACTCCGAATGCCGCTTCGGTCGCGACGAAGGTGATATTGAGGGCGATTCCGATTGCAAATGCGCGGGAATAATCCTCCGTGCCGCGGCCATGAGTCGCGTGATTATGAATTTCCAAGCGATGTGCTCCCTTCTGATACAGGTTTCTCTCGTAATGAAGGTAGCCACTCAGCAAACGGCTGCACCCCTGACGACGCGGAACATGCGATTCCGGCATCCTGCAAAAGGTCTCGATAGCCCGCCTCTATCTGCTTGATCATCGTTTCTGCGCGAAATTCTGGATCAACTGCGGCAGGACCTTTTGCGCCCCATTCTTCGCGGAGTTGCGGATTGTGGACGAGCTCAGCGATGGCGTCGCGCAGGGCATTGTCGTCGCCTGGAGGGATCAGCCTTCCATTCAGACGGTCAACAATGACTTCGGGAGACCCATCGAGGGCGTAACTGATCACCGGTTTGCCGCACGCCAGTGCCTGGACGATAACCCTTGCCAGACCTTCACGCTCCGATACGTGCACCAGTACGTCCAACGCCGATATGGCTTCCGGCATTTCATTCACGGGAATGCCACCCACGAACAGCACCCTGTCGCTCAATCCTGCCCGGGCCACCTGTTCCTCCAACGGACCTTTCAGCGGCCCCGTGCCTATGATGGCGATTTTCGCCTTCGGAGCGTCCTTAAGTATTTCGGGCGCGAGGCGTACGATAACGTCCTGACCCTTTCCCGTGTGCACTCTCCCGACCATCCCGAGGAGAACGTCATCAGGACCCACTCCCCAGCGTCTCCGAACGTCGTCGCGTCCAGGATCGGGCCGCAGGAACCGGTCCAGGTCCATCCCACTTCGCGCGAGCCATGCGCGTTCGGGGGCTCCGATTCTGGCTTCTCTCAACCGCCGCAAGATATCCCGAGTAACCGAAAACACGCCGGAAGAGATCCGCCCGGCACACCGTTCGATAAGCTCGTACCCAACGCGTTGCAGAACCGGAGAAGTCGCGGTATAGGGCAGGCCATGGAATGTGTGCACGATGACGGGAACATTCGCCACGCGCGCCGCCATACGCCCGAGAATTCCTGCTTTCGAGCTGTGTGTATGAGCGATCGCGCATCCGGATTTTTTTAACGCATTCGTCAACTGAAAGAAAGCCGCGACGTCTTGCCAGGGTGAGATGTTCCTCTGCAGCGCCGGGATCGTGTCAACCCGCACTCCCCAACCTTCTGCGTCGTCGAAAAGGCTTCCCTCGGCGCTGTTCGGAGGGCCTGCAAGGATGGTCACCTCGAATCGCCCCGTAGCGTTCAGGCCGGCCGCGCAAAGGAGAGCGGTCTCAGTGGCGCCGCCCACGCTGAACGTCGTGATGATGTGAACGACCCGGATTCTCTCACCTGACGGCATTGTTCTCTCTGATTGCGTGCGATTTGGCTCGAACCCGCGGGTTCGTTTTGAACGCGGCTCCCGCACCACCTGATGGGGTTCAACCGACGAACCGGTGACTCAGGTCAAAGAATGGTACCCACAGGTTCCGCGTATCGGTTGCCCGCAGAAACCCAGTTCTTTACGAAAGATAGGGGTAAAATCCGGGTCGCGGCAATTCGACGAAACGCCCGCGCGGTCGGAATGAATATCCTTGGTGCAACGCCGGTTTGCCTGCTCGCCAACTCGGTGGATGAGGGCTTCATGCCCGGGAGTTCAGGACTTCCCGGTACAGGGCTGCAGTTTCGCGTGCGAGTCGCGTGATGTCAAACTCTGCCTCGACAAACGCACGCGCTTGACGGCCGAATCGCTCACGCATCTCAACGTCCGATAGAAGTGCACCTATTCTCCTGGCCAACTGCTCAACGTTCCCCGGCTCAACAAGCCATCCATTTTTCCCGTTTTGAACGATTTCATGAACCCCGCCCACGTCGGTGGCGACGACCGGCAATCCCGAAGCGGCGGCCTCGAGGAGGGCAAGCGGCAACCCTTCCCAGTCTGAAGAGAGCACAAACACGTCAAAAGTATTCAGTAATCCGGGGATGTCCTTCCGCGTTACCGAGCCCAGGAAAGTGGCCGCGGTGTCCAGCCCCAGTCTGCTGCGGACCCCTTCCAGATGACTGCGAAGCCTTCCATCACCCGCGATAACTGCCTTCACATTGGGGTAACCAGCGCGAACGCGAGCGACAGCTTCAAGGAACACTTCCTGTGCCTTCGGTGCCTCCATCCTGCCGACGGTGCCGACGATGTACGCCCCGTCCGGCGATGGCTGATGGTGCTTCGGCCTGAATTCTGAGACGTCGATCGCATTCCGGTGGAGTACCACCCGGTCCGGCTCCATCCACCTTTCTTTGAGGATAGTCGCACGCACCTCCTCGCCAACGGCGACGAGTCTGGCCGCATACCGGCGTGTCAACCAGTTGTCGAAGCGATAGAAGAAGGTGTTGGCTTTGGGCTCGAACGCCGAGTGCCGGGTCATGACGACCGGTGTGCCGCTCAGCCGCGCAGCGATTTTTGCTGTGATACCCGCGTACACAAGGTGAGCGTGAACGAGCTGGATTTTCCGGGTTCGAATGATCTGGAGTAGTCTGCAAAGCGCGAAAGGCGACGGGCGCTCCCCGGAGCTGAGCGCTTCGACATGAACCCCGGCTTCCGTCAATCGCGCCGCCAGCGTGGCGTCTCCGAAAAGGTAGGCGACAGCCGGCTGCACGCCTTCGCCCGGAAGCTTCGCGCAAAGATTGGCAACGAGGGTTTCGGCTCCACCGGGTGCGAGGGTGTTGATGACGTGGACGACACGTATCATCGTGTACGGTCACTCGCGACCAGGGTCGGTCGGCGCGAACATGACGAAGTAAATCTTCCCCACCACACGGATCTGCTCAACTTGCCCTCCTGTGTCCCGGACAAGCTTCTCGACTCGAGCGCGATTGTAGAAAAACACCGGACAACCTCTGAGGGCCAGTCGCAGTTTGCGAATTGGCGCGCGCCATGTCCAACGGCGCGGAAATGTCACAATCACGCGTTTTTTTGCGAGGTCGATCATGCGTTTGAGGGATATGGCAGGGCTCGCGAGGTAGTCGAAGAGGCCAATGCCGATCACGTAATCGAATTTCTCGGGGGCTTCGAAACGGTCGAGGTCGGCTTCGATGAAGCGGCATCTGTCCGCCACGCCCTGCTCGCTGGCGAGCCGGTTGGCGATGGCCAACATGGTCGGTGCAGGGTCTATACCAACGACGCGCGCATTTCTTTGCGCGAGCGCGATGGAAAAGCGCCCGGTCCCGCAGCCGACATCGAGCACCGTTCGGTCAGGTATATCGCCGCAGTTTTCCACGGTGAGCCTGAACCGCTCATACATGTCTTTACGGAGCGACCGGTCTAAAAGCCTCCCCCAGAACCCTTTACCTTCCCCTGTGTAGATAGAATCGAACTCTTCAGCAGCGACGTCAAAGTATTTGGTCACGGTTTCCTGGGTAGTGTTCTGACTCATTCCGCGGCTCCGACTGGAAGTGGTTCAAACCTGAATTCGCGCAACAATCTGTGCAGTCGTTCCTCTTCACGTCTGATGTTTACGTAATGACGAAATTTCGTCACCAGACCGACGTTCTGGCGTGGTTGATCCGGGTCGATTTCCCACGGGTGAACATAGAAGACGACCGGGCGGCCTTCCCGGTTGGCCCTGCGAAAAAAAGAGGCCGTGAGAGGATAGGGATATAGCCGGAAATACCCTCCGCCCCCGAAAGGGAACGCCTGGCCGGCTATCTTCACCACGGGCAAGGGGTGTTCGCGCAGCGTCCCGCTGGGGGTTGTCACGTCGAAAGGGATCCAGGGGGCGTCAGGATGGCCGTAGAACTTCCGTCGGATGGGAAAAATGCTCGAATCGTACCGAATTCCCTGCCTGCCGAGAATGTCATACACCCATTGCCGATCTGAACGGGGAAAGGAGAAACTGGCGGCCCTGTACCCCGTCGGTGCTTTTCCCAGCAGTTCGCCAAGCACTCCGACAGCCCTGCGCGTGAGTTCTTCGAACTGGGCGGGAGAACAATCGTAAATGAGTTCGTGGTGGTACCCATGGCAGGCAATTTCGTGCCCCGCGCAGGCAATCCTCTGGACGAGAGCCGGTACGCGCTCAGCAACCCACCCGAGCACAAAGAACGTTCCCCGCACGTTGTGGTTGGCGAGAATTTCCAAGAGCCGCTCGGTATTGGCCTCAACTCGCAACTCGCAGCGGCCCCAGTCGTCCCTTCCGATATGGTTCCGGAACGCGGAAACATGAAACCAGTCTTCCACATCAACTGTGAAGGCATTTACCGGTTTTTCGGAGGTCACGCCGAGCAGATTCCTTGTGATACTGGCTTTCGGTCCCCAGAAGGCGTTCCGATCATTCCGTCACGGCCCGCTTTTTCACCCGAAACAAACATAAGCGCTTATCGGCGAAACAGAAACGAGAGGGAATCAGGCTTTTCGATCCCGTTGCCTCGCCAAGGCCACTGCTCGGCAGCCGCAAGGAGAGAATACCGCTGGTAATCCTCGTTTTTCGCGAAATCATCGCCCGTCAACCACGGCAACCCGGTTGTATCGGGAGGAGACCCCGGGGAAACCACGCGGCGGACAGGAGGAAGAACGGTCCAGGCACGGAACTCAAACGTGTTCGGTTCTATGAACTTCCCGGCAAAAAAAAAGTAGTTGCCGCCAGCCAGCACGCTCTCCCCGACGTAGGAAGGCGGACGAACCCCTTGAAGTTCAACCACTCGCCACGCGCCCCGCGTGTAGATCTCCCACGCCAATCCCCTGGAGGATAACGGTCTTGCGAGGAAATACCGGGTGTCCGGCCCGACACTGCAGCCAAGGAACAAGGTGAGGAGGAGAGCCGACCGTGCAGCGTGTTTCTGGAACATGTGCCCCGCGACCTCACTGGGGAGAAATGAAGCAGTCGACGACTAATACGTGATCAGCGAGACGACTTCCCTTCCTTCGAGCGCTTTTCTCCCTTCCAGAACAGCCAGTTCAATCACGAACGCACACGCCGCTACGATGCCGCCTGCCCGTTCAACCAGCCGGCACGCCGCGGCTGCAGTGCCGCCCGTGGCGAGAAGGTCGTCGATCACGAGGACTGATTCACCTCTGGTGAGCGCGTCTGCATGCATCTCAATAGCGTTGGTGCCGTATTCGAGGCTGTACTCCTCTCGCAGCACTCTGGCAGGAAGCTTGCCCGGTTTCCGAATCGGCACGAACCCCACTCCCAGTTTGAGCGAAAGAGGCGCCCCGAAAATGAACCCGCGAGATTCAATGCCAGCGATGCGCGAGAAGCGGTACCGGGAGGTGGCGTCCGCAAGTTCGTCAATCACCTGCGAAAACGCATCGGGGTTGTTCAACAAAGGGGTGATGTCGCGGAAAAGGATGCCGGGTTTGGGGAAATCAGGGATATTCCTGATGAGATTCGCCGCGATCGTCATCGTTTCACCTCAAAGCTCGTTTCGCCCTTCACGGGTATTCGGTGGAAATTGACTTCCGACACATCGGCGGTGGCCGGTCCGATGCGCACGTCCTCAATGAACGCGTTCACGGCGGCAGGGTCCCCTTCCACCTCCATCTCGACGCTCCCGTCCGGCATGTTTCTCACCCACCCGGCGACGCCATTGTGCTGCGCACAGCGTAGCGCGTACCAACGAAAGCCGACTCCCTGAACGCTGCCGTTGACGCGGACGAACATGCGTACCGTTTCGGACATGAGAGGACAAGGAAAGGAAGTTGGTCGGGGCGAGTGGATTTGAACCACCGACCCCCTGCTCCCGAAGCAGGTGCGCTACCCGGACTGCGCTACGCCCCGACTTTGCAACGGTTCGATTCTGAAGAATACAAAAGATACCGGCTGTGCCCGAAAACAACAAGG
This sequence comes from Candidatus Latescibacterota bacterium, assembly GCA_022706085.1. Lineage (GTDB taxonomy): Bacteria > Latescibacterota > MWCZ01 > MWCZ01 > MWCZ01 > MWCZ01. The sequence continues at coordinate 364,075 of JAKJDF010000001.1, read as the reverse complement.
CCGCGAACCTCTTCCAAAGCAGAGGTTGCCCTTCACTGCCAGCGATAGATGCGGGGCGCGCACCTCCCGTCATTCGAGAGCAACCTGTTCGATCTGCGTTGCCGCGGTTCCCTGTTTTTCGTCACGAACACCGACGAACAACGCGGCCACCAGCAGAATGCCACCCATCAGTTCATAGACTGTCAGACGCTGCCCCAGAAACAAAACCGCCCCGAGAATGGAAAGGGCCGGTTCGGCGACAGTGGCGATGTTCACCGTGAACAGACGCACGTGGGGAAGCACGTAATTGAACGCCGCATGCCCCACTCCGGTTGTGATGAAGATCAGCCCGAGCAGCCAGAGGTACGACGACGTCGGGTAGCCAAGGAGGGGAACACCCATGAGAAGGGCAAGTATCAAGGACCACACCCCCGCACCTCCGTAGGTCATCGTCATGTAAGCGGGAAGGCTCATACGCGGGCGAAGTGTTCTTCCGAGCGACATAAAGATGACCATGAAAAGCGAGGCTGCCGCCGCGAGGGCGTCGCCGACGAGCTGCGTCGGTGAAATCGTGAGGTCATCAAACGTAATGATGAGAAGCCCGGCGATTGCCAGTATGACCGCGGTGATTGCGGACGAGGTGACTTTTTCCCGGAAAACAAACGACCCGAACCACGCGGCAAAAAGGGGCTGGAGCACCAGCAGCAGGACCGCACTGGGCAGATCCGTGAATTCGAAGGCCCAGATCCAGCACCCCAGATGAGCGGCGAGAAACATGCCTGCGAAAATGGCTCGTGCGCGTTCGCAGCGCTCAAGTCCACGCCAGGCGCTGGCAAGGTCTCTGCCGACAAGCGCGTACAGTATCGCGACTCCGAGAAGCCTTCCGGACGCCAGCGCGAACGGACGCATTCCGGCGAGCTTGATAAAAGGTGCGGAGGTACTGATTGCGATGGTGCCCACCGTCAGGGTACCAAACAACCTCAGGAGCGAAGGACGCGAAGATGGAGACACGCGGACCGCCAGGTGGAGGTGGAAGTGTTCGAGACGGGATTGATGAATATGCCGGTTGTGCGCGGAGTTGGTCAACGCCCGCCTTCGTCGCACCGCTCGTGTGGGAGCGTGGGAGCGCGGTCCGTATACTCTCAACTGAAAACGAGCAGCGGCCGCGGGCTTTCTCACCGGAGGCAGAAATGATCCTTGCTGACCAAGGGAAACCACATTGCAGAATTCTGCTGGGAAGAAAGCCTGCGTGGCTCGAGCGCCATGCTGCCGAGGAGTTGCAGCGGTACCTCGCGTGCATGGCGAACGCCCTGATTCCGGTGGAAGAAGAAACCGCAGTGTCTGCGTCGGTGCTGGCTATCGGCCGCCCGGAGAGCAATCCGTTCGTGGCCCGGGCGATCGCCTCGGGTGCGGTGAGCGTGCCGTCGTCTGAGGAGTCCGACGGCTTCGTGATCCAGACCGTGGAAACTGAGGGCGCGGAATCGCTCGTGATTGCGGGCAGCAGCGACCGAGGCACTCTTTACGGGGTGTACTGGCTTCTGGAAGAGGTTCTTGGCGTGGGGTTTTTCCGGGACGGGGAACGTGTGCCCAGTCTGGCGACGGTGGAACTGCCAGCACTTTCGATTTCGGAACGCCCTCATTTCCCGGAACGCCATGAGGGAAACGGCTGCGTATTCACGTATTCTGCGTCTTCGTGGGGCGTGGACGAATGGAAGCGGGAGCTGGACTGGAAAGCGAAACGGCGATTCAACACGACGTGGCCGTTCGACATTGCTCATGACCTGCTTCCGCGTATACTGGCGGATTGGGGCGTAGACACACGGGTACCTCCACGCTCAGACGGGCAGACCGTTCATGAACAGGCGTTTCGCTACGCGCGGAGTCTGGGGATCAGAATTCCGTGCATAATCGGAAACCTTCCGGCTACTCCCGAGTTGCGCGCACGGTTTCCCGAAACGCGGGTGCTCGTTCTCCGGTACAGTGAGCTTCCCCCGTATACGATCGTTCACCCCGGAGATCCGCTTTTCCGCCGTTACGTGGTGGAGTATGTGCGGCGATACAACGAATCGTGGGGCTCCGACCACCTCTACATCGCGAGCTTCATCAGCGAAAGCAGGGTTCTGGAAGGCGCGGCAAACCTCCACGAAGCGCGGCTGGATTTCGCCCGTGCAGTTTCCGAAGCCCTGAGGGAAGCGGATCCCGAAGCCACCTGGATAATCGAGACATGGTCCTTCGATATGGACGCGGAAGACGTGAACCATCGGTGGTCTCCCGCGCAGGTCAAGGACTACCTCGAGACCGTTTCGATTCCGCACATCGTGGCTGATCTCTGGTCGGAAGAACGTGGCAAGTACCGGGATACCGAGAACTTTTTCGGTCACCACTGGGGCTTCGGTGTTCTCCACAGTTTCGGCGCGGGCAGCTATCTGCACGGGGATGTAAGTCTTCTGTTGCAAAAGGTCCGCGACGTGGTCAATCAACCGGACGGCAAGAACTGTCGGATGTTTCTCCTTCAGCCGGAAATCATTCAGTTCAATAGTTTCTTCTACGAGTTCTGCGCGGAGGTTGCATGGGATCCTCTCCGGGGCAGTGTTGAAAGCTTCGTCGAACGGTACTGCCGGAAGCGCTACGGTGCATCGCTTGGTGGGAAGTTGCGCGAACCATGGAACATCCTCGTGGATACAGTTTACGGGTCGGAAAGCGGAAGTGTCGGCACGATTACGGACCCGCTGTACTGGTACCGGCCGGATCTTCACCTTCTCCTTGGATGGACCAAACCCGACGACAAAACGGCAGCGTTGCGGGCGCGGAGGCATCTGTTGATCCCGAAGCTTCGGGACGTGCTTGAGCTTTTCCTTGCGCAAGAGGTGGAGCTGAGAGCTGAGCCGCTCGCGTTGCGCGATTTTGTTGACGTTGCCCGACAATGGATCGCGGAGCGCTTCAACGTAGCCATCATCTCGGCACGAGACGCGTTCCTCGCGGGCGATGGAGTCGAACTGGAAAAACGTAGCGCACAGTGCGTGGCATTGCTGGACGACCAGACCAGATTGTTATCCAGTTGGCCGCCCTATCGCCTCGACACGAAGGTGAACGAGCATCGCTCCCGCTACGGAGACGATGCGGAACGGTGGGTGAAACATACCCATGTCTGGGTTTACGGAGACGAGGGCATGCATTCACCGCCGTTGCGGGACTACTACCGCATGGACTTGGACGGCCTGATCGCAGACTATTACCGGCCGCGCGTGATAGCCTATTTCGACCTGCTGCGCAGCAAGCTCAACTCTGGGAACCAGTGCATCGCGCCTGAAGAGTTTGACTCGGTGTATCAACCTGTCGAGGAAGCGTTCGTGTCGCAAACGATGCGCCGCTTGCCAGCAGGGGAAGACCCTGTGGCGATAGTTCGCGGGTTGCTGGCAGGTTGATGATGCAGGCTGACGCCTGTACTCAAAGGCGCTGTTTCAGGAATCCAAGAACGCGGTCGAATGCGGCATCGACCTCAGGTTTGCCGAACCCGTGCCCGTCAAACCCGTGGCCGCCACCTCGCACGGTGTGCAGTTCGTGTTCAACGCCATGTCGCTGCATCTCATAGGCCATGAGGACAGACTGGGCGTAAGGCACGTCCGTATCGAGGTCGCCGTGCAAAAGGAGCGTCGGCGGGTAGTCGGGAGTCACGTTCCAGAGAGGGTTGAACGGCACATACTGCTTGGACTCCGAGTCCGGATCGAAACCGCTGACCTCTTTGGGCCAGAGACCGTGCTGGCGGCAGTAGAGGTAGAACTGGAAGCGACCTCTGGGGTCCGGCGATGTCCCGGGCAGGCTCAGATCGGCCACAGGCTCGGTTCCGATGGACGCGTACGCGGCGTCTTTCTCCACTGGTGCAAGTTTGCAGTAGAAGGGATCTGGACGACTGTACCAGCCTCCTATCAGGTCGCCGTACCCGTAGAAGGAAACGAGCGCCTGTGGCCGCGGTGAGACACAGAACCCCGTCATAAGGGTGAGGTACCCTCCCGCGGAGTGTCCCGCAACGACGATCCTCCGCGAATCGAAACCGAACCGCGGTCGTCCCTCGCGGTGAAGCCAGTCGTACGCGTCGCGGATGTCCGCAATGATCTGTGGGAGCTTGGTTTCCGGGGCGAGCCGATAATCAATCGAAACGAGAGCGAACCCGTTACGCAGATAAAACTCCAGTTGCTCTCCTCGGATGTCTTTCCTGTTTCCGCCGATCAATGCGCCCCCGTGAATCCACAATATCACCGGGGCGGCATCGCTCCCTTCGGGTACGTACACGTCGGCTTTGAGGTCACATTTATCCGCGACCTTGTACGTTACTGTCTGGCAAACAGCCATGTTGTTTCGTTCCGCGGGGTGCACACGTTCAGGTGGAGCACTTATCTTCATAGACGGTCCTGTCTTCATGGAATCAAACCACATATGCGTTGGTACGCAACCGGCAGAAACGGGACATGCCGAATGCGACGATTCTCCCATCCGCACCTTTTCGACATGCGGAGATAACAAAAAATGTTAAATGGAGTGCGCGCGGTTCTTTTCGACTTTGGCGGAACTCTCGGAAACGACGAGCCTGCCTATGCGCAGGGTTTTGCCCATCTCCTGACCGCCATGGGGTACCCGGCGGATATGGCCCTTTACCGGATCGCAAGTCGTGACGCGGAAGCGGCTCTCCCTCCTGCGCCACGTGACGCGGAAGCCTATCTCACCTGGCGCGCGCACTACCGGCGGGAGCTTCTCCGCTTCTGTGGTGTTCCGAGGCGTGAGCTCCCGAAGATGGAAGACGCAGTGGCGAAGCGACTCCGGTACTTCACCACGCTGTTTGCGTACGCGGAATCGCGTTTCGTGTTGCGAAGCCTCAAATGGGCAGGATTCACGGTCGGGATGATCTCCAACATCTCGCCTCTCCTTCCGATGGTAAATAAGGAACTTGGTTTTGAAGAGTACCTGGATTTCGCAATCGCATCGGAAACGTTCGGGTGCGAGAAGCCCGACCCGCGGATTTTCGAGGAAGGCCTCCGCCTTGCCGGCGTGCCTGCCGAAAAGGCTGTTTACGTCGGGGATAGTCCGGAAGCCGACGTTGCCGGCGCTTTGTCAGTGGGCATGCACCCGGTTCTTATCGCCCGTCGCTACCCGCTTCCGGAGGTCGCCGAGGGAGTGACGGCAATTCTTAACCTTACGCAGTTATTTGACCTTCTGGGGATTGACCCCTGGGACGAGCCCACGCTTCAAACGCCATCTCTCACCCGCTGATCAATCGAGGCGACACGGGAGCATCACACCGATCCGCAGCCCGATTTCTGCTTTTGTGCGACCCGCTTCATCTTCCGTCACGCGTGGCGCACTGTATCCGAGACTATGTAGCAAAGGAATCCCCTATGGTGGACAAGTCGAATCCCAAGGCTTACACAGTTCACATGATCGGAAACGCGCATATAGACCCGATATGGTTGTGGCGGCTCGAAGAGGGTCGGAAGGAGGTAAGTGACACCTGTCGTTCCGCCCTCGACAGGATGAAGGAGACCCCCGGGTTCGTCTTCGTGCGAAGCTCCGCGTCATCGTACGTGTGGCTCGAGGAAGACGCGCCAGACATGTTCGAAGAGGTGACTCAAAGGATTAAGGAGGGTCGCTGGGAGATTGTCAATGGCTGGTGGGAGCAGCCTGACTGCAATATCCCCGGCGGGGAGTCGTACGTTCGGCACGCGCTGTACGCGAAAGAGTACTTCATGGAGAAGTTCGGCGTGGAACCTACTGTGGGGTACAACGTCGATACGTTCGGACACAATGGAAACCTTCCCCAGATTCTCGCAAAGAGCGGCTTCAAGAGTTATATCTTCTTCCGTCCGGGGGAGCATGAAAAGCATCTGCCCCAGCATTTCTGGTGGGAATCGCCCGACGGTTCCCGCGTGCTCGGAATCCGCCCACCCCACCACTACGGCTTCGGCGGCAACGTTGAGGAGATCAAAAAGCGGATAATCACCGCATGGGAGCAGACTGACGAGGGGGTTACCGACGTGATGTGCTTCTACGGCGTCGGAAACCACGGCGGCGGTCCCACGAAACTGAACATTCAGGGAATCCTGGAAACGGACGCGATGCCGGATGCGCCGAACGCGAAATTCGCGCGGTGCGACGCGTATGTGGAAAAGGTTCTCACACAAAAAACGGATTTCCCTGTCGTCAAAGATGACCTGCAGATTCACGCGGTCGGGTGCTATACGGCAGTAAGCGCGGTGAAAGTCCTGAACCGGCGCGCGGAACAAAAACTGATGGCTGCCGAACGCTTTGCCACTGTGGCGAATCTGGTTTCTCATAAATGTTACCCGGGTGCAGAGCTGCGCGACGCATGGCGCGACGTGCTGTTCAATCAGTTTCACGATGTGCTGGCCGGCACCTCAATACATCCCGCGTACGAGGATACGTACGCAATGTTCGCGAAGGCTATTGAAACGGCTGATGTCTCACAAAGAGCTTCTTTGCGTGCAATCGCCGCCAACGTTGATACGCGCGGGAAGAACCTCGCCTTGGTCGCTTTCAATCCGCATCCCTGGAGGCGCAAAGATCTCGTTACGGCGCATGTCGAGGTTGCGGTAGTCCCCAGACTGGTACGGCTGGTAGCTGACGATGACAGCGAAGTGCCCGTCCAGATCGCCAGCGTTTCGGAGGCAGGTGACAAAAGCACGGTTACCGTGATGTTTGTCGCCGAACTGCCTGCGCTGGGGTTCCGGGTGTTCAGGTTGCACCTCGACGAGATGCCCTCGTTTGAGACGCCGATGGTCTGCGCGCACCCCAACGGTCTGTCCAACGATCTTCTGTCGCTGGTGGTCGATCCCTTTTCGGGTGGGCTCATAAGCCTGCGGGCGGGGAACGGTCCCGAGTTGATTGCTGCACCTGGCGCGAACTTCGTTGTGATAAAGGATCATTCCGACACCTGGAGCCACGGAATAACCGAGTTCAGGAACGAACTGGGGAGGTTCATCGCCAACGGCAGAGTCCGTGTGGTGTCTCAAGGGCCGGTCCGGGCGACCCTCGAGGTGGTGAGTTCCTTCGAAGATAGTACTCTGGTCCAGCATTTCCACGTCTACCCGGGGATCAATCGCGTCGACGTGGACGTCAAAATGGATTTCCGCGAACGGCACCGCATGGTCAAGCTGGCTGTTCCCACTGCTCTGGACCAGATAACGGCGACGGCGGAAATTCCCTATGCGTACATGGAACGGGATTGGAACGGGGAGGAACTTCCGGGCCAGAAGTGGATAGACGTAACCGGGAAGGTGGATCGGGCGCGTTTTGGCGTTACCATGTTGAACGACGGCCGGTACGGCTTCGATGTGAAGGAAGCGGAGATGCGGATGAGCATCCTTCGGACGCCGATTTACGCGTTTCACGATCCGCGGAAGGTCAACCCGAAAGAAACGTATCAGTATCCGGATCTCGGCACGAGCTCATTCCGGTACGCCCTTATCCCTCACGGGGGAGACTGGCGCGCAATCATGGCTCCGCGCGCCGGTGAGGAATTCAACACGCCGACGGAGGCGTTCATTGAGCCACACCATAACGGAGCGTTGAAGAGCGGGGCGGAGTTCCTGGAAATTGGACCGGACAACGTTGTCGGGATGATCCTGAAGCGCACGCAGAAATACGTCAACGGGAACGCGGCCGACGACAGGGTCATCGTCCGCTTGTACGAAGGGCACGGGCTTGACGGCATTGCCAGGGTGCGACTGCCATTTCTCGGGATTGCAACCGAGGTGTCGATCGGGCATCACGAAATCAAAACGCTGGCGTTTGACGTTCAGAACCCTTCGGCTGCCCCGGTCGAGGTAGACCTGCTTGAGCGACCGATTCCTTGACCGACGGGAGGGATGATGGAGGGAAATTCTACACGCGCCTCGGGCATGGCACGGCGAAAGTGGACGACAACAGATTAAGAGGTGGAAAAATGGCGGAACGGGTGACGATCGGAATGATCGGGTGTGGCGGCATGATGGGCGCCCACGAACGGGGATTTAGAGAGCTTTGGGACAAAGGAATCAAGAATTTCGAAATTGTGGCTACCTGTGACCTCGTCAAATCGCTGGCCGAAAAGATGGCGGATCAGGTCGGTGTTTGGCAGGGGAACCGGCCTCGAGTCTATTCTGACGTGGAAACCATGCTGAAATCCGAACCCGACATGATGGCGGTAGACGTTGTCACGGTCCACCGCGCGCATCATTCGGTGGTCGTACCGTGTTTTGAGGCCGGAAAACACGTTACGGTGGAGAAACCGCTCGCGATCACGCTGAGGGCCGGCAAGCTGATGCTGGATGCCGCTGAGAAGGCAGGGAAAGTATTCCAGGTGGCGGAGAACTACCGCCGGTCCACGGAAAACCGTGCGATCAAATGGGCGATCGATTCTGGAATGATAGGCAAGCTGAGGATGATTTACTGGGTGGATGTTGAGGAAAGGCTTTGGTACTGGACATGGCGTGACCACCGCGATCAGGCTGGGGGAGGATGGCCGCTCGATGGCGGCGTGCACTTTGCCGACCTGTTCCGGTACCACGTTGGAGACCCGGAAAGCCTGTACTGCACCGTGCGAACCTACAACCCGTACAGGTACAAAGATACCGACAACCTTACCGGCGCCATCCCGGTTGACGTGGAGGACACGACGCTTGCCGTGTTGCACTTTGCTGACGGGGTGACCGGATCGTGGACGTACACCCTCTCAGGCCCCGGGGACAAATGGGGACACCGCGCGGTGTACGGGGAACATGGGTCCCTGACATGGGGCACGGGGTTCAAATCGCGAAAAAACTCCATGACGATGGACGAGCTGATCGCGGAACACCATCGAGCCATCGGTCCCGACGGGGTGGAGAAGCTGTTCCCGCGCGGGATTCAGGACACCATCGCCACAGAGCTCAATGAGTTCGTGGAAGCGGTGCTGCACGGCACTCCCGTCGAGATCACGGGGTGGGAAGGGTACAAGGACCAGGCGATCTCAATGGCGTTGTACGAATCGGATGCAGTCGGACGGCCGGTCCTGTTGAGCGATGTCGAAGCGCTCCGCGTGGAGGCCTACCAGGGGCGCCTCAACGCCGATCTTGAGGGCATGACCCGGTAACTGCCTGCACCACACGCCAGTCTGTGGGTTCTTTGTGCATTTCAGGTGGTCGGTAACAAATGCACCAAAACAAGGAGGTGTTCTGTGGGAAAGATACCCGTTGCTCTGCAGCTCTACTCACTGCGCGACGTCATACCGTACGATGTCGAAGGCACCCTTGCCTCCGTAGCGAAAATGGGTTATCAAGGGGTGGAATTCGCGGGTTACTATGGAAAAAGCGCCAAAGAATTGCGCACAATCTTGAATGACAACGGCCTTCTGGTTGCCGGTACGCACATCGGTCTCGAAACACTGCTGGGGGAGGAGTTGGAAAAAACAGTGCAGTTCAACCAGGAACTCGGGAACAAGTTTCTCATAGTCCCCGGACTTGCCGAGGAGCGGCGCAATTCAGTGAAGGCCTGGAAGGACACGGCCAAGATCTTCAACGAACTTGCGGAAAAAGTGAAACCGTTTGGCATGCGTGTCGGGTACCACAACCACTGGGACGAGTTCAAACCAATGGATGGGCTGCTCCCGTTTGACGTTTTCTTCTCAGACACCGTGACCGAAGTCGTCATGCAACTGGACACGGGAAACGCGTTGTACGGCGGTGCGGAGTCGGTACCTCTCCTCAAAAAGTATCCGGGACGTGCGGCAACCGTGCACCTCAAAGAATGCTCCCGTAACGAGGAGGTGAACTTCGCGTCGATGTACGGTGAGGGAAGTGTTCCGTGGAAAGAGGTATTTAAGCTTTGCGAAACGGTTGGCAAAACTGAGTGGTACATCGTCGAGCAGGAGAAATACCTGAGTCCGCCGCTGGAAAGTGTTGCGGAAGGCTTGCAGGCGCTCAGAAAGCTGGGCGTGTAACCGGTGGCTCGGACAGGGTACGCCGTGATGGTGCTGCTCGTATTCTGTGCCATCCTTCTCTTGGTGACGGCAAAACTTACGGGCCTCGTGTTCCTTCTGGGCGGGTGGGTAATCAAACTTTTGGCCGTGCTGGCGGTTCTTATCTGGTTCCTGCCGGCTCGACGTCGCTCCACGTGACGACATTTTCTGATGAACGGGAATCGCGATCGTTCTTGCTGATCGACGACTCGGAAAGTACATTCTACGTCACTTTTGGATAATCACTCGTTTGAAAAGCCTGTGAAATGAACACGTTCCCTTGCGCAGCAACTGCTGGAGGTACTCATCCGGACGGCCGGGATCATTTGCGCCGTCCGGTGGGCATCGTGTAATCTGGCGGATCTCATCCGCCGTGCAAGCGAGGTGCGCACTGTGCACCTCGCTTGTTTGTGTACTCCCGTTCCGCGTGCTGTAACGGTTTTTCTGACTCCCCGGAGAAGACGATGCCCAGAAAACGAACTATCGAGATTTACGATTCCACCCTGCGCGACGGTGCCCAGGCACTCGGAATAAACTATTCACTGGAAGACAAGCTACTTATCGCACACAAACTGGACGAACTCGGCGTGCACTTCATCGAAGGTGGGTGGCCAAACCGCACAAATCGAGGCGACGTCGAGTTTTTCCAGCACGCGAGGGGTGCGAAGTGGAAGAACGCCACCATTGTTGCGTTTGGAAGCACGCATCGTGCTGGCGTCGCCGCCCGCGATGACGCGACGTTGCGGAATCTTCTTGAAGCCGAGACCGAGGTTGTCACCGTGTTCGGAAAAGCGTGGGACCTGCACGTTCGGCATGTTTTGCGATGCAGTCTGGACGAGAACCTGAGTATCATCGCCTCGTCCGTCGCATACCTTCGCTCTCAGGGACGCCGGGTCATTTACGACGCGGAGCACTTTTTCGATGGGTACAAAGCCGCGCCGGATTACGCGTTGAAAACGCTTCTGGCTGCCGTGGAAGCGGGCGCTGAGACCATAGTGCTGTGCGACACGAACGGTGGTACGCTGGTGAGCGAAGTGCAACGGATCATGTGCGAAGTTGCCCCCCGGGTTGGTGCACGAATCGGTATCCATGCCCACAACGACGGCGGGATGGGAGCGGCAAACACTATCGCCGCCGTGGAATCCGGTGCGGTTCATGTACAGGGTGTAGTCAACGGTTTTGGGGAGCGGTGTGGGAACGCGAACCTCTGCACCGTCATTCCGGCACTCGAACTGAAAATGGGGATGCGCGCTATTGGCAAGGCACGGCTGGCAAAGCTGACCGCGGTTTCACGATACGTATCTGAAATCGCGAACGTCATGCATGACAGCCGCCAGCCGTACGTTGGTGAGGCGGCATTCGCACACAAAGGCGGCGCGCACATCGACGCGATGGTGAAGAACCCGGGTTGTTACGAACATATCGACCCTGCACTGGTCGGCAACGAGCGCCAGATTCTCCTCTCCCAGCAGGCCGGGACTTCCACCGTTGCCCACAAATTGGAGCGCGTGCTGCCGGGAGTGGACAAACGCGATCCACGAGTGATCGATTTGCTGGAAAGGTTGAAGAGGCTTGAGTTCGAAGGGTTTTCATTTGAAGCGGCTGACGCATCTTTCGAACTGCTGGCGCTTCGACAACTCGGGCAGTACCGTGAGCCCTTCGAGGTTATCTCGTGGCGTGTCATCAACCGGCACGGAAACGGACACGGGTCTACCTCTTCGGAAAACGAAGCGATTGTCAAGGTCCGTGTGGGCGACGACGTCCGCCATACGGTGGCGAACGGGCACGGCCCGGTGGATGCACTGAGCACGGCTCTTCGAAAGGCCCTGCAGGCCGATTTCCCTTCCCTGAACGAGGTGCACCTCAACGATTACAAAGTCCGCGACCTGTCAAGTCGCGCGGGCACGGCGGCACGGGTGCGCGTTCTGATAGAAACAGCCGATCGGGCCACGGGAGAGTCGTGGGGCACGGTAGGCGTTTCAGAGGATATCCTCGAGGCGAGCTGGCAGGCACTGATCGACAGTTTAAGTTACAAGTTGTTGCAGGACAGCCGCAGGAAGGGCTGATACCCAAAAAAGAAGGGGACAGATTCCGTTTCTGTCCCCTTCCGGAATGTCAACCGGCTCCCCGCGCAATCAAAGGATGTCGTCACCCGCCTCTCCGGTGCGTATCCGGATGGCATCCTCTACCGGAAGCACGAAAATTTTCCCATCTCCCACCTGACCGGTGCGGCCCGCCTCCAGAATCGCGTCCACCACTGTGTCGACGTCTTCGTCTCGAACGACGAGGTCGATACGGATTTTGGGAAGAAAGTCAACCTGATACTCGCTCCCGCGGAATAGCTCCGTGTGACCACGCTGCCGACCGAATCCGCGGACTTCGGAAACGGACATCCCGCGGATGTTGATCGCGGTGAGCGCATCCTTGACCTGGTCAAGTTTGAAAGGCTTGATGAACGCAATAATCAGCTTCACGGTTCTGCTCCTTCAGATAAGCGCAAAGCGGAGCACGACCAGGCCAGCCAGAAGCCAGTTCAGCCAGTGAACTTCTCGCCACCGCCCGCCCAGAGCAAGGATGAGGGGATGCAGTACTATGGCGAAAGAAAGCCCTTCCGCGATACTGAAAGTAAGCGGTATACCAATCATGACGGCAACTGCCGGCAACCCCTCGGCAATGTCCTCCCAGTTCACGTGTTTCATCTGCCCGCACATCATCACACCCACAACCACCAGCGCGGGTGCGGTTGCGTACCCCGGCAGCGCGGCCGCTATCGGGAAAAACGGTATCGCGAGAAGGAACAGGATCGCAGTGACCAGGTTCGCCATCCCGCTTCGCGCGCCCTGGGAGATGCCTGCCGCGCTCTCGATGTAACTCGTAACCGTGCTGGTTCCCATGATCGCTCCGACACTCGTTCCCACGCCATCTGCGAGGAACGCCCGTTTCGCTCTTGGCAGGCGCCCCTGTGCGTCCACAAAACCCGCCGCGCTTCCAACTCCGCTCAAAGTCCCCGCAGTGTCGAAAAGGTCGATGAAAAGAAACGTTACGACGATGGTAACGAGGCCCAGTTCCAAGGCGTCGGGCAGACGAAGAATAGCCTGCCCGACAAGTCCCGTCGGCAAATCAGGAATCGCAAAAAAACGTTCCGGCATCGGCGAAACGCCCAGTATAATACCCGCAACAGCGGTGGCGCAGATTCCGATGATGAACGCGCCGCGCACCTTTCGCATCGTGAGACCACCGGTCAGCGCGATTCCGCCGAGCGTGAGGAGAAACGGAAGAGAGGTAACGTCGCCACCCATCACCATCGTGGCGGGTGACGAGACGACGAAGCCGCATTTCTGGAGCCCGATGAAGGCGATGAATATCCCTATCCCGGCTGCCGTTCCGTTGCGGATTCCAAGCGGAATGGCAGTGACAAGAATCTCCTGCACGTTCACCAACGTCAGCAGGACGAACAGAAGGCCGCTCACGAACACGGCGGCCAGAGCCACCTGCCACGGGATGTGATTCTGGAGAACGACTGTGTATGCGAAGTACGCGTTCAACCCCATGCCGGGGGCAAGAGCGATGGGGTAGTCCGCCCACCATCCCATCAGCAACGTCGCAATTGCGGCGGAAACGCAGGTGGCGACGACCAGCGCGCCGATCCACTCCCTGCCCATTGCGTCGCTGAGGATCGCGGGATTCACCACCACAATATATGCCATGGTCGCAAACGTCGTTATTCCGCCGATTGCTTCTCTCCGTAACGTAGTGCCACGTTCTGCAAGGCGGGTGTTCAGCTGCGATAGCACGCGTCATCTCCTTCTGAGGTCAGTCGGAATGAGGCTGTGTATGGATCAGGATGGTCGAAATCTGCCAGCCTCGCAGAGGAACCCTGATTTCGTGGCGCGCATGTTGAAGCGGCGCGATCGGTTGCTCCTCCATGGTTGCGCTCCATGCGGCGGAAAAAGGCATATCCAAAACCAGTTTGGCCTCTGTTGGTTTGCCGTGTGTTTCCCACATGCGGACGACGAGACCTGTGCCGGACTCTGCCCGCTTCACCGCGCTTACGCGTACGCTTCGCGGGCTTACCGAGAGCAGGGAGTGCGACTCTGCATGAGCGCCTCTCCGCATGCCCGCGAAATGAACCAAGAAAGGTGCGTTCACCGCGTGGCCTTCAGCCACAACGTTTCCGTCGCGCCATTCTCCCGCGTGGGGAATGACAGCGTATTCGAATGAATGGTCGCCGTGTTCGGCAGCAAGTGGCGCATAATAGTCGGGGAAATCACGGAGGCTGCGGAAAAGGATCATGTCAAGAGCGTTTCCCACCGGGAAGTGACCTGCCGTTCCCACGTTGATTATGGCCAATCCTCGTACACCGTCGTGTATGTCGACCACCTTCTGGGCGCAATGGTAAGACCGGTCGCGCGGAGTCATCGCGAACGGGGTCTCATACACTATTTCGCCCTCGCACGAAAGCGCGGCGGGGAAACGGACGGATACAAGCACATCGCCGCCCGCGAATCCGAGGAAACGAGTCCTGCAATGTATGCGCCGGACCCCGCGGAAAAGCGAGACCTCTCGAACAAGTTGGCAACCGAGGAATGCGCGGCGCGTAACCACCCGTTGGAAGAGGTTGTTCTTCTCCACTTCCACTCGAACTTCGGCTGGCGTGTGGCTCGTGCGTTCTTCTTTGCCGGTGAGACCAACCCATCCTTCCAGATTCGGGTTCTTTTCCTCCCTCGCGACGATCTCGTTTCCTGCCCCGTCGAGACAGCGATAGCCTGTTGAAAGGTCGGTTATCTGGGCGACGTCTCCGGTTGTCGGGTCTATTTGCACCCGGTACCATTCGTTTTCCACGGAACCGGTTCCAGCTGTCGCGCGAGCAGATGCCGCGCGCCCCGGTATCGGTTCAATGGCGAAAACCTTGAACCCCATTGGGGGGACATCGCTGGCCAACCAGGTCACGTGCGCGGTCGCGATTGCGCCCGAGGTTGCAAACCTGGAGCCCCTCGGGTTCCCGATGACGTGGAGCACCTCTTTCCCGTCCGCCTGAACGACCCTGAAATTGGTTGGCTCCTCCCTGAATACCATTTCGTACTCGGCGACGTCAGTTCGGGGGAAAGAGGAAGGGTTGAAGACGAGCACGGGGTATCGAAAGGCGCCTGTGTCTGCGGTTGCAGCCAGCACCTCCAGCGATTTGTCGGTGATGTCCTCGGCGAAGTCCACGACCGTGTTGCACCTTTTCAACGCCTTCTCGTACACCTGGTCGGTGCAACTTCCGCCAATCGTATCGTGAAACTGTGAGAACAGCAGTCGTCGCCAAAGCGTCTCGAGTTCGCTCGTGAAATCGTGGCTTCCAGATTCCACCGCGAGAGCGTTCCAGGCTTCGGCGGCGAGGAGTGCTGCCTCCGCCTTCCGATTGGCAATCTTGTGGCGCGCCCGATTCGAGTATGTTCCCCGGAGGTCAGCGAAGCGATCGTCTACTGGCGCGAAATCCTCGCAGACTGTCGGCAAATTGCCCGCTTGCTCGCGAAGCGCGCGGAAAAAAGCGCCGGGCGTCGCGATCGTGACCGAGGCGAGTGGAAGCCCGTCCGCCGTGGCTGCATTAAGCAGAGCCTCGCGCGCCTTCTCCGCCGGCGCTTCTGCGGGGTTGGTGACGTCCGCGCCCCAGCCGATCATGATCATCTGAGAGGACGAGTGGGCGATCTCTTCCTTCAAGGAGTCCAGGAGAGTTCCTGCCGATGTCGTGTACCCGCTTGCCATCCAGTACGTCAGAACGCGGGTCCCGTCCGGCGACTCGCACCAGAATGCCGTGGGCACTTCTCCCAGCCGGCGTGGCACCCCTCGCATGAAGACGTAGGAGTCCATGCCGCATCCGACGAGGATCTGCGGGATCTGCGGGACCTGTCCGAATGTGTCGATCAACCAGCCAACCGTCTGTGCGACGCCGAACATCTCTTTTGCGCGTTTCCTCCCCAGTACGAACTGCCGGATGAGGCATTCGCCGTCAGGCTCTGCTACTTCGGGTTGAACAAACCCGCCAAGAATCTCCAATCTGCCCGAGGTCAGCCACTGTGATATCGGCGTTCCAGAAAGGTGTTGTCGTTGTTCCGCGAGAAGCTCGAGAACAGGTGTCTGGTCCTGAGAGAAGGTTTCTTCAGGTTTTCTTTCGAGCAGTTCGATTGCGCTTTCCAAAATGTCGCGCGACCACACGCGCGTTTTGTCATAGGTCCAGTACCACTCAACGTCAATGTGCGAGTGAGGGACGAGATATACGTGGTACGGCCCGGGATGGTGGACGAATTCCATTTGTGCGTTCCGTCTGCTGTGAAGAGTGGGACGGCTTCAAGGCGAATGCTTCGCAGTTTCACGAATTAAGGTACCCTCCCGTCTTCTGAAGGGAAACGCCACCTGCATTGGAACTCCCCGGGCGCGAAAGGATGTTCTTACGCGAAGAGAAGGACAGTGCCCGAAAAAAGGCGTCTTTGCCGTCTGACGTTTCTTACGTTGGTCTCGCCGCCGTTACTGGCCGAACCGTGCCTCGGTGCTGCAAGCGGGAAGCTCGAAACGATGTCCCGGTACTCGTGAAAGTCCAAACCACACTATGAAGACTGCTCCTGAAACGCAAAGCCTGTCTCTCGCCTTCCTGTCAGACCGCGAGCTCGTGTCTTCCATGCGGAACGACTCGGAAGGTGCGTGGAGGGTCATTCTCCAGCGCTATACGCCGATGCTTCTTGCAGCGGCCAGAACCTATGCCCGCACGTGCGCCTCTCGCGACCGCCCGGGGGTGCTCGCGGATATTGCGTCGGATCTCTACCTGTTCATGGCGGAACGGGTTCGTGCGAGTCTCCTGCGGTTCTACCGCGGCGAGTGCGAGGTGCGAACCTGGATATACCGGATGATCGGCGACAGACGGCAGATCATCAAATCGTTCATGGCTCGTGCGGATGAAACACGGTGGCGCGCAGACACTCGCTTGCCAAAGCTCATGCAGGACCGTCCCAGAATCGAACAAGAGGTGTACCGGAGGCTCGTGTGGGGCAAAGACGCGCTCTGGATCGCGCAGGATCTTGGCATGACGGAAACAAAGGCTCACGAACTCTGCGAAACCCTTCTCGAAACCCTCGCGAGGAAAAGCCCCCGCGTATACCAACGAATCATGGCGAATCGCAAGGCGCTTCTGCGGCCGGTGCCGATTGAAGCGCCCCAGTCGCGGGATGACAAGGAGTGCGCGGCGCAAGAACTTCGTGACGCGTCTCCATTGCCCGACGAGACCGTGGAGAACGTGGCACTGAACCGCCTCCTTTCCGGACTTCAGGACGTGGTGGCGGGATTCGTGAAGTCTTTACCGGAGGCGGATGCCCGGCTTCTCATTCTCGTGTTTGACGCTGGCTGGTCGCTGACGGAAATCGCGGAACGGGCGGAACTGCTCGGGCTGCCCGGTCTGTCCGCCCGCCATCAGGTGGATTACCGGATCAACCGTGCACTCGGGCACGTTGCACAACGCCTCTGCGAACATTACGGCAGATGGCGCGACGATACGTTACCGACTCCCAGCGTGGCCGTGGTGACTGCGGCTCTGAAAGCCTTCCTGAGGGAGACCGGGGTGGCCGGGTTTGCAAGCGCCCGGAAAAGGGGGGAGGGGAGCAAATACGCACACGTGTTTCAGCCGGCGCTGGACGGAAACCCTCCATTCCCGATAAGTGGAACAAAGACGCAGGGACCATGATCTGTTGTTTCAGTTTTGCCGGACCGCTTGTGGACTGCTTTCAGTGACTGCTCCCACCGGTCGCCCACCGGGGCAACGAGCACGCCTCCTTCGTCCAATTGGTTCAATAGCTCGGTGGAGAGCAATGGAGTTGCGGCGGAGATAATGATTCTGTCGAACGGCGCGCAGTCTTTCCACCCAAGAGATCCGTCCGCGCAGCGGAAGGTGATGTTTTCCAGACCGAGGTCCGACAGGATCCGGCGAGCCGAATCAGCGAGTTCCTGGTGTCTCTCAACGGTGTAGACGTGATGACAGAGCAGCGCCAGAAGGCCCGTTTGGTACCCTGATCCCGTTCCGATCTCGAGAACCCGTTCCTTCCCTGTGGTTTCCAGTAATTCCAGCATGAGCGCGACGATATACGGTTGAGAAATGGTCTGCCCGCAACCGATTGGCAGAGGATGGTCGTCGTAGGCGTCGGAACTACGTTCCGGTGGCACGAAAACGTGTCGCGGAAGTACGCGCATCGCCTCTACTACTCGCGCGTCCCGAATGCCGCGGCCGCAAATCTGTTGGTCCACCATGTGATTCCGTTGGAGTACCGTGGCGTTACCTTCGAGGCGCGACCAACCGGCTTTCCGGGGGATCACGGATCGGCTTCCCATCTCGGAATTACTCCCGGGCTACTCGACCAGACCCTCTTGTTCGGCCCCGCACCGGGTCCGAGGTGCAATTCGTCCAGACGTATGGCAATTGCCCTGTCATCCACTTCGAATTGCCACGACAGCCCACGGATCATGTCGCGTTTCGTCGCGCTCATTCCCACCAGCATGGCGTTTTTCAGCCACTCCCTCCGGTTGCGGTAGAGACGCACGACAAGCTCTGCGGGCATCAGAAGCTCCGATGCAAACACTGAAGTATCTCGAACCCGTGGCCGTTCTCCTTCATTCAACATCACGAACAGACCAATCTGGCGGGCAATCTCCCACCGTTTGCGCGTATGGTCAATATCCCGCCGTATTCTGATGAGCCTCGCGGTGTTCGATAACTGGAGCCTGCTGTCCGCGCGGTCAAGCACCTCAACTTCCACGATCCGCAGTTGATAGCGGCGAATGATTGGAACGAGGTCCACAGGCGCCCGCGTGATGTCTGTCAGGTGATACTGCGCATGTGCATACTCCCGTGGCGTCATGCGTGTCTCCCCAAAGGCAACATCAGTCCATCTGGAACGCGTCGATGGCAGCGTTGAGCCCGTTCGGACAACGCTTCCCCTGTTCCCGAAGCGCTGCGTTCAGAGCGGAAAGGCAGGTCAGGACGTTTTCAGGTTTGCTCGAATACCCCATCAACCCGATCCGCCAGATCTTGCCGGCAAGAGGACCCAGTCCCGCTCCTATTTCGACGTTCATGCCGTCCAACATCGAACGACGCACCCTTTTCTCGTCGATTCCGTCCGGAACAACTACCGCGTTAAGCATGGGGGCCCGAACAGCGTCATTCACAGCCATCGAAAGCCCCATCGCTTCGATTCCGGCGACAAGCGCGCGGTGGTTCCGAACATGTCGCTTCCAGCGCGCCTCAAGGCCTTCCTCCAGAACAAGACGCAACGCCTCGCAGAGCGCATAATTCATCGAAATCGGTGCCGTGTGGTGGTATACGCGCTCCTCTCCCCAGTAGCGCATCAGCATTGTGGCATCAAGATACCAGCTCTGCACCTTCGTCTTCCTTCTGCGGATCACGTCCAGTGCTCGTTCATTGAACGTGACCGGTGCCAGTCCCGGAGGGCAGCTCAGGCATTTCTGAGTGCCGCTGTAAACGATATCCAATCCCCAGTCGTCAGTGAGGACTGGTGCTCCGCCGAGGGACGTAACCGCGTCGGCGAGGATGAGCGCACCGTGTTCGTGTGCAAGCCTGCAGATGTCGTCCACCGGTTGGAGCACTCCCGTAGATGTCTCCGCGTGAACGAACGCAACGAGCTTCACTCCCGGTGTTGCCTTCAGCGCCCTTTCCACGTCGCCGGCGTCAATGGAGCTTCCCCACGGCGCTTCCACGGTAACGACGTTCGCCCCGCAGCGCTCGGCGATTTCTTTCATCCGCGTGCCAAAAACACCGTTGATACAAACAATCACGCTGTCCGCCGGTTCGATTACGTTCGCAAGCGCCGCTTCCATCCCGGCCGAACCGGTGCCCGAAAGTGGAACCGCGAATTCGTTCTTTGTACAGAATACTTTCCGGAGCAGGCCTTTCAGCTCCTCCATCACGCTGATGAACGCGGGATCAAGGTGGCCGACCACAGGCGCCGAGAGCGCACGCATCACGCGTGGATGGACGTTGGACGGGCCGGGTCCGAGCAGTATCCTTTCGGGAAGTGACGCGAGAGCTGAAGGCATGGGGTGCTCCTTTCAGAGGCCTGTTCGTCGCGGTTGAAGCCAGTCGAGCGGGTTCAATGCCTGTGGACCTCCGAGAAGCTCGAAGTGCAGCTTTTCCTCACCAAGCGTGCCACTGTCGCCGGACAATCCGATCACCTGACCCTGTTGGACGTGTTCATTCTTCTGAACATGGATCTCGCCGAGATGCGCGTACAATGTGTAATAATTCTGCCCGTGTGAAACGATTACGAACGACCCGTACCCGCGGAACCAGTCCACCATGGCAATTCTGCCGGCTCCCACGGCGGTTACTTCGGTTCCTTTCGGGACCCGGATGTCAATGCCTCGGTTACGTGTCCACGTCTGCGTGGTCGCGTCCCTCCTGCGACCGAAACGAGACGTGACGCGTCCCTCCACGGGCCACGGGAGCTTTCCTTTGAGGTTGACAAATCCCGTTTCCTCGCGGAAACCGGGACCTTGTTCAAGCAACGGAATGCGTGTGGAGGATGCCCCTGTCTGCGAGGAAAGGAAATCGGCGATTCGCTGTCTGCTTTCTGCTCGCTGGCTCTCAAGTGCGTCGGCGGATTGCTCCAATGTTCGCCTCTTTGCGCGCATTGCACGCAGGAGCCTCCGCGCCTCCACTTCCGCGCCCGCCAATTCGTCCCGTTGCCGCTCGCGCGTTGCGATGAGGGTATCCAGAAGCACTTTCTGGCGGGCGTAGAGAGCCGTCAACGAGTCCAGCCGCACCTGGTCACGTTTCAAAGAACGTATCTCATTTGCGTCACGTCGTGCGGCTGCCGTGACGTATTCCCTCGCCGCAAGCCAGTGCGCGAGTGACGACGCCATCAATGCGCGCTGGAACGGTTCGCGCCTCCCGTGGATGTAGAGAGTTCTCACCCGCCGCGAGATGGATTCCCTCCGGCGCTCGATCTCCTCGCGTGTCTGCTGTGCCCTGATCTGCGCGGTGTTCATGTCGGAAACAAGCGCAGTTTCGGCTTCGGTGAGACGGTTGATCGCGTACTTGGTCAATCCGGCGCGGTTCGATGCAGCCACCACCTGCATGGCCAGTGCCCGTTCGCGCGCTTTCGCCATCCGCATCTCTGCGTTGGTGGTGGCCAGTTCCTGTTCAATCCGTGCCAGCTCGGCTTGCTGGACTTCCAAGCGGTCGCTCAGATCACCATCAGGGTTTTGTGGCAACGCCGCGACGGTTGTGCATAGGAGGAAAAAAGAAAAGACGCCCGTTCGACCCACAAACCGTATCAACACAGGGAATTCCTCGTAATCTGATCGCCCTCCCAGGGGTCCCGGGGGAGCGAGCTGCGCAGGGTGGAGATGCTTCCCGCAAGCCCAAGAACGACGCCAACTCCAACCAGCGACCAGGCCGCGATGTGGGCGTTCGTTCCTCCAAAGCTCCGGCCGACCAGAGGGATCGCGTCTGCGAAACGAGAACACGCAAGCACGATGAGAGCCGCGAGGATTCCACCAAGTGCCCCCTGTGTAACGCCGAGGATTACAAACGGGCGCCGCACAAACCATTCAGACGCTCCAAGGAGCCGCTGCAGCGTTACCACTTCCGCGCGGCTCGCAATGCCGAGACCAATGGTTCGCGAAATCACCACGCTGATCGCGAAACCAACGATTCCCAGAAACAGAAGCAACACCACGTTGACAGTGAACGAGATGCGTTCGAGTATGGTTAACCACTCGACGTCGGCGTCGACGGACTCAACCTCTGGGAAGCTGCCAGCCTTCCGGGCGATGGCCTTGAGGCCTTCAGGAGTTCTTCCTTCGTCACTCAGGGTAAGGAGGTAAGATTGAGGGAGAGGATTCGTTTCGAGCACATCTACGAGCTCGGAGCCGAAAAAACGCTTGAAGCGGACCAGTGCCTCCGCTTTCGTGACAAGGCGCGCATTACTTACACCCTCGATTGCGATGATCCGCCGCCTGACGAGCTGAATCGCCTCCGGTTCGAGGCCGTCTTTGAGGAAAACCTCGGGGGTGATCCATCTCTTTGCCGCCTGCGCTTCGTTGTGGAAAGCGAGAGCGCCCAGACCAAGAATCCCGAGTATCGCGAGGGAAACAGCCATAATCAGCACGGAGCTGACTGTCGCCCGTTTCGCGGAATTGACGGCACGCCAGGCCTCGGCGGTACTTGTGCTCCAGAACACGTTACGCCCCCTGCAGACAACGCCCCCTCGTGGGCGATTGCAGGGAAAAAATAAGGCCCAGCTCAAGCCGTGTCCAAGGAATCGCTTCTGTATTCCTCACGTCGCACCGGCAAGAACCAGACCGTTACCGGAATCGCATTTGATTCGAGAGGGCCTATCGGCTCGTCAATTCTGAACCATCCATCTCAACGCCGATGTCGCGTTTGCGGAGGAGGAGTCCGGTGGCCACATCGAGTGCGAGCAACGCTCTCTCATGCTCTACGCGCGCCTCAACGTACGCCCGGCGCGCGTCCGCAACGTCCCGCTCAACCTGCAGAACGTCATAATTGGTGGAAAGACCGAGGCGCAACCTTTCCTGTTCGTTCTCCAACGTTGATTCCCGCAACCTCTTCGTCTCCTCCGCAGCAGCGATCTGCTGCCGGCTTGTTTCAACACGTCGTAGCGCCGACCTCACATCGGCCTGCACAGCCTGGCGCGCATCCTGAAGTTCCAGCTCCGCCGTTCTGACCGCAACGATCGCTTCACGGTAACTCGCTTCCGACTGGCGATTGCCCAGAGGAACCGAGAAACGAAGCCCCAGGGTCCATGAGGGGTATGCTGCCGTGGGAAGATCATCCATGCTCTTGGCCGCTGTTCGGTCTCCATCTCGGAGCACGATCTCCGTTGAGGCGTCCAGAGTCGGGAGAAGCCCGTTGTATCTGTATTTCAGAGTGAATTTGCTGGTCTCGACCGCTTGAGCAGCCTGGAACACCGCGGGGTTGTTTTCGAGAGCCGCCGCAAAAAGCGAATCGAATGAAGGCGTTCCGGAATCAATGTGGGTCGTGTCTGTCGGGATTATTCCAAATGACCACCCGTCCTCCATCGCGGCGATGTTTGTCAGGCGCCTGAGGGTGTCTTCGGCATCCCGAACGCGTGCCTCGGCGGATATGATTCCCTGATAGGCGGTGGCAACACCGGCTTCTGCCTGAATTACGTCTCTGAGTGCCTGCGCACCGGTTTCGGCACGCGCACGGGATCGCTCCAGCAGCTGTTGAGCGTACTGGTGCGACATCTGGGCGACGCGAAGATTCTCACGTGCGCTCACGAGGTCCCAGTACGCTGATTCCACCTTTTGGACCGCCGCAGACGCATCCGCCACGATCTGTTTCATGCTGGTTTCACGATTCGCCCGCGCGATCCGTATGCCGGCCTCGTTGGCGTCCCGCCCGAAACCTCTGAGCAACGGTTGTGAGACGCTCAGCGAAATGTTCGACCCGTAATTCGAGCTTCCGGAGCCTTTCGACCACGAGTTGTTCAAATTGATACTGGCGTTGGTACCGAAAGAAAATGCTTTGGAGATTCCCAGCCGCGTGCCCAGACTGTTTTGCGCGGGTACCGATTGCGAAATGTAGGTGCCTGTGGATGGATCGAACACAAGCGAATTGGGCTGTTGCGTGCGTGATCCCGAAAAAGAGGCGGTGATCGCGGGGTCAAACGGTGCAAGAGCGGCCTTGAGACGGGCCTCGCTGACGAGCGGTTGCAGGCGCTGCACCCGGAAGCTGAGATTGTTCTGGAGCGCGCGTATTCGGCACTCCTGCAGGGAAAGGCGGACGAATTGCTCCTGTGAGGCTGGTATCACCTCAGAAGCAAACGCGTTGAGGATGGCAACGAAAACACACTCGGCGACTGCGCGGCTTTTCATCGATCACTCCAGTTGGGAAAGCGGCTTCGCGTGCCTTGGAACAGCGGCGGAAGGGCCGAATCTGATTGTATTCTGCGTGTGGTGAAAAATCGCGAAATGCCCCACTTGAATCAACGCGCCGACCGGCCGCTTTCGTATGAATTGCGCTTCTTCCGACCTTCCGAAGACTCGAACAATCGCGACTGATTCCGTTTCCAGCGCCGGGGAGTTATCTTTATTCAGCACCGTAGGAGGCAGACTCCCGCAGGATTACTGCCGGTCTCCTCGCGTTCGATTGGGCCATCGAGTACACCCCAGATGCTGAAAATCACCAAGAAACAGCGTGAGCGCTGGCCGCGCGAACTGATTCTGTCAGAAAAAAGTGAGGAGCTTGAGGAACATCTCACGCTTCTGAACGCGGAGGACCGCGCGGCAGTAGAACGGGTATCCCGGGAGGTCGACTCCAAAATCGTCGAAGCGGCGCGGGAATCCGTAAAAGAACTGAAAATGCTGGAGGAGGGCCGGTGCCCCGTCTGCAGCCAGAAGACACGGCGTTTTCTCTTCAGCACTATCTGCGAGCATTGCGGTTGGTCAGGGTACTCCCGTCCCCTGCATGCAAAGGTCGTCATTCACCTTCGGGACGGATCTGCGCTTATTTGCGAGGATGTATACCACACTCCCGACGAACTTATGTGCGTGACGCAGGATGTGGTTCGTTACCGGGTTCCGCGAAACGTTGTTGCGTATGTCGAATTTGATCACGCGGAGGAGGATATTCGGCAACGGCGCGAACAACTGGCAAGAGAAGAACAGGGGCAGTGTTCATGGTGCATGAAACCGGTTGCGCGAACAAATGAGGAGACAAGAGTCACATTCGCGGCGTTCGGGATCTATCAGGAACGGTTTCTTTTCTGCAGCATTCACTGCCAGACCGCGTTTCAGAAGCAATACCCAACGCGCATCCATCGGGATTGCTACCACCGCGATTGCAGCAAGTGCGAGGAGTGCCAGAAACGATTCGACGACACATCGTATGAGACGTTTTTGGAAGAGGAGTTTGTTCACTGAGTTCGTCGGCGGAGGCCGCGTCCTCTGCTCCGCATCATGCGTCGGGTTATGATGCGCTCCGGCAGGCCATCTTGAACGTCGGAACAAACGATACCGGCCGGAACAGGCGCTTATGCTGGGCGAGTCCCGGTTTGGAGAGGTCTCCGGCATCGTTCACAAGATCGCAACCTTCCATCCGTTCCGCGAGCACAAGTCGCATAGCTTCCGCGAGGCCTTTGCAGGCTGGGTCGCTTTTCAGGACGAAAAACTGCCCCAGCCCTTCCCTGATCATGCCACCGAATGCAAATGCGCGCACTTTCCCGCCCACATCGGCTACGACGCCGACAAGATGTGGCGGTTGAAATCTCGCCGCGGACCGGATCGCACTCAGCGTGTAACCGAAATCGAAAACTGGAACGGGGTCCTGACGATGCACGTCCTGCCACTCGCGGAGAAGCGCCTCGCACTCCGGAACGTCTGACTCCACAAACGCACGAAACTCGGGCTGGACTTCCCGTTCACACCGGTGGATTCTCTTCCTGAGAGCACGGAACTCGTTCCCGCGAAGCTCAATCAATGCTCGCCGTTCGTAGAGGTACTCATGCTCGTAAGGTGTGACGGCCCATCCGCGGCGGGCTCCGTATGAGGCTCCGGGGAGGTCAGCCCAGAGAAACCGCGTTTCTGTGGAGCCATTGATGCGTGCGACGGAACTCGCCAGGTTCTCCAGCGCGCCTTCATAATCAGACCCTAGTGGAGGAAGAAGGAAATCGATGTGGCTGTGCCCGCGGACTGTCCGGTGCAGGAGAACAAAGAGGCTTCCCCCGTGTTCCCCGAGCATGACCGCACGTGCCGGAGAGTCGGAATAGGCCAGCAGAAAAGGGAAATACGCTGCCCAGAGCCACGGGCGCGCGCTGTCTGCATAGGAAAGGAACGTGGGCATCTGCGCGATTTCAGACGCGCGGAAGACGGTTCCTCCGATCTCGAGCGGGGCGTGCAGGTGATGCCGGTCAGCCTGGTTTCCCATCGCCGGCTGCTTCACTGGAATGCACCCACACCACGGCGGCAGATCTCAATTCGTTCTGAGGACGGGCGAAAACGATTTCTGAGGACCTCCACGGCGGCTTCTGTGTCAATCGCTCCGCACGCGAAGATATCGATTGACACAAGTCTGCATTCAGCCCAGGTGTGAATGCTCGCGTGGGATTGAGCCAGTATCAGTATCCCCGAAAAACCAACTGGCGAAAACTGATGCGTGTGCTCGAAAAGTATCGTCGCACCAGCCGCCAGAACCGATTCGCGAAGAAAACTCATCGAGGGGTCGGGAGTGTTGAGAAGGGCCGGGTCATTGACGATGAAGTCTATGAGCAGATGAACCGGGGGCGAGCAGGTCAATTCCGTGTTCCTCCGGGGTTTTCAGAGTCCGTCCAAGAGTGCTGGCGCGCACGCAGGAAGCGATCGCTTCGACACAGGGGACAACGGTCCTCCTTCAGTCTCTCCACAGTAATCCACCGTTTGCCCTTGCCCACCTCCCATTCGGCGGAACACCCGAGGCAGCGGTACACGCGAATGACTGGTCGCACATCCGCCGTGTACAAGGGTCCTTCGTAAGTCCCGCGCAGAGTAGGCGCAATCTCCGCTGTGGCAATCAGGTGAGCCATGAGCGATACGTTTGCCAACACGGATGAACCCTCGTATTCGTTGAACGCAGGAATCCACTCAACGATCACCCAGCCGATGCCCGAAACCGCCGCTTGAACCTGCCTCATCCCGCCGGGGTCCAGATGCCCCATGGAAAAGAAACAGTGTGCTCCCTCGTGTTCTACGGCCTCTGCGGCGCGGCAAAGAAACAGTTCAGCGCCCCTCGGCGTGTACGGAGGATCCGTGAAGACCACGTCAAATCGGTGCTGAAGGAAATCGGGTAACGGGTTGCGAAGATCGTGGACAAAGGTTTGCACCGAAGGCGCAGCCTTTCGTATCCCGTCGCACACGCGTTCGTCGATATCGACAACGGTAAGGGTCGGTGTCGGGCCGGCTGATTCCCCATCAGCACACTGATCGACCCATCTCGCAACCGCGACAGCTACAAAATCGTCGTCGCCAAGAAAGAGAATCCGACGCCCCCATAAGGAATCGTTCTGGAGGAGATAGTTCACACGCCGGACGAGGGTTCCGACGGTGGCCTTTGCCTGGTCCAGGGTCACATCAGCCTGCGGGCGCAGAGCGACCAAATCATCCAACGCGGCGGAGAGCCCGACTGTTTCCTCGTGCCCGGCTTCGCCGCACATCGTCTCCACAAACGAAGTGCCTCCTGGCGTCAGCCTCACTCCGTTCGGAGTTCGTTCCGTCATTCCACGGGCGGAGAGCTCCCCGATTACCGCTACGGTGACTGGAAGCGGCAGGCGAACCTTCGAGGCGAGAACCCGCAGGGGAACCGGCTCCAATGTGGCAATCACTCGAAGGATCGTGCGAACGCCCTCTGGGCCTTCCCGAAGATGCGAGGCGGACGCTACCTCTGACAGGACCCAGGCCCCGTCGCCGACGCCAAACTCCTCATGATCTTCCTGGAGCGCCATAGGTGCTTCCAAAAGAGAACCCGCGAGTGCCGGAGCCCGGTCGCTCCTGGCGCGAGGATCGCCTATCCCGCTCCTGAGGCAGCGCCGCGGCTCTGTTGGCCCGTGCCTGCTCGCGTTCGATGTCGTCCTCGGTCTGGAGCGCTGCGCGCCACTCGTCAAAGCGACTTGATGTGAACAGCGCAGCCAGCCCTCCGGCGATATCCGCGAGGGATTCCTGTTCCTGCCTCCGGGCGCCGCGCGCCCCGAACTGGCCCCCCTGTGGTTCGCTGATCATTTTGCGTGCCAGTTTGTCCGACGTTCTGATATCGAGCAATGGCAGACTCCCCGCGCGCAACGTGTTCACGAACTTTATGAAACCCGGCAGTTCAGTGCGGCGCACCCGCATGTTGCCGTCTCCTCGAATGCAGAGGATCGGCCGGTCTGGAAGATTCATAATAAGGGGATATTGCTCGCGAAGGCGGGGCCACCAGTACGTCCAGTACGACGGCGGAGCTATGGTGATAAGACGGTTCCTCACGTTCGGGTTTGACAGGTTTGAATTGTCGAACACGAACGATAGCCTCGGTCGTATGTTCTGTTCGTCGTTTCCGAACGGGAAGAGAGTTACCCCGCACAGCCTGAGTCTTCGTTCGACGATACGCGCTTCGCCGGGCTGCAGGTCCAGGTTGATGAAGGCACCGGTAAGCTCATCGGGCGCTATCTCAAACTCCCAACCGGCTACCTGGGCAAGCGCGACGAGTTCGTCCCGCACCTGTGCCTGGCGCGACAGGCTGAATTCCTGTGCCTCCCAGAAAATCGTGCATCCCATGGGAATCTACTTTCCTCTCGTGACGGCAGATGCCGACTTCGGCCCGGAAACGCGAGCGAAGCGGCGCCAGTGAACAATCTGTCTCGCGAGATTGCGTGTTGAAAAGCAAGGGAAAAGGAAGTGATTAAAGATAACCCGCGAGCGGGGGCTCAACAAGGTGCGCTGATAATGCTTTACACCCGGTTCAACGGTACAGGTATTTTTACGGCTCCCAATTCCCTATCTTTTACTGCGAAGTATGGCGGGAAGCGAGAATCAGGTTTCCCGCGGAGCGCGACTCTCGCGTCGTTCTCTTCGCGCTGGCAGGAGGTTTGTTGTTATGGTTTCGGATGCAGATTTGCTCGACAAGATTACCGATTATACCCGAAAACAGGGCGGAGACACGGCAATCGAGAGGCTTCTCGCGAATGTCGTGTCACAGGTGCGCGAATTCGCGGAGGCCCGGGCTTCGGAAATAAAACGGCTTTCGGACATCGGAATTGCCCTTTCCGCCGAACGGAACCTCGAACGCCTGCTTGAGCGCATCGTGGACGAAGCGCGACGATTTACGCGGGCTGACGCAGGGACTCTGTACACGGTCCAGATCAATCCTGCAACAAACCTGCCGGAACTGAAATTCGATATCATGCAGAACGACACCATGAACACCCGGCAGGGCGGGACGAGCGGGAATCCGATCACGCTTCCTCCGGTGCCGCTGGTCAAAGACGGAAAACCAAACCACAACAACGTTTCGGCGTACGTTGCCGATACCGGCGAAACGGTCAACATTCCAGACGTGTATATCGCGGAGGGGTTTGACTTTACCGGCCCCCGCAAATTCGATCAGATCACCGGTTACCGAACAAAGTCGATGCTCGTGGCTCCCATGAGGAACCACGAGGGAGAGATCATTGGCGTTCTGCAGTTGTTGAACGCGAAAGTTCCGGGCGGGGAACGAGTGATCCCGTTCTCGGACGAGTACGTGGACCTGATCAAGAGCCTGGCATCGCAAGCCGCGGTCGCAATCACCACTGCAAGGCTCATTCAGGATCTCCAGAACCTTTTCGAATCCGTTATCCGCCTGGTTGCCTCCGCAATCGACGAGAAATCCGCGTACACCGGCGGACACATTACTCGCGTCGCGGGGTTGTCGATGAAGATTGCCGAAACCATCAACGAGACGACGGAAGGGGATTTCGCGGAGGTGAAGTTCACGCCCGACGAACTGAACGAGCTTCGGATCGCCGCCTGGTTGCACGATATCGGCAAGATCACCACCCCGGAATACGTTGTGGACAAAGGGACGAAACTGGAAACGATTTTTGACCGGATTGAACTCATCAAAACGCGGTTCGAGGTCATCAGACGTGGCATGATCGCGGATGCCATGGAATACAAAATGCGTCTTGTTGCAAATGGCGCCGATTCCGAGGCTTTGAAAGCCGTTGACGAGCAACTGGCAGTAAGGCTCGAGGAGGTTGAAAGCGACAAGGAGTTCGTCGCGCGCTGTAACACGCCGGGCGAATTCCTGAAGGATGACGCGATAGACCGGTTGAAGGCGATCGCCGCCAAGACGTTCCTGCTTGACGGGGTGGAAACACCTTACCTCACCGAGAACGAACTGAAGAATCTGAGCATCCGCAAAGGGAGCCTCACGGAAGAGGAACGGCAAATCATCAACAACCACGTATCCGTCACAATCAAAATGCTTTCGCAGTTGCCGTTCCCGAAGAAACTTTCCCATGTGGTGGAGTACGCAGGTGCCCACCACGAGAAGCTGAACGGCGCCGGATACCCCAACGGGTGGACCGCGGAACGTCTGGCAATTCAGTCCCGAATTCTCTGTCTTGCCGACATCTGTGAAGCACTTACGGCGGCGGACCGACCGTATAAACCGGCCATGCCGAAAGAACGAGCCTTCCAGATTCTCGGTTTCATGGCCAAGGACCAGGAGATTGACGAAAGGCTTCTGAAGTTGTTCATGGAAAAAGAGGTCTATGACCGTTACATGGTGGAATACAAGGCGCAGAAGGAAGCGGAAACGGCGGCAGCTACGGCCAAATGAGGAACCGGTTTTTCCGAATGTGACCAGTACGTCGAGGGACGCGATGGCGAGCGGATCGGTGAACCCGGTCCGCTTTGTCATAATGGGTCTCCAAGGGAATGAACAGACTGAACGAAGGGGATTTTGGCGATGTCGAAACCACGGTTGGGGTTCATCGGGCTGGGCATAATGGGACGTCCGATGGTAAGGAACCTCTTGAAAGCAGGTTATGAAGTTACTGTGTGGAACAGGAGTGAACCCGGTATCGCGGCATGTGTGAAGGAGGGAGCTCGGAAGGCTGCTTCACCTGCCGATGTGGCTTCCAAGTGTGACATCGTGCTCTCCTGCGTCACGGATTCGCCGGACGTCAGGCAGGTGTATCTCGGTGCCAACGGTGTTATTGAAACGATACGACCCGGGATGATCGCCATCGACATGAGTACCATCAGCCCCGCAGTAGCGCGCGAAGTAGCGTCGGCTCTTCAAGCGAAGGGCGCGAAAATGCTCGACGCACCGGTTTCCGGAGGAGAGAAAGGCGCAATCGAGGCGACACTTTCCATCATGGTGGGTGGCGACGCCGAAACCGTTGCCAGCGTTACACCCATCTTGGAAGCGCTTGGCAAACGCATCATCCACATCGGCCCCAACGGCATGGGGCAGACGGTGAAGCTGTGCAACCAGATAGTGGGCGCACTGAACGACCTGGCAATGTGTGAAGGGCTGATTCTTGCCGCGAAATCAGGGGCCGACGTCAGCAAAATGGTGGATGCCGTCTCCGCCGGGGCGGCGGGTTCGTGGGCGATGAGCAATCTCGCGCCGAAAATTCTGAAAAGGGATTTCTCCCCGGGGTTCATGGTGAAACTCCAGCAGAAGGATCTCCGTCTCGTGCTGGATACCGCGAAGGAGCTTCAGATCGCCTTACCCGGAACGGCTCTTGTCAACCAGCTTTTCCAGAGTCTGGAGGGGAAAGGTTGCGGCGACGAAGGCATCCAGGCACTGGTGAAGGCGTTGGAACAGATGGACGGCGCTGAGGTTCGGGGCTGAAACGCCCCTGACCGAAGGCGCCGCAGTTCAGGCAGACCGCGGGGGGCAGCTCGACACCGCGCACGCGTTCAGGACTGGTGCTTTGGCGAACTGAGGGCCGTTCGGTAAAGCTCCTCGTATTCCGCGACGATCTTGTCCGCCGAGAACAACCGGTGGACGCGGTCCAGAGCGGCGGCTCGGATTCTGGCCGCCAGTTCTTGGTCTTCAAGGACTCTGGTTGCCAGTTCTGCCATCATCTCCGTGTCGCCGACCTCAACCAGATGCCCTGACACACCGTCTTCGATCACCTCGACCAGACCACCCGCGCGGGATGCGATCACCGGAACCTCGCACGCCATTGCCTCGAGAGCGGCGAGACCGAAGCTCTCGTGTTCGCTTGGCAACAGGAATAGGTCCGCCAGACTGAGGAACAGCTCCACCTTATCCTGTTTTCCGAGGAACCAGACATCCCCCATCACACCGAGCTCAAGCGCCGCTTCCTGCGCGGGCATGCGGTGCGGTCCATCACCGATCATCAAGAGTTTCGCGGGCATCCGTTTGCGCACCAGTGCGAATGCCCTGATCACGTCTGTCACTCTCTTGAGCGGGCGGAAGTTCGAAATATGGACGATGATTGGCTCTCCCCCGGGGGCATAACGCGCTCTCTGGCATGCAGGCACCGAAACTCGGCGGAATCTCTCCGTGTCCACGGAGTTGTAAATGACCTCGATTGGATGGGACACCTTGAACCGTGAAAGGGTCTGGTCCTTCAGCCACTGGCTGACGGCGGTAACCACGTCGGATTGTTCGATGGAGAACCTGGTAATACTGAAGTAAGAAGGGTCCTGCCCGACAAGCGTTATGTCTGTTCCGTGAAGCGTAGTTACGAGCCGGACGTCGTGCCTGGGGCACAGCTTCAGGGCAAGATAGGCCGCCGTTGCGTGTGGAATCGCGTAATGAACGTGCAGGAGATCGAGCTTCTCCGTGCAGATCGTTTCTGCCATTTTCGCGGCCAGCGAAAGCGTTGTCGGGGGATGATCGAACAACGGGTAGTGCATCACGTCCACTTGGTGGAGGTAGATGTTCGGATCGAACTGCAACCGGTACGGCTCGGCGAACGTAATAAAATGAACCTGATAACCACGTTTGGCCAGCGCCATTCCAAGCTCCGTTGCCACGGTTCCCGATCCGCCGTACGTGTGGTGACACGTAATACCGATTCGCACAAGGGCCTCCGTTTCGTGGGTTGCTCAACACCAATGGTTTTCCGTTCGCCTTCTTCGTTCTTTCTGTCTGGCGCGAAATGCTTCCACACGGTCTTCAACCTCGCTTGCGTGCGAAGCAATGCGGTCCTGCCTGAGTTGCCGGTAGTACCGCCGCAGTGGCACTCTCCTCGCTGACGGCAATACGCCGGCCACCTGCATCATCGAACGCACATCACCGCGGAAGATCGCGTTCACAAGGGTGCCCAAACCCAGTCGGGTTAACGCTTGTGCCGTGAGCGTTCCGCTGCACAAGGCATCTTCGACGTGGGCGAGCTCGATCCCGAGGCGGGAGAGCGACCATACAGCCGCTTCCCGAACGCTCGAGCGAGCGCGCCAGTAGGAATTCGGCACGGAACCAAGCTCCCAACGCACGAATCTCCCCGGAAACACGTCGTCTATCGTACGCCAGACACTTCCCATTTGTCTTAGAAGACCATCCAGACCTCTTTTTTTGAAAACGTCAGGCGAAAGTAAGCCGTTCCGGATGGCAACCGGAATCTTCTCTACTTCGACGTGATGCTCTTTCAGCAACCATTGAACTGCGTTGGCCCGCAGCGCCGGATCTTTCCACGCCTCGCGGGGTACATGAGTCACTTCCCACGGCTCGAACGTGTTCGGGAACAGGGAATTCAGAAGCGCAAACGAGTTCTCAGAAAATCCGATCCGAAACGCGGCGCCCAGATGCCAGCGGGTGAGCGCGGAATTGATAACACGGGCCGCGTCCTGCGTGCCGAACATCGCGACCTGCATACCTTCTTGACGGAATACCCAGCCGATTGCTTCCGCGGAGAGGAGGCGCCCGGCGTCGCCGTGCCAAGTTTCCACGGGCACGCGACAGAAGCACTCCCAGGGGCGGAGTTGAGGGTACGACTCGGCCAGCGCGTGTGCGACCGACCAACCGTATATGTTCTTCAGCAGCCAGGTAAGCCCCGCTTCGCGAAACGCCTTTTTGGAGATGATGTTCTGGTGGACAGCCCGTCCGATACCTTCAGGCGGAATGCCGAGGCGCTGTTCAACAAGCCATCTCACGGCGTCCCGACGGTTTGTCGTTTCCTCCCAGTAGCCTGTGGGAACGTGGCTTCCCATCCATGGCCTGATTTGTTCTGGAAACCCCAGTGCCAGAAGCCTGTTCACCGAGCCCCCGCAGCGCCTCAAAGCCGGTCCCAGCCCAAGAGCAACGTACGAAAGCGTATCCTCCTGCAATGCTGCCTCGGGGCTCTTTCGCATCTCGCGCATCACGAGGTAATTCACAGCGATTCCGGTGCGGCGAGTGTCTCTCGAGAAAAAACCCCACGGAAAGGCGACCGCAAGGCGTGCGGCTACATAACGTGCGTGGAGGATTATCTCATCATCGGACATCTGATCCGCTACGGGAGCGTTGCTCAAGGGCGGGATTCTCCCGTCGGGGAAATGACGTTGGAGGCGCTCCAGCCTCTCGGCGAGCAGATCGGTCTTAATCGCCGACAAACGTGCAGCCGAAAGGCTACCCGCAGCGTTCTCCAGGAGCGTGTTCAGGTACGACCGCAGGTGCTGGGGGAGAGCAAAAGCTGCCTGCTCCAGTTCAGAGGAATCGAAAGACTGCTCAGGTTCCGCAGCGTTGCTTTCAACGGCAGGGGCATCAGAAAGAGGAGAAAAAAAGCGCTTGCTTCCCTCCGGGAAAAACGTCCTCCCGACCTCGTCCGCTGCTTCCAGCAGAACGGGACGATACACGCTTCGATCGTAGGGCGTGGAAACAATCAGGCGAACCACCTGCTCAGTGCCGACGATGGATTGCGCAATGTCCTCGGCGGCTTCTTCGTAGTCGCCTCCTGTCGCGCGGACCAGGACGGACAGCCTCTCTGACACGATCTCGCGCGCCTGGTTCAGGGTCTGTCGGTATGTTTTCTCGATCACACCCGAAGACGGCATATTCTTTTCTCTCGCTCTGTCGCTTCAGCGGCTCATCGTGCCAGAGGTATCAGCGCTTCCGGCGGGATATGGACGTATACCTGTGAGCTCTCCTCCGGCACGCGGGATCGGGAGAAGCGCTGCAGAATCTTAAGCCTCAGGTTCCCCTCCTGAACGCTTATTTCCATGTCCGCGCCAAGGAACCGCCGGCCAGACACCGTCATCAACAGGGTGTTTTCGGGGGAGGTGGAAGTGGTATCCAGCGTCATTTCATGGGGGCGAACAGCCAACGCGGCCGTCGGTTCCGGCGGAAGAGCTCTGGTTCCGAAGAGAATATGGCCACCAGTCCGAGCCGTCCAGCCGTTTCCCGCTTCTTGAATGTGTTCCACGGGGATGATGTTGGTGTGTCCGATGAACTGCGCGACGGCAAGAGAACCTGGACTGGCAAAAAGGTCCTGCGGTGCGCCGACCTGTATGAGCCTGCCATGTTGCATGATGCCTATTCTATCACACAACGCGAACGCTTCCACACGGTCGTGGGTAACGTAGATGGTCGTGATTCCGAGTCGCCGTTGAAGTGCCCGAAGCTCCTGCCCGGTTTCTTCACGGAGCCGCGCGTCAAGATTGGAAAGCGGCTCGTCCAGCAGCAGCACGGTAGGTTCGATCACCAGCGCTCGAGCGACCGCGACGCGTTGTTGCTGTCCGCCGGAGAGGTCAGCTACGGAACGCTGTTCCATCGGCGCCAACTGCACGAGCTCCAGCGCGTTTCGAACACGGCGCCCACGTTCCTTTTTCGGAACTCCGCGAGCCAGAAGGCCGAACTCGACATTCTCGCGCACAGTCATGTGCGGAAAGAGCGCATAGCTCTGAAACACCATCCCGACGTTGCGTTGTTCAGGGCGCTTTCCGGTGATGTCTTCCTCTCCGAAAAACACGTGGCCGCGCTCGGGCTGGATGAACCCTGCGAGGAGGCGCAGAGTCGTTGTTTTTCCGCACCCGGAGGGCCCAAGAAGTCCGAACAACTCGCCGGATTCCACCTGGAGATTCAGATTCGTGACTCCGGCTTCCCCGTTGTATTGGTAACTGAGATCCCTCAGGATGATTCTCATTGGCATGCCGCCTGAATGCGCTATTCGGCGATCACGAGATCGACCCGGTCACTGGCGAACACCCGCGTTCCGGGAGCGATGGATTGCTTCAGAACTGTCCCCGGCGCAGCGTTCTCATCAGGTTCGGAGGTCGTTTCCCCAACCTGGATTCCCATGGCAGCAAGGGTTCTGCCTGCCTCACCGAAATCCCTCCCCACCAGCGCAGGCATCTCGGGAGCGATGCTCACCACGAGCGTCACCTGAGCGTCCTTCTGCAGCGAGGTTCCCGCGTCAGGAAACTGGTCCTGAACGTAGGGTTCGGACAGATCCTCGTTTGTGCGGAGCACGTAACTCACGTTGCCAACTCTGAACCGCGCCTGTTCAAGCCTTACGCGGGCGTCGTTGAGTGAGATGCCCCGCACGTTGGGTACAACGTACTTTGGAGCGCCTCTGCTGACCGTCACTCGAACGCTTCGCCCGCGCTTCACAGATACTTCGGGAGCGGGGCTCTGCATGACTACGTGATCGACAGGGATGGATTCATCTGTGGCATAGTCCGACGAGTCATTCACGAACACCAGACCTTGCTCTTCAACCAGGCGTTTTGCCCCGGCCACGTCCATTCCACGGACGTCCGGAACAACGACGTCCGTTCCGCGTGTGATAAGCGGCATGATTACCCAGTTGCCCAGAACGAAAATGAGTACGAACGCGAGAAACGCACCGGTTGCAGCAGCAGTGGGGAGGGTGAGGAAGCGTTGAATGCCTTTGACCTTGGTGTCCGCTTCCGCGCTCTCGGTGACATTCGACCTGTCATCTCGGATCATCGGACGCTGCCTCCGGCGCGTATCAAGGCCATTCGGGCCGCCAGTTGAATCGCGTCCAGCATGCTTTCGGTCCTCGCGACTCCCTTTCCCGCGATATCGAAGGCCACTCCATGGTCGACGGAGGTTCGAACGATCGGAAGCCCGACCGTAACGTTGACTCCGTGGACTGATGCCCATCCCCCGTCCTTTGAAGGCTCGAACGCCAGAGTTTTCACGGCAATATGGCCCTGATCGTGGTACATGGCGAGCACACCGTCATATTCCCCCGACCGGGCGCGAGCAAACACCGTATCCGGAGGGATTGGCCCGAGCGCCTCGATGCCTCTGGAGCGTGCCTCGAGAATCGCGGGCAGGATATGCTGCCGTTCCTCATCGCCGAACAGACCTGCCTCACCGGCATGGGGGTTGAGCCCGGCGACACCTATCCGGGGTGACCGGACGCCGAGATCACGCAACACACCGTCAAACAGGAGAAGCATGCGCAGGACGCGCTCCTGTGTTACGCGACTGATTGCGTCGCGAAGCGAGCAGTGCGCGCTGACGTGCAGAACCCGCCAGTTACCGTGAACCAGCATCATGCCGTATTCCTTTGTTCCCGTTTTCGCCGCCAAAAACTCCGTATGGCCGGGGAAAGGAACTCCCGCGAGATGCCACGCCTCTTTGGATATCGGTGCCGTTACTATCCCGTCCACTTCGCGCTTCTGGGCAAGGTCTATCGCACGATCCAGATACAGAGCAGAGAGTCTGCCCGCTTCCGCCGATACGACACCCGGTGAGACAGGGGCCTCAGGTTCCGCGACACTGCAGATGTGCATAGGGTCAGGAAACGCGCGCCCGAGGGTTTTCGCCGCGTTCTGAAAGATGGACTCGGTGCCCACAAACACCAGGTCGGCCGCACCTGTCGCTCTGGTATCAGTTGCCACGGCGAGGCAGAGTTCTGGTCCTACACCAGCGGGATCGCCCATGGTCACTGCGAGGCGAGGTTTGCTGAGTTTCATCTTGGGGTATGTCCGGTATGTCTTTTTCGTTATGGCGTTTGGTTTCATCGTCTGAATGTACCCGTGCGGGGGAACACAGCCAAATGTCGCGTCCTGATCGCATTTAGTGACACTGGTCGTTCCGTGCTATTTTTACTCTGTTGCACGTCCCGGGTTTCCGCGGTGGCTGGTGATGACTTTGAGATGGGTTGTTTTCCGAAGGAAAGGCGGATAATTGCTTTCTTGTGATATAGTGGTGATTGGTGGCGGTCACGCGGGCATAGAAGCTACGATGGCCGCCGCAAGGCTCGGGTTTGACGTGGTGCTCATGACAATGGATGCGCGAAAAATCGGCGAAATGTCGTGCAATCCGGCGATCGGTGGCACGGCGAAGGGCCATGTTGTTCGCGAGATAGATGCGCTCGGGGGCGTGATGGGCAAGTTGATTGACGCCACGGGTATACAGTTCAAAATGCTTAACCGGTCCAAAGGACCGGCAATGTGGTCTCCGCGCGCCCAGGCTGACCGGGCCGCGTACCGAGCCGCGGCGCAAGCCCTTGTGTGCTCACACGAACGCGTCAGAATCGTGGCCGAGCAGGCCGGCCAACTGAAAATTGAGGCGGGCCGCATCGTCGGCGTGACCGGCGTCTCTGGAACCGAGCTTTCGTGCAGGGCAGCTGTTGTCTCAACTGGCACGTTTCTTAACGGATTGATGCATGTCGGGTTGTCATCTTCCATCGGCGGCCGTGTGGGGGAACCGGCTGCCTCAGAGCTTCCGCGAAGCCTTGCGGCGTGTGGATTGGCACTCGGGAGACTGAAAACGGGGACACCACCTCGCGTTGACGGCCGCACAATCAACTACTCGGTGATGACTCCCCAGTACGGTGACGATCCGCCGCCTTTCTTCTCGTTTGAGACGCCGCCGCGATCAGTGCCACAGGTTCCCTGCTGGCTCACCTGGACAAACGCCGCGACGCACAGGCTCATCCTTGGGGGATTGGACCGTTCTCCTCTCTACACCGGAAGGATAAAAGGTACCGGTCCGCGCTACTGCCCTTCTATTGAGGACAAGGTGGTGCGTTTTCCCGAAAAAGACCGCCACCAGATATTCATTGAGCCAGAAGGTACGGCAACGTCGGAAGTGTATATCAACGGCTTTCCGAGCAGCCTCCCCGAAGACGTGCAACTCGCAGCCCTGCGTACGATCCCCGGAATGGAAGATGCCACGGTGAACCGTTTCGGTTACGCGGTCGAATACGACTTCGTGTTTCCCCACCAGCTCCATCCGAGTCTCGAAGCGAAGGCGGTGAGAGGACTCTTTCTCGCAGGCCAGATCAACGGAACCTCGGGCTATGAGGAGGCGGCCGGGCAGGGGTTCATCGCCGGGGTGAACGCGGCGCGATCAATTTCCGCAGATCCGCCGATCGTTCTGCGTCGTCACGAAGCATATATTGGCGTGATGATTGATGATCTGGTCACCAAAGGGACGGAGGACCCTTATCGCCTGTTCACTTCTCGGGCCGAGCATCGTTTGCTCCTTCGGCAGGACAATGCCGACGTGCGCCTGGCCGACCGGGCCCGGGAAATAGGCTTGGTAAGAGGGGATGAGTTGCGACGGCGGCAAGAGAAGGCGCGGGCGGTTGAGTCTTTGATTTCTAGGTTGCGAGAGATATCTGTCCCGTCTGAGAAGGCCAATCCAGTGCTTTCCATGAAAGGCGCCACCCTGATTGTGGAACCACAACCCGCAATCCGACTCCTCAGACGTCCGGAGATCACCCTTCACGAAATTGCGCGAATGGCTGGCGAGGGGATGGTGGGAGTCCAAGGGGAAATCGCCTGGCAGGCCGAAATTGAGGTCAAATACGAGGGATACCTGGTTCGTCAACGAGAGGCCGCTGAACGTCAGGCTGCCGCAGAAAACCGCGGGATTCCACCCGACTTTTCGTATGACGCGGTGAAGGCTCTCTCGGCGGAAGCCAGACAGAAGTTACGAACGGTCCGTCCGGCGACTCTCGGTCAGGCAGCAAGGGTACCCGGCATAACGCCGGCTGACATTGCTGTTATCGCAATCGCGTTGGAGGCACGAAGACGACGCACAGAGGTCCCGTGAAATCATTCAAATGTCATCTCACGGATGCCCAGCACAAGCAGCTTCTTGGGCTCGTCCGGCTTGTTTGCGAGAACAACACGCGGTTGAACCTCGTTGCGCCCGGCGACATTCCGAAACTTTGGGAACGGCACGTCTGCGATTCCCTGGAAGCGCTGGATATCGTCGATCTCTGTGGAAAGAACATCGTCGACATAGGGAGTGGCGCGGGTTTTCCCGGTCTGCCGATTGCCATTGCCGTTCCGAGTGCAAAAATAACCTGCGTGGAACGGATCCGAAAAAAGGCCGCGTTCATCAGACGGGCAAGGTTGGAGCTTGAGCTTCAGAACGTGGAGGTGGCGTGGGCGGATTCAGCGGAACTCCTCCAGGATTCGCGCTATGCGGGTTGCGTCGATGTTGTGACTATCCGCGCGGTGGCGCATACGAGGGAGGCGCTTTCACTCGTCAGCGGGTTTCTGGCGGGAAACGGGTATGCGCTTCTCTGGCAGACAGGTGACCAGATGTTGCGCGAACCACTGCCAGCGGGATGGATGGACGAATGGTTTCCCACCGAGACGGAGGAAGGTGGCGCTCGAGGAATTCGCAAGGCATTTCGCGCAACAGCCAGTTCTGGTTCCGGGCAATACAACCGAAACACGACGGAATAAGCATTTGATTACTTTCGCACGTAGGACGATTTCCGGATCCGGCGCAGACCGGGGCACTGGTTGCGGACAACGCATCGCGGATCAAAGATCGGAGCCTCGCCTTTGATGGTTTTCGCACGTCTGATCCTCATCGTTTTGTCCACCGCTGCAAATGCAACCGCGCGAGACCCGCTGCTGGAAAGTTCACGGTGGCGTTTTTTTGAAAACCCCAAGGAGATCGCAAGCCTCTACACCAACGACATTGTCCAAGAGATCAGCGGGGGCGTGTGGCTTACTACTGACCGTGGCCTTGCATTTCACGACGGCACTCAGTTCGTAAAGAAGGAAGTCCCAGGAATCAGCGCGTCCGCACGCTTCCACAACCTCCTCTATTCCGCCGACGGGACGCTCTGGGTAGGCACGAGCGAAGGACTTGCCAAATACATAGCCCATCAGTGGCATTACCCTGTTCGCCCGGGTAACATTACCGCCTTGGCGGAATCCGCTGACGGGGCGATATGGGTCGGTGCTTCCCCTGGCGACGATGACGAGTTTGTCCAGGACAAGCGGAAGGCGGTGCCGCGACCGAGAACCACCGTAAGCGTCTACAAGCGCAGATCCTGGCGCGATTTTTCATCCGCGGACGGTACCCTCCCTTCCCTGCCGGTTCGTGTTCTTTTCGGTGACAAGGACGGCTCGGTCTGGGCTATTTTCGGCGACAACAACGGGCACTCAGAGATCTACGTGTACTCTGGCGTCAAGTGGAAAAATGTGGGGCGCGACATAGGGTTGCCGTCTGTGGAGTACCTCAGCCTCGCCCAGACGCGCGATGGAGCGATCTGGTTCGGGACCGCCGGTCATGGCGTTCTTCGGTGGCGTTCCGGGTCTCTGGAAAGGTTTGCCGGGGATAGGTTTGCGTCATCGTTTACGGCGGCGTCTCTTCTCCCCATGCCGGACGGGTCGCTCTGGGCTGTCGGGTCTCCCGCAGGCACGCTGCTGGAGTTTCGCGACGGTACGTGGGTCGGACATTCGGTCCGGCAGGTGGGTGTTACCGGCAGGCTTGTGAGCAAGATTGTGTATGCGCTGGACGACGCGTTCTGGTTTGTGATCCCGGGACGGGGAGTTGCGCGGTTCGACCGCCGAGGCGGACCATGGTGGTCATACGACGCGCGCGACGGGTTGCCGGAGTCCGCACGTGTGAGTTGTTTCGCCCGTACCGGCGATGGAATCCAGTGGGTCGGGACCACGCACGGGCTGCTTTTGTTTGACGGCAAGCGGTTCTCGGATAACGGGGTTCCTGCAGAATTGCGGGGGAAGCCCGTTTCAGCGTTGCTTCCCTTCCCGGATGGAAGATTGTGGGTTGCGATTGCGTCAACGGTTCCTCCGCCGGCGGTCTGGGAACGCAACCTTCGGGGCGACGCCTGTCAGTGGCGAAGGATGCCCCGGTTTCTCCCCTCAGGTGCCAGATCAACGATTCATGCGTTCCTGCGGTGCAGAAATGGGGACGTCTGGGCGGGAGTTTCTGGCGATGTTAACGCACGGGGTGTATTCCGCCTCAGGAATGGATCGTGGGAACGATTGTCCGGCTCGCACGGCGCGGGAACCGATGACGTGCTCGCCCTCGCGGAGGACACGGCCGGCGGCATCTGGGCGGGGACGCGTGACGGTCTGAGTCGCTTTGACGGTTTTCGATGGAGCACTTTCGATGCGCAGAACGGGATCCGATTCGAACACCTATCTGCACTGTGCGCCGCCCGCGACGGATCGGTCTGGGTGGGGGGGAACAGCCCGAACGCGGGATTAAGCAGGTATGCGGGAGGAAGGTGGACGCATTTCACGTCGGATAGTGGACTGGCGAGCGACGACGTATGGTCCATCGTGGAGGACGAATACCGAACAATATGGGTAGGGACAGCACGCGGCGTAAGTCGATATTTCCGTGGCCAGTGGCTCACGTTCCGAAAGGAAAGCGGACTCGCTGAGGACCATGTGTCCGCATCAACGTTGCTGGGGGATGGCTCATTGCTGTTCGGACATT
Source organism: Candidatus Latescibacterota bacterium (assembly GCA_022706085.1). Classification (GTDB taxonomy): domain Bacteria; phylum Latescibacterota; class MWCZ01; order MWCZ01; family MWCZ01; genus MWCZ01. The sequence goes on along the minus strand of JAKJDF010000001.1, from coordinate 321,935 downwards.
TCGACGGGGCAGCGTCCAGATACCACGCCACGTCGTCGGATCCGCCGAGATCTTTCATCGAACCATTGCCAGAATTTGTTGCGCATCCAGGGTTTCTGACCGTTCGCTGGGCTGGCAGCGATCGGTTTGGGAGAACGCCGGCGAAGGACCTCCTGTATTCGTGGCGACTGGATGCGGGTGAACCGTCCCCCTTTTCTCCCGCGACTGCACACACGTTCGAGGAACTTCCGGCCGGCGAGCATGTTTTTACTGTCAGAACCCTGGATCAGGAGGGGAACGATGATGGGACGGGCGTGTCCGCGATGTTTTCCGTGGAACCGCCCTTCTGGCGAACACCCTGGTTCGTCGTACCGACGGTGGTTGCCGCGGTGGGGATCGGTTTCGCCACGGCCGTCGCCTACCAGCGGAATCGACGCTGGAAACGTGCGCAGGCTCAGCTTCTGAGTGAGTTGCAGCGGGAGTTACAGGTTGCCCAGAAGCTCCAGAATGCTCTTCTTCCGAGCTCGGACCCTGCGGTTCCGGGCTTCGAAATTACGGGTATCTGCCGCCCGGCAAGCCGGGTTGGCGGAGACTACTTCGCATATGTCTGGCACGACGAGAATCGGCCGAAGTTTGGTGTTGTGGTCGCCGATGTGACGGGACACGCCATGCAGGCGGCAATCCCGGCGGTTCTGTTCAGCGGGATGGTGACTGCAGCTGCGCGGCAGACGACGCAACCTGCTGAGTTGCTCGAGCTGTTGAACACGACGTTCTGGGGCCGGGCGGCCCGCAATACTTTTATCTGCTGCACGGTTGCTCTGTTTGATGGGGAAAGAGGTGTTTTGCAGGTAGCGAATGCAGGAGGGCTGGACCCTCTTCATCGTTCCGGCGATCGCGTAACCGCGATATCCGTCGAAGGCGAACGTCTCCCCTTAGGTGTCGCTGAAAACACCAGGTTCCAGCAATTCGAGAAGAAGCTGGCGGTTGGTGACATCATTGTTCTCGTCTCGGATGGTGTGGTGGAAGCGCGGTCACCTGTCGGGGAAATGTTTGGTTTTGGGCGGATCGAAGAGGCTGTAAGGCTAGGTAGTACCGCGTTCGAGGTCCGTGACTCGATCGTCACGGAAGTGACCGCGCACATGCGTGAACATGAACAAGACGATGATATCACGATAATTGCGGTTCGCGTTACCGATTGACACCGCGCCATGTGCCGTGGACTCGGCGTGGTTAACTACGCGATAGGGGGTCAGGTATGGGATCGAATGCCATGACTATCGAACTTCAGGTTCCCAGCACAGCGGGGTACGAGCGGGTCGCGATGGATGCGGCGGCGTCCGTGGCACGACTCGTGGGATTCAGGCAATCGCGGATTGAGGACCTCAAAACGGCGGTTGCAGAAGCCTGTATCAATGCCATGGAACATGCCCACAGGTTCAATGAGACTATGAAAGTGGTCGTGGCGCTGACTGTTCAGGATTCGGCATTACGGATTGACGTTGTGGACCAGGGCAGCGGCGTGCGGAATTATCCCACCGATCCAGATATTTCGAGGAAATTCTCCGGAGAGCACGCAGCCCGCGGATGGGGCATGTTTCTCATCAAAGCGTTGATGGACGAAGTGGAGTTCAATGTTCGTTCGGAACTCGGGAATGTCACGCGCATGATCATCAGGATGGAACCTCCCGGAAAGTAACGCGTATACGCCCTGAACCGGCAGCAGTTGCTCCAGAACTCGCGAAATCAAGGGGACCGGAACATGAAGCCCGACGACGCAAAAAGAAACGGGGTTGCGACCCGTGTTGCTGGCGATGTTGCCATTCTGGATATCCTCGGTGACCTGACCGCGCAGACCCGCGAGGAGGTGGAGGCAGCCTACCACCACGCGACCGAATCCGGAGCAAAAAAGCTCTTGCTGACGTTCACCAAGGACGCATACATAAACAGCGGGGGCATCGCGGTCATTATCAACGTTGCCATCGCCGGACGGAAACACGGGCAGAAGATACGAATAGTCGAACCTTCCGAGCATTTTCAAAAGATTTTTGCGATGGTGGGGCTTACACAGTACGTGGAAATCTACACGAGCGAATCCGAGGCCCTTTCCGGTTTTTGATGCGGGGAGTACGCGCGGCGCCGATGATGACTTCTTTTCACACAAAACTTCGTATGACGATGCTCGCTGCCGTCCTTTCGGGCGGGCTGTTGTCCGCGTGCGCACCGAGAGAAACCGAGGTCCCGTTACGGGTTCGCCACGGTGCACCCCCCACCATGCCGATGCACCGCGCACTCTTGAAAGTGGCGTCCATACTGCAGGAACGGTCTCGTGGTCGGATTCACCTGCTGGTGGAAGCGGGACTTTCGCTTCCGTACCAAATAGATGAGATGCTCAAAGGGAGCGACGAAATCTCGATGTCAGGGATGGGAAGCCTCTCCGATTACTACCCGCCCCTGGGCGCCCTTGAGGCGCCGTACATGTTTCGTGATGTTGACCATTTCTACCACACCGTCGAGACCCCTTTCTGGGGCTCCCTGGTAACCGAGGTTGAAAGGCGGTCTGGACTCCACGTGATAGACATGTGGCACCAGGGGGTCCGCCAGGTTACTTTGCGGGATCAGGCGGCCCGTTCTCCCGCGGAGTTCGGGAGGATCAAACTGCGGGTGCCTCCTTCTCAGATGTACGTCGAGTGCGCACGTGTTCTCGGAGCGCTTCCCACGACGATGAACATCAATGACGTCCGCACGGCGATTCGAGCGGGCACGGTGGACGGTCAGGAAAATCCGTTGCCGACGATTGAGGCAATGCATTTCCACGACGTGTGCACATATCTTGTTCTTACCAATCACAGCATCACGCCGATCATGCCTATCGTCAGCGCCGCCTTCTGGAAAACTCTCTCGGAATCCGACCGACTCCTCATCACCGAAGCCTTCCGTGAAGGTGGGAGATACAACCGGAAGATCGTGGAGGAAGAAGAACGGGAATTGATCCACGAATTCGAGCAATCCGGCATGATCGTGATCCGGCCAGACCTCCGCCAGTTCAGAGACCGAGCGGAAAAGGTGTGGAAGCGGTACGGCGAGGTCTGGGGCGATTCGTTGGTTGCCAGAATACAGGCTGTCAAATAACCGGTTTTCTTTTCTCTCTCAGTCTGAACGCGCGCACCCCATCACCCTGCCCTTCCCGCGGCGTCAGGCCGGAAGGCGTCCACAAGGTGGGTGATTGCCGGCGGTTTCTTCTCTGCATCAATGGTTATGACGTCGAAACGCATGGCCGAAAAAACCGGATCTTCCTGTGCAACAAACAGCTCGGCCAATTTGGCGAGTTGAGCCTGTTTGCGAGCATCCACCCACGTGACTGGATGTCCGTAGCGAGTTGTGCTCGCTGTTTTGACCTCCACGAAAACAAGAATATCGCCGTCCCACGCGATAATGTCTATCTCTCCGGCCCTGCCGGCGCGCCAGTTCCTGGCGCAGAGCGTCCAACCGGCACGCATCAGGTGCCCCGCCGCCAGTTCCTCCCCCAACCTGCCGCGTTTCACGGTTCACACCTGCCGCGAAGTACGCTGAATTGTTGTCGGTACAATTGCCTCAGCGCCAGTATGTTCTGGGGCGGCAGCACGTTCTTTTTCCTGGCTATGATCGCGCCGACAGAACGGAGCTCTTGGATGGACTCTGACAACACAAGCGAACGCTTGAAGAATGCCACAAGATCCGAATGGGTGGGATATTCGGAGACACACGCAATATGCTGGAAAGACCGCCTGTGAATCGGACACGGGCCGAGGCGTGCCAGCGCCTCGAGATGCTCCCGCGTCCCGTACCCTTTGTTTCTCGCAAATCCGTAACCCGGGTACCGCGTGTCCATTTCCGCCATGAAGCGATCACGCGCCACCTTCGCCAGGATCGACGCGGCCGCAATCGAAACGGATTTGGAGTCCCCATCGACGATCGCGGTTTCCGGGAGCCCACTTCCGGGTGCGGTGTTGCCGTCCACCAGCACATGATCCGGAGGAGGGTGCCCAAGGCCGGCGATCGCCATGCGCATCGCTTTCAGGCTGGCCTGGAGTATGTTCACACGGTCGATTTCCTCGACGTCCACCGATGCAACGTGCACTGCCAGCGCGCACGTTCGGATCAACGGATCAAGTTGCTCCCGTCGTTTGGCCGATAGCTGTTTTGAATCGTTGATGCCAGATGGGACACCGTCCCGCGGCAAGATCACTGCAGCGGCGTACACAGGGCCTGCGAGTGGACCCCGGCCTGCTTCGTCCACGCCCGCGACCCGCACGGAACCGCTTTGCCAGCATTGTTGTTCGTGGATCATCATGTCGGTGCGCGGGCCGCGAGGTGCCTTCTTCAGTCGCTCCGCCATCCTGCGCACTGCTGCCCGGTCATCCTCCTCCATTGCACGGATGACAGATTCGGAGACTACCCCACAGTTGGCCAACGCCTCGCGTATGAAGGCGGTGGATTTCGCCCGGAGGGTTCTGGGATCCAGCACCATGTCACACAGTCCAGTGTTCCAGCTCGAAGGTGTCGGTGGGCACATCGAACGCCAGTACGCCGTCTCGCGGCCAACGTTCTATTTCGTTGTCCCCCTGGCGGACACTCAGTACAAATTCCACGCGCGTCCCCGGAGCGGCGCCAAGCAGAAGGAAAGGCACGGCGCACTCAACCACATCGCGAAAAACAGCCCGCGGAGTGATCGGGACTTCGGTCCCGTGTTCCACAATCCTGACGGGGATCTCCCGCGTTTCCTTTGAAAACGGACCGATGATGATCTGCGTATCCGGCCTGTTTGGAAACACGCAGACGAGTTGCAAGTCCGAACGGTCGTCTGGTGCCAATGGTCTGGACCAGTCAATCCTGAGGTACCACCTGTAATGATCGGCACCGAACGCGATCGCCGAGACAAGTGGCGCTTCCCTCGCCATTGCACCGTCTGCGGAACGAGTGTCGAAGTGCCCTGCGCCAGCCCATTCGTAGTAACTTGTGGAGCGCCCGTCGAGGGTCGGGGAGATGAGACTGACCGGTTTGCTGGCGGCCAATTCCCGACCTTTCCTGATCGGTTTCACCAACCACGCGGGCACCGGTGCGTTAATCAGTTCGAACACCGCCGCCAGATGCGCTCGGAAAAGCCGGTCAAACTCGCCCTGCAAGGCGGTGGTGAAGTCATCCCCGTACCACCAGAACCAGTCCGACCCCTCCGCGATGTATATGTGCTCCCACGCCTCCTGTCGTACCTTCTCAGATAGCCGATCCTGTGCCGAAACCAGAGCACTGCGCGTGTCACGGAGAGCTTCCCACGCACGATTTTCCTCATTCGATCCTATCCAGATGTCAAAGTCCCCGTTGATCCACGACCCCGGGAAAATCCTTCGGAGGGCATGCCGCGGAGGGTTTCTGGCAAGGTACTCGGAGATGGTAGTCCATCGGAAATCCTTCGAATTCGCCACCTTCGAGTACACAGCCGTCAGGAATGCTTCTCCTCCGTCCGGATAATACTCCCACGCGTTTTCGCCGTCCAGCACGATAGTAACGAGCTGTTCACCACCGGATTTGGGTTGCCCGGTCCAGATCGCTCGCAAACTATCCATAAAGTCGTTCACTGCCGCATCAGTCGTCATTCCGGAATAACGGAACCCGATTTTGTCCGCGAGAGACTTGTCACGGAACACCATCGAGAGCTGTCTGCCGGGTTCGCCGACGAAATATGGCACATACAGGTCACGCTGTCCCGCCGACGGATTCGAACGGAACAGAACGTCCTGGTCCGATGCGATCCATTTGACAACCTCTTCCGTGATAATCTGTACTGCTTCGGTGCTCACGGATCCTTCTGCAGGCCACATACCGTCAGGGCGGCTTCCAAAAACGGCTTCGTGCAGTTCGATGGCGCGCCTTACCTGGTGTCTCGCGTCCTCCGGAGCGACGAATGGCGGGACCGGAAGGTTCCTGTCCGGAAGCCCGGCTTTCGCAGAATCCGTCGTGCACACCAACGGCAGGATCGGATGGTAAAACGGAGTCGTAGTCAATTCAGTCCGTTTCTGTTCCGCCGCGTTGCGGTAAGCGGGGAGAATCGCCGCGATAATGTCCCGCTGAAGAGCGAGCATCTGGAGCTTTTGCTCATCGGAATACCCCTTCCCCTGTCTGATCAAATCCATAAGGAAGGGGAATTCTGCGCGCGCACTGTAACCAAACCAGGTGAGATTGAACCATACGACAAGATCAGTAAGATCTCGATCTGAGAAGTCTCGTACGATCCCCGAAGGGAGACGCGACATGGTTCTCAGTTCCGAATACCGCGGGTAACAGTCGATCATCGTTCTTCTGTTCGCGTGGAAGAAGTTGCTCGTGATGAAGCGTCTTTCGTCTGCTGAAAGATCCGATGCGGGCCGTGTGGAAAGTTCGAGGTACTTGTCCGTGAGCGTTCCGTCGACGTACCCCTGAAGCTGCGAAACGAGGCTGGGCGTGAAACTGAAACAAGCGCGAGAGTGTGCATCTCCCCGTTCGAGCACCTTCACCATGTCGTAATACCCTTTGGTAGCGTGAAGGCGTACCCACGGAAGCGCCAGCATGCCAGTCTCGGGATCACGGTAATCTGGCTGGTGCATGTGCCAGAGCAGTGCGACGTTAAGCACAGGCATCTGTGGGAAAGGCTCCGGAACGGGGGAAAGTGAACATCAATCCAACCCTGGTGATCCACATCCGGCCACACCACGAAGGTACGAGGCCGCCTGCTCGGGCGGGGTGGGATTGATGTAGAAGCCGGTTCCCCACTCAAACCCGGCAATTTTGGTGAGGCGCGGGATTATCTCAACGTGCCAGTGGAAATCCTCCCACGATTCGCGTCCCGACAATCTTGTTGGCGCCGAAAGGAAGATCCAGTTGTACTGGGGCCCGTTCAGCGCTTCATTGAGTTTCCGCATCGTAACGCGCAACGCCTCCGCCAGCGCCGTTCGCTCAGTGCCGTCAATGGCGGAAAAATCCGGGCGGTGCGTTTTCGGCAGGAGCGTGACTTCGAACGGAAAGCGGGAAGCGAAAGGGCAGAACGAAATAAAGCTGTCATTTTCGAACACAACGCGTTCTCCAAAACGCTGTTCCTCACGAATCTCATCGCAGTACACGCACCGTTCTTTGTAACTCAGGTACCGGTTGACGCCGTCCAGTTTCTCGCGCACGCGCTTGGGAACAACGGGCGTGGCAATGAGCTGAGAATGGGAATGAGCGACTGAAGCACCCGCCTGCTCGCCTTCGTTCTTGAACACCAGCATATGGCGCAACCGAATGTCGCGTTTGAGGTCGTTTGTGCGCTGAAGATAGGCTCCAAGGACGCGCTCAATATCCTGAACAGAAAAGTCCCAGAACCGCCGCTGATGATCAGGATGCTCGATGATGACCTCGTGCGCCCCGATTCCGGTCATTTTGTCGAACATGCCGACCCCTTCGCGGACAAGGCTTCCTTCAATTCGCAGAGCAGGAAACTTGTTGGGCACTACTCGCACATACCAGCCGGGCGTGTTCGGCGCGCTACCCGCTTCCCTCACGCAGTAGATCTCCGGCGGCGTTGTGGATTCGAATCCGTAACAGAACGGACAAAGCTGCGCGGCTTTGCGCGGCGGCAAAGATTCGAAATCCGTCGGTCGCGCTCCCCTCTCGGTGGAGACTATGACCCAGCGATCTGTTACCGGGTCCTTGCGGAGCTCCTGCATCAAATTGCCTCCGGTATTCTAACGAACAAGGAATCAATCAAAAACGTAGCCCCGCGGGATGACCACGATGCCGTTATCGGTAACGAGGAAACGCTGTCGCTCTCGCTCAAGATCGTACCCGATGGTCTCTCCCTCCGGGATGTCCACGTCTTTGTCAATGATGGCCCTTCGGATTCGCGCACCTTCGCCCACGCGCACGCGGCTCATAAGAACCGTTTCCACAATGTCCGCTCCAGGGCCGACTACATTGTCGAGTGCCACGATGGAACGCTCGATACGGGCGGATGTGATACGGGCGCCCGCGCACACCATGCTGTTCCGGATCAAAGGTCCCGCAGGGTGACCGCTGTCGATGACAATCGGAGGTGGTCGGTGATCGCGGTACGTTCGCACCGGCCACGAGGGGTCATACAAGTTGAGAGGAGGGTCCGGTTGCAGGATGTCCATCGAAGTCTGCCAGTAGCTGTCGATGGTGCCGATGTCTCTCCAGTAGGGCTCGCATCCGCTCATTGCGGGCATGGAGTAGGCAAAGACCGCGTCTCTGCTGACCATGCCCGGGATGATGTTCTGGCCAAAATCATGCTCACTCTGAGGGTTCTTGGCATCCTCAAGTACCCTTCGAACCAGTACGTCGGTGGAAAAAACGTAGACGCCCATGGATACAAGGCTGGTTTGACCGTCTCTCCATGATGCCGGATCTCGCGGTTTTTCCTCAAATCCCACGATTCGATTGGACGCATCCACCTGGAGAACGCCAAAACGCTTCGCGTCCTGACGGGGCACCGGGATCGCGGCAATCGTGAGATCTGCCCCCTTATTCTGATGCGCCGCGAGCATGGGAGCATAATCCATCAGATAGATGTGGTCGCCCGAAAGAATCACCGTGTAATCAGGCTTTTGCTCCTGAAAGACATACAGATTCTGGAAGATCGCATCCGCGGTGCCTTCATACCACGAACGCTTCATGCGTTCCTGCGGGGGCAACTGCAGGATGAATTCACCCATATCATACCGGAGGCTGGACCACCCCTGTTGGAGGTGCCGATCCAGGCTGAAGGACTTGTATTGAGTCAAAACGAAAATTCTGCGCAAACCCGAGTTCACGCAGTTGGAGAGGGTGAAGTCGATAATGCGATAGGCCCCCGCAAAGGGCACCGCGGGTTTCGCGCGATGCTTCGTGAGCGGATACAAGCGGGTTCCGTGCCCTCCTGCAAGGATTACGGTCAGTGTGTTCCGCAGGAGAGCGCCCGGTGTGAACCGAGTCCGGGTGGTATTCATCCTCCCAACACCTGCGCGATTTTTTCCTTCAACTCGGTGGTATCGGCCGACTTCACTACGTAATGTTCCGCAGCCCAGCTGATGAAGTTTTCCTTGTAGCTGGAATACGCCGAGTTGATGATCACCTTGATGTTCCGCCGCTCGGCGAACATCTCAGTAAGTGCCTCGAGGCCATCTTTTCCCGGCATCCGAATATCAAGAACCACAACGTCGTACGCTGTCTCCCGAACCTTCGCGACCGCTTCATCGGCAGTGCCGGCGAGGTCGACGTCATGCCCATCCTGCGTCAGTTCGTGTTTGTACAGAACGCGAAGGGCGTTCTCGTCGTCAACTACCAGGATTTTCGCCATTCAGGACCTCCTTTTCCAGCAGGGGCAGCCGTACGGCAAATGTCGCGCCACGTTCTGGTCTGTTGGTAACATAAATTGTACCTCCGTGGTCCCGGACTATCTGCTGGCAAATCGCAAGACCCAACCCCGTACCATGCGACTTTGTGGTAAAAAAGGGCTCGAAGACATGTTCAAGCGCGTCTGCTTCAAACCCGCCTCCTGTATCCTCGACCGTCACGGTAACCTGACGATCGGTTTCGCAGGAAAGTGATATGGACAGCAGCCGAGAGGATTTGTCGACGCGTTCCATGGCGTCCATGGCGTTCTGAAGAAGATTGTGAAACACCTGCCGCAACTGGCCCGCGTCACCCAGCACCATAATCGGACCGCGCGGAATCTGCATGTTAATTCTGATACTACGTTTCTGAAGTTCCCGTTCCAGCATTTCCGTGGCACGCCGGAGAACCGAGCACACGTCAACGCGATCATGACGCGGCTTCGGGGGACGGGCAAAATCCAGCACCTCCCGCAGGATGTTCTCCAGACGGGCCGTTTCCTCCACTATGATCTCCGCGAATTTCCTGTTCTGATCGTCTTCGCGGAGCGAGTTGCGAATACTCCGCGCAAATCCTCCGATGGCAACGAGGGGGTTGCGGATTTCATGTGCTACCTGCGCTGCTACTTGGCCCATGGCGGCCAGTTTCTCCGTTCGCAACATTTCCTCATGGTTCGTCCTGAGGAGTTCGTGCGCTTCCCGCAACTCTTCGAGCTGACGTTCGAGTTCCGCATGCAACCGCGACCGTTCCACCGCAAGCCGCGCCTGGTGCGCGAACAGCTCCAGGCTCCTCAAATCCAATTCCGTAATTGATTTACGGGTAATAGCGTTGTCAGCGATGATCACCCCTTCCACTCGGTCTTCAAATATCAGCGGGGCGACAACGAAGGAGTCGGTGCCCAGTTGCTCGGCAAGTTGGCGGGGGACCAACGGGTGGTTCATACCGTCCGTAACAAGGAATGCTCGCCGTTCCTTGGCTGCTTTGGAGGCGATGTTCTGTGCGTCCTCCAAGGAGATGACAAGGCTTTTTGCCACCTTGTTGACGGTCACTTCGTCGCGGGAGATGGCTTCCCGGTAACCTTCCAGAATGTCCCGGAAAGAATGCGGTTTCTTCCCCAGTTCCTGCCAGATTCTGGAAGCTTCGGAAAGGTCGGAAGGGCCGATGGCATAGCTTCCACGCAGCGTACCGGTTTCGTGGTCAGCCACAAGAAGGAACGCACGGTTGAACCCGAGGCCTTCCCCGGCCGTAACGCCAACGAGAATCGTCTGAAGGATCACCTCCGTGTCCCGGGAATCCTGGAACGACTCACCGATTTCCGAAAGCATCGCGAGATCGGCGGTCGTTGCTGATAGCCTCCGCTGAAGAAGCACCGTCTCTGTCACGTCCTCAAACACCGCGACGATGCCGCTGATTTCTCCTGCATGCGAAATGATCGGTTCGGCGCGCACATTGAAAATCGTTTCTCTCCTGCCTGTTCCGCGGCAGGAGACACGGTCGAGATGGAGCGGCTTGCCCTCCGTAAGAACCTCCCAGAGGCCGGCCGCAATTTCCATTGCCTGCAGTTGCGGCACCACAAGGATGTTTTTCCCTGCAACTGTATCAGTGCCCTCCAACCCCATGATTTGCGCGATCGGCGGATTCGCGAACTCGATAGTGCCAGTGGAATCAGTGGTAAGGATACCGACAGGGGCCGAGCGGAGAACGTGGTCGCGCCTGTCTCTTTCGGCCGCGAGGCTGGTTTCCATTCTCACACGTTCTGAGACGTCCCTGCCGACCAGAACGACGTGATCGACGGAACCCGACGCTCCCGACATCGGGTAAGCGACTACGTCAATCCAGCAGAGCTCGCGTCCCACCCGAGGGCGCGTTGCGATCAACCGCCTCGCCGGCTCAGCAGTTTCGATCGCAACATCAACGATATCCGTCATCTGGACAGGGCAATCGTCTGCGTCGAAACCCCACGGCACGTCCCGCGCACGGGCACCAATCACCTCGTGTGCCTGCTTCCCTATCCACGAGAGGTGTGCTCTGTTGGCCAGGACGATCGTTCTGTTTCTTCCGTCGATAACCCGGATGCCATCGCTGATCGTGTCAACGATGCGCTCGTAAAATTCCTTCAATCGGCCATGTTCCGATTCATCGTCGGGTGGTGCGCTGGAGCCTGGTGTGCCCGCAACCAGCCTGGCTTCGCATCCGGAAAGCACGCGAAGCAGATCATCCACTGTCGGAGGGTAGGGGATTACCTCATCGAACGCCCTTCTCTGATGGATTTGTGAGCCGTCGGAGGAAATCTCCGGGGCCATGCCGATTAGAAAAGTGTTGTTGCTGCGCGCGACGTTGTCATTAGTCGACTGACATTCTCCGGGTCCTGACATTCCGCCCCGATCCAGCGGAACGAAAATGACAACAGCATCCTGGTCGCTTGACCGGGATGCTGTTGGTTGGTAACGAAATGGATGGATCAGCTGTACTTCATACCCGTGGCCACGGATTTCGTCCAGAACGTTGGCGAAGTCCGCAGCGTGTTCTGCCGCGAAAACAACACGAAGTGCCATCGCTGTACATCGCAGAAACAGGTAAGGTTTTCACGCATGGAACCCGCCTAAAGCTACTCCTCTTCGTCTGCGAGGTCAACGTGATCGCCACCGTCGTCTTCCTCGTCTTCCTGCGATTCGGAGTCGCCCCTGTATTCCTCGTCAGGGAGGCCATTTGCGATCTCTTCTGAGTCCTGCTCCAGCTCTTCCGCTTCACCCTCAGGAGATACTGCGCCTGCGTCGCCGTTCTTCACCACAACGCGCGCCACATCCTGAACAACATCACCCTCCTCGATTCTGATCAGACGAACACCCTGCGTGTTCCGTCCGATAACTGACAAGTCGGCGATCGGGAGGCGGATCAGGATCCCGTTCTGGGTGACAATCATCAACTCGTCCTCGTCTATGACCTCCTTGATGGCGACAACTGCGCCGTTCCGCTCCGTTGCCTTGATGTTGATGATGCCCTTCCCCCCGCGGTTTGTGATGCGATAGTCCTCGATGGGTGAGCGTTTCCCGTGCCCGTTCTCGCACACAGTCAGCAGAGTGCGGTCATGGTGCTTATTCACCACCATGCCGACCACTCTGTCGTCACCCCGGAGTCGGATGCCCCGCACTCCGGCGGCAGTTCTGCCCATGGGGCGAACCGTGTCTTCGGGGAACCGAATGGCGTACCCGTTCCTGGTGCCGAGAATGATGTCGTAGGTCCCGTCCGTTACGGCGGCCTCGATCAGCTCGTCTTCCTCCAGCACGTTAATCGCGATGACGCCCAGGCGATTGATGTTCGCGAACGCGGATAACGGCGTTTTCTTTATCGTTCCGTTTGCCGTCACCATGACAAGATAACGGCCCTCTTCGAAATGCCGGACCGGCACGACTGCCGCGATGATCTCGTCCTTTGCGGCCTCGAGGACGTTGACGAGCGGCCTTCCTTTGCTTGAGCGGCTTCCCTGCGGTATCTCATGCACACGAAGGCGGTAACAGCGCCCTTTTTCCGTGAGACAGAGGAGGTAACTGTGTGTCGACGCGACAAACAGGTGTTCGACAAAATCCTCCTCTTTCGTTGTCATGCCGGTTACGCCGCGGCCGCCCCGACGCTGTTGCCGGTACGTGTTGATCGGTATCCGTTTGATGTATCCGGTATGGCTGATCGTGACGACCATGTCTTCTTCGGCAATCAGATCCTCGATGGAGAAATCGGACGCCGAGGCCACGATCTCCGTGCGTCGCTCATCGCCGTGCTTCTTGCGAACATCGAGCAGTTCCTTCTTCACCACCGCGAGAATATTGGCGTCCGAACTCAGGATAGTCTGGAACTCGGCGATTTGTGCGGTAAGATCGGCGTATTGATTCTCCAGTTTGTTCACTTCCAGACTGGTGAGGCGCCGAAGGTTCATGTCGAGGATCGCGTCGGCCTGCTTCTCCGAAAGCTGGAAGACGTTCATCAACTGCCCGCGGGCCTCGGCGGCGTCACGCGATTTTCGGATGGTCTCGATGATGTTGTCAATATCCCGCAGCGCCAGGAGCAGACCCTCAACGATGTGCGCCTGCGCCTGCGCCTGATTGAGGTCGAAGCTGGTCCGCCTTCGGACGACCTCACGACGGTGGTCAATGTAGTGCTGCAACATCTCCTTCAGCGTCAACAGCTTCGGTTGCCCGTTGACCAGCGCAAGGAGGTTGATCCCGAACGTCTGTTCCAGCGGCGTGTGCTTGAAGAGCTGGTTCAGCGTAACTTCGGCGTAGGCATCACGCTTGAGCTCAATTACCATGCGCATGCCGTCACGGTCCGACTCATCTCGGAAATCCGCGATTCCGTCCACAACGCGATTCCGAGCGACGGAGGCAATGGCTTCTTTCAGAGTTGTCGCATTGAGCTGAAATGGAATTTCCGTGATGACGATGTTCTGTCGGTCGTTTTTGAGGGTCTCGATGTTGGCGCGTGCCCGGACTTTGATCAGGCCTCGTCCAGTGGCATAGGCCTCCCGAATTCCTTCGATACCGTAAATAATCGCGCCGGTGGGAAAATCCGGTCCTTTGATGTGCTGCATCAGGCCGTTCACGTCAATGTCCGGGTTCTCGATCTGGGCGATCAGCGCATCTACCACTTCACCCACGTTGTGGGGCGGAATGTTGGTGGCCATGCCCACGGCAATTCCAGAAGCACCATTGCACAACAGGGCGGGGAAACGGGCGGGAAGAACCTTCGGCTCCTGAAGTCGTTCGTCGTAGTTGGACTGAAAGTCTACCGTGTCCCGATCCAGATCCGCGAGCAGTTCCGTGGCGACGGACGTCATGCGGCACTCGGTGTATCGCATGGCGGCCGGGGGGTCGCCATCTATGGAACCGAAGTTGCCCTGTCCATCAACCAGCCGGTAGCGCATGTTGAATGGCTGTGCCATCCGATAAAGCGTCGGGTACACGATCGCTTCCCCGTGCGGATGGTAGTTTCCCGAGGTGTCGCCTGCCACCTTCGCACATTTGTAATACTTTGCCGTCGGCCCGAGGTGGAGGTCGTTCATCGCGACGAGAATGCGTCGCTGAGACGGCTTCAGACCGTCGCGCACATCCGGCAGCGCTCGCGCGACCAGCGTGCTGAGCGCATACTCCATATACGATTCGCGGATTTCTTCTTCAATCTGAATCGGAATGACTCGTTCTCGAGATTCGAGCATGGAAACTCCCTCAAATTGTGCTCGTTTTCATTCAGCTACCGAGTGTGCCCGGCGATTTACAGGTGCCGACAAAGTGCGAAATGTAATGTCCGCAGGCCCACCGGGCTGCCCGCTCGCGTTCCGAACATCTGACTGGCGGCGCCGTCAGGCGGCGTGTATGTCGAGCTCTTTCACGTACTGCGCGTTCGCCTCGATGTACCGTTTTCTGGGTTCGACATCGGCGCCAAGAAGGACCGTCACGATTCGATCTGCTTCCACCGCATCTTCCATGGAAACTCGCAGCAGCGTGCGCGTCTCCGGGTTCATGGTCGTGCTCCAGAGCTGTTCCGCGCTCATCTCACCCAGACCTTTGTACCGCTGCACGGTGACGCCTTTCTGGTTCTCGAACCGCGCAAGCGCAGCATCCCGTTCGGCGTCACTGAACACCCAGTGCTCCTCCTTTCCTCGCTTCACGAGGAAGAGAGGCGGCTGAGCGATATACACGTGCCCCGCTTCGATAAGCGGGCGCATGAACCGGAAGAAGAACGTCAGGATCAAAGTGCGTATGTGCGAGCCATCGACGTCCGCATCGGCCATGATGATCACTTTGTGATAGCGGAGCTTTGAAAGGTCGAACTCTTCACCGATGCTTGCGCCCAGAGCCTGGATTACCGGTTGCAGTTTGTCGTTGCCGAGTACCTTGTCGATTCGCGCTTTCTCCACATTGAGCATTTTGCCCCACATGGGAAGCACTGCCTGGTACCGGCGGTCTCGCGCTTGTTTTGCAGATCCCCCCGCGGAATCACCCTCCACGAGATAAATCTCGCAGGCCGCCGGATCGGTGATGGAACAGTCGGACAGTTTGGTCGGCAGGCCGCCACCGTCCAGAATGCTTTTCCGGCGCGTCAACTCTCGTGCCTTGCGGGCCGCCAACCGGGCGTGCGCTGCCTCCACGGACTTCATGATGATACGCTTGATCACCTGAGGGTTCTCATCGAAATACTCGTTCAAACCCTCGGTAACCACTGATTGCACCAATCCCTTGATTTCGGGATTACCGAGGCGGATCTTTGTCTGGCTTTCGAACTGAGGGTTCGGAATCTTCAGGCTCAGGATCGCCGTCAGACCCTCTCGAACATCCTCTCCCGAAAGGCCTTCCTTCATGTCTTTGAGAAGGTTGTTTGCCTGAGCGTAGGCATTTATCGATGTGGTGAGCGCTGCTCTGAACCCTGCGAGATGAGTTCCGCCTTCCACAGTATTGATGTTGTTCACATACGTGAAGACAGCCTCGCTGTACGATGCGTTGTATTGCATCGCAAGTTCAACAATCACGTCGTCACGCATGCGCTCAATGTAGATCGGTGGCGCATGGAGAGGTGTTTTTCCCTCGTCGAGAAACTGAACGAATTCGGCGATGCCGCCGTCGAACCGGAACACATCTTCCCTGCCTTCCTCGCCGCGTTCGTCGCGCAGGACGATGGTAACGCCTCGGTTCAGGAATGCCTGCTCCCGAAGAGTGTGCATGAGCGGCTCGTACGCGAATTCCGTTTCCGTCATGATTGTAGCGTCGGGTTTGAACGTAGTGATGGTTCCGGTGTCCTGCGCCTCTCCGATGTCTTCCAATGGTGTCACCGTAGTGCCACGTTCGAACCTCTGCCGGAACGCGCGTCCTTTCTGGTGCACTTCCACGATGCACCACTCTGAAAGCGCATTGACCACGCTCGCGCCAACACCGTGGAGTCCGCCGGAGACCTTGTAGGCTGAGTGGCCGAACTTGCCTCCCGCGTGGAGTTTCGTCATCACAACCTCGACGGCGGATACCCCTTCCGTCGGATGGATATCGGTTGGAATGCCGGCCCCGTTGTCCGAAACACGCGCGGACCCGTCGGGCAAAAGGACGACCTCGATGCGGTCGCACCTTCCCGCCAGTGCTTCATCAATTGAGTTGTCCACAATCTCGCGAATGAGGTTCATCAATCCCTGTGTGCCAGTGGAACCGATGTACATCCCCGGGCGCTTGCGAACGGCTTCCAGACCCTCCAGCACCTGAATGCTGTTTGCATCGTAGGCGGCATCACTGTCAACCGCGGTCGCGCCGTTGCTGACCCCGTTCCCGTTGGTTCTGCCAGAAAGATGACCGTTGGCGTTTTCGGGGGTGTTTTCAGGCAATCCATGATTGTTCACGTGCAACTCTTCACTCATTCCCTCTGGTCCTTTCCCGCGGGGTTCGCCTTCGCAGCGAATATGGCGGAGCCAATACCACGTCGGTGAACTCGTATCCGCTTACCCTGATGGTGCCTTCCAGGATTTGCCGCCACCGGCGGCCTTTCCTCTGGATTTCCATCGCCACTCCGGGGGCGGATCTCACCGTCACCACCAGCCGTCCCTTTTTGTCTATCATTTCCGGGGCAATCGTACGTGCCCACACTTCCCCGGTAACTTCGTCCCAGTGTTCCTTGAGCACCTCCAGAGCCGAAGCCTGGCGCACCTGCCACTTCTCCGCCATGCGTTGCAGAACGGTCTGCAATTGCAGAGTTGTGCCAGCCCTCTGGTCGTTGCCAGCGGATTCAGACATCACGGCCGCCTTCAACAATCCCATCGTGAACCCGCAGATGATGGGCGTGCCCGTTTTTCAGCATCTCCACACCGTCAGTCCGGGCATTCGTCAGAATGACCTGCCCGCGCTGTTCAGCCGACACGAGCAATGCCACTGCACGTCTCGCGTCGAGCTCACTGAAAGGGTCGTCGATCAACCAGACCGGTGAGCGCATCGTCTCGCGTTCGATGAAGTCTCCCTCGGCGAGTTTCCACGCCAGATACGCGATCTTGACCTGCCCTTTCGACGCGTGCGACTCGATATCTCTCCCGTCGAGCAGAACCCGGAACCGGTCCCGATGCGCGCCGCGCACTGCGAATCCCGCACGCCGAGCTGAGCGGCGGGATTCGCGCAGCACATCCACTGCGTGGTCCAGATCACTCAACTCCCCCTTGCCCGGGAGCGTGGGACGCGATTCCAGCACGAGGTTGCCAGTCCCGAACAAACGGGAAAAATGCCTCTCGACGGCCCTGCAGAAATCGTGAAAAAACGCTTCTCTTCGCCTGTTGATGCGCAGGGATGTTTCCGCCAACTGGCGCTCCAGAACGTCACACAACGCATCATCATTGGCCGGGTCTCGATACACTGCGTTCAGTTGTGCAACGATCGTTCTGCAACGACGCAACTCCGTCAGGTACCCGCGATCCACCTGCGAAATCATGACGTCGATCATCCGGCGCCGGCCGGTTTGCGACCCAAACTGCTGTTCAATTTCGTCAGAGGATACTGCCACGGTGCGAAGCACGCCGACCAGTTCCGCCAGTCCATTCAACGCTGCACCGTCTATCGTACCTTGCTTCCGCTCTCCCGGGGCAATGGTAAGAACTATCTGACGCACGGGCCCGTCATCGATGGCGCCGGTTATTGTTCCCGATGGCTGCCCCCACGATACCATCTCCCCGTCAGTCGCGCCGCGAAAGGACCGCCCGACAGAGATGAGGCGTATCGCCTCGAGAAGGTTCGTTTTTCCCTGACCATTTTCCCCTGAAACGATGTTCAGCGCCGGAGCGAACACCGCCGACGCTGAACGGTAACTTCTGAAACCGCGCAACTGGACGGACGTGAGATGCACCGCCTGAATCCCATGCACGCCTTTTGAATCCGTTTCCGCGTCGGGCGGAATAGCGTGCGGTCGCGTGCTACGAATCAGTGTTGAGCAGTCTCAACGGCATGAGCAGGCAGAAGTAATCCTCGCCTTCCGGTTGCTTGGCGGGTTTGATGATCGCAGCCGAAACCGGCTCGCGGAAATGGAATTCTACCTGTTCGGAATCGATCTTGGACAACACCTCTTTCAGGTAATTCGCATTGTACCCGATTTCCATCTCCTCGTCGTCGTACTGTGCGGGGATTCTTTCGCGGGCTTCCGCACCTGTATCACGGTTCACCGTTGAGAGCTCGAGCTCATCCTTGTGAAGTGCGAGACGCACCTGATGATTCTGCTGACTCGACAATATCTGCATGCGGCGAACGGCCGGTTGGAATTCATCCCTGGACACGATCAGGCGCCTGTTGTTGTCCTTCGGGATCACCGACTCCACATCCACGTATTTCCCTTCAACAAGCCTTGTCACAAGGTTCGCGCCGGAGTACGCGAAATGTATCTGCCGTTCCCCGATCGTAATGCTTTCCAGTTTGTTATCGTCACGAATCAATCGTTCTACCTGCTGAAGCACCCTCGGCGCGACGATAACCTGGAGTGGATCTCCGTGGATGCCTTCAACCACTTCGCTTATCTTCGCGAGCCTGTGCCCGTCGGTCGCAACCATTACCATCCCGTTCGGATTGACACGCCAGCAGATGCTGCTCAACACGGGTCTTGTTTGGTCGGGATGCACTGCGAATGCGGTTTTCTCGATCATGCGCCTCAGGAGGTCGCCGTCGACGGAGATAGTCACGCCTCCTTCGATACCTTTCGGCACCGTGGGGAACTCGTTGGCCGGCATGCCCAGCAAGCTGCATTCGCCATTCGCCGACCTGAGGGTAACCCGGCCGTCTGCCTCGGTGATCGTGACGGGACCGGCCGGGAGTTCTCGCACAAAATCAAACATCAACCGGCCGGGAAAGGTGATCCGGCCGTCTTCTGCGTCCTGGACTGCTCGGGTCGTGGTGAGGAATACCTCAAGGTCGGTTCCCGAAAGCGAACATGTCCCTTCCTCGACTGCCATCAGCATCATGGAGAGGATTGGCAATGTGCTTTTGCTTGGAACGGCATCAATCACGGTCTGAAGCATGCCAAGCAGTTCACTTTGATCCATCTGGACGCGCATAGAAAGCCCTTCCTTTCCCGAAAAAACCAATTAATAAAAGATACGCAAACCTATGGAGATTTCCAACGCGCTGCAGAACGCAGTTTGATGCTTCCTGTGGGGATTTCCGACGCATCGCCGGTGGCCAAGTGAGCCGTCCGAACCTACCCGCGCAGAAGGCGGCGCGCTCGGGGGCATGTCGTGTGTTGCTCCGTTCCCCTGATTGGGAACATACACGACGCTGCGAACGGTGTTTCGGCAACGCGTCACACCTGTTCCGGGAGTCTACAGGTTCAAACCGTGGAGCACGATTTCCCGTTTCTTCGCGCTTCGTCGCGTGATTTTCACTCGAATTGTGTCGAGTGGTGCCCATTCCTCGGCGAGCTCCGGCCACTCCACGAGCGCTATGCCGTTGCCGAAAAATACCTCCTCCAGTCCGAGTGTTGCCAGTTCGCCCGGATCACCCAGCCGGTAGAAATCGCAGTGGAACACCGGCACCCTGCCCTCATACTGATTGATCAGCGTGAAGGTTGGGCTGTTTGGCCATACGCCGACTTGGAGCCCCGCGCAGATTCCCTGAACAAGCGTCGTCTTTCCGCTCCCCAGATCGCCGTACAGAAAGACGACGTTCCCCGGCCCGAGACGGGGCGCAATCCTTTTCCCGAATTCCCGCGTTTCGTCCGGGCTGGTGGTCACGTAGGTCCGGGGTTCGGGGGCAGTCAACATGAGGCACTCAGCGGCGAGGCGTAAGAGTGACGACCGGCAAAATCATTTCTTCCAGCGAAATGCCCCCGTGTTGGAAGCTGTTCCGATAATGGCGCCCGAACTCGTTGGCACGTGTCGGGTAGACGAAGTAGAAATCCTCCTTCGCGATAATGAAGTTGGTGCTCGGGGTGAAACGTGGCAACCCGAAAGTGAGGGGGTCTCGAACAAGTAGCGCTTCCTTCGGGTCGCACTGGAGGTTTGTGCCCGATTTGTAGCGGAGGTTGGTGCTTGTTTCCCGGTTGCCCCGCGCGATCGTCGCTCTCGTTCCCAGAACGCTCCCATGGTCCGTCGTCACGATCACTGTCGAATCGGTGCGGGAAATCCATTTCAGTATTTCGAACAAGGCCGAACGGGAAAACCAGGACACGGTCAGAGAGCGAAATGAAGCCTCGTCGGGAGTTATTTCCTGAAGTATCTCAGATTCTGACCGGCCATGGGAGAGGTGGTCAACAAAATTGAAAACCAGCGCAACCAGCCCGGCGTTTTTCCATGTTCCGATCTTCTTCAGGACCGCGCGACCGTCACTGGCGTCAAGCACTTTCTGATAATGGATGGGTTGTTTGACACCAACGCGTGCGAGGTTCTCAACAAGTAACTGATTTTCGAATCTGTTCAGCGACTGATCCTCATCGTTTCCCGGCGTCCACAGGTCCGGAAATCGCCTTGCAACGCCCGCGGGAAACATCCCGGCAAACAACGCGTTGCGTGAGAACGGAGTTGCGGTTGGCAGTGTAGCATAATAGTGCTCGCGCCGCACGGCGAAATACTCCGCAATCAGGGGCTCGATGGCGAGCCACTGGTCGAGTCGCATGCAATCGATCACAATGAAATACACCGGACGGGCGCCGATATGGGGAACCACGAACTGTCGTACCACTTCAGCAGATGTGATTGGCCCCGTCCGCGGCACAGCCACCCAACCGGCGTAATTCTCCTCGACGTATCGCGCAAATACCTGGTTGCAGTGGCGCCACTGGCTGTGGTGCATCTCGCTGAGGGAGGGGTCGTTGTAGGAATGGATTTCGAGGTCCCACGCAGCGAGGCGCCCGAAAATGTCCATCCACTCTGACCACCCGGCCGTGCTGATCTGCGTGTGAAGGCTCGAGAACTCGGATACGTAATCGCGCACGAGTTTCTGTTCGCGGATCTGCCTCGCGTCGAGGAGCCTTTTGCACGCCAGGACAATCTGGCTGGGATTCACCGGCTTGACGAGATAGTCGTCTATGCGCTTGCCGATGGCTTCGTTCATCAGCTCTTCTTCTTCACTTTTCGTTACCATCACCACGGGGAGAGTCGGGTGAATGCTTTTTATTTCGTCCAGGGTGGTCAAACCATCCTGTCCCGCCATCATCTCATCCAGAAGGACGATGTCAAAGCTTCGTTCCGAGGCCAGCGCCACCGCATCTTCCCCGTTGGTCGCAGGGGTTACGTCGTACCCGCGATCGGCGAGGAAAATGATGTGTGAACGGAGCAGATCAATCTCGTCGTCCACCCAGAGAATTTGCCGCCGTGGGCGCTGATTCGCGGTCTCCAACTGACGTACCTCCGACAACGCGCGGGGTGATTCATCCCGAGAGTTTGTGGAGAGAAATATACCGTTGAGGACACACGGGACGACAACGCCGCATGCTGTTTTGAACAGCGTGCCGCTGCCGTTATCCTTTCAACATTCAGGGTGCGGAATCGTTTCCTACCATGTTTTTTTCGAGGTTATCATGAGGAGCATCAGTCTTGATGGGGAGTGGCAGCTTTTCCCTGTTCCACCAACTCATCCGCCGATCACTCATCCTTGTGAACTGCCCTTCTGCGGGATACCCCCGATTCGTGGAATTGTCCCCGGCAATGTTGAGCTGGATTTGCTGCATGCGGGCGTCATACCGGATCCCTTTTTCGGCACGAACATACTTCGCCTCAAAAACTACGAATTGCACAACTGGTGGTATCTCAAAAGCTTCAGGACACCTGAGTTCGAACCCGGTGACCGTGTCGTAATCCGTTTTGAAGGAGTTGACACGTTCGCGACTGTATGGGTGAATGGAAACCGGGCCGGAAGTTGCGATAACATGTTGATAGCACACGAATTCGACATAACCTCTCTGCTGCGCACCGGGCAGGATGAGAACGAACTCTGCGTTTTGCTGGAATCGCCTCTGGCACGTGCCGGGTCGCACCGATACGAACCGTCTGTTTCAGGCCTTCCGACGAACCTGGAACAGGCGTACGTGCGCAAAGCTCCCCACATGTACGGGTGGGACATCATGCCGCGTGCGGTTTCCGCCGGCCTGTGGCGTTCCGTGTTCCTTGACGTGCACCGCCAGCCGGAGATCGTCGACTTATTCGTCCGCCCGTACAACGTAACCGCTGACGAAGCGGCAATCCAGTTCCGGTGGCAAATAGTGGCCGAACCGACGGACTGGGAACATTGTACGGTGCAGGTGCGTGGCAAATGCGGTGCTTCTGAGTTCTCACACCAGGAATCCTGCAGATTCATTGCCGGGGATTTCTCGGTAGTCGTAAACAAGCCTTACCTGTGGTGGCCCCGGGGGTACGGTGACCCGGCCCTGTATGACACGGTGTTCGAACTGCTGCTCGACGGCGAAGTTGTGGATTCCCGAAGGCTCATGGTGGGTATCCGAACCATCACGCTGGAAAGAACGGACATCACATTGCCCGACGCGCCGGGCGAGTTCGTGTTCCGCGTGAATGGCGAGCGCATTCTGGTGAAGGGATCTAACTGGGTTCCGGCGGACGCGTTTCATAGCCGAGACGCTTCCCGCATTCCCCGCATCATGGACCACGTTGCCGACGTTGGATGCAATATGCTTCGGTGCTGGGGCGGCAATGTGTACGAAGACCATGGATTTTTCGACCTGTGCGACCAACTCGGGGTCATGGTGTGGCAGGATTTCGCAATGGCGTGCGGACGTTACCCTGTGGATGATGCGTTTGCCATGCAATTGCGGAAAGAAGCTGAGTTCATCGTGCGCAGACTTCGCAACCACCCCTCGCTCGCAATCTGGGCAGGCGACAACGAATGCGATGAGGCATATGCCGGGGCAGGTCTCGATCCGAACGCGAACAGGCTGACGCGCGCCGTATTGCCCGAAGTGCTGAAAAGGCTCGATCCGTGGCGACCCTACATCCCGAGTTCTCCTTACTACTCGCCTGAAGCGCGTGAATACGGGACCGTCGAGGTAATGCCTGAGCGGCATCTCTGGGGACCGCGTGATTACTACAAAAGCCGTTTCTACACCGAGGACAGGGCTCATTTCGTAAGTGAAATCGGGTACCATGGTTGCCCGAGCCGCTCCTCGCTGGAGAAGTTCCTGTCTCCTGAAGCGTTGTGGCCGCCTGAAAGGTACGAGGAATGGCGCATCCATGCGGCCGATACCACCCCGCATCCCGGAGTCTATGCGTACAGAATCGCGTTGATGAGCAAACAGATTGCCGAAGTATTCGGCCAGACACCGGAGACTCTGGATGATTTTATCGTCTTGTCGCAGATAGTTCAGGCAGAAGCGAAGAAGTACTTCGTGGAGATGACGCGCCTCAGGAAATGGCGGAAAACGGGTGTGCTCTGGTGGAACCTGATCGACGGTTGGCCTCAGTTCTCGGATGCGGTGATGGATTATTTCTATTGCCCGAAACTGGCGTATTTCTACCTGCGGCGAGTCCACCAGCCGGTGTGCGTCATGGTGGACGAGCCGGAAGATTGGCGTTGTCGTGTCATACTCGGAAATGACAGCCTCGAGCGTGTCCAGGGCAGGTTCCGCATCTGGGACGCGGCAACGGGCGAGACGATCTGGGAGGGCTGCGGCAGCGCGGAGCGGAACGAAAACACGGTGTTGACGGCCATCCCCGCAAGCAGGGGGCAGCAAAGGCTGCTCCTCATTGAGTGGGAAGTGGGCGGCATAAAAGGCGGCAATCACTACCTTCTGGGAAGTCCTCCGTTCAACGGAATGTGGTACCGGGAGCATCTTCCCGCGATCGCCGCCCTGCCATGCGGGTTTGATTCCCTCGCTGTTGGCAAATGAAACCTGCTTACGTGCAGGGGATCATCGCGCACGAACACCATCTTGCCCCGCCTTCCCGGACACCGTTATTTTGGGGTTAGGTGAACCAGTTTTTTTGCCCCGCGTGGGGACCGGTGGAAGTGCGTGGTTGCTCCATTGCCAGATGAATCCCGGCGGGTGTGGTGCAAGAGATTCGGGGGAATGATTCGATGATTCTCGGACGTGTCGTGGGTACCGTGGTTGCCACGCAGAAAGATGAAAAACTGCGGAGTGCCAAACTCCTGGTGGTGGAGACCCTCGACCCGCTGACGGGTGAAGGAAAGAAGGCGTACACCGTAGCGATTGACGCCGTTGGGGCGGGATTGGGCGAAGTTGTCCTGTGCGCGAGCGGGAGTTCAGCCCGGCTTACGCCCTCCTCCGATGGGCGCCCTGTCGACACCGTGATAATGGCAATCGTAGACCAGTACGATATACACGGGAAGATCCTGTACCGGAAGTCGGGACAATAACCATAACTGGAATGCTTCTTCGGCTCACGCTGATCACAGATGGAGGCGTACGGTGCAAATAGATGAAGCACGCGTTCGCGCGATTGTGGAGCAGGTAGTGAAACAACTCGGAACGCCAGCGGGCGCGACCGGACCGAAAACTCCCGTCAACGCTCCGGATCAAGGGGCAGTGACTCCTCCGGCGACAACCCTCGGACGCGGCGTTTTTGCCGATATTGACGAGGCGGTAGCGGCAACGGAAAAGGCGCAGCGGGAATGGATCGCGATGCCGGTTGCCAAACGGAAGGAAGTGGTGGAGGCTGTCCGACGCGTCGGAATTGAACACGGTGAAATGTTCTCGCGCGAAACGGTTGCGGAAACAGGTATGGGACGCGTGGCGGACAAGATCGCCAAACACCGCCTCGCGAGCCTCCAGACACCGGGGTTCGAGGACCTTGTTACGACAGCGCGGTCGGGTGATCATGGGTTGACCATCGAAGAAATGGCACCGTACGGAGTCATCGCGGCAGTGACTCCGTCCACGCACCCTGTTCCGACGATGATCAACAACACGATTTGCAATCTCGTGGCGGGGAACGGCGTGGTCTTCAATGGTCACCCGGCGGGGAAGCGGGTGTTTGCGCACGCGCTCCAGGTGATCAACGAATACATCGTGGCTGCCGGCGGGCCTGCCAATATCATCACGACCGTCGCTGAACCGACCATCGAGGGCGCGAACAAGCTGTTTCACCACCCCGCGATCAAGCTCATCCTGGTTACTGGCGGGCCCGGAGTTGTGAAAGCCGCGATGGGCGCAGGAAAGAAAGTCATTGCGGCCGGCCCGGGAAATCCGCCCGTTGTTGTCGACGAAACGGCGGACATCGAGAAAGCGGCCAAAAGTATTATCGCAGGGGCTTCGTTCGACTGCAATCTTCTTTGTATCGCGGAGAAGGAAATCTTTGTGGTAGATACCGTCGCCGACGAACTCAAACGGCGCATGGTAGCGAACGGCGCCTTTGAACTCACCACGGCTCAGATTCAGCAACTGACGTCGTTTGTGTTCAAGGGAGATGCGGGCTGTGCTCACCCCGTGCTCAACCGGGATGCGGTCGGACGGGATGCTGATACGCTCGCAAAGGCCATTGGTTTGAGCGTACCGTCCACAACGCAGTTGTTGATCGGGGAGACCACCAGGGAGCACCCGTTCGTACAGCACGAGCAGATGACCTCCTTTGTTCCCGTTGTACGTTGTCGCGACGTGCATCAGGCAATTGAATGGGCTTACGAAGCCGAACACGGTTTTGGCCACACCGCAATCATGCACTCGAAAAACGTCGAGAACATGGACAAGATGGCCAGAGTCATGGACACAACGATCTTCGTGAAAAATGGACCCAGCACGGCGGCGCTGGGCTCCGGTGGAGAGGGCACTTCGTCTTTCTCCATCGCGCTTGCGACGGGCGAAGGCATTACGACGCCGCGAACGTTCACGCGCATTCGTCGGTGTGCGCTCGTGGATTATTTCCGCATCATCTGAACTCTCGCAAGCGGCAGACGGATGCAATTGGGTCGCATAATCGGGACCATCGTCGCAACCCAGAAAATAGAACGCCTTTGCGGCGTGAGACTTGTGGTTCTGGAGCCGCTCAACGCACGGCGCGAACCGACAGGTCCGCCGATTGCCGCGATCGATGTAGTGGCGGCGGGAGTCGGCGATACGGTGTTCTGGGTTGGGTCGCTGGAAGCTGCGCAGGCGCTCGAACCGCCGTTCCCGGCAGTTGACGCGAGCGTTGTGGGGCTTGTGGACAGAGTGGATTTGCTCCCGGGGAAACCCGTATTCGAGGAAACGGGGGCGGAATGATCGTCGGACGGGTGGTGGGGAGCGTCGTATCAACAGTCAAGCACCCGGCGTACGCCTCCACAAAACTGCTTCTGGTGAGACCGGTGAGCCTGGACGGGGCGGAAGAAGGCCCGGAGATGGTGTGTGTTGATACGGTGGGAGCCGGCGCCGGGGAACTGGTATTGGTCTGCAAGGAGGGTGCGGCCGCGCGGCAGGTGCTTCGGAAGAAGCACGCACCCGTGAGATCGCTCGTGATAGGGATTGTCGATCACGTGGAAGCCGCGGACGGACGCCGCATGATTGACGGCAAAAAATAGAGATCTGCGACAGGGAAATGACTATGGCGATACCGCTTTTTCAGCTGAAACAACAGATCGTGGATGCGTGCCATCGCGTGTACGCCAAGGGTTGGGTCGCGTCGAACGATGGAAACCTCAGCGTCCGGGTCGACGGCGAGAGGATCCTCTGCACGCCGACAGGAATCAGCAAGGGGCTGGTTGCCGTGGATGACCTGTGCGTGATCGACATGGAAGGCAACAAGCTCGAAGGAGCAACGCATCGTAAGCCCTCGACGGAAATGAAAGTTCACCTGATGGCGTACAAGGAGCGTCCGGATGTGGTTTCCGTGGTGCATGCCCACCCGCCGTACGCCACCGGCTACGCCCTGGCGGGGCTCGACCTCGGGGAATGCAAACTTCCGGAGGTCGTCATTGCGTTGGGAACCATACCGTTGACCAAGTACGGTTTGCCAGGAACAGACGATTTGCCGAACAAAATGCGCGAATTCATTCATCAGTCGGACGCATTTCTCATGGAGCTCCACGGGGTGCTGACAGTTGGACAGAGCGTCCTCAACGCGTATTTCAAAATGGAAACGGTGGAGCATTTTGCCAAAATCGATTTTATCGCCCGCCAGCTCGGTGGAGCGCGTCTATTTTCCAAGGAGCAGGCCGAGGAACTTCTAGCCGCCCGGGCGCGATACGGCGTCACGACACCGAACATCGGGTGTCGGGCTGCGGATGGGTATGCGTACCCGCCGGAATTCCGGGATCACCCGGGGCCGGGGGCTAATCCCGGCCCTGGGATTCCTGACGATCGGCTCGTGGAAGAGGTAACGAAGAGAGTGGTTCAGGCGCTCAAAGCGAAGAACTGAGTTGTGGCGAGTGAACCGGATATGACGGGCCAGTTTCTGCACCACGGGCGCACGGCAATGCGCCCGTTTGATTTTGGGTCGAGTCGGAGGAAGGCAGGATGCATGTTCTGGTCGTAAACGTTGGCAGCACGTCGTTCAAGTACCGCCTCCTGGCGATGCCGGAAGAGCGCGTTCTGGCGGAAGGTCGGTTGGAACGGATCGGCAGCTCATCTTCTCCCGTGGAGTTCTCAAGCGGCGAGCGCTCGGAAAACAGCACCATCCATCTTCCGGATTACGCGGCAGCCATCGGGAAAATGATGTCCGACCTGACCTCCGGAAGGAGCCCGATCGGATCGCTCAAACAGATTGACGCAGTGGGGTTCAAGACCGTGCTGATCGACGGCCTTCCCGGCTGCGTCGTGCTGGACGATGACGCCATAAGTCGGATGGAAGCCTTGAACGACATCGCCCCCGCGCATAATCCCCCGTACGTCAATGCGGTTCGTCAGATGAGAACGCTTTTCCCCGACCTTCCCCTGGTCGGGCTGTTCGAACCGGCATTTCACGTTACGATGCCCGATTACGCGTACACCTACGGTGTTCCGTACTCCTGGGCCGAGAAGTATGGCGTTCGGAAATACGGGTACCACGGCGCCTCCCATCGGTATGTTGCCGAAACAGCGCCCAGGTTGGCTGGCGTCGACGCCTCTCGATGCCGCCTCATTTCGGCCCATCTCGGAGGATCATCTTCTCTCTGCGCAATTCACGACGGCCGATCGATTGACACGTCCATGGGCATGTCCCCGCAGAGTGGCGTGGATCATTCCACGCGGAACGGAGACCTCGATGTGTTCGCAGTGCTCCACGTGATGGACAAACAAGGCTTGAGTACCGATGACGTGCGCCGTATTCTGTGCAAAGAGGCGGGCCTCGCTGGCATCAGCGGGACCTCCGGTGATGTGCGCGACCTCGAAGCAGCGTCCGCCAGCGGGAGCGAACGCGCTCGCCTCGCACTGGACGTGTTTTGTTACAATGTGAAAAAGACCATCGGCGCGATGGCGGCCGCTCTGGGTGGCCTGGACGTGATCGGGCTCGCGGGCGGAATTGGTGAGCGCGGCGTCAATGTGAGAAAACGCATACTCTATGGGCTTGATTTCCTCGGAGTGGTTCTGGATGAGGAGAGGAACTCTGCACACACCGGGCAGGAAGGGGTGATCTCCACAGACGCCTCACCGGTCAAAGTCGTCGTCGTCCGCACGAACGAGGAGCTTATCGTCGCGCGGGCTGTGTTTGCACTTCTGAGCGGGAACGCTTCGTGAGGGCGGTATGGAACTTGTCTGGGCGCCTGAAAGAATCGGCGAAGGGCGCAGGTTCAGGGTAATTGTCCGATCGGACGCACCTGTACGCTGTTTCTATTCCAAGCACCTTGAGCTGATTGATCGAACGCCTGATGCGCACAACTCACTGTATTTCTTTTATTTCCGGAGCATAATGCCGACCGCCGCGGCAGAAATCCGATGCGAGAGTGGAGCCGAGTCGGTTGTTGTGCGACTGCCGGTGATTGCGGAAGCAGATTGGGAGCGCGACGCCAAGCTCCATGAGATACCGCTGCCCCGCATTTGGCCGATGGAGAGGACGTACGTTCCGCTGAAAAGCCGCCACACGCTGGTTGACGAACGCGAAATCGGCGTTCGGGACAGCGAGACGCGGGCGTCGGTGAGCGAAGGCCACGCCGTTGACTCCGCGGGACGCGCGCGCGGAACACAGGGCGACAGAACGTTATGTGAAGCGCTGGAGTGGCCCGACGAAGAAATCTGGAATCTCGAACCGCGGTGCGACATTCCACGGTGGCACTTTCTGAACCTCGACAAGGGCTGCCCTGTTCACGGCCTTTCGATCTACTCGCACAACGCATATTACCCGTGGATCGTGGACGAAAGGAACCGGCCCTATCATGTGAAATGTCCCGTTGGCGGGGAATGGTACCCCACCAACAATCTTGCAGAAGGCGACCACACCAGTGGCGCCTTCCCGGACGACGGGTGGGGCTGGCACAGCCCCGACGGGGCCGTTTTCGGTTTCACTGCGTATGCGCTGCTTCGGCGCATCCGTCTCGTATACGGCACCGCGCAGTCTCTCGCGCAACATTTCAAGGGAACGGGAGATCAGAAGGCGGCCAGAAAAATCGTGTATCTGCTGATCAGTATCGCTCGTGAGCACCGATACCTGGCGTTTTTCCCGGAGCACCGTTTCCGCAAATACGAGGAAGTAGTGGAGGAGCCGCACTACCGAGAACATAAAGACAGGATTTCGTGGGGACCGCGGGAGACAAAAACGGTCGCAAACCTTGCCGGCGGCTCCGGCATGGACGACTATTGCATCAACATGCCGTACCACTATGAGCACCTCTCCCGTGCATATGACATGGTGTTCGACCGGATTGACGGCGATTCAGAACTCATAGCGTTTGTCCGGGCAAGAATGCCGTCGCTTTCTGACGGGGAGAAGATACGTCGGTACATCGAAACGTTCCTGTTCCGGGTCGGTGTGCAGGCCGCTCTTGATGATGCGCTCATGTCGAATCTGCCTCGACCGCAGATGGCGATGCTTGACCTGATCCGCCTGCTGGATCAACCGGAATGCAAGGGCCTCGTGGACTGGCTCATTTCGGGTGGCGGGCAGGTAGCGAGGATGCCGACGAATTTCTATTACAAAGATGGCGCCTCGTATGAGTCGCTTGGCGGGTATAACGGTATTCACGTCTCCGCTTTGACTCCGATTGTTTCCGGTATGCGGGCTCTGCGGAATGAGCACCCTGCGCTTTATTCGTCTCCAGCGTACGACCCGATTGCCGGACATGGAAGATTCTGGCACGTTCTGCGGTTCCCGTTTGAGTGCGTGGTCGCGCAGACCGGTTACCCGCTCATAGGTGATTCCGGCGATATCCCCAACACGAAGGCGTGCAGAACTGTTGTCTGTATGGACGTAGGGGACCCGCTGGCGGTGTACGATGAAGCAGTCAGGTTGTTTCCTGATGACACGACGTTTTCGACCATGTGCGAACTGCTTCGCAGGCAGGCTGCTGGCGAAACGATCGAACCCGACGCGCGGTTGATGCAGCCTTCACGCCTTCTGGACGGGTACGGGCTCGGGATCCTGGAATCGGGGGATCTGGAGAACCGCCGCGGGGTATGGCTTTACTACGGAGATCACCCGGGGCATTCCCATGAGCAGCCCATGGACATGGGATTGTTCGCTCACAGACGAAACATACTGAGGCACATGGGATATCCGTACTCGTGGCAGCATATGGACACGTGGGACGGGAACTGGATCACCCATTTTGGCGTCAAGGTCACGGCTTCAGAGCCGCCAGCATGGAAGAACAGCATACGCTTTCTTTCCGGAAGCGGCCCGTTTCAGGTGGTCGAGGCTTCCGGGTACGGATTGGGCAATCGAGAAACCGGGGAGTGGGAACCATTACCCGAATGCGTGCAACGTAGAACACTCTGCCTTGTAGACCTCCCCGATGGGCGTTACTACGCGGTGGACCTGTTCCATGTGGAGGGGGGCGACGACCACTGGTGGACGTTCCATGGACTCCCAGGGGAGTTCACGATGAGTGCGGAACTTCCTGCGCAGGAAGGAGGAACCGTCGCCGGCAAGGATGTTGCTTACGGGCAGACCCCTCCCGAAGGCGTTCCGAAAAGCCTTGCGTATCTCTACGACGTGTTCCGCGGGCACATCGACGAGCCCTGGTCCGCGCACTGGCTGCTGGACCAGGCGGACGGGTTGCAGCTTCGTGTGACTCAGCTTGCAACGGGTTCACGCGAACTGATCAAGGCCCGCGGAAGGTCCCCGCACGCTCCGGCGGAGAACCCTCCGTACGAACTCGACTGGTTGCTCAGTCACAACCGGCGAAGCGGAACTGACGTGCTGCGGTCCGATTTCGTCTCCCTGATTGAAACGGGAACTGCTCTTCCCATCGAGGACGCCAGACTGATCTGTTCGGGGCCCGTGAACGGCGTGCGGGTCGGGTTTGACGGTGGTGCGCACTACATACTTCGTTCGGAAGACAGTTCCTCTCCGGCCGCGGTAGACGACGAAATCTCGTTTCAGGGCGCCTCGGGATTCGTCGAAATGGACGCCAGCGGCGTTTCCCGCATGACATTGATCGGCGATGGGGTTTTGACCTGCGGCGACCGCGGCATCACCCGAGGGGCAGGCCGTTGGCGTGGATCGATCGCGGCTGTCTGCCCCGCCGAGAACGCCATAACGGTCCAGGTGTCCGAAAGCACGCTGTCTCCCCGTGAGGGGGATTACCTCTACGTGCGAAGGCGAACGGGTGGAAAAATCGACTCATTCGCATACCGGATAACAAACGTGCTCGAAGCCAACGGCAGGCTTGTCAGAGTGTGGCTGAACTGGTCGCCCGTCATAGGAGACGGAGTTGTGAAGGAGCACATGGAGACGGGCTTTCGCATCCAGGGGCAGATGCCTATTTCGGCGGCGCGGGCGTACTACCGGGGGGCTTATCTTGTCAACCACGATCGCACCCTGTGCGCGCGATTGAAGAGCATTCGCGGCGGCTGGTCAACTCAGGAACCGCTTGCGCATCTGGAGAGGGTTGATTCGTCCACATCGCGCGCTTTTCCGCCCGGATCCGCTTTTACCGTGGAAGAGATCGGGGTGGGGGACGCGGTGGAAGTGTTCGGCTGGGTGCAGTGTGAGCGCCAACCCGATACCACATGGCGCGTGGAAAGCAACGGACCGGCGGCAACACGATTCTAGTCGCCCGTCCGCCAAAAGGTTTCCTCGCCCACGTTACCAGACAACAGGAGCTTTTGTATATTTGACGAAGACTTACGCGGAATGATAAGGACTCTTGAGGGGCGGATGCACGTGTACGCTGATTCCGCCTGGGAACATGCTGGTGAACGCTTTTGATCGCATTATGGCGACGCGGAAGACCCGTGGTGCCGGTTTCTGGGTTCTTATTGACCCGGACCGGACCGCACCTGCCGAAGCGGCTGCACGCGCAGCAGACGCGGAACGTGCCGGTGCTGACGTCATACTCGTGGGGAGCAGCCTGCTGATTTCGGACACGTTCGGGGACGCGGTGCGGGAGATCAGAAGCGCGGTCAAATTGCCGGTGATCATCTTTCCCGGAAGTACGGCCCAGATATCGGCGGACGCGGACGCAATACTGTTCCTCTCGCTCGTCAGCGGGCGCAATCCTGATCTTCTGATAGGTCAGCACGTGCGAGCAGCCCCTGCGATCAAGGCGATTGGTCTTGAGCCTATTCCCACCGCGTACATGCTGGTCGAATCGGGCACGTTGACCACGATCGAATACATCAGTGACACGAAGCCGATTCCGCGGCAAAAACCCGACATTGCCATGGCACACGCGCTTGCGGCGGAATACATGGGGATGAAACTGGTGTATCTGGACGGGGGGAGTGGAGCGAAGGAACCAGTCCCGACGGAGATGATCAGGGCGTGTTACGAATACATCACATTGCCGTTGATCGTGGGAGGTGGCATCCGCTCCGGTGACGCCGCGCGGGCAGCCGTACACGCCGGCGCATCCTTCGTGGTCGTGGGCAACGCTCTCGAAAAAACGAGTGGCCGGTCCCTCCTCACGGAACTCGCTGACGCTGTCCATTCGGCCGCTCCCGCGTGAAAATCGGCACTTCTGATGTCCTCTGCTGAAAGTCTGGTAGATATCCACGTCCACCTTCTCCCGGGCGTAGACGACGGGCCGCGAGACATCGCCTCCTCCGTGGCTCTGATTGAACAGGGTCTGGAAGACGGGGTCAGGTGCTGGGTCACAACTCCGCACGTTCTGGGCCCCTTTGACGACCGCGTTGACAGGTTGCATCAATCGGTTTTCCAGGAGCTTGTCAACGAAGTTGCCCGCCGAAGACTGCCTGCCGAACTCCATCTCGCGTCTGAGATCATGTTTGGCGCCTCGACCGAGGACATCAAGAACCACAGGACTGCCACCTTCGGTGGAAACGGGCGGTATTTCCTGCTTGAATATCCGATGATGCAGTTCCCCACGGCTGCTGAAGAAGCGCTTTTCGCCGCGCAGCTTGCCGGCTTGCGCCCGATTGTGGCACATCCGGAACGCAATGCTGATCTTGCCCGGCGTCCAGATCTTCGGGCGCGGCTCGCTCACCGCGGGGTTCTGTTCCAGATCAACGCGAGAAGCCTTTCACGAGAAGCCCGGTCAGAGGATCGAAACGCCGCGGAGCACATGATTCGTAATGGTGTGGCGCATTTTATCGCGTCGGATGGGCACGATCCAGTGCAGCGGCCTGCGTTTCTGCGCTTTGCGTACGAGCGTGTGGCGGAACTTACTAGCGAACCCACTGCGCGGAGGCTTCTTGTCGAGAATCCGCGGGCAGCGATAGAGGGTAGAGCCATTCGGGCAGTCCCGGAGGAGGATACGCTTCCGGTGCGGTGGTGGCACAGACTGGTGAGGCGCAAAACGGAGAACTCAAGGTGACGGATGACTGCTTGATCGGGCACTGGAAACTGGAACTGGACCCGGGCGATGCGAGTGGCAACAACCACCACGGGAACAATACCGGCGCTCGCTTCGACGGATCAGCCTGCTGGTTTGACGGCGTAAGCGGCCATATTGAGATCCCGTCGTTGTCGTCCGGCTGCGTTGGAAGCGGGGATTTCACGATTTCGACCCGGGTGTGGACAGCAGAAGGGCAGCAGGATATCACCGGCGATATCGCCTCCTCGTTCGATTCCCGTCTCAGGAAAGGATTCAACCTCAGTATCGATGACCGGCCCGGCCTCACGTCATCCCAATCCAACAAGCGGAATCTCTTCTTCGGAATCGATGACGGGCTCTCGGAACCATCGTGGCGCGACTGCGGACGACCGGGGAACGCCGTCCTTGTGTTTGCGATGTGCGTCTGGCAGGGAGGTCTGTACGTGGGGACATTCGAAGGAGGAGCCGACGAGCGGGGCCACGTGTACCGTTACGCCGGCGATTCCGCGTGGATTGACTGCGGGAGCCCGGACGGCGCGAACAGCGTCGCCTCACTGGCCGTCCATGAGGGGTGCCTTTACGTGGGAACGGCGCATTACCATGCCTCCGGATCGTCACTGCCAGATTCGCCGAACACCTTCCCCGGGGGAAAGGTGTACCGCTACGAGGGTGGACAACGCTGGGTGGATTGTGGTCGCCTTGGCGACGCCTGCGAGGCATTTGCGTTGAGTGTTTTTCAGGAAAACCTGTACGCGATTCCGCTCTATTCGCAGGGCGTTTACCGGTACGACCGTGAATCACATTGGGAGGAGATCGGGCGCCCGGGGAATTGCCGTGCATTCGCCCTGGGAGTATTCAACGGTTCCCTCTTCACGGCCGGCAATGAAAGAGCGGGTGTCTGGCGATTTGACGGATCGCAATGGCACGATTGCGGCCTCCAGAAAGACGTAGACCAGGTGTATTCTTTTGCCGTTTATAACGGTGCACTTCATGCGGGGACATGGCCCAGAGCGGTTGTGTACAGGTACGAAGGCGGCAAGGACTGGGCGGACTGCGGAAGGCTTGCGGATGAACTGGAAGTGATGGCGATGGCTGTGTTCAACGGCAAGCTGTATGCAGGAAGCCTGCCGCTGGCACAGGTGTACCGATCTGACGGCAGCCGGGAATGGACCGCCGTCGCAAGGCTCGACTGGACTCCCGACGTCCGGTACAGGCGGGTGTGGTCAATGGCCGTATACGAGGGGAAGCTTTTTGCGGGAGTGCTTCCGAGTGGCCATGTACACTCGATGGAAGCGGGTGCGTGCGTTACCCACGATTCGGAACTGAGTGCCGGGTGGAACCACATCGCTGCGGTGAAGGCGGCAAACACGTTGAGCCTCTGGGTGAACGGAGTGAAGGTGTCCAACTGCCACACTCCAAGACCATTTGACATCACGAATGATGTTCCCCTGCGCATCGGATTTGGCCAGCAGGACGTTTTCAACGGCGCCATCCGGGATTTCAGGCTCTACGGGCGTGCACTCGACTTTCGCGAAATAGCGAGGGTTGCAGCAGAATGACTTCCACCGCAGGCTTTGCCCGGAGCGTTTACGACGTTGTGCGCCGGATTCCGAGCGGAATGGTGGCGTCGTACGGACTGGTTGCCCTGGCGCTGGACCGCCCGCGGGACGCGCGGCAAGTTGGTCGCGCTTTGTTCGTCTGCAGGGAGGCGGATGTTCCGTGCCACAGGGTGGTGAATCGGAACGGTGTACTTACTGGAGCGTGGGCCTTCGAAACCCCTACGGAACAGAGGGAGAAACTGCTTTCGGAGGGAGTTGCCTTTGATCTCCAGGGGCGTGTCGATATGGCGCTCCATTGCGTCCGCGCAGATGAACTGACCGACCCGTGACGGTGTTATCTTGGTATAGGAATGTCAGAGTTTTTCCAGACACAGGAGGCAGAACCATGCCGATCTTCGAATACCATTGTGATTCGTGTGGAGCAGATTTTGAGCGTCTGATTTTTGACCGGAGTGAGCCGGTTGCATGTGATTGCGGGAACAAGAACGTGAAGAAGAAGCTGAGCGTTTTTGCCGCTCAAGCCAATGCCGGTGCTTCCAGTTCCAAGGCGGCGGCGTGCGATTCATGTTGTATGGCGGGAGGAGGCTCGTGTGCGCTTAAGAACTAGCTTCCTTGCCGCTCTGCCTCTTGTCGTCGTGTATGTCATTCTTTCTTCCTGCGCGTCGAGGTCGCGGGAAGTAGCGGTGATTTCTACTTCTTCCGGCGACATCGTGCTCGGGTTTTTCGACGAGGATGCCCCCAGACACGTGGAGAACTTCAAGAAGCTGGCGCGAGAAGGATTCTATGAAGGGACTACGTTTCATCGCGTGATTCCCGGTTTCATGATTCAGGGCGGGGACCCGAACAGCAAAGATGCCGACAGAGCCAATGACGGCATGGGCGGGCCTTCGTATGACATTCCGGCGGAGATAAAGATGCCGCACAAACGAGGAACTCTCGCCGCGGCGCGAATGGGGGACGAAGTCAACCCGGAACGGAAATCAAGCGGGAGTCAGTTCTTCATCTGCGTGGCGGATGCGCCGTTCCTGGACGGGCAGTACACTGCTTTTGGAGAGGTTCTGAGCGGCATGGATGTCGTAGACAAGATCGTTGCTGCGCCGCGAGATGACCGCGACAATCCCATTACACCGATTACAATCAACAAAGTAACGTTGCGTCCGGCAAAACCCGGGGAAACGCGTTGAGAGAACACTCATGAGGGGAGTACGTTCTGCCATGCGCTCGAGAATCAGCCTGTTGCTATTGTTGTGGCCTCTTCTCAGTCTCATGTCCTGCGGAAAATCCGGCGAAAAAGAAGCCTCAGCACCCAAAATCGAGAATATTACCATAGAGTCGGTGGGACCGGACAGGGTCGTCGTTTTCTGGTCCACTTCCGTTCCCACAGACGGCGAGATTGCTGTGGGAACCACCCGGGACACACTTTCGCGCACGATTCCTGTTGCCGCAATCACGACGCTCCACAGAACTCCGCTCGAAGGGCTCGAACCGGGAACGACCTATTTCTTCCAGATCAAGGCACGGGCTGGAAACAAGGAAGCACTGAGTGACGTGGTCGAAACAGCAACTGCGGCTGCTCAAACCGCGACATCGGAAGAACAAGCCACGTACGACGTTGCGGTGATCAAAACGACCCTTGGTGAAATTGTGTTCCGGCTCAACGACCAGGACGCTCCCCAGCACACCGCTAATTTCCGCAAACTTGCCCGGCAGGGGTTTTACAACGGCACCACGTTCCATCGCGTGATCCCTGGATTTATGATTCAGGGCGGCGATCCCAACAGCAAGGATAACGACCGCGAGAACGACGGAACGGG
The DNA here is from genome assembly GCA_022706085.1 of Candidatus Latescibacterota bacterium. Lineage (GTDB taxonomy): Bacteria > Latescibacterota > MWCZ01 > MWCZ01 > MWCZ01 > MWCZ01. Next base: position 284,426 of record JAKJDF010000001.1, on the reverse strand, counting down.
AGGTCCCGGTTACACGATTCCCGCAGAGATCAAGGCACTTCACACGCGCGGGGCGGTGTCGGCGGCTCGACAAGCGGATCAGGTAAATCCGGAGCGCAGGTCAAGCGGGAGTCAGTTCTTCATCTGTGTTGCGCCCCAGACGTTCCTCGACGGCGCGTACTCGGTGTTCGGAAATGTCGTACGCGGGATGGAAGTTGTGGACAGGATAGTGTCTGTTCCGCGCGATGCCCGTGATAATCCGCTGACGCCCGTCGTGATACGCTCAGTGACGATCCGCACCGTACGAGCGGGCGAGCAACCCTGAATGTGCCCCAGCTGAACATCCAACCTTCGGGGGGCGCTTACGCCCCCTTTTGCGTCTTGTTCGGAGTGTGAATGAAGGAAGCACTTCTTGAGAAGCTTCGGTGTCCGCGGTGTCGCGAGCCACTATGTGTATGGAACGCTACGGAAGAGGATGGGGGCGAAATTGTCGAAGGAACGCTCGCATGCCATGCCTGCGGGGGGACCTTTCCCGTCCATTCGACCATACCGATACTGCTCGTACCGGGTCGGCGGGCCGTGGACGAATTTGCGGCGACACTTGGGCGAGAAGCACAAAAGGTGGGGTTTTCGAAGGCGGTTCGGTCGCTTGCGGACGGCACCGTTGAGTATCCGGCGACACGTACGTTCGAGCCGGCCGTGACAGCTGCCGAAGTGCGCGAGGGGCGCTATCGCGCGAGCGAATCATTCTGGGAGACCTTTTCCAGGAATCGTCTCGTCCAGCAGCAGCAGAATGCCTTGACAGCGCACCTGGATGCGATGGAAGAGATGTGGTTGCGCGCGGAAGTGAATTTCGCGGATACGGTGCTCGACGTGGGCACTGGCTGGGGCGGCGCACTTGTGCCGTTGGTGGAACGCGCGCCGCAGGATGCAATGATTTTCGGCTTCGATACGGCATTCCTCAATCTTCGTGTCGCTCAAGGACAAATCGAGCGAGCACAACATGAGAATGTCGTGTTCGTGGTCGGCGACTGTCTGAATCCGCCGTTCCGAGAACGATTGTTTGATGCAGTGGTATCGTGGTTTGGAATCGGACGGATTCCGGGCTTTGTTAATTGTCTGCGAGGAATCCTGGGTGTACTGGGGCCGGGCAGGGCTTTTTCGTGCGCCTGGACGCCACTAGTCAACGATCTGGACGGCCTTGCCAGTCAGGCGGACCTTATCGGCATGGCGGAACGGCTGGAAATTCCGACGCGGCCCGACGAAACAGCCGGTTTCGTGGAGGCGATTGGCTTCGAAGAGGTGGAGCTTAGCACAGTCGGGCCGATTTTTGTTCTTTCGGGAAGAGCGCCCATTCCCCAAGGAAGCCTCATACCGCCTTCAGGATCGTAATTCGATTTCGACCGTAATTGCGGGTTTCCACGACATCGAGCCGACGAGTCTCGAATCCTCCCTCTGTCTCGTCGTCGTGGTGGTATACCAGAAGACCACCACGTTCGATGAAACCTTCCGCCAGCTTTTGCACCAGCGCTTCCAGTTCTTTTCTCGCCGGAGGTTTCCCGAGCAAGAACGGCGGATCGAAAAGAACGATGTCAACAGGAGTGACTTCGGATTGCATCTGTGTGAGCGCGGTTTTGACGTCCCGTTCGTACACCGTAGCGCGGTCAGAAAGCCGCGTTCTGTGCAGATTGGTTCGAAGTGCGTCCACGCAGAGACGGTCCCGCTCAACAAACGTGCAGTGTGCTGCTCCGCGACTGAGGGCTTCGATTCCGAGGCCGCCGACGCCGGCAAAGAGATCAAGAACGAGAGCATCTGACAAGTACGGGTTCAGTGAATCAAACAACGAAGTTTTGACACGGTCAGTCATGGGTCGGGTGTCCGGCGACTTCACCCAGAAAAGAGGTATGCTCCTTGCTGTTCCCGCAACGACGCGCACGTTCGCACCTTTTTCAGAAAGGGATCTGGATAGTTCCCCATTCGTCCGCTCCAGGGCCGGAACGAAGGAATAACTGAGAGGAACGCCCTGAAATCTCATGATATCGTTCTGCGATGCTCTCCAAAGTGCTGTCTGTACCGCGCCTGCAAAGGATTGCGACCGTGCCGCCGGCCCCCCCGCCGGTGATCTTTGCGCCGTAAAATCCTTCAGAAACACCCCTCTGGCGCACAAGACTCACGAGCGTGCTGGTTTCCCTGCTCCCCAATCCACAACGCTGGCTGTAGCTCCAATGGGACGCGTACATCAGCTTTCCCGCAGCGATCAACCGCGCCTCTTCGCCTGAATCCGCCGCAGCCCTCATCAAAGAAATGAAACGTTGCACTCGTTCGTTCTCGTACACAGGATGCGCGGCTCTGCTTCTCACCATGTATTCGGCCTGCGGAGCCACAGGGGCAACCGGGTCATTCGTTGAATGGTACAACTCAAGGAACTTGGCCCCGGTCATTTTTGGAGGAAGATAGCGCGCCCATTTTTCTCGGAAATCGCTCGCACCGATGTTGGCGAGATACCCGCCGGTAGGGTCAACCCCGGTCTCGCGCAACCCGGCTTCCTGAATTATCCGCTGGCCCATGAATGCGCCTACGCGCGCACTTGTGTAGCGTTCTCCTCCGACACTGTGCTTCACGTCGGAGTTTATTCCGACGACCCGAACACCTTTTGGCAATCTGACGAAGCCCTGTACGTCGTGAGGCTGGCACTTCAGGCAAAGGAATTCGCCCTCGCGGCCGAGGACGGATGCGACCTGGTCCATAATCCCGCACGGTGCCCCCACAACGTAGTTCTCCACTTTCTGGCACAGCGACGCAAGGGGGATACCTGCTATTGGAACGCCGTACGCGTGTGACAGCGCTTTCATTGCTGCTACCTCCAGAGCCGCGGAGGAGCTCACACCCGCGCCCAGAGGAACGTTCGAGTGGACTACGATGGTTGCGCCACACGGGAACGAATCCACAACGCGCTCTGCCATTAACACGGTATACGCACCCAGCCCGTACGACGCCCAGTGACGCGAGGAGGATCTGGGGAACTCGCTTCTCACACGCGCAAAAGGGGACCCGGTGCGCGCAGGGAAAAGAACACTCAGCGGCACAGTGACGTCGCGTTCCACCCCACCATGGTGGTTGCCCGCGGATGAAACAATGCGAACCGTCTGGTCGTCCCGCAACTGGACGCCGCAAATCGTCGCTTCTGCCAGTGTTCCTTCAAGCACCAGCGCACCGGAATAATCGGCGATACCGCCCATGACGTCCAAACGGGCCGGTGCCCTGCTTATCACTACAGGCTTTCCCCGTTGGAGCACCTCGCCGTGCGTGGAAAACAGCGATCCGACGACGTGCTCCCTGCTGAATTCAGACATGATCAGCGATCCCTTTCCCCTTGTTGGCGGAGTAATCTCGAGAAAAGATACGGGCGCCGCCTGCCCCGCTCAACCGTTCCCGGCGGCGCTTTGTCGTGCACCCGCGGTCCCTGCTGAGGTTCTGCCTGAACCGCCGCGTGACTATATTGAATTGCGTGCGTTGGGAGTTTTGAGGAGTTGTAAAGGGGGCTGCTTTCCCAGTGGTGGCGCCCATCTTCAGAAAGACAGAATCGAGCAGCGCGACATGATACCGTTCCGTGACAGCAACCCCTCGGGAACGCCTCCCGTGGTTACGGTAGGCATAATCCTTGCCAACCTGGCGGCCTTTGCGTACGAACTCAGCCTGGGTCCGCTGCTTGAGCCATTTATCAGTCACTACGGTGTCATACCGGCTCTTGTGACCGGTGCTGAAGGATACGTGGCGGATAGCCCCGCGGACCTCGTGAGGCGATTTCTGGGCGCGATGTTTCTGCACGGCGGCTGGTTGCATCTGGTGAGCAACATGTGGTACCTGTGGCTTTTTGGGGACAATATCGAGGATCGGCTGGGACATCTGGGGTTTCTTGGTTTCTACATGGGGTGCGGCGTTGCGGCTACCTCGTTCCATGTTGCGATGGATCCCGTTTCACCCGTCCCCATGATAGGCGCCAGCGGCGCGATTGCCGGTGTTCTTGGGGCATACCTCGTGTGCTTTCCCCGTGCGCGGATCGCAACGTTTCTTCCGGTCCTGTTCATGCCCTTCGTGTTCGAATTCCCGGCTTCGTTGGTGTTGGGTTCGTGGTTTCTAATCCAGCTTTTCAGCGGAACGGCTGCGGCCGCAGTGCCTGCAGACGCCGGAGGCGGCGTTGCCTGGTGGGCACACGTGGGCGGTTTCGTTGTCGGGATGGTTTCCATTCGGCTCCTTCCGTGCCGATCCTGCCGGCGGCAGCGTGTTTACGCGGTTCGCTTCGATCGCGCCTGAATCGGCGTGTTCCGCTCTCGGATTCTCCCTGGGCAACCGGCGATCCACCTCTTCCCTCCGCCGTGGACTGGCGTTTGAACGCGGCTTGTCTGTATTTTTTGATTTGCCGTGGTGTTTGAAGGCGAGTTTTCTCGTTCTTCGTCGGAAGCCCGGACCAAATCGTACGCATCAGCCGCAGTCAACAGTCATGCAACAGCCTCATTTTTCCATAGGGCTCACCTTCCGCCGCGCCAGATCAGCTCGGTACGGCGCGGCAGTGCGGCTTGCGAAGGGCTTCGAGAGCTATTGCGAGGACGAGGACGGCGACCTGCTGCACAATGTGTTTCTCACCGATGCATTGAAGCAACCGGAAGTATTCAGTCGGTTCGTAACCCTGGTGAAAATCGTTGCGGACTGGAAAGACACCGTGCTCACCATGTCGGGAAAGGTGATGCCGCCCGCAGCGGTTGAGTTGCTCAGCGCTGTCGGCGAATGTTACCAACGGCAGAAGCGTTCGGGGAATCCCTACCACTATTGCAACGGGTTCGATCCGCGCCATTCGCCGACACATTTCGGATGCCGACTGCTCTCTTCCGTGAACCGCTTCATTCCTCACAATGGCGACATCCACCAGTCGGAACGCGCGTGGTACCGTATCGGGGAACTGGACGGGACTGTGTTCACAGTGGACAAGGCGAAAATCATCGACATGCTGGAAGAAGAAGCCACGCACAAGTACACGGACGCGTGTCCGGTTTTTCGCCGGGAACTGGTGAAGGAAGAAGTCCAATCGTTGCCGGATACGGTTGAAACGGCAGGAAATGCCAAATGGCTTGTTGAACAACGAGCCGACGGGACCCGGGGCATAAGACTTCGGACGATTGCAGATGCACGCAAGCTTGCAAAGGATGGCTCATCTATCGTTCCCTATTCGCGGATACCGGAAGGTCAGGGAACCTGGGGACAGCAGGCAACCCGAACCATTCCCTCGGTGCGTTTTGACGACGTCGGTGGACAGGACAAAGCCGTTTCCGACATACGGGACTGGGTGGAGTTACCCCTCCGCCATCCCGAGCTTTTCCAGCACGTGGGCGTGCCGACCCAGGTGGGAGTGATCCTCTTCGGGCCTCCTGGTACAGGAAAGACGCTGCTGGCCCAGGCTGTCGCCGGCGAATGCGAGGCTCACCTCGAAATGGTCAGCGGGCCCGAGATACTTTCCCGATGGGTAGGGCAATCTGAGGAAGCGATCCGGATTATTTTCGAGCGTGCGAGGAGCATGGCGCCCTCCGTAGTGTTGTTGGACGAGATTGATGCCATCGCGCCCGCGCGCGACAAAACCTATCACGGGCACGAAATAACCCTTGTATCTCAGTTGTTGGCTGTGATGGACGGACTGTACGACAGAGGACAGGTCGTGGTGATTGCCACGACAAACCGTCTGGAAGCGGTAGATCCCGCGCTGCGCCGGCCGGGGCGGTTCGACTATGCCGTTGAAATGGGTCTTCCCGACCTTCAGGGTCGCGAGGCGATCTTTCAGCGACACATTCGCAGGATGGCGGTCGGGGAGGTGAATATCCGCGAACTGGCAGAACGTACGCCGGGGATGTCCGGCGCGGATATCGCCAAAATATGTCGTCAGGCAGGGCTTCTGTGCGCGAAGGAAGCGATCGCGAAAGGGTATGACGAGGTTGCGGACGTGATCGTTGAGGCGAGGCATTTCATGGTGGCATTGGGGGAAACGGGAACAGGGACCCCTGTTCCAGACGCTGGTTCCGCAACGCGGTCCGGGCACTCAAAGCGTAGAACGCGTGACCACGGAGAGGCTTGATGACGCACCCTGCTGTTCTGGATGCTGCTGCTGCTCTATCGTCATTCATGGACCTGAAAAAAGGCCGCCTGAGCGCAAGTAACACGCAACACCGGCGGAAATTGTCCGATTTGTACGGGGTGTTCTCGGATGAAGAAGCGCGCGCCCATAAGGCAGCGGAAGACGACGAGACCGTGTACGAGTCGTTTCTGACTGAGCCGACTGATCAACCCCGCGCGAGGGCACTTTGTTACTCCACTACAGTCGTGTACCCGGGTCGGGTCGGCGACGAGTTTTACATGACCCGTGGCCACAGGCACGCGCGGCAGGATTCACCCGAGGTGTGCCTGACGGTGAGAGGGCGGGGTATGGTCCTCCTCCAGACCGACGATTTCCGGATTCAGGCCCTGGCGCTCGAACCGGGTACCGTAGTGTATGTTCCGGGAGTGACTTCCCACCGGATCGTGAACACGGGCGATGAACTCCTGGCAGTTTTTTCCGTATATCCCCTTATGGCCGGGCGGAATTACCGGGCGGTGGAGTCGCACGGATTCAGGCGGATCGTTGTGGCAACACCGGAGGGTCCCGATCTCGTGCCGAATCCAAAGTTCCGCTCCGCGAAAGGCGAATAACACCAACGGCGGAGGACTGTTCGTAAGGCTGGGGGAAGGCCTCCGACGTCATCTGCCAGGCTTCGATGTTGCCGACAGCACCGCGATGCTCGAGGAGGTCCCCCGGGAAAAGAGGAGAGACCGGACCGGAACTCCCGATCGCGGCCTCTCCCGGCTGCGCAGTTCGCCGGTATGACTGCACAGCCCGTTTTCTCAAAGAGAAAGATTATCCGGCGCATTCGCACCCTTTTACCCCCTTGTCAGTCACGTTAGTTCCACCCGGAACCACGCAGATCCTGAGAGCAGTGCCGGATGGGGCGGGAACCCCGTGCAAAGCACTACTCCCTTGACCCACCGCACGCGGCAACGGTTACTTAACTGGCGTGATGCCGGTCAAAGATCCTGATCGCGTCGGGAGATGTGGCGACGACCGTGCGCGTGACTTCAATCGGCGAAGGCGAAACCGCAGATTGCCCGTAGCCGGGTTACATGAAGCCCGCGAATCCTTTCTACCTTCTGATCCCCCAGCATGTGGAGCGCACGCGGGGTGCGGCGGCACGCCAGCGTTGACGGACTCTCGCTTTTGTAGGGCAGCAGCAACAGGAGACTTTGAATGATTCCTTATGAGGGCAAAAACCCCCGCACAGTCAACTTTTTGAAAACCCTGTACTTCGACTCACCGCAGTGGGTTCCGTGCGGGGTGAGCCTGATGATGGCGACGTGGATGAAATACAGGGAAGAACTCGAGGCCATCGTTCTCGCGCACCCGAGAATATTCCCGGGCTACGTGAAAGGGAGCATTAACCTCGACTTTCCCGACGCATACGTGTTGTACGAACCGGGGTACCACACCGATAACTGGGGTTGCGTCTGGCACAATATCGAGCGGGGGCTCGACAGCATCGTGGTGAAACACGCCCTTGAAAACTGGGATGATTTCGCCAACTGGAAGGCTCCGGATCCGTTGACGCAGGCCGATTTTGGCGCAAGGCCTTCTCTGGAACAGATCAGAAATGGTCTGGCTGCTGCCCGCGCTCGTGGTGATCTCGCGGGGGGCGGGGGACTGGCGCACGGGTTCTTTTACATGCGCCTTTTCTATCTCCGCGGGTTCGAAAATCTCATGATGGATTTTGCAAACGACGACCCGCGCCTTCACAGGCTGATCCAGATAATTGAGGGCTACAATGTGGCCGTGATTCAGCAGTATCTGGAGGCCGGGGCCGAGTACATGTCGTTCGGGGAGGATCTCGGCACTCAAAAATCGCTCCCCATAAGCCCGGCAATGTGGCGGAGATTCATCAAGCCGTCGTACGAAGCGATGTTCGGCCCGTGCAGAGACCGCGACATTCCGGTATATCTCCATTCGGACGGGCATATTCTGGAGATAATTCCCGACCTGATCGACGTTGGTATCCGGATGATCAATCCCCAGATCCGGGCCAACACGCTGGAAGGGATCAGAGATGTCATGAAAGGTCGAATCGCGATCGCGCTTGACCTCGACAGGCAGCTGTTCCCCTTCGCGTCCTTTTCAGAGATCGAAGACCATATCGCCGGTGCCCACGACGCACTCAACATGAAAGAAGGTGGCCTCGCAATGGGCGCGGAATGTGAACCGGATGTGCCACTTGAACGAATTGACTGGATATGTTCCGTTCTGGAACGTGTCTGCAAGCCGCCATTGCCTGAAGAACTGGGAGAGAAATCCTGTGCCGGCTGAATTCCGCAGTCCCGACTGGGACTCTTATCGGATGGACATGCATGATCCACACCGCAAGCTGGAGCCCTTGGAACACGAAGTACGTATCGTGGACCGGGCTCTGGAACATCTTTGCGCAGCGGGAATTATCCCGCACACGCAGTACGATTCTGACAAGATGCTTGCATTCCGGGCGCAGGTGGCGGCCAGCTTTGATATCCCGTGGACGGCCATCACTCCTCGCCAGCAACGGCTGATATGGGCTGTCAATGCCATTTCCCAACCGAAGACGATGGTCGCGGCGGGTGTCTTCTGTGGGAACACATTCATTTCCAACGCCGGCGCCGCCGTGGGAGCGGGCGCTGTGTATCGTGCCGAACGACTTATCGGGTTGGAGATAAAACAGGATGAGGCGGCGCGTGCGGAACGGAATGTGCGCCGCATAGATCCTTCCGGCGTGGCGAAATGTGTGGCTGCTGACGCCGTTGATTTCGTGCGAGGCATGACCGGAGACATCAACCTGCTGTACCTCGATGCAGACGGTGCCGGCGGTCGTGGCAAGGGAGTCTATCTCGACATCCTGGAGGCTGCGTGGGACAAGATGCCGAAAGGAAGCATTGTTCTCGCGCATAACAGCGTCAACTGCGCCGAAAAATTGGCGTACTATCTGGCGTTCGTGCGTGATACCGCCAATATGGCCGCAAGCATGAATGTTGTGATTGATGGCGAAGGCCTTGAAGTATCTGCCAGGTGAGGGGAACGCGATGAAAATTCAGATTCCATTTCCTATCAGTTTCTGGTGCGGGGTGCCCGCTCACTTTATGGCGCGGGAGAGATACAAAGAAATCGCCGAAGCCGGCTTCACGATCGCCCAGGTTTCAGGAAGACGCGAAGATATCGTTCGGCAACTTAACTGGTGTGAAGAGAACAACATCACGGGAATGGTGCTGGATAGCCGTGTCCACGCGGGCATGACGGCGTCCCCCGGCTGGCGTGACACGGTGAGAGAAGTGGTCCTCGATTACTCCTGGCACCCGGCACTCTGGGGATACTACCTGACAGATGAACCGCCAGCTTCCCAGTTTGGGACACTCGCCGAAATCACGCGGGAATTTGAAAACGTGGATACCGCGCACCCCACCTACATCAATCTTTTCCCGAATTATGCGAACGAAGAGCAACTCGGCACGGCGACGTACGAGGAACATGTCCAGCGGTACCTGGACATCGTCCAGCCAGCGTTGGTGAGCTACGACCATTACGCCATCCAGGAAGACGGCAATGACTGGCCCATTTTTTACACGAATCTCTCGGTTGTTCGTGAAAAGTCACTCAAAGCGGGAAAAGATTTCTGGCAGATTGTGTTGTCCCTCGCGTTTCACAGCTGTCGGAATCCTTCGGAAGCAGATCTCCGGTGGCAGGTGTGGATGACACTCGCCTACGGGGGCAAAGGGATCAGTTATTTCACGTACTGGACCGTTACTCCTGAGAATTTCCGAGACGCGATCATCGACGAGTTCGGATACCAGACCTCGCATTACCCGATGGTTCGGCGCATAAACCGCCAGATTCAGAACATCGGTGCAGACCTCTTGCGCCTGACGTCCCTTGGGGTGTGGCACACGCCGGTGCCGTTCAAGGGCTTTCTGCCGAAAGAAGACTATGTACCGCGATTCGTAGTTGGTTCCAGCGATGTGCCGATCTCGGTGGGCGAGTTCATGGACGGAGACGTTCCCGCTCTCATCGTGGTGAACCGCTCCCTGGAACGGAGTGTGGCGGCGGAGATAAGGGTCAAGCCGGAATTTGCCGCATATCGCGAAGCAAACCGCACCAGCGGCGGCGTATCGGGCCCGGTGAAACTGTCGCGAAGTGACGCCTTCGCTTCATTCCACGTCTGGCTTGCCCCGGGAGACGGTGCGTTGCTCTACCTCGATCGAGAAGGGATTACATCGTGAAGATAACGGCAGTTGAGCACTTCGTGTGCCAGGCAGGCGGGCGTAACTGGGTTTTCGTGAAGGTTTCCACGGATGAGGGCGTGTACGGGGTGGGTGAAGGCTCTCTGTACGGCAAAGAACACACCATGCGTGCCGCAATCGAGGAACTCCGGAGGGAAATCGTCGGCAAGGACCCACGACGTGTGGAATACCTATGGCAGGAGATGTATCGTCATGCATTCTGGCGAGGAGGTCCTGTTCTCTGCAGCGCCATAAGTGGAGTCGAAATGGCTCTCTGGGATATCAAAGGAAAGCTGCTTGGAGTTCCGGTGTACGAGCTTCTGGGGGGCCATGTGCGGGATGAGGTTCGTTTTTACTGCAATCTTGGGGACGGGACCCCGGAAAGCCTGATCGAACGGGGCAGGAAGTGGATTGCAAAAGGGGTTGACGCGTTCAAAATCTACCCTTTCCCCGCCGTGAATTACGTTGACTCGATGAGACCGATCCGTGAAGCGGAGGAAAAAATCGCCAGTTTCCGCGAATTCGCCGGGAATGACGTGGACATCATGATTGATTTCCACGGTCGGTTGAGTCCGTCCATGGCGATCCTCGCAGAGGAAGTCATGCGTCCGTATGAGCCCTTGTTTATCGAGGAGCCCTGCCTTCCGGAAAATGTCGAAGCAATGGCGAAAATCGCCCGCCACGCGAAAACGCCCATCGCGACCGGTGAACGCCTGTATACACGGTGGGGGCTGCGCGAGATCATTGAACGGCAGATTGCATCGGTTGTTCAGCCCGACCTCTGCCATTGCGGTGGAATCATGGAGGCCAAAAAGATCGCGGCGATGGCGGAGACGTATTACATGGCTACTGCACCGCACAACCCGTACGGTCCCGTTGCAACGGCCGCGTGCGTTCAGGTGGATTTCTGCATTCCCAACTTCCTCATTCAGGAGCACATTTTCGATGACATGCCATGGCGTGATCTTGTGTACACGCCTGTGATCGAGCTTGAAAACGGCAGACTGAAGCGCCCGACGCTTCCGGGGCTCGGAATTGACCTCAATCTCGAGGAGATTGCAAAGCATCCGTACGAGGAACGGGATCAGGTGAAATGGTACCACCCGGACGGGGCGATCGCAGACATGTGACGCTGTGTCTCGTTACTCGAAAAGACGTCGAAACAGTTGACGGAAGGCGGCGATTCGGGTAAATTTCTAGATCCTTCTACTTGTGCGGAAGTGGTGGAATTGGTAGACGCGCTGGATTCAGGGTCCAGTGAGCGCAAGCTCGTGGGAGTTCAAGTCTCCCCTTCCGCACCAAATCAAAAGAGGCCCCTTCCGCCACGCGGCAAGGGCCTCTTTCCTTTCCGGAGCTTTCTTCTCCTAACCGAAATAACGCTTGGCCCACGCCATAGTTGATGCGAGCGCTTCCTTTTCTGGCTTTGTTGGCCACAGCTCGAGACCTATGTAACCAGAGTACGGAGTCTCGGCAATTGCCCGGAACACCTGCTCGTAGTTGATCTCCCCCGTTCCCGGCTCATGGCGCCCGGGAACGTCCGCCATATGAAAATGGCCGATTTTTGCGACATTCGCCTTGATCGTGTCGATCAGATTACCTTCAGTGATTTGTTGATGGTAGATATCATAGAGAAGCTTCACATTCGGGCTTCCAACTTCGTCAACCAGACATATTCCCTCTGCTGTTGTTGCCAGAAAATAGCCTTTGTGATTCACCAGGACGTTGAGCGGTTCGATGACCAATGTCACCCCTTCGTCCTCGACCAACGGAACCACGGTCTTCAGTCCGTCCACAATTGACTGGTGCTGCTCCTTTCGGCTGACTCCGGGTATCTCTTGCCCCACGGTGACAATGAGTGTCTTGCAGCCCAGCAGGTGCGCAACCTCGATGGATTTTTTGCACGCGGGCAGGAACGCCGGCCGTTTGGACGGGTCGACGAGCGGCCCTGCCGTATCGCAAGAGATCGAGGAAACAGCCAGTCCTGTTTTATCCATCACTGCACGAATTCCGGGGATGTCCTTGTTCGCAAACCCCCAGAACTCGAACGCCGGAAGCCCCAGTTCCGCGATCGCGGCAATTCGTTCGTTGAAGGGAAGTTTCGTGAACAATGCTTCCGCGCACCCAGACAACGCGATCATTTCCACTGCCTTTCGTCGAGGGTCAACTCACTCCACCGAATCAACTATTTCAATTGCTCTCCGGACCATTTCGTCGGTCAGCCTTCGCCCGTCAGAGGCTCCCACGTTCGCCAGAAGGTGCTCGACTTTCCGCGTTCCCGCAATCACCGAGGTGACCGCTTTCTGATGCAACGCGAAGCGCAATGCGAAATCAGATAGCGACTTCGGGTACGCATTCGGGTGGAGGGATTTCGCAACACACTCTGAAATCAAGCGTTCGCCGATCATTTTCTGTTTTTTTGCGTCATCCGGCAACGCCGACACTTTCGGGGTCAACGCCCCCCTTGCAAGTCCATCTTTGATGATTACGCCGATGTTGTTATCCAGACACAAAGGAAACAGCTCGTTCTCCGCCTCGCGGTATACGACATTGTACGAAACCTGCACCGTGTCGTAATCTCCCGTTTTCACTGCCTCCAATGCCGCGTCGACATTTCCTGTCATGCCTACAAACCGGACCTTGCCCTGTTCCTGCATTTTCCTCATGGCCCGCAGGGTTTCTCCTGCCCGGATGACGTCGATCGACGCGCTGTGGATTTGCAGGACGTCGATAACGTCCGTTCGAAGGCGCCGAAGGCTTTGCTCCACGAACGCCAGCGTGGCTTCAAAGGAATAGTCGTAATGCGATTTCGCGTCTCCGTCGTTGAGCCGTTCGCCGACCTTCGTTGCCAGCACGAACTCGTGGCGGCGGTAACTGATTGCCTTCCCGATTCTTTCTTCGCTCAGTTGGTACGCGGGCGCCGTGTCGATGAGTGTGATGCCGGCGTCCAGCGCGGCGTTCAAGAGGCGTTCTGCGCCTTTTTCATCCGGGCGTCCGAAATCTGTACCTACGGGGATTCCCCAGTCTCTGCCGATTTCCAGAGCGCCCAGACCGATTTCGCTTACCTTGAGGCCTGTTCGTCCAAGAATTCTGTATTCCATGGAACACTCCAATCCGAAAAAGGCTCAAAGCCCGGTTGCCGCCAGGAGTTGATCGCGAGCGCTCTCGGGCACGAGGTCAAAGCAATCGAGCAACGCGCGTTTTGTGCACCTTGTTACGCCTTTTTGGTGGTCGTTCTGCAACGGCTCGATCATTCTGGCGCAAAAACGAGCGTCGTGTTGGGACCCTCGAACGATCGCCAGCGTTCCGGCAAGTGCCCGAACTCGAGCGTTTCCACTGAGCACAGCGCTTGCGAGGACTGTCAGGAGATCACGATTCACCTGCCAGTTGTCCGACAGATACGCTTTCGCCATGTCGTTCCACATTTGTTCGGGTGATCCTGAGTTGGCGCGTGCGCCGGCTGCCGGCGCGGAAATCAGCGAGAACGACGACAGATACCGTTTGGTGAAGGAAGTCTCGCACAGGCCTTTCAGACCTGCTGCAAGTTGTTCGCCCTGGTCTCCCATTGCGCCGCGGACGAGGTTGGCGACAGCACGATCCGCCTTATCGAGAAGAACGCTATCAATAAGCCCCGCCTCACCCAACAGGCTGCTGAGAGTCGCCGCTCCCGCGCCAGAAATCACCGAAAGAAGCGATATCGCTGCGCGATCGAGGTACGGATCTCCTGCCGTGACGAGTTCCCTCAACACCAGGCCAGCCAGCCGTTGAACCCGTTCGCGTTCCCGCAGAACACTGTCCAGCGCGGACACGTAAGACGGATGATAAAAACCGATGTTCGTTGCTTCGCCCTGCTTGGAAACCAGAAGCCAGCGCCGCAGGTCATCCATCAGCACGTCGTACGCCGGAACTGTCCCGCCTATTCCCCGGATGTCCAGGCGCGTGAAAATCGAGTAGAGCTCGTGAGCAGGAAGCGGAACGTGCCGCGAAAGCAAAAGGAATGCAAGCTCGGCATTGTCCAGCGTTTCGTAGTCCGCCACGGTGATCGCCTCTATCCCTTCGCGGCGAATTCCCGCTGATCTGCGGCGTATGGTCTGCTTGTTGTCAGTCGCAACCGCGAATGATCGCTCCACCGCATGCGGGCTTGACAAACCCTCGTGTGAGGCGACAATCGGCTCTCTCGCGCCCGGGTGGTAGATTTCACTGTAGTTGATCACCATTCGTACGAAGGAGGTGGGCTCGTATTTCTCCGCCAGTGACCATTCATATGGTGCCAGTTGTCTGGCCACGTCGGGACGCTGTTTCAATGCGTCTGCCGTCGCTGTGATGATGAGACGGCAATCAGCCTCCGCAACGAGGTTCAGCGCCAGATTGGGGTTCGTTGCGAACTCGCGCAGGGCCAGCGCACCCGCATCCGGGCTGAATGGATCGTCCAGCAGCACCGCGTGTCCCGAACGGAGGCAGTTTCCGAGGCGTATTTCGGCTCGTGCGGTGTCGCTGGCAAGTCCTGCAAAACAGCCCATGAGCGCGATCGGGCGATACCCGTGTTCCGCGATATCGGCGAGAAGCTTGGTCGCTACGAACGTTTTGCCCTGGTGGGGCTCACCGGTGATCACGACAACTCGTCGTTCGTGCGTCATACGCGCGAGAAGATCTACGTATCCGGCGGGCGGCACGAACACCTGGTGGAGATGGGCAAACCGATCCTGGTCCGCCTTCGTATCCGCGACAAGGCCGGTCTCCCTGAGGAATAGAATCGTCCGCCGGGCATCGTCCTTGGAGAGGACTGTGAGCCCGAAATTCAGTGCCTCCTGGATCGCGTGAAGGACTGATGAATACACTATCTGCCCGCTTCCGCTGTCCCCGAGAGCTCCGAGCCGACCAAAAATGCGCAAGGTCGTTTGAAGCAGACGCTGCCCGGAGTCTCCGAGTTCTGTGAGTCGCTCGTACAGCCGTATCCACCGTTCGAGGCCCGGCCGGTCCACGGCAGTGTCGAGGGGAATCATCGGCACGTCCGCCACGTCTTCCGAATCCGGTTCGATCAGCTGCCGCAGGGAGACGCCGAAGGTGGCGGCCATCCTGCGCAGAGTAAACAAACTGGGCATGTTGATTCCGTTTTCCCAGTTCGAAACTGCAGGCCTCTGCGTTCCCATCCGCTGGGCAAGTTCGTCCTGTGTCATGTTTTTGGTAACACGTATCTGACGGATTCTCGCCCCCATCCACCGATGGAGTTCCAGTTCGCTGTCGAGGCCGGTCGGGTCAGTCATTCACAAACTCCCTCTTGAAGCGGATACCATTTGGGATGATCATCAGGGGGCATTTCCCGGAATGCGAATGCACGAAATATACATGACACATCGTACGCGACAAACTGCTCCCTCGCCAAATCTTTCGAAAGAGTCATACGTAAGGTGAAGCGAAGAGCGATCTGATAAGTTCTTAACGGAAAGAATGTTAACCTACTGGCGTACGCCGTTGTTGATGACGCTCGTGCTGCGGATTGTGTGTGCGAATTCACCTGGACGGCGCCGAGTGGTTGCACGGGATCAGGTTACCACAACGGTGATCCGAAAGGGGGGCATGTACAAGGAGGAGAACCCCGACCTCCGCCGCATGAAGTTTCGTACGCGCGGAGCGCGTTCGATTGAATTCGATGGAAGCGCGTACTGATAATAACGTTCGTGCGGCGTCCTGACCAACATCGTCGCGCGCTGGCGCGGAACGGCGCGAGCCTGCTTGCGTTCCCTGGAGGGCCGCTTGAAGGACGCGATCGCGTCTCCCCGGGAGAAGCCCGGCACTCACGGCCTGAGTCACGAATCACTGGCACGCGTCATTGGTTCCGGTACGGAGCGGTTTGTATTTTCAAAGAGTCGGTGAGTCGTTCGTTTCCGCGCACCGAGTACACGGACCGCGAGGAGTTTTCTTCTGTCTTTTTCGGGAGGTTTTCATGGCTCAATACGGCCCTCCGCAGACCGTTCCCCAGCTTGAAAAAACCGCGAAGGAATTGCGTAGAGACGTGATTCGCATGCTGTATGAGGCGAAGTCAGGGCATCCGGGAGGCTCGCTTTCCGCGGCGGATATCGTGGCCGCTCTCTATTTCCGGGTGATGCGGCATGATCCGCAGAATCCGTCGTGGGAGAAGCGCGACCGCTTCATCATGAGCAAGGGGCACGCGGTGCCCATTGTGTATGCTGCGATGGCGGGAACCGGTTATTTCCCGAAAGAGGAGCTGTTGACGCTCCGCAAGTTGAACAGCCGGCTGCAGGGGCATCCTTCTGCGAAGGATCTTCCGGGCATCGAAGCCTCGACCGGATCGCTCGGCCAGGGCCTCTCGATAGGTCTTGGAATGGCGCTTGGCCTGCGCATGGATGGCAGTGACAGCCGCGTATTCGTCATTCTCGGTGACGGCGAAATCGAAGAAGGCCAAGTCTGGGAAGCTGCGATGGCGGCGGCGCATTTCAAAACGGAAAACCTGATCGCGATTCTCGATCGGAATCGTTACCAGCTTGATGGTTCGACGGACGAGATCATGAACGTGTGCCCTGTGGTTGATAAGTGGAAAGCGTTCGGGTGGCGTGTGCTCGACATTGATGGGCATTCGATGCATCAGGTTGTCCATGCTCTGGAAGCCGCAAAGGAACAAACAGGCCGTCCCACTGTCATCGTCGCCAAAACGACGAAGGGCAAAGGGGTGTCATTCATGGAAAATGACAACGAATACCACGGCAAGGCGCCCGGCAAAGACGAAATGGAGCGCGCCCTGGCGGAACTGTCGTAAATTAATCCGGAAAGAGGAGATACAACATGGCGCGCCCATTGGGAATGGCAACGCGGCAAGCGTATGGGAAAGCTCTGGTTGAAGTCGGTAAGCTCTATCCGAACGTTGTGGTGCTGGACGCTGATCTCTCGAAATCCACCATGACAAAAGACTTCGCGAAGGCATACCCTGACAGGTTTTTTAACGTGGGAATCGCGGAAGCAAACCTCGTTGGCGTTGCCTCCGGCCTGGCGACGACGGGCAAAATACCGTTTGCTTCCAGCTTTGCATGTTTTCTCATGTGCAAGGGCTTTGACCAGCTTCGGCTTGGCGTCGCGTACGCGGAAAACAATGTGAAAATTGTCGTCAGCCACGGAGGGATTTCGATCGGCGAGGACGGCGTATCCCAGATGAGTGTGGAAGACGTGGCGCTGGCGTGTGAACTTCCGAAGATGGTCGTTATGGTGCCGTCTGATGAGCATTGCACGTATCAGGCAATACGTGCCGCAGTTGAGCATAAAGGCCCCGTGTTCGTTCGAACAGGAAGGGCAAAGGCTCCGCTGGTGTACGATGCACCACCTGCGGGCTTCGCCATCGGGAAGGCTATCACCGTTCGGGAAGGCAAAGACGTGACTGTGATCGCCAACGGCATGCTTGTCGGTCCGGCACTGGATGCGGCAGAAAGCCTGGCGGAGCAGGGGGTGAGCGTTCGCGTTCTGGACATGCACACAGTCAAGCCGTTGGATGAGGAAGCGGTGCTGAAAGCGGCGAAAGAAACCAAAGGAATCGTTGTCGCTGAGGAACACCTGGTCCATGGAGGGCTGGGAAGTGCCGTTGCGCAGGTGACCGCTCGTCTGCATCCCGCACGGATCGAATTCGTCGCGATTCAGGATACGTACGCGGAGTCGGCGACGGGTGAGGAATTGATGGCTAAGTACGGTCTTTCCGAGCCCGACGTGATCGCTGCCGTCCGCAGGATCCTCGCCTGAGGTCACGTGAGAGGAAATAACCCCGGGGGGCGGTGCCGCCCCCCGTTTTTCTATGTTGCGCGAACCACTCAACAGGCTTTCTGCCTGTTCTGCGCACTCGAGGAACTCCATGCTCACAGCGATAATGTTGATCAACGCGGAACTCAAAAGCGTGGCAGCGGTTACCCGCTCGCTTGCCGAGATTCCTGAGGTGCGGCAATTGTTCACTACCACCGGCCAGTTCGATGTGGTTGCCGTCCTTGTTGTGAAAGACTCAGAGGCCCTGGCCGAGGCAGTCACCGAGCGGATCGCGAACGTTCCGGGGATAGTCCGCACCAGCACCCTGCTGGCGATTCGGTGCCATGCGCAGTCTCTGCTTCAGAGCACCTTCTCCGTAGGCTTTGGAACCGCAGAACCGTCTCAAAGCTGATTGCCGGATTCCAGGTGCACGGCAACCCTTCCCCGGTTCCATTGGAACATCTCACGCACGCTGAGTATACTTTTTCGTGAACGAACACGCGCTTATGCGCGGGCTTTCGGTCTCTCACCGTGTTGCGTCGCTTCTCACCGGATTGCGGAACGACGCACCGAATGGGATTTTGGCCAACCGGTTGTTCTGTGGAAAGGGGAGAGCCATGTATCGCGTCGGAATCATCGGTGCCGGGTGGGTCGCCGGAGAACACATGCGGGCGTACCTGAACAACCCTGAAACGGAAATTGCCGCGATCGCCGTCCGGCGGCCGGAGACAGCGCAGGCATATCAGAAAAGCCTTGGCTTCTCCTGTGCGATCTACACGGACGTTGCGAAAATGCTTCACGAGACAGATCTGGACATCGTCTCCATCTGCACACCTCCGTCAATGCACCCGGAGCATGCGGTGGCGGCGGCACAGGCGGGCTGCCATCTCGTCCTTGAGAAACCTGTCGCACTGAATGTTGAGGGATTCAGACAAATTCGGGCCGCGGTCGAGACAGCAAAGGTGAAGACCGTTATCAGTTTCGTCCTCAGATGGAACCCTCTTTTTGAAACGATCAAGGCGCTCCTCGGCGCCGAAGCGATAGGGCGATTGTTTTACGGTGAGGTGGATTACAATCACGGCATCGGGCCGTGGTATGGCCAGTACAGGTGGAACCGACTCAAAGCGGAAGGCGGCAGCTCGTTGCTCTCTGCAGGACTCCACGCGCTGGATGCACTGCGGTGGTTTGTCCAGAAAGAGGCAGTGGAGGTGTTTGCTTATTCGACGAACAGCAGGAATCTTGAGCTGTACCCCGGTGGCTACGAGTATGATCCGACCATGGTGATGGTACTCAAGTTCAAGGACGGTGTGATCGGGAAAGTTGCGTCGAACATTGAATGCGTACAGCCGTACACGTTCCCCATCACGCTTCAGGGCACATCGGGAACCATTCGGAACAACCAGCTCTACTCGAAGAAGCTCATGCCGGGCCAGACGGGTTTTGCCACGATTCCCACCATACTGCCGGACTCAGGCGACGTAACACACCACCCGTTCCAGCACGAAATCGATCATTTCGTGCGGTGTATCCAACTCAACGTGGAATCCCACGCGAACCTGGCAGACGCCGCAAAAACGCACGAGATATGTTACGCGGCGGAACTTTCAGCTGCAGAAGGCCGCCCGGTTCAGTTGCCGATTTTGTAACGCATACAGGGCCTGAAACGGAAAGGGGATCTTTATGGCGTCAAGGGTTCGTGTTGCTGTGTTGGGTGCAGGTGCCATCGCGCAGGACCATCTGCGGGCGTTGCGGTTTTCATCACGTGCTGAAATTGTGGGAATTGCAGACGTGAATTTCAGTCTGGCGCAGAAGGCGGCGGCGGAGTTCGGAGGCACGGCGTTTGCCGACTACCACGACATGCTGGACCGCCTCAAGCCTTCTGCAGTGGTAGTGTGTACGCCACCGAAGTTCCACCGGCAACACGTGGAGGATTGTGCACGGGCCGGCTCGGACGTTCTTTGCGAGAAACCCCTCGCGCTTACCGTTCCGGAATGCGATTTCATGATCTCGGCGGTGAAAAAAGCAGGCCGCCAGTTGATGGCGGGACAGGTCCTTCGGTACTACGCCGGCCCGAAGACGCTGATAGAAATCGCGCGCTCGGGGAGAATCGGAACGGTTGTTACCTGCTGGAGCACGCGCGTGGGCTATTATGACCCGGCTCACGGCCCCTCCTGGAGATATGACCCCAAAATCGGCGGCGGAACGGCGATCGAATGGGAAGTCCATGAGATTGATCTTCTGCGCATGTTGGCCGGTGAGGCGAAAACGGTTTCGGCGCGGGTTCTGTACACACGGGCGGATTCTCCTGAGTTCGACGACCACGTGCACGCCGTTATGACGATGGGGGAAGGGGCTATCGGCCGTATAGACGCAAGTAACTCGTCGTACTATTCCGAATGCACACGCGGTGTTGTAGGAACGACGGGCGCGGCGTGGTGCGCGTGGGGAGATGTTTCGCTGCGTACGGCGGGAACCAATGACGTGCAGATTGTGAAGCCGGTGCTTCCAGAAGTCCCGGGTGACGTCAACGTCGGCATGTTCCAGCAGGATGATGCGTTCCTCGAAGCGATTCAGGCTGACAAACCCGTTCCCATCCCTGGAGAAGAAGGCCGGGCCGATGTTGCCGTGGCAGCGGCGATTTTGCTTGCAGGTAAAACAGGGGAAACCGTGCGAATCTAGGCGTCACTTGTTACAGATGTTCAGTGGGAGAGGCGCGGGCGTACCCGCGCCTCTTTCTGTTGGCTGGTGGAATCGGCCGACCAGTGCCGTACGAGAGGAGCAAGGGCAGCGGCAAAGAACACGAGAGGCACGAATTCCACGCCCATGCGGTACCGCGGCACGACGAAGAACACCACTGCAAGGCAGGCCTGTGTAGTGAACACGAGCCAGAGAAACTGCTGCCGGGGATCGCGAATTCCGTTCCTGAGCCAGCAAACCAGCCCGACTACAAGAGCCGCAAGCGATGCACCCCATATCGGGAACACCCGGGACATCGGGTGGGTGAAATCCGCCACCAGGAAGAAGAACAGCTTCCTCACCACCAGACTCGCCTCCTTCGCGGGATTTGCAGCGATGAACCGCAGTGCTTCGTCGCGAAAGAAGCGATCAACTCTGAGAACATCTCCCGGAGTGCGTTCCACCACGCGAGCCATCGCCTCGGCGCCTGGAACCGGCGTACCCCCAACGGTACTTTCGGTCAGTGTGTTTTCGGCGGCATAATACTCCCGCGCGGTTCCAGTGGCGCGTGCGTGGTGGCCTCGCCGAAGGTTGTATCCGCCGGACGTGCTCAGCACTACTTGCCCAAAAACCGCGTAGTTGCGCGCGATCCAAGGGAGGAGCGGGGTGATGAAGGCTCCCAGGAACACGGAAAGGATTCCCAGCCGGTGCCGCCAGCCAGCGCCTCGGCGCTGAGAGCTGGCCGCACCGTTGTGGCGAAGCAGAACAAAACCGAACGGAACGAGAAACGCACACGCTTCGAAGCGGAAAAGCCCGAAAGCCCCGAGCAAAAAACCGCCAAAGAGTGCCCTTCTGCGCAACGGGATCGAATTGGAAAGGACGAGGACGCATGCGAGAAGCAATAATGACGTGTAGATCGGGACATTCGTCAGCCGCCCGCTCATGACGAGGAACTGGGGCCAGAAAAGAGCAAGCAGAAACGCAACAAAACCCGTAGTCCTGTCCCAGATACCGGCGGCAAGATATCCCACGAGGAACGGCACAGCCAATTCGAAGAAAAGAAGGGCGCCGGCGAGGACCATGTGTGCGACCTGGCCGACCCCGAAGATCTGATACAGGAACGCGATATAGAGCGGGTAAGCCGGCGGCATGAACGCGGATGGGACGCCGTTGGATCGATACGTGAAGGTCCCCGTCTGCACGAGATTCCGCGCAATTTCCCCGAATTCCCAGAGCTCAGGCGCGCGGAAATCAGTGAAATGTATTCGCAGCCCTATGCGGGCCGCGGCGGCAAGCGCAACCGCCGCGCACGCAGCGATGCGGAACGATCTACTTTCCGGGAGAAACGGCAACGAGCGCGCTGGAAGCATTTGCGCACCGGGTTGAAGAAGAGGTGGTGAAGAGAGCCTGTAAGCCGAATTCTGTCAAGGAGCCGACGTCCTGCGGACGATGGCTCCCCGGACAGCCATCTCTCTGGGACGTGCGTTGCCGCACCCCTCAAGCGGCCTACCCGAGCGTGTTGACGAGACGGGCAGCCTCGAGTCCGCTCCTATTTGGCCTTGCACCGGATGGGGTTTTCCGTGCCACCTTCGTTGCCGAAGGCGCGGTAGGCTCTTACCCTGCCTTTTCACCCTTACCGGACGCGTACAGGACGCGCCCGGCGGTATGTTTTCTGTGGCACTTTCCGTCGGCTCACGCCGCCCGGGTGTTACCCGGCATCCTGCCCTTTGGTGTTCGGACTTTCCTCCGCATTCACGGCAGCTGTCCGGCTCTCTTCACCGATGTCAACTGATTTCCGGGGAGATACTTCCCGCCGCCTTGTACATCGCGATGACGTTAGCGATGGGAATGTCTGCCTGAAGGTACTGTGATCCGCAGACCACATAACCGCCACCGTCGCCCAGTGTATCCATAAGATAACGCGTTTCCCGGAACACGTCCGCAGGAGTTCCAAACGGCAATGTGTCTTCAGTATTGACACCTCCGTGAAAGGTCAAGCGATCTCCGAACTCCGCTTTGAGCCCTTCCGGATTCATGTCCGCCGCAGCGATTTGCACCGGATCCAGCACTTCCAGTCCGAGTTCAATCAGATCGCCGATTACGGGCCGAATACTGCCGCAGGAATGTTGCATCATGTGGACACCATATTCGCCGGCGAGCGCATAAAGTCGAGCCACTTGAGGTTTGATGAGTGCGCGCCAGAGAGCGGGGCTCATCAACATGCCATTCTTGCCGCCGTAGTCGTCTCCGACGAAAAAGATGTCAATTCCCCCGCGGGCTGCCTCGAAATACCTCCTTGAGGCGGCGACGTAGAAATCCACGATGTGGGAGAGAATCGCTTCAGCGATTTCTGGTGCTTCCAGCATCAACTCAAGGAAACGTCCGATGCCGGTCATGTTGCACGCCTGACAGAAAAACGGCGACCACTCGCCACCAGTTACCGCGTACTCACGAAACCGCTCACACTGTGCGGGAATGTCAGAATAATCCCACCAATCGGGGTTTGGCCATGAGTAGCTCTCGATTTCCGTGACAGATTCCGCCCTTGCGAACGGACGGAAGCCGATCGTGTCGGCGTACGTCGGGCCGCCGCTTGCAACTCCGAAGACGTCCGAAGGTTGCCCGTTTTTCGCATAACATTCAGGCCCCGTATACCGGGCGGTTACCCGACGGAAATCGCGGCCAAAGAGCCGGAAGATCTCCTCTTCGTCGCGAAAACCGAAATGAAAGAGGAGCTTGTCCCGCATTTCGCCGGTGAGTTCCACGTCAACGGGAACACGGTCCACCTCTTCTCTCACGAGGGTTCGGAGAACTCGTTGTCTGGATGTCAGAAGGGCCATATCCGCACTTCCCGGTAACGAAAACCGATAAGCCTGTGTTGCGGCTGCCCACGATGATACAGACGGTTCCGAACGCAGCGCAACACTCAATTGGCTCCCGCGATTGCTTTCCCTGCGCAGTTGGTGGCGTCCTCCCGGGGGAATACATTCTGGAGGGCCAGGGTCTGGCATCTTCTACCGATTCGACTTGCTGGGAGGCGTATTACATGGCACAAGTTCGTGACAGGATCTGGATATGGGGCCACGAAGCGGGGAGCCACAACGAGGAGTGGGGGTTGCCCGCTGCGTCCCGTATGACGCCGGCAGAAGCAGCGTGGTACATGGGTATCCCGAACGTGATTTTCGTGACATATCAGGGAAAGCCCGAACCGCCCTATGACATTTACGCACGGGCGTTCGTCCCGCTCAAACAGGTTGTCTGGTCAATAGTCGGCGAGGCCGGGCGCACCTCTGACTCGGCGATCACCGGAGTGCGTGACGTGGCGGCGAAGTTCCCAAACATCACCGGCGTGATGATGGATGACTTTTTCCACGACCCCAAACCAGACGGCAGCCTCGCGCCGATTTCCCACGACAGGCTGCAGAATGTTCGTGCAACACTGGAGGAGTGCGGTCGCAGGCTGGATATGTGGGTTGTGGTGTACACGCACCAGCTCGATCTGCCCATCGCGCCGTTCTTGGATAAATGCGACGTTGTGACGCTGTGGACGTGGCGGCAGGAAGACCTTGTGAACGTGGAGCGCAATCTGGAAAGGATTGAAGCGCTGGCCCCCCGCAAACGCGTAGTGCTTGGATGCTACATGTGGGACTACGGCAACAAATGCGAAATGTCTGTGGAGAACATGAAGCTCCAATGCTCCGCCGGGTTACGTTGGTTGACATCCGGTCGCATTGACGGGATGATTTTCCTTGCGAGCTGCGTGTGTGACATCGAACTGCCCGCAGTGGAATGGACACGCCGGTGGATATCGGATCACGGAGACGCCGTTTTGTGAACGTCTTCACGCCCGGGCTCGACTTCTGATTTCAACTTTGGGGTCGCGCGTAACGGCCTCACTGCCGGGAAGGCATGGGTATATGCGCATTGTGGTGCACAACGTCTACTGGTTTCAGGGATGTCCGTCCCGCTGGGGCGCGGAGCGCGTCGCGGCGGTGCCGGTCGTGTTCGATGGGCTTGTCGAGCTTTACGCGTCTCTGTCGCCAGACGTCATCTGCCTGCAGGAAGTACAGAATCCGGACCTGGTCGCCACAGCCGCCAAGAAGCTCGGGATGGCCTCCTGGATCCACGCCCGGGGCGGAGTCAAAACCGATTACGGAGGAGCAATACTCACGCGGAATCCTTCGGAGATGCGCGACTTGACGTCAAATGGCAGCGAACCGCCTCATGAACGGGTGCATGTACGAGCAAAGGTGACAAACGGGAAGGATATTCTCGAGATCGCCTGCGTGCATCTTCCGAGCAACAGGTTTGCGGGGCCGCCCGAGGTAGGGAGCAGGGCGCGAGTCGCCGAAGTGGAGCGGATCCTTCGGTGCTCGCCGGTGCCGGACATAGTCGTTGGCGACATGAACTTCCGCAAAGACAGTGAGCCGTACCTGCTGATGAAGTCTTCCGGTTACGTGAACGCGGGCGAAACCGATGTCGCCGAGGACTCGCCGGAACGAAAGGGCGACCATATCTGGCTTCTGCCGGCGGCGGTACGCCGTCTCGAAAGGTTCTTCGTGGTTACTGGTGAACCGTTTGTACAAACCGATGCAGACGGCACTGTCTGGCGGCTCAGCGACCATCATCCTCTCGTAGCGGACCTGCGCTGATGAGATACCCGATCGTATTCTGGGATAGCGGTGGCACTATTTTCGGGCCGGGGAGAGAGGGGGCACTGACAGATACTCCCACCTCCACGAAGGTTCGGGAAGGCCGCGAACATCGTGTCTCGTTGGCACTGGAAATGTTCGGGCACAGGGTCCCGCCCGATCTGGGGCGGATACTTCAGGATACAAGCTCCGGACTGCAGGAGAAGTTCGGAGCGCGGTACAGCCTGGAAGTGTTGGCGTCGGGAGTTTATGAACGCCTGGGTTTGCCGGTCCTCCCGGAGGAAACTCTGCTCGTGGCAGATGCGATTGGTGGCCCGCGGTACCGCACGTGGCTCTGGGATGGTGTTGCCGACGCACTCAGGGCGCTTGCGGAGGCCGGAGTACGCATGGGCGTGATTGCAGACACGGACTGGACAGGCCGGATGATGTCCCGCGCGCTTGCCGGTGTCGGATTGAGGAAGTATTTCGGCCCGGTTATCTGCTCATGCGACATAGGCGTCTGCAAGCCAGCCCCGGGGATTTTCGCCGCCGCACGCAGACTTTTTCCGGATGTGCCCTCCGACAGCCCGGTTCTTTATGTCGGTGACAATCTCGAAAAGGACATTGGAGGAGCCGCCGCATTCGGCTGGGATGCGGCATACCACGTGACAACCAGGGGCGGTTCATCGGGAAGGGCGGTGCTGGACTTTGTGCAGTATCAGGACGTTGTCACCCTGGCAACAGGTTGAATGAAGAGGAGAACTTCATGAGCGCTGACGCGGTGTTCGTGAACAGCCTCGGGATGTGTTTTGTGCATATTCCCGCCGGTTCCTTCCTCATGGGGAACGACCGACCGCTTCCCGACGAACTGGTGAGGCTTCCGAATCGCCGGTACGGGGACTTCGATGAACGACCGATCCGTCTCGTGCGGCTGACAAAGCCGTTCAGGATGGCAACCACGGAAGTCACGAACGCGCAGTTTGAGGCGTTTGACCCTTCCCATCGGCAACTGCGTGGGAAGCTCGGTTTCTCGACGGGGGACAACGAAGCAGTGGTGTTTGTCAACTGGTTCGAGGCATGTGCTTTCTGCAAGTGGCTGTCCGACAAAGAAGGGTTGCCGTACCGCCTTCCCACGGAAGCCGAATGGGAGTACGCGTGCCGGGCCGGCACGACCACTGCGTACCATACCGGCGATTCCCTGCCGGCGGAATTCCACAAAAACGTGGGAGTGAAATGGTTTCCCGACCCCGCCCGTGGGGCGGACGAACAGGAGATTCCCGCATTGACGGTCGCGCAGACTCCCCCGAACCCGTGGGGTCTGTACGACATGCACGGCAACGTGGAAGAATGGTGTTACGATTGGTACGGACCGTATGACGCCCACCGGCCCAACGACCCGGTGGGGGTGCTAGATGGCAATTTCCGCGTGACGAGGGGTGGTTCGCACTCGACAGAGTTGTATTACCTGCGGTCATCGAATCGTATGGGTACCGTGCCCGGGGAGCGAAGCTGGATCATCGGTTTTCGGCCCGTGATAGGAGAAATGCCGGCGACGAATGCCATACCTGCCCCCATCCAGCTCCACGAGAGTAACGTCAGACCAGAGATTCCACAGGATATCACGCGCGGCCCCGATCCTTCCAAACCCTTTTTCTACGGTCCGAGGACGTACGTCAAGATCCCTCCGGATTCGTTCGGACCGATGTTCTCACGGCACAACCACGTCCCGGCGATCGTTGCCTGTCCGAACGGGGACCTGCTCGCGATGTGGTACACGTGCATGGAAGAAGCCGGAAGAGAGGTGGCGACTCTTGCCAGCCGCCTGCGATGGGGAAAGGATGAATGGGAACCAGCATCCCTGTTCTGGGACGCTCCCGACCGCAACGACCACGCGTGTGCGCTCTGGAGGAGCAAATCGGGGAGGTTATTCCACTTCTCCGGCCTATCGGTTGCCGCCACGTGGGGGCCGCTGGCAGTCGTGATGCGGACGTCGGACAACAGCGGTGCTAAGTGGTCAAAGGCGCGGCTGATCATTCCGGAACACGGGGTTCGGCACATGCCGATTGCGGGAGTCATTCAGCTCTCGGATGAAACAATTGTCCTTCCCTGTGACGCGGTTACGGCCGGACACGGTGGCTCGGCGCTCTGGATGAGCGAGGACGAAGGCGAAACCTGGTACGACGCCGGTGGGACGATCGCTGGCATCCACGCGAACGTGGTGGAGCTGAGCGACGGTCGCCTCATGGCGCTGGGGAGAGGCGACGATATCGACGGGCGGATGCCGATGAGCCTGTCCCGGGACAGGGGAAGATCGTGGACATACACCGCCAGCCCTTTCCAGCCAATCCACGGCGGGCAGCGGCTGGTGTTGTTCCGCTTGCAGGAGGGCCCGCTGCTTTTCGTCTCGTTTGCGAATGATCCGCTTGAGATTACCGACGTTACCGGAACCCGCCGTTCGATCACCGGCCTCTACTGTGCTTTTTCCTTCGACGAAGGCGCGACGTGGGCCAATACCCGGGTGGTAAGCGACGACGGCCTGCCGAGGCCGGTGGAAGCCTTCGATGGCCGCCCGAACGTATTGAGCGCGTCGCAATCAGAAATCGCGGGGTACATGACGGTGTGCCAGGCGGACAACGGACTGATTCACCTCATTTCCTCAAGAAATCATTACACATTCAACCTGGCGTGGTTGACCGAACCTCCCCCGGGCGAACAACATGTGACACAGGGGATATCGTGAAAACGAAGAATGTCAGGGTATTGTCAGACCACCTGGATTGACGACGATACGTACAACCTTCATATTGCGTTGCGATCTTCCCGCCCTGTGCGACATACCCTTTTCCGGGGGAGGTGTGTATGGTTCGCGCTCTCGCTTCCGCAGCGCTGCGTGCTCGCGCAGTGATTTTCCTCGCGTGTGTTGCCCTCGCAGGAGTCGCGGTCAACCCCATGGTGCTGCGCTCCACAGAAAACCCCGCAGACGTTGCGGCACAGGGAAACGGAAGCGCATCGCTTGCGGTGGGTGCTCCATTTTCCGGTGGACCATTCCGGCTCGAGAACAAATCGTACCCGCCTGGACGAACTCTGCTTGTGGGCAAGGCGGGCCAGCTTCTCGAAGAACCCGTACGCTTCCTGGTCACCGACACGGCTGGCGTTCCGGTTGCCGGCGTTCCCGTTGTGCTGGAAATCGTATCGCGGCCGAAGAGCGCCGAGGATGCGGAAATCCCCTCGCCGGTAGTGAGCGATTCTGCGGGCTTTGTCTCGGCAAATCTCTCCCTCGGCAAGGCGCCGGGTGATTACGTCATCTCCGCGCGGGTGGTCAACATGGCGGGGGAGATGCCGCACGTTTCTGCCCACGCGTTGAAGGGCAACTGGTGGCTCATGGTTGTCATGGGCATTGTCGGCGGGCTCGGCATGTTCCTCTTCGGGATGGAACTTGGCGCGGGAGGTCTGCAGAAAGTCGCCGGCAACAAAATGAGGGACATCCTGGCAAAGCTCACGACGAACCGCGTCATGGCGGTCGTTGCCGGCGCCATCATTACGGCGGTTGTCCAGAGCAGCACCGCAACCACCGTCATGGTGGTGGGGTTTGTCAACGTCGCCCTGATGAATCTGACACAGGCGATCGGCGTCATAATGGGTGCGAACATTGGAACCACACTCACTGTGCAGCTCATCGCGTTCAAAATCAGTGATTACGCACTTCTGATGATGGGCATCGGCGTGCTGCTCACCCTCGTCACCAAGCGCAAAGTGTATATCTACACCGGCGAGATTTTCCTGGGCTTCGGCATGATTTTCTACGGCATGGCAGTCATGTCGAGTTCCGTCGCTCCACTTCGAATTCTGCCGGCGTTCACCGAACTCATGTTGTATCTCGCCCACGCTCCGTTCCTCGGGCTGCTCGTGGCGACCATCCTCAGCGCCATCATGCACAGCGGGGCGACGATTGGTCTCGCGGTGGTGCTCGCGTCGGAGGGCCTGATGACGATGGACGCGGCGATGCCGATCATCCTTGGAGCGAACATCGGCACTACGGTTACCACGGTGATCGCCTCGCTGGGCACTGATACGGAAGGCAAACGAGCAGCGTTGGCGCACATGTTGTTCAACGTGTTGGGAACCGTGATAGTGTTTCCCATTCTCGGCTACTGGAACCAGTGGATGCACGCGATCACGCTGGCGATGGGGTCCAGTTCGGTGGCGCGTGAAGTGGCAAACGGAACGATGTTCTTCAACGTAGGTGCCACGGCGATTTTCTTACCGTTCCTGCCGTGGTTCCGATCCGCCGTTGAACGGCTCGTTCCTTCGAAAGAGAAAGTGGAAAAAGCGTTCGGCGCGAAATACCTGAACAACGACCTGCTGGAAACCCCCGATCTCGCGCTGACGGCGGCGTATCAGGAAATCAACCGCACGGCGGACATCGTCGGCGAGATGCACCAGTATGCGATGGAAGCGTTCGGGAAAGATGGTGAAGCCGTGCGCGAGAAACTGGCAACCCGTTGTTCAGAAGTAGAAATTCTCCATGGCCAGTTCCAGAGTTACTACATCCGACTTGCGCAGAAGAACCTCGGTCTCATGCAGTCGAGGGAAAAGCAGGGGCATGTCACTATCATGGATGATTTGAGGCAGATTTCCAATTTTCTCGGAGTAGACGTGGTCAACACCTCGGCACGACTCGCGCAGGCCGGTGCGAAGTTCTCAGACGAAGGTGCACGTGAACTCCGCCAGTTTCATGCATTCACCGTGGACCTGCATCGGCAGACCGCCCAGGCCATCAGGGAAAGGGACCGCGCGTTGGCCACTGCCGTCCGAGGCCGGAAAGACGAAGGTGAAGAACTGGAAAGACGCCTGCGGGATAGCCACCTCGCGCGTCTGGACGCGGGGCTTCAGGAGTCCGCCGCCACAAGCAGCGCACACATGGATATGCTGACGGGTATCCGCCAGATGGGGCGGCACTATTTCCGCATCTGCGGCGCTCTTGAGCGGTTCCTGACGCCGCCCTCGTAACGAAACGAATCGTTATCGAAAACGGTGGACGCGTAAGTTGGTCGGCAGATGGCGGCCGGTTGCCCGGCCGCCATCTGTATTTCAGATCGTTTCGCCCTTGAACTGGCTTTCGTACAGATGCCTGTAGAACCCGCGCCTGTCCAGCAATTCATGGTGGGTTCCGCGTTCCACTATTTCCCCGTCTTTCACCACGAGAACCTGGTCCGCGTCACGAATCGTGCTCAAGCGGTGTGCGATGACAAAACTCGTTCGCCCCGCCATGAGTCGAAGGAGTGCCTTCTGTATCCGCGCCTCGGTGCGCGTGTCCACGCTGGAAGTTGCCTCGTCAAGGATGAGAATGGAGGGGTCCGCAAGGATGGCGCGAGCGATCGCGAGAAGCTGGCGCTGCCCCTGGCTCAGGTTTCCCGCGCGTTCGGTGAGGTCGGTGTGATACCCCTGGGGGAACTGGAGTATGAAGTGCTCCGCCTCTGCTGTCCGGGCGGCGTACATGCACTCGTCATCCTTCGCGTCCGGCCTGCCGTAGCGGATGTTTTCCATGATGGTATCCGAAAAGAGGAACGTATCCTGCAGCACCAGCCCCAGTCTGCGCCGAAGATCAGCTTTGCGCACCCTGCGGATATCAACGCCATCTATGGAGATGCTGCCCTCGTCAATTTCGTAGAACCGGGTAAGAAGATTGATAACAGTGGTTTTGCCTGCTCCCGTCGGTCCGACCAGGGCAATGGTTGTGCCCCGCTCCGCCGCGAGTGTCATATCCTTGATAACCGGAAAGCCCGGCTGGTACCCGAAACGGACGTGTTCGAAACGGACGTCGCCCCGGACCTCTTCAAACGGGGGAGCATCGACTCCAGCGTCTATTTCGGCAGGCGTATCGAGAATCTCGAACACGCGTTCGGCCCCTGCAAGCGCCGCCTGAATCGAATTGTACATGTTGGCGAGTTGCCGCAGGGGGTTGATGAAGTTCTGCCCGTACATGATGAACGTTGCGATTACCCCGACGCTCACGAGATCCCGCAGGGCAAGCCACCCGCCCAACCCCGCCAGCACGATAACGAAGAAATTGCCGAGGACTCCGGTGAGAGGCATGAGCAACAACGCGTAGGTGTTCGCATAAACCCCCGCACGGAATACGTCGTCATTTGCCTTCCGGAATGATTCCATCGCTGCGTCGCTGCGCCGGAAAGCCTTGACCACCTTGTGGCCACTGATGGATTCCTCCATCGTGCTGTTGAGTTCGGCGAGCGCCCCCTGCAGCCTTCGGAACCCTTTCCGGGTGTACCGCGCAACAAAACGGGTGAACGCGAACATAATGGGCACGACGACCAGCGTGGCCATCGCAAGCCACCGATCGAGAAGAAACATCGCGACGAGGATTCCGAAGAGGGACAACACACTCCCGAAAAGGGAGGTGATGTTCTGCGAAACCGCCTGGTTCACCGCGTCGACGTCGTTTGTCAACCGGCTCATGAGTGCGCCGGCGGGATTGCGGTCAAAAAAGCTCAAGGGCAGGCTCTGAAGGTGCGAAAACAGGTCGTTTCGGACCTGTTTCAGCGCGTTCTGAGAAACGCGCGCCATGATCCACCCTGTCGCAGCCTGCAGGATGTTAGAAACGAGGTACACCCCCAGCATCAATGCGGCGACGCGGGCAAGACCGGATACATCCTTCGTTGCGATATAACGGTCTATCGCCACACCCATCAGATACGGTCCGAGAAGCCCGCAGAGCGTGAAGGCGACGATGAGGACAAAAACGAGCGCCAGAACGCCGCCAAAGGGTTTCAGGTACGACAGGAGTCTCACTATCGCTCCGCGGGCATGCCGGGGCTTTTCGATCACGCCTCTCATGCCCATCGGTCCGCGGGGTACCATGGCGGCGCGGACATCGCGAACCTCGCGCGTTGAGGCGCGCATCATACTGGCTCCCTCCCCCGGCCGTTGTCAAGCGGAATGCCGCCGGTCAGTTGGGATTCGCAGATTTCGCGATAGATGGCGCTCGATTCAATGAGCGTCCGGTGTGTTCCCTGAGCAACGATTCTGCCCTGATCGAGAATGACAATTTTGTCCGCCTTCAGCACCGTGCTTACGCGTTGCGCAACAATAAGTGTGGTGCGGGCGAAGTGCTGGCCTGCGATGGCATTGTGTATCTTGGTTTCCGTCTCGACATCCACAGAACTTGTCGCGTCGTCGAGAATCAGAATTTTCGGGCGCGCGAGAAGCGCCCGGGCAATGGCAATCCGTTGCTTCTGCCCTCCGGAAAGATTCACGCCGCGTTCTTCAACATGGGTGTCGTAACCGCTTTCGAAGGTGAGAATGAAATCGTGGGCCTGGGCGGCCTTTGCCGCCAGCACAGTCTCCGCGTCGTCGGCCTCGGGCCTGCCGTACCGGATGTTCTCACGGATAGTCCCGGAAAACAGGATACTTTCCTGCGGGACAAGCGCCATCACGGAAAGGAGCGAATCCTGGCGGATTTGCCGGACGTCAACACCGTCAATCGTGATCCTGCCAGCAGTAACATCGTAGAACCGGGGGATAAGGTGAACCAGAGTTGTTTTGCCGGCTCCCGTCGCCCCAAGGAACGCAACGGTCTGTCCGGGTTCGATCGTGAGATTGACATCCTCAAGAACCGCGCCGTCATGGCTGCCCCCGTAATGGAAGGAAACGTTTTCGAAGACAATCCGGCCCTCGGTGGAACGCGGCAAACAAACCGCGTTTTCGGCGTCTCTTATTTCCGGAGGAGTATCCAGTACGCGGTACACCCGGCGGGCCGAGACGATTGCGCTCGCCCAGGTGTTTGCCAGCATCGCCGTCATGATGAGAGGCGTCATCGTCGTCATCAGATAATTGGTGAACGCGACTATCTGCCCTATCGAGAGATCGCCGCGTATCGACCGTTGCCCTCCCACCCAGATCACCACCACAACAGCGGTGTTGACGAGCAGGGTCAGTACGGGGCCCATGGTGGACATGAACTCCATCACGCGGATGGAACGCCGGGTGAGATCCGCATTGGCGTCCCCGAACCGCGCCTGTTCATGATCAGCCCGGACAAATGCCTTGACCACCTGGACACCCGCCACGTTTTCCTGGAGCACGTTGTTCAAACGATCCAGCTTCTCCTGAACGGCGCGAAACAGCGGTTCCATCCGCGTTGCGAAAAAGCCTACGGTGGCTGAGGTCAAAAGCAGCAGCGGTACCATGGAAAGCGCGAGGCCGGGGCTTGTACGGACCATGAGGAACAGGCTCCCGATCATGAGGAGGGGTGACCGCGTTCCGATCCGCAACGAAATATGAACGAGGCCTTTGAGGGCGTTGACATCGCTGGTAAGCCGAACCATCAGCTGACCCGTTTTTTGCTCGTCCAGGTTCCCGTAAGACAACGACTGGATGTGGCGGAAAATGGCTTCGCGCAGGTCACGTGCGACGCCTTCGCTCACCCGGACTGAGAACACGTTGTTTCCGACGGCAAAGACCGCACTGACAACCGATATGCCGAGCATGGTAAGCGACGTGACTACTATCACGCGTTCATCGTGCCGGTAAATCCCGTGGTCGATGATCCGCTGGATCAAACGGGGGATAGAGAGGTCCAAGGCCACCAGGCAGGTAAGCAACACCAGGGATGCGAGAGATTGCTTCCAGTAAGGGCGGACAAATGAGCTGAATCGTCTGAGGTTGCCCATAGTTCTCGATTGTGGAAGACGGCGGACGGCACTCTGGTGTGGAAGGAACGCCGGTTTCTGTCAAACAAATATCGCCACATCCTCTGCCCGGACGAACTCCGTCCCGTCGTCCACGCAACATTCTTTTCCGTGCGGGCATTCCAACGCGCTTGACATCCGCTCTAAATACACTTAATGTTAAGTGTAGTGATTTGCCGGGAGCGCACCGGGGTGCTTTCACTCGCAGGAGGCAGAAGCTATGGCCATTCTCACCGCAATACAGAAGGATATCTTGCAGTTTCTTGCGCTCTTCCAGCACAGAGAAGGTCGGTCAGCAACGGGAACCGAAGTACAACAACATTTCGGGTATACGCACCACAGCACCGCCCGTCAGCACCTGCAAGCGCTGGAGCGCAAGGGCTTCATTCAGCTCGCGCGTGGCGGCCATGGCGTTCCTTATCACATTCGTCTCCTTCCTCCCGCATTTGCAGTGGTAGATACTCTGAGTCTGCCGGTTGTCGGCGCAATTGCCGCAGGTTCACCGCGGGAAGCGATTCAGCAGACGGACAGGTGGGTGGAACGGCTGGAGGATTTGCTTCCGGTCCGGCCGGGGGATTTCCTCCTGACGGTGAACGGAGAGTCGATGATCGGGGACGGAATTCTGCCAGGGGATCTGGTGCTCATTCGTCCGCAGGAGGTTGTGGAACCGGGCCAGATAGCGGCAGTGATGGTGCGCGATGATGAAGCGACCCTCAAACGCTTCTACCCGCAACCGCCGTCGCATGTTCGTCTCGTCCCGTCCAATCCTACGATGGGTGACATGGTGTATCCTGCTGAAGAAGTGCGCGTGATCGGCAAGTATCAAGGTTTGATCCGCACGGGCCATCACGGCCGTCAGTAGCCGCGATAATAAGAGGGCATCACAATGCCGGTTACACTCCATTCGAAAGGCGAGCGGCCTGAAGTGCAGGTGCGCGTTGACGACAGCGCAGTGCTCGATCCTTTGCAGGTCCGCAGGGAGGTCATTGCGGCGCTGCGAAACAGTGCCTGCAGAGAAATCAGGTTGAACCTTGAAGGTGTTAGGAAGATAGACGCCAGGCTGTTGTCCGCTATCAAAATGGCCGTGAACGAAGCCTGCATTCGCCGTCGCCGCGTCATTCTCGTGGGAGCGCCAGCGGCGGTTCGTTTCGCCCTCTCGGGAACCAGTTTCCGGTTGAGTTGGGCTGCGGGACTATTTCCGCTTGACACCGAATCTCCTGCCGGGGCGCTGATCCTCAACCGGGATGCTTCCCGCGTTTCCGCCGGGTGAATCCTGAGGCGAGGTTTCCGAACCGATGGACGTTCAGTCGCTTGCCAAAAACGTTCAAACGCCCTTCAAACACGGATCACTTATCCTGGCGCCCTCCTTCCGTCCGGGCGATTTCGACAACCACGGCGTCGATTGCCCGTTCGTGTTCCGTCATGAGGATCGTTTTCTTATGACGTATATCGGGTTTGACGGCCATGGATATCGAACTGGACTTGCGTGGTCTGACGATCTTTTCGTCTGGCACAAAGAGGGAATGATCCTCGATCGCGGAATCGCCGGATCCGTCACCCAGCATAACGCCGCTCTGACGTGGATTTTGCGGGACAACGAACTATTTGGAACCGGCCGCCTCCGCCAGATTGATGGTCGGTACGTCGGGACCTATCACGCCTATCCCGCGCTGGGTTATGAGAATGGACCTGCCGTTATCGGCATCTGTTCCAGCACGAATCTGCGCGACTGGGAAGTCAGTGACCCCTGCCTGATTCCGACGGAAGGAGAGGAATGGGAACGTGGGGGGCTTTATAAATCCTGCCTCATTGAATTCCAGAAGAGGTACTATCTTTTTTACAATGCGAAGACTGCCGGGGTGTCCTGGATCGAACAGACTGGCGTGGCAATCTCAGACGACCTTGTGCGGTGGGAACGATTCCAAGGGAACCCGATTCTGCGCACAGGAGCGGAATGCGCGTTTGATGAACGATTCGCCAGCGATCCTTGCGTTCTGCGCGTTGGCGACGCGTGGGCGATGTTCTATTTCGGGCTCAGCCGCGATGGCCACGCACGAGATAGCGTGGCGTTCTCCCGCGATCTGCTCCACTGGGAGAAATCCGGGTCTATTCTCGTTGACGTTGGCCCTCCGGGGGCGGTCGATTCGCGCTACGCCCACAAGCCGTCACTGTTCTGGGATAGCAATCGTCTGTTCCACTTCTATTGCGCCGTCTCACCCAGGAGCGAACAGGCCGCTGTCGGTACCGTCCACACGAACGAGACTCGGGGCATCAGCGTAGCATTTTCCTGAACCGGCTCCCGGTCCCTTCCGCTGCTCGGCGCAACACGTTGTATGGTTTACCATGGACGGCGACCTGACAACGTCGTCACCTGCGTTTTTCTCCCGCCCTATTGACTTCGGCCCGCGATTGTTCAATTTTTTGAAGTTAATATTCTTGTGACTCCCTCAGTGTTTGCGTGTCTGCAGTTATCACCTCACGGGCTTTCCACGAGTGGAGTAACCATGCCCCGTCGCCCCGCGTTATACCCACGGCAGAAATGGGAGTGGGCCAAGGACCTTCCCGTCTCCGACGCGCCGTGGGAGGATCTCCTTCGCCTCCCGGACATCCGTTTCCTGACGGACAATCAGGTGAGCCTCTGGACATCCCCTGATTCCATGGGCCTCGAAAAAGTGTGGTTCTACCCGGTTCCTCGGGCTCCCCACCTCGAGGTGGAGCGCTTTGACAGCGGGAGAATCGCGCAGAGCTCGGTGCACGTTCTTCGCGGTCCCCGGGGCGCTCTGATGGCAGGGGGAAAACCTGTCAACTGGGATACCCAGAGTCTCCAGTGGTCTCCCGCAGAGATTACGCGGACGTTTGCCTCCCCGGACGTGACTCTCCGGGAAACGGTGACAATCGTTGATGACGCCATCGTGGTCTGGCTGAGGCCGGTCGAAGGGACCTCCGAAGTGCCCTTATCCGCGGCCTGGTCTTCCTCGGTGGAAAGAACGCTCTCGGGTTCCTGGCGCATGCACGACGGGGCCCGGGTGTGTATGCACGACGACGGTATAGCCCACGGATGGGTCTGGTTCGGTTCGGAAGTGACTAACTGGCAGGGGAAAGCGGCCTCGGGGAAGTTCGGTTGGGAAGCTTCCATACCGCCACAGGGTGGCGTGCTTGTGCTGCTGCTCGGATACGACCAGGCCGCGGTTGAACGCCGGCTCGAGGCGATGATCGCGCAGTGCTCGAACCGGCCGACGGCTGACGTCGCCGGATTGTTCCTGACGAAGGCGCATGACGCGTGGCAGTGGTACATGAAGCGCATGGTTCCCGGGCTCAAAGGCGCGGACGAGTGGGTGAGGCGGCTTTACTACTACCAGACGGCGTTGCACAAGATCAATCTGTACGATATCCCCTACGAACCCTTCGTGTACCCGTATACGTGCCCCTGGAAAACCGGAGCGGTGTGGCAGTGGTCATGGAATACTCCCATGAACAGCATCGCCGAGCGCTGGCTGAATGATCCGGCGTGGGCGGAATCCGGCATTGAGTTGCTGAGGGAAAACGGCGGAGCGCTGAACATTGGCGCATCACTTCACAGGCTTCGCAAACCTCGGCAGTTCAGGGATGTCAACGAATACCTTCCTGCATTGCAGGACGCCATCGGTGGTGTGAAAAACCTCCCTGCGACCGCGCGTCAGTTTGACTGGGCGTTCATCATGCCCCATACAACGCCTCTTGGCGTGCACGGAATCTGGGAAGTGTTCCGCCGGACCGGCGATGAGGATTACCTCCGTCGCCAGCTTCCTGAAATGGTTGCGTACGAAGCCCGCCTGACATCGCATGACGCGGACGGAGACGGCCTGGTCGAATACGAAGGCATGGTGGATGAATACGACTACTCTCTGCGCTGGCGCACCGCGGTGAATGGGTACAAGAAAGGCACTGAATCTCTCATCAGGTTTGACAGGCCGCTGGAACTGATCGACATAAACGCGCAGCTTTGCCTTCTTCGGGAAGACATAATCGAAGCTGCGGGAATAGTTGGCGACCGGAACCTCGCGAAACGGATTCGCCAGCGTCTCAACAAGACGGCAAAGGCAATCAACGATCTCATGTGGGATGACACGCGGGGTTGGTACGGGGACCTCGATGCCGCGACGCACGAACTCACCGGTGTGTGTTCGATAGCGGCGTTTTCCGCGCTGATGTCGGGGGTTGCGCCGGCGGACCGTGCGGAACGAATGGTGCGTCTCCTGGAGGATCCTGCTGCATTCGGCACGCCGTATCCAGTTCCATCGGTTGCCGCAGATACACCCGATCTGGATCCGGGCCACATCACGTACGGTGGTGATGTGCTGATCACCAGCGGAGTCTGGCTTACCGTCGTCGCTCTGGTAAGATATGGCTTCCTTGAGGAGGCGAGGCGGATCATCTGGAAGGCGCTGCGCATGCTGGGTGAAACGGCGCCGACGTCCTCCTACTCCTACAATTCCATGACGGGCGCGCCGAACATGGACCCGCACACGTTCTGCAGCCAGTCTGCCATCACGCTTGACCTGTTCGTCCGCTTCGTGGTCGGGTTCGTCCCGCGTTATGACGATATTATCGAGTGCTGGCCATTTGCACTGCCGACCGAATGGGAGCACCTCGAATTCGGCCCGATGACGTGGCGTGGCGACGTGGACGTCACCGTGGTGTGGGATTCGAAATCCGGCTACACCGTGCGAGCCGGCAGAAGTGAGTTCACGGCGCGCGAGCCCCGACACCTCTGGCTGGCGCTTGACCAGCGGGATAGGCTGGTCGAGCTTCCTGATCCGTCGGTCAGCGGCATGCCGGTTATGACGTAGTCCAGCGCCGGCTGTCCACAAGAAACACCGGAGCCGCGTCCAGTGCGACTGACACCCAGCCGTTTCGTGCTTCTGCCTGAAGCGGCGTATCCCACGCCCGGATGACGGTCACCTGGTCCGCCGGTGCCGGAACCGGCACTCGTGCGTTCTTCCCCAGAGTCCACGCCGCATAACGTACCTCGTCACCCCGGATGAATTTCAGCACGTACGGTGCTTCGCCAAGATCAACTCGCCCTTCCGGGGAAAACCCTTCCAGAGTGAGCGCCATTGCCTTGAACCCATGGTACGGCATTTTGGGTGACCAGTCATGGTGCAGAATGCCAAAATTGCTCTCGTTGTACGTCGGGTCGGTTCCGTCATCGCGGTAATCATACCAGAAAACCTTTTGCACAAGCCCGCTGGCCCAACACGTCAGGTAGACGCGCATAAGCATCGCCGCAGACCACCATTCGCTGCTTCCACCGGGTCCCAGATGGGTTGCGTATCCGATTTCACTGATCCAGATGGGCTTGACCGCTCCGAACTCGTACGCCAGCGCGGCAAGGTTTCGCAGTTCGCCCAGCATATCGGTGTGCTCAGGGGCATGAGGATAGCGGTACGGGTGCACTCCAATGATGTCGGTGCTATCCCATCCGCCCTCTTCAAACACCACGCGGTCAAAAGCCAGGTCCACGGTGGATGTGTTGCACCCGACGATCCAACACGTCGGGTCAGCCGCACGGGCAGCCTCGGCGCCGGCCACAAGGAGCTTAGCATATCCCCGTGGATCTGGTTTTGGCTGCCAGAAAACAGAAATGTTAGGTTCATTCCACATCTGCCACACACGGATTGTTTCTCGGTACCGCTCCACAGTTCTGAACACGTATTCCTTCCAGGCGCTCAGGTCTGGCAGGCTCACGACGGATGGTTTGTCGTCAGCCGTTCTGTGGGTTGCCGCCCACGGCGCTGAATAGCAGAGCAGGCCCAGCGTGTGAATGCCGTGTTCCTGTGTCAAACGAATGGCGCGGTCAAAGGCTTCCCACTTCCAGACTCCACGCTCCGGTTGGATTCCCCCCCAGCCGAGTTCGTCGCGTGTCCACTTGATCCCCGCATCCCGCGCGAGCCGGAGCGCCGTCGATGTCGTCTCGCCAGACGTTCTGTGACACGGGTAAATGCCCATTCCGAACGGCGACGGGTCGAGTTGCGCTTTCGCACCCATAGTACCTCCCTCCTGAAATGTTGCGTCGATATCGGTACGTGGTTCAGAGAGTGCATCGGGTTTGCTTCGGATGCAACCCTGTGCGCTGGAGGCGCGCCTTCTCATTGTGGCGAGGCTCGCGGATTGGGTACCTTTGTTATTCGGAACCGATTCCATGGAATTGACAAGAATCACACACATAACGCGGGACGAAAACCAGTATGCCGATCGCACTTGGTCTGGATGCAGGCGGAACATACACGGATGCAGTGCTTTACGATCTTGCGGAAGACCGCATTCTGGCTTCCGCGAAGGCACCCACAACGCCCCCCTCATACGTAGAAGGCGTAGCGGGAGCCATTGCCGGTCTGCCGGCAGCGATCCGGTCCAAGGCAACGTACGCCGCGCTCTCGACCACGCTGGCCACGAACGCGATTGTCGAAGGACGGCATGCCCCCGCGGGGCTGGTGTTGATCGGATATGATGCATTCGAGGCGCGGGAAGTTCGGTGGCAGCCGAAAAGAGTGGTTGGTGGGCGCCACACGATCCGCGGGGTGGAAAGCGAGCCGCTTGACGAAATGGGGCTGCGGGTCGCGCTGACCGAGCTTCTGGAAGAAGGGGTATCCGGCATTGCAATTTCGAGCGTTCTCTCCGTGAGGAATCCCGAGCACGAATTGCGCGCCGCCGAAATCGCGAAGGAACTGACGGAACTCCCGATTGTATGCGGCCACGAGGTTGTGGGCGTACTGAATGCTCTTGTCCGTGCCGAAACGGCCGCGTTGAATGCCGGTCTGATTCCCATCGTCCAGCAGTTCTTGCACGCGGTGGAGGGCGTGCTGTCTGAGGTGGGTCTCTCCGCCATTCCGTGTTTCATGGTGACGGGCGATGGAAGCCTGATGGCCACGAGGGTGGCCCGGCTGAAGCCGGTGGAAACGATTCTGTCCGGCCCTGCGTGCAGCGCTCTGGGAGCCGCACGACTCTCCGGTGTTGCGGAAGGGATCGTTGTCGATGTCGGTGGAACAACAACGGATATCGCGGTATTGCGGGGAGGGCGGCCATCCATGGCCCCGGGTGGTGTCTCCGTAGGCGAGTGGCGTGCCGGAGTCCGTTCGGCGGACGTCTGCACGCGCGGCCTGGGTGGAGATAGTTCGGTCGCGGTTCAAAACGGGAAACTTACGGTCGGGCCTCAGCGGGTGATACCTGTTTCCTATGCCGGGTACAAGTGCGCGGCACTTCGTGAAGAATACAGAAGGTTGCTTGAACGGGTGAGCTCAGATGGTTCGCCGGGTGGAGACTGGCGACTGACCAACCCGACGGACGCGTTCCTGCGACTTCAATCGGAAGCCCGGTCCGCTCTCGAGGACCAGGAAAAGGCTATTCTGGACGCACTGGAAAGCGGTCCGAAAACGCGGTGGGGCCTGGCGAAGGCTGTCGGATACCCGCACCAGTCGCTTCTCCGAACGGAACGTCTGGAACGATGGAGATTGATCCAGCGGGTGGGCCTCACGCCGACAGACATCTGGCACGTAACGGGCCAGTTTGAGCCCTGGGACAAGGAATCGGCCCGCATTGCAACCGAGCTTGCCGCGGCACGGCTCGGCGTAAGTGCGGAGGATGTTGTCGCCCGCGTCGAGGAACTCGCCACGCAGATGCTCACGCGCCAAGTTATGCACGCGTATTTTGGTGTGCGGGACGAGGGCAACCACCGGAGCGCGCACACGCTGGAATCGCACCTCACGAAGATCGTTCTTCGTGAGGTACCCCGGAACGGGCTTGGCGCTTCGCTCAACCTGCGCCCGCCCATCATCGGCGTGGGGGCGCCGGCGCATTTGTTTCTTTCACCGGTATCAGACCGGCTTGGTGGAACCTTCGTTCTCCCGGAAGGTGCTCCGGTGGCGAACGCCGTGGGAGCCGCCACCGGTGCGGTCGTCGCGACGGCTTCGGCGCTTCTGCGCCCGGAGGAAAACGGGAGCATCGTCTGTTATACACCGGAAAAACGCGTTTCGACTGCAGACCGGGAAGGTGCGATCGCCGTAGCTCAAGATGTATTGGTTCCGCTGGTTCGTGAAGAACTCAGAAAAAAGGGTGCAGTTGCGGCCTCAGTGACCGTTCGCGTGGAACATTTCGGCGCCGAGGTGAAGGATGTTCCCGATCCCATCTGGTGGGAATCTACAGTTACGGTCCGCGGGATGGGCCATCCGTTCGGCGCCGACGGCAACATGGACGACGGACTTCCGGACGTCGTGTTCCAGGAGGATTGGGTAACGCCGGGCCTGAAAGAAGCGGAACGACGTTTGGCCGTATAAGCAGGAGGTGCTGATGTTATCAGGCGATGACCCTCGGAGTTATCGGCATCCATCCAACGCCCATGAAGGGCAGGCAAACAGCAGGCTGCTTCCCCCTGCTGGCAAGTGGCTCGCAGGACGACTGAAAGTCTGCAGGAAGCAAAATGTGGCGGTGATCATACCCGAAGTACGTGCCAGTTCGGAGTTGCGTTCTTGCGATCCGACAACCGGTGTTCCGCGAACCTCCGAGAGTACTGACTGGGTACCGCTCACGGAAGCGCGTTCCGGCGCGGCGATTTCTTCCGTCGTTATCACGGTCGGGCCCTGGGGGAAAAAGCGGCTGGCGCGCGCAATAAGGACGTGGGAAGTGCTGTTCAACGCGCGTGCAGTGATTCCCGAAATTGTGGAGTGTCCCGCTTAGGCGCGGAGAACGAGGCAGGGCTCCCGATGAGGATAGCATTTTTCGATTGTTTCGCCGGGATCGCCGGTGATATGACGGTGGCCGCACTTCTCGACGCCGGCCTTGATTTCGACTACCTGCAGGCCGAACTTCGCAAACTCCGCGTCGAAGGGTACGAACTCCGGCGATCAAAAACCCGGCGGCATCATATTGCGGCAACCAGGTTTGACGTTATTCTGCACAGGCAGGTGCCCTACCACACCCACGCAACCTCTGCCGACTTTCCTCAGCACACTCACGCCGACCATCCGCATGACCACGGACCTGACGACCACCACGCGCAGGGAACTGGCCGGGGACATCACGATCCGGACGATGGAGGGCCGTCACCGAGAGAACGTGACCATTCGGTTCCCCTAGCGGCGCATGTGCACCGCCGTCTTTCAGACGTGGTGGAACTCATTCAGAGGGCCCGATTCTCTCAGGGTGCGGAAAAGAACGCGATCAGCGTTTTTAAACGCCTTGCGGAGGCGGAAGCCAGCGTCCACGGAACCGATCCGGAAGAGGTTCATTTTCACGAGGTCGGAGCAGTCGACGCGATTGTTGATGTCGTGGGAACCTGTCTCGGGATCGAAGCGATGGGGATAGAGGAGGTTCACGCGTCCGCAATCCGCACCGGTATCGGGACGATACGGGCCGCGCATGGAGTCATGCCGGTGCCCGCGCCGGGTACGCTGGAGTTGCTTCGCGGTGTGCCGATTGACCGGACCTCGTTACCCTATGAACTCGTTACCCCTACCGGCGCGGCGATAATTACGACGCTTGCGAAAAGCTTCGCGTGCCCGCCCGTCTTTGTGCCGGACGCGATCGGCTACGGGGCGGGAAGTCGCGATACGCAGGAAATCGCGAATCTCCTGCGCGTTGAAATAGGCCGGACCACAGGCTCTGCCGGGGAAGAGCGCGCGCTTGTCGTGGAAACCACAATTGATGACATGACGCCGGAAGTATACGGATACGTCCTTGAGCGCCTTTTCGAAGCCGGTGCGAAGGACGTGTATCTTTCGCCGGTTATCATGAAAAAGAACCGGCCGGGGATCGTCGTCCATGTTCTTGTGCACCCGGAGCGGCGGGAAAGAGTGGTTTCGGTTTTGTTTGGGGAAACATCGACCCTTGGCGTGAGGATATCCGACGTTGTCCGGCGGGTTCTTCCCCGCCGGAGCGAGACCGTCGAGACACCCTGGGGGCCTGTCCGCGTGAAATGTGCGGAATGGGATGGACGGACGCGGACTACGCCGGAATATGATGACTGTGCGGCGATTGCGCGTGCGAGAAACATCCCGGTTCTGGAGGTATACGAATTCGTTCGCAAGGCCGCCGAAGAATTTCGGTAAGGGGGAGGAACCATGAATACGTTCAGATGGATGCTCCTTACGGGGGCGATCGTCGTTCTGGTTGCTGCAGCCCCGCGGATTCGACCGCCGGAGCCGTCCGAAAGTGTGGCTTTTGTGCACGATCCCTTAAAGCGGCTTGCATCGCGATTCGACACGTTCGCTTCAGTCCCGGGCGACCCCAGAGGCCGCATCGTGTATGGAACGTCGCGTGGGTACCTCCATCTTCTGGAGTTCAACGGGAGCCGGTATCAGGAGATATGGGTGAGCCCGCCTCTTCTGTCGCGAATCCAGAAGGTTCTGGTCGCTGATCTCGGCAACGACGGAACCTGTCAGATCGTCGCAACAAATACCCGGGGAGGCCTGTACGTGTATGACGTCAATACGTTCGCGCTACTTTCCCGAACGCAGGAAACGCAGTTCCGGTCCATCGAAGCAATGACGGTTTCCGACGTGGACGGCGACCGAAGAATGGAGATCCTGTTTTTGAGCGAGAACAGGTTG
The DNA here is from genome assembly GCA_022706085.1 of Candidatus Latescibacterota bacterium. GTDB lineage: Bacteria > Latescibacterota > MWCZ01 > MWCZ01 > MWCZ01 > MWCZ01. The sequence continues at coordinate 239,747 of JAKJDF010000001.1, read as the reverse complement.
TTCATTTTCGACGCGGTTCATTTTGTGGAGAAATGGCGCTCCGACAACCTGTACCGTGCAACGGATATCGCGGTGGGAGACGTGGACGGCGACGGGCAACAGGAAATCGTGCTTAGTTCCGGACACGTTCTGGATGCGGCGTTCCGCAATCTGGAATGGGAGAATACGACGCCATTCGGGGAAATCATTGAGCTTGGGGACGTGGATGGCGATGGCAAACTGGAAGTTATCGGGGGAACAACGCAGGCGACAACAATATGGGATGTGGATGAGCGCCGCGAGAAATGGGATTGATCTGGGAATTCTGAAAGACGGCCGGTGTGAGTTGCCTCACACCGGACTCAGGGAGGAGATACCCGCGAGTTTCTGTTTCACGAGTTTGAGTTCGTGCTCTTCATACAACGGTATGCGAATGTCGGGAACCAGAAGCGCCACCTGCCGTTTGACCTGATCGAGGTCGCTTGCCGTGGCAGGGGTTTCGTCCTCTCCCGCGCCATCGAAAATGATGGCGACACGGCCATCCGTCAATCGGCAGACGAACGCGCGGCGTTTTTCGCCAAGGCGCTCGCGAGCATTAAACCTTACATCATCCACTTTCTCAACCTCCGCCCCCCGATTTCTTCAATCAATTACACCCAACCCACCGTGGCGGTTCCATGCGCCGCGGCGACGAAAATGGCGTCATTCCGGGCATTCCCGGGCCGAAAAGCCGTTGTTCCGGGCCAAATTCCACGGTGACATTTGTAATCCAAGTGTAATATATACGTTAGCGCTTCCGCTGTCAATCCGGACTCGAGGGTTGCGTGTCCGGTGTGTTCTCGGAGCTTGCCAGGTATCAGGATTTGTGAGACCTTATCTATGGAGAGACGAGATCGCAACTCAACTCCGAGGGGGGCTTGAGGGCGGTCCATGCCAAGGAGGAACGACGATGTGTGACGACAAGGATTGCTGCAAGGATCAGCCGGTGGGTCTGGTGAGAATCAACGAACCTGCCCCGGAATTTGAGGCAGTGACTACCCACGGAGTGCTGAAGTTGAGTGACTTCAAGGGCAAATGGGTGGTGCTTTTCAGCCACCCCGCTGATTTCACTCCTGTCTGCACAACTGAGTTCATGGCGTTCGCGAACCATCAGGAAGAGTTCGACAAGCGTGGCGTTCAGCTCATCGGTCTCAGCATCGACTCTGTCCATTCGCATATCGCCTGGGTCCGGAGCATAGAATCGCTCTTCGGTGTCAAAGTGAAGTTCCCTGTCATTGCCGACCTGGATATGAAGGTTGCCAATGCATTCGGTCTGATACACCCGAAGGCCTCCACAACGAGCGCGGTACGTGCGGTGTTCGTTATGGATCCCGATCAGTTGGTGAAAGCGATCATCTACTACCCGCTCACCACCGGTAGGAGTATTCCGGAGATCATCCGCCTGATTGATGCGCTGCAGATCAATGCGGCCAAAAAGGTTGCGACGCCCGAAGGATGGAAACCGGGAGACAAGGTTATTGTCCCGCCGCCGGCCACCACACAGGCGGCCGAGGAGCGTATGAAAGCCACAGATATGGAAGTGGTAGACTGGTATTTCAGCAAAAAGAGCATCTGAAAAGCCAAAGGACCCATTAGAAAAAGGCGCTGGTGAGCATCAAAACTCGTCGGCGCCTTTGAATTTCTGACTCCCTGCGAGTTGAACTACCCCGCATCAGACGTCAATCCGCGAGCTTTCTCTCGCGACTCAACACGCCGCAGAATACGGTCGCCGCACTGGCCAGCCCAGAGGCCATTACCCCCGTGAGGGTGTCTTGTTAACTTCTCTGGAGTGCGGGTTACCTGCGCCGGTCCGCGGCGCAGTACCGCATTCAAAGTAACGGTGTCTTCGCTTCCACCACTTGACGGTAGCGGTGCGTAGGCTCCCGAATCGCCTCGGTGCCGTTCACCTCTGAGTTTCACTCGATGAAGGAACCATCATGGCAGAGAAGAAGCAGTGGAGTGCGTCCATCGCATTCGCCGACACGACGACGGCAGATGGAATCAGCCTTCGCCAGGGTGTTGGCCGAAAAACGAAGCCTATAACAGACAACCGTACCGTTGTGCCGGCGCACGTGTCCGGAAGAGCATGCGCCCGGGCGGTCCCTTCTGGCAAAAAGGGATCGGTGGCAGGTTACTGGCGTGGCACGAGTGAGAGTGTTGATGTTCAGGACGGCGTCTTCTGGCTTCAGGTCGAGAACCCGCCCGCCCATCGCTTACGCGAGGTCTACGTCACGATTGACTTTTTCGAAAGCGAACTCGGGTTCATCGCGGTGCAGTACCACCGGGACGGACTTGAAGGGTTCGTCCACCATGTGTGCCCGCCCGGTGCGCCCAGGCCGTGGGACTCAACCTGGGTCAACACGCTCGATACAGGATCCTGGCAGCGGGCGACGATACGGCTTGTGGAGCCAGTTTTTGACCACTCGGGCTTTCACGATGCTGACCTCAAGATAATCGGGTCGGGCCCCCTTGTTCTTTCCATGGTGCGAATTTCCGAAGAACGTCCTGAGGACTTCTCAGATACCGATCAGATGGCTCACGCGCGCCGGGCAGAAGAACACTTGAGCCAGTCCTACCCCAAGGCTTCAATTCCTGTCTCGATCGGTAACATAGGAGCGATTTTCGAGGAGCGGGACGATTCCGGCGTGTTGAACGTTCCGCCGTGGCTTCCTCTGTACAAAGGCATGGGCGTAACCGCGATTCAGTCTTACGTTCGCTGGTCAAGCATCGAGCGCGAAGAAGGCGTCTGGGATTGGACCTTTTACGACTGGGTGGTGGCCGAGGCGAAGAAATTCGGACTCAAATGGGTCGCATTTATCATGATCGGGCCATGGTATGCCATGCCGAAGTGGTGGCTCGCGACGTCAAACAATTACCGCAACCGATGTTTGGAACATGGACAGGAAAGCTGGGTGCAGTCCATCTGGAGCCCGGTTCAGCTCGATTACGTTGAACGGTTCATGCGAAAATTCGCTGAGCATTACCCGGAGGAACTCATTGAGTCTATTATGGTGGGCATTTCCGGCGATTTCGGGGAGTCGACCACGAACGGTGTCTTTACGGGCGACATGTACCATACGCATGTGGGGTACTGGTGCGGCGAGGACGTTGCCGTTGCTGACTTCCGCAGGACACTGAGGGAAAAATACGGCAGCATCGGAAGGCTGAACGAAGCGTGGGCGTCATCATTCGGGTCGTTCGACGAAATTCGCCCCGTTGTGCGCAAAGACGCCCCGTCCGACAGGGCGTGGATAGACCAGATCAACTGGTATTGTGGTCAGATGACGTGGTGGATGCAGCGGTGGGGGGAAATCTGCCATGAGGCGATGCCCAATACCGTTTTCTACAATGCCGCAGGTGGAGCGGGTGATCCCCCGAGAGCTGCGCACTGGACCGACCAGACACGCGCGTTGAAACACACAGGTATGGGACACCGCGCAACAAACGAGGGGTGTGACTACGCCTTCAATTACGTCTACACGGCCTGGCAAGGGGTGGGATGCCGTTTCTATGGTGTGCCGTTCGGAAACGAACCGTGGGGCGGAGACATGGCCGGGAACGGCGTTCTCGGCAGGGTTTTCAACCTCGTGACGCAACAAGGGACGAACTTCTGGTCGTATGAGGGGCATCTGCATTCACCGTCGGGGCGCCTTGCACTCCAGAGGGGCCTTCCGTTCCTCAATGGGGAGTACCGGCGTGTGAATCGGGTTGCCGTGTTCTACCCGTGGACACATTTCGTTCTTGCCGACGATCACGGTTTTTCGGAGCAAGGAATGCGGGACAGGTTCTGGCCGCAGGCTGAGGAACTGAGGGACATCATCGACTACGACCTGATTGACGATGGCCTGATAAAAGATGGGATCATGGAGGATTACGACTTTCTGGTGATCCTTCAGGGCTCAACGTACGAAGGACCTGAGCTTGAGAGGCTGTACCGATGGGTGGAGAACGGAGGCGTTCTGATCACACACAACCTCGGTGTTCCGTCCACGGTGGAAGGAGACCTGTCTCTCGGATTGCGTCTTTTGGCGTTCGAGCCGACGGTCAGCCCACTTGAGAAGGAACTGGGTGGTCGGATATGCCGGGTGGGCAAGGGATGCGCCATCATGCTTCCCGTCTGCGCAAATCGCAAAGGGTACTTTGGGGATGATCGCTGGGCAGACGACCACAAGGACCACCCCGCAACTCACCCTGCATTCTGGGACATGCTTACGGAAACGCTGGCGAACGCGTCCAGACTGGATGTGGGCCTTGAGGATTACGCGATCTTCGACGGCGTACAGGACGAAGTTTACGGTGCTCTGATGGAAAGAGCAGGCGTACGAGGCGTAATGTTCTTCAGTCAGGTGAATTCGGACGTGACGAAAACGATCCGACTCCCCGGCGGAAGGTCGAAGAACGTGATTGTCCCGGCAGGGCAGATGGTGTTTGCGCCGTTCGAGGGGTAATGAGCGACACGTGACAGGACGTGATGGATGCGAGAAGTGCAGAAACAACTTCTGGGACTGATTTTGGCGGGCGGACGTGGCACGCGGTTCGGGAGGCTTTCGGAACGCGTGCCCAAACCGCTCCTGCCGGCCGCCGGTAAGCCGCTCATTGTCCACAACATCGACGGTCTGCGCCGCGCGGGGATCACCGAGATCACGATCATCATTTCACCCGACTCCAGTCAGGTGCGCAATGTGCTTGGGAACGGGCACGCCTTGGGGGTATCGCTGGAGTACGTCGTGCAGCAGGAGCACCTTGGGACCGCCCATGCGATAAGTCTCGCGGAAGAGCGTATGGGTGATAACCGCTTTCTCGTCTGCTGGTCGGACAATTTGAGTCTGTATGACATGTCAGACCTGATCGAGTACGATCGTTTTTTCCCTGCAGACGGTACCCTCGCGGTTTACTTCACGGACAATCCCCGAAAAGGAGGAACCGTCATTACGCGCGGGCGGGATGTCGTGGAGTTCGAAGAGAAGCCGGAGAAACCGCGCAGCAATCTGAATCTGGCGGGAATGTACGTGCTGGGACGGTGGGTGTTCGAGTGTATACGCAAAACGCGACTGAACGCGAAAGAGGGGGAATACTACCTGCCCGATGCGTTCCAAATTGCGGTGAAGGAAGGTCTGAACCTCCACTGGACGCTTGTCGGCGACTGGCGGATGAACGTGAACACGCCCGAGGACCTGCTCGTTGGCAATGCGCGCCTTCTGGAGCATAATGGAACGGCAGTCCCGCCGGCGACTGGCTGTATCGTCTCCCCTCCCGTGCATATACCTGCGAGCGTCAAAATCGGAAAGGGGGCTGTGGTCGGGCCGTTTGTGAGTCTGGGCGAGGGTTGCGTCATCGGAAAAGGCGTCAGGATCGCGGATGCGGTCGTGCTCAACGGCGCGGTCATACCGGACGGAGCGGAAATCGACAGAGCGATTGTAGATTCCAACGGCGATGTGTACCGCGTGGAAGGCTGAAACTCAGCCGCCGCCCAATGTCGGGTACACCACACCGAAGCGCAGTCGGTAATAGTATCTCGTGGCGGTGAATGTTGCTGCCGCAAGGACCAATAAGCTTGTCCAGCGCGCGGCAACAGCCAGAGCGAGAGCGCCCACGGCAATGACGGCAGCGCGCTGTGCGTTCCCGACATCAGGCGCCCGCAAGAGGAGGAAAACGGGAACGAGCGATACAATGGCAGCTGCAGCCATCCACATGTCCCCGTTCACTGCCGCGATCACCGCGGCCGCACAAACCAGCCCGGCGATCCACCGCGTGCACGCAACCCTGCCGTAGACGACGCAAAACGTGCGTTTTGTCGTCAATCTGTCGCCATTTTCGTCGACGATCGTAGTCGCGAGGTATACCGCGCCCACGGCGAAGGCGTAGGGTATTGAACGCACGACCCCTTCGGCAATGGTTCCCCCTGCGGCCGTGAAGCCCGCGACGAATGTGATCACTCCGTGTGCAAGGGAGTTCGCCACGAGCCCCAGCAACGGACGTGATTTCCACCCCGGCTGCCACAATCCGTTGTACAAAAGCCCCAGTACAATCGCCAAAAAGAACAGAACGGACCTGATCCCCTGCGTCGCCGACCACAGGATTCCGGCAGACCACAACATTGCGGTAAGTATCAGGGCAGCCCTGTGGCTCACATGTCCGTCGGGGAGAAGAAACAGCTTCCTGTTCGCTCGGTCGTTTGGAATGTCAGTGAGCTGGTTATGGATGTACACACCAGCGACCACGAAGGATACGAAGAGAAGATCAATCCCGGGTGAACTTCCCGCCAAAACGGCCCCGGCGCCGTACACTACCCACACAGGCCCCAGCAGGACGGGTCGTGTGAGGAAAAGGAGGTCAGCCACAAAGGCCAGCGGGGCCTGCGCAGAACGGGTCGAACGCGGGTGGATTTTGTGCTTCTCTGCGGAGTCTTCCCGCGCGGCAAAGATGATTTCCGACAGACTCGTGGAGGTCATTTTTTTGGTTTTTGTCAGCCCTTCAACCGGCCCATAGGTTCCAGCAGGCAGCCCTCGACATACATGTCGAAAAAGTCGGGTTCACGTTCCAGCTCAATGTGCTCGATGGTCAAGACGACCTGTTCGATCCGTTCGCGCAGCCCCCTGTTGATCAGCATCTGAGCCGCGCCCTCCAGTGCCGTATTGCCCACCTTCATGACCTTTGCGGGATCGATCGGTGGAATGAGGCCAATGGCCTGGGCGTTGGGCACGTTCAGGTAGTTGGCGAAGCCCCCCGAGAAGAACAGGAACTCAAGATCATCCCAATCAATGCCGAATGTTCGAAGGAGTATCTGCTGCCCGGCATAGTTGGCTGCTTTCGCCTGTGCAAGCTGACTCAGATCCTGTCTGTCTACCGCGATGTTCTGCTCCCGGTCAATGACAAACTCCGTTCGGCCGTCGACGAATCTGCCAACCGTGTCAACGATGCCGTTGCGCGTGAGTTCCGCGAGTATGTCCACTACGCCGGAGCCGCAGATCCCACGAGGGGTAACGTCGCCGATAACGGAATAGACTGGTTTCCCATTGTCCAAATGGAATGACTCCACCGCGCCTTCGAGCCCCGGCATCCCACAACGGAGCCCGCTCCCTTCGAATGCCGGTCCTGCCGGGCACGAAGCGGCGATGAGCCGATGTTTGTTTCCTACCACCACTTCAGTATTGGTGCCCATGTCGACGAGCATGGAAGGGCGCTCTCGTTCGAACAGGCGGGT
>JAKJDF010000001.1:0-232515 GCA_022706085.1 Candidatus Latescibacterota bacterium | reverse complement strand
ACCCCCGCCGCTGTGTCAGCCCCTACATGGCACGCGATGAGGGGAGCACCGTACACCAGGCCCCGGCCGTTCATGAAGAGGCCAAGATCTCGTGGGGACGCGTTCACCCATGTGCCCGTGCGCTCACCCCGAAGCATCTTATGTTCGGTGATGGATTTGAACGGTTTCACCCCTATGCTGTGGACATCCAATCCGAAAAAAAGATCCCGCATGGTGGGGTTCCCTGTCACCACTGCTTCATAGATATGGCGGCGCTTACCCATGCGTCGCAGTTCACCGTTCAAATGTCCTATCAGAACGCGCTGAAGTTCGTGGTCAGGGTCGTTGTTGGCGTAGTTGATCCGGTGGAGTACGTTACTGCCTCCGAAAATCTGCGGGTTTTCGAATGCCGCCGTCAGCTTTCGTTTCCCACTGGTGAGATCGACAAGTTGAGCGACAACGGTCGTAGTTCCCACGTCTATGGCGAGTCCCAGCACTTCCCCGTCGAAGGCATCAATGTCGTCGTTCCCGCGAACAACTCGGTCACCCGAGCGGCGGGTGAGCGGGTCCAGGGGAACATCGAGCGCTTCGCTTGCGGTCAAAATCTTGGGTTTTCGCTTCAGTGTGCTGACGTTGATCTCTATGTCATCACGGATCACGTTTGCCTGACACGCAAGTCGATAATTTCCCGAAAGGAATTGCTCGGAATCGGTCCTCGGGGTGAGCGCTTCGATTCCTTCGTGCACCTGAATTATGCATTCGTGGCAGGTGCCTGCGCGGTTGCACGAGCTGGGGACTCGAATCGCGGGGTTCGTGTCCGCGTGGTCGAAAAGTGTTTTGCCAACAACAATCGGAAGCGCCTGGTCATTGAAACGGCAGTTGGGCACTGGTGGACTCCTGACCGCGGGATACTCAACAGCGTGGCTGTTGCGCAGGGCTTGTCTGGTGTGGGGACATTTCCGCATCCGGGGTGCCGACGCCTCGCACCGCGTTGAACACGATGAAATCAAAGATAGGACCGGCGGCCGGATCCGGCCACCCCCGCCGCTTTCCTTTGCCTGTTGCGGCAACCTGTGTGTACGTTGTATTGAGCATTTGCCCGGTTCTCGTCACCGCTGTTTCGATTGGGCATACGAGCATGGAACACCTTCTCTCCCCGCTTCGATTGATCAACGTGGTGCTTGTGCGGCCGGAGTCGCCTGGTAACGTCGGGGCAGTCGCGCGAGTGATACGCAATTTCGGTCTCGGAGAGTTGCGTATCGTTGGTTCTGACGTAGACATGGACGGGCCCGCCGCCAGACTTGCCCACCGGTCGCTCGGTGTACTGAAGGGCGCGCGTTTCTACGAGGATCTGGATTCCGCGGTTGCCGATGCCGAGTGGGTCATCGGCACCAGCGGGAGATTACGTTCCGGAAGGCCAATGCCAACGACCGTTCGGTCGGCGGCGTCACGAATCGTGGTGCAGTGCTCGCACGGTGCGGGTACGATACTTTTCGGGCCGGAATCGGACGGGCTTTCATTACGTGACCTCGCTCATTGCGATGAACTCATACGCGTTCCCCAGCGCAGGGATGCTCCGGCGCTGAACCTCGCGCAGGCGGTGGCGGTTGTCGGTGCGGAGCTCTTTCAGGCCGCGCTCGTTCCCGGCAACACCCCTGTGCACCCTTCAGTGACGAGAGGGACGCGCGAACGGTTTGTGCGGCGGCTCAAGGCGCTCAGTACTCACTGCGGCCTTTCCGTGAGAAACCGCCCGGAGGAGACGCTGGAAGAAATCGGGAGAATTTTCGTCCGGCGGCGCTTTGAACCGCACGAGATGGCGGTTCTGGAGCTATGGTTATCGCAGCTGGAGTGGTTCACCGGAATGGATCAGGGTTCCAGCAGCACGGGTGCAACGGAGTGACCGGAATGAGGCGCACATCTCCCTTCCTCCTGGCATCGCTCGTTTTCTACGGTGCAGTTGCCTGTTTCGCCTCGCAGTGGCACGAGATCTCCATACCCGCGAGTTACCAGCGTCTGCATTGCATGGTGATGGTGACGCCGGAGTCTGGATGGGCAGGCGGACAGGACGGCCTGCTTCTTCGGTGTGAGGGAGGTCAGTGGAGGAAAGTCACGGCGCCGATACGAAGCGACGTGGTTGCTATGGCCTTCGACGACGCAGAGAACGGTTGGGTGGCCGGCTTTGATGCCGCAACACAAAAGTCTCTTCTGTTCCATTGCCGGAGAGGTCGCTGGACGCCGGTCCAGGTTCCTGTGGGGCTCGTCGTGACTGCGATTGCCAGTGATGGCCGTGGCACACTTTTTGTGTTCGGGCAGGGCGGACGCGCATTTCGGCTCCGGCAACGCGTGTGGGTGGAAATGGGCACGCCCGGGTACCGAACCATGCTGTCCGCTGTCAGCCTCCCGGACGGGACTGTCTGGGCTGTGGGCGAATTCGGTTCCGCGTGGAGGTGGAACGGATCAAGCTGGCAGGCGACTCAGACTCCCGTGCGCTCACACTTGCATGCGGTAACAGCCTCGAAGGACGGGAAGGTCTGGGCGGTCGGCGACCAGGGCGTGATTCTGTTCCATGAAGGAGATGCCTGGCGGCAGAAAGCAGCTCCTTCATCGAAAAACCTTTACGCGGTGTCCGCCCGTGGTGCTTCCGAGGCATGGTTCGGGGGTGAAAAAGTTCTGCTGCACTGGACCGGTTCAGAAGTGCAGATAGCCCCCGTCGAAGTGCGCGGAGTCGTTCGCGGCGTAGACGTTTTTGAATCGGGGACGGGATGGGCGGTGGGGCTCGGAACCGTTCTGCGACTCGATCCGCACACTGCGAATGCCAGCGGAAGCCGGGGAGTCCGATTTGGTTTCTACAGACAGGAATTGCTGCCAAACGCGCTCGGAATCCATGGAGCCGCATTCGGCGATTGCAACGGTGACGGTCTTGACGATCTGTTCCTCGTCTCGATGCGCGACGCGAACCACCTGCTCGTAAATCGGGGCGGTGGCAGTTTTGGCGACGAGACAGGTGCTCGTGGTCTCATGGGCACGGTCGTGACGGTCCCGGTAGTGAAGGAAATGGCCCAGTTCGGCGCATCTTGGGGGGATTACGATAACAATGGCCGCCTGGACCTTGCGGTTGCTGGTTGGTACGGTTCGACGTATCTCTATCGGCAGAATTCCGCCCGCCGCTTTGATGACGTGACTGACCGGCTGGGGCTGCGGGAAGGTCCTTTTTCGGCGAACAGCGTAACGTTTTCCGACGTCAATCGAGATGGTTTGCTTGACCTTTTCGTGTGTAACGAGCACGGAAGCAACGTTCTCTGGCTCAACAATGGAAGGGGAGGATGGACTGACGCGACTCGCCGCTGGGGTTTGACCTCGCGCGGGGGGAGTAAGGATGCCGTGTTCGGTGATCTGGACAACGATGGGGATGCCGATCTTTTCGTCTGCAACGGGAACGGCAGAAATCTGGTATACCGGAACGACGGGAAACGGTTCGTGGACATGTCACCGACTTGCGCTGCTGCCGGGGAAAGAGCGGAGCACAACGGAGCGACGCTTGCGGACCTCGACAACGACGGCGATCTGGATATTGTGACGACCACTTCGGACGGTCAGAACCGGATCTGGCGCAATAATGGTGGCTGGAGGTTTGAAGACGCTTCAGGGATTGTGGGATTTGCGTCCGGACCCTTCAGCTACGGAAGTGCCGCGGGTGATTTCGACAACGACGGGTTTCTTGACCTTCTCATCGCCGGGGCAAACGGGGTGACTTTTTTTCGCAATGCGGGGGATTTGCGTTTCATTCCCGTTGCAGTTGAGGGACTGACCGACGTCGAGGATGCGCGTGCGATAGCGGTGTCGGACGTTGACGCCGACGGGGACCTCGACGTTTTCGTGTCGAGCAAAGCTGATTTCACCGATGGGTTTTCGGACTTCGAGCAGAGACGGTCGGCATGCTTCTTCAACAGGCTTGACCTGAAGAACTCGATCAGTGTGAGGTGTGAAGGGGTTTCCAGTAACAGAATGGCCGTCGGGGCACGCGTCAGGCTTTTCCGCGACACAGGGGCTCCGCCACATGCCGGCGAATTGGTTGGCACGCGCGAAATCATGGCTTCCAACGGGTGTCGGAGTCAGCAGAGCGCGGCGGCTCACTTCGGTGTGGACCCGGCAAGCCGGTACACAGTCCGCGTCATATTCCCTTCCGGGAGGGAGGTGGAACGACGCAATGTGCGGGCCGGGCAACGCCTGGTCATCGCGGAAATAACGGGACCCGCGGCAGTGGCTCACCGTGTCGCGCAGACAGCATGGAGAAGTATCTGGAGCAACACCGCGCGGAGGCACGTGTTTCCGCTGGTAGTGGTGATACCGTTGCTGGTCTGGGCGTTCAGAAACGCAAGTCAACGTTTGTTGTGGGGATCGTTGGTCACGAACATGTTTACGGTGGCCCTTTCAGCGGCGTACGCCCTGCTTGCGCTTGCTACGGTATCCAGTTCGTGGTGGGTCGGGGTTCTTGTTCCGGCAGTCACTGTGTCGCTGATAGCTTTTCTCGTGGTGGGATTATCGTACTGGTCAGGACCTCGCGCAGCGGACAAAGTAGCGTTTCGTCGTCGTCTTGCAGCACTCGAAGCGCGGGCGGATGTTACGGGGGTGCTGTCGGAATCGCTCGATACCGCTGAGCTGGCGAAACATGCGCTTGAAGAGTTCTCCGACCTCTTCCCGGTAACCTTGTCGGTGCTCGTGCTGTGCAAGCACAGTTCGGACACCATTGAGATCGTGGTGCCGGTGGAGCCGCCGATTCCCGGCCTTGCTCCGGGTCTCCCGTTGCCCGAGGCAATCGCGGAAACGTCTTTCGCTGGCCCAATCATCTGGGAGAAGGACTTCGGCGTTCCGCCTCCTCGTTCCGGGTTGGTTCCGTTGTGCGTGGTTCTGAGTGCTCGTGGCGCCCGAGTCGGCGTAATTCTCAGTTTCGTTGCTCGTCGACAGCTGGGCGAAGCGATGGCAACGGAATCAGCCATGCGATCATATGCCGCTTTTGTAGGCATGTCGCTTTTCAACGCGCAGTTGCAACAGCACGCAAGGATGCGGGATGAGGCATTCCGAGTATGGCTGAAAGGGCAGGGACTGGGGATTCCCCCGGACAGGGTACCCTCCGCTTCCGCGGCGCACCGCGAGCTGACCCGGCGCCTCGCAGTCATCAAGAAAAACCCACCAGCCGAATTGGGCACGTTTGAAAGTCTCACGGGGGACTCCACAGCGATTCGGGAGGTACGAAAGCGTCTGCAACAGGTCGCGGGCACGGACACCAGCGTTCTTCTGCTGGGGCCTTCCGGCACGGGAAAGGAACTGGCGGCACGAGCGATTCACGGCCAGAGCAAGCGGAAAAACGGGCCTTTCGTGCCTGTAAACTGCGGCGCAATACCCGAAGGCCTTCTCGAAAGCGAACTGTTCGGGCACACCAAGGGCGCATTCACCGGTGCGCACGCCGCCAGATCCGGAGTGTTCCAGCGGGCGCATCACGGCACTATTTTCCTTGACGAAATCGCAGAAATGAACCCCTCAGCTCAGATTCGGCTGCTACGAGTTCTGCAGGAGCGCAGCGTTACTCCGGTTGGAGGCGAGACCGCAGTTCCAGTGGATGTGCGTGTGATTGCTGCAACGCACCAGGATCTCGGGGTTGCGGTGGCTGAAGGCCGTTTCAGGGAAGACCTCTTCTACCGGCTCAACGTGTTTCCAATTCATCTCCCTACTCTCGCAGAGAGGATGGAAGATATTCCGGCGCTTGTGGCAGCACTCCTCTACAGGATATCACTCAAAACGAACCTGCCTCTGACAGGAATGGCCGAGGACGCCGTCGAACGAATTCTCGCTCATCCCTGGCAGGGGAACGTGCGTGAACTTGAAAACTGCCTGGAAAGAGCACTTCTGCTGGCAGGAGGGGAAATCATTCGATCGGTGCATCTACAATTCGACACAGCAGGTCCGGGGACAACGTTGATCGTGAGGAATTCGGCCGAAGCCCCCGTCGGAAGAAAACTTGCCGATGTGGAGCAGGAGCTTATCGAAGAGACTCTCAGGGACTGCAACTTCAACGTGTCCGAAGCTGCTCGGAGGCTGGGGATATCCAGGGACATTCTCCGTTACCGGATAAAGAAACTGAACATCAGTCGGGAGAAGATTCGCCGCGGCACAGCACAGTAACATTAGAATTGCACCTGAGTATTCCAGCCAAAAAGACCAATACGAGCGAGTTCTCGACTATTCTGGATTCCGCTGGCGTGAATTCGCACGAATTCGGAATGCCGAAGGCAGCGTGGATTGTGACGGGAGTCGTTTGGAGCGTCGAATACTTGTACAAAGAAACGATTGTGGACCTCATGACGACGGTGTACGATTGATCGCAGAAAATGATGATCCCCACCCCAGGGAAACGCTACTGTGCGCGTACGCGGAAGGCTCTCTCCCGAAAGACGTGGCGCGCGGTGTGTTGAGTCATGCGGTAGGGTGCCGGTATTGTTTCGAGAGGCTCGTACGGGTGTTGGACGCGTTGTCGGTTGCAGACGGGCTCGCGCGACACTACGTGCGCTGCAGACGAGAACGCACACAAGAGCGTACGTGTGCTCTGATTGACCATGAAGAGGTTTGTGCAGTCGTATGCCCCGAGGAGGTTCCGATCTGACACCGGGGGAAAAGAGCGGCGCTATCGCGTTTGGCAGCCGTCTTTCGTTGGATCGACTGGATTCCGGAAAGAGGGCTGCCGCTGTTGACGGGTTTCGTGGGCTGGTATACCGAGCTTACCGCGATTTCGGACGCGATTTGCCTTGGCGGCACACACGTGACCCGTACGAGATTCTCGTCTCCGAAGTCATGCTGCAGCAGACTCAGGTGGGTCGTGTGGCGCAGAAATATCACGAGTTCCTCCGCGCATTCCCGGTCTTCCGTGATCTCTACGAAGCGCCACTCAGCGATGTGCTCACAGTGTGGCAGGGGATGGGGTACACTCGCCGGGCTGTTGCTTTGAAAAGGATTGCGGAGCGCGTAATCCGCGACTGTGATGGACGACTCCCGAGATCACCGGAACACCTTCAGACCTTTCCCGGAATCGGCACGGCCACCGCGGGAGCAATCTGCGCCTACGCGTACAACCTTCCGACGCTGTTCATCGAGACAAACATCAGACGCGTATTCATTCACACGTTTTTCGGCGAACATGAGACGGTTTCAGACAGGCAGATCCTGCCGTTGGTCGAAGAAACACTGGATCATACTCAACCGCGGATCTGGTACTACGCGCTTACGGATTATGGCGCTGCACTCGGACGGAGACTGGAGAACCCAAACCGCAAAAGCGCCGGTTACCACCGGCAGGGCCCTTTTGAGGGATCGAAACGACAGATTCGTTCGACCATTGTTCGCGCACTTCTTGCACGAGGGGCACTTACCCTCGGGGAAATCGAATTGTTGTGCTCCGGGACGACTTTCGGAGCGGACACCATACTTCGGGAACTCCAAAGGGACGGTCTTGTCCAGCCAGTTGGCGACCAATGGTGCGTTGCCTTCACTCCGGGTTCTTCCGGCACCGTGTGATCATCTTTTACCCAGTTCGACAATCAGATCAAAGTAGTACATTGCATTTTCAACCGGAACGTTGTAAGGGATATGGTTTCCGACCGCGAAGAAATACCCAGGGAGACTGCGCCCGATATCCGCGCAACGCTTCACCTCTGCATAGATGTCTCCCCGTGAACCGTACGTGAGAATCCGGCAATCTGCGTTGCCGATAATCACATGCGTTTTCCCATACCGTGCCGCCACCATTTCCAGATCCGTCAAGGGCTCGAAAATGAACCCATTTGCGCCCGCGTCCGCGATGTCGGGAACGAATTCTGTGAAGTTTCCATCTGAACAGAACAGAATGGGAATACCCGCCTCCTTGAGCGGAGCCCAGAGTTTTTTGTACCGAGGGAAAACGAATCTTCGGTACCAATCCGGATGGAATACAGCCCCGGCTGTCCACACGATGTCGTCGTGGCAGATAAACGCGGGAAGGGGTATCTCGGCGGCGGCCTCGAAGATCGGTTTGGACAACTGGTAAAACCCCTCAAGAACACGATCAAACCGTTTGGGATCGGCCATGGCCGCCGCCATGAACAGCTCCCACCCGAACGTAACGATGCACCACGTGAACACCGTATTGTAGTAGCCGCTCGGAACGACAAGGAAGGGAAGATCCGACTGAGTGGCGCGCCAGTTCCGTTCGAACAACTGCCTGGTTTCCTGCCGGTCCGGAACGCCTATCGCCGCAACGGGATCAAACGAGAGCACCTCCTCCTCGTTCGCAAACGGGTATGTGGCGGGCTTCAGCTCCTGAGTTTCCGAGTACCGCGCCGATCCCATCCAGGCGTGGGGGGCCTTTTCAAACGGTGGGGAGTCGGTCCGCCACACAAGGTCGTAATTCAGGCGGATCATGAATTGCTTCCAGGCTTCGCCCTCGCGCCCTGGAATGGATGGATCTATTCCGGTAACGTGTTTGACAAGCGTCGGGTTGCTGACGTATTCGGTGTGAGGTATCGTATCGGGCATCTGCAGTCGTATTGCCTGGATGCCGCGTTCGTAACTCATGGCGGGTCTCCTTGGCTCCGGAACGGGTCGTCAGTGGCGGCGAAGCAAAGTGTACGCGTCAAAATGGAATTGCGTCAAACGGGGGTTAACCTCGGGCGCACAAGTCCTTAGATTCTATCACGAACAGGAACCCAAAAGCACGACCTACGCCACTTGCCTGCATCTGCAGGAAGGAGATGAGCATGCGGAGCACACCAATCGGGATTGTGATGTTGAATGACGAACGCGAGCACGTCTGGCGGATGAACGCGGAAGTCAATATGTCCGTGGTGCGCAAATGGGCGCAGATCATTCGGAAGGGAGTGAAGAACGTAGATGGGTCGTCCCCGGAGGTTGTCATTGGCTCGGAGATCGTAACCGGTGTTCGCAGCGCTCAGAAGGTTGGCGAGGAGCTGAGGAGAGCAAACGTCAAACAACTCATACTGTGTTACAACGTGTGGAATTTCCCGTTTCTTGTCTGGCCGCTGCTCAACAGCGTCGGAAGGGACGTCCCGGTGCTCAGCCTTTCCAATAACAACGGTGAATTCCCCGGAAATGTTGG
This sequence comes from Candidatus Latescibacterota bacterium, assembly GCA_022706085.1. GTDB lineage: Bacteria > Latescibacterota > MWCZ01 > MWCZ01 > MWCZ01 > MWCZ01. Next base: position 223,394 of record JAKJDF010000001.1, on the reverse strand, counting down.
CTTACTTGCAACTGACGGAGCATTGCGCCAGGCAGGGATTCGAACGCACCGGATTGTTGGTGAGATGGATGACCCCGGGACGTGCCAGGCCGTGTTCGACTGGGTGCGGGCGAGCCAGGCGCTTACCACGATGAAAAACGAGGTGTTCGGGATATACGGCGGCCATTCCATGGGGATGGAGACTGGCTTCTTCCACCTTGTGCCGACGGTGAAAACCTTCGGAACCACCGGCAGGCAGATAGATCAGCTCGGGCTCGTTCACGCCATGAAGGAAGTGGACGACTCCGAGGTCGAAAAGGGCTTCAAATGGCTTACTGAGATGCTCGGCAAACGAATCCTCTACGACGGAAAAATGCTGACCCCTGAAACGCTCAAAACCCAGATACGCCTCTACTGCGCGATGAAACGGGTGAACGAAGAAAAAGGGTTTGATTTCTGTGGGCTGAAGGGGCAACGCGAACTTACCGAATACCTGTGCCTTGGTGACGTTCCCGAGATGATCATGAACGACCCGTACGACTGGAACGGGCCGAAGGAACCGATTGTATGCGCGACCGAAGCCGACGCGTACGCTGCGATGACTATGCAGATACTGAAATACATAACCGGCGGCCTCCCAACGCTGTTCATGGACGTGCGCCTCTACCTTCCGGAAAAGAACCTGTGGGACTGGTGCAACTCGGGGAATCATTCGAGTTGGTACGCCGCGCAATCGAGCGATCCAAAGAAGAACTACGCCAAGATACACTTCCATCCCGCCTTGGAGATGTACTTCAAAGCAGGTGGTGCGTCGGTCGAATTTGACGCAAAGCCCGGCGAAATGACTTTCTGCCGGTTGGGATTGTGGGACGACAAACCTTTCATGGTGATTACCCGCGGGAATGCGCTGGACCTTCCGGCGGCGGAAAGGAAGGCGATCAACAAAGCGACCAATCCGACGTGGCCGCATGTCCATGCACGAATTCAGGGCAGTTTCGAGGAGTTTCTCAGCGTGTTCCCGTGCAATCATGTCCTCGGGGCACCCGGCAATCTGGTGCAGCCTCTGGTGTACCTCTGCGAAATCGCAGGGATTCCCCCGATTGTTCTTGGTGAAGAGGGTGCAAAGCGGATCCGGCCCATCTGGGAGCGCATCTGAGAACCTCATGCGCGAAAAAATCCAGCGGGCGCGGTTCGGGAGAACCGCGCCCGCTGTGTGTTACTTGCGGGCAAAACTTGCTTCGTCCAGGCTACGCCTCAAAGCAAGGGGAGGTACCTGTCCAGCTCGTAATCGGTCACGTGTTCCGCGAATTTGCGCCATTCCATGCGCTTGTTTTCAATGAGTTTCCCGTGTATGTGCGGCCCAAGCGCACGGCGCACGATTTCGCTTTTTTCGGCAAGCCGGATGGCTTCGTTCAGGGTGTCAGGGAGCTGTTTGATCCCTTTCCGCCGACGGGTCGAATCCGAGAGCTGTTCAGGACTGCTTTCGGTTGGCGGAACCGCCTTGTACTGCCTCTCGATGCCTTCAAGGCCTGCGTGCAGGAGAACGGCGAAGGCGAGGTACGGGTTACAGGCTACATCCGGCGAGCGCAACTCGATGCGCATGCTTTCTGAACGGCCGGGTTTGATCGCGGGAACGCGAAGGATGTGAGAACGATTCCGGTACGCCCACGCGATCTGAGTCGGTGCCTCGAAGCCTGGTTTGAGGCGTTTGTATGAGTTGACCCATTGGTTTGTCACAAGGGTGAATTCGGCCGCATGACGCAGGATGCCGGCGACGAACTGCTCTCCTGTGGCCGAGAGGTGCTCCGGATTCCCGGGATCGAAAAACGCGTTGGAATCCCCTCGGAACAACGACATGTGGATGTGCATGCCGCTGCCGTTGAATGCAGCCAAGGGTTTCGGCATGAAGCTGGCGTAGATTCCGTGCTTTCCCGCGATCTCTTTTACGACAAGGCGAGTTGTCATGATCGAATCGGCCATCGTAAGTGCATCCGCGTACCGAAGATCTATTTCGTGTTGCGATGGTGCACCCTCGTGGTGGCTGTACTCGACATCGATCCCGACCTGTTCCAGTGTCATGATGGTATCACGGCGCAAGTCGGATGCAATGTCAAGCGGGGTGAGGTCGAAATATCCACCCCTGTCAAGGACCTTCGGTGGCGGCTGGTCCTCCTTGAAGTAGAAGAACTCGAGCTCGGGGCCGACGTAGAATGTGAATCCCATGTCATGCGCACGCTTCAGGGCCCTCTGGAGTACGAAACGCGGGTCACCCTCGTACGGTGTCCCGTCAGGTTGGCGGACCTCACAAAACATGCGGGCAACCGCATGGTCGGACTGCGGGCGCCAGGGAAGTATCTGGAAACTGGTTGGGATGGGAACAGCGAGCATGTCGCTCTCATCCGCGCGCGCGAAGCCTTCAATGGAGGAGCCATCAAAACCAACGCCGTCAACCAGCGCGTCTTCCAGCTCATCAACGACAATGGCGACGCTTTTCAGAAAACCCAGAATGTCGGTGAACCAAAGGCGAATGAACTTGACCTTGTGGTCTTTCGCCTGTTTGACGACGTAGCTTGCATCAGCGTGTTCCATGGCCATCCCTAATCGCGGAAACAGTATCCGACACCTCGAACAGTGTCAATATACTCGTCTGCGTGAGGCTCCAGTTTCGCGCGGATTCTCCGTATGTGAACATCCACGGTGCGGGTGCCGCCAAAATAATCGTACCCCCATACGCGAGTCATCAGTGACTCTCTTGTGTGCACTTTTCCCGGATGCTCGGCTAGGAAGCGGAGCAGTTCGAATTCCTTCAGCGTAAGTTCAACAGGCTGGTTTGCGACGGACACTTTGTACCTGTCGAGGTCTATCCGGAGTTGCCCGCGTTCGATTACGTTCGATACCTGCGGCGATAACAACGATCCGAGCGCAAGTCGCAGCCGGGCGTGAAGTTCCGCACGGACAAATGGGACCAGGATAAAATCCTTCGTTTGCGGCGGAAAATCGAAATTGCGAATTCCTTCTTCCGGGATGAGCAGGAGGAATGGCAGGTCTTTCGGTGCCTGCCGCATTTGCTGTCGCCAAAGGCTTTCCGCACCGAGTGTCCTGTCAATCAGGTCAAGAAGCACGAGGCTCGGGTGCCTCGTTTCGAGTATGTCGAGTGCTCTGCTGAGGTCATCCGTCGTGATGGCCTCGATGCCGATTTCCTCGACGTCTTCGGCGATCGCACTGCGAGCGTTCTGCTGGTTGCTCACAATCAGCACGCATGGCATGGAGGGACGTTCCTGGGCAGAACTGCGTGATATGCCGCGTGAGCTCGAGTTAGTCACGCTCGAATATGTACTATCGGTTTTGTGGAGGTTCTGTGCAAGTGCGCCCGCCAACGGAAAAGAAGCACCGGACACCGGTTCACTTGCCGATGGAGATGGATTTTCTGAACTTCAAACACCCGCCACCCGCGGCAATGGTGGTGACGACGCACAAACAAAGGAGCGGCAATGGCGTTCAGGGTTGCTATCATCGGGACAGGGCACGTAGCGCATCTCCATGCCAACGCGTATCGCGCTTCGGGCAAGGCGGAGATCGTGGCAATCGTAGACATAAACGACGAAATTCGCGCGGCATTCCAGAAGGAATATGGTATTCCGAACACGTACCGCGATTACCGAACAATGCTCGACTCAGAGGGTCCTGACGTTGTCAGTGTGTGCGTGTGGCCACATCTTCATCCCGAAATAACGGTCACGGCGGCGGGAACACACAGTGTCAAGGGAATCATTTGTGAAAAGCCGCTTGCCTTAACACTCCCGGCGATGAACGAGATGATTACAACGTGCAGGCAAAGGGGAATAGCCTTGGGTGTGGGGCACCAGTTGCGGCACCAGGCGCGTGTTCGAGCGGTACGAGAACTCATCAGCTCCGGCGCATTCGGCGCGGTCCGGCGCGTCTGGGCGGTGTGCGGGTCCGGGGACCTCATGAGCAACACCATTCACACGATCGATCTGGTGCATTTCTTCTGCGATGACCGCCAGGTGAAGCGCGTCTTGGCGCAAGTCGACCCCGGGGATGGCGCGTACCGTTTCGGTCACCCGGTGGAACGCACTTCGGTAGCGTACGCTCTGATCCCCGAAGAAGGCGGAATTCCCGACGTCCGCATATGCGTTGAGAGCGCCAACTGCTGGTCGCAGGGGTACCACTACATCACCATCGAATGTGTCGACGGGACAATCGAAATCAACAGGCCGGGATCCCCGCCGGTGGTCGCCAAGGGATGGCGGAGTACTGGAGAGGAACTGAAAGAAATGGGAGAGGAGCCTGACCCTTCAACGCTTGCAGTGCGAGATCTCCTCGATGCAGTGGAACACCACCGTGAGCCTGTTTCGAACGGAATAACCGGGTACAAGGCCGTGGAGTTCATCCTGGCCATGTACCAGTCAGCGCTGAAACGGTCCATAGTGGAGCTGCCGCTTTCCGTGGATACGCCGGACCCATTACGGCACTTTTTCCACTGGGATGGGGTGATTCGCGGCGGCAGAGGGACGGCATTCAGCACCACCGGGGCCGTCACGACCACAGGAAAAATCAGTTAGGAACAACGCCTGCGTTTTGTTCCACACAGACGCGGAACCACAACTCGAGATTCACTAGATTCCAGATGTTGAACGCCTGTCTCCTGCTCCGTGCCGCAGCAGGAAATGAAGCGACCAATCGCGGGACCTTGCGCTTCTCGACGAATGGCCGCTCCAGGAAGGTGTGGCTCGTCAGGATGTCGCGTGCAAAGTCAGAGAGCTTCTCCGAAAACCAGTGTTCGTAGGGAGTCCCGAACACCCTCTTCAGTCGGGCATTCACGATCTCGTCAGGAAGTTTCCCTTTCATAATCCGGCGGAGGGCGACTTTTGTGGTTGTTCCATCTACTCTGAGGTGTCGCGGCAATCTGAGAGCAGTTTCCACGAGGCGGTGGTCGAGAAAAGGAACACGGGATTCAATGGAGAACGCCATGCTTGCACGGTCCTCAAACGTGAGGAGGTACGGAAGCATTGTGACGAACATTGCTGTGCGCTGATCGTCGTCCAATCGCGAGCCGGTTCCTTCTATTGTGGTGATGTCGAAGCGGCGGAACTGGGAGGACCATTCCTGCGACAAGGGCAAACCGGCGGCGTTCCATCTCCCCTCGATCTCGAAAAGATGGTCCCGGCTGAGGAATGCGCGTCCCGCCACTTTGATCAATCGCCGTGCACCTGCGGCAAAGCCCGTCCCTCTCCTGTCTTCAAGCATGCTGAGGATTCGGAACGCCTCTGGAACGCGACCAGAACGCACCAGATCGGCCGCAGCGCTCTCGACGAAAAAATTGTACCCGCCAAGAGTCTCATCCGATCCCTGGCCATCAAGAACTACCTTCACTCCGCGCTCGTGGACGAGCCTCATCACCTCCCACTGGGTGCTGGCTATGTACCCTGCATGCGGTTCGTCATGATGGTAGACGACTTTAGGCAGCTCGTGCACCCAGGTGTCCAATTCAGGGGAAATGAAGTGAGGTTCCGTTTTTCCGTTCGTCAGTTTGGTGAATGCGTTCACCGGTTCGCGTTCATCATACAATGGATGTGGCAGAAACGCGGTGAACGTTTTGGTGGGTATCGAAGAAAACTCAGTCGCAATGCGTGTGATGGAGGTGGAATCCAGACCGCCGGAAAGGCACACGCCAACCGGAACGTCGCTCCGCATCTGCAGGCGGACGGAATCTTTCAACGTCGCTTCGTATTCCTCGATCCATTCGGCGTCGCTTCGCTGTTCTCCCGATCGTACTGTGGGAATATCCCAGTACCGACGTAGCACGCTCCGGCCGTTGCGGTGGACCGTCAGCGTGTGCGCAGGTGGCAGTTTCCGGATAGAGGAGAAGAACGTGTTGTTGTCGACGTTCAGCAGATTCAACGCCAGATACCGATACACAACCCTCCAGTCTGGCTCCCGCGGAACGATGCCAGATGCAAGCACCCCTTTCGGTTCGGACGCGAACAGAAAGCTCGGGCCGGTCTCCGCGAAGTGAAAGGGTTTCACGCCAAAGCGATCCCGGGCGCAGAAAAGTGTCTGGCGGCGCGAATCCCAGATGACGAACGCGAAAATCCCGTTGAAACGTTCTACACAGGATTCTCCCCACTGCTCGTATGCCGTGATCAGAACCTCAGTGTCACTGGTTGATCTGAAGCGAGCGCCCCCGGCCTCCAGTTCGGCACGCAATTCCACGTAGTTATACACTTCTCCGTTGTAAGTTATCCACAGCGTGCCGTCCCGGTTGCTCATGGGTTGGTGGCCGGTTTCGGTAAGGTCGATGATGGCGAGGCGCCGATGTCCGAGCGCGAGATCGCCCGAGATGTACGTGCCCCTGTCGTCAGGGCCGCGATGTGCCTGAACGTCGGTCATCGCGCTTATCATCTGAGGCGAAACCGGGCGCCCATCCCTTTGCCAGATTCCCGCGATACCACACATTGGCAACTCGATTCGGAAGAGTCGTTTGCCTCGGTCCGAGAACGCAGCCGAGAACCGGAGTGAGGGATAAATATACCAACCCCGGGAGTTCGTTTCGGCGTGGGAGTGTGCCACAGGGTGCAACTGGGTGCTACCCTTGGTTCTCTCTCCGGCGTCGCCGTTCTGGTCTGCAGTTACAGCAAACGTCGCACTGGACATCCTGTCTTGCAAAAGCGTATCGCATTCCTTACCTTTTTCTGCTCACGGGAGAATGCCCCGTGTGTCGTTGGCCGGCGGTTTTCCGGCATCCAGTCAACCTTTTTCCCTGCCACATGTGCGGGAGGAGGATTTGCAATGCGCAAATGGTTCTGGTCGGGGATTGTTGCGATTACTGCGGTGGCCGCCAACGTCGGCGCAGCAGGCTTCGCTCTTTACGAACACGGAGCCGCTGCAACGGCGACCGCGGGAGCATTCATCGCTCGCGCAAACGATCCAAGTGCGATTTATTACAATCCGGCGGGCATTTCCGGTCAACGCGCTGGAGTGATGCTGGGTACGACACTTATTACACCGAGCGGGGATTTCACGGGCGCAAATCCGTTTCCTGGTACGGGCTACACCGCCAAGCAAAAAGACGCCCTCTTCTATCCTTCGCACCTTTATGTTGCGTCTCCAGCGGGTCCCGTAACGGTCGGGTTGGGTGTGTTCAACCCGTTCGGACTTGGAACCAACTGGCCGGAGGATTGGAAGGGCCGGTACATCTCGACAAAAACGGAGATTCAAACCTACTACTCCAATCCAGTCGTCGCGTATTCGGTCGGTCCCGTTTCTATGGCAGCAGGGATGCAGGCCGTGTACGGATCCCTCGAACTGAGCCGCAAAGTAAAGCATCCACTCCTCGGTGATGATGTTGCGGCTATGCATCTTGAAGGCACGAGCGACATCAACTATGGCTTCAACGCCGGCGTCCAGTTCCGCCCGATGCCGATGCTCACCGTCGGTGCGTCGTACAGAAGTCAGGTGGATTCGAAGGTCAATGGAACGGCTGCGTTTGACAGTATGAACGCGAAATGGACGATGGTGAAAACCAGCCTGCCCGCGAAGGCAGATGTCAGCACGACGATACCGTATCCGGCCGTCATGGGTATCGGTGTCGCGGTTACTCCTATACCGGACCTTACGATTGAGGCAAACGTCGTCCAGACGCAGTGGAGCACGTTTGACACGCTCACTATCGCGTTTGCGGCGCCTTACAGCGCGTTGACAGAAAAAACTCCCGAGGTGTACTCAAACGCGCGAAGCTATCGAATCGGCGCCGAATACAGATTGCCCGCGTGGTCGCTGGCATTGCGTTGTGGGTACCTTTTTGACGAATCTCCGGCACCCCCGATGGCGGTTACCCCACTTTTGCCAGACGCCGATCGCGACTCCTTCCAGGTGGGTGCAGGGTACACGATGGGCAAGACGACATTCGACATTGCGTACATGTATCTGAAATTCAAGGAGCGTTCGACGGAAGGTCTGAACCCCAAGAACTTCAACGGAACCTACAATACCAGTGCGAATCTGTTCGGTCTTTCCGTGACGCACCGGTTCTGACTGACAGGGACCTTGATCGGGGGACGCCCTTTCAACCGACAAAATGACTGGAAGGGCTGCACGAGAGGCCACGGAGACGTGGCCGGAGGCGCGGGGGATACGTCCTCCGCGCTTTCTGTTGGTGCGCCTGCAAGTCATCTGATGGCTGATTTGGACCGCCCGAGGCGGGCAAGTGGACGGCAACTCGTGGATCAAAACATGAGCAGAACGGAGGGGCCGCCGGGATGAAACGCTTCAGATCAGGGAAAAACTTTTGAAGGCTTTTTGATGCTGCCCTGCAGACGTATAGTATCACCACCCCGAACCGAGGCGGTGAGTCCGCACCGCAGGGGAGCCCCCTTCGGTAGACGTGTGTTGAAGGTTCAATAAAACGGCAACCCCTCCACTCATGGAATATGAGCGCCCTGATTGTGTCTGTCAATACCCGCCGAAAGATGCGCCGGAGCGCCCTGCAAACGGGCATTTGCGGCAGCCCGCATCACATCCACAGGGGGCTTTACCCCCGTCCACAACTCGAAAGCGCGCGCACCTTGGTATACGAGCATATCGAGTCCGTTGAAAGCGATCCCGCCGGCGGCGACAACTTGTTCCATCAGCCGCGTGGTTGCGGGGTTGTAGTTTGAGTCGATGCACGTTATGCGCGGTGGAATGCAGTTCCACGCGTCAGGCAAAGGGCTGACGTCTGCCAGTGTGCCGCGTCCAAGGTTCGTTGCGTTGATCAGCAAGCCGCAACCGTCAAGAGCGTGCCTTGCCGCGTGAGGTTCGAGGCCAAATGCCGTCACCGCAGAGATTGTTCCAAATTCGCGCGCCAGTTCCTCAGCGTTCGCCAGCGTCCGATTGAGTATCCGTATACTCTTCACTTCCGGGAGAGTTGTCAGCGCGTACACAATCCCTCGCGCTGCCCCACCGGCTCCCAGCACAACGACAACGGGCGGAACGGTGTCCATTTTCGCTCCCACACGGATCGCCTGCAGGATTCCGTACACATCGGTGTTGTCGCCGAGAAGTTGTCCCCCCCTGTTGACGATCGTATTGACCGCTCCCACCGCCTTCGCAGCGGGTGACAACTCGTCCAGGAATGGGATGACTGCTTTCTTGTGGGGAACCGTAACGTTCATCCCTGGCAGACAAAGACCGCGGACGGCATTCACTGCTGATTCTACGCCTTCCGGAGCAACATGCCACGCGACATACACCCAGTTCAATCCGAGCGCTTCGAACGCGGCATTATGCATCGCAGGCGATAGGCTGTGGCTTACAGGGTCGCCAATTACGCCAACCACGCGCGTGGTTCCGTCGATTTTCACCTTCGATCGCAGCTCCCTGTCTACTGTGTCCTTCTACACCTGGACCAGCACTGCAAGACCAAGTAGCGCCCATGAAATGATTCGTTTGAAACTTTCCTTGCTGATTTTTTTGAAAAGGTGTACGCCGATCAACGATCCGGCAATGATCGCCGGGACAAGCCCTGCGATGCACGCCAGCATGCGGACGTCAATTGCTCCGTTCGCGATCAACAGGGCGCTCTTCGTTCCCGAACTTACGAAGAAGGTAGTCAGGAGTGTCGCTTTGAACGTTTCAGCATCCCAGGGCTGGCGGGACGCATACGCAACCAGTGGCGGCCCGCCGATGTTCGTTGCGCCCCCAATCAAACCGACACCAAGACCCGCTAATGCGGCGACCCAGCCCGGAAGAGCGTGTTTTCGTACCTCGTAACCAATAAGATTGGTCACACCCACATACACGAGCAAAACGCTGACCAGAACCCGGATCAGGATCAGGTTGCCGTGGAGAAGTATCGCGAGGCCGAACGGAATTCCAACGAGCGTGCCGCCGACAACTGGCAGAACAAGTCTCCACCGAATACTTCCACGCACGCTCCAGAGTGTGGTGGATACATTCACGAACGCAAGGGGCGAAACCAGAATGGAAGCGGTTCGCACATCAATTACGAGCGCAGCGAGTGCCATGGCGACCATGCCAAAGGCAAAGCCCAGCGTACCCTGGACTACCGCAGCACCGAATGCTATCCCCAGCAGTATGAAGAAGTCCTGGCTTCCAAGAAGCACGTATTCTCCTAATCGCGGGAACCACAGACCTCGATTCTGAGTACCACCGCGGGGTCAATTTCATCCGCACATATCTCGAATGCTTCACCTGACTCCAATGCGAGCAGATCGAACCTTGCGGCCGGGTATTCGATTCCATCAACCCGCACAGCGCAACTCCCCTGGACTACCAGGAGGAGAGTTCCTTTCGATGCGCGTTCCTGCTCAGTAACTTCCCCCCGGGCGAAGAACTTGACTTCTGCACGGTATGATCCGTAAGAGGATGGAAGATTCCCCAAGAGTTCCGCCTGGTCGTTCCCGCCAGGGAGGTCGTACAAAGAAACGTGTTGCATTGCCTGCTCCATCAGAAAAACCTTGTAATACGAATTCTTCGGATATCCAGCTATCCCATCTCCTCTATCAGCACATGCCGCCGCTCCTGCGCGGAACGGTACACGGCTTTGACAATCGCTACGTCACGGCGTCCGATTTCGCCGGGTACAGGGACCGGAGCGTCCTCGAGGATGGCACGGACGAACGCAGCATGCTGGTCGTATTTCGCGGCAAATCTGGCCTGTCTGGGTCCATAATCTGCGGGGTCGAGCACCGTCATCTCCTTGCCACCTCTGGGCGTGTATTTGATGATGTCCCCGTCCCAGGGAAGCTCAGACCAGAGGAACGTCTGGCCCGCGGTCATCACGAGAGACCCCTTTGTTCCATAAAGGGCAAGAAGGCCACCCTCCGCCGCGTACCCCGCTTCGAAGGAGCCGTACACTCCTCCACGGAATTCCGCGACAGCATGGGTCAGATCATCCCCACCAATCGAATGCTTGCACAATCGGTTCGTGGAAAGTGCCGCGACCTGAACAATGTCGTCATCCAGAAGCCACTGGAAAAGATTCAAAGAGTGGACTGCGAGCTGGATGAAAACGCCGCCGCCGGTTTTCTCCGCGGAACCCCGCCACGCGGTCCTATCCTTTGCCTCATATCCGCCCCGATGGGCTCCGCGACTGCTCACCGAGGAAATGATCCCGAAAAACCCTTCCCGGATCATCTCTTTGATTTCATGGAAGAGCGGGGCGCCCAGAGAACTCATGTACAGGCCGAGTTTTCGATTGTTGCGTCGGGCCGCCGCGATCATGTCGTCGCATTCACGGATCGTGGGTGCCATAGGTTTCTGGCAGATCACGTGCTTTCCAGCTTCATGCGCGGCGATCGTCTGTTCCGCGTGGAGGTGATTGGGAGTGCTGACGTCCACAAGATCGATGTCGGGACCAAGCAAGTCCTCAAACGTCGTTGTCCAGTTTACTTTGAGGCGCTCTCCCTGTTCGCGTGCCTTCGCGGGGTCGATATCCTGTACCAACACAAGCTCGGAATCGGGGCACGTTTTGTACGCTTCCATGTACCAGCGGGCTTCGCCACCGGCGCCGGTGACGGCGACGCGAATCTTGCGTGACATATGATTCTCCGTAACGCGAGGATGGGAAATTGATAATAACCCTTATGTCATGTTGATCGGGCTTGCCTGTTGTGGTCAGTCGTAATGTCCCTTCTTTGAAGAGACTTCGGTTCCCACGGCCAGCGATTTTACGCCGGTCGGGAGTCTGCCGATCCGGTGTCCCGGCGCGTGTGATGATCTGGGTTTGAACTGCGGCAACCACGGAGCCTGCGCTTCCAGCATCTCATCGACCATGTTTCGGATTTCGTGGGGGGCAAGTACTGCGGCGGTCAGAGGATCGAGCAGGCACGCGTGGTAAACAGCTTCCGGGTCGCCTTCGATAGCTGCTTTCACGGCAAGTTCCTGTACGGAAATGTTCGACTGGCAAAGCGCCGCGCACTGCTCCGGGATGCGACCGACGTACGACGCATGCAGCCCAAGCCTGTCTACGAACACGGGGACTTCGACGCAGCAATCGTAAGGCAGGTTGCTGATGAAACCTTTGTTGAGCACGTTGCCCGCGAACCTGGTGATCTCCCCGGTGAGCTTTGCGTTCATGATGTTAGAAGCGTACTCGACCGACTTGTATCCGCGACGGAACGGTACGGGTTTTCTTCCGTCCGCCAACTCACGCATCTCTTCCAGATATTTCTCACGGTGCTGCAGGCAACTGTTCAGGTAATAGGCTGTTTCCCCGGAAAATCCCGGACCATTGAACAATTCGAGCAAGTCCTTCCGTTTGCGGAAGTAGGGGAGGTATTCCGAAAGATGTCCGGGCGACTCCGTCATGAAGTACCCTGTTGCCTTCATCATTTCGAACCGGTACTCCTCACCGCGAATCGGGCCTTCGGCAGCTATTTTATCCCACATTTTCGGATAAAGATCGTTTCCGTTGTGGCGGAATTTCAGGAACCATGCCATGTGATTGATTCCGGCAGTCAGGACGTCGCATTCCTCGACTTCTACTTCCAGCCATTTGCAGAGCATGTTGGTCGTGTGCTGAACCCCATGGCAAAGACCGACCGACGTTGTGTCGGGGTAGATCTTCTGCATTGCCCACGATACAATCGCCATAGGATTGGCGTAGTTCATGAAGATGATCTCAGGGTGCGATACATCCTGCATGTCACGGATCATGTCCAGAAGAGCGGGTACATGGCGCAGCCCGCGGAATATCCCGCCTGGATTCACCGTATCGCCCACGCAGACGTCAATCCCGTATTTGAGGGGAATGCTTACATCGAGCTTGTACGGTTCCAAACCACCGACCTGGATCATCGAGATCGCGAAATCCGCTTCGGCCAATGCTTCCCTTCTGTCCGTAGTTGCCGAAAACGTGCATGCAAGCGCGTGCTCCTCTTTCATCCGCTGCATGGACCTATGCACGAGATCCAGACGCTCGGGATCCACGTCCATCAGTGCGAAATGAATGTCCTTCATGCTTGCGAAGCTCAGTATGTCCTCGACCAGCATCCTGCAGAACCCTGCACTGCCGGCACCCATCATTGCGACTTTGGTCACCTGGTCGCCCTTTCCGTCGTGAAGAAGCTGTCCTGAACTGCGACGCGATTACCAGCGCGTCAGTTGTTTGAAACCGGGCCACGCATCATCAGCGTAGAATCGGTGTCCCCCATTTCCCACCACGAGCCGACATTTATTTTTGTGCCCGGCCACGGAATATATGGCGCGAATGCGCCGAAAAGTGTTCCGAACCCCTTCGATCGGGAAGATTCCGTCCTCTTTTCCCGCGACCACCAGTAATGGTCTCGGAGCTATCAGGCACGCGAGATCGCCCATTTCAAACCACTTCAAAATCCCCGGAACATAGTTGTCTTCGCAGTGGTGGATCCGACCGATTGAATCGCGGAATGTGCACACGTAGCACGAGGGCATGGCCGCCTTTATCCGAGGATCACAACATGCGGCAAAGTACGTGATGGTTCCTCCGCCGGAATTGCCCATGCAGGCGATCTTTTCGCTGTCAATCTCGGGGAAGGTTGCCAGTGCGTCGATTGCCCGGGAGACATCCCAGACCCGCTCGCCGATCATTGTCCTTCCGAGCAACAGCGATACCATTGTGGCATGGTGACACCGGGAGCCCTCATGTTTCGCGTCCTTCCGTTCCCCGAAACAGCGCTGTTCCATCACCAGCGCGGCGAACCCCTCCCTGACGGCTCTAATGGCGAAATCCCGGTCCCCGCCGCTGATGGATTTCTCATCCCCGTCGAATTTCGGACGGCCGAGGCTTATGTGCATGCCGGTAGAGTGCCCCTGAAGGCAGATCATTACTGGGAACGGCGCCGAGGCGTGTGTGGGAAGCAACAGGTGGCAAGGAACGTCGGCGTTTTTCTCTGCCGTGAACACGAACCGCCGCTCGACGAACTCCTCGTGTTGCGTCTCGAATTCGTGCCGTATGTTAAGCGGGACTTTTGCCGGCGTGTCCCCCAGAAGCTGCCGCAGCTTCGCGCCTACCTTGCGCCGCCACGCCTCGAAAGATTCGGGGTCCAGATGCTTCTGCGGGTCAAACGTGAGAACGAGCGGAGCCCTGTCCATCAAATACTCGTGGCAGGACTCAGGGGCAAAAGAGTAGGTGTCCACCTGGATCTCCCCTATCCAATCAGGGCTTTCCGAAATCGCGAACCGCTTCGACGATCGCAGGAAGACTTCTTGGCCAGACGCAGGGCGGGACGTTTTCAGAAATCTGAATCTGCATGCGGCCGGTGTGCCCGGCCTGTCGAAGCATCGCCATGGCGTGGCAGTAGATTCGTTCCGGCTCCCATAGATGCACGGACGACGGGAAATTCACGAAGAGGCGCATCTCCGGCCAACGGGTTACCGCATCGGCGCACGAGGTGTCGTTGTCGGGCGGCGGGGAAAGGGAGTCTATTCCCCGAACGCCGCTCTTTCCTATCGCGTCCCACAACGGTTTCAGGTCTCCATCCATGTGCACGAACACCGGGACATCGTCATCTCTCAGCATGCCTGCCAGTTCGTCATAAAACGGCACACAATACCTGCGGAAATACCGCTCCCCGACCGCGGGTGCGGTGATATTGTCGGGAAAGTCCACGAAGGGAACTCCGTGCTCGCACACTGCCCGGTACACGGATTCGAATATCCGCCGTTCGATATTGCCGAGAACTTCAAGGCACTCCCGCAGAACGGGGAGATCATCCTTGAGATCAACGGCGAGCTGTTCAAGGGATACCCACTGAATCCACATCTGCTGGTAAGGCGTGCGTTGAACCGCCACCATGGGAACGCCGTCATCTCCCAGCGCATCCCTGTCGAGAAGAAATGGTGTCGCATCATCAACGACAACCACATTGCGGAGGTAGGAAAGCAGGATCTCATAATCTACCGATTCGCACACGTAATGTTTGCGCGTAGCGCCGGACTGATATGCGGGTTCGAACACGCGCTCCTGAACGAGTGATCCACGGGGTGTAATCAGGCGGGCACGTTCGCCCGCTCTCCCGTTGATATCGAGAGGTTCGCAGACAATTGCACAATCGGGTGCTTCAATCCGGTATACCGAGGACCAGCGGATTACGCCCATGTTCGCGCGACCAACGACATCCCAGACAACCTCGTTCCGCGCGGCAAGACCGTCGTACTGAACGAAAGGCACCCGGTCGAGTGGATCGCCCCGAACTACCGCCAGAATTCGCTCACGCATGGTCATTGGAGGGAACAACCGAAGAGAGGAGTAGCGAAAAATCGTCGTGGACCAGAATATAGCCGGCAGGGTTGGTCCTCTCCCACCCCGCTCGATTTTTTACGGTAAGTCAACACGTGATGAACTCAGGCCGCTGAAGGAGCAATTCGGCATGCGCAATACGTCCCGTTGCATACCAGCCCATCTAGCAACAATCATTCTGTGTGCTGCTATTACAATAAGTGCCAATCCAGCGAGAGCGACGATGAATCTGAATGGATCATTCGAGGGTGGAGCAGAGTCCCCTTCCGGTTGGATGCGACAACCCGGTGGCTTTGTTGGAGAGGATGGACATACGGGTAGCAAGAGCATCGGGGGAAGGACTCGGACGCAGGCCACCGTCTGGACCTCGGACCCCATGGAGGTGGAGGCCGGACAGAGCTGGCGGATCAGCGGATGGTTTCGTGTGAAGAAGGGCTCGGTCTTCCTCCGTGCTGATTTCCTCAGTTCCGATGGTGCTGTGCTTGGATCCGCAAATACCCCTGAGATCGTAAAAAACCGACGCGAATCCGGCTGGCGGTATACCGCAGTCGAAACCGATGCTCCGGCTACGGCCGTATACGTGCGCATGAGTCTCATCGTTCGCGGCGAAGCGGTGTGCGATGATGTCCTCCTCACTCCGCTTATTGCCAATCTGCTGTACAACCCGACGTTCGAAGCCGGAAGCAGGGGACGCGTGACCTTCTGGGATCCGGACCCCATCCTCACGAGGGCCACTGCGAAATCCGGTTCGGGCGCAGCCGATGAAACCGGTGGACGGAACGGTGCTGGGCTCAGGATTCGGTCGGATTCGTCGTGGTGGGCGATGCGGAATATTCAGCAACCGATCCCGGTCGGCCTGACGACGTTCCGGCTTTCGGGTTGGGCGCGTTGGGAAGGGGAAGCTCCCGATATCGCCATCGCCTGGACGGATAACGGTGGTGTTTTGCACGGCCTCAGCCCCGCGACTGCCCGCGAAACCCTGAACGGATGGACCCGCTTTGAAGTGAGTGATGCTCATCCCCCGGTTCAGGCAGAAACCATGACGGTCTTGCTTGTTGGAAACACTGGGACCGCGTGGTTCGATGACTTCCAACTGGAACCGGTTGCGCCGGCCACAAACCTTCGCCGCGTGGTTAAAGTTCATGTCAACCAGGTTGGGTGCGAACGCAACCTGCCGAAAAGCTGCATTGTCGCAACGAATTTCGTCCCGCGCGAGGAGGGGAATTTCGTTGAAATGCGTGGAGAGAGCGGCCGCATTCTCGGACGTTTTCCACTCGTCGGTCCTGAGCGGATACACAACGGGATGCCGGACGACTGGGGCGAATACTTCTGGCGCGCAGACTTCTCGGCTCTGAAAAAAACCGGGCGCTGCACTATCACCGCTGTGGTTGGCGGCGTGCGCGGTGAGTCGTACCCGTTCTTGATCGGCGACGGCGTTCTTTTCGGCGGGACGGCCACGCTCGGCGTCGATTTTTTCTTTGTTCAAAGGTGCGGTTTTGCAGTTCCCGGCTGGCATGCGGCCTGCCACCTCGACGACGCGCTCCTTCCCGACGGCACGCACATTGACGCCGTTGGAGGATGGCACAGCGCGGGCGATTACAACAAACTCATGTACGAGAACGGTGACGGCGGCGTGCTTTATGCCCTTACCGAAGCGTTTCGGACGAAGCCGCGGGTTTTCGAAACCGCCGATCGAGACAACGATGGAGTACCGGACATTCTCGATGAAGCCCGCTGGGGCGCGGATTTCGTCGTGAAGATGCAGGTGCCGGAAACTGGCGGTCTTCGGAAGGATGTCTCCCAGGGGCCGGGGCGAACGTGGATGAAGTGGTGCCCGCCCGAGGTTCACACTGATAACATCATAGGTACCGATGACGACCCCGTCATTATGCCGGGGGAGGGGAATTCTCCTCTTGCGATCGGGGGTTGGATGCGGCTTGCACGGGAACTGGAACAGCGTGGAGAGGATGGGTCAAAGTACAGGGCGAGTGCGGAACGGTTGTGGGTGCATTCGACGCAGAACGGGGAAACAGGGTTCTCGCCGCTGAATCTGCTCAGTGCCCTTGATCTGCATGCGGCGACAGGCGAACGACGGTACGCGGAATTTGCATCCAGATGCGTCGATACCCTACTTGCGAGCCAGATCCCCTCAGGGAGACACGCGGGTGCATTCGGGGCATTCGGCGAGCACACGGCCGGGGCACTTGGCACATATGCGCTCAAATTTCCGGGGGATTCGCGAACACCGCGCATACGAGGCGCTTTGGCCAGATACACCGAGTTCTGCCTCACGACGGCGGAAAACCCTTTCGGGCTCGCAAAGCAATCCGTTGGCGAACAGGATTTCTTCTTCGAACCCACATCGACTCTCGGCCACAATTTCGAAATTTTTGCCCGCGCATGGTCGGCCATAATAACATACCAGGTTACAGGACAGGGGGCGGCGTTGACGTTCGCGCTTGACCAGATCGACTGGGTGATGGGCAAAAACCCCTACGGGCTCTGTATGATGGAAGGTGCGGGAAGCAACAACCCTCCGCGGTACCACCACCGGTACGATTCCATTCCGGGCCGTGAGCGGGGTGCCGTTCCGGGCGCGATACCGAATGGCTTCGTCCGTACGCCCAGAGCACTCGACCAGCCGGGTTTCGATATGTCGCGATCCAGAATCGAACGTGACCACCCGTCTTACAGAACCAGTGAGCCGTGGTTGGTGCACAACATGTGGCATCTGCTGGCGGTATCCGCGCTGCAGAGAGTCGTTGACGAGCGTGCACGTTAGCTAGAATACCCGGGGGACCTGTGCCTCCACCCTTGCTCACGCTATATTTGAAACGTTTTCCCGTCATCCTCCCGTTGATGCAGGCATCGGGGTACGACCCGGAATCGCCTTCCTCAGTGGCCGGCAGGACGCTTCTGTCCACTCACATCTGAGAGGATTTAAAGTTCCATGGCTAACATGTTGCGGAACAAAATGGTCCAAGGGATTGGACTGGGCATCGCAATCTGCATAGTCGTTGTCGGTGCCTTTTTCGGTATCAAGTCCCTGATGGGACCAGGCTCCCTGAAGGAACAGCTCACCGGCCAGAAAAAGTACCAACCGCCTTCGAGCGCAAGCAGCGATTCGGCTTTCGCGTTTCCTACGATTTTCATGCGTGTGGTAGGCGATTCTGTGCGGGGGCTGGTAAGCATCGACCCGACAAAGAAGATCGACGCGGGAACGGAACTTGGCGTGCAGGAAATGGTGAATCGGCTCCGCGTGGGGCACCAGACGCTTGCGCAGAATCCCGGTCCCCGCGGGGTGCCCAATGCGTTCAATCTCGTTCTTGACAAGAGCTCAACGTACGGGCAAGCGATGCTGGGCATCTACATAGGCGTAAACGGAACGTTCCAGATGCCATTCCTCGTAACGGCGGAGGGTAACCAGCATTCCATAGAGCCTCCGAGGATGCATCCGCAGTTCGGCCCGATGGGATGGGCCGCCTGGATCTGGTGGCTGCCCGATCAGAGAATCAAATGGGTCGTGTGGCCGGATTCGCTGGAAGGTAATTTCACATTCCACGTTCTCCCTGCGAAGAACGGCAAACCGGATGTCGAGGGGTTGCGCAGCAAATTGAGAACAGCAATGGACGGGAAGGCGCATATCCCTCCGCCGCAGCAACGCCTGATCGGGTTCTGGGGGTACGACAGTCTGCCGTACGAAAGTGCTATCCAGTTTTTCGACGTGCTGCGGTACCCGAAAACGGGTGAACCATTGTGCAGCAGACTCACGTTGATGGAAGGTGAAATGATGTCGCCTCCGGCCGACAGCGTCTGCGTGGAATGAGGTAGAAGGAGGGGGTACGCCGCATAACGCGGCGTCGTACCCCCTCGCGCGTCTGGCCCGAAGCAGGTAAGGCAAGGTCGAAGGGTTTGACGACAATAACCGTGGGTTTGCTTGGTGCCGGGCGTGGTCTCAGCCTGGCACAGCTTTTTGACCGGGTGCCCGGGTACCGGGTGGTTGCAGTCTGCGACGCGATTCCCGAACGACTTGACCGCGCCCGTTCTGCATGCCCTCGCGCAGAAGGTTTCCATGACTACGCGGCAATGTTGCGCGAGCCCTTTGACGTGATGATCGTTGCAAGCGCGCCTCCCAATCATGCGGATCACGTATGTGCCGCCCTTGAGGCTGGAAAGGCGGTCCTCTCGGAAGTTCCTGCCGCCCACACGATCGACGATGCCCAGAGAATAGTGGATACCGTTGCGAGAACGCGCGGATATTACATGCTCGGCGAGAACTGCAACTACTATGGTTTCATCCACGCATGGAAAGAACTGCTCGAGGAAGGTGTTCTCGGGGAGGTGATCCACGCTGAAGGGGAGTACGTGCACGACATCCGCGGGATCACTTGGGTGGACGCGGACGGACGCTACTACAACCCCGCCGATCCCAGATGCCCGGCGACGGCACGCCCGTCGTGGCGCGCCCGGTACAACCCCATCCAGTACATCACGCACTCCCTCGGTCCGCTCCTCTGGCTTACCTCCGACCGTTGCACCTCGGTAAGTTGCCTTTCCACTGGCTGCAGGACCCAACCGGAAATCGGGTCTCCGGACGGCCAGATCGCCCTTTTTGAAACGCACAGCGGAGCGCCGATACGGCAGTCATGCATCTTCTCAGCCCCGAAAGAACCCGGCGGTCAGTGGTACAGCCTCTACTGCTCGCGCGGGTACGCCGAGTCCAAAAGGGCGCCGTGGGATTCCGGGAAGCTCTACCTCGCCGACGGAACCATGAAAGAAATTCAGCGCAAAGACTGGCCCACCGCTGTTGACACTCCCCTGGCATCGTCAGGGCACGGCGGGATAGACGGAGGGCTCGTGTGGGAATTTGCGCACGCATTTCGGAGAGGTGCCCCGTCACCAATAGACGTCCATACTGCAATGGACTACACCCTTCCCGGAATCTACGCAGCGCTTTCGGCCGAGAGAAACGGGGAACGACTCCACATCCCCGACACGCGGACGGAACGGCTGGTGACGCGTTTCTGAAGGCAGCGCCCGGGTGAAACCCAGCTCCGCCAATACTCCCCCCCCAAGGAGGCACCGCAATGCAGCTGACTGATGTGTTCCCGAGTATTCCCCCGGTTCAACGGCTCACCGTGGCGTCCATCGATCCGAAGAACGAGGGCATCGATTTCTGGATATGGTTTCGGTCGCTCCAGGGGCTGGTGAATCGCAAAGAACCTCATCTCTACGTGATCGACCTCAAAGCGCTTGAAGTGCATAAGCCTCTGGGCGCAGCGGAAAAGCATTGGCTGGATTACTACACGACGCGGTTCGGAATCGCGACTGAAGATGTCAACAGTATTGACATCTTGCTCGAACGTTACAAGGACCTGGCCGAAGGGTACGTGCTTTACGACAACGAGCAGATAATCCAGACGCAAAATCTGGCCATCACCCGTGCGGGGCTCGAAAACCTCCTTCCCGTGTCCCCTGATCAGGAACACTGGATGCAGCGCCACGGGATTCCGAAACGCGACGACCTGCGTGGGAGGTTTTTCGACGATTGGGATGCCGCGGAATGGGCAATCGAACACCTGTGGCCCTCGTGTTACCGCAAAATCTACGGGAACTTCTGCATCCACCGCCCGAACTGGTATGCGTACGGACACCAGCTCGAGGATTTCATCGTAATGCACAGGGGCATGGCGCTCGACCTGCCGCGTTGCCGCACTCACAGGAGGTCGCTTTATCTCTACCGGAAGATGATGGAAAGCGCTGATCCACCCGGCTGCCAGATGAACTGGCATTGTGCGTGGGAACAGGAGAAGGAATACGTGGCGGAGGCAGCCCGGAAAGGCTTTTTCGTTCTCTGCAGCACAGGCACGCCCAACCTCTCAATACACGGAGGAATCGGAGACCCGAACAAGTCCTACCCACAGCCTCTGCCGGCGCGCGAATCATGTGAAGCTGAAAAAGAGAAAGTGTACGTCTGTTTCTACAACAGCGACGGCGATGCAACGTGGGCGATGAACAACCTCCACTCGGGAAACTGGCTGGTTCCGCAGCGAGGCAAGTTCAAATTCGGGTGGGGTTTCCTGCCGCTGATGGTGAAATTGATGCCGGGGATGCTTCAATATTACCAGGAGACAAAAACCGAGGCGGACTGCTTCTGGGGACCGTCTTCGGGAGCGGCGTACACGTACACCCACAAGTGGCCAACCGACCTGGTTGACATGTACCTGACGGAATCGCGGAAATTGCTCGACCAGACAGGCCAGAACGGCTGCAATCTCGTGAACTGGTTCCTGCAGGACTGGTGGCGCGAGGTGGAGGACGAGAAAGCAGTGCGCCGCGAACAGGAAGCGATGGCATCCGGGCCGGGCCTTGTTTGCGGACTTGGTGGTTCGCCGTTTGCCAAAAGTTACCTTGCCGGGCCGATCCCGAAAGTCCACTCCGTGCATATCGCAAATGTCGGTCGCGACAATGTGGGGGATATTGTGCGGTTCTCCCGGGAATGCCCCACAAGACCCTTGTTCATGTTTCTGTTCGCCCAGATCAGTGTTGGGATCTGGGAACAGATCGAGTCGGAGCTTGAGGAGTACAAAAAACATCCGGAAATCGAAATCCTGAGCATGGACCAGTTCTTTCTCACCCTTCAGGATGCCATACAGAAAGGATTGGTCAAAGATCGCCTGTATGAGACGACACAAGCTCTTGAGGAGACATGGTTAAGGGCACCGGGGCGCCACCGTTTGCCCCTCTGTGAACGCCTTGCAAACGAGCTCCGAGAGGTTGCCGGAATGTCTTCCGAAGCCAGGAGGAAACATATTGCCGACGCGGCGTGGACGGACCTCGTGTCCATCGAAATAGAGGGGGTGGCGCGGGACAGGGAAGCGTTCCTGAAACGGTTCAAAGGGCGCAAGCCCCCCGATCCTTCCGAGGATGCGGACGCTCTGCTTTACGTCGCGTTTACCATGGCGTGGGTAGTCGTAAGGGCAGCGATTGAAGCCCAGGGAATATATGCAAATCATCGCACACAGTGCCTGACGGATTTCCGCAGAACGTGCGGGCACTTCGTTGATGTCGGTCCGTTTGAACGTCTCTTCGCCGCGTGGGAGAACTGGGAAAACGGTGTGCCTGATGTCGAAACCATAAGAGGTTGGTGTACCGGGATTGCTGTTGCAGCGCGGCAGCTCACCGACACACTGGGCCCCGGAGAAACAGAAGAGTTCTCCGGGTGGCCACCGCGAACAATTTGAACCAGGGGACGCCTGATGAGACTTGAGGACATTTTCCCGGCAATTCCCACAGTAACGCGTATCCTCTCATGTGCGCCGGATCTGGAGAACGAAGGGCTGGACTTCTGGATCTGGTTCCGCTCGTTGCAGGGCCTTGTGAACCGGGCTGAACCCCACCTCTACCTGATCAAGGGGGGCGAGGTGCACAAGCATGGACGCGATTACTGGGAGCGCCACTGGCTCGATTACTACACAAATCCCGTTACGTCACCGTTCAAGATTCCATTGCAACGCCAGAACAGCGTCGACGCGATTGTCGAACGCTTCAGGGATCGAGTGAACGGTTACGTGCTGTACGACATGGCGGACATTCCGCAGACGATGAACCTCGCGATCACTCTGGCCGGGCTGAATGATTGCCTGCCGGTGGCGGCTGACCAGGAATCGTGGATGGTGCGCCACGGAATTCCCAGACGGGATGACCTGCGTGGCCGTTTTTCAGACGACTGGGAGGCTGCGGAGTGGGCGGTGGACAACCTCTGGTCGCAGTGCAACCAGCGGCTGATCGCCAATTTCTGCATCCACCGTCCCGGCTGGAGCTCGATTCCGCACGAGCTGGAGGACTATGTAGTTCGGAACAGGATTTTTGCGATCGATTTGCCGGCAAGCAGACAACGGCGCCGTGTTCTAATGCTGCTCCACCGTCTTCTCGAAAGTGCGGAGGCACCGGGCGCGTTGCTGAACTGGCATTGCGTGTTCGATCAGGAGAAGGAATACGTTGCCGAAGCGGCAAAGCGGGGATTCTTTGTACTATGCAGCATGAGTTCGCCAAATCTGACTATACACGGCGGCGTAGGGGACACCCGGCGCGAGTACCACCAACCACTTCCCTCCCGGGAACAGTGTGTCGCCGAGTCCGGGAAGACGTACGTGTGCCTTTACAACAGCGATGGTGACGCAACCTGGGCGACAAACAGCATGCAGTCAGGCAACTGGACCGAGCCGAATCGAGGCAAGTTCAAATTTGGCTGGGGGATACTGCCTCTTGCACTCAAACTCCAGCCGGCGATGGTCCAGCTGTTTCACGAGACGAAGACTCCGAACGATTGCTTCTGGGGACCTTCTTCCGGTGCCGGCTATACTTACTCGCACCTGTGGCCGGAACACCTTGTAGACATGTACCTCTCGGAAAGCCGCAGATTGTTGGACCAATCAGGGCAAAATGGTTGCAACATGGTCAACTGGTATCTGCAAGACTGGTGGCGTGAGGTGGAAGATGATGCGGCAGTGCGGCGCGAGCAGGAAGCACTGAAGGATGGCCCAGGGCTCGTGTGCGGGCTGGGCGGGTCGCCGTATGCCAAAAGCTACCTCGACGGGCCCATCCCGAAACTCCATTCCGTACACGTTGCGAACGTTGGGCACAATACCGTTGCCGACATCATCAAATTCCGGGAAGAGTGCCCCACACGACCGCAATTCATGTTCCTGTTTGCCCAGATTTCTCCGGGCATCTGGAAACAGATCGAGTCGGAGCTGGACGAGTACGCGGCGCATCCGGAGATCGTTCTGTTGACAATGGACGAATTCTTCCTGACCCTCCAGGACGCGATCAAAAAGGGTCTGGTGAAGGACTCGCTGTACGAAATCACCGAACCCATGGCCGAGCGTTGGCTGAAGGCACCCGGCAGGCACAGACTGCCGATCTGCGAGCAGGTGACCCGCGAACTGGCCAACACCGCCCACGCGGAACCAACCGAACGTCGCCTGCGGCTTGCCGAGACGGCGTGGACTGAACTCGTCTCGCGCGAAGTGGAAAGTGTTGCCCGCGACCGCGAACGGTTCACCACGCATTTCAAGGGGCGAACTCCCTTCACCGAAGCCGAGGAGGCGGACGCGCTCCACTACACCGCGTTCACCGTGGCATGGGTGGTTGTCAGGGCAGCGATTCAGGCTCAGGGCGTCTACGCGAACCAGCGGACGCAATGCCTGAACGACTTCAAACGGCTCTGTGGCGGATATGTGGACGTCAAACCGTTCCAGCGCCTTTTTGACACGTGGGAAACCTGGGACACCGGAGTTCCCGACGTGGCCGAACTGACCGAATTGTGCGACGCACTCGTCGTGGAGACGCGCAAGTTGCGAGACGCACTGGGACCTGACGAAAGTGAAGCCGCGTTCACCAATTGGCCGCCCCGAACGATCTGATCTCCTGGACCACAAAAAAGCGGCTCGACATCAGCGAAGATGTCGAGCCGCTTCCGTTTCCTAAAACTTCTACCGGATCACGCCTTCGGGTGCTCAATTTCTCCCATCTTGTAGTCTTTCGGGCTGAGTTTCTCGAGCGGTTCTTTCACGTTGGGGCATTCGATCACGCCCCGCGCTTCGGTGTTTCCAGCGAATTTAGCCCAGCGGACGCCATTCGCCAGCACCTTCAGAACGTCTTTGTTGTAGAAGATCGGGAATGTCTCGTGTCCCGGGCGGAAGTAAAATATCTTCCCTCGCCCGCGATGCCACACGCATCCGCTCCGGAACACTTCGCCTCCCTCAAACCATGAGATGAAGAGCAGCTCATCCGGTTCCGGTATGTCGAACACCTCGCCGTACATTTCCACGTTCGGGAGTTCGATGTACGCGCCCAATCCCTGGGTGATCTGGTGGTTCGGGTTCACTACCCACAGTCGTTCGCGTTCCGCCGCTTCGCGCCAGCAAAGGCCGCAGCTCGTTCCCATCATTCTCCGGAAGATCTTCGACATGTGCCCGGAGTGCATCACGATCAATCCCATGCCCTGCAGAATGCGAGTTTGAACACGATCGACGATTTCGTCTTTCACCTGTCCGTGAGCGACATGCCCCCACCACATGAGCACGTCCGTGTTGTCCAGCACTTCCTGCGTAAGGCCATGATCGGGCATATCCAGCGTCGCATAGTTGACGCTGAATCCGGGCTCTTTCTTCATGTAGTCGCCGATAGCCTCATGCATGCCTTTGGGGTAAAGCTTTTTCACGAACTCGTTTTTCTTCTCGTGCACGAATTCGTTGTAGATGGTGACCCGGTACTTCTCCATTTTCGGTGTCCTCCTGATGATTCTGGCTTCCAGTGTCGGTGCGACGTCCCCAGTAACGAGCGTTCGTCAATCCAATATATCCGGGGGTAACCTCCTTCCCAAAGGCTGCCAGCGCGCGCGTCTCCTGGACCGCCGGCAGTGCCGCACTTGGTTCGCCGTGCGTTGTGCGGTATCTGTAGACAACCATTTCTCTGAGAACCCCACCGGCGACAGGATAAGGTTATGGAAGCGAAAGTGTCTTCCCGTGAGGTCGTCTTCGTGCGCCCTCGGAAGGTTGAGATAAGGGAATCGGAGATACCGGACCCGGGCAAAGGGGAGGTGCTCGTCCGAACGCTGTACTCGGGCATCAGCCACGGTACTGAGATGACGTGGTACCGTGGCACCTCACCACGAAGCCGCAAGGATGTCCGGAATGGGCTGTTCGAAGACGGCGACGGCACGCATTCCGGGTACCCGTGCGTGCACGGGTACGAGGAAGTGGGGGAAGTGGTCGAGCTGGGCGAGGGAGTAAACAACCTCTCGGTCGGCGACAGGATTACCTGCGTATCAGGGCACCGGGAGTATGCGATCGTCAACGCGGAAGGTCCCTACGTTCGAACGCTCCCCCCTGAAATGGACCCGGTACACGGCGTATTCCTGGCCCTTGGTGGCGTTGCGTTGGACGCCCTTCTCTCCGCACCACTCCGTCTCGGCGAAAGCGCAGTGGTGTTCGGGCAGGGCGTCATCGGGCTGTTGCTGGTCGCGCTTTGCCGACGGGCGGGCGCATATCCTGTTATCGCCGTTGACCCTCTGGAGTCGCGGCGAGAGATGGCACGGGCATTCGGAGCCCATCACGCCTTCTCACCGGGATCGGACCTCGCCCACCGGGTTCGCGGCCTCTGCCGCGGGAAAGGGGCCGACGTCGCATTCGAGGTTTCCGGAACGTACCCGGCTCTGCACGAGGCGTTCCGCGTGACGGCCAACCCGTATGGAACGGTGGTTGCCGGCGGGTTTTACCAGGGCGAAGCCAGGGGACTTTTCTTGGGAGAGGAGTTTCACCACTCTTCCCACGGAATGGGTGGCGCAACCCGTATGGTGGCGCTTCACGAGCGCATAGAGTCTCCCGCCTCCGCATGGGGGTTACAGCGGGTCCTTGATACCGTGTGGCGCCTTTATGTGGATGGGTCGCTTCCCGTCGACAAGCTCGTGACGCACGTCTATCCTGCCTCAAGTTCCGCCGAGGCGTTCCGGCTGGTTGACGAGCACCCCGAAGCCTGCCTCAAGGTTGTTCTGGACATGCGCACCTAACCGCTCAACACTGATGGTCTCCGGCCCTAAGAAAAGGAACAGGGGAATGCTTCGCACTCCACACCACAGCGAACGAATCCAGATGACCGACCCGGCCACGGGTATCCGGGTCACCCAGATCACAAGTTACCCGACGCCCAGCAGAGCCCTGTTCTATGCCTGGCCGAGTATCACGCCGGATAACCAGCGCGTGGTGATCTATTGCCAGCGATCCGGCCGTCGAACCGCCCCTTACGACATTTTCCGGTGTGACACCGACGGTCTGGAACTCTTTCAGCTCACCGACTGGCCCGGCATCGCTCTCCTGTCAATAGATGGGAAAACAGTCTACGTGCTTTCTGGCGAGCAGATCCTTCATGCGGTTGATATCGAGACGGGCAAATCCGAACCGCTTATTGATGTGAATGAACACGTGAAACCGCCGTACAGCGTCAGCACATTCGAGTTCGCCGATATGGGCCGGGAGGTGCTGTTCGGCCTCCGCAACTCCACGGTTGGCGGTGGCACCTATTTCCGCGTCAATCTTGAGACGGGGCATACCTCCCACGGCGAAGGCGACGTCGTGATGATCGGCTGCTTCCAGCAAAGCGGGCGTATCGAAATCCTGAAGAACTACCAACGGGTGGAACCGATTGCCCAGGCAGACGGCACGCGCGTGTTCAAGAATGTCCGGCCCGAACCGATGACCATTTGGAGCGCAAACAGGGACGGGAGTGACGAAAGATTCCTCGCGCGGATGGACATGTTCGGGCACCACACGATCCTGGGGAAGACGGACAAACTCCAGGGCACTGGACAACCGCCCCACCGTTGCATCTGGATAGTGGAATCAGGGAAGGAACCTTACAAACTCGCTGAGGGCCCCTATTTCTGGCATTCCGCGGCGTCATTCGACGGCGAGTGGATCGTTGCCGATACCTCGTGGCCGGATGAAGGGCTGAAACTCGTGCATGTGCCGACCGGCCACTGGCGGACGCTTTGCCATCCCCGTGCCGAGCAGGATCACGCGGGTGTCCACCCCCATCCCGGAATCAGCCAGGACGGCCGAAAAGTCATCTTCGCCTCCGACAGAACCGGTGTGCCCCAGCTCTACATCGCGCACGTCACCGAGGAGTTTCGGGAGAGCATTATTGCGGGTGAACTCGATCGCCCCAGAGACAAATGGATGTAGCCGCGCTACGGGGATGGCTCAGAACAAGGAACGACATTCATGCTTCAATCGAGATTCTTCAGTGAGCGGGTCCAGTACCACGATCCGACGACCGGTATCAAGGTCATCCAACTCACCAACTACCCCAGTCCGGCGGCTCACTTTCCCTACGACTGGCCCAGCATCGCGCCGGACAATCGTTTCATTCTGCTGTACGCACAGCGGTGGACGCAGCGAAACGCCCCGTGGGATATCTTCCGCGTGGAAGCCGATGGGCTGAATCTTTTTCAACTCACGGAATACGGCGGCCAATCCGCTGACGACGGGTACTACGGGCGCCAGCACGCCACGCTTGCTCACGACGGGAAGCACGTCTATGTGCTCTGGGAAAACAGGTTGCACCGGGTAGACGTCGAAAGCGGAGCCGACGAGGAGCTTCTCTCGCTCGAGGAGTACGCGGCGCCGGGCTCGTTCTTCAGCAGGATGTGCCTCGATTCTACCGGCAAGGCGATGTTCCTTTCCCGCTGGGGCACTTTGCAGACTCTCCGGATCTGGCTCCACACCGGCGCAGTTGACCAGATCGACCTCGGTGGCATCGTTCTCGGCTGCTTTCAGAACGACCATCGGTTGGAAATCCTCCGGAATACCGGGCAGGTGGAACCCGTCACACGGGCGGACGGTTCGCGGGTGTTCCAGAATGTGAATGACACGCCTTCTTCGGTGTGGAGCGTGAAACCAGACGGGACCGATGCCCGGTTCCTCGCGCGCATCGATCAGTTCGGACACCACACCATTCTTGGCAAAACCGGTCTCCTGCAGGGCACAGGACAGCCGCCGCACCGGTGCATCTGGATCGTGGAACCGGGGAAGGACCCGTACCAGCTCGTCCAGGGACCGTACTTCTGGCACTCAGGCGCTTCGTTCAACGGGGAGTGGATCGTTGCGGACACAAACTGGCCCGATCAGGGCATCCAGCTCATCCACGTCCCGTCGAGGCGTTTCCGCACTCTCTGCCACGCACGGGCGACGCAGGACCACGTCGAATACGGGCATCCCCATCCCACCATCAGCCCGGATGGGAAACTGGTAGTGTTCCGATCTGACCGTACCGGTGTGGCTCAGGTATACGTGGCCCACGTCACGGATGAGTTCCGGGACAGTGTCATCGCCGGGGAACTCGACCGACCGAAGGACAAGTGGATCTGAGGAATCGAGGTTCTATCGAACCTCATCGTCTGCCATCTGTGGGCAACCTGGGAGGTGGGATCATGTTGAAAGCGTTCAAATGCATGCTGATTATTGTTCTGCTTTTGGGGGTCAAGGCTGCGTACTCCGACGACCTGGATGTCGTGTACCTCAAGAACGGGTCGCGAATAGTCGGTGTGGTCGTCGAAATGGTGCCATCGGGGAATGTGAGGATTCGCACGGCGGATGGGAGCGAGTTTGTCTACCGCATGGACGAGGTGGAACGGATCGCACGTGTACCCGCTCCCCAAAGCGCACAAGAAAGGGATCTCCGAGCTGCTCCGTATTACGAGATCGGTGTAGTGTTGGGTACACCGGGGGCGATCAACGTGGTGGCCGGCCACTGGTTCGGCGCCTATGGAACGCGCATCTCGGGTGGGTACGTGGAGAGCGGTTCCGACATGTTCTGGGGTGTTCAGGCAAACGCGATGAAGAAGCTGCGCGATACGCCGGTTTCCCGCCATGCAGTGGGCCTTGTCGCTATTGTCCACAGGGATGAACGGATGGAAAACTGGATACTGCGGAAACGAGGGATCTACGCCGGGGGCGTCGCGTACAACTACAACTGGCGGGGTTTGTTCGCGGAAACTGCTCTGACTCTCGGCGCGAACACCGGTTACTCGAACGCTCAATTGCTCTTCCAGATAGGCTATATGCACCGCTTCCTGCCGAAACAGACGCCGTCCAGTAGATAACGGAAGGCGCGCGGATTCCTCGGACAAATGGCGTTCTTTACGGCCCGCACGGTGTAAGCATTCAGACACGAAAGGTGTTGCCAGATGGCGTTAGAAAGACCCCCGGTGTTGCTGGATGTGCGCTGCGGGGAGATGCGCGCGAAGGCCGATTGGCTTGCGGGCACAGCCATCAAGGGCTCGGATGAGCCGCCGTTTTCCTTTGTCTACGGGGGACGAACTCCTTCTGAGTTCCTTGGCGGTTGGCGTCGCGAATCAGAGTCGCCCACGCGGAACGCGGAGAGAACGGAACTCACACTCGTCTGGCGGGATGACGCCACCGGGCTTGAAGTGACGTGCGCAGCCGTTGAATACCACGACCTCCCCGCCGTGGAGTGGCTCCTGACCTTCACGAACACCGGCACGCACGAGACGCCGATCATCTCCGACATCCGTGCGCTGGACACAACCCTGAACGTCGGCTCCCAGGGGTGCGTTTTGCACCGTTCCCTTGGCGATTCGAACTCCGCCCGGAGCTTTGCGCCGGTGGACGAACTTCTGGTACCTGAAGCGGCCGAGCGTGTGTTCGCCCCGAAGGGAGGTCGGTCGTCCGACGGCCACATGCCGTACTTCAACGTGGATTGGGAAACCGGCGGCGTAGTGGTGGCGATCGGGTGGTCCGGCCAATGGGAGGCCGGTTTCTCACTGGACGGGGATGGATCGCTGCGCATGCGAGCAGGCCAGCAGACGACCCATTTCCTGCTCCGCCCCGGCGAGACCGTGCGTTGCCCCAGAATCGTCCTTGTTTTCTGGGACGGCGACGATCATCTGAGAGGCAACAACCTGTTCCGGCGCCTGGCGATCAAACACTACTACCCGAAACGCTACGGCAAGCCGGTCTTTCCCCCCGTCTGCTGTTCCGTCGCCACGGTCGCCGCCGACGGGACGTACGAGGGCCCTCATCTCGACGCAGTGGGCCCCATGGCAGAGCGCGGGATCGAGGTCTTCTGGTCGGATATGGATCCGCAGCAATGGTACCCGGTCGGCTTCCCCGAAGGCACGGGTAACTGGGAAATCGACAGGTCGAAATACCCGAACGGATTGAAACCGATCGGGGACGCTGTGCGAGCGGCCGGTATGGGCTACCTGCTCTGGTTCGAGCCGGAACGCGTGCACCCGGGGACAATGGTGGAGCGCGAGCATCCGGAATGGGTGATGAAGGCCGAGGGCGAATGGAGCCAGCTTTTTCGCATGCACGATCCCGTTGCCAGGGCATGGTTGACCGACCTGATTGACAAATTCGTAACCGAAGCGCAACTGTCATGGGTGCGGTGGGATTTCAACATCGAGCCGCTCACCTTCTGGCAGCGAAATGACACGCCTGATCGAGCCGGCATAACCGAAATCCGCCACATCGAGGGGCTGTATGCGATGTGGGAGGAACTCGAACGCCGACACCCCGGCCTTCTCATTGACAACTGCTCCAGCGGCGGGCGACGGCTCGATATCGAGGCCGCCCGGTACGGCCTTCCGCTCTGGCACAGCGACATGCATTGTGTGGAACGGAATGTTTCCACAGGCGACCAGCTCCAGAACGCCGGCCTGAACAGGTGGGTCCCGTTCCACGGGTGTGCCAATTTCGGGTTCGAACCTTCCTATGCGTTCCGAAGCGCAATGACGGCGGGAAACATCCTCATATCGGGGCTGGCGCCGGGCGAAGAAGAGGCGGTGAAACGGACCGTAGCGCTGTATCAGGAACTGCGGCCTTACATGCTCGGGGATTTTTACCCCCTCTTTCCGCACTCCGATAGCGACGACGCGTGGTTCGGCTACCAGTTCCACCGACCGGAAACCAGCGATGGATTCGTCATGGTGTTCCGACGGACACAGAGCCCTGCCGCGTCAAATAGCGTGCGCCTGCGTGGCGTAAAGTGCGATCTGTGGTATTGTATACGGGTTGATGGCTGCCCGAACCCGCGACGCCTCCGAGGTTGGCAATTGGAGGATCTCCCCGTGAACATCGTTGAATGCCCCGGAACCAGTCTGATCAGGTACGCTCCGGCGAAACGTGAAGCGGAGGGCTGAACGGACAATGTCAACGGGACGAAGATGATGCCAGGGTCGGCAGGAGTTACCGAGAAGGCTTTGGCCGGCGCGTTGATAACGCTCATGTGCATGGGGTGTGCCGCGGTCTCCGGCCGCAGCGCGAACACGACGGAGGGATCAGTGAACACCGATGAACAGAAGATTCGCCTCGCGTTGGAAAGGTGGAGGCAGGAACCGGAACAAGACTCGAGGGGCATGGCTCCTGCCCCGCGTAAGAGCTTCAACTTTGCCCGGGCCGCCGTTCAAGTTACGGATTCGACCGCGGTTGTTGAGCCCGTGTACGCCCTCACGGGGTGGGGACTCGGAGTGTTCAGCTTCTCCCTTCGCAAACAGGATGGCGAGTGGGTTTTCGAACGGTGGCGCCATGTCGCTGAAGGCGTGATTGAAACCGCGCTCCCCGGCCTTGACCCCGAATATCTCCCACTCCTGAACCGATGGATGGCGGCAAACCTCGGATGGGTGCAGAAAACGCTGCGAGAGAACCCACCGAATGGCGGCGACCAGATGCTACGTCGCCACGCATTGTGCATGCTGGATGAGCCGCTCCACATCCGCAGCGCTCCTTCACTCGAACCGGTTCACCAGTTCATCCGGTCCAACGTGGACACGGCAATCGCTCAGATGCGCGAGGAACAGGTTGCCGACGGCGCGACGATCTGGAAGCTATACAACCACGGCTGGGTGGTGAAAACCGCGAACCACACCTGGGCGCACGATATCTGCGAAGGCCCTGAGGGGTTGATCACCGACGAGCAGATAGACGCCATCCTCGACCAGATAGAGGTGCTGTTCCTGAGCCACTGGCACGGCGATCACTCATCGCCGCGGGTAATGAAACGTGCGCGGGCCAGGGGCATTCCAGTGCTCGTCGCCCCGTGGCCCGCAGAGGGGGGATACGCGGATTACATCAGGTCGGAAATGACCGACGCCAACGGCTCCCTCGATTGGCTCACGGTCGTGCAGCCCGACTCTTCTGGGGAAATCCGGGGACTGCAATACCACGCGTACCCGGGTCACCAGAATGATCTGCTGAACAACGCGTATGCCGTCACCGTGGACGGCATGACCATCCTGCAGATGGGTGACCAGTGGAATCTCGATGATTTCGCCTGGATTGACAGCGTGAAAATGCGCCAGCGAACTGATATCCTGCTGCCGAACGTGTGGACCGCTCAAATGAAGCGGGTTCTGGCGAGCGTCTCGCCCCGCGTTGTTGTGCCGGGCCACGAGAACGAAATTGGCCACTCTTTCGAGCACCGGGAGCCGTACGATCAGGCATACGAAGTTCTCGCCCCGGCGGAATGCCAGGCCCATGTGATGACGTGGGGCGAGCGCCTGCATGTAGAACCTGCGGCGAATTGACGACCGCCGCAGGTAATTTCAGGAGGGGTCAAAACTCATCGGGGTGCCAGATCGTCGCGGCGATGTACCGCTCCGTGTTCACGCCTTCTTCAGTGGGGGGATCGTTGAAGTAATAGACCGTAACGATTTTTCCGTCGGCGCGCTGTACGGTGCGCGTGTACCCTACGTCCGACGCGCCGCCATCTTCGCGTAGGATAATGGGGTCCGTCCACGTCTTTCCGTTGTCCTCACTCACGAACGCGCGTATTCCACGCGGCTGAACGCGGTGGCCCCAGGTAAGCACCAGACGTCCGTCGGTCATCCGGATCATCGCCGGTGGATTGCCTCCCATGTCGGGCTTCACCGGCTCGCTCAGATAGTTCCACGTGCGGCCTTCGTCATCCGAACTGAACACCTGGCATCCATGTTCCGGGCGGAAGTTGCAACGAAGCGCGGCCAGAAGGCGGCCGTTCGGAAGGCGTACCGAAGCCGGCATAATGGTCCACCCGGCAAGTTCCGGGCCGATCCATGAAAGGAACTGGAAGCTTTTGCCTCCATCCCTTGTGCGTGCGCAGAACGCCCTTCCTTCGTACCCGTCGGATTTGTTCGCCGCGAGGAAAACTATCGCGTCGTGGTCGCCCATGACCTGGTAATCCGTGCGCCCGGCGATTCCTTTCAGCCCGAAGAAGGGCATCTGGTACGGGCCTTCCCACGTGGTGCATCGGTCGTAGGACACGTAGAAGTACGTGGTCGACCCCGCGTGCACTCCCGTGGCCAGCACCTTCATCGCAAAGTCTTTCTGCGTGAAGGTTATCCC
This sequence comes from Candidatus Latescibacterota bacterium, assembly GCA_022706085.1. GTDB lineage: Bacteria > Latescibacterota > MWCZ01 > MWCZ01 > MWCZ01 > MWCZ01. Next base: position 189,269 of record JAKJDF010000001.1, on the reverse strand, counting down.
CCCCGGGCAGTTCACCAGCGGCATCTCGTGAATGTCAAAGTGCGGCTTCTTAATAAGTTCCCATGTCACGCCGCCGTCCCGGCTTCGAACCTGTCTTCTTCCCGAGTTCTCGTCTCCCTTGATCGGGTGCCCGGGGAATTTGTGCAGGTCCAGCGCGCCTTCGTTGAAGCCCGTAACAATCTCGTCACCCCATGACCAGATGCCGTTGTTTGCCGGCCATCCACCAAACCGCCCTGGTTGCTTGAAAACGATCACATGTTCCACGTTCCAGATCCTTTGAGGCAATTGTTGTCCGCGGCTCACTGCTCTTCGCCGGCCCAGTACGGTTGAACCTCGACGAAATTGTACATGGTGCTCTGGCCGATGGGTGCTCCGGGTTCGCCCGGGGTTACCCAGTCAGAAATTGCGATCTTCCCGGTTTTCGCCGTTGCACGGAACACAAGGTGATGGAGATTGAACCAGTAGCGGTGATCCCGCCGGAAGGGTCCGAGTTTCGTCGTCGGGTGGTTCGGCAGCGGCGATTGGAAACACTTCTCTTTCACCAGTTCTCCGCCTTCAATGCCGATTTTCAGCGTGTGGAGCTTTTCCTCCGATTTCCCGTTCACGAAGTCATCGTAATCCCCGCTGATAAGCTTCACGGAGTACAGCTTGCCGGGAACAAGATGCCGGATCGGCTGTGAAACTGCGTTCGCGCGAAGCGAACTCCGTTTGACGATCATGACCGAATTGCCCACGTCCGTGACGGACCAGCGCCCCTGCAGGGCACTGTAACCGTCGATGCTCTTTACGGTGCAGTTCTTCTCGATATTGACGGGAACGCACCAACCTTCCCAATTGAACGCGAAATCCGGGTTCTTGATGTGGGGAAGTTCATACGTGAACCCATACCGTTTGCTGAGAAGTTGAGTGTTTCCCTCGATGCCGTAGTGGCGGTACAGCTGCGCGGTCCATTTCAGGGTTTCTTCCTCGGCGTACCCTGAAGTCCAGCCTGTGATGCCGTACAGCCCCTTCAGCGCAGGCTCGGTTGCAAGGTAACGGAACTGCATGTCGAGGAAAACCTTGTAATCGACAGAAGGGTGGGCGTTCAACGCGAAGCCCATCGACATGTATCCGAACGCGATAATCATGGACTCCTGAACGTTCGGGAAAACCTTCTGCCACAGGCGGATCTTTTCGCCTATCCGCTCTTCAATGAGATCCTTCGCGATTTCCCTGTCGTGACGCTCCTGCAGGTAACGTTCCCACGCAATACGCGACCCGCTCTGAATTGCGGCACGCCAGAACGGGACGCTGGAGTTGCTCGTGTCCTCTTCGTTATGATCACCCCAGTCGTTCCGGTCGGGGTAATGGGAACCGCAGTACGGGTACAACTTCTTTCCTTTGAACTTCGGATCCGCTCCCAGTCGGCGCAGTGCCTCGGAAAAAGCAGGGTAACGAGCATCGTCTCCGCTGAAGAACTCGTCCAGCAGCAGACCGTCGAAAGCAGGGTCCGTCATCCCCGGTTCGCCGCCCCACGCAGAAACAACTTCACCGGAATCGGGACGCGCACTCTTGTCAAAACTCATCCCTCGTTCGATGATCCATTTTCCGCCGGCGCTCCGCCATTCCCTGTTCTGGGTGTTCTGCTCAGGGCTGCCGGTGCCTATTACCGTGTTAACATGAGGAAGCACGTATCTCTTCAGAAACTGCCAATCGTAAGGTCCGTAGTTCTTGACGAACGGGTTGTATCCGTACTTCGTGAACAGCAGTTCCGGAATTGATCTGATCGCAAGACGCCGAGCGGGCTTGCCGTGGACGGCCAATACGTGCTCACCCTGTGGGAGGTAGTACATGGCTTCCAGGTTGTCCCCGAAGGAGCCTTTCCACGGGTGGGGGCGCCCGTTGATTTTCAGCTGCCTTGTCTCCGGCTTTTTTCCGTCGCAGGATACAAAAACCCAGCCTTCTCGAGGGTTACGGAACTTCACGACGTCACCCGGTTCGAGTTTGGCGCGCGACGCGAGCTCAACCACAAGGTTGTTCAGCCTCTTCATGCCGACCTCCCAGCGAGTGCCCGGCTGCATTTCAAATCCGTTTCAGAACCCGGGATCATCCGATATCCGCATGGTAAGCCTGGAGGCTCTTCACCTCCCCACGACCCTGCCTCCATGCGGCAATTCCTTTTGCCGCGGCGATGGCTGCGGCAGTCGTAGTCACGTAAGGAACTTTGTACTTTATCGCTGCTTTGCGGATGTAAGAATCGTCCGTAAGGCTCCTTTTGCCCCCGGGCGTATTCACTACGAGGTGTATCTCGCGGTTCTTTATCGCATCGGCAATATTCGGGCGTCCCTCACGCATCTTGAGGATGGGAGTTGAAGGTACCCCGTTCTCCGTCAAGAAACGGTGCGTGCCTTCAGTCGCGCGTATGGAGAACCCCAGTTGGACGAATCTCCGGGCCGCTTCAAGCGCCCCGGGTTTGTCCGGATCGGTTACGGTTATCAGCACCGTACCTTGGAGCGGAAGGGGCGGCGTAGCGGCGGCCTCCGCCTTGAAAAACGCCAGCCCGGCGTTCTCGGCGATTCCGAGAACCTCTCCGGTGGATCTCATCTCCGGTCCAAGAACCGGGTCCACCTCCGGAAACATGTTGAACGGAAGTACCGCTTCCTTGACACCGAAGTGCGGGATCGGGCGCCTGCGCAGCTTTAGGTCGGGGAGCTTCGCTCCCAGCATCAGCCGCGTGGCGAGGTTCGCCATAGAGATCGCGCAGACCTTGCTCACGATCGGAACGGTCCTGCTGGCACGCGGGTTCGCCTCAAGAATGTATACCGTGTCATCGAAAATCGCATACTGGACGTTCATCAGGCCAACCACTTTGAACTCGACCGCGATACGTCTGGTGTATTCCTCAATCGTGTCAATGTGCTTCTGGGGAATACTGACAGGAGGGATCACGCACGCGGAATCGCCGGAGTGCACGCCCGCAAACTCAATGTGCTCCATCACCGCAGGAACGAATGCATCGGTTCCATCTGCGATTGCGTCTGCTTCCGCCTCTATCGCGTTCTGCAGGAACTGCTCTATGAGAATCGGGCGTTCCGGGGAGATATCTACGGCTTTTGCAACGTATTCACGCAACATCTCCTCATCGTGCACCACTTCCATCGCGCGGCCGCCGAGGACATAGGACGGGCGCACGATCAGCGGGTACCCGATTTCTGCGGCGACACGAACAGCCTCCTCGACGGAACCGGCCATTCCTGAATCGGGTTGCGGTATGCCCAGTTCTCGCATGCGCATGCGGAACCGATCGCGGTCCTCGGCAAGGTCGATGGATTCCGGCGACGTTCCCAGGATGCGCACGCCATTCGCGGCCAACTCGGCGGCAAGATTGAGTGGTGTCTGCCCACCGAACTGAACGATTACGCCCTCCGGCTTCTCTTTTTCGTAGATCGCAAGAACATCTTCGAGTGTCAGTGGCTCGAAATAGAGCTTGTCAGAAGTATCGTAATCCGTGGAAACAGTTTCGGGGTTGCAATTCACCATGATGGACTCGTACCCGGCGTCCCGCAGGGCAAAAGCCGCGTGGACACAGCAGTAATCGAATTCTATACCCTGTCCGATCCTGTTTGGTCCACCGCCGAGAACCATGATCTTTTTCTTGTTCTGTGTTACCGGAACGCGATCTTCGCCATTGTAAGTGGAATAGTAATAAGCCGCATCCGTCGCTCCGCTTACGCGCACGGCATCCCAGGCTTCCACAACGCCGAGTTTGGTTCTTCTTCCACGAATGTCGCTCTCCGGAACCTGAAGGATCTTCGCGAGGTACCGGTCCGCAAAACCGTCCTTTTTTGCACGGATGAGCAATTCGTCCGGCGGCAGCGACCCTTTGAACCCGAGCAGTTCCTCTTCCAGCAGAACGAGCTCTTTCATCTGTTCGATGAACCAGTGCTTGATGTGCGTGCGTTCGTGGAGCTCGGCAACCGAAGCACCCTTTCGAAGTGCCTCGTACATGATGAATTGCCTCTCGCTGGTTGCCCAGCGGAGCATTTCCATCAATTCCTCGAGAGAACGGCTGTTGAAGTTTTTCGCGAAGCCCAGGCCCCAACGGCCCGTTTCCAGAGACCGGATTGCCTTCTGCAGAGCTTCTTTGTAAGTCTTCCCAATGCTCATCACTTCACCGACGGCACGCATCTGCGTGCCGAGCCGGTCCTCCACGCCCTTGAATTTCTCAAAAGCCCACCGCGCGAATTTGACGACGACGTAGTCTCCGCCCGGCGTGTACTTTTCGAGTGTCCCCTCCCGCCAGTAAGGGATTTCATCAAGCGTGAGACCGCCTGCGAGGAGTGAAGAGACGTACGCGATCGGGAAACCGGTCGCTTTCGAGGCCAGAGCCGACGAACGGGAGGTCCGGGGATTGATCTCTATCACGACGACGCGACCTGTTTTGGGGTCGTGCGCGAACTGGATGTTTGTTCCACCGATAACCTCGATCGCCTCGACAATCCGATACGAGTAATCCTGCAACTTGTGCTGGAGTTCGGGCGAGATGGTGAGCATCGGGGCAGTGCAGAACGAATCTCCGGTGTGTACACCCATCGCATCCACGTTTTCGATGAAGCACACGGTAATCATCTGGTTTTTGGCGTCGCGGACGACTTCCAGCTCCAGTTCCTCCCACCCGAGCACCGACTGCTCTATCAGCACCTGCCCGACGAGACTTGCGGCCAGGCCGCGGGCGACGATAGTCCTGAGCTCTTCGAGGTTGTACACAAAACCTCCGCCAGTCCCTCCCATGGTATACGCCGGCCTCACCACCAGAGGGTAATCGAGGCGCTGCGCGATCTCTTCAGCCTCTTCGACACTGTTGGCGATCTCACTTTTCGGCATGTCGATTCCGAGGCTTTCCATGGTCTGTTTGAACGCGAGACGATCCTCCCCGCGTTTGATCGCATCGACATTCACCCCGATGACCTTCACGCCGTATTTGTCAAGAACACCCGCTGCTGCCAGTTCAGAGGACAGGTTCAGACCAGATTGCCCTCCGAGATTCGGCAGAAGAGCGTCGGGCCGTTCCTTGCGTATGATCTCCTCCATCGTTTCCTTGTTCAAGGGTTCGATGTAGGTGAAATCTGCCATTCCCGGGTCCGTCATGATTGTCGCCGGATTCGAGTTTGCAAGGACGATCTGGTATCCAAGCCTCCTGAGAGCTTTGCACGCCTGTGTTCCCGAATAATCAAACTCACAAGCCTGCCCGATGATGATGGGACCGGAACCGATAATCATGACCTTTTGGATGTCGTCGCGTCGGGGCATAACTGGCAGCTCCTCAGGTTTTTGTGCATTCCTGGCACCTCAAAAACCCCCGAACGTACTGCGCATGCTCGGGGGTCAGGCGGCAGGATCGCATGGTGCGAAGAACGTGTGAAAGCGGGCTGAGCGTGGGAACTCAACAGAATGAAAAAGTGATCACTCAAATTTCTGGAAAAGACGGGAACGCGTCAACTGAGTCATGCCGGCCTTCAACGCGGCGGGTACCAGATGGCCATCGCATCAGATCCGTTCCCCGTGAAAAAGCGTTCCACTACTGCAAGTTTATGAATATCAACAACGTGCAAGCCGTCCGTTTGCTCGCATCCGACGAACGCGCGATCACCCTCCGGTGAGAGAACGATCCCGATCGCCTGACTGCCCACGGCAACGCGCCCAACCTCTCTCCGTGTCGCCGTTTCAATCGCGATCAATTCTCCGTGCTCGGTCCAACTCGGAACCAGCGCAAGTTGCCCATCGAGGGCGAACGCGACACGAACAGGCATCCCGGGACACGGGAACGTCTCTGCAACCGTATGCGAGAGGCGCGAGATTACCGTGATGGTGCCGCTCTCCTGGTTCAGCGCCCAGAGTTCACGGCCGTCAGGCGTTATTCCGAGACCTTCAACTCCTTCCTGACAGGGTAACAGAGCCGCCAGCGCTCCATCAGCCCGCCTCAATACGGACACGTCCTTCGTCACGATATTTGCGGTGTAGAGGAAATCCCCCTCGGGTGCAACGAGAACCATGTGGGAGATTTTCCCACCAGTGGGGATGGCGCGCGTAATCTCGTTGGTTCGCGTGTCCAGCTCAATTACGTATCCCTTCTGCCCGGCAGTGAAATATGCCCACCGACCATCCGGCGCCAGTGCGGCGCCATGAATGCGCGAATATTCGCCGGTGGAGATCTGGCGAACATGCTTCGCCGCGACAAGGTCGATCAGCGAGATGGTATTGCCGGGGGGTGCGTAATTCGAGAGATATGCCCACCGGTTGTCCGGCGTCACGACGATCTCGTGCGGGTTTGGGCCTGTCGGGATTGTTTCAAGCACTTCAAACGAGGCGGGATCGACAAACGACATGGTGTCGTCGTGCTTGTTGCATACCAGCAGGATCGGTCGTTCTGGCATGTGCGGGGTCTTCTCTCTCGAGGACGGAGACGGATGCGCCGAGTTCAGGTGCTCGAATCGTCGATCATTCTACCGCGCTGGCCAATTTCATCCAATAACCAGAACATCGGATCAGAGCCACCTTCGCGGGAGCAGAAGAAGTTGAACAGCATGATACCGTCCGCGCCATCCTTCCAAAGTTGACGGGCTATCTCCCGGTACCGTTCTGGCTCACGCTCAAACTCAATGGAACCATAGATCGGTGCGTCGGAGGGCAGGAGCCTGCGGAAATCACCGATGGGAAGGGGATGCGTGTTGCGGAGGTAATGGGAAACCGTCACGAAATCGATCAAACCTTCGCGAACCCAGGAGACAGGGTCGAGTCCCAACCCGAGATTCTGTTCTGGCGTTTCCATTATCCGTGAACTGAGCAGAAGGGGTCTGCCTCGCCGGTCTGCCACCCTGTTAGTCATTGAACGGATTGACCTCACGAATTCGGTCATGATGGGGAGGTTGGATGTCTCCTGTCCGAACCGGAAATAGATGGGGAAACGCTGAAAGTCGAGATCGAGACCATCCAGAGGGTACCGTTCACACACCTCGGTCAACTGCGCAAGCACGAAGTCCCGGACCTGCGGAACGGCGAAATCCAGGCCAGCCGGCAACCAGCTTGCCACTATCGGGTGAACCAGGCCCAGAATGGTCTTGTGGAGATCAGGCAGCGGGTCACCAACCTTCCCAATTCTCCACTCCGAGTGTTCCAGCCAGAACTTCGACAAAAGTACGCTGTCCGGCTCCTCATCAACGCAGTGTACTTCGTTCAGTCGAAACGTGACGAAGGTTTCGCACCCCTTTTCCCGCGCCCGTGAGATGACCAGTTCAAGCGGGTCGTGGCCTTGTTGGATAAGGTGCCGGAGATTGAGAATCCCGCGTTGGAACGACGCGGGTTTGTTGACGGCGGGGTCCTTGAGCGCTTCCACCTGTTCTGCGGTCAGCCTGTCTCCTATCAGTTGCGTGGTCTTGCCGCGAAAATTCATATCCATCCCGTAATTACAGCACATGAAAAACGTCGTGATGTCTTTACCCACGACCTCGTCCACGTACCGGTTGACATTGTCAACCGTCATCGGGTAGTCGTAAATGAACATGTTGTCCGCGTCGCAGTTGTAAATGACACGCGTTTTTCTTTTCTGCATCGAAGAGTCCCTTTCAGACTCCAAATGCCGTTGGGGTTTCGGGTGGTAGGGTATCCTTCACCACACGGTTGACGAGCCGTCCGATTCCTTCGATTGCGATTTCGACAACGTCGCCGGGTTCGAGCGAGAAATCATCCGGTGGGGCGATTCCGGAACCCGTCATGAGAAACACCCCGAAAGGGAAGTCATTATCGCGGCTCAACCAGCCCAATATTTCCGGGATACTTCGCTTCATCTGGTTCGTATTCGTTTCGTCGCGAAAGACAGCCATCCCTTCCCTGATCACTACCAGTGAGATGGGGAGATCGCGTGCGAAATCCGGGTCGTCCGAAACCAGAATGGTCGGCCCGAGCGCGCAACAACCGTTGTATGTTTTCGATTGCGCCATGTACAGGGGGTTTTCGCCCTCGATATCACGCGACGTGACGTCGTTTGCGCACGTGAAACCGATGATCCGCTGGGCGGGGCTCAAAAGAACCGTGAGTTCGGGCTCTGGAATGGTCCATTCGGAATCCGACCGTACGCGAATGCTCCCGAGCGGACCTGCCACTCTGTGAGGTGTTGTCTTGAAGAAGAGTTCCGGTCGGGCTGCGTCATACACCTCATCGTAAAAAAGTTTCCCTCCGTGGGACTCGTCGACGTGTGACTGGCGCATTCTCTGGTATGTAACACCAGCGCCCCAGATCTCCTGGTTATCGATCGGCGGCAAAAGATGCCTCGAACCGGGTGCGGGGAGGTGTTCGAGTTCACGGATGTGCAGGCGATTCCTGCTTCGTTCGGCCAGCTCCGTGAGGCCGCGCATGTACTCGATCGGATCCGGCAGCGCAAGCCATGCTGAGATATCTGAGCACCCCCGCGGGTCGATTGCCGTTGCATCAACCACGGTTTCCTCGAAAACGATCCCGAGCCGGGCACCCGTTTTCGGTTCCCAGAACCTGCACACCCTCATCAGCCGCTCCTCCGATGTCCCGGGGTCAACAATCTGCGGGGACACGTTCTCCTTCTGGTTTTGTTCCGTCCGAGGCGCGTACATGAGCTACAATATAGGCAGCGCCGCGCGATGTTGTAAACGTTCCGCAGAACAGGAAAAAAGAAACGTGCCCGGACCCCGGGAGGTCCAGACACGCCTTCCCACCACTGCCAATGTCGTCAATCGAAGTTGTAGAACCGGTCGCGGTAGTCCTTTACGTCCGCACTTTTCCGCGCGTACGTCTCCCAGTCCCGGAACGTTGACTGGCGTCGTTGACGAGCAAGTCTCTGGCGAAGTTGGTCGCGTTGCTGGTCAAACGTGCTCCAATCAAGCGATTTCTCAATTAGTCGAACGATATAGGAACCTCTTTCCGGGATTCTGAGCGCGCCGGTTGTCTGACCTGTTGTGGTGAGAGCAAACGCCGCGCCGGTGAAACCGTCTGAAGCACCGGCGCTGACCTCGGGGACAAAATCCCCGCGCCGGATCGGTCCGATTTCCACCACGGTGAACTCCGTGCCCTGTACGGCCTGCTCCATGGGTTGTCCCGCAGCAATTTTCTTCGCTATCGGAGTCAACCATTGCGTTGCGATGTCGACGCGCTTTTCCACGCGGACTTTGAGAGCGATTGCGTCTCGAACCTCGCGCAACGGCTGAGGCCCCTCAGGGGAACGATCGGCAAGGCGAGCGACGACGATGTGGTCACGCGTGTACGCAGGGCTGGCAACGCTGCCGACAGTTCCGGAAAAAGACCATCGGACGAGACGCCTCAACGGATCCTGGACTGCCGGCACGGGGGAGTTCACATCCTCAGTGAACCACGGGGTCGTTTCAACCGTAAGACCATACCCCGCGGCAGTAATAGCGAAACGAGGTCCCGCCGCGGCGATTTTCTCGGCGATTGCCTGCAGGCTGTCGGCAGTTTCGAAACTCGGTTCGGTATCCTTGATCAGGATGTGCCGTGCCTGAACGGAGTCTTTCGGCGTGCCGGCTTCCGGCGGCAGAGGTTTTTTCTGTGCCTTCAGACGTCCCCATTGCTGCTGCCATGCAGTGTCCTCCACACGCCGCTCGACCTTGACAATGTGCCATCCGAATTGCGTGTGAAAAGGCTGGCTGTATGTGCCAACAGGAAGTGAGAAGGCAACCGAATCAAACGCGGGTACCATCCGTCCGCGTCCAAAGGTCCCAAGGTCTCCCCCGTCTCGAGCCGAACCTTCGTCTTCGGAAAGACGTTGCGCAGTTTCGGCGAAATCTGCTCCCTCCTGCAACTGCCGGTGAACCGCGCGGATTTCCTCGGCTGCCCGCGCGACATCTCGCGGGCTCGGACGACGGGGAATCACTACATAGGAAAAGCGTGCTCTCGTGGGCTGTTTGAACTCGTTGAGGTGTGTTTGATAGTACGAGCGAATCTCGTCGTCAGACACCTTGATCAACGAATCAGGGACCAGGCTGATGGGAGCAGCGATGACGCGCGCCCTGATAGTTTCGTTCTCCTCAGCAAATGCCTGACGCAGACCGGCGACCGTAATCCACCCGTTGTCGTCGATCCGTTGCTGCAGCTTCTGGACTTTCAGGTCAAACAGAACCCGGCTCTCATACTCGCTGTATGTCATGCCGGTGATCTGGAACCAGCGCTCCTGTGTCATCGAAGCGAGGAATTGACGATACTTTTCGCGATCAAAGCCTTGCCCGTCGGCACGCTGGAATTCGGGAACCCGTTCGAATCCACTCGGTGGGTTGTTGACCAACTCCTCTGCCAGTTCCTCAGCCGTGACGGAGATCTGGGCGCGCTCAACAGCGTTCCTGAGAATGATCCGCTGAACCGTCTGTTGCCAGACCTGCTCATCGAGATCAAAATCGTCTATCTGTGTGTTGCCCTGACGACGGTAATATTCTCGCAGGGTGCCGATTTCCCTCCTGAATTCGGTCCAGTAAACCGGTTCCCCCGCAATTTCGCCCACCTCCGGCGTGGCCTGAGACCGTCCTCCGCCCCCGTAGCCAAGCTCAAAACCAAGCCAGCCGACGAAAGAGAGTATGACAATCCACATGAGCGCTTTTACAAAACGCTGATTGCGCATGAATCGTAACATCGAACAGTCACCCCTGAACGGCGGGACACTTACGACCTGGAGAAAAGATGGCGTGCAAGACTAACAAAAATACCGCGCGCGGACAGATACATCAACCCGCTTGCGGGGTCATCCGGCGATCACGTCGCACAGGTACCCCGCTCGGGAAAGCCCCTGAACAATTTCCCGGGCGTGTTCGTGACCACGAGTTTCGAGTGCGAATTCCACCGTGGTCTCATCCAGACGGCCTCGGGCAAATGCGCGGTTGTGATGGACATGGAGCACGTTTGCTCCGAACCTGGCGAGATGGTCGGTGATTCCTGCCAGGGCACCGGGGTGGTCTCCCAGCGTCACACTGATTCGTATGAGACGCCCGGTTTTCACGAGGCCTCGTTCAATGATCCGGGATAGGATGTTCACGTCAATGTTTCCGCCGCTCACAATCAGCACGACGTGTTTGCCTCTCAATCCCACACGTTTGTGGATAAGGGCAGCAAGAGGTGCCGCGCCGGCGCCTTCCACCACGGATTTGTCGGTCTCGATCATCATGAGGACCGCGTTCGCGATCTCGTCGTCATCCACCGTAACCACCTGATCGACCACTTTTCGAGAGATGGCAAACGTCAGATCGCCGGGCCGGGCAACCCGGATGCCGTCTGCGAAGGTCAGCGTGCGCGGTGATTTCCGGATTTCCCCTGCTCCGAGCGACTGCGCCATTGCGTCCGCACCGGACGCTTGAACACCGATCACCTGAACACGAGGGCGCAGTTCTTTCACCGCGATCCCGATGCCGGAAATCAGCCCACCACCTCCAATCGGGACGACGACCGCATCTACGTCAGGTTTCTGTTCCAGGATTTCCAGCGCGATGGTTCCCTGTCCGGCGATGACTTTCGGGTCGTTGAACGGGTGAATCAAACACGCGCCGGTATCGTGTGCCATTGAGGCGGCACAATCAGCAGCCTCGTCGTACGTTTCACCGGTCTGGATAACTTCAGCGCCCCACCGCTTCACGGCCATCAATTTCACGAGCGGGGTGCCCAGCGGCATCACGATTGTTGCTTTGATGCCGAGTTGATGCGCTCCGAATGCCACTCCCTGGGCATGGTTTCCTGCGGATGCCGCTATCACACCTGCGGCCAATTGGTCTTTGGGAAGAGACAGCACGGCGTTGAGCGCGCCACGAACTTTGAACGAGCCGGTGAGTTGGAGGTTTTCCAGCTTGTGGGAGATGTCATTCCCGAGAAGCCGGGAGAAATCCGTGGAATGTTCGAGCGGGGTTACATACGCGTACTTGGAGATTCGTTCCCGCGCTGCGTGAATGTCGTCGATTGTCGGAATTTTCGCCATCGTAATGAATTTCCTGTTGCGGAGAGAAAGCCTGGCAGGGTACTGTTTTAAATTCGTTGATAGATGCACGGAGTCGCAAGCGGTTGCCTCGAAATCCCCATCGAGGGACGGCTCGCGAGTGCGTGTCTGGAAACCGCGATTCATCATAACCGGGAGGAATACCGTGGAGCTATCTGCACTTGCGAAAACGATCAAGGAAGCCGCGTATCTTGAGGGCGATTTCGTCCTGAGCAGTGGAAAAAGGAGCAGATACTACCTTGACAAATACCTGTTTTCGACGGAACCGAGACTGCTGAAGGCGATTGCTGAAGCCCTGTCGGCCCTGCTGCCTCGGGATTTCGACCGGCTCGCGGGGGTGGAACTCGGAGCGGTTCCTCTCGTCACCGCGGTTGCGTTGAGGACGGGCAAGCCCTTTGTAATCGTCCGCAAGAATGCAAAGGATTACGGCACCGGCAAGCTGTTCGAGGGGCGGCTTGTGAAAGGCGACAGAGTCGTTCTCGTGGAGGACGTTCTGACCACGGCGTCCCAGGCAATTCAGGCGGCGCGCCGATTGAACGAATTCGGCGCGGAGGTGGTGAAGATCATCTATGTGATCGACCGGGAGGAAGGAGCGGCAGATAATCTCGCGGCAGCGGGTTTCTCAGCGGAGCCCGTGATGAAAAAGAGCGACCTTGGTCTGTAAGACGGGCGCACCCCGGAGGGGTGCCCCCGGTTCGACCTTCACCGATCGGTTCTGCGTCCGACTTCCGTGATTCCGTGAACGCGGAAAGAAGCGCGTTTTCCCGGTACCTCGACCGTCACGGTCGTTGCACGCTCGGTCGAGATCACCCCGGTGACCCCCTCTCTATCCCAGAAGAGATCCAGGTCTGCCCATTGCCCGCCCGTATCCAGACGAAGTTCGGGTAGGTTGATCGCCTTCACGCGGTGCGCGAACACACCTTTGCGGTCCCACCACATATGCATGGCGTCGGTGCTTCCCCAGTCCCCGACCAGTTGTCCTTCCGTAAAATTGAGCGATACTATGCCATCGCGTACACGCGCTACGAAGCCGAGGTCCATTTGCTCAGCGAGCAATTCGACGAAGTTGCCACCGGACTGGCCGTGAGATGGGGGCAACGGAACAAGCACCGTGTAGAACCGATTGGGCGAATCAGTGGCAAGTGGCGTCGGCTTGGAAAGCGCGGTGCGGAGCACGAAGCTGCGCTTCCAGTAATGGAAATATCGCGTGACCGGTTCCCGGTAGCCGGGCGAGGCGTACGGGTCGTTGTTTTCCTGTTGAATGATCGTCCAGGAGTCCCTGTGCGTCGGCGTCAGGATTCTCAAACGACCGGTTTTGTTATCGCAATGCTGGCCGTTCATGCCGCGGAACTCGCCTATGGCCACCTCGGCCCAGTCGTCCTTGGTCTCGTGAACGTACTGAACGTGCCAGACCGGAGAGCCGATCAATCCCGTGGCGTAAGGCTCCACATGGTCGGCGATGATCGCGATGCCGCTCCTTGTAAGGATCGTTTCGCGCCGGTGGTAGACAGGCATGCAGTGGGGGGCCTCACAGTCGATAACGGCGAGCTGGGCAACCTCCCTTCCGGTTAACGCGGACACACGGTAATCGCTGGGCCGATGGAGCTCCCGGTGTCTTGAGTACTCCTCTTTTCCGTAATGGAGCCACGTCTTCTCGCGGGCATCCGCCCAGAAGAGATTGTGGAACACCGGGTATTTCTGCATGTATCCGGTGTCGTCGAGGTGAACGGTCCCGTCCGAGGCAAACGCGATTACGGCCCCCGCGTCCAGATGGTCGTGCCAGACCTGGCGGGCACAACCCAGCATGAGCGCAGGGCTGGTAGCCTCCACACCCGTTTTGAGAACGACTTTGTCAGCCACTCGGGGACCACCGGCAGGCGGTGTCAACGACCAGGAAAGGTCGCTCATCACGTGTTGGGCAAAAACCGTTCTATGGGTTACCACCGGCCGCAGAGGCGGTGCGGTCGGTTCCTTGCAGGCTTTCCTCACACATTCACGGCCAAGCGCGAGATACCAGCCGGTGCGGGGAATCTGTGTCCAGCCCTGTTTTGCCCGGTACGGGTCATCGGGAACCTCGTCAATGATGCCGAGATTCTGGTCCAGCCAGCCCCGGGTGGCCGCCCAGGAGAACATGCGCTCGGCGTTCCAGGCGGCTCTCTTTCCCCGTGAACCTCCGCACCAGGCTGCCATCAGGGAGTAAAGCGCGAACCAGTCTGCCCAAAGCTCCATTGTGCATGTGTCGCCATATCCTGGAACGATGCCGACCGGAAGCATATGCTCCAGACACCGGTCCATCCAGAAATGCGTCATAGGATCATCCAGCATCCGCGCCTTCTCACCTCGCCGTTCCGCCCACAGGAGCAGGTCAACCTGCGCGAAAGCCTCGTAATTGGCAGCAATCTCTATGTTGTCGCCGATCAGCCACCAGTCTCCCCACACATCTTCCGCGGCTTGACGCAATTCCGCGGAGTCGGGATGGTCCGGCCAGAGGCGGCTGATGACATCACACATATTCGCAGTAGTAATGGCATGGTTGAACCGTCGAATTCCCATCCGAATCACGAGATAGTTGCGGACTCCGTTCTGCGCTGTCTTTGTCATGGCTGCGCGGATCTGCTCTTCGTTGGCGTCTGACAGCATGTGTGCATTACGAAGGGCAACAATGGCTTCCCACGCCGGGCTGGCCGCAAACGCGTGTACCGGGTCGGGAAGAAGCATGAACTCACGTGAACGCTCAACCTGGGTTGCGTCATTCTTTTCCTTGCCGTCCAGAGCCAAGCAACCGGCCAGATAAGAAGCGATTGCCGCCTGTCCGCCCCATTCCTCTGGCAGCGGATCACCCACCAGGAGGTCGTATGCGCGCCCATGAGTGGACGCATGCACGATCTCACGGACCCAGCGATCAACCTCGTCAAGCCACGGTTTCATGGTCATTAACCCTTCACGTCTCGAGTCCAAAATACGCCACGATGATTCCGAGGAGCATCCGGGTTTGGTGAACCAGTTCCCGAACGTCCACTTCCTCTCTGTCGGCGTGCGCACCAATTCCTCTGTTTCCACAAAACACCGCAGGGATCCCGGCGGCCTGAACCAGCAATGATACGTCTGCAACCGACTTGAACGCCCCTAACGGTGGCTCTTTGCCGTTCAGTGCGCGGTAACTCCACCGGAATGCACGCACGATTCGCTCATCCTCAGACACCTTGAAGCCATCGCGAATGCGGTCGAAGTCCAGCGTGATTGTCGTACCTGTGTCTTCAGCGACCCGTGCGAGAATTGCCTCCATTTCCTCCCTGACTTCCCGGACATCGTGGTCGTCAAAGTACCGGCGGGTTCCCTGAATCATCGCTTCCACCGGGAAACGATTGTAAAAATCCCCGCCGTGGAGTTGTCCGAAGAAGATTGTCTCCGATCCTACGTACGGGCGCAGGGTGCGCTGCAGACGCACACGTTCCGCTTCCAGAGCCCTCAGGACCTCCGCGGCAGCCACGAGCGGATGCGGCGTGTCCGGCGGAGTCTCGTTCTCATGCCCGCTTCTGCCTGTTGTTTTGACCTCAATGGTGAAAATGGCCATCCCACGCCCGGTGACTGCCAGTTCATCTACCGGTCCTTCCGCCACAACCGCGGCCGCGCCATGCAGCCCTTCGTTGATAAGCGCGAGCAGCCCTTCTCCGTGGCCGGTCGGCGCCTCGTGAAGCCCGTGCGTCGTGAACAGGAGGTCACCGGGCACCTGGACTTGTAGTTCGCGGAGAACACGCGCGGCTTCGATCACCGCAGCCAACCCACCCTTCATATCTGCCGCGCCCCGTCCCGAAAGCACATTGTTAACGAGCGATGCGGGGGCGTGTGCTGCGGGAATGGTGTCGATATGTCCATCTATCTGGAGTGTGGGTGCGTCACTCGTGCCACGCAATCTCGCTGCCACGCTGGGCGCGTCCGTTCCGAACGGAGACCCTTTGATCCCATCAATGCGCGTGATTTCGCAGCCAAGCTCGCGGTACACTGTTTCGAAATATCGAATCGCTTCGCGAGTGGAACCGGTAGGACTCGGTATGGAGACCAGTTCCAGCGCCGTCTGCCCGATTCGAGCTTCGTTGACGGCGTCACACAATCGTTGGTGCAACGACATAGGATCGTTTCCCCGTAGAGTGGTATAATTCCTAAGGTTGCGTCGAGGCCGTTGGAGCCCCGATACGTAACCTAACGCCGCGCGTCCGGAACGCGCAACCACGGAGTTCCCTGAAAGAGGTCGTTCATGAGAGAATCGTCTCTGATGCGGGCTGCTCGAGTTGCAGTGGGTCAATGCCTGGGGGTCCGGAGGTCGGAGCAGGTGGTCGTAATTGCGGACGCGCCCTGTCTGTCGATAGGTCGTGCCCTGTTCGAAGCCTCTGTGGAAGCCGGCGCGGACACTCAGCTGATCGAAATTCTCCCCCGCGCGGAAAACGGGTCTGAACCCCCGCCCCCGGTGTTGGCGGCGATGGCCGCCGCCCAGGTGGTGTTCGCTCCTACCTCGAAGTCGCTCACCCATACCGAAGCCCGGCGCGCGGCTTCGGAGGCAGGAGCCCGAATAGCAACGCTCCCCGGAATCACGGAAGATATCATGTCTCGCGCGCTTCTTGCGGATTACGAGGCAATCGCCGAACGGACGCAACGCGTGGCGAATGCGTTGCAGGGAAAACGGACGGTCCGTGTCACGACGCCTGCGGGTACTGATATATCGTTCTCGATCGAAGGGCGGAAGGTTTCTGCCGACACAGGCATTCTGAGAAACCCGGGGGTTACCAACCTCCCGGCGGGCGAGGCGTATCTCGCACCGGTTGAAGGAACCGGCCGTGGCCTTATCGTAATCGATGGCTGCATCGGCGGCAGCGGGGTCCTGAAGGAACCGATCGAAGTTGTTGTCGAGGCGGGGACGGCAACAATTATCCGGGGCAATGTGTATGCAAAAACGCTCATCGCACGGATGGACGCCGCAGGCCCGGAAGCGAGAAATCTGGCTGAACTGGGGATTGGAACGAATGATGCCGCGCGGTTGACCGGGCACGTGCTGGAGGATGAGAAGATACTGGGCACGGCGCACCTGGCATTTGGAGACAATCGTTCAATGGGAGGCATCGTGCGTGCCCCGTTCCATCAGGACGGGATTCTGCTGCGACCGACTGTGTGGGCGGACGGATCTTTGATTCTCGATAACGGCGTTCTGATGGTGTGACGCCGGAGGGAGTCTGAAAATGACGGGAAGCCGATTGATAGAAGTGTTTCTGGCGGTCTGGAAATACCCTCTTTTCACTCTTGGGGGAGGCACACTCACGCTGGCTGTGCTCACGAAAACTATCCTCGGTCTCGTGTTCGTGTGGGTTGTTGCTCGAGTGATCCGGTGGAAAGTGACGGCGGGAACATTCGCGAAAGGGAAGATAGAGTCTTCGACGCGATATACGATCTCCAGAATTCTCTACTATGTTGTTCTTTTCTTTGGAGTTGTGATTGTTCTGGACACGGCCGGTCTGCGCCTTTCCTCCCTCACGGTTTTCAGTGGCCTGATGGGTGCCGGAATTGGTTTCGGCATGCAGAACATTGCATCGAATTTTATCAGTGGTATCATCCTCCTCGTGGAGCGGCCCGTGCGCTCGGGAGATGTGATATCAATCGGGGATACGCGCGGCGTTGTTGATTCCATAAGTATTCGCATGACCCGCGTTGTTTCGTTTGACAACACGATTCTTCTCATTCCGAACAGCCGATTGGTGAATGAGATGCTCGTAAGTTGGACAACCCCCTCCTACCAGTTCCGTTCTTCACTTAACGTCGTTGTTCCTAACAAACACAGTCCGGAGCGCATAAAAGAATTGTTGCTTGAGGTGGCGGGCAGGGATAGCCGAATTCTTGCTGACCCGGGGCCCGTGGTGCGGTTCAAGGACATGTCGGCCGCTGCCCAGACGTACGAACTGGTAGTGTGGACCAGGGAAGCGAGTTCTGCGTCTGAAGTTTCCAGCGACCTCCGCTTTGCGATTGTTGCGCATTTCGAGGAAAACGGGGTCTCTCTTGTGACAGGGTAACTCGAACGGCGACGGGCCGTTGAGCTCCACCAGATTCGGGGGTAACCTCAGAAAAAGGGGTACTTACGATGCCGGCCTACACGACCAAAAACCTTCCTCTGACCTATTTGATCAACTATCAAGATCACCTCAGCGACATCGAAGCATCGGTCGCCCCTCTCCGTGATGCACCCCCCAACGTGTTCCACGCGTGCAACGACATGCCCTACCTCTCCCGGGCCGGTGCCTCGAGTTACTATGACAGAAAGGGACCTCTGGCGTGGTCATTTCCAATCGGCATCGAGGAGGTTCGCAAGCGGACAAACGCGACTGTCAAATGGGTGAACGCCGTTCACGCTGCCGGCGTCGACACTATCATTCCGTACATCTGCAATCAGACCATAGGCGGCGACCCTGAGAAACGTCTCGGTTTCTGGTGGTTTTTTGATCGTTGGGATGACTATGCCGAGGATGTTGGCCCTAAGCCGGCGGTGGATCCGATAGAGTGGATGCAAAGGGAACAGGACGGGAGCCTTCACTTCAATTACCCCTACAGGTTCACGCGCACCGATCCGCCTTTGCGTTTTGCCCCGTGCCCGAACAATCCGTTCTGGCACGGCTGGCTCAAAACGATGGTGAGGCTCATTGCATCGTACGGCTACGACGGGACGTTTGTGGACAACAACATCATGCACTGCCGTTGCCAGTATTGCCAGCGGGAGTTCGCAGCATTTCTTTCGGAAACATATACAAAGAAAGAGCTTAAGGAACGTTACGGGTCGACCGATGCCTCTCGTCCAAAGCTCGCCACTGCCGGAGACGTCATCTACTGGGCGTGCCGGCAACCCGAGTACGTCAGGCAGTTCCGCGACAACGAACCGGAGTTGTTCAAAGAGATATTTGGGACCACGGACGTCCGCAAAGCGAAAATGAGTGAGGGAGGGACGGGCCTCCACTGGATGAAATCATACAAGTTCTGGTTGGCAACTCTTGAGCGCACCCTCGGTGAAGAAGGTGCTGAATATGCGGGGCGTGTCGGTGATGTCTCCATGCTGGGGGTTCGCACCCCGCGCATGTTATGCCGGTGGGCTGATACGCAGAAATTCTGGGCCTGGACAATCGCGCGGCGGAACGCGGAACTCAGAGAGGCCGCACACGAGGTGACGCAGCGCTTTCTCATCGTCCCGAACTGGGGTAATATGACAGGTTTCTGTCACGCGTTGAGCCGTTGCCGGGACGCTAAAAACGTACGGCTGTGGGCGCGCGGCACGGATCTGATTTTTTTCGAGGATGAGTTCTTCCCCGGAACGCTGGCCCCCGGGTATACCCTCGACCTGATGATTTCTTACAAGTACGCGGCTGCGTGCGGAGTCCGTTCGTGCGTTCTCCCGTATCAGGGGGCGGAGAGCCGTAACCTGACTGAGCTTGCGACGGCCGAAGCGGTCGCGTTTTCCGGAGACGGCGCGTTTGTTCAGATGCCGTACCACTTTGCCGAAATCCGACAGGCCTACCGGGCGTTTTTCGAGGGGAATCCGCATCTGTTCCGCGGACGTTCTTCGCACGCGAACGTGGGGCTGGTTCTGAGCTTTGATGAAGTGCATATGGAGAACACACACCATCTGCGCGAATCGGCGGCGTGTGCACGATATCTTGCGGAAAATCACGTCCTGTTCGATTTCCTGTGCGAAGGGCAAGTAACGCTTTCAGAACTCTCGCGCTTCGAAGTCGTGATTCTGCCGCACGTAGAGTACCTTCCGCTCTCTGGAAGGAGGGCGGTTGCAGAATACGTCGCACGGGGCGGGCGGGTGCTCGTTACGGGAAACACGGGTGCGTTCGATGAACATGGCCGTTCCGTGAAGCTGACGGACCTGATCGGTCGCCTGAGGCCGCTCGTATGGCGTCGCGGTGCGGACGGTACGGAGTCTGTGGATTATGCGTCCACGGGCAGAATTCGTTGGTTGAACGACCTGAGGAAGTGGATACCCCGGCGCATCTGGGATATTCACGATATCGAAGATGCGATGCGCGACGAGTACAGGGAAAAGGTTCTTCCTTCGCTTCGTGCGAAGGCTGCGGACGCGCCGGAGCACGACCCGAGGTTGTTGGGCCTGCTGAACGATCTCGCGGGACGAAATCTGTCGATAACGGGGCGGGGGACACCCCCGACGTTGCGCGCGAGCGCGTGGTCAGGAACACGGGCCGACAAGTCAATCGTGCTGCACTTCGTCAATTACGACGTGCCCGGCCCCGGCCTCCCGCCGGGTGAAGTTGTGCCGTGTACGGAGGTGGAAGTGCGATTGCGGGTGGACGCGCATCGCGTGAAGTCCGTATGCGCGGCAAATCCGTGGGAGTCCCCGAAAGAGCTTCCGTTCCATCAGAGCGGCAACAAGCTGCGATTCACCGTGCCTCGCATACAGATATACGAGACTATTTACATTCAGTGAAGGAGTGTATATTTTTGCACGAAAGGCCTGTCCGCCTTCCAGGCAGGTTTGAGTCGACTGCACACCCTGACCCCGGCGCTGCAGTTGTGTTGACGAGGGGGGCCACACCAGGGAAAGGGAGGCTAGCATGCGGCGTTCGCTTTGGATAGTGCTTGCTGCAGGGGCGATCCTCGGGTCCGGAGTGTTCGGGGCGATCAACGCCGTCCAGTCGACGCGGCTCCGAATCGTGAACGGGCTCGGAAACTGGACCATCCGATACGTGTACATCTCGCCCACGTCCAGCGACAGCTGGGGACCCGACCGGTTGGGAAGCAGCGAGGTATTGCGCCCGGGTGAATCACAAACCTGGACACTGGACCCGGGGAGCTATGATCTGCGCGCGAAAGACGAGGACGAAGACACGTATACGCGCAGACGGGTGTGTATCCCGGAACGTATGACAACCGAATGGACCGTGGAACTTTCCGACAGAGACACTAATCGGTAACACCTGATACCGAATGGAACGAGGGCATCCTGTTCGAGATGCCCTCGCGGAGCACAGTCCTCAGGCTTGTTTCTGTCGCCTCCATAACCATACGTCTTTTCCGATAGCGCTCCACTGCTCGGGAATGCACGCCTCGTACATCCTCGTGAGCCGCGAAACCGGGTTCCATCTGAACGTGTCTTTCAGAATCCCCAGCGCCTCTGTCAACTTCATGCCGGAGCAATTTTCCACGGCATCCTTTCTCGTTGCGAGTACGGCTTCTATGGCGTTCCAGCGCTCTTTGATGCGAGCGGCCGCGGCGCCGTACGCGGTCTCGTACCGCACGATGAAATCGCGTGCCGTTCTGGCCCTTGCCGCCGGCGCATCAGGCAATGCCTTCGCAAACAGGAGCTTGAACACCGGCTCATTCGCCCTGTTGGAAACTGGCAAGTAGTGGAACATTTCAAGGGGGTTGTCTGCGACGACTGAGACCGGTTCAGTTGTTACCGTGTAGGAATCGGGGCTGGTTTCCGCACCCATGAAGTCGGCAAGGGCCTCCTGTTCCGCAACTTTGTCTACGAGGAAGGGCCACTGCTCGCGGAAATACTCGTCGTTTAGCGTGGCGTCATCCGAGAGTCTCGCGCCGTTCGGTACGACCGTGACCGCAGCTTTGTCACCCCTGGGCGCAGAAACGCCCTCGGCCCGGCAGTGAGCGATTCCGAGTACCTCCGCAACTGCGGAGTACACAATCTCCGCGTCCGCATTCATGCGCACGACGTCCACGGTGAGACTCCTCCCTCCGTCCTGAACTACCACCCGGACGGACTGACGCACATCGTCGAGCAGAGTCACCGAGGCTACTGCGAAATCTTCCGGTAACGGAACGCCTTTTTCGCGCAGGTAAAGCGCCTTGATCGCTTCGCCAACTCCAGTCGGTCCCAGTTTTGCGGAAAAAATGCGTGCCTTCACGTCCTCAGGAAGGCTCTGGATGGCACCTCGAACATACCGTGCCTGCGCGTGAGAAACGTGCACCGGCATCATGTCCAGGGACGAGGGATCGAGCAGTTCGTCCACCCGCGCGTCCCATTGCGGCAATCGCTTGGCGAGGAAAGATTCCGGTCCCGGCACTCCGAGTGAGCGGAGGAGCGCAAGCCGCTCTTCCGGCGTTCGTCGAGGTGAATCCACGAGGAAGAACCCTGACAACTTCTCGCGGTACTGTCTGAACTCTTCCGCGTTCGCGCGTTTCATCAGGAAATCGTCTATGGCGGCCGCCGCGGCCTTCCCCGCGCCCATGGCCTGGATCACAGTGGCGGCACCCGTCACGACATCGCCGCCTGCGAAGACTCCGGTTTTCGTCGTCTCACCGGTTGCTTCGTTCGCGATGAGTGTTCCATGGCGTGTGGTCTCGAGCCCTTTTGTTGTCTGGGGAATCAGTTGATTCGGGCTGTTGCCTATGGCAATCACTGCCGTGTCTATCTCGATTATCTCTTCACTGCCCTCAATCGGAACCGGACGACGTCTCCCGCTCGCGTCGGGCTCGCCCAGTTCCATCTTGATGATTTTGACACCAGCCACCCACCCTTTGCCGTCGTCAAGGAATTCCACCGGCGCGGTCAGCGTAACAAACTCCACGCCCTCGTCTCGCCCGTGGTGAATCTCTTCCGCACGCGCTGGCATTTCCGCTTCTGACCGGCGGTAGATGAGTTTGACGGATTCGGGGCCCATTCTGAGCGCAGTTCTGGCGGCATCCATAGCAGTATTGCCACCACCGAACACCGCGATCTTTTTGCCGACGTGAATCGGGGTGTGGTAATCCGGAAACCGGAATGCTTTCATGAGGTTCATGCGCGTGAGGAACTCATTGGCGCTGTATACGCCATTGAGGTTCTCGCCGGGGATTCCGAGGAAATGTGGCAGCCCTGCGCCGGAGCCCACGAAAACCGCATCGAACCCCTGGGCGAACATGTCGTCTATCGTAAGGGACCTGCCGACGATGGTGTTAAGCCGGATTTCCACTCCCATTGCCCGCAACCCATCCACCTCGCGCCGGACGATCTCTTTGGGAAGGCGAAACTCCGGGATTCCATATACAAGCACTCCACCCGGTTCGTGCAACGCTTCAAAAACAGTCACGGCGTGTCCCCGGCGGGCAAGTTCCCCTGCCGTCGTCAACCCGGCAGGCCCCGAACCGACCACCGCGACCCTTTTTCCTGTTTGCGCACTTACTACGGGTGTTTTGACGGCGCCGTTTTCCCTTTCCCAATCAGCGACGAAACGTTCCAGCGCACCTATCGCGATCGGTTGGTTCCGTTTTCCAACGATGCACTTTTCTTCGCACTGAGTCTCCTGAGGGCACACCCGCCCGCAGATCGCGGGGAGATTCGTATCCTCCTTCAGCCGGTTTATCGAACCCGCGAAATCCCCGTCAGCGATGAAACGGAGGAATGCCGGGATGTCAATGCCTACCGGGCACCCCTGAATGCAGAGTGGCTTTTTGCATTGGAGGCAACGTTCTGATTCCGCGATTGCCATTTCCGCGGTGAACCCGGTAGCGACCTCGGCAAAGTCCCGGTTCCTTTCCAGCGGCGGACGTTCCGGCATTACCTGTCGCGGCCGCGCAGGTTGAGGTTTGCGTCGTTCGGGGTTCCTTTCAACAGCACTTTCTGAAGGGTTCATCTGGCAGCCTTTTGCGAACAGTTCTTCGTCAATGTTGCAAGGTGGGGTTGGGAGATCAGGGTATCAGACTTCGAATCTTGCACGCCTCTTTGTCACGGTACATCCGTTGACGATTCGCCAGTTCGGCGTAATTCACCTGATGTCCGTCGAACTCCGGTCCATCTACACAGGCAAACTTCATCTGTCCGCCCACGGAGACGCGGCAACCGCCACACATTCCGGTACCGTCGACCATGATCGGGTTCAGGCTGACGATGGTTTTTATTCCGTAAGGACGAGTTGTCTCTGCTACTGCCCGCATCATCGGAAGGGGGCCTATCGCCACGACAGCGTCCGGTTTGAAACCTGATTCGAGGCGTTCCTTCAATGCATCGGTGACAAACCCATGCCGGCCAAAGGTCCCGTCGTCGGTAGTAATCAACACTTCCGAGGAAACCGAATGAATTTCCTCCTGAAGTATCAAGAGTTCACGGGTTCTCGCCCCCACGATACTGATCACCGTGTTCGCCATGTCGGCCATCCCTTTGGCAATAGGAAACATGGGGGCCACACCGATTCCTCCAGCGACGCAGACCACCGTGCCGAAATGGCTGATTTCCGTGGGATGTCCCAACGGTCCGACGACGTCCCGAATCTCATCACCCATTTCCAGGGAAGCGAGCAGTCGAGTACCCTCGCCCATTACCTGGAACACAAGCACTATTGTTCCCGCAACAGGGTCGCTTTCCACGATTGTCAACGGGATACGCTCTGACTCCTCGTTGACCCGAAGGATGATGAACTGCCCTGGTTTCCTTCTTTCGGCGATCAACTGTGCGCCGACTTCGAGCCTGTACACATTGGGCGCAAGCAGACGCTTGTCCATGATGGTGTGCATGAGTTCACCTCCCAGACGCAGTATGCCGTTACCGCTACCGGTTAACGAACGGTGTCCGAGGACAACGTACAATCTCACCGGGCGGAAATCCGATCAATTCGGTGGGGCGGCGCGAGGTATTTCAGCGAGTAGGTTCCTGCAGCCGTTGTGTGTGTGGTCCACTGAACGTTTTTCAATATACCGCGTGACACCTCTGTCTTCCAACGCGCGCCATTGTGTGCGAGTCTGAGTCTTGATGATGGCCTGTCTCAGACGCCTGTGTTTCGGTGTCTTGACGGCGCAAACGAAATGGCGGCATATTTTACCAACTCACCTGGAACACCCCACCCCGGGGTGCGACGCCCCGACGCCGCACGGAGAAACAGAACCATGCGCGATGCGATCCCAGAAGGCCTGACATTCGACGATGTCCTGCTCGTTCCCGGTGAGTCTGACGTTGCTCCAGCGGATGTTGTGACGACGGCGCCATTCACTCGTCAGGTTCCCGTAAACATTCCTCTTGTCAGCGCCGCGATGGATACTGTCACGGAAGCTCGCCTCGCAATTGCGCTCGCGCGGGAGGGAGGAATAGGCGTCATCCACCGCAATGCTCCTGTCGAATACCAGGCGTCCGAAGTCGAAAAGGTGAAGCGCTCGGAAAGCGGAATGATCGTCGATCCGGTCACCCTGGGGCCCGACGCGTCCATTCGCGAAGCATTGACTCTGATGTCCGAGCTTCACATATCGGGTGTCCCTGTTGTTGACCCCCACGGCAAGCTCGTCGGGATACTTACAAATCGAGACCTGCGGTTCGAACGGAAACTCGATCAGCCAATCCGGAATGTGATGACGAGCGAGAATCTCGTGACCGCTCCGGTCGGGGTATCCATGGAGGAGGCCAGAGCCACCCTGCACCGCCATCGCATAGAAAAACTTCTCGTTGTCGACAATGAGGGGTACCTCCGGGGTCTCATCACCGTCAAGGATATCGAGAAGAAAATCCAGTACCCCAACGCGTGTACCGATAGTCTCGGCAGACTGCGTGTTGCGGCGGCAATAGGCACGGGGGCGGACTGGGAAGCCCGTGCCACGGCGCTGGTGGAAAAAGAGGTGGACGTGGTGGTTATTGACACCGCGCGTGGCCATTCCAAGCGCGTGTGCTCAACCGTTCAGGCATTCAAGAAGCGGTTCCCGAACGTGCCTGTTGTGGCGGGAAATGTCGCGACCAAAGAAGGCACGAAAGCTCTCATTGATGCCGGGGTGGACGGCGTCAAAGTTGGTGTGGGGCCGGGTTCAATCTGCACGACGCGAGTCGTTTCCGGCGTTGGAGTACCCCAGATCACCGCCGTACAGGAATGCGCAGAGTGTGCGCAGCAATACGGCATCCCGATCATTGCGGATGGAGGAGTCAAGCATTCCGGCGACATTACCAAAGGTCTCGCCGCCGGTGCAAGCACGATAATGATCGGGTCTCTTTTTGCCGGAACGGACGAAAGCCCTGGAGAAACGATCATTTACCAGGGGCGCACGTTCAAGGTCTACAGAGGGATGGGCTCACTCGGTGCCATGGTTCAGGGATCAAGCGAAAGGTACCTCCAGAACGATGTTGAGCCGGAAAAGCTTGTTCCTGAGGGTATCGAGGGTAGAGTGCCTTACAAGGGTTCGTTGAGTGCGTACGTATATCAACTCGTCGGGGGACTTCGATCCGGCATGGGATATGTCGGGGCAACAACGATTTCCGAGTTGCATGAAAAGGCACGCTTTATCCGGATAAGCCAGGCAGGGTTGCGTGAAAGTCACGCGCACGACGTGACGATAACAAAGGAAGCACCGAATTACCGGGTGGAGTGACGCACAGGAACATCCCGCACGGGCTGATCGTGATGGGAGGCCGTTGACTCCCCTTTCACGCTATTTCTGTGATCCCTTTCCGACAAACCACCGCGACCGCATCCGGTCCGGAATGAACCGCTTCAAGCGTTCGCCTGTTGCGCGTTCGCAGGAGTTCCCGCCAATTCCGTCATCCACCGTTCAACGTGTTCGTGTACGGGGACATGAACTGCATCCGCGGGACCTGTTCACACAGCACGCCTCCATCTATCACCAGACTCTGACCGGTGATGTAGGAACCGGCAGAGGACGCAAGAAATACCGCCGCGCCGACGCACTCCTCTACGGCGCCAAACCGGTGTTCGAGCGGAATGTGTTCCTTGTAGTACGAGAAAAACGCGGGGTCGATGTCGAATTCACCCGCAATCTCCGTTTCGATAATTCCTGGAGCGATGCAATTCACCGTGATTCCGTGTTCTCCCAGCTCAACCGCAAGCGATTTGGTCACCAGTTCCACGCCGCCCTTTGACGCGTTGTAATGTGCCAGTCCTGCCTCGGCGACCAGTCCGTTTTTCGATGAGAGGTTGATGATCCGGCCTTTGATGTTGTCGCGAATCATGTGCTCGGCGGTGCGTTGTGCCATGAAAAACACGGCGTCCAGATTGACAGCCATCAGGCGACGCCAGTGCGCTGCGGTGATCTCGTTGAACCTCTCCAGATACGCCATTCCTGCGTTGTTCACCAGCACATCAACGCGGCCCGTTGTGCGCCATACATCGTCCACAAAATCTGACAACGCTTCGACCTCACCGAGGTCGTGACAAAACACCCAACATCGCCGCCCCAGCCTCCGGATGCGTTCCGCGACTGCCTCCGCTTCCTTTTGTGCGGACCGGTACACTATTGCGACGTCAGCACCATGCTCGGCAAACCCGACAGCTATGCCTCTCCCTATTCCCCGGCTGCCGCCAGTCACCAGGGCGATTTTCCCATCAAGCGAAAAACGATTGGTCATGGGCTGATTTCCACCTCTCCGTAACTGGAAACGTTCGATATCTCAACACCGTGCCGCCAGACCCGCCGCACGCGCAGACGGTTGTCCCATGCCACGAGATCCGCAACACACCCGGCGGCGATGTGCCCAATCTCATCACTCATACCAAGCGATGCCGCCGGATTGCCCGTCACGGCCCGGATTGCCTCGTGCGGCGGAAGCCCGGTGAAGTTGACGTAGTTCCGGAACATGTCGGGCAACAGAGTGGCGCTGCCGCAAAGCCACCCGGTGTCGGTTCGGCCCACACCGCCGGACTTGAAGAAACGCCGGCCGTCATCCCAGACGTACGGACCGTCAGGCATGCCTGCCCGGGTGACAGCATCGGTAACCAGGCACAGCGCACCCGAACCGCGAGCGCGGAGAAGAAGGCGCATCATGACGGGGTGCACGTGGACGCCGTCCGCTATGACGTGCAGGTACCGGATACGCTCATCTGTCATTGCAACGTGTTCAATGGTTGGCTGTTGCACGCCCGAATCGCCGATGCAGCCGGAGTTGTTGTCCCACGCATGTCCGAGCACGGTGGCGCCGGCTTCAACGCACCGAAAAACCCGTTCGGCCGGCGCATCCGAATGCGCCATCGAAACGATTTTCCCGGATGCAACCAGACGCGCAACGGCCTCAGCATCCCCCGGCAGCCCGGGAGCAACGTTCACCATTGTGATGGCGCCACCCATATCAACCAACAAGCGCTCGACAGTCTCGGGAGAGGGCTCGAGGGCATAATCACGCAGACTTGCGCCCGTCAGGTGGGGCTGTTGGAACGGTCCCTCGCAGTACACTCCGAGTACTCGCGCAGCATCGCATTCGCGACAGGACACGGCTCGCGATATGTTCTCCGCGACTTTGACCATCGAATCCCACGGGAGCGTGCCGATGCAAAACTGACAGGACGTCACTCCGAGGCGCAGGTATTCCTTCGCAATGTCAAGAGGATCGTCCCGAAGTATGCTCCGGTCGAAACCACCCATCACCATGAGGTCGATCATTCCCGGTGATAGCGAATATCCGGACAAATCGACTTTGGGAAGTCCTTCAGGGCACGGTCCCCGTGCAACGTGTTCAATGATGCCGTTCGAGACAATCACGTGTCCGTCGAAGGCTTCACCGTTCCCCGTCCAGACGTGGGCGCCAGTCAGCGCGAATCTATTCATGGGCGGTTAAGTCCGAGGAGAGAAAGGCTGTCACGGTGAATCATTGCCTCGAGTTCCGCCCTGTCCAGCCGGGGAAGTGCCGTGCCGGTGAGCATTTCGTTCAAAGAGCGCAGCCCGGATACACTCTCGTTCACCGTGGAGAATGGGTAGTCGCTCCCGAAAAGCACTTTGCTCCAGACGCCGTATTCCTGGACGAGCATGAGGCTGTTGTAGAGCTGGTAAGGGCGATAAAACAGCGCACTGACGTCCGCGTACACATTCGGGTGTTTCCGGATGACTGCAACGGTTTCGTTCTCGAAGGGATGCCCCAGATGACCGAGAACGATCTTGACGTCAGGGAAACGGATTGCCACGTTGTCTACCCACCGTGGGAGCGTGCACTCGAGGGGCGCCTGCGAAATAAAGGTCGTTCCGCTGTGCAGAATCACGGGAAGCCGTTTCTTCTCGGCGTAACTCCACAACGCGTCGAGCGCCCGGTCGTCCGGACGGAATCCCGCATACATGGGAAGGAGTTTGATGCCCTGCAGACCGAGCGCCTCGTGCCCCTCTCTCATGTCTGTTTCCCAGTCGCGTTCGGTCGGGTCAACAGAGAGGAACCCGATCACCCTTGGGGAATGGAGGGCGACGTATTCCGCCACGTAACGGTCGTCCACCCAGAGCCCGGAGCGTCTTGCCTTTCCACCGAAGACTATCGCCACGGTATCCGCGGGTGCCGCATCGCGGTATCGCTCGAAATCCGTGGAAAGATCGATTTCTTTGTGACCGCGCGCTCTCTGAGCCTGTTCCCGGAAACCCGCTCCGAAATGCTCCGGGTAGAGCCAGGCATGACTGTGGACGTCAACTATCATCGTGAGCTCTGCAGGGCCTTTTCGAGTATTGAGAAAAGCCGGTCAATTTCATTCTTCGTCTCATCGTCGAGCACAAAGCCCGACGGCCCGCGAACCACCGTGTTGGGGAATACGCCCTGCTTGTGCAAGAGGTATTTTTCGACGGCAATGAACCCGTCCAACCCTTGTTGCATTGCCACGAGGGCAGAAATGGGAAAGCTCAACTCATACACTCGTTCCTCGTCGCCAACTTCAAGGGCGTGCCATAGCGCCACGATCCCTTTGATCAGATCAGCGCCCGGCATGGTGCCCGTGATACCCCTGCGGTAACTCTCGGTGAGGGCTATTCCGCCACTACCTTCGAACACGCGTGCACGGCCGCCTGTTGCGTTGTGCAAAGCGGTCAGGCGCGGCCCTATCGGCGTGGCTTCCGGTTTGAAAAGAATCCGATCCTCTCCGAATTCGTTGAGGAAGCGAGCCTGAATCTCGATTGACATGGGCTTGCCCACGTAACCACTGGCGTCCTGAACGATCAGAGGAATCCGTATCGCGCGGAGAATGGCTTCGTAATACCGTAACAGCTCATCCTCACTCACCGCGACAGATACGGGAGGAATCGCCATAACCGTGGTGGCTCCCGCGTCCTCTGCGTGTCGGGCAAGACGCTCCGCAACAAATGTGGACTCAGCTCCAACACTGATAACCACCGGCCCGCACTCGCGCCCGAATTTGCAGGCAGCCTCCGCAAGCTCACGCCGCTCTTCTGTGGAAAGGCGGAGGGTTTCAGAGACCATCGCCATAACGATGCCGTCGGCACCGCATTCGTAAAGCCACTCTATCTCGTGGCCCAGCACATCGAAATCGATCGCGTAATCTTCTCGAAACGGCGTCTGAAATACGGGAAGCACGCCCCGCAGATCGCAGGAGGTTTTCACGGTTACCTTTCGTCGAGAAAAAAGATTCAGGTCAGCTTTCCCCTGGCGTCAACCGCAGTTCTGCGGAGTGGGTTTCCGGGTTCCGCGACCCAGAATGAATCCAGCAAATTCACGCAGGGGCAGATGTGATTCGGAATGACGGTCACGCGTTCACCTACCTTCGGCGCGCGAGAACACTCGCGTGCATCCACCTGCCCGTGTTCCTCGCTCAGGGCAAAGACGCGTGCTTCCGGGTACTCGATTATGTGCCCGTACCCGCTCTCGGGTTTGGGAATACACCGGTCGCTTGTGAACGTTTTTGTTCCGCCGTCAATAACAAATTGCCCAGGAATCGCCGTGCTGACCACTGTGCAGATGATTCGCGCAGCGCAGTCGTCAATTGTACAAAATCCACCGTGAACCGTGTTCATATCGTTGAAGACGTAGGTGCCCGGCCGAATCTCGGTCGTCTGCGGTATCAGATGGGATTGGTACGCAGTAGGCGTGGAACCGCCAGAAACGATGCCAGCCTTCAATCCGCCCTTTGTCCAGAGCCCGATGACCTCTTCCAGACGGGTCGCGACTTTTCGCAGCGCCTCATCCTGTTCTCCGGGGGGGCTCCACACGTGACCGGGGTAGTACATGATCCCGTCCAGATGGAGCGAAGGATCGCGGTCGATCACTTCAGCGAGACGGAGAGCCTCTTCCGGTGTCTGGACACCTGTTCTGCCCATGCCAACGTCCACATCCACGAGTACTCCCACACGTGATCGCGCGGCAGCGGCAGCCTGTGCCATCCGCTGGGCCGCGGTGATCGAGTCCAATGCAACGCGCACGGTTCTGTGAGTGGCCAGCGCGGCGATTTGGGCGCATCGCTCCGGGTCGACCGGCGGATACGCAACGAGGATATCCTCACAGACCGTTGCCATGATTTCTGCCTCGCCCGCCTTGGCGGCCGTCAAAGCATTTGCGCCCGCAGCTACCTGGAGCGATGCAACGTATACTGATTTGTGTGTCTTTGTGTGAGGGCGGACCCGAAGGCGGTGTCCGCGGGCGTACGCGGCAAGGCGTTCAATGTTGGCGCGCAGAACCGCTGCGTCAACTACGAGTGCGGGAGTGGCGAGGTTTTCCATGGGTACGAATAACCGAACGCTGGGGCGTGCGAGTCAATCCGTATCGGCGCAACGGCATTCCCTTTGGGCATGGGTCGGCTTTGCCGTACGTTAAATGAACGCCTCATCGATGCGGGAAAGCAGCCCATCAACCTGTCGAGATTGAGCCCTTCCGATGTCCTGTCCGAATCCGCGCCACGACCTGCTTTATGAGATCCCATCGAAGGAGTGGAATACCGGTGCTCCTCTCGGCAACGGTCAGATCGGTGTAATGGTCTGGGGGGATGGAAATCCTCTCCGCCTCACTCTCGATCGTGACGATCTTTGGGATCTGCGCATGCCTCCCGGGCCTGATGATCCATCGTTCACGTGGCAAAACCTGAAGAAGCTTGCGCAGGAAAAGGATTGGGGAACTCTGAATGCGACTGTGGAGAGGAATCTGAATCCTCCGGTTCCAACTCCGACCAAGTTGCCTCTGGGAAGGCTCGAGATTGCGTTTCGGGGAACCAGTTCGAATACCAGCGTTTTCCGTGGCAGGCTCTCCCTGAAAAAAGCAGAGTTCGGCGTGACCTTCGGCGGGAAGAGAGTGAATGTTTTCGTGTGTGCCCACGCGCCAGTCGTGGTGGTCGAATGTTTCGGTGAGTCGGCATCCCCTCTTGTGTCCTGGCGGTCGTTCCACGATCTCAATCCGGGCCAGGCGGCCTCCCTCGGAATCCAGCCCTCCGACTCGCTTCAGATGAATGGTAGTACTGCCGCCGTACAACGTTTCCCGGACGGAACAACCGCAGTCGTTGCATGGCGTTGTGCGCCATCGGCAGGCGGATTTGTGTTGCGGTGCACCGTTGCAACCAGTGCTGACGGCGATGATCCCATCGCTCTCGCTGAGGACACGCTGCGCGGGTGCGCGAGCGCGCATTCCCTCAAGCGTCGCCACCGTGAGTGGTGGAGCGATTTCTGGTCTCGTTCCAGCATTACGATTCCGGAAAAACGGCTGGAAACGCTTTGGTATTACGGACTCTACAAACTCGCGTCGTCATCTCGTCCGGGGAACCTGCCGGCCAATCTCCAGGGCCTCTGGGTAACCGACGGAGTCCTGCCGCCCTGGCGCGGCGATTATCACGCCAACATGAACGTTCAGGAAACGTACTGGCCGGTTTATGCCACAAATCACCTTGAAATCGGGGTTCCTCTCCTCCAGTGGATTGAAAATGTCACCGAACCGGCGCGCCAAAGAACACGAAATTTCTTCGGATGGGATGGCGTTCGGATGGAAACTGCCCTCGCATCCAACGGCGCGCCGGTTCCCGGGTGGGGAACTGTCCAGTATTGGCCGGGAGCCGCGACGTGGCTTGCCCATCACCTGTGGCTTCACTGGCGATATTCTGGAGACAGAGACTTCCTCCGTGAGAAGGCGTTTCCGTTTTTCCAACTCTGTTTTGCCTTCTGGGAAGGGTATCTGGAAAAAGGAGCTGACGGGCATCTGCACGTTCCGCTGTCTCACTCGCCGGAGTGGAACGGCAATCTTCCCGGGGCATGGGGTCGAAATCCGGTGATCGACCTTTCACTCATCCGGAATCTCTGCCTCTGGTTGGAAGAGAGCGCGCGCGAACTGCACCTGAGCGACGAGGTACGGGCTCGCTGGAAGGTTGTCGCTGAGTCCCTGGCACCGTATCCACGGGATCCGGCAGGTGGCTTGATGCTGATGGAGGGCGTCCCGCTTTCCGAAAGCCATCGCCACCCTTCGCACCTCATGCCTGTTTTCCCTATGCACGATATTTCCGTGGAAGGTACCGAGGAAGACAGGAAGTGCATAGAGGTTTCGCTGGCACAACTCGAGCGAATGGGCATGGGGGAATGGACTGGCTGGTCGTTCCCCTACGTCTCGCTCATTGCCAGCCGGGTCGGGCGCGCCCGAATGGCCGAGTACATGCTGAAGCTTTACATCGAATCGTTCGTGTTGCCCAACGGGTGCCACGCAAACGGGGATTGGCGCAGAAACGGAATCTGTCAGTATCACTACTCTCCGTTCACCATGGAAGCGGAATGCGCAGCAACATCAGCTGTCACCGAAATGGTGCTCCAATCATGGGGAGGAACGATCAGATTGTTTCCAGCGGTGCCGCAGACCTGGCGCGACGCGTCATTCCATGGGTTTCTCGCAGAGGGTGGGATTGAAGTAAGTGCGGTTCGGGAATTCGGAGAGACTACGGATGTGGTGCTCTGTTCACGGGAGCGCGTGGAGGCAAGGGTCGTCGGTCTAAGAGGAGATGCTCAATGGCGGGGAACCGCTTCAGCCCGCTGGGAAAACGGAATGTGGATTGTTGCGCTGGCCGCGGACGTCCCTGCGCGCGGGCAATGCCGTACGCGGATGACGGACAAGCCAAAGGCGACCGACACCAGAACGCGGAACGTGTTTGGGCTTCGAGCCTGGGAGTGATCCAGTTTTCACGCGGAGTTAAAGGATGGTAAGTGTTCAACTTGAAGGTGTGACGAAAACCTTCGGGAACGCGCGCGCCGTCGATCGGGTGACCCTGAACATTGGCCGCGGCGAGCTGTTTTTCCTTCTCGGCCCTTCGGGCTGCGGGAAAACGACGCTTCTACGGATGATTGCAGGTTTCTACCAAGCAGACGAGGGGCGCATCCTGTTCGACGGTCGAGACATGACGGGCGTGCCTCCTCACAAAAGGAACACGGGTATGGTGTTCCAAAATTACGCGCTGTGGCCACATCTCTCGGTGGCGGAGAATGTGGCGTACGGGCTCGATGTTCGGAAGGTACCTGTAACCCAGAAACACGAACGGGTTATGAGGGCGCTGGAAATGGTAAGGATGGATTCCCTCGCCGGCCGCTCGCCGAATCAACTGTCCGGAGGGCAACAGCAGCGCGTGGCTCTTGCGAGGGCCCTGGTAATTGAACCCGAAGCGGTGCTTCTGGACGAACCGCTTTCCAATCTGGATGCCAAACTCAGGCTCGAAATGCGCGAGGAGATTCGCAGGATACACGACGAGTTGGGCTTGACGATGATTTATGTCACGCACGACCAGAAAGAAGCGTTGTCCATGGCTGACCGACTCGCCGTGATGAATCGAGGACGAATCGAGCAAACCGGAGCGCCACGCGAGGTGTACGTGACGCCAGAAAACGTGTTCGTCGCCGGCTTCATCGGGGAAACCAACCTCTTCCCCGGCACGCTCTTGCCCGGTCGGTTCTCAGATGAGGAATTGCAGGTGGATACACCTCATGGCGTCCTTCGGGTGGCGAGGAAGAGCAGTACCGCGGCACCGGGCAGAGTATCCGTGTCAGTCCGGCCGGAGGCGATCAGCGTTCGCGGGACGGAGGAAGCGTTGTCAGGAGGAGTTCTGCGCGGCGTTGTCCAGTCCATCATTTACCTTGGGGACACGGAGCAGTACATCGTGCGCCTGGCCGATGGCAAACCAGTCCGCAGTGTGGAGGCTAACCCCGCGCGGCCGCGCGCTCGCACCGGCCAGGAGGTCTGCCTGACGTTTCGTTCCGAGGATGCGATTGCGTTGCCGCCGGACACGAGCAATGGAGGCTGAGGTGTCGGACACAGGTAAGGTCACGTACGTCATGCAGTTCGGGGCAATGCGTGCCGGCAGGTTCTGGAGGACGGTGCTGACGTCGGTGCTTTTGTGTGTGCCAGTCGTAGTGATGGCCGGGTGTTCGACGGCGGGAAAGGCAGACGATGAGCTTGTCATCCTGTCTCCTCACTGGGAAGGTATCCAGCAGGAATTTGAGCGCGGATTCGCAGAATACTGGAAAGCGAAAACTGGCCGATCGGTGGACATCACATGGCTTGACCAAGGGGGAACATCGCAAATCCTTCGGTTCATCAGTTCCGAATACAAAAACTCGCCGGAAGGGATTGGTATCGATCTCATGTTCGGGGGCGGCGTGGACCCGTACCTCAAACTTGTTAAAGACGGCGTGACACATCCCTTCACGCTTCCCGATTCAGTACTTGCAAGAATTCCAGCCCATTTTGCCGGCATGCCGATGTACGACTCGACTGGCAGGTGGTACGGCGCGACGATGTCCGGGTTCGGAATTGTGTTCAACAAGGCTGTGGCCAGACGACTCGGAAGGTTCGCGCCGCTCACGTGGAAGGAAATGGGCGACCCGGCATGGCGCGGTTGGATCGGAGCGGGTGATCCCAGGCTCTCGGGAAGCATCCACATGGCGTACGAACTTATGCTCCAGGCTTACGGGTGGGACGAGGGATGGAAAGCCATCACAGCGATAGCCGCCAACACCCGTTCGTTCGCACGCGGTGCCGCTGAAATTCCTCTCTCCGTCGCGCGCGGTGACGCCGTCGCCGGTATGTGCATCGATTTCTATGCCTGGTCAGAAGTTACACACGTTGGTTCGAGTGAGTTGAGTTTTGTCTATCCGGTAAACCTTACGGCGGTCAACCCGGATGCCATCTGCATCCTCCGCGGTGCACCACATCTGAATCTGGCGAAGGAGTTCGTGACATTCGTGATGAGCGAACCCGGCCAGCGCCTGTGGGCGTTCAAGAAAGGCGCACCGGGCGGTCCTGTGAAAAACCAGCTCAATCGCTTCACCGTAATGCCGGACCTGTACGAGCGCTATCCCGAACACATCGCCATCGACGAGAACCCTTTTTCGTGGCGAATAACCTTCCAATACGACTCTGGCCTCGGCTCGCGGCGATGGTCAGTAGTGAATGACCTCATAGGCGCGCAGTTGATCGACTCTCACCGTGAGCTGGAACAGGCGTGGGAAGCTCTCCGTCAGCGCGGAATGCCTGAAGAAGGGCTGTCGCTCCTTGCCTCGCAGCCAGTGTCGCCGGAACACGCGCTTGCACTGGCGGAACAGTGGAAAGACCCCGCCGTTCGAAACGCATATCTCTCGCAATGGACCGCATTTGCGCGGGACAAATACCGGGCGGTGATCCGCGGGGAATACGGCAGAAACAGACACGATACGCAGTAGGACGTCGACATGGGCAGCAAATCGTTAACTTCCGCATCTGCAATCTTCCTGGTGCTTCTTTTCGGCGTGTTCGCCGTGTTTCTCGTGTACCCCGTGGGATACGTTCTGGAGAGTGCCTTCTACCGAGAGGGTGTATTCACGCTTGAGTTCTTCAGGTTGATGTTCACCAACCCGGTCCACCGGGAGGCCATCATCAACAGCACGATGCTGGCCATAACCGTTACTGCCGTGACAACCATCATCGCGCTGCCGATTTCTTTCGTCATGGTGAGAAGGGATTTCCCCGGAAAGTCGCTGCTGAACGGCCTCTTGCTTGTTCCCATGGTGATGCCGCCGTTCGTCGGTGCGGTCGGCATGCAGCAACTCCTTGCCAAATTCGGTTCGGTCAACCTGCTTTTGATCAAATTCGGTCTGATGTCTCCGCGGGACCCATTCGACTGGCTGGGGACGGGTTTTTGGGCAGTGGTACTACTGAGCGTTCTGCACCTCTATCCGATCATGTACCTCAACGTGGCGGCGGCTCTCGCCAACGTCGATCCGAGCCTCGAAGAAGCCGGCAGAAACATGGGGGCTTCGGGTTTGAAGCTGTTTCGTTCGGTAACTTTCCCTCTGATGCTGCCTGGTTACTTCGCCGGCGCGATCATTGTATTCATCTGGGCGTTCACGGACCTCGGTACTCCACTCATTTTCAACTACTCCCGCGTAGTACCGGTGAGAATCTTCGAGGCAGTGAGTGACATCCACGAAAACCCCATGGGCTTCGCGCTTGTTGTACTCGTTCTCGCAATGACTGTCGTATTCTTCGCGATAAGCAAAAAAGTGCTTGGATCGAGCAACTACCAGATGATGGCTCGAGGCCATGTCCAGGGGTCGTCCTCCGCGCTTCCCCGCCGATGGGTGCCTTTGGTATGGGTTTCGATGGCCACCGTCATCGGATGTGCTCTTGTCCCGCACGCAAGCGTGGTTCTTTCGGCCATAGCCGATACGTGGTTCATGACCATTCTGCCTTCCAGCTATACCACCGTGTACATCGGACGCGTGTTTACCCATCCCCTTACCCTCTCGAGTATTCGGAACAGCCTGTTTCTGAGTTCGCTCAGCACGCTGGTGGATATAGCACTTGGCGTGACGATTGCCTATTTCCTCGCAAGAAAGCGCTTCATCGGCCGGGACGTTCTGGACGGGCTGGCCATGTTGCCGCTTGCCTTGCCCGGGCTGGTGCTCGCCTTCGGCTATGTCGCCGCATTCAGCGGTTCGTTTCTGGACATCAAACGTAATCCCATGCCTCTTCTCATCATCGCGTACGCAATTCGGCGACTTCCTTACATGGTACGGGCTGCGTACGCGGGGCTTCAGCAGACGAGCGAAACTCTGGAAGAGGCGTCACTAAACCTCGGTGCGGGACCGTTCCGAACGTTGAGACGAATCACACTCCCGCTGGTGTTCGCAAACATCGTGGCGGGGTCGGTGCTTGCCTTCTCGTTCGCCATGCTGGAAGTCTCAGACAGTCTGATTCTGGCGGCGAAAGAGGAGTTCTATCCGATTACAAAGGCCATCTACGCGATGAGTCTTCGTGTTGCGGACGGGCCATACGTTGCCAGCGCGATGGGATTGCTTGGAATGGTGCTCCTCGCCACAAGTCTGATTGTTGCAGGGAGGTTTCTCGGCAAACGCCTTGGCGAACTTTTCAGGGCCTGATCTCGTGGAAATGGGCGCGGAAGCCAGAAACTAGCCTCCGTCCGCGGTTTCCGTTGCGGCGTGGTTCGTCGCCTTCCGGGCGACACGGCCATGGGAAATCCGCGGGCACCACATGCCTTTGTGCGAAGGAACCCGCTGCGATTCGGTTTCGGGAGGTCGTTGACCCGAATCACGAGATCGCGCAGGTTTCTAATGATTCTTTTCCATTTCGGCCGTTGTTGCCGCTAGCTGTGACACTCTGATCCGATGACGTTCTCTGAAGCAACCCATTACCTCAATGCACTGATTGACTACGAAAAGTCCCCCGATTTCTCGTACGCGACTGCATTCAAGCTGGACCGTGTTCACGCCCTCATGGCACACCTGGGGGATCCGTTCCGATCGTTTGGCTCGGTGCACATCGCGGGCACCAAGGGCAAAGGCTCCGTCGCAGTCTTCTGTGAGGCCCTTCTACGTGCTTCCGGAGTGAGAACGGGGTTGTTCACCTCGCCTCACCTGGTGGATTTCCGTGAGCGGATTCGACTCAACGGCGCAAAAATCAGCGAGTCATTGTTTGCGGATATCACGACGGAGATCCAGTCGCACGTTGCCAATTGGCAGGTAGATCACCCGGACGACCGCCTGTCGTTCTTCGATCTCCTCACTGCCATCGGTTTTGAAGCATTCCGTCGGAGCGAAGTTGAAATTGCGGTCGTCGAGGTGGGCATGGGCGGCCGCCTTGACGCGACAAACGTACTGGTGCCAAAAGTCTCCGTTATTACGCCGGTTGCGCTGGAACATACGCGCTTTCTCGGCCCGACGTTGGAAGCGATTGCAGCGGAAAAAGCCGGTATCATCAAAGAGCGGATTCCCGTTGTAGTGGCGGGGCAGAAACCCGAAGCGGAGGCGGTCATCGGGCGCGTGGCGGCGGGAAAGGATGCGCCCTGTACCTGGGTCGGGCGCGACGTAACGTTTGACGAAACAGGGGAACCCTGGGCCGTCAGGTTGAAGACACGATCTGTCGATGGGGTGGCTCTGAAGATGCAGGGCGTCCATCAGCGCCAGAATTTCGCCACCGCCCTGGCGGCACTGGACGAAATTGGCTGTGTGCCCACTGAGGCCGTTGTCCAAAAGGTGGCGGCGGAGACGATTATTCCCGGGCGAATGCAGGTGCTGCCGACACGCCCTCCCTGCATGCTCGACGTTGCCCACACGCCTGAATCGGCTGCATGCCTCGCGGAGGGGATTCGTCAGACGTTCGCGGGCAAGCAGGTGACCCTGGTCTTCAGTTGTGCATCCGACAAACAGGTCGAAGGAATCGCACAGATCCTGGCACCCGTGGCACAAAATGTTGTTATCGTTCCTATGTCAGGGCCCAGAGCGATGTCCATCGACAGGATGTATGATGCATGGTCGCGGGTGCACATGCGTGTTGAACGGGCAGATACCATCTCGGCCGCTCTGGATAGATTGAAGGATTCCGGACCAGACGACGCGTGGGTAGTGTGCGGCTCATTCGTTCTTGTTGGCGCGGCAATGCAGCTTCTCGGCTATTCCCCACCATAAATGGTGTCCTCTTGCGGTATCTTGTGTGTAACAAAAACGAAATTCCGGACTGAAACGAAAGCGAGTCACCGATGCCAGAAAAACTAGCGATCCATGGCGGAACACCGGTCAGAACGAAACCCATGCCTCCCGCGAATCCCGGTGAATGTGTCATTGGGGACGAGGAAAAGGAGCAGGTACTTGAGGTGCTCGACGCCCATTCACCGTTCCGTTTCTACGGTCCTGACCTCAGGAAGAAAACGGAGCAGTTCGAAGCAGAGTTTGAGGAATTCATGGGCGTCAAACACGCGCTTGGGGTCACCTCCGGTACCGCAGCTCTCAAGGTTGCCCTCGCGGCGGCAGGCGTCGGGCCCGGCGATGAGGTGATAGTGCCGGCGGTCACATTCATAGCGTGTGCCGGTGCAGTTGTCATGTCGAGGGCGCGGCCGGTTTTTGCAAATGTGGGTACCGATATTGGTCTCGACCCGGCCGATGTAGAACGCAGGATTACGAAGAGGACTGCTGCAATAATGCCCGTGCATATCCTGGGCGGCGCGGCTGACATGGATCCCATTCTGGAGATCGGAAACAAGCACGGAGTGAAGATCATAGAGGATTCCGCTCAGTCTGCCGGGGCAACCTACAAAGGTCGCCGCGTAGGTTCCATGGGGGATGTCAATGCGTACAGCCTGCAATTCCAGAAGGTGATCACCGCAGGTGAAGGTGGCGTCGTAACGACCAACGATGAAGAGTTGTTCGACAGGGCGGTACGGGCTCACGACCACGGGATCAATCGTTGGAACAATGTTGCGGAGAAAAATTTCTGCGCGGAAGTGTACCGTATGAGCGAAATGCATGGAGCGTTCGCCCTTGCCCAGCTCCGAAAACTGGAGAGCAACCTTGCCGCCATGCGGCGCCACAACAGGCGGATTCGGGAAGCAGTCAAGGATTTGCCCGGCCTCACGCTCAGGACTCTGGCCGATGCTGAGGGTGCCACCGGGCAGAGTATCACGTTTTTCCTCGAAACTGCCGATCTGGCGGCAAAATGGCGGGATGCGCTTGGCAAAGAAGGTATCCCGAACTTCGTGTTATACGGCGGGACGATGGTTTTCGAGAATCCACAGGTGCTTCATCAGCGCATGCCGACGAAACATGCGTGCCCGTTCGACTGTCCACTTTACGAAGGTCCGATAACCTACGCGAAGGAAGAGTACCAGCAATCCCGCGCGATTCTCGACCGCTCGGTATGGCTTTACGTCTCTCCACTACTCACCGACGAAGACTGCGACGACATCGTGAAAGCCATCAGGAAGGTTCACGCCGGGCTTTCCGCATGATCTGAGGCACGGAGACGTCCCCTGACGTGTGTCCCGCCGCACTCATGCTTCGTATGGAAGGTTGATTCTGTGAACGTGCTGCTGCCAGAAAATGCCTATTCTGTCATTCTTGCGGGCGGCGGAGGAACGCGTTTCTGGCCACAAAGCCGTTCACAGAGACCGAAGCAGTTTCTTCCGTTCTTCGGCGCCAGAACCCTCCTGCAGCACAGCTTCGACCTCGTTGCCCCGCTCACACCTCCGGACCGGATTCTGGTTGTGACGAATTCAGCTCAAGCGGGGTTGGTGCGAGAGCAGTTGCCGGATATTCCCGAAGCGAACGTCCTCTCCGAGCCGTGTGCGAGGGGCACTGCCGCAGCAGTCGCCCGGGCTTCCGAGGCAATCGCCGGGCGGAACGGGCACGGGACCATGACAGTTCTGGGCGCGGATCACTGGATCAGGAACCCCGAGGCTCTGCACGCGGCAGTTGTCCGGGGATATGAAGTTGCCGCGCGCGGTCGTGCGCTCGTCATGTACGGGCTGACGCCGGGGGGACCGAACCCCCATTACGGATACATGGTCGGCGCCTCGGAACCGGGGGAGAGCGAACTTGCGCCGGCCGTGAGGGTGTTGCGCTTCCACGAGAAACCCCCTGCAGAGACCGCCAGTCGCTACCTCTCACAGAAACACTGCTACTGGAACAGTGGCATGTTTTCCTGCAGCGTGGAAACCGCGCGCGCGGAAATGGACCTCTACGCGCCCAATGTTCTCCGGGCAGTGCGCGCGGCAGTAAGTCTGCTTCCCGATCAAGATGCGTTCAGAAAAGCCTATTGCGGCATCCCGGCAAACAGCATTGACCGGGCAGTACTCGAACACTCAGCCAATTGTTATGTGGTACCCACTGCAATTGAGCGGGTCGAACTTCGGACGTGGGCGTCGCTTTTTTCCTTGCTCCCGCGCGATGCAGGCGGCAACATTTCGATCGGCGACGTCAAAATGCTGGATTGCGCGAACACGGTCCAGTTTGGTTCCGGCAAACTTGTTGCTGCGATCGGGATGGAGAACTGCGCCATCGTGGCGAACGCTGACGCAGTTCTGGTGTGCGCTCTTGACCGCGCCGACGATATCGGTTCCCTGATCGATCTCGCCATCGAAAGAGGACACGAAGAGCTGCGATGACCCCGTAACGGGTTCCGACCGGGTTCAAACGCTAAGACACGTGCTCGTTTTGCTGCGGACTCCTCAGCCCGCGATCCACGGGGTCCGTGTGGACGAACGCGGCGTATACGTCATCCAGACGTTCCAATCGCTGACCTACCGTTTTGGCGAGATCGTGGGCCTCCCGTATGCTGAGATTTGCGTCAACCTCGATGTGCACCTCGACGTGCATCGAGTTGCCCACGTAATGCGCTCGAATGTTGTTCGTTCCAATCAATCCCGGAACTGTTTCGGCCACCGCACGCAATTCCTCAAGAACAGCTTTCGATGGTGCTTTTCCAAGGAGGAACCCTATGTTTTCAAGCCCTACCCTGACGCCGCTGCCAAGAATCCACGCGCCAATCGCAAGGCCTGCGGCCCCATCGAGGTAGGGCCACACCGCGCCTCCGATAAGGCCGATCAGCGCCACCGAAGATGCCATTGCGTCGTTCCGGGAGTCTACAGCGGCCGCATCCATCGCGGGGCTCCCTCCCTTCGCGCTCTGTCGGTACGCGACCGCAATAATCACTTTGCTGAGGATGGCGAACAGAACGATAACCACGCTCAAGGCGCTCATTCGAACCGGATCCGGTCTCAACAGACGCAGAACGGAGTCCCTGAGCACCATTCCGCCAAGTATTGCCCCGAACACTGCGATAAGGAAGCCGGCAAGAGGTTCTGCCCGGTGATGGCCATAATGGTGCGTCAGGTCCGCGGGTTTCGCCTGCAGACGCACGCTGAGGTACAAGGCGGTGTACGAAATGATGTCGAGCACCGAATTGAACGCATCCGAAATCACGGCCGTGCTTCCGGATCGCCATCCGGCAAACCCTTTGAGGCACACCAGCAGCACACTCAGACCGACTCCGATTCCGGTCAGAACGCTCTTGCTACGCGCCTGTGCCGTTCGACCAGTGGTTGGATCGTGCTCCCAGGGTATCGTCGCGCGCGGTGCTTTTTTGAACACCGGAATCCGGTGCGACATCAGCAAAACCCTTCTCCAGACGTCGTTTGAGTCCTTCTGCCGGTTCGCTGGCGGCAGCGTGATCAAGCTACCATTGCGATGCAGACTAGCCCACGAGTTGCTTCCGCAACTCCTCAATGGCCGTTCGGCCGCAAACGTGGCACATCCGAGCCGTCGAACCGGCGATGTGCGGGGTCATTACCACGTTCGGAAGCGTACGCAACGTGTCGTCAACAGGGGGCGGTTCCGGTTCAAACACATCCACGATCGCGCGAAACAACCCCTTTTGCAGACATTCACGGAACGCTTCGTAATCCAGAATCGCGGTTCTCGCCGAGTTGACCAGAAGCGCGCCCTTCCGAATGGATTCAATGTGGGCTCTTGTAATCAGGCGCGTCGTTTCCGGCGTGACCGGCAGATGCAGGCTGATGATGTCCGAGGTTGCCATCACCTGTTCCAGTGGACACCAACGGACGTTGAATTTCGATGCCTCCTCCGCGGTGACGTATTTGTCATAACCCACGATTTCTACGTGAAATGGCTGCAACAATCCCGCGACGAGCCTGCCAATGCGCCCCAGACCCACGAGGCCGATTCTCTGGCCGTCCAGCATACTGCTCGTGAAATGATGGTCGGGCCAGACTTCCCCCGCACGCATGGCGCGGTCAAGTTCCGCTACGCGGAAAACACCGTTGATCATCGCTCCGAGGGTCCATTGCGCGACGGCAAAGTTGTTCCCCCATGATGCATCGGTAACTCGCACGCCTGCCGCTCTCCACGCGGCCGTTGCCCGGTCATGCGACCCGTGAAACCAGTGGGAAATGACCGCGATCCGAACTGTTCCGACCGCGCGCAGGGCATCTTCGGTTATGTCCTCCGCGCCCGCGCCGTTGAGCGACAGGATCGCCTGCACCCCCTCAAGGCGATGGGCGATGTTCGGAGGTGGTGCGTCCAGGGAGGAGTCATCTACTATCTCCGAGAAATCGGCCAATCTGGAACGATTCTCGTCATCCAGGTAACGGGGAGCCCACGATCCAACGCGGTGCACGTACACTTTTGGCCTTTCCATTTCTCTGCACTCCTTGTCCACGTTTCAGTCGCATGCCCGCGCAAAACGTATGTCTACGCACACGGGGAAGTGGTCCGACGGGTATCTGCTGTCTCGTTCAAACCGGACTGTCTCATACCTGCTGACCTCGCCTTCTCCAGCGAAAAGGACCCAGTCAATGCGGCGGCTCGCGGGTGGCAAGCCTCCTCTGAAGCCGTGCACAGTTCCCGCCGGACCAAGAACCTTTGGCGCAAGTAGACGTGTATCCCGGAAGCCTCGGCCGGTGCCGGCGCCGGAACGCGTGAAAAAACCGTAAAGGCCACCGTCTGGTGGAGCATTGAAATC
Source organism: Candidatus Latescibacterota bacterium (assembly GCA_022706085.1). Lineage (GTDB taxonomy): Bacteria > Latescibacterota > MWCZ01 > MWCZ01 > MWCZ01 > MWCZ01. The sequence continues at coordinate 144,846 of JAKJDF010000001.1, read as the reverse complement.
CCCCATCAAAACAACCGGAATAAACTCCGGAACGGAAACAAATTGGCTTTCTACGACTCGTGCACAGGCGAGCTGGATGTCCTCGTCCCGTGTCAGCGGGAAATGCGTGTTCAGAACCGAAACGCGAATCCCGGTCGGGATATGCATGAAAGTCGCCGATGTGACAATACGAGGGTGATCCGAAGGGCAAAACGTGCGTGTACCCGGTACGTCCGGCGTGTCAGAGAACCATTTTGTGGTGCTGCCTTCTACGAGGAACTTCTCGCGTCTGAAGAATACGGGGTTGTGCTCCTCATCCGTTCCCCCGTACCGCTCCCTTCCAACCGCCGCGTAGCTCGGAAGGGCATTGAGCAAGTCTTTCAGCTGTCGCCGATACACCTCCTGCATGCCAATCACGTCTGGATCGTACATCTCGATCATTTCGAACACCCGGGCTCGCCGTTCGTCCCACAGATTGCCCGCGTCGGACTCACAGGGGAAACGGATATTGAAGCTCATGAATCGCATGTCTGCGAACTGGTCAAGCATAGTCCCGTCCTCACGCGAAATACCACGTTCCTGCCGCCCCGACTATCCAGCAATAAAGCGCGAACCAGTGAAGCGCGCCGTTCCTGACGAATGACAACAGGATTCGAACAGCCGCATATCCCGAAATGGCCGAAGTACAGAACCCTGCAATCAGTGGCGTGCTCAATAGAGCCAATCCGCCTTGCTGTCCCACCATGCCGGCGATGTGGATGAGGGCCCCTCCGAGAATCACGGGGATTGAAAGCAGGAACGAGAACTCCGCCGCCTTTTCGCGTTCAATTTTCAGAAACAAACCGACCGAAATCGTTGAACCGGAACGCGATATGCCGGGAAGAATTGCCAGCGCCTGTGCAAACCCCACCGCCAGTGCGCCAAACAGCCCCCAGTTGCGATCGTTTTGCACGACAAAACGCGTCGCGAAAAGAATGATTCCCGTTCCCATGAGCAAGACCGAAGTTTGCAAGGGGTTCCCGAAGGTTTCTTTCAGCGGGTGCTCGAACAGGACCCCCAGCAGAGCCGCGGGAATCGTTCCCACGATTATGTACGTCGCCCAGCGAAACTCCTCTCGCGCCCACGGTGAACGCCGAGCCGTCAGATCCGCAACTCCCGCGATCGTACCTCTGATGATCGGTGCGATGCGGTACCCCATGGCCGCGAAAACCGCGACAAGGGTTCCCAGATGAACCACGATCGCAAGGTCGACATTTCCCTCCCTGATGCCGAGGAAATGCTCCGCGTACACGATGTGCGCCGAACTGGAAACCGGAAGAAACTCCGTCAATCCCTGTATAACCCCTACGACAGCGGCTTCAAAAACGCTCATAGAAAGCTCCAGAATGGAAACCGGCAGGAACGATTCGGTGCATGTTACCTGAGCCGCATGATCATCGCGACCGTCCGTCCCGTGGTGCCGCCGCTGGCACGGTGGGAGAACAACAGGTCACGGCGGCACACCGTGCACATTGAAGAGACGTCTATGTTTTTCATCGCGATGCCTGAGTCCTCGAGCTGACACACTGCAGCTGCAGACAGGTCAACGTACAACTTGCCATCCCGCGCGTGTCGCTCTACTACGTGTTCCCTTCGAAACCGACTGGCGACGTCGTCTCCCACCTCGAAACAACACGCGCGGATGTGGGGCCCGATCGCCGCGCGCACTGATTCCGGTCGGGTGCCCGAAACCGTCCTCATCGCCGTGATGGTTCGCGGAATTACTTCCGCCAGCACGCCCTTCCAGCCCGCGTGAATTGAAGCCACAATCCGTCCGTCTTCCGACGCCAAGAGGACCGGGACGCAGTCCGCGGTTCCCACCAGCACCGGTATGGCTTCCCGGGTGGCGACGAAGGCGTCAGCACGGTGTGCCGCTTCGGGACTCAATTCATCGCACAATACCACTTCTGAGCCATGCTGCTGTGCTTGCAGGGTTACCACTTCCGGCATGATTCCTGCGGATTTGGCGAGCAGCGACCTGTTCTGCAGAACAGCATCAGGGGAATCCCCGACGTTCAGCGAAAGGTTGAGATACGCGAACATCCCCGCGCTCACGCCGCCGATTCTCGTCGTGAATCCGTGCCATACGCCGGGTATTTCGTCCAGCAGCGATGAACGGAGCATTGGCAGGCCGGTTTCTGAGGTGAGGCGGAACACGTTACTCGTCCTCGTCGTCCGGCGATTCCTCGGCAAACGGCAACGGGCTTCCGGCGATCATCGCGCGCAGTTCGTCTTCGTCGTCGCCTTCGGTCGCAAGTCGGTGAACCTCTACCACATTCGGCACCTTCCGGAGTTTCGAAATTACCCGTTTGAGCTGCTTGAGGTTCTTCACTTCCAGCAGGAACGCGCTGTGAGCGCCGTCAGGCAGGGTGCGAATTTCCGCGTGCCTTATGTTCGCGCCCGTGCTCGCAATCGTGCTTGTCACGTTGCTCAGGAGCCCTACTCTATCAGAACCTTTGACGATGATCGCGGTCTTGAAGGGACCCGCGCCCCCGATGACGTCCCTCGCCTCCCACCGAACGGGTATGAGGCGCCCCGCGTCTTCCTTCAGCTGTCGTATGTTCGGGCACTCGCGGTGATGAACCGTCAAACCCCGCCCCCGGGTGATGAAACCGAGGACCGGATCTCCCGGGACGGGGTTGCAGCATCGCGCGATTCGAACAAGCGGGTTATCCATTCCGCTCAGGACGATCCCTCCCGCTTCCGCATCAGCCCCGGGTAGTTCTTTCTGAGGCGCTTCTTCTTTTGTCGGCGCCGGAGCGACCATGGAACGTATGTGGTCGAAGACGCGTTCCGGCGCGAGATCCCCGGCGCCCACGGCGGCGAAAAGATGCTCGCGGTCCTTCATGTTGAACGCCGCCGCCGCCGCGGCCCACTCTTCCTCCGGGATTACCAGCCCGGCTTTCTTCAGGCGTTTCTCTACAAGGTCGTGCCCGATCTCGACATTAAGCGCGAATTCCGCCTGGCGAAGCCACTGCTTCACCCTTGTTCGGGCTTTCGCCGTTTTCACCAGATTGAGCCAGTCGCGGCTCGGTTTCTGGTTGGCCGACGTGATGATGCGGACCGAGTCAGACGTCTGGAGTTCGTACCCAAGCGGCACAATTCGCCCCCCCACGATCGCACCCGATGCATGAAGGCCCACCTCCGTATGGACCGCGAACGCGAAATCCAGTGCAGTCGCACCTTTCGGAAGAGGTATCACATCACCTTTGGGAGTGAGGGCGAATATTTCGTCCGGAAAGAGGTCGATTTTGAGCTGTTCGTAGAACTCACTCGGATCGCGAATATCCTTCGACCACTCAAGAAACTGCCGGACCCAGCGCATTTGCGCGTCAATTTCGCCCGTGGCCCGACCTTCTTTGTACAGCCAGTGGCGCGCAATTCCTTCCTCGGCCACCTCGTGCATTTCCCGTGTGCGGATCTGGACTTCTACCACGGTTCGCTGGTTGTTCGTTACGGTTGTGTGGAGCGACTGGTATCCGTTCGATTTCGGGTTACCGATGTAGTCCTTGAATCGCCCCTCGAGCGGGCGATAGTGCTGGTGGAGATATGCCAGCGCGTCGTAACATTGATCCGCGGTTTCGACGATAATGCGGACCCCCAGCAAGTCGTAGATTTCCGACAGCTCCTTGCCTTCGGAAACCATTTTGTTGTGGATGCTGTACAGGTGTTTGACCCGCCCGCTGACTTCCGCCGGCATACCGCGTTTTGATAACCCCGCCCGGATTTCATCGCAGAACTGCTCGATCGCATTCCAGTACTCGTCCTTGCGCTGTGCGACTTGGGCCTCAAGACGGGCGTAGGCTTCTGGATCCGCGTAACGGAACGCAAGCTCCTCAAGCTCGCGACGAACGCGCGCCATACCGAAGCGATGCGCGAGGGGAGCATAGACATCCAGCGTTTCCCGGGCGATCCGCAAGCGCTTTTCAGGAGGCAGATAATCGAGCGTTCTCAGGTTGTGAAGTCGGTCCGCGAATTTCACGAGAATGACTCGTACGTCTTTTGCAACCGCGAGCAGCATCTTCCGGAAATTGTCTATCTGGTTTTCCTTGTCGCTTACAAGCTGCATCCTGGAGATTTTGGTAACGCCGTCCACAATCGTGGCTACATCATTGCCGAAATTGACCTCGATTTCCTCTATCGGGGTTTTCAGATCGTCTTCGACGACGTCGTGCAGAAGACCTGCCGCAAGAGTCTGTGCATCGAGGTGGAGGTCGACAAGGATGCGGGCCACATGCACCGGATGCACAAGATAGGGCTCGCCGGAAGAGCGGAAATGCCCTTTGTGACGTTCTGAAGCGAAGCGGTACGCTCTTCTCAGAGTTGGCAAATCGATGTTTTTGTCGAACCGCGAGGCCAGTTGCATGGTCTCCGCAAACAGGCGGTCGCAGTAGGCAGTTTCCGCACGAGTTTTTTCGGTTTCGTCGGGCACGTTCATCGGAGGTCCAGAGCGTCCGTCCCGCTATCCGGCATCCTCATCCACCGATCGGCGTGCCGAAGGGCAGATGTGGCTGCGCGCTGCCACAGGTGCATTAAAGATAGCGCAAGAACGATACGTGCCGGAACTCTGAGGACTTCCGCATCATCTTCCCGTTCTGACGCAACGAGGAACCGCCGGTTTCGCCCGGTTGTTGTTCTTTGCGGGTGAACGAGCGTTTGGCGCATAGAGTGTGCCTCGGTATATTTGTTAGTCGATGCAACCAGTGCAGGACCGCACAGGTTGATACCAGATTTGTGGAGGAAGGTTATGGTGGACGCACCAGTTGCCGTTGATTCTCTCGTTACTATCTCCGATTCAGCCGCGAAAAAGATCCGTGAGCTGCTTCAGGAAGAAGGAAACCCAAATTACGCGTTGCGCCTTCAGGTTGTGGGCGGCGGCTGCGCAGGGTTTCAGTACAGACTCGCGTTCGACGACGAATTTGCGGAAGATGATGAGCTGCTGGACTATGAGGGATTCAAAGTTGTAGTAGACCCCATGAGCGCGCGATACGTGGAGGGCGCTACCATCGATTACGTCGAATCTGAAATGGCGTCAGGTTTCAAGATCGAGAATCCTAATGTGGTTACCACATGCGGTTGCGGGCATTCCCACTCATTCTGAGCATTTCGTGCGAGCGTATGTTCTTCTCTCGGCCCGGCGCCGGTAAGGGTCGCTTATAACGCCACTCGGGACATCGTTTGATGACCGGGTGGCTTTTTTTGCACCTGAGCGACGCGTGCGGGCTTTTTCCGGTACGAACTCTACTCCTGGCCTTGTTTTTGCAGCCTCCATGCTCCGCAACAAAGTGCTCGACATATCACGGCTGGTATGGCCGGGTCCAGTCAATGGCCTAAATCCGAGGAATCCACGTTGAATTCAATCGCGCACGGTTTCTTCCGGCGTGTCGCCGAAAAGTGGGTGGCGTTCAGTCTTCGTCACCCCTGGCTGACCGCTGGCGTATCGCTCGTTTTCACCGGGCTTGCGTTGTGGGCGGCCTCATTCCTCTCCCTCAAAACCGATCTCGCCACGTTGCTGCCGCGGGATTATCCGAGCGTGAAGGAACTCGATCGGGTTCAGCAGAAAGTCGGGGGGCTGGAGAAGGTTATTTTCGTCATTGAGTCCCCTGATTCGGCCGCCAATCACCGGTTTGCAATTGCGCTGGGCCGGAAACTGCTGGCGGACTCCGCATACAGCTATGTCGAATGGAGCCGCGACCTCAGTTTCTTCGACGACCACAAACTCCTCTACATGGATCTTGAAGACCTGGGAGAGGTCTACCGCCGCGTTTCGTCCAAGGTTCAAATGGACGAGTTCGGCGAGCCACTCGACTTCTCCGATATCGAGGAAAAGTACAAGGGGACGAACGGTTCCGGGAACAATTCGAACGGTTCTGACGGATGGGCAACCTCAGATGGCACAACCCGGATCCTGATCGCATATCCGGCCGGTCAATCCGGTGACGTCGGTTTCTCACGAAAGGTCATCGCTTCCGCCAGAAGGCAAGTCGCAGCCTTGAACCCGGCGTCGTTCCACCCGCAGCTCGAAGTGTATTACGGCGGCGAGTTCAAGAATCGCGTGGACGAATATGAGTCTCTGGTGAGCGACATAAAATCCACCGCGATCATCTCGATTCTTGGGATCATCATCACGATCTCGCTCTATTTCCGGCAGTATTTTGCATGGCTTTACATCGGTTACCCGTTAATTGCCGGCCTCGGGTGGACTTTCGGGATTACCGCCCTCACCGTCGGGCACCTGAACCTCATCACGGCTTTCCTGATAGCCGCGCTGACGGGTCTCGGTATCGATTTTGGCATCCATGTGTTCCAACGGTACACCGAGGAAAGGGGGCGCGGGCAGGACCTCGAAACCGCGACAACACGTGCGATCGTCAACACAGGGTCCGCTCTTCTGACCAGCGCGACGACCACGGTGGCCGCTTTTTACGCGCTCACGATAACGGATTTCAAAGGGTTCTCCGAGTACGGTTTCATAGCCGGAACCGGAGTGTTGATGACGCTCACTGCCGTACTTTTCAGTTTTCCCGCGTTCATTGCGATCGGCGAACGCCTGAGACTCGTGAGGCACCGGCACGCCGCGAAAAAATGGGCGGAATCTACCGCGACCTTTCCGTTCGCCAAATCGGTCGTATTTGGCACGGTATTCCTTCTGGCGGTTGCGGTGTTTGCCGCGGCGTTCTACCCGCGAGTGCGATTCGATTACGATTTCTCCAACCTTCGTTCGAACATCCCTGCGTCGAATCTCGTGAAATCGAAGATTTCGAAGATACAACCCATGGAGTCCGCTCCCGCAGCCATTGTTGTTGAAGACTCGGCCGCGCGGAGGGAAGTGGCAGACGCCCTGCGCGCAATCCAGCGAACGGACACGCTGAGTCCGACGATCAAAGAAGTGCGTACTCTGGAAGGATTTGTGCCGGCGGATCAGGACCAGAAGATGGCGCTGATCCGGCGGTTGCGCAGGGTTGTCGAAGGCCACGAGGAAGCGATCCTTCAAGGGCAATCCAATATCAATGTTGAGGGCCTCAAACGCTGGTTGAACGTGAATGAGATCACCGCGTCGGACCTTCCGGACTTCATTGTCCGGAAATTTCGCGGGCCCGACGGCAGCCTCGGGGAATTCGTTGTCATAGGTACTTCGGTTTCCCTTCGGGACGGCAAACAGACGATTGCGTTCGCGGAAGATATCCGGGAAATCGATACACCTCATTTCGGGAAGTTCTACGCATCGGGCAGCGCGGTAATTTTCGCAGACATGTTGCTGGTGATGCAGAAGGACAGCGTGATCGCGATCACCGTGACACTGCTGGTGGTATTCGCCATCGTGCTGCTGCAGTTTGGAACGAAACGCGCCGCATTGCTTGCGATCCTGCCCGTTCTGGTGGACGGTGTGCTGGTTGCCTTCTCAAAAATAACGGGAACCGGCTTCCATGCGAAATTTGAGGAACTGGCGTGGCTGTTTGGCGCGGAGGCCGTTCTGGGTGCTCTCCTCGTGTTTCTTTTCGAGCGCAAGGCGTTCAAAACCACGATTTTGGTCATGGCACCGCTCCTCGGTGGTGTTATTCTCATGATCGGGACCATGGCGCTGACCGGCGTCCGCTTCAACTTCTACAACATTGTCGCTCTGCCCAGCATTCTCGGCATGGGCGTGGACAACGGCGTCCACTTCTATGCGCGTTATCGAGAAGAAGGGCGTGGCTCGGTGCTGTATGTCCTCAGGACTACCGGGGCGGCGGCGCTCATGGCCTCGCTTACGACCATGGAAGGTTTCGGCGGGATGTTGACGGCAGACCATCGGGGCCTCTACTCCCTCGGTCTGATTTCGATAATCGGCATGGGAACGTGTCTGTACATGTCAGTTGTCTTCCTGCCCGCGTGGTTCGCATACCGTGAGGAGCGACACAAGAAGACTGACTGAGCGGGCCTCGTGGCATCGCGGGAAAAGGGCATGCTACCTCCTTTTGCGGATATCCGACATCTGCATCTCATCGGGATTTGCGGTACGGCAATGGGCGCCTTGGCCGTGCTCCTGAAAGAGCGCGGGTTCCGGGTTACCGGTTCTGATAGCGCGGTCTATCCTCCCATGAGTGAGGTGCTGCGAGACCATGACATCCACGTTGCGTCGGCGTACTCGCCGGACAACATCACGCCCAGGCCAGACCTTGTTGTCATCGGGAATGCACTTAGCCGCGGCAATGAGGAAGTCGAAGCGGTCCTCGAACGCAGGATACCCTTTGTATCCCTGCCGGAGGCGTTGCGCGAGTTCTTCATTCGTGGGTCAATCTCGATCGTGGTTACCGGCACGCACGGCAAGACAACAACAAGTTCGCTTCTTGCGTGGGTTCTGGATTTCGCAGGGCTGCAGCCGGGTTTCATGATAGGAGGTGTACCCGCGAACTTCGGAGTAGGCGCGCGCACTGGATCGGGGCGTTTTTTCGTCAGTGAAGGCGACGAGTACGATACCGCGTTCTTCGACAAACGATCAAAATTCCTGCATTACCTTCCGGACATAGTTGTCGTCAACAACATCGAATTCGACCATGCGGATATTTTCGGGGACATCGGCGAGATAGAACTGAGTTTCCGGAGACTTCTCAACATTGTTCCCCGAAATGGCCTCGTGGCGGCAAATAGGGATGACCCGCGGGTTGTCCGGCTTACGGAGCACACGTGGCCGCCGAAGGTGATGTTTTCGCTGTCAGGAGATGCCGACTGGCACGCGCGCAATGTGCGCGATACCGCAAGTGGCGCTACGTTTGATCTCATTGGGCCCTCCGGGCAAACAACGTGCGAGTTGCCACTTTTCGGTCGTCACAATGTCAGCAATGCGCTCGCGGTTGCCGCGGTGTGCGCGCATGTTGGTGTATCGCTCGAACAGATACGGGACGGCATGCGGAGCTTCAAAGGTGTAAGGCGCAGACTCGAGAAGCTTTACGACGCGCAGGAGATTGTTCTTTATGACGATTTTGCGCACCATCCGACCGCGATTACGGAAACCCTGCGCGGTGTCAGAGCGGCACACCCCGGATCCCGCGTATGGGCGATTTTTGAGCCGAGGTCGAACACGACCGTGAGACGGTTTTTCCAGACCGAACTTGCGGACGCGCTGGCATGCGGCGACGTTGTGCGGTTGGGAGCAGTACACAGGAACGACAGAATCCCGGAGAGCGAACGACTTGACATCGCCCGGCTGGTGTCAGACCTTCGCGAACGCGGGGCGGACGCGGAATCTCTGCCAGATGTCAGCAGACTGTGCGACGAAATCACATCCAACGCCCGCGCGGGTGATGTTATCGTTGTCATGAGCAACGGCGGATTCGGGGGGCTGACAGGATTGCTTCGTGACGCGTTAGAAAAGCGGTTCGGTGCATCAGAATCCGCGACGTAGAGGTGTGAAATGCTCAGCTCACCCAACTGGACTATCGCCGAACGGCACATGGTGCGGTACCATATGTCCCACCTCATGTGGTGGGCGCTGATCGCCATAAGCGCGCCCGTGATCGCGCTGAGTCTCGGTGCCGCACTTGTCAGGATCGCTGTTCTCGAGCCGCGCGGTGCAGGGTTTCTCATCTGGGGGATCACGGCGGCGATTGCCGTGCTTTCCCCGGTGGTGGCTTTCGTGATCGAACGGGGCCGCATCCGGTCCGCGCCGGCCGACCGTCCCCTTCGCGCAGTGGTGATGTCGTACAAGCACGCAAAACTGTGGGTGATCGCTGTGTGTGGAATCGGGGCGCTGTCGCCTGTTTTTGCACTGTATGTCTCCGGTTCGTTCTCCCCCGCGCTTGGCGCTGTCGTACTTCCTCTTGCATTTCTGGTGATTCATTTCCCTCACGTAGAGCGTTTCACGGCGTTCGTTGACAGTCACTTTGACACAGTCGAATCGTCTCAGGAACCAGAATAAGCTCGTTGCCGCCTGCCGACCCCCGGTGTTGCGGTCTCTTTCTCGAGCGCTGCCCTGAGTTCAGTGCTGTCCGCAGGCCGAGACACCTCCCGATTTCCGCGAAAACAGCATCCCGGTCGATTGCTCCCCGGCATCCAGGTGCTGAGATTTGAAACGGAACGATATCCGGTTTTGGCCAGAACCAGGGGAGATTCCCTTTGCGTACGATTCTTGTGGCGGCGGCGGCTGCCGCGTGGGTGGTATGTGCATGGTCGCAGGCTTCTGCGGCAGTCATAGTGACGACGAGCGGCGAGGAAATTGTCTGCGAGATCGTGAGCGAAACCGACACCTATTTCGTCGTCGACCACCGTGGGTACCGGAGATACGTGCTGAAAACACAGGTTCGGTCTCTGGATCGGAGAGCAGGGGAGGGATTCAATCTCGGTCCCGAGCCGTTAAGGAACATTGAGTGTTCTGGCGGGTACCGCCTGTGGGGGAGGTCACAAAGCCATGGGATTGGCGCATCAGCGATTTCTGCCAGTTACCCTCTGAACGGAAACCTTCTTGTCCGGGTGGGTGTTGAGGCGGGCCGGGGCGACGCATCGTCCTCGTTCGAGGGCGGTGACCTGCTCCCGGGGCCGATATCGTGGGTCGGAGGTATGTGCGGTGCACAGTGGCAATTGCAGCCCTGGCGGGTGCGGCCTTTCCTCGATGCCGGGATAGGGTATTTTGCGATGCGCCATTCCGTTGCTGATTCCGGTGTCCTCTGGATGAAACAGGCCATTGCTGCTATCGACGGTGATACGAGTTTCGTGTACTCTGAGCCCATGGATGGTGCGTTCGGCGTCAGCTTCGGGGCGGGTGCCCTCATGCCTGTGTCTGGACGGTTTGCACTCACCCTGCGGACGTCCGTTCTCGTGTTGCATACGGGCTTCACGCGCCAGTGGTACTATCCCGCCTCTGCCCAAGAGGAGGAGATGACGCTGCGATCATCCCACGGAATCACGCTGGAGATGATCCACACGACCGTGGGCGTTCAATGGGCGTTTTGAGCTCCGGCGGAGGGGCGCCCCATGTTTCCGTGTCCCGGAGAGAGGCCGTGTTGTCCGCGGCCGGAGTGCTTCTGATCTGGAGCGGTTCCGGCGTTTTTTCCCATCTGGCCACCAGCAGCTGGAATGCGTTGCAGGCCGCATGGTGGGAATCGCTGTGCGGCTCCCTCGTAGTCCTCTTTTTCCTCCCGACAACTGGTCTGTTGAAACAGGTGACGGCTTTGCAGCCGGGTGATGTCGTGCGGCTGAGCGTGCTGGGATTGCTCGCGCACACCGGCTACTACTCGTTCCTGTTCCTCGGCTTTGCGTCCGGGTACCAGGTCCAGACGATGGCCTTAAACTACACGTGGGCAGTCTTCATGGTTGTGTTCGGCGGGTTGATCAACCGGGCAGTGCCGAAGTGGTACCAGTGGGTATCCGTGGGGCTCGGGGTTATGGGCGCAATACTGGTGGTGATACCGGGTTCTGAAAGCGCGGCGCACGGGGCTGCAGGTGCGCTGGCGGGGTTGGGTGCCGGGCTTTGCTTCGGGCTCTTCACGCCGTTATCCGTGAGATGGTCATACGATCCCCGTCTTGTCACGTCATGGATGTTGTTTCTCAGCATGCTCGTGTTTTCGTTCGTGATGCTTTTCTCAGGAACGTCGTTCAGTTTCCAGGCACAAGGAATGCTCGGCGCGCTTTACATGGGTATCGGGGTGGACTTCGTGGGATACGCGCTGTGGCAACGCGCGAACCGTCGCCTGCATCCGTGGGTTGTTTCGGTGTGGGCGTGCCTCGTTCCGTTATTGAATATCACGCTGCTCACGCTGGTAGCCGGTTTGAGGGTGCCGCCTCCGGTATACCTCGGCGGCAGTCTGATCGCGGCCGCGATGGTCGTGCAGAACGTATTCGCGTTCGCGGCGCGGCAGACAAAACCGCGGGCAGTTGAGTTGGCCCCGCGTGACGAAGGATGATACGCAGTTTCTTTTGGGGATCCGCCCTTTTTGACCGAGGATGAAACGATGAACACATTTGCAGGGAAAGAACGGCCGCACAGACCTGACTGGGAGGCGTTTGTTGCAACTGTTGCAAGGCGAGGCACTCCGCAACGGGTCCACCATATTGAGCTCTACCAGGACGGCGAAATCCGCGACGCGATAGCGGATCGTTACGGGCTCGCAAATGGTCTCGACAAAGCGGACCCGTACTTCGCGCAGAAGCAGTACATCGCCGTGCAGCGATTCTGCGGGTTTGACTACGTGGTGGCGGGATTGACCGGCCTCGACATGCCGCTGAATCAGACTGCGATTCCGGACACGGCGGGGCTGAAACGCGATGGCGGAAGGAATTTCGTGAATGAACACACCGGCCCGATTACCACATGGGAGGAGTTCGAGAAATACCCCTGGCCTGACCCAAATACGCCGGAAGCAACCCGTCTTCTCGAGTGGTACGAAAGGAACCTTCCGGACGACATGTGTATCATTGGCGGTCTGACTGGCCATTTCGCCGAACTGTTAACCTGGTTGATGGGCTATGAAACCCTCTGTTACGCCCTGCACGATGACAAAGCCCTCGTAAAGGCGATCGCAGACCGATTGTACGAGTTCTATGAAGCAGACGTCCGGCGCCTCCTTCAGTTCGAAAGAGTGAAGATGGTGTGGGGAAGCGACGACATGGGGTTCAAAACAGGCCTTCTCCTCAGCCCGGCGGTAATGCGCGAGTATGTGCTTACCGGACACCGAAAACTCGCGCAAATGGTTCACGGGGCTGGGAGGCTTTACCTGCTTCACGCGTGCGGGAATCTCTCGTCGATAATGGATGACTTGATCTTCGACGTGAAAATCGACGCCAAGCACAGTTTCGAAGACACTATTGAGGACGTCCGCCAGGTAAAGCACACGTATGGCCGCCACATCGCGCTCCTCGGAGGTATCGACCTTGACTTCCTTTGTTCTGCGTCCGAAGAGCGAATCCGCGAGCGGGTGAGGGAGACGCTTGCCGTCTGTCAGGCGGGCGGAGGGTACTGTCTCGGCACAGGGAACAGCGTCGCCAATTACATCCCCCTGGATAATTACCTCGCGATGGTGGACGAAGGTATGCGTTGGAGCTGGTAAAGAAAAAAAAGGGGCGCGCAAACCGCGCCCCTTTTTTTCGGTCTGCGAACTCAGTTCAGGTTTCGGCGACGACCTTTTTATGCCGAGGGTCCATCAACCTCACAGCATTCTGCCACAATGCGTTATCCCTGTGCGTGTCCTTCAATCCGAGGGTTCCGAACCAGGCAAGCGACTGGGCATACGTCATGTATTTCTCAACAGGCGGGTAGCATGAACCCCAGACGATGCGGCTTGGCGCGAAGTGCTGCTTTGCCATCTGGATGAAAGGAAGGAGATCGTCGTAGGGATAAGCCTTTTTGCTTTGCGTATACGGCGAAGAAAACTGAAGGAACACTCCCTTGAATTGCGACAGATCCATCACTCGCTCGTACGTCGCGTACGGAGGTGGTTCGCTCGGTTCCGGGTACCCCAGGTGCTCAATCTTCAGCCTCGCGGCAGGGCATTTCTCTAGGAACGCCCTCAGCCGCTCCACCTGCCCCAGGTCGTGAGGCTGAAGTCCCAGTACGCTGATCACGGCTTTGCATTCGACCGCCATTTCCCACAGATCCGGTCTGCGCGAAAGGCTCATCGCGGGTAACCTCACACCGTGCAGGCCATTCTCCTTCAACTCCGACCTCAGGATTTTCGGGGCGTTCGAAAGAGTGAGATCAACCATGCAGATGCCCCAGAATCGCTGCGGGTATTTTTCGATGCATTGTCTGAGGTACGTGTTGTTCGTCTGGCCCATGTGCTGGACGATCACCGCGTGGGTGACGCCGTTTGCATCCATCTGGGAGATAACATTTTCGATGGGGCCGTATTTGTCGCCCGCGTGTACGTGACAATCGATGATCGGCATGGAAAACCCTTTGCACACGCAACAGAAACGCGATGCTGCGCTTCTTGTGTTACGACGATTGGTGCTGTGAACCGGACTTCAGGGGTGCCCGCAGGCGGCGTCGTGGCAGGCGTTGCTCCTCGAACGACAACCGCAACCTGAGGTAATTATAAGAAGTGCAGAGCAGTATGAGAAGTGGGGCGGCTGCAATGGGCTTCGAATCGTGCCAGACCGTCTGTCGAGAAACAGGACCTGAAGGTTACCATTTCTTGTGACGCCAGAATATGAAACCCCCTACGATCGAGAGGAACGCCAGGCCCATGATGATCCAGAACGCATATGGCTGTTGCTTCAGGTTCCAAGGCAGGTCCACGTTCATCGAAAACGCGCTTACGACAAACGTTGGCAGCATGATGAAAATCGTGATCAGGTTGAGCGTCTTCATAAGCACGTTCAGGTTGTTGCTTACAATGGAAGCCCGCGCATCCATCAGGCTGGCGAGGATGTTGGCATAGATTTCCGCCTGACGGAAACACTGGTTGTTTTCGACGATAATGTCGTCCAAGGATTCAAGCTGTTCAACGCTCAACCGGATCTTTGCGGCATTGCTCTTAAGTTTGTCCATCACCGCGCCGTTGCCCTGGATCGCGTATAAGTAATACACCATGCTTTTTTGCAGTGTGAACAGATCGATGAGCTTCCGATTGTCCATCGATGACTTGATCTCGTCCTGAAGGTTGTCCGAAATCATGTTGATCACCTTCAGGTGTTCGCGGAAATGAAAGATGGATCGGTAGAGCAGGTACAGCAGAAAATCTGTCGCAGTCTTAACGCGCGCAAAACGCGCAATGTTCAGAGACGGGATGTCCTCCGACGCAACAACAACTACGCGGTCTTTGAAAAGAAAGACACCGACCGACATTGCCTTCAGCAAAAGTTCATCCGTGGCCGAGTAGTTCTTAGGATTCTTGAAAATCAGAACAGTGTGTTCGGGCTCGAACTCGAGACGCGGTAACTCGTCGGGGTCAAGCGCTGATGTGAGGGTGTGCTCGTCAATCTCGAGCGTTTCTGTGAGGTAGGTCCGTTCTTGCGCGTCAGGATTCACGAAAACGGTGGCAAGCGCGTCGTCTTTGGTCGTTTGCACCAGCTTGTTGTCTACGACGTCGTAATCCACCCGCATCCTGACACTCCATGGCCTCAAGGGCGATTTCAGGCCGCTTCCGCGAACCGCGAGTCCGGCGGAGATACCTCTGAAAATTACGCAGTAACTGCGGCCTGAAACCAGTCTTGCGGTCTTCGAAAAAGGAAAAAACCCCGGGCTCTGCGCAAGAACCCGAGGACTGTGCCCGCTTTGAGGGACCATCTAGACCGCAGTCCCGCGGTTGCCGGTGTCCGATCGGAACCGAGTCGGCCCCGGTCCGGATTCGTCAGGCGACGCGTTCAAACGGGCAACGAGACAGGTGGTGTAGCGTGTTGGTTGTATCGGAAAGGATCCGTGTTCGCCGCAGCCGCCTTCCCGCCACTTGCACGTTGCCCGGAAACGGCCATTGTGTGAGAGCGCTGCTCTCGGGTCGGGATTCGTTGAGCTTCCCCCGCTAATCGAACAAGACCGGAACCATCCGCGCAAATCGCACGGGGTCCTCTTCGGGAGCTGAAGATCAGGTGAAGCAGCGTCGTTACGGTGCCGGCGAGGATTCGTGAGGTCACGAAAAGAGAAACATCAGACCCGCCATTGTTGCGCCGGATGATACCGGAATGATCGCATTGTCATTCACGCGAAGGGAAAGTGCCTCCGCCATCGTCGCGACAACTGCACCGGCGCAGACGCACGCAAGCGGTACTTCTGCCCATGCTGCACCCGCGACGAAACACGCAACCAGACACGCAAGGGACCCTTCAATCGATTTTCCGGGGAGCCACAGGTGCTTACCGCAGAGTCTGCCCGCGATCGCCGCGGCGCTGTCACCGACTGCCCCGAATGTCATGGCGACAATCGCTACCGGAACCGGGAACATTGCGGCAGTGAGTGCCTGCCCGACCATCATGTAACTTGCTCCCGTCATTCCCGAGTTTTCGCGGAAACGAGTCAGAGCGCCGAACAGGCGACGGTAAACGCGACCTGCGAATGGCCAGTACAGCCTCAACACGTCCGCGGCGACGACCAGCACAGCGGCAAGAAAAAGCAGAGGCAGACCGCGGCTCCTGCCGACCTGCGAATACCCGATCGGCAGAACCAGACCCATCAGGTGGATTAGTTTGCGCAGAATTTCCTGCCGAAGGGAAAAGTGCGAGGAATTCTCGCTATCCATTACGGCCCCGCTTTTCTCTCGAACACCGCCACGAAGAATCCGTCCGTGCCATGGATGTCGGGGAACACGTTCAGGTATGCTCCCTCACAGACAGACGCAGCAATCCCCCCAGGGATATTTTGGTCCACGGGTATGGAGATGAAGTCCTGTGCATCCCGAAGCCAGCCCTCTGCTACTTCCCGGTTCTCCTCCTGGAAAAGGCTGCACGTCGCATACGCCAGACGACCGCGGGGACGAACAAGACGTGAGTATGTTTCCAGGAGTCTGCGTTGCATTCGCGCGTACCGCGTAACTCCTTTCGGAGTGATTCGCCCCCAAATGTCCGGGTTCCTCCTCGCGGTTCCGCTCCCGGAACACGGAGCATCCACAAGAACCACATCGGCGTGCCCGACAAGGCGCCGGAACACCCCATCGTGCGGCACGTCCTCAGGATCTGCCGAAACCCTTTGAATCCGTACGTTCCTCACCCCGGCACGTGCAGCTCTCACTCTCAGCTCTTCCAGTTTCGCCTCGTTGGGATCAAATGCTACGATCCTGCCTTTGTTCTGCATCATCGCTCCCAACGCAAGGGATTTCCCTCCAGCACCCGCGCACGCATCCACTACCACCATCCCTGAAGCCGCGCCTGTGGCAAGTGCGACCAGCTGGCTGCCTTCGTCCTGAATGTCAAAGGCGCCCGAATCGAACCCCGGGAGGCGCCGCACTTCCCTTCTCTCTGAAAGCCGGATACCCCAGGGGCTGAACATGGTAGGTACAACGGCGACTCCCGCGGAGAGGAATTCCGCGATCAACCTGTCTCTATCTTGCCGTAAATCATTGTTACGCAATGCTATAGGAGCCTCCGTCTGAAGCGCGATCGCAAGAGACCTCGCCCGCTCGAAACCATAATCCTGCGTGAGTCTCCTTGTTACCCAATCCGGCAGGGAAGCCCGAACAGCCAACTGGTCCGGGTCCGCGCTTTCCCAGGGATTCAACGAGAGAACGCCGGAGACGAACTGTTCCCAGAACCGGGGAGGAAAACCGAGTGAAGGGAAAACACGGTGATAGGCGGAGGTCACCACGCCGGCATCATACCCCGACATAATCAGCGCGCCCCCGGGAATCAGCCTGTCGGTTTCTTCCGCCGGCAATCCTGTTGGGCGTTCCTGTGCAAGTGTCTGCAACAGAGCATTGTGCAGTCTCTTTTTCCAACGGTACGTAGCGATGACGACGTCACCAATCAGTGCCCGATCAGAACTGCCCAGCTTCGGGTGTGAACGAAAATACGACTGAGTGATTTTTTCGAGAGTGGAGTCGCCGCGTTCCACTCGGGCAATGATTTCGAGGATGTGCCGGAGGTTGTGAATTGTGTGCCGTTCACGAACGGCGCCAATTGCTCCCACGAGGGGATCGGTCTTCTCCATCAAGCCTCTCGTGGTGTCACGCGCTGGATACCAAGACTCCCCTCGCGCCCGACACAACATGCGTGGAGAGAGAAAACAATATGCAGCCCGCACCGAGGGGGGCTGTCCTGAATCCCAGCCACAACCGGCTTCGCGCGCCTGCACAGGCGGCGGATGCACTCGTCAATCACCCTGAACGAGGATTGCGAACACGTGCCGCGGACCGTGCACTCCTACAACCATCTGAAGCTCGATGTCTGCGGTCTTGGAAGGTCCCGAGATTACTGTCACGTTGGATGGCAACAGGGCAGGGTGATCTTTCAGAAGCCGTTGCGGCAGGTCATAGAGATCAGGTATCAATCTGTCCGCCTCGACAATCGCGATGTGAACATCGCCCAGCAGACTGACCGACCTCCCTTTCTCGCGGCTGGTCGTGAGCACAAGGGAGCCGGTTTCCGCAATCGCGTAGTCTGCTGAGGTCAGCCCGCATTGCATTCCAAATGCGGCGGCTTTCCGTGACTCCTCCGGTTGTTCGGGGTTCCACCGCTGGATTTCCAGCCCCGACATTTCCGCGAGGGTACCGAGACTATACCGGTCCACGGTTCCATCATTCCAGGCATGAAGCGTTCGTATGGAGTATGTTCTTGCTATTTCATTCACCGCATCTGCTACCGCCGTGCGCGTCGGGACGATCTGCGCGTCGATTCCTGCGGCACGGGCATTTTCGATGAACATATCCGCCAGCTTTCCGTCGCGGACGCTTCTACCCACTTCCGTGGTGATTCTCAAAGAGCCGGATGTTGGCCTTTCAGGTAATCCCCTCGCGGCAGCTTCGCAGACCCGCTGAAGGAATTCCAAGCGCGCTTCAGGTTCCTCTTCCATTCTTCCCTGTTCCTTCATTCTGCGAGGAGTTCTTCCACCACACCGGGTAGTTCGCTCAGCCGGGTGATCACACCGTCGGGAGGGTCCCCAGCGCTGAGTTCTGTTGCGTTGTTCCGCCAGTTCGGAACGCGCGCGAGGGATTGCAAATAAAGTAACTCATCGCCGCCCGGCGGATACCACCCTTTCGCCCAAAGCTCAATTTCGCAAAGGATTGCCCTCATGCCCGATCTTTTTGCGGGAATGACGTCCGCGTCAAGGCGATTACCCACCATAACAGCGTTTGCTGCGTTGCAGTTTGCCCTGCTGAGTGCCCACTCAAACAGACGTGTGTCCGGTTTGTGAAATCCAGTCAACGAGTCTAGAGCGACAATGGAAAAGACTCCATCGAACCCCCAGGTGGGGAACTGATTGGGGAGATGAGCTGGTTGGTCCGCGATGATCCCGAGCGAGTACCCGGACAGTTGCCGTAGAATGCCCGCTGCGCCGGGGATCGGGTGAAGTTCCGACTGCCCCGCGTTTCGCACGAAATGTGCCACACCCTCGACCCAGGCGTCGTACCCGGCGGGCGAAAGCAGCTCCCTCGCGATGCCGTAATGAACACCAAGTTCGCCGTCGAGAAGCCGCCTTTCCCGCAATGCCAGCAACTCCTGGAAGGGAAATTCTTGCCCCGACTCCGCACCGATGGCTCTTTGCAGGGATTTATAAATCTGGAATCTGAGCCTGTCTTCGTTGACAAGGGTATCCCCAATGTCAAAAAACAGCCATACATCGCTCACGCCGACGTTCCTCCCGCGGCGCGCGCGGCGTAATCAGATAATACGCGGCTTGCTTCGCGAAGGTGTGGAATCTGAGCCATGAGCGTCACTGACTGCGTTACCGCCGGTGCCAGGTAGCGCAGGTATTCGGTCTTCTCCCTGTGGTAAGCGGCATACGCGAACGCGCCTGCATCATGGAGTTTGCGCTGAATGGCCGCGATCGTCACGAGATAACGGTGCTCGTCTTCCGGAATTGTGAGGCCGGCCATGCTTGCGTACATGCTCGACAATTCACATCGCTCGGTCTCGTCGAGGTCAACGTACGAGTCGAAAAGAAATGACGCGAGGTCGTACTGCCGCAGCCCCTGCCTTGCGTCCTGAAAATCGATGAGCCCGTAAGAGCCGTCGTCGCGCACAAGAAGGTTGCTGGACTGGTAGTCGCGGTGCGTGAACACCCGGGGTTCCCTGCTCAAGCGCGCCCCCAACCATGCGAAAGCCCGGTCAAGGACCTTCGATTCGGCCCGGTTCGGCTCTACTTTCCAGTGCCGCGCGATCAACCAGTCGCGGACGTGGAAACGGTATTCAAAGCGCCACTTCTCCTCGTCGAAATGCAGCTGAAAAGCAGGACAGGGAAATGCATCATGCGGCCTGCACTCGTGAAGCCGCACGAGTAACCCGATTGCCTCCTGCAAGAGGCCGCGACGGTTCTCGTGTTCCGAAGAGATAACCTGCGTGAGCGTTCTGGTTCCAAAGTCCTCGAGAAGGGCGATTCCCTGACCGCGCCATCGGGCCAGAATCGCCGGTGCAGGGATACTTTGGCTGCGGAGGTAATCACCGTTGGAACAGAATGAGTCGAAGGTTTCAATTTCCGAAGTTGGAACGACCATCACGACGTACGTCACAGCCGTATCGTTCGCTTCCGCGGCCAGTGACAGACGGAAATAACGTCTTCCCGACGCTCCACCGTGAATGGAGGAAAGCTCATGTCTCCGGGGTGAAGAAGCGGTACTCAATTCCGGGCCGTATTAAGGTTCGATGTCGAGGCTCGTGAGGGCGGAAAGGGGTACCGGCTTGAGATTCGAAAAACGAACGCCGGCGAGATCGCTCCTCACGCGAACGTAATCCTGGACTGTTCCCGCATCCGCCCAGTATCCTGAATGAAGATACCCGTGTATGTGGCGGCCCTCCCGCAAAGCCGGCAGGTAGAAGGCGTCGATTATGGACTCCTTTCTCTTCAGCAGATAATCGAAAACGGCAGGTTCCATGACCTGAATTCCCGCAAAAACAAGCGAGCGGCTGTGTTTTGTTCGAACGCCAAGCTCTCCCCTCAAGTCCTTCACGTGTTTGCTCCGTGGATCCCAGACGACAGGCGCGTACTGACTCCGGCCCTCACGTTCCACCAACACCATCGTCGCGATGGCTCCGCTGCGAATGTGTGTTTCGAGGACATGTCTGAGATCAATATCACACACCACGTCGGAGTTCAGAAGGAAAAATGTTTCGTTGCCGAGAAAACGCTGCGCATTACTCAACCCGCCGCCCGTCTCGAGAAGGTTCTGCTCGCGGGAGAACCTTACGTTCAGCCCCATGTTAGAGCACAGTTTCAACGCGCTTTCGATCTGGTCTGCCAGATGGAACACGTTGACAACTACATCCTTCACTCCCGCTTCTTTCACAAGCCCGAGCGGATACGCAATCAGAGGCTTCCCGTTGACAGGCAGGAGTGGCTTTGGAAGAGTCTTGGTGTACGGCAACAGCCGTGTTCCCAGCCCTGCGGCGAGAATCATCGCTCTCATGGAACTGCCTTTTTCCGTCCTTCTCACGTCACCCGTGTGGTCGTCTTTTCCTCGACCAGATCCACGATGTTCTCGTCGATCGGAAACGAAACTCGACAACCACGAACAATTATCTCCTCAATCGAAACCCCGAAGTAATTAAGAGCATTGGGGTTGAAATCGAAATCCATTGTTACCGAATAGGTAACCCACACCGCCCGGTCCTCGCGAATGATGTCGATTGTCTGCGTTGCCGCTCCCCTTATCGTGGCCCGTTGAATGGCCTCCACCTCGCCCGGTTCAAGCGCGGAAGGGTCCCAGAAAACCTCCGGTTTCTGAAAGCATGCCTGAATCGCGGAAGCGGGTGCTCGCGGATCGAGCAAATCGTACTCGGCGACGGTTGTTCGAACGGCCACGGCATGCATCCGTGTCCCGCTGCCTCTTCCGGCGTCAGGTGCGCGCGCCTTCACAGTACGTCCTGCCAAGGAGTTACCTCCACCTCCTCATCTGCCGCCGCGGAACGGTAAAGTGCGTCCATGATCACGTTCGTCACCACGACCTGTTCCGGTGGTATGGGCGAGGGCCGACCATCGCGCACACATTCCAGGAAATCTCTCGTCTCCAGCACGAATCTGTCTTCCTCCGGGGGCAGGTCCTGCGGAATTACATTGACCATCATCCCGAACTGGTCGCCGTAGTACTCCAGAGGTCCAAGAGCTACGCCGCCTTTTTCTCCGAGGAAAAACGAGCGGCCCATGCTGTTGCCGTGTATGGCCCACGATGTTTTGAAGGTGATACAGAGGCCATTTTCAAAACGAATCCATGCTGCCCCGAATTCCTCCACATTGGTTCGGTCAACATCCCAGCTGTGCCCGCCATACACCTGTGCGGACGGGTCTTTCGTGATGGCCATACAGGTGGTACCGCTTACGCGCTTCGGCCTGGGATGTCCGAGCAGATGAAGCGCCGTGTCAAGGGAATAGACTCCAATATCAACCACGGCGCCGCCGCCGGCGGTCTCTTTTCGGGCGAACGAGCCGCTTCCGATCCAACGCCGCCGTGTGCTTATCGTTTCCCCGTAGTACACCCGTCCCAAGGCGCCGGAATCGATTATTTTCTTCGCTGCAATCGTCTGCGGGCTGTACCGCGAATGGATTGCGATCATCAGGATACGCCCGCTGTCCCTGGCTGCTTTCGCCATCGCCTTCGCGTCATCCAGCGTTGCCGCCATCGGTTTTTCACAAAGAACGTGTTTGCCCGCCGCGAGAGCGTCCACTGTGGGTTGTCGGTGCGCCTGGTTGTACGTGCACACACTGACCACGTCCACGTCATCGCGCGCGAGAATTTCGCGGTAATCGGTAGTGTAAAAATCAACGCCCCACCGGCTTGCAGCTTCCTCTGCGCGCGCGCCGTCGATGTCCGCAACGGCCACGATCTTTCCCAGAGAGGAGTTGGCCTGGTAGCCGCGGACATGGGAATTCGAAATGCCTCCAGTGCCGATAATTCCAATGCCGATAGACATTTACGGCTCCTTGCTCCACATGGTGTGGCGTGGTTCCGAAATCGGGAACGAGCGATCGGTACGAAGAAGATACGACCTCCGGGGCGAACCGCGCCACTGGAGCCAGTTCGAAGCTCCCCTGGCGTCAAAGGGTTCAAGAACCGCGTTGGCGGTCGGAACGACCCATGTCATGCCGAGAAATGCTTTTCTGCTCGCCGGTAGATTTTGTCGAGGTCTCTCTGCACCTCGTCCGGCAATGCGAACGTGTGCCGAGAGGGGAGGCGGCGTGCTTCTTCCCTGAGTCGCTCGTTCAGTTCCCGACTTCCGGAATCCTGCCACGCAGCCAGAAGGCCGCGCTCGAAGAAACGCGGATACCAGCACGATTCCCGGTACCGTTGCAGTGTGGAATCCAGTCCAAGGAACCCCCGCGACGCTCCTTCGATGACGTCCTGGACACACGCATCGGGATCGCACGATGTGTCAAGCCCACGGACAACAGCTTTCACGTGCGCCGCGATCTCACAGTCGAGCAGGAGTTGTTCCGCGCTGAATATTTCATCAAGGCTCAACGTTCCCGCGCACACGAAATGGCGCGCGCCGAGAAGCGCACCCGCCGTCATGATGCTGGCCTTTTCCGCCGCGGCCTGCGGTCCCGGTGTTTTTGCCATCGTGTGGATATTGGCAGCCGAAGGTTTCCAGTGGGTGCCGTGGAAGTATGCATCCACTTCCGCGGAAGCCAGTTGCATCAGCAGGTTCTCCGGGGAGCCAAACACTATCGACAGCGCTCTCATGTCGAACGGGAAAATCTGGATCTCCCAGCCTACGTCGAGGTCGCAGAGTTCGTGCATGATCATCGCGCTTCCGATCACCTCCGCCGCCGCCAGTGCGAAGGCTTCCCCGGTCGCTTGCGGCGCAGTTGCTCCCGCCGACGGCATGGAAACCACCCATGTGGAGGCGATCCTTTTTTCAAAGGCCAGAACGGCGGCGAGCGAGTCCCCGGCGAGAGTGAGCGGGCTGACAAGATAGACCGGTAAGAGCGTAACGGGATGGCCGGCCGTTCCCGCCATGTCGAGCACGTACTCGCAAGCCGCTACGGACCGAGGGTCCGGCGGCTGAAAACCGTGCCGGGTGTACGTGAGGCTGAGGTAATAGATGGAGACCGGCTGCAAGTCCGGGGGAACGTCCATGGGCGTTCCCGGAGCTCCAGCGCGCACGCCCTGGTCTGCAAGAACGTCCACCGTTTTCGCTGCTTCGACCAGCGTGTCCACTGTGTACGGCCTGATTTGCCCCGTTTCTACGTCTCGAACGTGCGGGGAATACTGGCTCACGCCGAGTGTGATTTCATGCGTCAACGGGGGTGTCGCGTCCATACCGCTCACTTTCCCGCCTTTTGCGCGTTCCTGTTCCAGAAACGTGCGGGTGATGTGCCGGTCAAAGACCACACGACCGTTGCGGAAGCACATTCCTTTTCGGCGAAGCGCAGGGACCAGGTCGTCCTGCACCTTTACGCCTACTCGCTCAAGGATTCTGTACGCGGCTTCTTCGATATGCTCAAGATCGGAGGAGTTCAGCAGGGGGCTTCGGATTGCCGACAGTGGTGTGAATGGCATTGTCACTTCCCGCTCCAAGGTGGATGGCGTACTTCTCGTTAACCGTTTACACCGGTAACGACGATGACACGCTCAATGTGTGCGTAGTCACGATGGATGGAAATGTCTCCCTCAGGAAGGTAGGATTGGCACATCCGAGCCACAACGGACGCCTGGCCTTGTCCGACCTCAAGCGCAACCACCCCCCCGGGAACAAGGACCCGACGCATATCAGCCAGCAGGTGCTCGAACAGGTCGAGGCCGGTTTCCCCCCCGAAAAGCGCAACGTGAGGTTCGAATTCGACGACATCGGGAGGCAACGCATTCTTTTCGCCAGCGGCCACGTACGGAAGATTCGCAACTACAGCGCGAAACGTCCCCGCGCGAAGCGGATCGCTCAGATTACCCTGGACGAGATGCGCGCGACCGTGTACGCCGTGCGCGTGCGCATTCCTCCTGGCAACCTCCAGCGCTTCGCCAGATACGTCAACCAGAGCAACTTCCGCCTCAGGCAGTTCGAGCGCGACCGTGATGCCTATGCACCCGCTTCCGGTTCCTATGTCAGCAACGAAGGTGGGCGTTGTCGTTTTCAAAAGAGGAATGACGTATTCCACGAGAAGCTCGGTTTCCGGGCGAGGTATCAAAACCGAAGGCGTGACGAAAAAATCCCGCCCGCAGAACGCCGCTGTGCCCAGAACGTACGCCAGTGGTTCGTTCTTGCCGCGGCGGCGCACGTACTCACGGTATTTTGCGACTTCCCCGGGACTCAGAACTCTCTCGAAATTGACGTACAGATCGATCCGCTTGCAGCGAAGAACGTCACACAGCAGACGCTCCGCGTTCAGGCGGGGATTTTCCATGCCGCGACCCGCAAAATACTCTGTTGCGCGAGTCAGGTAATCGAGCAGGGTAGTCGGGGTTTCAAGACTCATGGGGTGCGGGTCAGACCGGGTATTGAGGCCCGTTCTCTACCTGGACGTTGGTGAACGCGTAGCCATGGCTGGCGAAGGCCTCACGAAGACGTTCGAAATGGGCCCCGTCCTTCCAGATTCCTATGACGGCGCCTCCTGAGCCGGGGAACTTGGCGGGGGCTCCGAGCGATCGCGCTATCTCGACCATCTCCAGATTCTGGTCTCCGATCACCTTTTCACCAAACAGCCGAAGGCGCAAGTCGAAATTCCTGTTCATCAGATTGCCCAGTTTCGTCCAATCACGTTGCGCGAGCGCTTCTCTTCCCTGCTCCGCGAAGTCGGCGAATTCGCGCATCGCCAGGATCACGTCTTCGTCGCCGCGGCTCCACCGTGCCCGCACGTCGCTGTGGGCTTTTCCTGAGTCTTTGGGCTTGTTGATGTAAGCGAGGAAAAGAGGGGGCACTGACCGGGCATCCAGTTGCACGTACCGGCCGTATCCTCGCTGCAGCAGAAGTTCGCGGTCGAAGTCCATGTACACCACGCCGCCGTACGTCTGGATCACCCGGTCCTGCAGCCCGGCGCGGATATCCAGTTCCTCTTCTTCGACGCTGAGGACGAAGGAGGGCTGAATCTCCAGTGGAAACTGACTCTCCGTGATGCCAAAAAGCGCGCGAAGCCCTTTCGTAAGGGCGGTTATGATTGCGCTTGATCCGGCGAGACCGACCTGCCGCGGTATCGTGGTGTCGTAACGGATAGTGAATCCCTTGGGCGGCAGTGCGATTTCATGCTTCGCGCAGTAATCGGCGAATTTTTTGCACGTCGCATAAATCAGGCGGTACCCGCCCTCATACCCCTGCCGGATTGCCGTCTCTCTCAGATCGGCAAGCGATTCGAACGAAAACGGGTCTGAAGTGGGGTGGGGAATGATGGAGATCCCTTCTCCTTCCTCGAGGGTCACCGTGGCGGAAAAGTTGGTTATCGCGCAGGAAATAGTCTTTCCGAAGTAGCCATCGGAGGGGTTGCCGAGGAGCCCGATTCTTGCAAGTGCGCAGGTTTTGATCGGATTCAATGCCGTTCCCCTTTCGAGCAATGCGTGTCGCGTCTTTTGCGAGGTGTGAGGCGCTGGTCCGCGCAGACCCGCCGTTGTGTTTTTTCCAGTCTCTTTCGTATCAACGAATACACGTCGTATCAAAGATACGCGGAACAAACGCGGGCGCGGCGCCGTAACATAAAAAAAAGCCCCTGTGGTTCGGGATGGGGATTGACGAATCACGCACTCATGCGTATGTTAAGGTCGAATTGGTTTGCTCAGCTGTTCAGAATAGTGCCGTTTACGGTATAGTGCCAGACGGGAGGAAATCGTATGAGACGTGCGCCTTGGGGTTTGGTGCTTATTGGCGGCCTCGCACTTACGGCTGTCATCGGATGCACCCCTAAGCCCAGTCAGGAGCAATTGCAGGCGCTGGATCGGACCTGCGCTTCAGCGACGGATGCGGAGCGTGCGCTGGAAACAAAGCGCAGGGAACTGTCTGATGTAGAACGCCAACTGGGCCCGAAGCGCCAGGTACTCGCGGAACGTCAGCGGTACCTCGGTGAGGTTCGTTCGAATCTTCAGGCAATGCAGTAAGCGAGCTTGCGATGATCGTCCACAGGGCTGCCGTTTGCGTTCTTGCCTGTGGCACGGCACTTCTTGCAGGATGTGCGCCTAGCGCTCAACCGGGTGCGCGTCCGGCGGCAGGTGCTCTGGCAGAGCGGGCGTGCCTGGAGGCGGCAGCGGCGGAGACCTCTGCTGCAAGGAAGATGGCGGCGTACAGAGCATCGCAAACGGATTTCTCAGCACAACAGGCACGGCTGGTGGAGTTGCAGAGGATCCGGTCGCGTATCGCGACAGGTAGAATGTCCGACGAGGAACTCGCCGCATGGGAAGTCGAACCGGCACCAGTGCAGGCTGCTCCGGCGGAAACCACGCAGCCTGCCGTCCCTGCCGTGACTGCTCCGGGGGATTCGGCAGCTGTTGAACAGGCACCGCCGGCACCGGAATCACAGGAAAGTGCTGCTCCAGCGGCAGCGGAAGAGCAGGCACCGCCATCGAGTGAGAGTGAAACGACACCCGCTCCTGATGCGGAAACGGCTCCGGCCGATTCTACCGCGCCGGGCGGCGAAAGCAGTGCGGAATGACACTGAAATGGTTTTCGATCAAGGGATTACGACCGCGAATTACTTACCCCGTGAACACGGGAAGGGGGTCACAGGTATGACTCGAACGCTTTTTGCAGTGGCTTTGGGCGTGTTGCTTGGGGTATATGCGATGGCTGTTGCCCAGACGGCACCGCAGATGACGATGCAGCAATACGAAGCGCGGCTGCGCGAATGCCAGAACCGTCAGCGAGCCGCCGATAGCACGCGCGCGGTGGTGGAGCAGCAGATTGCTCAGAAGCGGGCGGAGCTGTCTTCGCTCGATGAGCAGATTGCCTCCACCAATCGGCAGGTCTTGGAGGCCGTCGCGGCGGATAGCGCAGCGATACGCGCCTATCTCGGGCAGCTCGACGCGATAATCCAGCAGTTGCAGGCAATGCGGCAGCTCCCCGCTGATCAGATTGTTGACGCACGGGAACGGGGTGACCTCGACACAATTGCAAATCAATTGGCGCAGCTGAAGACCAATCGGATCGCCGCCCTGCCGGAGGCAAAAGCCAAGATCCAGACAGCAGATCAGATGATTGCGGAACTTCGCGCTGTCCAGCGTCCGGTTCCCGAGGTTCGCCGGGATCAGTACACGGTGGTTCGTGGCGACTACCTGTGGAAAATCGCCAAAAAGCCTGAAATCTATGGTGATCCCTACACCTGGGTCCGTCTCTACACAGCGAACAAAGACAGAATTCGCAACCCCGACCTGATCTACCCGAACTGGGTCCTCGGCGTACCCCGGAACCAGGCCCCCGGAACCTACTGGGTGAAGCGCGGCGACCGGATGCGGACCATCGCCCAGGAAGTCTACGGTGATCCGTCTCAATGGACGAAGATTTACCGCGCGAACCGGGACGTTATAGAAGCGGTGAGCGGCGGCCGCAGGGTGATCTACCCGAACATGATTCTGACGATTCCGCAGAACTGACGAACGAGACTCGCGCCTTGTGATCCGGCGGAGATGATGTGCTTCGGATGCCCTCTGGCTCCTGCGGGGAGCCCGGGGGCTTCCTTTTTTGGGGAGGACGCGTGAGAACTTCATGAGAGCCAAAGCACAGCCGTTACTGACTCAGTCGATCGACATCGAAGGAGCGGACATGCAGCGCCTTTTCGGTCCGCTTGACAGGAACAGAAAGGAACTGGAAGAGGAGTTTCATGTCTCGCTTGTTTCACGTCAGGGGCAGTTGCTGGTACGAGGAACAGAAGCGGAAGTGGCGGCAGCGGTCAAGGAACTTGACCAGCGCCTGAGAGGGGATTTTGTGGCTTCGGGACCTGGAACTGCCTCCTCCCCGGTAGCCTTGTCAAAAAAGCGCTCGGGGGAGGGGCACCCTCCGACCGGGAGCCCGGCAGGACCAGTGATTCTCCACACAACCAACAGGGTACCCATCAGCCCGCGCTCCCGCGGTCAGAGGGATTACTGCGAAGCAATTGCACGGCATGATATCGTTTTTGGAATCGGACCGGCCGGGACGGGCAAGACCTATCTCGCGGTTGCCATGGCGGTAGCGGCGCTGAAAAAAAGAGAGGTGACGCGTGTGATCCTTGCGCGTCCCGCGGTCGAAGCGGGGGAAAGTCTCGGGTTCCTGCCGGGCGATCTTAAGGAAAAGGTTGATCCCTACCTGAGGCCGCTGTACGACGCCCTGCACGAGATGATTCCGCCAGAAAAACTGAAAAACTATCTCGAAACGCATGTAATTGAAATCGTGCCTCTGGCGTTCATGCGGGGCCGAACGCTGAACAGCGCGTTTGTAATTCTCGATGAGGCGCAGAACACGACGACCCGGCAGATGAAGATGTTCCTGACTCGGCTCGGCGCGGATTCAAAGGCGGTGATAACGGGAGACATCACGCAGATCGATCTGCCCGCCGCCGTTCCAAGTGGCCTGATCGACGCGAAGCAGATCCTTTCCGGTATCGCCGGAATATCATTCGTGTCTCTTTCAGAGCGTGACGTCGTTCGCCACAGGCTTGTCCAGTTGATCATCCGTGCGTATGATCGTGTGGAAAGTTCGCACGGCGCTACCAACAACACGAATCAACTGGGCGCATGAGGGGCCCGCGGAATGCGAGACCACCTTCAACGGCTCGTCCGCCACGATGGAGTCCTTGTGCGCCTCCGCCGATCCTTGCGGGGGCGGTTGACGGAGGAGTACCGCAAGTATTTGCGCATCCTGGTCGGACTGGTCGGTATTGGCCTCTTCATGGCGCTTTTCCCGCGCGAGCGGATGAATGAATACAGCAGCTGGCGCGAGGGTATGGTGGCTCCGCGGGAAGTGATCGCTCCTTTCTCGTTCAATGTGAGAAAAAACCCTCTCGAACTTGAAACAGAAAGAAGAAAAGCCCGAAATTCCGTGCCACCGGTCGTGCGCATGAACCCGATCATCGGACTGCGGAATCGCCAGCGTGTTGAGCATTTTCTTGATTCGCTTGCCGGCAACCCCTCGACCGCTCCCGGCACCGTTTCTGTTTCCGGAATTCGCCCGAACCGGAACGCAATCCAATGGTTGAAAGCGGGTGGCGGGAAAAACCTTGACATTGCCAGAACCGTGCTCGGTCCCGTCCTGGAACGCGTGTATGAACGTGGCGTCGTGCCGGTGGAGGACTGGCAATTCTTGAAAGAGCTCGTCCAGCGGAAGGTTGAGGCCGGTGCCGCCAGAGGAGACTCCTCTGACGTCGTAACGGTGATTCGCGGTGATACGCTTGAGTACGAGCAACCCATCGGGCTTATGATGACCGCCGAAGAAGCCCGGGATGAACTCGGCCAGTTGATCACCCGCGTCGCGATGGAGAACGCCATTCAGCTTTCATCGGATGGACTGCGCGCGTTGTACGCGGTCGCGGAAGCAGCGCTGGAACCGAATCTGGCATACGACAGGACAGAAACCGCTGACAGGCAGGAACAGGTGATGGCGGCGGTTCCGATTTACAAGCGAACGGTGTTCAAAGACGAGCGGTTCATTGAGAGTCACGCCGTTTTGACGGCCGAAGACATTGACGAGGTAGGTTCCCTCGTGTCAGCCCAGCGGGCGCGCCTCCGGCAGGCGTTCGGCTGGCAGCCATTGCTGGAGATTGCCGGCCAGCTTGGCATCGTGTTGCTCGTGATGGTCGGCGTTGCGGTGTACCTTCGGACGTTTCACCCGACCATCTGGACGCGGCCGGCGTGGCTGCTTCTCTGCGTCCTGCTCGCGTGGATACCGTTGCTTGCAGCTTCTTTCGTCGCACAGAACCCGTTTTTGCCAGTCTACATTGTGCCGCTTGCTCTCACAGCAATGCTGGGTACACTGCTTTTCGGTGTCGAGGTTGGCCTTGTGCTGGTAGTGGGAGCATCCCTTCTGGGAGGGGCGATGCTCGGGTTTGAGTACCGCGTGGTCATCGTCAACGTCGTCGCAGGTTTCGTTGCGGCGTTCTCGGTGAGGAACGTGCGCAATCGGAACCAGTTTCTCAGTGCGATGCTCTGGTTGCCACTCGCAATCGCGTTCACGACCATCGCAATCGATTTGATCCAGGACACCACCGCGAAGGCGATGTGGAAGGATGTCTGGCCCGGCGCGTTGAACGGGTTCACGGTTCCGATTCTCGCGATGGGGTTGCTTGCGGTGTGCGAAAAAGTGTTTTCCATCACCACCAACATGACGCTTCTCGAGCTCTCTGACCTCAACGCCCCACTGCTTCGCGAGCTCTCTCTCCGTGCTCCGGGGAGCTACACCCATAGCATCATCATTGCCAATCTCACCGAAAGTGCGGCGGAGGCAATCGGAGCTAACGCGCTTTTGGCGCGTGTCGGGGCGTACTACCACGACATTGGAAAGATGTTGAGGCCGGACCACTTTGTCGAGAACCAGCTTACCGTGCGGAATCCGCATGACCGCCTGACCCCGCACATGAGTGCTCTCGTGGTCAGTGCCCACATTAAGGACGGCGTCGATCTCGCGGAAAGAGTGGGGCTGCCGAGGCAGATCATCGATTTCATTCCTCAACACCACGGCACGATGTTGATGACGTTTTTCTATCGTAAGGCGCAGCGCATGTACGGCGAGGAAAACGTAAGTGAGGAAGCCTTTCGCTACCACGGACCCAAGCCGCAGACGAGAGAAGCGGCGATACTGATGATGGCCGACGCGGTCGAAGCGGCGGTAAGGTCGCTGCGCGAACGGACGCCAGCCCATGTTCAGAATACGGTCCACCAGATCATTCGGGAACGTCTGGACGACGGCCAGTTTGACGAATGCGCGCTCACGCTGCGGGATCTCGATCTCATCGAAAAGAGTTTCCTGCCCGTTCTGGCAGGTGCGCTGCACAAGCGCATCGAATACCCGGAACCGATCACGCCGGAACCTCTGGTGAAGGAAGGCCAGGAAGAGGCTGTAACCGGCCACACGCATGGGCAGTCTCCGGAATACCACGGCAGCTCGGGCAGCCGGGGGATCTGAAACCCAACTCAAACTTCTTTTTCCGTATCTTTCTAACACCGACATCCGTTTTCACAATCCCGTCCGAGCGAACTCATGCGTGCGTCGCACCAACCACAAGTGCACATCAAATTGCTTGTTGACGCACCGGCGAAGCCTCATCTTCGCGGGATGCGGCGGGGGTGGAAGGGCGCATTGGGGAAAATGGCGGATGAAGTGTGGAAACGGGAGCGCGGCAACATACCCGCATCGGTTGCCATTGTTTTTGTCGGGCCAGAGCGCATGCGGGAATTGAACAGAAGTTTCCGCGGCAAGGACGCGGTGACGGATGTCCTGACGTTCGATCTGGCAGACTCCGTGGATAGCGTGGAGGGTGAGATCTACGTGTGTCCGGAATTTGCTGCCGGGCAACTTGGTACCTACGGCACGGATCTCCACCAGCAAGTTGTCAGACTGGTTTTACACGGCGTGCTGCATCTGGCAGGGCACGATCATCACACACTGGCAGACGGGAAGCGTATGGCAGATCTTACGCGCCGCTATTTGCGTGAATTCGTGTGGTAATGCGTCTATTGCCTACTTGAATGGAGGAGCAGTTACACCATCGTGGATGACTCATTCAGTATCTGGTTTCTCATCGGGTATGCGTTCCTGTTCGGCCTCAGTTGGGTGTTCGGTCGGGCGGAACGTTTTCTTTCGCTGCGGTCCGTCGCCAGTGTGCAGGCGCTTGTTGATGCGAACCGGCTGCGGGTTCCGCGGTTTCTGCTGAACTCACCGGCGAAACGCCGCGTGGCAGTCTCTTTCGGGATCGGTGTCCTCGCGGCAAATCTCATCCTTGTCGCGGGCGCCTTCGTGTTTCTGACGAGCGTTCCGGGGCTTTCCGGCGCCGGTCTGGTTCTCGCGTACGGTATCGCGGCTCTCCTCGCATTTGTTCCGCTGGCGGTCACTCACTTTGTGGTTCCAAACCTCAAGACAGCCGATGACATGTCCGGGCCTTTCCTCCGGCTTGCCGCGCCGCTCCTTGTCGCATGGGCGGTGCTCACGTTCCCGCTTTCATTGCTTCTGGACAGGATTCTGACGCATCTCGCGCATCAGCCTGAGAATCGTGAGGCGCGTGAAGAAGCGCTTCTGGCACTTGTGGAGGGCGACGAGGTAGACGGTGTGCTGGAGGCGGACAAGCGTGACATGATCAGCTCAATCATGAGTATCGATGAAACACTTGTTCGAGAGGTGATGGTTCCGCGGGTTGACATGGTGGCGATCGAACGAAGCCAGTCGCTCACCGATCTCCTGGAATTGATCCGCGAGACTCAGCATTCGCGAATTCCGGTGTACGACGGCAAACTCGACAACATCGTCGGCATTGTCCACGCGAAAGACGTCCTCGACGCGGTCAGTTCATTCGGTGGCGCAAACGGCGGTCCTGCCACCGCGGAGGACGCGATGCGGGAATCGCACGTGCTGTTCGTCCCCATGACGAAACGGGTGGACGACTTGCTGAGGGAACTGCGCAAAGAGAAAAAGCACATGGCGATCGTCGTGGATGAATACGGAGGTACCGCGGGGCTGGTCACCATGGAAGATGTTCTGGAGGAAATTGTGGGTGAAATCCAGGACGAATATGATGAGGAAGAACAACCGTACAAGTGGCTGGACCCAAAGAAACTTGAGGTATCGGCCGGAATGAGTATCGCCGACCTGGCGCAGCTTCTCGGGGCTGAGTTCCCCGAGGAGCAGGGTTACGAGACCGTTGCGGGCTTTCTTTATCACCAGTTTGGAGCAGTTCCGTCAAAGGGGGAGAGCACCCGTTACGGTCCATACACGTTTACCGTGACGGGCGTTGACGCCCAGCGGATTACCACGGTTGACATTGAAATACACGGCGACGAAGCACGGGGAACGGAATTTGACGATTCGGACGCGTGAACTCGTTCTCATTTCGGTTGCGGCTGGGTTGAGCGTTGCTCTCAGTTTCCTGCGGCTCTTTTCCATGCCACAGGGTGGATCGGTTACCCTGGAAGCGATCCCGCTTCTGTACGTCGCATTCCGTTTTGGAACTGGCGCTGCGATGGCGGCCGGGGCCGTTTCCGGCATAGTGCATTTGCTTCTGCGCCCGATTATTGTCCATCCGGTGCAGGTTGTTCTGGATTACCCGCTTGCGATGGCTGCCTGCGGCGTGGCCGGGGTGTTCCGAGGCGCCAATGTCGACCGTTCGGTTCGCGCTGGCCTTACCGTTTTTCTGGGTGTCGTGGTCGTATTTGTGGCCGGGCTTCAATGGTTCGAATTGCGCCGGGTAAGCCGCACGGACGAGATTGAGATGCAAAGATCTCCAGATTCGCGCATCGTGATGTGGGCCAGTGCGGACACGATTCTCGGAGGACTGCAGACGAAAATCATCACGTACCGCAACACCCCTGCGGGGCGTGTCTCTGTGGTGGGGGTAACAACCGCTCACGGAGAAACTGCACGGGATTGGCTGGATTACGGGTTGAACGTCGTCCGCGCAAAGCAACACGAGTGGTTGGGGAATTTCCTTCTGCTTGCGGCGGCACTGGCGGGAATTGCACTGGTTGCGGCACGCCTTCCACTCACTTCCGTGGCTCTCGGCGTAACTCTGGCGAGCTTCCTCAAATGGGGCATACACGTAATCTCCGGTGCCGTCTTCTTCTCCGCGTACGCTCCTTTGGGGGAAAGTGCATGGATTTATAGCGCTGCCTACAACGCGGCATATGCGATTCCGCAGCTTCTCCTGGCGCTTCTGCTCCTTCCTCCGCTCCTCCGCAGGGGCGCGAACAACGCACGAATAGCAGATCCGGGCAACTGATTCCAGCTGCATCCGGCCTGTTGCGCCACAACATCTTCTCTTCCCACCTAATCGGCCCGTCGCACTTCATCGACGGGCGCTCATGACCCGGGAAATGTCCACGGTGATAAACAGATTCCTCGCGTTCTCCTTGTCGTCCTGGTGGTGCTCGGAACGGAACGTTACGAAAGCCTCGGCGCGCACGCCGAACAGGCGTGCCCCGCTGACAAGCGCGGTGAACTCGCTGAATACGTACTCGGTGGAATAGGCTGCGGAAGGATGTCGGAAGATCCTTTTGCCCGCGCGAATACTCACATCAGAGAAGCCCGAAGTGCGCGAGATCAGATTACAACCGGCCTGAAAAAAACGCTCGGAGTATTCGTCTGCCGGCGAACTGGGTGATCGCTGCATTCCCGCGCCCGCTCCCAAACGGGTGCTGACAAGGCCGGGTTCCCACTTCGCTTCGGCAAGAAGCTCCAGATTACGGGTGCTGGGGAACACTTCACCCGCAGGGCGGAAGGCCAGTAAAGCCGCATTGATTCCGGTTTCCAGCGACCACGAAGGGTTCAGACGTCTCGTCACGCGCGCGTGCATTGTGGCGGAGCGTTCGTCGGGATGTGTCCCTGGCGCCGGGTAGTCTTTCCACGCGGCAATCACACCACCCGAAACCAGCCAATCGAGTGAGGGCACCCACATCGCGAACGAGTTGCCTGACAAACCCCAGTATCCCAGTTCCGATGAATCCGGAACAAACTCATGTTCCACGCCGGCTTTCGCAGTCCATGTACTGAGATCCCGTGTGGTCTCCAGCGCCAGACCGTGCCAGTGCGAGATGGCGTTGGTGTACACGGACGAGGTCCGGTCGTACCACACTCCTCGAACCGAGTGAACGGACCCCCAGGTCCCGGGGTACGCGTGCGGAAGTGGCGAGAGCGCGGCGACCTCTCCCGACGTTTCGATGTACGAACTTCGTGACACACTGTTCGCGCCGTGGAAGCGCCTGGCGCTGAACGTTCCGTCCAGGTTGATGCCAACGGGCGAGGTGTTCTTCCTTTCCGCGGTTCCCCGGAAGTCGTACCGAAGTGAACTCATTCCCGCGGCGAATCGGTTGTCCAGAGTGATGTTTCCCCAGGAGCCAAAAGCACCGGACGACACCACGCGCAGTTGCCCGTACGCGTCCGTCGTTACCTCGGTCGTTTCAGCCTCCACAATCCGAAACCCTTCGCCCGCCACCTCGGTGGCTGCGTGCAACTCGTACGTGGTCTCCCACGCATCGCCTGCGCGCGCAACACACGGGCCTGACAGCAAGACAAGGACCAGAAAGAGGAAGCGAACGAAACTCGCGCGGGGTTGTACCACAAGGCGCGCCCTTGGAGTGGACGATCCAGTACGGCCGGCAGGCCGTTGTTTACCGGGAATCAGGGGGGTGAAGAACCGGCCCCACAAGAATAGTGTCTGCACACGTGCCTGACAAGAGGTCAAACGCCTCACCCCACAGAATCTCGGCCTGCTCGCGATCTCCCAGCAACCACTGCGTCTCCGCTTCGGACGCAATGGCATCCGCCTTCGCAGTGCAGATGGAATCGGACGAGGCGCCACGTGTTAGCTCGTACGTCTCGCGCCAGAGAGCGAAATCCTCGTCCAGATTGACTGACGCCGGCGAGTCAGAGGCTGCCTCAAGGGTGCTTTCATCGCATCTGCTGTCGGGGAACACATCAGGCGAGCGAGCGGGCGGAAAACACGCCGGAACAGCGCAGACGATTACCAGAAGCAGGCTCCATCCAGTGCGGAGAAGCCGCTCCGCCGACGAAGTCGGGAACCCAAGCCGCGGAAAACCGCTGGGGATTGTGTCAGCGAGCATTGATTCGTTGCGCAAGGCGTGCGGCGATTCGTGTCTGGGCCAGAGCTCTGCGAAGATCCCCATCGGCGAGCATCCGTCGCGCATCTGCCTGTCGGTTTCGTGCCTCCATGAGCAACGGGTCTGTCTCGTTCCCCAATGCCGTGGACGCACGTTCGATCAAAACATCCGTCTGCTGGAGCGCCGTGCGTACCGACGCTTCCGTTACTTCTCCCAGTGCGGTCCGCAGAACCTGTTCGGCGATCTGACGCGCTTCCTCCGCGAGTGCTCTTGCTCGGATCGCGTTTCCCGATGCGAGTTCCTGCCGGGCGTTCGCGATCACCACACGGCCTCGACGCAGCTCCGCGCTCGCCTCGTTCGTGGTTGCGTCCCCGGACGCGACTTCGTCCGCCCGCGCAAGCGCGGCCTCTGCGTCAGCAATACTCCGCGACGCGAGATGGGCGGAATACGT
Organism: Candidatus Latescibacterota bacterium; assembly: GCA_022706085.1. Classification (GTDB taxonomy): domain Bacteria; phylum Latescibacterota; class MWCZ01; order MWCZ01; family MWCZ01; genus MWCZ01. The sequence continues at coordinate 108,177 of JAKJDF010000001.1, read as the reverse complement.
TGCGGCGTCAAGTGTTTTGAGAACCGCCTCTGCATTCTGCATCGCCCGTTCAAGGAGTCGGGCTTTCGCCGCCGGTTGGACTGCTTCATCGGTGTTCTGAGCCAACTGAAGAAACTGCTGTGCCCTTTCGGCCGCGCTCCTTACGGCATCCCCCCCGTTGGCGTCGGCCATCGTGCGAGCGCGGCGCACCATCGGTTCGGCGGCCGATTCCAGTACTCTGCATCGCTGTCTGAGCTGGCGCGATGCTACCGCGCGCTGCCAGAGCTGGCGGGCCTGAGTCTGGGCAGTGGCGGAGAGTCGCACCGCGGCGTCATGGCGGCCCTCGGTCTGCGCCTTGCGCGCCTGATCCAGCAGCAATCTCACCTGCGCCGTCTGATCGGGTGGAGCGCCTTGTGCAACCGCATTCTGCATCAGAGTTTCTGCGTCACGCAGCGTGGCATCTATCTGTGGGGAACGACCGGGCGGGGTCCTGAGGATCTGGTTCGCCCGAAGAATCAGGAGCCTTGCTTCGTCAGCATTCGCGGCAGCGCGCGCTGTTTCACCCCTGCGCCGAAGGGTCTCTGCCTGGTTCAACAGCGTTCTCGCTCGTGATAGCAGAGACAGCGCTTCGCTGTTGTTTGTCTGACGTGCTGCGTCGAACGATTGCTGCCATTCTTTTGCAAGCGCTGGCAGAGGATCTCCTGCAACGCTGCCCTGCTGAGGACCGCCTCCGCCCTGGGCAATTGCACCGCGGGGAGAAACGAATATCCCGAAAACCGCAATCACGGCAACGTGCAAAAGGCTCCCCATTCTCATCTCATTCCACTCCTGCCCCTTTCGGGACAATCCTCCCGCAACTCCCGTGCCGGAAAAACTGCGGTGGCCGGCGACGCACGAAAGAGCCCCTCCCAAGGGCAACACATGTGGAGCACAGAACCTTGCCCGCCGTACACAACGTACCGATAGGTACATTCTCGTTGACCAAACGAGGTCTCCCGGCATCGGTCATCTACGGCGGACGATCACCACAGGTTGAGAACGCCGGAAATACTTGCCTTCCTCGGGCGAAACAACCTCGATGTGGAGAATATACACACCAGTGGGAACCTGACGGCCGCTGCCGTCCATTCCGTCCCAGCGGACGTACGATTCTGCGGGAATGCGCTCACGGGTGAGCAGGGTCCGTATCTCCCGCCCTGCCATGTCAAAAACGGTCAGCGAGACCGAAGCCCCGTGCTCAGGCGTCACTATTCTGATTCCAACGGTATCCGTTGCGGGTACCGGGTCCGCCACACACTCGAACCCTCGGGGCAGCGGATAGGAAGCGTTGTTGCGCAGCCCCGGCGTCGCTTTCGCCGATGCCCACGATGGCGACCATGACTCGAGAATGCTGCCGTCGCTGGCGGAGTCGGCTCGCTCCAGTGAACGACCTTGTTCCGGAACGGGATAATGTGCTTGATCAATGGAGACATCTGTTGCGTCCACAAAACTTACGCGCCGCGAGGATGAAGCACTTCGGCTGAGATACGGAAAACCGCCGGCGACGCCACAAACAAGTGTACCCATTCCGTATCGCGTCCGGACGCCTTCCGGCGATTCGGCGACCACAAGGTAATCTCCCGGATACAGCAACGGCCCGTAATCTACTGCGCCGCTTCCCGTAGCAGTTTTCAAAAGACATCCCGCGAGTGACAAAGGGTCGGCTCCAGCATTCAGGATCTCCACCCACTGCCCTTCGCCCTCCGAGGGGTAGGCCATGATCTCATTGATAAGGATGGATCGGGCTGGAAGCCCTACGACGCATCTCAGTGCCTGCGTGTTGTCTTTCGAGTTTTCGTCTCCTGCCAGCATGGCGGCGAGCACCAGCGGGCCCACAAACGGTCGTGATACCGGCATGGTTTCAACCCCGGTGAACGTCTCCGCCGGTTGCAGAGATCTCACGTTCCAACGGATGAGCGTGTCCTCCACGGCTGAAGGGACGGAGTCCCCGTCTTGGTCAGCGAACAATATGACGGGGAATGGCCCTGTGGTGTCGGTCCCCGCGTTCAGGAGATCGAATCGTACGGTAAGCTGTTCGGGAGGATGCAGAGTATCGGGACTTGCGCTGGCATTCCTGATGGAAACGTCGCACGCGTTTCTGCGGCGTGAATTCGGGCGGCCCGGTGTGCCGTCGGGCACAAGGCTGACTGCCCAGTTGTCCGGCGTATCAGGCCCCCGCACATCAATTTTTTCCAGCGAAAGCGCCGGGAACACGGCCTCCGGGAGGTATGAAACGCGTTGTTCACAACCACCCGAAGAACGGAGCACAACCGTGTTAGCGCGGCTGTTTATGAGGCCTCCTCGTCCGAACGCGGCGTCTCCTATCGTGACGACAAGAGCCTCAGCCGGAATGTCGTGGTAGGGCTCGTTCGCGCTGAAATACCCCGGGTCCAGTATCAGAGCGAACCGCCCCGGTTTGAGGATGAGCCCGGACGAAACCGCGACAATCGCGTCCGTTTCGTTTGTGTCGCCAACAACGTATTCCCCGAGGTTCACCGAATTCGTTCCAACGTTGAACAACTCGATGAATTCACGAGCGGTTTCGGTGCCACTGGGGTTGACCATGATTTCAGAGATCACCAAGGGGCAGGACTCCGCTACGCCGCGCCGTGCCTCCGCGGAAGAGGAGAACGTTGCGCACGCGGCTGAAAGAATCAGAGCAGCCCGTGCGTACGGCGCAAGCCCCATTCCGCGGTCAACAAGAGGATGATGCCACATAGAACCCACCCGGCAGAGCCCAGCGAAACGGTGCGTTCGCTGTATTCAAAAACGGGGGACAGAGGGATTGATGCCAAGAGTTGCTCCGCATCCCGTGCGTTGGCGAATCTCGATCCCGGATGCGCGGATGCGATCCGCGACAGGACGTCCGCCTGCATCTGCACGATGTCATCTTCCGCGCTTGAAGCGTCGACAAGCACACGGGTTTCGGAGGTTCCCAGAGACCTGGTTCCTGAAAATGCCTCTGCGCGAAGGGTATGGGCTCCCGTCAGCAGTCCCCGTATCCAGACCGTATACCTGCCGGGGCCAGAGAGCGATGCGCACCCCGTCCAGTTGTCCGGTCCGTCAGTTGCCACGATCACTGATGCGTTGTCCACGGGCTTTGAAGCCTCATCGGAGACGAACACGTCCACGCGGACCGGCTCACCGAGGCGGTGGAACGGGCGTCCTGTCTGAACCCGGACCATCTGTGACGCTTCCCGTGAGACCAACCACCGGATCGCGGCCTTCCAGAAGGCCGTTCCCGCCGGATTCTCGATCCCCATTCCCCGGGGCAGAATGTCCCAGCGCGAATAACCCGACCCTCCGAACACGAGGACACGACCCTTTTTGGCGTGTCCAGCCACGGCAACGGGACCCGCGTCACAAGCGACGAGAACGGTTGCGCCCTGGCGCGGCCTCAGTCCGGAGACCAACCCAGGCAAAGGAGGTACCGACTCCCAGGAAGACCATTCCGCAAACCCGGGGTCCATTCCTGAAATGGGGTGTGCGAAAAGTGGAGCCGCAAGCCTGACTTCGAACTGCCCCGGTTCGAATCTGGCACCTGTCCACTCGACAGGAAGTATTTCGCGCAGGCGAGGCAACACGCTGTTCGTTCCGAGGACACACAGAAGTCCACAGCCTTCTTCGACTGCACGCACAACCGCATCCTGAGTGACGGGAGGCAGTGTGTTCGCGGCAGGGTCGAGCCATACAATGAGGTCCGCCCCCAGGACGCTGTCCGGGGAGAGTGCAGCGACGCGACGAAAAGGCGTTGCATACCAGATCGAAAGGTCGTAGTCCTCGCGTGCGCCGAAGAAACGATTCCAGAAGCCGATATCGGCGTTCGGAACTCCCGCTATGATGAGAGCGCGCTTTTTCGCCTTGACTACTTCCAGCGAAAACATGCGCCGGTTGTTTTCTGTGTGAGATTCGCCGCGGACTCCCTCAAGTTCCACGGTGTAGGTCTGCGTCCCCCGCGTTGAGGGCGTAAAGGTCAAATCTACGTCTGCTTTTGCGCCTGTTTCCTGAGGAAGAACGATTGCCCGGGTGATTTCCCTGCCCTGGTGCAAAAGGCGCATGGTGGAGGCTTGCAGGCCCGGAATCGTATGTTCCCATGTAACGGTGACGGACACCGGTTCACCCTCGACCGCGTAAGGGGGCGCAGCGACACCCACGATGCGCGCATCGGGTCGGGGGTGTGGATTGCCCACCCCCACGACGTACGTCGGCAGGGCAACCTCCTGTGCGGCACGGACGGGCTCCGTCCCGGAGGTGTTGGATCCATCCGTAATGAGAATGATTGCGTCGGGCGGTGGGAACACACGCCGCTGGCTCAGAACTGCCTCACCGATTTCCGTCGCGGGCCCGCGGAAGGACAACGTGACTTCGTCAAGGACGCGGACTGTGTCTGCAAAGCCGAAGGCGACCACGTCCGCCAGAGCTGACACGCGTTTCATCGGTGCACTGGCAAGGATTGAGCGCACAGCCGATTCCTGCCCGGCGTGTGCGATACTCCGGCTTTCGTCGATCAGAAGGGCGATGCGCCGCGGGCGCGGCTCCGTCCCCCGGCGTTCCAGCCGCGGGTTCAGAAGGGCGAGAAGGAACGCACAAAGCGCGAGCAGCCGCAGGCCAAAGAGGAGCGCCTTGCTCCTTCGCGGAACGGATGGGATCGTTCTCCGGTAGGAAAAAGCAGCCAGCAGGATCAGCGCGAGACCGAGTGCGCTCCACAACCACCACCCCTCGCGGAAGGTGATTTCCCAACCGGCGGAGGGAAAACTGGATCCGTTCATCCGAGGAGTGTCGTGCCGTTCATTGCTTCCACGACCGTTTCATACGGCGCGCCCTTCGGAAGAAGACCAGGATCATCAGCACGAGGGCGACGAGGAGCGCAAGATCCCAAATGATGCCATCCCACCGAAGGATTACCGGCCACAGCGCCGCGATCGAGAAGAATATGGCGAGCCACTCCCACCACTCGCCTTTTGCCCACTTTCTCTCGTCCCCGACCGAAGACGGGGGCGGATAATCCTTTCTGCGTCCCATTTGCGGCAATCCTCAGGCTTCCAGCGGGGCGACCGTTAATCCGTCGGTGTCCACGTGGGTCACCTCCGCGCGGCTCGTAATACCATGTTTCGCCCATGCCTGCTCCATGGCGCGGGCCACAGCGTCCGATGAATGGAGCGCCAGCGCGACTATCGCCGGGCCCGAACCGGACAAGCACGCACCGAGCGCTCCAGCCGCTCGAGCCGCCCTGCATACGTCGTCGAACCCCGGGATCAGCGGCGCTCGATACGGCTGGTGCAATCTGTCTTCCATCGCGTTCCCGACTGCCTCCCAATCCCCGGCTGCCCAAGCGGAAGCCATCCAGGCGGCGGCGCGCAGGTTGAAAACGGCATCTCCCAGGGGTACCTGCTGAGGAAGGACCGAACGCGACGTGTGAGTAGTCAGCTCGAATTCCGGTACCGCCGAAACGAATAACGCGCCGTCGCGCGTGGGAATCGGACGGATTGCAACTCCTGAAAGGCTCTCCCTGGTAAGGACAAGCCCACCTTTAACAGCGGCCGCCACATTATCTGAATGCCCCTCGACAAGGGTGGCTCGATTGATAAGCTGGTCCGGATCGATCTCTCCCATGGTCAACAATTGCGCCGCCGTCATTCCGGCCACGATCGCCGCCGCGCTGGAACCCTGACCGCGTGCGAGAGGAATGTCGTTTTCCATGTGGATAGAGATTCCGGGAAGTGCTTCCGCATCACTCTCAGACCCGAGTATGAGTGCACGGTATATCAGGTTCGTGCGGTCACGAGGCAGAATACCTGCCCCCTCGCCATGCAGCGTGATGTGCCAGGCGCCCTTTTCTCCACGAACCGTGACGGAAAGACTCAGATACCTCTGAAGCGCGAGCCCGAAACAATCAAAACCCGGGCCGAGGTTCGCCGTCGTAGCCGGAACGCGTATGCGCCATCCCAGTGGTCTTTTTCCCATTGTGGAACTCGTACTGGTGAAGATGCCGGGTGGGTATTGGCCTGAAGTAAGCCCGATGCGGGTTCGCACCGTAAAAATGATCGTTCCATGGCGATGCGCCGTCAACGGGAATGCGCTGGATTCACGCGGCGTTGCACGTGGCGCTTACGAGCGGAGTCCGGCGACGCGGTCGTACAGCGTGCAGAAATTCTCCACCATACGTGAGAGCGAAAAGTCGTTTTCCACCATCGCTCGCGCTCGAGACGCCCACAAGCGGCTCTCCCCGGGATCATTCCGTACGTGCGCGAGACCCTCGGAAAGCCCTCTGGTGTCTCCGATTTCCGTGAGCCACCCCGTCTGCCGGTGCCGAACGATTTCCGATGTACCGCCCGCAGCCGTTGCCACCACGGGAACGCCCATCGCCATCGCTTCGAGAATCGCATTGGGCAGACCCTCGCTGAGCGACGTCTGAACCAGGGCATCAAGGATCATGAGCACGGAAGAGATGTCGGGGGTGTACGGATGCCAGATCACGTAGTCCGCGACGCCTCGCGCCTCGACGTCACGACGGAACGCTTCCGCGGGTTCGACTTCATCAGGCAGCGGTGGCTGACCGGCGCGTACAAGGCGGAAATCAGGGTTCAGGCGAACCATTTCCTCGACCACCGCGGCCAGCGTGTCAAGGCCTTTCACGGCACACGAACGGCCGACATGACCGACAACGAAATGATCCGAAGTCAGGCCCAGTTCCTTTCTTCGCGAGATGCGTTCTTCTTCCGTTGCGTGGAGTTTCGCCTGGACACGCGCCAGATCAATTCCGTTCGGAATCACGCGCACGATACGTGCCGGGATCCGGTCGTTATCGATGAGGTACCGTGCGATGGCTTGTGCATTTCCGACCACCGCATCCGTCACGCCGAGAAGCAACCTGTCAATCGCGAGGTGAACCGCCGTCTTCCAGGTTTCAATGCCTCCTTCGGAGACTACGACAGCCGGGCGTTTGTCTGGCTTCACCAACGCCGCGATTCTGCCCCACGTATTGGCGGTGGAGAGGTGGCAGTGCAACACGGCTGGCCGAAATTCATCAATAATTGCCCGAATGCGCGCGAGCACGGCAAGGTCAATTTTGTGCCTCTTCTCCAGAACGATCGTTCTTGCGTGTTCCGCGAACTCCTCCGCCAGCGCGCCTCCGCGCATGCCGCACACGATTGGCTCCCACCGACTCCCGCGCAAGCCCTTGACAAGGGTCAACGTCTGGCGTTCTTCTCCGCCTGCGCCAAGGCTGCCAAGGAGATGCAAAACTCGACGGGTCATTCCGCGCTCTCCTGAAAGAGAGTCTTTCGGTTGCAATACACCACAAAGCTGAGCCAGATGGCAATCGCTGCGCCAAGAGGAAAAAAGATCAACCGCAGGAAGGAGATTGTGACCGCGAACGTCCAGATGCCGATACTCAACGCACCGTACATGAACCAGAGTGCTCGTGCGTGCTCCCGCGCGACCGACAGCCCGACCATCGCGAAGATGTACACGTACGGGAAGAACTGCGCGTTGTGCCTCGGGTTTCCGCCGAGTTCGATAATAGAGTAGATCACCATCTCCGCGGCCATCACCAGGGCCACTGTTGCGACAATGCGACCGTTTCTCCTGAAAGCTTCCGCGACCCCGAGAACAAACAACGGGATCAACGTCCACCGGAGCAGGCCTTCAGGGATGTACCACCTGTCCATCTCGATCGGCATCCACGGGAGTGGCGACAGCAACTCACGCATGGTTCCGAGCGGAAGAAACGCTACCATTTCGCCCGGCGTCGACAGGTGTACCCCTGAGAAGTACGACGCAGATGGACGAATCCCGCTCAGCCCTACCTGCGTGAGGTAGAGCATGTCGGCGATGACGTTTTTCCTGCCGAGAGCGGTAAGGATTCGTACAAAGTCCGTTGAGGCGAGGAAGAAGGCCGCGCCCGCCCCGGCCGCGACGTAGATCAGAAGAAGGGAGACCCTTCGCCCCCGGGCACCGATAAGGACCCCGAGCAGCGAAGCTGGCGCCACGACCATCGCGATGTAACTGCGCATCTGCATCAGCAGGAAGAAGCTGATCCCGTACCAGAGCAACCCGCGCAGGCTCAAGCGGTCCGCCAGAAGCAATGAACCGTACACCACGCCGGTGCCAAACAGGATTGCCCCCGAATCGCGGAGAAGATGTGCGTCGACGATGAGTTGGGAGGTTGATAGCCAGACCAGCCACGCTGCACGCCGCCCAACTTCCCGGGACCACACATGACGACCAATGTGGTAAGCCATCACTCCGACCGCGGTTCCGGCGATCCCGTTCGCGGCGACAAGCAGGAGGGGCGTCCGGAGGATGGAAATGTGCAGGCCTGACCAGAAAAAGAACCCCCAGGAACTTGTCCCGGTTGCCTTCACCATTTCCACGGGAAGGATGCGGCCAGGTTCCCACAGAGAGGCGATTCTGTTCCCCAGTGTCCAGTAGAGGCGGGTGTCAGAGTAGCGTTCCGGATGGTCGAACACCCACCAGGCCAGGGCGGCGCGCAGAATGAGAGCACAGAGCGCTCCGACGAGTAATCCTGATCCGTCTTCGCGGGTAACGGAACGAACAATCCAGATGGAGAGAACGATCGCGCCAGCACACACGTAGAAGAGAAACGCGGATACTTCCGGAGGCAACACGATCACGGCGCCGAGGAGAACGGCGGATGTTGCACCGGCGATTGCCAGTTGGTGGACTAAGTCCGCTCCTCCGGAAAAGCGGCCTGCAACGTTCATGTTCTCTTTCCCACCATCGTTCGGGCGAACCTCACTACGTCCCTTGGGCCCACTGCGGCAAGACAGGCCGACCACAACAGCACAGTGAGGAGGGCCCTGACCGAAATCCCCTGAAAGGTTGTGCCGAACCATGTCGTCATTGCCGGCGCAGACACCAGGCACCCCGTCAGGACCACAATGAGGATACCCACGCGGGTGACAGACACTGGCACGGTGTACACGGTCTGCCCTGCGAACCACATGGTTCCCGCGGTGGCGAGGTGCCCGCACAGCATGGCAATGGCGGCGCCCATCCCTTTCATGGCGGGAACAAGAAGCACGTTCGCGATCACCATCACCACGAGGCCTATGGCGTAGCTCACCGATTGCCAGTGGGTGCGCTCAGAAACGGAAATCTGGACAAACAGGAACAGCGACAGGTTCGAGAAAAGGGTTGCCGCCAGCATCGGGCCGACCAGCCGGATTGCGGGAAGATACTGGCTGCCCATGAGGAGAAGCACTGCCTCGCGTGCGAACATCAGAAGCGGCACGATGCAGACCACGTTCGCGGCGATGAAGTACAACAACCCTCTCGCCTGGATTTCCCTCGCGTCGGGTTCTTGTTTGATTCCCATGAAAAAGGGACCCCATGCCATCACAACGCCGATACCTATCGTCGAAACGATGTACGTCAGGCGTACCCCGACTCCGTAGTACCCAGTTTCTTCCGCAGATGCCCCGATTACGAGGAAATACCGGGCGGCGTTTACCAGGCCCCAGCTCGCGAAGGCCGCAGGAAGTGTGGGAAGCGAGAACCTCAGCGCCCGGATGGCGAAGCGAAGGCTTCCGCGGAGCGCGTACAGACTACGAAGGGCGTATCCGCTGGCACCCAACCCGAAAACAGCCCCCGCGACCCTTCCGATGAAAATGGAAGAAATCCCGGCACGCCACCAGACAAGGAAAAAAAAAGTGAACAAGACCCAAGCAAACGCACGCACACTCAACAATCCGAGTTGCTTGAACGGCTGGTGTTGCAGGCGGAACAGTGTGGCGGCCTGGTCGCTCATCACCATGAGGGGAACACTCAACAACGCCCAGTGCCATGCCGGCAGATCCTGAAGACCGTCACGGAATGCGTGCAGTCCCATGACGCCCAGAACGAGGAACACCGTGCCGGATACGGATACTATCGCGAGGTGTGTGGTGACTAGTCGCCTGCGGTGCGCATCCTCTTCATCGTAGTAGTACCGAGTCAGCGCCTGGTCGAGGTTGAACCCGACCGCGAAGTAGGTCAACCCCGCGGTCGCCGTAATGACGTCGGCAAGTCCAAACTGCCCGGGGGTGAGGTACCGACCAAGGATGGGGAGGACAAGGAACGGAGCGAGCGTGTCCAGCACAATCCCGAAGGTGTAGACAGCCGCTTCTCCGGTCAATCGCCGCGTGTTCATGCCGGCATAGATTCCGTCAGGCGTCGGAGCGGGAACGGAGATCGTTCATTTCCCGGACGCGCCGGCGCAACCGGGGGTACTCCTCAAGGGCATACGCCAGCAGAATTCCCCAGACGATCGCAATTGCGGCGGAAATCGCGATAATCCTCCCTCTGCGGGGCCATGACCGGATTTCCGGTGGGGTGGCTCGATCAATAATCGTGAGAGACGAGACGTCCCTCTGTTCCTCCAGTTTTGCGACCTCGTACTGCTGGAGGACAAGTTCCTGGATCAAGGTCTGTATCTTGATTTCCCGCTCGATACGAGCCCACTGAAGAGCCCTTTCCGGCACTTCTCGAAACGCGAACAACGGGTCGGAAGTCCCTCGCCCTTTCGTCTCGATAAGGGCTTTCCTCTGCGCCGCGAGTTGCTCCCTCTGACTCGTCAGCTCCCGGAGGGAGAAATGATCCGGACCAAGCACCTGCCGTGCCGCGCCGATCTGCACGTCCAGCGCCATGATCTTGCCCTCGATGGTGGCCATCAGGTCCACCAGGCTGGCAACCTGTTCAGGCAACGCTACCACGCCGTACCTGAGGCTGAATGCCTTTGCCGTGGACTCCGCTTCCGCAAGTGCACGCCGGTTCTCGTTGAGACGGCGCTCCAGGAATTCGCGCATCTGGCGAGCGTGGCTGGTTTGCGCGTCACGAAACAGACTGTCGACAACGTCCAGATAGCAGTTCGCAAGCGCCGCCGCCAGTTTTGGGTCGCGGTCCGTAACGGCAAGCTCGATGGTCCCTTCGGTTGTTACGACTACCCTGGTCTGCTTTTCCAGAGCGATCATCGCTTCGGAGAGGTTTCGCGCCTTGTAATGAGGCTGAAGGCCGAATCGTTCTACCAGGATCCTTCTGGTGGTCTGGCTGTTCAGGAAACTGGCCAGACGATCCAGCACGGCTCCGCCAGAACCTCGCTTCAGAACCGCGCTCAGTGGATCGCGCAGGAACGATGACACGCTGCCGGCGTCGTCCGGAGGCGGCATGAACGACGCTTTCGCCGTAAACGATGGTGTCATCACGAAAACCGCGATCGTCACGACAGCGATGACGACAGAAAACGTTCCCGCGATGACCAGCCGGCCTCGCCACAGAAGCGCAAGGAACGAGGCAAAGGCCATTTTCCCGCCTTCTGCTGCCAGGTTGTTCTCCGTGTGTGTATCCATCAATGGACCACGCTCTGGATGATGAACACGGTCGTAGCAATCTGCGACACGACGAGAAGTCCCTCTTTGAAAAGTTCCCACCACTCGATTGATTCTTTTTCCGGGACGAAAATCGTATCTCCAGGTTCCAGGCGCAGGTCCTGGGATGGCTTGACCCAGAGCCCGGTGCCCTGTTTGATGACTCGAATGCCCCTCCTGTGAGCATTTGAAAGCACTCCGCCCGCCTGGTCGATGTAGAACTGCGTGGACCTTCCTTCGTCGAACTCGATCAGCCCGGGCCTTCTGACCTGCCCTGCGACTTCGATGGTGGCACGCGCGCGGTTAATCACGATCAGGTCGCCATCCACCAGCGGCGCATCGTCAACGCCCCCGGGGCTTTCCAGAGCAGTTCCGACGTCGATAGAAAGGTACCCGCGCAGCTCGCGTGATCTGGCTTTGAAATAGGCGTATTCCTCGCGCTTCATGTCCGCCACGGGCATCCTCGACAACCTGAGGAACTCCTGGTCCGGTTCCGCCTGCACGCGTCGCCTCAGGATGCGGGAGCCGACGAGGGACGCACTCCGGGTGGGCCCACCGGCGCGCGCAATAACGTCAGAAATCCTCGTTTTTCCTTCGATAATCGAGTACTCGCCGGGAAAGCGAACTTCGCCTTCTACCGTTACCGACTGCCTGCGTCGCCATTCCGCGACGGGATACACCATCAACCTGTCGCCGGGACGCACCACCGTGTCGGATCCGGCCGCAAAAAGACGGTCCAGTCTCACCTTGTTCACCACCGTGGGAGCGGAATCGACCGGAAAGCTCGACCATTCCACTTCGGCGGTCTGGGCATCATCTCGCAGGCCTCCTGCCAGCCTGATCAGACGCAGAACCGTATCCCCCGGGCGGTATTCGTATCCTCCCGGTTTGCGCACTGCGCCCCACACACTTACCGAGTCCCCGCGGACAGGCACGGTGATTACGTCACCCATTTCCAGGGAAGGGTTATCCGTCGTATCGCCGGTGACAGAAAACATCTGGAGGTCAATCAGCCTCGGCGGCAAGCCCGCGCGGCGGAGCTGAACGCGACGCATGGAGGCGCTGTCGGCGAACCCTCCAGCGAGGCGTATCACGGAGCTGACCCTGTCCGCGGGTGTTCCGAGATAGGTTCCCGGTCTCTTCACCGTGCCCGCAACGTGGACACGGAACTCGCGCAGCGCCACCAGACTCAGGGTGATGCGTGTGTTGCGGTACGCATTTGCAGCCTGCCGGGCGAGAGTGCGCTCGGCCTCTGCGAGGGAAAGCCGCGCTACCGCAACGGGACCTACCGCGGGAACCAGAAGGTCGCCTTCCGGTGTGACAACCAGTTCGAATGACTTGTTCGTAGCTCCCCAGAGGCTCACGAGGACACGATCCCCCGGATCGAGACGGTATTTCTCCCGATCTACTCGCATGTCCAGAGGAGTTCCCGAAACTGCGCGGGAAACGCCCTGCTGAGCCGTCCGGTCCCGTTCTTCAGAAACCGGTGCCATATCCTGCCGTTCCTCCTCGTCACCGGCCCACGGCGTCAGAGCGGTTATCCGCGTTGAAAAAAACAGCGCGGTTAAGGAAAGCAGCGTCAGAATATTCCTACGATTCATGCGGCGTCTCATGGATTTTGTAGTGCTCGTCATACCAGCGCGCGTACTCACCCTTCTTGATGGGTTCCCACCACTCGCGGTTATCGCGATACCAGCGTATCGTTTCCTCCAGCGCATCCTTGAACGTGTAGCAAAGGCTCCATCCCAGCTTGCGAAGTTTGCCCGAGTCAACAGAATACCGCTGGTCGTGGCCCGGCCTGTCCTGTACGTGCTGGAGGAGCGCACGCGGTTTGCCGAGGTAATCCACAATGGCGGATGCCAGGTCAACCGTGTTCACCGAGTTATCAGCGCCGATGTTGTACACCTCGCCTTCGATCCCGTGATGCAGAACCTGATCGATTCCACGGCAATGGTCGACTACGTGGATGTAGTCACGCACTGCCGTCCCCGGCCCGTAAATGGGCAGAGGACGATCGTCGAGCGCGTTCGTAATGAACAACGGCACCACTTTTTCCGGGTACTGGTACGGCCCGATGGTGTTCGATCCCCGGGTGATAAGCGTCGGCACACCGAAAGTTACGTGGTAGGACTGGACGAGTAGTTCGCCTCCTGCTTTGCTCGCGGAGTAAGGACTCCTCGGCGCCAGTCGATCCGTCTCCCGGGAAGACCCCGTCATCACCTCGCCGTACACTTCGTCCGTGCTGATCTGCACAAAACGCTTGACTCCACTCTCCCGGGAGGCCTCGAGCAACACGCGTGGCCCTTCGACGTTCGTTCGGAGAAACACCCCGGGGTCCGCGATGGATCGGTCCACGTGGCTCTCCGCAGCAAAGTTGACGACTGCGTCGGAACGCTGCACAAGCGGCAGTACCACGGATTCCTCCGTGATGTCTCCTTGAACGAACTCGTATCGAGGGTCCCGCGCGACGTCCTTCAGGTTGTTCAGATTGCCGGAATATGTGAGCTTGTCGAGGTTGATAACGCGGTAATCCGGGTATTCCCGCAATAGGTAGCGTACGAAATTGGACCCGATGAACCCCGCGCCGCCGGTGACCAGTATGGTCCAACTCATGAACGCACGGCCTTTCGAATCTGGATTACGGGACTTCCTTCACCGGGGGGAACGATAGTCAGCACCGGTTTTTGTGCCACAGTGGCAAGTGCGTTCGCCATAGCTTTTTCCACGTGTTCGGCGTCGTTATGCCGAGGGCTCAGATGCGCAAGGACTATGTGAGGGACGCCTTCGCGCGCCAGATCGCGCACCAGTTCGGCGGCCTGCTCATTGTCCAGGTGCCCTTGAGAGCTGCCTACACGTTGTTTGACATTCCACGGATATCGGCCCCACCTCAGTCGTTCTGCGTCGTGGTTCGCTTCTACGACTGCAAGGTCCACCGCTCGCATCTTCTGTCGAACGAGGGAAGTAACCGTGCCCAGGTCGGTTGCGATCCCGATGGACACGAGGCCGTCACGAACAACAAACTGAACCGGATCCGCCACGTCGTGCGGAACGGAAAACGCTTCCACCTGAAACCCGTGGATGACGGTCCGTGACCCTGCTGCAATGGCGCACAGCCTCTCAGTTCCGCGCCATTGGTCGGTGATTGCCTCCAGCGTTCCGGGGGTTCCGTAAACGGGAACGTGGTACCGCCGCGCGAAGGTCCCGACTCCCCGCGTGTGATCGCTGTGCTCGTGGGTGAGGAGGACACACCTCACGTCTTGCGCGTGCCACCCGGCAGTTTGCAACCGTTCTTCGATGCGTCGCACACTCAGACCTGCATCGACGAGCATGATGCCTTGCCCGTTCCGGATTGCTATCGCATTCCCGGCGCTGCTGCTCGCAAGAACGTACAGTTCCATCACGAGGGAGCACGACCTGCGTATCTGATCCGTCCCTCCAACCAGGGACGAAGTCCTCGCAACGCTCTGGCGCGGTGGCTCACGGTGTTCTTGAACGTCTCGCCCAGTTCAGCGAAGGTCGCCACCTGTCCTTCAGGGATGAAGAGAGGATCGTATCCGAAACCACTTGTACCCGCGGGCTCTTCCGCGATATGCCCTTCGCAGGTTCCTTTCGCAACCACCTCGGTGCCGTCCGTCCAGACGAGCGCCACGACGCAGATGAATCGTGCGGTGCGCTCGGCCCGGGGAATGCCCTCGAGTCGGCGCAACAGGAGAGCGATGTTCTCCTTGTCCGATGCGTGCTCCCCGGCGAAGCGTGCGGACCGAACGCCGGGATCGCCTGCCAGCGCATCTACTTCCAGTCCGCTGTCTTCACCCAGCGCCGCAAAGCCGCTCCACTTCGCAATGCCTCGAGCTTTGAGAAGCGCGTTGTCCTGGAACGTCGTGCCGGTTTCCTCGATAATCGGCGGACTTCCTATGTCATCCATCGGCCGCCACATAAGAGGCAGATCGCCATACAGGGATTGAATCTCCCGCAGCTTGCCTCGGTTGCGTGTAGCCGCAACGATCTGAAAGGGCATACCCGCTACGCTGGCTTCGGTTTCGGGAGATGCACCACGTTGATTCTGTTTACCGAGAACACCATGCAGTTCACCACCGGCGAACCAAGCCGTTTCCGCAACTCGTCCAGCTCAGGACCTTCCGCGATGTCCTTGTCCAGATGGGCGTCTATGGTGATGAACGCATACTTTGTCGGATCATTGCTCGGGCCGACAGCGGTGAAAACGGCGTGAGGGTTCGCCTTGAGATTGTTGTACGCCTTGTCCGCCCCGATCCGCCCGAACGTCACTGTGTCGCCGTCAAGCTTCGCAAGACCCGTAAATACAGCAACTTCCGGATGGCCGTCTGCCGCTGCCGTCGAAAGAGTCTGACCGTAGGCGTCCGTATTGAAAAGGCGCTCCTCGGGTTTGAGGATCGCCCGCTGTTTCATCGCTGTCTCGCAGGCGGTAATCATGACGTTGATCTGCGTCCGGTACACCTCCACCGCCAGTCGC
The DNA here is from genome assembly GCA_022706085.1 of Candidatus Latescibacterota bacterium. Classification (GTDB taxonomy): domain Bacteria; phylum Latescibacterota; class MWCZ01; order MWCZ01; family MWCZ01; genus MWCZ01. Next base: position 92,301 of record JAKJDF010000001.1, on the reverse strand, counting down.
GGGTCGTACTCCTCAAGCATTTTCCTGCTCATCTGCTTGAGATCTCGATGATCGAGCATCGCCTGTTTTGCCACATCGAACGTGCTGTCGTCGATTGCTTTGACAAGCTCCACCCGCGGAATGCCCAGTTCGAGTGCTTTGTGAAACAGTGCCTGGTGAACCGGTTCGAGTTCTCGCGTTGAATTGAACGACTTGATGATGCCCCGAAGGCGTCCTTCTTCGAGCGCCGTCAAAATCTCTCTTTTTTCCATGGTACCTCCCTGGGCAAGGGGAAATGCTTTTTGAATAAGCTCGAATTTCAGTGATCCACGGTCATTCCGAGCCGTTCCTTTTCAACCGGCGTTCGCAGCCGCTTCTGCGCACGCGTCAATCATCACATGGATCTGCGCGCGGTATACGTCACGAGCGAGTTTGGGGTCATACCCCTCAAGTGTTTTTCGGTTCATGAGTTTGAGCTCGTTAATGTCCAGCATTGAGGAACGCGCGACCTGGAATGTGGCGTCATCGATTCTGCGCACAAGTTCAGCGCGAGGAATCCCCAGCCCCAGTGCTCGCGAGAAGAGCACCTGGTGGATTCCATGGAGCGCACCCGTCTGTTCGATTGCGTCGACTTCTTCATGAAGTCGGTTTTCGGCGAGAGCAGCAACGATTTCGTGTTCTTCCATTGTCCAAGGGCCCCTCTAGGCAAGATTATGATTCTTCCCGTTTGGTCACGCGCACCAGAATATACGAAAACGCGTTGCCAACCCGTGTCCGTCTAGATCGCGAGCGTCTGGTCCGGATTCTCCAGAACCCGCGCGAATTCCTGGAGCCAGCGGGCGGCATGCAGCCCATCCGCGACCCGATGGTCCACGGTAAGAGTGACCGACATCACGTTCCGGGCTTCGATACGGTCCACCTCGAAAGAAATCTCCCTGCGTATAGTCCCCACAGCAAGAATCGCCGCTTCGGGGGGATTGATGATCGCCGAAAACTGATCGACACCCAGCATCCCCAGGTTCGATACCGTAAACGTACCGCCTCGTGTATCATCCGGCAACAGGGAGCCCCCCTTTGCGGCTGCAGTGATTCGTCGGAACTCCGCCGCAATCTCTTTCAGTGTCAGCGCATTGCATCGTTGAATGACAGGGACGGCCACAAAATCCTCCAATCCCACCGCAATCCCGATGTTGACGGCCTCCTGAAGGATTACGCGGCCGTCGGCGTAGCGGGCGTTCAATCGTGGCTCCGCTCCCAAAGCCCGCGCTGCAGCTGCAACGCACAGCTCTGTGATTCCGAGTCCTTCCGGAAACGCGCCACTTTCTGTCTGGAGCTTACGAAATGCAAGTGCGCGGTCCATCCGAATGGTGCGTGTCACCGTAAATGTGGGTATTTCCTGGTGAGAAGATACCAGGCGCGAAACCATCACCGATCGCTGCCGGGGGAACTCCCGCGAGTTCGCCGCGGGTTCCTTGAGAACTTCCGCCGCGGCGGCGGCGACGTCTCGGAGAACGACGCGTCCGCCTGGTCCGGAACCTGGCACCTGACGGATATCTATGTCACTGCGGGAGGCAAGTTTCCGCGCGGCCGGCGAAGCGTGTACTCGCGATTCGGTTGAAGGCGGATGGGCAGGGGGCTCGTCTTCTCCCTGTTCCCCCGGAACTCCGATCAACGCAACACGCGTCCCGCAGGAGACCACCGTATCCGGCGGGACAAAAACCCTCAGAAGCGTTCCCCGAGCCGGTGCTTCAAGTTCCATGATGGCCTTGTCAGTTTCTACCTCGGCAATAGGATCACCGGCCTCAACCTCATCTCCTTCAGCCTTGAGCCACCGTACGAGCGTGCCCTCTGTCATCGTATCGCTCATCTGCGGCATAATGACAGGTGTTGCCATGGTGATGCCTTTCCCACCCGAAGTCACAGACCGAGCGTCGGTGCGATCCCCTGCAGCGCCCGGACGACATTGGATACGTGCGTTTCAAGGGGGATATCCAGCCCCTCAGTTCCGCGGACAATGTCTTCCCTGTTCACCTTCCGCGCAAACCCTTTGGACTTCATCTTTTTGAGCACTGCTTCCGCGGTGACTTCTGCGAGTGAACGACTCGGCATAACCATCGCCGTCGCCATGATGAGTCCGCACAACTCGTCCACAGCGAACAGCGTCTTTTCCGCGTTCGTGTTCCGGGCCAGACCGAGGTAGTCCGCATGGCTCAGAACAGCGCGCACGAACGACTCGTCATACCCGCGGCGTCGTAGTTCCTCCGCGCCTTTCAGTGGATGATCCGCCGCATCCGGGTAGCGCTCATAGTCGAAGTCATGAAGCAGGCCGACGTTACCCCAGTATTGTTCCGATTGCCCCGAATTCCGGGCGTAGAAACGCATAGCGGCTTCCACCGCCAGCGCATGGGCGCGCAGGCCCGGAGATGACGTCCATTCGCAGAGGAGAGCCCATGCCTCGTCCCTTGTGGGAAGCAACGTACCCATATGCCCCTCGCTTTGCCGGGCCGGTTTTACGGCAAAAGCCTTTCTGTTGTCACCCGAGGCCACGTACGATTCACGCGGAACGCTTCCGCGTACTTCTTCCCGCATTGAAGCCCGCGGTATTGGGCACAGATCCGCATGTTCTCAATTACGTCGATCCCGTCGTGGTCTCGGAGCCAGTCAACCTGACTGGCATGGCAGGCCAGCATGGCCTTCTTAGTGTCGAAGACGTCGGTGATGTCCACGTATTCCTCGGGGACAAAGCCGACTCCCATGACGGTGTCCATGAAAAAAACCGGGGATACCACCGGGAAACACTCGCCGTTGACGTGTTCGTGATGGGGGAGTGTCGCCACGAAGCTGCTTTTCAGCACGAGGTGGGCGAGATCGCTGTGGTCCGGCATGTAGTCGTTCGGATCGTGGGTGATAATCACATCCGGGCGCACGTCGCGGATCAGCGATGCGAGCAGGCAAACAACCTCATCTCTTTCCGCGACCTGGAGATCAGGCACTCCGAGTGTCTCGTGCTGCAGCCCCGCGATTTTTGAAGCCTTTTCAGCTTCTTCCCAGCGCATGGGGACCAACTCAGACGGCGGAATTACCATGTGTCCGAGAGAACCCGTACACGCGTGGCAGATCGTCACGCTGTCTCCCCTCAACTTATAACGGATGGCGGTTCCGGCGCACAGAATTTCCATGTCGTCGGGGTGTGCGGTCACTATAAGGACATTCATGTCGCCCTGTTCCCCTCCCGGTCTTTCAGCTTCTCCTGCCTGACGGGATTTCCCGTCTTGCGAAGCAGACGCTTCCGAACCAGCGCCAGTGCGGTTTCAGCTGCCCGTGCTTTGGTGAGCAGACGGTCGTCGCCGAATAATTCGCGCACCACCTCGACTCCCTCGTCGTCCGCCACCGCCAGGTACACCAGCCCGACAGGTTTTTCGGGAGAACCTCCACCCGGTCCCGCGATCCCGGTTACTGCAACTCCCAGATCCGTCTGCGACCTGGCTCGTATTCCTGAGGCCATGGCGGCTGCTGTTTCTGCGCTTACCGCGCCATACGCGGTAAGTGTTGACAGCGGCACTCCAAGAAAGTCCGTTTTGGCGGTATTCGCGTATGCCACTACTGCCGAAACAAGGTATCTGGAACTCCCGGGTACGTCCGTCAAGCGAGATGTCACCAAGCCACCTGTGCACGATTCCGCCACTGCGATAGTCATGTTTCGTTCGGCGAGCAACCTGCCCACCACGACTTCCAGGGTGTCGCCATCGTACCCGTAGATCGCGTCCCCGAGCCTTGCCTCAAGATCAGAGACGATACGTGCGCATCGGGCGCAGGCTTCGTCGTTACTTCCGGCGGTTACGGTGACGCGGAGACATACTTCGCCTTTTGAGTCGGGAAGCGACGCAACGTGTTCGATTCCGTGAATATCTGCAATCTGGTCCATCAAATAGGATTCGGGCACTCCGACCACGTGAAGCTCCCGCCGCACAACAATCCTTGCGCCCGGGAGGCCCCTGAGTCTGGGGAGCACCTCGTGCGTCATCAGGTTTTGCATTTCGCGCGGAACACCCGGCAACATGAACCAGTGCTTTCCATTCTCGGTCCAATGGATTCCGGGCGCGGTGCCCCACCGATTCTGAAGCACCTCAGTGCCTTCGGGAACGAGGGCTTGCTCTTCATTTCTGGGAGTAACCTGCCTCCCCCGCGCGGAAAAAAGGCTGCGGATGTTCTGCAGCACCGCTTCGTCGCGTCGCAAGCCGCGCGAAAAAACTTCACAGAACACCGAGCGAGTCACATCATCGTGCGTCGGACCGAGTCCCCCGGTTGCAATCACCACTGTCGCGCGCTCCCATGCCCTCAAGAAGGCGTCGCGCATGTGCGAGGAGACATCGCCCACCGTGGTAACCCATGCCACCGAGACACCCGCCCGCTCCAATTCTGATGCGATAAAAGCGGCATTGGTGTTCACTGTGCGCCCGGAAAGAACCTCGTTGCCTATCGTGATAATTTCGGCTCTGGGTGGCTCGCCGTTCTGTTGCGGTGTGTCCCGTTTCATAACCAGCCCAGTCGACTGATGATTTGCAGCGCCGCGTTGGTGTAGAGGCCGGCGACCATGTCGTCGTTCATGATCCCCCACCCGGACCGTGCGCTTTCCGCCGCGCGCGCGGGTGGCGGCTTTATGATGTCAAACACGCGAAACAAAAGAAACGCCGCGGCGAGGAGAAGAGCGGGGTCTCTGGCGGGGACGTACGCAAGGGATACCAGCAACCCGGCCAGTTCGTCAATGCATACCTGGCCGGGGTCGCTTTTTTTCCACACGCGTTCGGCCCACGAGCTAACGAGAACGCCGATTGCGTACACAACGACAATGGTGACGAGAAAAGGGCCAGAAGAAAAATCAGGCTCGAGGATGAACAACACCAGGCATCCGACGAGAGTACCTGCGGTGCCCGGCGCAACCGGAGAGTACCCGGCGCCGGCAACCGTGGCGACCAGCTTCGTGGAGACTGACTGGAAGGCGTTCACGCCTCGCGTGTCGTACTCCCGCCGGATTGTCATCCTCGGCTCCTAAGCTGTGCTCCGACGGAGATACTGGAAACCGGACACGAGTGCCAGTAACATTGTTGCGGCAATCATCACGTTGAACAGCGCGACAAGCCAGTATTCGGGAACGATTTCGGGCCAGACCTGATACGTGCTGGCGATGCTGTAGATGCACCACAGCCCGATAATCGTGATGATGGCGGTCATCTGTACCGCCGTTTTGAACTTGGCCAGTTGAGACGTCACGAATGCTTTTCCGGCGTTCGCTGCACGCACGCGCAGCCAGGTTAACCAGAAATCCCTCGCGAAGATCACCAGAATCATCCAGAGCTGAACAAGGTGCTCGTAGGCAAGGGTCAACATCGCGGCGATGGTGAGCAGTTTGTCCGCGAGGGGATCGAGGAATTTGCCAAGATTCGATACGGTTTTGTGTTTTCTGGCATGGTGCCCGTCCCACCAATCCGTGATTGCGGCAGCCACAAACACGACGAATCCCAGGACCTTCAGCCGCCAGTCGGCCGAAGTGAACCACCACACAAACAGCGGAGTAAGAACAATTCGGGCCAGAGTGATCAGATTGGCAGATTCGCCGAATTCTCTGATTTTCGCCATAAAATCCTGCAACGCGAGCTTCTACAAGCCCGTCCTACGTAAGTTGAACCCGTCCATCGAGCGATAGCCCGATCGTAACCTTGTCCGCATGGTCAAGCGAGCCGCCGGCGGGCAATCCGCGTGCGAGCGTCGTGACGCGCACGCCGGTCGGTTTCAGAAGCCGCGATATGTAAAGCGCGGTAGTGTCGCCCTCGACGCTGGCATCCAGCGCTACGATGACTTCAGCCACCTGTGGATTGATCCTCCGGAGCAGGGCGGAGAACGTCAGCTTATCCGGTCCGATTCCTGCCGCCGGGTTGAGCAGACCGCCGAGAACGTGGTACCGCCCGCGGTATCTGCCAGTCGCTTCTATCACCGGGATTTCGCTGGTCTCCCCCACGACACAGATCAGAGAAGCGTCCCGCCGGGAATCCGTGCAAATGCCGCACGGATCGCTTTCCCCGAGTGAACAACACACGCTGCAGAGCCTGATTTTCGTGTGCAGTGCCTCTACGGCGGATGCCAGAGCCAGGGTCTGTTCGCCTCCCTGCCGAAGAAGATGGTACACGTAACGCTGTGCGGTTCGCCTCCCAACTCCTGGTAGACGCATGAATTGCCGCACCGCATTGTCGAGAACTGCATCCACCTCGCTACGGTCTCCCGTTCAGCATCGACGGGTCCAACAACCCCGGCGGCAGTTCCAGACCGCCCATCAGCCCGGCCATTTCAGCCTGCGCCAGTTCTCTGGCGCGCCCAATTGCCTGATTCACCGCGGCCAGACACAGTTCTTCGAGCGCTTCCTTTTCCTCCGGCTTCAGGAGAGAGGGGTCAATGGAAATGCGTCCGATGTCTCCGTTACCGTTTGCGGTGACCCTGACCAGGTCACCACCCGCAGATCCCTCGACTTTCGCTGCCTTCAGGACCTCCTGAACATCCGCAACGCGTTTCTGCATTTCCTGAGCGCTTCTGACGAACGCGGCAAGGTTGCCAAGGTTTCCGAACATCGCCTCGTGTGCTCCAGTTCTGGTATCTGCCCGATTCGCAGAAATCGGGGATCACACTCTCATTCGATCAGTTCAAGACCCAGTGATTCGATCAGCTTTCCGATGACCGGTTCTTCTTCGACAACGCCCTGAATCAGCGAACCGCCCCGGCGCACGGTTTCAGAAACGTCGCTGTTCCGGCCGCTCTTGTCAACGGCTCGGACGGATATGCGGCGTACGGCCGGAAAATGAGCGCGAATCGCGCCAAGCAGGCTTTCCTCCATGCGTGAAACGCGTTCGGCAAAGAATGCTCCATCGACTTCCAGAATCACCGTGTCGCCATCGATTCCCGTCGGACGGACCTGATGAAACCAGGGCACCGCGGCGGAGGCCGATTTCACGGATTCCACGATGTCCGGCCAGCGGGCAGTCAACACACCGAGACCCGGTGTTCCGGGCCGGTCTTCCTCGGATCTCCGCCCGGCCGGCGGTGCGTTGTCAGTGGATGGCAGGTCGGCGGCCATTCCTTTTGCGGGAGCCGCCGAAGGCGTAAAGATGGTCTCTGTTCGCGCTCTGGCAGCCTCACGCGGAGCAGGCCCCCGTGCGACAGGATCAGGCGGCGCCGCGGATGGACCGGTCAAAAGCGTGTCCAATCGACCCACAAGGTCCGCCAGCTCAACGGATTTCTCCATGTAAACCATTTTGAGCAGTGCAAGTTCTACACGAACCTGCGGCACGGCGGACTTTTCCAGAAGCGATTCCGCGTCCGCCGCAAGAGACAACATCCTCAAAATGTCCCGGTCAGAGAACTTACGTGCCTGGGCGGAAAGCCGCTCAAGCTCTTCCGGCTCGAAATCGCTCAAGGCATTCCGGGCATTGGCCGCACAGGCCAGCAGACACCTCAAATGCGACATTAGCCCCGACAGAAACTGCGCCAGGCTTCTTCCGCGGAACACCGTGTCTGCAACCGCAGAAATGGTGGCCGAAACATCCCTTCTCGCGATTGCGTCCACGAGGTCGAAAAACACGGTGCGTTCCACCGCGCCGATGAGGTCGGCAACCTCCGAAGCGGTAACGTGACCTTCCGTCGCGGCAATCACCTGGTCCAGCAGACTTTGCGCGTCCCGCATGGCGCCGTCAGCGTACCGCGCGATCAGGTCGATCCCTGCCGGTTCGACGTCTACCTTTTCCTCGCGGCAGATCATCGTCAACTGGTCGCGGATGTCTCGAGTGCTCAGGCGCCGGAAGTCGTAACGCTGGCATCGGGACTGGACGGTCGGGATGACTTTTGTTGCTTCCGTGGTGGCGAAAATGAAGACTACGTGCGGCGGCGGTTCTTCGAGCGATTTCAACAAAGCGTTGAACGCAGCCTTCGAAAGCATGTGCACTTCGTCGATTATGATAACGCGATATCGGCTCTGGGCAGTTGCGTACCCGAGTGTCTCGCGAAGATCCCGAACCTGATCAACGTTGTTGTTCGACGCTCCGTCGATTTCCATCACGTCGAGGCTGCTTCCGTCCGCGATGGATTTGCACGATAGGCAGGAAAGGCAGGGAGTCGCGGTGGGGCCGTCGACGCAGTTCAACGCTTTTGCCAGGATGCGCGCGACAGTGGTTTTGCCGACCCCTCGTGGGCCGCTGAAGAGAAACGCATGGTGGATACGCCCGAGGCGAATCGCGTTCGTCAGGCTTCGGCACACATGCTCTTGACCGACAACCTCACTGAACGTGGCCGGACGCCATTTGCGTGCCAGAACGCGAAAGCGCTCATCTGCCATCGCCGGCCTCGGTGTGTCGGGTGAATGCGGGCGGCGGAGAAGGCCAGACTACCTGCGGCGCTCGAACACGATCGCCTACCGTTGCTACCTTCCGGTCCTGGCGGGGTTCAGCGGATGTCCGCCGCGCAGGGCCTGGCCATCCCCGCCGCCGACATGAAGCCGATACTCGGGGACTCAATAATGTAAGCAGGACTGAGCCGTTCGTTCTGACATCAGTCCTGCCAAAAAAATTGGTGGAGCAGATCGGGCTCGAACCGACGACCTCATCCGTGCGAGGGATGCGCTCTCCCAAACTGAGCTACTGCCCCTGGACTCGCGAGAATCTCGAAGATTGTTATAGAAATATAAGCCTTCCAAAGGCACGGTGCAACGGAAGAAATGGCACTTTCGTTCGCCGCACACGTCTGTCAACGCTTCAGCGCCGCGGACGCCAGAGCTGACCGAATTGCGGCCTGAATGTTTTCCCGTTCCACCGGAAAACACACCGCGTACCGTATGTATTCCCCATCGGAACCGGTGTAAGGGACACCCACGATACCGCAGTTCTCGATCATCAACGCGTTGAATTCGTCCGCGGTGTGGACAGGATGGCCGAACGCTTCGCGTGGAATGCGCCAGAACGTGAAAAAACCGGCCTCAGGCGCCGCGGCGAGTTCAAGATGCGGCGAAAGGAGGTCCACAAGGATGCCGATACGCTGGCCATACAACGCGCGGATACTTTCCAGTCCAGCCCTGTCGACCTCAATGGCCCGCATGACGCCAGTTGCCATCGGAGCGACAAATCCACTGTCCGTATTGCCCTTGATCGTCGTGAGGTCCGCGACGAAATCCGCCGTTCCGAACGCGACACCCACGCGCCATCCGGTGGCGTTATGGCTTTTCGACGCGCTGAACAGCTCAATCCACTCCAGTTCCGGAAATTCTACGGCAACCTGCGACAAATGAGCATGGCTGCCGTGGACAAGCCCTCCGTAGGCCGCATCGTTGGCAAGACGCACTCCGTGTGTTTTCGCCCAGCTGCACAGCTCCCGCCATTTGTCAAGTGACATCGTCGCGCCTGTCGGGTTGTTCGGGTAATTGAACACTGCAAGCGTCACTCCCGCGGGCGCGTCATTGAGTTCTGGTCGAAAGCCATTTGCCGCGTAGAGTGGCCAGTCGTGGTACGCACAGCCAAGATACGCGCTCCAAGTGCGAATCACAGGGTATCCTGGCTTTGTCATTCCGGCAACCACCACGGTTTTGCCTGCGTTGGCACCGCACGCAAGAGGCAACAACCCGATCATGGGTTTGATACCGGGGATAGGCAGGAATGCCAGGTCCGGCCTTCCTGCGATCTCCGGCCCCACGTGGTACTCCACGAGTGCGCGTGCAAAACCTTCCGGCGCGCCGTTGTCTTGGTACAGGTGCATGCGCCGATCCGTAGACATGCACGCCGTAGCCGCAGCGGCGCGCGTTGCCACCGTCGGTATCCCGTCCGGTTCGCCAACGCTGAGGTTGATCGCCTCTTTTCCGGTTCTTTTTTCGTACTCATTCCGCACGCGCTTGATGCGCTGAAAAAGGTTTTCGCCACCTGCGGGCAGACATCTTGCCATTCAGAGACCTCTCAGTGCGAGAATCAGAAGCGGGCCAGTAAAAACTGTAAGTTCCATGTAATAAATGCGTTACGTCTGTAGGTTTCCAATTCCGCGCGCCGGGCCACCCCGCACCGGGGCAACCCGAACCGGTCACTGAGGAACCGCACGGTTCTTTTCACGCATGTGCCGTACCGTAATTGTCGCAAGCGTAATCAACGTGATAGGTATGACAAATTCCATCATCACGACGGTCAATTGGCTCGACGCTTCGTGTCCACGGGCATCAAAAACGGTGTACGCTGTGTAAGCCAACCAGTAAGCGAGGAGCAGGGCTCCTTCCCACCGCGCGATCCGATAGCCGGTGAAAAAAATGGGAAGACAGGCCACGCATACACCAATCATAACCGGTATGTCGAAGGCAACAGCGGCGCGCGAGACGGGAACTCCTGCCGGTGAAAACACGCTTGAAAGCCCAAGTACCGCCAGCATGTTGAACAGGTTGCTTCCGACCACGTTGCCCACTGCGATATCAGGCTCTCTCCGCGCACTCGCAGCAATGGAAGCCGCTATCTCAGGGAGCGACGTGCCGCCTGCGACGATTGTCAGCCCGATAACAAGCTCGCTGAGGCCGTACGCACGTGCGATCTCTGAGGCACCTTCCACAAGGAATCTCGAACCGAGCACAAGCAGACCAAGCCCCGCAAGGATAGCCGTCAACATCAGGGCCCAGGTCCGGGGACCGGTACCCTTTGCTTCGCCGTATTCACGCGCGTATTCCTGTTCCACCCCGGCAGATTCTCTTTTGCTCACTCGTATCGCGAAAACGGTGTAGGCGACGATACACGCGAAAAGGAAGAGTCCATTCACTCGGCTCAAAACACCGTCTGCTGAAAACACGTACACGAGAACGCATGCCCCGATCATGAGCGGAGTGTCCATCCGGACGAGTTGCTGTGACACCACCAGGGGAGTAATAAGGGCTGATGCGCCGAGAATAAGCAGCACATTGATGATGTTGCTTCCCACCGCGTTGCCGATCGCAATGTCAGGTTGTCCCGCCCATGCGGCATGAACGCTCACCGCGAGCTCGGGCGCGCTGGTGCCGAACGCCACCACGGTAAGTCCGATGACGAGAGGAGAAATGCCCAGTGCCGACGCGAGTCGGGAGGAACCATCAACGAGGAATCGAGCGCCGACGGCAAGCGATATGAGCCCGAGAACGCAAGCCGGTAATGCCTCAAACGACATACGGTATCCGAAATTTGAAAGCGAAGCCCCGTTCGCGTGTTCTCAGATCAGCCCTGTTTTGCTCGTATTTTTCACACGCGATGCGTCGCAGCGCTCTCAGGTCTGTGTCAAGCTGCGGTAAGAACAGGGTTTCCCGTGGGAATTAAGCGCGTAATGCAAATCGTACCACAAACCGTGATCAAACAATCCTGCTACAATCAGACTCAACCTGAACCACGCATCGCGAAACGTGCTGCACGTCGGAACTGCTCGCCCTTGACTGCTCCTTCGCGGATTATGACCTTAATAAACGTCCTGGGCGTGATTGCAGTCGGCGCAATCCAAAACATACGCACCTGATTCACCCGCGCGCAACGATGACGAGCGCGCCGCACGGCTTCCATCCGCCCTCCCGATCAGACGCAGGATTACAGATCTGCGAACAGTCAGGGTTCCCCGGCCTTTTCCTCCGTTGCTCACGCACTACAGGGGTTCCAGAAGATGCTTTCATCCGCAAACGGTGACTCCGTCATGAAAACGCTGCCCGGCGACGAAATCCGTCAGGTCCAATGGCGATTTTCTGACCGGTTCGACCTCCAGATGCTCGTTCAATCAGCTCGTTCCGTGGCTCGAGGTCTCGTGGCGCGGCTTGTGGCTTCAGGGGCGCGCAACACGCACGAATGGACGGAAGAAAAGGCTCAGATGCTCACGGCCTTCGACGAAGCCGGGATCACTTCGGTATTCATGGATCCCCAGGATGGCGGTTACATTGAAGGACCGAAAAACTTCGCTCTGGCCCTGCTCGCATTCGAGCTGGCCTGGGTTGATGGAGGAGCTGCCACCGGGAGCCTCGCCGGGAATCTGGCGCTGGAGCCGATCAAAGAAAAAGGAACCGAAGAACAGAGATCGCATTATATGAAGCTGTGCGTTCCTCCTGCGCCGGGTGATACACGAAAAGCGTGGCGTGGGGCATTTGCGTTGACCGAACCAATACCGTACGTCGGGGTAGACACCGGAGTGCTCGGTGGAAAGGTTCGAATCGCCAGATGGAATGACGGAGAGGAGCCGATTCTCCACGTCGAGAAGCGGGGACGCTTCATCACCAACATGGGTTTTGCCAACTTCGTGTGCGCGGCGGTCGATTCTGACGACCCGCGCATAAAAGGCTCCTGCATGGTAATCCTCGAAGAAGGCGACCCGGGCGTTTTCGACAGGGGTACCCCGACAAAGAAGCTGGTGCATCAGCTTTCATCCACCACCGATCCAGTCTTCAGTCTCGATATTCCCGCCAGCAGGATCATCGGGGGATACTCCGTGAAAGACGGTGTGATCGTTCCCCAGTGGAATCACAGCCAGATCATCGAATCAGTGTTCCGGCGTACACGTGTAACAGTGGGCCTGATGACCTCCGCGAAGCTGCTTTCCGCGATCGAGCCGGTCATACGGTACCAACGTGGTCGCTTCCGCGGAGGAGCTTCGGGCGCCGAAGGGACTCCGCGACATGACCTCGGCCTGCAGATGAAAGAAGACCCGCTTCACAGGCTCGTTGATGTCTGGGCGACGGGCGAAGCGAGCGCCTCGCTGGGGTTTGCAACCGCGCGGCTTTTTGACGAATTCGACCCGCTGGAACGGGAAACGGAGCGGCTGCTCCGCGATATGAATGTCGGCCCGGGAAGAGCACAGATGCGGACCATGATGGAGGCGCAGAAACGGGCCGTTCAGTTCCTGGAGGAGTCGGCAGAACATGAGTCTGGCCGGGGTTTCGCCCGGGCAACTTCTCTCCCGGATGATACACTGGTTCGGTTCGCCATTACGGACGCCATCACCAACGTGCTGTGCCCCGCAACGAAACTGTGGAACACCGGCCATGGTGCGAACATGATGAGGGAAGCAGTCAGCCTGATGGGCGGGTATGGCATCACGGAGGATTGTCCGGGGTTTCTCGGCATGAAGTGGATGGATGCACAGCTCGAGGCAACGTACGAAGGCCCGGAGGCGGTTCAGCGACGTCAGCTGAGCGTGACCATGGCGAACGAACTATTCCTCGCCGTTTTTCGCGGGTGGATACGCGAAATGCGCGGTGCCGCCTCAGAATACCCCGAAACAGGGGCGTGCACCCTGGCGTCAGCAATGGAACTGTGGCTCTGGTCACTGACCTATCTGTTGGAAGGGAAAGACGCCGACGGCAGGCCTTTGTTCAAGGATCAGCGACAAGGTGTTACGTTCCCTGTGGCGGATGCACTGAGCTGGCTGCTGGCGAGCCGTTGCCAGATACTCGACACCATCGAGCTGGCTGCCAGAGGGGCAGAAGCCGGACTTGATGCCGATGCGTTGCCCGGGTACGTCCGGTTTTTCAGCGACCTCTGCCACGTTCAGGCTGCCCGGGCGGCGGGCGAGACATCGCGCGTATGTTCCCTGCTGGTGTATGGGTACAACCGGCATCCAGGCTGGAAAGACCCGGGCGCTTGTCTGACCGACGAGGAACTCGTGAGCGCCGAATCTCTCGTTCCGGGTTCTGCGGCCGGGATCGCGGGAACTGCGGACGCAATGGGCGTTGACGGCACGCGCGCAACCAAAGCCGGGCCGTGTGCCGGGCATGAGGGGCTTGAGACTTTTCAGCGGCTGCAGAAGCGCCTGCATGCCTGCCTTTCTGGTTCCGCGCTCGCCAAGGACAGGGCAGCCAGAGCCCTCACGAGCGTTTCTATTCCCGAAGCGCTCGACTACCCTGTCTGAACATTGGTGTCGTGGCGCGGATTTGAGAGCGATTGGAAGAAAACGCGATGGAATCCGATCTGGAAACAGGGACACAAAATCCGGTCAACCGCTTGAGTCTCGAAGTGGATATAGCGTGCGTGGGGTTCGGCCCTGCCATGGGCGGGTTCTTGACCACCCTCGCTCGCGAGATGGAACGGGCGTCCGGGGAGCCGCACGTTCAGAGCACAGTCATGCCCGGAATGCCGCTTCAGGTTGTCTGCTACGAGCGTGCTGACGACGTCAATTTCGGGGTGTCCGGACTTGTCACGCAAGCCAGAGCCATCAGATACACATTTCCCGACATGAATCCCTCCAAGATACCGCTGGCCCATCCGGTCTCAGAGGAAAAAATCGTGTATCTGCTCGATCCGCATGGCGCGAGCAGGCGGTCGCTGGGCTTAAGAATTGCCGACCGCGCGATTCGGGGCCTCCGATGGGCACTCCCTTACCGCCGGTCCGCATTCGAATTGCCTTTCACTCCGCCGTTTCTCAGAAAGCACGGCGGCCTTGTCATGTCGATCGGGCAGTTCATGCAGTGGGTGAGTGACCAGGTCTCGACCTCAGGAATGATTCAGATCTGGCCGGGGACGCCCGTCGGAGAGCCGATCCTCGAAGGGAAACAGGTTGTCGGTGTGCGTATCGCGGATCAGGGCGTCCAGAAGGATGGCGCACCCGACGCCGGCTATATGCCCGGAATGGATGTTCGCGCACGCCTTACCGTCGTGGGCGACGGTCCGGTCGGTGCCGTGGGTCAGCGTCTTGACGAGCACTTCGGCCTCCCGGAAGGCCACCATCAGTACGATTGGGCGGTCGGCATGAAGATGGTCGTGAACTTGCCCGACCATTGTAACCTTTGCCCCGGAACGGTCTTGCACACTCTGGGATACCCGGAACCCGAAATCTTCGGTTTTCTTTACGTTCACCCGGAACGCGTCGCGTCGCTCGGCATTTTCGTTCCGTCCACCTTCGCCAGTCCCGTCCGGACGGTGTACCGCTATCTGCAGCACTGGATGCTGCATCCTTACCTCTGGCATCACCTCGAAGGCGGCACATTAAGGTCATGGGGCGCAAAAACGCTTCAGGAATCGGGTCGCCTCGGGGAGCCGTACCTGGCAGGCGATGGATACGCCCGAATCGGAGAAGGATCCGGCAGTACGAACGTTCTTACGGGATCCGGTGTGGATGAGGCATGGATGACCGGCGTCCTGCTTGCCGAAGGCGTCATCGATCTGCTGAAAAAAGGGGAACCCTTTACGCAGGCGAACCTCGACGCTGCGTATGTCAACCGGCGTCGGAAGAGCTGGGTTGAAACAGGCGCACGCACCGCTCAACACGCCAGAGACGGCTTCCGCAAAGGCTTCGTGGCCGGTGTCGTTGGTATGGCCGTTTCCGGTCTTACGCGGGGCGTGCTGAACATGAAAACCCGAACTGCACATCCTCGCGAGGGCATACCAGACCTGAACCAGTACTACAGGGACCGGATTCCGAGTGGGGAGCTAGAGCGAATACGCGAAGATTGCGCGAAAAATGCCATTCCTCTGCACGACGTGTTGATGACAAGGGCGGGGTGGCCTGAAATACCTCTGGACGGCAAACTGCTTGTTTCTCAACAGGATGCACTTCTCCTCGGCGGCAAAGTCCAGGCGCCCCCGGGGTATGCCGACCACGTCGTGTTTCTGGATCCGGCAGTGTGTGAACAATGCGGGACCAGGCTGTGCATCGAAGCCTGTTCTGCGCAGGCAATTGCTCCATCACCTTCAGGCGGAACTCCGGATTTCGATCGAGAGAAATGCATCCACTGTGGCGCGTGCATCTGGAACTGCACACAACCTCGGCGGGGAGACAATGAACGCGGCAACATCCGGTTTTCCGCGGGGGCAGGTGGCTTGCATTCGGCGGAAAATTGACACTTTCTGAAGGAACAAGATTTCATGGAATCGGGATATCACATCGTTGTATGCGGAAGTCTGGTGCCGGATCCGTTGCAGACCCTCGAGCCGGATCTCGGACCGAAGGGGCCAGCGCTCAAAAACGAGATGATCCTGCCGTCCGTGCTGGATCCGTGGGCCGCGCACGCGCTGTACGAGGCCGCGCATCTCGCAAAAGAAAATGCGGGATCGAAAGTGTGGCTGGTCAGTGTCGGTCCAAAGCAGCGACTGCAGCAACTCATGATGACAGTCGCACAGAAAGCTCCGTTCATCTTCGTGCCGGTTGACGGGTCTGCCAGCGGCTTCTGCGACCCGTTTGAAACCGCAACCGCGCTTGCGAACGCGATAGGTGCGATTTCAGACCTGGACAGGAACCGGTTGCTTCTTTTCGGGGGGTACGCGTCTGCGTCGCGGGACGCAGGTGTCACCCTTCAAGTCGTTGGCGAAATGCTCGGGATTGGGGAGGTCTTTCTCGCGGTTGATTCGCTGTCGGTTTCTGAGAACGGTGAAATCAGTCTCATGGAACGCGTCGAAGGCGGCAATTACCTCGTCAGCAGGTGCGATCGTCCTCCGCTGGTCGTTGGCTGGGCGACGGGCCACCTGCCTGAGCCGCCGAACAACCCGCAAATCGGGATGGCGAACATGCGAAGCGTCATGCCGGCTCTGCAAAAGGCCCCGCAGGTGCAGGTTGGCGCGGAAGGGGTTTCGTTCGTGAAGGTGGAACTCCCACAGCAGCAACGAAACACTCGCATCGTCAAGGATGTCCCGGTGGAACAGATTGCCGAGGAAATTGTCGCGTGGATACGGGGATGATTGAGCCAGCGAGGAACAGGTAGTGCAATGAAAAAGATTCTTCTTGTCGCATTTGTTGAGGAAAACGGGGTTCTCGGGAAAGCAACGCTTGAAGCGTTGTCCGGAGCGTGCGAGCTTGCACAGGCATTCGGTGCGGCACTCGACGTCGGATTGATTGGCGAGCGTGTTCAACAAGCCGCGGACAGCATCGGTTCGTGCGGCGCAACCCGGATTCTTGCCGTCCAGGGACCAGAGTTTGCGTCTGCAAGGTGTGCCACCGATTCAGCAGCGGCTGCGGCTTTGATTCGCGCTGCCGAAGCGGATTTCGTCCTGGCGCCTCAGACCACCCGCACCGCGCGTTGCATGCCCGGTGCTGCGTTTCGGGCGAAGGGTCGCGTTGACACGCGCGTGACCGGCCTCCGCGTGGACGAAAGCACGCTTCTCGTCCAGCGGTGGTACTATCGGCAGAGGATGGTTGCTGAATTGACACGGTCCCAGCGACCGTGGGTGGTGCTTCTCGAGCCGGGGGTATTCGACCCTTGGGGCGGCGCTGCCGGGCACGCGGAGGTCTCCATACTACCTGTGGAACCGGTGGAAACGCGCACCCGGATCGCCGGAATCGAACCAGCTTCCGCAGGAACCCAGACGATTCGCCCCGATGCCGATCTCCTGTTTGTTGCGGGGGCCGGGTGGACGAAGAAACAGTCCGACGGAGAAGTTCATGTCGAGGAAGCCGAGAACCTGATCCGGAGCTTCCTTGACCTGACGCACGCATCCCTGGGGAGCAGCAAATCCCTGGTGGATCAGTCCGGGGAAGGGCAGAAGGTGATCAGCCTTCTGACCCATATGCACCAGGTAGGTCAAACGGGGTCCACGCCGCGCCATCCCAAAGGGCTTGCAACCTGCTGCCACGGTGAGGAACCGCACGTGGTGGGATGGCGATTCATCAACGAACGGCGCGCCGTAAATCTCGATCCCAGTTGCGGGTGGGCGAGGGGGAAGGCGGACGTTCTCTACGTCGCCGACGCGTTCGCCGTAATGGGGAAAGTGATCGAGCTGTTGAGGAAGGACGGGGGAGAGGTAGCAGTCTGATAGAGGCTGCTTCTGGGTTCAGCCTCTGAACTACTCGAGCTCACCTGCCCCGCCAGAAGGTCTGGAGGCCGTCCACCCCCCCGGCGACGTCGCGCTCAGTGAATTTGACCTGGATCCTCATGAAGGGTCCCTGACCCCAGTACGAGAGCCCGGCGAAGTCGCTGTCGTGGTACCCGACGAAGTTGTAACCGAACGCGATTCGTGCATTGCCACCGAGAACACGGCCTATTTCCGCCGAAGCTCCATGCTGCAGATCGTTGGCAGTGTGCTGGCTGATCAAACGGTACTCCCCGAGCACATCCCAGGTTTCCCGCAATTCGTAACGAATGCTCCCCATCCACAGGTCTGTAAGCGACCGCGAGGACACTCCCTCGGTGGAAAGCTGGGCCACCTTGAACGCGTACCGCCCGAACACCTCAAGCTGAGAGCGCGGCTCCAGCATACCTTCCAGCGATCCGATGTGGACTGAACGGTCCGTGGCCGGCGTCAACATACCATTATACTGCTTTTTGTACTCGTACTTGCCCAGAACGTTCAGATAATCGCTCCGCTCTGACCGCCACGCGAGACCGGACAGGAAATGATGCCTCCGCATCCGATTCCATGTCCCCGTGGCCAACGTCGCTTCGCCCGCATACGTGTGCTTGGCGAGCAGGGAAAGGTTCCGAACCAGCACAACGTCGAACGCTCCCGACGCCACCATCTTGTCGAGAGTCTGGCCCTCGCGCTGTTCGAAGCGTGCGCTCGCTTTGAAAGACTCGGGAGGCAGGTACTCCCCGGCGATGCTGTAGGAGTAGAAATCGGCGGAGCGATTGCCCCTCAGCGTCTGCATCCGCTCGAAGCCTGTACTCATGGATACATACGGCAAAGGCATGAACCGGTGCCGCAGACCGACTATCGCCTCGTTCTTCTGACCGTTGATCCCGCCGTCAAGTTTGTAGTTGGCGTATGCCGTCGTGTTGTCTGTTACACGGGATTGCAGGCCGATCGCAGTGTAACTGGAGTCCATCACGTTATAGTCGCGGAACGCGTGCTCCGCGACAACGTCCAGACGCTGCAACGGCGACCAACGCGCCTGAACGCGGTTCAGTGTCGGTCGGTACGCCACGTCCTCGTCAAGGAAGTTCTGGTCGCGTTCCGCCTTAAGGGTGAGCGTCCGGGACGCCGCCCACTCCAGACCAGTGCTCAGCACCCCGGTGCGCGTTTCCTGACCAGCCCTGTCCACACTCGTGAGTTCCGTGGAGACCAGTCCGGTCAGCGTGCGCCACCGATACGTCCCGCCGAGGGCGCCGCTGTTGCGTACTTCACCGTTGATCACGTCGTCAGATCGGAATGCTTCCCCGGTAAAGCTGGCAAATGCAACCGGCGACCACGTCACTTTGCCCCGCATCTTCGTAACGCCGGGAAGGGCGGAGGTGCTGCTCGGGTTGTAGAACGCGCGCTCGGCGCTTCTGTACGAGAGGTCATAATTCAGGGTGCTCCCGTACCGGCCCTGCGCGCCGAATTTCCACGCCCATCCCGTCTGCGCCAGATCCGACCTCGCCAGCTCCGCATTGACGAACATGTTTCGCAGAGGCCGATAACTGGCGTCAACGCCGCTAAGCCAGTAGTCACCCGTGGATCGCCCTTCGCCCACAACCGAAGTGCCGACCTCCCATTTTTCGCCGGAATGAAGCGCAAATCGGCCACCGCCCACCGTGTGCCGTTGAAGCGCGCGCGACGCTTCGTACGTGGCGACAATGAAAATCGGGTTCTCGTCAAAACCCCGGCTGGGGATTGGCTTCTTGAACAGGATCGTGCCGGCGAGATAGTCTATCTCGTAATCGATGAAGCGGTATTGCACTTCCTCGCGCAGAATGTTTTCCGGATGAATACGGTCGCGCGTCTGAATGACGATCCTTTCGCTTCCTTCCACCACGCGCACGCCACGACGTGCCGCCGACAGGTAGTAATTCCCGGAAATCCCCTCGCCCGGAATCTCGTCAACCTGTATCGCCTGCTCGGTGAAGGCGCCAAAAAGGCTCCACGCGGTGCGCCGGTTACGCATTGCGGCGGTCACGCCCGTGAAGGTCCTCCGGTACGCCGTAAGCTCAGCTTGCGAAAGATCCGGCGCGAAATCCCCGTACTGCAGGTAGTTCCGTTCTTTCGCGAGCCGGAAGAAGAACTTGCTCGCGGAGGGCGCTTCGTAGAAAATCGAGCTGGCGTCGCCATGGATGGGATACGCTCGTTCTGGCGTCAGATAACGATACACCTGGTCGTCAAACCGCCGATCCGAATCAAACGATGTAGTCAGGAGGTAGTTGTTGCGCACCGTTCCGCGACCAAAGAATGCCACTTTGCCTTTTCCATACGCGCCCTTCTCGAAGTCCTCGCCAAAATTGATTCCGGCCGGAGCCGCGGCATTCGTTTTCCACCCGACTTGGCCGGAAGCCAGACCCACCAGCGTAAATCTCTCGTACGGCACGGCATAATTCAGAGTTGCCCTGGCAACGACGTTCGACGCATTCGCGGTCAGCGTTGCCTCGCCGACTGTCGCGGAACTCTGGATGAGTACGGAGGCGTATCCGTTTCTTACCTGGACCTGAACTCCCCTCTCGTCGGGGTAAAGATCCGGTGTAAGGATCGAACCATTATCGATTTCGAAAGTGACGATCTGCCCGTCTGCCAGCGGCATACCCCACTCGTCGAGCACCTGCGCGACCGCCTCCGTCTGCGAGAGACTGTCAGCCGGCAGGGTCGAAGGGCTCACGTCAAGAGTCACCCGCGCGGCGGGTCCCACCACGTGCAGGAAAACGCTGTCGGCAAAAACCCGCCCGCCCGGCAGCGTCTGCGTAACGGTGAGCGTCACAGGGCCGGAAGGCGCCGCAATGTTGAGGAAATCCGCCTTCGAATCCGCGCGAACAGTGAGCGTCGTGACTTCCCTGCCATTCAGCCGGAGTGTCATCGGCGTTCCAGCGCGTCCGCGCGCAATCAGTGTCAAGCGGTCACGATAACTCACTGTGCTGTCTGCGGTCGGGTACTCGATCCACACCAGTTGACCCGGTCGCTGGACACGTTCTCTCGGCGTGGGCGCCTGTCGCAGCTCGATTGGCGGCGCCAGTGCCCGCGTTGCGCTGTCTGAGATAGCAGCCGAAGCACCTGTCTGCGCCACGCCATTCGCCGGGGTGAGCCCCGTTTCGGTCGCTGTTCCAAAGGCAGCGACGGCTGAAGCGGAACTGATTCCCGCCGGCGCACCCGCGGGCGTTTGCCCTGTCTGAACCGGGCCACTCTGCGGAACCGCCGAAGCGCCCGAATCAGCCGGCAGGGGAACGCGGATACTACCGTTCCACGTCTCGCGTATCGTTCCATCCCGGTGCTCGCTCGTGCGGCGCAGCGGAATCGCGCCCCACGTGCGGTGGGTGACCACAGGGGCGGGCAGATCGGTGAACACTGAAGTCTCGCGGCCGATTTTCGCCCACACGGAGTCTCCGTGTTGCACGGTACGATCTTGCAACGAATCCGGAGCAGGACGCGCAATATCCTCCGGAAGAGGCTGCGAGATCGTGAATGTATCGCGTGCCGCATTTTCCGAGGTGCGGATCGCGAGCCGCACACGGGCGGTCCCGGCAGGAATCGTCCGCGCCTCGGTTCCGTAATCAAGGTTGATCTCCACGCGGCGGTTCTTCTGCATCCCCTCCGGCGTGGTGTTTGGTGCTATGGGCCGGTCGGGACCGTACCCGAATATCGCGATGTGCGTCGAATCCACGCCGTTCTGCACCATCCAGTTGCGCACCGAACGAGCTCGCGCCAGCGAAAGAACCATGTTGTTGGGGAACTGCCGCGTGCGGATCGGCCGCGGATCAGTATGTCCGCTCACCGTGATCTGACGGCCCTGCGCTCGTTTGATTCTCGGGAGCAGATCGTTCAGCACCGCGATTCCTTCAGGGCGCAGATCGGCTTTCCCGGTTGCAAACGTCACGCCGGACTCCAGTATGATCGTCTCCGACGCCGGGATCGTAATCGAATCCGGAACGATCACCCGCTCAATGGTGACCGCCACGGTGAGCGACTCGGGCGGTGCCGGTGGCGGCGGAGGAGGCGGCGGCGGTGGCGGTGGGGCCGGTGCACGAGGTTTCACCCGGAACGGGAAGTTCGCCTTCGCCATCCCTGAGGCGGATACGCTTACGAACCGTACCCACGGATCGTTCGTAGACCTCACGCCCAGAATCACCGGCTCGAGGCTGTCCGGAATGTTGTGCTCCAGAAGCCGGATTGCGTGGTCGCCGGCGCGGATTTCCGGAATGGAGAATCGGCCCGACCTATCGGCGATGATGCGCGTGCCGTCTTCCATCAGGAGTACCACGCCCGGAACACCCGGTTCACCTTCATCGTGCACCTTGTTGCCGTTCAGATCAACCCACGCGCGGCCAAGAACCACCTGATCGCTGCTGAACGGCGCAGGCCGGACGAACACCCTCGCCGTAGCAGGGCCGGCGGCCAGTGTCGCCCCACGCGAGGTCTTCGCAGTTGCCGTTGCGGTGTTCCGCCCGTCTCCCGCGCCCGCCCCCATGCCCAGCACGAGCCGGTAGGTGAGCTGGCGGGTTCTGCCGGCGCCTACCCCGGAAACCTTCCAGATGATCTGCCGGTCCCGCAGTGTGTCCGGCGGAGCGGGAACGCCGTCGAGGCGCGCCGTGTTGGGCACATACTCGAAACCGAACGGCATAACGTCCCGCACCACGATGTTCGACAGGCTGTCGGACGCGCTGAGGTTCTCCAGCGCGATCCGGTACACCACGAAATCGCCGGTTTCCGCGCTGGTGATGTCCGACGTTTTCGTGATTCGGAAGTAGGGCACCGTCACGAGGTCGTCCGCCCGGTTCGAGCCGATTTTGAACGCTCCCACGCTTGCCGTCGCCGTGTTGGGAATCGGATAGTCCCCCGGCGACAGGTCGGTGCGCGGCTCCGTGGCGAATCTGAACACCCGCACTGTGTCAGTGGTGGCGCCGGAGACATCCCACGTAAGCGTATGCGTACCCGCATCGTACGTCGCAGCCGGAACGCTGCTTCCAACGATGTACACCAGTTCGGGCGGCAGGGGGTCTTCAACCGTGATCTTGCCTGCGTACCCCGGCGGGGTCTTCAAACGGATCTCGTAGTGAATCTCTTTTCCCACAAGTGCCGGCGGCGTCACGACTGCCTTCGTGACGGATATCGACGACGCGCTGCGCGAGACCACATCCGCCTGCGAGGAGATCGGCAGCCCACCCGTGAACTGCGCCCACGCGGCGTTCGTCAGAATCACGCCCTGGTCCATCGCCTCGGCGCGCACATGCAGCGTATCGCTCCCGCCCGGCTGCAGGTCGCCGACAGCCCAGCTCAGCATACCCCCGCTCGACGATGTGGCATCCGACGAAACGAGCTTCCACCCGCTGTTCAGCGTGTCGGTGACGGTGACCGCAGGCGCGATGTCGTTCCCCAAGTTCTTCACCACGATCGCAAAGTCAACCGTCTCACCGTAGCTGGTCGTGTCGGTGGACGCGAGCTTCGAGAACTTCAGAATCGGTGTTTTCGCGAACATCGGCACGTTGTAGGCAACCGTCTCGATATCCGGAACCGTGACCGGTCCGTTGGTGAGCCCGAACGAGTTTGGCCGCGCGATCTGAAGGCCGTCGCCGGAGGCCACCGTCATCATGATCGTCGACGAACCTTCCGCCGTCGGCCGCACCGTCAGGTGCATCCTGCGCGGCGGATACGTGGTTCCGGATGGCGGATCTACCGTCATGATGTACCGCGCCGGATTCGCCACCGTCCCTACCTGTGATGAGCTGAACAGGAACGCGTACCGGCCGTCGGCTGGCGTGACGAACGGGTTGATGTTGTTCACGTTCGGCGGGACGCCGGTTCCACTCAGCGGCGGGATCGCCAGCACACTCTCGTCAAGGTTCCGCAGCGTCACCGTGGACCCGGGAATCAACGCGGTAGTGACGGCATCAAACACCCGCCCGAACGGATCAATCAGCACGTCTGCGTTCAACACCACTTCGCCGAGGTTGTTCGTGCGCGAGGAAACGGGCACCGTGAAGGTATCGCCGTCCTCCATCTTCACGCGCAGGGAGTAGGCCCCCGGCAGCAGGTTCTGAAACTCGTACCTGCCCATGGCGTCGAGGATCGTGGTCGCCACCACGTTGCCGCTGGCGTCCAAAAGCTCAACCGTCGCGCCGGCATACCGCGCCCCCGACTCCTCATTACGCGCATGCACCATCCCGCTTACGGAGTTGCGCGGCGGCGAGGTCGACCCGTCCATATTCACGATGATGGTTTGGAGCACGCCGTCCATGACGACTTCGCCCGTAGTTCGGCTCGTCACAACGACGTGCAGTTCATAGTTGCCGGGCGGAATATCCGGCACGACGAACACGCCATTCTCGTCCACCGTGACGTGGATCGAAACCGGGTCGCCGGTGACCGTGGTTCCTTCGAGCGTCACCTCAACAAGAAGCGCCGGGTCACTCGCCCTCACCTCAACGTCTCGTGTCTGGTCATACACGCGCACCGCAACGGCGCCCGGCAGGATGATCAACTTGATCACGTCCGAATCGAACCCGCGATACGACGCAAGCACGCGCGCCGTGTCATTCGCCGCCAGAATGGGTGCGGTGAGCACGGTGACTGCTTCCCCGTTGCCACCTGCTACCGGCACCTCGATCCGCTGCGTCCCGTTCGAGAACTTGCCCTTGTCCGCCGTAAACACGACGATCGTCCCGTCCGGCAGCGGCCGGTCAAGGTCATCCGTCACCCGGGCGGTCAGCCGCGATTGATCGGTTCCGTTGGCGACGATGGTGTGCGGTTCTGGCGTTAGCTTGATCCAGGTGGGCAGAACGCTTGTCTGGCCGGTCACCGTCGCCGTGCCGCCGGTCGACGTTGCCGTGTCGGCGTAGGACGTCTGCAACACGTCCCCCGGCTGCGCGAACAGCGTCCCATCACCGTCAGCGCCTGCGCTCTGACCGTAATAGGTGGGCAGGGAACCGGAAAACACGCCGGTGCCCTGCCCGGTTTCGTACAGCACAAGGGTTTCGGTTTCGCCCGTCCGCGAGTTCACCACGGTCACATGCACCGTGTCAATCGCGTTCGGGAGGTAATCGCGGTCGGGGTCCGTAACAATGATCGTAATGGGTTCGCCGGCGACGATCTGCGTGTTCTGAGCTATCGTACCGTCCGTCCCGACGACGGCGCCGAGAACCGGCGTAACAACGGTGTTACTCAGGATGGAGAACTGGAAGCCGCCGTTATCAAAATACGTAGCGGAAGCCTGGCTCGTGATCAGCGTTCCCGGCGGCGTCACGGCGTACACACTGGTCGCTGCCATGCACATGGCGGCGACCAGTAGGTACACCCGTAGCCGAAGACGCGAGAACATCTATCTTTCTCGATTCTTTTTCTTTGCCGTCGTTGCGCTCCTCTCCCGCCCCGAAAGGCGGGAGAGGAGCCTGATTCAACTCAGCTCATCTGCTCTGCTGCTCGTCAGTCAATCTTCACGTCGAACGTGAACGTGTTACTCGAGCCTGCGCCCATCGTGGCGAAGCGAACGACCACGCTGCCACCCTGCAGTTCGGCGTTGTCCCCGTCAACGGCGTCGGTGCGCGCGGTTCCGTTCACCTTGATCGTCCCGGCCTGATACGTTGTGTTGGTGGGGATCAGGTCCACGATCTGCAACTGCGTCGCCGTGCCATGGCCATTGTTCGACACCACGACCGTATACGTCAGCACCGTGCCGGGCGGCTGTGAGCCGGTCGGAGACACGGACTTCACAATCGAAAGCACCGGCGCGTGCACGGTGGAGGTAAGCGTAACCGTGCCTGTAACCGTCGGATCGACGGAAGACGCGACCGTTACCGTGGTGGCGTCCACGTCCATGTCCGCCGTTCCCGGCGTTACCACCAGCGCCACGATGATATGGGCAACGGTACCTGCCGGTATTGAGCCCGTATCGACCTTGCCATCGCTGTCGGTGTCCGTCAGCAGAACGTCGCCATCATTCCCGGCGATGCCGTCGTTGTTGGCATCGAGCCAGATCTGATTGGTGAAGCCCTGCGTGGAGGACGTCGTGAAGTCGAACACATCGTTCGAGTTGCCGCTGTTTGTCAGGCTGAAGGCATACGTCAGGCTGTCACCCGGTTGGCCGGTGAGCGCCAGCGAAGTGTTCGACAGTGTGATGATGGGTTTCGCGGCAACGGTGATATCACCCGGCGTGCTGTTCACCGCAGGAAGCGGGTCGCCTCCCGGCGTGGAGCTGTACGTAGCACTGGCCTGGTTGGAGACAACCGTTCCCGCCGCGATGCCGGCGTTCACCTGCACGCGGATGAAAATGGTTCCGGTCTGTCCGGCCGGGGAATTGCCCCAGTTGACGGTCACCTGACCGGCTGCGGTAACGCCGTAATCCACCGGGTCGGCATCCGCCGCGTCCGTCATCGGCGTAGCCGTATCATACGTGCCGCCCGGACCGATGACGATGCGCGTGGAACCGGGAACATAGGTCACGCCACTGGGGATGATGTCTTTGACAACGACACCGTACGCCGTGCTGGTGCCGGTGTTATTCCCCACGATGGCGTACGTCACGATGTCACCCGGCTTCGGGTCGGCTGGAGTTGCCGACTTCGTCATGGACAGCACGGCAGTTGAGACGGTGGACGTGTACACGCCCGCATCCGAGACGCCGGTGTTGAACTGCGAGGTCGCGGTCAGCGTGACTGCCTGTGACGAACCATCCAGTGCACCCAGCGGCACGTTCACGACCACGAATACGTGCTTCGCGCTATCCGCCGGGAGGCTCGCGATGGTGCTGACAACGTTGCCCGGCACCATCTCACCCGCGTCCAGAACCCCGTTATTGTTCGGGTCGCCGTAAATAACGGCCGTCCAGCCGGAAGACAGGGCTGACGTGGTGAGGGTGAACGAATCGGTGCCGTTGCCCATGTTGGTGACTGTCGCGGTGTACGAGACCCACGAGTTTTCCGCCACCGACTGGGACGACGTGGCCGGCGAGACATCCACGCCGGCAACCTGCGCCACCACGGTGGTGACGGTGTTCGAGGTGATGTTCGGCAACGCATTGCCGTTCACGTCCCTGTAGCTCAAGGTCGCGAAGTTACTGATGACGGTTCCCGCAGGTGTGCCGGCGGCCCAGGACGTTCCGAAAGGAACAAGGGCCAGCAGCAACCCGAGAAACCACCATGTTCGACCCCTGAGTGCCTTCATGGCGCTCCTCCTTTCAGAGAGTGGTTCCGGGGTATTGTGTGAGCTCGTGCGCGTTTGCTCTCGTGAAAAAAACCGTGAACGATGTGTCGTCATTGTCCTGCCCCTTCTGCTGCTCCGGGCAAGGACACTCTTACCCGAACGGTGGCGACTGCTCTGGATCGCGGCCTGATTGGCTCGTTCACCAGCCATTTGATGTGCGTGTAACGGTCGGCCGGCACGTGCCGCTTCTCAATCGTTCCGTCCGGCTTCTGGAAGTCATACATGATGGGTGCAGGTTGGAAAAACCTGCCTCCATCGACGCTGTACGTGATCGTCATCCCGACGCCGGCGGCGCTCCCGATGACGAACTCCGTTCCCCGAGGGATCGGGTCCACGATTTCCACGCCGTACGCCGGCTCCGTGCCATTGTTCACGGCGGTAAGGGTATACTTGATGATGTCACCCGGTCTGGAAATGAGGTTACCGGCGCTGTCCCTCACCGCTTTCCCGATTCGCGGATCACCCGCGGGCAGGACGAGTTCGTCGGTGATGGTGATGGACACGCCGTTTGCTGCCGGTTGTTGAGCACGTGCGGGCTGGCTGACCGCAAGCGCACCACACGCGGCAATCAGGAGGATCAACGCGCTCAACGCGCGTGAACCTCCCCGCCTGATGCCCGTGTCGCTACTCATTGCACGCTCCTTTCCTACTTCACTCTCACGCGGAACGAAAACGTTCCGCTCCCGCCCACCGGAACGGTTCCCACCGAAACACTTATGTTGCCCCCGGAGACGGTCACCTGATCCGCGTCAGCCGCGTCGGTCTTCGGCACGCCGTTGAGCGTTACACTGTTTAAGACATAACTGGTCTGAGTCGGCACCGTATCCGAGATGATGAGGAACGTGGCCGTATCGGTGCCGTTGTTTCCATACGTCACGGTGTAGGTCAGTGTATCCCCCGGCGCCGCGGTGCTCTTGTTGACGCTCTTTGAACACGTGGCCATCGGCTGAGAAGTGACCGTGATCGAGGCGGTGACAAGACGGGAAAGGCCCGTCATGGCTCCGGTGTTGTATGTTATCCAGCCTTTGTTAAGGACTTCCGTCTGGTTCGCGATCGGGCTTTTCACTACTCCGCGGAACGTGAACGTCGCCGAAGCACCCGCCGCCAGCGTACCGACGTTCCACTGCAGCGCCGGCGTAGTCGCCGCAGGCGTCGGCGCGGCGGAGTTCACGACGTAGTTGAGATACGCGGAGACCGTATCCTTGAGCACCACGCTTGTAGCGCTGCCGCCGCCGGTGTTACGGATCACGATCGTGTACAGCAGCGTGTCGCCCGGAAGCGTCTGTGCGCCGTTGAGGTCAGAAACGGATTTTGTTGACGTGTTGAGTACGGCAATGGCGCTGCAGGTGTTGGTGAACTTCGCAACGAGGTACGTCGTGCCGGCCGGGTTGCTTGTGGAATACGTCGTGTTATTCTGTTTGTCGCGCGCTACCGCCCGGATCAGGAAATTGCCGGCGGACACCTGCGACACATCCCAGACGTACCGGAACTGCCCGATTCCCGTGCGGGTCCCTGCGCCGATGCGGGTCCACGTCTGGCCGGGGTCGTTCTCCGCCCAGTCGCCGTTGTAATCGTAGTAAACCTCAAACCACACCGAATCTATTGTGTCCGTCGTCAGACCACCGACTACGGTCAAAACATCCGCGACCGTCGCTTTGAGCGTATCAGGCGAAGGGCAGCCCGTCTGGGTAAGCCCGGCGATGATCGGCGCGTCTATTCGGGTGCCGTACCCATCGTAAAGGTCTCCGCCCGGCAACGGAACGTCCGCCAGCGCGAAATCCCCGCTGTACAGCAGGTCCTTGTGCGTGGGATCAGTGTTGCTCGCGCTTGTGGTTGCGGCAATGGAGAAGAAACTCGACGCGGTGAGCTGCGGACCTGGCGGGGTAAGCGACCTTGCGTCAAAGGCCTCAACGGGCACCTGCACGTCAATCCAGTATTCGCTGTTCTGGCTTCCCGCCGGTTTTGTCCGGTCAATCTGCACCACCCGCGTCCTGCCAAAATCCCACACGTAGGCATCGGGGTCGGTGTCCCATGTCGAACTTTTGCCGGATGCGCCGTCCACGTTGTCGTTGGGTCCCGCGCAGTCCTGCCGCCAGATTCCGACCTGATTCATGTCGAACCGCTGGCTGTTCACGTTTTCGTAGATAATGACGATGTCGTCCGGCTGAACGGTTGAACTGGTGCCATCCAGAAAGACGACGAACTCCTTCCATCCGTCGCCGTCCGTGTCCATCAACACGTTCCACGTGGCGGAAGTGAAGGGCTGCCCGCTGCCGGTGAGTGCGGTCGGCGGCCCGCCGACACGGAAGCGGAAGTAGAGGATCGTGCCGTTCCCGTAGTAGAAAAACGACGGCTGGTCGTTGAGAGGGCCCGAGGAGAAGTCGTTGGAGCTTTGTGGCGAAGCGCCTTTGGACCCGTCAGTCTGACCGGTTTTGTCCGCCTCCGGGACGCCGAGCCGCGTGTAGGCGCTGGTGGTTAACACGCTTGGCCACGGCGTGGGGTACCCGGACGGGTCCGTGTAGTTGGCGAGGGCAAACGCCGAGGGGGCGGAAACCAGCAGGATGGTCAGGAGTGTCGGTGCGACATGACGTCCGAGGCGTTGCTCCCGCGCAACGCGTGCGACGTTCGAAAACAGACGATCACCGTACCGCAATGCGTGCGACCTCCGGCATAGCGTCAGGCGCTACTTCGAACACGAAGTGCGTTCGGCGTCCCCAAAATACGGTTGAAAGGCCTTCCTGCAAAGCCCACCCCGGGCTGCAGGGCAAAAACCGTCCGGAGGATCCGGCAACAGGAGAACGCCTTCGCACACAATTCAGCCGCCTTTCACAAAGCCAATACTACGGGCGCACAAGAACAAAGCAATCTGCATGCCGAATATCATTGCCTTTCTCAGATGCCCTTTTGAAGGGCATTCAGGCCGCAATGCCATTTCGACAGAAGCCTGCCGAGTGTCTCAAAATGAGAATTCTGTACGCCGCTTCACAGGTTCGTGAGACAGGCGCCAAAAATGCCCGAAAAAACGCGGTTCCCCGCCGCACTGCCCTGCATTTTGGGTGCCGGATCGTCTCAAAATAGGAAAACCTCCACGGGAGGCTTCGCCCCGCCTCATGCTTTTCGTTACCTTTACCAATCTCTGGAAACCATCCGACACCGCCCGGGAGTTCCCTGCGCGTGCCGCGCGGCAGGACTCACCCGCGGCGGCCCGGTCTGGCGTGCGAAAAAGGATTGCCTCTTGGTTCCTCCTGATACCAGCATCACTGCTCTCACCCGCCATGAGCGAATACGTCACGAGGATTCTACCGTATGACAACACGGAAAACGCTGAATCGCGTGGTGGTGGCCGTCAAACAGGTGCCCGATACGACGCAGGTGAAGGTGGACCCTGCAACGGGTACGCTGATCCGTGAAGGCGTGCCGTTCATCATGAACCCGTTTGACACGCACGCCGTGGAGGAGGCACTGCGCCTCAAGGATCGGTTCGGATGCCTCGTGACTGCGGTCACCATGGGGCCGCCCAACGCGGCGGCAACCCTGCGCAGGTGCCTCGCCCTCGGCGTGGACGATGTGGTGCTGGTATCCGACCGCGTATTTGGCGGGGCGGATACTCTGGCGACGAGTTACGTGCTCTCCGAAGTCATCCGCCGCGTCGAAAAAGAACAGGGAAGGGTGGATCTCGTCATCTGCGGGAAGCAGACGATAGACGGCGATACCGCTCAGGTGGGCCCCGGCATTGCCGTCCGACTGAACTATTGCCTGCTGACTCTGGTAGACAGGATTCTGGACATCAACGGTGCGGAGCGAACCATCACCGTGCGGAGGAAGCTTGAAGGCCGCCGGGAGGTCGTGCGTGCCCTTCTGCCCGCCTGCCTGACCCTGGTGCGCGAGATTAACGAGCCCCGCTACCCGAAGGTGCCAAACCGGCTCATGGCGGAAACCGCCGAAATCCCCGTGTGGGATAACCAGTTTTTGCAACTGAATCTCTCACGAGTCGGCCTCAAAGGCTCGCCCACCCACGTCAAAAAGATTTTCGCCCCGGAACGTGCGCGCGGAGAAGTCCTGGGGGATGCGGAGAACGATCCCGAAGGCGCGGTTGCGCTTCTGATCAAACGGCTGATTGAGAAGGACCTGATTTCCGTCGGGCGCTAGGCGGCACGATGGTGCTGCCGGCCAACCCGTAACAAGGAGAAATCCGCGGTGCCCGAGAAAAGCAGTCTTGGCGAACCCAAACGCCCGAAACGCCCCAGAGGACGCGCCCGGCTCATCGAGGGCAAATGCATCGCATGCGGCGCGCTCTGCCAGGCGGAATGCCCGGCAGACGCGATCGAGATGAATGATCGGGGGGAACCCATCATCATCCTCGAAAACTGCATCGGGTGCAAGAAGTGCGTGAAAGTATGCCCCGCAGCCGCCCTGGAAATGTTCTTCACCCCCGAGGAAGAGGCGGTTCTTGCCGAGCTTGCACGGCTCGGTTTCGCGAAAGAAGCGCCCGAGAAGGAGGGGCCGGTTCCCAGGGTAGACCAGAGCTACCGCGGCGTCTGGGTGTTCGTGGAACAGCAGAACGGCCGCGCGGCGGCGGTAAGCTGGGAACTGCTCGGCGCGGGTGCCAGACTGGCAGCCGACCTCGAGGTGGACCTGTGCGCCTACATTCTGGGCCATGAAATCGGTCACCTGGCCGAGGAGGCCTTCGCATACGGCGCGAAGAAGGTCTACCTCGTGGACGATCCGATTCTGAAGAACTACCGCACGGAACCCTACCTCAAGGCATCCTCCGATCTCATACGCAAGTACAAGCCGGAAGTGGTGCTGATGGGCGCGACAGGGCTCGGAAGGGATCTCGCCGGTGCAGTCGCCACCGATCTCCACACGGGCCTGACGGCCGATTGCACCGGGCTCGCCATTGACAAAGCCGGCAGGCTTCTGGAACAGACGCGCCCGGCGTTCGGCGGCAACATCATGGCTACCATTCTGACGGAGCGGCACCGCCCCCAGATGGCAACCGTGCGCCCGCACGTCATGCCGAAACCGGAACCGGTGAGCGGCGCGCACGGCACCGTCGTCGTGGAGCCTCTGGACATGTCCGAGGACGAAATACGCGTCAAAGTGCTTGAAGTGCGCGAAGACGAGGGTGCCGCCAATCGCGTTGATATCGCCGGCGCGGACGTGCTCGTTTCGGGTGGACGCGGCATGCAGGGGCCGGAAAACTACCGCCTGCTTCAGGAACTGGCGGACGTTCTGGGCGGAACGGTGGCCTCCTCCCGTGCCGCCGTCGACGCGGGCTGGATGCCCTACGAACGGCAGGTCGGGCAGACAGGAAAAACGGTGCGGCCGAAAGTATACATTGCGTGCGGCATCTCCGGCGCGATCCAGCACCTGGTGGGAATGCAGGATGCTGACCTCATCATCGCGATCAACCGGGACAAAGACGCTCCAATTTTCGAAGTCGCTCACTTCGGCCTGGTCGGTGATCTCTTCCAGATCGTGCCTCTTCTTACGAAGAGATTCCGCGAAATGGCGGGAAAACCGTCCGACTCCGGCAACCAGAAAGGCTGACGAGCATGTCTCAGACAGAGAATGTGATCTTTGCGGTTGTTCTGGCAATAGCGGTAGCCGCATTTCTGCAGTCGGTCTGGCGGCTGGTGTCGTTCATCCGGCTGGGGAAACCGGATGGCAGGCTATCGGGAGAGCTGCTGCGGCGTTTCTGGACCATGCTGGTGTACGCGTTCTGGCAACGGCGCGTGCGGAAGGAGACGTACGGCTGGAACCACTTCTTCCTGTTCTGGGGGTTCATCATCCTCTTCCTGGCAAACGGGGAGTTCGTGATTGCCGGGCTTTTTCCGTCAATAACCTTTGAGCTGCTCGGAGAACCCATCTACGGGGCGCTCCTGTTCCTGTTTGACGTGATCAGCATGATTGTGCTGGTCAACGTTGCTATCGCGTTCTTCCGACGGCTGGTGCTGAAACCCGCGCACATCGAGTATAACAGCCGGGACGGGTATCTCATTTTGAGCCTCATCGGGGCGCTGATGCTGGCGTTTTTCTGCCTTTATGGCTCGGAATTCGCGTCCGGGACGATGAGCGTGGCGGGCGTCATGCCTGTCACCGAGACGATTTTCGCGCCGTTGATGGGCAGTCTGTTCGGCAGCGCGACGCCGATTGCCGCGCGGGTGTTCTGGTGGCTGCACGGGTTGATCGTTCTGAGCTTCCTGAACTACCTGCCGTACAGCAAGCACATGCACATCCTCACCGCGATCCCGAACTGCTACGCGCGGTCGTTTGAGTATCCGGCGACGGTGCCGCGCGAGGAGTTCAAACCGGGCGCGCGGTTTGGCGTGTCGGTCGTGGATGAGTTCTCGTGGAAAGACCTTCTGGATTTCACGGCGTGTACGGAATGCGGACGCTGTAACCAGAACTGCCCGGCGACCAGCACCGGAAAGCCTCTCAACCCGCGCCTTCTGGTGCACGACGGGAAGGTGAACCTGCTGACGAACGGGTCGAGGCTTCTGCAGGGGAACCGATCTGAGGGCCTGATGCCGTTGATCGGCAAAACCGATGAGCATCAGGGGACCATCGGCGAGGACGCTCTGTGGGCATGCACCACGTGCGGCGCCTGCATGACGAACTGCCCGGTGTTCATCGAGCATGTTCCCAAAATCATCAAGATGCGCCGGCACCTTGTGGAGAATGAGGCGAGCTTCCCGCACGAACTGGCCGTGTTTTTCGAGTCCGTCGAGCAGCGATCAAATCCGTGGGGCATCACGCCGGGAGACCGCGCGAAATGGGCGCGTGATCTGGCGGTGCCGCTCATGTCAGAGGCGAGATGCGACACGCTGTTTTTCGTGGGGTGCGCCGGGGCGTTTGACGCACGGAACAAGAAGGTGGCCACCGCGGTGGTGCGCGCGCTGAAGGCCGCGGGCGTTCAGTTTGCGATCCTCGGGACGGAGGAAAAATGCTGCGGGGATTCCGTCCGCCGACTTGGCAACGAGTATCTGTTTGAGCGGATGGCGAACACGAACGTCGAGCTTTTCAAGAAATACGACGTAAGAAGAATCATAACCTATTGCCCCCATTGCTACACCACGTTGAAACACGATTACCACCAGTTTGGCATGAATATGGAGGTCCGGCATCATTCGGAGTTCCTGCATGAATTGCTTGAGACAGGGCGTCTGAAGCTGGACGGGGACAAACCGGTTGCGGACGGGAAGGTTTTGTACCACGACTCGTGTTACCTCGGAAGGTACAACGGATTGTACGAGGAGCCGAGGGAAGTGGTGCGGCGGGTGACAGGGCGGAAACCACTGGAGATGGACCGCCGCCTTGAGAAGAGCTTCTGCTGCGGCGCGGGCGGGGGCCGGATGTGGATGGAAGAGGAGCCTGAGCACCGCATCAACGCAAATCGGGTGCGGGAAGCTCTGGGGAAAGACGCGGACGTTGTTGCGGTGGCATGCCCCTACTGCATGACGATGTTCGACGACGGGATCAAGGATGAGCACGCGGAGGGGCGCGTGAAGGTGATGGACATTGCGGAGCTGGTGGCGGCGCGGTTGCCGGGGTGAGGGGGGGTGACCCTCGGCAAGTGACGCGCTGTTTTTGAGTGCCCCGGTCGGGACTCGAACCCGAACGGCTTTGGGCCAGCGGATTTTAAGTCCGCAGCGTCTACCAGTTTCGCCACCGGGGCGATTGCGAAGAGCTCAGAAAAACACCTTGAAGAGCTTGAGAATGCCCTGTTTCCACGGGGCGCGGTGACTGATTCCGGTTACGTTTTCGAATTCGCTCAGGTGCTCGAGGTACCATTCGAAATTTCGCACAAGTGCCTGCTTGTTTGAAAACCGGGGTGAGAAACCCAGCACGCGCTGTGCTTTCTCGATGGAGACGAACGAGTCGGTTGCCGCGGTTTCGTACACCCACTTGTACAGGGGAGACAGGTGGAGCATTTCCAGAAACCGGAGCGTCCAGATCACGGGTGCGGCCGGGAATCCGATGATTCGCTTTCCGAAACCCGCCCGGTCGAGCACGGCCTGGTAATCCTCCCGCATGGTGGTGAATTCGCTCGCGCCGATGTTGAACACGTCGTTGACCTTTGCCGGATCGCCGGTCATACACAGGTAGATCGCCTCGCACAGGTCTTCCACGTCGAGGAGCTGGTATCTGTTCCTGCCGTTGCCGATCATAGGGAA
Source organism: Candidatus Latescibacterota bacterium (assembly GCA_022706085.1). Lineage (GTDB taxonomy): Bacteria > Latescibacterota > MWCZ01 > MWCZ01 > MWCZ01 > MWCZ01. The sequence continues at coordinate 57,122 of JAKJDF010000001.1, read as the reverse complement.
GTTTTTCCCGTCTTTGGCCCATTCGTAGAAGAGCGCGAACACGCCGAGGCGTTCCGGGCCGACGAATGATTTCGGGCGGATGATCGGTATGCACATGCCCTTCTTGCGGAACTCCAGGCACACCTTTTCCGCTTCGACTTTCGCGATGCCGTAGGGGCCGACGCCTTCCAGGGGATCATCTTCACGGAGCGGATGATGGTCCGGAATGCCGTAGACCGCGGTGGAAGACACGTGGACAACCCATTCGATTCCGTTCTGACGGGCGGCTTCCAGAACGTTTCTCGTTCCGTCAATATCGGTGGAAAGGATGTCCTTTTCTGAATACAGGGGAAGGGCGGCTGCGCAATGAACGACGATGGAAGAGCCGGCCATCGCAGCTTTCAGGGTGTCGAAGTCGCGAATGTCGCCCGTGGCGACGGTGACCTGGTCGCGTTCGGGGTACGTGAAATCCGCTTTGTCGTACGAAGTGATCCTGAAGCCCTTGGGCAGCAAGTAACGGATGAGGTTGATCCCGAGAAAGCCCGCTCCACCGGTGATGAATGCGCGCGGGGGTGTGTGTTGCGTCATGTTTCGTTCCATCTGGCGGGTGTGATGCGTGGTGCGTCGGTATCCGGACGGTTATCCGTGCTTCAGAACAGAACTCAAAACTGAAATATCGCCGCAGGCGCCTTCGTTTGGCAACGGAACGGCACAGGTGGAACGCGCCGGGTGAGACCGATATCTTTGAAAGGAAACAGCGATGCATGCTTCTCAGACACAGGGAGGAAAAGATGGCCCACCCACCGGTTCTCGAACGATGCTGCTATTCGGATGTACGGTCGCTCGAATACGAAGTTGCGGTTCTGCCGATTGGCGCGACCGAGCCCCACGGCAAACACCTTCCCTACGGGCAGGATTTCCTCTCGGTGAAGGCGATTGCGGAGGAGGCATGCCGAAGAGCCAACGAGGGCGGGGCGCGGACGATCGCGTTGCCAACAATCCCGTACGGCGTGGACACGAACCAGCTTGGTTTCCCGTTCGCGATGAGTCTCTATCAGAAAACGCTGAACCTCATCGTGGACGATCTCATCGAGTCCCTCGTCTGCCACGGGGTTCCCAAGCTGGTGATTCTTAACGGGCACGGGGGAAACGAGTTCAAAAGCTATCTTCGCGAGCAATGCCGCAATCCGCAGATGTTCGTGTGCAGCATCAACTGGTGGACGGTCGGTGAGGACGTGTATAAGGATATCTTCACGCACCTCGATGACCATTCAGGAGAGATGGAAACGAGCGTGGCACTGCACCTTATGACTGAACTTGTCCATCTGGAGCGCGCGGGGGATGGTTCCACGCGGGAAACCGACTTCGAAGGCATGAACTCCGGCTGGGTTCAGATTGCCCGTCCCTGGCACCTTTTCACGAAAGATTCGGCCTCGGGAGACCCTCACCTGGCCAACGCAGAAAAGGGCATTCGGTACGCGGAGACATGTATCTCGCGAATCGCGGATTTCCTGTCGCAGCTCTCGGCTACTCCGCGGAACGACCGGTTTCCGTACTCGCGGGCATTCGCGAGGGAGGGAAGGTAAAGAGGGTCAGAATACGACCAGGGAGGCTGTCACGGCGAGAAACCCCGCGCGAAACTTCCGTCCGTCGGCGTTCATGTCAAATGCGTTGAACCGGATGTACGTTGCTCGCAGGTCGACGCCCCAGGAGCCGCTGATTTCGCGCACGTAGCCGATACCGGCATAGTACCCAAGCGCCGGCTCGCCGTTCTGTGATGCCGCACCCCTGTCAAGGCTCAGCGTCGTGGAAAAGGAGCCAATGCCCCCTCTCAGATACGGTCCACTGTTTGACCAGCCCCGGCGGGGGTGGAGCCTGATACCTCCTTCGGCGCCGATGATGTCGAGGCCGCTGACGATTTCGCGGTCTGCACGCAGAGTATCGGTTTTCCCCGAGAGGTGATACCGCAGCGCGCCCTCGATATCTATCCACGGTGCTGCTTCCCAGCCAAACTGCGCTTCAAAGCCGTACCCGCCACGGAATTTGACGGTGTCCAATCCTGTCGCGTAGTTGGAAACGACGGTCGTATTGATGTGCGGAGACATACCACCGCCAAGGCCGACATAAGAGACTGCGCCCGCCAGCCCCGGAAGAAACAGCAGCATTGTGGCGCCAAATACGCACGATAAACCGCGAGGGGACAGTTTGCTGAAAACCACGTCCAATCCTTTCCAAGGTTGCCAGCGCATAGAGGGGAACATTAACAAAATGACGCACTACCGTGGGGCGTTCACAACGGCGCACGGTTGCTGCTCACCGGTGAAGCTCGTACGCTTGGTATGATTTCTGGAGCACCTCCGCATGTTTCGCAAACTGCTTTGCGTCGTCTGCGCGGTTGCCGTCAGCGGGTGTGGAAACGAGCGCCCGACGACGGTAGTCGGCGCAGCGTCCGCGCTGTCCTATACGCTATCAGCGGCCAGACCGGAAGGCGGTTTCGGTCCGGTTTTCCAGCCTTACCGCGGGGTACACTGGACGTTTTTCGGACTGGCGATTCTCCGGACCGCAGGCGCTCCCATACCGAATCGCGTCGAAACGGCATCGTTCCTTCGAGAACAACCCGCCGGGGCAATGCTTTCGGAATCGTATTCTGAACGGGCGCTCGCGCTCCATATGCTGGGACTCGTTCCCGACGACAGCACCGTTTCCGGACTGAGAGCAACGCAAGAACCGGATGGCGGGTGGAATGGGAGCATCGGCGCAACATATCGCGCGATAGAACTCCTGACCGCTGCGGGCGCGAAACCTGTCTCTCCCGAAAACGCAGCGCAGTTCTTCGTGGACAGGCTTACTCAGAACGGTTTTTTCCGGGAAATCCCCCGGCCGGGAACGAGATCGGACAGCCTGCGAGTCGCCACGTTTCGAAACGATTCAACGAGCGAAGGTTCGTTCTTATTGTGGACGGAGCATCTCTGGAACACCTATTGCGCGGTTCAGTCGCTGACGAAACTCGGTTACGAGGTACCCTGGCGCCCACGGGTCAGGGCGTGGTTGCAGTCCTGCCAGAACCCCGATGGCGGGTTTTCGTTCCGTCCCGCGTCGCAAGTGACCCAGTCGAGTGACGTCTGGTATACATGGCTTGCGATTGATGCTCTCCGTGCGCTGGGGGCCGTTCCGGCTGACAGTCTCGGAGCAGTGGCATTTGTCAACGCATGCCAGAACGCGGACGGGGGATTCGGTGATCGGCCGGGGAGGCGGTCCAGGCTGGAATCCACGTACTATGCGATTGCAGCGCTCAACTCGCTTTGTGGAGGAGTTGAAGCCGGCATCAAGGAGAAGGTGTGCGTTCAACCGCCACTGAATCGGCATGATGGAGACCGCGACTATTCGGTGAATTACGCGTACGTGCCTTCAGCGGATCCGTTGCCAGGGTTCAGATCTCTGCGGGGGCGTGGCTTGCCTCTGTCGGCTATGGGCGATGAAATTGTGTGGACGGATTCTGTGCCCGGCGAAAGAGCGATTGGCGCAACCGACCGCGTGCAGGTGTCGGGGCTTGTTGAGACGTTTCCGCGATCCGTCATCGTTCAATTACCGGGGAACGTGCGGGCCGGCTGCCGTGTTTCCTTCCGGATTGGAGCAGAGCAGAAATCCCTTTTAATGGGACTTCTGCGGAATTCTGAGAGTGAGTGGGCCGCGGCAGCGGGTCAACCGGGAATCCCCTGGGGAGTGTTTCTGGAACGATGCGTGGCGCCGTTTGTTGCCCAGGGCGCGCTGCCGGTCCTGCAGATCGAACCGGGGGATCAGGCCGGGATCTACGCACTCACGGAAGCCGTAGGGACGGTGTTGTCCGGTGACGTTGGGGTGGCAGCGGCTCTGGATGATGGGACTGACCTTGTGCGGGCCTGTCCCAGAATTGAACGGTTGAGCAGTTTGGTGCCCTTTGTTGTTGCGTTAAGCGGCGTTCCGCGTGGAGAGAACGCTCGGACCCTCTGGCTCGGGAACAAGTCCGACTCCGGAGGTTTTTTTGAAGCTTTGAGGAATGGCCGTGCGGTGTGTGCCGTTCGGGCGGCTGATTCACCCACGGGAGTGGTTTTTTACGGAGATCCCGGCGCAATCGCTTTTGCGGCTGCGCATTTGCAGACATGGGCCTGGTGGGGTTTGCCGGCGCATCTGCGCACAACGCATTCCAGCGTTCGTTGATGCAGGTAGTTGGTTGTCGTACGTGTGTTACACTCTGGAGGGAGCAGATGAAAAAGGTTCGGATCGGATTCATCGGTTGTGGAGGTGTGTCAAACGGCCATGCCTATCGTATTGCGGGAATGCCGGATGCTCAGATCGTCGCGCTGTGCGATACCAATGAAACCACCCTGAAGACTTTCAAGGAACGCCACCCTGAACTGGCGAAAGCCCCGGCGTTCAGCGATTGGCGCAAAATGCTGGAAACGGTGAAGTTGGACGCGATCGAGATTCACACACCTCACACGCTGCATTTCGAACAGATCATGGCAGGGCTCGACCGCGGGCTTCATGTTCTGACGGAAAAGCCCATGGTGTGCAAAACGGAGCATGCCCGTGCGGTTGTGAAAAAGGCCAAGGAAACAGGTCTGAAAGTTCAGGTCAGTTATCAGCGCCATTTCGATCGAAGCTTTCGATTCGCCAAGGAGCTGATTGCAGAGGGCAAGCTGGGGAAGATCCAGTTTGTTGCGGCACAGCAATCCCAGGAATGGAAGAGGGCGACAGCCGGCAGTTGGAGGCAAATTCCCGAGCTTTCGGGCGGCGGGCAACTCAACGATTCCGGAAGCCATCTTGTGGACATTGTGCTGTGGGTTACCGGTCTGGTTCCTGAGAAGGTCACGGCGGTGATAGACAACTGCGGCACTCCGGTTGACATCAACTCGGCAGTGAGCGTGCAGTTCAAGGGTGGTGCCCAGGGCACCTTCAGCATTGTGGGAGAAGGGCTGCGCTGGTGGGAAGACGTGACGATCTGGGGTGAAAAAGGCATCATCGCATTCCGGAACGGTTTCCCGACGATGTACGTGAGCGAGGACGGTGAGGTGCATCTCCCGCAGCGAATGCCAGGCGGAACGGATCCGGACCGCAACTTCGTGGATGCGATTTTGGGGAAGGCGGAGCTGGAATCCCCGGCGGAGTGCGGGCTTCGGGTGATTCAGTTGACGGAGGCGGCCTGGGAATCGGCGGCTCTCGGCAAAGCTGTAAAAGTGAAACGGTGATTGTTTTTGGTGTGCCTGGGGCCCGCGCGTTGGCTCACCGCCGTCGCGCGGGTTCTAGTTCCCCTCCTTTCTTCTGCGCGCCACGGGCGAACCCAGGGCGTTGACACGCTCCACACTCGTAAGGTCTTCCCATTCTTCGGCCGTAAGCGCGCGGGAAGAGACGGCAACATCTCTCAGGGACCTGCCCGAACGTTCTGCTTCCGCCACCAGCCGCGCCGTGGCATCGTGCCCGAGGACGGGGACGAGAGCTGTTGCCGCAGCGTGACTTCTGACGACGTGGGCCGCGCATTGCTCGCGGTCTACTTCGATCCCCTGTACGCACAAACCGGCGAGCCGGTCGACTGCGCGTTCCAGCAGATCGAGACTGGTAAGTATGGCGTACGCGACAAGCGGCATGAAGGCATTCAGTTCCAGGTTCCCCGCGGATACGGCAAGGCTTATCATTTGTTCGAACCCGAACGTCGCCATACCGGTCTGGACTGCCATTTCAGGGATGACCGGGTTTACCTTGCCGGGCATGAGGGATGAACCCTCCTGCATGGGCGGAAGATGGATTTCCCGCAGACCAGCATGCGGCCCGCTGGAGAGCAGGCGAAGGTCATTTCCAATCTTGATCAGGTTCGATGCGAGCGCCTTGAGGATTCCGGCTACCTCAACCCAGGCATCCTGATTCTGCGTTGCCTCGACAAGGTTCTCCGCTCTGGCGATCGGCAATCCTGTGATTGTGCGCAGCTCCTCAGTGGCCTGGAAAATGAATTGCCTTGGGGCAGTGATGCCGGTTCCAACGGCGGTTCCGCCGAGGTTTGATACGCGAATCCGCTCCTCGCATTTGAACACGCGCCAGCGGTCGCGCGAAAACGCTTCCGCGTATGCGCCCATTTCCCGTCCGAGCGTAATCAGGACCGCATCCTGCATCTCAGTTCTGCCCACTTTGGCGACGTCGGCGAACCGTTTTTCCGCCTGCTGGAACGATTCCACAAGCCGCACGAGGGAATCACTGAGGGCGCGGAGCTGCCGAATGACAGCGACTCGCAGCGCTGTCGGATACGTGTCATTCGTGGATTGGTGCAGGTTGACGTGGTCAATGGGATGAAGCCAGCCGTAATCGCCGCACCTTCTTCCGGTGGCGAGCAATGCGGTGTTGGCGAGAACCTCGTTCACGTTCATGTTGGTGCTGGTGCCGGCGCCACCCTGAAAGGCGTCAACAACGATCCACTCGTCGAGTAATCCGCCTGCCATCTCGCTGCAGGCTGCCTCCAGAGCGACAGCCTGTTCGTCGGTGAGGTAACCGAGGCGATGATTGACACGAGCACATGCGCGCTTCACGTCGGCGTACGCATGGATAAGGCCTCGGGGAACGGGGCGGTCCGCAGGTCCGAAACTTGCGATTGCGCGGGCAGTATGGATGCCGTAACGCGTGTTCGCGTCCAGCGTCAGCGTCCCAAGAGCGTCTGTTTCAGTTCTCACTGCTACCATTCTCACTTTCCTCCGGGGGGCATGCTGCGGAAGGCCCACGTTGACCCGTGCCAGCGCGTTGCCGTTCTTCCAAACAGGAGAGCCTCGTTTCGATTCAGATGTTCATGCAGCAGTTTGAAAGGATCGCCATGCCCAAACTCCCAATAACTCGCCGTCCCGTCAAGGGTGCCGTGTTCGGTTTTGGTTCTATCGGGCCGGTTCATCTTTACTCAGTGCGAGGGACGCCAGACGGCAGTATCCACCCCGTCCCCGACGTGGAGATCGTTGGAGTTGCGGAACCGGTTTCCGAGCGCGCGTCTGCCATACCATCCGGGGTCGAGGTGTTTCCAGATTATCGGACACTCCTCCGGCAGGCGGATGTCGATGTCGTCCACATCTGTCTGCCGCACCACCTGCACGCGCCCGCGACGATTGCGGCCGCAGAACATGGCAAAAGCGTGATATGCGAGAAACCGATGGCACTGAATGCTTCGGAAGCGCGAATGATGCGCGATGCCATCGCATCCAACGGTGTCGGATTTTCTTTGATCAGTCAGAACCGGTTGAACGGTGAAAAAGCGTGGATGAAAAAGAGAGTTGCGGCCGGAGATCTCGGGACACTCACGCGGATAGACTGGACCGTGGACTGGTTCCGCTCTGCCGAGTATTACGACGCGGGATCGGGGTGGCGCGGCCGTGATTCGGAAGCGCGGGGAGGCGTTCTGTCGAATCAGGCTTACCACACCCTGGATCTCGTGATGTGGCTTGCGGATTCGCCTGTCACGGAAGTTGTAGCCGAATGTTCGACAGACAGGGTTCTCCACCCCGGGATCGACGTTCCAGACAGGGTTGAGGGAGAACTTCATTTCAGAAACGGCATCCTTTCCCGGTTCATGTGCACCGTCTGCGGGGACAGGAGGGATGTTATCCGCGTCGAATTGCGCGGATCCGTTGATGGCAAAAATACGTTCGTCGTCGCCGACGGCAACAGCATCGTTGAACAAAACATCCTGCCAGAATCTCCCCAGTTCGCAGTGGAGGGTGCGTTTCTGGGAAAGGCGTGTTACGGATCAAGTCATCAGACGAACATCGCGCTGTCGTACGAGGCGTTCATGGGAGAGGGTGCAGTGCCTGTGGCCGCCGATACCGGTATCAACGTTCTTCGCGTGATAGACGCGATCCTTGAGAGCAACGGCAAACCGGTTCCGGTTCCCTGACGCCCGGGCGCGCCACCTGAAAGGATACCGCCCCCGACGTTTCTACGGCAGGGCAAGTTGCTCCATCAGCGATGCCGGAATTTCCAAGAGGCACACCTGCGCGCTTCCGGTCGCATCGGTAGTGAACGCGACATGCCGCATGTCGGGGCTGAAAAACGGATGCGCGTGCGACCACGGCGCGTCCCCACCGAGGTTGTGAGGGTGCAACAGCACCGCACTTCGCCGGGTCGCAACGTTCACCAGGAAAATCCCTTCGTTTGGCCGATTTGTATCTGCCACGATCCAACGGCCATCGGGCGACGCCGAGGAATGCCAGAAATCGGGTCCGCTGAGCAACCGGTTCTCCTGTTTCTGTCCGGGGGTGAGCAACAGGAGCGAATGCTCGGGCCAGACGGCACAACCCTGCAGGGTTCCGGTATTCCCCAGCGGACTCAGGTGTGAGCACACGTTCTCGCCATACCGCACGGCGCGCGTGCCTTCGAAATCCACCAGCCAGATGACCCATCCTCCGTTTTCCTTCAGGGATGCAAAAAGCCCTCGTCCCGCAGGATCAATGCTGTGGATGCGCATCTCCTCAGCACTTGCTATCACAGTCGTCCCCGAACCATCGGTCGCGTGGCGAACGATGAGTTCGTGTCCCGATTTATCGAACACCGACACGAAGCAGAAGCGCTCGTCGGCTGAGAGCCACGCCGAAAATCGGCCACCATGTTGGTTGTGGTCTGTTTCGAAGTGAGAGATTTCTTTCTCTTCGAAGGTATCAATGTCTACTGAGTACAACGTTCCGTTTGAATGGAAGTAGACGAGAGGCTTCTGCGACGAAACGACTGCGCCCCGGATCCCTTCACACTCCGTGAGTTGAACAAAGTCGGCACCATCAACGCCGACCCGGAACACATCCCAAGGCGCGGTTCTGTGGGGTGCTCTCCTGCTGAAAAACACGACTCTGCGGGAATCCGCCGTGAAGCCATTCGTAAGGTTCGGGTAAGAATACGACAAGTGCATGTTGATCGTCGGGAAGCTTGTTAACTGCATGTACCGGGTACCCGTCACTGGATCGACCCGGGGAATGCGCTCGTAGTTGTATGCCTGCCCTTTCGCCACAGGGATCTCCTTTGGTTAGCGATGGACGGAACCCGCGTCACGCACCGGGAACGCGACCGTGGCACGTTCCGCAAATCACCAGTTGTCAGCAACGTGCGGTGGTATTGCCACTCTCGTTACAACGCAGCTTCGATGATCGTTGCCAGTTCCTCATCTCCGAGTTCCACGGGGTTGTACCGCATACTTCCGCCGCGGCTGTTTTTCACGAGGTCGGGAATGGCCTCCAGACTGACACCCCAGTTCCGCAAGCCGGGGACGCGCAGATCGGTAACAAGGGTGCGAATGATCTGTGCAAGCCCCTTTCCCGCAGATCTGGAACGGCGTGCGAATGCCTCCTCGATGGTTCTGTACTTCTCCAGGCACGGGTGGCTCGCGTCATGCCTTCCCAACCCCCGGAAGTTTGCCTCAATCACTGGGGCGAGCAATGCCGCGCAACCGGCACCGTGCGGAACGGAGAAACGCGCGCCGATCGGCGCGACCAGCCCATGGACGGCACCGAGTCCTGCGTTTGCAAGGCAGATGCCGCTCAACAAAGCCGCGAGGGACATGTCGTCGCGAGCGTCGGCGCAGGATCCATCCGCCACCACGCGTTCCAGAGAAGTCGCCACAAGCTGAATGCCACGAATGGCAAGGCAATCCGTGACAGGGTTCGCGGCATTCGAGGTGAACGCTTCGACCAATTGCGTCAGCGCGTCCATTCCTGTGTAGGTGGTAGGGCGTTCCGGGAGCGAATGAGTAAGATTCGAGTCCACGAGCGCGCATTTTGGCAGGAGGAAGGCGCTTCGCATGCTCTTCTTGAAGGAACCGTCGTCCGCCTTGATAACGGCGTTCCTGGTTACCTCGGATCCGGTTCCCGCGGTGGTTGGAACGGCGACCAGTGGCACTGCTGGACGCTCGAACGTGCGCCCCGTTCCGACTCCCTCGAGGTAATCTTGAGGGTCGCCTGCGTTCGAGAGCAAAGCCGAGATCGCCTTTCCGGTGTCGAGAACGCTGCCACCCCCGACTGCGACCACCAGGTGAGGCGCATGTTCTCTGGCCGCGGCGGTTGCCAGACGAACGGCCGAAACGGTGGGCTCCCCGCTGCACCGGTGCTCCGCAACGTGGAAACCGTGGGTTCGGAGTATCTCCGGGATTGCCGCAATTCCCGAATTCACGTCCAAAGCTGTATTTCCAGTAATCACGAAGGCTCGTTTCTCGTTGCCGGTCATTTCCGCCAGTTCGGAGGCAAGAGAACCGATTTCGATCGCGCGCCCGCGACCGAACACGATACGCGACGCGGTCGCAAACTCGAATTGCCTCGCAAGGGAATCCCGGGCGGACGCTACCATTCCTGAGGCTCCGTGGGGAACACCGCCGTGCACTTCACGGAGGAACGCGGCTCAGCCATCCAATCCGACACGGCATCCCGCCATGACAGATAATGAGCAGTTTTCTGGTGTTCCCGGAAGGCGGCTTCCGACTCATAGACTTCGTAGAGAACGAAATGTGCCGGATCGGCCAGCGACTGGAGAACGTCAAAGCGGAAATTGCCCTTTTCTTCTCGTGTTGAGCGCGCGTTTGCCTCCGTTGCTCCGGCGAATTCGGCGACGTATTCAGGCTTCACATGTACAGTCACGCACACCACGTACATCGCAGTGCCTCCTTTGTTTCGTTCGGCGGGAGCCGGTGGTCCCAGCGGAGCGAGGGTATCTCGTTTCCCTCTCCGTCGGTAATCCTGAAATAGAACCCCCAGCCCCCGCGGTAGTTGCCGATCTTCAGCAAAAAGACGGACCGTCCGGGCGGGAGCACGAGAGGGAAGTTGTCCTCATCGGGCACGGCGATGCGTTCGGTTTTCGATTCGTGCACGAGATTCCCGTTGCACCAGATTTTCCCCGTGTCGTCACACCCGAAATGTACCACTACGGAAACCTCCATTTCCGTTTCGCACCAGGCCGCCGCGTACCCCTGAATTTCGGAGCCTCCGGCTATGAGCCGGCTGAGGTCCACGTACCCGGTCGGCGGGGTATCCACCTGTTTCCATCGCACTTCGCCCCACGCGCCAAGGGACACCCCCTCGAGATCGATACCCCGTTCCGGAGGGAGGACGTAATCGTAGCCTGTGCCCCCGGAGTTGTCGTACGGTCCATTAACCCACCACGATGGAGGCATTCCGAGACCGGCGAGCAGGTTTGCAGGAGTCCGGGTCTTCACCGCGTTCGACATGGTGTCGTACGCGGCGCCGACAACAATTTCCGGTCGTCTCAACGGCAACGTGTAATCGGGGAATTCCGGCACGAGGGGCAAGGTGGCGACCTTCGGTCCGCCGTGGCGACGCCATTGATCCTCGGACATCTGCCACCAGACCGGCCCCGGGGAGAACACCCACGCGTATCTTCGAGATACGGTGCGAACGGCGGCATGCGTCTCGCGGAAGACTGAAGCCGGGTAGTTACCACTCTTGTCTTCGCCGCCTTCTATGATCCTGTCGCCGAAAACCTCTTCCCTCCCGCCGTATCCGATCCGTTTCCCGTCAGCGTCCCGAATGAACCTGAGGTACCCGAGAGGGGCCTGTCCAAGAGCAATTCCGCAGCGCCTGTCCCAGTAGTCCGAAAGGCGCCCCGGAGGATCGAGTGTCTGGAGATCTTCCCTCAGAATCTGGTCGAGCCCTGCACCGTACAGCGCGATCCACCAGGGATCGGTCTGAAAATATGTGCACTCAGGAAGTATGTCGAGTCCTCCCGGGGCATCGGCAGCGCAGAGGGCGTCGAGGTACCCCAGAAAGAGTGCTTTCGCGAGGTCACCCATGATGGAATAGCTTTCCGGGAGATGGAGAGTGACCATGTCCGGGAATTCGGACAGCATCGCTTTCTGGATTTGTTGCCCGCGCAACCTCGCCTGTGGGAGCAGCTTATCAACGGGGTACCCAGGCTTCCGGTATCTGGCCCAGTTCAGCCCGAGAGAGTCTTCGATGTACTCATCATCCAACGCCATGCCGCGGAAACCGGCCATTCTCGCGAATCGGGCGCCCTGCCGGAAGTTCTCGCACAGTGCGGCCCATTTTTCGTCGTCGAACCAGTCCGGGAGCTCGGTTGCGAACGGGACGCACATGAAATTGTCATGAAGCCCGGCACCCGTAAGTGCCTGATTCATGGACCGGCATTGCTGGAAGAAAGGGTTGTCCGTTCCGACGACTCGTCTTCCGTCAGGAAGGCTCCATACATCCGCATTCCACCCCTTCATTATGTCTGGCCGTATGAATCCTGAAAAGCCTTTTTCGGCCCATTCAGAGGCCGTTTCCGTGACGTAACTGATTGGAGGCGTGGCAAACAGAAGGACTTTGATCCGTTCAGGGTCAGGGTCGGGAGCAAGCTTCGTCACGGGTCGTTGCATTGTTCGTCCTGTGCAGTGGTGGTGCCGAATGCGTACTGTTTCATAGTATCGAGTCAGGTTTGCCGCGGAGCAACGTCACGGTGGCGAATTCCCTCGGAGTGAGAGTTTCTGCAGGCGCGTGGAGGGCTTTGCGATGGATACAGCCAGAATTGAGGACGATATTCCCGTTGTATCGCGTCCCGATGTACTGGTTGCCGGGGGCGGTTTTGCGGGGATCTGCGCGGCAGTTGCGGCGGCGGAGCAAGGGGCGGACGTGCTTCTCGTCGAGGGGTTTGCCGAACTGGGAGGCGCCATGGCGGTTTCCGGTGTGTCAGGTTTCTGCGGCCACACGCGGGGAGTCGGGCGGGTATTTGACGAGATCATTGCGGCTCTTGAAGAAGCCAGGGTGATAGCACCATACCACCCGGAACAGGACGCACGTGCCGTCGAAACGGTGTATGTGGGCTTTCTGATGCAGGAGTATGTGCTGCGGAAAGGGGTCACGTTGCTGTTGCACAGCCGTGTTGCGGCGACGCACAGGGACGGCAATGTTATCGACACTGTGTTTCTGCATACTGCGGGTGGCCTTCAGGCGCACTGCCCGAAGTTGATTGTGGATGCAACGGGGGATGCCGATGTGGCGCTTTCCGCTGGATATCCCACGGTGTCGGGTTCCGAGTCGGGCGGCGCGCCGCTCCCGATGTCGTTGTATTTTTCCATGTGGGATACACATTGCGAACAGACACCCTGGTTGCCACCGGGGTGCCCCCGGTACACTCCGGAAACCATACCAATGACCTCCATTCACCGGCACGAAAACGGGCGAATTGACGTCAAAATGAAGGTGATAGGCCACAGCGCAGTGAACGCGCGCGAGCTTTCAGATGCGGAGATCGAAGCACGGCGTCAGATGATGGGCCTGGTGTACTTCCTGCAGACAGAAGGCTATGGCGGAAGACGGTACTCCACGTATTGTCTTTCCTCGGTAAGCCCCCTCATCGGGATTCGCGAAGGAAGGCGCATCATCGGGGATGTTGTTCTGACGGAGCAGGACGTCCGGGCGGGACGGGAATGGGAAGACGCTGTGGTGGTAGGAACGTACCACGTGGACTACCATTGGCCCACCGTGCTTCAACGGGCGGGTACCGGTATCACCGACCCCGTTCCACCGTACCACATTCCATTGAGGGCCCTTATCCCGCGCGGCTCCGAAAACCTTCTTGTCGCGGGTCGGTGTGTCTCCGGCGATCAAATGGCGATGTCGTCTTTCCGCGTGATGGCGACCGCGGCTGGGATGGGAATTGCCGCAGGAATGTGCGCGTGTCTGGCTCTTCGGGAAGGGTGCGCGCCTCGGGACATAGACGTCGCCGAGTTACAGGACATGCTGCGACGAAACGGGGTTATTCTCGATCGCTCATGGCATTCGATCTATCAGCAGGAAAGACGACGCAGGGCCGTGGAGGCCACCGCCAAAACGCCTTAGGCAGGGATACAGCATGGAAAATCAGGAAGTAACCGACAGGGACCGCGCTCTCGCTCAGAAGTGTGTTGATTGTCCGGTATGCAGCCACGCGAGAAAAAAGCAGCGAGGCATCGCATACTGGTTCGTCAGACACGTCGAAGGCGGAATCTGCCCCTCGTGCAGAGCATACGAACGCGTGTACGGCCGCAAAGCGTACGAACCGTCTCCGCCGGGCGAGTAACCCCGACTTACCGTGTCAGGTCCCGCCGGGAGCGGTCATCCGGCAACAGCGCGTGCGATCGGGAACGCTTTCTCCAGGGGAGCCTCCCGTTGCTCTCCGGGCGGGATAGTCACGTGTTGCGGGGTTGCGCCAGGTCTCGAGCCATCTACCCACGTTACGGTCCGGGCGACCTCTCCCGTGTTGAACCATTCCACTCCAGTGTTGCCTGCCCAGTTGACAAGGGATGCAACCCCATCGGGCAGACCGGAAGGGTAAATCACGAGCGGCTGTTCAGCGGAAAACACCCTGGACGATCCAATCAGGAGAGGCCCCCAGACTGAATTCACATGTCCGAATCTATCGGCTCTCCCGTGGCCAGAAGCGACCGCGCCGATGGTGTTTCCTCCGCACCCGTGGTCGCGTCCGTCCTGGAGTTTCTCCATTGCGAGCCGCAGCCGTTCACCGGCCAGGAACATCGCTCTCGCGGCGTATCGTTCTTCGCCAGTGATCTGCCACGCGAGAACCCATGCGGCGCCTGTCGGTTCTGTAACTTCCTGGCCTTCTTTGTCCGCCCACCTGACCTGGTCAAACCGGTGTCCGATGCGCTTGTTCAGCAGCATTGACCTCTCTTTTCGGGTTTCCTTGGAGTCCGTCCAGTCTTCGCGCAGAACGATTCCTGCTTTGTCGTAGCGTGGGGGGGGGCCGAGTGACGCGACAATTGCTTCGTCAAGGCTTCTGTCTCCCGTCACCCGACGGTATTTCGCGATAAGAGCGGCGGCAATTGAGTTGCGGGGATCCGCGAGAACCGGCACGAGACCCGCCATGACGACTCGCGAAGCCTCCGCGTAGGTGGGTTTCTCCGTGAGGTAGAAAAGGTCCATGAGCCAGTCTGCAAGCCCTGAAGCCACCACTAGTTCCAGACGCAGTTGCAGGTCTCCCGTAGCCTGGAGCACGATCCTGTCGTTGTACAAGTTCTCCGCGCTCTGAAGAAATCGCACGCGGGGAAGCGGAGTCTCCAGGAGTGCCGCGGCCCACTTGTCGGCGTAATCGCAACAGAACGCGAGATAGCGTTCCTTCCCTGTAACCGCGTACGCCGCCAGCGCGATGATCGCGGGTCGAACCGAATCCGGTTCTTCGTAATCGTCAGGGGGAGTGGTTTTGACCACCCGGGTACCGATGCGCCAGCTCTTCATGCAGTGGGTCTTCCAGTCGTACCAGGCCGGTATCTCGGGCACCCAGTTCCCCAAATGCTCGGCGGCATCTTCCAGCAGGCGGGCGGTCAGCGTGTCACCCGGCAGAAGCGTCCGGAATCGTGCGATGAAATGAGTGAACGGTTCGGTGGCGTGGTGAACCTCACCTTCAGGGTAATACCCGTGCAGGAGGTTATCCTTCGTCCAGTCCGCGAATCCATTGCGAAGCCACACAAGAAAGTCACGAATGCGCGGATTCTGGGTGGTGAAGTAGAACGCGTCCCACGAAGCAGTGAAACTCCCTTCGTCGTGGATGCCGTGGTACGGGATCAAAAGGTTTCTCTCGATGGAAGAGGAAATCCAGCGTTCCAGAACACTCCGGGCACCGGTCTGGGCCTTTGCCCATTCAGGAATCTGTGTCATCAGCTTTCCTTTCGCAGGATGCCGTACCCGGCGTACGTCCCAGGCTGTGGGACACTGTGTGGCAAGAACGCAAGTCCGCCGCCACGTTGGACGGGAGAGCCGCTCCATTGTATGGTTAATGCATCATCCCATATGCCGCAAGAGGTGGTCGTGAAGTTTCTCAGCCGCGTTGTTCCTTGCCTGCCGTTTTGCGCCGTTGTTCTGTTTTCCTGTGCGCCGCACACGGCCGTGGTGCCAGTCGGCCAGCAACCCCCGGCGGCTGCGGCAAGCAGAACATACTCGTATGCTCCCGATCCATACCCCGAACGCGTGAAGACGCTCGTGTTCACAACAATTGCGCCGGAATTCCTTGCCGACAGTGCCGAGTATTTCGCACGGAACGGGATCGACGGGTTCATGGTGGCGGACATCATGCACAACTGGGATAGCGACATCTGGAAGCAACCTACAACGTTCACGCCCGATGAGCCGGCCGGTCGCGTCGTTGGCGAGGGTAATCCGTTGTTCCAGATCTGCAAGCGCATGAACGAGCGGTGCAGAGCAGCAGGAATGAGTTCGAACAGCATCAAAGTCGCGTTCTATCGCCCTTTACCCGACTGGTTCGATGACGCGGCATGGGACAGCATCTGCGAAAACTTCCGTCAGTGCGCCATCTTCGCGCGAGATGCCGGTTTCGCTGGAGTAGCTCTGGATATCGAGTACATCTACCCCACATACGAACTCACGTATGAGGCATACCTTCGGGAAGGATACCCTCGCGATCTGTTGCCGCACCAGGCACGTCAAAGGGGATACGAAATCATGTCGGCGATGATTTCGGAATTTCCGGACATGGTGAACTGGCATCTGCCGGAAACGGTCTGGACCTACGGCCCGCTGGGTGTCCAGCTTTTTGCCGGAATGGTAGACGCGCTGGCGGAAACTGACGCACCGGGGGGTATCCACATGTGCGTCGAAAACATGTATAACGTTACCGACCCGGAGCGGATATTAAACAATGCGTTGTCCATTGATCTGGCGGTACGGAAGGCGTTATACCAGTCGAGAGACAAACGTGCGTTCGAATACTGGATGCGACGCGGTTCGATCGCAACGGGGATGTGGCCGCTCGGGTACTACAGGATGATCATGGACGCGTCCGGGCGGTTCACGGGCTACTCCGGCAAGGCGGAGACCTTCGGAGACCGGATCGTGGGATCGTACGCCGACAAGAGCGCCAATTACCCGCCCGCGGAATTCCGCAGACAGTACGCTGCTGTGCGACAGATAAGCCGTGAGTATGCATGGATTTATGGACATGGACCGGTTTTCTGGCGGATGAGCGAGACCGCCAGGAGAAGGTACCACGCAGCATACAACGATACCCTGCCGACCGACGTCAACCTCGAGGCGTACCTGGCCGTTCTGCGGGAAAAACCCGTGATCACCGACTCTGCGTTCGCCGCGCGAGCCGAGCTCGTGCGGAACCGCTGCCCCGTCGTGTTTCCGGGGACTCCGCCGCGATGGTGGGTTGTGGGACCCTTCCCCTGCCGGCAGAACGAATTCTCGGTCGTGTACCCTCCCGAAAGAGGCGTTGATCTGACAGCCGTGTACTCGGCGTACGATGGGTTCGACGTGCCGGGAGGAGAACTCCGGTGGAAACGGGTGGATCTGGATGCGACGGGGTTCGTTGATTTGAAGGAAATCGTGAGCGGTCAGGACAGCGTGCTCGCGTACAGCGTCGCGTGGGTGGAGGTCCCCACGGCAACCCATGCCGAGTTGCGAGTCGGAAGCAACGACTACGTTGCGGTGTTCGTGAACGGAAGAGAGGTGTTCCGGTCGACCCGCGGGCGGGTTGCCTTGCGCGACGAAAACGTGATCCCCGTCCAACTGACTCCCGGTTGGAGCGAGATCATGGTAAAATGCGGTAACGTCCGGAGGGCCTGGGGCTTCTACTTTCGCGTAACGGACGAAAACGGTAATGAGGTTCCGGGTCTGCGATGGGTGGAACCGTAACGCGGGAACGCGCCAGGTGACTTATCCGACAGGAACCAGCTCGCCACTCGTCAGTTTTGCATCGAGTATCTCCGCGCAGACGCGGTAAAGGATTCGGGTGTCCGCCAGTCGCACCTCCGCATTTCCTATTTTTCCGTGTGTTTGTCCGCCTGCCGCATCAAGGGGCGCTTCAATGTTCATAAAATGCCCGAGGTACTCGTGCGGAACGTTCACGCCCCTGGCTCTCACCGCGGCTTCTTCAGCGACGTGAATCGTGGAGTTGTTGCCGTGGTTAATTCCCAGAAGGAGGATTTTTCCCCCGATTTCCTTCATCCGGTATAAGGGATGGTCTTCGAACACCCTCGGCGAGTAGTTGTCGTGCCCCTTGAGGATGAAATCCGTCATCGAACCCCACGCGGCGAACGATCCTGAATAATGTTCACTCCTCCGTACATCGGGTTGTTTCCTGAACGTTTCCGGGATGATGCCAACGGTTCCGGCAATGCACCAAGGGTGCAGTTGATCCGGCGGCAAGGGTTGACCGTGCTTCACGATGTGTACGAGCTCGCCACCCGGCAACGGAAAAACCTGGGGCGAGATTTGCCAGTTTTTCCAGTGAGTGAACACTCCTTCGTCGTGAAAGCGTTTCCAGAGGGACTCAGGCGTCTCGAATGGAACGATTTTGAAGCCCGCATCCAACCAGATCTGCCGAACGGTGTCGTACAGCTCGCGGACTGTGCCGTGGAAGCCCTCCTTGCCCTGAGCCGCGCAGCGGGCGATGAGAGCTTCTGCGAAGAATTCGATACGGCTTGTGAAGGTAGGCATGACGACGGTTCCTTCAGGCGTGATAATCTCTTTCAGCGCCGCAATCACCTTTTCGGCACCGCCTTCCACCCTGCCGAACCGACTCAGGGAGCTGTGGACGACAACATGCTGGCCTCCTGAAAGACCAACTGAGCGCAGCCCGGTGACCAGGTCATTCTTCGTCACGACGGGGATTTCTGTTTCCATCCGTGTTCCCTCACGAGTTCAGTGTGCAACGTGGTTGTCAAGAGTGAGGTGCACCAAAGCGTAGGCATCGAGTTCGGGCACGTTGAACATCACCCGGTCAGCCTTGATGCACGCGTCAACGGTCTCCACTTCCTTGCCAGGCCGAGCGCAGAGTGCATCTCGAAGGACAAGCCCGTCTCCCACCGGAAGGGAAATTGCGACGTCCCGCATGGTCTTCGTAGACCTTGTTCCCGCCGGTAAGGTCAGATCGACGTTGTAATTGAGCAGATGGATACTCAACTCACACCGGCGTCCGCTGACCCTCAAATACGGAACTACCCTCAGGCCATTACACGCGTAGGGATCGGCGACCTGGAAATTCTGCCATCCCGGAATCCGCGTTGCAACAGCTCCTGGATCAACGAATCGTTCGATCTTGACTGCATAATCTCCGGCATCGATCAGCGGCCATTTTGTGACTGACCAGTTCAGATATCGCCAGACATTCGTAACAAACTCCAGGGCGTCCTCTCGAGAAATCTGTCCCGGTGGGAGCAAATCATTCAGACGGTCGCAACGTATCACGTTCGCTCCAGACATCCCCGCGAGAAATCCCGATCTGAGTGCCCCGAATTCGTCCATGGCGCCGAGTGCTCCGCAACCGAAAAGAATCCCTCCGCCACAGACAAACTCCCGGAAGGCTGCAGTCGCTTCGTTGCTCAAAGCCGCAAGCTCAGAACACACGAGCAGCGAGTAACTGCGAAGCAGTTCCTTGTCGGGAAGCTGTGTATCGACGAGGACGTCAAAGGGCACCTGCTGATCGTTGAGGAACTGGACAAGGCGGAACGTGTCGCGAATGTGCGCGTGTCCGCCCAGACGGTACGTCTGGAAGGACAGGACCAGACCTGCCCGCGCGGCTGACACGTATCCCTCAAACCAGTGTTGATGCTCCGAAAGAAACCGGTTGTATTCACCTCTCAAATCGGCGAATTCGGGACCGCGCTGAATAAACGCCCCTCCGTGGGCAACGGCTTCGCCATGCGCCAGTGCACACGTATCGTGGTCTCCGGGCAACGCCGCCATTGCGCCACTTCGGACACCCGCGGCGTGGGCCAGTTTGTACTCAAGGCTGTAGTCAAAGTAGAGGCCTTCCGCAGTTCTGCCCGGATCCCGGTTGTCTTCCCAGAACACGATGTCCGTTGCAGGGGCCCACTCCTCGATATCATGCCCCATGTCTTCTCGGAAAGCGAGCTCCTGGAAGGTCAGCAACTCCCCCCAGTTGGGTACAACAAGAAAATCCTTTCCGGACACTTCCTGCCCGTACCCTTTGATTTTGCGCAGGTTGTCGCAGATGCACGATGCCCAGAAACGTGAGGTCTCGGCCCAGAGAAGTCGGTCACGCTCGTCGCGGATGCCCCACGAGTCCTCGATGTGCTCCACGCCCCATGTCTTTCTCCGTTCTTCCGGCGAAATGTGAACATAGACCCAGCTCAGGAATTCGTTGCTGCGTCCCCACAGCCAACCGCTCCCTGCTTCCTGGAGCTTGATTTCATTCATGTCGTCCGTCTCAAACCACTGAATCCTCTCCTGGGAGGGGAGAGTGTCCTCCACGAACCTGCGGAACAGAGGGTCGTATTTGACCCAGTCCATCCGGTTTCCGCGCCAGCCGAGGTGGACCTCGTCGTAACTGCTCCAACCGAAACGCTCACGCAACTGGTCCGGCGCGTGTCTTTTGCTCATCCATACTTTGAACAGTTTTTCGCAGTGCTGGCAGTAGCAGTTAATGTTGTTGTTGTCCACGAACACGCCATCGTACCCGGCCAATGCAATGGTGCGAACGTTGGCTCGCTGGTACGTATTGAAATGCGGGTTATTGAGGCAGGGCGTGTACTTATACCACCCGCACGACGTAAAGCCCGGGTGACGCTTCTCATAGGAGTAATGCAGTTGCCCGTCCCGTTCCCTGGCCATCCATTCTATCGGGTCTGCCCCCGGCCGCGGACCAATGCCGAGAAATGTGTAATCGTCCCAATGATCATAGAACTTCCAGATGCCCTTGCGGCCTTCGTGTTTCCCGCCCAGCTTCACGTTGCACGTGTACGGAATTACCCACCGGATGCCGATTCCGTGCAGCTCATTTACCCATCTTCGCGTCAGATCAAGGCGCTTCTGGATTTCCTGGGGGGAACAGAACCGGTCCGGATCGGTGGGAGTTGGGATGGCAGCACCGGCGGTGTTTGGCAACGGAGTTGCCGTGCTGCTGCATTGGTACAGAACAGGTGGCGCCAGCCTCAACTCGCCGGTGATCGGCTCAATGTCACCCTCAAGCGTGTACGCGCCGTGATGCACGTGGGTTATCGGCATATCCATTTGCCGGCGAGGCATTTCCGTCTCCGTCATAGTCGGGTTTGGAGGGAGGTGCTCCAGCTTGTAAGAGCTCCAAGCGCCGTTGCTGCCGCCTTCAAACGATCGGGACGAGGAGGATTGTCGTCCACGATAGGTGGCGAGGGGTTCTTCGCTGAAAGATGATAGGGATGTTGGGACGATTTCCCAAACCAGCGTTCAACGCCTCGGAACCGGCGACACGCCGGCGCGCAGTTGCTCGGAAGCTTTTGCGGCTTTGATAGCTTGGATGGCGGCCGGATATTTGTACAACATGGAATTCGCGCGTGGCGGGCACAACTTGCCAGGTGACTTGTGGCGCTCAATCCCTCACGGGAGGTAAGACATGCTACTGAACAAATACAGTCGGCGCATCACGGAACCGCTTTCGCAGGCGGCTTCTCAGGCGATGTTGTACGCGATCGGGCTCAAGGAGGAAGACCTTTCCAAACCTCAGGTTGGTATCGCGAGCATGGGGTACGATGGCAACCCGTGCAACATGCATCTCAACAAGCTCGCCGGATACGCGAAGGAATCGGTGTGGGAGAACGGCATGGTCGGGCTTGTGTTTCACACTATCGGTGTGAGCGATGGGATTGCCATGGGAACCGACGGGATGAATTACTCCCTCCAGTCCCGCGAAATCATTGCCGATTCCATCCAGACGGTGGTCGCCGCGCACTGGTACGATGCAGTCATTGCTCTCCCGGGATGTGACAAAAACATGCCCGGCTCGATCATCGCGATGTGCAGACTCAACCGTCCCGCCCTCATGATTTACGGCGGAACAATAGCGCCGGGATACTGGAATGGCAAGAAGCTCGACATTGTGTCATCGTTCGAAAGTTTCGGGCAGTATCTTTCCGGCCAGATCACCAAAGAGGAACTCAAAAACATCCTCCAGCACGCCTGTCCTGGAGCCGGTGCGTGCGGAGGGATGTATACTGCAAATACCGTGGCCTCAGCAATCGAGACACTCGGGATGACCGTGCCCGGCAGTTCATCGAGACCGGCCGAGAGCCCCGAGAAAACTCAGGAGTGCCGCACAATAGGCGCGACAGTCAGGAACCTCATCGAAAAGGATATCAAGCCGAAGGATATCATCACGAAAAAAGCCCTTGAGAATGCGATCACGATGGTCATGGCGCTGGGCGGGTCAACAAATGCCGTCCTGCATCTCATCGCCATTGCCAAGGCCGCGGGGGTTCCGTTGACCGTGGATGATTTCCAGCGTATAAGCGACAGGACTCCCTACATCGCGGACCTGAAACCAAGCGGGAAATACGTGATGGAAGAACTGCACGCGGTTGGAGGCGTTCCGGCCGTTCAGAAACTTCTTCTGAGGGAAGGATATCTCGATGGCAGTTGCCTGACAGTAACGGGAAAAACGCTCGGTGAGAACCTCGCTGAGGAAGACGATCTCAAACCGGGGCAGACGGTTATCATGCCGTTGAGTAACCCGATAAAGAAGACCGGGCACATACAGATTCTCTATGGAAATCTTGCCCCCGGAAGTGCGGTGGCAAAGATAACGGGCAAGGAAGGCGAGGTGTTCAGCGGCCCGGCAAAAGTGTACGATGGAGAGGAAGAAACTCTCCGGGCTCTGGAAAAGGACGAAGTCAAACCGGGCGACGTGGTGGTTATCCGTTATGAAGGGCCGAAAGGTGGGCCCGGAATGAGTGAAATGCTGACCGTTACCGCCACGATCATGGGCAAGGGTCTCGGAAGCAGCGTAGCTCTCATAACCGACGGACGTTTCTCGGGTGGAACACATGGGTTCGTTGTGGGGCACGTGACGCCGGAAGCGCAGGACGGCGGACCTATCGCGCTGGTTCGAACGGGTGACAAAATAACCATTGACGCTCGTTCAAGGCAGATCATCGTGCACATCTCCGATGAGGAGATGGCTGCCCGGAAGAACGCCTGGGTTGCCCCGCCTTACAAGGCAACCAATGGAACGCTGCGCAAATTCATCGAAAACGTTTCGCCCGCATCGGAAGGGTGCGTGACGGATCAGTTCTGAGAGCAGGACTTGACGAGACATTCCCGGCGCGAGACGCGTTCCAGATTGCGCGCAGCTGTACAGAATGGTACGGTAAAGATGCGCACACACGGGCGTTCGAAACAGCGAATCGGCCGCATGCGGCCAGCATGGGTATGATTGTTGCTCTTGGTTCGTTCGGTGGCTTGTCTGCCGGGGAAAAATCCTCGGCGCGAATGCCGCTTTCGTCGCCCGTGTTCCCTTGACGGGGTACCCGCGGAAACTCCGCGGGCGTTGGCGGTGCGCAACGGGGAACGGGTGGCGGATGACCAATTTGGCGCCGGCAGGTGGGAGGTTTCTCTCCCATCTGCCGGCGTTTCGTTTACGCCATGGTGCCGGAACAAACCCTGTCCACCCCTCAGTTGCGCTCTCAAGGCCGGATGATTTAGGTTCAGATTGCTTCTCGCCCGCTTCCGGCATTGTTTCCTGTGGAGCTTCCTATGACTTCCCGCGAGCGCCTTCTCACTGCTATCCACAATGATACTCCGGATCGTGTTCCGGTCGGCCCTTTTGATCTGGGGCGCCTTCCACGCGATTCTGCGATCGCGCGCGATCTCATACGGATTACCGACCCCTTCATCCAGTGCGGTCTGGGCGGGGATCCTGTCTGGGGCCAGAACTGCCCGACCGAGCGCATTCAGGACGGAAGGGATCGAATCACGATAGTCCGCACGCCACTGGGGGATATGCGTTCCGTGTGGCGGAGTACCGACGTTGCGTCAGCAACCGTGGAGTACTTCTGCAGCACCCCGGAAGACGCGGAGAAATGGTTGTCGATTCCATACACTCCGCCGGAGCCCGATCTTGCGGATTTCTATCGCGTCAAACAGGAAATAGGCGAGGAGGGCCTTGTCCTTGCGGGCATGGGCGACGCCATATGTCTTCCCGCGTCCCTCTACTCGCCCGAAGACTTTTGTCTCCTCTGGTTGGACGCTCCTGACGTCATGCGCAGGCTCGTGCAGACGGCTGCGAACCGGATCAACGCGTACATAGAGCGTGCGTGCTCGCTGGGCATGGATGCGTTCAGAATTGTTGGCGGTGAATACGCCAGCGTGCAACTGGGCCCACGTGCGTTTCAGGAACTGGTGGTGGAACCGGACAGGGAACTGTGCGACATTATGCGGCGCCATGGCGCGGTCGCGTATTATCACAACCACGGTCCGGTCACACGTTTCTACGATCAGTTCGTCGACATCGGCATGCACGCTCTCGATCCGATGGAAGCACCTCCATGGGGGGACTGTAACCTCGAAGAAGCCAAGCAAAAGCTCGGGGGCAAGGTGTGTCTCGTCGGCAATCTGGACGATATGGAAATCATGGAATCGCTGGAGTGGAGCGAAATCGAACCTGTCGCTTCGGAACGCCTTCTGCAGGCGGGCCCTGACGGGTTCGTTCTCGGAGGTACGGCGTCGGGCACCTATGGTGAACACGCGGCGCAGATGTTCATGAAACTCGTTCCGCTCGCAGAAGCCCTTGCTTCGCGCTGGAACTGAAAGACGCCAAATTCCTTTATTGGAGGGGGTTCCGGAATGGTCAAAGCCGGGTTCGGCCTTATCGAAATCAGTCCACTCGTCGGCACGCCTATGGCGGGGTATCTGAACGCACGGTACGTGAGCGGGGTGCACGATCCTCTCTTCGCACGCGCACTTGCCTTGACCGAC
The DNA here is from genome assembly GCA_022706085.1 of Candidatus Latescibacterota bacterium. Lineage (GTDB taxonomy): Bacteria > Latescibacterota > MWCZ01 > MWCZ01 > MWCZ01 > MWCZ01. Next base: position 32,448 of record JAKJDF010000001.1, on the reverse strand, counting down.
GGTCAGACATCAGCACTCGTAATCTCGTTTGACCTAATCGGGCTTGCGGATGCAGACGTCGCTGCCATACGAAAAGCTGTTGCGGAACGCGTCCCCGTTGACGAGCGACATATCATCCTGTTCTGCACGCATACTCACACAGGTCCCGCGCTGGTGGACTCTTTTGAGACGCCCAGGAGCGACGAGTACGCGCGCTCGCTTCCGGAAAAAACCGCCCGGGCAGCGGAGACTGCATGGCATGATCTTGCCGAAGCCCGGGTTTCCTTCGCGCAGAGAGAAGTTCCGGAAGTTGCATTTCAGCGCCGATACCTCATGAAAGATGGGACCGTGCGGACGAACCCCGGGAAGATGAATCCCGACATCGTGGGTCCCCAGCGTAAGATTCGGACACCCGTAACCCTGATAGGCTTCGAACGTGACAGAACCCGACTGCCGATTGTAGTTGCAAGCTTCCCGTGTCACGCAGACGTGGTCGGTGGGACGGAAGCGTCGGCCGATTACCCCGGTCGGGTGTGTGATCACATTACGCACGATTTCCCGGGGCACCCGGAAACGCTGTTTCTACGTGCTCCCGCGGGGGATATCAATCACCTGAACGTGTTCGACGCGTCTCCCCAGAGGGGGTACGAGTATGCAAAACACATGGCCCGAGCGATTACCGAACAGGCCGTTCAGGCATGGCGCGAGCGTGTTCCAACTCCCGGTCCTCTGGCAATCGCGTGTGCTGCCGTCACCCTGGAGCGCCGCTCCGTTGAACTAGGCGAACTCGCTTCCGCCCGCAGCGTGTTTGCGCAATCCAAAATGCTCTCTCCGTTGCCGGTTGATGCAGTCTGGGCGCGCGAGAAGCTTCTTCTTGCGGAAATGCCGGAACAAATCCGCATAGAGATGAGCGGAATTCGAATCGGCGGGGTGAGAATAGTGGGTGTGCCGGGAGAGTTGTTTTCGGAACTGGGGGACACGATCACCACACGCTCTCCTGCCGCAAACACACTGGTGGCAGACTGCTGCGGCGGTAAACTCGGGTATCTACCAACGCGAGAGGCGTACAGTCAGAACGGATACGAGGAACGTCCCGCACGATCGAGCCCTTGCGCACCGGGTTCGGGGGAGGCGGTCGTCGAGGCTGCCCTGAGTCTTGTCGCAGAACTCGCGTGAACCAGCGGTGTTTTGTAACTGCCACTCACATGCGGTAAATATCCAGCGCGGAGGGTACCATACGTCGAACCGTCACTTCGTCAACACGTTCAGCCCCCGTTTGGACGCATCCGTCCGCCAGAGAGGTTTTTGTGAAGCGAACGCGGATTTCCACAGGAACCTCCACCGTGCAAGGCGCAGTGCGGATGGTGCCGCGGGCGGATTCCCGGGCAGCTTCGTAAATCGCCTTGTCTGCTTCTGCACGTGACAGACAGAGTGCGCGCGTCGGAGAGCACGCCTGCTTGACGGCAACGGTCTGCACGTCCCCGCACAGAGCCCGAACCTCGGCGCAGGCCGCTCGATCGCCGCTGAGGAAGATTACGGGCAGGTTGTAATGCCCCGCGTAAATCGCAAATTGACCGATCTCACCGATCTCACGCCCGTTTGCCCAGACGCCCAGTACGTCCGTCCAGGACTGCGTGTGGGGCCAGACCGCGTCGGGCGTACCGGCCATGGAATGCTGCCCTACAAATCCTACGGCGTCGAATGAGTCGTCCAGGAACGGGATAGGATCGCCGCCGCGACCGCAGATATACTCGGCTCCCGCGGGCAATTCGTCGTACAGGAAGTTGTCTCCGCCGCCGTGTCCATCCAGCACAACGATCCGCGTCGCTCCGCCTGCTTTCAAACCTTCCACTGCCGCCGCTACGTCGCGAGTCAACATGCGCCTTCCGAACTCGTACCTTTCCTTGTTGGGCTCAATCTCCGACCGCATCGTCACGCCGGAAGCGCCTTCCATGTCCGTGCAAAGGTATATTTTCACGCCTTTTTCCCTCAAGACTTCATTGTTTCAGGTATTTGTCGAACCAGTCAAGTATGCTTCTCAGGCGTTCGATTCGGCGATCCGTTCGGCCATTTCGGCTCATTCCATGGAACTCATCGGGGAAGCGGATCATTGCAGTTTCAACGCCCATCCGCTTGAGGGCCGTGAACACCTGCTCGCCCTGTTCGATGGCGCACCTCAGGTCATTTTCGTTGTGGATGACCAGCGTCGGTGTCGTGGCATTCCCTATGTACTTCATGGGGGACTGCCTCCAGTAGTTGTCCACGCTGTCCCACGGGGGATGACCGCCCATTTCCCTCTCGAAGCTCCAGTTAAAATCGGATGTTCCGTACATGCTGATCATGTTGCTTACGCTTCGCTGGGTGACCGCGGCTTTGAATCGATGCGTGTGGCCGATGATCCAGTTCGTCATGAAACCACCATAGCTGCCGCCGGTCACTCCGATCCTTGCGGCGTCAACGTAAGGCTTTTCTGCAACGATATCGGTCCATTTCATAAGGTCCCGGTAGTCCGCGCCACCCCAGTCATTCTCGATCGCCCGGGCATGCGCTTCGCCGTAACCCTGACTGCCGCGTGGGTTGCAAAAAAAGACGACGTAGTTGTTGGCCGCGAGAAAGTGGAACTCATGCATGAAGAACCAGCCATATTGCAGATGCGGGCCGCCGTGAATTTCGAGAATGGCCGGGTATTTCCTTTCCGGGTCGAAATCGGGCGGTTTGGCGATCCAACCCTGTACGTCGTCGCCATCAGGGCCTTTGAACCATACTTCCTCAATGCTCCCCCACTGGATTTTCTGGAGAAGCACTGAATTCTCCTCTGTAAGCGCGCGTTCCAACCCTGTTCGAAGGTTTCGAACTTTCACCCGACCAGGATCGATGTGATCGGAAAAGAAGAACGCCACACGTTCGGAGGTTGCATCGAAAGAGAAAGCGCCTACCACACCCCTCTCCGCAACGACGTTTTCGAAGCTGCTCCCGTCCACGCCGATACGGCAGAGGTTCGTGCACCCGTGGCGGGCGACCTGGATATAGATCGCCGCTGAATCGGGCGACCACACGGGAGGCATCGTCAACGCGCCGCCGAGGTCGTTTATTGTCCATCCCGGAACGTCCACGTCATAATTTCCCGTGAGGTTCCTGGGTGGAGCAGAGCCATCACTCGGGACCACCCACAACTTGCCGTTCTGTCCCCACGCACCCCTGCCCTCGGTCCCGAAATACGCGATCCAACGTCCGTCGGGCGAAAACACCGGATGACTTTTCACGCCGATCGGCGTTTCGATCCTCCGTTCAGAGCCGCCTCGTGCCGGCATGACGAACAGGTCGACTGCCTCCGGATCGAGGTCGGGGTCCTGGCTCCGGTTGGAAAGGAACGCCAGCCATTCTCCATCCGTCGAAACGCTGGGATGGACCTCATCAGCGACATCCCCATGCGTCAATTGGCGAGCTTTCCCGGTGTTTGTATTCAGCGACCACAGATGCCAGCGTTCCTTTGGCAGAAACCCGTGGCCGTCTTCGCGAAAGAACACACGTTCGATCTTTCTCGAAACGACGCCCAGCTTCTTCGCTGTTTCATCCTTTTCACGTTCGAGGACTTCGCGGTCGGTTCTGCGGAACGCGAAATACACGGTCTTGTTGTCGTTGGCCCAGACAAAATCCCCGAACTCGCCACGAAGATCAGCCACCTTCCTCGCTTCCCCTCCCCCGACGGGGATCACGTGCAGGTGCGGATTTTGCGCACCGCCGCGGTTTGAAAGGAACGCTATCCGCGAACCGTCTGGCGACCACCGGGGACTGGAATCGGTCTGGTCGCCGTGAGTGAATTGCACGGGACTTCCGCCACGGACCGGTACCATCCAGAGATTCGCGAACTTCTTTTCCGTTCTGCGCTCAACCCGGTTCAGAACGTAGATAACGGAACTGCCATCGGGGCTGATCCGGCAGTCACTGATGAGCCTGAAGCGGTACAGGTCCTCAGCTGCCATTCTGCGTTTTTTGTTTGCAGCCATGATTCCTCGCGCACGGTGCGACGAAAACCCGACGATCCGAAAAACGACAGGGGTTGGCGCTCTCGCTTACTAACCCCTCCGTTCCCCAGTCAGGGAAAGCATCAACCCGCCCTGGGTCCCGATTCGGTTACTTCTCGTGGGGCGGTTCCTTCGTATTGTTTGAAGTTCTCTGAGAAGCGAGCGGCGAGTTCCTTCGCCTGCCGGTCATACGCCTCTTTGTCGGCCCACGTATTGCGCGGTTGCAACACGTCCGAGGGAACGCCTTCGCATGACTCCGGAACAAGGAAGCCGAAAAACGGGTCCGGTTTCATCGCGACGCCGTCCAGTTTTCCTGAAAGAGCCGCGCGGATCAGGGCTCGGGTGGTCTGGATCTTCATTCGCGATCCCACGCCGAACGGTCCGCCGCTCCACCCGGTGTTTACTAGCCAGCATTTGGTCTTGTGTTCGCGGACCTTTTTCCCGAGCAGGTCCGCATACCGGGTCGGCGGCAGCGCGAGGAAAGGAGCGCCAAAGCAGGTACTGAAGGTGGCCTGGGGCTCGTTTCCCATGTCCTTTTCCGTTCCGGCAACCTTCGCAGTGTATCCTGAGAGGAAGTAGTACCCTGCCTGGTCCGCGGTCAACGCGGCGATAGGAGGCATTACGCCAAACGCGTCGCACGTGAGCATCAGGATATTTTTCGGATGATCACCGACGCTTGGAACAACGGCGCCCGGAATGTGACTCAAGGGGTAAGCACCGCGGGTGTTCTCAGTAAGCCCGTCGTCATCCAGATTGAGACGACGGGTGTTCGCATCCATCATGACGTTTTCGAGAATTGTGCCGAACTTACGCGTCGTTTCGTAGATGTCGGGCTCCGCCTCGGGCGAAAGGCGGATCATTTTTGCGTAACAGCCGCCTTCAAAATTGAAAATGCCGTGGTCGCTCCACCCGTGCTCGTCGTCCCCGATCAGATTGCGGCCTTTGTCAGCCGAAAGCGTGGTCTTACCGGTACCGGAAAGACCGAAGAAAATGGCAGTGTCTCCGTTCGGACCGACGTTCGCCGAACAATGCATGGAGAGCACGTCGCCGCGAGGCAGCAGGTAATTCAGGAACGTGAATACCGACTTCTTGATCTCCCCGGCATACGCGGTTCCGCCAATAATAACGAGGCGTTTGCCGAAGTTCACGAGGATGAACACTTCAGAACGCGTTCCGTCCACTTCCGGTATCGCGTGAAAACGCGGGGCAGCGATGACGGTGAAATGGGGTACATGAGTGCGCAATTCTTCGCGAGGAAGCTGGATGAACATATTGCGTGCAAAAAGGTTCTGCCACGCGTCCTCGGTAATAATGCGAATTGGAATCCGGTAACGGGGGTCCGCCCCAACCGCACAATCCTGGACAAAAACGTCTCGACCCTCCATGTACGCGAGGAGGCGGCGATACATTCCCTGGAATCGCTTCTCTTCGTAGGGCTGATTAACCTTACCCCACCAGATTTCTGATTCTGTGGATTCCTCTTGAACAACGAATTTGTCGTTCGGTGAGCGCCCGGTATGGTGTCCCGTTTTTACGACCAGAGGCCCGAGATGGGCGAGTTGCCCTTCTCTCCGTCTGATGGCTTCCTCGTAAAGTAACGACGTTGAGAGATTCCAGTGGACCGTCCCAAGGTTTGTGAAACCGTGTTGATCCAGTTGATACTCGGGAACAACCCCTACCATTTTACGTTCTCCTTTTACCTGTGGCGCGGCCGGCGTGGCTCCGTGTTCCGTGGTGTCCTGCTTTTCGGGTGCAACCGGCCCGGCGCGTTGCTCACGCGGTCGGGCGAGGATTGCGATGCACCTGTCTGGAAAACAGCGGGGAAAATATACCGAAGGCTCAGGGTATGGCCAACTCATAACCGCGCTTCGCCATCCGCCTGGCTGTTCTCCCGCCGGCAACCGGGCAGCGCCGAAATCAGACGCGTTTTCTTTCCTGTGGACAGTCAACGGCGCTCTCGAACAGACTTACGGGTTCGGAAGGGGATCCGAAACACCGTCCCCCGCGTATGCGAAGTGGAACTGCGTTTCTTGCCGTCCGTTATGCCTGGTCGCATTCATTGTACGCATGGCACAATGGCGCTGTTACAAGCGCATGATAACTTGGATTTTAGCGCCATTCAGGGTACATTATCTGCCATAATGGCCGCCCGTGAGAACGTTCGAAGGAGGTACGATGCATCGTTATAATGCTGGCAACCCGGGACTGCGACTACTTGCCTTCATCCTCCTGGCTCTGGCAACCATGAGCACAGTCGCGGCACAACAGGAGGACGGCGAATTCGCGTTTGCGCAGCACCTCATGCGCGACGGGATGTATGATCTTGCCAGCCAGCAACTGCAACAATACATCGGCAACTACCCGAACGCGGCCCGAACTCCGGATGCGTTTCTGCTGCTCGCAGAGGCTCATGCAGCGCGAGGTGCGTATGCGAAGGCAGCGGACACGTATCAGGGGTTCATGATCAAATACCCGCAGGATGTTCGCGTTCGCGAGCTCTGGCTGAAGCAGGCCGAAATGCGCGCACGTGCGGGCCAGTTCGCAGAAGCGGCGAGAGCATACACGGAGCTTGCCGATTCGTACCCTGAAAGCGAATACGCGGACGACGCACTTGTCGGAGCAGCGTCCGCCTTTCTCGAAATGAATCAGCCTGACAGAGCAGAACGCGCCGTCAATCGTCTGATTACACGTTATCCTCGCTCTCCTTTGCTGTCCGCTGCTCGAGCGTTGCTTGGTCGCGCCAAACTGGATTCTGGAGACCCGCAGGGCGCCCAACAGGCTGTGCAGGCGGTTCTTGCAGAACGCCAGTTCTCCAACCCCGTAGGTGACGCGGTTCTGGTGGGCGTGGAAGCTGCAATTGCCCTCAACAAACCCGGCGAAGCCCGTGCCTTGAGCGATCGCCTGGTTGCCCAGGCGCCCGGAGACGATCGAACGTGGCTGGCTCGACGAAAACTGGCAGAATACCTACTCCAGACGGGGCGGAGGACACGGGATGCCGAAACCCTCAATCAGGCAGCGGACCTTTACAAGGAAATCGCACGGCGCGCAACGACACCGGCCGCCATGGAATCAGCGCTCTTCGATCTGGCCCTGGTCAGGGAGCTGCAGGGCGCGCCGGCGCTCGCGATCAGCAACTGGCAGGATTTCCTCCAACAGTATCCCCAGAGCAGGCGGAAGTCGCGCGCGATGCTCGGCCTGGCTCGAGCGCACCTTTCCGGGGGTGATTCGCGCGCCGGCGTATTCGCTCTTGAAGAGCTTCTCGCCGCGTACCCCGATTCCAGCGAAAGCACCGAGGCGCTGGGGCTGCTCGGGGAGTATTACCTCGCCCGTAACGACCCATCAAGTGCCGTGGTGTACTTCGAACGGCAAGTCGCCCGTACCGCCGAAGGCCAAGCCAGACGATCGAGACTCCTGAACGTTGCGCGAATACGTGAAACTCGTCTCGCAGAGCCCGAGCTTGCGCGCACATTGTACAGCGAGCTTGCGGTTGGAGACGACAGCATAGCAGCGGAAGGGATGTTCGGTCTGGCGAGATGTGAACGGACTCTTGGCAACCTTGACGCCGCGGAAAGCGCCTATTTTCGCGTTACGCAGCAGTTTCCGGCCCACGCCCTCGCACGCGCGGCGGCAGACAGCCTGAACCTCATCAAGAATTATCTGCGGATCGACCTTCAAGGGGCTATTGTCGCTACTATGGCGCTTGAAGGCGATCAAGTACTTGTGCGAGGGAACGCGGATTCTCTTCTGCGAGAGAAGCCCCTGAGATTGGCCAGGATTCGGGTCGAATATCTGAAAGACTATCCGGGCGGGGTCGAACTCCTGAAGGCGTATCTGAGCCAACCCGGCGTTTCCTCCCCTGATATCGCCGAACACCTGCTTGCGCGCTGTTATTTCCGGCTGAGCACCCGCGCGGGATTGGAACGCAATGTGGCAGAGCAGGAAAGGAACAGAGCGCAAGGCCTGGAGGCGCTTTCGCGCCTCGCCACGCAATACCCTCAGAGTACCCTCGCTGACGACGCGTACATCGAGACTGCCGAAGCAACCCTTGCCGCAGTGGATTCGGCGACCCGTGCGTCAAGGACGCGGGAAGCGTACCGCGAGTTCCTTGAACGGTATCCGCAGAGCGATCGCCGGGATTACGCATTGGTCCGCATCGCCGAAAGCACAATCGCCCTCGCGAGAACCGGCACTGGATCGCCCGACGAAGCGTTGCGGCAGTTCGATGAAGCGCTCCAGATAGCGCCGCAGGGTGAGACTCTGGATCGTGCTCTGTTCGGTTCTTCCTTGATACTGATGAATCAGGGGAGACAGGATGAAGCACGGCTTCGACTGGAGCGGTTGATCGCAGAACGCCCGTTGAGCCCGCTCGTTCCTGAGAGCAGATTCCAGTTGGCCGGTATCATGTATGACCAGCGCCAGTATCGAGCGTCCGCCCGTGAACTTGAAAAGATGATACGGCTTCGCCAGTCATCGCGGGATATTAACGAGATCAGGACTCGTCTGGTTCTGGCATACGAAGCGGTCGGCGAATTCGAATCTGCGGCTCGGGTTTCTCAGGAGATCACGAAAGCCCCCAATGGGGATGCGGCCGCATGGGGAGCGAGGCACCTTATTGCGGCGTACATGAACATGCGTCGCTTTGCCGAGGCCGAAACCGCTCTGGGAGAGGAACTCGCCCTGCGCCCGAACGCTCCGGACGCCGATAGCCTTACGATGGTACGCGGCAAAATCCTGATGGAACGAAATCAGTCGGGCAAAGCAATGGCAGTTTTGACCGGTTTCGAAAGGAACTATCCGCGAAGCAGGTTCGTGCCCGAAGCGTGGAGAATGCTGGCGGATGTCCAGTTCGCGCAAGGATCCTCTGAGGAAGCGTTAGCCAATTACCGAAAGACGATCCAGGCGCGACCGTCCGACAAACAGGCCAGACTGGGCGAAGTTGCCGCACTGTACAGGCTCGGGAGGACGAGCGAGGCACAGGGGAGGGAGCGCGCGCTCCGCGATCTGGGTCCGGTTACCGAGGATGACGAGGTTCGCCTTGCCATCGAACAGGGCCACGCGCTTGCCCGGTCAAACGACTATGTCGGCGCGATCAACGCATTCGCTCGGGTGGTTGAAAGGAATCCTCGAAGCGAGTGGGCAGACGACGCACTTCTCGCTCAGGGACGCGTTGCGATTTCCAGTGGAAGACTGGAACCGGCCGTGCAGGCGTTCGAACGGCTTGTCCAGCAGTATCCGGACAGTCCGTTGAGACAGGAAGCCCTTTTTGAGCTTGCGAACGCCTATTTCCAGGCGGAATTCTATGACCAGGCAGCTGACGCGTACAACCGGATGCTTGAGCAGGATACCACGAGTCAGTTCGCCGCTCAGGCGATGTGGAACCTTATCCTTTCGTACGAACAGATTCAGCGCCTGGATTCCGCAGTTCGCACGATGAGGGTTTTCCTCACAAAGTTCCCTGACAGTCCCCACGTGGTGCGCGTCTGGGTGAAAATCGGGGACGACCTGAATCGTCTCGGCGAATTCCCGGCGGCAGTCGCCGCGTACAGGCAGGCGCTGGACAATGTTGCCGGAACGCCCGAGGAACCGGATGCTCGTTTTGGTCTGGGAGAAGCACACTTCAATGCGGGGCAGTACCGCGAGGCGGTGATCGAATGGCTCAAGCTGGCCTATCACAGTCAGTCCGGATCGCGCTGGGGTGTTACCGCGTTATTCCGCGCGGCGAAGGCAAATGAGAAGCTGGGCCAAATGGAGGACGCCAAAATGCTGTACAGGAAAATCATCACGATGGAAGGCGAGAGTGATCTAGGGCGTGCGGCGGCCCTCCAGCTCATGGGTATCTCGGGCCAGAATCTCGATTCTGGATCTGAATCAGGGCCGTCACCGATAGACACGAGATAGGAGCGGATCGCAATGGATGCGCCTGGCAGCTATTTGAAGCACGTGCCATTTTTCGCCGGGTTGTCAGAGTCCGAACTGGCGCAAATTGGAACGCTTGTTACGCGGAAGGTCTATCCGCCGGAGAACCTGATCATTCTGGCGGAGGATGAGGGCGAGGCGCTGTTCACAATTCTTTCCGGCGAGGTCAAGGTTTCCATTCTGAATGAAGATGGAAAAGAAGTGATCCTGGCAGTGCTCGGGCAGGGTGACTTTTTCGGAGAAATGTCATTGCTCGACGGGAAACCGCGCTCTGCCAATGTGATTGCCATTGAAGAGACGACAGTGCTGATTCTGAGGCGGCGGGATTTCCTCCGGCTGGTGGAACGTTCTCCGCACATGGCGATCAAAGTTGTTGCCGCGCTCACGGCTCGTTTGCGAAAAGCGGATCGAAAGATAGAGAGCCTCGCTTTGATGGATGTGAGCGGAAGAGTGGCCTCGGTGATCCTTCAGATCGCGGAAGAACGCGGCGTACCTTCACGAAGGGGGATTTCCATCCACAACCCGCCGAATCAGCAGGCGATAGCGAATATGGCCGGCACCTCTCGAGAAACGGTTTCGCGCGTCATGAAACGGCTCAAGGAGCGTGGTTATGTGGCCATGCGCGGCAAAGACATACTGATCACGCGCGAAGCAGATTTGCGAGCTGACTACTCACTCTGAATTCGGAAACCGGATTACGTATATGGACACATCGTTCCAGCAGGGTTTGCCAGAAGGGTTTCCGCGGTCCGTCAGGAGGCCGGGGGATCGACAGGAATTCGCCAGGCGGGTTGGCCTGATAGGGCAATCACCGGCGATTCAACAGGTTCTCGTAAGCATCGCGCAGATTGCGCCGACGTCCACGACCGTCCTGATCACCGGTGAGACTGGAACGGGCAAGGAGATTGTCGCACGGGCAATCCATGAGCTGAGTCCGCGCCGTCGGGACCCATTCGTGGCGCTCAACATCAGCGCACTGAACGAGGGGACCGTAGAGAGCGAGTTGTTTGGACACGAAAAGGGATCCTTCACCGATGCGGTTCGCGAAAAGAAGGGCATTTTCGAGGCTGCCGGCAAGGGTACCGTTTTCCTTGACGAGATCGGTGACATAAGCCCGGCACTCCAGGTAAGACTCCTTCGCGTCCTTGAAGAGCGTGAGTTCAAAAGGGTCGGGGGAATCGAGCCGTTGCATGCGGAGGCTCGCGTAATTACCGCTACCAACCGCGACCTGGCAGAACTTGTCAGCGCCGGTACGTTCCGGGCGGACCTGTACTGGCGTCTCCACGTATTCGAGATTCATCTGCCTCCCCTGCGGGAGCGCAAAGAAGATATTCCGCTTCTTGTCGAGCACTTTGTGGAACGGTTCTGTGCGGAGAATAACCGGGCCGTTCCGGTGGTCAGCAAAGAAGCCATGGAATACCTCCTTTCGTACGACTGGCCCGGCAATGTTCGGGAACTCCGCACTGTCGTGGAACGCATGCTCGTTCTTTCCGATGTTCCCGTAGTGCGGCCCGAAAACCTCCCTGACATAGTACGCGACAAGGTGTCTGCGAGTCGGCTCCTTCCGGTGGCGTCGCGAGGATCAGGCGCGGAAAAGATGGAACTCGGGATCATCTATCGCACGTTGCTGGAACTGCGGGCCGACATGGCGGACTTGAAACAGATCCTCACAGCACCGGGGAACGGCGTGGCGGGCAGGAGTTGGCCCAGCACATCTCTGCCTCCGCAGGAGGCTTCATCGCCAGCTTCAAAACCCCACGTGGTGGATATCGAAGTTTCTGAAGAAGATACCCCTTCCGGCGAGACAGCGCACGCCCGAACACTGACCTTGAGGGACCTTGAACGCGACGCCATCCGGCAGGCGCTGGTTGCGACGAAAGGAAATCGGCGGGAGGCCGCTCGTTCGCTGGGTATAGGAGAACGTACCCTGTACCGGAAGCTGCGGGAATACAATCTTTCCTGAAGTCGTCGTCAGACGCCGGAATTAGCGTAACGTATCAAATCTCTTACGCCGGCTTGCGCAAAGCCCCGCAGCCTCAGCCGGCAACTGTCGCATTCCCCGCAGGCGGCGTCTTCACGTCGGTAACACGACCACGTCTTCTCGAACGGTGCCGCGAGGCGTACTCCTGCACGCACGATATCGGCTTTGGACAACCCGATGAGGGGAGTGATGACTTTTGGGTCGGGATGCTGGTCGTGGTTGCCCTCCGCTATCGCGCGTTCTATCGCATCGCAGAAGCTGCGGCGGCAATCTGGATAACCGCTGGAATCTTCCTCCACCAGCCCCGCCCATATGGATTCGGCCCCGATCACTTCCGCCCACGCGGCTGCGATGAAAAGCAGGTTACCGTTTCGCTGCGGAACGTACGTGCTGGGAATCATCCCCCGTTCGGAAAACGCGGGTTCCGGGAACGGGATGGTCGCGTCAGTCAGTGCGGACCCGCCGATCTGGACGAGATACCCGATATCCACCACGAGACGCAACGACTGCGGAACCTGATAGTGGTCGGCTACCGACTGGAATGCCTGAAGTTCGCGCCTCTCGGTCAGCTGACCATAATTGACGTGCAGCAGCGCGAGTTCAACGCCCTGCTCGTTTGCCAGAGCAACCGTAACTGTGCTATCCATCCCGCCGGATGCGAGCACTATTGCACGCGTTTTTTTCATGCGACCACCTCCGGTATCGAAATTTACGACACCGGATGAGGGCCTGCACGGCATGCTTTGCGAGGGCTGCAGTGCGATGGTCTGTAATGAAAAAATCCGGGGCCGCGCTGTTTGCGAGGGACGGAGTCTCCGGCGTTAGCGGAACATTATGAATTGCAGTATATTCCAAATATTGTGCACTATCTCTCGTGCCACTTGCTCGAACCCTTCTGTTTTTGCAAGCGGTGCGAGAATATTCATTTGCGGCTGCGGTTGCGTCGTGGAACCTTGTGACGTGGCCGTTTGTCCGAATGGAGAATACTTCAGCATAACGGAGCGGAGCCTATGACAACTAACGCCGCCGGCGGTTCCAAACTCGATGATCAGGCCCTGGAAGCGTACCTCCGGGAGGTGCGTGATTACGTTCTGCTCACGCGTGAGGAGGAGGTACAGCTCGCGCGCCAGATCAAGCGCGGGGACCAGAAGGCGCTGGAGAAGCTTACCAGTTCCAATCTTCGTTTCGTGATCAGCGTCGCGAAGAAATACCAGAACAGAGGTATGTCGCTTCTTGATCTTATCAGCGAGGGAAACGTTGGCCTGATGGAAGCAGCGTACCGATTTGATGAAACCAAAGGGTTCAAGTTCATCTCGTACGCGGTGTGGTGGATCAAGCAGGCAATACTCAAGGCGCTTTCGGAGCAGTCGCGGATTGTCCGAGTACCTTTGAACAGGGTCGGAGATGCGCAGAAAGTTGACAAACGAGTAAGTGCGCTGTGCCAGTATTACGGGAGAGAGCCGACGATCGAAGAGATCGCAAGCTCCGCAGAAATGTCACCCGAGGATGTAGAAAAGGCGCTCGACATCTCGCGGCCCCACCTGTCCCTTGACGACCCGGGACATCAGGAGGGGGGACGCACTCTGCTGGACACGATCCCTCTGGAAGATGAAGCATTCCAGGAGTCGCCGTTCGAGCGGCGCTTCGGGATCGGAGTGGAAGAAACGCTATCCGAACTTGACGAGCGGGAAGCGGAGATCATACGACGTTATTTCGGGCTCGATAACCAGGACCCGGAGTCCCTGAAAGATATCGGGGCCTCCTTCGGAATAACGCGGGAACGGGCACGACAGCTCAAAGAACGTGCGCTCGCTCAGCTTCGAAAGACACACAAGAAGGTCAACATGGAAAGCCGACGAGCGGTCTGAGCATCGCGTGGTCACGCCTGCGGATTTTGGCAAGGTATTTGCAATATCAAGCCTCCGGTGCAATCTAGCGCGGGAGGCTTCTTGTGTTTCGTAGAGAAGAGGCGCCACCTCGGGATGTTGCTCTGGCGTACCACAGCACACACTGAGAAAAAACGGCGTCCACATTGACCAGCGTAATGAAGAGGAGATTACCATGAATATCGATGCTGAGGAGAGAGTCATACGGTATTTGCGACACGTGCTGCAGGGGCATCCGCGAAGCGGCCAGCAGTACCTTGACGGACTCGTCGCGAAGGGAATGACGCACGCTGAAGTTGTGTCCAGCGTCCTGATTCCGGCCCGCGCTCGGATTGCGGACTTGCGGAAAACGCACTATATCAACGCCAGTGATGCAAAAAACGCGTTGTCCGTTACGAATCAGGCGATCGCGCGTTTTTCGCTTGCGCAGAAAGCGTACGGAGTAACCTCGCCGACTGCCGTTTCTGCGGCAATGTGATTTCTTGCTCAATGAAAAGAGCCGGCAGGGTTCCACAGAGCCCTGCCGGCTCTTTCCTTTGCCACTCCGAAGTTATTTCAGCTCTTCAAACTCTGCATCCTCAACGTCCTCGACAGATTCCGCGGTGGAAGTCACGGGTTCGCCGCCGGGTGTACCGGATCCATCCGATTTTGTGGTACGGAACACGAGAGCCCCATCGTGGACGTCGACGCTCACCGTATCGCCTTCCTTGACACGCCGTTCGAGAAGCGCGATTGCCAGCGGGTTCTCCAGCTGGCGCTGGATGACGCGTTTCAACGGGCGCGCACCGTACGCCGGGTCGTACCCCAGCTCGCCGAGCAGGTCGCTGGCAGCGTCTGTCAGGGTCAGCGTAACCCTTGCCTGCTCGTAGATCCTCTGGGCGAGCAACCTGGTCTGGAGGCGGACTATCTCCCGGATGTGCTTCTTACCCAGACCGTGGAACACGATCGTCTCGTCCACGCGATTGATGAACTCAGGCCTGAATTCCGCTTTGAGGGCCTCGATCACCTGCGCACGCATTCTCGTGTAATCGGCGGTCTCCCCGAACGCGAAATTCTGGCTTCCGACGTTGGACGTCATGATAAGGACCGTGTTTCTGAAATCAACCGTTCGGCCCTGTCCATCAGTGAGCCGTCCGTCGTCCAGCACCTGCAGCAGCGCGTTGAAGACGTCATGATGGGCTTTTTCGATTTCGTCAAGGAGCACGACCTGATATGGTCGCCGCCGGACGGCTTCCGTGAGTTGGCCGCCTTCCTCGTACCCGACGTACCCCGGGGGCGCTCCGACGAGGCGGCTCACGCTGTGCCGTTCCATGTACTCCGACATGTCCAGCCGAACCATTGCCCGTTCGTCGTCGAAAAGGAACTCCGCCAGTGCTTTCGCCAGTTCTGTTTTGCCGACTCCCGTGGGCCCCAGGAAGAGGAACGAACCGATGGGCCGGTTCTGGTCACTCAACCCCGCCCGTGCCCGACGCACCGCATTCGCGACGGCCGTAACAGCTTCGTCTTGCCCGACGACACGTTCGTGAAGCCGTTCTTCCATGTGGAGGAGCTTTTCCATTTCGCCTTCCACCAGCCGGCTTACCGGAATTCCCGTCCACTTGCTGACGATCCCCGCAATGTGCTCCTCTTCGACTTCCTCGTGCAGCATCTTCTGGTCTCTTTGAACCTGTGCGAGCTCATCCTGCGCCCGTGCAATTTCCGCCTGGATGCGGGGGAGTTCGCTATACTGGATTCGTCCCGCGAGCTCAAGTTGCCCTGTCCTGCGCGCACGATCGAGTTCTGTCCGAGCTTCTTCCGCCTGCTCCTTCAGCTTTTTGAGCGTGTTGACGATTTCCTTCTCTTTGAGCCAGTGAGATTTCAGAGCCGCACGTTTCTCCTGTAAATTCGCCAGTTCTCTTTCGACGGGAGCAAGGCGCTCTTCGGCATCTTCCTCGCGCTTGAGGGCTGAGCGCTCGATTTCCAGCTGGACGATGCGTTGTTCAATGGCTTCAAGTTCAGGCGGCATGCTATCCAGCTGGATTCGCAATTCTGCCGCGGCTTCGTCCACAAGATCGATTGCCTTGTCCGGCAGGAAGCGGTCTGATATGTACCTGTGTGACAGGCGCGCGGCCGCCACCAGTGCTTCGTCTTTGATTCGCACGCCGTGGTGTACTTCGTACCGTTCGCGCAATCCCCGCAGGATCGAAATCGTCTCTTCCACCGACGGTTCACCGACGTAGACCGGGGCGAACCGCCTTTCAAGTGCCGCGTCCTTCTCGATGTGCTTGCGGTACTCGTCAAGCGTCGTCGCGCCCACACAGCGGAGGACGCCGCGGGCCAGCGCGGGTTTGAGCATGTTCCCGGCATCCATCGCGCCTTCCGCAGCTCCTGCCCGCACAACCGTGTGCAGCTCGTCGATGAAGAGAATGATTTGACCTTCCGCCGCTTCAATTTCCTGGAGCACCGCTTTGAAGCGTTCCTCAAACTCGCCCCGGAATTTCGATCCGGCGATCATGGAACCAAGGTCCAGCGAAACCACCCGGCGTCCCTGGAGGGAGTCGGGGACCTCGCCGGCGACAATGCGCTGCGCAAGCCCTTCCACAATAGCCGTTTTCCCCACGCCCGGATCGCCGATCAGGACCGGGTTGTTTTTCCGGCGGCGCGAGAGGACCTTGATGACCCGACGAATCTCCTCATCTCTGCCGATCACCGGGTCAAGTTTGCCTTCCCGCGCTGCAGCGGTCAGGTCCCGGCTGAACTTTTCGAGCGCTTGGTAGCGAGATTCTGCGTCGGGGTCGGTGACCCTCTGGCTCCCGCGGATTTCTTTCATCGCCTGGAGGATCTTTTCCTGCGTGATACCGCTTCGTTCAAGGATTTTCGCCGCCTGCGTGTGTTTCTGGTCGAGTATTCCAAGCAGGAGGTGCTCGACGGAGATGTACTCGTCCTTGAGTTCCTGCGCGCGTTTCCACGCAGCAGAGAGAACTCGCTGGACGGTCGGCGATGCGTACACCTGTACGTTGTCC
Organism: Candidatus Latescibacterota bacterium; assembly: GCA_022706085.1. Taxonomy (GTDB): domain Bacteria; phylum Latescibacterota; class MWCZ01; order MWCZ01; family MWCZ01; genus MWCZ01. The sequence goes on along the minus strand of JAKJDF010000001.1, from coordinate 15,659 downwards.
CCTTGAACACGGGGCAGCCTGTCGAGGGCAGAAAGCATCTCGCGCTTGATGGTCTCGATATTCCCGCCGCTTCGCCTGAGTATTTCCTGCGGGAGATTCTGCTCCATCTCAAGCAGCGCCAGAAGGAGGTGCTCGGGTTCCAACTGGTTGTGGTTCCGATTCAACGCTGTCTGCTGAGCAGCAGCCAGCGCGTTCTGCGTGCTTTGAGTCATTCGGTTGGCGTCCATTGCTGCCATATCGTTATTTCTCCTTCGTGAATCTCCGAGTTTTTTTCGACTCGTTTTGCAAGAAGGATACCACGACGGAATGAGCAGCGATTTATGCCATATTGGCGCACGCATACAGGAGAAATAGGCAGTGAGGCTGTTCAGGGTGCCACATTGGCATTACGGAGCGAGGGAGCGAGTCAGAACGAATGTTTCAGGGCCGTCCGCGAATCCCAGGCGGTAATACAACGCTCGCGCGGGGTGGTTTCCGGGGCCGGTCCACAGGGCTACTCGCATGCGGCCTGCACGCAAATGATAATGCATCTGTTTCACCAGCAGCCAGAACGCGAGTCCGCGGCGCCTGAACGCCTCCTCCACCCCAACCCATTCCACGGTGATCCAGTCATGGAAGCCGGGGCAGGAGGCGAGGTGCGGAGGCGCGGCCCAGGTTTCGCACTCGCCGACGAGCTTGTCATCGTGAAAGAACTCGAGGCGCCATTCTCCCATGTTATCGTTGTTAACGAACACGCACGTAATCATTTCGTTCGCGGGCCGTGGTGGCTCAACGGGTATGGAGTCCGTCCTCCCGGTCAGAATGACCCACCCGTCAGCAACAGAAAACCCCGCCTGGCGCATAGTTTCGAGAATGTGCGGCCAGGAATCGGGGATGCCAAACCATCCGATTCCCAGAGGATTGCGTTCGTCTGTGGCGACACTGGTGCACCCGCGATCCCTCAACTCGTCAAGAATCCGACCGAGGAGCGCCTGCCCCGCGCCCCGCGCGCGTGGGTCAAACGCCAAGAGCGGAAGATGAGCCTGTTCACTGCCGATCTCATGCCAGGCCACCGCGAGGCCGGCAACATGGTCGTCAGAAATGACGACCATTCTAACCTTGGCGGCATCGAGGCTGTGTTCTCGCGTATGGTGTGCCCACAGCACCTCGGGCCGGTCCACGATGGTTTCCAGCGCGGTCCTGTCGATCACACCGTCCTGCGGCGGCAATGCAGCAACGTGGGCATTGACAATCTTCAGAAGGGCCTCGAGGTGGACGCGGGCATACGGGACGATACGGGTTTCGTGGTTCATTCGGCTTTGCTGGGGTTTCCAGTTCTCTTCTTGCCTGATACGTCAGGCTTCCTATGTGTGACAGGTCGGCCTCGCCTGGCCGGACACGGATGAAATGTACGTTCTAGCGTAACCAGCGCAATCAAGCCTTCGGAGCACCCAATGTCCAAGCTGCTTGCCCTTCAGCGCGTCAGAGGAATCGTCGTCTACAGGAACGGAGCGCTCGGGGACACGATAGTCACGTTCCCGGTTCTGCAGAACCTGCGTCTCGCTTATCCTCGTGTGCCTCTCCATTTGGTTGCTTCAAAAGAAACGGGGCTCCTCGCGCAGACTTGTGGGCTGGCGGATGCAGCGTTACCGGCAGATTCGGAATGGGATCGGAGATGGTTTGCTCGTGACGCCGCAGGAATGCAGGGGCTGGTGGAAGGTGCGGACGCCCTCATTGCGTTCACGTCGGAAGATGATGAATTGAGAGAAACCGCGCGTCGGGCCGGATTCGGATTTGTCCGTTTCCAATCCCCGGTGCTTCCTCCAAATGCGACCATCCATATTGTCGATCACCTTCTTCGGGCTCTAACCGGGCTGATTGACGGGCCGTTGGAGCGAATACCGTCAATACGTCTGCCCCGCGAACAAGTGGCTCCGGCAAGGAGAATCCTGGATGAATCAGGTGTTCGGTCCGGCACGCCATTTGTCTTCATCCACACTGGAGCATCCTCCCGTCAGAGAGTATGGCCGCATGCCGTGGACTTTGCCAGATTGTTGCAGGAGAAAACGGGTTGCATGCCGGTGTTGCACGTGGGACCGATTGAGAAGGAAAACGCCGCGCTTGAGCGACACGAAGTGGCTGATATGCCCGTCCTGGGGCCTTTCGCGGTACTCGAGCTGGCAGCGGTGTTGTCGTGCGCCGCGGCATATGTCGGCAGTGACACGGGGCCCAGCCATCTTTCGGCCGCTCTTGGCATTCCCACGTTTACGGTATTCGGCGGCGGCGATGAGGGGAGGAAAAACACCGTAGTGTGGTCTCCCCGGGGGAAACGGGTGCGCGCAGTATGTGCGCCGGAAGGGCAGGACTGGCCTTCGCCAAAGCACGTGGTTCAGGCACTGACTCTGTCGGGGGTTCTCCCGTGAACTGATTCGATGGCGTACATGAACAAAGTTTCATCAGCTACTCACGCGCTGTTAACTCCACCTGCGCAAACCGGTTGTACATTTTGTTGCAGAGAATTCAGACAATCGTAACAGGAAAACCATACGCTGAGGGGCGTGACGGCGATGTTGTCATCAAAGGATGTTCTCGATGTTCTGGACCACCTGAGGAAGGGGCTCCGCGGATTGCGCGATGCCGCGGAAATCGACCGGGATCCGTCTCTGCAGAAGGCTGTCAAAGCACTTCAAAGTCAGTTGTCGGGTGTGATTTCCTCAGTGGAGGCGGTGGCGAGGAGGAGTGGAATAGTTCCCAAGGAAACGATCCTGCCGAGGCCGAGCCACGGCGCGAATCGTGAGGAGTCACCATCCACCTGAGCACCGTGTCCCGTTTGATCCTGACGGTGTTCTTGCGATACTACAGACGAGGGCGAGAGCGACGCTTTGGCCCTCGTTTTCGTGATTCTGACGGGTAACGCCCCCTCCGCCGGGGCGGCAAAGGGAGAGCGAACATGAATCGTGGCGCCGTTACGTCGGTCTCGATGTTACTTGCAGCGTTGGCATTCTTGTCCCTTTCGTGCAGCCGCGGCCCCAGACCGGGAGATGTGATTAAGGTCAAGGGCAAGGATATGGTGTACATCCCTGGTGGAACCGTGACGCTCGGCGATTCGACAATGGGCCGGTTGGTGGTTACGCTGAAACCTTATCTGATCGACAAATACGAGGTAACGAACGGGGAGTACCGCGAATTCGCGAAGGTATTCGGCTTACCGTTCTCTGTCGCTCCGGCGTACGACGACCTCCCTGTCGTGAACATACCGTGGGAGACTGCCGACGCGTTTGCGGCGTGGAGGGGATGTCGCCTGCCTACGGAAGCCGAATGGGAGTTCGCCGCGCGTGGAACTGACGGCAGACGATATCCCTGGGGCAACCCGGCTGACGCGGAAAAGGCCAACGGTGACGACGGCGTCGACATCATGACTGTTCCCGATGGTTCCAAGGACGGTTTTTCGGGCCTTGCACCGGTGGGAATGTTTCCGAAATACGCGAGCCCGTTCGGCGTCGAGGATATGGCCGGGAATGTCTGGGAATGGGTTCAGGACTGGTACGCGCCGTATCCGCAGAATGCAGTTTCCGACTACGCCGGTCCCGAAAGTGGGGAACAAAAGGTCGTGCGCGGGGGGAGTTACAAAACGAATTTCCTCAATCTGCGCACGTTTCACCGGGCATACCGCGTTCCCGGAGGAGCGGCGGATGATGTAGGTTTCCGGTGCGCGAGCGACTACCCTCCCCGTGAACCGGGCGCGCTGCCTTCCAACGTAAGGTGAATTGCCGCATTCGGCGGGGCGGTCGCTCTGCCCCGCCCTCTTCACGCGGCGTCACTCAGTCACTGAGTTCGATTCGATACAAAAGGCTGTCCGCGGTCCAGTCGATAGAGCCCCCCTTCCGGAAATCCCTGGCGAAGAGACGCGTCATGTGTATCAGCATGTGTCCCGTCTCCCTGTCCTCTCGCGCAAAGAAGTTGGACAGCGTCAGGAAGGGACTTTCATCAGGCTCGCGATCGTCAACTGCCCACACGCTTCTCCGGAGCAGACGTCCTGTTATTTCGTCCACCTGACCCACGACGAGCGGGTACCGCGGGCCGTTTCCTTCCGGGTTCTCTTCACAGATATTCCCGATCCAGAATAGCCTTCCGTCGAGGTGCCGGTATAGCTGGGAGCAGGAACTCGGTGAATGGAACGGTATCCCGTCGTCATATGTCCACGGCGCGGGAACACTCCACGTCTGCCCGCCATCGCGCGATTCCGAGAACCATTTCCACCCCGGTAACTCCGGGCGTTTGTCGTTGCTTCCCCTCATCACCATGATGATGCGGCCGTCGGGGAGTTGTGAGATCGTTGGCTCGATGAGTCCTCTGGTTGTTCGCGCTGGATCCGCAATTATCTTGTCAGACGCCGTCCAGCGGAGGCGACCTCCCGGAAGCCAATGCCCGAAGAGGACCATGCAATTGGTGTAGGTGAATCCCGCGCCGGGGTTGAGATACACGCCATCCGGCCCGGCGGGCGTGTACTGAATGGGAACCAGGAGAACGCCGTCCGCGCGTGTGATCGGTCTCTGTCCCATATCTCCGATCATCGCACACGTCTTCCCGACCGAAATCCCCGGGAGGTGGTTGATTGCGTCGTACTCTTCACCATCGTGTATGATCTGCTCGTCGACAAGGAAGGTCCGGCCACCATCCTCTGAAACCGAATAGTGGAGCTTCCATTGACGCATCCCTTCGAGGGGATCATCCGTCGGCAGCACTCCCTCGTTGCGCACGGTAAGGTACCTTCCCGTGAGCGGATCCACGTACCCTCCCGCGGGATACCTGCGCCGCGTTCCTTTCGGGTCGCGGAATTCGGTCTGAAACGTTTCTTCAGCGCCCCAGGTTCTGCCATTGTCGCCCGAGAACCGAATGAACGCCACGTCCGTCGTGTCACTTCGACTTTCGTACCCGTGAATGCTCATGAGGCTGCCACCTTCATGGGCCGTGTAATACGACGATGCGTGCGTTGCAACTCCTTTGCGCGGGCTGGGCATGAAGATGACTCTGTCGATCACTTTTCCGGGCATGCGCATGAACCCCCTGATCAATTGTCCGCCTGCAGATCTCGTTACGGGCTTCGATGGCTCCACCGATTGTTGCCAACCAGCGCTAATCGTTTCGTTCAGTTCTGTGGTGGCCGATTTCTTCGGCAAGAATCGCGCGCAGTTGACTTCTGACACGCGTAACGACCCCTTCATCGCACCCGGATTCCAGAACCTGTCGTATCATCGCTGCTTTCCTGCGCGTGAGTTCCATGGCGCGAGCCTTATCACCTCGCCCGCGCGCGTTGTCTGCCGCCCGCGAGAGCAGCCACAGGCGCGCGTAGTCCTCGATCCCGATCCGCACTCCCTGCCAGCGATGACTCGGTATCACGGAACCGCCCACGCCGTGGTACACGAGTTCCCAGTCGCAACAGCCGTCGTGGGTGCCCTGCCAGAAATCCACACTCCTCCCGGCATAGGACCAGATGCCCAGACCAGAAAGACCCATCTCCATACCTTGCCAGATTGGTTGCCAGTAGTAGCGCATGCGGGTGTTATCCTTCGCGCCATCCCCGCACTCGTAGGTCCACGTGGGCTTCCCTTTTGCCAGAACCCGTTCGAAATGAGCGAAGTTCATGATCGGATCGAAGATGTCGACGACCTCGTTCAAGTCGTCAACATGCTGCGCGGTCGCACCTCCCGCCGGGTTGGCGAAAATCCTCACCCGGGGATCGGCTGCTTTGTACAGGCGGGCAATGCGTATCAGTTCGTACACGCTGGGTCCGCCGTCGATACCAGGCTCGTCGAGGATGTAGTTTGCGTGGCGGTCTGGCGGCAACCCGCGCGCAGCCAGACCGTCCAACCACCGTGGCACGAAGGTCCGAAACGCCTTTTCCCACGCGGGTGAACCCGAAGCCGGGGCGCCCTCCGCCGGCTGGACAAGGGTCTCGCGACCGTGCCACAGGAAGAACGAACCGCTCGGGGCACGTCGAAGAACATCCTCGACGGCGGCCCAATCCTCGGCGGTTATTTCCCCGTCGGCGTTGTAACGCACGGTCGGCACCGGGATATCGTACACATTTACGTAATGGGCCCGAAGATCGGCCCAGACTGCGTCCCTGTCAAAAAACGCGGGTTGTTCATATGCCCAGACGCGAAACGCCAGTGGCATGGAATCCGGGAGGGCGACGGTGCTCACTTCCCATTGGAGCGGGATGTGCAGTACATCCCCCGCGACGGTCAGCGCGCGCATGGAAAGCGTCGAGGAATAGCTTCCTGCCGGTGTGTCACCTGATGACCAATCGAGCCATAGTCTCAGCGCTTCGCCGGCCGGGATGGTCACCACGCCGGAAGGATCGAGTTCGGGCAAAGCGTCAGGGGTGTACCCGCGCCGCGAGGTTGCAACGAACACCCTGCGGCGCAATGTCACGGCGGGGGACGAGGGAGTTTCCTCGCCGCCCTTCCAGGGGTCCAGCCATACGCGCACCGAGATCGTCTTGCCGGTGATGTTGGCGACGGAAACTGAAGTTGCTTCGTGCGCGCGTTGGTCTGTCGTTACCCGTATGGTGTCACTGGGATCGGATTGTGGCGTGTCTGTATCGGGATCAAACGGCACCCATGGGTGACCGGGATCCCACGCCACTATCTCGGTTGTCTGCCCTGTGTGTTGGGTTGCTGTCCGTGCGGCGTAGCGGCGGCGGACCAGCTCAGCTCTCAACCTGCCAATCTCCTTCTGCCCTTCTTCCGCGAGAAGCCTCTTTTCTTCCTCAGTCCCACTCGCAAGGCACTGCTCGGCCTGTATTTCAAGAAGCGTCTGCCGGGCGCGAAGACTGATCAGGTGCGAAACTGATGGAGCCGCGGCCCCGGACAGGCCAGACAACTCCTGAAGGATCGCGGCCGCGACCTGTTTCTCTCGGGCGAAGGGAACGAACGGTAAACGCTCCATCGTCTCACCAAGGACTGCGCCATCGGCCGTTTGGATCCGGGTTTTCAACGTGTATGTCCCCGGGTCGAACGGGGCGATCCAACCGTGGTCTGGATCGTCCATGCGGTTCACGAATACGTTGCGATGCCCGACCGGGGGCGTTGCCTCCACCCAGACCCACGAATTGTCGGGAAGGTTGGCTGAGGCAAACCGAACATGTTGTTTGCCGGTGCCAATGAACTCAGGCTCGACCCGCGTAATGCGTGCAGCCCCGACTGCACGTGGAGCCGGGGTTTGAACGCGTCTCGTATTGGTGAGACGGCTCCTCCGGCCGTCAAAATCCCCGCGGCTGGTCGGCCACTGGATCTCGCCACCCGGCAACGCGCCCCGCACTTTGCGGGCAATGACCTGACCGTTGCCCGCTTCCACTGTGATGAACTCGGGGACGCCGTCCCGATCGATGTCTGCGATGAGCGGCGCGCCCCAGGTTGTTCCGCCCAACTCGAAGTTGGCTCTTTCGTTCCCATCGGCATCGAGCACGCGCAGCGTTCCGTGGTGGATCCGCGACATGGCCAATTCCGGTTCCCCGTCACCATCCAGATCCGCCACCGTGGGGCCGAAAAGCAGCCCGCTGCTGCCGCCGAAGCTCAGCGAGCGGAGCACCTTCCCGTCGGTCCCCAGAATTTCCTGTCCCGTTTTGCTCCAGCCTACGAAAATCCGCCACTGGCCGTTGGTCCTGAACGGCACGACGGAGCAATGAAGCCCTATGTTGCAGCTTGTGCTCTGATGCCTCCAGACCTCCCGTCCGGAACCATCGAGGCAGCGGATCTGCCCGTCCGTATCGCCAAGTACCAGCACGCGAGGACCATCTCCCCAGTCGACGATGAGCGGCGAGTGATAGCCGGCTTCGCCGTTCGTCATCGTCGGCGTTACCCAGCGGAGTGAAGCGTCGGCGCCGAAGCAGTGGATGCGGCCGTCGAAACTCGACACCACTATCTCATCGGCCCCATCGCCATCAAGGTCACCGACTGCCGGCATCGCGATAAGGGGGAAATGCGTGCGCTCTGAGAGATGAATCTGCCAGACGATACTGCCATCTTCACGCAGAGCTGACAGGCGCCCTTTTCGATCTGTCACAACCAGGACTGCATCTCCTCCCCCCACGAGAGGGGCAACGCCGCTCCATGGGCTAATCCCCGAATGCCCCCAGTCAGCGTTGGAAAGATTTCCAAGGGAAACACGCCATCGCAGTGTCCCATCCGGGGCAAACGCGTGAACGGTTCCATCGCTGTCTCCAATAAGAATTGTCTTGCCCGCTGGCAGGTCGATCGTTGTTGGCCAACCGTGAGCGCGAGCGTCGATTTTCGCGCGCCAACGTACCTCACCACGGGCGTTCAACGCGAGGATGTCGCCGTTGTCGGTTCCGACGATCACCAGCGGTCCTTCGGGTGCATCCACGAGCCCCGGGCAACACCGGACCTGCGAATTGGTATCGTGGGTCCACAGGACGTCAAACGACAGCGGCCCGACGGCTGCGGCGGGGGAGGTGGCCAACGCCGCAGCAGCGAAAGCGCGAAAAGAACGACTCATTGTCAGTCCTTCCTGAGAGCTGAACCGATGGGTACCGAGGGGGAATTACGCGTGGATTGTTGACGCGACTGCAATCAAGGGTAAGCCTGAGGGACGCGCGCCGTCAACGCCGTTCCGGGCCTTTCCGACTGCGAAGTCGTTGCAGCACGCAAGGGTCAATCGACTCGTTTCCAGCCATCGTCTGCGGGCTGCAAAAGGACTGGCGCGTGTTCCGTACCACCCAGGCTATCGAAGGAAGTATGGCCGAGTACTCCATTGAAGCGTGTTTTTGAGATCGCGTCTCTGATTCGGCCGCGATCCAGCCCTGCTTGGCAGATTGCCGACATGAGAAGATTCGCCGTTTCAAAAGAGGAATAGAACACTGCTCGTCTGGGCTCGTTGCCCCACGCGTGTGGCAGCACAGAAAAGTCAAACGGCGCTGCCGTAACGAACGGCGAAAAAGGTGCCACGCGACGTGCGTCCATGTGGGAGACGCAGGGGGCGCCTGCGAGCAGCAAACCGTGGTAACCGATCCGTCGCAGTGCGGCTGAAAAGCGCGCAGACGCCTGGTCATTTCCCCAGATCGCGACCGCGCCAGGTGCAGCATCGCGCACCAATGCGGCCAGGTGCACGAATGAGTCGTTGGCAGCCCACTCCCGGGCTATCGCGACAGATCCTCCGACCGCACCTATGGCGTGAATGAACCTGTTGCCAGCGATTGTTCCTTCCCTGGACCCTTCGGTGATAACCGCGTAGGTGCTTATCCCTCTGCTTCGAGCATAATCGACCAGACTGGAAGCCTGGCTCAGATCGTCGGGCACGGTTCGGAACACCCAGGGAACGTTCGCATAGTCGACGGTGAGATCAGACGCCCAGGGAGAAAGAATGGGAACCCACGCCTTTGCGGCAATGAGCTCCGCAAGATGCGTTTGGTGTCCGTCCACACCGCCGACGATCCCCCAGACCGTTTCGTCGTATGCCAGCGCGACCACTTTCTTTGCGGCAACTCCCCACGCGCCGTCTGTGTTCTGAACCACAGCTTCAAAGGGTTTGCCGAAATACCCTCCGCTCGCGTTCTTGACGCTTACTGCGCGCAACACGCCTTCGACTATTGTGGCTCCGTCAGGGGAGGAAAGGGGGGCAAACACGCCGATCCTGACGCAGGACAACGACGCAGTGTCCAGACCCGTGGGCGTGGCTTGCTGGAACCCTGCGCCAAGAGTCCGAAAATCGGAGTAAGGGCGAGCGACCGCCACCGCCGCGCAGGCACACAGCGCGGCCAAGGCTTCAAAAACGACGCGTGAGGGTCGGGATGCCATAGTGCCAGCGCCCGTTTTTGAATGTGGCGATGGTGACCGGGCTTCTGTCCGCATAGGCTTCGTCCATTTCGATCCTTCCAGTGACGCCGTCATAGGTTCTCATCGCCGCCAGCGCGTCCCTGATGCGGTACCGGTTGAGTCCTGCCTGCCTGATCGCGTCGATGACCATCCTGGTTCCATCGAACGCGTGCGCCGAGTATGCATCGGGTTCCTCTCCGAATCGTTGAGCGTAGTCACGCTGGAAAGCTCGCAGAACAGGGTTGTCGTCGGTGGGGTCAAACGTGCTTGTCGCTACAACGCCTTCGGCGGCAGGTCCCGCAATTCTTGCGAAATCCGGGTGGATGATCCTGTCAGAGGCGAATATCGGCGCTTTGATGCCCTCCTGACACAGCCTGCGAACAAGGTGCCCAGCGGGCTCGGCGTCCCCCCAGAGGACGATTGCGTCCGGGGCCACCCGCTTCACCCGATCGATTTGCATCGCAAATGTGCTGTCCAGTTCCGCCCAGCGCATGTCGTAGTTGATCTCAATGGGCACGGGAAAACCGAAACGAATGGAGGCGTGCCGGAACTCGCCCACGCCAAACCTGCCATATCGGTTATTTGCCCGCAGAAGCGCCACACGTTGAAAGCCGCGGTCGTGGTAGAGGTGGTACGCCAGCGTATAGCACATCTGCCGATCGTCCGCAATGTCCCGGAAAACCCAGGGGATCTTCGTCTCCACGAGAGTCGGGTCCGTGTCTCCCACGTTCATTACAGGCACTTCAGTTTTGAGCGCGACCCGAATTGCGATGTGCGTATTGGCTCCGTCCACTGAACCAATTATTGCCCACACTTTATCGTCATAGCTGAAGCTGGCGATTTCATTTGCGGAGGCACCCCAGAGTCCGGTATCATTCCTCACAACGAGTCCAAACGGTTTGCCCCGGAATCCTCCGTTGACGTTCGCCTCCTCTACTGCCAGCCGGCACGCTTTGGCGATCGATTGTCCGATATACCGTTCGTGCGTTCTCTCGAGGGGTGCCAGAACCCCTATCCATACGGTGTCCACATCCGGTTCGGGCTTATCGCGTCCCGGTCCCAGATATTCCAATGGGTCTCGAAAGAAGCGGCGATAAGGGTTTGCAACGCCGCCGGAGTAAGGTTCCAGTTCGGGAGGGGTGTTTCCGTACCGTGTCGTGATCGTGTCGGGCCGGCCCGCATACTGCCCCATCGCTGTCGAGGCCGAAACGAACAGAAGTGCTGCCGGCACGACCATCAGGCGCGCCGCGCGCGATTTCGCCGTGCGTGCAATCACCATCTTCTGATCCCCCGCGCTATCGGCTTGTGGAGGACGGCGTCGTGACCCAACCGAGGCTTAATCCCTTCGCCGTTGCGACCCATATCGAATCGCCCTGGAAGTCGCACCCCCACGTGAACGTGTTCGAAAGCCCGACTTCCAACTTGCGCTCCTGGATGAGGCGGTCTTCCTGAAATATCCTGACCGAACGGTTGACACCGTTTTCGTCGCGTGCGTAGGTGACCCAGTGGTTCGTGTCATAGTCCACCATGCTGATTCCTTTATCAGTGCACACAACCGCACGTCGCCCACGCGCCTTTACGAAATTGATGAATTCGCTGGCCAGTCCGGTATCATGGGTCATGTACGCGCGCCAGCGCTTCCGGTCGTAACTGCTCAAACCGAAATATGTGCTCACCCAGACCAACCCGGCGCGGGCACTGCATCCCGTCGTGATCACGTGGACGATGCCATCATCCCGAAATACATCCACCTCCATTTCGCCGTCGGGGTCGAGGTATCCTTTCCACGTTCCTCGTGCCAGATCGTATTCCATCAACCCGCCGCCCCAGAGGGCGGCATACACAAACTCGTCGCGTGCGGCATCATCGTAGTCGACGAAATATCCCCATGGTTCGTGTTGTGGCGAGGTCTCGGGGGTCCAAACGTCCCACGCGTTCTCTCGGACGCGAAACCGTCCGGTGCCTGCCGTTGTGGCGAACCAGACGTTGTTGTTTTCCACGCACACTCCGAACACTACGTCGTTGGCAAGCCCGCTGTTGAATTGTGTGAAGGTCGTGAGTTTCCCACCGCTGATTCTGGTGAGCCCTCCCATGGTGCCTGCCCAGACATCGTGCGAACGGCCGTCAACGGAAAGCGAAATCACTGCTCTGTGCGCCAACCCGTTTGCAGGAGTGTACACCTCTGTGACCCGGCCCTGCTCCAACAGCGCGAGTCCATTATCGGTGCCTACCCAGACCGCATCTCCGTCAACCGCGACAGACATGATCTTGTCCGACGGCAGACCATTTTCCGTCGTGAAGTGCGTCCAGTGCTCCCACACAGGGAAATCCGCCGGCAAAGGCGCGACCGGCAACTGATCTGCGCGCAGAGCGCTGCGAGGGCACATACATGCAGCCAACAGAATGAGCCAGATGGCGGGAAAGGGAAAAGAGGGTTGCCTACCTGTGTCCAACCGCCTCATTTCGAGCCTTTCTGAGGGTCACTCGCTCAACGGCGATGCTGGATTCTTTTCCAGAACAGCGACTTATCGAAACGCGGGGTTCGCAGCGCGGTGGCATCATGCAGCGGTTTCCCCGCCTGATGGCACGACAGACAAAAGGCCGTGTCCGCTCGCACGGGCACCAGTCCCGAACGCGTGGAGTCGCTCTCCGGCGCCGTCCTGAGTTGAACGTGGAGGCTTCCGGGACCGTGACACGTTTCACATTGTACACCGTCTTCGCTTCTGAAACTACCGTCGGGGGAGATTGGGGCCACGGTGTCTGGTGGAGCGTGGCAGGCACGACAGGACAATTGGAACCCGGCGGTTCCTGCGCGCGCCATCATCTCCCTGCCCGCCCTCATTCCGAATACGAGGGCCGCCCGCGAGTGGTCGCTACCCGCCCACGATGTGAAAGCGGCAGTATGGCAGCGCCCACAGGTTTCAGCACCAACGTACGCCGGTGATTCAGGCGGCGCCGTCGCCTGAATAGGAATGAGATGCACTGCGAGAACGCCAATAACCACGCTTCTCCGCATAAAAGCCCTTCAGAACGTTTTCATGTATTCGATCAGGTCGTTCAACTGCTCTTTCATCATGTCGTTCGTCTGGCCGTGCAGATCATCAGGGTTGTGCAGGGTCCAGATTTCCTCCAGTGACCAACACCTTCCATCGTGAAGGAAGGGCGGCGTTTCGTACACCCTGTTCAATTGCGGGGTGTCGAAATGGCGTTCCAGGTCGTGGTCCGCCTGCGTTCCGACGTTGTGCATTCTCCGATTGGTGTACAGCGGCGGTTCGTGGCAGGTAATACATCGGTTGCCGATGGGGATGTATGCACCGGTATTTGTGAACGTTCTATAAAACAAAGCCTTGCCCCTCCTCTGGGCCGGAGTCAGAACGCTGTCAGGGCTGAGGTACCGGTTGCGCGTCAGCGGGAGTGACTCGATGAAATGGCTGATCGCCCGAACGCCCCGTTGGTCAAAGCCATGGGAACGGAAAAACAGCTGTGCGGCCCTCGGACCTTCCTGCCGTTCGATCGTCGGGTTCTTTCCGCTCCATTTGAACGGGGCTGTTTCCGCAATGCCGCGCATGGTCCTGTTGTCGACGATGTTCCTTCCGAATCCTCCGTCTGCCGCAATGTCATACAGAAGCCCGTCAACGTTGTTCTCCGGATGACAGGTTGCACAGCTTACCTGTTTCTGGAAACTTATGCTGGCGTAGTTGAAAAGGCGCTCGCCCTCCCTCAACTCGGTGATTTCTGTCGGTCCTCCCAGTGCAATCTCACCGACACATTTCATGAGTCGGGTGTCTATTATTCCGACGGCGTCAGACAATCGATTGGCGACGTAGAGCGTATCACCGGTGTGATTGAGGGCCATACCTTTGGGGTTCGTGCCACATGGAATACGGGCGACAACGTACTCACCACTCAAACCAAGATGTCTTGCGTAGAGCGCCAAGGAGTCGTCGTTCACGGTGATTCGATCTTCCCGAATCCGCAACGTGCGTGTGACCGCACTCCAACTGAGAACGTTCACCACATCGGCGCCAGACGAACTGATATAGATGGTCTCCCCATCCGGCGAGCAGACAACGTCAAACGGGTCAGCGTAGTAAAGATTTGCATCGTCGAGGAGGAGCCGCCCGACACGTCCTCCCCGGCGGGGTTCGACCACCATGAGGGCGTACGTGACCATCCACCCTTGATACATCTGCGTTTCCGGGACAAGGTTTCGTGGTATCTCCGTAACGGCGAGAATCCACTTGCCGTCCGGTGTCCACGTTACGCCTTGATGGATCACGCATCCCGGGGTTTCCACACGGGCGGTAACGCGCCCCGAGGCTACATCAACGATGGTGATTTCCGAGGACGGCGTTACGCGGAAGGGTATTCGGTCAGAAAGCTGATTCGTGACTGCGGCGAGGCGATTATCCGGCGAGATCACAACATCGAAAGGTTGCCTTCCCGTACCAATGGTGCTCAGGAGAGTTCCGGCGCGGGAATCAACGATGCTAAGGTTGTCCGCAGCCATGTTGGCAACAAACAGACGGTGTCCGGTTGTATCGATTGCCAGCCCGTGAGGATTGAACCCTGCAGCGAACCTATCGCGTTCACGAAACGATCCGGAGTCTATCACCACTACGGAATCCGTTTCGCGGCAAGTGACGAAAACCAGAGCCCCGTCCCGGGATACTGCGAGATCAAAAGGGTGGCCGCCCACGTGGGCGGAGGCTACCGGACGCCGCGTCCTGAGATCGACGCAGATCAATTCGCCACTTTTCTCACACACGACGTACGCGAAACGCCCGTCGCTGCTCAACTTCAGATTGATCGGCGATTTGTAACGTGAGTCGACTGTGGTGGTGTAACTCGAGTCAGAGTCTGTGCGAACGTGATTCACATTCGCCGCGGCGATGCAGACCACCGCCGCAAACCCCACCACCGAGGTCACGCGCCACGCTGAGTTTGTGATTGCACGCACCGGAGAACCCCCTCCAGACTCGTTCTCAAAACGGGGCGCCAAAATCTACCCAGGCGGTCAGCAAATCGATTTCAGATCGCGGCAGCGCCATTTGAGGCGGCATGCTGCGCACGGTGCCAGAATTGGTGTCCATCACCTTCCCGCGAACTGCCCAGATGAGAACGCTGGACCGCGCCGCCCCTTTCTCGACGAAACGGCGGCCTGTGGGTTGTTGTGTTGCGAACAGCTTCTGGTAGCTTGTGGTATCATTGCCGGTAATGGAGAATCCTGAAATGCGCGATCCCGAATGGCAGGGCAGACACGAACGCTGTAGAACTGGGTTGACATCCCCGCGAAACGAAAACGACTCCCGTTCAGCCGGCGGCTTGAGGAGGGTGTCCGCTCTCATCCGGAGAAGTGCCTGAGTGGACCGGTTTTCTGGCGCCAATTCGGGGTTTTCGTGGCAACCTATACAACCCCGCTGGTCGCGCCGGTGAAGCCACATCCAGTTGTGCATTGTTGCGCGCGCCATACCCGAGCTGTCCAGAAGCTGGAAACGCAACGGCGTCGATCCCGGGACAACCAGGTTGAAGGATCCGTCCTCTTCCACAACGCCCTCACCGACGATGCGACTTCGTACACGGGGAACCAGAGCACTCGCGCCACCTTCGCCCGCTGGAACAGGTGTGCCTTCGATCACGCGAACTGCGCGGATGGTACCTCTCGGCAGTCGGCACAGTTCCTCCAACTGGGAATCGTACACGTTGAGACAGTGCAGGTCCCCTGAGGGCTTGTCGTCCACAATCATCGTGATGCGCCCCAATGGTTCCGGTCGTTGCACTACTGGCGCCGCCTGAACATCAGCCCACCCGCGTGCGTCGTAAAGCATTTTCCCCGGGGCT
>JAKJDF010000019.1 GCA_022706085.1 Candidatus Latescibacterota bacterium | reverse complement strand
TCGCGCCGCCTTTCAAAAGCGCGGAATTCGATCTGATGCACGGTGAAGGCATCAGCCGCGCCGGAGAGCTTATTGACCTCGGTACCGAACTCGGCATCCTTAAGAAGTCGGGCACATGGTTCTCGCTGAATGACGAGCGCATCGGGCAGGGGCGCGAGAACGCGAAGGCTTATCTGCGGGAACATCCAGACCTCATGGCCACACTGACGAACCAGGTGCGCGAGGCCCTCGGCCTGCCCACCATTAACCCGGACGGCACCATGTCGGCGCCGAAACCGGCCAGCGCACCGGAAGCGGAACAGGTGAGAAGCAAAATCGTCAAGGGCGGTGGAGCGGATACGGGAGAATGAATGCGCACACGGAGAGAAGTGGAAATGAAAATGGGACACCCGATAACGATATCCGGAACCTTTGCACTTTCCGAAAGAGCAGTTGTGTTTCAGGGGGACTGCCTTGATCTTCTTCGCGATATTCCTTCCGAATCGCAGCAATTAATCGTGACGTCCCCTCCTTACAACGTCGGAAAGGAATACGAGAACAGGATGCATTTGGACTCATATCTGAACCAACAAGCGCAGGTGATCACTGAATGCTGGCGAGTGCTTGCCAAGAGCGGCAGCATCTGCTGGCAAGTGGGAAACTATGTCGAAGGCGGAGCCATAGTACCTCTGGACACGCTTCTGTATCCAGTTTTTGCCAATCTCGGCTTGCAAATGAGGAATCGAATCATTTGGCATTTCGAGCACGGGTTGCATTGCTCCCGCCGTTTCTCTGGTAGATATGAAACTATCATGTGGTTCACGAAGACCGATGAGTACGTCTTTGACCTCGACCCAGTTCGCGTTCCGCAGAAATATCCCGGGAAGAAATACTTCAAAGGCCCGAAAGCTGGACAGTATTCGTGCAACCCGCTTGGAAAGAATCCAGGCGACGTGTGGGCCATACCCAACGTGAAGAGCAACCACGTCGAGAAAACGGAGCACCCCTGCCAATTCCCCGTTGAACTCGTGGAGCGTCTTGTTCTTTCCATGACCCACGAAAACGACTGGGTTCTGGATCCATTCCTTGGCACGGGAACGACAATCGTTGCTGCCATACGTCACGGGCGCCGCGGGGCGGGAGCGGAGATACTTCCGAAATACGTGGGTCTTGCCCGTGAGAGGATTAATGGGGAGATAAACGGCACACTCAAGACGCGTCCAATGACTAGACCGGTATATGATCCGGTAGAGGCGAACAACTCCCTCACTATTGCCCCGTGGACCCCCAAGAAGGTCTCGAACCAGTTGGGGTTGCTTGCTGAAATGGCCACCGAATAGGAGTGTTCCCGTTTATGGAAATCGTTGAGACGTATTCACACCTGAATGGCTTGGAATTCCTGTTAGTTCATAAGCCCGACCTGTGGTCTGAAATCAAGGAGGTTGTCGCCACAGTCGATGCCGCGCAATGCAGAACCAAGGTATCGAAAGAGAAGCGCACCAAAGGCAGTCTGCTTTTCAGTCCTATCGCGATGAACAAAGAGTTCCAGCGGTTGTTGAGGGCGAAGGAGTGGAAGGAAAGCAGAGTGAATTACTGGGTGACACGGGATGAGAAACTGATTCGCAGGACGCTTACCATGAGCGCAGCAGACCAGAGGCGCGAAATCGAAGCGGCCGGGGAAAAGCCCATATTCAGTTACAACCAGACCGATTTCGTCAAGGATCGCGTTGCTGTGGAGGTTCAATTCGGCAAATACTCCTTTGTGGCGTATGACCTGTTCGTCAAGCACCTCGCCTTTTTTGTCAGTGACCAAATCGATGTCGGAGTAGAGATTCTGCCAATGAAATCGCTGCAAAACGGTATGAGCTCCGGTGTTGCGTATTACGAGGGTGAGTTTTACAATGTGGTCAGGCAGGGGCGCGGCGTGCCTGCGGTTCCGTTGGTAATGGTCGGCATCGGGGCCTGAAGGAAGCCCGCGGTCCCTTTTGGTGGTAACGACAATGTCTCGGTGGAGATCCTTCGGTTTCCTGTTTGCATTGCTCTCTTCGCTCGTTCCGGATTGCCACCTTTTCGCCCAGTGACCCTCCCCCCCGTATCTTGAGTACCCGGAACACGATCACGGCGCACACTTCCTTTCGCCCTCGAATAAAGGAGTTCCCCGATGAGCGCAGCGTCTTCAACCGTCAACAAAGCCGCCCGTCTCGATATCCGACAGGCGTGGGTCGCGGAATGCGACATGGTCATGCAGGGCGCAGCCGTGGCGGCCGACATCAACGGCGATGGCTACGCGGAGTTCGTCACCGCGGCGTATCAGGCGGTGATCGCGGTGGACCACACGGGGAAGGAGATGTGGCGGGTGCCCACGCACCGGCGGTACATGACCTGCCCCGCAATCCTGGAACGCGAGGGTCTTCCGGCCCTGATTTATGCCGCCGATATGACGTGGACTACGAAGCCGGAGTCCACCCTGAGCTGCATTGACGGCGCGGGGAAGGTGGTCTGGCAGGCGAAGGTCGCGTCGGTGTTCTGGGCCTCTCCCGCGCTTGCGGATGTGAACGGCGACGGGCGGGTGGAACTCGTGCAGGGCGACGCTGCGGGTGTCGTGCGCGCGTTCGACGCACTCACCGGCGCGCTTGTCTGGGAGCGCCAGCTTGACGGCGAATGCGCCAGTCCCGGCATCGGCGACCTGAATGGCGACGGCGCACCGGAAATCGCCATCGCAACGACGACGGCGCGGCTGTAC
>JAKJDF010000018.1 GCA_022706085.1 Candidatus Latescibacterota bacterium | reverse complement strand
CGGATAAGCAGGCTGTTCCATCCCATCTGCCCAGGAGAAAGGCCGTTCCATGAGCGAACTCCACGTTGATACGCTGTCCAGCGCCGAGCGCGTGCGCGTTGCCTCTGACATGGGGTATTTCCCCGTGGCCGTCGTCACGAAGGATGGCGCCATTCTTGTCGTGTTCCGCGCGGGCGCGGGCCACATGGGGCGCGACGGCTACCTCGTGTCGAGCCGCTCGGAAGACGGCGGGCGCACGTGGTCCAAGCCGGTGGTGGTAGTGAACACGCGCGCCTTTGACGACCGCAACCCGGCGGTAGGGGTCGCGCAGGATGGCACCGTGGTGGTCACCTACCACGCCAACGGCATGTACGGCCCGGACGGTAAGTACATGACCGACCGCCGCAACCCGAAGGCGCTGCACACGGGGCGCGTCCTCTCCACCAACCACGGCCGTTCCTGGGGCGAACCGATGCTCTGGACAGACCAGACGCCGTGGGATAGCCAGTCGCCGTACGGCTCCATGCTCACGCTGGCAGACGGCAGCATGGCGATGCCGATTTACCTCGAAAAGACGTGGCTTCTGTGGTCGCGTGATAATGGCCGCACGTGGGGCGAGCAGCAACTTGTCGCGGACGACATCAACGAGACCGCCTACTGCGTGCTGCCGTCCGGCGGCTGGCTGCTGGTGGGAAGATCGAACCGGAACAGAGAGCAGTCGTCGTTCGTGCGGAGTTCGCCTGACGGGAAGACGTGGTCCGAGCCGCGCCTGTTTTTCGGGGGCACGAGGCATCCGTCCGACCTTGCCGTGCTGGCCGATGGTTCGGTGTTGTGCGTCTTCGGTTACCGGGATGAGCCGTGCGGCGCCCGTGCCCGGCGCTCGACGGACGGCGGGATGACGTGGTCGGAGGTGGAACTCGTGGTGCATGACAAAGCCACCACCGGCGACTGCGGATATCCCTCGGTGGTGCGGTGGAACGGCTGGGTGGTGATGTTCTACTACGACGCGAGCAAGGCGTCTCTGTTCGCGTACGATGGCACTGGATGCGTGGTAGAGTGTGTGCGGGTGCGGGAGGACGAACTGATCGCCGCTTTGCGGTGAGGACGTGCCCCGGACCCGACGGAGCGGGTATTTCCGGCAAGGTGTCTCCGCGAGGCAGGCACACGCGTCGTCGCCGGTGGGTGCCGGCACTCGCTTGGGGGCGGAACGGATGTGCCTGGATTCCCGCCTGCGCGGGAATGACGGCCTCGGTAGATGGCCCGGTATCTCTGCGGAGATGCGGCAGGCGGGATGAGGACCCGACGGAGCGGGTCCCTCCAGCAAGGTGTTTCCGGGCGGTCGTTGTGCCGAGACGGCTGACAATGCGGAGTGCGGTTCCCCGCACGTGGCGAGAGATTCTTCGCTTCGCTCAGAATGACGAGCAGGGGGCGTCGCATCCCATTGTCGTCATTCCCGAGGAAGCGGGAATCCAAAGTTCCTGCATGGTGTTCTGTGCACACCGCGGCGATGGCAGACGGGTCAGGTCAGCCATCGCGTGACACCGAATACCAAGTGAGTTCCGCCAATCGGACTGCACGCGATGCCGCAAGGCTGGATTCCCGCCTGCGCGGGAATGACGGTTTTGGTCGGTGGCCGGGCGTTGAGGGGTGGGAAATCTTTGCACTCACGACCGGGGCGATGCCCGCGTGTTGAACTGTTGCGGCCTTCCAGGCCTTGCGGGGGAACGTGCGGAGATGCGGCAGGCGGGATGAGGACCCGACGAAGCCGGTGCCTCCATGAATCGGGCAAACAAGGTAATCTCATGGTAGTTTCGCGAATAGCCACTTTCGCCACCGTTGCCGCACTCGCATCCTGCGCACCCGTCGCAGAAAGGACACCCATGTCGGACCTGAGCACCGCACGACCCGCGCAGATGAGCGAACTTCACGTCGACTCCCTTCCCTCCGCCGAACGCATCCGCGTGACGAGGGACTCCGGTTATTTCCCGCGTTCCGTGGTCACGCGCGACGGCGCCATTGTCATCGTGTACCGCGCAGGGGCCGGGCACATGGGCTCGGGAGGGTATCTCGCATCCGTGCGCTCCGAGGACAACGGGCGCACGTGGTCCGAACCGGTGACAGTGGTCGCGTCGCCCCCTAACGACGACCGCAACCCGGCACTCGGCGTCGCGCACGATGGGACGCTTGTCTGTGCCTTCTGGAGGTGCCGGCTCTACCACGCCGACGGCACGCGCATTCCGCCCGAACAGACACCGAAGGAATCGGACGCGTACCGCACCGGGTTTGTCTATTCGACGGACGGAGGGCGTTCGTGGGGGGAGCCGGTGTTCGCGCCTGCGGGTGAACCGTGGTCGCACTACTCGCCGTTTGGCCGAATTCTGACGCTGGCCGACGGGCGGCTTGCGCTCCCCGTGTATCTGGCGAAGAAGACATGGCTCCTGTGGTCGAGCGACAACGGGTGGAGCTGGGGTGACCTGACACTCGTGGCGGAGGACATCAACGAAACGACGTACTGCGTGCTGCCATCAGGGGAATGGGTGCTTCTGGGGCGCGAGAACAACGGAACCGGGATGTTCTCGCTGGTCCGATGGTCGCGGGATGCCGGTCGAACATGGTCTGCCCCGGTGCAATTCCTCGAAAACCGCCGTCTGCCCAGCGATCTCGCAGTGCTGTCAGATGGATCTCTTCTCGCGGTGCACGGCTACCGCACGATTCCCCGCGGAGTGCGAGCAGTACGTTCCACCGACGGCGGGCGGACGTGGGGTTCGACCGATCTCGTGCTGCTGGAAGGCAAACCGAACACGGACCTCGGTTACCCGACGGTGGAGGTGAGCGGCGGGTGGGTGGTGATCGGGTATTACGACGCCAGCGGCGCACCGGTGCCCATGACCGACCCGACAAATGCGTATCTGGAGGTTGTCCGCATCCGCGAGGAAGAGATCATCGAGCGGGTGAGGTGAGGGCAGGCAGCGTACGGCCCCCGGTCCGGCGGTCATTCCCGCGCAGGCGGGAATCCAGAAAACGAAACAGTGCGTTTCCGCGGGGCGGGGCATTCTGGCGCCGCCAACTGCCTGGCTGGATACTGGCGGCGGCCTTTCTTCACCTGTTGGCCTGGATTCCCGCCTGCGCGGGAATGACGGTGAAGTGAATCCCGCAGGGCAGACGGGAATACCCGCCCCACTGTGTGTTCACGACGAACAGCGTGGGCCGAGCGGCGGCGCGACGAGAACCTCTGGAATTGGTTCAGCACGGCGCTCTCGGCGAGAGCGCCCTACCCTTTTGTGCCAATCTGCATGATCTGCGGACTTTTTCCCCGCGGCGCCCCCTTCCGTCACGCCTTCCTGAATACGACCACCCGGTTCGTGTTGGTTCCTCTCGTGCGGTTGTCAACACCCCAGCAGTTGGAGGTTTTCGTAAAGTGCTGGTCGTTGATCAGCACACACACCGGTGAAAGCCCCGCCGCGATGCCGCACGGAATCACCGCCTCCTCGAGGTTCACCGTTCCGGTCCGCACCTCGCCCACCTCAAAGGCCACGTGTCCGCCGGGGGTGAGCACGCGGGCAAGCTCGCGAAACACCTCGCTCATCGCCGCCTGCCACTCCTCCAGCTTCCGCGCCATGGTAATACCGACGCCGCCCGCGTCGATCCCGCAGAACCAGCACCGCAGCCAGTTGTCCTGCGCGTAGTTCACGATATCCAGAAACGGGGGCGAGGTGACGACCAGTCGTACAGAATCGCGGGGTAATTCGGGAACCGATCCGGCGGGCTGCGTCAGGAACCGTGCGTCCTTTCCGGCGCTTGCGAGCACTCGTCGCGTGTCGTCGTCGCAATCCCGCAGCAGCGACCGGGTTTTCCTCAGAATGATTTCCCGTACATTGCGCCGCGGTGGTTTCTGGTTCCGGCGCACGTTGATCTTCCGTTGCTGTGCAACGGTGACAGCCTGATTCGGCGGCAGCGTGTACACCGAGAAAAACCCCGGCGAGTGGCCGGTGAGGCGGTTCACCGCCACCATGCGGATCCATCGGTCAACCGCATCGAGTTTGCTACTTTGTTCCCGTGCACGCAGGTAGTCCCTCAGCGCACAGATTTCGCGCAGCGTTTCCGGGTGATAGAACACCTTCAGGTCGGCTCGAACGGCGGTCGCCGCGTCGAGGTCAATCTCGGCCAGACGCCGTTCAATTTCGTCAGCCTGCGGCGGCTTCAGGCGCGGACGGACAAGTATTTCGCTGAGCGGATTTACGTCGCATCCCAGCGGCACGCGGCCCAGCAACGCGGCTTCGAGCGGCGTTGTTCCGCGCCCCATGAAGGGATCATACACGTGGTCACCCGGCGCGGTCAGGCGTTCGATGAAGAAGCGCGGCAACTGCGGTTTGAAACAGGCGCGATAGGAAAGCTCATGCAGGCTGTGCGCGGCGCGCTGGCGGGAAGTCCAGAACTCATTCACGAATGTTGCAACGCTGACGGGTTCCCCTGAGAAGCTCGCGGAACGGGTTTCTCTGACTTCGGTCTCGCGCCCGAAGCCGCGGAAGCTGCGAATGTCGTCCAGAAATGCGGCAGTATTCATCACATCCGGCGGCGTTACGTTCTTCGGCGGCTGCGCACGGGTTGTGGCTCCCGCGCGCCTACTGCCAGAGTTTCAATGGGTGGCGGCGGTCCGCAAGAGGCAGTATCGCCCGCGAACCTGAGATCTGGGATACGTACGTCGCCATGATCTGTTCCAGAACCGCGCGCCCGTCGTACCCCGAACAGGCGGGAATCGTGTTCTCATCGATGCCCTTGATGAGGGCGCGCATCATGAAAATGGTGCTCCAGCGCCGCTCCGCAACGACTTCCTTTTCCTCCTCGGCAAGCGGCACGGGAACGGTTTCCCAGGCGATGTCGTCGTTGGCTTTGCCGCCGCCTCCTTTTGTCATGAAGATGCTGGCGTCCCTGCCGCGAATGGCAAGCGCTCCCCTGGTTCCCACGATTTCGAAGCCAAACGTGGCCGTTCCGACCCAGTATTCTGACACGCCCATCACTCCGCTGGCGTACCCGATCTGCATGGTGCACGCTTTTCCGGCAGTGAGGCCGGTATCCCGCTCACCCGGTTCGATGTCGGCCGGCGTGATGTCCTTCCCTGCGGCGTTGGTGAGATGCGCAAACACCCATGCCGCGTCACCGGCATACAGACGCATCGCGTCGAGGTAATGCGCACCGATGTTCATCATTCCGTAACCCGCTTCGTACGTCTTGCACTCACTTCTGAGGGTGCGCAGTTCCCCGATGCAGCCTTCTTTCACAAGCTTCACCGCGTAAAGGTAGACCGGATCGGTGTGCCGCTGCGTGTTGATGGCCAGTTTCGCCCCCGATTTTTCGCTTGCAGCCACCATTGCGTCCGCCTCTTCGAGGTCAAGCGCCATCGGCTTCTCGCAGAGCACATGAATGCCGCGCTGGAGCGCGGCTACCGTAGGCGCGCAATGCTGGGCGGGCCGCGTACACACACACACGATATCCGGTCTCACCGCGTCGTACATCGTCAGGTAATCGGTGAAATGCTTCTCCGCGGGGACTTCGAACGTTTTGCCGAACTCCGCCAGCGCCTCCGGACGAACATCTGCCAGACCCACGATTTCTACTTCCGGCATCTTCCTGCACGAATCCGCGTGGGTATGCGCAATCCCGCCGCATCCTACGATCGCAACCCGGTAACGCGCCGCCATGAATGCCTCCTGAAGCAAACCGGTTGACACGGAAAAAAACCGATGAGGTGAATGTAGCGACCGCCGGAAGCGCGGACAAAGATGGCTGGCCGGTCTTGCGAGGGGCGCCGCAGTGGTTCCGGGTCTGTATCTTTCTTTCAATCACCTGTCCCGACATCGCACCCCTTACCACACGGCGACGAAACACACGATGGAACCGAGCACCCCTGGCACCACCCGATGCGGATACATCGCGATCATCGGTCCACCGAACGCGGGCAAATCCACCCTTATGAACGCCCTCGTCGGCGAACGGCTGAGCATCGTCACCCCGAAGCCCCATACAACCCGTACCCGCGTCCTCGGCATCATCACGGACCCCAACCGCAACGCGCAGGCAATTTTCCTCGATACACCCGGAATGGTCGCGGAGCCACGCTACCGTCTGCAGGAGGCGATGATGGAGCATATTCACCGCTCCATTCGCGACGCGGACGTGATACTCGCCATGTTCGACTACATGAAGCCCGATCCGGCCCTGATCAAGCACACGGTGGAGCTTGCTGCCGTGCCGGACAAGGCAACGGTGTTCGTGCTCAACAAGGTGGACCTCGCCGAGAAGGCGGTGGATCTGTCCCTCTACCCGGACGGCACAATCCCTATCTCCGCTCGCTTGGAACTGAACCTCCGTCCCGTCGGTGATACCATTACGGCACACCTCCCTGAAGGCCCGTTCCTTTACCCGCCCGATACCATCGCCGAGCAACCGGAGCGCTTTTTCGTCGCTGAGCTCATCCGCGAGACGATCTTCGTCACGATGAAGGAGGAAATACCCTATACCACCGCCGTAGTAGTGGAGGAATTCATCGAACGCACGCCAAAAGACTACATAGATGCGACCATCCTGGTAGACCGGGATTCCCAGAAAGGCATCATGATCGGCAGGAATGGACGGCAACTCAAACAGATCGGTCAACTTTCCCGGAAGAAGATCGAAGATTTCCTGGGACGTCCGGTCTATCTGGAACTTTTCGTGAAGGTGAAGCGGGATTGGATGAAGAAGGACAGCGAACTTCGCGATCTGGGGTATCTGGAACGAAAATAGGGCATCCCTCCCGACCTGTTCCTGCCATTCTGGCCTCGTGCGGCGCGCGGATACTTGCCGAGACACTCAGGATTTCGGTATATTTTTGCATTCTAGTGGTTTTGCAGAGCACCCGACCCGGTTACCCGCGAGCAAGGCGCTCAACCCGCCATCTGCACCAAACCCGGAACGCACAATCACTGGAACCGCATACAAGAGCACAATTCACCTTTCGGTCAACAATTCCACGGAGGCAACTTCATGGCAGACGCAAAGAAGTACGTGTATCTGTTCGGCGGTGGAACCGCTGACGGGAACGCGAAGATGAAGAACCTGCTTGGCGGTAAGGGCGCCAACCTCGCCGAAATGGCGGCGATTGGTCTCCCTGTACCTCCTGGTTTCACCATCACAACCGAGATGTGCACCGTTTACTACAAGCTGAACCAACGGTACCCCGCGGAATTGGACGAACAGGTAAAAACCGGCATCGCGCACATCGAAAAAATCATGGGCAAGCAGTTCGGCAGCCCGACGAATCCCCTGCTGGTGTCCGTCCGTTCCGGCGCGCGTATCTCCATGCCTGGAATGATGGATACGGTGCTTAACCTTGGCCTGAATGACACGACCGTCAAAGGCCTCATCAAGCAATCCGGAAACGAACGCTTCGCATGGGATAGCTACCGCCGCTTCGTGCAGATGTACGGCGACGTCGTGCTCGGCCTCAAGCCGCAGTCCAAAGACGAAGAGGATCCCTTCGAAGTCATCATCAAAGCCAAGAAGGCGGAAAAAGGCGTCAAGAACGACACGGATCTGACGACGGAGGACCTCAAGGACCTCGTGGTGAAGTTCAAGGCCGCCGTGAAGCAGCGCAAAGGCATGGACTTCCCGGAAGACCCCAAGGAGCAGCTCTGGGGAGCCATTAACGCCGTGTTCGGGTCGTGGATGGGGAACCGCGCCATCATTTACCGCCGCATCAACAAGATCCCCGAAGACTGGGGTACCGCCGTTAACGTGCAGGCCATGGTGTTCGGCAACATGGGTGAAGATTCCGCCACCGGCGTTGCCTTCACGCGTGATCCCGCCACCGGTGAGAAGGTTTTCTACGGCGAATTCCTGATCAATGCGCAGGGCGAAGACGTTGTTTCCGGCGTGCGCACCCCCTCACCCATCTCCGAACTGGCGAAAACTCAGAAAGTTGCCTACGAGCAGCTTGAGGACATCCGCGCGAAACTCGAAAAGCACTACAAGGACATGCAGGATATCGAGTTCACCATCGAGCGGAACAGGTTGTTCATGCTGCAGACCCGCAATGGCAAGCGGACCGCCCAGGCTGCCGTCAAAATTGCGGTTGACATGGTGAAGGAGAAGCTCATCACCAAGGAACAGGCTGTTGCCCGCATCGATCCGGACCAGCTCGACCAGTTGCTTCACCCGATGTTTGACCCGGCAGCGAAGAAGAAGGCCACCGTCCTGGCGAAGGGCCTGAACGCTTCCCCCGGCGCGGCAGTCGGTAAGGTGTACTTCAACGCGGAAGACGCGGAAGCCGCCGCAGGACGCGGCGAGAAGGTCATCCTTGTCCGCCTGGAGACCAGCCCCGAGGACATCGGTGGTATGGCGGCCTCGCAGGGCATCCTGACGGTGCACGGTGGGAAAACCTCCCACGCCGCCGTTGTCGGCCGTGGCATGGGCAAGCCCTGCGTCGTCGGGTGCGGCGCGCTGAGCGTCAGCTACACCGAGCGCCGTTTTAACGTGACGGTCGGCGGGCAGACGATCACCGTCAAAGAGGGCGACGTCATTTCGATTGACGGTTCCGACGGTTCCGTCATGCTGGGCGCTGTTCCCACGAAAGACCCGGAGATCACGGGCGATTTCAGCGCGCTGATGAAGTGGGTGGATGAGATCCGCACCATGGGCGTCCGCACCAATGCGGACACTCCGCACGACGCCAAGGTCGCGCTCGATTTCGGCGCCGAGGGTATCGGGCTCTGCCGCACCGAGCACATGTTCTTTGGCGGCGACCGTATTGACGCCGTACGCGAAATGATTCTGGCGGACGACCTCGCGGGCCGCGAGAAGGCTCTGGCGAAGATTCTGCCGATGCAGCAGGAAGACTTCGTCGGCATTTTCCGCGTGATGAACGGCCTGCCCGTGACGATCCGGACACTGGATCCCCCGCTTCACGAGTTCCTTCCGAACACCGACGATCAGATCGAGGAACTGGCGTACAAAATCAACCGCAACCCGATGCGCATCCGGGAAAAGCTCCACCAGTTGCACGAGCTGAACCCCATGCTCGGCCACCGCGGCTGCCGCCTCGGAATGGTGTATCCGGAAATCACTGCCATGCAGGCCCGCGCCATCATGCAGGCCGCCTGCCAGGTGAAGGCCGAAGGCATCGACGTTCACCCTGAGATCATGATCCCGCTTGTTGGCACCAT
This sequence comes from Candidatus Latescibacterota bacterium, assembly GCA_022706085.1. Taxonomy (GTDB): domain Bacteria; phylum Latescibacterota; class MWCZ01; order MWCZ01; family MWCZ01; genus MWCZ01. The sequence continues at coordinate 889 of JAKJDF010000018.1, read as the reverse complement.
GGGCGAAATGACGAACCAGAAGGACCTCGTCGTGAAGGTCGCCAAGCAGGTGATGAAGGAAACAGGTGTGACGGTGAACTACATGGTCGGCACGATGATCGAAGTTCCCCGGGCCGCCATCATCGCCGACAAGATCGCGAAGGAAGCGGAGTTCTTCAGCTTCGGAACGAACGACCTCACCCAGATGACCTGCGGCTACAGCCGCGACGATGCCGGCAAGTTTCTGCCGTTCTACATCGAGAACAAGGTCTGGATTGACGATCCGTTCCAGTCGCTCGATCAGGAAGGCGTGGGCAAACTCGTCGAGATGGGTGTGAAGCTTGGCCGCAAGGGCCGCAAGAACCTCAAAATCGGTATCTGCGGCGAACACGGTGGCGACCCGGCATCGGTGCAGTTCTGCTTCCGCGTCGGCATGAACTACGTGTCGTGCTCGCCGTTCCGCGTTCCGATCGCCCGTCTGGCGGCGGCGCAGGCAGCGTTGGCGGCGAAGGATGCCTCCACCGCCGGCGCGAGCAAGTCAACGATGTAAAAAAAAGCGTGCGGGAAGGCGGTCCTACAGAGAACCAGGGTCCCTGCACACGATAAGCGAAGCCGCACCTGAGCGATCCTCGGGTGCGGCTTTGTTGTTTTGGGGGCATTTTCCATCACCGTCATTCCGCGTGCGCCAGGGCGAACGCGGCGAATACAAACGCCGTCCCGAAAAACGCTTTGTATGCAACCATCGGATTTCCCCCTTCATCGTGCGAAATCAGCGCATAAGCGTCGCCTTGCGGATCACCGTGCCTTGCGGTGACATGAGGCGAACCAGGTAAACCCCGCTCGCCACTTGCCGCCCCATATCGTCTCGCCCGTCCCACACTACGACGTACCGCCCCGAACTCCGATATCG
>JAKJDF010000017.1 GCA_022706085.1 Candidatus Latescibacterota bacterium | reverse complement strand
TTGTCGTCAGAAGCCAGAAAAACGGCAGGCTGAACACCACCCCGCCGGCGACAAGCACCGCGTGGATTGCGAGCGTGCGGAGCATTCGAGATGTGCGTTTTTTGGTTCCCATAGCTTATCGCCCGCGGAATCCCGACTCTTCCTCGATGACTCGTTGAAAAACGGATTGAAGTACCGGTAGATCGTGTTTGGCCATCTGCCTCATGATCCGGAGGTCAACCGTGGAACAGCCATGCACGAGGCGATCTCGCATGCCCGCCATTTCTTTCCACGGAATGTCGCGGTGCCTGCGCCTTACAAGTGCGGGAACCTGCTTCGTGGCTTCTCCGATGATCTCCAGAGCACGAACCACGGCGTATTGGGTACGAAGATCGTGCTCGAATTCCTCGAACGACATGTCACGCACGAAAGACGTTGCAATGAGGGCATTGTCACGAATATCAAGCGGAAAATCAGTGAAATCACGTTCCAGCGTCATATCGGCACCGTCTCGCTCAGAATGCGCATGCCGATTTTTCCTCTCAGGGCCCCTTTCGAGACCAGGTCCACTTTCACCCCTATGGTGTCGCGCAAATGGTTCTGCAGGCGCACGAATTCAAGAAGCCCAGGCGGTTCCTCGAACTCCACCAGAACGTCCACGTCACTCCGACGGATTTGTTTTCCCCGGCGCGTACGAGCCGAACACTGAAAGAGAACGCACTCTGTACTGATTCGTAAACGCGGGCATCTCTCGCCGCAGGCTTTCTCTGATTTCGGAAAGTGATTTCGTTGGGACAGCTTTCACGACCTACTTCCCTCCGCCCTCATAATGCACCCACCTCGGCGCGAGTTTGAGTTGCACCAGTGTCAGCCCCAGAATGATGACGAACAGAATCCACGCCATCGCCGAAGCGTACCCCATACGCAGGTACTGGAACGCGTTGTTGAACAGGTAGTACACATAGAAAAGCGTGCTGTCCACCGGGCCGCCGGAGGTCATGATAAACGCCTGCGCAAAGATCTGCAGGGTGCCGATAACGCCCATGATCAGGTTGAAGAAGATGTAGGGGCTCAACATCGGCAGCGTGACGTGCACGAACTGCCTCCACTTCCCCGCTCCGTCTATCTGCGCGGCCTCGTAAAGGTGGTCCGGAATCCCCTTCAACCCCGCCAGCCAGATGATCATACTTGACCCGGCACCCCACAGACCCATCACGATGATGGCGGGCTTCGACCAGTGCTCGCTTTGCAGCCAGAGCGGCTGGCCCAGCCCGACGTATTCCAGGAGGATGTTGAGGATCCCGTTCGTCGGATGAAGCACCCAGATCCAGAGGATGGAAGACGCAACCGTCGGCACGATGGCGGGCAGATAGTACACCGTGCGGTACCATGACATTCCGCGGACATTGCTGTTCAGCAGCATCGCCACGCCGAGTCCAACGGCCATTCCGAGCGGTACGCCAATCATCATGTAAATCGTGCTGCCAAGCGATTTCCAGAAGATCGGGTCATTGGTGAACAGTTCGTTATAGTGCTTCAAACCCACCCAGCGGGCCGGGCTCAGCATGTTGTATTCCGTGAAGCTGAGCACGATGGAAATGATGAACGGCCCTATCGTGAATATGAGAAATCCCGCCAGCCACGGGCTGATGAACCCCAGCCCTGCCACGAGGTCGGCACGCCCCATGCGGCCGAGATGGAGCTTTTCGCGGCTGTAGAAGTAACCGGCAGCGCCCCCGCCGGCGACCAGCAGCACTACCACCAGCGTCACAGCAGCCCAGTTTACCGGCGCACCCGCCGACGAGGTGTACAACCGGTCGAGTTCCTGTTGAACCGTGGCGGCGCCGGCGTCCGCGGCTTCTTTCGGCGTGAGTTTGCGGTACGTCGCCATGTTGGTCGCGCGCTGGATTTCATCCCAGAGCAACTGCGAAGCCGGCGTCACGTCACGAAAATCAGAAAACTCCATCATCGCGAAATACTTGGAGTACCCGTCCTTGAGCCGTTGCGGCAGGTCGGGGTTCGCGTTCAGGAACTCCTCGGCGAGCTTCCGGCCGGTCTCCCTGTTTGCCGGGATGCCCATTACATAGGGCCTTCCGCGGCTGCGGTTGAAATTCATCCGCGTCCGCTCAACCAGTCGCACGGTCTCGTAGTTGACCATGTGCCGGATGAACCGCCACGCAATGTCCGGGTGCCGGGCATTCCGGGGAATCGCCCACGAGAACCCGCCGGACCACGTGGTCGGCTTGCCACCTTCGGGAAGAGGAGTCAGGCAGACACCGAATTCGAGGTCGGGCTTGTAGCGGGCAATCGCGCCCAGCATCCCGTCCGTTTCCACTTTCATCGCGAGAAATCCGGTGAGGAACGGATCGAGAAACTGGCCCTGGAAACTCGAGCTGAATGCTTCCACCCGGGGGCGGCCTCCGAACATGTCGTAGAACCAGGCCATCCACTCCAGCGCCTCGACGATGCGCGGATCGTTCAGCGTACACGTCCGTCCGTCCGGACTCATGAACTTCCCGTGGTTCTGCCACGCGTACATGTGCAGCCACACATTGCCGTATACGGGGATGAAGCCAATCCGCCGGAACTTCCACTCAGCGGGTGGCGTCATCTTCCCTTCGCGGTTGATGATTCCCGATTCGAGCCCCTTCTGCGTAACGGGAAAGCGATACGAGTTCACCATCACGCTTGTCCATTCCGGTGGCAGCACGAGATGCCGAGGATCGTCAAGCATGCGGGCGCGGGCCTCCGCATCGGGCATCCCCAGCAGGAGGTTGAACACCTCCACGTCGCGCCATGTAGCCGGCGGAATCAGATTCCCGTCCGCGTCGAGCAACCCGGCATTCTCCAGCGCATCGTTCACGGCAAGCCGCAGGCTGAAAAGCCCCAGTTCGCGCCACGTGCGCGGGGGCGTCGGCACGCCCGCGGAATCCACCAGCCCCACGCGCCGGAACTCCGCGAAGTTGTAGTAGAGAGCGCGCGCATCCGTCCCGTTCGGGATCGCGTACACCTTGCCCCGGAACACCGTTTCGTTCCAGCACGCCGCGTAATACTCGCTCTTGCGTATCGCGTCCGGTGCAGTGGTGTCCTGCGCCGCAAGTCGCCCGTCCAGCGGCAGAAAAGCGTCCCGCGCCGCCCAGCTCGACACGGTGAAACGGTCCTGGTTCATCACGTCCGGCGCTGCGCCACCCACGATGGCAGTCAGCATTTTCTGCGGGTTCTGTCCCCCTCCGGAAGGGCTGGTGGATACCCGCACCCCGGGGTTCGCCCGCTCGAACGCCTCCACTGCAGCAAAAAACCCGACCTGCCCCTCGCCTTCGCCAATACCCCATACCACAAGCGTCGTATCGCGGCTGAACGCCCACGTCGTGGAGAACAACAGGCAGACCAGAAGCGCGCGGAAACAGTTCACCATCGCCGTCTCTTGACCGGAAAGAAATTGCGTGCGTTCATCATTCGACTGAAATATGGCACCACGAATGCGCGCGCGGAAAGGGCATTCCTGTGAAAGAGCCGTTCGATTCCCTGCTTCACCCCGGTCGCACCCTCGTCATGGGAGTCGTGAATGTCACCCCCGATTCCTTCTCCGACGGCGGCAGGTTCCTCTCCCCCGAAGCCGCCATCGCGCACGCCTGCCGCCTCATGGACGAAGGCGCCGATCTCCTTGACATCGGCGGCGAAAGCACCGCGCCGGATAGCCCCCCCGTCGATCCGCAGGAGGAGTGCCGCCGCATCCTGCCTGTCCTTGAGGAATGCGCGAAACGCGGGTTCCCGGTGTCGGTGGATACCTACAAAGCCGCCGTCGCCCGCTGCGCCCTCGCCCACGGAGCCGGCATGATCAACGACGTGACAGCCCTCCGCGGCGATCCGGCACTCGCTGGTGTGCTCGCCGAATCCGACTGCGCCGTCGTCCTCATGTTCGCCAAGGACCCGACCCCCCGCACCACGCCAACCGTGCGCGTGTACACCGACGTCGTGCGGGAAATCTCGGAGTTCCTGGCCGAACGCGTGGCGTACGCCAGAACCCGTGGGATCGCGTCCGACCGCATTGTCCTCGACCCCGGCATGGGCGCCTTTGTCAGCGCCGACCCCGGACCGAGCCTGGAAATCCTCCGGCGTGCGGGCGAGTTTCACGCAATCGGACACCCGCTCCTGATCGGCGCGTCGCGGAAAAGCTTCATCGGAAAGGTGCTCGGCCGCCCCGGGCAGCCTCTTCCGGTCGGCGACCGCCTCGAAGGCTCCCTCGCCTGTGCCGCTATCGCCGCCTGGCACGGGGTCCAGATCATCCGCGCGCATGATGTTCGTGAAACCGTGCGCACCACCCGCATGGTGGATTCCATCCGCAGGAAGTAGCGCTCTCCCCTCCCCAAGAGAGCCGGAAACCACACCACAAACCGGTGGGGCGGACATTCCTGTCTGCCCCACCGGCCGTCATTCCCGTGAAGGTGGGAATCCAAATTCGCCGGTTAACGGGTCCCATGCGTCCGATACGGCCTATGGACCACGACCCCGTTCACCCCCACCGCGCATCATTCGGGCAGACCATGCCCCATTGCGCGCGCAGGGCGTCCATAGTCCGCATGATGGCAAGGGATTCGTCAAGCGGCATCACTGCGCTCTCCGTTTTCCCCTCGCAGAGGCACCGCATCACCTCCTGCGCCTCGAACCGGTAAGGTGTTCCCCCGCAACCGACGTCGAACCGCACTGGCTCCTTCCCGGTTTCGGTCAGGACGAGGGTTTTCGGGTTCAGGAAGGACGGTTCCACGGTCAGCGTACCCGCACTGCCAGCAATGAACGCTCCCCCCGGTACCCGTGTCCGCACGCCGAATACCGCGCTGGCAATGCGGCCGTCGTCGTAACCGTAGCTTACTGACGCCTGCTCATCCACGCCCGTCTCGCCGATATGCGCCACACCGGTCACCCGTCGGGCCTGCCCGAACAGCATGGAGATGTACGACATGGGGTAGATACCGACATCGAACATGCTGCCTCCCCCGAGTGCCGGGTTGAGGAACCGCCCCAGCTTCGTCTCGGGGGTTATGTCGGTCCAGAACCCGAGGCTCGTATGTATCAGCCGGGGCTCGCCGATGGCGCCGCTGTTTATGAGTTCCCGCACCTTGATCGTCGCCGGCAGGAAGCGCACCCACATCGCCTCCATGAGGAACAGCCGCTTCGACCGCGCAAGCCGGATCAGCTCCTCCGCTTCCCGCCCGGTGATCGTGAACGCCTTCTCGCACAGCACCGCTTTGCCCGCGTTCAGGCACAGGACTGCGTTATCGTAATGGAAGGAGTGTGGAGTGCCGATGTAAACGACATCCACGTCCGGATCCGCTGCCAGTGCTTCGTAGGACGCGTACCGCCGTGGAATACCGAACTCCTCGCCGAACGCATCCGCGGTCTGGTGCGCGCGGGAACCCACTGCCAGAATCTCCGCCTCATCGGGCAGCTCCTTCAGCCCCTGAGCAAACCTGTGCGCGATCTTCCCCGTGCTCATGATGCCCCAGCGAATCTTCTCCGTCATATCACGTGTCTCCACCGGTAGTTATCTGCATCGCGCAAGAATGCGCTCCATGTTCCTGCCAAGCATCAGCTCCAGTTCCTCCTCGGAACAGCGCGAGTAGCACATCCACCCGAACTGCGGAATCGGATCGCGCATGGGGGCGTCCGTGCCGAACAGCACTTTTTCCGCGCCGACATGTTTCACCATGTACTCGATGATGCGGTATGTCACCGGTGTCAGCGTGATTTCGAGGTAGACGTTATCCCGCTCCTTCACCAGCGGCAGCCGTTCCCGCGCGGTGGGGTAATCACCTGCCGAATGCGCCAGCAGGAAGCTGATCTCCGGATAGCGTTTGCTGATGTCTGCCACCTCGTTGATGAAGTTGCCGCCCGACGAATGGAGCAGGCAGAACAACCGGTGCTCGTTGCCGTAGGTATACCACTGGTCGTACCGCGGTGAGTTGTACGGGATGCGCACCCGCGGGTTGTACGGCTTCATGCCCTTGAAACCCCACTCCTCGTGGGCCACACCCATCCACCGGTCGAACTCCTCCGCGGTGAGATAGTTCGGGTCGAGCGTCGCATACCCGATAATGTCATCCGGGAATTGATCCATGGCGTCCTTGAGGATGACATTCCCCTCTTCGCAATCGGCGAATATTCCCATCCAGGAGCTTATTGCGACTTTGTCAATGCCGAGGCGGCGGTTGCGGCGGATCATGTGCTTCGCATCGCTTCGCGGCATCGGCATGTACCCCACGCCGCGGGCATCGTTGTGCGACATGTGCGCGTGAGAATCGATCACCGTGATGTGTTCCAGCGGCAGCCCTTCCTTTACACGGCTCAGGATGGGCCCGTCCGTCCGCGCCGGATACTCCTCAGGCAGGCGCTCCAGCCGCAACAGCCGGGCGAGGTTTCCTCCGGCGATGAGCTTCCGATCCGATTCGCCGAGTTCCGCGTAGTCCACGAACGATTTGGCCGCACCCATGCTTTTCAGGAGCGCGTCCGTGCCGAAAAGCAGCCGTTCGGCGCCGTACCGCTCGGTGAACTCTTCCAGCGCGTAATTCGCCTGAAACGTGGAGAACTCGATGTGTACATTGGGACACTTATCCATGAGCGGCAGGATGTTCCGTGTGGCAGCCCACGAACAGCCCGTCATGAGGATGGGCAGCCCGGGCCGCCGCGATGCGATCTGGAACAGGTCGCCGTACGACGTCTGATCAATACCGATGGAAAGCAGGATCTGCTCTCCGGCCAGTGCATCGAGCAGTTCACCGCAGACGTACTCTTCCAGCAGGTAGTTCTGCGAACGCGGCGCCATGCGGACGGCCCTTACCCCCGCGGCCAGCATGTCCTTCACAAGCCGTTTCGGGGGCGGCATTTCCCCGCAATCATGAGGCAGCACCACCCAGCAGGGGAACAGCCGCGGGTTACCGGAAATCGCCTCCATGAGCATCCGATTGCCGTACGCAGGGTCATACTCCCGCGCCACGTTGTGGTACACAAGTGCTCCGTGAATACCGCACCACGCCATTTCGTCGAGGAGTGTCTCCAGTTTCCACGACACTTCCTCGTCCTTGGGACCCATTTTGCCGAAAGACGCCAGCGCGTCCAGATACGTGATTCCCTGCATGGCTATGCCTTCCCTTCAAAAAGCCGCGAACTGGCGGATGGATTGCACTTCATGAGAATACGGCGCCACGGGCTGCGGAAACAACGCAAAGGGCCGCCCCTGTTCCGCCACATGACAGATGAGGCAACGCGTCGTCTTCGTGTCAAGGGTTTTCGCGAAAATGGTTCAATCGGGGTACGGTTGGCTCGCGAAGTGGGTGCAAAATGTGACCCGGTGGGCGACGCGGTTTTCCGATCTTGTCATACCGCCGCGCCGGCCGTACTTTTTTCTTAGATCACTTCGGTGCCCCGGTAGCTCAGTTGGATAGAGCACAGGTTTCCTAAACCTGGTGTCGCTGGTTCAATTCCAGTCCGGGGTACCAGCTTATCTCTCGCCGTTATCCTCGCTCTGCCATCAGTTGTTTTGAAACAGACACGAACGTCCGACTGATCGCTGCGCCACAGGCTTTTTCGTAGAACGCCACCGGCCCCACCCAGGGGATAATGGCTTCCGCATGCCCCTGTGCCGCCAGATCGCGCAGGCAGCGTTTGAGCAGGACGCTGCCGACGCCGCGCGCGCGCTTTTCCGGATGGGTGCCCATGGGACCGAACCATGCCATGCCCGGATTGTTCGCGTCGTACGCGGCAAACCCGATCACGCATGCGTCCTCAACGGCAAGGTGGAGGCTGATTGGTTCGCGCAGAAAGCAGTGCGCGACCTCGGGCGTCCACGAGGGGAACCAGGTGCGCGTGAACTGAAGGGCGCGGGAAAGATCCTTCCGACCGGCGCGGATGATGCGTATCCCCTGTGCGGCAAGCCGGTCCTCCTGGTCTCCCGTCTCCCAGTCGGAGGTGGTCAGGGGGCAGGTCATATTCACCCGTTCCTCACCCTCCGCGTATCCCCGTTGCGCAAGGAAGGCGCGAGCTTCCAGATATCGCGGGTCAACACCCGGCATGGTGTAGTTGGGCACGGAATCCGCAATGCTCACCGACCGAACTCCCCGACGCGCCATCACCCGTTCGATGCGGTCAAACAGCCTGCTGGCGATGCCGGTCCGCCGACGATGAGCCGCCACGGCGAACCATTTGAACCAGCCCCGCACCGGGGCATGGAGTGGACGCGCCACGCCATGCGCGAACCCCACCAGATTCCCCCCGTCAATGGCGCAGAGAGTAAGCGCGCTGTCGTAATCCGGGTCGGCGAAGGCTTTTTCTTTCAGCCAGCGGGGAGTAACGCGGTCGTGCGGCAGCGATTCATCCAGGAGTCGGGCAACCGGAACGATATCCCGCGGTTCGAGGGGACGGATGTAAAGGCCGGGGTGTCGCATAAGCGCAAAGCTACTCGGAATCCTGGGGCCCAGAGCCCGCACAGGCGCGGCCACGGACGAGCACGCGGAACATGGCCACCCATGAAGGCCCCGCGGCCTACAGCCCCTGCAGCCAGAGCCCGCGCAGGCGCGGCTTTCCCAGGCGTTTCTTCCGCGGCCCTTCGGGTGGATCCGGCGGCCTACAGCCCCTGCAACCAAAGGCCGCGCAGGCCGGCTTCTATCTGTTCCCGATGGGTTGCAAGGTAGTTCTCGACGGTGGCCTGCTGGTCCGGAGTGAGAATGCGGCGCGCCTGTGACCAGCCGTCGTCAAACAGGGCTTCCACGCGCATGCGGCGGACCACGGGGTCGGAAATGGTCAGCAATGTCGCCAGATCGCCGGTGTACACCTTCGCGAGCGATTTCATCTGCGCCTTCTGAGATGCCGTGAGGTCGAGTTGTCCCATCACGTCGCGAACCATCGGGTCGCTGAGGTAGTCGGTCCAGTTCCTCCGGAGAGTGGCGACGGTCGAACGGGAGTCCTGCAGTTTTTTCCACTGTTCCCGGGTCAACACGGCGCGGATGCTGTCGCGGAGCGCATCAGCGGCTGCCGGCGCCGGGTCCCTGCGGCGGTCAGGCGAGTATCTGACCGGGGCGGCGGAATCGCCGGGCGTGCTCTTGCGCAGACTGCGGTATAACCGGGCGATGTGTTCCTGCTGGGCAGAATCGAGCGCAAGGTCCGCGAGCACCTTTTGGCCCACCACCGATGCCGCGAGGCCGGGGAGGGACAGGGTATCCGCGTGGGCGCGTTCGAATGTGACTTCCCGGAAGGTGCGGGCAACGGAAAACAGGCGTCGCACCGATTGGGTTCCGGCAACAGCCAGAGCGCCTGCTATTGCCAGCGCAAGAAAAATCCAAGCTCTCCGCATTGCGCCTCACAGCCTACGGTCGGCAACCCTGTCCGTTCGATCACGCGGTTCAATCACCCGCACTTGGTGCTCGCCGGCACCTTCTGGATACTTAACGATACGGACTCAGAACAGTTCCCAACAAAGCAGGGCTTATGCTGGTTTCGAAAAGTTCATCACTGGCGACGTCAGAACGCATGCGCCGGGAGGCCGGCTCCATCACGCGGGTCACGAATATCGGCATCGTGATGAATGTCATCATGACGCTGGCAAAGATTCTTGCCGGGTGGGCGTTCGGTTCCATCGCGCTGGTTGCCGACGGAGTGCACTCCCTCTCCGACCTCGCCACGGATGCCCTCGTGATTGTCGGAACGCGCGTGGGGTTGCGGCCGGCAGATAAGCGCCACCCGTACGGCCACGGCAAGATCGAGACGATCAGCGCATTTCTCATCGCCTTCGCGCTTGTGCTGGTAGGAGCCCGGATCTCTTACGTGGCCGGGAGGGAGATGTACCTCCGCCATCATTCCTACCCCGGCGTCTGGGTGCTCGTCATCGCGGCCATTTCGGTGGTGGGCAAGGAGTGGCTCTTCCGTATCACACGCCGTGTGGCGCTGGCGTGCAACAGCGCCGCGGTATTCGCCAACGCATGGCACCACCGTTCGGACGCCCTCGGCGCGCTGGCCGTGGTGTTCGGTTCCGTAGCCGGGATGATGGGATGGGGCCACGGCGACCAGGCGGCCGGGGTGGTGGTCGGAATCATGGTGGTCGGCGTGGGGCTGAAAATCGGCGCAGACGCACTGGTGGAGCTTTTCGACGTCAGCGCGGACGTCGAAACGGTAACCGCCCTAGAACAGGCAATTTCGGGTGAGGAAGGCGTCCGCGCGTTCCACCGTCTGCGCAGCCGTCTTGTCGGCCGGGAAATATTCGTGGACGTACACATCCTGGTTGACCCGGCATTGAGCGTGGTTCAGGGGCACAGGGTTGCCGACCGTGTGGAAGAAGCTATTCGATCATCCATGAAGCGCCCGGCGAACATCGTCGTCCACATAGAGCCCGACCTTCCCGAGCTTCGCGCGGTGAACCCGAACAAATGACGGTCTATTGCCGCGCTGCTCCTTCGCCTGAGCTTTCCGGCGTGGAGCGTTTCCGCCATCACCACCGGCGGAATTGGTTCGACGGTGGGCAGGCGGTATACTTTGGTGCATGAAAAACCGCTTGCGGGTTACGGCAAAAAGTGCCGGAACCGCCGGCCCTATCTCATAAGGAGCTTTACCGTGGCCAAGATCCCCGTTGCGATGCAGATGTACACCCTGCGCGAGGATTGCAGCAAGGACTTCATCGGCACGCTGAAAGCCGTCGCGAAAATCGGGTACGCCGGCGTGGAACTTGCCGGAATGTACGGCGTGGCGCCAAAAGAACTGGGCAAAATCCTCGATGACCTCGGATTGAAGCGCGCGGGCGGGCACTGGGGTGTTGAACCGCTGGAGAAGGAATTTGACAAGACGGTTGAAGACGTGAAGGCGCTCGGGTCGTCGTTTGTCACGATACCCGGTCTTCCGGGCAGCTACACCGAGGACGCCGAAGCGTGGAAGCGCACCGCCGCTCTGTTGTCAGGAATCGGACAGAAACTGCTCAAGGAAGGCATTCAGCTTTCCTACCACAACCACAACCACGAGTTCAAACTCTTTGGCGGGAAGCACGGCCTCGACATTCTGTACGAAAACAGCGACCCGAAAGCGCTCCATGCCGAAATAGACACCTACTGGGTACAGTATGCGGGAGTTGACCCGGCGACCTACATGAAGAAGGTTGCCAATCGCCTTTCGCTGGTGCATATCAAGGACATGGCGGATGACGATATGAAGTCGTTCGCGGAGATCGGCAACGGGATCCTCGACTGGGACGCGATATTCGCCGTGGCGAAGGAAGCCGGATCGAAGTGGTTGATCGTGGAGCAGGATTCGTGCAAGCGCCCGCCGCTGGAGAGCGCGAAAATCAGCTTTGAGAACCTGAAAACCATGGGCGCAGTGTAGTCACCCGGATGGTTTTCACTTGCCAAACACCGGTTTCGTGCCTATCTTTTTAGCGGCATTCTTTGAGAAACAGGGGCTGTAGCTCAGCTGGGAGAGCGCCTGTCTGGCAGACATGAGGTCACGGGTTCGATCCCCGTCAGCTCCACCAATTGATCGGAAGAGAGCGGAGAGCTTCGCGAGAATCTCTCCGCTCTTTTGTTTATCGGGCCGGCGGGTATAGTTCGTAGAGGACCCGATGTGACCGATGGACCACGGCGTGCACGAGGTGGGTGCGGAGAGGGCAACGCGGTTCCTGCCGGGTCTTCTCGATACAGCGCTTTCGCACGCCGCGCCACTCGAAGACCGGCGGCTTCTCTTTGGAGTGCGCAAGCTCGCTTGCGCTAAAAAGCGGCGGCCAGCCGCCGCACTCCAAAATTGGGGCGTTCCGGTACGGCGTGCCAGCGTGACCCGACGAAGCGGGTCCCTCCACCTGTGGCG
>JAKJDF010000016.1 GCA_022706085.1 Candidatus Latescibacterota bacterium | reverse complement strand
CCACGTGACCGATCGTTCCCACGTTCACGTGAGGCTTCGTGCGCTCAAATTTCGCCTTACCCATCGGTGCACCACCTTCTGTATTATGCCGCGGACTTCGCGCCGGTCATTTTGGTGACAATTTCATCAGTAATCGATTTCGGAGCAGGCTGGAACCTGCTGAACTCCATCGTGTAAATCGCGCGGCCCTGCGTCGCTGATCGAAGTGCTGTCGCATATCCGAACATCTCGCTCAACGGCACGTTCGCTTCAACAACCTGTGCATCGGGACGCGGTGAAATACTGTGTATCTGCGCGCGCCGTGAGTTCAGGTCACCGATCACGTCGCCCAGATAATCGCCCGGCACGATCACTTCGACCTTCATGATAGGCTCGAGAAGCACCGGCTCGGCTTTGCGGCCCGCTTCACGAAATGCGAGTGAACCCGCGATCTTGTACGCAACCTCGCTCGAATCCACCTCGTGATACGAACCGTCAAACAGCGTCGCTTTGAGGTCTACAACCGGATATCCGGCAAGGGGGCCACTTTCCATCGCCTGGCGGATGCCCTCTTCCACCGGCTTGATGTACTCCTTCGGCACCGAGCCGCCCACCGTGGCATCCACGAAGACAAACCCTGTTCCGGGTTCGCCCGGCTCGAAGCGCACCCACACATGGCCGTACTGCCCCCGGCCACCTGTCTGCCGCACATACCGGCCTTCCGCTTCGACCATTCGCGTGAACGCCTCTTTGTAGGACACCTGCGGCCGCCCTACGTTGGCCTCAACCCGGAACTCCCGCCGGAGACGGTCAACAATGATTTCGAGGTGCAGCTCGCCCATTCCGCTGATGATCGTCTGCCCGGTTTCGGGATCCTGCCGCAGACGGAATGTCGGATCCTCTTCAGCCAGCTTGTTCAGCGACGCACCGAGTTGCTCCTGATCCGCCTTCGTCTTCGGCTCGATCGCCACGTCAATTACCGGCTCAGGGAATACCATGCGCTCCAGCACCACCGGATGTTGTTCATCGCACAGGGTGTCGCCGGTCGTCGTATTCTTCAAACCAATCGCGGCGGCAATATCGCCCGCATACACGACGTCGATCTCCTCACGTTTGTTCGAATGCATCTGGAGAAGACGCCCGATACGTTCTCGCCTGCGGGTGGTGGAGTTATACACGTAAGAGCCGGTCGTCAACGCCCCGCTGTACACGCGAAGGTACGTCAGCCGGCCTACGTAGGGATCGGTCATCACTTTGAACGCAAGTGCGCTGAAAGGCTCGTCCTCGGAAGCTCGACGCGTTATCGTCACTTCTTCATCATCAAGAGCGGAGCCTTTTACCGGAGGAACATCGAGAGGAGAGGGGAGGTAATCCACAACTGCGTCAAGGAGACGCCGGACACCCTTGAACTTGAACGCCGAGCCGCAGAGTACGGGAAAAATCTGCAGGGAGATGGTCGCCTTCCGCACTGCGGCGCGAATCTCAGCCTCCGTGATGTCCTCATGGTTCCCGTCGAGGAACTTCGCCATGATGGTATCGTCGAAGTCCGCAATCGTTTCGAGCAACTTCTCACGATACTGCTGAGCCGTGGCCACCATGTCCCTCGGCACTTCGCTCTCCTGCGCAACGGCACCCTTGGATTCATCCGTGTAGGTGACCGCCCGCATGGTAATCAGGTCAACCAGACCCGTATACATGTCGCCCGCGCCGATGGGAATCTGCAACGCCACAAACCGCCCGCCGAGCCTGTCTTCCATCATTTCGATGACGTGGTAGAAATCGGCGCCGGTGCGGTCCATCTTGTTGACGAAACAGAGGCGGGGAACCTTGTAGCGATTCGCCTGCCGCCAGACCGTCTCCGATTGAGGCTCCACCCCGCCGACCGCGCAGAACAGCCCGATCGCGCCGTCCAGAACCCGCAGGCTGCGCTCCACCTCGGCAGTGAAATCCACGTGGCCGGGAGTATCAATGATGTTGATTCGATGATCGTTCCAGAAGCACGTCGTAGCGGCGGACGTAATGGTGATTCCGCGCTCCTTCTCCTGCTCCATCCAGTCCATCGTCGCCGCGCCGTCGTGAACTTCGCCGGCACGGTGGATGCGCCCCGTGTACAGGAGAATTCGCTCCGTGGTAGTCGTCTTGCCCGCATCAATATGGGCCATGATGCCGATATTGCGCGTGCGCTCCAGTGGATACTGACGTGCCATTTCCTGTTGTTTTCGTTTCTCACCAAGACAGACCCGCCTCTGCGTGAGTGTTATCCTCCTCACTGCGAGAGGCGGTGATATGGTATGGTGCTGAAAGATTACCAGTGGTAATGCGAGAACGCTTTGTTGGCTTCCGCCATGCGATGCGTATCTTCGCGCTTGCGAACCGAGTTCCCTTCGCCGTTGGACGCAGCGATGATTTCAGCCGCCAATCGTTCCGCCATTGTCCGTTCGCTGCGTTCGCGTGAGTACTGAATCAGCCACCGCATCGCAAGCGCTTGACGCCGATTGGAAGGAACTTCAACAGGTATCTGATAAGTCGACCCGCCAACCCGGCGCGGGCGAACCTCGATAACCGGTTTGATGTTGTCGAGCGCCTTCTGAAATACGGCCAGTTCGTCCTGACCCGTACGCTCGGCGATCATCTGGAGAGCGGTATACAGTATCTGCTCGGAAGTGCTTTTCTTCCCGCTCACCATCATGTTGTTGTTGAACTTGGCAAGAACCACACTGCCGTACTTGGGGTCCGGCAGAAGCTCTCTTTTGGCTATTCTCCGTCTACGCGCCATTTCTCTTCTACCTCACCCCTACTTGGGACGTTTGGTGCCGTACTTGGAGCGGCCCTGATGCCTGTTGGAAACACCGGCTGCATCCTGCACGCCACGAACAATGTGGTAACGAACACCAGGCAGATCCTTCACGCGTCCGCCACGAATCAGCACGATGGAATGCTCAACCAGATTGTGGCCCTCACCCGGGATGTACGCCGTCACTTCACGCCCCGTCGTCAACCGCACACGTGCGATTTTGCGAAGCGCCGAGTTCGGCTTCTTCGGAGTGGTGGTCTTCACCTGGGTGCACACCCCCTGACGCTGCGGACACCGACGCAGATCGGGCGATTTCGTCGAGTTCGCCACCTGCGACCGTCCATGTCGGATTAGCTGGTTGATCGTCGGCATAAACCGTTCCCTTTTCAGAAGTCACAGAGCAATTAAATGTATTGATTGAACTAACCGACGTCAAGGACTCTTGTCCCCAACATCGCATCTTCTTCGTCCTCTTCCAGCGCCCGTTCCGGTATCGGTTCCAGCTCTCCACCCTCGGTGGTCGCCATTCTGTGGTACCGAACGCCGGAACCCGCAGGAATCACGTGCCCGATGACAATGTTCTCCTTCAACCCGCGCAGATAATCCGTTTTGCCCTCGACGGCCGCTTTCGTGAGCACCTTCGTGGTCTCCTGGAAACTCGCCGCGCTGAGGAAACTCTCTGTCATCAACGACGCCCGCGTAATCCCGAGCAGGACAGGCTCAAACGTCGCCGGTTGGCCGCCTGCTTCTTCAATCCGGGAGTTTTCGTCCATGAAGCGGAACTTGTCCACCAGGTCCCCTTCCAGGAAGTTCGAATCACCCGGTTCAACCACCCGCACCTTCTGGAGCATCTGCCGGACGATGATCTCAATGTGCTTGTCATTGATGTCCACGCCGGCCAGACGATACACCTCCTGGATTTCGTTCAGGAGGTATTCCTGCACGCGGAACGGCCCCAGAATACGCAGAATGTCATGCGGATTTGCCGATCCCTCGGAAAGCCGCTCCCCGGCGCGAATATGGTCTCCTTCGCGCACGAGGATATACTTGCCGTACGGGATCAGGTAATGGCGCTCGTCCCCGACATCGCTCGTCACGATGACTTCGCGCGAACCGCGTACGACGTTGCCAAACCGGACGACGCCGTCAATTTCTGTGACAACGGCCGGTTCCTTCGGGCGCCGCGCTTCGAACAACTCGGCCACGCGCGGCAATCCACCGGTGATGTCACGCGTTCGAGAACGCTCGCGCGGAATCTTCACCAGTTGATCGCCGGCCCGTACCTGTTGCCCGTCCTGAACGATCAGACGGGCGCCGACCGGGATATTGTACCCCCGGAGCTTCGTCCCGTCCGGGGAGACAATCTCAATACGCGGGTTGAGAGCCTTGTTCCGCTGTTCGACCACGACGCGCTCGATATGCGCCTCTGACATCTCTTCGCGGAACGTCACGTCGCTGATGAGATCGCTGAACCGGACGATGCCGTCCGCGTCGGTCAGGATCGTGTTATTGTACGGGTCGCTCTCATACAGCGCCTGCCCCGCTTCCACGTGCTGACCGTCTTCCACATACAGCACCGCGGAATAGGGAACCTCTCTCCGGGCCCGAGGATCGCCGTGCTCGTCGAGAATCTCGATTTCACCGTTTCCCCGGCTGATGACGATTTTCGCGTCATCCCGTGCAGCGAGCTGGATGTTGTTGAAACGGACGGTACCGGCGCGCGGAGCGTCAATTCTCGACTGCTCCCCGGTCTGCATCGCCGTTCCACCGGTGTGGAATGTCCGCAACGTAAGCTGCGTTCCCGGTTCGCCGATGGATTGCGCCGCGATCACCCCAACTGCTTCTCCGATCTCGGCGATCCTGCCGGTCGCAAGGTTTCGACCGTAACAGAGCGCGCAGATACCCGTGCGGGATTCGCACGTGAGGGCGGAACGAATCCGCACCGTCTCGATTCCGCGCTCCTCGATTTCCGCGGCAAGCGACTCGGTGATCTCACGCCCCATTTCGACTACCACTTCGCCCGTGTGGGGATCTACGACATCATCCAGCGCGATACGGCCAAGAATGCGGTCCGAAAGCCGCACCATCACGTCTTCGCCTTCTTTGAGCGCGGTAATGTCCAGCCCGAGAATCGTGCCGCAATCCTGTTCCGAAACAACCACGTCCTGCGCGACGTCAACCATCCGGCGCGTAAGATAACCTGCCTCCGCGGTCTTCAATGCCGTATCGGCAAGCCCTTTCCGCGCACCGTGCGTGGAGATGAAGTACTCCAGCACCGAAAGCCCTTCGCGGAAATTCGCCGTGATGGGCGATTCGATGATTTCGCCGATACCTCCCGTGATCTTCTTCTGGGGTTTCGCCATCAGCCCGCGCATGCCCGCGAGCTGGCGTATCTGTTCCTGGTTTCCACGGGCTTTGGAGTCTGCCATCATATAGATGGGATTGAACCCGTTTTCCACAGTCGCGAAGTTCTCATACATCACCTTGGAGATGCGCTGCGACGTATGCGACCAGATTTCGACGATCTTGTTGTAGCGCTCACCTTCGGTAATCACACCCTGCTCGTACTGCTCCTGCACCAGTTCGGATTGCTGCATCGCGTCCTGGATCAGGCGATCCTTCTCCGCCGGCACCACCACGTCGTCGATGCCTATTGAGATTCCGGCCCTGGTCGCGTAGTAATGCCCGGTTTTCTTCAACTGATCGAGGACTTCCACGGTCCGGGTATTACCCAGTTTCCTGAACACCTCACGTACGAGAGCAGTCAGTTCTTTTGAACCCATCAACTTGTCAACAAACCCGATTTCCGGAGGCAAGATCTCGTTGAAGAGAAGCCGACCGAACGTCGTGGTGATGAATTTGCCGTTGATCCGAACCTCCACGTCGTCGTGGATGTCGTACTTGCCCAGATCATAGGCGAGGATGGCATCGCGAGGCGAACTGAAACGTCCGACCCGACCCTTTTTGCTTCCCGCGGGCAGCCGCTTCGTGAGGTAGTAACACCCCAGCACCATGTCCTGCGTTGGAATGGTCACCGGATTCCCGCTCGAAGGCAGAAGCAGGTTGTTGGCGGAAAGCATCAGCACCGACGCTTCGATCTGCGCTTCAAAGGAAAGCGGAACATGCACCGCCATCTGGTCGCCGTCGAAGTCGGCATTGAACGCCTTGCAGACCAGCGGGTGGATCCTGATCGCTTTGCCTTCCACAAGCACCGGTTGGAACGCCTGAATCCCGAGACGATGGAGCGTGGGCGCACGGTTCAGAAGCACCGGATGCCCCTGAATTACCTCCTCCAGAATATCCCACACCTCGGGACTGCCCTGCTCGATCTTCTTCTTCGCGCTTTTGACCGTCTGCACCAGCCCGCGCCGTTCAAGCTCGTGTATGATGAACGGCTTGAAAAGCTCAAGCGCCATGATTTTCGGCAGCCCGCACTCGTAAAGCTTCAATTCCGGGCCCACCACGATGACCGACCGTCCCGAGTAGTCAACGCGTTTCCCCAGAAGATTCTGCCGGAATCGGCCCTGCTTGCCTTTCAAAAGATCGCCAAGGCTCTTCAGCGCCCGGTTCGCGTCGCCACGCACTGCACGGCTCCGCCTTCCGTTGTCAAACAGCGCATCAACGGCTTCCTGAAGCATCCGCTTTTCGTTGCGGAGAATCACTTCTGGTGCCTTGATTTCTATAAGCTTCTTCAGCCGGTTGTTCCGGTTGATAACCCGACGATACAGATCGTTCAGGTCGCTCGTCGCAAAACGGCCTCCTTCAAGCGGAACAAGCGGACGCAATTCCGGCGGAAGCACCGGTATCACGTCCAGAATCATCCACTCGGGCCGGTTGTTCGACTGGCGGAACGCTTCCACAATGCTCAGGCGACGCAGTGCCTCAGCCTTCCGCTGGGCGCTCGTTTCCTTGCGGATTGTCTCCCGAAGCTCCGTCGAGAGCTCCTCAAGGTTCAAATCCGCCAGCATCTTCTTGATGGCGCCGGCGCCCATCTCCGCGGAAAACTGAAAACCCCGCTCCTCAAGGTCAATAACCTGCTCTTCCGAGATCAGATCACCCTTCTCCAGAGGCGCATTTCCCGGATCCAGAACAACGTACGACTCATAATACAGCACGCGTTCCAGATTCCGGACCGTCATCGCAAGCAGATAGCTCATGCGGGACGGAACCGACTTGAAATACCATATGTGCGATACAGACACGGCGAGCTCAATGTGTCCCATGCGCTCACGCCGCACCTTGGCCTGCGTAACCTCAACGCCGCACCGGTCACAGATCACACCCTTGTAACGGATGCGCTTGTACTTCCCGCAGTGGCATTCCCAGTCACGCGTAGGGCCGAAAATCCGCTCGCAGAAAAGCCCGTCACGCTCGGGCTTGTACGTGCGATAGTTGATCGTTTCGGGCTTCAGAACCTCACCGTACGACCAGCTCCGAATCGTCTCCGGTGAAGCAAGTTGTATCTTTATCGAATCGAAATCGAGTGGCTTGCGCTGCTGCGGCAGACCCGCGCGCGACAGCAGTTGCGACGCCAAAACGTCCGGTTGTTCGACCACGGCCGTTCTCCTCTCGTTACGAGGGTTAGGGTAGAGGTTTCAGCTCTGGTCGGCCACTTGACCGTCTTGCTGGAGCACGACGTCAAGGCACAGTGCCTGAAGCTCTTTCACAAGCACGTTGAACGATTCCGGGATGCCCGGCTCCGGCGGATTCTCGCCCTTGACGATCGCTTCGTATATCCGCGACCGCCCCGGGACGTCGTCCGACTTCACCGTCAGCATCTCCTGAAGCAGATGGGACGCGCCGTACGCTTCAAGCGCCCACACTTCCATCTCTCCAAAACGCTGGCCGCCAAACTGCGCCCGCCCACCGAGCGGCTGCTGCGTGACGAGGCTGTACGGACCGATGGAACGAGCGTGAATCTTGTCTGCGACCAGGTGGATCAGCTTCATCATGTAGATGTAACCAACCGTCACCTCGCGCTCGAACCTCTCGCCCGTCATACCGTCGTACAGAACCGTCTGTCCCGATTCCGGCAAACCAGCTTCTTTCAGCGCATTCTTGATTTCCGCAACGGTCGCGCCATCAAACACCGGGCACGACACGTGAATTCCAAGCTTCTCCGCCGCCCAGCCGAGATGTGTCTCGAGAATCTGTCCGAGATTCATCCGCGAGGGCACGCCGAGAGGGTTAAGAACCAGATCCACCGGGGTGCCATCCGGCAGATACGGCATGTCCTCTACCGGGACCACCTTTGCGACAACACCCTTGTTGCCGTGCCGTCCGGCCATCTTGTCTCCCACGGAAAGCTTACGCTTGTGCGCGACATACACCTTGACAAGCTGAATCACGCCCGGCGGAAGCTCGTCACCGCGCACCACCTTCTCGCTCTCGCGATCAAATTCTTCCTGAATCGCCGCAAGCATGTCGTGCGCATACCGAACCATTTCCTCGATCTTGCCGTTGGCCGCCGAATCAGTCGTCCATGTCGTGTCAGGTCGAAGAGTGGTCAGATCGAGTTCTGAAAGGATTTCCTCGGTCAGGACGGTACCTTCGTGAACGATGACCGTTCCGTCTGCCTCAGACCGCCAGTTGCCCGCCGTCAGCCCCTGACAGACCGCGATGGACCGTTTCTTCAAGGCGCTCCGAACTCGTGCGGCGCGCTCATCCGTATTCGCGCGTATCTGCTCGATCGTTTCCTTGTTGCGGTTTCGCGTCGCCTCATCGCGCTCTTTGCGGGAGAATATCTTCGTATCAATGACGACGCCTTCCATGCCGGCCGGGGCCTTCAGCGACGCATCCCGCACGTCGCCGGCTTTCTCCCCGAAAATCGCCCGCAAAAGGCGCTCCTCGGGCGAAAGTTCCGTTTCACCTTTCGGCGTCACCTTCCCGACCAGGATGTCTCCGGGCTTCACTCGCGCGCCAACCCGGACGATGCCGTTCTCATCGAGGTCACGCAGCGCCTGGTCACTCACGTTCGGAATGTCCCGTGTGAGTTCTTCCTGGCCACGCTTCGTGTCCCGGACCTGAAGCTCGTATTCCTCGATGTGCACGGACGTGAAGACGTCGTTTCTGATGAGCCGCTCGCTCACCACAATGGCGTCCTCGAAATTGTATCCATGCCACGGCATGAATGCGCACAGAACGTTGCAACCCAGCGCCAGGTCACCCCTGTCCGTCGCAGGGCCATCGGCGAGCACCTCGCCCGCCTTCACCTTGTCCCCCGGCCGCACAAGCGGACGCTGATTCTGGCAGCAGTCCTGGTTCGACCGCTGGAACTTCATGAGGCTGTATTTGCGCTCGTGACCTTCGTCCAACGCCAGAGGATTGGCGTGGACCGGCTTCTTTTCGCGCACGACAATCTTCGACGAGTCCACATACACCACCTCGCCGTCGGCTTTCGCCACCGTCACCGCGCCGGAATCGAGGGCGATTCGCCGCTCGATGCCCGTCCCGACAAGCGGTGCCTCCGCTTTCAGAAGCGGAACGGCCTGCCGCTGCATGTTGGAACCCATCAGCGCACGGTTGGCATCGTCATGCTCAAGGAAGGGAATAAGCGCCGCCGCCGCACTGACAAGCTGGATCGGCGATACATCCATGTAGTCAACTTCAAGGGGGCTGACCGTGGGGAAATCCCCGCGCCGACGCGCCTTCACCAGATTGTTGGCAAACGACCCGTCTTCCTTCAATGGCGCGTTCGCCTGCGCAATCACGTATCTGTCTTCCTCATCCGAAGACAGATACCGGATTTCATTCGTAACCACTCCGTCTTTCACCACCCGGTACGGCGTCTCGATGAATCCGTACTGGTTGATCCGCGCATGCGCCGCGAGCGACATGATAAGACCGATGTTCTGGCCTTCCGGGGTCTCGATGGGGCACACACGCCCGTAGTGAGTATGGTGAACGTCGCGCACCTCGAACCCGGCGCGTTTCCGCGTAAGACCACCCGGCCCCAGAGCGCTGAGCCGCCGCTTGTGCGTCAGCTCGTCCAGAGGGTTTGTCTGTGCCATGAACTGGCTGAGCTGGCTGGAACCGAAGAAGGACGCTATCACCGTCGAAACGGTTTTTGCGTTCACCAGCTCCTGCGGCGTCAGATTCTCATTGTCCCGGAGGCTCATCCGCTCGCGGATGGTGCGAGCCATGCGCGAAAGCCCGATGGAGAACTGGTTCGCAAGAAGCTCACCCACCGTCCGGCACCGGCGGTTCCCGAGATGGTCAATGTCATCGGTCTGCGCGCTCGGGGATCCATTCCGCAGCGCGATGATATACCGGATGATGGAGATGAAGTCCTCACGCGTCAGAACATGCGTGTCCTGAGGAATCTTGAGATCGAGCTTCTGATTCATCCGATACCGGCCGACGTCTCCCAGATCGTACCGCTTCGGGCTGAAAAAGAGCCGCTCAACGAACGTCCGCGCGGTCTCCACGTTCGGCGGATCGCCCGGACGCATCAACTGATAAATGCGGTAGAGGGCATCTTCTTCCCCGCGCTCGTCCTGGCAGGGGTCGCGCCGCAGCGTGTTCTCGATAATGCCGATTTCATCCTCGGTGTTCGGGCTGTAAACTTCAACTTCCTCCACCCCGTGTTCCTCGAGCATCGCTATCGTCTCGTCGGTAAGGGTGGCGAAGGCGTCCGCCAGTACCTCTCCCGTGGCGGCATTCACAACGTCCGCCGCCAGGAGCCGCCCTTTCACCTTGCTCGAAAGCTTCGTCGTGATCCGTTCATAGAACAGATTGAGCACGTCAAGATCCGAGCTATATCCAAGCGCGCGCAGCAGCAGAGTTACCGGCTGCTTCCGTTTGCGGTCGATATGGACATACATGACGTCATTGATGTCCATCGTGAACTCGACCCAGCAACCACGGTAGGGTATGATCCGCGCGGTAAAGAGTCTCTTGCCATTGGGGTGGGCAACCTCGTCAAAAAACACGCCGGGCGACCGGTGCAACTGGCTCACGATTACACGCTCAGCGCCGTTGATGAGGAACGTGCCTGTGGAGGTCATGAGCGGCAGATCGCCAAGGTAAACTACCTGCTCAATAACATCCTTGACCCGTTTCTCGTCACCTTTTTCCCGCGTGACAAGCCGCAAAACCGCCCTGAGCGGCGCGGCGTACGTCGCGCCCCGGTCACGGCATTCGTCGATGTCGTATTTGGGGCGGCCGACAGAATAACTGACAAACTCAAGCGAGTACAGGTTGTGAACATCGGTAATCGGGAATACGCTCTCGAACACCTCCTGCAAGCCCTTGATTTTCCGCTTCTCCGGAGGAGTGTTGGCCTGAAGGAAATCCTCAAACGAGGCAACCTGCAACTCAAGAAGGTTGGGAATATCGAGAATTGTGGGGAGCTTGGCATATGACCGGCGTTTTATCATCCGCTCTGGCATGGCCCCAATCCGCTCCTTTTGGCGAAAGAACAAAGTCGCGGCACCCTTCCCTCAAAGAACTCGTTGCCCTTCGTGGCGGGTGCCCTGATGAGAACAGCAAAGACGACACATCATGCCGAGGCCGAGAATCAGCCGATGCGTCGCCTTTGCACAAGCTCGAGACGGGAGATTACTTGATCTCTACTTTCGCTCCGACTGCTTCGAGCTTTTCTTTGATCGTGTTCGCCTCTTCCTTGGAAACACCTTCCTTCACCGGAGCAGTGCCGGCATCCACGAGCGCCTTCGCTTCCTTCAAGCCCAGGCCGGTCAGTTCGCGCACAACCTTGATCACCTGGATTTTCTGGGAGCCTACATCTACCAACGTCGGGGTGAACTCCGTCTGCTCTTCAACCGGTGCCGCGGCAGCCCCACCACCGGCCGCAGGGGCAGCGGCAACAGCAACAGGCGCTGCCGCCGAAACACCCCACTCAGCCTCAAGTTCCTTCGTCAACTGCGCAATTTCGAGAACCGTCAGTGCGCTCAACTGGGTTTTCAACGCTTGAAGATCCGCCATGGAGACTCTTCCTCCTTATTGCCCTGCGGGTGCATCCGTCGGGGCTTCGGTTGAACCAGCCGTCGATCCGGCCGCTTGCTCATCAAGTTGTTGTCGGCGCTGATCCAGAGCACGCACCAGCGAAGCCGGTCCAGCCGACAGTACTCCAACGAACTGGCTGGCGGGAGCTTGTAGAAGCCCGAGGAATCGCGCGCGAACGACCTCAGGCGTCGGAAGATCTGCCAGCATCTGCATCTGGGCGTCGTCAATAACCTGACCGTCAACCACGCCCTTTTTGATCTCAAGTTTCCCGTTTGCTTCGCGAACTTCACGAACAAACGCTTTCAGAATCTTCACAGGACCTGCCGGGTTGTTCTTCGAATACGCAACGGCTGTCGGTCCGGTGAACCACTTGTCAAGGTCGGGCAAACCCGCTGCCTTGGCGGCACGCCGCGCCAGCGTGTTCTTCACGACCATGAAGCCGATGTTCTCCGCCGCACAACGCTTGCGGAGGTTCGTGACAAGTTCCACCTTCAAACCTGTGGAATCCGTCAGGAATATCCCGTTCGCCGAACTGAACATGTCAGTCAAACGGGCTATCGTTTCATTCTTTTTCGGGGTCGGCATCGCCTGAACCTTCTTCAACGAATTACTTCACGAGCGACTGGAACTGGTTCCTGTCCAGCGGCACACTGGGCGTCATGCTGGCACACAGATTCGCGGAGTGAACGTACTGACCCTTCACTGCCGTCGGCCGCGCACGCATCACTGCCTCAAAGAACACCTGCGCGTTCGCGTACAACGCGTCCACGCTGAACGATAGCCGTCCCAGCGGTGCCTGCACGTTTCCTGCCTTGTCCACGCGGAAATCTATCTTGCCACCTTTGGCGGCCTGCACGGCTGCTGCCGTATCCTGCGTCACGGTGCCCGTCTTCGGGTTCGGCATCAGGCCACGGGGACCAAGTACGCGGCCCAGACGGCCCACCACCCCCATCAGATCCGGGGTGGCAATCGCCACATCGAAATCGGTCCACCCCTCCTGAATCTTCGCAACCAGGTCATCCGCACCCACAAAGTCCGCCCCGGCCTGTTCCGCGGCCGTCGCCGCTTCTCCGCGTGCAAACACCAGAACGCGAACCGTCTTCCCCGTCCCGCTGGGAAGAACGACTGACCCACGAACGAGCTGATCGGCCTTCCGCGGGTCGACATTCAACTTCATCACGCCCTCGACCGTCTGGTCGAAACCGCGAGGCTCAAACTGTTTGATCACCTCGATTGCTTCCCGCAACCCGTAACTCCTGGTGCGATCCACCTTTTCGAGGTCATGCTGATATTTCTTCGCCAGTTTCGGCATGGTTATGTCCTCTACTTGGTGGGTCTTCCAACAACTTCCAGCCCCATGCTGCGCGCGGTGCCGGCAATCATGCTGGCGGCGGAATCAAGGTTCGTGGTGTTGAGGTCAGGAAGTTTGGTCTTCGCGATTTCCACCACCTGATCCCACGTAACCTTGCCCACCTTCTTCGCGTTGGGCTCGGGTGAACCTTTTTCCAGCCCGGCGGCCTTTTTCAGCAAAGTCACCGCGGGTGGCGTTTTGAGGATGAACGTGAAACTGGAGTCCGCATAAGCGGTGATAACCGCAGGGATAATCATCCCCTGCTGCGCCCGCGTCCGTTCATTGAACGCTTTCACGAACTCCATGATGTTGAGCCGATGCTGCGAAAGCGCCGGCCCCACCGGCGGCGCAGGAGTAGCCTGGCCGGCCGGCAACTGCAACTTGATCTGCGCGATGACTTTTTTTGCCACGTGCTACCTCCGATGCCCTCCACCTCACAACCGAGGTCAGGCTATCGTTATGTTGAAGTGCGCCGCATCCCGGAGAACACCGGAAGACGGCTTGATCATGCTTTCGGCGGTGCCGGTTCGATCTGCAGAAGGTCCAGTTCCACTTTCGTCGGGCGGCCGAAGATGCTCACCGCAATCGTCACCTTGCCCTTCGCCGTGTCGAACGCCTCCACGACGCCAACGAAATCGCTGAACGGGCCATCCACCACTTTCACAAAATCGCCGGGACGATACGCGGAGTCCGTCTCCGGCGCGGTGCTTTTCCGCTCAACCTGCTGAAGAATGCGCTCCACATCGCTCGGACGGAGAGGCGCGGGTTCCTTGCTCGAACGACCACCCGTCGTAACAAAACCCGTAACCCCTGGGGTGTTCTCCACCACGTACCGCGATTGGCTGGTAAGCTCCATCTCGATGAGGACATACCCGGGCAGGAAACGACGCTTCGTCGTAACGCGTTTGCCCTCGCGCATCTCCGGCACATCCTCAATCGGGATCACGACTTCCCCTATCTGATCGCCCAGCGCGAGAGCCTCCGCTGAGTTCTTCAGATAGTGAAGCACCTTGTTCTCATGCCCCGAAAGCGTATGCACCGCGTACCAGCGCTTCGGGCGCGGAGCTTCACCCTGTGGTGTATCAGTCATAACCTACCGTAAAAACCATTGAACGATCTGGCTCAAAATCCAGTCAAAGGCACCGATAAATACGGCAAAAATGGCCGTGACTATCAGTACGACGATAGTCGAGGTCTTCAGCTGGTCACGCGTGGGCCACGATACCTTGCCCATCTCCATGACTACTTCCCGGTAATATGTCGCCACTTTCTGAAACACGTCGCCTGTCCCGGCCAGTGAACGGAGAATGGCAGGAGTGGAGGGATTCGAACCCCCGACCGTCGGATTTGGAGTCCGATGCTCTAGCCAGACTGAGCTACACTCCTACCCGTATCTCGCAGTGTGAGTGATTATCGTGTCTCACGGTGCGGCGTGTGCTTCTTGCACCATGGGCAGTATTTCTTGTAGGTCACACGTTCAGAATGCTTCCGCTTGTTCTTGTCGCCCGAATAGTTGCGGCGCTTGCACTCTTCACATGCCAGAGTGATGATATCGCGTGGCATAGGCCCGCGCACCTTTCAATCAAAAGAAGTATCGTTCGCTGCGTCCCTGCTTACTGCAAGATTTTTGTAACGGAGCCTGCGCCGACGGTTCTGCCGCCTTCTCGAATCGCGAAACGAAGACCCTGT
>JAKJDF010000015.1 GCA_022706085.1 Candidatus Latescibacterota bacterium | reverse complement strand
TTCCACGGTGTGCTCCTTCAGTCCTGACTGGCCCGGGTGAGACCGAGTGCCTTTTCCATGCGGATGTGGGCGACATGATAATTGTAAAGAGCCTGCGCGTACTGGGTGCGCGCGCTCGTCAGTGCAAGTTGCGCGGAGATGACATCCAGCTGCGTATTTCCGCCTTCGCCGTACATCACGCTGGCGAGGCGCAGCGCCTCTGCTGCCTGGTTCACGGTCTCGAGGCCGGTGGCGAGGTTCAGCTCTGCCTCATGAAGCCCGTGGAACGCTGCCTCCACTTCCAGCGAAATCCCGTCGGTGGCCAACTGCCGGAACAGGTTGAGCTGCCGGACGCCTACCCTTGCCATCTGCACGGTTGCGGGTGTTTTCCACGAATCCCAGAACGTCCAGTTCAACTGCAATCCCAGCATTGAGACACGGCGGAAATCGCCGGAACTCACTCTCAGCGATGGCCGTTGTGCCTCCCACTGAGACGTCGCGAACGCAGCTACGGTCGGGTAGTACGCGCTGCGGGAGAGCGTCACGGCGTCATTGGTGATTTGTTCGCCAATATCGAGCTGACGGATTTCCGTCCTCCGTTCCCGCGCGATGAGTCGAAGGGAATCGAGAGGCACCTTGGCCCATTCGCTCACGAAAACGGCCAACGTATCCGAAGGTGTGATCGGGTCTCGTTCTCCCACGCCTATGGCGAGGCGTAGCCTGCCATCGGCGAGGTCGCGGTTGCTTCTCGCGGAGGTTAGATTCGGCCGCAAAGTGGCCACCTGGACGCGTGCGCGCAAAAGATCGAAGCGCGACGCGGAGCCTACATCCGCCCTGCGCTGCACGAGCGCAAGGCTGGATTCCGCCTGCGCTACCGCCTGTTCGTTCACTGTGACAAGCATGCGGCTCAACACTGCCGCGAGGTACGCTTCCCTGACGGACGCGATCACGGTTTGCGTGGTCGATTCAAGTCGGAGTTGCGAGGATTGCAGCGCTGTTTCCGCCATCCGCACACCAGTGACTCCGGCGAAACCGAGGAAAACAGGCTGGCGGGCTGTGAGAGCGAGCGAGTAGTTGTGCTTTTCGCCGATCGAAACTGCACCGACCGGCGGCGGCATCACCACCACCGGCAATTCCGCATTCCAGGTATACCCCGCCGTAGCCGCGAGGCTTGGCAGGATCGTCGCGCGTGCCCTGGTAATTCCTGCGCGGGCGCTGTCGAGGCTCGCGCTCGCTGCGGCGATCTGCGGATTGCGCTCCAAAGCCATTTGCTCCGCCTCGCGCAGCGAAATTCCCCTGGCGCCGACTCGTGACACCAGAGCCAGGGAACACACGGTCCAGAAGGCACACACTCTTCGAGTGCGGCCCATGCTCTCCAACATGCAAGATCTCCTTTTCACGCGCTTATGAGGCTGGTGATTCCGAAGGGGAAAATGAGGACTTCCTCACGCGCACACTCCGTGGAGGTACAGCTGAGTTAACTGGTCGGCCAGATCGTCATCCAGCGGAGGACCGCCAAGAAGGATGCTCTGTCCAACATGAATATTGACTGCTCCAGAGAAACCGTTAATCGCAACACTGGGGTTTATGTCCGAACGGAACAGCCCGCTCGCCTGTCCCTCGGCGAACATCCGCAAGAGAATGTTTACTATTGGCTTGTGTTCCCGGCGGAATTCGGCCGCCAACCCCGCCTCATCAGGCCCGAGCAGGAAATTGATGTGAAAACGAACGAGATCGGGGTTTTCCCGGACGTGTCGGAACTGCGCTCTGACTACCCTCCGGAATCGCTCGATGAGCGGGATATCCAGGCGCGCGATTTCATCCCACGTCTGACTCAGGTTCTGGAAGCCTTCCTCAAGGAGCGCTCTGCACAGGCCAGCCTTGTTTTCGAAGTAGTAATAAAGCATGGGCTTGCTGACGCCCGCGGCGTCAGCGATCTCCCGCATGGAAACGCTCCCGTACCCGCGCGCCGCGAACAGTTTTGCCGCCGCCGCGAAGATCCTGTCCCGGGTTTCCTTTCCGACGGCCGGCGGGGATGTGGGTTCCATGAGGCGGTTGATCTCCGTTTCCGTGTCTACCTACCGGTAAGGATAATAACAACCGACCGCCTTCCCGTCAAGAAGAGAACCGCCTCGCCAGTACAACAGGTAGGACTCCCAACGACCACAGAATGTTACATTTCAGGGGCATGGAATGCAGTCGAATCTGGTGGGAATGACGGGTCCGGTTGCGATGGCGAACACGCAGAAAGAGGCGGCAAAGCGGGCCGAGGATCTCCGACAGAAGGTTTCCCTTCTGCCGAGAAAACCCGGCGTGTACATTTTTCGCGATTCAGACGGGGAGATCATATACGTAGGCAAGGCGAAAGTCCTTGCAAACCGGGTTCGCGCGTATTTCGCGGACAGTTATGATAACGGTCGCCTCCAGATTCATGCGCTTGTGCGGAGCATCGCTGACCTCGAAGTGATCGCCACCAGCACCGAAACCGAAGCTCTTGTTCTGGAAGCAACTCTGGTCAAGAAGCATGCTCCGCGGTATAACATCAGGCTGAAAGACGACAAGAAATACCCGTACCTGTTGCTCACCAACGAAGCGTTTCCCCGCCTGGTGTTCACACGGTCGGTCCGACGCGGCGAGGGCAGGTATTTCGGTCCTTACACAGACGCCCGCGCACTGCGACGCACTCAGGAGCTTCTGCACCGGCTTTTCCCCCTGCGCACGTGCGCGCCTCCCCTTCCGAGCCCCTCAATTACCCGCGTGTGCCTGCAGTATGAAATCAAGCGATGCAAAGGCCCGTGCGTGGGATTGCAGACCCAGGAAGAGTACGCGACGGTGACGAACCAGGCGGAGCGATTCCTGAGAGGGCAGATTTCGAGCGTGGTGAGGGAACTCGAACAGGAGATGGACCTGGCGTCGGAACGGCTGCAGTTCGAGCGCGCCGCAGAATTACGGGACCGGTTGAACGACATTCGGGCAACCGCCGAGAAACAAAGCCTGGCAGATGCCCGCGGGGAGGACAGGGACGTGGTCGCGGTCACGCGCGACGACACGGAAGCGGTCGCAGTTGTTCTGGAAATCCGGGAAGGCAAACTGATCGCCCGAAAGGACTACTCCCTGTCAGTCGGTCTGGATGAGCCGATTGAGGCGATCATGGGCGCATTCCTGCGTCAGTATTACCTTGACGCAATGGCGATACCGCGGGAGATCGCGGTGATGTGTGAGCCGGAGGATGCCCAGGCGCTGGAAGATCTGCTGGGCCGTCAGCGGGGAGGGAGCGTCCGCCTGCAAATGCCCCGGCGCGGAGAAAAGACACGGCTTGTCGAGATGGCTCGACAGAACGCGGAGATGCTCCTTGCGGAGCGCCGCCTCCGCCGGGAGAAGTTCCGGGATCGAGTGCCGCACTCGGTGCGAGCGCTGGAGCGAGATCTGCGGCTTCCCCATCCACCTCGCAGGATTGCGTGTTTTGATATTTCGCATATCCAGGGCACGGATACTGTCGGCTCTCTTGTGGTCTTTCAGGACGGGCGGCCCCTGAAAAACGCGTACCGGATGTTTCAGATCCGGGGCGTTGGCGGAAGTGTCGGGGAATCCGACGACTTCGCCGCGATTCGGGAAGTAGTCGGACGCGCCTTTTCCCGTCTGGCCAAAGACAAGGGGGAAGCGAGGCCGGACCTCGTGATCGTGGATGGGGGAAAGGGGCAGCTTTCAAGTGCCAAGGTGGTGCTGGATTCGCTCGGGTTCGGCGATCAGCCGGTGATCGGTCTCGCGAAGCGGCTGGAAGAGGTTTTTCTGCCGGGTTGCAGTGAACCTCAGACCATCCCGCGGACGTCCAGCGGATTGAAACTTCTGCAACAGGTTCGGGATGAGGCGCACCGCTTCGCAATCGGGTACCACCGGAAAAAGCGCGGCAGGGCAATGTCCGTAAGCGCGTTGGACGAGGTGCCGGGGATCGGAATGGCCAGAAAACGAGCGCTGTTGAGAAAATTCAGATCGCTTGCGAATCTTCTGGCCGCGCCAGAAGAAGAAATTGCGGCGGTGGAAGGTATCGGCCCGGTTCTGGCGGCGGCCATCCGTGCTGTGCTCCTGGACGGCAGAACGGACGGAAGGAACGATGCGCGGGGTTCGCCGCTGGAGCCGCAGACGAGTTGACCCGGGGCTTCGTGCTGTCGTTAATTCAGATACCGGAATGGCGCGCAAACAGACGGTATTTCGCAGGGAATGTGAGAAGATTTTCCCGGCACGTGGACGGGGTTCCGTTTCTCAGAAACAGACGTACGGTGGCAGGGAACGTGGAATCTACTCGAAGTGCAGCTGAACGGGCGGCGAAGCGCGTTCGGCCCTATGTTGTCCTGCAGGCGGGGGATGCTCTGCACAAATGCCTCGACGCATTCTCGAGTGGCACCGCGGCACCGTTGATCATCGCGA
This sequence comes from Candidatus Latescibacterota bacterium, assembly GCA_022706085.1. GTDB lineage: Bacteria > Latescibacterota > MWCZ01 > MWCZ01 > MWCZ01 > MWCZ01. Next base: position 30,850 of record JAKJDF010000015.1, on the reverse strand, counting down.
CTGCCCACTGTGAGGAGATTCCAGAGGATTTCCGGGTTTATGTTCCGGCAGATGCGATTGAAGCGGGAAAGGCAATCGTGTCCGCGGGGCTTCGGCCTGCGGTGATTGCAGTGACCGAGACACCCGTTCCCGCGTGCACCGCACTCTCCGATGTTCTCGAAATCGGGATGCCAAACCTGTACCGCGAAGGGCAAGACGGCGCGATAGTGACCTCCGGTCCGGCTCTTCATGTGGCGCTGGAGGTTGCCGATGAGGCTGCCCGGAACGGACTGTCTCTGACGGTGATCCACCTGCCCACGCTTTCTCCTCTGTGCCGCGCGGAGTTGCACCGTCTTCTGCCGTTTCACGTGCCCGTCGTGTTTGCCTCACCGCATCCTCTCGCACACGCGGTTCTGGAAAGTCTCCGAAGTGAAGTCCCGGGATCGCGAATTGCTGAAGCGACGGCATCCGCGTTAACCAGAGCGCTTGCAGAGGCTTTGCCTGAACGAGCCGGATCCGTGGGCAAAACACGCTTTGCGGAACGGATGAGTCGTCTCGGTACGGAGAACGCTTTTGAGGTCCTCGCGGTCATCAACCGGCTGAGAGGTGAGGGGCGGGATATTGTAAGTTTCGCGATCGGCGAACCCGATTTCCCTTCTCCTTCCAATGTCAAACGCGCTGGCTGCAAAGCCATCATGGAAGACAAGACGCATTACGGAGAGTCCGCGGGACTGCGGGAGCTCCGGGAGGCAATCGCAGCCCATATCCGGAAGACACGCGGGGTGGATGCCGGTCCAGAGAACGTGGTGGTGACACCGGGGGCAAAGCCCATTCTTTTCAATACGATCATGGCGCTCGTAGACCCCGGCGACGAGGTGATGTACCCGAACCCGGGGTTTCCCATCTACGAATCGCTCATCGATTTCGTCGGGGCAAAGGGCGTTCCCGTGCCTCTCTGGGAATCGCTGGACTTCAACTTCGATCCTGAGGAGTTTCGCCGTCTCGTCACGAACAAGACGCGTCTCGTGATACTCAACACGCCCCAGAACCCCACGGGCGGAATTCTTACAAGAGACGCGTTGCAGGTTGTCGCGGAGATGGCTCAAGAGCGCGATTTCTGGGTCCTTTCGGATGAAGTGTATTCGGAGATGGCGTATGACGGGGAGTTTCTGAGCATTGCATCCCTGCCCGGGATGGCGGAACGCACGGTCATTCTCGACGGATTCTCGAAAACATATTCGATGACCGGCTGGCGCCTCGGATACGGGGTAATGCCGGCGGACGTTGCCCGGCAGGAGGCCCGCATCGAGACGAACCTGAACTCGTGTACGGCCACGTTCACGCAATGGGCGGGACTGGAAGCGCTGACGGGTCCGCAGGATGAATCGCTCGCCATGATCGCCGAGTTCAAGCGGCGCCGCGCGCTTATTGTGGACGGTCTGAACCGTATCCCCGGGTTTTCATGTCGCAAACCGGCCGGGGCATTCTACGCATTTCCCAACGTTACTGAAGCGTGCCGCATCCTGAACATGAGCGATTCGAAAGCTCTGCAAGAGTATCTGTTGTTCGAGGCGGGCGTTGCGGTGCTGCCCCGGACGTCATTCGGAAGGCGGAACGCCGGGGAGAAGGACGAGTACGTTCGGTTCAGTTACGCCACTTCTGCTCCGTTGATTGAAGAAGGATTGCAGCGGATCAGGAAGGCGATGGAAGGGTAAGTAGAACCGGTTGAGGACCTGGTACGTGCCAGCGCAATTGGCGAATAACGCGGTTCACGGTGTAATCACGTCTGTTTCAGTTCCATGCGTTCCATACCCGGGGAGGGCAGAAGGATGCCACGACCAGTAACACTGTTTACAGGACAATGGGCCGATCTCAAGCTGGCGGATCTTGCGCCGAAGGCGAAGGGGTTCGGATACGACGGTCTTGAGCTTGCGTGCTGGGGTGATCACTTCAACGTGAAAGAAGCCGCCGCAAGCATGCAGTACTGCGACGAAAAAAAGAAGCTGCTGGCGAAACATGGGCTGAAAGTCTGGTCGATTTCCAATCACCTTGCCGGCCAACTCGTCTGCGATCCGAACGACGAGCGCGCAAACGGCTTTGCGCCTCCGGAACTGGCCAATAGGCCGAAGAAGATTCGCGACTGGGCGATCGACGAAATGAAGCTGACGGGGGTTGCGGCGAAGAACCTGGGGGTGTCGGTTGTCAACGGTTTCACCGGCTCGGGAATCTGGCATGCGTTTTACAGCTTCCCGCCGTGGACTCCGGGGATGGTTGAGGCAGGGTATAGAGATTTCGCGCGCAAATGGAAACCGATACTGGACAGCTTCGCCGACAACGGAATCAAGTTCGGCCTTGAAGTTCACCCGACAGAGATCGCGTACGACATCTACACCGCCCAGGCGGCTCTCAAAGCGGTGAAGAATCACCCGGCGTTCGGGTTCAACTTTGACCCGAGCCACCTGCACTGGCAGGGCGTGAGCCCGTCGGAGTTCATCCACACGTTTGGCGACAGGATTTTCCACGTGCACATGAAGGATGCGATCGTCAAACTTGATGGCAAAGGGAGTATCCTCGGCTCGCATCTCAATTTCGGAGATCACCGGCGGGCCTGGGATTTCCGGAGCGTGGGACGCGGCACGGTGAACTTCGAAGAGATCATTCGTGCTCTGAACGACATTGGCTACCAGGGGCCGCTTTCGGTTGAATGGGAAGACAGCGGCATGGACCGTGAACACGGCGCAAAGGAATCCTGTGAGTTCGTGAAAAAGCTGGATTTCGCCCCTTCCAGCGTCGCATTTGACGCAGCGTTTGAGGAAAAAGGCAAGACGGCGAAGGCATGATCGGCGAAGCGTCCCCCTCTTCCGTTCTCGCACGGAGGAGGGGGATCCGCATGTACAGTTGACGAGTTCCAGATTTCCCCGTATTTTTTAAAATTCCCGTGTATCCCCCGCGGCACCAGACACCCCACCTTTTTACGTGATGCCCGGGCCTTTGGAATGATGTATGCTTCCCTGTATGGAAGACTGCTGCGGGCGTTCACGACGACAGGAACGGCCGCCAATTCTGTCAGAAGCTCCCGCGTGAGCTTCTTCACATTCCGTCTCATGTCCTGGAAAGGATTACTCATGACCAAACGTTTCCTGGTGCATCCGTTCGTGATGCTCGGGTTCGGGGTATTGCTTATCGTCGGTGTCGGTTGCGAGTCCGTGGGTCTTCGTTCGATGAAGATTTACATCCAGCAGCGCAACTGGGAAAAGGCGCTCGAACAGGGCAACATCGCGCTGGCAGAGAACCCGAACGACGCAGAAGCATGGTTCGCAATGGCGCAGGTGGCGGCGCAGATCGATTCGTTTGACCTTATGCTGAGGGCGATCGAACGGACGGAAGCACTTACCAACAAGCATGCCGCGGATTTCAAACTCATGCGCGAGGCGAAATACGGGTCGGCATTCAACATGGGAGTCGAGCGCTACAACGCCAATGACATGGCGGCGGCATCTCGATTTATGGATTTCGCCATTGCGATCGACAGCGCGCGCGCGAACGCCTACCGGCTGAAGGGCATGATCGCGCAGCGGGCTGGCAACAACGAGGAAACGCTCCGGTATTTCGAACGTGCGTACCGTGCTGACACCACTGACGTCGAACTGGCACGCGTGTATGCGCAGTTGCTGGATGTTTCCGGCAAGAGGAATGAAGCTCTTTCGGTGGCGCGGCGACTTTATGTGGCGAGGCCGGGGGACAAGAAAACTGTGGCCCTGTACCTTCAGTTTCTTACTGAAGCCGGCCGCTTTGAAGAAGCTCTCAACGTGGTCAACGCCGCTCTGGCGAGCGATCCGAACAACGCTGAATACAACATGCGGGCAGGCGTTCTGTGGATGCAGCGCGCCCAGCAGGATGTTGCCGACTCCACCGCGATCGTGCGTGACCTGGAAACGGCAGCCCCGTATTTTGAGGCTGCTGTGGAAGCAGACACGGCAAACACTGACGCGGCGTACAACCTCGCGGTGTGCTATGCCCGCCTGAACCGCCGTGGTGATGCGATCAACGTCATGAAGCGGTTACTCAGCGTCAGACCGAACGATTACCAGGCGCGCATACAGCTGGGAACGCTGTACGTCCGGGAGGAAAATCCGGATGCGGCGGAGCAGGAGTTTATGACGGTCGTGGAATCGATCGGCGAACCCACGAATGCAGAAGACCGTGCCGTTGTATCTCGCGCGTACCGCTACCTCAGCACCATCTACACGTACCGCGGCGCGGTGAAACAGGGCGAAGCAGACCGCCTGCGGGAACAGGCACAGGAGCTGATCAACGAGTCCGCAATGGCGCGTCAGCGGACTGTTCGTCAGCAGAAGGAACGAGAGGCCCAGGCGGTTCTCCAGCAGGCGGAACCGCTTGCCACTGAAGCGCAGGCACTGAATCAGCGCAGCATCGAATATGACCGCTTGAGCAATCAGTACGCGAACTGAACTGCCTACCAGCAATAGGAGAGGGAGGGTTCTCCGGTGCGGGTCCCCTCCCTCTGAGTTTTTTCCCCGTTCTTACTTGGTTCCGTACACTGCCTGGGCCTGAAAGACGCGCTCGCCGTCCTCAACGAGCCCGTCGGGAGTCAGCCTGCGGTAGAAACAACTGCGGAAGCCGGTATGACAGGCACCGCCCTTCTGACGGACTTTGAAGAGGAGCGCGTCGCCGTCGCAGTCGATCCTCATTTCGACCACCTGTTGCGTGTGGCCGGAGGTTTCTCCCTTCACCCAGAGTTTTCCGCGGCTTCTGCTCCAGTACGTCATGATGCCCGTGCGCAGAGTCGCTTCGAGCGACTCGCGGTTCATGTATGCGAGCATCAGGATTTCGCCGTTTTCGGCGTCCTGAGCGATAGCTGTGACGAGTCCACGCTCGTCGAATTTCACCTGGTCAAGCATCGTTGTTTCCCGGATCAGTAGAAGAGTGCCGCCGAGAGGACTGCCCACAGAACGCTCGCCGCGGCAAGCGGTTTGTCGTTGAGAATCAGCACTTCGGGCGCGTCGGTCGAGCCGGCGACATACAGGAGGTAGAGATAGCGGAACACCCCGTATAGGACGAAGGGAATGGTAAGCATGAGCTTCTCGGAATGTCCCGAATGAAACGTGAACAGGCAGTACGTGATGAGGGTCATTCCGGCGACAATAACGATCAGGACATCAAGAAATGGTGCCGGGTATTCGCCGAGAATACGCCGGTGTTTCGCCGCATTCTCTCCCAGAAGCTGCGCTTCTCCCCGCCGCTTCCCGAGGCTGATGAGCAATGCGAGGCAGAGCGTACAGAGCAGAATCCACGGTCTGACGGGGACCCCGACGGCAAGGCCTCCCGCTGCCACTCGAAACACGAACCCGGACGCGACACACATGATGTCGAGGACGACAACATGCTTCCACCAGAGCGTGTACAGACCGTTCACGGAGACGTACGCCGCTGCGACCGCAAGCAAGCCACGGGAAATGACCGCACACCCGAAAAGACTTCCGGCCAGCAATGCGAATCCCACTATCAACGCAAGAGGCACGGGGACCTGTCCCGAGGGGAGGGGCCTGTTCTTCTTGACGGGATGTTCGCGATCCCGTGCCATGTCGAAGTAATCGTTTATGATGTAGACGCCGGACGAGAGCGCGCAGAACAGCAGGACCGCGGCTAACGTTCTGCCGAAAATCTCGGGCACGAATATCTGCCCCGCATAGACCGGAGCGGCGGCGACGAAGACATTCTTCACCCACTGGACGGGTCGCGCAAGGCGAATAATTCCGAAGATGAGTTTCCGCATCGGGTGTTTCCGCGAAATTATGCCCGGCGACGCATTGACATCATGTGAGGTGGGCTCGTATCATTAATTTGTGGAACAAATAAAAATATCAAGGCGCCAATAAATATCATTAACAGGGTGCGGGAATGAAAACAAGCCAGAAGCTTGCCCGTCAGCGGGAGATCGTTCGTCTTATCCGGGCGCAGACGATCAGAACGCAGGCTGAATTGGCGGATGCGCTGAGAGAGCGCGCATTCCCCGTCAGCCAGCCAACCCTGTCCAAAGATATCGCTGAACTGGGTTTGATCAAAGTGCCTCTCCCTGATTCCGGTTACCGGTATCAGCTCCCGACCGAAGGGGGAGTGGAGCACCCAGCCGGGCGTTTGCAGTTTGCGCTGCGGGAGTTCCTCTTCTCGTGGGAGGCTGCGGGACAGCTTATTGTGATGAAGACGGTGGCCGGCCACGCGGCAGGAGTTGCCTGGGCGCTGGATACTGAGAAATGGAGCGACATACTGGGCACAATTGCGGGAGAGGACACCGTTCTTGTCGTGTGCCGTACGCCGGCGGATGCCGACCATGTGCTTCGCCAGCTTCAGCAGGTACTGGAAGGATGAAGAGACAGGTTTCTGTGACGATTTTCGGTGCGTCCGGGTATACCGGTGCAGGACTTTACAGCCTTTGTCTGCGCCATCCTGGCGTCCATATCGCGGCTCTTTCCGCGGATCGACACGCGGGCGAACGACTTTCAGCGGTCTTTCCCCGGATGGCGGGACTGACCGACCGGGTGATGGTGTCGGTCGAGGAAGCAGTGGAGCAGGCGACCGAGGTCGCGTTCCTCTGCCTTCCCCATGAAGCGGCGATGGCAGTTGTGCCGCGACTTCTGGACAAAGGGTGCAGGGTTTTCGATTTGAGCGCCGATTTCAGGATGGATACCCCCGATTCGTACGCCGCGTGGTACAAGGTTCAGCATACCGCCCCGGAACTGCTGGCGGCGAAGGTGTACGGGTTGCCGGAGTTTCACCGTGAGCGGATTCGGGAGGCCAGACTTGTTGCTGTTCCCGGCTGCTATCCCACGTCGGTGCAAATCGGGCTTGCGCCGCTGCTGAAGCACCGCCTCATCGATCCGCGCACGATTATCGTAGACGCGAAATCGGGCGTTTCTGGTGCCGGAAGGAAGCTCAGCCAGCGGACGCATTATGTGGAAACGAACGAGAACATCGCGCCGTACAATGTGGGCCGATCCCACCGGCACGTCGGTGAAATAGAACAAGAGCTGAGCAAATTCGCGGGCGAGGCAGTGCGCGTGGTGTTTTCGCCGCACCTGACGCCCATGAACCAGGGCATTCTCTCCACGATGTACGTGGACCTGACACAACCTCTTGGCACGTCGGAGCTTCTGGATCTTTTCCGGAGCGAGTACGCGGGTGAACGATTCGTGCGCGTCCTGCCTCATCTGCCCGAAACGGCGTTTGTCCAGAACACAAACTACGCGGATGTATCGGTGCATGTAGTGCCGGACACCGGAAGGGCCATAATCCTGTGCGCGATTGACAACCTGGTGAAAGGCGCGTACGGGCAGGCACTCCAGTGCATGAACATTGCCTGCGGGTTCGACGAAGGATGCGGCCTCCCGGTGTGAGAAACGCGCAGCGCGAGGAAAACCATGTTGGCGCTCATCAAAATAGGTGGTTCAACACTCGACTCCCCCGGGCTGATCGGGGAACTGGCGTCTGACCTCGCGCGTCTCGGCGCGGGACGGACGATCCTCGTTCACGGAGGAGGAAAGGACATAAATCGCGCGCTGGACAGGCTCGGACAACCGACGATGTTTGTCGACGGCCTGCGGGTAACTGACGCCGCGGCTGTGGAGACGGTCGAAGCAGTGCTGTCGGCGCAAGTCAACAAGCGATTGGTGCGTGCGCTGTTAGCAGCCGGCGCCCGCGCGGTCGGAATCAGTGGCGTGGACGGTGCTCTCTTGCGCGCGCGGCCTTACGGTGATGGGAGGCTCGGGTTCGTCGGTGCAATCGAGAAGGTTGATCCTGCGGTGCTTGTTGCCGTTTTGAATGCGGGGTTTCTGCCTGTGGTGTCCCCCATCAGCGTAGGGGGAGACGGGTTGGCGTACAACGTGAACGCGGACCATGCCGCGGCCGAAATCGCGATGGCGATGAAAGTGGACGACCTGGTGTTCGTCACCGATGTGCCCGGAGTGCTGGTAGGAGGAGGTACACTTCCGCTCCTCACTGGAGCTGACGCAGAGAAGTTGATTGCGAACGGACAGATAACCGGTGGCATGATACCGAAAGTGCGATCGTGCGTGGAAGCAGTTCGACGTGGTGTCGGCCGGGTCCACATTCTTTCCTGGGACGGTGCTGCAACCATCTCTGAACACCTGGCGGGTGTTCGATCTCATGGAACGGTGATAAGGGATTAATTCTGGCACCTGTCGCGCCACGGCAGATGCGGATGCTCAGGAGGTTGGTGAAGTGCATGACAATTCGCAGTCGGGGTCCTTCCAGGCGGGGGAAGGCGTTTCCCGGGAGGTAATTCAAAGAAGCAAGGAATTCCTCCTGCAGAACTACGCAAGGGCTGACGTTGTTTTCGAACGCGGGGAAGGGGTCTACCTCGTCGACGCGGAAGGGGAACGCTATCTTGACTGCGTTTCGGGTCTGGCAGTAAATGCGCTCGGTTATGGGGACGCTGATGTTCTGGAGGCATTGCGCGAGCAAAGCCGGAAGCTCATCCACGTTTCGAATCTCTATTACACGATTCCCGCGGCATCGCTCGCAGAGGAACTGGTTCGACATTCCTTTGCTGACAGGGTCTTTTTCTGCAATTCAGGAACAGAAGCGAACGAAGCATGTATCAAGTTCGCGCGTCGGTGGGCCCGGACGCATTTTGGTGAGAACAAGACGGGGTTGGTTGCGGCGTTCAGTTCCTTCCATGGAAGAACCATGGGGTCTATCAGCCTTACGGGGCAGGAGAAATACCAGGCCCCGTTTGAACCGCTCGTTCCGGGAATCCGATTCGCCCGGTTTAACGATATTGACCACACGGTTGAACAGATAAACGACAACACGGCGGCAGTTTTCCTTGAACCCGTACAGGCAGAGGGCGGGGTGCACCCGGCGACCCAGGAATACCTGAAGGCGGTGCGCTCGGCCTGTGATACGCACAACGCGCTCCTTGTTTTTGACGAAGTTCAGGTTGGGCTGGGCCGGACGGGAAGGCTTTTCTGCCACGAGCATTACGGCGTGGAGCCGGACATGTTGACGCTTGCCAAGCCGCTTGCCGGTGGTTTGCCGATCGGGGCCGCTTTGCTCAAGCAACATGTGGCCGATGCGATCCAGCCCGGGGACCACGCCGCTACGTTCGGGGGTGGGCCGCTCATCTGCGCGGTAGCCCTCGTCGTTTTCCGGAAAATCGCGGATCCGCAGTTCCTGGAAAAGGTAAGGAACAATTCCGCGTTGTTTGGGGGAAGGTTGCGGGCGCTCAAGGAACAATATTCGGCTATCCGGCAGGTACGCGGGATGGGCATGATCTGGGGTGTTCAGTTCGACGAACCGGCAGCGCCGATAGTGGCTGAGTTCAGAAAACGGCACATCCTCGCGTGCGTTGCCGGTCCCAACGTGTTGAGGTTCCTCCCGCCCCTGGTTATCGGAGAAGAGGAACTGAACCACGTCGCCGATGTGTTTGCGGATATCCTCGAGGCCCGGTGACATGCGGAAATCTATGGTGATTGAAAGGAAAGTGACATGGCGTCTGAAGTAAAAAAGGTGGCTCTTGCGTACTCCGGTGGTCTCGACACGTCGGTCATAATACCCTGGCTGAAAGAGACGTATGGGTGTGAAATCATCGCCGTAGTGGCGGATCTTGGTCAGGGAGAAGACGAACTCCGCGGCATCGAGGAAAAGGCGATTCGAAGCGGAGCCAGTGACTGCGTAGTTCTGGACCTGAAGCAGCAGTTCATAGAGGGGTACATCTGGCCAACACTGAAAGCCGGCGCGATTTACGAGCGCAAGTATCTGCTCGGGACGTCGTTTGCTCGCCCGATTATCGCCAAGGCGCAGGTGCAGGTGGCGCGGGAAACCGGGGCGGATGCTCTCGCACACGGCGCAACCGGTAAGGGTAACGACCAGGTTCGATTTGAGGTTACGTATGCGGCCCTTGCTCCCGACCTGAAAGTGATCGCCGCGTGGCGCGATCCTGCCTGGAAGATCAGGTCTCGTGAGGACGCCCTCGATTACGCGGCGGCCCACAATGTTCCCGTTACTGCTTCACGAAAGAGCATCTACAGCCGCGATCGGAATATCTGGCACCTATCCCACGAGGGCGGCGCACTGGAGGATCCGTGGCGGGAACCCCCGCGAGATGTCTGGGTACTTACGGTTCATCCGGAAGAGGCTCCCGATGTTCCTCAGTACGTGGAAATCCAGTTCGAGGCCGGCGTCCCCGTAGGAATCAACGGTGTGCGGAAGGACTCGGTGAGCCTGCTTACTGAGTTGAATGCGCTTGGTGCGGCAAACGGCGTGGGCCGTTGTGACCTCGTGGAAAATCGGCTCGTGGGAATGAAGTCACGCGGGGTGTACGAAACACCCGGCGGAACCATCATCTACGCCGCGCACCGGGAGCTGGAAAGCCTCGTACTCGATCGGGAAACCTTGCATTACAAGGATATCATCGCCCAACGGTACGCGGAGCTTGTCTATTACGGCAAATGGTTTACCCCGTTACGCGAGGCGATTGATGCGTTCGTAGATGCGACTCAGCGCGACATGAATGGCACGGTGCGGATGAAGCTGTACAAGGGTAGCTGCACCGTCGCGGGAGTTCAGAGTGAGAACTCGCTGTACGACGAAGCGCTTGCGACGTTTGGCGCGTCTTCGTATCAGCAGAGCGATGCGACCGGGTTCCTGAAGCTGTTTTCTCTTCCCGAGAGAACGATCGCAATGTTGAAACAAAGAAAAGGGTGAGTGGCGTCGGATGACCACAGGGAAGCTCTGGGACGGGCGGTTTTCACGCGCGAACGATCAAGTGATGGAAGAGTTCAATGCTTCCATCGGATTCGACATTCGTCTCTGGGAAGCGGATATCGAGGGTAATCTCGCTCAGGCGGACGCGCTCCGACAATGTGGCATCCTGACAAGCGAGGAATGGTCCGCCATCGTTCTGGGTCTGCAGCAGGTGGGACAGGAACTGGCAGACGGGAGCTACCGCCCGGGACCGGATACCGAAGACATCCACATGGCGGTCGAACGTCGACTCATAGAGATCGTCGGTCCTGTGGGGGGAAAAATCCACACGGGCAGGAGTCGGAATGATCAGGTCGCGCTCGATGTGCGCCTGTACCTCCGTAGCAGAGTGGGAACGCTGATTGAACTCGTGTCACAGCTCCAAACCGTCGTCCTGAAACGCGCGGAAGCGGAAGTGGACGCCTTCCTCCCCGGGTACACTCACCTCCAGCCGGCGCAACCGGTACGGCTCGCGCATTATCTGCTGGCGTTTTTCTGGATGTTGGACCGGGACAAAGGCAGGTTGAGGGATGCACTCCGACGTGCGGACGAAATGCCGCTCGGGTCCGGAGCACTTGCGGGGACGGCGTTTCCAATTGACAGGGAGCTTGTCGCCCGCCGTCTCGGTTTTGCGCGCCCCACGCCAAACAGTATGGATGCAGTCAGCAGCCGCGATCATCTGACAGAAACAGTTTCCGCGATTGCCATCCTGATGACGAACCTCAGCCGGCTGGCGGAGGACTGGGTGGTGTGGTCGAGCCCTGCGTTCGGTTTTGTCGAGCTCGACGATGCGTACGCAACCGGCAGCAGCATGATGCCACAGAAAAAGAATCCGGATTCTCTGGAACTCATTCGGGGGAAATCAGGCCGAGTATTTGGGGACCTGATGGCGCTTATGACCATCCAGAAAGGCCTCGCATTCACGTACGGCAAGGACCTTCAGGAAGACAAAGAGCCGCTTTTCGACGCCCTGGAGACGGCCGATATCTGCCTCAGAGTCCTTAAAGGTGTGGTGGAGACAGCAGTTTTCAGCTACGAAAGAATGCGCGCGGCAATCGAACCGGGAATGTATGCAACCGACCTTGCCGATGTGCTTGTGAGACGGGGGCTGCCCTTTCGAGATGCACATCGCGTTGTGGGTGAGTTGGTAGCAAAGGCCATTGCGCGCGGGTGTAGCCTCGTGGAACTCCCGTGGGAGGAGTTCGCTCAGGCAAGCCCGTTGTTCAAGCGAGAGGATGTTTCCGCGCTTTCACCGGCTGCAAGCACAGACAGAAGGAACGTTTTCGGAGGCACGGGGCGCAACGCGGTGGTGCAGCAGCTGACTCTTGCTCGGGCCAGTCTGAAGGAGTGAACGGGAAGATGCTTCGTGCAGCGCGGATATCGGATGTCGCAGAGATGGCGCAGTTCATAAACAGCTTCGCGCAGCGCAACCTCATGCTTCCCCGACCACTGAACCGGATGTATGAGAACCTCAGAGACTATGTGGTGGTGGAAGAGGACGGCAAAGTTGTCGGATGCGGAGCTCTCCACATTCTCTGGTACGACCTTGCAGAAATCCGATCCGTCGCGGTTCGGGAAGGATATCAGCACCGGGGTTACGGGAAGGCCATCTTGGACAGCCTGCTGGAAGACGCGCGGAAACTTGGCGTCCATCAGGTTTTCATGCTTGTCCTTCCGGATGGCGCCATGGCGAGACTCGCCCGCAAATCGGGATTTCGCGAAGTGAGTAAGGACGAACTGCCCCACAAGGTATGGAGCGACTGCCTCAACTGCCCGAAGTTCACGGAATGCGATGAAATCGCTCTTATTGCGGAGGTCGGGCCGAAGATAGAATCCCCTCATCAGTGGAGTTCTGTCATGAGCGCCTACGTGCGCCGTGGCGGAGACGCCGACTCGGTGGCGATCCCCGTCGACATCCCGAAGGCCAGTCCGGGGAAAATCAGATAAGCGCGCCGTCGGGCGAAGACCCCGCCGACGGGCAACCGCCTCGTGTTATCCGGTTACCCCAAGCGCAAGCCCGATCCACAGCCACGTGAATGCCAGTGTGATCAGCGTCACCGGAACGCCGACCCTGGCATGCGCGGCAAACGAGACGTGAACTCCCTGTTGTTCCGCCTGTTCCACGACGATGAGATTGGCAATACTCCCCACAAGGATGAGGTTTCCGGCCAGTGTGCTTGTGAGAGCGAGCACGTACCACGGGACCGGATTTCCTTGCGGGAGCTGTCCGATAAGTAACATTACTGCGGGAACATTGCTGACCAGATTGCTGAGAATAACGGCCACCGTGCCAAGCACGGGCAGGGAGCCAACGCGTATCCCGCGCTCTTTCAGCGCAGCCACGGCCGCGGCGGGGAAGCCACCCGCCTCGATTCCATGGACGACAATGAAAAGCGCGCAGAACAATGTAATGAGATGCCAGTCCACGAAACCGAGGATGGCACGGGAATGAATTTTACGGCTCGCCAGCAGAAGTGCGGCAGCGGCGAGGCCACTGACTTCGCGCGGGATCGAAGTGAAAAACGCCGCAATGAGGGCGATCGTGATGATGATTCCTTTGAGAGTCTGATGCGCATCCAGCTCCCGTCCGAAGTCGGGGGGTCCTTCCAGCGATTCAGGCGGATTCGGGCTGCCAGCGCCGTGACGTTGACCGTCGGCGAGAAACTCACGCGGGAACGACAGAAGGCACACGCCAAAAACTACCAGTAGCCCCACTATTGACGGCGGGGCGCACCAGAAGAGGAACGAGTCGAAATGGAGCCGGCCGACCTGACCGATCAGCATGTTCTGAGGGTTTCCAATGATCGTTGCTGCGGATCCGATGTTGCTCGCGCACGCCAGCGCCAGTAGATACGGAACCGGGTTCAGCCCCGCTCTTTGGAGGGCGATGCACAGGACGGGCGTAAACGCAAGGCAGACGATGTCGTTTGCAACGAGTGCGGAGAGAACCGCTGAGACGGAAATCAGTGCAGCGAGAAGAAGCACAGGCCTCCTTGCCAGTCCCGCGACACGTCCGGCGACCCAGGTGTAGAAGCCACCAAGCCTGAACTGCGCTGAAACTACCATCAGCGCGTAAAGAAGGAGGATCGTCGGAAAATCCACTGCATCGAGTGCTTCCCTGACGGTGATCTGCCCGACGAGTACCATGCAGATAGCGCCCATCAGGGCTATCCCGGTCCTGTCGATCTGCAGGCCGGGTACCCTCCCGACAGCAACGCCAATGTACGTCGCCGCGAAGATGACAAGCGTCGGCCACTTTTCCACGGGCAGACCTCTGTGCAGTGTTCCACGAGTGACGGAATCCTCAATGTAGCGATACCGGCGTTCGGACGTCCACCCGGCGCATGCGACTGCGTGCACGCAGGTGCGTCCGTACGCATGGTTGCACTCGAGGAAGCGATTCGAATATATTCAGGTACGGCTCAACCGCCGGCGTGGCGGCTGGGTCGTTTTTTCGTTTTTGTGTGGATGTGACTCCGCCGCGCTGTTTTGCAGGCGTTTGAAGGTATCTCTTCGAGGCGGCGCCTCGTCCCGGTTGATCTGAGAAAAGGATAACGCCATGCCGGTTACTGTTGCCGTAGGAACTCACTGGGGCGACGAAGGGAAAGCGAAGGTCGTTGATTTCCTCACGGAAAAGAACGACATCGTGGTCCGTTTTCAGGGTGGAGCGAATGCGGGGCATACAGTAATAGCGGGCGGAGAAACGTGGATCTTCCACCAGATTCCCGCGGGAATCCTTCATCCAGGGAAAGTATGCGTAGTGGGCAACGGCGTTGTGTTGGACCCGTTGGCCTTCCTCGAGGAGCTTGACCATGTCCGCGGGCGAGGCGTTGAAGTCGAAGGACGTCTGTGGATAAGCGACCGCGCGCACCTCGTGATGCCGTACCACAAGCAGCTCGAGGGTATTCAAGAGGCGGCTCGAGGGACCGGCGCCATCGGGACTACGAGGCGCGGGATCGGTCCAACCTATTACGACAAAGTGTCCCGGGAACACGGGCTTCGCGCGGGGGACCTCCTTGATCCGACGGGATTTCGTACCCGTCTGAGGAAAATTGTGGCGGACAAGAACGAGGTGTTCACCAGGGTATATGGCGCGGAGCCCGTGAATGCCGATGCGGTGGCCGAAGAATACCTTGGGTACGCGGAGCAGATGAGGCCGTTCATCGCGGACACCGCAGCCATCCTGCATAAAGCCCAGAACGCCGGCAAAGGGATTCTTTGCGAAGGAGCCCAGGGTACCCTTCTCGATATCGATCACGGTACGTATCCCTTTGTGACGAGTTCGAACACCTCGGCGGGGGGTGCCTGCACGGGGACCGGGATCGGCCCGACCGCGATCTCTGAGGTCATAGGCATCGTAAAGGCATATACGAGTCGCGTGGGTAACGGTCCCTTCCCAACCGAATTCGAATGCGAGATGGGAAACCGGATGCGCGATCTCTGGAATGAATACGGAGCGACAACGCGGCGCCCGCGTCGGTGCGGCTGGCTGGACGGAGTTATTCTCGAGTATTCAGCGCGTATCAACGGGTTGACCGGCCTCGCAGTGACGGCGCTGGACCGCCTGGACGTACTATCTGAGTTGCGTATCTGCCGGGAATATGTTCTCGACGGCAAACGTCTGCACACCGTTCCTGCGCGTACGGAAGACTTCGACCGGGTGAAGGCGGTGTATGACACGCTGCCCGGCTGGCAGACAGAGACTACTTCCGCGCGGTGTTTCGAGGAACTCCCGGAAAACGCCAGGCGTTACATCCGGCGGATTGAAGAGATCGCGGGTGTTCCGGTCCGATATGTGGGAATTGGCCCGGAACGGGATCAGATGATTGTTCTGCGGCCGCAGACCGTGTAAACGGGGGATTCCCAGGCATGCAAACCGAGGTGCCGGACCGCATGAGAATGGGCACTGCCTTGAACTGGCTGTGTTGTATCGTTCTTGCCGGTGCCGTGTGCTCGTGTGGCTCTTCTTTCCGTTTTCCGGCGGAAGTCGTTCGGCTGGTTCTGCCGCGAACGGGAAGTGAGATTGTGGGCGAGGTCCAGTTGCCGGCGCGAAGGACGTTTGCGCCGGTGCCGCTTGTAGTTCTCGTTGATGACGGACCGCCGATAGACATCGATCCCCGCAGGACACAGGCCAATCAAATTCAGCAACTGCAGGCCACACTTGTTTCCAATGGGTACGCCGTGTGGAGGCCTCTGCGGGACGCGTGGCCTCCTGACAGCCTCGTTGTTCGGTGTCCTGACAAACTGACCTCGCAGGTATTGCTAGGGTTTCTGAGTGCGCGAAATATCCGGGGAATCGATACGGCCCGGGTGGTATTCGTCGGGTTTGGTCAGGGCGGGGTTATCGCGGCACTGGCCGCAGAGCGTTCCGCAGGCCGTGTGCACGCACTCGGACTGGTAAACACGCCGGCTCGATCGGTGGACAGGACGCTCCTCTCCGGAACGTTCCGCGATTCGGTAAACCTTCGCCGGTTGGAGCAGTTTTTTGATGATATCTGGACCGACAGGTACAACGACTCGGATTTCGTAATGAACGGCCGTGTGGAGTGCTGGCGATCCTGGGTTGTGCTTTCGGGAGAAATGACCGACCGCATGGCGAGGCTCAGTATTCCGACGCTGGCCGTGCAGGGCACGGCGGACAGCCTGTTGCCCCTGCTGGACATTGAACGGTTTCGACGAGCCATCGGGAGACGGCAACTTTCGCAGGTCCACACGGCTGTAGGACTTCGACACGATCTGCGCGACGAGATTCCGGATCCGGGTCAAGACAAAAAGGCCATCAGCCCACGATTTGTAACCATCGTTCTTGAATGGCTGAAGCTTGTGGCGCCGCCTGCCGGGTGAGAGCTCATCTCTACTGAGTACAGACCTGTCCAGGATCCGGCCGGGCTCACTTTATTCACTTTGCAGCACAATCAGCAGCTGGTTCACAGAAACAACTGTGCTTCTGGGAACAGCGTTCGTCTCCATCGATACACGAGAAAGGTGATACGCCATGAGCATGATCGAGAGTGTTCATGCCCGCCAGATTCTGGACTCGCGCGGCAATCCGACCGTCGAAGTCGAAGTGGTGCTTGAGGACGGTTCGTTCGGCCGTGCGGCGGTGCCTTCGGGCGCTTCCACGGGAGCGTTTGAGGCTTTGGAACTGCGCGACGGCGAGGCTGCCTACGGCGGCAAGGGCGTTTTGAAGGCGGTCAAAAACGTCAACGAGACGATTGCACCTGAAATCGAGGGGCTTGACGCCACCGACCAGGTGGAAATCGATGAACTCATGATCAAACTCGATGGTACCCCGGATAAGAGCAATCTGGGAGCGAACGCAATTCTTGGCGTTTCTCTCGCCGTGGCAAAAGCTGCGGCGGAAACCTGCGGCCTTCCGCTCTACCAGTACCTCGGTGGACCATCGGCTCGAGTTCTTCCCGTGCCCATGATGAATATCCTCAACGGCGGGAAACATGCCGTCGACTCGACGGATCTTCAGGAGTTTATGGTGATGCCGGTGGGTGCTCCCACGTTCAGTGAAGCTCTCCGATGGTGTGCTGAGACGTATCAGGCTCTCAAAAAGGTGCTCAGCGCGAAGAAGTACAACGTGTCCATAGGCGATGAGGGCGGTTTTGCCCCTTCGTTGAAGTCGAACGAAGAAGCGATCGAAGTGATTCTGCAGGCAATCGAAAAAGCAGGTTACAAGCCTGGCGATGACATCATGGTCGCCCTTGACCCCGCTGCCAGTGAGATCTTTGAAGACGGCAAATACGTTCTCGCGAAAGAGGGCAGGACACTTTCTGCGCCGGAAATGGTGGACTTCTACGAGCGCTGGGTTGCAAAATACCCCATCATCTCGATAGAGGACGGGATGGCTGAGGATGACTGGGAAGGTTGGGCACTTCTCACCGAACGTTTGACCGACAAGATCCAGATTGTTGGGGACGATCTTTTCGTTACGAACACTGAGAGGTTGCAGAAGGGGATTGACGAAGAGGTCGCGAATTCCATCCTGATCAAGCTCAATCAGATCGGGTCGCTTACCGAGACACTCGCCGCGATCGAGATGGCCAAATGCGCGTCGTACACCGCAGTGGTGAGCCATCGATCGGGTGAGACGGAGGATACCACGATTTCGGATCTTGTGGTGGCTACCAATGCAGGTCAGATCAAGACCGGCGCGCCCTGCAGAACCGATCGCGTGGCGAAGTACAATCAACTGATCCGGATCGAAGAAGCGCTGGGAAGCGTGGCCAGATTTGCAGGGAGAGGCGCGTTCTACAGCATCGGCTGAAGCGCGAACCGAGTATCATTCTGGAGCAATGGAGAGGGGCGCGCTGTGCTCCTCTCCTTTTTGTCGGCTCAATTCCCCAGAACACGTCGCAGGCGCCGGGCGTAGGTCGTGTCGGCCACGGCGAGGCTTTCGTATTGTGCATGCGCGGCCACCCACTGGCGCTGAAACGCGTACGCCAGCCCCAGGCCGTACCGCGCCTGGGCATTTCCCGGGGTGGAATCCAGCACACGACGGAAATCGGCCGTAGCACGGGAATATTCGTTTCGCCGCAGGAGCAGGAATCCCCGTTCCACTCTCGCGTCCGCGTAATCGGGGTGCGTCGCGAGCGCGGAATCGAGCTGGGCCAGCGCCTCGCCGAACCGTTCGGCTTTTCGGAAAAGAACAGCCAGTCCGTATCGCGCGGTTGGATGGTCGGGGTGGTCACGAAGCACGCGGTAATACTCGCCTTCGGCAAGGTCAGGCCTCCCTTGCAGATCGTAGGTGTACGCGAGATTGAACCGTGCCTCGGTGTACCCAGGGCTTATGCCCAGTGCGGCGATGAAAGCCGCCGTTGCGTCAACGTAACGGGCTTGAGCGAGGAACACGAGGCCGAGATTGCTGTACACATCGATCTGCCTGGGCGCAAGGCGCAACGATCGTTTGAAGGCGCGCTCGGCTGCCGCATAGTCATGGATCCGGTAATTTGCCAGTCCAAGCCCGTTCCATACCTTGACGGAATCCGGCCAGAAAGCGGCGGCGGCCTCAAATGCCTTCCGGGAGGCAGTGAATGAAGCCTGGGCGTATTCGGCGGTCCCGATTGAATAGAGGAGGACCGCGCAGGAAGTGTCGGGGAACACCGCGGCGCGGGAAGCAGCCACAATCGCCGGTGAACTCCCAATTCCCGACAGCGTTTCCAGACAATTGGAATCAGCGGGCGAACAACGGGCACACAACAGCATCAGAGCGCCGAGGAGAAGCGGCATCTTCCCTCCCTAATCACATCAGAACCGGCGTTGCTCAATAATACGCAGGTTGTCTGTTCCGGCAACAGGGAGCGAGACCGAATGCTTTGGTACAAGACTTTGGTTACGTTTTTCTTGGTGTGCAGGTCTCGAAAAACCGGAGTAACACAATGCCGGCCGGGATGAAAATCATAACGAAAAACCGCAAAGCGTTTCATGATTATACCATTCTTGAGACTAACGAGGCGGGGATTGCTCTGGTCGGGACGGAAGTGAAATCCCTCCGGCTGGGCAATGTGAACCTGAAGGACAGCTACGCCCGCGTGGAACGCGGCGAGGTTGTTCTTTACGGGCTGCACATCAGCCCGTACGATCACGGAAACCGGTACAACCATGACCCCGAACGTCCTCGCAGGCTTCTCCTCCACCGACGTGAAATCACACGCTTGAAAAGTCGTACGGAGGAAAAAGGCTTGACACTTGTGCCGCTGTCGCTGTATTTCAAGGGTGGCAGAGCAAAGGTGGAACTGGGTCTGGCGAAGGGAAAGCAGATCCACGACAAGCGGGAAACGCTTCGAAAGCGGGAAACAGAGCTGGACATGGAACAGGCAATACGTCGGCAGAGCCGCGAGCAGCAGGAGTGACCAGCAAATGGACGGGCGCGAAAAGCCTAAGTACGTCGTAAGGACAACCCGGGGGCTGGACGAGGTGAGGTCCACCTGCGGTTTTCGGAAATCGATTTTCACGGAGGACGATGGCGCCGGTTTCTCGGTCTCGCTCCTTCGAATTTCCGATTCCAAGAAGCACTACCACCGTGCCACGTGGGAAACATACTACGTCCTGGAAGGCGAAGGGGAACTGGAGCTTGACGGGGAGACGGTTCCCCTCGCGCAGGGAACCGCGGTACTGATTCGTCCCGGTGTGCGGCACACCGCACGCGGGAATGTGATCGCGCTCATCATGGGGGCGCCTCCGTTTCGCACGGACGACATGTTTTTCGATTAGTGCTCTAACGGGGAAGTGTGCAGTGCACGAGGCGATGTTCTATGAGCGCCTTCCCGGCAACTCTGTTCGTTGCCGGTTGTGCCACCAGCAGTGCGTAATAGCGGACCGGCATCATGGATTGTGCGGAGTCCGTGAGAATCACGGTGGCACTCTTTATTCCGCCAACTATGGCCTCGTCATCGCGGCGCACGTGGACCCGATCGAAAAGAAGCCTCTCTTTCATTTTTACCCCGGTTCACGCGCCTTTTCGGTTGCAACCGCCGGGTGCAACTTTCGGTGTGCCTTCTGCCAGAACTGGGACATCTCGCAGGCGAGCAAAGGGGAGAACCGTTTCATTGGTGGCCAATACACCGAACCCCGCGCTGCAGTGGAAGCCGCGTTACGCACATCATCTCGCGTTATCGCGTTCACGTACACCGAACCAACGGTATTCTATGAGTGGGCTCTTGATGTGGCACAGGCGGCGAATGAGAAAGACCTCAAAACTGCGTTCGTCACGAACGGGTATATTACCGCAGATCCGCTTGATTCAATACGACCGTTTCTTCACGCGGCAAACGTGGACCTGAAGGCCTTCAGAGACGAATCGTACCGCCGCGTGATGGGAGCCACTCTTCAGCCCGTGCTCGACACATTGATTCGTATGAAGAGGCTGGGCATCTGGGTTGAAGTTACCACACTGGTGGTGACGGAACTGAATGATTCGGAGGACGAGCTTCGGAACATCGCACGCTTCATTTCAGGGGAACTTGGTGCGGAAACCCCGTGGCACGTGAGCCGATTCCATCCCGATTTCCGCTATGTGGACGTGCCACCCACGGATCCACGTGCATTGAGGCGGGCGTACGAGTTGGGGAGAGAAGAAGGCCTTCATTACGTGTACGTAGGTAATCTGCCGGGAACGGAGGGGGAGAGCACCCGGTGCCACAGGTGCGGCAACCTTCTGGTAAATCGGATCGGATTCCATGTTGTGCAGAACCGGATTGCGGCCGGCAGTACCTGCCCTCAGTGTGGAGAGCGCGTTGCCGGCGTCGGTATGGAAGGAGCCTCTCCGCGCGCAGATTCGAGTGTCGGTACCCGTTGATTTCGTGCCGCTTACGCGTCCTTCATGATCTCTTCCATCGACACGATTCGTTTTTCCTTGTGTGAGATTATCGCGGCTTCCACTACAGCGAGAGCCAGTATGCCCGCTGTGGCGTCGGTTTCCGGCTGTACTCCAGTTTCTATGCACGCGGCGAACTCACTGATTTCCTCTAACTGCGTGTCGTTTCTCGGGAACGGTCTGGGCACAACTCCGTAGGGTTCGCGCATGGTTATGTCGAGCCGCTCCCACTCGGCGTAGACGTTTGCCTCCGATCCGTATGCCGCCACGAAGTTCGTTCCAGCGACCACATAATGGCTGTGCAACGTTGCCAGCACACCGTTTTCATACTCCACAAGCGTAACCGTCACGTCATCATTCTGTTTCATGATCTTGGAGGACATGAACGAACTGACGCGGGCGGGCGCTCCGGCAAAGTAGTTCATCGTATCGACGCAGTGAACTCCGAGCTGCATCAAAGGAACGGCGGGACAGGTTTCGCGGCGGTAACGCCACGCGTCAGGCGGGACACCCAGGCCGCCCGCGTGGGAGAAGTTCGCCTCCATGGCAACGACCGTCCCGAGTTCGCCGCTGTCGATCATTTGCTTGACCGTGCGGAATGTCTGCCCGCGGCGCGTATTGTGTCCCACCATCAGGATCCGCCCGGCTGCCGCCGCATAGCGCCGCATTGCCATGCCGTCCTTCACGCTGTTCGCGATGGGCTTTTCCACGTATACATGTTTGCCGGCATCCACGGCGGCTTCGAGCATTTTCCTGTGGAGAGGGTTGGGAACAACGAGGATAACGCCCTGCAAAGCGTCATCGCGCAACATTTCCTCGTACGACGTTGCCACCCTCGCCCCGGTTTTCTCGGCCGCTTCCCGTGCCCTTTCCGGGGAGACATCGTGGACGACGGTGAGCTTCACGTTTTTCGCTTCATGTGCGGCCCGGAGGATCGTTGCACCGTATCCACCCACACCAACCATCCCGATTACAGCCATGTGCCTTGCACCTCGTCTGCGATAAATGAAAAAGCGGAGGAGACGTATGTCCCCTCCGCGTAAGGTAGGGATTGCCGGAGCGGGCAGCAAGCGAGCGGGGCGATTTACACCATCAGGTCCTTGAAGAGATCAGTGCTCAGGTACCGTTCTCCAAACGAGGGCAATATGACGACTATCATTCTACCGGCGTTCTCTTCCCGCTTTGCAATGATGCGGGCGGCAAAAAGCGCCGCGCCGGAGGAAATCCCGACGAGGAGACCCTCCTCCCGTGCCGCCCGGCGGGCCATTGCTATTGCGTCGTCGTTCTCAACCCGGATGATCTCGTCGACAATCTTCACATTGAGATTGTCCGGTACGAAACCGGCTCCGATTCCCTGGATTTTGTGAGGTCCTGCGGTGCCTCCGGAGAGAACTGGAGACGCCGCAGGTTCAACAGCCACGGTGCGGAAGGATGGCCTTCGAGCCTTGATTACCTCCGAGATGCCGGTTATGGTACCACCTGTGCCTACGCCCGCGACCAGAATATCCACCCTTCCGTCAGTGTCACGCCAGATTTCCTCCGCGGTCGTTTTCCGGTGTATCTCCGGGTTTGCGGGGTTTGAGAACTGCTGGGGTACGAACGCGTGTGGTGTTTCCTTTGCCAGTTCCTCGGCTTTCCTGATCGCCCCTTTCATGCCTTCTGCGGCCGGGGTTAGAACCACTTCAGCGCCCAGCGCGCGCAAGAGAGCGCGGCGTTCCATGCTCATGCTCTCAGGCATGGTGAGGATGAGACGATACCCTTTTGCGGCACACACGAACGCGAGGGCAATACCTGTGTTTCCCGATGTTGGTTCAATCAGAACCGTATCGGCGGTGATTTTGCCGGCTTTCTCGCCGGCTTCAATCATTGCTGCACCGATTCGATCTTTCACGCTCGCCAGAGGGTTGAACGCTTCGACCTTGGCCACCACCTCGGCAGCAGCTCCGTCCATGATGCGATTGATCCGAACAAGCGGCGTGTTGCCAATCGTTTCGATAATGTTTCGGTAAATTCGCCCCATCTGGGTACCTCCGCGATGTGGAAAACGACCATGATCACGTAATGGAAATCAACAAATCGGAACTGCTTCCGGTTCCTGCGATTCTGTCAACTTTTCTTTGCCCCGCGCACAACGTATTCTTTTGCAGTGCCGGTGGCGCGTGAACCAACGGTGCGGTTCGAGTGTTTTTCATCTTGCGCATTTCGGACTCCACGCAGGAGTATCGAAACACATTCGGGTTGGCTCGAAGAGACGGGTATCGAAATGAAGAACTTTTTCAGACGTGCAGGCGGGGCTTGCATCGCAGTTGCCATCGTTATTGCCGCAGCAGCGGCCGGGTGCACGAAAAAGGAGAGTGATCAGGCTGCCAGCTCAGAGATCGCCAGCGAGACGCTGGCCCCTCGATTTGTGAGTATGAATGCCCCTGCACCGGATTTTACGCTGAAGAACCGCATTACCGGAGCAGATGTGAAATTGAGCGCCTACCGCGGTCGAGTCGTCATGGTGAACTTCTGGGCGCCGTGGTGCCCGCCGTGTCGTGAGGAATTGCCTGACCTTGTGGGGCTTTACGAAGCGAACCGGGGCAAAGGATTTGAACTCCTCGGCGTGTTCGTAAGTGGAGACCCTGGTGAGGTCGATCAGATGGTTCGTCAACATGGAATCGATTACCCGGTTCTTACCGGAGATGAAAGCGTGGCACGCGCATGGTTGGTGAACGGAATCCCGACAACGTACATCATTGACAGGGAGGGAGTCGTGCGCGTCCAGTACGTCGGTGCGCAGCCGCGCGCGGTGTTTGAACAGGATGTGATGAGATTACTGAACAATTGAACGCGAGCCAGGAGGGAAAGATGCCGACGCTTTTCTCGCGAATCGCTGCCGGTGAAATACCGGCAACCATTGTAGCCCGTACGTCAGACTGTTTTGCCATCGAGGATATCAACCCCCAGGCGCCGGTGCACGTGCTGATCGTTCCACTGAAGGAGATACCGTCTGTGAACTCGCTGACGGCGGAGGACGAATCCCTTGTCGGCAAAATGGTCCTTCTCGCCAGGGAAATCGCAGCTCAACGGGGGCTTCAGGAAGGGGGATACCGGCTGGTATTCAACTGTGGGCCGGACGCAGGCCAAACGGTAGATCACCTGCATCTCCATCTTCTCGGCGGCCGCTCATTCGGCTGGCCGCCCGGCTGACCGTCCCACCCCGGGTGTGGACGTGCCATTCCGGCCCGTCAGAAAACTTTGAGGTCGATAGGGTCGGGCATGAAACACGCCACGAGGATGGCAGCGCACAGGTACCCCAGAAGGCGCCTCTTTCTGTCAACAGGCGTGTACGAATCAAGCGGAGGAGGATGTGTCTGTCCGAAGATGCCCGCCATCAGGGCAAAAAGGATCCAGACGGGCGACACGAGAATGAGGGCGATCAAAGCGGCGGTGGCGAGGCGTACGACCACGCGATAGTGCTTCTGGTGGAGCGCGTAGAGAACGTGCCCGCCATCCAGTTGCCCGATAGGAAGAAGGTTCAGCGCGGTAACGAAAAAGCCCACCCACCCGGCGCGGGCAAGGGGATGGAGGAACACATCGTACCCTGCGGGAACCGGTCCGAGTATCACATACCTCAGTGCGGAAAAAAGCAGCGAATCGCCAAACACGTACATCCCGGTGCCCGCCGGGAGCCGTGCAGGAACAACCTCAATTGTCGAAAAATGCAGCCCGACCATCGCCACTGCGAGTGCGACCACCATTCCGGAGATTGGACCTGTTGCACCGATATCCAGAAGGGCACGTTTGTTCGGGACGGGGCTTTTCATCGAGATCACGGCTCCGAGCGTTCCGAGCGGGGATTCAACTACACCCGGAACATCCGGAAACGGCAGGAAAAAGGGAGGAGTTGCCCGCACGCGCCACCTGAGTGACATGACGTAATGCCCCGTCTCGTGCGCGAGGAGAATCGCCATCAATCCGATGCTGTAGTACCATCCGGCGGCGCGATAGCATGTCCACGCGGTAAGCCCGAAAAGAAGGCCATGCAACCACCAGTGGGGTTGGTCCCGTTTGAACCGTTTCGGTGTGTTTACATCGAATGCCGGAGCCGTTTCCTCGGGAACAGGCTCCCAGACGGCGTCGGTGACATCTTTCGGAAGTTCGCGCTGATCGGGCAATTGCATAAAAACGCGCCCTTCTCCCCCGTGACTAGTCAAAACGCGGGAGGTAATCCCGCTGCAGGGACAGCATGTCATCCAGCAGTCGTTCCGCTGCGGAAACACTGTTCACCACCGGGTCGAGCAACAGCGCTTGAAGCAACAATCGGCGCGATTTCGTCCGGTACGCTTCGGTCACGATTTCCACGATCGTTGTCTGAGTCCGCATGTAGCTGGCGAACGGTTCAGGAATGGCTCCCACGTGCAATGGCGAAATACCTTCACGCCCGATGGTTGCCGGCACTTCGACAACTGCTGTTCGCGGCAGGTTCTCCACATAACCTTCGGTGTTCAGCACGTTGACCGCCGGTCGGAAGGATTTCCTGTCGAGTTCCATATCGCAGATTGCGGGAACAGTCAGTTCTCCCGATGTTCGGAGAACCTCCGCATCCAGGGGTACTTTGCCCGAGGCGTAGTCCTCAAGGTGGGGCGGCCCCCCGGTCGGCGGCCCAAGAGGAACTGGTTTTGACTCCCACCCGTAATGCCATTTGACGCCGCTGAACTCCGTGCCGAAGGACAGATACTCGCCAATATGGTCATCGGAAGGGAAGGTGATTACCCCGAACACTTCCGCGATCTTGCGGAACAACGGCGGTGCGTTCCGATCCGATGCCGCCCGCTGAACCACATGGGGCAGGAGATCGGTGCCGGTGATCCTGTCACGAAGTTTCAGAACGCAGTAGAAGTGGTTGATTCCGGCGGAAACTACTTCCAGATCATCGAGCGGGCGATCGAGCAATCGGGTCAGGTATTCAAGGACGGAGAACACTCCGTGGCAGAACCCGGCGGCCTTCACATTGGTCAGATGCTTCAATGCGTGCAGGACACGGGATTCCGGGTTGGTGAAGTTGAACAGCCACGCGCTCGGACAAAGCTCCTCCATGTCACGACAGATCGGGATGATCAGTTCAAAGCTTCGCAACGCATGGAACACCGCGCCCGGTCCTCCGTTCTCGCCGAGGCAGTGGCGGAAGCCATACGCCAGCGGAACGCGGAAATCCTGTTCCCAGAGCTTTGCCCGCTCCCGGGCAATGGCAATCATGACATAGTCGGCTCCCGACAGGGCGGCGCGGCGGTTGCCAGTGGCCGTGACGTTCACATCGCTCCCGGTATGCGCCTTCACACGCTCCGCGAAGCGGGTCATCGTGTCGAGGGTTTGCTCCCGCACGTCCACCAGACAGAGTTCAACGTGCCTTCCCTGCAATTCTGCGGCAGACAGCACGTCAACTACCTGACCGCGACCGAACGAAGCGCTTCCTGCACCGATCAGAACGATTTTCACCGCAGAACCTCCAGATCGGGGAGTCTGTTGACCTCCGGCACGTCAGCCAGGTACACGTTTCCATAGCCCGACATGTCGCTTGTGAAAAGCACCTGTGTGCCCGCGGGGTTGAACCTCGGGTGCACATGGAGCTGCTGGATGTGGTTGCTGCAACGGTGGCAGCATAAAACCCGCGGAGGACCGAATTCCGGTTCCTCGAACTGCCAGATGCGGACCACGTCGCCGGCGTCTCCGACGACCAACCGGAAATCGTTGGAGTGAATGTGGCCTGTCTCGTAAGGGAAGGCGTACTCGACAGAGTCCTGATCATCGAACCGAACTACACCCATGCACTTGTTACCGTCGGGGAGAGAACCGTGGTAAGCAACGTGCACGCCGTCGGAAAGCCAGTGTTCGTGCCCTACTGCTTCGCCTTCCACCCTGCGGGGGCGTATCTTCCACACGCGGCCCGATTCGAGATCCAGGCCCCATATGCGGCAGTCTACAAGCTCCCACGGGCCTTCGTGACAGAACGTGATAACGGTGGGCATGGTGGGCGATGCGTTGGTATGCCCGATCCAGTAACGTTCTTCCCACACGGCGTCAGATCGGGAACCGTCGGTTGCGATGGCCATGATTCTGCTCAATGGTCTTGCTGCCCAGGTCTCTCTGAAGCCGACGTAACCTCGAAGGTAATCCACGTGCAGTCGCGCGGAAAGATCCTCATGGATCCCCAGTACGACGCGGGCTCCGTCCGCAGTGCAGTTTATCTGTGACGGAACAAAGCCCGCTGGAAGCGACCAGATGATCCGTTGTGCGCACGTGACGAGGTCGAGAGCTACCACATCCCGGCCGTGGAAGTAGTAAGCCTCGTCTCGAACGGGGTTCACACAGCAACGGAGGAACTCAACCTCATGGGGCGGCGGCAGAGGGTCGTAATCGGTCAGTTGTGTGAGAAGACCGGTTTCCAGGTCTATACCGAAAAGGTTCGTTCGATTCCCGCGGTCGGAGCTGATGAGGAGTTTCCTTCCGCTGGCGTACCATCCGGGATTCGTGAAGTACAGGTGGTGACTGTGACCGCGGTAGTTTGTGAGCTGGCGAATGCTCGCGCCGGACACGACGTCGATGAACTCCCGCATTTCAGACTGGAATACCGAACCAACGGGCATTATTTTCCTTTTCCATCCGGGGAAACACAATGGACGACAGAGGCGCAATCAAAACATAACGGGTGCCCGGAAGCGGACAAACGCCCGCAGAAAGGGCGGCGGGGAACCAAGACTGTCAGAGCGATGTATTGTTCGTGTGAGAGGTCGGGGAACATTGTGAACAGGAGAGGACCATGAATGGGGTGCCGAGGTTGACTCGGGGCGATATTCTTCGCTGGCTGAAGGAAAACGATCGTGTGCGGCTTGCCCAGCTCTGGGAATGGGCCGATGCCGTGCGGCATGAGTTTGTCGGAGATGAGGTGCACCTGCGAGGATTGATCGAGTTCTCCAACTACTGTTCCCGCCAATGTGCATATTGCGGCTTGAACGCGCGGAACGCCGATGTTGCACGGTACCGCATGAGCGCAGATGAAATCCTTGCGTGCGCTCACCAGGCAGTCGGGTTCGGGTACGGAACCGTGGTTCTCCAGTCAGGCGAAGATTACGGAATCACCAGGGAATGGCTGGGAGATGTAGTGCGCCGGATCAAAGCGGAAACGCCGCTGGCGGTGACTCTGAGTGTAGGGGAGCGAACAGAAGGAGATCTGGCGTACTGGAAAGATTGCGGCGCGGACCGCTATCTCCTGCGATTTGAAACGTCCAACCGTGCGCTGTACGACCGTATCCATCCTCCGCGCGCGGGCATCTATTCCGACCGTCCCGCCTTGCTGCGGTATTTGCGGAGCATCGGCTACGAGATCGGGAGCGGCGTAATGATAGGCATCCCGGGCCAGACCTATGAGGACCTTGCAGACGACATCGAGCTGTTTCGGGAACTGGACCTGGACATGATTGGCGTTGGGCCGTTTCTGCCGCACGAGAAAACGCCGCTCGGCAAGGAGGAAGAGCAACTCTGGGCACCTCTTGGAGAGCAGGTTCCCAACAGCGAGTTGATGACGTACAAGGTCGTTGCCCTTACGCGGCTGGTGTGTCCGTATGCGAACATTCCGAGCACTACCGCGTTGGCGACGGTGAACACGAAGAACGGGCGGGAACTGGGTCTGAAGCGAGGGGCCAACATCGTGATGCCGAATGTCACCCCGCCGCAGTACCGCGAGAAATACGAGATTTACCCGGCCAAAGCCTGCATCCGCGAAACGGCAGGCATGTGTCATCAGTGCATGAAACACCGGATCGAATCGATAGGCAGGCAGATCGGCAAAGGGCGGGGCGATTCACCCAACAGGACAATCCGCAGGGACTGAATTTGGGAAGGGGGAAAATGGTCGGGGCGCCCGGATTCGAACCGGGGACCACCAGACCCCCAGTCTGGTGCGCTAACCGGACTGCGCTACGCCCCGAACATCAAACCAGTGAACAAGGGGGATGGTGAGCTAGGCAGGATTCGAACCTGCGACCTTTGGTTCCGGAGACCAACGCTCTATCCAGGCTGAGCTACTAGCCCTCCCGTATCACTACCGCAACTTCTTCTTATGACGGTTCTTCCGAAGCCGTTTTTTCCGCTTGTGTGTGGCGATCTTATGCCGCTTTCGTTTCTTTCCGCAAGGCAATGGCATCTCTCCTGAGAACGTGGTGTGTTCAGCCTTCTTGTTTGTGGCTTGCTACTGCTTGCCGTAATTCCCGGCAGGGCCGGAAAACCGGTGCTGCTCGTTCGGGAACGGGAACCCGTTCCTTCGTTCGCGGGTTTCTCCCGACGCGGGGCGCCCGCTTGATAATGGTAAATGTACCAAATCCGCGCAACTGAACGCTGCGGTGCTCCTCCAGCGCCAGCACGACCGCCGCAAGGAACCCATCGATGACAGCCTGGGTTGCGGTTGCCGTCAGCCCCACCTGATCCGCGATGGTCTGCGCCAGTTCAGCCTTCGTAAGGTTGCTCTGATCGCTCATATACGCCTCCTATGGCAGACGATAGGAGACCGACCATGAGGACGCATGCCACAGGTCGTTCACGTTTCCAAGCAGCCTTTGAAACAGGCTTTTCTCCGCTGAGGGTGCCCGGACAACCTTCGCCCCGTCGCTCAGGCCCGCCATCCGTTTGGCGAGGCGGAGCGCGTCATCGTAATTCCCCAGCGTATCCACCAGCCCGAACGCCTTCGCCATACGGCCCGTGAAAACCTGTCCTTGCGTCAGGGAGTCCAGCCGTGCCTGTGGGATTTTTCTTGCTTTTCCCACCGCCTCCCGGAACTGCTGATACGTATCGTCAACCACCGACTGGAGCAATTCCTGTTCATCGCCCCGCATCGGGCGGGTGGGCGAGCCTGTATCCTTGTAACGCCCGCTTTTGACGATGTTGAACGCCAGCCCCACCTTGCGCAGCAGCGTATCTGCCTGCGGGAACTCCGCGATCACGCCGATGGACCCGGTGATCGTGCCGGGGTTCGCCATGATGGTGTCCGCGGCGATGGCGACATAATACGCCCCGCTCGCGGCCACGTTGCCCATCGAGGCGATTACTTTGATCCCGCGCTGCCGGATGAGCTCAACCTGCCGGTAGATCTCCTGCGATGCGCCGACATACCCGCCTGGGCTGTCAATGCGCAACAGGATCGCCGGGACCTTCTCGACGTCGCGAAAATACCGCAACTGCCGATTGACCGGCTCCGGATCCGTGATAGCACCGGTCAGCTCGACAAGGCCGATCCGTTCGCCGGGCACCAGTTTCCGGGCGCTGAAGCTGCCGGCAGCCACGGCGAGAATCATCAACACGCACAACGCGATGAGGCCAACCACGATGCCGTCAATGATCTGATCGCGACGACTTTTTCGGGTCAATGTGGGCATCAGGAAGCCTCACGGGTGTTCGGCAATTGAGATTTACAAATATACCCCGGCACGAGGCAACAATCAACTGTGACGAATCATGGCAAGAAAAGGATCCGAATCACGTCAATAGGTCGGACTGGTTGTTACCGGATGGACCGAAGGGGTGAAAAACAACCCACCTCGTGCCACGGAGTGGAAGTGCCCGTCGGATCCTCGGGCATCGGATTCAGCACTGTTGGGGGTATGCGGGGAGCGAGAAGGACATCCCCCCCTATCCTGTTGTATAGACCGGTGAGATGGTAAACAGACGTAAGGAGACATGGTATACACTTTTTGCTGGGTATCATAGGCCTCGGGGAAAGGAGGTATG
>JAKJDF010000014.1 GCA_022706085.1 Candidatus Latescibacterota bacterium | reverse complement strand
AACACCATGATCCGACACCAACAACCGTGGAGGACCCAAACTGCTATGCAAACTTGACAACCAAAACAGTTACTACGGCGCCCATCGTTGGTGAACGTCATGGCTTTTTTCAAGTAAAGAACAACCACACAGGTCAACTTGGCCCGGGGAACACCCGGCAGACATCTCTGGCAACGCTCGTATTACGATCACATCATTCGAGACGACGGCGATCTCACTCGCGCGCGTGAATACATCACGACGAATCCCGCGCGGTGGGCCGAAGACAAGGAAAACGTTGCCAACGCCATCCGGGGCAATCGGAATGGGCCGTAGAGGCTGCGCGTCCGCGCCGCGGACGAAGGGTTGCCCGGCCCGAACGACCCTTGCGGAACCGCTGCCGGGTGCACAAGAACCCGCTTATACGGGGGTGATACCGTGGGACACGCTCTGCCGACGAAACAGCAGGCCGCGTGGCAGGACTACGAAATCGGCATGTTCTTCCATTACGACCTCAACGTGTTCGTGGAGGAAAAAAGGCCGGGGTGGGACCATCGCCACTACGACGAATACCCCGTTCCCGACGTGTTCAACCCGCGGAAGCTGGACTGCGAACAATGGATGGAAGCCGTGAAGGCCGTCGGCGCGAAATACGCCGTGCTGACGGCCTCACACGGAAGCGGGTTCATGCTGTGGCAGAGCGACGCCTATCCCTTCGGGGTCCGGCAATCGCCATGGCGGGGTGGTAAAGGCGATCTCGTGAAAGACTTCGTCGAAGCCTGCCGCCGGAACGGGATTCAGCCGGGGCTCTACTCCCACCTGCGCTGTAACGGCTACTGGCGGGTGGATCATCCCGGCCTCGTGAACGAGGGCAAGGGCGGCGACCCGAAACGGCAGGCGGCGTACGCCAGAGCCCGCCTCACCATGTGCCGCGAGCTCTGGGGCAACTACGGCCCGCTGGGGGAAATATGGTTCGACGGCGCCGTGCCGGACCCCGGTCTGGTGGGGTACAACGTCCTGCCGTACCTGCGCTTGCTCCAGCCCGAAGCGATGATCTTCCAGGGCCCCACCGCCACCATCCGCTGGATCGGCAACGAAAAAGGCGTGGCGAACTACCCCTGCTGGGCCACCGTGCCCAGCATTCAAGAAGCGGCGAGCTGGGAAAACCGGGGCATGCTGGACCGGCTCTGCACCGGCGACCCCGATGGCAAAACCTGGCTCCCCGGCGAATGCGACACCCCCATCCGCAACCACGAATGGATGTGGAAACCCGGGCAGGAACACCTCCTGAAGTCGGTCGACGAACTGATGCAGGTCTACGAGCACTCCGTCGGCCGCAACTGCAACCTGCTCATCAACGCGAACCCCGACCCCGACGGCCTCGTCCCGGAGGCAGACCTGCAGCGCTACCGCGAGTTCGGCGAGGCGCTGAAACGGCGTTACGGTGCTCCGGTAGCGGAAATCTCCGGCCGGGGCGGTGTCATCGAGCTGCCGCTTGCCCGCTCCGCCGTCGTGGACCGCGCCATTCTGATGGAGGAGATCACGCAGGGCGAGCGCGTCCGGCAATACGTGCTTGAGGGGAAGACGGACGCCGGCTGGGCACCGCTCGCGCGTGGGCAGAGCATCGGCCACAAGCGTATCGAACGTTTCCCGGCAACGAAGGTTTCCGCCGTGCGCCTGCGCGTCGAGAAGGCGATCGCGGAGCCATGGGTGCGCAGACTGGCGGCGTTCGAAGGGTGAGCACACGATGGAATCAAAAAACGGGGACCGCGAGCTTCCGGGCCAGCGCCGCGACCGGGTAACACCGGTTCGTAGATCCCTCCGGTTGCCGAAGTATGACTACGCGCAGGTGGGGGCGTATTTTGTCACGATCGTCACGCAGGGCAGGGAGTGTCTGTTCGGTGACGTGGTGGGCGCGGAAATGCGGGCGAATGCGTTGGGGGAAATGGTGGAAACGGTGTGGCGGGATTTGCCGGCGCGGTACCCCGGCATTGAAATCGATTGGCACATCGTCATGCCGAACCATTTCCACGGTATCGTCGTGTTGACCCACGCACAAGACACCGTAGGGGCACCCCCCCGCGGGTGCCCGGTGGAACGAGTACCGGACGGCGGACGGGCACGGGGGCCCGCCCCTACGATGGGGTTACCGGATGCGATTCACCGGTTCAAATCATTGACAACAAACCGGTTTTTCCGCGGTGTCGCAGACGGCAAATGGGTATCATCGTCCGGTGGATTGTGGCAACGCAATTACTACGACCACATCATTCGCGATGAACGCGACCTGAATGCGCGGCGGAAATACATCGAATTGAACCCCGCGCGGTGGACGGACGACGAGGAGTACACCAGAGGCCCGCGCAATTGCTTTTGAGGCGACGGACGCGGCGGCGGACAACGACCGGCCGGTTACCCCTTGCCCGGCCGCTTCTTCGCTCGCCAGTAATCGAGGCGCTGGCCCTCGCCGACGTCCATCGAGCATTCCTCGGTGATCTCGTAGCAAAGGCCTTCATAGAACGCCCGTGAAGGAAGGGAAACGCTGAGCTCCACCTCTTCGACGCCGCGTTCCTTCGCCCGTTTTTCCAGTTCCCGCATCACCACCCGGCCGTAGCCACAACGTTGACATGCCGGGTCCACAAACACCCCGCATATTTCGCTGCCGACGAGGCTCCCCGTGGCGACGATCTCCCCCTCCCGCTCAAGTACGATCACCGTTCCCGTCCTCACCCGTTCCGCAATGCTCTCGCCCGAGTGAAACTCCCGGAACGACTGCAACGCACGTGGTGGATACACACCCGTGTACGATGCATCGATCGTCTCGTGAATCAACTGCCGGACAGCCGCCACGTCGGACTGGCGGCATTCGCGGAGGGTGGCGGCGTGGAGTGTGTTCATCTTCGAATCCGCGAGTGCGTAAAAGTCCAAGACCGGTCGAACACGAGGAAGGGTGGGACAGAAAACAGCTCACTTCTTTTCCGGAACCCCGAAGTCGCCTGCCAAGCCTTTCAGACCGAAGTCGGTTTCCGGTTTGAGGTGTTTGAAACCGTGGTACGTCATGAACCAATAGAGCTCCAGCACCATCCAAACCACAAAAGCAGCCAAGCAACCGCAAATCACGCTGCTTTTGTGCTGCATCATTAACCCCCACACAAGAAGCGCGGAAAACACGATGAAGGGCCAACCGTAAGCCAGTTTGATGTTGTCCACCAACATCCTCCCAAACGGCCTCGCGGCATACCAAGCGAAGTAGTACTTCGGGATGACATCTCGCAGGTGTCGGGATGCGTCCGTGACCTTGTCAGGCATGTGAGATCTGGCAAAGAAGTACGCATCAAGGGCATTTCTGAGTACGGTCCAACGATGGAGTATTTCGTACTCGAGGCAGGACCGGACGAAGAAGCGAAACAACAAGGGAAGGATAATCAGTACAGCGAGAAACGCGTTTTCTGTGGGGTAATTGAACCCGTTGCCGCCGAACGTAAGGAATGCAGTAAACACGCCAGCCGTTAACGTGATCACCCAGGTGTGTGTTTCGCGCTGGCTTTCCCTTGCGAGGGACAACTCGCGCCCAACCTGTTCGTAAAACATCCGTAGCCATTCGTCATCGAGGTGAACGGAAGGCAACGTTTCTGTCATTGGACTACTCCCTCGCCGCAGTCAGACCCCATACATTCCGTCCAGCGCGGCCACGTTGTGACAAGAGAGAACAGCACAGGCATTATGGGGCACGGGTCCCGACCCCTGGAGACGGACACGCAGCTCGCGCAATGTCAGCGGTCTGGTGCCCCCATTTCTTCGGTCCCTAAGAATCGTGACGTCCTTCCGCAAGTGACTGCGCAAAGCCAGCTCGTTATTCTCATGCCAAAGGTATCTCTCCGGGAAACAGCGTAACAAGAGCGACCATTGTTTGATACCCGCCTTCACGCAGGCACCGCCGCAGTTGTTGTGCACAAAACCGAACCGGTACAGCCGCGGTATCTCGACTCCAAACTGCGCTGGGACAGCCCGCAGTTCGTTGTTGTTTAGCAGCGGTTTCCATGTCAGTGGGAAGGAGACCTTGTACCCAGCTTCCTCCCATCTTGGTCTCAGCGCCGCGATTCTGCTTTTTTCGGACCGATCCAGTCCGAAATGGAGCCGAACGGAAGATCTGTCAGAATACCGTTCGGCAAGAAGACGCTTCAAGAAGCGCCTTTTCAGGATCTTGGAGCACAAATCGGTCCTTGTGTTGCCGATGTACCGTTCGTCACGAAATACCTGCCATGGATTCCGTCCCTCTGCAAACCTTTCGATTTTGACACCCAATGCAACTTCGCTATCGTCGAGAAATCGGTAAAGGTCCTCGTCCTCAATCAGCGTGTCGAAAAACCAAAGGCGGACTGAGAAACGCCCATAACGTTCGATTACTCTACGCGCTGATTCGAACGATGACAAACCACCGGAAAACAGCACTATGTGAGTTACCGGGGGATCCTGAGAGCCCTGGAATGGTGATGTGCCTTGAGAGCACCTATGCTTGGACCGACGTTCCCTCAATCAGTGGCCTCCGCAAATACAATCCGGCCCGCAGTTCGAGTTCGCTCCCTTGCTCCGACCTTTTCCCCGAACGGAGTCCCCGCACGGCGTTTCCTCACCTCTCAAACACCCTTCCCACCCTCACCCGCCGCTCCGCACCGTCGTACCAGCCCTGCGGGAGAAAATCGTCGGTGTGCATGTAGCACCGCACGCGCACCTCGTCGCTGCCTTGGGTGAACGTGAACAGGCGGCTCTTGGGCGGGTTGGGGTGGCGCACATTGGTGTGGTACCGCGTCAGCGCGCCGCAGTTGACAAAATGCGTGCCCCACTTCGTCTCGATGTGCGTTTTGCCGCCGTCGGTGGCGTCGGGGTGCGCGTGCGTGTGCCCGCCCAACCACAGGGCCACGGAGCCGGGGTGGTCCTCCAGGTACCGCTCAAACGCCCGCGTGTCGGGCCGGCTGTCCACCCAGTAGAGATACGACGCGCCCATGGGCGTACCCTGCGCCTTGAACCCGTGGTAGCCACCGCGCCAGTTGCCGTTCTCGTCGCGGTCCATACCCTCCCACTCGCCCGACGCAACGGTGGTGTCTTTGAGCATGTAGTGGTGCACGCTGATGATGATGCTGTCACGGTTCGCTTCCACCATGTCGCGCCACCAGCGGAAGGTCTCCCCGCTCACCACCCCGCCGGGGTTGCCGCCCAGATCGCCACGGCCGATGGTCTGGCTCGGTTCGTTGATGTCGCTCATCATCAGGAACAGCAGGTTGCCCGCGCGGAACGAGTAGCGCTCCCATGTGCCGGATACCGGAAATGGCCGACGGGCCGGGTCCACGCCGGAAAACGCCGTGTGCTCGCCAAGCGGATCCACCCACTTCCGCCACCACCACGCCGGCGGTTCCTTGAGGCCGCTCCGGTCGTGGTTGCCGCATACCGAGTAGACGGCCTCGCGCCGGTGGTTCTCGAGCGCGCCGAACTGGCGGACGACTTCCCGCCCTTCGTCGTCCTCGGGCAGCCCCTGAGACCCGCACATGTCGCCGATGTCAATGGCAATGTCCCATTCGAACGGCGGCGCGCCGTGTTCTCCGCCCTGTTCAGACTGCCGCAGCGCGTCGGCAAGGCTTACCCGTCCGGAGCGGATGTCGTTGCCGACGTGTGCATCGCCGAACACCCAGACGGTGAACTGGGCTCCGCTCATATCGCCCACCAGTGCTCCGGGCTAATTCCGGGCAGGCGGAACGCGCGGTGCTTCCCGGGAAGTGAGGCCAGCAGCTCCTGCGCCTTGCGGCCGATCGCCTCGGACGCCAGTTCCACGTTGCGCCTGCCTACCTCCGCGGAGGCGTGTTCGCGCGGGTCGAGGCCGCTGATGCCGTCGGGCGGCTTCATGCCGGGCGCAAGCGGCCCCGTGCCAAGTGCCGCCATATCCACACAGTCGGGGTAGAAGAACTGCATGTTGGACGTTTCCCACTTGGCCGCGTGGTCGGTGTTGGACTCCTCGCACTGGCTCAGGCTGATCTCCCACAGGCCGATGCCCGTGATGGTGCCGTCCGCAACTACCGGTTTCAGCGCCTGGTTCACCATGTCAATCTGCGACCGCACGTTGTGGCCCGATACGCCGATGATCACGCGGAACCCCGTCTGCTTCAGCCGCTCGAACAGCGCCGAGAGCATGCACAGGCGCCAGTCCGCCGCCGCCTGTTCGGGAGTGATGTCGGCCGGAACGTTGACGTCGTGCGGGAAGTAAACCGGCGGATACACCACTCCGCCGAACGTTTCCGCCGTCTTGACGAGAATGCCGTGCGCCTTGAGCGCGTCGTTGCCGAGCGGAAGGTGCCGGCCGTGCCATTCGATCAGCCCGAACGGCACGTACACCACGGGAAACGCCCGGGCAGCCGCTTCAAGCTGCGCGGGCCGCATGAACTGCATCTGCACCGACGGCGACAGTTCCCGATTCATGTGGTTTCTCCCTGCATACGAACCCGCTTTTGGAATGCGGGAGCCACGCTCCCGCGTTCACAGCGCAAGCCTGACTTGCTGACGCTTCGCCAGCTTGCGCACTCCAGAATCAAAAATCGTCCAACACGTTCACTCTGTCACACTTGAATGATAAGACGGTTTTCCTGAACCCGCTTTCCGCCTCCTTCATGAACCACCCCATGGAGCACCACGGATATGCCTCGGCATCTTCCGCCAGACCGTGTTTGACAGGATTCTGGTGGACGTAGTGCAGCCGGGCGAGATAACTCTTCTCGTGCGTGAGACAGGTGTCCCAGTACTGGAACCACACTTTGCGGCCGGGGGTGTCGTCCAGTTTGTTCAGTCTCACCGCCGTCTTTGAATGGATACTTGCGATCACGGTTCCGAGGGTCGACGCGTCTTCCGGCGCGGTTGCGACGAAATGGTAGTGGTTCTGAAGGATCGCCCACGCCTGAAGGTTCCACTGCCAACGCTCGCACGCGTCGAACAAAAGGGAGAGCAGGAGATCGAGTTTCGCAGGGGTATCAAAGTACCGCTGCTTCCCCAATGTTCCTGCCGTGACCATGTACGCCCGATTCGGCAGGAACAGGTGCGAAGGCGAATGATGCCGATGACGGAAGGTTTCCTGAATTTCGTTCATTGCTCTGTTTCCATTTGGAGTGCGGGAGCGGCGCTCCCGCTTTCATAGCGCAAGCCTGACTTGCTGACGCTTCGCCAGCTTGCGCACTCCAAAGTACCATCACGGCCTTGGCAATCCCAGCCATATCAACCAATTTCCAACTATGCACCCCCAACCACCGGAGACATCCATTCATGTACCGTTTCCCCGTTGAGCACGTGTATCTCGTTGATACGGTTTCCTCCGACCCGCGGGCGCATCGGCGGGCGCTGCGGCTGGCCGGAGCACTCGGCGTGCCGTCGCCGGAAGCGATCACGTTGGAGCGATCGCTCGAGCTGCGCCACAACCGCCAGGCGTCTCGCCCCGGCACGTACCCCCGCCGCACGGGCGAATTCGACTACTCCCGCGGGTGGACGGTGGTTCTGGACACGTACTGCGAGGGTGAGCGCTTCGTGGACCGCGTTCCCCGGGCCACATACCGCGACGGCCGGCGGCAGATGGGCGGGGAGGGCGTGTGCCGGTCTGCGCTGGAGTTCCACGGCGCGTTCGGGTGCTACCACCGGTGCGCGTATTGCTTCGTGGACCCCTACTTCCTCATTGCCTGCGACCTTGAGACGCTGGCAGAGCGCATGCCGGAGTATATGGCCCGGTATCCGACGCAGAAGCTCTGGAAATTCGACGCGCTCACCGATACCATCGTGCTGGAGCCCGAATACGGCGCATCGGAGCTGCTCGTGCCGCTGTTTGCCGGGCTGGAGGACCGCCACCTGCTCCTCTACACGAAAAGCGACAACGTGGATCACCTCCTTCCGCTGGACCACGGCGGGCACACGATCATCAACTGGAGCCTTTCGCCGCGTACGCAGAGCCGCGAGATCGAAATCAACGCGCCGGACACGTACCAGCGCATCGCCGCGATGAAGAAGTGCCAGGACGCGGGATACACGGTGCGCGTGCGCGTATCCCCCGTCGTGCCGCTTCAGGGCTGGCGCGAGGAGTTCGTCGAGATGGCCGATGCGCTGTTCTCGGCCGTGCAGCCGGACGTCATCACGATTGACGTCGTCGGATGGTGCCTTCCCGAGGCGCTGGACGCGGCCATGGACATCTCCCGCCTCGAGCCGGAATTCGCCGCCGAAGTGCGCGCGGGCCTCGGTGTTTCCAACCGGAAGGCGGAGAAGTACCTGTTTTCGCACGAACTCCGCGCCTCCGCGCTGCGGCACGTGGCAGCCACGCTGAAAAAGCGCTCCCCGGAGACGCCGGTTGCCGTGTGCAATGAAACCCGCGCCATGTGGGCCGCGCTTGGGGACATCCTCCAGATGCATCCCTCGAACTACGTCTGCTGCTGCGGCCCCGACTGCGTACCGGGACATGAGATGTTGAGGAAACAGGGCGCCAACCTCCCTTCTTCCCCTTCCGGTTCTTCTGGATGAGGCACCGCGGCGTGTTCGTGTCAAGAGTTTTCGCGAAAATGTTTCAATCGGGGTACGGGATTTTTCCGGGAGGTGCGGTGGCTCACGCGCAGGCGCGAAGAGCATGAAGGAGCGGATGAGGTCGCAGAGGTGGTCTCGATACGTCGCGCCGGGAATTTCAACGCTTAGCCTGCCGGCCTGTCGAAGCCTCCACGGGTGGAACACAACCGGTCATCGAGTGGCATTCACGTGCGGACGGTGTACCGAGATGCCCGGGAAGGGAACAGATTCGGGCGTGTGGGTTTCACGGTCCGCTGCGGACTCCTCGTTACAACGCTCCAGACGCCTTGCGTTTCCTGCGTCACTCGGAGACCCGCGCATACCGGTGGTCCTGGGTCGCCACTTTCGGTGGTCCTGCGCCGACAGAAATGGTCGTCGAGTGGCGAGCCCGTCCCCGAGGCTGCGCCGGTCACTGAGTGTGCTGCCCGCCGGTCAGCCAGTCGAAGGGCCGTTTCGTTGTATCGAGACGACCCGGCGAACACGTTACCATCGCGGGCGGACACGTAGGACTTTGGAGTGCGGCAGCGAGGCTGCCGCTTTCAAAGCGCAAGCGCGCTTGCGCACTCCAAATATGGGTTCGCGTGCGGCCCCGAGAATCACAGGATTCGCAACGCCGCGGGGAGTTCTCTAACCCGGTTTCGGTTCAGGTCTCGCGGATCGATCCGACGCCATGAGATCGGGATCTACGAGGGCTTTGTGGACTCGGGCACCATATTTGCGAGACAGTTCCAACGCGTCACGTCGCGTTTTTTCTTGCGCGGCTTCAGGGCTCAGCGCGGCGTCCCGATTCCGAGCACGTGCCATCTCCAGAAAACAACGTTCCGCGATCATTTCTGCCATGAACACTTGAGCGGCCAACGTCTTTTTGAAACAGAGGTCCTTGCCCAAGTAATGCTGTACCGAAGGGAAATGAGTGTAGATTGTGATCGATCCCGTTTCGCGGCTATAAGAGATTCTTTCAAGGGGTTCGTTCTCGTCAGTGTCAAAGTACGGTTCGTTGCTGAACATCCCTTGTCCTCGGGGTCGCTCTTGTTCGGCTTCCAACCGGGTTTGGACTTCCAAGCCCGCTTCAGCTGACCCGGCCGCTGCGGTAACCAAACTGGTCACATCGGGTTCATCGCCCCAAACCTGCACCTTGTACTCCGCGACATGCCTGTCGGCATCGGCTTCGTTGATCATGATTTCTTCCGGCCACACATGGACACTGGCATTGTCACTTGCGAGCTTGATTGTGCTTCCGCCTTCAACAATCTTGACGTAAACCCTCAAGAGAACGGTTCGTGTACGGTTCATCCGGACAGTGACGGTTTCGGGGCGGAAAACCATCCCGTTGTTGAACAACCATTGGCTTTCCTCTTTGGCGGGATCGACGCAAACCAACGCTTCGGCGGCGTTTTTCCCGATTTCCGCCTTCAACGTAGCCTGAATGCCAACCTCAGTCCCATACACTGTGACCCAGCGGCGGGCAACGTCGTTGCGGTCACTCCTGCCAACTCTGAACTCGTTGTTCCCTAATACAATTAGCTTCGTGTTGCTCACCGACATTCGCACGAGGCTTCCCGGACCGAATTTCGTGGTGTCGATTCGGACTTCGAAGCCGTACCGTTTGTTCAGCGACACGTGAGCGGAATCTGGGTACAAAGACAAGCCATTGGGTGGGGGTTCAACTTCCTTGTTCGGGTCGGATCCGAGGTGTTCCACTTCTTCCGCTTCAACTTGCGCGATATCGTTGAGCACTTTCATCGCATTCCGGTACCTCGCTCGTTCACCTTCGTCGATCCTGCTGCGTGCCTCCGTTTGGCGCCGGAGTTCCTCTTGAACGAGCTTGTCAATCCGCGTTTCCAGTGCTGCAATCACCGCTCTGCAGACCGGATGGCTCCTGTTCAGGCCCTCCCGTTTCTCGTCAAGGACCGGCTCTTCTCGTTCCATCAGCTTCCGGAAGCCACCAAGAATCACCTCACCGAAAAGCCGTTTGGCCAGAGGTTCTCGGTCGAATTTGAACAACGACATGTCCAGAATGGCGCCTTTTTCGTCCAAAACAAGCAGGCCCCCTCGGCGATCGTCCCCTTCCTGTTGTAGCTCGGAATCTGCGCGCGAGAACGACGCACGGACGTGAACACTCGCGCTTCCGTCGCACGGAACCTCAAATTCCTCTCTTAAGAGTTCTTGGCCTTTCGGCATCGAGTAATGCAGTCGTCTGACTGCACCATCGTCCGTATTTTTGAGAAGAACCGTACGTTTGGTACTACTCATTATTTTCCGAAGTCGCCAATGGTTGGCGATGTCTTGGTGCACCGTGTCAAACCGGGGTACCCTAACCCCCTTGTCCGGATCCGCCACGAATCTGGCCATAGTACCGTCTCCGGGTACGCCGTAATCCCAACGTTTCTGGTTCCCGGCCACGTGCGGCCCGTCAAACTCCGCCCAGAGTTTCTCGTCCCTCCAAACCAGCGACACTTCCGTACAGAACCCGTCCTTGAACGAGATAATTTTGCCTTCCGACATGCCTGCAAGGCTGTTTTTTGCGCCTGTCCCGAAAAACCCCGTTACTTGTTTGCCATCTCTTGATCCGCTGGTTGCTGCCCCGTATGAACTGAATGCAGCTGTCAACGACTCGTAGGACATGCCTTCGGCGCTGTCGCGGACGCCAAAGACGCCTCGCGATCCGTCTTTCGTATACAAGATTTCGATTCTGCCCTCGTGGGTTCTGCCCTCCTCCTCCAGTCGCCGATAACTGTCATCGCTGTTGATGATCAATTCCAACAACGCTCGAATGGGATCACGTTGCGTTCCCGCATGTATCATGCGAGACAACACCCTAGACTCAACTTTGACCTCGAACTTTTGCATGGCGGCCTCCCCCTTCCAAGAAACACGCGAACCGACTCCTCAACCATTCCAGAAACTTCGTGATGTCCTCCTGTCCCAGATCACGAGCGATTTCGTCGAGCCTTGCCAGATTGTCACGCAGGATGCGCTTGTCGGAATCGAGTGTCCCCTGCAAGACATGACAACACTCGGCCTCAGACACCTTGGTTTCCTTCTTTTGGAGGTACTTTCGGAAAGCAGGTGCCTCCCTGACCTCCGCCATCAGTTTCTCAAACCGGCGGGTCTGTGAGAAGGTCTTCCTTGCGGGCAGGTTACTGATTGCAAGAGCCTCCCTAGCTTTCTGAAGCTCCCGCCTGCCTTTTTCCGTGAACGCAAACCCTTGGCTCGTTTTTCCTATCAACCATTGGCGGTTCTCGTATGCACACCGCCAAAGAGCGTCATGGACCCTTTTTGCATCCGGGTGCTCCGGGTACGACAAGAGCGAGAACTTGTCCGGGAAGAGCCTGTAAGCAGCAACCACGATGTTCTCAAAGCTGAGAGACGCTTTCGCGTCCTCAACCGCTTGGACAGAAACCAACACCAGCCAATTCAGGTTCACCCCTTCGTACAACGCCGGACGGAAGGGTTTGAGTTGGTTGAGCGGTTTGGTCTCGCCTGTCATGCGCGCCTCGATCTTCCTGTTCTCCGTTTGCAACTACGAGCACCCGCTCGTGCTGCCACAGTTGAGGCACTTGTAGCACGCGCCGGAGCGGATCATGATGGAGCCGCAATCGGTGCAGAGCGGGGCGTCGCCCTGCTGGACGAACACCGCCTTTTCCGCCGCCTCGATCGCCGCTTTCCGCTTCATCTCCATGGCGCTGGCGCTCAGGTCCTCCGCGATGGGCGGCTTGTCGCCATTGTGGCCGTTATCCCCGTTGGCGGGGCGCTCTTCCTGTGGCAGGAACTTGAGCGCAAGCCAGCGGAAGATGTAGTCCATGATGCTCTTGGCCATGGGTATCTGCGGGTTGTTCGTGAACCCGGCCGGCTCGAACCGCGAGTGGCTGAACTTGTCCGCCAGCACCTTGAGCGGCACCCCGTACTGCAGCGCAAGCGACACCATGGTGGCGAAGGCGTCCATCAGCCCGGCGATGGTGGAGCCCACCTTCGACATGACGATGAAGATCTCGCCCGGCTGGCCGTCCTCGTACATGCCGACGGTGATGTAGCCCTCGTGCCCGGCGATGCTGAACTTGTGCGTCACGGCGTTGCGTTCGTCGGGAAGACGGCGGCGGCGGGGTTTCCACTCGGGTTCCGCCGGGGCGGCGCTCTCCGTTTTCTTCGTGCTTACCGGTTGCGTGCTCTTGCAGTTATCGCGGTAGATGGCGATGGCCTTGAGGCCGAGCTTCCAGCCCTGCATGTAAGTCTCGCGCACCTCTTCCACCGTGGCCGTTTCGGGCATGTTGACGGTCTTCGAAATCGCGCCGGAGATGAACGGCTGCACCGCGCTCATCATGCGGACGTGGCCCATGTAGTGAATTGACCGAGTGCCTTTCACCGGCTTGAACGCGCAGTCGAACACCGGCAGGTGCTCGTCCTTGATGAACGGCGCGCCCTCAATCGTGTCGTTTTTGTCGATGTACTCGACAATCTGCCGGATTTCCGTCTCCGTGTACCCCAGCGTGGCCAAGGCGAGCGGTACCGTGGTGTTCAC
Source organism: Candidatus Latescibacterota bacterium (assembly GCA_022706085.1). GTDB lineage: Bacteria > Latescibacterota > MWCZ01 > MWCZ01 > MWCZ01 > MWCZ01. The sequence continues at coordinate 28,592 of JAKJDF010000014.1, read as the reverse complement.
GATCTTCAGCGCGCCGCCGCCGACCAGCTTCTTGTATTTCACAAGTGCCATGTCGGGCTCAATGCCGGTGGTGTCGCAATCCATCATGAAGCCGATGGTACCGGTAGGGGCCAGAACCGTCGCCTGCGCGTTGCGGAAGCCGTGCTGTTCGCCCAGTTCGTACGCCTCGCGCCAGGAGGTTTCAGCCGCGCGGAACAACGGCTCCGGCACGTGACCCCTGTCAATTCTCTGCACGTGGTCGCCGTGTTTTCTTATCACCCCCAGCATCGCCTCCCGGTTGGCGGCAAAGCCGGCGAACGGGCCTTTCCGTGCGGCAAGATGGGCGGAGGTGCGGTAGGCTTCGCCGGTCATAAGCGCCGTGACGGCTCCCGCGTACGCGCGCCCTTCGTCGCTGTCGTAGGGCAGGCCCCTCGCCATGAGCAGTGCCCCGAGGTTGGCATACCCGAGCCCAAGCGGGCGGTAATCGTGGCTGTTGCGCTCTATGGCCGGCGTGGGGTAACTCGCGTTGCCGACAAGAATCTCCTGCGCAGTAATGACGACCCGGATGGCGTGGCGGAACGCGCGGATGTCAAACTCCCCGTTCTCGTCGCGGAACGCCATCAGGTTGAGCGATGCGAGGTTGCACGCCGAATCGTTCAGGAACATGTACTCGGAACAATTGTGTACCACGAGACCATTGGCTACGAAATGGTGGGTGACCTCCTCCGTGAGGTCGTACACGTCCTCGTCCCCGAGCGATTCCACCAGTGCGACCTCATCGGTCAAATCGTCGTGGTATGCGGCGAACTGCTCGTTCAGTGCGGCCAGCTGGTCAGCTTTGGGACTGTCCGGGTCGAAACCGATCTCACGTTCGAAGATGATGCGGGATGATCTGCTGATTCGGAGCGAGTACATCTCTTTGACGGCGAAAACACGGGTGTTACCCCTTCCGTCAGGAAGCTCCGCTTCGGCCACACCACCCCGCCTTCCGCTGTAGATCTTTGTCTTGATGCCGAACGACAGAAGAAGTAGCTGGACCTGCCGGACGAGTTCGCTCGATGTGGAATCGAGGGACACGTACTGGCTCTTGTCGCCATAGTTTGCCACGGTGCCGTCAGCCGTGAACAACCCTCGCAGAATGGCCGCTTGAGAAGGTCGGTCCAGTTCAAAAACGGAAGGGAGGAAGCGTTTGCGATCGCTCCCTTCGTCCAGCACGGTGTATTTCTTGAACAGGTCCACCACGGGTTGGGAAGCGAACGCGAGGCGCGATACGGGCCGGGCCATAGTGCTCACGCTCACCATCCCCGGGTTACCCACATCTCCCACGGCCCGGAGCATATTCTTCTGCTGATTCACTTCTCCCGCAATCCGCTCGAGAATGCCTCGCTCGTTCTGCGCCATCACGATCGTGACAATCTCTTCCACGTTGCCGCGAATTGTGGATCGCGTGAGGCAACCATCGCCCACCGCCACGCCCAGCGCCAGTGCGAGGTTTTCACTCAAGGCCGTACGCCCGAAACCGGCGCCCTGCAAGACGATCCTCTCGCCCGCTTGCAGCGCATTCACGGGGACATCGCCGTGCTCGGCGGTCAGGACCTTGTGATCGCCAGTGATCCGAACTTCATAGCCGGCTTTCGTTCGAAGCCGAAAAACTGACTTCTTTCCCGTCGGAAATACGCGGGTAACGAAATGCGCCTGCCCATCGGCCCCGATGACGCGAACCGTTTTTCCGACAAGCGCGTCGATTCTCTGCCATCCGTCTGAAGTCGCGACAAGGGTATCGCCGGTGACACACGGGTTCGACGCGTGGATACGGTCGGTGTTCGGGCAGGTGTGCCAGTTGTTGATCGTGGTGTCGTACTGGATGCCCGGGTCGCCGCACATGTGGGCACTCTCGGCGATCCACTGCATCAGATCCCGCGCGCGGTAGGTGTCCATCACCCGGCCGCCCACCACGGCGTGGGTCTGCCATTCGCCGTCGTTCTCCACCGCCCGCATGAACCCGTCGGTCACGCGCACCGAGTTATTCGCGTTCTGAAAGTGAACCGAATCGTACGCGCCGCCCGGAACGTTGAACCCCGGATCATACCCCGCTTCGATCAGGATACGCGCCTTCTTTTCTTCCTCGACTTTGCAGAGGATGAACTCGCGGATGTCCGGGTGGTCAATGTTCAGGATGACCATCTTCGCAGCGCGACGAGTCTTTCCACCCGACTTGATGGAACCGGCAAACGTATCGTACCCGCGCATGAAGGAAACGGGACCGGAAGCCGTTCCCCCGCTGGAAAGCGCTTCACGCGAGGACCGGATGGGGGAAAGGTTCGTACCGGTGCCGGAGCCCCACTTGAACAGCATGCCCTCCGTCTTGGCGAGGTCGAGAATGCTCTCCATTTCGTCCCGCACGGAGTTGATGAAGCATGCGGACGCCTGGGGGCGCGCGCCCGGAACGCCGATGTTGAACCAGACCGGACTGTTGAATGACGCGCGCTGGTTGATCAGGATGGCGGTCAGCTCCGCCCGAAAGGTCTCCCGTTCCTCTTCATCCAGGAAATAGCCGTCCTTGTCGCCCCATTCGGTGATCGTATCTACCACGCGCGTGACAAGCTGGCGCGCGCTGCGTTCGCGTTGCGGCGACCCTTTCGGCCCGTGAAAGTACTTCGACACGACCACGTTGGTGGCGAGCTGACTCCAGCTTCTGGGCACCTCCACATCCCGCTGTTCGAATACGGTCTCGCCCTTCTCGTTGGCGATGGTGGCCGTCCGGATATCCCATTCGATCTCGTCGAACGGATGTGTTCCGGGCCGGGAGAAGTAGCGCGAGATGCGGAACTGAGGCGGTGCCTGCGCGGTGCCGGTGACGGTCGTGTCCGGGTTCGGGCTGACAGACATGCAGACTCTCCTTCTGGGAAACAAAATCGGCTGTACACAATATATAGTGTAAATGTTCGGATTTTCGCACTAGCGGTGGGCCTAGAGAGGATAGAAAGCCCGCGCCGCGTCGTCAAGATCAGCAACGGGGCCGGAAAAAATGATCCGGCAATCTGCCCCTACATGCGAAAAACTGCAGGAAGCGACAATATCCGACGGGGTGGCGGTTTCAGGCGTGGGGTGGGGGAGTGGTCGTGGGGCGATATCTTGGGCAAAAAAAAGTGAACGCCACTACCGGTAGCATTCTGGCCCGCAATTTGCGGTGCGTCGGCGCGTGCTCAATGCAGGATCCAGACAGTTGTTGGACAGGGAATTGCGCAACATCTGCCGGTTTGCGCAGCACTACCCGCCCACCGAAATCGCGGAACGCCTGCCGGCCACCGGGGAACGGGGTAGTCAGCTTCCAGGCACGGCCAGCTCTATCCCGAGCACCGTACAGGGGACGCCAGAGGTCACCTGAACCTGATTCTTCCCCGCGCGCAACGCCCCGGACAGGAGGACGAACTCCTGCCACCGACCGGCCTCCTGGGGCGTTTCATCGTGAGGCTCCGGAAACACGCGGGACCGATCCACGGCTCTCCCCGCGGGCAGGAGGCGCGCGTTCAGCGAAACGAACAGCGCTCCGCAAGGCAGCGCGGGCTCGGTTTCTATGCGCAGGAGGCATTCACGCGCATGGCAGTCGCCCTCCCCGACGAAGAGGGAGACCGTTGCGGCATGGGCAGGGGCGACCGCCGCCGGAAGCACGGGGACAGGGTCTGCCGGCTGGTCGAAGTCGCTTCTGCGGTCAACGAGGTACAGTTTCGGAATACCGGCCAGCGTGGAATGACTGCCGATCTCGCGAAGAACGGAAAACGGTGGTTCCCAAGAGTGTTCGGCGTTTTCCCGCGCGCAGAACATGTTGAACAGGGATACACCGTCCGCCTCCTGCGCCATCAACGATGCCGCCACGCCACGGTAAAGTTCCGGCGTCATCGGGCGGGCCTTCCCTTCGTGATGCTGCGCCGAGAACTCCACTCCGGCGTACACCGGAAGGCCGGAAAGCGCCGCTTTGAACTCCTGCACCGGCATGCGGAACAGCGTCCTGAGAAACGGCGCGATGGTGAGGAAGTCCAGCAGGTCGCGCCGGTGCCATTCCGCCGGATCGAGCCCGATTTTCAGGCATCCCTGAAGGGTTCCGGGGACGCGGGCGGAGAGGAGAATTGAGCGTCCCCGCCGGGAGGCCACCCGTTCCACATGGCGGCGAATCTCGGCCACCAGTTCGGTCATCAGTGGCGCATGGGTTTTGGCAACTCCGTCCGCGTGGGGGAAATACGCGGGGAACCGCTGGAAATCCAGTTCCAGCCCGTCAATGTCGTAGCGGTCTACGAGGTCCTCGATTTCCGCAATCCGACGCTCCCGCACCTCACGCACCGCGAAGTTCGGCGCAAGCCCGAGCCAGCCGTGCCCCGGTTCGTTCAGCCGCCACTCCGGGTGCTCCCGATAGAACCGGCTGATGAGGGGACTGTCCTGCCGGTCCACATCGTGCAGTTCGTTCATCCGGAAGGTGATGAAGGCCTCCAGGCCGCGCTCGCGGCATCGGGCCAGCACAATCGCCAGTGGATCGTGCCCGGCGCGAATGAGATCACGCACGTTGCGCGTGACTGTGGCCAGCAGCGCGCGTCCTTCCTGTCGCGCCATGGCGTCAAGATCACCATCGGACCAGTCTTTCCCGATGTAGTCCCCTGCGCGGCTCGGGCAGTAGAAGTTCTGCCCGGCGTTGGGCGAGGCGAGGAATGTTGTCACCTGCGAACCGGCCACTTCATCCACATATTGCAGCAGGTCGGTTGCCGCCATGGGCGATGGCCGGATGAACATGTTTGTGCCGTCGCTGTTGTAGAGCAGCCGTCCCACAGAATCACCTCCTGTTCGCGTTCTTCGCGGCTTCGCGTGAGATTTCTGTTCGCACGAAGACACGAAGGCACGAAGAGCACTTGCTTCAAAATCCTTCGCGTTCTTCGCGACTTCGCGTGAGACACCTTCGAACTACCCGTACACACCGTATTTGTGTGCCGCATCGTACATCGCCACCACGTTCTCCGTCGGGGAGTTATCCTGCAGCGCGTGCGTCGGCGACAGACAGTATCCCCCGCCCGGCATCATGATTTCCAGCGTGCGGCGGACATCCTCCACCACTTCCTCCACCGTGCCGTAGGCTACCGGGCCGGCGGTGGAGATACACCCGTGGAATGCCAGCCGCCCGCCGAACGTGCGCTTCAGGTACTCCGGGGCCATATTCGCTGCTTCCGGCTGGAGCGTATCCACCCCGGTGAAGCCCATCTCTATGAAGTCTTCGTACACCCAGCTGCTCGAACCACAGGTGTGGATGATTACCGGCAGGTTGTAGTGTTTCGCCAGATCAACGAAGCGCTGATGCCGTGGCCGCAGGTGCTTCCTGTAGAGCTCCAGGCTGATCAGCGGGGTGTACTGAGTACCGAGATCCTCGCCCATCCACATCAGGTCAATGCGCCCTTTTGCCGCCTCGATGGTTCGCCGGGTCACTTCGAAAAGGATGCCCAGCCGGCGGTCGATCAGCGCGAGACCCGCCGGGTCGTCGGTCATCAGGTCCACCAGCACCTGCTCCATGGTGCGGATCATGCCGCTGCTGTTGATGATGTCCCCCAGCCCCGCACCGCCGCAGTGGATCGCATAGTGTTCTTTCTTCTTGCACTCCTCCTCCACGTGTGAATAGTCAAAGTCGTCGGGCGAGGGCATGGGCCATGCGCGGATCCTCTCCTCGTCGGCATCTTTTAGGGGGAAGTCACAGTAATCCCAGTAACCGCCGGTCTCGTGCTCGATCCAGCGGGTGTGGATGCCCCACATATCTACGTGGCGGCCGGGCACGTCAGGGTGAAGCTTCGGGCCCACGTACGGCGCACCGACACCGCGGAAATCCACCCCCAGCACCTTTGCCAGTCCCTCGCCATCCCTGGGGTCGAGGCCGTAGTGTTCCTTCAGGCGGCGGTCTATCCCGGCGTTGGCATGGTAGTTGATCGGCACGCGGTCGGGCTCGGCGTGCGCGAGCGTCGTTAACACGCGTTCTTTGGACGTCATCGTGCGTTTCATGGCGGGCTCCCCTTGTCGAATCGGCGTCTCACCCTGTCCGGTGAGGGTAGAACGTACCACGCCCCGGCTGGCGGACAAACGGCGTTCGGAAGGCGTGCCGACCTGTCCCGGCGGCCACATGCAACCCGAAGGGGTAGCAAGTATGACTCAGGCGATGCGGCGTGTTCGTGTCAAGGGCTTTCGCGAAAATGATCCAGTCGGGGTACGGGATTTTTCGTACGGGAGGGGGAAAAACCGCAAAAGCGCCGCTGAGCACGCTTCGCCGTGCCGGGTCGGTTCAGGCAGAGGTGCTCTGCTCGCCGCACGCAGGGGCCCCCGCATAACGTTGTCCTCAGCGCTGGCCCGTGCTACTTTATCAACATTCGCTCACCGCCTCTCCCGGTACCCCGGAGGCCCGTTGATGATCCGCGCCGTCATATTCGACCTCGACAACACGCTGGTGGACTTCATGGCCATGAAGAAGCAGGCCGTGGAAGCGGCGGCGTGGGCAATGGTGGATTCGGGCCTGCCGATGACGATCGAGGAGGCTGTGGCGGGCGTCTACCGCACCTATGACGAGCGGGGCATCGAGAACCAGCAGGTGTTCGACCACTTCCTCACCGAAACACTCGGGCAGATAGACTACAAAATCCTCGCGGCGGGCATCGTGGCGTACCGAAAGGCGCGCGAAGCCGCCCTTCAGCCATATCCACACGTGAAGATGACGCTGACGCAGCTCCTGCGAAACGGCCTGAAGCTGGCGGTGCTCTCGGATGCGCCGCGGCGGGAGGCGTGGTTGCGGCTGTACCAACTCGGCCTGCACCACACATTCGACGTGGTGGTAACGTTCGAGGATACCGGTCTGCGCAAGCCGGCGAAGGAGCCGTTTGAGCGCGTGCTTTCGCTTCTCGGCGTGCCACCGGAGGAGGCCGTCATGGTGGGAGATTGGCCTTCGCGGGACGTGACCGGAGCAAAGGCGGTCGGCCTGTGGACCGTCTGGGCGCGGTACGGAGATACCTTCGGCACGCACTCCACGGATGCCGACTACGAAATCGCGACGATACGTGACATCGGGCGGGTCATCGAGGCAATCAATGCGCGAATGGGCGGGAGCGAACGAACCCGGTGAACTAGCCGGTTGCTGAACCTGCTCGCCTGGCAGGAAGCCTGTCGAAGCAGACCGGAACTTCGACAAGCTCAGTGAGAGGTTTCCCTGTCTCGCCTCAGAGGAACTACCCATGCGTCTGGTAACGGCACGGCAGATGGCGGCGATTGACCGCCGGACGATTGACCACCACGGGGTACCCGGTATCGAGCTCATGCACCGCGCCGGGCAAGCGGTGGTGGAGGAGCTGCTCTCGCGCGCGGGGTCCGTGGCGGGGGATCGGTTCGTCGTGCTGTGCGGCAGGGGAAACAACGGCGGCGACGGATTTGTCATCGCGCGGCTGCTGAAGGAGAACAACGCCCGTGTAGCGGTGTACCTCCTTGGAGAGCCGGAGCGCGTGACCGGCGATGCACGGTCGGCGATGGAGGAATGGCTGGCCGCAGGCGGTGATGTTGCCACGCTGACGGAAGAAGCGGCCGTGCATGAAGCGGCGGCTTCGTGGAGAGATGCGGATTACCTCGTGGACGCGTTGCTCGGCACCGGGCTCTCCGGCGATGTGCAGGGCGGGATGCGGGCGGCCATCGAGGAGGCAAACCGGCTGCGCGTGCCGGTGATTGCGGTGGACATTCCTTCAGGCGTTTCGGGCGACACAGGCCAGATCTGCGGCGTTGCGGTGAACGCGACGCTGACGGTAACGTTCGGGCTGCCGAAAGCGGGGCAGGCGTTCTACCCCGGCCGGCGTCACTGTGGAACGCTCTCCGTGGCGGATATCGGGTTTCCGGAGGCCGCGGTGCGTGAGGCGTTGGAAGGCGAGCCGCCGATCTTCATGACGTCGAAAACCGACGCCGCGGGGTGGATGCCGAAGCGCCAGCCGGATGCGCACAAGGGCGATGCCGGCCGCGTGATGGTGGTGGCCGGATCCGTCGGCATGACAGGCGCCGCAGCGCTGGCGTCGGAGGCGGCGTTGCGCGCGGGTGCGGGGCTGGTCTACCTCGGCTGCCCGGAGAGCCTGAACGATATCCTCGAAACGAAGCTGACGGAGGTAATCACTCTTCCGCTGCCCGAACTACGGAAGCGACGTTGCCTCGCACTCCGCGCAGTGGGGGACATCCGCAGGTTGCTGCCACAGATGCAGGCGCTGGCGATAGGTCCGGGAGTCGGGCGCTTCAGGGAGACGGTAGAGCTTGTCCGCCGCGTTGTTTCCGAATCGTCCGTGCCCATGGTGATAGACGCGGACGGGTTGTTCGCGCTTGCCGGTGCCGGCCTGTTTCCGTTGCCTCAGCCTGCGGTTCTGACGCCGCACTACGGCGAGTTCGCGCGGCTACTTGGATGCGACATCGCGGATATTCGGCATAACCCGACGGAATCGTGCCGACGCGCCGCCGGCGAGTGGGGGGTAACGCTGCTCCTCAAGGGCGCGCCGACGGTGGTGTGCGGGCCCTCGGGCGAGACATGGGTCAACCCGACCGGCAACGCGGGAATGGCAACCGCAGGTGCGGGGGACGTACTGACCGGTCTGATCGCCGGCCTGATCGCGCAGGGCGTGGAACCCGAGGTTGCCGCGCGGCTCGGGGCGTTTGCGCACGGCATGGCCGGAGACCTGGCTCGTGACGAACTGGGCGTCCACGGAATGCTTGCCGGGGACATCCTCCGCCACCTTCCACGGGCGCTGAAGGAGCTGGAAAGGGGTTAGCCCCACCCCGCGCGGTCCCTGAGCGTGTCGAAGGGCTGCGCGGGGAATCGGTCGTTGAGCCTGCGCGACCGCAGGAAGCCTGTCGAAACGACCTGCAGACTGGCGCGAAGGGCTTTGACAGGCTCTCCGCACGAAGCAGGCTCCGCCACCCCGCGGAAAAACACCGCGGCAACATTGCGCCGTTGACGCTGCCGCCGAGCAGATACGCCAAGCCGGTCACTGAGCCTGTCGAAGTGCCGGCGCATGGCACAACCGGGCTTCCGCTGATGCCGCACGTGTACATCCTCGAATGCGCTGATGGCACCTTCTATACCGGTAGCACTCTTGACATCGACCGACGGCTCTGGGAGCATGTGCAGGGCGTCGGGGCGAGGTACACGAGAAGCCGTCTGCCGGTGCGCCTCGTGTTTGCGCAGCAATTCGACAGGATGGACGAAGCGTTTGCCCGCGAAAAGCAGATACAGGGCTGGAGCCGCGCGAAAAAGCTGGCCCTGATTCGCGGGGAGTACGGCATATTGCCTGACCTCGCGAGATGCGCGGCACTTCGACAGGCTCAGTGACCGCGCTGGCCCGGTAACCACGGAATGGTGGCTGAGCCTGTCGGGAATCGCAGGAAGCCTGTCGGAACGACTACTAGGCCCCGCCCGCAACGAACACGGTCGTTGAGCCTGTCGAAACGACCTGCAGGCTGGCACCTGCGGGCTTTGACAGGCTGTCCGCACGAAGCAGGCTCCGCCACCGCGCGCACCAGGTTCAGGAAGCCTTCCGGAACAACAGGAAAGCGCCTGCGTCGCGGTCCCTGAGCCTGTCGAAGGGCCGCTCGTGGGGAATCGGTCACTGAGCCTGCGGGACTGCAGGAAACCTGTCGGAGCGACCTGCCAATCGTTGCGCGGGTTTCGACAAGCTCAGCCACCGCGTAAGCAGAGGCGAGCGCTGACAAAGAGAACAGGTCACTGAGGAGGCAACCGCAGGAAGCCTGGCCAAGCGACCACGCCGTCCCGACCGCGACGAACGCGGTCCCTGAGCCTGTCGAAGTGACCGCGCGCGGGTGGAACCGGTCGCCGAGTTTGTCCAAACGACCACTACCCCGGGCGTAAACTGGTGGTGAGATCGCGCCATCCCCCGCTCCGTTTGCCACTTCCCTCAGCCCGCTGTACCTTTTCACCGTTGCACAACACTGTCTGATTGCTCCCGCACCGACCTCTTCCACGAAAGGACCCTCGCCATGCCGACCGGCTACGAGATGCATGTGATCAGCAACACGCACTGGGACAGGGAATGGCTTTACAACTTCCAGGATACCCGCATGTTCCTTGTCGAGTTCATGGACAAGCTGCTGAACATCCTGGATAAAGAGCCGGACTACGCCGCCTACCTGATGGACTCCCAGGTAATCCCGATCGAGGACTACCTTGAAGTGCGTCCCGAAGCGCGGGAGCGTGTGACGAAGCACATCAAGAACGACCGCATCATGGTGGGCCCTTGGTATACCCTGCCGGAGGAGTTCAACGTCAGCGGCGAGTCACTGGTGCGAAACCTGCTGTGGGGCGTGAAGAAGTCCCTGGCGTACGGTAAGGTAACCCTTACCGGGTACAGCCCGTTCTCCTACGGCCAGACCTCCCAGATGCCGCAGATTTACCGCGGATTCGACATTGACACGATTCTGTTCTACCACGGCATCCAGCCGGAAGAGACGAAGTCCGAGTTCATCCACGAGGCGCCGGACGGCTCGCGCGTGTATGGCTCTCGCATGGGCTCGATGGCGCGGTACAACTTCTACTTCGGCGTCTGGCGCCCGGCGGTGTACGGGATGAAGACCCCGGACCGGAAGTACCAGTGGTCCAAAGGCTGGCTGCCCTTCCACCTTGCGGGGCCGCACCGGTATCAGGGGCATCACTTCCTGCTCGATGTGAAGAAGGAGATCAACGAGGCCAACCTGCGGCAGGCGCTGGCCGACCTCAAAGCGGAGGAATTGAAGCACGCGCGGACGAAGTACCTTGCCTATATGCAGGGGTTGGACAGCACCGAGCCCGACCTGCTGGAAGTCGAGCTGATCCGCAAGGCGAAGCACCTGCTCGAACCCGGTGATACGATCCTCCACAGCAGCCTTCCCGCGTACCTCGCCAAGGTGAAGGAAGCGGTGAAGGATATGGACCTCACGGTGCTCGTGGGCGAGCGCCGGACACCACGCGCACTGGGGCAGAAGGTGCACCTCTACGGCGACGTGACGAGCAGCCGCAGCCGCATGAAACAGGCCAACACGCGCACGGAATATGCCCTCCAGCGCCTCGCCGAGCCGTTCGCCGTCGCCGCCAGCACGTTCGGCGCCGAATACCCCCAGACGCTGTTCGATCTGGCGTGGAAGTTCCTCCTCCAGAGCCACCCGCACGATTCCATCGCGGGCAGCGGCGTGGACCAGATTGAACTGGACGTGCTCAACCGCCTCGATCAGGCGCGCAACATCGCGGAAGGCATCATGCGGCGCGCGCTCGGCGCCATGCAGATGCGAATCAACAACTCGTCCGTCGCTTGGGACGAGATCGTACTCACGGTGTTCAACCCCTCCCCGTACGAACGCGACGAAACCATCACCGCCTTCGTGGACCTGCCGGATGAAGTGAAAATCGAGTATTACACCCTCCACGAAGCGACTACCGGCAAGCGGGTGGACCATCAGGAGGTCAGCCGTGCCCGGCAGATGGCCGTTGCACGCCACCTCGGCGACGCCACCATGGAGATGAACAGCGACCAGATCAAGCTGCATTTCTGGGCGGAAAAAATACCCGCGCTGGGATACAGGACGTACATCCTCAAGCGCCACGATGAGCCCACCGGCACCATCGGAACACTGCTCGCCGGCGCGCGTACGCTGGAGAACGAGCACCTGCGGGTCGAAGTTGCCTGCGACGGCACGCTGACGGTTACCGAGAAGGCCACCGGCCGCGTCTACAAAGGGCTCAACGAGTTCGAGGACTCCGGCGAAGCGGGTCACCCCTGGCGGCACGTCGCCCCGGCGTACGACGAGGTGATCTCGTCCATCGGCGCACCGTTCACCGTGTCCGTGGTGGAAGCTGGTCCCCTCAGCGCAACGCTCAGGATCGAGCACAGGATGCAGATCCCCGTGAAACTGGAAGAGGACCAGTCGGATACCATCCGCCGGCTTGACGCAAACGGAGACGGGGCACGGCGCTCCGCCGAGCGGAAGGAGATGGTGATCACGTCGCTTGTGCGGCTGGTGCGTGGGGCAAAATCGGTCGAAGTCACCACGTCGTTCAATAACGAGTGCAAGGACCACCGCCTGCGCGTCTGCTTCCCGACCTTCATCAACGCGAAGAAATCCGCTGCGGAGACGCCGTTTGACGTGGTGGAGCGCGAAATAGATCGCCCCGAAGGCAGCCCGTGGGCGCTTTCGCCCAATCCGACGCACCCGATGGGCCGGTTCGTGGATGTCTCCGACGGGGTGAACGGCCTCGCGGTGATCAACGACGGCCTGCGGGAATACGAAGTGGTGGATACGAAGGAACGCCGCCTCTGCATCACGCTGATGCGCGCGTATCAGGTGGAGCTGACCACCGTGTCGTGGCGCTGGGAACGCCATCCGGAAATGGAGCTGGCCCAGTGCCCTGGCAAGCACACGTTCACCTACCGCATCTACCCGCACAGCGGCACGTGGGCGGACGGCAAAACGTTCCTCGAAGTGGAAAAGCTCAACCTGCCGGTGGAAGTCGCGCAGGCGTGCAGCCACCCCGGCGACCTGCCGCAGGAGCTCTCCTTCTTCAGCATCGCGCCGAACGACCTCGTCCTGAGCGGCATGAAGACGGCGGAAGACGGCAACGGCATCGTGCTGCGCGTCGTCAATCCGACCACGCGGGAACAGAAGGTAACCGTGACGGCGTGGAAGCCCATCGCCGCGGCGGAATTGCTGCAACTGAACGAGAAACCGGTGGAGAAGCTCTCCCCCGTCGGATCAACCGTGTCGTTTACCGCCGGCCCGAAGAAAATCATGACGGTGCGGGTGGTACTGGCATAGAACGCGCGCTGGGTTCGGTGTGCAATGCAGGGGGCGACGCACGCGTCGCCCCTGCGTTTTTGTGGGGCGGAGACCCACGCGCACGGTCGCGAACACTGGAGGGGCACGCTCTGTCGTGTCCTTTTTTTTGCCGCAAACTCAACAACAAACACGGGCGGACACAGGGGTCCGCCCCTACCGCCGGTTTCGTCGTGTCCTTCTTTGCCAAAGATGGCGGAAGGCTGCGCACCGCGCGGTACCCCGTGGCGGGGAGTTTTCGCCGGGGTCCCTCACCCCTTCCTCCGCGCACTTCGACAGGCTCCCGCGCGGCGGGAGCTCGCTCAGTGACCACGCGGAGGCATTCCCCTCTCCCGATGGGCGAGGGGAAAAAGGCGGGGTGGCGCGACCGGATTCTCCTTCCACTGCCGGGGGAAGGGGGCCGCACCGGCGCGGCAGGGATGAGGGAGGACACGACGAAGCGCGTTCCTCCACCCCCGCGAACACGGGGTATGCGGCGGACACACACGGCATGGAGGGGCCCGCTCTGTCGGGCCCGCGCACTCCAGGCCGCGTCTGGGCTCGTGCGTTTCGGGTTTTTCGTGGCCCCTTTTCCCCCCCAAAAAAAATCCGTACCCCGATTGAACCATTTTCGCGAAAACCCTTGACACGAAGACGACGCGTTGCCTGTGTCATTCATGAGGCAGAGAGGGTTTTGAAGTCGGGTGGGGTGGGCACATCCCCCTACAGCACAAACACGGCCTTGATGGCCACGCGCTCGGTCCACGTGTCGGCGCTGGGGTCGCCGACGATGAGGAAGAGGTCCATTCCGCGGCGGAGCATCTGCTGGAAGGCCGCGTAACCGTTCACGCCGTCGTTCGTGTACACGATGCGCCCGCTGAGCGCACGCTCGTCGGTCAGGTCGTACTGCACCGTGCCGATGAGCTGGCGCAGGTGCTCGACGCCGCCGGAAGGGTCTTCCACGTGGCCGAGAGGGAAATCGCGCCGGCGGTACTGCGCGCCGACTTTCGCGGTAAGCACCCGGATGGGCCGGAACCCCTGACTGGCCGACACGAGGAAGTAGTCGGTGTCCTTTACGCGCCCGTAGACCGCGGATAGTTTGCCCGCGGTGAACAGCCTGTCCTGCAGCCAGCCGAAGGACAGGGTGCCGGTTCTGTCATCATACGGCGGGCGGCGCTTGTCTTCGATCGCGCAGTCGAGATTTACACCGGGAAGGATCGTCAGGGAACCGGTGAGGCTGGCGGAGCGCTGGAAGAGCGTGCCGTCAAACCGCGAGGCATGCGCCCCGTTGGCGTAGATCTCCCAGTATTTGAAGGCCCGGCGGTCGTACTGGCGTTTGTAGCCGAAGCGCGCGGCGGCGTAGCGCTGGTCGGCTTCGATGGTGTCGAGGCCGCCGTCCACCGTGAGGAAGTCGTGGCTGATGAGGCGGCCCCTGAGGCGCAGTCCGAAGCCGGAATTCGTGGGGCTGTGGTCCCAGCTTGCCTGCACGTCATATCCGTTGCCCACGCCGTCGCTGGTGTGCGAGAGGGCGCCCTGGAAGTCATAGCTTTCCGTCCAGCGGCCGAGCAGTTGGTCAATGCCGAGGCTGGAGACCCAGACGGCGTTGTCTCGCGCCTGCGGGGTGTTCCGTTTCGTGATGGTGCCGAGGGGCCCGTGTCGCCAGGCGAATGCGTTGCTGGCATCCACCCGCCCGTTGGGCCGCCAGAACCATTTGGCCGCAAGGTGGTTCGCCTCCTGCCGGTCAAACGTGTTGATGAAGCCGACGCGGTGTGTGCTGCCGATGTTGCCGACCGCCTTCAGGCCGCCGTAAATCTTCCCGACGCGGTTGCTGTAGAAGATGGACGAATCGGGCAGGAACTTGACATCCTCGGCGAAAAACGGGCGGTTATCGCCTTTGAGGAGTTCCGTGTAGGAGAAATCGAGGCCGAGGATTTCGTTCTGCACGTTCTGGAAGTCGGGGTATGCCGTGGCGGTGAATTTGATGCCGTTGGGTGCCATCCACTTTACGTCGCCGCCGAAGTAGGAATCGAGCGAAGATCGCGTCGCCTCGCCCACGCCGTAGGGCATGAACCGGGGGCGTTCACGAAATGGCGGCAGCACCACCGGCCAGTCGCCACACTTGCTGCGATCCCACTGCGCGCCGAGGTTCGGCCAGAGGATGCGCTCCTGCGTGCGGGGGTGGCGCCGCGCGGAGGATATGCCGATGATGCGGGGGCCACCGGGGCGGTTGAACATGCGCATGGGAACCGCCACCTCGACCGTCCAGCCGAGGGAGTCTATGCGGGCCGCTCCCCGCCAGTCGCCTCGCCATTCGACCTTGGATGTGGAGCCGTCGGGGAAGTCCTCTGACTGCGTGCCGCGCGGGGTCATGCGAAATACGTATTCGCCGCCGCCGATGTGCTGGTTATCCACGTCGAACCCGATGGAGATGTAGTCGTCGTTCAGCACATACCCGTTGCGCCGCGTCTGCTCCATGCGCAATGCGCCGGGCTGGCTGTCGAACATGCGGCCCGCCCAGTAGATGCAGGTGTCGTCAAATGCCAGCCAGAGGATGGCGCGCTCGGTGGGTGGCCGGTTGAGCGCCGGAACGAAGAAGTTGTCGAGCTGGACGGCGTACTCCCAGACCTCGTCGTCGAGGATGCCGTCAATGACGGGCGGCACGGCGGCGCGGACTGGCGCGAGCAGCTTGTGGTCCGTGGTGGTGGAATCCACGTTCCGTTCCGCGCGTGCGGCGGACGGAGAGACAAGCAGAAGCGCGAACAGGGCGGCTGTTGCGGCCGGATGGTATCGGAAGTGCATGGGAATCGGCTCCGGAGTTGGCACGTCCGAATGTAATGGGAACGATCCCAGCGGGGCCAGCCGGGCGTGGAGGGGAGGCGCGCTTGTGCAATGGGTTCCTGGAAACAACGCGGCCGCGTGGCGGCGCACACGGAAACCCGTCAAAGCGCCGGCCCGGTGTATCGAGACCACTGCGACGGCCTCGGCGATGCCGCCCTGCCTCAGCGGAGATGACGGATGGCGAAACGGGCAGACGGAATGACTGCCCCACCGGCCTCATCGCATCCGGTCAGCGATTACGGAACGGATCACATTCTCCGCGGCCGCGCGGGCGATCGCTTCCGCTTCGGTGGCGAAGGCATCGGGGTTGCCGTAGTACACGTGCGCCCGCTCGACCTCGTATCCGCCGTATGCATACTCCTCCGCGGAAGGGAGGTATCCCACGCTGCCGTTGGCATACGCCGCGCAGAGCAGATGGTGGGAAGGAAACGCGGCGGCAAGGTCACGTGCGGTCTGCGTGAGGATTTCCCCTCCAAGCGCCGCGAACACTACGTTGCCCGCACGGACGGCCTGAACCGGCATGGTGGCCCAGGGGTGGAGAACCCCGCGCCGAATCATGCCGATGAGGCGTTTCGCGGTGAGGTGAATCGCCTGCCGTTCCCGTGTTGCAGCGCGCCAGTTCTCCGGGGCAAGGAGCTGCTCCCGCAGGGCTTCTTCCGTTGGCAGGGAGCGCCAGGGAAGCCGCGCGTTGCCAAGCCGGGCGCTCAGCAGCGCCGGTTGCCGCTCTCCGGCCATGCTGATGCACTCCAGCGCCTTCTCGGCCAGCCCGTCGCCCATGCGGATGAGGTTCTCCTGCGGATTGCCGGAGAGATTCGCCGGGTTGATGTCCCCACAGGCGCCCTGGATGAACATCGGGAAGAATCCGCCGCCCATCTCCCGTTTCACCGTCGCCAGCATGCGGCCCGGCCAGTCGGCGGTGATGAGCTGGTCGCAGAACAGCACCGCGTGGCACGCAAAGTGGACCAGACCCGCCACCGGGCGGTCCGTGGCGGCATCCCGCAACGTGAGGACTGAGAGAGTGTGGTTTTCCGGGCCGCGACGTTGTGTATCCTCTGGCGGCACGACGCCCATGGTGAGCGAGCCGTCCCGCTTCAGAGTCCGCCGGTTCCGGGCGAAGCCGGTCGCGTCGGTGGCGGCAAACTCTGCGTGTACGCGCGTGCCGGTATTCCGGATGGCGTCGCCGATGGTCTCGATGACGATCGCCTCAAATCCGCGAAGCCAACCGCGGTTCACGGACCCGCAATTGGCGAGAAACACCGTGGCGGGCGCGCTGTGGGTGTGGGTCGCGGACACCGTTATGTGGCCGGGTTTCACGCCGAACCGCCGCGCTGCTTCCCGCCGGATGCGGCTGGCTGATTGCGCCGAGATGGCGAGGACGTCCGCGGCAGCCCAGACGATTTTTGTCGTGCCGTCATCGAGACAGAGCGCGCGGACATGGAGCGCGTCGCGCTGGCCGGTGCCCGGGTTGTTCCGCGCGAGAAAGCCGCACAGGTCGAGCCCGACGCCGTCCGGCAGTGGCTGTTCCGCCCGTCCTAGGCGATACGTGCGTGGCATAGGTGCAATTTCCCCCGGGCGCCTGCCCCCCGCCTGTTTCACTTCTTGTAAAAACCACCCCGCTGCCCGACCTTGACAATCAGGACCAACAAAACCGCGTCCCGAACGTAGTACAGGACTCGGTAATCCCCCACCCTGATACGGTAGAGATCGTCACTGCCTACCAGCTTTTTCGCGCCATGCGGGCGAGGATCGTCTGCCAGTGCGAGAAGATGGGCGTCAATGCGCGACCTGGCAGCCTTCGGCAGCCGCGCAAGCTGTTTCAGTGCGACCGGCGTGATCCGGACCTCATACATCAAGCCAGGCCCAGAAGCTCGCGAGCTCGCCGATACAAAGGTGCCTCCTCGCCGCTCTCCTCGAACTCCTTCAACGCCTTTGCGGCGTCCACAGCATCGAGGGCATCTTCGAGGGCTTCCAGGGCTTCCATATCCTTCGCAGGAACCAGGTATGCCATGATTTTCCCCCGCCTTTTGATTGGGATGCGCGCTCCCCTGTACGCAACCTGGTTAAGGTGGTCTGCAAATTGGTCGCGTGCTTCCGTGCTGGTTATCGAATCCATTCCCGTCACCTCACCCCGGTTGGTGTACATTTCGTACGTATGGTACAGAACGTACGCTGTTTTGGTGAGACGTCAAAGAGAGAGCAGCGGCTGTTCCGCCCGTCCGAGGCGATACGTGCGTGGCATGAATATCGACTTTCAAAAGTCCACGGGTCCATAGAAAGATGCTGGCGCGTATCCCTTTCGAGGCACTCCCGTATTGCGCGTCGGCTCTTCGATGGCGTTCTTTTATCTCTGATAATCGCACGTGAACGTACACCAGATCGCCGCAGTGGCAAAGGAGGCAGGATTCGATGGCTCAACCAGTTCCCGTTGCTCTCGAGACCGTGTTGCAACCCCGACAAAACGCGGTCATTCAACGTTCGGGCAACGCGGCGCATGTCGGCGTTCAGATTGAAGCGACCGAGAAAGGCCGACTGTTCGCCCGCGTGAAACGCGACGGGAGCACGCTTTCGAAGTTCGACTGGCGTACCATCGGCCAGAGCAACGGAACACTGGCAACCGGCGTGATTGAAAGCCTGCCCGTTGGCGGGGAATACACCGTCGAATTCGAGTTGCGCAATTTTCGCGGGGTGGTGCTGGGAAAAGCATCGGTGAAAGGGTTGCTGGTCGGCGACCTGTGGATGCTGGGCGGCCAGTCGAACATGGACGGATACGGAAAGCTCGTCGGCACGGAGACGCCCTCGAAGCATGTCCATGCGTTTTACTTCGACGACCGCTGGGACCTGGCCGCAGACCCTCTCTGCTGGTACAACGAGGCCGTGGACTCGGTGCACTGGTTCACCGCCGACCCCGTTGAGCGCGCGAAAGCAGCAAAGAACGACCGCATCTTCCGGCAACAGGGGGCGGGACTGGCTGTCTCCTTCGGCAAAACCATGGTGAAGCGCACGGAGGTGCCGATCGGGTTGATCGTGTGCTCCCACGGGGGAACCAGCATGGAGCAATGGGACCCGGGCAAGCTGGAGCTGGGCGGCGCTTCCCTCTATGGATCCATGATCCGGCGCGTGCAGGCTGTGGGCGGGAAAGTCGCCGGCATGCTCTGGTATCAGGGGGAATCCGACGCCAACAAGGATGCTCTCCCGCACTTCCACAACCGCATGGTGAACTTTGTCAAAGCGGTCCGGAAGGACATCGGCGCGCCAAAAATGCCGTTCCTCTATGTCCAGATCGGCCCCTTCTTTACCGGTGGGGAGATCGCGCCATTCTGGAACGGCCTGCAGGCGGATCAGCTCGCGCAGGAGAAAGAGCTTGCGCCCGCGCTGATGACTACGGCGATTGATCTCGGTCTGGACGACGCGATCCACATCAGCACGCAGGGCCAGCGACGTCTCGGGAAGCGCATGGCCCACCTTGCGGAAATCCTGGCGCATGGACGTACGTCACTTCGCAAAGGTCCGCGCCCGGCAAACATCCGTTTCTCGGACAAGAACCGGACGATCCTCCGCGTGCACTACTCGGACGTCAACTCGGAACTCTACCCCAAACGCGACGTGCGTGGCTTCTGGGCGAAGTTCGAGGGAAAAGACCTCGCCATTTTGAAGCAGGAGGTTGATCTCGAGAAGCCGGATACCGTGGTGCTGACGTTTGCCGAGCCGGTGCCGAAAAAGGCGGAGCTCTGGTACGGCATCGGCGTGAATCCGGTGGTCAATCTGGTGGACGAGGCCGACATGGCCGCGCCGATGTTCGGGCCGGTGGTGATCTAGCCTCCAGACAACACGTCACACTGGCGCGCGGCGGTGGGCCGGACAGGAGTGTCCGGCCAGTGCTGCGGCAGTTTGAGGGCATTCCGGACTGCCCTGCGCGCAAACCGTACGTCTGGTCCGACGGATAGGTCCCGTTGGCCGCAACCACTACGTGCCGGTGTGTCTCGATACATCTCCCTCGCTTGCGCTCGTGAGCCACTCGACGACCGGCAGGGGCCGCCGCAGTCCGGTGCATATTTGGAGATGGGCACGTTCCCGCGTCAGAAAACCTTCCTGCTGTCCACGAGAATCGTCACGGGGCCATCGTTCACAAGTGCCACCTGCATCATGGCCTGAAAGCGGCCGGTTTCCACGCGAACGCCGAACGTCCGCACGGCGTCGCAGAACGCGTCGTACAGCCGCTTACCCTCCTCGGGACGCGCGGCTTCGATGAATGACGGGCGCCGACCTTTCCGGCAATCACCCAGCAGCGTGAACTGCGATACCGCCAGGAGCGCCCCTCCGGTTTCGAGCAGCGACCGGTTCATTTTGCCGGCGGCGTCCTCAAAAATCCGCAGGTTTACGATTTTGTCCGCCATGTAGGTGACATCCGCCCCGGAGTCGCCCTCGGCGACGCCCAGAAGCACGACAAGCCCGGCCCCGATGGCGCCGACGGTCTGACCATCCACGGCAACGTGCGCCGAACTGACCCGCTGAACGACCGCGCGCATGGGGACTACCCCTGTTCCGTCCTGCCGGCCGGGCGCCCCGTCCACAACGCGGGATCGCCGTATTTCATGAACGCCCTGGAAGCCGTCTCCTGATACTCCGGCGTGAGTCCGATCGCTTCGTTGGAGCCGTAGTACCCGGCAATAACGCCTCCCCCGAACGGGAGCGCCAGTTTCTCGATGTATTCCCGCGCTGCCGCTTCTATGCGGGCGTGGTCGCGGGTCTGGAGGGTTGTCTGAATGTCCACCGGCGACCAGATGTGCATTTTCCCGCCGTAGTGCTCGGCCAGCCAGTCAATGCCGTGAAGCTCCGGCTGGTCGAATTTGAAGGAATCAATCCCGACCTCGATCCAGTCGCCTATCACGTCGCGCACGAAGCCGCATGAGTGGAAATGGATGCTCAGGCCGCGGCTTTTCGCCACACCGCACAGGCGGGCGAATACAGGCTTGAACAGCCGGCGGAACATGGGCGGGCTGACAAGAAGGCGATCCTGAGTGCCCCAGTCTTCGCCGGTAGAGATGCCGTCCACGCCTATGTCTGCGTACCGCTCGATCACCCGCTCGTACACGTCTGCAATGCGGTTCAGAAGGTGGGACACGCGATCAGGCTCTTCCGCGCAGTCGCGGAGGAACACCTCCATACGCCGCATGTACCGCGCGGTGTCGAATGTCCAGCTCATGCCACCGAGAACGTAGTACCCTTCCGTATGGTATTGCTTGACCTCGGCGGCGGCCCTTTCGAAGAGCTCAGCCTTGTCGAGAATCGGGAACTCGTACGTTTCAAGAAGGTCCCAGCTATCCTGAATGACACCCTTGAACACCTCGCCTTTGGTGATGCTTTCGAGTCGGCGCCACGTGTTCCCCCACATGTCGATCATGTCCCAGTATCCGTCGCGCTGAGTCCACGGTTGCTGAACGCGATTGGGCGCCGGGTCGTGGTGCACGCCTCTGAAGTCACTCGGGAAACCGGCGCTGCCCATTCCAAACGGTATGCGCGGGGGATATGCGAACGCGAGGCTCATCTGGACGATTTGACGCGGTGTCATGCCGGGGCTCCTTGCGAAGGCAACGGTGCGAGAGAGTGCGCATGGTCTGAATGTACCGTTCGCCGGCAAAAATCGGAACTGGACAGCACGGTGCCACCTCGCGGTGGGAGGGGGAGGTGTGTATATTTTTGAGTACGCGCAACCGGGCGTTGCGAACTCCGAGCGTACCGTACTTCGTTCGAGCAGATAGATCCGATGCCGTGTGGCCTGATCCGGGTATTTGCCCTTCTGTGCATTCTTCCGGCCTGGAGTGCGGCGCAGCTGTACTCGTTTGAGGAAGACGCCCCCCCCGATTCCTCCATTGCGCCACTTGATTCCGCCGCCGTGGAACGCACCTGGAACGCGGTGTTGTCCGGCGCCCGGCAGCACAGCCCGGGGCTCGTCCGCCCGTATGTCGCCGAACGTTACAGAAACACGCGTCTTGTAACGTCACTGGTGGCGCTTGGCTCCGTGCAGCGGTTTCGCGTACTGCGGATGGACGTGTATCCCGCATTCGCGCGGTTGAACCTTGAAGTGACGGAGAATTTCCGGCGCTCGTATCATTCGTTTTACTTCGTCAGAGAGAGTGGTAAGGTAGTTCTTACCTACCGCTGGCACGCGTACTCCCAGCACTGGGTGGAACGGCGGTCTCCTCACTTCACGTTCGTGTACAACCCGTACAAGGATTCCATCGGAAGAGGGGTGGCCGTTCCGACCAACATGGCGGCAACCCTGCTTGAACGGCATCGGGCCGCGATGGCGAACCTCCTGAACCCGACTTCCGCGGAACGGATATACATCTATCTGGTGAATACCAAGGCGGAGATGATGAGCCTTTTCGGCTCTACGGCCGACGAAGCCTTCATCGAGCCGGAAACCGGCGCCATCGTGTCGGATTTCCCCCACGGGGTTTTTCAGCTCGTGACAACGCGGCTTCTGTTTCAAGTGTCGGGGGATTCGCTTGGTAAGCTGAATAGTACGGGAAATGATCGGCTATGCCGCCTGTTTATCAACGGTGTTTCGACGTTCGGAGACGGGAACGGAGGGTATGTAAGGGGGAAATCGGCGGTTTTCATGGTTCGCACGCTGATTTCGCAGGGGCGCTACATCCCGCTTCACGACGCACTCTCCAGCCCTGATAATCCCCTTGTGGTAGCAGAGGCCGGTGCATTCGTCCGGTTTCTTGTCAGCGAGTATGGCGCTTCGAAGTTCCGGTCGGCGGCGCGTTCCATTCACCGCGACACGGATTTCATACCCGTGCTGGAACGGGTGTACGGCATGAGATTTCCCACCCTGGAACGTGATTTCAGGGTGTGGGTCGTCCGCCAAAACGAGGAGGTGCTGGAGCCGTCCGAGCTGGTGGAGTTCCGCATTCTCACCCACCTGTGGGATGTCCAGCGCGTCGGGGGGACGCGGGTGTACGTGGATCGGGGGATGTCGTTCCCGCCGATATCCGCGATCGGGCGGGTAATGACGTTGTTCCAGAATCGCGTGGCTACCCAGCCCGCCACGATTCCCTACATCTATCTTGCCGCTTCCGAGAGCCAGCTGGCGGAGTTCCATATTCAGGGATCGGCGTACGTGTCGGAACACGTAATGATTGCGGCGTCGACGGAAGCACTGGAACGCGCCCTGCGCTCCAGGAGAGAACGGCGCTGAACAGGTCCTCCCCGCGGCCGAGTCCGCGCGGCTGATTCAGAACTGCGCTCTCAACCCGCGTCGGAATTCTCTCCCAGGCGTCGCTGGAATTCGGTGACGACCCTGCGCGCGTCCTTTCGCCCGTCCTGCACCAGCCACAGCCACACGAGGGGCGAGACAACGGCAACCACGTACTCCCACCACGCAAACGACAGATGCCACCCGAACACAGAGGTTCCGGCGACCTGCAGGGGGAAGGCGAGGAACACCACGGAGACGCCGAGCAAGAGAAGCAACGAAATCACGGAGTATCGTGTGCGGTACGTGCAGACCACTCCCCTCGGATGCCCGTGGAACGCGAAATGAACAACCATCCAAGGCAGTCGGGTGGCGGTTTTCCTCATGGCGTGCACACTGAAGCCTGGGTTGCCGCGGTTATGAACGCGTCCCCATGCGCACGGGACACCGGTCGCGCCCTTTGCAATGCCATTGATTGCCCTTTCTGCACGTGCAAGGGCTTTCTGCACCGATTTCTCGGATGCGGGGAACTCTCCCCGGGGAAACCAGGAGGACATGAGGCGGCCCCTTTGCCGTTCAAGCGCCGTTCCACCACAGTTTATGCCGCGATGGATACGGCGCCAGCACCTGCGCCACCATGAATGTACGAATCCACAGCGGAATTCGTATTTTCACTTAAGGTTCACAATGTTGATGTCGAGGGAATCTGATGCGAACAGCGCCGTTGCGCGTGTACGTCGAAACCTCCGTTTTTGGGGGCGTATTCGACGACGAGTTTCGAGAAAGAAGCAGTGTGTTTTTCGAACACATGCACAGGCGGGCGTTCGTGATGGTTGTATCTGATGTTGTCGTGCGCGAGCTG
This sequence comes from Candidatus Latescibacterota bacterium, assembly GCA_022706085.1. Taxonomy (GTDB): domain Bacteria; phylum Latescibacterota; class MWCZ01; order MWCZ01; family MWCZ01; genus MWCZ01. The sequence continues at coordinate 4,875 of JAKJDF010000014.1, read as the reverse complement.
GCTGGTGCACCGTCCAGAGTGCGAGTGCTCGGGGAGGAAATGCTTCCTCTGGCGGAAGTGGTCCCCGTCACACAGGAAGCACTGGCGCTTCGGGACGCGTACCTGTCGGCGGGTGTTCTCCCGCCTCCCGCATCCAACGACGCTCTTCATATCGCGCTGGCCACGGTGAGCGGTTGCGGGATGATTGCGAGCTGGAATTTCAAACACATTGTGAATTACAGGAGAATTCCCCGGTTCAATGCGGTGAACGCTTTGAACGGGTACCCGGGAATCATGATTCATTCTCCTCTGGAGATCATCGGCAATGAAGACGAAACGGAAACGCTTTGACTGCGTCGAAATGAAACGCAGGAGTGCGGAGCGCATCTATCGGGAGACAGCCGGGCTGACACGGGAACAGGAGATAGAGTACTGGCGGAGGAGTATCGACGTGCTCAGAACCCGAAAAGTGGTCACCCCGGTAACTCCCAAAACCACCTGCTAGGCTGCCTGTTTCTGGGGAATCGTGGACCGATGCAAGTTCAGAAAAAGCTGTTTCACTGCGGAGACATCCTTCTCGCAAGCATGAACACCGAGATTGGAGAGGTGCTCGCCGCGGTACACGCAGTGGAGTGGAGGGACTCCTTCGAATACGCAAAAGAAGGAAAGGTGTACCGACACCAGGCAGGGTACAATCTGGCGCTTGCGGTGGAATTCAAAACGATGGGCTGGGATTCGCAGCCTGTGCTCCGTACGGACCCGAAACTCATCGGTGATTTCCGCAAAGGGCTGGTGTTCGTTGAAATTCAGTTCGGTAACTCAGCAACACTTTACCGGGATTTTTACAAGTTTCAATACGGGTTGGCAAACGGCCTGTTGTCCCTGGCCGTACTGGTGATACCGTCTAATCCAGTCCAGTTTTTCCCGACCAGGCGGCGAAGCGTCCAGAACATGGCGGACTTCGGTCTTGCAGACCGTTGTCTTTCCGTGTTGCCCGTGAACGTACCAACATTGCTGCCCGGGCTCCTGCCGGCAGTGTAACCACCTCTTCCCGGAGCCGCATCCTGCTCCCCTCCGGCCCTCCTTGCGCCGTGACAGGGTACCGTTACACCCTATGGTACCGGGCGCTCCAACCGGAAGGGTTACCGCGGGGAAGGAGTTACGCAGATGAACGCTGTCCTGATCGAACGGGCACACGAACTGGGGTTTCGTGAGGTGCCCGAGGCTCCCATGGGAGACTACCACGCGCGGACGCGGCTCGTTGCGGGCAGTATCTGCAACAGCACGGACGCGAAGCTCCTGCACGGCACCTTTCCCGGATGCACCAAATTTCCGGCCGTGCTGGGCCACGAAGCGGTCGGCGAGGTGACGGCAGTTGGCGCGAAGGTGCGAAATTATCGCGTTGGAGATCTCGTAATCCGACCGCGGGTGTGCTTTCCTTCCGAGTTCAACATCAGGGAGTATTTCGGCTCGTTTGCCGATTTCGCGTACGTGACCGACCAGTGGGCAATGGACGAGGACGACCCGCCCACCGGTGCTCGCGCGTTCGGCCACCCCCAGCAGGTGCTTCCGGCGGGCGCCGACGCCATGCTCGGGGTGCTCTCCATCACGCTGAAGGAGACACTGAGCTGGATTCGACGGTTTTCCGTGGGAAAAGGCCACCGCGTGCTCGTGTTCGGAACAGGCCCCGTGGGAACCGCCTTCGTGTTGTTTTCCCGTATGGCGGGCGCGAAGCAGGTGATTCTCGCCGGTCGCACGGAGTCCTCGGTCCGGCGTGCCGCAGAGCTGTGTCATCCGGATACCTCCGTGAACGTGACTGACCCGCATTTCGTCGCGCGGGTTCACGAGATCACCGAGGGCGACGGTGTTGATCGAGCGATTGAAGGGGTTGGCGACACGAGTGTGATAGATCTGGCGGTTCCGTGCCTGTCGCCCGAAGGCCAGATCGGATTGTATGGCGTCGCACCCAGCACGCAGGCAAAGGCTCTCCACGCGAATCATCCCCGCGTTCGAGCCATCAGCCCGGACGAATCGGAGGTGCACGAGGAGTTCTTCTCACTTGTGCGCGAAGGTCGCGTTGACGTCTTCGCGTTTCTTACCCACCGATTGCCCATCCGGGATGTCGGTCGGGGATTCAGCCTTCTCGCGAACAGGGAAGCCTTCAAAGTCGGACTGGACTGGTGAAAGGGGTAACCACATGGCGCGAACATTCACGGCGGTCGTATTTCCCGAGGCGAATCGGGCGGAACTGCGCGAATTTCCGCTTCGAGCTCCGCGAAAAGGCGAAGTTCTGGCCCGTATCGTGGTGTCCGGGGTAAGTATCGGCACGGAATACCTCGTGCTTTCGGGGCAATTCCCGAACCAGAAGTTCCCGTGCCTTGTCGGTTACCAGAGCGTGGGGATGGTGGAGGAAGTCGGCGAAGGCATCTCTCATCTGCGGCCGGGGGACCGGATCACCATCGGGTCCGCAGAAATTCCTGAAGGCTACCATGAGGGGGCCGGAGCGGCGCATTTTTCCCACGCGGTGATTCCCGCGGAACCGGGCAACGACCGGTCGATCATCGTCCCGTCGCACGTGTCGGACGACGCGGCCTCGTATTTCGTGCTGGTGAGCGTGGCGGTGGAGGGAATCAGGCTGGCGAACGTGCAACGCAACGATCTTGTCGCGGTGGTGGGCCAGGGTGTGCTCGGACAGCTTGTGGCGCAGATCTGCCGCCACAACGGCGCCACGGTGTTCACGAGCGATCTCGACCCGGCGCGCGTGGAAATTTCCGCCCGCTACAGCGCCCACAGGGCATTTGCCCTTGACGTTCCGGCGTTTGATGAAGAACTGCGCAAGGTGCAGAAAAAAGGCGCAGACGTAGTGTTCGAAACCACGGGCAACACGAAGGTGTTCGATCAGGCGCTCACGCTTGCGCGCGATTACGGCACATTCGTGGCGCAGGGGCATTACCCGGGGAATCTCACGTTCCGGTTTGTCCATGCGCACTGGCGGCATCTCCGCATGATGTTCCCGTGCGGGAAAGGCAAGACGTGGGAGAGCGTGGAAACCATGGCGCGGGGCATCGTCAACGTGGATTCGCTCATCACGCACCGCGTCAACCCGCAGGGCGCGCCGGATCTGTACGCAAAAATCGCCGCGCGATCACCGGAGATTCTCGGCGCGACGATCCGCTGGGCGGAGAGGTAGGGCTTCAAAGGCTCACGAAATGGGGCCTGGGGAATTGGTGGGTGGCAGGCAGGAATGCCTGCCCCACCAACTGCCTGCGTTCAGGGGAACCCTACGGGCGAACCTGCGGGTACGCCCCCCTATTTTTCAAACTCCGGCATCTCTGACAATCCGGCCACGTCGCCGGCGCGCCGGCGGATGAGATACGCCTCCAGCCATCCCCGGTTCTTGCGCGGGAAGGTGGTGGACATAATCACCTTCTCGTGGTCGAGGCTGTTGATACGCTCGTTTGCCGCGCGCAGGGCATCAAAGCAGTTCTTCAGCGCCTGCAACGGTGGCATCCGCTCGGGGTTGAGGTCGGGGCTGAAATAGCCCTTGTACCCGTGCATCTTGAGGACATACAGTGCCGCTTCGGTCTGCTCGGGGGAAAGCACGCCGACGTTCATGTCCTGATCGTAATTCCCCAGCGGCTGGCTGTTCCAGTGCGTGTGCGCCAGTCTGCCGTACTCGATGATCAGGCTGAAGCTGTAGGCGAGGTCCTCGAACCCCATGAGCATGTGCCCGACTTCCGGGTTCATCGCCACAAGCGCATGCCCTTCGGCCAGAATCGCCCTGTTTTCCGGATGCTCGAGGAGGGACTCCACCTTCTGTGCCAGCAGGAGGCCTTCGTACGTAGACCCGTAGATGATTCTCCCGCGCGGCTCATAGGGCTTCGGTTCCATGCAGACGCGCACGCCGGGCACGCGATCCATCGCTTTCGCGAGGTTGCGGGCGAACCGGTCGCGCATGGAGATGAAGTCGATACCGAAGTTGTTCTCCCAGCCGTCGATACCGGGCCAGTGGATGACGTGCGGCGTGCCGGTGTCTTTCGCGAATTTGAGCGCCCGGGCGAAAATATCAATCGCCTTTTCCTGCACCTCGGGATACGGCGACGAAAGCGCGCCCCACTCGAAATCTTTGTCGTAGAACAGCGCAGGTCCGAACCCGACCAGCCTTATGCCGGTGTCCTTTTCGAGTTGCTGGTAGTGGTGCCAGTTCCCCTCGTTCACTTCCGTCGGGTAGTGCGCCTCGACACCCTTCAGGCCGTACGTCGCCAGTTCTCCCGCCAGTTTGAGCCGCTCCGGTATGCTGAGATTCGGCGTGTACCGATCGTGGAACCGGCCGCCGCCCGGCGCGAAGAACCATACACCGGCGGCGAAATTGAGCTCGAGCGAGAACGTCTGAAGGTGCCGGATCAGTTCCTCCGGCGTGCGGCGCTTCGCCTGCGCCCGGATATCAACAACAGCCATGGGAATCCCTTTCATGGACGACTCTGGTGTGAACGCAGACTCACATCCCACCGTAAGAATATCCGTACGCACCGCGCGCGGGGAAAGGGAACACCGTCATCCGCGGATTGACGCACCCGTTTTTCACGCCGCGACCGTAGCGATTCAGCGGCCTGCCACGACTACACCGATTGAGGCAGAACGTCGTCTTCGCGCCGGGCTTTCTCGCGAAGAAGCTGCAGATTTGACCGGGTTTTTTGGGGAGGGGAAGAAATGGTGCACGAAGACGCGAAGAACGCGAAGGGGGGGGCGTATTCGTCGGCCCCTGTTTTCCCACCACGAACCACACGAAACACACGAAAATGGGGCATTGTGCGTAATGCGTAGTAACTGTTTTGGTTGTCAAGTTTGCATAGCAGTTTGGGTCCTCCACGGTTGTTGGTGTCGGATCATGGTGTT
>JAKJDF010000013.1 GCA_022706085.1 Candidatus Latescibacterota bacterium | reverse complement strand
TTCACGACCCAGGGGCGAGCGATCTACCGAACTCCGAAAATATCCTCACCAGAACACTACCAAGATACAAGGGGCGGGGTTTCCCCGCCCTTGATGGTTTCGAGACGGTCGTTCGGGCCGGGTGACCCTTCATCCGCGGCGCGAACGCGGCCCCCGACGACCTCTCGTGGTTGCCCCGTTGCTTTTGCGTCGGGCAGCGGGCCGGGTGACCCGGCCCCTACGCCTTCAACTGTGCTGCCTGCCAAGACGACAATCCCATGAAAATGATTCGGCATGACTACGTGCCAATCGATCTGCAGGCCGGGGAACCGCGTGGGCAAGCCCCGCCACATCGCCTCGACCATCGCCCCCGCGGTGTTCATCCGCATCTGCCCGTCCACGACATCCCCGAACAGGCATTCACGGCCCTGTGTGCACAGCGTAACGAAATAGGCCCCAGCGAAGGCGTAGTCGTAATCCGGCAAGCGAGGGGAGCGGCGGTTTGATCTGGGCCGTCGCGGTTTCGTTTCCCCGCTTCCCATCGGGGCCTCCAATCTACCTGCCCCGTCTGGCTTCAAGATCGCGGTACACCCAGCCGAGGCGCCGGAGTGTTTCCGCGTCGGCCTCAGAACGGACTCGCAGCAGTTCGGCGACCGTGGTGTCTTCAGCCACGAGCTTCTCACGCAGTTCTGGTCTGCCCGCCAGCGCCTTTTCGATGGCGTCCCCGAGGAATGCCTGCCACCAGAGGAAGTTGCGCTCTTCGGCGTAGGTCGTGCCGATGTAGTAGTGATGGCCGTAGGTGGGGTCGGTTTTGATGTCCCGCCGGTAGCGGTTGATCGCCTCGTCGTACGCCGCTCCGACGAGGCGGATGTCGTTCTCAAGCGTCGGCGAATCGGCTTTTAGAGCCACCGCCCGTTCGTACGAAACCGGCATGAGGTACGCCGTGCGGTGCCCGCGGCGGACATAATCCACGCGGCGGCGGGTGATTTCGGTCTTCGCGGCGGCGTATGCGTTCTCCAGCAGATCCCACGCCTCCTGCCGGGCGTCCGCGGGCCAGAAATCGAACTGATCGAATATCCAGTCGAAGCCCTGGAACCATCTTCCGGGGCGTTTTACCTCCATCCAGCAGCGTTCCAGACACTCGTAGAAGGCACGCATCTGTGCCGCCGCTTCGCCGAACATGCGGGCGTACCATTCGTCCAGCAGTTTCGCCGGGTCGAGCGAGGAATCCCACCCGAGGCGGGACGCCAGGTAGAACTGCGCGCCATTGTGCGCCCAGTGGGTGTACGCCTCGCAGTGAAAGCCTACCACGCCGATGTCGGCAATACGCTTGATCGTCCGCCCCGCGATTTCGTGGTACACGCGCGGCATGAACCACCCAAGCGCGTAGTAGTCGTAATAGGCCACAAGGTGAGCGACCTTGCGCCATTCGTGCAGGAGGTTGAAATCGTTGGCCTCGTATTCAGGGTCGAAGTACTGGCTGGAATCCACCGTGAGGAACACGACGACGTTCGGCGGCAGCTTTTCTTTGCGCCGCGGCGGCAACACGGTTGCCCAGTAGCCGTACGTGCCGAGGTGTTTGTCCGGGTGGCTTTTGAGGATCTCCTTCGCCACTGCCTCCACCCAGTAGAAGTAGCTGTCGGAGTAGATCTTGTTTCCCCGGTGCATGGGCATTCCTGCGTCGAGCGCGGCGCAGTTCGGGCACTCGCAGAACTCCTTCGTGTCGTTCGGGCAGAGGCTGAAGGTCCGGTGGGTGGGGTTCTCGTCGAAGTACTTCCGCGCGGCCTCGACACCGATTCGGATGACGTCCGGGTGCGTCATGCAGGGCTGCGGGCCGAAATGCCCGTCGGGGATGATTCGCTTGCCGCCCCGCATCGCGAAGTACTCCGGGTGGTCACGGTACTGGTCGGGCGGCATGATGGCGTGCATGTTGTGGCTGTGGCCGTAATAGGGAAGCGTGCGGTTGCCGTCATCCACGCGATTCCGCCGCGCCCAGGTCAGGTCCGGGCCGAGCAGCGTCCGGAAGCCGAACGTCGGTCGCTCGGTTCGGTCCAGCGGGCCTACGGTGACCTCCCTGCGCACCGGAATGTCCTCAAACAGCGGGTCCGCCATGCCCCACAGAACGCCGAGGTCGTCGGTGAGGAAGCCTGCCACTCCGTGCGTGGTGCCGAGGGTTGTCGGCCCTGCGATCACAAGGCGCGGCTGCCCGTTTTCCGCGCACACGGCGACTCGATAGCCGTTCACCGGCAGCGATTCCGGCAGAAACCGCGATTTCTCAACGAAGTTCGTGCGTCCGATATGGATTTCCGCTCCGTCGCCGGGCTGGATGCCCTCGGTCAGCACCGGCAGCGTCGGCCCGGCCATGCGCTCGATCACGTGCACGATATCTGCGACTGCATCGAGCAGACGAGGTTCGGGAGTACGGGGTACGACGATGACGGCGCACGCGTTTCCGTCGCGCGCGATGGTGAACTGATTGTTCCTGTCCGGCATGGTGGGTCCTTTCTGCTCGGTCATTCCATCGGTAGATAGGGTGGCTGATCGGAAACGTAGTCCGGGTAGATACGCCGTTCGCCCATGGATTTGTTCGTCCACCGGCGGTACCCGACTGTGCGGCGGTTCCGGGCGGTGTCGTTCATCTCGCTGAACGTCGGGCTGGTTTCGAGAAGCCTCTGGCGCACCTGTGTCCGGTTAACGAGCGCCCGGTCAATGCAACGCAGGATGTCGAGCTTGATCCATTTCGTGCGCTCGTGGAAGCGGTAACCGCGATAGTAAGTGTCGGAATAGGCAGGATCGCCCTCGACCCCGGTGAAGTACGTCGTCATGAACATTTCGAACTCGTCGAGGACTCGCATGATCTCCTCTTCGCTGCTTTCGGGGGTCAACGCGTGCGCCCATTCGAATGCGCGGGCGACGCGGTAGGCGGGTTCGTGCCCGGCACGGATGTACGCTACCCGCTGGCGCGTGACCTCGGTGTTCGCAGCGCGAAGCGCGGCGCTCAGGTGGTGCCACGCGGTCTCCCGGTAGAGCGGCGGGTAGGCGGCGAACTCCTCCCACATGCGGTTTGAACCGGCGAACCAGAAGCCCCGGCGATCGGCGTGCGTCCACGCGCTGTCCAGTGTCACGTAGAACCGCTGCATCTGGGGCGCGGATTCCCGGAACATTGCGCGGTACCAGTCGCCCATGATGCTGTCGGCGTTCGCGGTTGGCTCCCACGCGAGCTTCGCGGTGAGGTAGAGTGCCGGAGCGAGGTGCGCCGGATGGGGGTGACCCTCGGCGTACAGGCCGTCTATGCCGGTGCGGGCGAGGTAGGGCATCCTCTCAGCTACCAGCGAGGTGAAGTTGCGTGGCAGAATCCATCCGAGGCTCGGGTATTCGTACAGGCATACATGAGCCGCGACGCGTTTCCATGCGGCCAGGATGGCGTCGTCCTCCTGCCGGTAGGCCGAGTCGAAGTGCTGGGTGGCGTCCTGCGTCAGAAAGACGACGACGTTGTCCGGCAGGCGCGGTATCCGACGCGGAGGCGGTTCTGTGGCGTCGTAGGCATAGGCGCTGATGTAGCGCCCGGGGTGCGTTTCCCTGAGCGCCTTCGCCACTTCGTTGATGTAGTGGAAGTAGCTGTCGGAGTGGATCTGCCGGTTGCGGAACTCCGGCGCGCCGTCGTCAAGCCGGGAGCAGGTTTCGCATGTGCAGAACTCGTCGTCGTCCGCAGCGCAGAGGCTGTAACCGAGCACGTTCGGGTTCGCATCGAAGTACGCCCGCAGCTTTTCGATGGTGATCCGGATAACGTCGGGATTCGTGAAGCAGAGCTGCACGCGGGTGTCTTCATCCTGCCGCGGAATTTTTCGCTGACCGTTCACCAGGGGATAATACTCGGGGTGATCCCGGTACTGGCTGATGCGGAAAAAGGCCATCATGTTGTGCCCGTGCCGCGAATACGGATACTCCACCCCGCGGTCACTCAGCCGGTTGCGAAGCTGCCACGCAAGGCTCGGACCGGTGACCATGCAGAAGGGCAGACCGGGCCGCCCAACCCGGTCGATCGCCGGCAGGGCCACGGTGGAGCGCCGCGGGATCTCCTCGAACAGCGGGCTGTCAACGCCCCACACGACCCCGAGTTCGGTGGTCAGAAGGTCGTACACCCCGTTCATCGTGCCCGATACCGTTGCGCCGGCGATGACAAGCCGCGGTTGTCCGCGTTCTGAGGTCGTCAGGATTCGGTATCCGGAAATGGGCAGCCCGGTGGGCACCAGCCGCTCGCGTTTTACGAACTCAGTCTGCCCGATGTGTATCTGCGGACCGTCGTTGAACGCCAGCGTATCCTGCACCGCGGGCAGGGGCGCGCCGCTCATGATGGCCACCACGCGGATCAGGTCGCGCACGGCCTGATTCCGCACGCCCTGATCAAACGGGCGGTCTATGTCGGGCGCGGTGACGATCTTCGCCACCGGCCTGCCCTCCCGCGCGATCAGGAACCCGTCCATGCGGTCTCGCAGCTGCGCGAGTTCCCGCGGTTGCGAAGCGGCGTGTACGCCTGAGGCGAGGAACACGGATAACATGAGCACGGCACGAACCATGAGTCGTCCTTCCGTCGGGTGACGTCATCGGAACTTCAGTAGGGGAAAGATGGGGGTTTCCGGTCGCCAGCCCAACCCGTTTGGCAGACAAGCCGGGGCCAGTTGCCCCTGCCGAACCTTTGCGCGAGCATCTACGTGAGGCCTTTTCGCCCCCGCCACACAGGAAGGAGCCGTCCATGCCGCCGCTTGTCTGCCCGCACTGGGTGGGGTATTCGCTGATCGTCCCGTGGCGGAAATGGGTTCACGACCCGCGTAAGATTCTTGGTGCGCACGTGCGGGAAGGCATGACAGTGCTGGAAGTAGGCCCCGGCATGGGCTTCTTTGCGCTCCCGATGGCGCGGATGGTGGGTGAACGCGGGAAAGTGGTCGCCGTGGACGTGCAGGAAACAATGTTGCGCAGCCTGGAGAAACGCGCCCGGAGCGCGGGCATCGCGGACAGGATCGTGACACGGGTGTGCCAACCGCGGTCGCTTGACGTTGAGGACTTGGCGGCGTTGGTGGACTTCGCCCTTTTGTTCGCCATGGTGCACGAAGTTCCCGACGTTATGGCGCTGTTCCGAGACGTCGCTGTCGCACTCAAACCGGGCGCAGCCTGCCTCGTCTCTGAGCCGCGCGGGCACGTGACCGCAGAAAGGTTCGCGGAAACGCTCGCCATCGCTGACGCCGCCGGACTTGCCGCGATACAGACGCCGAAGATCGCCTGGAGCCGTTCCGCGCTGCTGGAGAAGCGGGCGGGGTGAACAGCCCGCGTCGCCAAACCGGTTCACCTCACCTCAAGTTCGGTATGGGAAGTGCAACCCAGTCATCGACGTGCACCAGACCCGGTTTCCATGCAGACCCGGCGGGTTGGTTGTTGGACAACACGCCGAGACCGCGCGCCCTGTCGGCGAGCACCGACGAGGGGATCTCTCCTCTGGCAACCTTGGCGTCGAAGAGGTAGTCCAGATACACCCACACAGGGAACGTGGTCTCTTTCCAGTTCGGGCCAGGGCTCCAGACTTTGCGAACCTGTGCCGTGCGCCCGGCGTCCGTCGCTCGCCTCGCTGCGGCAGTTCTCCACGAAAACGCCGCCGCTTCCAGGTTTTTCGGCCCATTGAACAGTGCACGAAGAGTGTCTGCCCCGCCGGAAGCGACAAGGGAGAGCACCCGTTCCGCCGTTCCGAGGTGGATGTTCACACGGCTGAATCTCTTCCATTCCGCGTGCCCACCCATGATCGAATCGGCAGGCCAGCCATCAGGTTCATCGAAACGAAGCAGGCGGTACTGCCAGCTTACAACGGGGGTCCCGTCCGGCAGATACTGGTATGCCCACCCATCCGGCGTTTCGACAGAGCGCAGCCAGCTGTATCCCTCCCGCAGTATCCTCACGTACCGCTCGTCTCGTGTCCAGGCGTAGAACCACATAGCGTGGGGCACGATGAAACGCACGTACGTACGCGGCTCGATCACAGGCAGTTCGAAATGCCTTGCCTGAATCGGCTTGTTGAACATGTCATACTGCTGGCACCAGCCACACACAGGCGCGTTTCCCAAGCGCGTATCGAAAATCCACTGGCCAATTCCGCCCAGCTTCGCGAGGTATTTCGTATCGCGGGTGAGCGCCCACGCGTTTACCATCTGCAGCGCCGAGTTCGTGGTCGCCCCATCGTTGTACGAACCTCCCACACGGATTCCGCGGGCTCCGGTCCAGGCTCCTTCGAACGGACCGGCGGAAAAGTCGAACTCGTCGGGCCAGCTTCCGTTGTCATTCTGGGCAAACAACACGAAGTCGGCGTTTTGGATCGCGGCGTCCCGGTACTTCCGTTCATGCGTGAGCTTGTATGCGTACAGAAGGAGGTCGAACGACTCACTCTGAGAGCCATCCTGGATTCGGGCGAGGTGGTCTACCCAGGGCACCCACGTCCTGCCGTCCGGATCGATGATGTACGTCTGGACCCAGTACCCGCGCGGTGACTGAGCTTTCACGAGCCATTCTGCGTACGCCAGTCCAGCGGCAAGTAACGCAGAGTCGCCGGTCATCTCGTATGCCCTGAGCAGCGTGCCTGCCTGGTACACCGCGCCGCCATGGCCCATGTCGATCTTCATCCCACCCGGTTTCACGTGCTGGTGGAAGGGAAACGGCGCCTGATCATGGGTACGAGTGTGGCTGGAATCGTGCGGAACGCCGTGCACCGCGGTCGCGGAAATGAATCGCCCGTAGGCACGGAGCTGCTCTCTCGCATGGGTGACAAGCGATATGTCAATCCGGGCCACCATTTGGTTCAATTCGCGAATCTCTGCGCTCTGACGGCGGGATCGGGCACACGAATCCACAGGGATGAGGAGGCTGGCAATGAACGTCAGACAGAAAACAGCACGCAATGAAAACACAAAGGGCTCCTCCGTTACGGGTGCTTACGAGAGGGTTTGGGATACGACGGTCCTCCCCGGTTCAATCCACGTCGCTCTCATACCGCGCGTCGCCGACGGCCGCTTGCTGCCGGTGCAGTTCCGCTTTGAGTTCGCGCAACGTGTCGGCGTACGCCGGGTCCGCGTAGACGTTGTTCAGCTCCGCCGGGTCGCGCTCGAGGTCGAACAGTTCCCATTCCGGCTCGTACTTCTCGTCCAGCGCGCCCATCTGGTTGAGGCCGTCGGAGTAGTAGTAGATCAGTTTGAACCGCTTCGTCCGCAGGCCGTAGTGCGCGTAGACGTTGTGGTGCGCCTTGTGCATCCAGTAGCGGTAGTACATGCTGTCCCGCCAGTCTGGCGGCGTTTCGCCGCCCAGGATTGGCCGAAAGCTCCGCCCTTGCATGCCCTTCGGAATCGGTAGCCCTGCGAAGTCGAGGAAAAGCGGCGCGAAGTCCACATTCAGCACCATGTCGCTGTTCACTGAGCCGGGCTCGATTTCCTTCGGGTAACGCACCACGAACGGCATCTTCAGCGATTCCTCATACATGAACCGTTTGTCGTACCAGCCGTGGTCGCCGAGGAAGAAACCCTGGTCGGAGCAGTAGATCACCACGGTGTTTTCCGTCAGTCCGTCTGCGTCGAGATAATCCAGCACGCGGCCGACGTTGTCATCCACACTGGCGATGACGCGCAAGTAATCCTTGATGTAACGCTGGTACGCCCATTTCCTCATCTCGTGTTCTGAGACGTTCTTCGGCAACTCGCACTTCATGTCGAGCTGCGTCATGTGCACACCGACCCGCATTTCCGCGGCGGCAGCGGCAGAAGCCCGGTTGGCATAATCGTCATAGAGCGTGTCGGGCTCCGGGATGTCCTCGTTCAGGTACATCGCGGCGTGCTTTTCGTCGGGGTTCCAGTGCCGGTGGGGTGCCTTGTGGTGGTAGAGCAGGCAGAACGGACAGCTGCGATCGCGGTTCTGCAGCCAATCCAGGGAAAAATCGGTGATCAGGTCCGTCACGTACCCCATCACCGTGCGCTGCACCGGGCCCCGGGAGCCCTTGAAAATGAACTCGGGATTGTGGTAGAACCCCTGCCCCGGCAGCACCGCCCAGTCATCGAACCCTTCGGGGCAGAATTCAAAGCTTTTGTGCTCGCCGAGATGCCATTTCCCGAACACCGCCGTCTGGTAGCCGCTTTCCCGCAACAGCTTCGGGAAGGTCTGCAAGCCGGCGTCCATGGGCGTATCCAGCGTGGTGACACCGTTCACGTGGTTGTAGGTGCCCGTAAGAATGGTCGCCCGGCTCGGAGTGCAGATGGAGTTGGTGCAGAAGCAGCGGTCCAGCCGCATGCCCTCGTTGGCGATGCGGTCGAGGTTCGGCGTTTTGTTGATGCGGCTGCCGTAGCAGCTCATGGCGTGGGCTGCATGGTCATCCGACATGATGAACAGGATGTTTGGGCGCGTGGGCATGGGTGCAGACTCCGCGAAGGGGAATGAACAGGGTTCGTTGAAAACGGTGCGATACGGCTGCTGACGCGACCCGCGATACAGTCATTCCCGCGAAGGCGGGAATCCAGATTCACTGACGGAGCTGTTCGGGTTCATTAGGGAATTTGCGGATTTCGACGTGCGCCGCCAACCGGGTTGGGAGCGATCGAAACCCGATTGTCCGCTTTGGCGTGGCCATCTCGATACAACGAGCGCTGCACTTCGACAGGCTCAGTGACCACGCGCTCGCCGCTCGATGACTCTGCCTTCAGGCCAGTGTCCGGCAGGGCGGCGATGCCCGTGCATGTGCTTCGTGCAGGAAGCCTGTCGAACGGCCGCCGTAACGTGCCGAAGGGCACCCGCAATCCGATTCCCGGCCGGTGGGGCGGACATTCCTGTCTGCCCGTTTCGCCATCCGGCATCTCCGTTGAGGCAGCGCGGCATCGCCGAGGCCGTCGCAGTAATCTCGATACACCGGACCACACACCGTAGGGGGCGACGCATGCGTCGCCCCCCACCTGCACGCACCCTACCTTAACAAGGTCATCCTCCCCGTCAGCACCCCTTCCGTCGCGGTGAGTCGCACCAGGTACACCCCGCTGGCAACCGCGCGTCCGTAGTTGTCGTACCCGTCCCAGACCACGCTATGCTGGCCAGACAGGAATGTCCCCGCCGCCCCGGCGGCGCCGCCCACCAGGGTGCGGACGAGGCGGCCGTTCACGTCATACACCGCCAACGTCACATGCCCTGCGTCGGGGAGGCTGAAGCGCAGCGTGGTGGACGGATTGAACGGGTTCGGGGCGTTGGTATAGAGGGCAAACCGGGCCGGAGCCACAGGCGCGTTCACGGCAACCGGACCCGACGTCGAAAAGGCGCCCATATCAACGCGGGAGCCGTCTCCTTCGAGCGGATCCGCCGGGTCACCCGTATTGATGCATGGCGACCCCGTTCCCAGCGTGTAAACTCCCGCTGCGGCGTTTGTGAAGAGCGGGTCGCTGTTGATGTTGCCGGTGCCGTCCCATGCGCCCTTGATGTCGGAGTACGTCACGGTCCACGGGTTGGTGGTGCCCGGCAGAGGCGCTTCCAGCATCACCGTGCCTGTGCCCCATACGATGCAGTTGCGCAGCGTCGCCTTGCCGCCTGATGTGCTGTCGAACACCTTGGTCGTGGTGTTGTCAGCGACTGTGCAGTTCACCATGGTGATGCCCGAGCTGCCTAGGCAATCCACGGTGGAGGTGTTGTTCGCGTGCTGGTTGCCCGTGATCAGGCACCGGGCGAACGTGGCGTACGGGGTCCGGCTGGCGATGGCGCATCCGTCCGTGGCGGAAGTGTTGCCCTGAAACACGCAGTCGCTGAAGGCGGCGTGTGTCGTGTTGTTCCGGAAGCTCACTCCGCCGCCGATGGGCGAGGTGTTGCTCAAGAAGTTGCAGTTCCTCGCGTAAAGAATCGCGTGGTCATCCACGCAAATGGCGCCGCCTTCCGTCGTGCCGGTGTTGCCGGACACCACGCAATGGTCGAGGGAGAGCTTGAGGTCGGGCTGCGCGAGACTGATTCCACCTCCATACGCGTTGCTGCCGCCGCTGATCCGCACGTACGCGAACGCGGAGCTATCCCACGGCGCGATCTTCACGCCGTCGTTGGGGATGGAGACGCCGCCCCACTTCGCCGCGGTGCCCTTCAGGAAGCGGATGCTGTCGCCGGCAGTTCCGACGGCGCGGATGGTGCCGTAGAGGATGAACTTGACATCCGCGTCGAACAGGACATCTACCCCGGGTTCGATGGTGAGCAGATTGTTGGGCCGGACTTCGATGGCTGCCTTCACGCGGTACGGGCTGTTCGCCTTTGTCCAGGTGGTGGTGAGGATTTGCCCGGATACGTCCGTTGCCTGCGAGAGCGAACTAAGAACGACAATGACCGCCAACGCGGCCGCGACGATGTGTCCCCGGTGCGCCATGGTGCCCCCCGTGGTGAACTGTCTGAAACCAACCAGCCGGACACCAGGTTCCTTGACTGCCCAGCAGGGAAATAGACAGAAACAGGTTAACAGTACGTGTTCACGGGGAGTAACGCAAATGATACCCCCGCTGGCGTTCTGGCGCGGAACATGGTAACAAATTCGTGGCGCGCGGCCGGAACCGCCTGCACAGACAGGAGGAAAGGAATTCCGGCTCGCCAACCGCTCCCTGCCACGAGGGCTGATCTGCCTGTCCAGAGCGGTTTTTCGGTGCCGGGCAGACAGGAATGTCCGCCCCACACCGGCGCCGATTCGGCACATCGCATCGAAACCATCACCCCCCACCTCTTACGTCCCTTTCCACTGCGGTATATTCCACACCAGATGCAGGGGGCGATCCTGGAGCATTGCAATTCCGATGAACCCGAAGGGGTGGACACCATGAAAGGTGACGCTTTCCTGAAAATGGTTGCGGTCCAGCCGCCGTTTTCCAAAATGCACCCCGCGCTCATGGGCTTTTTCAAGTCGTACCTCTCCCACGAAAAGGTGATCCCGTTCCGCGGACGGTATGTGCTCAACACGCACTTCCCGCCGTTCCCGGGCCCCGCATTCGATACGATGGTGCGGAACTTCGATGCGGTGGGCGAAGCGGGCCTCCGCCGGCTCTTTTCCGTTACCCTGGCCGTTACGAACCGGTGCCCGTACCGGTGCTGGCACTGCTACAACGCCAACCGGAGCCAGAAGGATGTGTCGCTATCAACCTGGAAGCCGGTGATCGCCCGGCTTCAGGAACTGGGCGCGGCCAATGTGACGCTCTCGGGCGGCGAGCCGCTGCTCCGAAGGGATCTGGAAGAGTTCGTGGCCTGCTTCGACGAGAGGACGTCCCTTACGCTGAACACCACCGGCAAAGGGCTGACACCGGATCGCGCGCGGTCGCTGAAGGAAGCCGCGCTGTTCGCCGTCGGCGTCAGCGTGGATTCCATGGACCCCGCGGAACACGAACGGATGCGCGGCTATCCCGGTGCCTTCGCGATCGCCCTCGATGCCATCACGGTTGCATCCGGTGCCGGGCTCTATCCCTACATCATTTCCGTCGCCACCCGGGAGTTCCTCGAGCCGGATCGCTTCCGTTCATTCATGGCCTTCGCACGCGATACAGGCGCCCTGGAAGTGCACCTTCTCGAACCCGGCGCCACCGGGAAGCTCGCCGGAAACCAGTCCGTGACGCTCACCCCGAAAGAGAGGCGGCGCATCCTCCAGTACCAGCGCGAGGTTGCCGAAGAGCCGGGCCTTCCGATTCTTTCCACGTTCACCTATCTCGAATCACCGGAAGCGTTCGGTTGCGGCGCCGGCCTTACGCACCTTTACATTGACGGCAGCGGCGAAGTCTGCCCCTGCAACCTGGTGCCGCTTTCCTTCGGCAACATCACCCGGGAGCCTCTCGACACCATTCTTGACCGCATGGGGGAGCATTTCCGGAAGCCCCGGACCGGCTGCGTGGGGCGCACGCTCTCCCCTCACATAGACGCCGCGCAACTGCCCCTCACGCCCGATGAGTCGTCCTCCCTCTGCCGGGAACACCTGCCCCGGCGGCATCGTGTACCACGTTTCTTCGCGATACGGAACGAAGCGAGGGGAGAGGTCGACCAGGAAGGGCTCCGCGATGCGTACGACGGCATCCACCAGTTCTATGACGAGTTCTGGGTAAAAGAAGCCGGCAAACCGGTGGAAAGCCTTATCGCCCGGCTTGTGCTGACCGGGAACGAGCGCGTATTCGAAGCCGGGTGCGGCACCGGGTTCGCCACGGTGCTCCTTGCGGACAGACTCCGGCAGGCGGGTTATCTCGTTGCCGTGGACCTTTCCGAAGGCATGCTGACGGAGGCGAGAGCGCGGGCGCGGGCGCAAGGGTTTGACGGAATTGACTTCCGCCGTGGTGATGCACTGCAGGAGCTCGGGTCCTCGCACCCCCTTGACCTGGTATTCTCAAGCTGGGTGTTGGGCTACATCCCCCTCGCGCCATTCTTCGAAGCCGCTGCGCAGGCGCTGAAACAGGGCGGCAGGCTGGCCTTCATCGTCCACCGGGAGAACTCCCCGCGCGAACCGCTGCAAATTTTCGGCGAAATCGTGCTTGAGGACCCCTCCGTCTTGACGAAGCGCATCGCTTTTGACTTTCCCGCGGGCACGGACCAGGTGAACCGCCAGCTTGCCGCCGCCGGTCTGGAAGCGACGGACCTGCAGGAAGGGGAAATCGTGTTCCGTTACCGGACCGCCCGGGAAGCACTCGAACACCTGAAGAAATCGGGTGCCGGAACTGCCTATTACGAGGCGGTTGACCCCGCCCGGCGCGATGCGCTGGAGGCCGAATTCGTGAAACGTCTCGCCGCGCGCCGGCAGGGGAAAAAGGGCTTCGACGTGGTTCACAACTACATCTCGTGCATTGCCCGGAAGGGATAAGGTCTAACAGCGCGCCGCCCTGTAAGGCCGTCGAGTGGCGAACGGGAACGGAACGGAAGCGAAGCGACGTTCCCCTGTTCGGTGTATCGAAACGACCGTCTCGGCGCGTGCCGCCGTCCACCGGCCCCGGTCATCTCGATACAACCTGCGCGTGCGCGCAGGTCACTCGATGACCGGGCCCAGCGCCTGGAGAAAGCGGGTCTCCGAGTGGCGTGGGGGCCGCGCAGCGGATTCCACGTTGTATCGAGGAGCCCGCGCACGGCGCAGGAGCCCGCCGTGTGACGGAAGCGAAGCGACGTCCCCCCGTTCGTTGTATCGAGACGACCCGCCTCAGCCACCCAACGGCCCCGCCTGGCCATGGTTCAGGTAAGGAGACGTACGGGTCCTATTAACCCGGCGGGGGCGCGGTCACCTTTGTACTCGGAGACCTTCTGCGCGTAACTGCTGAACCAGCCGCGCTGCTTCAGTTCTCCGACTATCTCCGGCATGGTCATCAGGCGAAACAGGGTGCTGGTGACGGAAATGCGGATGTTGTTCGTGCCGACCTTCAGCGCGGAGGTGATATCGAATGTGTAGGGCGCCCAGAGGCGTTTACCGACAATGGTTCCGTTCACGTCGACTTCCGCCACCACGCCGACGGTGCCGAGATCCAGAAATGCGCGCGGGGGCACCGCCTGCAACGGCAGCGAGGTGGCATAATCCACCGTTCCGCAGAAGTTCTCGTAGTAGACCTTATCCCAGTCCTCGAGCGTGTCCACCCGTTTCGGCGTGCCAAGAACCCCGCCGGCGTCGCGGTCCATGCCTTTCACCGTCGAAAGCATGACAATCTCGCCTCCGCGGAACGCCCATTGTCTGGTTACGGTGGCAATCCACGGGCCGGAGACCTCCTGCGCACGGGTCGGCGGGTCCGGTGGCGGCGCGAGGGTAAGGCCCTCCGTGTTCCCCGCAAGCAATACCATGCACCCGTTCGCGCGGATCGTCACGCGGATGACACCGCCCTGCGGGGAAGCGTCGAACGTCTGTTCCGTATCGGGGTCGTACGCCACAACCGTTCCCTGCACCGGCAGGCGGAGGCGCAACGACGCGTCCTCGTTGAGCGATTCGTTGGTGAGGAAGAAGATTTCAGTACCCTCGCAGGATCGGCGAATTGCCCGGATGTTGGCGTTGTGCACCGCAAGCTTCACCGTCCACGGAAGCATGCCCAGGGCGACATCCCAGTCGGCTGATGACGCGACGCAGGTGGAAAGCGAGGTCGCAAGCTGCGCCAGTTCCGCCTCATCGGCAGCGCGTGCGGCGAAATGCGGCGGCGTTTCGTAGAAGGTGACCGATCCGCCCGCTTTTGCGAATTCCGCCAGTCTGCGCATTGTTTCCACCGGCATTACCGGCGCGTTGGGAACGACGATCGCCGAATAGCGGCAGTCGCCCACCGCCAGCGTTCCACCGGAGATCTCCGCCCCGACTATCGCAGCGTCGTCCAGAAAGTCGAAGTCTATCTGCTGATCAAGGAGGCTGGTGGCGATTCGGGTAACTTTGGCCTCCACGGACCGCGCGTCTTCGCCGGCCCACAGGCTGACGATGGGGTAATACAGGCCGACTTCGACCACCGGTTTTCCGGCGGAGAGCAGCCCTCCAAGCCTGCCGACATACTCGGCATACGGGCGGTAGTGCTCCCAGAGAGGATTCGCCTGGAACTGGTCGGACATGGTACCGATTTTCCGGGCACCGCGGGTATCGCTGTAGAGCGCCATCGGTACGAGGGTGTTGATCCCGCGGACATACTGGTAGTCGGTGATCCACTTCATCTGGGCGTAGGTGAGGTCCCACCCGTACACGGCAAACGATTCGGACAGGCTCCAGCGTTTTCCGCGGGTGTGTGCGGCCGAACTGGCGTATTTGGGGAAATGGTTTCCCCGGTTGCCAGGGAATATCTGGCGCCAGATCACGTCGATACCGGGCCAGTCAAAGTATTCCATCTCGGTAAAGAAGTTGCCGCAGTAGAGCAGTTGGCTGGGGAGATCGTCCTCCCCGGAAAGATGGCCGACAAGAAGCAGGTTGTGCGCCGCGCACCAGTCGTGCAGAGGCTTGAAATAGCTATCCCGCCAGAGTTCGGTGATCACACGGTAGAAATCGGCCTGAACCTGCGCGCGCTTGTTTTCCGGCAGGCTGCGGGCGACTTTGAGTCCGAACAGGATCGGAAGGGCAAGGGAGATGTCGTATCCGGTCTTCTCCTTGAAAATTTCCGGCAACTTCGGGGTCCACGGAATTTCGGCTCCGCCCACGCGGCCGCCGTAACGGGGTTCATCGGTGAAGATGCCGGGGATGGTAGTGCCGAAGAACTCGCCGACGACTTTCGCGTATTCCTCGTGCACCTGGCTGATGAACGTCTGCGTGGTTTCCGGGTTGAGGAGATCCACCGGGTAGCCGCGCTCGAGGAACTCGACATTGCCTTCCTCGTTGTAACGGGCTACCTTCCCCTTGAGGTCAGGCCTCGCCGCCACGACGCGCCCGAGGTTGACGCCGGAGGGCCATCCGCCCTCGTCGTACAGCCAGAAGCGCATACCGCGTTGTGCGGCCGCTTCGACCACGGCACGCACCGCAGCCATGAACTCCCTGCCGAGGTACTCCCCTTCGATTCCCGAGACGAAGTCCTTGGTGCGGAATTCCTGAGGCATCGGGTGCAGGAACACTTCCCCGATGCCTTTCTCCGCCATGTCGTCAAGCTGTTTGATGAAAAGATCGGCGTCCAGTTTCCCGTTCCAGAACCAGAACGGCATCGGCCGTACGAACGGGGCGGGTTTCCGGAGGTCTTCCAGGATTCGTGCTACGCTCACGCCGACGCTCCTTACATGACGGAATGTGACGCGGAGAGATACGTATGTTCTTGATAGTCAAAATCCTTGCAATGCGGAGCCATGTCAAGCCTTCCCGCACGCGGGCCGACCGGCGGGCGGTTTGCGGCGACGGCGGGGACGCGGTAGGTTACGAATGCGGCAGCATTCCGGCGCCTCAGGGTCACAGCTTGTGAAAGGCATCGCAGATGGTTTCCCTTCAATCCCGTTCCGACGCGCTGCGGCATCTTGCGATCCTTCCGTGCCGAACAAAGCTCGTAATCACCGACAGCCACGACGTTACCGGCGGCAACAACGATGGCTTCACCAGCGCGTACTCGTATCTGTACCGCACACCGGAAGGATGGGTGCTGTTTGATGCGAATGGGAGCGGCACGGTGCAACTGGTCCGAACGATAGGCTTCCGCACGGAGCTGCAGGTGTTTTCGGGAGACGCGAAAGAACCTGAGATCGCCATCCCGTTCGCCGGGTTGTACTCCGGCACACATCCGGATTTTCCCCACCCTTACGTGGGCGAGGAGGAATCTGCGCACGGCAGTTCGTGGTGCTTCGTGCCCATCCCGTTCGAAAACGGGTGCAGGATTGTGGCGCCTGAGAAGGAGGAATCGTACCACTTTTTCAACGTGTGGACGCATATCTACACGGAAGACACGCCGGAGTGGGAGAAGGCGGCGGACCGCGTGGTCTGGAGCACCGAGGAGGGAAAATCGGCCCCCTGTTCCCTGTGCTCAGGCGCCGCGCCGCTCGATGCGCATGGCAAACAGGTGCTCTTCGAACAGAGCACGCCGGGGCTGGTGACCACCATCCGCGTGCGGCTGCCGACCGAGCGCAGGAACGAGACGCTGCGAGATGTGCACCTGCGCGCTTTCTGGGATGGCAGGGAAGCACCGGATGTGGATGCACCGCTGGGGTTGTTCTTCGGGGTGGGGTACCCGGACGACGAGGCGATCCGGCGGATGCCCTCCTATCCCCTTGGGGAAGGCGAGAAACGTGTTGAAATACCCACGGGGCGGGTTTCTCCATGCGCGCTGCCGGTGAGCGAGGAGCCGGACCGCACGTTGATATGCCGCTTCCCCATGCCGTTTGATGCGGCGCGCATCGAGTTGGTGAACACGTCTGCGCACGCCGCGGGGGAGATCGGGTGGGAGGTTGCCGTGGAGCCGTCACCGGCCACGGCGGGACTGAGCCAGCGACAGGGTCGGTTCTGTGCCCTTTACCGGCGCGAACACGGCACGCTGCCGCACCGGGATTACACGGTGGCGGACGTGCGCGGTCACGGGCGGTATGTCGGGTGCGTGATGCGAATGTCCTCCCGTGGGCTGGACCACGGCCTGCGAACCGTGCAGCGGTTGTTCCTCGAGGGGGACGCGCGATTTTACGTGGATGATTCGAAGAGCTTCCTTTGCGGCAGCACGGGCACCGAGGAGTACTTCAACTGGGGCTGGTACGATATGCCGCCGAAGGACGAGGTATTCGCGTACCCCACGCACGGCTACACCGAGCACACGCGGGATAGCGAAGACCACAGCACGATGTACCGGTTCCATGTGACGGATTCGGTGCCGTACTACCGGAGCCTTCGGTTTGCGATCGAGCACGGCCCTGAGGGGGAGATCGTTGCGGACTACGAAAGCGTGGCGTTTCTTTACCACTTGGATCAGTGTGCACTTGCGCTTTGCGATGCCGTTCCGGTCGGGAGCACGGCCCACCACTACCGAAGCGAGGGGGTGGTGGCGCGGCAGACGCTGACCCGGGTGTACGAGGGGAACGACCAGGTGCTCGTCCGGAAGGTGGACGGCTGGCTCGGCGTCGCCGGAATCAGCGATACCGTTGAGACGGTAAGCGGGCGGGCGGAGTTCGCGGTTTCCGTACCCCCGGAAAACACCGGCCTGCGTATACGGCGGCGGTACGATGGCGCGTGGCAGAAGGAAAGCGCAACGAAGGAGCCGGGCGGCAGCTCGGTGGTGGGTGCGCAGGCGGCACTGGTAACGATAGATGGCGAGGACGCGGGCACGTGGCGTCTGCCGCCCCGCCATGCGCGGGAGTGCTGGATGGAAGATGAGTTCGAGGTGCCGGCGCGCCTCACGAAGGGGAAAGCGAGCGTGGGGATAGGTCTGGGTTCCGTTGGTGATGTGCCCTGGAACGCAGCGAGGTACTGGGTGTACGCGTATTCGGGGTGAGGTGTATACAGGCCAGTTGGGCGCTTCTTGGGGAGGAAAAGGCATACGTGAAAACGCTTGGAAGAGTGCTTCTTATGAAAACTCTGGACAGCAAAGGCCCGGCGACCATGGTGCTGTTACGCCTTCTGGTGGCTTCGGTATTCCTGCTGGAAGGCGTAGGGCACATAGATGCCGGCAGAGCGGGGGTCGGCGTGGTCGAGGCGGTGTGCGGCCTTCTGGTGCTGGTCGGGCTTGCCACTCGGTACGCGACGCTGGTTCTGCTCGTCCGGGAGGTCGTCACGCTGGCCTCCGCTCAAACGCCGCCGCTGTTTGCGGGCGGGTTGGCGAAAGTCGCACGGAACATCCGCGCCGACTGGGCGATTCTAGTGGTGCTGATCGTCCTGCTGTTCGTCGGCGCGCGGACGTGGTCGTTTGACCGGCACCTCGCGGCGCGGATGAAGGCGAGAATCGAGCGGCGGGAAGTGCCGGAGTGGAAGCGTGAGGAAGGGGAAGCAAAGAATGCCTGACCGGCCCAACATCCTCATCTTCATGACGGAGCAACACCGGGGCGATTGCCTCAGCATCGAGGGGCACCCGGTGCTGCTGACACCGAACATGGACGAAATCGCCGGCGCGGGGGTGCGCTTTTCGCGGGCATACACCTCCTGCCCGAGCTGTATCGCGGCGCGGCGGACGTTCCTCTCAGGCCAGTACCCCTCCACGCACGGTATGGTGGGGTACCAGGAAGGCGTGGAGTGGAATATCACCGACACGCTGCCTGCAGTGCTTTCCGACGCGGGGTACGAAACGGCGTGGATCGGCCGCAGCATGCACCAGTTCCCGCACGACAAGCGGTTCGGCTTCGAGCACGTCATCTCGCAGGATTTCCGCAACCCGTGCGCGTACCGGGAGTATTTCCAGAAACACCGCCCGGATGACTGGGAAGGGGCGTACGGCACC
This sequence comes from Candidatus Latescibacterota bacterium, assembly GCA_022706085.1. Classification (GTDB taxonomy): domain Bacteria; phylum Latescibacterota; class MWCZ01; order MWCZ01; family MWCZ01; genus MWCZ01. The sequence goes on along the minus strand of JAKJDF010000013.1, from coordinate 40,488 downwards.
GGGGTGATGCACAACGACTGGACGGCGCGTCCGTGGCACCTTGAGGAGGATCTCCACCCCACCAACTGGACGGTGCACGAGGCGCTCCGGTTCCTGCGCGATCGCGACCAATCGCGCCCGTTTTTCCTCGTCGTGTCGTTCCTTGCGGCGCATCCGCCGCTCGTGCCGCCCGCGTTTTATCTGGAACGGTACATCCGCACCGGGGTGCCCGAACCGGTGATCGGCGACTGGGCCGTGCCCCCGCCGAACCACGGTCTCGGCATGGGCGTGGCGCCCCACACGGTGGATCTGCGCGGCGAGGCATTGCTTTGCGCGCGGGCCGGGTATTACGGTCTCCTGAACCACCTCGACGACCAGATCCGCCGCCTGCTCAACCCGGTATCCGGGGTGGACCGCATGACCGGCGGCAATACGGTGGTGATGCTGACCAGCGACCACGGGGAGATGCTGGGCGACCACTACCTCTGGCGAAAAAGCGTGCCCTACGAACCCTCTGCCCGGATTCCGTTCCTCGTCCGCGCACCGGAGCGGTTTGGCGTGCGGGTCGGCGCCGTGGTGGATCGCCCGGTGGGGCTGGAGGACGTGATGCCGACCTGCCTCGATTTCGCCGGCGTGGCGGTTCCCGGAGGGGTGGACGGCCGCAGCCTGCTGCCGCTCCTGCGCGGCGAGGAAACCCCGTGGCGGGAGTACCTTCACATCGAGCATGCGCCGCTCCACCACACGCTGACCGATGGCAACGAGAAGTATATATGGTTCGTTGCGGACGGACGGGAGCAGTTCTTCCATCTGCCGGAAAACCCGGACGAGCGCTTTGATGTGGCGAAACACCCGCGGGATGCCGCGCGTGTGGAGCTCTGGCGAAAACGGCTGGTGGCGGAGCTCAAAGGCCGCCCCGAGGGCTTCAGCGACGGCGAACGGCTGATTCCCGGAAGGCCGTACCCGGCGGTGCTGGCGAGGTGAGAAGGAACCACGAGACGCGCGAAGCAAACCAAAAGTATGCGAGGGGCGGCCGGTCGGAGGGGTGATGGGCACGCAGGCCGAGTGCCGGTTGGTGAGCCTGCTCCCGTTGGGCGGGAGCCTGTGGACGTGCCGGCACGTCCGAATTGCGAGGTAGCAACTGGGCGCGGCGCTTCGACAGGCTCAGCGACCGCGCCACAAGAATAGGACCTGTGAGACCCACAGGATTTGTGAAGCCGCAGCAAACGCAGTTGAACACGCGGATTAGCGCCGGGGGAGACAGAATGATTCGCATGGGTGTGATCGGCTGCGGTGCCGCAGCAACCGTGCCGGACAGATGGAAGGACATGAGGAGGTACCGGTGATCCGTATGGGAATGATAGGCTGCGGCAGTATGGCTGCCAGCCACGCGACAACGTTCCGGCCGCTGGACGGGCGCATGCGCTTCACCGCGTTTGCGGATATCGAGCTTGAGCGCGCAGAGGCGCAGGCGAAGCACGCGTCGGGTGCTATCGCGGTGGCGGATTACCACGATGTGCTGGACCATGTGGATGCGGTCGTCATTGCCCTGCCACACGACCTGCACTACCCGGTCGGCGCGGAATGCCTCCGGGCGGGGAAACACGTTCTCATGGAAAAGCCGCTGGCCCTGAACAGGGCGCAGTGCCACGCGCTGGTAGAAATGGACCGGTCGCCCGACCCCGTGCTCATGGTGGGCTACGTCATGCGCCACGAGCCGCTCTGGACGGAGCTGGGGGAAGCTATCCGCACGAAACGGTTCGGCGAGGTGTTCCACGTGTCCATCTGGACCGAGCAATACACGGATGACTCACGCGGGAAGTGGCTCGGGCAGGCGGCGCGGCTCGGCGGCGGGCAGCTTTTCAGCCACGGATGCCACTACATTGACCTGTTGCTCCACTGGCTCGGTGAGCCGGTGAGCGGGACGCACGTGGGCACCAACCTCTGCACGCCGTGGATGGAGCGCGAGGGGACGAGCAACGTGTCGCTGAAGTTCGCGTCCGGCGCGACGGCGTACCACTTCGGCACGTGGGGCGCGCGCGGATCGCGGTTGCGGTATTCCGTCCATGCGCACACGGAGCAGGGGATGCTGGAGCTCGACTTCGCGGATGGGACGCTCACACTGTACCGCGACCGCTCTGGTTCCGATCTGCCGGCATTGCAGGCTCTCGCGGGGCCCGGCGAAACGGTAGAAAGCGCGAACCGCGTGGTGATCGCGCGGCGATCTGGTGCGGCGACCAAGCCGGTGGTGGCGCAGATGGCGGCGTTCCTCGATTGCATCGAACAGCGGAAGACGCCGGAGATCAGCGCGGCGCAGTCGATGCGCAGCCTTGAGGTGATCTGGCGGCTTTACGAGGCCGAAGAGGCAGGAGTCGTGGCGGATTTGCGCGGGGTGTAGGCGGGGACACCCGAGGACGCGACGAAGCGTGACTCTCCTGCCTCACTGAATGGATTCCCGCCTCCGCGTCGTGCTCGCCGGAGCACGCGGAATGACGACCGTCTGTTTTGCGCGACAACCTCGGTCCCCGGGTCTCCCTTTCGTGTCTTCCGTGGCACCCCCCCCCCCTTCTACTCCTCGCTCTTCTCCCCCTTCAGCTTCTCCCGCAGTTCCGCCCACCAGCGCATGCGTTCGGCAACGGTTTTCTCGTAGCCCTGCTCCGTCGGTTCGTAATATTCCCGCCCCGCCAGTTCGTCCGGCAGGCACTGCTGGCCGCTGAACCGGTCCGGCAGGTCGTGGTCGTACTGGTAGCCATCGCCGTAGCCGAGGTCTTTCATGAGTTTCGTCGGTGCGTTGCGTATATGGAGCGGTACCGGCAGGCTTCCGAACTCGCGGGCATCGGCCATTGCCTTGCCGAACGCGACGTAGGTGGCGTTGGATTTCGGCGCGGTCGCGAGGTAAATCACCGCTTCCGCCAGGGCGAGCTCTCCTTCCGGAGAACCGAGCATGTGGTAGGTCTCGTGCGCGGCAAGGGCGACGCTCAGGGCGCGCGGGTCCGTGAGGCCGATGTCCTCCACCGCCATGCGGACCATCCGCCGCGCGAGGTAGCGCGGGTCCTCCCCCGCGTCAAGCATGCGGGCGAGCCAGTACAGCGCGGCGTTGACGTCGGAACTGCGCACGCTTTTGTGCAGGGCGCTGATGAGGTTGTAGTGCCCTTCTCCCGCGCGGTCGTAGTCGTACGTCCGCTGCTGGAGCGCCTCGATGATGACCTGCTTCGTGATGTGCCGGTCCCCCGCGGCGACCACGTTCGCCGCGGCTTCGAGGGCGTTGAGGGCGATCCGTGCGTCGCCGTCGGCCAGTTTCGCCAGCGCATCCACCGCGTCGTCGTCCATCACGAACTCAAGGCCGCCCAGCCCGCGGTCTCGGTCAGCAAGTGCGCGACGAACTATCTGCTCGATGTCTTCCGGCAGAAGCTGCTTCAGCACAAACACGCGGCAGCGGGAGAGGAGAGCCGAGTTCACGTCGAACGACGGGTTTTCGGTGGTAGCGCCGATGAAGATCACCGTGCCCCGCTCGACATGCGGCAGGAGGGCGTCCTGCTGGGCTTTGTTGAAGCGGTGGATTTCGTCAATGAAGAGGATGGTCCGCCGCCCACGCCGTTTTTCCATCGCGGCGCGCTCGATGACGGCCTTCACGTCCTTCACGCCGCTCGTTACGGCGCTCATTGTAACGAACCGGGCGTTGAGCATGCGCGCCAGCACGAACGCGAGGGTGGTCTTACCGGTGCCGGGCGGGCCCCAGAACAGGAGGGATACGAGGCGGTCCTGCTCCACCATGCGGCGCAGAAGCGCGCCCTCCCCGATGATATGCCGCTGGCCGGCAAACTCTTCCAGCGTGCGAGGGCGGATTCTGTCCGCAAGTGGTGCGGTGGTATCGGGCTTCTCCACTCTGTCGAACAGATCCGGTTCTATGAGTTCCTCGTCCTCACTCATGGCCTGCTCCCGTCCGCCTTTCCGGGGACACGTCCGTCCGTCGGTGACCTTCCGGCCGCAAAGGAAAAACGGGCGGTACCGTTCACGATACCGCCCGTCCGGAAAAGCTCACAACCGGTCAGAAGGCGAACGACGTGCCGAGATACGCGCTGAATATGCTTTCCGGCCGTTCATACGTGCTGATTCCGGTGGAGGTGTATTTCCCCTCGAGCCGCAGCGCGATGGGCACCACCGGCGGCTTGATTCGGAATCCGACAAGCCCGTGCCAGCCGAAGGTTCCCTCGCGCTCCACCAGTTTCGCGATGTCGGGTTGCCGCGTGGTCGGGTTATCGGTGCCGTACGCGTTGACAATCAGGTCCGGCCCGGCCACGGGAGCGATGAAGTTGTACGACAGTCCGCCGCCGAAATAGAGCGCGGCGATGGGGACGACCGGCGGGAACTTGACGATGTCGCGCCTGACAGTGGCATACGCGCCGACCCGTCCAAAATACACGTCCTTGCTCTCATTCACCGCCGGGTTCAGAGTGGAGCGGTAATCCACCCGATACTGCGAGATGGCGCCGTCCACCGACACCTCAAGGTCGATGTAGGGGATTGCGTCCACGTACGCGTGCACACCGACCAACCACGGGCTCGCAATCTCTTTGCGCGTGAGGGTGACGGAGTTCCAGTTGGCCCAGTTCACCCCGGTGAGGCCGAGGCGGGTTCCCGCGGCCTCAAACTTTGCCCGATCGAAGCTCCCTTCCGAGATGGACACGAAGTCTTTGCCGGCGTGAATACCGAAACCGGCGATTGCGTATGCGGGCGTATTCAAGAAGCTCACCGCGCACGCGGCAGCAAGCGCCCAACCCCATGCATTACGCTGATAGTTCATTCTGTTCTCCTTCTGGAAATCAGGTTTCCCTGCGTGTGCGTATCCTCGACAACGGCCGGACGCAACAGAAGGTTCCCGGATGCCGGCGTATCCGGGCGGCGAAAGTATCTATCGGGAAAAGATACGCGTTTTGCAGGGTTGTACGCATGTGACGCTCCGATGAGGCTTCGGCTCCCCGTGATTTTCGGTATGAGGCCGTCGCGACCGTGATCCACCTACTTCGCGTCCCCCTCACCCTCGTCCGATGTTTCCTCGCCGCGTGAAATATTCCCTTCGTATTCCGCCCCTTCGTGGATGACCAGTTGCTTGGTTCTGACGTCCCCCCGCACCTTGGCCGTGCTCTCCATCTCCACCCGGGTTTCCGCGTACAGCGTGCCGGTGAACGTACCGCCGATGATTGCGTCGCGCACGTTTGCATCGGCCAGCACAACTCCGCCGAGGCCAATTACCAGCCGTTCCGACGTCGTAAGTTTGCCTTTCAGAAATCCCTCAACCTTGATGCTCCCGGCAATGTCAAAATCACCCACAACGCGGGAGTTTTCCCCGATAATCGTATTGATCGTCGCGCTCGTCACAGCCTGAAACTTTGCCATCTGATGTGCCTTTCCGAAATCGTGACCGCCCCGGCTATTCCGTGTAGATACCGGTTGTGCCTCCCACCACCATGTAGGGGACGGTTTCCACCTCTTCCCCTTCAGCGGTAACCTGATAGAACAGCAAGGGAGTACTCAGGGAGTCGGGGGCGTGAATTACGCCTATGGGCTGCGCTTTCCGCACAAGCTCGTCCTTTTCCACGAAGAACAGAGCGTCCCTGCCGTAGCGCGCAGCAACGCCTTCGCCGTAGTCGATCGTGACGACGTCCCCGTTTCTCGGGTCCCACGAGAGATCGGTCACCTTCCCGTCGGCAGTCGCCAGCACGAGTGAGCCGGGCGCGCACAGGTAACAGGCGCGCATGTCCTCCGGCAGCGCCTTTGGTACACCGAACGCAACACCCACCCAGCGCGAGACAGGGAGCCCCTGGGGCAGGCGGTACATCACCGTCTGACGCGTACGATAGCTCTCATGGCGCCCGAGCATGCGCTGCAGACGCTCGTTTATCAGCCATATCTCCGCGAGCTGCCGCCGCATTTCCAGGGTCAGTTGCTCGTTTGTCTGCGCCTCCCGCAGTTGTGCTGTGAGGTGGTACAGTCTCCACCGCGAGTACGCCGCGTCACCAATTGCCGCGAGACCGACGAAAAACAGCACAAAAACAACCGCCACGGCGATTTTTGCTTTCCAGACCGTTCGCAGGGGAAACGAGTAATCCCTTGTGGCGGCGCCGCCCGGGTACACCACCTTCACTACGAGGGGGTGATCGGGCTTCGGTGCGGGTCTCCGTTCGGAGAAAAACAGCCAGATGGCCCGACCCGCGTGCGCAATCACCCGCATTGCGGAACGCACCCCTTGAATGGCCGTGCGGATACCCATCCGTCCCTCTCTTTTTGCGCCTGTGTCTGGAACTTGGAATATAGCCCGCGGTGTTCCAAACAGTCAACGCAACGGGGGACTGCAGCCGTGGAGAATTGACCCAAACGCCTGAAAATGGTACCCTTTTTGATGCCATTCCCGTGGCAGCTCCGGTCTATTCATTGCCATCCGCCGGCCGGTTCAGGTTCCCGGGTGCGCGCCGTAACTTTCCCTCTGGCGAGGTGACGTTGCCTCAACCCCGAATCGTTGCCCTTCGTCGCGCGATGCGCGCGGAACGCGTGGACAGATTCCTCGTGACGTGCCCGGAGCATGTCCGCTGGCTGTCGGGTTTCTCCGGGTCGAGCGCATGGCTCGTGGTGGGTACACGCGAAAAGGTGCTCCTCACGGACTTCCGCTACCGCGACCAGGCGGCAGCACAGGCGCCGGACTGGCGGGCGGTTATCACGCAGAACGGCCTGGTTGCCTGCGTGCGCGAGCTTGCGGCGGGGTGGGGCGACTCCCGCGTGGGCTTCGAAAGCGCCCACCTGACGGTAAAAGATCACCGTGCGCTTACAAGCCCCTTCAAGGATGGCGACACGCCGCTGAAAGTGCAGTGGGTGGCAACGGAGCAGATCATCGAGCGGGAGCTTTTCGTCAAAGACGAGGCCGAAATCGCCGCCATCGCCCGCTCCGCCGCCATTGCGGACGCCGCGTTCGCGGAGGTGCTGCCGCTGGTGAAGCCTGGCGTGACGGAGCGCGATCTCGCCGCGGAGCTGGAATACCGCGTGAGGAAACTGGGCGCCGACCGGATGGCATTCCCGCCGATTGTGGCAAGCGGGCCGAACGCCGCGCTTCCCCATGCGCAGCCTTCCGACCGGCGCATCCGGACCGGTGACATGGTCACGTTTGATATCGGTGCGCAGCGTGACGGGTACGCGAGCGACATGACCCGCACGATTGCCGTAGGGAAGGCATCGAAGAAACTGCAGAAGGTGTACGGCATCGTTCTGGAAGCTCAGATGCGCGCAGTTGCGGCCGTCAGGCCCGGGCTTTCATGCGTGGAGCTGGACGGCGTGGCCCGGTCCTATATTCAGGAGCAGGGGTTCGCCGAAGCCTTCGGGCACTCTTTGGGCCATGGTGTAGGCCTGCGGGTTCACGATGGACCCTCCATTTCGTGGCGCAGCCAGGAGACACTGGCCGAAGGGATGGTGATCACGATTGAGCCGGGCATCTACCTGACCGGCTGGGGCGGCGTTCGCATCGAGGATCTCGCAGTAGTTACGGGCAAGGGGTGCCGCGTACTCTGCTCGACGCCCAAGGAATTGCGTATCGTTTGATTCACATACAGCCGTGCCCGCGAAAAGGCGCGGCGTCATCAGGAGGAATACGCGTTGGCAACTACGCAGGATTTCCGGAACGGGTTCGCGTTCCGCATGGACGGCAACATCTACTTCATTGTCGAATTTCAGCACGTCAAACCCGGCAAGGGTGGCGCATTCGTGCGGACACGCCTGAAAAACGTCCAGACAGGCGCGGTGATTGACCGTACCTTCAAATCCGGGGAGGCGGTGGAAGAAATCCGCGTGGAAAACCGCGATATGCAGTACATCTACAAGGAGGGCGATCATTACGTCTTCATGGATACCGAGACGTATGAGCAGATCCACCTTCCCCACGAAATCGTGGATGACATCGCGGACCTCCTGAAGGAGAACGAAGTCGTCACGGTAATCATCGGCGACGACATGCCGCTTCTGGTGGAACTGCCAAACCACGTGACGCTTACCATCGCGGATACCGACCCGGGTGTGCGCGGCGATACCGCAACCGGCGGCACCAAACCGGCGAAGCTGGAGACGGGGGCGGTGGTGCAGGTGCCGTTGTTCCTCGGCGTTGGCGAAAAGATCAGAATCGACACGAGAACGCGCCAGTATCTCTCCCGCGCCTGATGAAGCGCGTCTCCCGGCAGCAGACTGCCGGCATGATCTCGATACTGGGAGGAACCTCGCGTGACACTTGTCACGCAGACGCTCACGATGAGCTAAAACCCTGCAGAAGACGACAAATGTTGTGATCCCGATTCTGGGAGGAACCTCGCGTGACACTTGTCACGCAGACGCTCACGATGAGCTGAAACCCTGCAGAAGACGACAAATGTTGTGATCCCGATACTGGGAGGAACCTCGCGTGACACTCGACGAAATCAAACGCCTGATTGAGATGGTGCAGGACAGTGCGGTCGCGGAGTTGGAATACGCGCACGGCGAGGAACGGATTCGCATCGTGCGGGAGCGCGAGCCGCACCCTGCGTCGCAGGCATTCCCCCACATTGTCGCTCCAGCCCCGGTAGTGCAGATTCCAGATTCCACCCCGGTTGCCCCTCCAAAGGAAGCAGAAGCCGCCCCCGCGAAAGCGCCGGACGTGAACCTTGCCGAAATCAAGGCGCCCATGGTCGGCACGTTCTACCGCGCCCCGGCCCCTGAAGCGGCGCCGTACATCGAAACCGGCGCACACGTTGCCAAAGGGCAAATCATCGGCATCATAGAGGCAATGAAGCTGATGAACGAGATACCGGCGGACGTTGCCGGAACGGTGGTGGAAATCGCCGTCGAGAACGCGGAGCCGGTGGAATTCGGCCAGGTTCTCGTCCGCGTGAAGCCGGACTAGCGCCCATGTTCAGCAAGATTCTGGTTGCCAATCGCGGCGAAGTGGCGCTGCGGGTCGTCCGCGCGTGCAGAGAACTCGGAATCGCGACGGTCGCCGTCTACTCCGAGGCGGACGCCACTTCCCTCCATGTCCGGTTTGCCGATGAAGCAGTCTGCATCGGCCCGCCCGATGCACGGCAGAGTTATCTCGATCCCGCCCGGATTATAGCCGCGGCGGAGGTGACCGGCGCCGAAGCCATCCACCCGGGATACGGTTTTCTCGCAGAAAATGCCCGATTTGCGGACATCTGCGCGGAATGCGGATTTGTCTTCGTCGGGCCGACCGGGGACATGATCCGCATGATGGGCGACAAAGCAGTGGCCAAGAAAACCATGGCGGACGCCGGCGTACCGGTGGTGCCGGGTTCGGACGGCCCGCTGAAGTCCGCGGAACAGGCGCTCGCGCTCGCAAAGGAACACGGGTACCCGGTGATGCTGAAAGCCGTCGCTGGCGGCGGCGGAAAGGGCATCCGGATCGTCACGTCTCCGGAAGGTCTCGTCCGGGCGTACGACCTTGCACGGAATGAGGCGGAGACTGCGTTCAAACTCGGTGACCTCTACCTGGAGAAGTTTGTGGACCACGCCCGCCACGTCGAGATTCAGATTCTTGGCGATTCGGAGGGCAACATCGTACACCTCGGGGAGCGCGATTGCACGGTTCAACGGCGGCGCCAGAAACTGATCGAGGAATCCCCCTCGCCGGCGGTGAGCCACGATCTGCGCGATCGAATGGCCGGTGCCGCCGTGGCCGGCGCCGCGAGCGTCGGATACAGAAACGCCGGCACGATCGAGTTCCTGCTCGCGCCCGACCAGCAGTTCTACTTCATGGAGATGAACACCCGCGTTCAGGTGGAGCACCCGGTTACCGAGATGGTGACGGGAACCGATATCGTCAAGGAGCAGATTCGCGTCGCGGCCGGGCTTCCGCTCAGTTTCCGTCAGGAAGATATTATCCTGCAGGGGCACGCAATCGAGTGCCGCATCAACGCGGAAGACGTCGCGCATGACTTCCGCCCGACGCCCGGCCGAATCACCGAATGGCATGTTCCGGGCGGAATCGGCGTCCGAATTGACACCCACGCGCATGCGCATTACGCCGTGCCACCCTACTACGATTCCATGCTGGCCAAGCTCATCGTTCATGCTCCGACGCGGGCGGAGGCGATCGTGCGCATGAAACGGGCGCTCGGAGAGTTCTTCGTTGAAGGCGTGCCGACAACAATCCCGTTCCACAGTCGCGTGATGAGTGACTCGGTATTCCAGAACGGGCACTACGATATGGGGTATGTGGAAGACTTTTTCGCGCGAACAGAAATCTGAGGAGGACTGACCGTGGATTTCCCGGACGATCTGGCGTACACCCGCGATCATGAATGGTTGCGGCTGGAAGGAGAAACCGGCACTGCCGGAATCACCGATTACGCGCAACGGGAACTGACGGACATCGTATTTGTGGAATTCGTCGAGCCGGGTACCGTTGTCAGGCAGGGCGAACGATTCGGCACCGTCGAGGCGATCAAGGCGGTCAGCGACCTGTTCAGCCCGGCGGACGGAGAGATCGTGGAGGTCAACGCGGAGCTTGCAACGCACCCGGAGTGGATCAATCAGGACCCGTACGGCAAGGGCTGGATGGTGAAAATCCGGGTGAACGATCCGGCGCAGGTCCACACCCTGCTTTCCGCCGCTGACTATCGCACGCTCGTCGCAAACGGCTGAAAAGGCGGTTTGCGCATGGCCGACCCGCACCCGTTCATTCCCTGCACCGACGCCGATCTCGCCGAAATGCTCGCTGCAATCGGCGTCCGCTCGTTTGAGGACCTTTTCGCCCCCGTTCCCGAAGCGATCCGTGCGGCAAGCGCGCTTGATCTTCCTCCACGGCTCTCCGAACACGAAGCGCTCAGCCTTCTGCGCCGGCGCGCACGGGAAAACACCCCGGAGGCCGTCTGCTTCCTCGGCGCCGGCATGTACGACCGCATCATCCCGGCTGCGATTGACGCAGTGATTCAGCGCTCCGAGTTCACCACCGCGTACACGCCCTACCAGCCGGAAGTAAGCCAGGGCACGCTGCAGGCCGTCTACGAGTTCCAGACGATGGTGTGCGAGCTGTTCGGCATGGACGTGGCAAATGCCTCGGTGTACGACGGCGCGTCGGCGCTGACGGAGGCAATCCTGCTTTCGCACGCGCACATCGGCCGCCGAAAGGTTGTCTTCGCCGGGCCGGTGCACCCGCGGTACCGCTCTGCCTTCTGTTCCATCACCGTGGGAATCGGGTTGGAACCCGTTGAGGCGCCATTCTCCGACGGCGGGGCCGACCCGGCTGCGGTTGCGGAGCGGGTGAACAGGGAAACCGCGTGCGTCGTGGTACAGCAGCCGAACTTCTACGGCATCGTCGAGGACATCGCGGCCCTTGCAGCAATCGCGCATCGCGAGGGTGCGCTCCTTGTCGTATCCGCCGATCCGGTGGCGCTGTCCCTTCTTGAAGCGCCGGGGAAGCAGGGCGCGGACGTTGTGGTGGGCGAAGGGCAGCCCCTCGGCATCCCCATGAGCTTCGGCGGACCGGCCCTCGGCCTGTTCGCGGTGCGGGACGAACTGAAACGCCGCCTTCCGGGCCGGCTCGTCGGCCGTACGGTGGATACCCGCGGGCAACAGGCATTCGTGTTGACCCTCCAGACCCGCGAGCAGCACATCCGCCGGGAAAAAGCCACCAGCAACATCTGCTCGAACCAGAACCTTATGGCCATCGCGGCAACGATGTACCTCACCCTGCTGGGCCCCGCCGGCCTGCGGCAGGTTGCAGAGAACTCCCTTCAGAATGCGCACTACGCCGCGGACGAGATCGAGGCGCGCACCGCGTTCCGCCGCGTGCACACCCGCCCGTTTTTCGACGAATTCGTGGTGCAGTGCCCCGTTCCGGCGCGGGATGTTGTCGACCGCCTGGTTCCGCGCGGCATCCTTGCGGGCGTGGATATGGCACACTTCGGTGGCGACCCGGCACACCTCATGATCGCCGTCACCGAAAAGCGCACGAAGGAGGAGATTGACGCACTGGTCGCGGCGCTGGGGGAGATCGGGTAAAGAGCGCCGGTGGGCGTTCCCGTGCGCCGAACGGCTCCGCAGGCGTCCCGCAGGAGTGAATCGACACGGCGGACGCCGCGACGAAGACGAACCCCTGCACCGCCAGCCGCCGCCACCTTGCCGGGAACGCGGACGGGGTGCAGAGGGTGGTGATGAAGATCCGCGCGGGAACGTGAAACCCGCGGTTCGAAGTCCGTGTGCGCATCTTGGGAGCTCTGGAGTGCGGAGGCACGCCTCCGCTTTCGGATCGCGAGCGATTGCGCAGTTCCAAGCAGAGATTCGGCTCCGTTCGGGCGCGGGCTCCTCGATACAGCCGCCTTTCTGCGGTCGGCGGCCACTCGGAGACCCGCGCAGGAGTGCAGCAGGGCGGTGTGCGTTCGATGGTTCCCAGAAGTCCTATGGCAGCCCGCCGGGCGGCCTGGCACGGCCGCTGGCAGGCAGGGATGACGGTGGAACGCGCGGGGCATCGAGTGCGGCGCAGCCGTGTATCGAGATGACCTGCGCGTGGGCCATCAACGACCAATCCACAGGCCGCACATAGCATTCGCAAGGAGCATCGATGAACTTCCGACCGGCCAACCCCAACCGCCACCTGTGGGACACCTGGTTCTACGACCACAACGGCGAATACCACCTTTTCTACCTCTCCAACCAGATCGCCGACGACGGCAGGTGGATCCCGTGGGACGCGTTCTCCCTTGCCACCAGCCGCGACCTGCTCCACTGGGAGGAAAAGGGCGAGGTGTTCCACAAGTCGGACAATCCCGCCGACTGGGACAGCGAGCTCATCACCACCGGCGACATCATCCGCTGGCGCGGGCGCTGGTACATGACCTACCGCGCCACACAGGACCGCGTAGAGAAGAACAACATCATCGTCTCGGACGACCTTCTCAACTGGCAGCGCATCAGCCCGTCGCCGGTGTTGGTGACAAGCGAACCGTATGAGCACGACCCCGCGCAGACGATCAACAATTACGTCGAGATGCGAGATGTCACCATCACGGAGCTTCCCGACGGCACGCTGGAAGGCGTGTTCACCGCGCGGGTAGCATCCGGTCCGCACACGGGGCGCGGAGTGCTTGCAAGGGCGTACTCGGCGGATATGCTCCACTGGCGTATGGGTGAGCCGCTCTTCGCGCCGGGCAGGTTCAACGTGATCGAGGTTCCCAGCCGGTTCCGCCACGGCGGGCCCCACCAGGGGACCCGGCACTACCTGCTCTTCTGCGTGAACAGCCACCTCGAGTCGGCGCTCGAGAACCGCAACTACCCGTCCATGACCTGGTGCACAGGCTATGCCGTGTCGGATCGTTTCGATGGCGGGTTCGACTACGTGCCCGAGCAGGTGCTGGGCATCGGGGACGCGTACGTGGGGCGGCTCGTAAGGGCGGGCGGAGAGACTCTGTTCTTCCAGCACCTGTGCGGCAGGAGACCCGCCTTCGCGCTGCCGAAAAGCGTCTGCTTCATGGAAGACGGTACGATACGCCTCGGCTACTGGCGGGGGGTGGACGCGCTCATCCGCGGGGAGGCGGTTCGGGGGTTCTCAAACCTGCGTTTCTTCGAAGATGGCGGCAAAACAGTCTGCAGTGGCACCATCGCGCCGGAAGCCTGCACGCTGGAAAACGCCGCCGAGTTCGGCGACGCCTACCTGCCGGGCACCTTCTCCGACTTCGTGCTGGACGTGGACATCGCGTTCGACCGGTGCCTCTCGGCCGGCGTGGTGTTGAATGCTGACGTGCCGTCCCGCGGCGCAGTGATGGCGACGTTCCGCGCCGATCGTGGCGCGTTCCAGGTGGGCCGCTCACGGAAGGTGTACAACCACCTCGCGCCGAACGGGGTGCGCCACGAGTACTTGAACGACGCGCTGAAGGCGGGCCGAGTGCACCTGAAGGTCGTGTCGCGCTCCGAAGGGTTTGACTGGTACCTCGACGGCGTTCACGTGTTGACGACGCTCGACGATGATCTGATATCGGGCCAGATCGGCTTTTTCGTCCGCGAGGGGACTGCGCGGTTCTCGAATCTCGTGATCACGGAGCTGGAACCGGAGGACTGCCCGAATTTGCGGTAGGGCGGCTTGTCCTCAACCCGCCGTGGTGATCCGGCGCAGGCTTACTCCCGCGGCCGTCCGGGCGTTTCTGGCAACCCGAATTCTTCCGCAGCGGCGGTGAGTTCCGCAAGGTTCTCCAACGGTGTCCCGGGGCAGACGTTCGCGCCGTCGGCCAGCATGAACCCGCCGCAGGGAGCCAAGTGCTCCAGCGCCTCCCGCGCGGCGGCGTGCACCTCCTCCCGCGTGCCGTTGCGCATGAGCATCGGGTTGATGTTCCCCGTCAGCAACACCTTCCCGCCGAGGTTCCGCGCCGCAACCTCCGGCGCAACCGGGTAGCCGAACAGGTCGAATGAAGTGATGCGGAGGTCGTTCACCAGCGCCTCGTGCAGGTGCGCGCTCTGGCCGCACATGTGCATGCCGCGGAACGCTCCGGGCGCGGGGTTCACGGCGTTGTAGATCATGTCGTCGTACGGCACGACGAACTCGCGGAACAGCGCGGGCGACATCACCTGCGCGGAGTCCTCCGCCAGCCCCGTCCCGCCCCGCTTCCACGGGTCAAGCTGCTCGAACCGCCTCTGCGCGCGGATCATGCCCGCTACGATCTTCCGCATGAACGCATGGCAACGTTCGGGACATTCGAGCATCCACGCGTAGAAGCTCTCGCCCACGAGATCAATGGCGATCATGTGCGGCCCGATACCACTCAGCCCGAGCCCGCCGACGTTGACCCGCCCCTCGACGCCGTTGAACGTGACGCGGGTTTGTTTCGCCAGCTCGAGCATCTCTTCGCGCCAGCGGCAGACGGTGCCCCAGAGCCCGGCGTCGGGTTCGGGCGGCACGAAGCGATCCATCTCGTCCACCGTGTGGATCGTCGGGCGGGAGAAGATGGTCTCGTTTTCGGGATAGATGATCTCCGCGCCGAATGCGCTTGATTCGATCACGTTGTCGAAATACGGGGCGACGCCGATGGCCGGGCCGGTGCAGAAGGAGTCCTCGGGGATGTGCTCAATGCGGTATTTGGCGAACTGGAGGTGCCAGTAGAACTGCGTCTCGGCGTCCCGGAAAAGCTCCCGGTAGGGCACTCCGAAGATCGGGGCGAAGTACCGCGGCACGAGGCAGAAGCCGACGGGCACGCGGTCAACGTAAGCGAACTGTGGCCGCGCCTCCATCCGGCGGCGGTTCTGCTCCATCTTTTCGACGGGGTAGTCTATGTTGAGTTCGAAGCGCATGGGTTGCCTTTCCCGCTGTCCAGAGCGAGTTTCGGCGGGGTAGGGCGGCATCGCCGAGGCCGCCGCGGCGCTACCTGTCGTTTGCGAGACGTTCCGTGCCATCACGTCGGTGTAGCCCGCCCGCAATCCGACGCACACGAAAACGGGCGACCACGGGGGGTCGCCGCTACAAAAACCCTACCCCGGCAGACGCCAGAATTTCGGGGGTAGGGAGGTCTGTCCCCAAACCGCCGTGCGGCGTCCCGCCTAATCCCACTCCTTCCAGTGGTTATCCACAAACAGGCAGCCGGGAACACCGTGCGACCGGCCGATCCGTCTTTTAGAAAAAGGATTGACCGCGCGTGCCAAATCGGTTACCATGAACCTGACGCTCTCGGTGGGGAAATCGGTGGCAAGAGAACGCGGAATGGTCTCGAAACGGGAAATACGGGCACTGGTGGACCGGATAGGTGAGGTGTTTCAACCGGAGCGCGTGATCCTGTTCGGCTCGTATGCATATGGCGTGCCGGGGCCGCATTCTGACGTGGATCTGCTGGTTCTTTTGCCATTTGAGGGCCGCAATCTTAGAAAGTCCCTTGAAATACTGAATGCCGTGAATCCGCCGTTCAGCGTAGACCTGCTCGCAAGGCGGCCGGACGACACCCAGCGCCGGTACGAACAGGGCGATCCGTTGATTCGCGAGGCGCTGGACAGGGGCGAGGTTCTGTATGAACGAAATTGTCAGAGAATGGGTGAAAAAAGCCGAAGCCGATTACAGCACCGCAAGCCGCGAGTGCCGCGCGCGGCAAAACCCTAATTTCGATGCCGTCTGTTTCCACGCGCAGCAATGCGTCGAGAAGCTGATGAAAGCGGCTCTGATTTCGTCCGGGGTGGTGCCACCGAAGACCCACGACCTCGAAGAACTCAGTCGCCTTCTGAAACAGACACACACCAGATGGGAGGTCGAACTGATCGATCTGCGCTATTTGGCAAGGGCTTCAGTGGCATTTCGTTACCCCGGCGAATCCGCAGACAAGAAGGAAGCTAAAGAAGCCCTCGCCATCTGCTCGCGCCTGAGAGACCGGTTGACGTTGCTTCTGGCCGGCCTCGCCTAATCCCAGTCCTTCCAGTGGTTATCCACAAACAGGCAGCCAAGATTGTCCTTCACGACGCTCGCGTCGTCGTGGCCGCCCAGGTCCACGAGCAACTCCTTCATCGCGCCGTAATCGAGCGTGTTGTCCTTGATGACGCTGTTCACCAGCCCCTTGAATACGATGCCGTAGTTCGGCGAGAACTCCCCGCCGGAGTCGCCGTCGTTGCGCCAGACACGCATGGCGTTGCCGGTGCAGACAAGCCCGCGCACTCCCTCGAAGCGCAGGTGCGTGCTCTCCAGATCCTCCAGCTTGCGCCACATGGGCGCGCCGCTCCGGAAGATCACGTTGCCGGTGATCGTGATGACATGTGCCGGGCGCCCGCCGCGCGGCATGAGGGTGATGCCGGCGCCGCCTGACCGGTCAATGTAGTTCCCCGTGATGTTGTAGTGGCTGCCGCCATGGATCACGATGCCGCCGCCTGCGTTCCACTCGATGCGGTTGCCGGTTATGGTCATGGAGGCGTTGTCCTGGCGCGCGGCATACCCCGCCCCGCCGTTGCCGGAGAACCAGTTGTCCATGATGAAGCCGTCCCACCCGCGCACGGAGAGCCCGTCCCCCTTGTTGTGGCTGAACATGCAACTGCGGATGCTGAAGCACCAGATATGGTTAAGCCGCACACCGTCGCCGGTGAAGTGGTTCACCCGGCAGCGTTCGATGCGCGGCGTGTCCTCCTGATCGCCGGAGTCCTTTTTGTCCACGAAAATCCCATGGATGCCGTCTCCAAGGCTCGCGCCGTCAAGGCAGAGCCCGTTCAGCGTCGCGCCGATGGCACCGGTGAGATCAATGAGGCATTTTGCGGAAGGGTCGCCGAGCCGGATGATGGAGCCGCCATCGTGCCGGAAGCTCCACGTCGGGTTGCCGATAAGCCCCACGTGGGGAGGGATTTTGAGGGTGGAGGAAAGGAATACGCCGTCGGGAACGAATACGCTGGCGCACGTCGTGGCGGCTTTGTCGAGGGCCTTCTGAATGGCGGCGGTGTCATCGCGCCGGCCGTCACCGACCGCGCCGAAATCCCGGATGTTGAATGATGCGAATTCCGACATGGGAATGCTCCTGCATGGGTTGGGTGGGTGGAACGAAGAATGGGAAGTAGCAAGGGGAGATTGGCGGGCCTTCGTTCGGAGATTCCTAGACTTCCGCCCCGATGGATTTCTGCGCCACCCAATCACGAATGAAGTCTATGTACTCCGGCACCGGCATCATGTCCAGATCCTTCTCCGTGAACCCTTTCGACTGCCGGTCGTTGTAGAAGTCTGTGGTGAAAGTGGCTGCGAACGTGTACCAAATTGCAGTCGGTGGCGGTGCGTGATGTAGCCCAGCCGTTTCCACGAGCCAATCCCTCACCGCGCGAACAACATCCTCGGGCTCATTTCGGTGGCTTTTGATGTCAACGCCGGAAAGATCGGACAAAGCCTTCATGAAATCGTAACGGCTTGACTCCAAGATCAAGCATTTCTTGCTATTCAGCGAACGGGAACCAAACAGACGTGCCCCCAAGTCCATCCCGAGTTCGAACGGCATGTTCATCCTGGCGAATTCGCCCGCTTCCTTGGCTTTGATGCGCGACAGGTCATGAATACTGTATCTCGACTCCCGGATGAGGGCTCCAATCTTGTTCAGGCGGTTTTCAAAGGAATCAAAACGTTCGGATGCGATTCGAGGAATGAAACCGGAAAAGATGACGGTGAAAAGCAATGGACGAAGTAAAGGGAAATAGTCCTCGTCGAAAGGGCAGTTGATGAACACGTTCCTTTCGAACGCTTGACTCCTGAGTTGACGTCGAGGTACCGTCGATGTGCGCTTAGACACCTGAGTCTTTCCGCGCAATCGTTCCGTCTCGTCTGTGGACAAATAGAGTAGACCCCTGCTTCTTGCTGAGCTCGCGTGCCCAATCAACAGCTGCAGCTTGCGTTTCAAACCGCTTCGACGCGCGCGCCGCCCCGGCTTTTACTACGCTCCAGCCACCTTGCGGACTCGGAACCACATGATGAGACTTCGTTGCCATAGATGACCTCCACAGGTTTCGCTATTTGGGGCACTTTGAAAAATATACGCATCGCAGTTCCGCAGGTGCCAGCGATTCCTCCAAGTGCACGAGAGAACGAGCATGAAAGGGTTTCCAAGCGTCTGAGTTCCCATCACCCCGCCTCAAACAACAGCAGGTCCGACATCAGAGCCGACTCGAGGCGGATGCGCAGACCATCCCGCATCAGGCTCAGGCCATCCACCGTTGCGGTCGCGTCCGCGTTGTCAAACGTGACGCGGTACGTGCGCCCGGCGTCAAGCCCGCGCGAAACGAAATGGTACGCATCCGAGGGGCCCGCGCCGGTCCGGATCACTGTTGCCCACCCGCGTGATCCATCCGGCGCGGCGAACTCCACCGCGAACCACCCGCCCGAGGTGACGCCACCGTGGGCGGATACCGGCGCGTGGTGGTACATCCGGCACGTCGGCAGCAGGGGGCGGATGAACTCCCGGTAGATACGCTTGTACCGCGCGAATGCTGCGCGCGCCTCCGGGTTGATCTCCGCAACGGACGGCGCCGGGCCGAACGCGATAAGCGGCGTCGAAAGGGAGAAGGTTGCCCGCAGGTACGTGTCCAGCGGCCCCTTCCAGCCGGGCGCGCCGAGGGCGATTACAAGCGCTTCCGGCGGCAGCGCAAGCGTCTGCCCGGCGTACACGCGCAACACATGCGGCATCCAGAGGCCGTCGGTGAGATACGTCTCGTGGAAATGCCGCGCGGTGCCGAGGTCGTTTCGCGCGCCGCCCGCCGCGCACTGTTGGAGAATCAGATCCGGATAATCGTGCCGAAGCCTGTTGTAGATGCCGTCGAACGCCGCGTAGTAGCGCAGGTAGTCGTCCTCGCTGAATCCCTCACGCTCGGTGCGCATGCCCTCGCCGGTGAACTGGGGATTGAAATCGAGGCGGCAGAGGTCGGGCCGGTATTCCTCGATCACGCGGCGAATCTCGCTCTCCACCCACGCGGCGGCATCCGGCTTCGACAGGTTCACGATATTCCTCGGGCCGAGCCACTCCGGGTGCGTTCTGCCGACCCAGCTCCGTTCGATCGGGCCGCGGCCCCCCTCGGACTCGATATAGAGCCCGAACAGCATCCCGCGCTCGTGCACGTACTCGCGGACCGGTTCCAGTCCGCGGGGGAACCGCGTTTTTGAGGGATACCAGTCGCAGGTGATGTCCCACCAGCCGGCGTCCAGCGTGAACACCTCCGCCCCGATTTCCGCCGCGACGTCAATGGATCTGCGCACCGCATCCTCGTTGAACTCCGCGGCCATGTAATAGCCCTGATCGCACGGGACGAGCATCTGCACCAGATGCCGACGTTCCGGCCTCGGCGCGGGCAGGACTGAGCGGCGGAGATGCCCGTGCATTGCCTGAACGGCGTCGTCAAGGTCGCCGCTCACGTGCCCCATGTGCACAGCGGGAGTCGTCACCGTCTCTCCCGGCGCCAGCACGCGCCGCGCAACCGAAGCCCACGGGCCGATGCGGAACCAAAGCGCGGTGCTGCGGCCGTCGGGCGCAGTTCTGCGGTCGAACTCCATTTCCCAATTGGCGGACCACGCGAGGTGGCCGATGAAGTATTCGCCCTTCGTGTCGTTCCGCACGATGAAGAACGGTGAGTCGTGCCCCTGCCCGCGGTCGGAACGGACGCGCGTGCGCCCGTCGTTCATCGGTTGCGGCGCAGGCAGGCGCAGCCACTCCAACCACCCCTCGCATGCCCAGTCCGCCTGCGTGAAATACCCCAGCGTGAATTCCTGCATCCCGAGGAACCCATCCGGCCGCCACAGTTCTCCGCACCAGGGGTTCACGGCCGTCAGCGGCAGCGGCCGGTCCGAACGGTTCTCGATTTCGAGGAAGCGGCAGAGCACCGGCGTACCGTCCAGCAGCGTGTGAACACGCACTGCCACGGAAGCGCGTTCGTGCAGCAGTTCCACGACCACGTGCCGCACGCCGCCATCATCTCCGGCTGCCTCGTTCGCAGCGAGGAAGCTCCACCCGTCGCGAAGAGGTTGTCCGCCGGCCTCCAGGCCAAACGCCGGTTCAGGCGAGCCGATGCCGGGGAACTCGACGTGTCCGTGCGGGTTCCACCATCGCCCCGCCCAGCGGCCCTCGATGAGTGCTTCGGTGTAGATGAGCCGCCCCGACTCGTAGCGGACTTCGTGGTCGCGCGCATCGAACAACGTCATACGGGTGCAGGTTTCCATGGCTTTCCATCTCCAACACGCAGAGGTCACGGAACGCTAGAAAGGTGCTCGCAGCGCCGCAAAGTGGCAAGGCACCGTCATTGCTTGCGGCGGGCGGCCCGCGCGGTAGGGCGGCCTTTTGTGCCGCGTTATATTTCTTGGAACTGTCCCCCTGATCACCCGGAATACCAGAACAGGAACATCATGCCTGACGACGACCTCAAAGAGCGAATTCGCGCCGCCGTGGACATCGTGACGGTGATCGGCGAGCGGATTCCCCTGAAAAAAGCGGGGCGCAATTTCGTTGCCCGCTGCCCGTTTCATCAGGAAAAGACGCCGTCGTTCAACGTGAACCCGGAGCGGCAGATCTACCACTGCTTTGGCTGCGGGGCGGGGGGGGACGTGTTCAGCTTCCTGATGGAGCACGACAAGGTCAGCTTCCCGGAAGCCCTGCGCACCCTCGCCGCGAAGGCCGGAATTGCGCTTCCCGACAGGCAAAGCGCCCGTGCCCGCACGAATGAACAGGCGCGGGACATCTACTACCGGGCGAATGCCCTCGCGCGTGAGTATTTCATCGCCGCGCTGAACGACCCCGCCAGAGGCGAAGCCGCCCGCCGGTATCTTGAACGGCGCGGGCTCACGAAGGAGACCATCGCCACGTTCGGACTCGGCTTTGCCCCGGATGCGTGGGACGGATTCATGGCCTACGCCCGGCCCAAGGGGCTGTCGTACGAGGTTCTCGCCAACGCCGGACTTCTTGTTCAGAACGAACAGGGGCGCTTCTACGACCGGTTTCGCGGGCGCGTCATGTTCCCGGTTGTCAACGACAGCGGCCGTACGGTGGCCTTCGGTGCGCGCACGCTCGACCCCGCCGGCGAGCCCAAATACCTGAACTCCTCGGAAAGCCCGGTCTACCAGAAAGGGCGCATCCTTTACGGCCTCTATCACGCGCGGGACGCCATCCGGCAGGAGAACTCCGTCCTCATCGTCGAAGGCTATATGGACGTCCTCCAGCTCATGCAGGCGGGCGTCAGGAATGTGGTTGCCACGTGCGGAACCGCGCTCACGCGGGAACACGGCGCCATCCTGCGGCGGTACGCGGACCGGATCATTCTCCTGTTCGACGGTGACGAAGCCGGCATTCGGGCCGCCTTGCGCGCGGGTGACGTGCTGCTGGAAGCCGGTATCGAGGGGCACGTGGCGCTTCTGCCCGGCGGAGAGGATCCGGACACCCTCGTTGCCGCGGAAGGGCCGGAGGCACTCCGTTCCATTGCCGAGCGCGGCATGCCGTATCTGCAGTTCCGGTGGGAAACCCTCGCCCGGCAGAACAATCTCGCCACGATTTCCGGAAGGAACCGCGCCATCAGCGACATGCTGGACGTGATCGCCCGCGTGGACGACGAGATGCTGCGCGGCATGATGGCCAGCCAGGTTGCGCAGTGGGGCGTGACGGACGAGACACTGGTCCAACGCGCCATCGCGCGGCGCCGCAGGCAGACCGCCCGCCGCGAACAGGAAGCGGCGCCGCCGCAGAAGCGCTGGGCGCAGCCCCACCGTGAAAAGCAGCTTGTCGCGTGGATGATGGACCGGCCGGGGGTCTGCCAGCAGGTGGCGGAAATGGGCGTGGAGCGCTTCAGCGACCCGCTCCTGCAGGAAATCGCTACGTCGCTCATCCGCCTGAAGGATCTCGGCGAGCTGCCGTCGGCCGCGGCGCTCCTTGACGAAAATCGCGAGGATTCCCGCTGGGCCGGCGCGGTTGCCGAACTCGCCCAGATGCACTGCGACGAACGGGAAATCGGACGGGCGGTAACCCAGCTTGTCGCGTCGCTCCAGCTGCCTTATCTCAAACGGCAGATAGACACCCTGCGGGCGCGCCTCCGCGTAGAAAAGGGCATCCGGGAGACCATCGAAATCACCACGGAGATCCAGCGCCTCGGCCGGGAGATGGAAATCCTCAACGACCTCCTGCACAGCGGGGAGAACTGAGCCGCCTGCCGCGCCCCGTCAGAGGCACCGGAAAGCCCGGGATCCCCGTTTCCCGGACCCGCGACCCCCAGTCATTCCCGCGGAGGCGGGAATCCACGCCGCAAGGCCACGAACGGTGGCCGGGAAAAGGTGATGGCGTTTCTCAGGCAGGCGGTGCCGCGAGGGCGCTGCCGAGGGAATTGGCCGCGCGATTTGCATTGACATCGTGGTTTCATTGCATATTCTTAGAGCTATCGTCATCAGCATTGGAGACGACGTTGTCAGAGCGCTTCAATTGGCACTGGATGAAATCTCGTTCGCGGCGCGGATCGTCTGGAGGGAATCAGAACACGTCTGGAGCGCAAAAAACTGGCGTTTCGGCGCAGCAACGGGCTGGGGAAAAAGCAGGGGATGAGTGCTATGAATCAAAATCGTGAAGGCGACCTGCTCACCGGAGAACAGGTGCTTGTGGTGCTCAGCCGCCACAAGAACGCGCTGGCAAAGCGATACAGAGTCAACTCGCTGGGTGTGTTCGGTTCGATGGCGCGCGGAGACTCCGGCCCCTCCAGCGATGTAGACATTGTGTTCACCACCGATTCGCCGAACCTGTTCCGCAGCGCCCGCATGAAACTGGAGCTGGAGCGGCTGCTTCAACGGCCGGTAGACATCGTGCGGCTGCGTGACAACATGAACCCCCGACTGAAGGCGCGCATACTCCGCGAGGCCCGGTATGTCTGACTCTGACGTGCTGAAAGCGCGCCTCGAGGCCGTCCTCGAAGCACTGCAACGGATTCCCCGCCGGTTCGCGGCCATCCGGGCACCGGAGGATTTCGAAAACACGCGGGGGGGCGGGACAATCTGGACGGCATTTGCATGGTCCTCGTCGCCTCGGGAGAGGCATTCAAACGGATCGATCGAAAAACAAACGGCCGGTTCCTGAGAAACTACCCGGAAATCGAGTGGGAAGGCGTTATGGGTGTGCGGGACGTCATTGCGCACGGATACTTTGACGTTGACCCGGATCAGGTGTTCGACATCTGCAAAAACGACATTCCCGCACTTATCGGCACGGTGGAAAGAATGATCGCCGATTTGCGGTGATCTGATGTCTCCCCAATGACTGTCGTCAGCCTCAAGTCCCGCCTATCGTCATCCTGAGCGGAGCGAAGAACCCCCTCCCCCCGCTATCAAATATCGATCGTCAGCCGCACGCGCCCGTTGTAGGAGCTCTTCGCCGGCTTCCCCGGCGGCTTCACGCGTTCGTGCCGGTAAAATGGCACCACCGCAAAACGGCCGAATTTGAAGTTCGTGATGGCGCTCGAGAAGAAAATGCGGCTCTGCGTGGGGTTCGTCTCGTATTCCGCGTTGACCACCAGATCCATCTTCAGCGCGTGGAAGTTGTTCCGCGCCAGCGAAAACCGCGCAAGCGTCGCCCCGTCGTTCAACCACGCCCGCAGATGCTGCCGCGTAACCCCCACGCCGACCCAGCCGAACAGCTTGCCCTCCACGTAGCCGCTGAGGATGTAGAGGTTCCCCTCCTCCGCGTCGCGCAGACGCATGCCGACCTCGTACGACGTCTTCTTCTGGCGGAGGCTGTACTCCTGGTTGACAAAATGCTGCGCACTCTGCCGTTCGTACTGGTAGTCCATCACGAAATAGATCGTGCCGTAGTTCCCCGAAACACCCGCCGCCAGTTCGTAGTCGAACGGCACGCCGGTGGTGTCCTTCGTCCCGTCCTGCCGGGAAATGATCAACTGCGTGACGGCGGGATTTCGCACGGATACCGATGAATAGAACTTGGCGACAAGGCTGTCTCCTTGCGCCTGAGCGAAAACCGGCGACGCCGCAAGCGCGCACAGGGCAACCAGGGCATATCTCATGGCAGGCTCCAGAAGGGAATGACGCGGTCTGGCACGAGGGTGAAACCGTATGTACCGCCGTCCCGTTTCGTCCGCACCCACGGGGTTCCTCGCCGGGTACTCCGGAACAGGCACTGACGCGGGCGCGGAACGCGGTGAAGAAGTCGGAATTGCCGGCGACGGACGCAAGGATAGTGTAGGCAATCGGCGCGTCCGTGTCAATCGCGGTTCCGGGCTGCAGCCGTGGAGAGACCGGGGCGCCGCGGGCCTACCCGCTGACGGAGGGCGGCCGTACATTTCTTTCATACTCCCCCGCTGTCTCGAACACGAAAGAATGCACTGCCATGGCCGGTCTGCTCTCCCGCGTATCGCTCTGGTTCCGCCAGTGGTTCACCACCTCCGAAAAGCGCCCGGAGGTCGGCCGTAACGACCTCTGCTGGTGCGGAAGCGGTAAGAAATACAAACACTGCCACTATGAGATTGACCTCCGGCGCGGCACGCTCTCCCGCAACACAACCCCGGGCGCCCAGCGCGAGATGATGGAACGCGTCAGCAGGCGCATGGAAAAGGCCCGCGCCCGCGCCAAAAAGCGGTAACCGGTGGAGGGACCCGCTCTGTCGGGTCCACTGCACACACCAGACCCCCGTCAATGCCGCGAGAACGCGGCGCGTTCCAGTTGTCGGGTCTCCCCGCAGTCGCCACCCCACCCCGGTCCTGCGCGAGCCCGATCTGCTCTGTCCACCCGTCCGCCGCGCCCCGGATAGGACGCCGCCACCCGTCGCGCGGGTCATCGAGTGGCGAACGCTCGGCGTTCGGTGTATCGAGATGCCCGCGCAGGCTCCATGAACCGGCTCCTCGATACAACGCGGCGCGACCGCCGCGCCACTCGGAGGCCGGTTGCGTTTCGCGGGAGCAGTCTGCGTGCGCCGCCGCAATTGTCGCCCGGGAGTCCAGTGGCGAACGCTCGGCGTTCGGTGTGTCGAGACGACCACGGCCATCCACCCCGTCCACGAAGGTCTGAACAGCCGCTCACGCGGTCACTGAGCCTGTCGAAGTGACCGCGTGTCTTGCCCCACGTGAAACGGTCGCTTTGGAGGGCGCGGCGCGTTCTGATTGTCAGGTCCGCGCCGCTATGGGCCGGCCCGGCCCTGCGGAGCCACACCCGGAGGACCGGGCCACCGAAACGCCGTTCTGCTTCGTGGATTCCCGCCTCCGCGGGAATGACGGTGTTTTCGCGCACCGTGGTAACCGGCAGGGACGCGGCCGGTACCTGTAACGCCAGTTATCAATATGGTTCCCCTGGGTTCCCCAGTTCTTCCGGAGCAACGCAGTCGCTCGCTGCAATCCCCGGTAGAACGGCCCGCAAAAGCCGTCATTCCCGCGAAGGCGGGAATCCATGTCCGGGCAATCGCCCCCTCCGCGACCCCCTCAAAAAAACTGTACCCCGATTGAAACATTTCCGCCAGAACCCTTGACACGAACAGGACTCTTTGCCTCAGCCAGTATGTAACGGGGCGGACTCTGAAAACCGCCTCACGGCTGAGGCCGCCAAAGTCAGTATGTGACAGGGCACGCGTTCACATTCGCACCACTTCACCGGGGATACCGCATGAATCTACCTGACACCGCATCCACAGCGCCTTCCCGCCTGCTCACCCGCTGGAAGCCGGAAATGGGCAACCCGGACGAAATCATCCGTCGGAAGGGGTTTGGCTACGTGCGCGACATGGAGCGCAAGAACGGCTTCCTGTACGGCGTGCTGCGAACCCGCGTGCAGAGCGTTCTCAGCAGGCGGTGGAGCATCATTCCGGCCTCCACCGGGGCGCGCGACCTCGCGACCGCCGCGTTCATCCGCGAAGCACTGGACAGGATCGAAGGCTCGTTCCTCGACGACCTCCGCTCAATTGCCGCCGCGGTGCGGTACGGCTACAGCCTCGCCGAGCTCGTCTGGCAGCCGTGGGAAAGCACGCGCTTCGGCGAGCGGCTCACCATCCGCGCGATCCGCGACAAACCGCCGGAGGAATTCACGTTCACGTCGGATGAGTTCGGTGCCGTCACCGGCGTGCAGCACCATCTGGCGGGCCGGGTTCGCACATTTCCGCTCGACCGGTTCGTGCACTTCGCATTTGAGCCGGAGGGCGGCAACCCGTACGGCAACGGCCTGCTGCCGCGCTCGTTCTGGCACGACTGGTTCATGCGGGAGGGGTTCAAGTTCTGGGCCGTCTATCTGGAGCGATTCGGATCGCCGCTGGTGCGCGCGATCGTGCCGCCCGCCACCTCGCCGGAGGAGCGCAGGCAAGTGGAGGAGGTTATCGAGAGCGTGCAGCAGCGCACCGGCGTCGTTCTGCCGGAGGGGATCGCGCTGGATTTCCTTGAGGCCTCACGCACCGGCGCGGCGGGTTTCCGGGAGTTCATCGAGGAGCAGAAGCAGGCCATCGCCATCATCGTGCTGGGGCAGACCCTGACCACGTTCGTCGGCGCGCGGGGGTCGCTCGCGCTGGGCACGGTGCACCAGACGACGAAAGAGGAAATCGTCCGCGCCGACGCCGAGGCGCTGGCCACCGTGGTGAACGAGCAGGTCATCCGTCGCCTCGTGGACGCCAACTTCGCCGGCGTGGAGCGCTACCCCGTCTGGACGTGGGAAATGACCAGCCCGCAGGACCTCGAGGCGCTTGCCCGCGTTCTGGTAAGACTGCAGGCGGCGGGGATTCGTGTGCCGACGGAATGGGTGGAACGCACGTTCGGCGTGCGGCTGCCAGAAACCGGAGTGGCCACGGCTGCCACCCGGAGCAACGCATCGGGCCCATAGGACCCATATGACTTATGCCCGGAGACACATGCGGGGCTGCACGCTGCAACAAGCGGGTCACTGAGCCTGTCGAAGTGCCCCGCCGGATGAGGAGGTTCTGCGATGAGGGCAGGCACGAATGCCTGCCCCACCACCCAGTCCACTCCGTCCACCATACCCACAGAAAGGAGGCGCCACCATCGAAAGAGCCACACACGCGAACCACACCATCCACGGCGTGCCGGTTTTCGCACTGGGCGAGCATCGAGGTTTCCGGTATGACGACGCCTGGGCGCGCCGCGCGCTTGAGGTGTTCCACCGCCTCAAGCGCAAGTACGGCTACCTGCCGCCCGTCATCATCGGCCACACGAGCGACTCGGAAGCCGAAAAACCCGCCGTTGGCTTCATGGATGGATTGCGCATCGTCCGAAACCACCTCGTGGCGGACCTTGTCGGCCTTACGAGGGAGGTATACGACCAGATCCGCGCGGGAAGGTGGCCGTACCGCTCGATCGAAGTCATCAGCAGGGCCGCGCAGATCACCGCGCTGGCGTTGCTCGGGGGCACGCCGCCCTACATGAAAACCCCGCCGCTCCGCTTTTCAGAATCCGGTGCGGCCATTCACCACGCGAAAGGAGCAGAGATGGAAGACACATCACCGATGGAGGCAAAGCACTTCAGCGAGGAGGAGGTCACCCGGCTGGTGGAGGAAGCCCGGGCAGAGGAGCGCGCGCGTGCCGAAGAGACGCTTGCCGCCACCCGGCAGACCGTGGAGCGGCTGCAGGCCCAGGCGCAGGAAGCGGCCGCGGCGCGTTTCCGGGAGAACCTGCGCGGCTTCGGGTTCGCCCCCGCGCTGGTGGACATGCCCGAGCTGAAGGCGCTCTACGACCATATCGCCCGGGAAAGCCAACCCGTGCGCTTCGGGCAGACCGAGACAACCACGGCGGAGTTGCTTCAGACCGTGCTGGCAAACGTCGCCCGGCACGCGGCGAAAGACTCCGCATTCGTCCGATGCGGTCAACAGGTTCCCTCGGCGCCGCACCAACGGTTCTGGGAAGCCGACGCTCCGCCCGAGACAGAGGTCCCGGCGCACGTGCTCGATCGGGCCAGCTCTGGCTCGGTGGAGCGGCTGAACCGGGCCCGGAAACTTGCAAAAGAACACAGCATTTCGTTTCGCGACGCACTGATCCGCGTCATGGAGAGTTAGGTATGGCGGCGCTAAGCGTCGCCCGGGACGCGCGGATACGCATCATGGAGGGCGAAAATGGCAGTTGATTTCGGCGGGCAGGACATTACGACCGTATCGGGCGCGGATCTGTCGGCAAAGCGGTTCTACGCCGTCACCATGGAAACCACGGGCAAGATAGCCCTCGCCAACAGCGCCGGGGAGCGGTGTATCGGCGTGCTGCAGAACGCCCCCTCTGCGGACGGCAAACTGGCGCGGGTCCGCGTGGGCGGGGTGAGCAAGGTGGTCGTCGCGGCGGCGATCAACCCGGGCGTGGAGCTTTCCGCGACGTCAGCCGGCAAGTTCGGTTCGGCCACCGCGGGGCACTATGTGATGGCAATCGCGCTGGAGGCCTCCGGAGCCGATGGGGACATCATCCGGGTGCTACTGACCAATTACCAGAAGAACGCGTAGGGGGAGTCATGGCGGTGGGGCGGGCTGCCCTGTCGGGCAGCAAGACATTCCTGTCTGCCCCCGCCGCGCACACAGGAACCGTCATTCTGAACGGAGTGAGGAATCCCGTGCGGGCTGCGGTTCGCGGGCTCCTCAATACAACGCGGCGGTCATTGAGCGTGCTGCGGGGCAGCCTGTCGAAATGCCGCCGCGTCACTCGGAGACCCGCGCAAAGGGCGCTCACAGCTCGGGGAATCGTTCGTCAAGTGGCGAACCGGTGGCTGAGCCTGCTCCCGCCCACGGGAGCCTGTCGAAGCGCCGGTTCGACGTATCGAAACGACCCGCCGCACACACGAAAAGAAGCCGTCATTCCCGCGCAGGCGGGAATCCGGATGAATGAGGGCGAAGAGAGTCCTGGAGGGACGCGCTCTGTCGCGTCCGTTTTCCTGTGCGAAGGGGAAGGTCACGACGGAGCGTGACCCTCCAGTCCCTTCGTGGCCCGGTTGTTCAAAAGGGAGCATGCGGCGGTTTGCGTGGCGCCTGTCATATCTACGGGGGTGGGGCGGACATTCCTGTCTGCCCCCGCCGCACACACAGGCTGGCCATCGGGCAGGCACGAATGCCTGCCCCGCCACCTGGTATTCACAGGTTCAGGTAACGCAACACACAAAGGAGACACCATGGCATTTGAAACACGCCCGCTGGCAAAAAACCGTTTCGCCGAGCCCGCGGATCTTCACGTGGACGCGGCGCTTTCGCACATCAGCCTCGATTTCCGCAACGACGAATTCATCGCCGACCGGGTGAGCCCGCGCATCCGGGTGGAGAAGGAGTCGGACAAGTACTTCGTCTGGGGGACTGACGCGTTCCAGACGCCGAGCACCGCACGCGCGCCGAAAGGCTACTTCGCGCGGACCGAGTTCGCCCCCTCAACGGCCAGCTTCGTATGCGAGGAATACGGCCTCGAAGTGCCGGTTGACGACCGCGAACGGCGCAACGCCGACGCGGGCGCGGATATCGAAATCGCGGCCGTGGAGAAGGCGACCGGAATCATCATGACGTGCCGCGAGAAACGGCTGGCCGACATCCTGACCTCCACCAGCCGCGTGACGCAGAATACGACCCTTTCCGGCACCAGCCAGTGGAACGACTACACCAACAGCACACCGATCGCAAACATTGATACGGCCCGCTCGACCATTCACGCGGCGGGCGCACCGAATCCGAACACGTTGGTGATGGGCCGGGAGGTATTCGACACGCTGAAGCGCCATCCGGACATTCTCGAAGCCTTCAAGTACACCCGCAGCGGCGCGGTGACGGAGGCGATGATGGCCGACCTGCTGGGCGTGGAGCGGGTGCTGGTGGGCAACGCGCGGTACCGCACCTCCAACGAAGGTCAGGCTTCCGCGCTGGCGTATGTGTGGGGCAAGAACGCCGTGCTGCTCTACACGCCCTCGATTCCAAGCCGTTTCACCCCCGCCGCGACGTACACCTTCGTTTTCACGGATCGCGTGGTGGAGACCTACCGCGAGCCCGAGAAGGCGTGCACCGTTGTGCGGGTGCGCGAAGAAACGGCCGAGGTTGTCGCGTCCACGGCGTGCTGCTACCTGATCAAGAACGCGATCGCCTGACGCGGGCGACGTAAAAGAGGCAGGGGAGCCGAGTCGGTAGGAGATTCCGGACGGCTCCCTTTTCAGCGAAGGAGGTACGATGGCGCATTACACAACCGATGCGGAGCTTCTGCGCGAACTGCCCGCCACGCTGCCGGAATCCCTGGACACGGAGGCCGAGCGCGCGCCGTTTATTCTCTCCGCGAGCGCGCTGGCCGATGCGCTGGTGGGGCCGCGTTTCATGCCGCGGGAGGACGGGCAGAAGTTCCCCGATGCCGACGACACGCCGGCTACCCCGCCGCTGGTAGCGTTTGCGACCTGCCGACTGGCGGCGAGTTTCATCTACGATGTGCTGGCGGGCCTTGGCGACGAGACGAAGCGGGTGCGCGCGGGAGAGCTGTTTACTGCCGCGGTCGCCTGGTTCGCGCGGATCCGGAGCGGCGAGGTGCCGGTCGTTGGCGTGGATGGCCAGCCGTGGCCGGTGGCGCCGGTCATCGCCAGCACGACGCAGTACGCCGGGCCGGTGTTCCAGCGGGATACGGACGCCGAGCGGCCGGAAATGCCGACGCTGGATGAGTTTTGAGGGCGCTCCCTCATCCCGGTCGCGCCCAGACGCGGCCACCCTTCCCCCGGGGGTGGAAGGGAATAATCGGGGGCGTTGTCCTCTACGCGCCGCGGTTCGTTGCCCCCCGCCGACTTTGGAGTGCGGAGGCACCGGCCTCCGCTTTCAAAGCGCAAGCACGCTTGCGCAATCCAAGGCCCGGCCACAGCGGGCTGGAGGTCCCGCAGGGCGCCATTCGTGCGACCATGCTTCTCCCAAACGACCTGCGCTGGTCGTCGAGTGGCAAGTGCACCGCACTCGACGTATCGAGGCGGCACGCGTCGAGGTGGTCGTCTCGATACAGCGCGCCGGCCCTTCGACAGGCTGCCCCGCCGGGCAGCAGGCTCAGGGACCGGCGCGCCACTCGACGACCGGACGGGGTGGGGCGAACCTCACCCTTCTCCCCCGGAATCTTCCCCCAGTCGCGCCAGCGCCGCGCGGATGGTATCGAACGAAAACCCCCGCCGCTGCAGGAATGCGATCATCCGCCGGCGGGCGGTTTCCCGGTCGAGCCGCGCGTAGGTGCGTTCCTTCCCCTTCAGCGCCGCGAGTGCCTGATCCACGAGGGAGGACTCTCCGCCGGACGGTTGCTGCGCAGGGGTGTCAAGGCCGCGTTTCCGCAGCGTCTCCCGGATCCGCGCCGGGCCGAGATGCCGCCGCTCGATGGCGTCGGTGACCACCATCTCCGCCAGGTGCCGGTCGTCGAGGTAACCCCATCCGCGGCACTTGTCGACCACGTCGTCCACCAGCCGTTCGCCGAACCCGTTCGCCCTCAGCGTCCGGCGCAGCTCCTGCTCCGAGCAATTTTTCCGGTTGAGCAGCTTCAGCGCCGCGGTTTCGGCCTCTTTCCGGGCGTCCTCCTCCTGTGCGGCGCGGAGCGTCTCCGCCGACACGGCGTGCCCGACCAG
Source organism: Candidatus Latescibacterota bacterium (assembly GCA_022706085.1). Classification (GTDB taxonomy): domain Bacteria; phylum Latescibacterota; class MWCZ01; order MWCZ01; family MWCZ01; genus MWCZ01. The sequence continues at coordinate 8,519 of JAKJDF010000013.1, read as the reverse complement.
CAGCCTGTGGCGGGCTATGATGTCCATCGCCAGTTCCACCGGTTCGCCGTTGCGGAACTCCACCCGCATCCGCCTGGGCTTTCCCGGTATCTGCGTCAGCGCGGCAATCGTCTTCACGGGACTCTCCCCTTTCCCTCCAAAAATGCGGCCCGGGAGGCGCGGCGGCAAGTCATTGCCCTGCGGCGGTGCTTCCGTGGGATTCGTACCGGCCCCCGAAAAAAAAGTTCGCCAGGGTCTTGACACGAAGAGGACGTTTTGCCTCACCTGGAAACGGCCCGGGGGAGACCGTGCCTGCGAAATGATTCCAGGCTGCATCATAACGCCATTTCAGGAAGGAGGTACGCGTTGACGCGGCGACACAGGATACAGTATCAGGACTGGCTCATGCCCCTCTGGGCGGCATCAACAGCGGCGCTGGGAAGTTACATCGGCGTAATACGCGCGATCAGCGACCTACGTGAGGAGGTGCGCGTGGCCCGGGCGGACTACACGGCCACGGCACGGGCACTCGACCGACGGCTGGAGCGCGCGGAAGCGGCCGTGCCGCAGACCGAACGCCGCTGTGAATCACTCATCAGGCACCATGAACAGGCGTTTCATCACATCAGGAGGGGCGAATGATCGGATTCCTCAGGGGCAAAAAGACCTATTTCGTCGCGGCAGGCTGGATCGCGTGGGGCATCTGGACGTATGCCGTGGAGCGCGACCCCGTGGCAGGCACGCAGCGCATCCTCGAGGGGGTAAGCCTCATCACCCTGCGCGCCGGAGTGGCGAAAACGCAGCCCTGCGCGGTGCCGTGAGTATTCCCGTATTCCCTGCGGCCCTTCGACAGGCTCAGGGACCCGCGCGGGCTGCCCGGCGCGGCCCTTCGACAGGCTCAGGGACCGCGCGGGCGGATGGTGAAGCGTTGAACCACGGGTCCCGGTCATCTCGATACGTCGCACGGGTGTCCGCCACACCCGCGTTCGCCACTCGACGTCCGGGAGGTGCGGGTCTCCGAGTAACCTGGAACTTGGTGAACGTCAGTTGTTCGCCGAGTTCCCAGCGTTGTATCGGGGAACCCCGCGTCCGGTCCGGGTATGCGATTCACGCGGGGGTGGCCGGGCATCTCGATACGCGGCGTCGTTCGCGCGGGCGAACTTCGCCGCACTCGATGACCGGTCAGAACCCGCTCCGTCGTGACGAACCGCCTGCGGTCTCTGAGTGACGCCGGGACGCGGTCGGAACGTTAATCGAAAAGCCTGCAAAACCAGAGAAAGGAGACTATGCCATCGACATCCCGTCCACGAATCCGCCGGCCATCTCGCATCGAAGCCGCTCATCCCGCGCTGCCCGAGTTCCTCGCCGCCGCCATCCAGACGCGGGACGGCCCGTTCACGTTCGACGGGCGCGCCCCGCTTTCGGGCATCTGCGACGCACTGGGCAACCCCGCCGTCCGCCGGGTGGATATCCTCAAAGCCACACAGATCGGTATGACCACGCTGGCGGGGTTCGGGTATGCGCTGTGGGAGACAGCGGTGAACGGCCGGAACGTGGGCTATTTCCTGCCCACCGAATGGATGGCGCGGGAGGTGGTTGGCGAACGTCTGCGCTGGGCGGTTTCCGAGCGTTGCGGGTTCGATCTCGGCATCAACGCCAACGACGGCATCGCGCGGACGGGCAGGGGGCGAATCTACGTGCGCGGGCTCATCACGATCCACGGCGCACTGTCCGTGCCGCTCGACGTGAACCTCTACGACGAGGTGGACGACCTCAACCCGGACCATTTCCTCTGGGCGCGGCAGCGACTGGACGCTTCCCACTATGCGCGGGAGATAGCGTTTGCCTGCGGCCGCTTTCCCGGCGAAGGGATGGACGCGCGGTTCCAGAGCGGCACGCAGCACCACTGGCACGTGAAATGCCGTCGGTGCCGGAACGCCGATAATGTGCTGGAGCTTGCGTTCCCGGACTGCGTGAAGCGCCGCGGAGAGGGATACGTGCTGGCCTGTACCCGATGTGGCGGGACATTGGACGCCGCGAACGGTCAGTGGGTCGCGCATTACCCCGACCGCCAGCACATGAGCTTCCGGGTGAGCGCAATCGGCATGTCCGCGCTGTCGCTCGACCGGCTGATGGAGGAGTGGGATCTCGCGCTCAGGGAAAAGCGGCTGATGGCGCCGTTTCGATGCTCGAAGCTTGCTCTTCCCGACGCGGCGGAACGGCAGGCGCTCACGGCGCAGGATTTGATCAATGCCTGTGCGTCGGACGGGATGGTCTCGCACCCGCTGTACGTCGGCGTGGATACGGGTGACTGGTGTCACATCGCGGCGGCGGAGCCGGTGGACGGGGCGCTTGTCTATCGCCTGTTCGATCGTGTGCCGGGGGAGGAGCTTGTGGCGCGGCTGGTGATGCTGGCTTCACGGTTTGGCATTGGCGGCATTCTGGTGGATGAGCGGCCGGAGGGGAGCCTGGCGCGGGCTGTGTGCCGGGCGTTTCCGCGCGTCGGCATGATGCAGCAGTTCACCTCGGAGGAGCGCACGCGGAAGAAGACGCTGGCGGGCGAGACGTTCGGGGTGCTCTCGTTCGACCGGGAGGACACTCTCGGCGCGTGGTGCGACCAGGTGAGGATGTCGCCCCCGCGCATCAGGTTCCCCCGGGTGGTGGAGGGGTTGCCGTTCGTCGAAACCGAGCCGGGGCGGCACATCCTTGCCGGTGCGCAACGGATGGAGGTGGAGCAGGACGGGTTCACGGTCCACCGTTTCCGTGGCGGCGGGGTGCGCAATCACTACTTCATGGCGTGCGTGTTCGCGTGGCGAATGTGGGCGCACCGGGCGGGCGGCTGGCGCGAACGGGAGGCCGTCTCGCTGCTCGGAGCCATCAGTTCCGACACATGGCGGCGCGCCGCCAACGGACTGTAGCGGCGGACCCGCGTGTCCGCCAGGTTACGACGACGCTTTGGAGGCACGTGCTTCGTCGCGTCCGTTGTTGGCGCCCGGCCCTGCGAACCGGTTGGATGCCATAACCGATGGGTGGATTCCCGCCTGCGCGGGAATGACGGCACTTCTTCCGTCCGACTCATTGTGTGGATTTCGCGTGCACGGTTCGCACGTGCGTTCGCGTCGTGCGCGGGCCAGCACGCGGGAATGACGGCACTTCCTCGCATTGAGGGGGAGGCTGATGGTGAAGGTTTCTGGATTCCCGCCTGCGCGGGAATGACGGTCCTTCTTCCGTCCGACTTTTTGTGTAGATCTCGCGTGCACGGTTCGCACGTGCCTTCGCGGGAATGACGACCCTTTTTTTGGGAATTCCGGAACCCATGGTGGCAGCCCTTTTGGGAACGCCGCACCCGGGCAGGATCCAGGGATACCAGTGAGGCATCGCGCATATCAGCCGTCATTCCCGCGCAGGCGGGAATCCAGCCGATCGCCTCTCGCGCCAGAGCCTGCGAAATTAGCGGGCCCCGCACCATATTCCCCCTTCCGCGCAATCGCGGTAGCTTCATTTGTCAATCCGTCTGATTTCGACTTTGCACGGGAGAACCTTCCATGCTGCAGATAACACGTCTCATGACCGAATACGCCGTCCATCCCCTCGGCGTGGACACCCGCCACCCGCGTTTTGCGTGGAAACTCGGGTCCACAGCACGCGGCGCACGGCAGACGGCGTACCGCATTCTCGTCGCCACCGACGCGGCGCTGCTCAAGGCAGGCCACGCCGACATGTGGGATAGCGGCCGGGTCGAATCCGCGCAGCAGAACCACGTCGCCTACGCCGGGATGCCGCTCGAAAGCGACACGGATTACTGCTGGACGGTTGAGGCGTGGGACGAAAAGGGGGCCTCTTCGGGGCCGTCCGACCCCGCCTTTTTCTCCACCGGGCTGCTGGAGGAATCGGAATGGCAGGCGAATTGGATTGGCCGCGGTGCACCGGATGAGCCGCGTGCGGACACCGACCATTTCCCCGGGGAAGCCGGCGAGAAGCTGAAGGAGCTGGACATTGACTACCGCGCGCCGTTGTTCAGGCGGGAGTTTGTCCTCAACGCGCCTGTAAAGCGCGCCCGGGCTTATATCTGCGGGCTCGGGTACCATGAGCTTCGCGTGAACGGGAACAAGGTTGGCGACCACCTCCTTTCGCCGGCGAAAACCGATTACCGCAGGCAGGTGCTCTACGAAACGCTTGACCTGACGGATGCGCTGACGGAGGGACGGAATGCGGTCGGAATCATGCTGGGCAACGGTTGGTTCAATCCGCTCAAGGAGTGGTGGAGCTGGCGCATGCAGTGGTTCGGCACGCCGCGGCTGATATGCCAGATTCACATCGAACTGGCGGACGGCACGACGCAGCGCATCCTGACGGACGAAACCTGGCGCACGAGCACCGGGCCCATCCTCTCAACCTGCATCTACAGCGGGGAGACGTACGACGCGCGCCTTGAGCAGCCCGGGTGGGACGCGGCGGGCTTCGACGACCGCGCGTGGAACGCCGCGCACCTCGTCGCCCCGCCGGGTGGGAAGCTGGTTTCGGCGATGCTGCCGCCCGCGCGGGTAACGGAGATCGTGAAGCCGATCGCCGTGCGTGAGCCATCCCCCGGGGTGTTCGTGTTCGACATGGGAAAGAACTTCTCCGGGTGGGTCCGGCTTTCCGTGCAGGGCAACGCGGGCGACGAGGTGACGCTGCGCTTCGCGGAGCGGACGTATATCGGTGGCGCGATTGACGTTTCCAACCTGAGCCTCGCGCGTCCCGCGGATCGCTACATCCTCAAAGGCGGCGGTGTGGAGACGTTCGAGCCGCGCTTCACCTGGCACGGGTTCCGGTATGTATCGGTGGAGGGCTACCCGGGGAAGCCGCCGCTCGACGCCATCGAGGGGCGGTTCGTCCACACGGACTGCCCGCCGGTGGGGAAGTTCTCCTGCGACAACGAGATGGTGACGCGGATCCACGAGTGCACGGTCACCTCGCAACGGGCGAACCTTCAGGGGCTGCCGATCGACTGCCCGCAGCGGGATGAGCGGCTGGGGTGGCTGGGCGACGCGCACATCAGCGCCGAACAAGCGATCCACAACCTCGACATGGCGGCGCTCTACACCAAGTTCCTGCGCGATGCGCGGGCCAATCAGGACGAAAAGGGCCGGATTTCCATGATAGTCCCCCGCCCCGGCGTGGAAGAGGACCTTCCCTGGACGGCGGCGTATTTCCTCATCGCGTGGTACGTCTACCTCTACTATGGCGATACGCGCGTGTTTGAGGAGCACCGGGAGGCTATGGAGCGCTATCTCGACTTCCTCGCCACGCAGGCCACGGGGAACATCCAGAAACCGTCGCTGTGGGGCGACCACCTCGCGTGGCACGAGAAGTGGCAGGCGGCGAGCGGCAAACCCCGCTCCATCAGTACGCTGTTCTGGTACGTGGATGTCCTCCTGTTCAGCCGGATGAACGCGCTGATCGGCAGGGCAGAAGACGCGGAGAGGTACCGCGCGCTGGCTGCCGACATTGCCAGGGCCTACAACGCGGAATGCCTGCATCCCGAGGTGCCGACGTACGACGACGACACCGAGACCGCGCTGGCGTTACCGCTGTTCTGGAAGCTTGCCCCGCCGGAGCTTGAACCGGCGCTGATTGACCGGCTGTTAACACGGCTCCGGCAGCACGGGAACCACGTTACCACCGGCATGATCGGCACGAAATACCTCGTGGACGCGCTGGCGGCGGCAGGGCGGGATGATGTCGTCTGGACGCTGGTGAACCAGAAGGGCTTCCCCGGCTGGCACTACCTGTTGCGCGACGACATGACCAGCATGGTGGAGCACTGGGGCCGGGGGGATGGCTCCTACAACCACCCCGTGCTCGGGTCGGTGGACGCCTGGTTCTATCAGGGGCTGGCGGGTATCCGGGTCGACCAGGCCCGGCCGGGATACGAACACGTTACCGTACGCCCGTACGTGCCGGAAAGCCTCGTGACACACGTTGAGGCGGAGGTGGAGACGATCCGCGGCACCATTCGTTCCGCGTGGCGGCGGGAAGGAGGCACGGTGCGGTTTGACATCACGATTCCGGCTAACACGACGGCGACCGTGGTGCTGCCCTGCGCGGGCCGCCTGAGCGAATCCGGTACGCTGTTGTTCGACGGGCAGCCGCGCGGGCAGGTGGCCGGTGTTACTGACGCACACGCCGAAAATGGCACGGTGGCGATGGAGGTTGCCGCGGGGTCGTACACGTTTGTGTGTGGGGGGTGAACAGGCCGGATATGTCATGTACGACCTCTGCCGTTCCCCTGAACACCGGACAGGCAGGCCCACTTCGGGCGGGGAGGAATGCCTTTCCCACCGCCGGTGACGCGGTACTGCCAGTCGGGGCCATGGAGGGACGCGCTCTGTCGCGTCCGCATTGCCCCGGAGAGCATGGACCGGCAGATTAGAGACAACGGGCGATTCGGGCACATTCTGGATTCCCGCCTGCGCGGGAATGACGACTCTCGTTTTTGCCGGTGGACAAGCACACGGGCCGACACAGGGGTCGGCCCCTACACCTGTTTTTGTCCCGGCGGCGGTGCTTCGGGGTGTTCCGGCACCGGACAGGCAGGCCCGCCCCGGGCGGGGACGAATGCCCGCACACCCTCTCAACGGATCCATAGGAGAACGCGCCGTCGCTCAACGAAATTGTGTAGGAGAGAACGTGAATCATCTCCTCACCCGCTTCACTCCGGGAGGGCAAGCGCCATGAACATCATCGCAAAAGGCGACGTATCGGAGATCATCTGCCTCGGATTTGCGCGGGGCGACTACTTCCTCGAGGGCATCGTCGAGGCGGCGAAACGCGAGAAGATCGTCCACGGCGCCGTCGTTTCCGGCATGGGCACGTTCGACAAATGCCGCATGCACTTCACCACCAACCCCGGCCTGCCGCCGCACGATGAGTTCGTCGAACTGGAGGGTGCGCTGGAGCTGGTAAGCGTGCACGGGATGATTGTCAACGGCACGCCGCACCTGCACATGACGGTGGGTGACATGCAGCGCACCTGGGCCGGGCACCTTGAGGAAGGCTGCCGCGTGCTTTACCTCGCAGAGGTCGTCATTGCCCGGTTCCGCGACCTCCCGCTGGAGCGGGTGGAACGGGAATACGGCATTCGAGAGCTCACCCGGGCCACGAAATAACCACAGGAGAAGAAGGAGACACGCCATGCCAGCAGACCTGCGGGACAAGATATTCGGGTGCATCGCCGCGTCGCAGATCGGCTCCTCGATGGGGGCAGCGGTCGAGGGGATGCACATGGACGAGATCGCGAAAAAATACGGCCGCGTGGAGACCCTCATGCCGTATGCCCACTACGATAAGCGATGGGCCCGCCCCGCCGGAACCACGGAGGACGGCATCGAGCGGCAGCGGCTGATGGCGACGGCCATCATCGAAAAGGGCGACCGCATTACCGCGGATGACCTTGCGGCCGTGTGGCGGCGGGATATCCGGGGCGAGAACTTCGGCGTCATCATGGAACCGTGCGACAAGCCGCTCTGGGAAAAGGCGATGGAGGGGGTCCCCGGCGAGGAAATCGGGCAGGCGACGCCGTATCCGGGGGTGAACTCATTCCCGCGCTCGTCGCACTGCGTGGGCATCATGAATGCGGGCGACCCAGACCAGGCGGCGAAGGACGCGCTCGCAATCGGGCGGATCTACCAGAAAGCGGAGGGTGAATCGCTCCAGTGGGCCGCCGGGATGGACGCCGGCATCGCCGAGGCGTTGAAGCCCGACGCCACGGTGGAAAGCGTTCTTGAGGCGATTCGTTCGCACATGCCGCCGTACATCCAGAAGAAGATGGACTTCGCGCAGGAGATGGCGGCGAAATACGACGACGTGTTCGCCATGCGGGAGGAGTTCTACCGCGTCTGGAACAACACCGAGGGCGTGTATCCGATGTCCATGGCGGAGGAGGTGGTGAACAAGGGCTTCGCCGTGTTCCGCGTGGCCAAGGGCGACCCGAAGGCCTGCATTATCGGCGGAGTGAATTTCGGGCGGGACACGGACTGCCTTGCCGCCATCGCGGGCGGGTTGGCCGGCGCGCTGAACGGCTCCGCCAGTATCCCGCAGGAGTGGATTGACACGGTGGACGCGGCGACGAAGGTGAACCCTTACACCGTCAGCCGCCGCACCCTGCGCGAAACCGCGGACGGGCTGTATGAAGTGGTGATGAAGATCCGGGCGGGGAAATGACGCGCCGGGGTTGACGCGCAACCGTTTGCTGGCCGGCCCTCACCCCTCATCCCCGACCCTTCTCCCAAAGGGCGAAGGGAGCAGAGGTGCCCCCTCTTCCACCACCGGGGGAAACGGTGCCGCGCGCGACGCGGCGGGGATGAGGGGAGTTTGCCCGCTGCAAGCCCGCGCTTTTGCCGGCCCTCACCCCTGTTTCGCGTTGCGAAACCGACCCCTCTCCCAAAGGGCGAGGGGAGCAGTTTTTTGCCCCCTTCGCCCTCTGTGTATAGACCGGTGAGATGGTAAACAGACGTAAGGAGACATAGTATACACTTTTTGCTGGGTATCATAGGCCT
>JAKJDF010000012.1 GCA_022706085.1 Candidatus Latescibacterota bacterium | reverse complement strand
CGCCGATTCCCGGACAGACTCAGCATATCGGCAGGCCAGCCCTGAATCTCGTTGGCGGGAACGGGCCACCCCACCAACTAGCCCGCGCGTTCGACGCCCCTTGCTGCACTGCGCGAGCATTGTGCAGGGGGACGGGCTACCTCTTAGGCAGCCATTGCGTAACTGTAGTTGTCAGTTATCGTGGTTTTGCACCTGTTTTACGAGGCAGTGCACCTCGGCGCGCGACCAGAGCCCAACTACTCCCGTCGAAGCCTTTTCGCCCCCTTTCGGTTATTTTCGAGTCCTGATCGGGCTGATACAGAGCCCGAATTGACAACACCTGTTTCCAATAGCAATAACGCGCAGAAGATCAGTCGGTTCCCACCCGTCCGGAACGGATAAGGCGGACCGCCGTCCGCAACCTTTCGACCACACGCGCCTTTCCAAGCACTTCGAGCATCTCAAAAAGGCCCGGACCGAACGACATCCCACTCACGGCGAGACGTATCGGGTGGATGTATCCGGACGCGCTCACGCCCTCCCTTTCGCTCAAAAGCCGAACGGCGTCTTCGGTGCTGCGGGCATCGAAAGGTTCCAGGTTCGCGAATGCTTCTGCGGCAGCCGCCAGACGATCGGCGGCCGCAGGGTCGCTCCAGTGTTTCGCCCGTGCTTTCTCGTCGTACGACGTGGGCGCACGAAGGCAGAACCCGGCGAGATCCACAAAATCGTGGGTGCGGCGCGTTCGGCCTTTGAAGAGTTCGATCACACGGCAAAGGTACTCGCGATCGCGCTCGACGTCTTCTTCTGCAATCAGACCTTTCTCTATCCACAGAGGCGCAATGCGTGGAAGCAGGTCCACGGCCGCCATGTCTTTCATATACTCGCTGTTCAGCCACTCAAGCTTCGGCTCGTCGAAGATCGCACCCTTGGGGTTTACACGATCCAGCGTAAACGCCGCGATCATCTCCTCCAGGGTCATTTTTTCCCGGTCTCCACCCGGAGACCATCCGAGCAACGCGATGAAGTTCCGGACGGCTTCTGGCAGGTAACCCATCTCCGCGAAATCGGTCACCGCCGCCGCGCCCTTCCGCTTCGAAAGCTTTCCCCCGTCAGGCGACAGAATGGAGGGTACGTGGACGAATTCGGGCAGCGAGTCAGCCCACCCGAATGCGTTGTACAGGAGCACGTGTTTGGGCGTACTGGGGATCCACTCCTCCCCTCGAATTACGTGCGTAATGCCCATCAGGTGGTCGTCCACGACATTCGCGAGGTGGTACGTGGGGTACCCGTCGCTCTTGAAAAGGACGAAATCGTCCAGCACCTTATTGTCGTACTCCACTGTGCCGCGGATCTTGTCCTCGAAACGTGTCTCGCCGCTCAACGGGATTTTCATCCGCACCACGAAAGGTGTTTGCGAATCGAGAGCAGTTTGAATCTCTTCTGCCGAAAGGTTGCGGCACCTTCTGTCATAACCGGGTGACTTCTTTGCGAGCCGCTGCGCCTCACGCAATTCCGCGAGACGCTCTTCGGAGCAGAAACAACGGTACGCATGCCCGTTCGCGATAAGGTCCTCGGCGTGTTTCCGGTAAATATCAAGCCTGCGCGACTGAACGTACGGCCCGACCGGGCCTCCAACATCCGGTCCCTCGTCCCACTCCAATCCCAGCCAGCGAAGGCCGGCGAAAATGGCGTCGATCGCGCCCTCAACCACGCGCGTTTGGTCTGTATCTTCGATTCGGAGGATAAATGTTCCCTGTTCGTGTCTGGCAAAGAGCCAGTTGAAAAGGGCCGTGCGAGCGCCGCCGATGTGCAGATACCCGGTTGGACTGGGGGCAAAGCGAACACGTACCGGTGATCGTTCCATATTCATGCTTTCATTTCACGGGGTGTGCTGGCGCGGCCCATCTTCGAACGTCTTTGTGGCGAACGAGCAGTTGTCCAACGCGGAGGAATCGGTACGAACGGCGGAGGTTTCCTGATTTGACCGAGTTTCCTCTTCCGAACTTTTAGCGGTCAAGATCAGGTGCGCACCCCACAGCGCTGCCATATTGTAGAGCGCCGCTCCGGCAGCAAACGCCGAGCACCACAGGGCCCCGTTCGCGAGGCTGATCAGTACCACTCCGGAAAAGCCGATGCCGTTCACCGGTCGGTCGAGCAGCTGCCCCAGCGGCGCCAGCGTTGATCCGATCAAAACAATCGCTATGCCGATAAGGAATCCTGACAGGCAACCCAGCAATGCGCCCACTTTGGCCGCTGGCCACACGTGAATACGCGTAACTACCAGGCGCATCTGTCGAATCCTCAGACGTCAATGCCTCTCCACCGATATCTGGGTGGAGAGGCACGCGCGGGAAATATGGCGGAGAGGGCGGGATTTGAACCCGCGGTGGGGCTTTTGACCCCACACTCGCTTAGCAGGCGAGCACCATCGGCCAGCTCGGTCACCTCTCCGTTCAGCCGGAAATCAGACAATGAAGTTACGGCAAGCACGAGGAATATGTCAAGACGAGGACGGGTCCTTGGTTGGTGTGACGCCCTCGCGTGCCTATTGTACTGACAGATCGTTGCATTGACACATTCGCACACCGCCCCACCGGAGAAATCGGATGAAGGAATCGGACGGTCCAATCATTGGCGCCATTTGCCTCAACCCCGGCAACAACCAGGCCATTGAGACACTTCGCCACATCGCGGCTCTTTCAATGACAATGTGTGAAACCATCCTGGTACGAGGGGACACCGCGCCTGCGCGCGTGGGTGAGATACGTCGATTCCTCGATGAGGCGCACAAACTGGGCGTGAGAGTCCTCCTCGAACCGACGTACGAACCAGACCTTTCCCGGCATCCAGAGATGCGGAATATTGGCGCCGACGGGCACACCAGTACACGCGAGAACGGATTTTGTTACCGCAACAGGGATTACCTCCTGGAACTCTCGGTTTTTGCCGCTGAGGTGGCGCAGTCCTATGGGGACCATCCCGCCATCCTCCGGGTCGGGGGTCGCCCGGTTATCGCGATCGGACATGAGATGCAGTATCAGATATCGCCCCAAGATGGACACGGCGGTGCGGTTCGTACTATGACATGTTATTGCAAATATTGTGTCCGCGGCTTTCGGGATTGGCTCTGCGGTCTGTACGGTACCGTATCCACGTTCAATAGAAGCCACAGACGTCAGGTGCGTTCTTTTGGCCGCGTGGCGGCGCCCCGGAGCCCCGAACCCGATCGTCGCCTTTGGCAGGAGTGGGTGGATTACCACGCGACGGCCATTCCGGACTGCATTGCACTACAACGCCAGATCATCGAACGGGACCTCCCGGGCGCCCTTGTGACGCATGAGATCAATGACTGGTACCCAAACACGTGGGACTGCGTGTACACAGGGAACCATTTCTGGAAGATGGGCGAAAAGCTCGAGCACTCCTTTAACGATCAGTACCCCATGGAATGGGCCCCAGGGTCATTGTGGCGGATGTACCTGTACACGTTCACCCAAGACGTCAATCAGAGTGCGATGGGGTTCGAACGCTCCTTCTGGACGAATGGTCAGGCGTTTCCTTCGTGGCAGGGGGATTTCACGGAACCACCCGATGCGGGCTACCATGAACAGGTGTACAGCGCACTGATCCACGGCGCGAACGGTCTGATCTGGTGGTGGGGCGGGGATTATTTGCGGCGTTCACAGGCGGCAAGCAATGAGTACGCGAAGCTGGTCCAGATACTGGGAGACACACGGCCCGAAAAGGATCCCATCGCTATCCTTGCACCGTGGACAGCGTTCGCACAAACTCGATCCTCCGACCGTGGTGACGACCTCATGGGCGGGTATCAACTTCTCAACAGACTCGGATTTCAGGTGGAAGTTGTGGACGAGGGCCAGGTTTCAGAAGGCGTTCTCGAGTCGCGCGCTTACAGGGCACTTATGACCTGGGGCAACTCATGCATATCGCCACAGGCGCGGACAGAAATCGAGGATTTCGTCGCGCGCGGAGGGCTTGTTTTTGCCGATTTCGGCGATCCAGACGTTGCGCCTTTTGGCACGATTTTTCCGAGGACGATCTCCCGGAACCCGACGGGGGCGCGGGCGTACGTGTTGCCGTGCGGGACGACGGTGGCCGTGCGTTCTGGAGCACAGGCTCTCGCCGCCGGGAAACGTGTGGAGGTTGTCGCCCGTTTCGACGACGGGCGGCCGGCGATCGTGCGCCAGGCGATCGGAAACGGTGTGCTGTGGCGCGCCGGTTCGTTCGTTGGGCTGGATTATGCAGCAGGAATGGGCGTGTACGATTGGGTCCAGCAACAGCGAGTAAGAATCGAACCTGCCTTGGAGAATCTGGTAGCAGAAGAGCTCGAACGACAGGGCTTGCGACCCGTCGGCTCAACGAACAACCGAAACTCGGAGGTAGGGGTTTTCCGGGTTGATTCACGGCTGCTGATTTTGGTCGTAAACCACCTTCGCCATCCGTTACAGGTTACCGTGAAGGTGCGGATCCCGGGGTGGACTTTGGCAAAGGACGTCTTTTCAGGGGAGTTTTCAGAAGGCGTTCAGGAGGGAGATGTTACCGCTTTTGCGGTGCGGCTGCCGGAGATGGGAGGACGGGCTTTCTGGTTGACACGCTGAACCTCACCCGTTCCAGAGCGACGTGGTGAAAGTCGGTAGTTCGGATGAAGCTACCGTGCTTATGAGTTCGCGGTACCGGGCAACGGCAATTGAAAGCTCTTCCAGATTGATGTATTCGTCAACCGAATGAGCGCGAATAATGTCACCCGGTCCCCATACGACGCAAGGCAGGCCGACCTGGTTCAGCACTCCCGCATCCGTTCCGTATGTGACGAATTCCGGCTTCTTCTGTCCGGCGATCTTTGCGACTGTCTGATACCACGCGCCTGCGGTATCGCAGACCATTGGAGGGGCCCATTTCAGCAGGTCAATGTCCGCAGAGAACCGCCGATCCGCAGGAACTCCCTTCCGTGTGTCGCCGTCAACAAGCTCGCTGATTAACTCTTCCAGTGCGGCTCGGAACGTTTCAAAGTGCCCGGTTTCGAGCGCGCGGGCGCTTATTTTGACAGTGCATGCATCAGGGACGACGTTGTCCGCAACGCCGCCGGAGATGCCCACAACGGTAAAGGTGGGCGGTTCCTCTCCGAACGCCGGGTGGCGCTGGGCACACCAGGGCGCGAGGCGTTCGCCGAGAAGGTTCAAGAGCCGGACAGACTGTTCTATGGCGTTGACACCCAGGTGCGGCTTACTGGAGTGGCAACTCAGACCTCGAACGGTGATCCGGACAGTCATCCCGCCCTTGTGCGCACTCACCACGCGCAGACCGGTAGGCTCCCCGACCACGCAACCCACGGCTCGCTCAAAAACATGCTTCGCGGCGAGGTCCTTGATCCCGACGTGACCGATTTCCTCATCCCCTGTGATTGCCAGCGTCAGGGTCAGATCCCTTAACGCCTCTTCCGGGACAGATGCGCAGGCGCAGGCCATCGCCGCCACCTGACCTTTCATGTCAACCGTTCCGCGACCATAGAGACGGTCACCAACGATCCCCTCTGCACCGTAAGGATCATGCTGCCATTGCCCGCGCTCTCCAATCGGAACCGTATCGAGGTGACCGGAGAACACGAGACGACGAGTTCCGTTTCCGCGTTCTGCGATCAGGTTGATTTTTTCGGGTCCGTTCTGCGGGTACCTGGTGATACGGAAGCCGTGCGAATACAGAAATGCACAGAGTTCCTCCATTACGGGGAGGTTGGATCGCAGGCTTTCGCTCGGAATCGCGACCAGTGCCCTCGTCAGGTCCACGACAGAATGGTTCAAGTCCTTTGATCCTTTTCGTCAACGGTCAACTGGAGGCGCCGCCAGCGACTCTGTGCGTTCGTACAGGAGTGTCAACACTGCAGTCGAAAACGGGAGGAAAAGGAGAGTAACTCCGCGAGTCAGCAGCTCTTTTTTGAGTGCCTCCGGGACGAACTCGGTGATCGTCAGATTGAGCGCTTCGGGCAAAAGAACCGCCACAAGGCCGAGAAGGGATGGTTTCCACGCGCGTCGCACGATGCTGTACGAACGAGCGATTGCCGTGATCATCATTTTCCCTTCAATCAGCACGACCTGGTCCGTCACAAGTGCCGCCCATGTCCACACGATGATGAATCCGAGGAACCACTGGGGGCTGTATTGCGCCACCATAAGTGCAACTGTGAGCAGAAATAGGTTCGTCACCAGCAGCTTCAAAGTCGCGACTGGAGACGCTCCGAGAAGGGAATCTGCGAAGCGAGGATGAGCTTCGTCGCTTCCGTTCCACACGATCCTGACGAGGGCTGCGACACAGGGAACCGCCACTGCCGTTTCCATTACTGCATGCGTTGCGTCGGTGCCCGGAGAAAGAAACCAGAAGAGAACGTAGAAAGGGACAAGGCGGACCGTCATAACTGCCGCGGAGACAGGCAGAAAACGCAGGTATGCGCGGACCGCATCTCGAAGAAGCAATCGGGTTGAAAGTACAGCCGCGTGGCGTTCTTGCGGCGGGGGATTTCGCATTTCGTTCTACTCGATCACAGGGAACGGACGCGTACGTTGTGCGATTACGCCGTAGCGTTCTACTTTCGGGACGGGCGGACGAGCCGTTTACTGGAAAACAGAAATGCCGAGAAGTAGCACGTGGCGGCTTTGCTTATTTCCCGCGGCATTCAGCGTCGCCCCGTTCTGGTAGCGGTAATCCAGACGAATCCCGGCGTTTGGCACGAGAAGCCATTTCACCCCTCCGCCAAACTGAGAAAACCACCGGTTGTCCGTCAGCGTTGTGGTAACCGTCCCAACTTTTGTTTCCGTCTTCGCTCCTATGTACCCGTAACCGGCGAGACCGAAGAAAGAAAGGGAATTGAATGGGCTCAGATTCCAAAGGACGTTTCCCGCCAACGTGTAATCCCGTGCCTGGAAATCCGGAACGTCTGTCGTTGATTTGCGCCACCCCGCTTCCAGTTCCGGTTGCAGCCCGAGAGGCATCATGATCCCCCAGTGGCCCACCAGTGTCAGGTCCGATACGCCGTTATCCGCTGCGTCTTTCTGTTTTGCGTAGCTGCCACTCACTCCATACTCTTTGTTCGCCGCGTATATGACAGGGATGTACCCGCCCTGAGCGATCACGTCACAGGCCAGCCCGACGACGAGAAAGGCACTCAGCAATCCGTTCCTCATTCGACACGCTCCTTCGTCCATCGCGGGACGTGTTACCCAATATGGTGGCTGCAGCGGTTGCGCCCTGAATGCTTCGCCTGATACATGGCGCTGTCCGCCGCTTCCGTGAGAGCACGTTCGTTCGGGTAATCGGACACACCCGGAAGATAGGTGGCCGTCCCGATACTTACAGTGACGGACAACGTCTTTTCTCCGGTTTCGTTGCGGAATTTCACCCGCATCGCCTCAATGTCCTGCCTGATACGCTCGGCCACGATCCTGATGCCATCCGCCGGCGTTTCGGGGCCAATAAGAACCATTTCCTCTCCACCATAACGAGCAGCAACGTCGATCCCTTTGCGCGAATTGTCGATAAGGCGGCCCGCAACACGGCGAAGGACCATGTCCCCGGCCTGATGGCCGTGCGTGTCGTTAAGCTGCTTGAAATGGTCTATGTCCAGAAACAACAACGAAAGAGGTCGCCCGTAACGAGCTGCACGCCTGAAGTTTTCGCCGAGATTTCTGTCGAAAAAAGCCCGATTGTACAACTGCGTCAATCCATCGCGATTCGCCGTTTCCTCGACCTGTTCGTAGAGCCGGGCGTTCGAAATCACCGGTGCAAGAAACGCCGCTGCCAGAACCGCAATATTGATGTAATCCTGAATCTGTTCCTCGGAACGGAAGTCGTTGAGATTCAGCACACCGATCGGGCGGTCTTCAACTTTGAGCGGCAGGCACACTGAGTGCTTTTTCTTGTAATGCCGGCTTTTTGCCGTTCTTGCCTGTTCGTCTGGCAAGAGGCCGCTCTTCAGGACATCGTCAATGAACAGTACCTGGTGGGTCTCAATTGCGCGTTTCATTATCGGGCTGTTTTCTTCCTTGACGATTATAGGTTCGCGCGGATCGAGATTGGGGCGGTTGGTAATCGCGAGATGAAATTCGTTTCGCGAGGGTTCGTACAGGAAAAGGCTGAATGTTTCCGCGTTCACCAGTTCGGGAAGTCGTTCAAAGGTGATGTCGAGAATGGCGTCCAATCGCAGATGCTCGTTCACAAGTCTGCTGAAGTTTACCAGTTCACGCACCTGGTCGATTTGGAACGATTTTGCGGTGAGTTCCACCTCAAGGCTGCGTTTGGTGCTTGAAAGATCGGCGGTGAGTCTCCTGCATCTGCGGCGCTCCACTGCATTTCGCACCATCTGCTGGGCCGCCAGTTTGCTGAAGGGTTGCGCCAGAAAATCGAACGCTCCTGCCTCCAATGCTCTAGACGAGGCATCGTCGTTCCCTTGGTTGACGACAACGATGATTTCGGCGTCAGAGGCGCCTTTTCGAAACTCCGCCAGCAACTCGTACGGGTCAACATCCGGCAGGTGCGAATCCAGTACAAGCGCATCCAGACGGTCGCCAAGCGTTTCGAAAAGCTCCCTTGCCTCGGTGCCTTTCTCAGTGGTAACGGTGTCGAACACTTCTTTGTCAAGCGCTTCCCGGAAAAGTTCCCGCGTTGCGCTGTCGTGGTGAGCTACGAGCACCGTGTTTTTGACGGCCATGAGGTCGGTCTCGTTTCGTTGCGTCTTGCCCGCAAGCAAAAGACTCGATCTTAAATCGAGTTTCGCTCGTTGATGATACGCGTAAGTGATTGAATCGGTCAAGAGTATCTCAGTTGCTTCGAGCGGCGATCCTTTCGGCCCGCCCCGCCTTGACCCCCCGAGGAGCGGAGTGGTACGTTTACAATGTTTTTCACGTTATTTCTGCGCTTCCGCGGTCTAATTCAAGAAGGCACCTCCATGGCGGGTAGTGTTCAAGTCGGTTTGGTAGGTCTTGGAACCATTGGAGTCGGCGTCGCGCGTCTCCTGCTTGAGAAACGGAGCAAGGTTTTCGCGGGGGATTGCGGGCCGGTCTCACTGAAGAGGATTGCTGACAAGGACCTTTCAGATCGGGGGATTGATCTTCCATCAGGCATTCTGACCGAAGACGTCAGTGCCGTGCTGGAAGAACCCGAAATCGACATCGTCGTCGAACTGGTGGGAGGAATCGAACCAGCGCGCACGTTTGTGCTTACGGCAATCGAACATGGCAAACATGTGGTGACGGCCAACAAGGCCCTTCTCTCGGCACATGGAGAGGAGATTTTCCGCGCGGCGCAGAAGCGCGGCGTGGATGTTTTGTTTGAAGCAGCGGTTGGCGGCAGCATCCCGATTATCCGCGCTCTCAGGGAAAGCCTTGGTACGAGTGCCATCCGCTCGATCTACGGCATCCTTAACGGCACCACGAATTACATCCTCACGAGAATGACAGACGATGGGGCGTCGTACGATGCAATGCTGAGAGCTGCTCAACAACTTGGTTTTGCCGAGCGCAATCCTGTGGCCGATGTATCGGGGAAGGATTCGCTGCAGAAACTTGTCATCCTTGCGCGGCTCGCGTTCGGCGCTTCTCTTTCGCCCGAAGATGTTCTTTGCGAGGGTATTGAGCGAATAACACCCATGGATATCTCGTTCGCGCAGGAACTTGGATACCGAATCAAACTGCTCGCCATCGCCAAAGAGCGTGAAGGGAGGATCGAGGCGCGCGTTCATCCTGCCATGATCCCGCTATCCGGTCTGATGGCGAACGTCAAATTCGAGTACAACGCGATAGAGGTGGTTGGTGAGGAATTCGGAACGCAGGTCTTTTACGGGAAAGGAGCCGGGCAAAGGCCGACAGCGACAGTTGTTGTTTCCGACGTCATTGATCTGGCTTCGCGAATCCATTCAGGCGCTCCGACGTGTCGCGTCGCACCCCTTCTCGCGTCCGCTTCTGGCGTTCAACTCGTACCCGCGGAAGAGCTCTTTCTGAGGCATTATGTCCGGCTGGAGGTTTTCGATCGGGCGGGGGTGCTTGCCGACATTGCACGATTGTTCGCAGAAGAAAACATCAGTATCGAATCGGTAATTCAGAAGGGACGTGCGGCTTCGGATACCGTGCCACTGGTAATCATGACACACGAAGCCAGCGAGGCTTCAATTGAAAGGGCGTTGCGACGCCTTTCGACGCTGAATGTTGTCCGCGGGCCCATTCAACGAATTCGCGTGGAAGAACTGGAGTGATATTGGAAATTGACATTGAAAGTCCGCATTCCGCGGCGTGGCCGGGCATCATCCAGAGATACAAACGATATCTGCCAGTTACCGCGGACACGCCCGTCATTACGCTGCTTGAAGGCAATACGCCGTTGATTCCCGCGGTATCCTTGCCGCGGTTATTTGGCGTTGACATCGAACTCTACTTCAAGTTCGAGGGAATGAACCCCACCGGTTCCTTCAAAGACCGGGGCATGACCCTCGCAATATCGAAAGCAGCGGAGGAAGGCGCGGAAATCGTGGTGTGCGCTTCGACTGGTAACACAAGCGCATCAGCGGCGGCGTACGCCTCGCGGGCCGGAATGATCTCCACGGTCCTCATACCTCGCGGCAATATCGCTCAGGGCAAACTCGCCCAGGCAATGATGCACGGCGCGGTCGTTGTACAAATCGACGGCAATTTCGACGATTGCCTGCGTTTGGTAAGAGCCCTTGCGGAAGAGCGTCCCGTTGCGATCGTGAATTCGATCAACCCCTACCGGATAGAAGGTCAGAAAACCGGTTCTTTCGAAATCTGTCAGCAGCTCGGAGGGCGGCCTCCTGACTACCACGTTCTTCCTGTTGGAAATGCGGGCAACATCACCGCGTACTGGAAGGGGTACCGGGAGTTTTTCTACAACGGGTTGATCGATCGACTCCCCAGGATGATCGGGTTTCAGGCGGCGGGGTCTGCACCCATCGTCCGAGGAATGAGGATTGACAAACCGGAGACCGTCGCGACTGCGATCAAAATCGGCGACCCTGCCAGCTGGAAAAGTGCCGTTGCGGCGCGGGATGAGTCCGGCGGACTGATAGAGGAAGTGACCGACGACGAAATCACTCATGCGCAAAAACTGCTGGCGAGTTACGAAGGGGTTTTCGCGGAACCGGCATCAGCCGCGAGCGTGGCAGGCGTCGCCAAGTTGTCGCGGAAAGGTTTCTTTCCGAAAGGCGCATGTGTCGTGTGTATTCTTACAGGACATGGCCTGAAGGACCCTGAACGGGCAATCGCAATAGCCGAGGCGCCGGCACGGTCGTCTGCGAACATACATGCTGTATTGGACCTTCTTGACCGCGCCGTGGAGGCGCGGAAACGTCACTCCAACCCATAACAAAGACGGAAAGCTGCTATGGGATTGATCGTAATGAAGTTCGGCGGAACGTCGGTAGCAACGCCGGAATTAATCACACGCGTTGCGCGCCGGATCCTCGCGACGAAGAAAGAGGGAAACGACGTGGTGGTGGTCGTTTCCGCGATGGGCGATGCGACCGATGAGCTGGAAAGCATGGCCGCCAAAATATCCGGAGAGCCGGCAGAGCGGGAAATGGCCATTCTTATGATCACAGGGGAACGCGTTTCTGCAGCCCTGCTGGCGATAGCGCTCAACGAACTCGGGCAGCCGGCGCGCGCCTTCACCGGCTGGCAGGCGGGAATCGTGACAGACTCGGGGTCGCCCCTGCGGGCGAAAATCCGCCGCATAGAGGCCACTCGTATCCGTGAGGCCTTGCGCGAAGGATCCGTCGCCGTCGTTACAGGGTATCAGGGTGTGACGGAGGATGGCGACGAGACCGCTCTTGGCAGGGGAGGAAGTGACCTTTCCGCCGTCGCGCTGGCATGCGCATTGAAAGCGGACGCCTGTGAGATCTACACCGACGTGGACGGGGTGTATACCACGAACCCACGACTCGTGAAAGATGCCCGGAAAATCCGCGCCATCTCGTACGAAGAGATGCTCGAACTTGCCAGCATGGGTGCCCAGGTTATGCAGGCAAGGTCGATTGAGTATGCGAAGAAGCACGGAACCGTAATCCACGTTCGTTCATCATTCAGTGAAGCACCGGGAACGGTTATTCGGGAGGCAGATACCGCTATGGAAGCCGTAGTTGTTCGAGGCATCGCGTACGACATGACTGAAGCGAAAATCACCGTCCGAGGTGTCACTGACCGTCCGGGCGTCGCCGCAACGCTTTTCAATCGCATGGCGCAGGCCGGGATCAACGTGGACATGATCGTCCAAAACGTTTCCGAGGACGGCATCACCGATCTCTCGTTCACCGTAACCCGTCCCGATCTGAAAAAGGCGATGGACTCATGTCTGTTGATCCAGCGCGATATCGGGGCAAGAGAAATCGTGGCGGACGAGGAGATAGCAAAAATCTCGCTCGTTGGCATAGGTATGCGCTCGCACACAGGTGTCGCGGCGAAGATGTTTGACACGCTTGCCTGCCATGGGATTAATATCGAGATGATCAGTACCTCCGAGATCAAGATATCGTGCATAGTCCGCGAGGCACAGGCAGAAACTGCCGTGAAAGCGCTGCACACGACGTTTGCTCTTGACCGGGAGGGCGACGAATACTGATATTTAGGTCTTGTAGTTTGCTTCTTGCCTCCATAGCTCAATGGTAGAGCAGCGGACTCTTAATCCGTTGGTTGAAGGTTCAAGTCCTTCTGGGGGTACTTCTTGGACGGCACGGGTGTGGTAGTTCGCCTGTGCCGTTCTTCGTTTTTCCCGCGTCCCTGCGTTCTCGACGGTTGATTGCGCACGTAGAGCAGCGTGACCATATTCCATGAGGACGATCCATTTCGAGAAATGATGAGTAGTTGCAGTTGTGGTCTGGAGGCCGCTTCAAATGGAAACGAGAACCCTTGGCAGAACTGGAATGAAGCTGTCAGTTATCGGATTCGGGGGAATAGTCGCTGCCGGCAAGACACAGGCTGAAGCGGACAAGTTGGTCAACTTTGCGTTGGATTCGGGCGTTACCTACTTCGACGCCGCCCCGACATATGGGGATTCTGAGGAACGCCTGGGACCCGCGTTGCGGGGCAGACGCGAAGCCATCTTTCTCGCATGCAAAACAACAGAACGCACACGAGACGGAGCTCAACGCGAACTCGAGCGTTCGCTTCGACGGCTGCATACGGACCATTTTGACGTGTATCAATTGCACGGCGTGACGAGTATGCAGGAAGTGGAGACCATTTTTGTCCCGGGTGGAGCGATCGAAACTATCCAACGGGCGAAAACGGAAGGGAAGGCCCGTCTGGTTGGTTTTTCCGCGCACTCCGAAGAAGCTGCGCTTGCGCTCTTGGAGCGCTATCAGTTTGACACGGTGATGTTCCCGGTGAACTGGGTCTGCTGGTCCAACACAGAATTTGGTGCTCGCCTCGTTCGCGCGGCCAGAGAACGCGGGATGGGAATTCTGGCGATCAAAGCGATGGCTCGCGAACAATGGCCGGAGAATTCGCGTCGAGACGAGTACCCTGCGTGCTGGTATCAGCCTGAAGACGACCCGCCGGTTGCAAGCCTCGGGCTGCGTTTCGCCTGGTCTGAGGGCATCACCGCGTGCATTCCGCCGGGGGATGCCAAAATGCTCCGCTTGGCGATACAGCTCGCGGACAACACGGCTCCTCTCTCAGAAGACGAGAGAGCATACCTGAAGAGAAAGGCCCAATCGTACGTCCCGATTTTCCCCCAGTGAGAAGGAACCGTTCGCACAAGCGTTCGGTATGTGAAACGAGAGCAGTTGCTCTCTGCAATTTTTGCGGCTGTAAGCCCTCCCCGTAACTCCCGATGGCGTCAGGAATTGGCCGGATACAGGTGTGTTCTGATCCAGGCCTGCAACGCGTTGCTCGCCGGGATGGTTCTGGCCCAGTCCCCATGCGCGAAAAACCCTTCGTAACGGCACGTAACAACGTCGTCCAACGTTTTCGTCGCTCGATTCGCGGGATGGTCCGCGTGCATGTGCAGAGGGTAGTTTATCCGAGGCGGGAACAACAGGATCTCGCTACGATCCACCCGCGCAAGAATCGTGGCCGCAAGTGCTGCCTGGTGGAGAAAGACCCGGTGCAGCGGGTTCCCGTTAAGCAACCCTTTCATGTCCGCGCCGTTGCAGATCGTTCGGATGTTCTCTCCCCACGCACGCAGGATTCCCCGCTGCGGTTTCACCACAAGGAGTCCCGCGTTGAAGTAGGCGCGGATCTCACGCCGGTCCACGACGGTTGTAACCGGGAACACAGAACTATGACTTACCCCACAGGCTCGGTATATGTGCTCCCAGAAGGTATCCACCGGCTCCGAGAACGGTGACCCGATCAGCATGTGGTCGACAGGCGAGCAGCCCAGGACGTGGTCATCGTCCAGCAACAACTCCGCAGGCTCTTTAAGAACAAGTGAGCCACTGTCCATCCACACCAGCAGGTCACCGTTTTCTGCTGCCAGCGATTCCGCATGCCCCGCCGCGACCGCCTTTGCGGCGAAGGGCAGGGTCGTCAACTCCTCCTCCATCGTGAACACTTTCTCAATCACCTGCAAGTCGTCTTTGAGAGTGTTCCATGTGCGGGACGGGCGCGATGTCTTCGGCCTCATTGCGATTAACTGGCTCGCACGGAGCGCACCGCCGAAGTCGCGAATGCTGCGTGAGAGCGCTGCTGCCTGTTTTTCTGCCTCGTCGGAATCGACCATACATGCGAAGGATACTGCGGAGGCGCTCATTAGCGTTGTTAAGTTCCTGTGGTTGACGGAGACTCAACCGCCTGTCGGTACCGATCGGTATTTCTGCGACACGGAGACCACCAGTTCTGGTTCATTCGGAATTCGCGTCCGCGGCGGCCCGCGGCTTTTGGCAAACGCCGGGTTTGGCGTTAGATTTATTACTCTTCCGTTTTGGCGCGTTCGTCTAGTGGCCCAGGACGCTGGCCTCTCACGCCGGAAACACGGGTTCGACTCCCGTACGCGCTACCATCCCTCGAATGCCTGTTGCCGCCAGAAACATCCCCGACGCGGAGGTGACTCTCACACCGTCCAGATCTCCGGATCGTAAGTCTCTATCGGCCCGGACGCGAACGGGTGTGCAACCGCCGCCGCACTGACTGCAAGAGCACCCGCTGCCAACACTGCTTCCGACAGGGCGCAGACTGTCGCCCCGGTAGTGATGACATCGTCCACGAGAAGAACTGCTTTCCCTCGTAAAGGTCCCGGATCCTTCACGACAAATGCACCACGGACGTTCGCCATGCGTTCCGCGCGGGATTGGATCGTTGCCTGCCGGGGAGTGGCTCTTGCACGCACGAGGGCGGCGCTTGCCAACGGCTTTCCGAGTGCGGCCGCCACGGCCGTCGCGAGCAAATCGGATTGATTGAACGCGCGCTCTCGTTCACGCGCCCGGTGTAGCGGAACGGCGGCGACCACATCGGCGCGCTGCGCGTACGGGTTTTGTCGGACCGCTTCTGCCAGCGCGCCTGCGAGAAAGCGGCCGATGGATCGATTACGCCCGTACTTGTAGGCAAACACGAGTTCCCGTGCTCGCGTGTACTCTGCGGCCGCGATCAACGCGGTCAGAGGTGCAGGCAAATTCGCGCACGAACGGCACGGGACAGGATAGGAGCACCGGTCGCACCGGTCCCGCAACGGAGCCAGCTGGTTCGCGCAGGACGCGCACAATCGCTCAGCGGTTTCCAGAGGTTTTTGACACAGCGGACAAGCGGGCGGCCACACGGCGTCAAGGAACGCTTCTGACACGCGCCGCGCGAGCGTTCTCATTGCAGACGAAGTGCCATATGAAGGGCGAAGCGGAGGCTGAGCACGGCGTCCCGGACAGCGTACCACGTCGCAAGCGGCCAATTAATGCGATGGAATGCCCGGCACTCCCAGTACCTCCGGGTCTGACGCCAGAAATTGTCAAGATCCTGCCTCGTGTAGGTACATCGGAGCGAGAGAACGTTCAACTTCGCCGCCACAATTTCCCATGCAGCAGGAACCTTTGCCTGCGCCGCGCTGTATGCTGTCTTCCAGTCTTCGATCCGGAACCGAACTCGCTTTCTCTGCAACGCCAGTTCGTGCAGCGCATCAGCCACGCGGTTTTCCACTTCCGTACGGCGACGCGTCTGAAGCCACAGCTCCTGAAGCTCGCGCGACAGGCTCCACCGGGTCACAAACTCGTTCTTGATTTCGCGGATGCGGCGCAGGAAGTAACTCCAGCGTTCCTCGCGTGGCATCCCCGGCCTCCGTTCGCAACGCTTCTTCCTGCGAATGAACCCGGTTACCATGGGATGCGCATCTTCGGAAAGGAACGAGTTTTTGTACCACATGAAATTGGTGAACACGTTCCAGTAATGTTGCCGCGGCGTCCTTCGCATGATCGCCCGCATACGGTCGAACCTGTAAAAATCGCGCCAGGCTCGCCGGTATGTCTCGAACCATTGCTCCTTTGTCATGCGGGGGTGATTTGTTGCGGCGTGGAACGAGTCGAACCGGTTGAAATCCGCGTCCATCTCTTCCCCGTTTTCTACCATGCGTTTGTGGTCAACAGAACCCGGAAGAGGCGTGAGCATGAAAAAGGAAGCCTGGTCCACCTTCATTTCGTCGGCCAAACGACGGACATCATCCGCGACCGACTCCGGCGTGTCGAACGGGAAGCCAATAATGTAGCCGACGTGAACCGCCACTCCCGCTTCGTGCCAGACCTCAACCATATGAGCATAATCACTCACATCATTCTGCGTTTTTCCGGCTGCCTTCAGATTGTCGGGGTTGATACTTTCCATACCCACAAACACCTGAGAGCATCCAGCCTTCTTCGATTTTTCGACAAACCCAGGGATTTTGTAGGCCCGCACGTCGACCTGCATCATGAACGTAATGTGACGACCTTCGTTGTTCAGATCGATGATCAGGTCGAGAATGGACTCCCAGTTTTTGTTCCGGGCAAAATTGTCGTCAGTGAAGAAGTAAAAGTTTATACCCTGATTGTAGTTTTCAATAATGGTGTCACGAAGGTCGTTCGCTTCTCTGCAGCGCATTTTCCGCCCCTGGACGTTGATGATGGTGCAGAACGTGCAGGCGAACGGGCACCCGCGGCTGGTATCTATTGTACCCAGATTCGAAACGGCGAAGCGCTTCATGTAGGAACGTTTGACGCGCGGAACCGGTTGTCGTTTGAGCTCCGGGGGCGTTGCAAGGAAGTTGTACGATGGCTGAAGGCGATCGTTGACCACGTCCGACAGAAGGGCTGCCCAGCGGTCTTCCACCTCGCCGGCAACTACCGTCACTCCCGCGTCGGTTAATCGCGCGATGTCCGGGGTGCCTTCTGGAAACATTGCGGTCATGCCGCTGACGTGAAATCCACCGATCATCACGCGTACACCCAGGGATGCATATTCCAGCGCGATGTCGGTAGCGCGAGCGAACTGGTTTGTCTGAACGCCTGCGAGGCAGACGACTGTACGCGTTCCCTTTCGACGAGCGTCCGTCAGGATTTTCCGCCGGGGCATCCTTTCCACCGATTCGTCGACCAGAACCGTGCGAATGTTCAGGTGTTCTCCCAGCACTTTCCGTCGGACCACATCGTCAGTCAACCCCGCAAGGCAGGAGAGAGTGTTGCTGGGAAGAACTCCTCGCCAGTGGCGAACCAAATATCCGTCGTCGTCGTAACGTGATGGTTTGACGACGTAAATAACGAGGCGGGAGATGTGCTCAGGTGCCGGGGTGACCGATGTATCGCCGTGCGCAAAAAGCGGTTTGTTTTCGAGAACCGGGAGTGGGCTGACCATGAGTGTGTGCTTCCTGTTCTGATTGACTGTAGTGCTCGGTGTTCGGACGTGCGGTTGCGGATCGGGATTGCAACCGCAGCCTGAATGTATGGCAATGGCGGGCCGAACGCCAAGTTCCTGCGCGGGGCTCAGGCAGGGAGGTCGGCTTTCGATTTGAGGCGCTTCAACGCGAAAAGGGAGTCGCGTTCGCGTTCCTCGAGGGTTTCCTGAAGGAATTTTACGGTTTCATGGTACTGGGGAATAAAGAAATTCTTGAGCGCATTAACCCGTCGCTGGGTCTTCATCAGTTCAGTCGCCAGCCGCAGAGCTGCATTCTCCAGTTCCGCGAGTCGCGCGATATGCTGCAGGGCTCCGTGAAACGCGCGGGCGGCCTCGTCAAGTGAGCTTGTTGTGCCGGAGAGGCTGTAAGACGGCCGAAGTTCCGCCTCCGTTGCGTCTACCACCGGAAGGATAATTCCCATCACGCTGCGCTCTCGCAGGCTGATGTCAATAGCCTGAGAAGTTGCAAGACCCGCCAACGCGACTTGCTCCGCACCGTTTTCCCACGTTGCCTGTGCAAGTTTCGCGTACGCTTCGCGCAAGAGCTGTTCCATCTCGCTGCGTTCTGCTCTAAGATTATTTATGAGCTTCCTTACTTCCATGATCAGCACCTGCCGTTTCTGCTCCAGCAGCTCGTGGCCGTCCACGGCCAGTTTCAACTCATCCTTGATTCGGATGAGGTTGATCTTTGTTGCCGGAATATTCAAACGGGGCATCTCAACAGCTCCTCACGCGGCTGATCACGTCTCCAGAACGGTTTGTTCCATTACCAGTCAGAAGGATCGTGTTCAGTCCTTCGGCAGATACTTCGCGATCTGTTCTTCCTTCACGCGGGTAAGTTCCGAAACAGGAAGGTGCTTGAGCAACTTCCACCCGAGGTTCAACGTCTCTTCGATGGAGCGATCCTCGTCCGGCGCCTGTTGAATGAACTCCTTCTCGAAATGCTGTCCGAACGTGAGGTACTGCTTGTCGATCTCCGACAGTTCTTCCTCGCCGATGACGGCAGCAAGAACCTCGACGCGCTTTACGCGCGCATACGCCGCATAAAGCTGACTCGACACGTTCCTGTGGTCTTCCCGGGTGCGACCTTCTCCGATTCCGTCGTTCATCAGACGGGAAAGCGACGGAAGCACATTGATCGGGGGATAGATTCCCGCGCCCTGCAATGCCTTGGAGAGCACTATCTGACCCTCTGTGATGTACCCCGTGAGGTCCGGGATCGGGTGCGTGATATCCTCATTAGGCATTGTCAGCAAAGGAAGTTGAGTGATCGAGCCCGTGCGCCCTTCGACCTGACCCGCACGTTCGTACAATGCCGCAAGATCGCTGTACAGGTACGCCGGGTACCCTTTTCGACTCGGTACTTCCCCTTTTGCCGTTGCCACCTCCCGCAGAGCTTCGCAGTAATTCGTCATGTCGGTAAGAACCACCAGGACGTGCATCCCGACGTCAAACGCGAGGTATTCCGCGAGCGTCAGCGCGGACCGTGGAGTAATGATGCGCTCGATTGACGGATCGTCCGCGAGTGTCAGGAATGTGGCGACGTTGTTTCCCGCGCCGCTCTCCTCAAAGCTCTTGCGGTAGAAATCCGCGATGTCGTGCTTCAGGCCCATTGCGCCAAACACAACGGCAAAAGGCTCCTGTTTGCCGATGATTTTCGCCTGACGAATGATCTGAGCAATCACCCGATCGTGTTCCAGTCCCGACGCGGAGAATACGGGCAGTTTCTGCCCGCGCACGAGCGTGCTCATTGCGTCGATCGCAGAGATACCGGTTTGAATGAAGTCGCTCGGGTGATGACGGAGGGTCGGATTGATCGCTGCCCCGGAAACCGGGCGCAGGTCTTTCGGGATCGGTGGCGGACCGCCGTCAATCGGCTCCGCCAACGCGTTGAATGTGCGCCCGAGCATCTCCTCGGATACCGGTATTCGGACCGGCCGGGCGAGGAACTTCATCTTCGTCGCTCCGATGGAGAGGCCGGTCGTATGTTCGAACACCTGTACGACA
Organism: Candidatus Latescibacterota bacterium; assembly: GCA_022706085.1. Classification (GTDB taxonomy): domain Bacteria; phylum Latescibacterota; class MWCZ01; order MWCZ01; family MWCZ01; genus MWCZ01. The sequence goes on along the minus strand of JAKJDF010000012.1, from coordinate 91,303 downwards.
GCGGCCTTGGTGCCGACTTCGAGCACCCGCCCGTGTTTCAACTTGCCGTCGTCCGAGACAATCTCCACCATCTCATCGTACCCGACGCCGTCGATACCCTCAATCATGACCAGAGGGCCAACTATGCGCTGTACGCCGACGTATTCCTTGCCAATTTCTGTCGCCATGGGTGTGGCCTCATTCGGCGATAAGTGCGTCAATCTGTTCGTCTATCGCTCGGTCGAGCGCGTCGAATTCCTCCAGCTTATCGTTCGGAATCCGCGATTTCATCCGCATGATTTCGTTCCGCACCGGAAGCTGCTGGTATTTGTAGATCGGAATGCTGCGCTTGACAACATCCCCTCCGCGATGGTAGTAATGCAGGATGACGCTCAACATCCGAAGTTGCTTTTCGGGAACGGAGTACGTATCCACTTCGTCAAACGCACTCTGTTGCAGGAACGCATTTTGGAGTATGCGCGCGGTGTCGAGGATAAGTTTCTGTTCGTCCGGCAGTTCTTCCTCGCCAACGAGTTTCACGATCTGCTGCAGCTTGTCATCGCGACGCAGCACATCCACCGTCTCTTCCCGCATCGCCTCCCAGTTGTATTTTTCCCCACCGATTTTCTTCCACCAGTCAGCGACGAATTCCGTGTACGCACTGTGGCTGTTGATGTAATTGATTGACGGGTAGTACCGCGCGCTTGCCAGTTCCTTGTCGAGCGCCCAGAAGCAACCGATGAAACGGGAAGTATGCTGGGTCACCGGTTCGCTGAAATCTCCGCCGGCAGGGGAAACAGCCCCGATCACGCTGACAGATCCCGTGCTTCCTCCGAGCGTTTCGACCATTCCGGCACGCTCGTAGAACTCCGCCAGTCTCGTCGCAAGGTACGCGGGGAATCCCTCCTCCGCAGGCATTTCTTCCAGCCGGCCGGACAGCTCGCGCAGCGCTTCAGCCCATCGGGAGGTTGAATCGGCCATGAGCGCGACGTGATAGCCCATATCCCGGTAATACTCCGCAAGCGTGATACCGGTATAAATGCTCGCCTCACGTGCCGCCACGGGCATGTCGGAGGTGTTCGCAATCAGGATCGTTCGCTCCATTAACGGCCGGTTGCTGTGCGGATCGATAAGCTTCGGGAATTCGACCAGCACTTCGGTCATCTCGTTGCCGCGTTCGCCACATCCGATATACACGATAAGGTCGGCATCCGACCACTTCGCCAGTTGGTGCTGCGTGATGGTTTTTCCGGTTCCAAACCCACCCGGAATTGCGGCTGCGCCACCTTTGACCATGGGGAAGACGCAGTCAACCACGCGCTGGCCCGTCACGAGCGGCGTGTCCGCAGGAAGCCGGCGGGCAACCGGTCTCTTCTGGCGAACCGGCCATCGTTGCAGCATCGTCAGCGACACTTCGTCGCCCTGCGGCGTGCGAACACGGCAGATCTCCTGATCCACCTTGTATTTGCCCGCCGCAGCGACGCTCGTCACGATCCCGGAAACATTCGGAGGGACCATCACCCGGTGCTCAATCCGTTCCGTCTCCGGAACGGTTCCGATGATCATGCCGGGGGTAACCTCTTGCCCGTTTCGAATGGCGGGAGTGAAGTCCCACAGAATTTCGCGGGACAGCGAAGGAGCGCGAACACCGCGGCCGATAAATATCCCGGTCGCATCCGCCAGTGCCTTCAGCGGGCGCAAGATGCCGTCGTAAATGCTGGTTACCAGCCCCGGCCCGAGCTCCGCAGCGAGGGGGTAACCCGTGCTGTACACCGGGGATCCCGGTTTCAATCCGGTCGTGTCCTCGTACACCTGGAGCGTAGCTTGATCACCATTCAGGCCGATGATCTCGCCGATGAGCCGTTCGTCGCCGACTTCCACCATGTCCAACATGTGGACGCCGCGCGTCTCCACGGTGCGGACAACGGGTCCACTGACCCAGCTCACTTTGCCGACAGGCTCATCGTGCATGGCTAATCCTCGTCCATATCATCGCCCGCACGTCGTCAATCACGCGTGCAAGACGATTGTCCAGTGTGTTATCGAACCTCTCGCGACCATCTAAACTCGTGACGATTACTCCGCCTATTGCCGTGAGATTCTCGCCCGAAAGCTCTACTCTTTTTCCGGATTGCTGTTGCACGGCGAGAAGAAATGGTGTGTCGACCCAGCTACGCTGGTCTGGACGAACAACAAGAAGAACTTTCTCGCTTCTCAACGCCGTTGCGCCTTCGACGCAGAGTTTCAGAAGCAAGTCCCGGCCGACGCCCGGCTGCCTGGCGTATTCCGCCAGCGCACTTCGTGCCGCGTCGATAACCTCGGCGATGCGTTTCTCCCGTTCGAGCAGCCGTTCTTTCTGGATTTTTCCCTGTGCGCTCGCCAGAAGACGCTGCTGCTCTTGCATAGCCTTTTGCTCCGCCTTCGCAAGGGCCTCGGAACGGTCCTGTGCGATCCGGGCGTCCATCTCAGCGGCAAGACGCTGACCCGCTGCGATGGCGTCCTGCATAATCTCGTATGCCTGCGCCTGAGCATCACGGATCACTGCTTCCCGGAGGCTGTCAATTGGGTTGTTCATGACGACTGCTCCAGACCGACCGCTTCCATGACGAGGGAAAGAACAGCCGAGTGTTTTGATACCGGGCCCTGCTCGTCGGGTATCTCGAGAATGAGAGGTTGGCGATGGGCGAACGCCCACCCGGTAAGCTTCTCCTTGAGGGGCATGGCGAGCCGTTCACTGATAACGAGGAGCCCGACCTCCGGCTGATTGAGCACCGCGTCCACTGCCCGTTCCGCTTCCTGGGCATCCGTCGTGGCGGTGCCTTCAATGCCGATAAGCGCGAGACCTTTTACCACTTCCTCGCTGCCAATGCAGTAGACTTTCATCACACCCTCTCGGAGCGTCGACCGATCAACCTGCCGAAGCGTATATCATGATAGAGATGATCAGACCGTAAATCGCTATTCCTTCGGCAAGACCGACGAAGATCAGCGTTTTGCCGAGCATGTCCGGTTTTTCGCCGATCGCGCCCAGAGCAGCAGCGCCAACCTGCGCGACCGCCAGGCCCGCACCCACGCAACCCAGACCAACCGCCAAAGCCGCGCCGATCATCATGAGACCTCGATCACCCCCTGCCGCCGCCGCGGGAGCGCCTTCCGCAGCGAGCGCGAGATCTGGAAACAGCACCACCGCGGCCGCCGTGAGAATCACGGCGAGGTTCAGCATCAGCAGTGCACCGAGCACGACCTTCAGAGTCTTCATGAACCACACTCCCCTCGTATTGAAGTGATATGAGCGAACCTCAACTGGCGCGAAGCGGTGCGAACGGCAGACCCCCGCCCCGGTAAAACTTCCCGAACACCTCGTAATACTGCAAACGCAGGCACTGAATCGAAACAATCAGGCCTTCCATGACGACAACGAAGATGTTGCCGACGATGAAGGTGACGATATAACCGGCTCCGTGAGTGGAACCCGATATCATATAACCTATCGTGTGAATCGCCATGAAGAGCGCCGCGTGGGTCAACCCGAACGCCGCGACACGGATGAACGAGACTGTATTGCTGAGGAAGCGGATCACCATGTCCATTGTGTCAATAAGCGCCTGGACGACGAAAAAACCGACCCCTCCTTCAACCAGGTGTTCTTTCCTTTCCGTCGCGCGGATAATCGGCTCACGCACGAACAGCACCGCAAGAGCCACGAGCGCTCCCGCTGCGAGTGCCGTGATCCCCACACCCACAAAGCCCATAGCGGTCAGAACTGCCCAGATGAGAGCACACCAGTAGAACGCGAGACCGGTCAGCCCGTACTGGTCAAAAACGGCAACACCCCATTCTTTCTCACGCACCGCGTTGACGATGTTGAAAATGATCCCCAGGGAGAGCATGATGATCCCGAAACCGATGGAAATGCCCCCGAGAACAGCGAGATTAGACGCCATCACCGAAGTGTGGTGTTCCACAAGGGGCAGATTGATCCACGGGTTCAGTTGCATTTCCACACCGAATACGCTCCCGTACACAAAACCGAAAATCACAGAAGAAATGCCGCACATGCCTAGAATAAGGCCGAGATTCCTCACCGAGGGCACCTTTTTCGCTGCCCAGAACCCTGCAGCTGCCAGCACCAACCCTTGTCCCACGTCTCCGAACATCATCCCGAACATGATGAGGTAGGTTATCGCCACAACTACGGTGGGATCGATTTCTTTGGAGGAAGGGAGGGAGTAGGTTGTCACGACCTCTTCAAAAGGCCGGAACACAGACGGGTTTTTGAGCCTCACCGGCACCGCGGGGTCATGTGGTTCCGGATCACGAACTTCCACGTATGCCGCAGCGCCAATGGTGTCGCGTATGCGTTGTGTCAGTGCCTGACTCGATTCCTTCGGCACCCAACCGGTGACGTACGAAAGGGATCGCGTTTTTCCGAAAGGCTGCTGTGCCGCCAGAAGCGTTCTCGCGGCGCGGGCCTTCTCCCAGATTTCACACAGCTCTCCCATTTCAGCAGTCGTTGTTTCGCGAAGCTGTTGCGTCAGCCTTTTTCGTTGCTCCTCAAGCTCGTCCAGCAGCTTCCAGAGCTTCTCCTCCGCTTCGCCGGGTTTGCCAGTCAAATCCGCGGGGATTTCCAGCGGTTTGAAGTTCGCGCTTGAAAGCGCCCTTTCCACCTGTTCCGCTGTAGTTTTCTGGGAGAACACGATTACCACATCCCACCCTGTGGCCGGACCCGGCAATCGAACCGTGGTGTGCGGCAAAGCTCCGAGGATCGCTTCCACGCGCCGAACGTTCACCTCGCTGAGAACCCCGATGTGGACCGCCAGTTGCTGGGTTGACCTCAACTCCTCCAGCGTCCAATTGACCGGGGAAAGAAGCAGAAGCTCTTCGATCTGCCCGAGGGTCCTTCTTCGCTTCATCGCAATTGTTGCCAGATCGCCGCGTATCTGTTCCGCCTGCGAAAGGATTTCCGCCACTCTTTTCTCGCACGGCTCGAGATCGTCCTTCGGATCGACTCCCACTTCGAACGGTGATCTGGCTGATGAAAGGGGGATTTCCAGGTTTTGCGCCAATTCCGTTACCTGGCGTTCCAAGGCCTCCCAGCGGGATATGGAGGAACGCGCGGTCGCAGTATCCAGCCCGAGCTGCGCCGAAGGAGATTCGATCTGCAACACCCCTTCGGCCGCGAGCAGGCGAGTCAACTGCGTGGATTGGTCATCTCGCACAATCACGCCAATTCGCGCCATCGGGATCGGTCGGAACACGACGGACCCCCTTCCTACACGAGAACGTCCTGCCAGTCAGCGGCTTTCACGTCACGCCGCTTACCTTCGTACACGCGTGTCAAGTTCGTGATCTCGATTTCTTTGAGCAGCAAATATGCAACTGTGCCGCCCAGGTGGAACGGGTATCCCGCCAGACTTACCGAGACCACCTCGCGAAACGCCCGCATCATCCCCTGTCCGACTGCAAAAAGCGATTCCGCGCCATTGAGTTTCGCGGAATAGGGAGTATCACGCAATGCCACGGAAAGATCAGTGAATTTTTCGAGGCCGGCCAGCGCTCGCCGGTGCGACAGCCGCAACCACTGCCCGTGGTGGATCAGATAACCGAGCGCTTCATCACCTGGCACTGCGAAATTCAGCCGCAACCTCGCGGCGGACACCACATTGAACACGTCAAACCATACCCCGAACATCGGGAAAATCCGCGCGCGATCCATTCCTGTCAAAGCTCGGCCCGCGAGCCACAGCTCGTGGAGCACGAGAAGGTCAAGGGCAATTTCGATCGGGAAGAGGGACCCTTGTTCCTCGACCTGATGGAGTGCGTTTTCCATCGGTGTTCGATAAGGCTCCGGCGCCCTGGAGACGGCCTCTGGAACATCCGCCGCCTGATAGAAAGCCTCCTCGTCTGCGATGTTGAAAAGGTGAAGCCCCCCGAGGTACGCGCCGCGCGAGGCTGGCGGGACGTTCCTGTTCGCGCAACCAAGCGCGGCTTTCAGGAAAGCCACCTCTCTGAGACGATACAACGCGCGTACTAGCGGCCGGCTTTCCTGCGGGAGCACGAGGAGGGTGGATCGGTAATCCGCGTCGAGTTCGAGGTTCAAACGCTGGGAAAAGGTCAATTGCCCGGCCGGCAGCGAAGCCCGAAAATACTCGCGGGCCGAAAGGTCTGCCAGAACCGCTTCCGCACTGGGAAGGTCAGCAAGTCGCAGAAGGGCTTCCCGCGAAAGTAACATGCCGAGAAGGGCGTGGGCGCGTGCATTCAAAAACGCCGAGGCTGAGGCCATGCCTCGTCCCCCCAAAAGAACCGGATCACACCGGCATGTGACGCGGCGTCACCCTACGACGAGAGCGACGATTTCCTCGACAAGCTGTGGAGTTATACGGCGCACTTCGGCGGCGTAGCTCGCCTTTTCAGCTTCGGCTTCGGCTTTCACGGCTTCCGTCTTGCGCAGAACACCATTCAGAAGCTCCTGCCGCCTGAGCTCCATCTCGCGCTGCATGAGAGCGTGCTCCCGGGAACGTCTCTCTTCAGCTTCGCGACGCGCACGCTCCAGAAGCTCCTTCGCCTCGGCCCGCGCATGTGCAACTAACGCTTCGGCTTCGTCCTCTACCTTCCGCATCGCAGCAAGAGCATCGGCCGCAACCGGTTCGGCGATAACTTCGGACTCCATATCTCACCCCTTGCTCAGAAGCGCGCCGCGTGGGAAATCCCTCACGTTTGTGCAAACTACATGGTTCCAATAATAGCAGCGCAAGGTACCTGAAACAAGTAAGAATACCCGATCTCGTCAGGGTATTTTTCGTTGCCTCTCTTTGGCACCGAACAGCTGACTTTTTTTGCTCACAGCCCGGTCAATCGGAGTCGTAATGATCGGAGCACCGGTAGCTGGATCAGTGTGCACCTCGAGTTCCGTTTCGTAGACCTCGCTCAGAAGCGCGCTCGTGATCACTTCGTCGGGACCCCCGTCGCACTTGATGCGCCCGCGGTGCAGGAGGATAAGGCGCTCACACGCTCGCGCCGACAGGTTCAGGTCATGGGAAATAAGCACGATAGTGAGGCCGGACTCATCGTGCAAGCGCTGCAACAACTGGTAAATGTCCACCTGATGCCGAATGTCCAGAGCGTTGGTAGGTTCATCGAGAAGCAAGATTTCCGGCTTTTGAGCCAGAGCACGCGCGACGATGACACGCTGCTTCTCGCCCCCGGACACTTCCTCCATTGTCCGATCTCGAAGGAACCACGTGTCCGTAGCCTGCATGGCCTGTCGCGCCACTTCCAGATCGTCCTCACCCTCAATCCCGAAACGTCCCAGATGGGGCGAGCGCCCCATCAGTACCACTTCGAGTGCGGTAAATGGGAACACGAAAGTCGTCTCCTGCGGCACAACGGCTACACTGCGGGCGATATCGCGGCGGCTGAGGTTCTGCATGGGGCGTCCCGCCATCGTCACGACTCCAGACGACGGGCGCAGGATGCCCGCCATGATGCGGAGAAGCGTGGACTTGCCCGAGCCATTCGGGCCGATGATTCCCACAAATTCACCGGGCGCCACGGCGAATGTGACATTGGAAAGGACTTCGTTCTCGCCGTATGAGAACGAGACACCCTCCAGGGCGATTGCAGATTGCACTTTGGATTCGTTCATCGTGGCGGCCGCTCAGACGAAATTGAAGACGTTGTGCATGGAGAATTGAGCGCACATCATGATCTGGTTCGTTTTTCAGGCGTTCCCGGAAGACTCACGAATGTGAAAGAGCGGTGCAATGGCCAGATGCTCTTCAGGGCTGAGTCGGTAATGGGTATCCAGCACTACCTTCTTGTCGCTTCCCCGCCTCGTAAACCGAAATGCAAGGTCTGTACCGCCGCTCAGGAGTTCGCATTCTTCGATCGGAACACGCATCAATTCCTTGCTGCCGCACGCCGAAAAACGCACGACAGATACGACCGTACCGTCGCACCTGACCTCAAACCCTTGTGCCGCGCGGAACACAAGGGAAACGGCAACCCAGATCAACAGCGCGGAGATCAAGGCGAGGTGCCCAAGCCATCCGAGCACGAACAATTCCGCGCCGTTTTGCTCCCCCGCAAATGCTGAGAACAGGCCGGAAACGCTTACAACCGCCATCAACAAGCCTGCCACCATACCACCCAGTGCGAACGCTACTTTCCTCACCCTGTCGCGTGATGGACATGTTACGCGCCACGCGCCGCCCGAATGTCCCTCAATTCTCACCGCAGGAACTGGCATCTGTTTCTTGTTCCCATCTGGAAAAGGCTCTGTGGAATCCTCAAAAGCGTGGAGGCTTCCCCCGGGCACGCCTTGTTGCCAACTCCAGAACACAGGAAGCCTGGAGAGGTAGCTGCAACCCGAGGCGGCTCTGATTCTTGCTCGACCCGTGGAAATCAGTTCCGCCCGTGGACACAAGACCGTAACGAGCTGCCAGAGAACGGTAAATCGCAGTCTGTGCTTCCGAATGCTCCGGATAATAGCACTCGATCCCGTCGAGCCCTTGATCGCAAAGCCGCCGTACCCGGCTCTCGAGTTCCTCTCCGTCACCCAGCCGAAGTTGGTACGGATGCGCGAGCACAGCCAAACCGCCCGCGCCGTGAATCATGTCAATCACAAGCTCAGGCGGGAGCTTTTCTTTCGGAACTCCAGCTGCAGCTCCGGCATCCAGATATTGATCGAAAGCTTCCTGAATCGTCGAGACAACCCCCTTCTCAACGAGTGCTCGTGCGAAATGTGGCCTCCCCAGAACGTCGCCACCCGCATATCCACACACTTCCTCGAGCGTTATCTGAACCCCGAGGTTGTTGAGACGCTCGACGATGCCAAGGTTTCGTCGGTCGCGATTGCGTACCATTTCCGCAAGCGTATTTTGAAGTCGGGGTTCGCCCGTATCGATGAAGTAGCCAAGAATATGCATGCTTCCCGGTTTGTGCTGCGAACTGATCTCGACTGCCGGAATTACCATAACGCCGGCTCGTTGGCCGGCTTCTATGGCGCGGATTACGCCGTCGGTCGTATCATGGTCGGTTACCGCGATGGCACATAGCCCTCCCTTCCGGGCCAGGTCCACCAGATCTTCAGGTGACAGCGAACCGTCGGAAGCAGTGGTGTGTGTATGCAGGTCAACCGGACATTCTGGGTCAATATGCACCAAATAATTCCTTTCCCTGTGAGAACGTGTGGGCGTTGACATTTTGACTATTCTGCGCCGCCACGGGCGAGTACACGGTTTGATCGGTCCGTTTGTTGCTCCTAAGCTGACCCCCGACACATGGGAGCCTTTCTGCGAATGGCTCGATGCCGGTCTGGCGGGCGACATGGTCTATCTGAACCGCCGGAGAAACGAGCGGCGCGACGTGCGATGCCTGAATCCCCGCGCCCGTTCCCTCGTCGTTTACGCGCTGCCATACTCAGGTGCCCCGCCCGGCACGGAGACGGTGCACAGCGGACTACTATCCGCGCATGCGACGGGTGAAGACTACCATCACCGCTGCAGAAACGCCTTGGAAAAAGTTGTCGAGGCCCTGCGCACGGAACTGCGAACGCACGTTGAGGGGTGGATCCACGTTGACACCGCTCCAATTCTGGAGCGCGATTTCGCAAGGCAGGCGGGCCTCGGATGGGTCGGCAAAAACACGCTGCTCATCAATCCGGATTTGGGGTCCCGATTCCATATCTGTGAAATCGCGCTTCCTTTTGACCTCCCTGCAACCCCGGTCGTCGTTCCAGACGGGTGCGGTGCGTGCACACGTTGTCTCGATTCATGTCCCACAGGCGCCTTGGTTGCGCCACGGGTGCTGGATGCCCGCCGATGCTTTTCGTACCTCACCATCGAATACAAAGGCAGTATTCCACGCGAGCTTCGGCCCGTTCTGGGGACGCGGATTTTCGGGTGCGACACATGCCAGGACGTGTGCCCGTGGAACCAAAAGGCCACTGTGCGCTCCTTCTCGGACGCCGAGACGTTGGCGATGGACGCAGTCGATATTTTGGATCTGGACCAAGGAGGTTTCCGCACGCGCTTTCGCAATACGCCCTTCGAGCGGACCGGCCGAACGCGCTTGATCCGGAACACGGCCGTCGTCGCAGGGAACCTCAAGACACAGAAGGCCACCGATTCGTTGTTGCGCTTACTCAAAGATACCGAACCCTTGCTCCGCGAACACGCAGCGTGGGCGCTGGCACGCGTGCGCGGTCGGGAAGCGGCCGAAAGCATTCGGGTTGCATACGAAAAAGAGACGGACGCGAGAACGCGCTCCGATATGGCTCTTTCGCTGCGCGACGCACGTGAAACGTAGGGAACCGATCGACTGTCCTCCACAGGGTTCCGTTGGAGCGGCGGGAAATACACCGGGTTAACAGCCAAACGCGTATCTTTCTTAGAGTCCCTGCATATACAGAACCCACAAATGGAGCCTGAATGTCGCGTCCTGTTGTTGCGATCGTCGGAAGACCGAATGTAGGCAAGTCCTCCCTTTTCAACAGAATCGTCGGACACCGCCACTCTGTCGTCGATCCCGAACCCGGTGTTACCCGTGATAGGATCATGGCGAAAACCGATTGGAATGGCAGAGAATTCCTGCTGGTCGATACAGGAGGTTTGGTACCGGGAAGCAGCGACCCGATGGAAACGCACATCCTGGGTCAGGTCCGGATCGCGATGGAGGAAGCTTCTCTGGTGCTTTTCCTCACTGACGCTCAAACCGGAGTCACCGACCTGGACGCAGAAGTCGCCCGAGTTCTGAGGAAAAAGGAGCGGCAGACCCTGCTGGTAGTCAACAAAGTTGACAATCCGGAAGCCGACGTCGAAGTTCACGCGTTCCACGCGCTGGGGATGGGACCTCCCGTTCCTGTTTCGGCGATGACCGGCCGGCATGTAGGGGACATGCTCGATCAGCTGGTGAAACGGTTGCCACCAGAGGCCGAAGGTGAGGAGCCGGAAGGCGGTATCGCGGTTGCGTTTGTGGGCCGGCCGAACGTGGGCAAATCGTCTCTCGTGAATGCGCTGACAGGGTCCCCCAGAGTTGTTGTGGACGACGTTCCGGGAACGACGAGAGACGCTACCGACACTTTCTTTCAGCACGAGGGGAGATCCTACACGCTGGTCGACACTGCGGGATTGCGGCGGCAGAAGAACGTGTGGAAAACCCGTGACGCCATCGAACATTTCAGCGTGCTGCGCACTCTCAAGGCGATCGAGCGCTGCGACGTGGCGGTACTGGTGATCGAAGCGATGGACCACCTCGTCAAACAGGACAGCGACATACTCGCTCAGATCGTGGATGCCGGGAAAGCGGTTGTCATCGCCGCAAACAAATGGGATGCCGTGCCGGGGAAAACATCAGAAACGGCTGGCGCGTTTATGAAGGAGTTGTGGGCGCGGAACCCCTTCACCGCACACGTCCCCGTCTCCCTTATCAGTGCCGCGACCGGACAGCGCGTCGAGAAGGTTTTCTCCGATGTCCTTACTGCGTACGAACAATGGACTCGAAGAATCCCTACGAACGCGCTGAACGAGTGGCTCAGGGAACTCGTCAAAAGGAACCCTCCGCCCATTTCTCGGAGAGGCGTCCCGCGCCTTTCGTATGTGACACAGGTGGGTGTCCGGCCCCCGACGTTCGTATTTTTTGTGAACAATCCGGATACAATCGGTACCGCGGGGGAACGATATCTAGAACGATGTCTGCGGGAGGAATACGGCTTTTCGGGTACTCCGTTGAGGCTCTTGCTCAGGAAAAAGTAGAGACACTGAAACAGGTGCACCTTGTTTCAGGGCCTCTGGCAGCGTTCACCAATCGCGGATACGTGCAGAACTGCCGGCTAATCCTCTGTCAGCATACGGAAGATTACGGTATTGTCCACGAACTGCCCGTAACGCGGATCGGTTCCATCAACAAAGCGCGCGAAACGATCGCTGCACTTCCCTTTTGCGAAAAACGGAACAAGGCTGTTTGTGTGGCCGGTGCTGTTCCATTGCATCGCCGGCATCCGACGCGGTCCTCTGCCTTGCAGTGGGTTCCACTGAACTGCTCCATCGGCCCCCGGTCCGGTTCCTGGTCCCCACAGGTATCCTGTCTCGTGGTCGGCGGTGACAACCACCAGTGTTTCGTCCCAGCTGCTTGCCGAATCCACCCACGCGACTACTGCTTCGATCGCTTCCGTGAAGCTCACCATCTCTTCGATGACCCGCCCGCCAAGGTTGCTGTGTCCGGCCCAGTCAATCGCGCCGCCTTCCACCATCAACACGAAACCATCCGGATCGTTATCAAGAACGTTGATGGCGGCTCGCGTCATTTCCGCGAGGGTGGGAACTTTTTCGTTCAACGGTACTGCGTATGGCTCGTCGTTCGCGTAGTCCTGCCTGAGGTTCGATCCGCGCTGGTCGGTGCGCTTCTGCTGCAATGTCTCATGTATTTGTGGCAAGCCGAGGACCCGGTTCGGTGTCCGCCCAACTGCAAGTTGTTGAAACGCCCGCCGCGTCTGGACAAGCTCCCATCTATCCGGGACACCGTCTCCATCGGCATCTGCTACCGTCGTTTCGTACGTTCCGTTTGTGTCCAGATCGAATCGTGCGCCGGATAACAGAAGCCCCTTCCACACCTGTTCGCCTCCGACCCACCGGAAACTCTTCGGCTCCGCCAGCGCGTTCCCGTTGTCGTCGAACCATGGGTTTCCCGCCCCCATAATCACATCTACCCGGCTTCCGAGGATCATCTCCTGCGCAATGGCTTCAAGACTTCCCCTGCTCAGACTGTGAGCCACGAAGCCCGCCGGGGTGGCGTGCGAAATGCCCACCGAGCTCACCACACCTGTCGCCTTCCCGGCATCCTCGGCAACCTCGAGGATATTCTGAACAGGATTGCCGTCGGGCGCCACTCCTATGGCGCCGTTGGTTGTTTTCGTTCCAGTCGCGAGCGCTGTCGCAGCAGCCCCGGAATCTGTCGCCCTTTTTTTCAGATGATCGAGCGAAGTCCATGCTGAATCGGGTTGATATCCGTTCCCGGACGCGGAAAAGGTGGTGCATCCATATCTGACGGGGAAGCGTTCAAAAACCTGCCTGCCCGATTCACCGTACAAAAACAGGGAACCCGCCTCAACCTGGTTGAAACCCATGCCGTCACCGACGAGAATGATGACGTTCTTCGGATTACGCCCCGTGTTCCAGTTCGCGGACCACGCTGTTCCCACGGAAACCACGACACAAACCAACAGGATTATTCCTCTTTTCACGACTGGTCCTTTCGGTTTTGACAAATGGAAGAACCCCCGCAAGATCCTGGAATGCACTCGTTTGATTTTTGAGGGAGGCAAGCGCGGTTCACAGCCGCACGCTCTACTGAAGATCAGTGCGAAGAGGTTCTGGCGCAACGGAAACCAACTTGATCGCTTGTTTTGGCGGGAAATGCCCTCAACCTGGCGTACGAACGGAGCCAAGGCGAAGGAACTGCCCAAGACCCGCCTCGGACGACACGATAGCTTCCGTTGGGTGGACCGGCAGGATTCACTCGAGGGCTTTCGGAGTAGTAATCCGGATCGTGCCAATCCGCCACCCATTCCCACACGTTGCCTGCCATGTCGAGTACCCCTTCCGGTGTCGCGCCAGCGGGGTAATTGCCGACGGGTTCCGTCCCGCGGTGTGGATTGAATCTGCCCCGGGTGGACGCGTAATTCGCGCGTGGCACTTCTGAGTTCTCCGGGCTTTCATTTCCCCACGGGTAGATTCGTCCAGTCGCGCCGCGCACGGCCGCTTCCCATTCCGCTTCAGTTGGAAGACGCGCCCCGCGCCACCTGGCATACGCGTTGGCTGCATGCCAGCTGACCCAGGTCACAGGGTGGTTCGCCTTCCCACGAGGGTACGACAGATCCTCCCAGTCTCGAAGATAGTTCCTGTCCGCCAGAAAGGATGAGACTCGCCCTTTACGCCATTCAGGGTTCGCAAGAAGGAACCGGCGGAACTCTTCACAGGTAACTTCCCGCCGGTCTATGAAGAACGCCGGGACATCAACGCGATGCACCGGTCGTACGTCGGCGTCGGAATGATCGTCTCCCATCAGAAACGAAGTGGCCGGAATACGCACCATTTCCTCAATTTGCAAGTCGTTCCGTGCGTGAACTGCTTCACCTGTCGCATTGGCTGGCAGCACGCATCCCAACGCGATACACCACAGCGAGAAAAACTCAGGGTGTCCCAGCGTGATCACCTCCCTTCCCGTACGCATCGCTTTCGTGCCGATGACATCGCTGTTTCGTATCTTTTTGAACGACCGGATCGGGGCTGGGCAATCAGCCAAATCTGGTCCAACCGGTTTATTTGCAGACAAATGTACGCGCCGTTTCAGTTCATGGTGAGCGGCGGGAGACATCCTCTGAAACCACCACGCACGGATTCGTGCGTGGCGTGCCCGCAGGCGCAAGCATCGCGGCGTCGGAAGTAATGAATGATTCGTTCCAGCTTTTCACCACCGCCGTGGTTCGTGTCGGAACAGCCTCAACCTTTGATCCTGGCCTCGGCGTCTCCGCGCCGCGCGGAGTTGCTGAATCAGGTCGGAATCCGATTTCTGCAGGAGCCTGTACAGGTTGATGAAGCGTGGCCGCAGAACCTATTGCCGGCTGACGCAGTCAGATCGCTGGCCAGAAGGAAAGCGAGTGTCGCTGCCACACGGCATCCTGAAGCAGTCATACTTGCGGCGGATACTGCCGTTTTTGTTGATTCGCAACCGCTTGGCAAACCTGCGGATGCGACGGAAGCGTGTGAGATGCTGCGGCGGTTGTCGGGCCGGAAACATGAGGTCATCACCGGCATCGCCGTAGTGGACACCGTTTCACGTCTGGAAATCTCTGATTCTGTGCTCACTGAAGTGTGGATGCGCGAGGCGAGCGATTACGAAATCGCCGCGTATGCGCAATCCTCCGAACCTCTGGATAAGGCGGGTGCATACGGCATCCAAGGCGTGGCCGCGGGGTTCGTGACGAAGATATGCGGCTGTTATTCCAACGTCGTAGGGTTACCAGTGAGCCGCGTAGTGGCCATGCTCCAACTTGTTGCCGCTCGACGGAAGGAATAGGGATGTCTGACGATCCTGTTGAAATCCCGGACACCTCCGAAGCGCGAATCAGTCTTGCAGACCGATTTCGCAAAGCACGCGAAGAACATGGGCTGAGTCTGCAGGAAGTCGCGGATCGTTCGCGCATCAATGTTACGATTCTGCAGCACTATGAATCGGGGGATTTCTCTGTTGTCGAACCGGCGTTCGTTCGGGGGCACCTGCGCACCTATGCCCGGATCGTCGGTGTTGAAGAACGGGAAATAGACTCAGTCTTCCCGCCTTCAGGGCTTTCCACTGCCGGCCCGACGACCCTGGAAGACGACGAAGCCCAGGAAGTCGTCTTCACCGAAAAGCGACCGGCATTTCCCGCGATGCCTTGGAAGACAGCGTCCTGGGTTGCATTGGGAGCAACCCTGCTTGTCGCACTCTTCCTCTGGCACCCCTGGCAGAGTTCGGTAGATTCATTCTCGGAATCGCCTCGCGAACCAGAGAGTGCGGTTGCTCCAACGCAAAAGGAAGACGCCCAAGTCATCACGCCGACAGAAAACGACGCCCTCTCCAATGAACCCGTAGTCCGACTTGCACAACCACCGGAGTTGGCAAAGGCGCGGGTTCCCGGCGTCGTGAGAACAATGACCATAGAGGCAACTGACAGCGTCTGGGTGCTCATCGCACGGAAAGACGGCATCGTCCTTTTCGACGGGATTCTCGTGCCCGGCCAAAGCAAACAGAGTGATGTGGAAGACACGTTACGCGTCACCCTTGGGCGCTACTGGGCGGCGAGGCTTCTCCTGAATCGCCAGGCCGTTCCCACGCCACGGCAGGAGGCTCGCAACATGACGTTCTTTTTGTGCACTCCGTCGGGAATCGTGACCCCGTGAGACACAGGTTATGCCCCTCTCGGTTGACGTTGCGCTCCCATTAGCGGTCGACGCCGTATTCACCTATTCCGTTCCCGACGAGCTATCAGACGGTGCGCTCGTGGGCATGCGGGCGGTTGTCCCGTTCCGGCGGAACCTCGTTACCGGAATGATTGTCGACGTCCATGAAGACGGGGCGGGGGCCGCGCAGCACGTCCTGAGACCCGTAGCTGATTTCCCCGATCCTTCCCCGTCGCTCGACCCCACCATGCTTTCTCTCACGCGCTGGATAGCCGACTACTACCTGTCGAGCTGGGGAGAGGCCATACGAGCTGCGATTCCCCACGGTCTTGGGACGAACAGCGTTTGGATGGTTTATCCGTCGTGCGAGAACCCCCACGCAGTCGCGGATAGTCTTCAGCAACGTTTCCCAAAACGGGCGGAAATCCTGCGTCATGTCGCCGAAAAGGGTCAGGTGCCCCTGAAAACTCTCGCCCGCGTATTTTCGGGAACCGGTTTTCGCTCGAATCTTCATGCGTTGCAGAATGAAGGATGTGTCGGAATCAGAGACGAAGCAGAACCAATCGTTCTTGCTCGTGTCCGGACTGAGAAAGTGGTCCAACTGGCTCCCGCATATCGCGATCCGGACGCAACTGGCCAAATGCGTTTCGGGGCTGAACAACTTCGTGTCATCAACGGTCTGCGGACGATTGCTGCGCCGCTTTCCGTCGCGAGCGTCCGATCTCGGTTCGGCGTTTCCACCGCCGTGGTAAACCGTCTTGTTGCGCGGGGAGTCCTCAACGCAGAGGAGCACGAGGTTGACCGGGAACCTGACTACGGCAGATCCGAAGACGACACCGGACAACCTCTGACCAACGACCAGAGGGAGGCCCTCGCAGTCATTCTGCCGAATCTGGCCTCCCGGAAGTTTTCGGCGGTTCTGTTGCATGGCGTTACCGGCAGCGGCAAAACGCGGGTATACCTCGATGCAATCGAGCACACACTTGAAGCAGGCCGCGGTGCCATTGTTCTGGTGCCGGAAATCAGCCTTACTCCGCAGACGGTACGGCGATTTCGGTCTCGGTTCCGGGAAAATGTCGCCGTCTTGCACAGTCAGTTGACTGCCGGCGAACGGCTTGATGCCTGGCGGGCGCTCCACGAAGGAAGAAAGAACGTGGCAGTAGGCCCCAGATCGGCAGTATTCGCACCTGTACGTGACGTCGGGTTGATAGTTGTGGACGAGGAGCACGAGGGGAGTTACAAACAGGAGGAGTCTGACCCGAGGTACCACGCGAGGGATGTTGCCGTCATGCGCGCACGAATGAGTGACAGCGTCGTGTTGCTTGGTTCCGCGACGCCTTCGCTGGAATCGCTCCAGAACGTGCGTCGAGCGAAGTACACATACGTCCGCCTTCCGGGGAGGGTGGATGACAAACCACTGCCGGAAGTTCAGATTGTGGACATGCGGAAAGAGCGCGCGGACGGCAACTGGGGCGGTCTTTCCCAGTCGCTCCGTTCCGCCGTTGCCAAAACTATCGAAAACGGGAACCAGGCAGTCATTCTTCAGAACAGGCGCGGTTTCTCAACGGTGCTGCAATGTGCCAGGTGCGGAACAATCGTGGAATGCCAGAACTGCCAGGTGTCCATGACATATCACCGTCCCGAAGACGCGATGAAATGCCACTATTGCGGCGACGTTCGGCCCGTTCCGAAAATGTGTCCGGAATGCAACGAAACTTCTTTGCGCTTCTCGGGAACAGGTACGCAGAAAGTGGAGGACGAAATATCCAAAGCGTTCCCGAACGCGACCCTGCTTCGCATGGATCAGGATACCACGCACGGGAGAAATGCTCACCACAGATTGCTGGAGAGATTCCGAAAAAACGAGGCTTCAATCCTCCTCGGGACCCAGATGGTCGCGAAGGGGCTCGATTTCCCGAACGTTACCCTTGTGGGGGTGATCTCCGCCGATATCGGGCTGGGGCTTCCTGATTTCCGGGCGGCAGAAAGAACGTTTCAGCTCTTGACTCAGGTTGCCGGGAGGACGGGTCGTGGAAACGAACCCGGACACGTGATAGTCCAGACGACGATGCCGGAGGACCCGGCAATTCAGGCGGCAAGCCGACACGACGTTGACGGTTTTGCGGAAGACGAATTGCGCAAACGGGAAGAGCTGGGGTACCCGCCCTTTGGAAAGCTTGTGTTGATACAACTCCGTGGTTCGGAAAACGATATCGTCCTTCAAACCGCTCGCGCGCTCGCGGCGAAAGCGAACGACCTCGCACAAGGAAAGGTCGAAGTCCTCGGGCCCTCAGAGGCGCCCATTCCAAGAATCAACAAGCAATGGCGCTGGCACATACTCCTGAAAGGGACATCAAGTCAGAGTCTCCACGCTATCGCGAAAGGAGTCAAGGAGTCATTCGAGTGTATGCATTCGCGCTTTGTGCAGCTTTCCATAAATGTGGATCCCGTGTCTCTGATCTAGACGTGCTTCACTCGGCCTGTGGATGCCAGACGGG
Source organism: Candidatus Latescibacterota bacterium (assembly GCA_022706085.1). Classification (GTDB taxonomy): domain Bacteria; phylum Latescibacterota; class MWCZ01; order MWCZ01; family MWCZ01; genus MWCZ01. The sequence goes on along the minus strand of JAKJDF010000012.1, from coordinate 72,888 downwards.
CTCCAGAACTGACACGGCAACCTTCACCATCCACGGCTTGCCCGGTTCGAGAAGAACCTTCCAGTGGGGAAACACCGCAGACGCCTGGTACGTTTTTTCGTACCCACCTTCTGAGAGAGACGCCGTTTCAACGGGATAACGCCATACGTCGGCGGGAACGGAAATGCTCAGGCGGATGTCGGCGCGTTGCCAGTGGTCTACAACTCCGATTTCGGTAACCTCCGAATGTTGTCCCGAAGTTGCGAGCCGCATATCCCCTGGGCCCCGTCTGCCGTTCACGAGGTAGTACCTGTCGTCCGCCCACCCTGCGAGAAGACCGAAGTTCCATTCAGAACCGAAGAAACCCTCGAAGACGCAGTCGCCACGGTTCTCGACGACGTACTCGACGTTCATTCCCGGTTGTCCCGAAATCACCTCGACCCGTTTGGTCAACCTCACAGGCCAGATGGTGCTCCCCCTTCTCACTTCGCCATCCCGCACCATCTCGATCTCTACTCGTTCGCTGGATTGTTTGTGAGCCCATCGGTATGCTTCGGTGGAGAAGTCCCCCTCATCGACATACTGAGCACGTGCAAACTCTTCGGCAGTGGTTCCCGGAGCAGGAAAGATGTCGATCAGACACCACCGATTGTACCGATCGTAATTGAGAATCTCCGCGATACCTTCCGTTTTCGCCAGTGTGGCACCCGAAAGATCGGCCGAACCAGCGCGTCCCTTCACCAGGGCTTGGGCGATCTCTTTGTGGTACACCTCCTCCCGACGTGCGAGAGTGTCCAGCAAATTCGTCGGAAAACTGCGCCAGTCCCATTCCCGCAACGTGCCACCCGCATGAGGCGAGAAAATCAGAACTTGCCGCGCGTTCTCCACGATGAGTTCCTCCTGTCCGTCAGCGTCGAAGTCGTACGCTTCCGACAGAATGCCCTCCACCGGCGCGGCGTGAGCTTCTCCAGTCAACATCTCCGCGTAAGCGGCGTGTCGCAAAAAATTCAGGTAGAGGCCTCCGAACACGCCGTGCCAGTACGGGCAATCGCACTGAGAGCGAAGCACGTGGGTGCGGGCTCCGTTTATAACTTCTTCGGGTTGCGTAGAACTCGAAACGCGCTTGCTGGCCCGTAGCATGCGTTTGTGAAGGTTGTTAGCTTCAGGGTATTTCGCCATGAAATTCCGCCAGAAACCCATCCTCACGAAGTCTCTGTCCCCTTCATCTTCAATCTTTTCGAGAAAACGGTTCAGCGGCTCGGATACCCGGGCAGGAAGCGACCAGCGCAGCATTTCCGGGTAACTTCCGGTCGGAAGGTAAACCCGCCCCGAGGGAGGATGGGAGGTCATGAATTGGCTGAACGTTTCAGTCTCCAGCCAGTCGCGCGAGGCTTCTATTCCCGCGAAAAACTCCTCGAACCACCCCTTCTGAATGATGTTCTCCCAGGTTTCTGGCCAGGAGCCGAATTTCTCGCCGTCATCCGCAAAAGTCCAGCCTCTTCCGGGTTCGGATTCGTGCTTCGAGCGCAGGTAATCCAGAGTTGCGGCGACCGGTTTCCAGGGGATGGTGTACCGCATCGTGTAGTCTATGGGAAATACTGCTACCGACTTCCCCTGATCTTCGGTAACGTAATACCCGTTGGCATCTTCCTTCCCTACTCCGCTTGACACAAAATGGCTCTGGTCCAGCACCGTGTAGCATAGCCCCGCGCCGGCTCCAATAGACGGAATTACGGGTTCCCAGACTCTTTCGGCAAGCCAGAACCCCTTCGGATCGTAGCCAAAGCGATCCCGCACGAAATCGCACAACATTTCGAGCTGCGCCCGTGCGTCCCCTGGTGGAATAACCGGCAAGATTGGCTCAAAAAAACCTCCGGAGAGGATCTCAGCCTGACCGCGTTCCACGACACGGCGGATTCTGACCAGGAAATCCGGGTGATGCACCTCCAGCCACTCCAGCAAACACCCACTGTAATGCAGGTTCACCTTCACCGTCGGGTGCCGGTCGAGGTAATCCAGCAGCGTCACGTATGCTTGATCATAGGCGAGTTCAATCACCTCGTCAAAATTGCCAACGGGTTGATGACTGTGCAGGCCGATCATCAGAACAGTTTTGTGGAACACTCTCGCCTCCTCTCGCTAATTCCTGGACTCACGCAAAACGAAAGCGCCGTGCAGAATGACTCTCGCACGGCGCTCATTTCCGACCGCAGTGGTTTCATTTTGCCTTTTCGAAGTTTTGAGCGACGAAATCCCAGTTCACGAGGTGGTCAAGAAACGTCTGCACGAAATCGGGCCGGCGATTCTGGTAATCCAGGTAGTACGCGTGTTCCCAGACATCCACCGTTAGCAGCGCCTTTTGTCCCTTTGTCATGGGTGTTTCGCCATTGGGCGTACTTACGATTTTCAGAGCGCCATTCTCCAGAACCAGCCAGGCCCAGCCACTTCCGAATCTGCCCACTGCGGCTGCTTTGAACTGCTCCACGAATTTGTCGTATCCGCCGAACGCCGCGTCAATGGCCGAAGCAAGGGCTCCCGAAGGCTTTCCTCCGCCGGCCGGTTTCATGCAGTTCCAGAAAAACGTGTGGTTCCAGACCTGGGCGGCGTTGTTGAAAACGCCGATTTTCGAAGGGTCATTCGCGGTAGCCAGGATGATCTGTTCCAGCGTTTTTCCTTCCAGCTCCGACCCGGCTATCAGCTTGTTCAGATTGTCAACGTACGCTTTGTGGTGCTTGCCGTGATGAAAACTGAATGTCTTTGCCGAATAATTCGGCTCCAGTGCGGTGTCTGGGTACGGAAGCGAAGGAAGTTCGAATGCCATGGCACCCTCCTTTTTGGCGAAGACGTGAACAAACTCGGGAATGGAACTGTTAATTTAACGGCCAAACCGGTCAAATGAGTTCCATCTCTTCCCGCGCTGCGGCAACCCGCTGTCACGGCGTATTTGCCCCGTTTGTCGTCACGGATGTCATCTGAACACGACCAAATCACCGGGGCTCTTCAACAGGAAAATACACGGTGTACGTTTCATCCTCTATCGCGTGGAGCGGCACAAATCGAACCCCGCGCGATTGCCCTGTCGTCCGATATGTACGTCGCCATGTCGTCCATTCCCGCTCGTTGTCCGGCGTGAGAAAGCTGTTCGGCTCATTTTTGTTTCCGGTGAGGCGCCTTTCTTCGTGAACGAGACCCGCAAGGACCGCGGGACCGTCCATGAATGCCACCGTGCCCGGCATGTCCGGAATCGGGGAAGAGCGGATGTTCTGGGGAATCACAATTCGGATCGTCTCCTGCTTCCACGCCCTGCGGATTGTTACGAACGAAGAAGGCGTAACAGCGGTTGTATCCAGACGCACCCCGTCTGCCAAGATCTCCATCTCTCCCGCCACCCACCAGGGAACGCGCACCTGCAAAGGAAACTCGGTCTGTTCGGAACACGACACGGTGAGATTCACCACCAGGCGCTTAGGCAACGACCGGGCGGACACCTCCGTGTCAAGAGTCTGTCGGGCGAGTACGACAACACCGCCCTCCCTCCGCCACGTAACACTGGACGGAATGTAGTTCGCAAGAATCAGCCCGTCATCAGATTTGTAAAAGCCATACGCGTTGTGCAGGGTGTGAGCCTGAACCAGTGTGCCATGGCAACACCAGAAGTCATTTTTGGGCGATCCCCAACGCTTCTTTCCGCCTGCACACAGCGGGAGGAAGTACGACACCATCCCCGTCGACGGGTTCTGCTGCGCGAGGATGCCGTTGTACAGGTTGCGTTCGATGTAGTCAGCGTATTGCGCGTCTCCAGTCCAGCGAAACAGATAATCCGCAAGCCGCATCATGTTATAAACGGTGCAATGTTCCTGGTTTTTGTCCCCCAACCGCGCGGAAAACTCATACGGGGGCGTCCACACCTCTCCGCACGTCTGTCCCCCGGTGCAGAAATACCCTCTGTTGGTCACTGCGCATTCCCAGTACGCCTCCACAATCCGTCTCCACCGCTCATCGCCGGTGACTTCCCACGCGCGTGCCGCGCCGTGGGCTTCAGGTATGGTCGTGTTCGCATGCTGATTTGTAAGCGCGTCTTCCCTGTTCAGAAGCCGGTCAAAAAGCCGTGGGCGATCATATCTGTATACGAGATCAAGATGCTCCTGTTTGCCGGTAACACCGTAGAGATTGGCCCAGAGTTCGAGCATTCCGCCCGTTTCTGTGTCAAGAATGTCGTTCATCGTGTCACGGTCGAATTTGCTCGTCCAGCGAACGAACCATTCCGCGGCTTTCGAAAGGACCTGCAGCGCCTGCTCGTTTCCGGATACGGCAAACGCCTCAAAAAGACCCATAAGAGTCTTATGAACTACATAATGAGGTGCCCAGGTGGGCTGACCTTTCGCCGTCCATTCGAGATATGACGGTGGAATTGAGGCCACCCACTCTCCACCATTCGCCTGCTGGCATCTTGCGAGTTCCGCCACCACCCTGTTCAACTTCGCGCGTACTTCATAGTCATCGCCGGTTTCGGCGATTCTTGCGGCCGCGGATAACCAGTGCCCGAGAAACTGACCACGAACCTGACAGGTCGGGGATTCCCACCCCCAGTGCCGGTCTTCTCCCCAGCCTGTCTCTCCGTTATGCGTGTTGCGGAAGCTGGTTTGCCAGAGTCGCGCTTCCAGATAGTGGTTCTGCAGAAGGTTCTCGTTCTTCAAACTCATCACGTACCGTCGATTCAGCTCGTAACGGTCGCGAAAAAGCCCTGGTTCCAGCACGACATCACGCGGCGCAAATTGCTTCGACTGCGGCATCGTCCGTCCTCCCAACGTGACCCTCCCAATTCACCCGAAATGAGGTTACGGACGGCGATGCCGTCCGCACAACGGGTCCGCGGCGGGTTGACTTCGCATGCAGGGTCTCGTATTTCTGAAGCGTGCAAACAGAGCCGATCGAACCTTTTGTCAGGAAGGCACGCCATGGGAGACAGGGTTTTTGAGAAGCTGGCAGACGCTTCTCTTCTCGCACGATCTCCGATATTCATTTTTGCCGCCGATGCGCTCACCGCATATGGTCTCACCGGAATCGGAATAGAGAAAACGCCGTCACCTCATTATCGCACGCGCCCGGAATATCTGGATCTTCAGCGAGCTATTCTTGCGGACGGATATATTGACGGTTTGTTGATGTCACCTGCTGACGCGGAGAACCTCGCCTTTGAGGAAAAGTTGTTTGAATCGTCCCCCGTGACACCAATCGTACGCATGAACGCAGAAACGCGCATCTGGAGTCCTCGCCACGGAAAGTACGGTGCCCAGCCCTCGCGTCCTTTTACCACTGTTCGTACGCCGGAAGCAGGCAGATACTGTGATGAGGCGATGGCTTGCGCAAAAGATTGCAAGATCAAACTTGGGCTCTATTCAATCACCCTCAACAACGATACCGATGCCGACGAACGAACACTTAGCGCCTACCTCGATTTCGCGTGGGACGTTGCGCACACTCCGGATTTCCATCATTTCCTCGAAGTGTTCCTGCCGAACATGAGCCAGCCGGGTATGGATCTGCAGGCAATGGGCGAATACGTCGCAGACTCCATCGTGAGGACGATGGCGCATCTGCGAAAACCCCAAAGGCCGCTGTTCATAAAAACCGTGTATACCACACCAGCGGTCTGGAAGGCGCTCGTGGAGTTCGATCCCACTCTGATTATCGGCGCACTCGGCGGCCAGCGCATCAACGCGAAGCGGACGCTTGAGCTCGCGCATACCACCACGGAATACGGTGGCAAGGTTATTCTGTTCGGGCGGGCGATCTTTCAGGAGGAAAATCCGCGCGCGATGTGCAAAGCCCTTCGGGCCGTGCTCGACCGGCAGATGTCGCCCGCCGAGGCACATTCGGCCTACCAACGTACGCTCCGAACGTGATCTCCCCCGTTTCCCGATGTTGAAGGTGCCAACGTGCCCATTCCCGAACTCCCCACTACTCCGTACGGGGTAATCAAAGAAAGTTGGAAGCCCTGGCTCGAAGCGCTCGAGGCCTGGCAACCGTCTCGAGAAGTCCTGCGTCCCCACCTGTACCAACCGGCGGGCGATCGTAAGATCGTTCGGGAAAAGCTTTCCGCATTCCCGACGACGATCGAGCAGTACAGAAAAGCCGCAGAATCAGCGCTGGAAGCGGAAATCCCTTCGCCGGATGAAGGCCTGCGCGCGGTCGGAACGCTTATCGGCCGGGCTGTTGCGTGCGCGAACTGGTGGTTATTGTCGCTGGATGAGCGAGCAGCGCGGCGCGCGTGGGAAATCTCCCTTGCGATCATGGAATGGCCCCGATGGGTGGCCGACGAACACCTCCCGTTGACGATAGACCTGAATAGCGCCGCTGCGGTACGGGCTTTGAGCAATGTGCTGGATCGGATGTCTGACTGGCTCCAGCCAGATCAGAAAGCCGCGATCGCTAACTCTCTGCGAGATCGCGGAGTTCTGCCCTTTGTTGCAATCCATGATTCACACGGTGAATGGTGGACATACAGCCTGCACAACTGGCGATCCGTCATTGACGGCGCATTCGGAATCGCGGCGATTGCGATACGCGACACCCTGCCGACGGACATGGTGAAGCGGGCGCTCAAACATTCCGTGATAGGCGTCCTCACGATTCTTGACCAGGGCGACGAGGATGGCGGGTGGTACGAAGGGGTATCGTATTGGAGCTATGGCATAGGTGAAGCCGTTCAGTTCATGGACGTCCTGCAGCGGGTAACTGAGGGAAAAGTGGATTTGTTCACGCACCCCTATATCGGGAGGACGGGTGACTTTTGCCTGTACGAAACCTGGCCGGACCGTCGCGTGCACAACTGGGGAGACTGTGGTGATCGCGTGAACGCCGGCGCACTCATGGCGAGGCTGGCAGCCGCCACGCAACGCAGCGACTGGCAGGCGTACGTGCGCAAGTTCCCGGCGGCGCCGTCCATTGACTCGCTTTTCTGGGAAGACCCTTCCCTGCCGGCTTCGGATCTGGCGTCTCTTCCCCGTGCAAAGCGCTTTCGCGGAACGGAGGTAGCAGTCATTCGTTCAGGATGGGCGGATGACGATGTGATCGTCGGCCTGAAAGCCGGCAAAACGACTGCAAACCATTCCCATCTCGACATGGGGTCGCTTGTCATCAACTGCGGCAGTCACTGTCTTGTCGCGGACGCAGGGCACTGGCCTTACGCGCATTCGCTCGGTTTTTTTGATCTCGATTTCCCCGAAGGCGCGCGGTGGGACTTTCCGGGACTCGCAACGGAGTGCCACAGCACGATCCTCATGGACGGGCAAGGGCAGCAATACGGAGAAGGCCGTGATGCCGTCATTGTCGCGTGCGCAGATGGCGACGACTACGCATATGCCACGATAGACGCAACGCGGGCGTATCCGAACGCGGCCCGGTTCGTACGCTACGTGCTGCTTATCCGTCCGGCCACGATCGTTGTAGTTGACGACCTCGCGTCGCCGTCAAGATGCAGGTTCGGCTGGCGAGCAGTGGTGCCGGAAGTCCCGGTCCGTGGAAATTCCACAAAAGAATGGTCCTTGACGACGTCGGACGGCTCGTCTTCGCTCTCGATGCGGTGTCTGCTGCCGGGAGAGGAGAACGGCCTCCTCGCCGAAGTGAGCCAAGTCGCCGCGTCTTACCCGGCGACAAATACTCGGGCGAATCCCGTTTGCCAGACTCTGACGTTCAGCAACCTCGTACGAGCCCGTCAGGCGACCTTTGCAGTTGCCATGCGGGTAAGTCACGGTACTCCCCTGGCACCGGCAATTGAAGTTCAACACATCTACCGCGGGTTGCAAATCCACGCCCTTGATGGCGGGAAAGAGACGTGGGCAATCATGTGGGGAGAACCGGGAGTCCGGAAAGTCAGCACCACGCCCGGGTGATGTGTTGAAATCTCACACGCAGAAGGAACTCGGAGCTTTGAACAGAATAGTTCATCAACTTGACCCCGGCAGCGAAAATCCAAGAAACTCCGAAGGCAGTTTCGTTACGTTGGCGGACAAAACGATTCTCTTTGCCTACAGCCGATTCACCACCTCCGGCGGCGATTTTGGGAGCGCGGATATCGCCGCGATCTATTCACACGATGCCGGGGAGACCTGGTCGAGCGACCCGCAGATCATTGTCAGGAACGCCGGCGGGATTAACGTGATGAGCGTTTCCCTCGTTCGCCTGCAGGACGGCAGAATAGCCCTCTTCTACCTCGTCAAAAATTCTGGAAACGATTGCCGTCCGTGTATGAGAACGTCAACCGACGAAGGGCGCTCCTGGAGTACCCCAATCAGCGTGATCCCCACGCCGGGGTATTTCGTGGTGAACAACGACCGCGTCGTGCAGCTCAAATCGGGACGGCTTGTCATACCCGCGGCATTTCACCGGCAGAAAACCGTCCTTGACACCTCGTGGAAAGCCGTCGATTCAAGGAGCATCATGCTCGCCTTCCTCTCGGATGACGCAGGGGCCACATGGCGGGAAAGCAGATCCTGGTGGGCCCTGCCTGTTCCCAGCAACAGCGGGTTGCAGGAACCCGGATGCGTGGAACTCACGAACGGGCACCTTTATGGCTACTGCCGGACAGATACGGGGTACCAGTGGACAACTGTATCGCGGGATGGCGGAGACACGTGGTCCCCGCCCGAACCTACTCGCTTCATCTCACCAAATTCGCCCCTTTCCGTGAAACGACTCCCCCCTTTGGAGCCGGGCGTGAACGGCCATCTGCTCGCGGTCTGGAACGACAAATCCCCGAGATTCGGTTCACGGGTTCCGCCGAGCAGTCCCAGCGCTCGAACTCCTCTGGTAAGCGCCATAAGCGAGGACGAGGGGCGGACATGGAGGCATCATCGGCTCCTGGAAAACGACCCGGATAGCGGGTACTGTTACACTGCCCTTCACATGCTTCCAGACGCCTGCCTGTTAGCCTATTGTGCGGGGTCGAAGGCCACGGGCAGTATTCTCAACACTCTCCGCATTCGCAGAGTTGATTATCGCTGGCTCTATGGCACGTAGATTTGGGCCAGCAGACCAAGAACCGTGTGCGCGTTCGGATCGGCGTTGTTCGCGCGGCGGAATGCGCGTCTCGTCAGGCGCGTTACAGCACCCACTCCGCTTGTGCTGAAATCTCCTGTTCTATGGCTCTCTTCTCGTTTTCGTATCCCGGCCGATCCATGAGCGCGTAGGTGGCGACTTTGCCCGCCTCCACACCCGGCTGGTCAAACGGGTTGATTCCAAACAGCGCCCCCGCAACAACCGTCTGAATCTCGAGAAGCATGAACAACTGGCCTACCGTATACGGGCGAACCTCCTTCATCGAGAAGGTCATGTTCGGGCGTTGGCGCCTTGTTAACGCAAGGGTAGTTGCCTTCTGCTCGGCGTGAAGCAACTGTCCGAGCGTTTTTCCGGCGAAGTAATTGAAGGCTCCCAGGTCCGCAAGGTCGTTGTCTGACGGTAGGACGAGATCGTTCCGGAACGTTTCCGTTTCTATGAACGTGAACAGTTTGTCGTTCGGGCCTTCGATATACAGCTGTACCTGCGAGTGCTGGTCCGTCACGCCAAGCGCCTTAATCGGGGTTGGACCCACATTCACGATGGTTCCATCGAGCGCCTTTTCTTTGCCGAGGCTTTCCGCCCAGAGCTGCCGGAACCAGTCAGCGACGTCCTTCAGGGCGTGGGAATACGGCATCATCACTGCCAGTCGCTTCGGCGCGCGGGCATGGTTGTACATCAGGTAGTGCAGTGCCGCACCAGCGAAAGCCGGACACTTCTCGGCAGGTACGCGGGCGTGGTATTCAACCGCGTCAGCCGCGCCGGCAAGGAGTTCCTCGATGTCGATTCCGCTCATCGCGGCGGAAAGCAACCCCACCGGCGTGAGAACGCTGAATCTGCCCCCGACTCCCTGTGGTATGTCGAAGGACACAAGACCCTCGCGCGACGCAAATTTCCGGAGATCCCCCGCGACCGGGTCGGTTGTCACGATCACATGTTCCCGCCATCCCGGGCCAATTCGCGGGTGATCCTGAAGCAGCTTTTTCACGGCGAGGAATGTACTTGCCGTCTCTGCGGTGCTTCCCGATTTCGTAATGACATTGAAAAGCGTACGGGGCAGATCCAGCGTGTCGAAAAGGCCGGTGATACGATCGGGGTCGATATTGTCTGCGACCTCGATTCTCATGCCGCCCCGGCTATCCGCCGGAAGGAAATTGTGGTACGGGTGCCGGAGCGCGGTGTGGCAGGCAATGTTGCCCAGAGCCGATCCGCCGATACCGAGAACCACAAACGTCTCGAACTTCGGACGATTCTGTTCCACGCACGCCAGAATACTGGAAATTTCCTGTTTCGGGAGATCGAGGAACGGCAGAGCACCTGCTTCTCGTTTCACCGCAATCTCGCGCTGAATCGCCCTGAGCCTGTCGTAAAGGCTTTCCAACTGGACACGGGTTATCCCACCCTCTGGCCCCACCGCCTCTTCAAAGACATTGCCCATTGCGAGGCGTACACGCATCGCGTTTTTCCACGTGGGATCGTTCCAGGGTTTCATCCGTTTCCTCCGTCCATATCACCAGGATACCGGGTTTCTCTGCAATTCCGCCCATGCGCCTTCGTATCAATCAAGCTCATCTCGTGCGGTGCAAGACTGTGGTCCGCATCCCACACGATGCCAAAGTGCCCCGCAAACCCGTCCGCGAGTGCGTGGATCAAACCGTCGGTGGTGCCGCACCACCCCAGTTCCCGCAGACACGTCGTTCCGATTTCCAGATTTCGGAGATACTGCTGTCGGACACCTTCTTCGACGCGCAGATATTCGAGGATCCGCTTGTGTGCTGCCCCTGTCAGGATCGAACCGTGCTGCAGCACAGCCGCGGTTGACCGGTACTGGGCAGAACCGACGAGTTTGCGCCCGTCGACCACGATTTCCGAGCGCGCGACGCTCCCGAAACATGGCGGAGCGCTCCGGCATGCGGAGCCGGGGGACGGATGGTGCGTCACGCGGGCGAGTTCCGCGCGTATTCCCGCAAGGCGTAACCCGCATGCAAGCGCTTCACTGGTTCGTTCGTAGGTGGCATGGACGCCCCCTGCGGCCAAAGGATGCCCGCGTCCACACACGACGGAATAGGTCAGCTCTTCTGCGTGGAAAACTGCTCGACCACCCGTGATTCTGCGAACACAATCATACCCGTCGCGTCGCAACGCGTCCAGTTCTATTTCATTCTCAGGCCACTGGGATCGCCCAAGCGAAACGGCGTACGGCCTCCACTCGTAAAAACGGACAATCACCGGAGATGGAGCGCTGGACACGAGCTGGAAAAGAACCTCATCGCAGGCCATGTTCCACGCCGCCGGGGAAGGAGGCGTTACAATGAGACGCCAACATTCCTTACGCGTGCTCATTGGACACCGGCGGCGGGGAACCGTTCATCGGTGTCCCGGTCGTCGTCCGTTGAAGCCTTTCGCGTCAACAGTTCATACGCGAGCCTCGCTGCCTCTTGCTGCGCGTACTTCTTCGTCGGTCCGGTTCCGGTCCCAAGAACTTTTCCCCCGATGGCAACCTCAACGGTGAACGTTTTCTGGTGGTCAGGTCCAGATTGCGACCTCAGCATGTATTCAGGCGGCCGTCCTCCACCGGCCTGAACGTGCTCCAAAAGCAGGCTCTTGTAATTCGTGAAGATAGACTCCGTCTCATATTCTCGAAGATGGACGAACAGGGTGGTCTCCAGGAACCTCCGGCTCGGTTCCAGACCTCCGTCCAGGTAAATGGCACCCACGAGAGCTTCGAAGGCGTCTCCCAGAATGGAGCGGCGTTGCCTGCCCCCCATACCCTCTTCGACGCTGCTTAACAATACGTGCTGATCGAGATGAACCTCCAGCGCGCAACGGGCGAGGGCGCTTTTCGAGACGAGGACCGACTTTCTCTTCGTCAATTCCCCTTCGGGTTTGTCGGGGAATTCTCGGTAAAGGAACTCCGTCGCAAGCAATCCCAAAACGGCATCACCGAGGAATTCAAGCCGTTCGTTCGCCTGTGATACGAGGTCGTCCGGCGAATCGCCATTTGCGTGAACGTAGGAACGGTGTCGCAGGGCTGCGACGAGAAGGCTTTTTTCGCGGAAGGTGTACCTGATCGCTTCTTCGAGGTCGCGAATTCCTCCGATCGAGCCGGTGCCTTGCGCTGCGGAGCCTTTTCGAGACAGGAGCCGACCTAGCCAGACCATCGAAACACAAATACCTGTGGAGAACCACGGGAAACCGGGAACGCGAATCAGCCTTTCCAGGAACCGAACACGAGACTCGCGTTATGTCCCCCGAAACCGAACGAGTTGCTCATCGCCACGTCCACGCGTTTCTCCCGCGGTGAGTTCGGCACGTAATCGAGATCGCATGCGGGGTCAGGAGTGGACAGGTTGGTCGTCGGCGGCAATACGCCGTGGTGAAGCGCCATTATCGTTGCAATCGATTCGACAGCCCCTGCTGCCCCGAGCAGATGCCCCGTCATTGACTTTGTACTGCTGACGGCGAGACAACGTGCGTGCTCGCCGAAGACGCGCTTGATTCCTGCTGTCTCTGCCGCGTCACCCACTTCCGTTGATGTCCCGTGAGCATTGATGTACCCAACGCGCTCCCTCGCAATTTCCGCGTCCAGAAGTGCGTTTTCCATGCAGCGCGCCATCCCTTCGCCGTTTTCCGGTGGCGCCGTGATGTGGTACGCGTCCGCCGAATACCCGAAGCCGAGAACTTCCGCGTAGATCCTCGCCCCTCTCGCGATCGCGTGGTCCAGAGTTTCAAGTACCAGTATCCCTGCACCCTCTCCACAGACAAAACCGTCGCGATCCTTGTCGAAAGGCCGGCTTGCGTGCTCCGGGTCATCGTTCCGTGTGGAAAGGGCGCGTGCCGCGCAGAATCCCGCCATCGCCAGTTCGGTCAGCGATGCCTCCGCTCCCCCGGTCAGAACCACGTCTGCATGTCCATTCCGAAGGACGGACACCGCGTCACCAAGCGCATGCGCTGCCGATGCGCACGCGGACACCGTACAGTAATTAGGACCTTTGAGCCCGAAGATGATACTGATCATTCCCGCAGCCATGTCCGAAATCAGCATGGGAATCATGAACGGGCTCACCCGTCCTGGTCCACGTTCCTTCAGGACTTTGTACTGCGCTTCGAGTGTGGAAATACCACCAATACCCGAGCCGACGATTACCCCAATCCGGGTTGGATCCATCCCGTCAACCCGCAAACCAGCGTCCTCGATCGCTTCAGAGGCCGCGTACACCGCGTACTGAATGAAAAGGTCCATTCGCCGCGCTTCTTTTGCGTTGATGCGCTGCGTCGGGTCGAACCCTTTCACTTCCGCCGCGATTGTAGTCGAGAAACCCTCGGTGGGGAACCTCGTGATTGCGCCCGCGCCGCTCTTGCCGTGGAGAAGAGCCTGCCAGTATTCCTCGCGTGAATTGCCTACCGGGGTAACCGCACCCATCCCCGTAACGACCACGCGTCGGGTTATGCCACTCACACAGAACTCCTTGCACGCGAAACGAGCGAGTGAAATCGCCCGCGGCCGAACCGATTACTCCACGTTCTTGCTTTTCAGGTACTCGATCGCTGCGCCTACTGTGTCGAGTTTTTCCGCCTCTTCGTCGGGAATCTCGACGCCGAATTTGTCCTCGAACGCCATGACGAGTTCAACCGTATCCAACGAATCTGCCCCGAGATCCTCTATGAAACGAGCCTCTGGCTTCACTTCCTCCGGCGCAACACCTAACTGCTCAACTACCAGATCGCGAACTTTGTCTTCAATCGCCATATTTTGCCTCCTGGTGCGCTCTGCGCGCGGTTTGGCGGGTTGATGCCCTGAAAAACAGCACTTCCAAAAACGCTCGTTGTGATGGCACGCTCAGTTTGAACCCATCATTCCGGCGTCTGAGCTGTTCACATCGCGATGCCACCATCAACGTTCAAGACGTGTCCTGTAATGTACGATGCTTCCTCTGACGCAAGAAAGACCGCTGCGGCCGCTACTTCCATCGGTGTCCCGGGCCGGGCGAGTGGAATGCTGGCAAGCAACGTGGTTCTGACTTTTTCAGGAATCGTATTCGTCATCCGGGATTCTATGAATCCGGGGGCAATGGCGTTCACGGTAATGTTTCGGGAGGCACATTCCTTGGCGGCAGTTTTGGTAAAACCAATGATACCCGCTTTCGCACTGGCGTAATTCGCCTGTCCCACATTCCCTACCTCTCCGACAATGGAGGTAATGGAAATAATACGTCCCCAGCGGGCCTTCAACATGGGCTTCAGTGCAGCCTGAGTGCACAGAAAGACGCTCGTGAGGTTCGTTTCAAGCACGTCGCTCCATTGCTGGTCACTCATCCGGAGCAACAGAGTATCCTTCGTGATCCCTGCATTATTGACCAGCACATCCAGGCGCCCCCACGTCTCGACCACCTTCGCGACGCCGGCCTCCACGTCAGAACGCTGTCGAACATCCATGGAAATCGGAAGGGGCTCCGCGCCACGTGCGTGCAGTGATTCCACCACGCGGGCAAGCCCGGCTGATCCGGTTCGGCTCGTCATCGCTACTTTTGCGCCCGCAATTGCGAATTTTTCGCACAGAGCGGCACCGATATCCCCGGACCCGCCTGTAACAAGCACAACTCGACCGTTCAAATCAAACATCGCGAAACGAGTCCCGTCATTCGGTCTTCAGCAATGCCAGAATTTCTGCCGTGGTTCCGACTGTGGTGGTGATGATCGAAGGAGCGATGCGTCTGACAAGTCCCTGCAAAATCTTCCCCGGCCCCACTTCACAACAGCTTGCGCAGCCAGACGATGGGAGGGCGCGAACCGTGTCCGTCCAACGCACGGGACTGGTTATTTGCTCAACCAGCAGGCCCCGGATTTCCTTTGGGTCGGTTGTTCGAATTCCCGTAACGTTGGGAATGACTGGAATTCCAGGTCTGGAGATCTTCTCGCGTTCCAGGGCCCCCGCGAACACTCGCGCAGCTTCAGCCATCAGGGGCGAGTGAAAGGCACCGCTCACTTTGAGCGGAACAATCCGTTTGGCACCCAGTTCCGAAAGCACATTTCCGGCGTTCCTTACTGCTTCCTCTGTTCCGGAAATCACAACCTGGTCAGGCGCGTTGTAGTTGGCAACAACCACATCACGCAGGCCTTCTACACCCTTCTCAACCGTGCGTTCATCCAGCCCTACCACTGCAGCCATCGCCCCGGGTATTCGCGACGCCACATCCGCCATGGCCGCAGCTCGCGCCGCAACAAGACGCAGGGCGGCCTCGAACTCCAACGCGCCCGAGGCGCACAGCGCCGCATATTCGCCGAGGCTGTGCCCTGCCACGACATCGGGGTTGATGCAATGTTCGCGCAGAATCTTGAACACGGCCATGCTATGAACAAACACTGCCGGCTGGGTATACCGGGTGTCGTTCAGTGTCTCGGGAGGGCCCTCGAAGCTGGTTGATGTCACCGACCAACCCAGCAGGGCATCTGCGTCCTCGTACGTCCGGCGCGCGGCGGGAAACTCCGCGAAGAGATCCGCGCCCATTCCCACATACTGGGAGCCCTGGCCGGGAAAAAGGAACGCAATCCCCATCTCTTCCGTACCTACATTCGAGCCAGCGCCGCGCCCCAGGTCATTCCGGCGCCAAACGCAACCATAAGCACAAGATCCCCGCTCCGCATCCGCCCGGAGGCTTTGGCTTCGGCCATCGCCACAGGAATCGTGGCCGCGGAGGTATTTCCGTACTCCTGTATGTTCACCAATACCTTTTCCATGGGGATATTCACACGTCTGGCAGTAGCCTCGATAATGCGCATGTTCGCCTGGTGGGGGATGAGCAGCGTGACATCTTCCCCGGAGAACCCCGTCTGCCGAAGGATCAGCTCCGCGGCGTCACCCATCGCCGTCACCGCACGCTTGAAGACATCCTTACCGGACATCTGGAGGTAGTTTTCCTCCTCCGTCGCAACCGGCCTTGTCCCTCCGGCAATGCGGCAGAGCATCTCCGGTTGCACGCCATCCGAGCGTATGTACGTCCCCAGCACGCCTGCGCTGTCTTCACGTCCGGAACCGGGCGCGAGAAGGGCTGCCCCGGCCGCATCGCCAAACAGGACGCACGTGTTCCTATCCTTCCAGTTTACGATGCGGGACATCGTTTCCGCCCCGATAAGCAGCACGTTCCGGTTAGCCCCGCTGCGAATCAGGCCTTGCGCGAGGTGCAGACCGTACACGAAGCCAGAACACGCCGCGTTGATATCCACGGCAGCCGCGTTGCGGGCACCCAACGCGTTCTGAACAAGGCACGCCGTGGCGGGGAAACCAATGTAGGGCGTCAACGTCCCGAGGATGATCATGTCGACCTCCTCAGGTTCAACGCCTGCGTCGAGAAGCGCTTTTCTTCCGGCTTCGGTCGCGAGAGTCAACGTATTGCTGTCGTCGTCCGCGACGTGCCTTCGCTCTATTCCGGTCCTGGTCCGAATCCACTCATCACTGGTGTCTACCAGCTTCTCGATGTCGTGATTGCTCAGCACCTTGTTCGGGGCAGCGGCACCCAGCCCTTTGAAAAACGCTCTTTCAGGATGTCGCATCGACGCTCGCTTCCGACAGTTTGTTCTTAATGTGCTCGTTCAGCCTTTGCCTGGCGGCGGTCGCAGCAACCCTGATGGCATTCTGGATGGCCCGCGCCGACGAACGACCGTGGCAGATAATAGTAATACCATCGATACCTAAAAGGGGAGCACCGCCATATACTTCGTAATTGAGCCGAGTTTTCTGCTTGTTAAACTGTCTCTTGATCAGAAGCCCACCAATCATGCTCAAAGGCGATGATTTTACCGCGTCCTTCAAAACGCCGGTTATGAATTGTACTGCGCTTTCCGCAAACTTCAAAACAACATTTCCAGTGAAGCCGTCACACACGACTATGTCTGACGTTCCACTCAGTATGTCACGCCCTTCCACGTTTCCTACGAAATTCAGACTTGAAGCCGCAAGAAGCGCATGAGCTTTTTGCACCAGCTCGTCACCTTTCGACGCCTCCTCCCCGATGCTGAGAAGACCTACCGATGGGTTCGGCACTTTGTAGACGAAACTGTGATAGAGACTACCCATTACAGCGAACTGGTAGAGGTTCAGTGGCTCGCAGCTGCTGTTCGCACCGACGTCGAGCAGGGTGCACACACCCTTTTTCGTAGGCATGGGAGACGCGATCGCGGGCCGATTCACACCCGGAATGCGGCCGAGCAGAAGAAGTGAAAGCGCCATCGCAGCGCCCGTGTTTCCTGCGCTGACCGCGGCATCCGCCTCTCCCGTCTTCTGCATCTTGATGGCAACCGCCAGCGAGGAATCCATCTTGCGACGGAGGTTGCTGACGGATTCCGCCATCCCAACTGTGGTGGGTGCGTGTCGGATCTCGATCCCCTGCACCTCTCCAAATCGCGCCAGGGAGTCCTTTATGGCCTGTTCCTGCCCGACAAGAATGACCCTGATTGCCCCATCGCCCTGTCGCGCAGCCTGAACAGCTCCGGCAACGATTTCATCGGGGGCGAAATCTCCACCCATGGCGTCAACGGCGATTGTGCACACCCGTTCCATGCCAACACCTCAAATTCGAGTGTAGAACGCGGGCAGCGGGAAAATACGGATAGAGCAGACGGCGCCACGCGGGGAGGCAGCGCCGCGTGTGGCAAGCGAGCTATTCCTCGCGCGGAGCAACGGCGAGGCGCTGCCCGTAATAACCACATTCCGGACACACACGGTGAGCAACTTTCGGTGCCCCACAATGGCTGCACTTTACCACATTGGGCGCAGTGAGTTTCCAGTGTGTGCGGCGCGAACGCGTGCGAGCTTTTGAAGTACGATGTTTCGGGTTTGCCACAGAATCACTCCTTACCGGAAGTTGGGATGTCAATCCACGGTGCGAAACAGCAGGTCATTCGGATTGCCACCGACACGAGCAGGATTCCTCATTCAAATCGGCCCCACACTGAGGACACAGTCCTTTGCAGTCGTCGCCGCACAGAATTGTCATCGGGACCTCGACGATCAGGCTCTCGCGAATATGGTCTGTCAAATCCACCATGGATTCTTCACGATCAACAGATATCAGGACTTCTCCGTCATCTCCCATTTCCGCTGCGGAAAGCCCGGTGCGCAACTTTGCGACAACATACAGCGAAGATTCGATAGCCAGAACCGCAGGCCTGAGGCACCGGTCACACGGACGCTCCAGCTGGGCCCTCAACGCGGCGCGGATCGTGACTACCTCCTGCAGGCGGTGGATTTTCGCACGAACCTGGATCGCCGCCACTATTTCGGGATAGATGAGATCGACACCGGGGATTTCACCGGTCCAATCAACCTTGTGAACCCCGTCCTGGAGCGTAGAAAAATCGATAATCATGCTATCTCGCTGGCGGTGAGAACAGACTTATTATAATACATTCCGGTACCGCAAAAGTCAACGCGCATGGCGCTATCGGCATTCTGTGCCCACCCCGGGATATCGGGTTGTGGTCATTGTCACAAAAAACTGCTCGTTGCATCTTTGTTTCGCAATACCCCGAATTCACCCCACGTGGAAAGGGCCGTTACATGCTGAAAGACCTCGTTCGTGAATGCCGCAGTACGCGTCGCTTCAAGCAACACGTTCCCGTCAGCCGCGACGCCTTGGTGGAGATGGTCGACCTCGCACGTATCTGCGCCTCCGGAAGCAATAAGCAGGCGCTCAAATACTTCGTGTCGGCCGACCCGGAACAGAATGCCCGCATTTTCTCTACTCTTGCGTGGGCAGGGTACCTCACCGATTGGCCGGGCCCCGCGGAGGGGGAGCGTCCCGCAGCATACATAATCATTCTCGGGGATACCACGATTAGCGAAGGTTTCGGTGTTGACCACGGAATTGCCGCTCAGACGATCGCTCTGGCGGCGCGGGAGAAGGGGCTCGGAACCTGTATCATGGGCGCTATTCAGAGGCCGAAGCTCCAAGAGATACTGAATATTCCCTCGCATCTCCAGATACTTCTGGTGCTCGCGATTGGCGTGCCTGCGGAGAAAATCCAGCTGGAGCCGGTCGGTCCCGATGGAAGCATCAAATACTACCGTGACGAGAACGGCGTTCACCATGTTCCCAAGAGAAGCCTGGAGGAAGTATTGATCAATTAGCGGCGGGAGCGGTGGTTGCGCCTTCTTCCCAGCGCCGCGCGCGGTGGGCGCTTTGACCATCGGCGGAGCATTTTCGCGCGGGGTCCTCGCGTTCGTTGAGAGTGAGGAGCGTCTACCAGCAGAAAATCGATCCGTCGAGATCCCACATCCACTCGAACGACCTGGACGGTCACCGGATCACCGAAACGGAAAGTCATCCGCGACCTTCTTCCTTCCAGCGTAAGCGAAGTGGGGTCGAACGCGTACATATCCGCAGAAAGGTCGCCAACCGGAACAAATCCCTCGGCGAGGCTGTCATTCAGGACCACAAACAGCCCGAATTTCCGAACCCCGGCGACCGCCCCCTCGAATTCCTCTCCCACGTGAAGGGCAAGGAATTCCGCCTGTTTCGCTCGAATCGCTTCCCGCTCCGCGGTTTCCGCAGTCCTCTCCGCCGCGGAACAGTGGTCCCCGGTGGTGGCCAGTTGCTCGTGCGAATAACAAGGCGGGGCTCCGTTCAACGCCCGTTTGAGCTGGCGGTGGACGACAAGATCCGGGTACCTTCTAATCGGCGACGTGAAGTGCGTATACGCATCCATCGCGAGACCAAAATGTCCGATGTTGTCCGGTTGGTACACCGCCTTCGGCAGGCTCCGTATGATCAAAGCTTCAAGCACCGGCGCTACCGGGTTCCCGCGGATCGATTCAAGCAACTGCTGGAGGTCTTGCACCGAAGGCGAACGGCCGTCCGGCGCAATCACCTGCCCGAGGGAGAACGCCAGAGGAGCGAGTTCCTGAAGTCTCTCCGGGTCGGGGCCTGCGTGGACACGGTACAACAACGGGTAGTGTTTTTGTGACAGATGGTCAGCGATAACGCTGTTCGCGAGCAACATGAGCTCTTCGATCACGCGATGGCTTTCCAGACGTTCACGCCGGCGGAGCGAAACTGCCCTTCCCTGTGTGTCCACTTCTACGCGCACCTCAGGGATATCGAAGTCCAGCGCTCCGTGGCGCGATCGCTTCCGCGCCAGCTCACCCGTGATGGCGCCAAGCCGTTTCAGCATTCCCGCGTGCGGGAACGCCGGATTGTCCGCCCGTGCCGACCCGTCCATCGCGTCCTGCGCTTCTTCGTAAGAGATTTTTGCACAGGAGCGAATCACACTCTCCAGGATCTCGACCCGAACCGGCAGAACAGTTTCGTCCAGCGTGATCAGAACGCTGACTGCAAGGCGCTCCTGCTCCGGCAACAGACTGCATAGGCCCGCCGCAAGCTGGGGCGGCAGCATGTGTACGACTTTGCCGGGCAGATAGACGCTTGTCCCGCGCAGATATGCCTCCCGATCTGTGGCACCGTTTTCGGGCACAAAATGGGAAACGTCGGCTATGTGAATTCCTACCACGTCCCGCCCTGAATCGTCCCTGGAAAGCGAGATCGCGTCGTCGATGTCCGCCGCATCAGACGGATCAATCGTTACCGTCTCCAGCCCCCGCAGATCCGCTCTTTTCCCTGAATCCATAGCTCGTTCCGCGACCTGTTGAGCTTCACGGACGGCTTCGGGGGGAAACGAAAGCCGGATTCCGTGCGAATACAATATGCCGGTGACATCCACCCACGGGTCGCCCTGTTTCCCGAGCGATTTTGCGAATCTCGCGGCGGGTGCGGACGACTCCAGGGTCAACGGTTCCAGAGACGCCGCTATCACCTCCCCTTCCGAAGGCGATTTCTCATCCCTTTCCGCACCGAGGAAAACGAGCTGCAGGTCTGGCAATTGGGCCGAAAATGGGCGGATCCACGCGAAACCAACGCCCTCGTGAAACGTCCCGACGATTACGCGTTCCGGACGGTGGGCGATCCCAAGCACAACGCCCCGCCGGAGATTGCGACTCCCGCGCGGGTTCTGTTCTACAACCAGCACGGTATCACCGTCCAGGGCGTTTCCCATGTCTTCTGCGGGTATGTAGAGATCTTCTCCCCGACCTTCAACGGCAACGAATCCATACCCCCGGTCGGCAACGCGCAGGGTCCCAAGCCGCGCACTGAGGCCCGCCGCGCTGGCGTATCGCTGCCCCCTCCCCACGTAAATCCTACCTTCCCGACGCAAGGCCATCACTGCCTGCCGGAACAATGGGTCGTCCTGCGTCGAGTTTACTGCGGAAGCCAGTTGCGGTAAGGACAAGGGCTTGGCGCGTGTTGCAAGGGCTGCCAGGATCGCCTCACCTGGTGGCAGGTGTGCTCGCGTCGCGGGCTTTCGCGAACCGGTTCGCATCAGCACCTATTCCTGCGCGGCACGGATGGCATTCTCGAAAATGGCCAGCCCGTCCGGGCGACCGTTACCGGATTTGCGCGTCCATTGGGGGTGATGAGTAGGATGAATGTGGCGTTCCGGATGCGGCATCATTCCCATTACTCGTCCGGGGATATTGCAGATGGCTGCGATAGACCGATCGGCACCGTTCGGGTTTCCGGGATACCCAACGTCGTTCCCCAGAGCATCCGTGTAACGAAACACAACCTGATCATTCCCTGCGAGACGGTCAAGCACCTGCGGGGATGACGCGGTAAAACGCCCCTCAGCGTGCGCCACCGGTAGGTAAATCGGCTTTTCCAGGCCGCGCGTGTACACGCATTGCGAGCTTCGCGGTTGCAACCACACCCAGCGATCTTCAAACCTCCCGGAAAGATTCCCTGCCAGTGTACAGGAGGGGGTCTGTTCGTCCCACCCCGGCAAGAGGCCCGTTTTTACAAGAACCTGGAAACCGTTGCAGATCCCGAGAACGAGGCCTCCCCGTTCAACAAACCTCAGAAGCGGCTCCGAGAGGCGCGTCATGAGTTCATTCGCCAAAACCTTGCCGGCGCTGACATCGTCACCGTACGTGAAACCACCGGGAATGACAAGGATTGATGTCTTTTCCAGAAGCGACGGCTTCTCAGCAACACGGTTGACGTGTACACGCTGAGCCTCGCCTCCGGCAACGGAAAACGCATGAGCGGTCTCCACATCGCAGTTAGAGCCCGCCGCCCGCAGAACCAGTACATGAGGACGCATCGATTCCCCTGCAAAAAATGTTACGACTACCTGCCAACCGCAGCCGGAATTTCGCGCGCGGGTTTCCTGCGCTGAACAAGCAGAATGAGCACGCCCGCGACGACAAGCCCCACACTGAGGACTTGCGCGAGACTCAACCCGGCGAACGCGAAATGTGCCTTCGTGGCAATTTCGAACGCAACGCGCTGTGATTCCGCCAGCGAGGTGCCCCCGTTTGCATACGCATACATCGCGTACACCCCGGAATCGAACCGCCAGAACTCTGTAATGAAACGCTCCACGCCCATCGCGAGGAAGGTCGCTGCCAACATCACCCCTGGCGCCAGCGTCCTGCGGCGCAACACGAACCAGAGATACCCGAATCCCACAAGGCAAAGCCCGATCTCATACAGCGGTGTCGGATGGACCGTCAGCACCGTCGGCACGGTTCCGTTCGGAAAACTCATTCCCCAGGGCAGATTCGTCGGCGGTCCGTAGTCTCCGTCACCTGAAAGAAAACAACCCGCACGGCCGAATGCGTATCCGAGCACCAGTATGGGTCCCAGCAAATCCGCCACATGGAGAAATGAAACCTTGGCCCTTCGCACCACGAGCCAGACAAAAAGAACCGCGCCCGCCAGCCCACCGTAGAACGTAAGACCGGCGCCTGAAAACAGCGTATTGAGAGGCTCCGCGGCGAATTCATCCGGCGCTTCCAGCGCGACGAAGTACAGTTTGGCGCCAATGATTCCGCCGAACATCGCCGCCAATGCCACTCTGTCCGCCAGATCCTCCGGCAGATTCCATCTCCGCAGTTCGCGCCGGAACAGCCACGCCCCGACAATGAACGCGCACGCAAGCATCGCGCCGTAGCTGTATACCGTGATGGGTCCAATTTTGAACAGCTCTGGATACATCGCGTTTCCTCACATGTCCGTGGACACACTACCAGCGGACTAACAAATATACGATGCACCCTGAAGCCGGTCTGCGCCCCCTCCTCCGGAGGTGCACACGATCGGCCGGTTTCTGTCGAGGCACGGGAACGCGAAGCTTGACCCACTCTTCCGGCTGTGTGATCTTTTGTTATCGTCTTTGGCGCCGACCTGCGGCTGCTTTTCATGCCGGCTTTCGGCCGGTTTCCGTTCGTTTCCCGCTGGAGGATTTCATTCATGCCCCTTCTCACCATGAAGCAGATTCTGGATGACGCTATCGCCAAGAACTACGGTGTCGGCGCCTTCAACATCAACAACATGGAGCAAACCCTCGCCATCATGAGCGCTGCCGACAGGACTGAGTCGCCGGTTATCCTTCAGGCAAGCCGCGGAGCACGCAAGTATGCGGGCCCGGTTATGATTTACGGCCTGGTTCAGGCAGCGATGAAGCTTTACCCGAAAGTCCCCGTCGCACTTCATCTGGATCACGGCAACAACTTCGAGACGTGCAAACAATCCATGGACGACGGCTGGACTTCAGTAATGATGGACGGATCGCTTATGGAGGACGGGAAAACGCCGTCGACGTTCGAGTACAACGTAGATGTGACGTCTCGGGTGGTGGCTGAAGGGCATAAGCGCGGGATCACCGTGGAAGGGGAGATCGGCACCCTTGGCGGTATCGAAGATGGGCACGGAGCTGACAGGGTAAAGCTGGCCGACCCTGACCAGGCGGTGGAGTTCGCCCACAAAACAGGTGTGGACGCCCTCGCCCTTGCGTTCGGGACCAGCCACGGCGCGTTCAAGTTCAAGGCGAAACCGGTTCTGGCTTACGATATCGTCCAGGCAGTCAACAAGAAGATGCCCGGCCTCGCAATCGTCAGCCATGGTTCGTCGAGCGTTCCCCCGGAGCTCGTTGCGGAAATCAACAAGTACGGGGGGAAAATGCCCGGCGCGATGGGCGTCCCGTTGGAGGATATCGTCCGTTCAATCGATTTTGGCGTGCGGAAGATCAATATCGACACAGACCTTCGTCTCGCGGCCACCGCTACCATCCGAAAGGTCTTCGTTGAAAGCCCGGAGAAATTCGATATCCGTGATTATCTCAGGCCTGCAATGGAAGCCATGTCGCACGTCGTCGAAACAAGGATGATCGCCTTCCGCACCGCGGGAAAGGCCAGCAATTTCACCAAAGTGATCTCCCTCGAGGAGATGGCGAAGGTGTACGCGAGGAAGTAATCTGCAGGACCACAAGACGTGGAAACGGAAGGGGCAGGCCTTGGTAAGGCCTGCCCCTTTGTTGCCGCCCGACAAGTTGCCAGCGCCGTTCAGTTCCACGCATTCCGGTAGATCAGATCCACCAGTTGCATCGTTTTGTGTGCGTCATTGAAGTTTGTCTGAGGTTCTCGGCCCGCCTTCAGGCTGTCGACAAAATGCCGATTCTCCGCCGCAAAACCATAGTACACCCGATTCTCCTCGCTGCCGGCCACTTCTTTTGCCGAAAACACAATCGGTTGGCCGTTGTCTGCCAGAATCTCCACTGTGGAGTCAGGGTTGCAGTAAGCGCTTATTCCGTCCGCGTGCATTTCGAACACATGCCTCCGCCCGCCCACATTCCAGTTCCCGAGCAATGCTCCGACACAGCCATTCTCAAAGCGCACCAACGCGTTGAACATGTTTGCGTAACTTGCGTTCCTTGACTGCACGTCACTCACGACATCCACAACCTCCGCACCCGCCATCCACCGCAACATGTCGACGGCATGAATCATGTCGCTGGTCAGGATATCTACCGCGCCCCGGTAGTACGGGGGCTGTCCCCTGTAATCTTTGTAGAACGTCGATACAACCTGGATCACGTCGCCCTTCGCGGTGACCATCTCCCTGGCCTTCTGCATGACCGGGATGAACCGCCGGTTGAATGCCACCATCGTGTGGACGCCCCTGCTTCTCGCCGCAGTCGCCATCTGAAGGCATTGATCGGAGGTTATTGCGGGTGGCTTTTCTATGAACACGTGCTTGCCGCGCTCGATGGCATCCATCACCGGGTCAAACAGCTGATGCGGCGGCATCAGCGCGTAAACGGCATCCACCTGTTCATTTTCCAGCATGGAACGGTAATTCGTGTAGCGCGCCGCGATTCTGAAGCGGTCCGCCGTTTTCCGCAGGCGCTCCTCATCAAGGTCGCACAACGCTTTCAATTCGACATCTGGCATTTCCGCAAGGCTCGGATAGTGAACCGCGTTTGCCATTCCACCCGCTCCAATAAGGCCAAGCCGAATCCGTTCCATCACGAAGACTCCTCAAAAAAAAGGAGAAGGTGCGCCTCTGCGCGGCCCTTCTCCGATCCTTCCATCACAAGCAGTATCTCATTCACTTTTCCAGCAGGAATTTCTCCGCCGCTGCGACAAGGGCGCGGCGCGCTTCCTCGATGGGAATCTTCATCTTGCAGCCCGCGGCCTTCTTGTGCCCTCCGCCGCCAAACTGAGAAGCGAACTTGTTCACGTCGGCCTCGCCTGCTGACCGAATGCTCACACGAACGGTTCCGTCGGCTCCTGGCCTGAGGAACATCCCGATTTCGACCCCTCTGATGGTCACCGGCCAGTTTGGCAGATCCTCTACCTCGATCGCCTGGCCCTGAGCATTCACCGGTTCCTCGTAGATCAACATGGAGCAGACTTTTCCGCTCGCGGATAACTCCATCGTCGAAAGTGCCTGTCCTGTCACACGCACACTGTCGAACGAGTTCTTGTAATACAGCTCCGTCGCGACCTGGTTGACGCTGGCCCCCGCGTCCATCATGTCCGCCACAACCCGGAGGGCCTCAGGAGTCGTGTTCGCGAAACTGAAGCGTCCTGTATCCGACATGATCCCGCACACGATCATCGTTCCCAGAGTGGAATCTGCGGGCACTTTGAGCGCCTTCAGCAGGCGCGCAACAATCAGAGCAGCGGCGGACGCCGTAGGGTCAACGTACGCGTATTCCCCGAGCGGGTCGCTCCTCTCGTGGTGGTCGAGATAGATCGTGACCACGTCTTTCCACGCCGATTTCCCAATTGTGCCGGCCTCTTCCGCGGAGACCACCGGTTTCTGAAAACGGCGCCGGATGTCGCCGCAGTTGATGTTCTCCCGGACAGGGGTATCGATAATCACAACTGCGTCAGGAGCGTAGTCCGCGGGGACCGCCGTCAGTATCGTTTCAATTTCAGGCAAGAACCGAAACTGAATCGGGGTCTCCTCGTCATTAACGACTATTGCTTCCTTGCCTGCCATGCGCAGCAGTCGCGCCATCGCAAGCTGTGAGGCTCCTGCATCGCCGTCAAAATGCATATGGGCGGAAACCACGAAGCGATTCTTCGAACGGATAACCCGAGAGATCGCGTTGAGATCTGTCGCCATTTACTCCTCCCGCCTTCGTGTAAGCCCGTGCAGTGTCCGGCTGCTCACTGCACGCAACACCGAACTCGCGGCTGCCTTGCACGATTTGGTCCATCGCGCACGCATTCTGGCCGCGCGGCCAGAAACCAACGAGGAACACACACAAAGATGGCTCAGAGCCGTTTTTGTTGCAAGAGCCGTTCATCCCCCGGTCCGAACTCGAGATTGATCGGGACCGCGCTTCCTTCCCGTCGGCGAAAGCGTTCCACGTGCGTAAAACCTGTCTCCCTGGCCATTCGCAGACCAAAGAAAACTCCGGCTCCCGTATGATCCACCGCATGCGAATCCGACCCCACAGTGACACGCACGCCGCCGAGTTCCCTGTACCTTCGCAACACCGCGGCAGACGGGTAGCACTCGGCCGGCGGTTGCCGAAGTCCGGAAGTATTGATCTCAAGGGCGATCCGCTTGGTGACCAGAGTTGACAAAACCTCGTCCAGCGCCTCGGCGTGTCGTTCTTCGTTGAACGGCCCGAAAACCTCCGTGCCGTACCGTTTCACGAGATCGATGTGCCCGAGCGCATCCCATATTCCGAAGCGCGCGCAACGGAGTACCAGATCCCAGTATTCACCGTAAGCCTCGCGCTCCGTCCTTCCACGGAAAAAGCCCAGCGCTCGCGGTTCTGAGATGTTGCCCTTCCCCCGAAGGTAGTGCACTGAGCCGATTACGAAATCAAACTCCCTCTCCTCGACCCATTTCCCTGTTTCGTTCTCAAAATCGGGGCAGTAGTCTACCTCGATCCCCGCCACTATTGCCAGTTCGTCACGGAATCGTTCACGGCACTGGCGAACGGATTCCATGTAGGCGTCATACCGAAAGTATCCCGTGTTTTTCTCTTCCGGGATGAAATCCATGTGCTCGGTAAACGCGATCTCGGATATGCCGCGTTCCACCGCCACCCGGCAGACATCTGGCATCGAAGCCGTGCAATCAACGGAAAACGCGGAATGATGATGGTAATCGAACACCTACACCTCACTCAATCTTGTCGCGCATGTCGCGGGCGAACAGGGCGAGTCTCAGCCTTGTTCAAATGCGCCAGAATTCGAGTATCTCCTCTGCGCACCTCCGCCAATCTTTGTCCGTGGCATCGATCGTTCTGTGTTCCATGCTCGTCCATTTGAGGCCGCTGACAAACGCACGTTGAACACCAACGTAATGCGTGCCGAGGTCCCCCACTTTTTCCTCAAGACGTTTCTGGTACGCCTGCCACGCCTGCCCCCGCTGACGGAACACTTCCGCAACTCGCGAGGAAACCATGGATTCCTCGACCAGCAGAACGACGACGCGGCAGTTTAGCCTCGCGAGTGTGAGATCGATATCCCGGTACGTCTCAAAAAGGCCGTCTGCATAGGAAATCGCGTTGGTGAAATGGAACCGTTCCAGCAGGTAACACAGCTCACGCCCGCTTTCTTCCGAAAGCAACGGACTCGCCATCTCGATTTGCCGCGCCGCATCCAGAATCCGAAGATTTTTGTGCATCAGCGCGCGGTACGCATCTGCATCTCGGTTACGAAGATGTTCGTTCGCACGTTCGGTAAAGAACTCGCTCAAAAGGAGCTTCGATGACCGTCTTTGCCATGCGGGCAACGCCTGGATTGCTCTGATCACGCTGGTTTTGCCAGACGCGACAATTCCTTCGAGCAGCAGTCCTGTCACAGGGTTGACTCCTCGATTTTCCCGGCCGCCTACTCACGGAGAAGTCGTTGGACCATTTCTTCCAAAGGTCTGCCACGCAATTCGTTACCGCGAATTCTCCCTCTCCGGTCTATCACAAAGAGCGCGGGAATTCCGTTGACGCCGTACGTCCTCCCAATCTCGGATTGCCAGCCCTCCCCTTCGAACACCTGTTGCCACGGCATGCGGTACGTAGCGATGAAAGACCTCAGCGCTTCCTCGTTCGTATCAAGGCTGACCCCGATCACGTCAAATCCCTGCGCATGATAGCGTTCGTACAATTGTGCGATCTCCGGGATTGTGGTCCTGCAAGGTCCGCACCACGTGGCCCAGAAATCGAGCAGAACCACTCTGCCAGCGTAATCGGATAACCGGATGCTCGATCCATCAAGTGCGCGAGCCGCAAAGTCAATCGCCGGCTGACCGATTCGCCGGTAACCGGGCCTGAGGAGTCGCGCACGTTCAACCGCCCAGTCCGGGCGTCCTTCGCGAATCACGGAATCCAGCAATGCCGTAGCGCCGGCGCCATCACCGTTTTCTGCCAACGTTTGCGCCAGGAGGATGCGCGCCTCGGGCACTATTTCATGCCGTACACGCCGCGCGAGCAGTTCCCTGAGCACTTGCGCCCCGCGGGCGGTCTCTCCCATCCGAATCGACGCCATTCCAAGGATGAACTCAGCCTCCATTCTACGTGAATCGGTCAAAGGCATGGCCATGGCGCTATCTGCAAGATTCCGCGCCAGGGCGAAGTCTTCGAGCATCGCCGCGGATCTAGCGGAGTACAGAAGCGCGGCTCCCCGGTACTCTGGACCCGGATATTCAGCCGTGAAACGGGCGATCATGTCACGCGCCGTCTGCACATTCCGTTCACGCTGGAACGCGGACCTCGTTGGACGCCTCAAAGTTTCGTCAATTCGCCGCAGAGATTCCTCGGGGCTCCTCGACGGTGTCGCCGGCGCTTGCGCGGCGAACACGAAAACAGTTCCCAGGGCAAACGCTGAAAACACTCCGCGCGGCGGCATTCCATTACGTTGCCCGCGGCACCGCCAGATTTGCACAAAGGGTCGCATGATCCTCCACCCGCTGAAATTCGAAATCAGTTCGCGTGGCCCAGGCGACGCGTCTGATACGTCGCACGGTAAGCACGGTAATCCTCATCCTGAGCCACCGGGCTCGCTCCAGAATACGGGTAACTCATGCCGCGGAACGGCAAAGGTTCCAGCTGCGAAAGAAGCGAGTCGCGTGCCACCATTTCCTTCATGTACCCGAAAAGAAAAAGAAAATAGTCGGTTTCCGACCCCGTCTGGCGATCATTCCCGGCTCGAAACTCCAACGCGATCTCATCGCCGTGGTTCATTACCACGTATCGGTCGTCAGCCGCGGAAAGCAGTTGCCCGACATCTCCATAACGAGTGAAATACCCTGGCAAGGTACCCCACGGCGATTTCTGACTGCAATCGGCATACACGTACGTGTAAGGCTCTATACCGTCGGGGGACACCGCTTTTGGGTATCCGAGGTACTGCAGTTCCGACGACACCAGAGGGAGGCGTTCCATGCCTTCGTTCGTCGGAACAAGAGTTGCGTCATTTGAAACCCGTGCCCGGTCCCAGAATACAAGCATATTGGTCACCAGCCTTATCCTGGACGAGCCGCGGGGCACTTTTCCAGTCAAGTCTGTTACGATGGTTTTCGGTTTTCCCGCAGGAATGCCCATGTCGGGTACTATTGTGCGCCAGTTGTCTCCCTCCCGTGCGTCTATCCTCATCGGGATGAAGCCCACGCCGTCACGCGCTGCTTCGGCAATTGATGTTGAATTCCAGAAGCTAGTCCACCCATCCATCAAGAGAACGATCGGCTTCCCCAAGGGTTGGTCACCAATGTCCAGCTCCAACGTGTGTGGAACGCCAAACCCGGCATACGGAAGTTGTTTCCCCGGGTGAACATAACGCCGGTCGAGTGACTGCAGCAGAGCCGTTGCATCGCCGCCCATGTCCGTTCTTGCGGAGCGGATGGGACGTGCATTTCTGATTCGCCAGATTCCGAACGTGGGCGGCGGTTCCACCATGTTCATCCGTTCGGTCGTGTAGACTTCTTCCGCTGGAAGATGCCGTATTGCGTAAAGCGCAAGTTGGTCAATTATCGAAGCTTCATTCAAGACCTCTGCGACGCGAAGGCGCAATTTCCCGTTTTGTGGCTTAAGTTGGTCGCCACGAATGCGAATGTATTCGTCGGGATCCGGTTGATGATAGGTGGAAGGCGGCACAGTAACCACCCCGATCACACCCCCGCCCAACGCGTCCGCGATGAATTCGAATTCGCGACCGTTCCACGTGTATACAAACGGACAAGAGGAGGTTTCCCCCGGTTTTTCGACAACCACCAGCCGGCAGTCTGCGTCCGACAATGCGGTATCCGGAACCGATTGCCTGATTCCACTGGTCCACGTGACGCGAACGAGATCAACCGGGGTATCCTCCCGCAGCCCGATTGCCAGCATGCACCCGGATTGTCCGGCCCCGCCGTCGGACAGCACACGCCGTTGCCAGTGGCTGCCCTGCGCTACATCGACGACGGCGCCGAGGCCATCCCGGGAACTCCGTCCTCCGTCGAGCACCATGCGAATCAGCTTTCCCCGTGGCGCGGCGCGCACAACAACGGGAACACCCGTTCCAGAAAGGGCAAGCACCGCCAACTGCTCCGGTTTGCCAAAACAGAATGGCTCAAGCCCAACAACACGTCCTTCGGGGACACGCGTTGCGGGTGTCGGGACGTCCACGGGCGTCCAGTTCTTACCATCACCACGATTTTCAAACACCTTCAAGAAGACGCCGGTTTCCTCCGAGAAGCCGCTGGCCAGCACATCAAGATCGCCGTCCAGATCGATGTCTTGCAATTCCATCATGCCCAACCCGGAATACAGGCTCGGGGCCACATTCGGCGATATCTGGATGGCTTGCCCTGCACGAGCGGGGGTGATAGATATGACGCCTTTCGTCCCGGCAATGACGACGTCGAGCCACCCGTCTCCGACGACGTCTCCCACCTCGCTCCAGAACACGTGCTCACCGACGGTTGATCGCGGAAGGCTCACCGCATCCAGACTGTCCGCCACACGACCGAAACGACCATCGTGCTGATTCTTCAGCACCACTGGTTCACCCGCCGCAAATGTGACCAGTAGATCTGTGTCCCAGTCGCGGTCCAGGTCCGCCGCACGGATTGACGCGACCGGCCCTCGCCCTCGAAAATGGCTTTCGAGAGTTTCTGCCCGCAGTCCGGAAGAGTCGGTGTTGTCGGAAAAAGTTGAAGCACCGGTGTTCCTCAAGAAGATGATCTGTGGAGAGGAAGCCGTTCCTGTCCCAAGAACAATATCGAGGTAGGAGTCATGATCGAGGTCGGTCAGTATGCCTGTCATCGCGCCCGGCAGATCATCCCTCAACAGCACAAAACGATTGCTGGACGGATCCCGGACCCAAAGCGTGGAGCGTTTTTCGCGCACGATCAGGACGTCCTTGAATCCGTCGCGCCCCACATCTCCTAGCGCCAGGTCGCGAATTCTGCCGCCCGTGCCACTGATCCCCGGGAACGAGAACTGCGGCGTAATGTCCGAGCATACGAAACCGGAATCCTCAGCCGCGATGCGCCAGACTCTCACTGCGTCTTCTGAAGCCGCGAGTAACTCATCCGCGCCATCCCCGTCGAGGTCGCAAGCGCGCGCGGCGACCCATTTCCCAGGGCTAACGGAGAGCCGCCCGGCGAACCTGACCGAGGAGGCCGTTATCTTCATCGGAGAAGCGCCCACGTCCGGAGTAATGAAAAACCGCTCGGGGACGGGAATATCTGCCAGCCGTCCCTGTTTGTGGGTTCCGATATCTCCTCCCAGATCGATGCTTGTGCCGCCGTTGTCTCTCAGATACGAGAATCGCTCAAGCAAGGGTCGCGCATCCCGGTCCTTCCCCAGTCTCTGGAGCAACTGGCCATAGGCGTAATACGCGGAGATAAACTGGGGGTCGACTTCTACAGATCTCGCGTACAGCCGCTCCGCGTCGGCATACCTGTCCATTCTTGCATATGCCGTTCCGGCGAGGTACAGCGCCGCTGCGTCGTCGAGGCAGCGTTCCAGAGCACGTATGGCATCTTCGTTTCGCGCCTGTCGCAAGGCGAGGAAGCCGATCGCAAACCACGCTTCGCGCCTTGTGGAGTCTATTTCAACTGCCTTTTCAAACAGCGTGTTAGCGGTGTCGTAATTGGCCTGATTCATTCGGGCTTGACCGGCGGCGACCCAGTAACACGATTCCGCGGGGTCGAGAGCTCGTGCAGAATCGAACAGAACCTGCGCGCCCGCAAAATGAGATTCGGCCATAAGACCACACCCGGCGGAAAACAGACGCGCGGCGTGTTCTTTTTCTTCGGGCGTAATCGTACCTGCGCAAGATGCCACGATTGTTGCGAGAAACGCATACACAACCAGTGACCTAACGATTCGCAGACACGTCATAGCCGCATCCTTCCCGAAATGTCACAGTGGTATTGGCTGGAATACCCACTGCGAGGTCTCGTGCCCCTGACGGCCACTCGACCTCAATGGAATCAACAGCTGCTGCCACGGCCAGCCCGAACAGAAGCCGGGGGTCCTCCGTGCTCGCGTAACTGGATCCCGAGTGTTTCTCCGCGGTCTTCCACCTGCCCCCCGACAGAACCCTGACCCGGGTACCGGTTCCGTCCCGAGGGCTACGTTCCCCGCGCAAGACGACCCGCACCCAGTTTCCCATATGAGGTGTGTCGTTCCTCAGAAGACTGAAGCGTGCACTTTTTTCAACCACCGCGATGTCCATGTCACCGTCGTTATCGTAGTCGGCAGCGGATGCACCACGGCTCGCCCGTACCAGTTCGAGCCCCGGACCCGACCAGTCCGTCACATCGTCGAAATTGCCGTCGCCTCTGTTCAGAAACAATTTGTTCCTTTGCGCGAATCGCGAATTCGGATACCGTGATTCGAGACGTGAGGATACATGCCCTCCGGCGAAATACGCGTCGACGTATCCATCGTTGTTCAGATCGGAAGTGACCAATCCCCATTGGAGGGGAATGAGGGACGGGCCACCGATTCCGCACGGAACTGCTCGGTCGATGAAAAATCGCCCGTCCATGTTGAAATAGACACTGGGGGTCTGGTCTTCGTAGTTTGCCACGAGGATATCTCCCCAGCCATCACCGTTGAGGTCGGCTGAGTTGACGCCCATGCTGCCAGCGGGAATCCCGCCTTCGCCGTACGCAGTGCCCGTCTCCTCTGCAACGTCGGTAAATGTCCCGTCTCCGTTGTTTCGGTAGAGGAAATTCTGCATTGCGTCGTTGGCTACGTAGACATCCAGCCATCCGTCGTGATTGAAATCCAGTGCGACACAACCCAGCCCCCGGCCAAGTGTGCGGTTGAGACCCGCAGTTTTGCTGACCTCGGTAAACGTCCCGTCACCGTTATTTCGGTACAATAGATCCGGTTCCCCCGGATACCCTTCCGGAGCCATTGACATCGGAACCCCGCGAACGATTGTATACCTGCTCGTGCCCGGCCTTTGCGCCACGGCGGCGGAGGTGTCGTAAGGAACATAATTCGTCACGAAGATGTCCAGATCGCCGTCTCTGTCGTAATCAAGCGCGCACGCGGAGGTGCCGTAATACTCGTCCGCAACCCCTGCGTTTCGCGTAACGTCCGTGAAGGTTCCGTTCCCGTTGTTGTGGTAGAGAACGTCACAACCGAACGAATTCGTCACGAAGATATCCGTCCAGCCATCGTTGTCGAAATCCGCACACAATGCCCCGCCTGCCCACCCCGCGAACCCAACGCCTGCCTTTTCCGTCACGTCCGCGAACGTTCCGTCGCGGTTGTTGCGGTAAAGAACTGCGTGCGGGCGGTATTTCGATACGGTGTCAGGATTGAAATGTGAGCCGTTGGCCAAGAACAAGTCCATCCAGCCATCGTTATCGAAATCAAGCCAGGCCGGTCCCGGACCCGTTGTCTCGAGGATGAATTCCGTTTCGTCAGTGCCGTAGCTGCATCGCCAGTTTGCACCCGCGCTGTCCGCAACGTCCACAAACCAGACGCGCGCAGTGTCCGGCGGAACGGAAGCCTGATCGTGCCGCGTTTGACCGCCGCAGGAAATCGTCGCAAAGGCAGAAAAGGCAACAGCAAAGGCAGCAATGCAGTATCGGCGAATTTTCCATCGCATCAACTTCCAGGTCGTGAGTGCCATCAACGGTTTCCTGCCCGTGCCTGCTGGTAGAACCTGTCCTGCGCAGCAGCCGCGTCCATCCTGTTCATCCCACGGTAGCATGTTGCAAGATGGCTGTGCGCTTCGATCAAGGACGAGTCAAGCGCAAGTGCCTTTTCCAAAAGTCTGGCAGCTTCTTCGTAGCGCTGAGTTCTTGCCAGTTCCTTGCCCCAGCCTACGTAGGCGCGTGCGTACGAGCTATCTGCGTGCACTGCCTCGGCGTATGCCCTTGCCGCGCGGTCCGCGTCGCCCCTGATGCCGTACGTCATCCCGATGCAGAAATGCGTCAACGACCTGATTTGCGCGGTCGTATCCCGTTCGAGCACTTTCTCGAAAAGACTCAGCGCTTCATCATACCTGGAAGTCTGGGCGCACAGTTGACCCAGGTTGAACATTGCCGCAACCTGAGAACTATCGTGTGCGATCGCTCGGCGATACTCCGCTTCGGCCTCCTGAAGGTCCGGTGTGGGAGCGTATTGCAGCATCATCGCCAACCGGTAATGTGCTTCGGCGTTGGTGCTATCCAGTACGATCGCCCGTTTGAACAGATCCGTTGCCACGTCAAGTTGGCCGCTTTCCGCCGCGGCTACCCCCTGTTGCACATACGCGAACGCCTGCGCCCTCTCCTCCTCTGTGATTTTCCGCCCGCACCCCGGCAGAACCACGACGGCACACACGAGCATCGTACCGCCCAAAAGACACGAAAGCAGTTTCTTCCGATCCACCGCTCACCTCCGGTTGCAAACGGTCATACCGAGAGCCCGCCGATCACATATCGCGAGATGTATTCCCGGATCCTGAGCAACAGCGCCGGCGAAAATGAGCGAACGATATCCGGGTTATCAGCGCACAATTCCTCAAAAAGAACGTACTCAGTCAAGTAACCGTCTTCCGCGATTCTGGACAGCGCCTCCAGCTCCGCGTCTGGTTGCGCACCTGCTTGGGCCGAGTCGGCAAAGGTCGCGCGCCACACCGAAATCAGACTGGCAAGTGCCTCCATTTCCTCGTCATAGGTCGGGAAGTAATTACGTGATCTCGGGAACCGCCCCGCAAAGCGACCTTCGTACCGCCAGACTGAGCGAACCGCCGCATATGCGAACCACGCCGCATGGGACGAAGGTTCGGCCAGGGAATCCAGCACGATCTCCACGGAGCCGCCGGCAATTTCGTTGACTTCCACTCGCTTCGAGATGCGCTTCCTGCGAACGGAGAAGCCGCTCGCATTTCCAATGCTCCCCAGCAGCCTCCAGGATTCTGTATCGTGGTAATTATTGACCACCGCCCTTACGGCGGCCTCTTTCGCAAGTTCCGCATTTCCTGACGAAAATGCACACTCGGCAAGTGAACGCCACGCAAGGAAATCCGTGCTGTCCACGCCGAGTGCGCGGGTGAAATACTCCGCGGCTTCCTGATACGCGCCGAGTTCCGCACAAATATCCCCCAGCGCGACGTAGCCACGTCCAAATGTCGGTTCGCGCTGCACAACGAGTTCGAAAAGCGAACGGGCTTGAGTGAACTCGCCGCTGTTGAACGCATCATTCCCCGCAGCGAACAATTCACCTGCCTGCCTTGAGCGAGGGAGAAGGCGGATGTCGGTTCGTCCGGCGGATGTCGGAGGGTAGAACGCACCGGCGCCTGACGGGCACTCGCGATCGAGAACACCGGCGACGGTTATTTCATCCAGTGCGCGATACCGCAGCTCGTTTGCGCGTTCCTTTGTGAGTTTTGTTCCGTTCGCCAAAGTTATGAGAACACGGGCATACTCGTGCCTGCATTCCGCGCATGTCGGCTCCGCGTTTACAATCGCTTCAAGCAGTTGCGCGCTGCGATGCGGGTTTCCGTACAGCGCCTCTGAAGTCGCCTGGTCCCACAGTTCCCCAAGTTCCGCCGCCAGGTCATAGACCTGAACGGGCTCTTGTCCCACGAAAGGTGCGGACACGCGATTCTTGCGAAGACTTCCAACTCGGACCTTGTAGGCGCGCGAGGATTCTTTCAGAACCTTTAACGCCTGTAACGGGTCAAGGTGCTCCGCAGTCACGTGAGCCGGGCGAGGCGCGAACGCCGCACACCCAAGCAGACCCGTCGAGCAAGCGACTGCGATTGCCACAAGAGCACGGTTCAACGGAGCAACTCCCACAGGGAACACACGCGAACCCCTGACCTCTGAATTGCCGGAATCGTTACTCGCAACGCTTCGTACGTTTCGGGGCGATCGTGACCTATCGCCACGGCGCGGCCGGATCTCGAAGCTTTATCCGCCGCCGCCCATAGTTCCCTTTGAATGGTTTGAATGTCAGAGGAATTGTCAAGGAAGACGTCCCTTTCGAGGGTAGGTATTCCGAGTGACCGCGCCGTTGCCGCCGCAATGCTACCCGGGCTCGTGTACGAATCGAGAAAGAAAAGGTTCCGATCCCTGATCTCCGCAAGCACCGCACGCATTACCCGTTCGTCTCTGGTTGCACGAGAACCCATGTGGTTGTTCACACCCACCACCCCGGGCACCGATTCGAGATGGCGGCGCGTCAAACCCCGTATTTCGTCGTCGCCCATGGCCGTCATGATGGTATTCGGCTCGAGCGGTTCGTTTCCGTTTTCGGGTTCCATCGGAAGATGAACGAGGATTGTCTTTCGACCGGCGCGCGCGTGCTTCACCAGATCATGAGTATTCTCCCCGGCGGGAAGAAACGCAAGATTGATGGGGAAAGGGAGGGCCGCAAACCTGCCAGATTCCGCCATGCTGCGGTACCCCATGTCATCAATCACTATCGCAAGCAACCCGCGCGAGGCAACGGAAGGGTCTGTCGCAAGAAGAATGGAATCCGTCACCGTATGCGCGGCACCAACCGCGAGCCTCACTTTCAGCGGGCCGGCGTACTCATGTTCGGCCCGGTACACATATCCGCCAAAGGAATGGACAACCGAGATCACTTCGGCGGTTGCACGCAGAACCGGATAACCAACAGGCACGCGAACGTCCCAGATCAGTACGCCACCTGGAAAGCCACGATTGCGGCGCTTGACATCGCCCGGGAATCCCCAGGTTTTCAGAGATCTGGCAAACTCCGTTCGGAACCTCACCCGAAAGCTGTCAGATCGTGAATCGGATTGAAAAGCCGCCCGGCCTGACGACTGGGCAGATACCGGACTCGTGGCGCCGGGTCGGGTGCCCTCCCTTCCACCATCGGTCGACCGGACGTCGGCTGCCAGACACATCGCCACTGCGAGAAATCCAAGAGCGAAAGTCCACGGAAGGATCGTTCTCAAACCTAGCGTGCGCCGCGGATCTCTCATTGGGCATACCCAGACGACATTGGCCAACTGCTCCAAGGGTTTCCTGAGGTGGGCTCGCGCTTCCGCACCGGCAGTTAGAAAGCTACGCTTCAGTGGCCCTCAGATGCCACACCTTGACCGAGTACGCCGCACGGCGTACCATAAAATACATGGGGCGGTTAGCTCAGTTGGTTAGAGCGCTTGCTTGACATGCAAGAGGTCACTGGTTCAAATCCAGTATCGCCCACCATTTTTCTGCGCCGTCCCAACGGATCGGGGGCGGCTTTTTTTGTAAACGATTTTTACCAGAATGACGCGTGAAACCCTCGGCGGTGCCCGTTGCCGCAGGCGTTTCAGGTCATGAAGTTGCCTGATTGCTTCTCTTAAGGCTCGCGGGATGAACGTTGAACGGCAACCGCTATCTTTACTTTTCGAAAGAAGGTTAGTCACGGCAGGCGTTCGTGTTCGGAAACTCCCATGAAAGAAGAGGCGCGGTTTTTCAGGGCTCTTGCGGATCCTATCCGCCTTCGTGTCGCGATTCTCCTCGCGGTGCGGGGCGAAACGTGTGTTGGCGATCTTGCGGAGGCCCTGGGTGAAGCAGATTTCAAGATATCCCGTCATCTTTCGGTGTTGCGTTCGGCGCGACTGGTCGAAGTACGGAGGGACGGGACGTGGATGTTCTACCGTCTGGCGGAGCCGAAGAACGTGTGGGAGCGATCGTTGCAACAGGTTTTGCGGACGGAGATGGCCGAGCACCCTGTTATCGTTGAGGATGTGGCGAAACTGACGCACGCATCTGGCGATGAACGGAAAGCGCAGAAGTTAACCGCGCAGATTGGACGGCAGGTTCGAGTCTTGTTTCTCGGAACCGGAAACGCCTGCCGCAGTCAGATGGCGGAGGCCTGGGCAAAAACCCTCAAGAGCCACGAGGTGGAAGCGTTTTCGGCAGGAATAGAGAAGCAGGGATTGAGTCGTCGCACGGTGCGGGTGATGGCTGAGGCGGGAGTAGATATCAGCGGATACAGGTCGAAAACGGTGGGCGAACTACCCAACCGTGATTTCGATTTCGTAATCACGCTGAGCAGCGCAGCGCACTTCAATTGCCCGAGGTTCCCGGGAAACCCGAAGATCACCTGCAACCGGTTCGATGACCCTCCCGCGCTTGCGGAGGGATCACGCGATGACGCGGAAGCTCTTTCGCACTATCGCCGCGTCCGCGACGAGATACGGGCATTCGTTGAGACTCTTCCGGAAGCGCTGCAGACTGTGTGAATCGGCACATGGGCGCACTTCTTGCGCTGGTGTTTGGCGTTCCGCACTTGATAGCAACGGTCGTAGAACGCAAGAACTGAGTGCCATGGCGTTGCGGCCCGCAGCTTCGTGCGCGGGTTATGTGATTTTCGCGGTGACCACATGAATTCGGGCGCTTCAGTTCCCACGAACCGGCGCCGAGCACTCTGAACGGTCTCCTTCACAAGCAGGAAATCTGCATGGACGCATTTCGTATTCAAGGCGGCGCGAGGCTGGTCGGTTCGGTGGAAATCGAAGGCATGAAAAACGCCATACTGCCCATGATGGCGGCGTCCATACTGGCGACCGAAGGAACTCTGGTACTTGAGAACGTGCCACAACTGCGCGATGTCACGGTGATGTTGCGCATTCTCGAAACGCTCGGCGTGAGGGGAGGCTACGACGCTCAGAAAAGGGCTCTTTCGCTCGACGCCACGGGAGCTATCGGTGATACCGCACCCTACGATCTCGTGCGGCAAATGCGCGCGTCTTTCCTCGTATCAGGAGCATTGGTTGCCCGTCTGGGGCGATGCCGGGTGTCGATGCCCGGCGGTTGCGCCATCGGTTCCCGTCCTGTAAGCGACCAACTTCGCGCGTTCAAAGCGCTTGGCGGCATGGTCAACGAAATCAAAGGATACGTGGAGGTTGAGGCGCGAAATCGTTGCGGCAGGCTCGTTACGCTGGATTATCCTGCCGCCACCGGAACGGAGAACATAGTTTTGCTGGCGTGCCTCACAGAAGGGACGACCACCATAGAGAACGCAGCATGTGACCCTGAAGTGGTGGATTTCGGAGAGTGCCTCGCCAAAATGGGAGCGCAGATCACGGGCCTTGGCACGAATACGGTGCGGGTAACAGGTGTGAAGGCTCTCCATGGAACACGGCACCGGGTTGTTCCGGATCGCATTGACGCAGCCACATTTGCCGTGGGGGCGGCTATGACGCGGGGTGATGTGTTTCTGGCCAATGCAAGGTCGGACCACTTCGAGATCGTGCTGACAAAGCTGGAAGAAGCCGGTGCCATCGTTACGAGACTGGATACCGGCGTCCGGGTTCAGGGGCCCGATCGCCTCAAATCTGTCAACGTGCGTACGCTTCCCTATCCCGCATTTCCGACTGACGTGCAAGCACCGATGATGGCGGCGATGGCAACTGCGGAGGGCGCAAGTCTCATCTGGGAACAGGTGTACGACAACAGGTTCACTCAGGGACCGGAACTACGCCGCATGGGCGCGAACATCACCATCGCGGGCGACAAAGCGGTGGTGGTAGGTGTTCCCGAACTTACAGGTGCTCCGGTGATGGCAAGTGACATTCGAGCGGGTGGATCCCTTGTGCTCGCAGGACTGGTTGCCAAGGGCGAGACCACAGTATCTCGCGTGTATCACATCGACCGCGGGTACGATCATCTCGAAACGCGTTTGGAGAAACTGGGGGCGGTGATTGAGCGGTACAACGAGCCTGCGTGATATCCGGGCAATCGATTGCGGCGACACCCATGTGTGAGGCCTCGTTTGTCGGTACCGTAATTCGGAAGCACAGAAACTTCTACATCGTCGAAAGAGACGCATCGGAGGTCCTGTGCAGCCTGTCGAGCAAATTGAGGAAAAACCTCGAATACCCCGAAGCCGACGTCACTTCGCGGCGCAGGCGAGTGCAGGCCGTGCATAAGGTAAGCTTCGTGGATCCTGTGGTTGTCGGCGACGATGTACGCGTGGAGCCGGGTGCAGGTGTCGGTCTTATAGTCGAACGACTCGAACGGCGGTCAACCCTTTCGCGGGAAGCCCCTTCGCGAACCCATCTCGAGCAGGTCATCGCGGCCAACGTGGATCAAGTTCTTTGCGTGGTGAGTTCGCAGGCTCCCCGTTTCCGTCCGGACCTTCTCGACCGGCTGCTGGTCGGGTGCGAACACCACAACCTGAAGGGCATCGTGTGTTTGACCAAAATCGATCTTGGTATTCCCAGGGACGTGGAACGCGTGATTGAGACCTATCCTCGGATCGGGTACCCCGTCGTTCGAACGAGCGCAGTGACAGGCGAGGGCCTGCAGGATCTGGAGCAACTGCTCGCAGGAAGAAACACCGTTGCGGTTGGCCTTTCAGGAACCGGGAAATCCTCGCTTGTCAATGCGTTGGTCCCCAAAGCCAACCTACCGGTAGGCCACGTGAACAGGAAAACGGGTCTCGGCACTCACAGGACCACCACCATTTCGTTGCACCGATTGCTATCGGGAGGACATCTGGTGGATGCTCCAGGGCTGCGGGAACTCGGTCTGTGGGATTGTTCGGCAGATCAGCTTTCAGACCTGTTTCCTGAATTCAGACGTCTCGTGGACGCGTGCCGCTTCCGCGGATGTGCGCACAGGAATGAGCCCGGTTGTGCCGTAAAGAACGCCGTGGAAGATAACGCGATTGCGCAACATCGTTATCGAAATTACCTGTCCATTCGCGCGGAACTGGAGCGGCGCGAACAGCAGGGATGATCAACTGCTCGACATGAAGTAATCCCACACGAGCTTTGCGCCGGTAACCAGAACGAAGAACAGAACTATCCACGCAAAGTGTTTCTGCGGAACCTGTCGGTTGAGGCGTACGCCAAGGAGCGCGCCCATGATTACGGCAGGCGATAACATTGCCGCTTTGACGATGATCGGCCACGTCACAAGCCCCGTGAACACGTACGCGGGCAACTTCGTCAGATTCGTCAGGGTAAACACGATGCCGCTGGTGGCCACGAAGGCCTGGTTGGTCAATCTTTGCGGCAAGAGGTATAGCGTTGTGATAAGCCCTCCCTGGTGCGCGATTGCAGAGACCGTCCCGGTGACAAATCCGGCCAGCGCGCCGAGGAAACGATTTCCCGTAAAGGCTTCCGCATGGGGAACAAGCCATTGCCGGAGAGCCTGACCGCTGCCGAACACCATCGCGAGGAGGCCAATCACGACGCGGAACTCATTGTCCGGGATATGTCCCAGCAAGACCATTCCCAGACCGATGCCTGCCACCACGCCGGGGAATAACGCCACGAGATTGCTTCTGTCCCATCCGCGCCAGTAAAAGGTGAGCGTGAGCATGTCACCGACGATGAGGAGAGGCAACATCAATCCGATTCCCTCGCGCGGCGGCAGGGCAATTACGAACATCGGTGACACGATTGCTCCCAAACCGCCACCGAAACCGGTTTTTGAGAGCCCGATGGCGAACGCCGCAAGAATGGTGATAATGTCAGAATGTGACAGGGCGGACTCCTTCGTGAGGGTGAAACACGGAGCTTCAAAACTACGCCGATTCCGGCGACGGACCCAGGCACGCCGGGTGCAACCGCGGAGAACACGGCATGATTGAGATTGCTCCGAAGGACGCGGCGCGTGCGAGGGGGGAGACAAAGCGGCGATATGTTACCGCGATGTTCGACAGGATAGCGCCACGTTACGACGCAATGAACATCGTAATTTCACTCGGGCAGACGACCATCTGGCGCCGGCGCGCTCTCAAAGGAATCTCGTTGCCGCACCGGGCTGTTGTTCTTGATGTCGGCTGCGGCACCGGATCGGTAATTCGTCTGCTCAGACGCAGTTTTCGCTCCGCGCGGTACATGGGTATAGATGTTTCCTCCCGGATGCTCGAAACAGCATCGTTTCGGGAACCGGAAAGCGATTTCTGCGTCGGCGATGCGGCGTTCATTCCGTGCAGGACCGAATCGTGCGATCTCGTCACGACATTCTTCACGACAAGGAATTTTCCGGACCTGCCCGCCGCGGTTCGTGAAATGATGCGAGTTTTGAAACCGGGAGGCAGGTTGATCGTTCTCGACAGCTTTCCTGTGATTGGCCACCCTGTATGGCGTGTGTTGAGGAAATGCTGGATGAATGGTGCCGTCCCTTTCCTGGTCCGGCCTTTCACCGACGCACAGGCCTATCGTTACCTTGCTGAAAGTATCGAAGCCCACTGCAGTGCCGAAGCGCTCGTTGACCTTCTCACTTCTTTCGGTGCGGTTTCTCCTTCGATTCGATCCCTCAGCTTCGGCGCAGCAGCAGTGATATCTGCGTCCAAGCCAACAAAGGCCGGCAAGGACCGGCCAGGCTCTGAGCAGGCAAAATGATTGGTCCAGGTATTTCGCCGACACCTTGCCTCCAATGCGCGATCATCTCCGGTGAGGCGTTCTCATTTCTGCGTGACCAGCTGAGCGCACCTGTGGAAAAACATCGCTTTCGCGCGGTTACCGTTCCGATTGAGCGAACCTGGCTCACCGGTGGCCTGAAACTCGGCGGGACGGAGCCATGGATTTACTGGGCAACACCGTCGGGTGAGGAAACCCTCGCATGGGGGGCCGCGTGGAAAACAGCCCCGGACGCTCAGAACAGGTTTGCTGCGGCGCAAAGTGCTGCGTCTACCCTTTGGGACAGGATCGAATGGCGAGGTTTTCCGAGGACGCGGAAACCCCACATAAGGATTTTCTCGGGTTTTGCATTTGATCCGGCCGGGCCGTATGGCACAGAATGGAATGGCGTTCCTTCGAATTACTGCGTGCTTCCCAGTATATGCATAACATGTGCCCGGGGCTCCTTCCGGGCCACGGTCATAAGCGGGCGTGATCTGCACGGGGAAGCGCTTCATGGCTTTTCGGAGTTTTTGGGTACCCTTCGCGCTCCACTCACCGAAGCACGAGAGGACAGGGCATTCGCACCAGCAACTCCACACGAAACAACCGGCGAGGACCTGCACGAACGATGGCTTCGATCAATCGCTTCGATCAAGGACGGCATAACATCAGGGATATTCCAGAAAGTTGTAGTTGCCAGAAGCGTTCTGCAATCGTTGCCCCGAAAGCCGGACATCGGGAGAGCGCTTGACCTGCTCGCACTTCGTTACCCAGATTCCTATCGTTTTGCAGCTTATTTCGGGGAGAAGCTCTTCCTGGCGGCAACACCGGAACTGCTCGTCCACAAAAGAGGTCCCCGCTTCGTGACTCATGCGCTTGCGGGTTCGATGCCGTTCCACGGGAACGCTCAGGCGGAACGCGCGGCCCGTCGCGCTCTGATGCGCAGCGCGAAGGATTCAGATGAGCACTCACTTGTAGTAGAGGCAATTAGGCGGAGCGTGGGAGGATTTGCGAAAACGCT
Source organism: Candidatus Latescibacterota bacterium (assembly GCA_022706085.1). Lineage (GTDB taxonomy): Bacteria > Latescibacterota > MWCZ01 > MWCZ01 > MWCZ01 > MWCZ01. The sequence continues at coordinate 28,720 of JAKJDF010000012.1, read as the reverse complement.
CGAAGTCTCCACGTCCCCGCGAATCATTCTTTACGGTGATATCGCACACCTGGAGACACCCCTGGAAGGCGCGCTTGAGGACGATGTTCATGTCCTCCGTCTCGTGAGTGCCATCCACCCGACTCCCGCCGTGGGAGGAGTTCCCTCTGACGAAGCGTTGAAATGGATACGCGCGAATGAGGAAGTGCCGCGGGGTTGGTACGCGGGACCGATCGGGTGGTTTGACAGTAACGGTGATGGCTGCTTCGTCACCGCAATCCGCTCGGCCCTCGTGGCGCCGGGTTCAGCCCGTCTGTTCGCTGGCGCCGGAATCGTTGCGGCCTCCGATCCCGCAACGGAATACGAAGAGACCGAGGCAAAACTGAAACCGATGAGACTTGCACTGGGCCTCGCACATGACGTTCGGTGACATTCAGTTCCTCTGGGCGCGCGGGATTCTGGAAACCCTCGTGCAAACCGGCGTACGTTGCTTCGTGGTAAGCCCCGGGGCGCGATCCACTCCGTTTGTTCTGGCTCTCGCCACAAAGCGCGAGATCGTCGTTCACCGAATACTCGACGAGCGTTCCGCGGGATTCTTTGCGGTCGGGTACGCGAAGGCCACCGGGCAGACCGTGTGTCTTGTGTGCACGTCCGGAAGCGCACCCGCACATTATCTGCCGGCGGTCATGGAAGCAGCGCATTCGCATACGCCGCTAATCGTTCTGAGCGCCGACCGGCCACTAGAGCTCCACGGCAACGCGGCGCCGCAGTCAGTGAACCAGGCGCATCTTTTTTCCTCTTTCTCACGCCTTTTTGTCGATCTGGGGACTCCGGAACCCGGCGACGCTGCGCTCCGCGCGGTAACGAGGAAGGTAACCCAGGCGGCGGTTGCCGCGCGGCTGCCGGAACCGGGCCCTGTCCATCTCAACGCTCCGTTTCGAGAACCGCTGGAGCCTTCTACGATACAAACCACCAGGCCCAAGCCGACGGCCGCGGCGGCTCCACAAGTTATCGTGCCTCGCGTGGCCGGTCTCGACACCGAGACGGTGAATACCCTTGCGCAACTCATCCGAAGCAAAACGCGCGGACTCATAGTTGCCGGTCCGGCCCCAATCGGGCAAAGCGCGTACCGGGATTTGATAGAGGGCCTGGCTCGGCGCACGGGCTTCCCGCTTCTAACTGAAGGAACCAGCCAGTTGCGCTTCACCGGAACGCGTATGGCTGGTCGCGTTACGGCGTTCGATCTCCTGCTACGCTCCACGGAGGCACGCGCATATCTCCAACCTGAGCTTGTCATTCAGATCGGTGCTCCCCCCGTTTCCAAATCTTTAACGCGCATGCTGGAGGAAGCACCGGGAATCCCGCGAATTGTGATCGCCGCGTTTGGTTGGAATGACCCGCAAAACAGCGCTTCGATTCATGTTCGGGCCGACGTCGCAACTGTGTGCCGCCAGATATCCACGGAGTTAACAGGGCCCGCTGGGACGTCATCGTGGGCCGAAGAGTGGTCGCGGGCTGAAGAAGCGGCGTGGCGGTTCCTCGAAAGGGAATTCGCGGAGACCGAAACCTGGCTTTCGGAGGCGACGGTTGCCAGATTCATCGCGGAAAGTCTTCGCAAGGATGATATCCTCGTCGTCAGCAACAGCCTGCCCGTACGCGATCTCGACTGGTTCTGCCGCGCCGAATCGTCCTGTTTCCGCGTGGTGAGTCAGAGGGGTGCCGCCGGAATAGACGGGTCCATTTCGACGGCTCTGGGCGTCGCGGCCACACACACATCACGAACAACTCTGCTGATCGGAGACAGCGCCTTCCTGCATGACGTCGGCGCGTTGAACATCGCTACCGCCGCGCGTGTCCCGCTGCGTATTGTTGTAGCAAACAACAACGGGGGCCGCATATTTGAAAAGCTCCCTGTCGCAGGTCGCGCGGAGTTTCGCGGATTGCTGGATACGTGGTTCGTGATGCCGCATGGGCTGAACATTTCGAACGTAGCGCGCTCTTTCGGCGTACACGCGACGCGTGTTGAGACGCCGCGCGACATGCGGGAGGTTCTGGCCGACACGACCCTCAGCGACAGACCCGTCGTTGTTGAGGCCGTGATAGACCCGGCGATTTCGAAAAAGCACTACGGGCTGCTTGAAGAGGCTTCCAAGCTGGCCGCCGACCAATTGCGCGGCAAGGACTGAACGATGGAACACACGCAACCTGTTCCCGAATGGGGCTCCGTTCCCGGATTCGATTTCTCCGATATCCTGTACCAGAAGGCCGAGGGAATCGCGAAGATCACCATCAATCGCCCGAAGGTGCGAAATGCATTCCGTCCGCTCACGGTGCAGGAAATGATCGCTGCGTTCGACGATGCGCGCGACGACGAAACCATCGGTGTCGTGATTCTTACGGGCGCCGGAAGCGAAGCGTTTTGTTCGGGCGGAGACCAGAAAACGAGAGGAGCAGGAGGTTACGTGGGCGAGGACGGGATACCCCGCCTGAACGTACTCGACCTTCAGCGCCGCATACGCACCATTCCCAAACCGGTGGTAGCCATGGTAGCCGGATACGCGATAGGTGGCGGAAATGTCCTTCAACTGGTCTGCGATCTGACAATTGCGGCGGATAACGCGCGATTCGGACAAACCGGTCCCAGAGTGGGCAGCTTCGATGGGGGGTACGGATCCTCGTATCTGGCGCGTGTAGTGGGACAGAAAAAGGCGCGCGAAATCTGGTTTCTCTGCCGGCAGTATGACGCAATTCAGGCCCTTGAAATGGGCCTCGTGAACAAAGTCGTCCCTCTTGCGGAGCTGGAACGCGAAACAGCAGAGTGGTGCCGGGAGATTCTCCAGCACAGCCCGACCGCGCTTCGGTTCCTGAAATCGGCTCTCAACGCTGATTGCGACGGGCAGGCGGGTCTGCAGCAGTTCGCCGGCGACGCGACACTGCTTTTCTATCTGTCTGAGGAAGCGAAAGAGGGACGTGATGCGTTCCTGCAGAAGCGTCGCCCCGATTTCCGGAGGTTCAAGCGCCTCCCATGATGCCCTTGCCGCAACCAGGTTCACCGGGCGCATACCTGCTGGCCGCGCGGCCCAAAACCCTTCCCGCCGCCGTCGCCCCCGTGTCTGTGGGAAGCGCATGCGCATTTTACGAGGGAATGTTCGCGTGGTACCCGGCAACACTCGCGCTCGTGTGCGCAATTCTGATCCAGGTCGGAGCCAATTTCGCGAATGACCTTCTCGATTTCGAGAAAGGGCACGACACAACAACTCGCGTCGGTCCGGTGCGGGCGGCGCAAACCGGTCTTCTCACCAGAGCGCAGATGCGCGCGGCAACGGGTGCCGTGTTCGGGTCGGCGTGTGTTCTGGGATTGCTGCTCACGCTCAATTCAGGCTGGCCGGTGGCGGCGATAGGCACCGCCTCGATTCTGGCTGCCCTGGCATATACCGCCGGGCCCTACCCGTTGGGGTACCACGGTCTCGGCGACGTTTTCGTGATGTTGTTCTTCGGGTTCGTTGCGGCGTGTGGAACGGCGTTCGTTCAGATGGGAACCGTTCCCGGGTCCGCGTGGATCACGGCAGTCGCCGTTGGAGCATTGAGCACCGCGATCCTTGTCGTGAATAACGTGCGCGATTTTGAGAACGACCGGGCCACGGGAAAGCGAACGCTGGCAGTGATCCTCGGGCCTCGCGCTGCGAAGGGTGAATACCTCGCGTTGCTCACCATGGCTCACCTGGTTCCCGTCGTCATTTATGCCGTTTCCGTGCCGTGCGCGTGGGTGTTCTTACCCCTCGCATCGGCGCCGATGGCAATACTCACGGCGCGACGGTTTCTTTCGGCCACAACGGGAGCGGAGTACAACTCGGTTCTTGCACAGACGAGCGTTCTACTCCTGACGTATTCCATCCTTCTTTCCACGGGACTTGTTCTCTCGGCCTTGAGATGACACCGCGAATTCGCGAAATCAGAACCTACCCTGACGCGAGTGTGGGACCACGGCGCGGCACTCTCGTGGTTCTGAAAGACGGACACGGGATCACCGGTATCGGAGAGGCATCGCCCCTTGCAGGGCACTCGCCGGAAACTCTGGAAGCAGCGAACTCGGTGCTCAATAGGTTTGACCCGGACCTGTTGCCGCCACCGATCCCGGCACCTCGGTGGGAAGGCACGCTTCTGACCTCGCTGCGGGACGTGGCGGAGAAATCTCCCGCCGCGGCAATGGCGTTGGAAACCGCCTGGATCGATCTGGCGGCTCAGTTGGCCGGCCTGCCCTTCGCTGCCTTTCTTTCGGACGAACTCCGAGCTGGGAGGCGTGTCCCTGTAAACATCCTCGTGAATTCCCCCGAACACGAATCCAGCCTGCAGCGAATCGATCGCGCACTGGCGGCCGGCATCTCGACTGTCAAACTCAAAGCAGGAGACATTCATGGCGTGCAGGCTACGCTGGATATGATCGGTCGCATTCAGCGCAAATGGGGGGACTCGCTTTCCATCAGAGTGGATGCCAATGGCTCGTGGCCGCTCGACCTGGCGATTCCGGCACTGAAAAAGTTCGCGGATTTCGGAATCGAGTACTGCGAGCAACCCGTTGAAAAAGGTAAGTTACGGGTGTTGAGTTCGTCCCCCGTGCCTCTCGCGGCGGATGAGTCGCTCGTGGACTTCGGGGAACTCGAAGCGTTCGCAGGCATCCGGGCGGAACGCATCAGTGAGTACCTCGGAGGCTTGACGACTTCCGAAGATGTCCTGAAAACCGCGTCTGAAAGCTTTTCGCCACCGGTCAAAGTGTTCGTCCTCAAACCGATGGTGCTTGGCGGCATTCTGCGATCACGAAGGATCGCGCGTATCGCAGCGGGACGGGGAATCCGTTGCACCGTCACGCATCTTTTTGACGGAGCAGTCGCGTTCGCCGCGTACGCCGAGTTCGCGGTTTCACTTCAACCGCCGCCCCTTGCGTGCGGCCTGTATCCCCACGACGCAACCGCCGCAGCCGGTTCGGATAACGAAAAGCATTTCGACGGGTGCTGCGTCCGGAGTGCCCGTCAACCTGGCCTTGGCCTCAACCGTGGAGCAATTCTCGATGCGGCTCTCGATCGTTGAAGCTGCGCGGGAGTGCCCCTCGCGTATCGCACTGTGCGCGAATGGGACTCGTTACACGTTTGCCGAACTCAGCGCATCGACGCAACAACGCATGCGAGAGTTCGCTGCGATCCTGCCGAAAGGTTTGGCCGGCAGCAGTGTGGCGATGGTCGGCTTGAACGATCTCGATACAACCGTGTCCCTTTTTGCGCTCTGGGAACTCGAGATCCCCGTTCTCCTCATCCACCCGCGCGCACCCCTTGCCGAAAGAACCCGCTTTCTGGAGGTATTCCAACCGGCAGCGTTCGTGAACGGGCGTGAGATGTCCGGCCTGGGATCGTTTGCACAAGACATTCCGGACGGGACGGCGTGCCTCATCCTGACTTCTGGCACAACCGGGCCCCCGAAAGCGGCGATGCTCTCCCACGCAGCGTTCGTCGCGAGCGCGGAGGCCAGCGCGACCCGTCTTCAGTGGAAGGAAGACGACCGCTGGTTGGCATCGCTCTCGATTGCACACGTTGGAGGCCTTTCCATAATCACGCGCTGCCTCCTTGCGCGGTCTTGCGTCGTTTTGCACCCACGCTTCGCCGAGAATGAGTTCGTGCGTGCCGTAGAGGAAGAAAGGGTGACTCAGGTGTCGCTTGTACCAACGATGTTGGAACGGGTGCTGGAGCGTTACCCTCGGTGGCGCGCGCCCGGACACCTGCGGTTTGCGCTCATCGGCGGGGGCCCGGCAAATCCTGACCTCCCGCGACGTGCCGGCCGACGGGGGATCAGAACACTTCTTTCGTACGGACTCACCGAATGCTGCTCGCAGGTGTGCACGCAACCCCTTGACCGTTCCGATGACGATCCGACCTGCGGTGAACCTCTTGATGGTTTCCAGGTCGACATACGAGACTCAGAGATTCGGGCAAAAGGTCCCGCGATGATGACGGGGTACTATCCAAACGATGGCACCTCTGCGTTTGACACGGATGGCTGGTTTGGCACTGGCGACGCAGGCATTTTCGAACGTGGGCGACGCCTCCGAGTGCTTGGCAGACTGGACGACGTCATCGTGACCGGAGGCGAGAATGTGCATCCTTCCGAAGTGGAGGCGATCCTTCTTACGTGTCCGAATGTGCGTGAAGCGTGCGTCTTTGGTCACCAGGACCCCATATGGGGGCAAATCGTATGCGCGGCCCTGAGACTGATTCCAGGAGCCGGTGTTGACCCAGAACACGTCAAAACCACGTGTGCGAGGTATCTTTGCCCGTCCAGAATGCCGAGGAAATTCTGCATTCTGGACCACATCCCCCTCAACCGCAACGGGAAGCACAACCGCGTCGAGACCGCACGGGTCGCCACCCCACTCCTCCAGGACCTTTAACTTAGTTGGTCTTCGAAAGCGCCTCGCGCAACATCTCCGGAATTGCGGTAGCCTTCATGTCGGGCAACATGACCGCGACGTGCACTGTTTTCGCAGTGAGCGCGATTTCTCCCGACTCCTTGACTATCGCGTATTCGATCGTGTAGGAGCGATTTCCGAGGGAGCACTTTGTCACCATCACTCGGATCCGGTCGCCCATCCTCAAAGGAGCTTTGTAGTCTCCTTCTACATGCACGATGGGAAGGGCCAGTCCGTCCGGTGCGAAATGTTCCCGCAGCCCTATGTCTCTGGCTTCCAGCAGCGCTTCGTAGCACTCGTGACACAACCGCAGCGAGGACGCGAAATACGCGATTCCGGCTGCGTCGGTGTCGCCGATGCGCACGGTTCGTTCCTGAACGAATACCGCGTCGTCATGCATCTCTATAACGTCCCTCACAACATCGCGTTGGAACGGAACACATCTGTCACGAAAGCCCGTACCCCTTCGATACACGCATCCCGGCCGGCGTAAAAGGGATGCGGTAGAACACGGTGACGTACTCGGAGCTTGTCCAGCGCTCCTGACGCCACATCGCCAACCGCCGCGACGGCTCTGAACTCACCGTGGGCGAGCAGGTATTCCAATACTTCGATTCCTGCGGAAACCTCGATCCGCGACGGTTTCCGGTTGGAGTCCAGGCAACCGCCGGCGGGATGCCAGGGTACGGCCGACCAGAGAAGTACATCGCTCCAACGTGTGGCCAGGCCCTCATGCACTGCCTGAGAGGAGGGCTCAGTTCGGACGAGACTGAACTCATAGTCTTCACCCAGACGGCCTGACGCGATAGACTCGGTGTCCGTGAGCGGAATACCCGACCACCGCGCCCCCAGATACCCGGGCGCCTGGCTCACGAGGAGCACTTTCGCACCTGCTCGCCGTTGATAATACTTCGCGACATTCCGGCAGCGCATCCCCGCACCGTCGAGCGGCGCCTCCTCCACATAAGTTGCCGTGTACTGATTATTCAAGGTAGAAGGCGCAACACGCAGGCGTTCGAGCAGACCTCGTGCGCTCGTACCCGGCGCGGGCACAAAGGGCACCACCCGCATCAAAATGCCCACCGTTGGTTCTCTGTCACACCGATGCTGCCCTTGTTGCGCGCCGTGTGCGGCACGGTATCAACCCCAGCTTGCGGCACCTTTGAGCTCACCCTGCCGCTCTTCGACAATCTTCGCCAGGTACCCTGAGTTGCGAAATGCGAGAATGGGATCCGGTTCCAGACACATGTCCGTCCGAATCTTTTCCAGCAGCGGGCGTACGTCCGTCATGTAGGCGTCCTGTATCACTCGTTCCGCATCCACCGCGTCGTTGCGCGACCGCGCCTGAGCCAACGCCTTCCAGTCCACAAGAAGAGCGCGCGCGTACGCGGTCTGGATGTTCATCACCGACTGAATCATCGCCTCAATTTTCTGCTTGATGATGTGGCTTTGGTCTATCATGTAGGCAATCGGGCGCGTGATCAAGCCCGCGCGCTCCGCCGCAACGATCTCCACGAAGATCAGGAACACTTCGAACGGGTTAATGGAACCCACCGTAAGGTCATCGTCAGCGCTTTTGCGATTGTTAAAGTGGAACCCGCCGAGCATTCCTTCGTCGAGAAGTGACGCGACGATGAATTCTATATTAACGCCGTGTGCATGGTGTCCCAGATCCACGAGCACCTGAGCGTTTGCCCCGCTGTGCTGGCACATCACCAGAGACATACCCCAGTCGCAGATGTCGGTGTGGTAAAATCCGGGTTCGAAGAGTTTGTACTCGACGAGCATTCGCGCCCCGGCCGGAAGTTTGCCGTGTATGTGGGCTAGAGCTTCCTGCATCCAGCGTTTCCGCTGCCGCATGTCCACCTGTCCGGGGTAATTCGATCCGTCGGCAAACCAGAGACTCAGAATCCGTGAATCCACCTTTGTCATGATATCGACGCATTCAAGTATGGCCTCCATTGCCTTTTGGCGGATCGCCGGGTCAACATTGGTGAGACTCCCGTATTTGTACGCCTTGTCTTGGAACACATTGGGGTTGACTGCGCCGATTCGCACGCCGAGCGCCGCCGCTTCCGCCTTGACGGCAGCGAAGTCGTCGACCTTGTCCCAGGGAATGTGAATCGCAACGGACGGACACACGCCGGTGACGCGGTGAACCTCCGCCGCATCCTGCAGCCGTTCGTGCAGAGTTCTCGCGGCACCCGGCTCCTTGAACACCCCGAAGCGCGTACCCGAATTGCCGTATCCCCACGACGGCGTCTCGATTTCGAACGACTTTATCGCTGCCTCAACACGTGCGATGTCGATTCCCTTTTTCGTCAACGAATCGGCCAGATTCTCGTAAAGACTTCTGCTCATTTTCATACCCCTTTCATCCCGCACAAATTGAAACATCCACGCAAACTCTTTGCGCCATCCGCGCCACACATTTCCTCGCCCCCGAACAATGGGATCAGGCTACTCGTCACGCCAAAATTCGCTCCCGTCAATTTCCGGCAAGCGGCCTTCCGAACATCACCCTTGCTTCTTTGATGCGCCTCGGGACATCCGGGTACGTCTCAGCCGCAATCATCTCCCGGTAGGTCGGCTCCTCGTCAGTCAGTTTCTTCTTGAGACGCTCGGCACCGGACAGCACCTCACCAATCAACGACGCGAGGAAACCCATCCACCACTGCAGCTGAATCGTCGCCCTGGCACCGCGGTAATACGCGTGCCCGTACGTTGAATCCGCTTCGACAAAATTGTGAAATAGCGCATTTGCCTCGGCCACCCTTCCAAAAATCGCCCGCAGACGCGCCTCCAGTTGCTTCTCCTCAGGTCTGAGGGAAAGTGTTTCCTCGAGCGTTTTGGACAACAGGTATGCGAGGCGGTTGCCCTGCCGGATGTAGGCTATCCGCTGCCGTGTTGTGTCGTTCGTAGCGTCTTTATATGCCTCATCGATTTTCCGCCAGGCTTCATCACGAACCGCGGGATCCCACTGGTGCAATTGCTCGGCCAACCAATCCAGGCCCTGGAACCACTTCCCTTCTCGCGATTTCATCCACCCGGCTTCCAGCGTTTCGAAATACGACGAAACCTGTGAAGCGCATTCCCGGAACATCCGTTCATACCACTCCGCAATCACGGCATCCGGATCTTCGTGAACATCCCACAGAAGGCGCGTCGCCAGATACAGATGCGGAGCAACATGAGCCCAGTACGGATACGTTTCGTTGTAGAAACCTTTTACGTTGACCTTCGGCAAATACGGCAGGGTGCGTTTTACAATCGTCGGATAGACCCTGGGTGTGAACCATCCCAGACCATAATAGTCGTACACCGCCAGATGGTGGGAAACTTTCGACCAGGATTCCAGCAGTTCCCGGTCGCGCGCTTCGTAAACAGGGTCAAAATACTGGCTCGAATCCTGCGTCAGGTACACGACAACGTTCGGCGGGAGCTTCTTGATTCGCCTTGGAGGTAGTTCTGTCGTCCAGTATGCGTACGTGCCCACGTACCGGTCCGAATGCGTCTTCAGCAGCTCTTTCGCCACGGCCTCGACGAAGTGGAAATAACTGTCCGAATTCATGCGCCTGCCGCGATAGCGTTCCATCCCTTCGTCAAGAGCGAGGCAGGACGGACACTCGCAGAACTTCGCGCTGTCATTCGGACAGAGGCTGAACGTGCTGATTTCCGGGTTGGCATCATAGAATGCCCGCACCGTCTCGATCGTAATTCGTATCACATCGGGGTTCGTGAGGCATGGTTGCGGTCCCTCTCCATTCTGCCGCTCCGGCCACTGCCTTCTCCCGTCCAGCAGCGCGTAGTACTCAGGATGTTCTTTTGCGTATTTGTCCGGCGGAAAAATCGTGAAAAGGTTATGCCCGTGCCCGTAATGCGGGAGATTCCTCCCCCCGTCGTCGATGCGATTCCTTCGAATCCAATCGGGGTCATTTCCGCTGAAAACACGAAAACCGAACGATGGCGACTCCATTCGGTCGACATAACCTATTTCGACCGTCTTCCGCTTCGGGATGTCCTCAAAAATCGGCGCCGGCATCCCCCACATTACTCCGAGTTCCTCCGTGAGCAGAGAATACACGCCATGCGAAATGCCAAGAGAAGCACGACCCGCGATAACCAGTCGCGAAATTCCCCCCGATTCAAGCACCACGATCCGGTACCCATTTACCGGAAGCCCGGCGGGCAATAGGTTCGCATCCCGGACGAAAGCCGTCTGTCCTATGTGAATCTGGACACCCGCTTTTTGAACGCCTCCGTCTTCCACCACCGGAATCGCCGATCCGCTCATCAGCGCAACGACTCGCACGAGATCATCGACAGCCTTTGTCGCCTGATGCCCCAGATTTTTCGCCACCACGATTACGGCGTTCGACTTCCCATTTTCCACGATGCGCACAGTTTCTTTCGACATCACATATCTCCCGGCACGCGTCCAGACCACTGCTGCGTTTCAGACTCACTGGAAATCATGACTGCAGACACACGCGAGGGCGTTCGCCATCCTGGTCCTGGCCGGACAAACACTTTTGACAACTACGGTGCGACTCCGCGCCTTCTACGAGTCAATATTGAGCTGAACCGATATTCGCTCAATGTGTATTATATGCATTACTGCGCATGTTTATATGTAAACCATTTATTCGTATTCCCAGACAGTATTGTTGCTCCAGTGCCTGCGTTGAGTTCTCAAACCGCACACTCCTCAGCGCTTCAGCAACCATGCTTCGGAAACGCGCGACTTGTTCCTCCAGTTGACATCGGCCTCATCCGGAATATCCCATGTTATCCGAAGTTCCCCACCCTTTGTCAGGCGCCGCGGAACGGGAAATTCCTTGAACTCCCCGAGACGTGTTCCGTACAGAGTCGGGACGAGGCGCTCGCCATTCGCACGCGGAAACGCATCACCCACCCCGGTAACCCGCAGCACGTACGTCGCACCGGAATCCAGGTTCGTGTATTGCAGGGCGATGGGCCAACCCGTCTGGTGGTGACCCGACCACATCGCCGTTGACAGTGAGGGTCGCCACGTTGAACGGTTGTTGTCCCACGCCCAGAAACCAGGGTTCGGGTTCCGGATCATCATCGGGTCCGTAGAAAGCCCTTCTCCCGTAACGACATGCGGCTGTTTCGCTATGTTACCAACGTCGTCATAGAAGCTCCCCTCGCCCGGGTTTTCCCACCGGGCGATTTCCTCCAGCCGCCGAATCTTTTCTGCTTCCGACGTCAGACTCCGAACTTTCGCGAGCTGGTCCTCAAGCCACAACCTGTTGTTGAGCGGGTGATCCACGAAATCCAGCACCGCCCCGCGTTCAAAGCCAGAGGCACGGTACTTCGGTACGCTCGTCTGCAGCCCGATCGAACGGAAAAGGTCATCACAAAGCTGCTCCACACGGGCCCGAAGTTCAGGTCGAACCGGTTCCGTGGTCGCTTTTTCCAGGATTTTCAACGCCATTCTTGCGGCGGAATCGGCACCTGTTACCTGTGCGCGCAGAAGCCACTCGTTCGCTTCGTTTTCAAGGTTCGTCTCGTAAAGCAACCGGTGACGCACGTACGCATCGTAATTCGCCCGCAACTGACACATCTGCCAGCGCCAGTTGCTCCTGTTCTCCGGTGCCATTCGATCCAGGTTCTGCCACAGCGCCAGCGTGGCATCGATACTCCCGTTTGTCGCAACCGGGCCGCGCCAGTTCCTCTCCAGCGCAAGGATCCCATCTGCCGCGAGGTCAGACACCGCGGAACCGAAAAAGAAGCGCGTGTAGTCACGGAGAATCTCTCTCACGTCTGCTTCGGGGTCCCACGCCCGCACGCTGAACACCACCTTGTTGACATCGTCGTGCACGCCGTCGGAGTAGGCCATGAAGCCGTGCGAAAACGGTGCGAACGCGTTGTGAATCAGCGCGTAATACACCGGTTCGGGATTAACCGGCTCCCTTCCGAGAGTCACCGCGAACGCCGGATCCCATTGCGGAGTCTGGTAAAGACAACGAACCGTGTGTGTGATATCCGGATAATGGCGAACCGCATATTTCCTCGGTGTTCTGGCCCGGTCCTCCTGGATCAGAGGGCTCTGCGGGCCGTTGATCACCCCGCCGAACCAATCCGGCTGGTACGTTTCCAGATACGTGTAGACGTAATCCGCTTTTTCGCGATTGAACCCTTGCAGCGACATCCACACGGTCGCGTTCGGGTGGGATTGCCTCAAAATCGTTGCAAGGTCGCGAACGTGCGGAAGAAGCAGCCTCGGATGGTTGTCTCCCGGATCCCCGCCGGGCACAAACACGCCGTTCAAGTACGGCGTATTGCGACAGAACCGCGCGAACAGCTCCAATCCTTCCGCCTTTTTCGCCGAATCCGCGAGGTCGAAGTCTGCAGGTACCCACACCCAGTATTCGATGCCGTAATCCTGGCAGATTCTGCTTATTCGCACATTCATTTCTTCGCGCGAAAGCTTCATGTGCGGGCTCGGATCCGAATCCTGGATGGGAATGTTTTCAATGGCGTTTGCACCGAAAAGCACCAGTTCGCGGATGTACTGCTCATACTGTTCTGGCGTCCATGCGTCCCAGCTGTTCGCCGTATTCCGGTACCCAATTTGGAATCCCCGGAATCCGTATTGCGGAGCCGATGTCGTGGAGATCTCGCTTGGAACCCACGCGCCGCGGGGGCCCCATTCCACGGCCCGAAGCACGTGGCCGACCCCATACAGGGCTCCTCGTTTGTCCGCTCCCACGATCTGCACCGCAGTGACGTTCCGGCCCGCCGCCTTCAACTCCACCCGGAATCCTTCCGGGCGCCGTTCGGGCAATGTCGCGCCGTTCGAAACACTATCCGCCGGTTGAACCGATATTTCGAAAACGACGCCCTTGGACGGGCGCGCATCTGTCAACCGAACACGCTCGCCGATGCGCTTTTCAAGCTCCTCTTTCAAAACCCGCGCCGCCACGGCAGTACGTTCTGACTCCGGGGCGGCCGGCTGGATTATCGCAACGTTTTTCAGATCGATCCGTCGCGCTTCAACGCTTCTCTCCATTGCCAGCAGGAGAATGGCGATGGATACGACAAACCAGAACTGCTCAGCCTTTCTTTTCACCGTTTCCTCCTCCACGCAATTCGTGTGTGCCCGATGTGCTCCGCGCAACCCGATTCAAACCGTTTCCGCGTCAACAACCTCATTTCTGCCGAACCGACCCGTCGCTCAGGTCCGGAATGTCGTAGACGCCCACGCTCTGAATCCGTACGGGACCGCGCGCGCCTTCGATGACTACCCTCAACTTTTTGCTGGTGACCCGTGGACGGGCGTCTATCTTTTTCTGACCGATCGTCGTACCCGTGGAGAAATCCCGCCAACCGCCCGCCGTCCTAATCTGAACGCGGTAACGTTCAACGTACTGGCCCAGCGCGATTGTTTCCTGCAATACGACCGTGTTGAACTCCACCGGTGAGGGAAATGAGAACTCAATGCACAAAGGCTCCGCGAAGTTCATTGCCGCCTGCAACGCCTGCAAATCGGAACGCGCAGATGTGAACACGGAATCGCCGGCATATTCGCAGGAAGCCGTCACCTCCGCCTGTTCTGCAATGTTCCTCCCGAACGCATGATCCAGATACCCCCGGAATTCCCTCAGCCTGTGCACATCCGGATCCGGCAGGAGCCCGTCTCGGTTCGGCGGAACGTTCAGAAGCAAGACAGAATTCCTGCCCACGGACCTGAGGTAGATATCTACGAGGTGCGGGAGGGATTTGATCTTGTCGTTCTCCGCGGGGTGCCAGAACCAACCCGGTCGGATCGATACGTCGCATTCCGCCGGCCACCATATTGGGTTTGTCCCACTTCCGTGAATTGAAGGATCCGGTGCCCGAACGCTCCATTCCGTTTCTGCGGCATAGCCATCCTCGTTTCCGACCCAGCGTATGTCCGGTCCGCAGATGGCGATAAGGGCTTTCGGTTGCAGCGCTCGAACGACTTCGTAAAACGCCTGCCAGTCGTACTCTTGTCTTTTGCCGTTCGGACCTTCGCCACAGGCACCATCAAACCAGACCTCCGCAATCTCACCGTAGTTCGTGAGTAACTCAGTCAGTTGGTTCACAAAAAAGCGGTTATAGGCGCCCGAATCCCCGTATGACGGTTCGTGGCGATCCCATGGTGACACGTAAAGCCCCGTCTTCAGCCCGAACTCCGAACACGCGTCCACGAACTCCCTGACTACGTCACCCTTGCCACCGGCCCACGGGCTGTTCCTCACTGAGTGACTTGTATACTGACTCGGCCAGAGACAGAAGCCGTCATGGTGTTTGGCCGTGAGTATTACATAACGGAAACCTGCTTCGCGAGCGACTCGCGCCCATTGCCGGGCGTCAAGTCTCGGGGGATTGAACTGGGAAGGGTCCTCAGCACCGGTTCCCCATTCCCTGTCAGTGAACGTATTCATCCCGAAATGGAGGAACATTGACAGCTCAGATTCCTGCCACGCAAGCTGCTGAGGCGTCGGCCGAACATCCAACATCACTCGTCCTTCTCTCCCTCGGTTTGCGAGATGCCCGCCACGAGCGTTCCGCGGCTATCCGCACTCTGTTCTCAACCGCCGAACAGTGTCTGGCTGATTTTTACGAGCAAAACGTCCGAGAGAATCACCATAAGGGAAGACAGCACCACCGAAAATGTTGCTGCCCGGCCGACACCTGCGGTGCCTCCGCGAGTCGAATACCCGTGATAGCACCCGATCGTGCCGATCAGAAAACCAAATACTGCGGTCTTGGCGAGGCTCGGCACGACATCCACAAATTCCAGGATCTGCATGCTTGCATCGAAGTAAAGCCGAACGGAGGTCTGCATGGTGATGGATGCAGCGCCATAACCTCCCGCCAGTGCAAGAAAGTCGCAGTACGCGGTCAGGAGAGGCATCGCAACGATGCACGCCGCAATGCGCGGAGCGATCAGGTAACGAAACGGGTTGATCGCGGAAACCTCCAGAGCCTCGATCTGCTCCGTAACTCGCATCGCGCCGATTTCCGCGGCCAGTCCCGCACCAATCCGCCCCGCAACCATCAACCCGGTAATCACCGGCCCGAGTTCGCGTACCACCGCGATGGCAATCATCGACGGAAGGAGCGAATCTGCACCGAAGCGCGCAAGCGTGGAGCGGGTCTGCATCGCAAGTACCACTCCGATCGCCGCCCCCGCCGCTCCCACCAGCGGCAACGACCGGGTGCCAATCTCGTCCAGTTGCCGTACAAACTCACGGAATTCATAGGGAGGTCGCGCCGCCGCGGCGACCGTCCTTCCGAAAAATGTGGAAATTCCGCCCAGCCACTCAAGGAAGACTTTCATGTCTGTGCTCTCCCCGGAAAAGGAACCGCGACCCCATGAAGTACCTGAATTGTGCGTCCCCGTTGCAACGCCTCTCGTCCCGCTGACGCGAGTTCAGAATCGGCCGTATCTTTTCTTGTTGTCCTCAACGGAAAACGCAACAACAGATTGGTTCGATGGAACTCCGCAGACACCTCGTGGATAAACTTCGTGCGTTGACCGCCGATTCCCCTTGTGACGGTCACGACAGCGGGCGCAAGCCGCCGCGTTCAGTTCCACCGCGTTTTCTTGGTCACCTCGGGCGAGGCGAAGAATGGACCGGCACCTCCGGGAAGTGCTGGTCTTACACCGAGGACCTGCGCTCCACCCCCCGTGCGGCGAATGACCTGCTGCCGCGACTGGAACGCGCATGTACCGAAAACGGGCCACTCGCCGCTTCGTTTGGTGCAAAAATCGCTGCGCTTGACATAGAGACGTGCGGGTTCACATCCGCACCGGTGTTCATGGTCGGAATCCTGACGGCCGGCGCGGAAACGTTGTCCTTTCACCAGGCTTTTGCGCGCGACTACGAGGAAGAACCGGCTCTGTTGGAATGGACGCGCTTCCGGCTGAATAACGTCGGGCTCGTGGTGACGTTTAATGGAACCACGTTTGACCTGCCATTCCTTCGTGAACGGTACCGTTTTCACCGCCTCCCCGGGCTCCCTCAGATGAGACACCTGGATTTGTTGCCCCTATGCCGCCGAGTCTGGAAAGGGCAATTCCCCAACTGCCGGTTGCAGACGTTGGAGGAACGCATCCTCGGGTTCGTCAGAAAGGGAGACATACCGGGCGTGGAAATCGCGGACGTGTACCACGCGTTTGTCAGCACTGGCAATTCGAGGCACATTTCTCGCGTCGCTGAACACAATCGGCTCGACCTCATCTCGCTCCTGCGGATTCTTGTGGAAGCCACAAAGGTCGGACCAGCACACGAGGACGACCATTCCCGATGAAGCATTACGAACCCGGTAGAACGTGGAAAGGTGCACGAGTCACCGTGATGGGCCTCGGCCTGTTCGGTGGCGGTGTCGGAGCCGCTCGATTCGCCGTTCAGCAAGACGCGAAGGTTACCGTAACAGACCTGAGGTCGGCAGAGCAGCTCACGGAGTCTCTGGATGCCCTCAATGGTTTGCCGATCCGGTACGTACTCGGCCGCCACGAGGAAGCCGATTTCGAGGGCGCCGACATCGTCATCGCCAGCCCCGCTGTTCCTGTGCAGTCCCCGTTTCTGGCGCGTGCGAGAGATGCCGGTGCGCATCTCACAACTGAAATCCTCCTTGTCGCGGAGCGTTGTCGCGGAAACGTGATTGCAGTGACCGGGTCGAATGGAAAAACAACCACGACGAGTCTGATCGGGGCCATTCTGTCAATCCATGACGCGCGAACAGTAACTGGCGGGAATCTTGGAAAATCATTGCTGGAGACCGTCGATCAGATTGCGCCGGGGACCCCGGTCGTTCTCGAGTTAAGCAGCTTTCAGCTCGAATGGCTGGGTCCGGTACACTGGTATCCTCACGTGGCGGTGATTACAAACCTTACCCCGAACCATCTGGATCGGCACGGAACCTTCGCGTCCTACGTCGAAGCGAAGCGCCAGATTGTAGCGTACCAGCCAGCAGAAGCGCACGCAGTGCTCAATGCGCGGGACGAAAATGTCCGTGCATTGAGAAGCATGACCTCCGCCCGCGTTCACTGGTTCGACAGCGCCAACGCCTTGCAGGATGGGACTTGGCTCGCAGAAGGAAACGTAGTTTCCTCGATCGGAGGTCCCGCGCACTATGTCATGCCGGCTTCCGAAGTGCCGTTGCCCGGAGCGCACAACCTCGAAAACGTCCTCGCAGCGGTTGCCGCGACAGAAATCATGGGAGTCCCGGTTCCGGCAATCCGGAGCGCGGTCAGCTCCTTCCGCCCGGTCGAACACCGCCTCGAACTGGTTCGAACCGTCAACGGAGTTCGCTATTTCAACGATTCGATCGCCACAACTCCGGAATCGGCAATATGTGCGCTGCGAGCCTTTCCGGAAAAAACCCTGCTGCTGATTGCCGGCGGGTACGACAAAAAGACTCCCTTCGACAGTCTTGGAGCCGAAATCGCGAAACGCGCAACAGCACTTATCACTGTGGGCGCAACTTCGGACAAAATCCGGAAGGAAGCAGTGCGTGCGGGCTTCCCGGAAGAGCGCATTTTCCCCGCGGGGACTCTGGAAAAGGCAGTGCAGACGGCATTTTCACTTGCGCAACCCGGACAGGCTGTTTCCCTCTCTCCGGCATGTGCAAGCTACGACCAGTTCAGGAATTTTGAAGAGCGGGGCCGTATGTTCAAAAGGCTGGTTCTTGAATTGCCGGAAAATCCTGGTTCGGAACGGGACGGACGCGACAAGATGAACAATTCTTCATGACACATTCACAGACCGTTCATGTGCGTTCAGTATGCTTTTTTCCAGAAATTCGCGAAGCCGCGAGCCGTCATTGCGTCCAGCGAGCCGCTTCCGTTCAAGATTCAAACGCAACGCTTTTTGCTGCACCGCACGCTGAGCACAACCCCGCAACGTTCGTCTCGAACACCGGCGGCGCAGGTTCGTTAGAAAAGGAGATCAACACATGGGTGAGGTACGCGTCGCGATCATAGGAGCCGGGAATTGCGCCTCTTCGCTTGTTCAAGGTGTGCATTACTACCAGAATGCCTCGGAAGATGAGTTTGTACCCGGTCTGATGCATGTCAATCTGGGCGGCTACCACATAAAGGATATCAAGTTCGTTGCGGCCTTTGACATTGACAAGAACAAAGTCGGGAAGGATTTGTCCGAGGCGCTCGTTTCACCGCCAAACAACACCATTCAGTTCTGCCAGGTCCCGAACCTCGGCGTCAAAGTGCACCGCGGAATGACGCACGACGGCCTTGGACATTATCTGTCCGAGATAATCGAAAAAGCGCCGGGTCCCACGGATGACATCGTCAAGATTCTGAAAGAGACGAAAACGGACGTGGTGGTGAACTACTTGCCGGTTGGTTCCGAAGAAGCAACGAAATGGTATGTGGAACAGGTTCTCGCGGCGGGCTGCGGCTTTGTAAACTGCATTCCGGTGTTCATCGCATCGCAGGAGTACTGGCAAAAAAGATTCGAAGAAAAGGGCCTTCCCGTTATCGGGGACGACATCAAGTCGCAGGTTGGAGCCACCATCACCCACCGCGTACTGACGACCCTCTTCCGGGATCGCGGAGTACGTCTCGAAGAAACAAGCCAATTGAACGTGGGCGGCAACACCGATTTTTTGAACATGCTTGAGCGTTCGCGACTGCAATCGAAGAAAATCAGCAAAACCAACGCAGTGACGTCCATGCTGGATTACGACATCGGCAAGGACAACGTCTATATCGGGCCGTCGGATTACGTCGCCTGGCTCAAGGACAGAAAATGGTGCTACATCAGCATGAACGGACGTACGTTCGGCGACGTCCCATTGAAACTCGAACTCAAGCTCGAGGTATGGGATTCGCCCAATTCCGCGGGTGTAGTGATTGACGCCATTCGGTGTTGCAAACTTGGGCTTGACAACAATTTGAGCGGTGCTCTGATTGAACCGAGCGCCTATTTCAAGAAGACGCCGCCGAAGCAGTTCCCGGATTCCGTCGCGCGGCAGAATCTTGAGGCCTGGATAAAGAAATACGGGAACAAGAAGTCCTGAAGAATCTCTGCATGGAGAAGCGTTATCGGGAGACGGCGTCCACACGAATGCCGTCTCCCGTCGCTTTGGGGGTACCGTTTCCGTGGAGAACACCAGTCCTCAGATCATAGTCGTGGGCAGTTCCAACACGGACCTTGTGGTTCGCGTTCCCGAATTACCCCGTCCCGGTGAGACTTTGCTGGGTCTGGATTTCCAGATTCATGCAGGCGGGAAAGGCGCGAATCAGGCGGTAGCTGCCAGGCGCCTCGGTGCCACCGTCACCCTCATCGCGAACATCGGCGTAGACTCGTTCGGCGAAGCCTCCATCGAAAGGTTCAGAGCCGAGGGGATTCGAGTGGGAGCGATTGCGCGCGACAGGGAGGCTGCTTCCGGAGTGGCGATGATATGGGTGAGTGAAACGGGCGAGAACTCCATTGTTGTGGCTCTCGGTTCCAACGCGCGTCTGACCCCGCAGCACGTGGAAGATGCGTCCGGTGTCTTCCAGAACGCCGACGTGCTGCTCACGCAACTGGAAACGCCACTGCCGACGGTCGCGTTCGCCTTGCGGACCGCGCGTTCGATAGGCGTCAGGACCATCCTCAATCCCGCACCTGCCACGCCTCTGAATTCAGCATTGCTCGCTGACGTGGATTGGATTACCCCTAACGAGACAGAAGCAGCGCGGATTGCGGGGATCGAAGTGCGGAATGTTTCAGACGCGGCAAATGCAGCAACCGCCTTGCGCAGGATGGGAGCCCGAAATGTGGTGGTTACGTTGGGAGAGGCGGGAGCCTTCCTGATGACCGACGATGAATCACTGCACGTGCCTGCTCGCCGCGTTCAGGCAGTGGACACGGTCGCCGCGGGGGATGCCTTCAATGGAGCGTTCGCTGTTGCGCTCGCCAGAAACGCACCCCCAAGGGAAGCCGTTGAATTCGCCTGCGCCGCGGCGTCACTCTCTGTCACGCGTCACGGTGCGCAGCCAGCGCTGCCCACGGCTGACGAAGTCGCCAAGTTCGCCAGTCAGTTGGCCTGAGCCACACGCGGCGACCTGATCATTTCCCCCATTCCAGATCGATTGCCTGCCGGGCAAGTTCAACCCACCGCGCTGCCCGCGTTGGGTCTCCAGCGAGAGTGTGCACGTCCTTCATAACGATTTCAATGCTGCACTTGCGGGCGCAGCGAAGGGTTTTTGCCACATCATTCCGAATCGCATTTTCGTCGAACACATCCGTGCTGATAAGCGTGGGATTTGGTTTGCGGCTGTACACGTATTTCCCCGCAAGCGCTTCTCCCATCATTTCTTCGTCGCACCATGGCGAAACGGACACGCTCCGCAGATTGCGGAACTTCTTGATTACGTGCCAACGGCTGTGGACCGGTTCGCAGCATCCGTAATAACAGAGACCGAACCTTTCGACCACATCTTTCTGATAAGGGAAGATGAACTCTTCAAATTGCCCGGGGCCGACACCGACCGTTTCCTGAGACTCGGAAAGCACCCAGCAATCCCCGGTCCGGACTTTGTCGCCCGGCTGCCAGTCCTTTTGAGGAAGGTCGCGCGTGTATCCTCTGCTCCCGGATCCGATGTAATCGTTTTCGTTATTGAGCGACAACAACCCCTCTTTTTCAAGCCATTCCGCGAACGCGATGTGATCATCCCGCAGAAATCCCATGAGCCGGTGCAACCCGGCAGGGTTGTCGTACATCGCCAGCATGAGATTCTCCAGGCCGATGAGATCAATGGCAATGATTGTCATCCCGGTAGTCCACCAGTACCCGCCCCGCTGCCTCACACCGAGGATGTCACCGAATACATCCTCCAGGCGATACCTTTGACGAAGGGAGGACTCGCGATCCACGGAAAAAACGCGCGGCTTGAGTTTTCCGAAGTCCGCGTCCAGGTCCTTCACGGGTGCCTCCCAGGAGTAACTCCCGACTACCTTGCCGTCCACCCGTTGAACCTTGTCGCTGTCGTGACGCGTCGAGCTGACACCGTAATTACCCGCGGAGACGTGCCAATTCCAGGTCAGGTATGGCTCAATGACCTCATCGTCGCGAATGTTCCGAACGTGATAAATCATTGTACGAAGGTGCTTCTCTTGCCTGCGTGCCCATTCATCGCGGCAGCTCAGCATATCGTCCGTGACCAATTCATCCGTTGCAGGAAACGATTCTATCAACACCAGCGGCCGTCGAGGTTTCAGGTCGTTGTGAGCATACCACGCGTCTTTCTTTTCGAGGTTTTCATCGCTGTACGCGATATCACGAATTTCCCTGGCGAGGTCGCGAAGTACCTGCCGATCGTGGGTGGGAATCTGCGGTAAGGAAACGTCTGTCATCTCGACCTCTTTGTAGTGTGTGGCGGTTGGTCTGAATCATTCGGAAATGTGAAAAGTGCGCACAATCTGGGCGACACGTCGTACGCTCTCAATATCGCCTGAAGGGGGCAATTCGTCGGAAATCCCGAGTATAAGACTTGGAGCGAAGGTCTGAAGAACCAGCGTCGCGAATTCCTCAACGTCATCCCGGGTGAAAGGCGGGATGAAATGTGTCGCCGGTACCCCGTCAATGAGAACGTAATCGTGACCCATCGCTTCCGCGATCTCCTCAAGCGACACATCGCCCATCGGGGTGGGAGTGAATGCTTCGTACCCGTCAAATCCGCACTCTCGCACAAAAGGAAGCAGACCTTTGAGCGCTCCGTCCCAGTGAGGGTACGAGGCCTTCCCCGCGGCACGGAGCTCCGCAGTTCGGCGCCTGTAATACGGAAGGGCGTATTTCCTCATGAGGGACGGCGGCAACATGTTCGAATCCACGTTGTCTCCGAAATTGAGCAGTGGAAGTGGGCTTTTCTTTATCATGTCTATGTATTTTTGATCGTCTTCTTCGAGGAAGCGTATGAACGAGTCCATTTCGTCAGGGAACTCATGGAGAGCGATGATGGTGTTCTCAAATCCCATGAATTCGATGAACAACCTCATAAGCGGAGTGCGCAGGTTGTACACCGTGCCGGCTCCTCTGTCCCCGACCAGTTTCTCGGCTTCCTCGAACCGCTCTTCACTGAACTCGAAATTCAGAGCCTCCAGCGTGTATCGAACAATCCGGAGGTCAGCAATCGATTTCACCGGAAATTCCGTGAGAAGGCTCGATTCCGCAGTCTTCCCCTCGACCTCGGTGAGTACCCCAAGCGGGGTTTCCCACAGACGGACGCGACGACGTCGATTGTCTTCGACAACCCTGAAGGACACTGAGGAATCGTACACACGGTTTATGCACGGGTTGTAGAACTCATATCCCCGGATGGAGCAATCCAGGTCGACGTACACCTCGAACAGGGACATTTCCCGGTACCGTTCCGGCAGCGTTCCTGCACGCTTATTCGTGTAATACCAGTGGTCTATTCGTGGTTGCCATACTACCCCGTCCGCCGGCTTGTGATGCATGATTGCAAGAACTCGTTCCCTGTCTGTCACGTTCCCCTCCAGAATCGGTCAACACGGACACCTTCCCTACGTACTCTAACGAAAATGGCGTCGGGTCCAAGGGTTCGCACTTTTCGAACGCTTCGCTATATTTGATGGAGCCGGTTCTCAATCAAACATGCACGCGGTAGCTATGCACTCTCCCGAACATCCCCAGAAAAGTGATTCGCAGATCCCGAGCGCTGCCGTCAAAGGTAGAATCTTCGACGTACAGACGTTTTCTATTCACGACGGCCCCGGAATCCGCACGACGGTGTTTTTGAAAGGTTGCCCCCTTCGATGCGCATGGTGCCATAACCCCGAATCCATCGAAACCGAACCCGACGTGGGTTTCATCCCTGCCAAATGCATCGCGTGCGGTCAGTGTACGCTCGTATGCGCGCATGAGGGGCACACGATCGTCGAGGGCAGGCACGTGTTCCAACGGGGTTTTTGCGTGCGGTGCGGCGCGTGCACGGCTGAATGCCCCACAGGTGCGCTTGAACTTGCAGGCAAAGAGGTTACCGCCGCGTGGGTGATGTCCGAAGTGGAGAAGGACCGCATGTTCTACGAGCGCTCCGGCGGAGGGATGACACTGTCGGGCGGCGAGCCGCTCATGCAACCGGAGTTTTCCACCGCGCTACTTCGCCTCGCGCGCGATTCGCACCTCCACACGGCAGTGGATACGTCCGGCTATGCGGGCGAAACGGTGTTCAATCGCGTGACAGCCCTGGCGGACCTGGTCCTTTTTGACATTAAAATGATAGACGAACGCGCGCACCGACGACTCACCGGCGTGTCGAACCGGCCCATACTCCGAAATCTCAAACGCCTTCTTCGGGAGGGGAACGGCCCGAAGGTATGGTTACGGCTGCCTGTCGTACCCGGTCAGAACGACTCGGCCGATGCAATTCAGAACCTGATTGATTTCTGCGCATCGCTCTGGGGTAACCCACGCCTTGAAGCAATTCACCTCATGCCCTACCACAGACTGGCGGAAAGCAAATATCAGGAGTTCGGAAAACGGTATTTTATTAATGGAACGCACCCGCCTGCCGATGAAGACATTTCAGCAATCATACGCCGTTTCGCCGAACGCGGAGTTCCGGTAACGCGCAGTTAGTGTTTTCCACTACGGAGATACATGCTTCTATGCCCACCCTCGGCCGTGACGAAGAAGTGATTCAGGGCGCGTACGGAATCGACCTTTCACCGCGCGTGGAACGATTACGGAATTACGTTCTCGACGACGCGAAATGGGCGGATCATTACGCCCCGCGCGCGTGGCTGGTTGCCGAAAGCATGAAGCAGACCGAGGGGCAACCTCCGCTGTTGCGCCAGGCCGCGGCACTGGCACATGTCATCAGGAACTACCCCGTAACGATCCGCGAAGGGGAATTGATCCTGGGCTATCAGCAACATGAATCCTTCCGAGGAATCGGGTGGCTGGAGTTCGACAATCTCGCCAACGGCGAGCGCAGAGAAGCGCTCCGCAATCACGTTCAAAACCTGAGCATACCGGAGGAGTGGAAAGAAAAGGTTTTCGACGCAATCGAATACTGGCGCGAACACCCTCGTGTGATCCCGCATTTCTGGCCACAAACACCCGATTACATCTCCCGAGACACGCGTGCAGGCGTCTATTTCGGCGGCGGTGGGAGCGAAGGGCATACCGTTCCGGGATACGAAAGAGTGTTGCGGCACGGTTTCCATGCGATCCTTGAACAAATAGACGGCGAGATCGCAAAACTCCAACCGTGGAAGCCGGAAGACCAGAAAAGAAGGCTGTGGCTCCAGAGCGCGAGGCTTATCGCGGCAGCGGCATGCGAACTCGGAACACGGTACGCTGAGGAACTGCGCACCCTGGCCGCGCGCGAAAGCGACCCTCTTCAATCGGAAGAATACCGTCACCTTGCAGATATCTGTGAAAAAGTTCCCGCGCGCGGAGCCGAAACTTTTCACGAAGCAGTCCAGTCGCTCTGGTTCTGCCATCTGATCATGGGATGGGAAGACGGGATAAACGCGAATTCTTTCGGTCGTTACGACCAGTACCTCTACCCGTATTATCGGGCTGACCGGGATACGGGGAGGATTACTGAGGACGAGGCGCTTGAGATTCTCGAGGCGTTCCATCTTGCACTTTACAAGAGCTACGATGTTCAGCAGGCCACCATCGGCGGACAAAATCCAGACGGCACCGATGCGACCAACGAGCTGACGTACCTGTTCCTCGAGGCGATGTGGCGAGTGAACCTCATTCGCTGCCTTTCGGTAAGAGTTCACCGAAAGACCCCGCGAAGGCTTATGGAGTCCGCATTTCGCCTGATCAGGAGGGGCGGAGGCGTGCCGTTCTTCTTCAATGACGAAGCGATTGTTCCGGCCCTTGTGGAGAAGGGGATTCCCCTTGAGGATGCCCGCCAGTACGCCATCATAGGCTGCGTGGAGGTGACCATTCCGGGGAAAACGAACCCCCATGCGGTAAGCCACATGATGAACGTGGCCAAGTGTCTTGAACTCGCGCTGAACGACGGTAAAGACCTGGCGACCGGTGAACAGCTTGGGCCGCAGACGGGTTCTCTCGCGGAAATGCCCGACATCGAAGCACTCTGGAACGCCTACAAACTTCAGCTCGAGCATTTCGCCCGGCACGCGGTGGAGCTTTCGAATCAGGGCGACCTCGCGCAACCGTTCCGCTTTCCGCTGCCCTACACGTCCCTTCTGACCGACGACTGCATCTCGCGCGGGAAGGACATGACAGATGGCGGCGCACATTACCACTACCACTCCACCTGCGCCATAGGCCTGCCCAACGTCGGTGACTCTCTGTATGCGGTGGACCAGCTCGTATTCAAGGAGAAAAGCGTCTCTCCCGACGAACTGCTGGAAGCCCTCAAGGCAAACTGGGAAGGGGAAGAGCGAGAGAAACTCCGGCAGAAGGTGATCCACAGGCTTGCGAAGTACGGGAACGGGAACGGCGAAGTGGACCGGTGGGTGGAACGCGCGGCCCACCACTATTGCGACCACATGGCTACTTATACCACTCCGCACGGCGGCACCTATCACGCGCATCTATTCTCTTTCGTGTGGCACCTCGACTGCGGGCGCGTTACCAACGCCACCCCGGACGGACGCAAAGCACATGAGCCGCTCGCGTACAGCGTCTCGCCGCAACAAGGCCGCGATGTTGAGGGGTTGACCGCATTGATGCGCTCGCTGATGGCCTTGCCCCACGAACACGCCGCCGGTTCGTCTTCAGCGATCATCGAGATTTCGCCCAGACTGCTGGATGAGGTGTCGCTCGACAAAGTCCTTGACGTGGTTCAGACGGCAATCGACAAAGGCGTGGGGCAGATGCAGTTCAATGTGATCGACAGCGCCACTCTGCGCCGCGCACAGGAGAACCCGGAAGCCTACTCGCACATCGCGGTCCGCGTGTCGGGTTTCAGCATGCGGTTCTGCCTGCTGGACAAGACAATGCAGGACCATATCATCGCACGCACGAAACACGAAGAGATGTGAACGGACGTCTCCGGAGGAATTGGAGTGATACAGCCGATTTTGCGTACAGAACGCATCGCGCGGTTAAGAAAATGGCAGTTTGACCAGCGCGGATGGCAGGTTGATCGCGAGATCCTCTGGCACCGGTACATGGCCGGACATCAGGGCGTCCCGATAGACGCACGGTATGCCGGTGTGTTCGCGTACCTCATGGATAACCTCCCCGTCGAGATCAACGATGATGAACTGATCGTCGGGCGGATCAAACGGCGTGAGATGACTCCTGAGGAAAAGGCGGAACGCGAACGTATCGCCGGTAGTACCTTCAGCGATCCGCTGGGCGACGTTCTGAAGAAACTCATTTCGCCCGATGCGCATGAGTCGATTGCCGAAGGGCGCCATGTGGCAGGTGGGATGACGGGTCACATGACACCCGACTACCCGGCCGTGCTCAAAAAGGGTCTCAACGGCATCCGACGGGAGGTACGCGGGAGGCTGGCACGCGCCAAATCGGAGGAGGAACGGGCGTTTCTCCATGGCGCGCTGGAGGTGTTGTCCGGCGCCATGCGGATGGCGCGGCGCTATGCGAAACACGCTCGTGAATTGGCCGCCACCGCAAGCCCGGAACGGCGCGAGGAACTGTTGCGCATCGCCGAGGCGTGCCGCCGCGTGCCTGCCTACCCTGCGCGGACGTTCCATGAAGCGGCGCAGACGCTCTGGTTCATCCACCTCTGGATTGCGCAGGAATTGGGCGGGGGGCACGGCTGCTTCTGCCCGGGACGGGTGGACCAGTACCTGTTTCCCTATTACGAGGCGGATTTGCGTTCCGGGAGACTTTCCCGCGACGACGCATACGAGCTGCTGACCTGCCTGCTGCTGAAGTACAACGAATTCGACCCCTATTCCACGCCGCAGACGCTTTTCGTCGGCGGGCAGCACGCGGATGGCTCCGACGCATCCAATGAACTCAGCCTCCTGTGCCTCGAGGTGTCGCGCGATCTCCAGATGCTGCACCCTGCGCTCTGCGTAAGCTGGCACAAAAATCTGAACCGCGACGTCATGCGCCGGGCGGTGGAGCTCATGGGCACGGGGATCGGCTTTCCGGCGGTGTTCAATGACGAAGTGATCGTCCCGGGGCTGATGCGGGACGGCGCGAGCCGTGAGGAAGCCGTGAACTACATGGCGGGCTCCTGCGTGGAGATTTCGGCCATTGGATGCTCCAACCCCTGGGTGGCGTCGGGATATGTGAACGCCGGAAAAGCGTTTGAACGAGCCTTCCAGCGAGTCGCACGGAACAAAAACGCGGGGTGGGATGACCTCGTACGCGAGTTCAAAGCCGATCTTGCGGAGGCGATGCGGTTCAACTACGAGATCACGGCGGCGCACGACCGCGCCTGGCAGGAGTGCATCCGCTACCCGTTCCTGTCCTGCCTTGTGAACGACTGTATCGAACGGGCGACCGACATCACCTGCGGCGGCGCGCGGTACAACACGACCATGCCGGAGCTTGTTGGCCTCGCCAACGTCGTTGACAGCCTGATGGCAGTCAAATGGGCGTGCTTTGAGGAAAAGGCGATGACGCTGCCGCAACTGGCAGAAATCGTCCGGAAAAACTGGGAAGGCGAAGAGGCGCTGCGCCGCGTGCTTGGCACCAAACCACCCCGTTTTGGCAACGACATGCCGGAGCCAGACGCGCTCTGGGTGGAGCTTTCCGAGTTCTGGTTTGACGAGGTCCGGAAATACACGAACCCGCGCCGCGGGCCGTACCAGCCCGGCTTCCTCTGCTGGGTGATGCATTCGGTTCTGGGCGACAGGACCGGCGCGACTCCGGACGGACGGAAAGCCCGCGAGGCTCTTGCGGACGCCGTCGGTCCGGTGCAGGGGCACGATACATCAGGCGTGACGGCGATGCTGCGCTCGGCGGCGAAGATGGATCACTCCAAGTTCATCGGCGGCGTGGTGACGAACGTGAAGTTCACGCCGGCGATGTTCGACACGGCGGAAAGCCGGGAGAAGATTATTGACCTGCTGGAGAGCTACCTGCATCTCGGCGGGTTTGAGCTGCAGATCAACGTGGTTTCGGCGGACACGCTGCGTGCGGCGCAGGAGCATCCGGAGAAGTACAGCGACCTGATCGTGCGGGTTGGTGGGTATTCGGACTACTACACGCGCCTGTCACGTTCCCTGCAGGACGAAATCATCAAGCGCACGGAGCATGTGGCGGGGTAGGGAAATGGGCGCGGAGAACGCGCCGGCACGACAACACACGATATATGGCCACAGGTAGGGCGGTTTGTCCTCAAAC
>JAKJDF010000011.1:112228-112511 GCA_022706085.1 Candidatus Latescibacterota bacterium | reverse complement strand
GGTTCTTTCCGTTCCGATGGGAAGGGGGCCACATCTTCGGGTCACATCTTCCATCGATGTCACTGTTTTTCACCTCGCGACCGAATCCCTTTTCCGACTTTGGTCTTCAACCTCTCGATTATCCATTCCTCCGCCACGGAATGCGGTACAACAGAATATCAATAACTGGACCGTTGGGTCGCAACACACGAACTTTACGAGCGATCATTCGGGCAGCTTTTTCCTGGATTGCGCGCCATGACGAAGCCACTTGGGGCGATCACATCCGGTGCACCAGCTGTGT
>JAKJDF010000011.1:0-112218 GCA_022706085.1 Candidatus Latescibacterota bacterium | reverse complement strand
ACCACGCTCCCGCGGGAGTACCCCACGGATGGGGGGGGGGCCCTTACCCTTCGACGGGCGGCAGAACGTCTTCCACCGAGTTTCCTATACAAGGTAGTTCGTCTGGTGCATGATTCACAGTGCGATGTTGGCCAGCACATCCGCCGTCCGGGTTTCCCAAACCCCCGGTAGACTGAGAGATCCTCGTCCGAGGTGTTTCCAGCCTTCCGACGTACCTCGCTCTTTCTTTAGGTGAGGAGCGCTTAGTAGTTCCCATGAGGTGGGATGAACGTGTGTTGGCTTTCAGTGGCCATAGTTCCCTTGCGTTCCAAAGGACCGGCTGTCGCGAGCAAGCCATTTCGGCGACTAGGCAGAGAACACGAACTTGCGATGGTATTCCAAAGCGGCGGCGTCTGGCCAGAAACGCGATGGAAGCGTTATTCTTGTCCCTTCGATGTCCAGAAGTGCCATTCTGTGCATCTTCGAGCACGGCTCGTAAGCCATGCGCTTCGAGATGACCACAGCAAAATCACGGCCGATTGTCAGCAACCCACGATCAAATGCTTGGTCATGTAATGCGCAGAGCGCGATCCCATTTGTAGGGTCGGCACGCCTAATGACATTCTGGCTCCACGGAATGATGTGACTCGCGACCACGAGTTCCGGAAGGTTGATTCCACAAATCGCGCAGGATGAATCGTAGCTTGTCAACACGGTGGCACGAAAGAAGCTTTGTATGAGCCGAACTTTCTGAACCGAGAATGTTTCCGTAGGACCGTTCGGTTCATCAGACGGTCTCTCCTCAGGAGGCGCAACGGGTTCTGCACACAACTTCATCTTCGCAGTTTCCATTTGTTCGACGAAGGAAACTGGATTCGAAAGGAAGGCGTTCCAAGCTTCTTTGTCAGCGGCGCTCGCGTTGCCGAGACCTTTCACGCCCCGTGCGCTGTGTGTGGCGTCGAGGCTCGCGAAATTGCAGCACTTCATTGCGACCGCGGACGGCGAACGGCCAATCCTCCCCGCAAGGGCAATTATCTCGGGATTTCGGGCGTGCAGCTTGCCGAACGGCGTGCGCAAATACAAGCTCAGCGCCACCAGTAGTTGGTCTCTTGTCCAGTTTTCCCCTGTCATGTGCGTCTCCCTCAGGCGCCGACACATTACACCTTACTCCGAAAAGAATGGAATGTGCAACTGGTGTTCGGCCGTCGGGGTTTCCAGTGTCGGCGCAAAGCCCCTTAGGTGCAAATTTGCAACTTCTGCGCGGAAACCCATGACGCGAAGATCGTGTTTCGCTTGTGTCATTCTTGCCACTCCTGCCGGTTGCGTGCGGCCGGGTAGCTTCGTGGCATAATCACCCACGGGTGCGCCCCTGCACCCGCCCTGCCCTTTTCTTCGCGTCCTTCGCGGCTTCGCGTGAACCCCTGCCCCCCCCTCTTCGTGCCCTTCGCGTTCTTCGCGTGCGTGATGTTTTCCCTTCTTCTCCCCATAGCACCCCCGGTCGCGTTCTTCGCGTGCGCCCCTTTCGCCTTCCCCAAAAAACCCGTACCCCGATTGGAACATTTTCGCGAAAACCCTTGACACGAAGACGCCTCCTTGCCTGTGTCAGGTAACCCGGGGAAGGTCCGGCCGCCGTCCGTAGTGTTCAACCTTTTGGGTCACACCGCCCGGCAGCCGTATCTTCCGTTTTGAATCGCACACAGCCAACGTGTTCCGCATCTCATGCAAGGAGCGTTTCCCATGCCTGTTCGCCTCGGTTTCATCGGTGTCGGCGGCATCGCCGGCGCGCACCTCGACGCCGCACAGAAGCACGGCATCCCCGTCACCGCCATGTACGATATCAACCCGGACACGATGAAGGAGCGTCAGCAGCGCTACGGCATCCCGCACATCGTGTCCTCCGCGCAGGCCGTGGCGGATCACCCGGAGGTGGACGCGGTGGTGGTGTGCACCCCGCAGTTCGTGCATCTGGAGGGCATCCGCGCCGCATGTAACGCACGCAAGCCGCTGTTCACCGAAAAGCCGCTCTCCCGCACCCTGGCGGACTCCTACGAGGCCGTCCGCCTTGTGGAAGAGGCCGGCATTGTCGCGCAGATCGGCTTCGTGCGCCGCTACTGCCCGGAGTGGGGCAAGTTCAGGGAGCTCATCGAGGCGGGTGTCATCGGCAGGCCGGTGGTCTGGTGGATGGCCGGCGGAGGCCCGGGCCCCGGCAGTTCGTTCTTCAACCAGGCGGATCAGGGCGGCGGGCCGATGCTCGACGGCATGGTGCACAACTACGATTTTCTGCGCTGCATGTGGGGCGAACCCACCCGCGTGGTCGGCTCCATGGTGCGCCTGCACCCGATCAACACCGCGCTTGATACCGGCACCGCCATCATCGAATTCGCATCCGGTGACCGCCACACCGTGCTGAATTCCTGGGGGATGCCCTCCGGCGTGCGTTCAGGCGGACTGCACAACGTGCTCGGTCCGAAAGGCATCCTCTACTTCTCCGACCCCGATAACGATCCGCCGGTGGGCCTCAATCGCGACGAATTCGGATATCTCGTGACGAAACACGAGGGAGGCCGACGCGAAGTGCACCCGTTCAAGAAGTGGAACATGTATGAAGCGCAGCTGGTGGATTTTGTGAAGGCAGCGGAAGAGGGTCGGAAACAGACCCGCGCGACGATCACGGACGGTCTTCGCGCCCAGCAGATTGCCCTTGCGATTCTCGGGGAGTACAGCTTCTAGACAGCGATGGATACGAACGAACTGGAACGCCTCAGAGCAGAGGTGAAGGCGGCGCTCACCCGTGGCAAGTCTGGACAGCCGGAACGCCTTCCGCAGGGGAGTGCTCCGGCGACTTGCCCGCGGCTGGTGACGGAGGAGTGCGTGCTCGCGGCGCACGCTCGCGGCGAGTCGCTCATCCGGGTCGCGCCCGGCGCCATCATCACCCCGCTCGCAAGGGATGCGCTGGCACGGTTCGGGATTGCCGTGGCGAGCGCGCTGGGCCAGCAACGCCCCGCAGACGATCATCCCGCCGTGCGCGCCGGGAAGCCGGCTTCCGGCGCGGCCCGTGTTGCAGTCGGGGTCGTGGCAACATGCACCGGAGAGCCGCTGCTGGTTGAGGCGTTGCGCGCGGCGGGGCAGGCGGTGGTGCGGGTTCCCGGTTCGGCGCGCAAGGGCGCGCTGCTCGCCAGGCGAGTTGCAGGCGCGGTGGCCTCCGGGCAGGCGGATTGGGGCGTGGTGGTGGATGAAACCGGTCTCGCAGCGGCGGCGGTGGCCAACCGGGTGAAGGGTGTGCGAGCTGCCTGCTGCAATGACGTGGCCTCTGCGAGGGCGGCGCGGGAGCGAATCGCGGCAAACGTCCTCTGCATGGGTGCCGATATTGTGGCGCCGGCACTCATGCGGGAGATACTAACCATCTGGTTAACGACGGAGCCGCAGATTTCGCCGGAAATCGCCGCAATCCTCGACGGGATGGGCGGTGAGGCATGATTAACCAGACGGTTGGCACCGTCGTGGCCGAGGTGATGCGGCGGCTGGCAGCGGAGGAAACGGCCTCTGAGGCGGCGCCTTCGCCCGCGGTGGATCTCGCCCCGCTGATTGACCACACGCTCCTCCGCCCCGATGCGACGCCGGAGGACATTGACCGCCTCTGCGACGAGGCGATACGGCACCGGTTTGCCGCGGTGTGCGTGCAGCCGCGATTCGCCGCGCAGGCCCTGGAGCGGGTGCGATTGACGCAGGTGGCCGTTGCGGCGGTGGTCGGGTTCCCTCATGGCGCGACACTGCCGGAGGTGAAGCGAGCCGAGGCCGAAGCGCTGGCGGCGCGAGGGGTGCACGAACTCGACATGGTGCTGCCGGTGGGTATCCTGAAGGCAAACCTGTGGAGCGAGGTGGCGGCGGACATCGAAGGGGTTGTCGAGGCGGCCCGGCAGCGGTCGGGCACACCGGCGCTGGTGAAGGTGATTATCGAAACCCCTCTCCTCACCGACCGTGAAAAGGCGGTTGCCTGCATCATCGCCGAGCAGTGCGGCGCGGGCTTCGTAAAGACGGGCACGGGGTTTTCGGGCGCCGCAACGGTGGAGGATGTGACGCTTATGCGGCGCGTGGTGGGGGATCGGCTGGGCGTGAAGGCGGCGGGCGGCATCCGGACGCGGGAGCAGGCGCTGGCGTTCGTCCGGGCGGGTGCGACGCGGATCGGGACGAGCCACGGTTGCGCGCTGGTGTAGGCTTCTGAAACCCTGCCACCGATTTCCCGCAGCAAGGCGTGTGGCGTGGCCGAGCCTTGTTGCGTGTTGCAGCCTGTCGCGGCACTCCGGAAATATGCTGACGGGACCGGCTTGGAGAGTCTGTCTCCCATTCTGCCGAAAACGAACTGCTGGCGACTTTCGGGGGCGCAGATTTGCTTTCCGGAAACCGGTGGGGTAGATTCTGCATTAAGGGGGAGAAGAGTGGAGATCGCATATGCGAACAAGCGCGTGGCGAAGCAGTTCGCTAACAGAATGGAGCTGGAAAGACGATACGGCAAATCTTGCGCAGTCACAATCATGAGACGCATCACAGATCTGCAGGCGGCTCCGAACCTCGCCGCGCTGTCCTTTTCCGAGGATCCGAGCGCCAGGTGTCATGAGCTCAAACACGACTTGAAGGGATATCTGGCGATGGACGTGTCGAAGAGCCGCCGGTTGCTTTTTGCGCCGGGAAATGAGCCGATCCCAACGAAGCCAGACGGCGGGCTTGACTGGGTCCGGGTTACGAGCGTCGTGATTCATCGAGTGGAGGATTATCACAATGGCTAAGATACCGGTGAGCGCCTTTCCGCCCAATTGGGTTGTCACACCCGGGGAGTTGGTGCAGGACCATCTCACTGGGGCTGGTATCACGAGAAACGGTTTCGTTGAAAAGACGGGTTTGGCGGCAGAGACGTTAGATGCAGTGATCGCGGACGAGATCCGAATCACAGAGGATATTGCCGAGGCGCTTGCCAGAGGCCTCGGTTTGCCCGTTTCCTTCTGGGTCAATCTTCAGGCACATTTCGACAGCGAGGCGAAGCGCCTGAAAATCCCGGTGAAGTACGTTTCTGCGGGGCGGTCGCACAATAAGGTGGGAGCAGGAGCAGGCACACGGGTGCCCGCATAGGACGGGGATAACGGTGACCGCCGCGAATCCTCGGCTTCGAGGGGAGCCGGGGGTTTTTGTTCGCCGGCGACCGGGTAACGCTGCCAACTGGTGGAGAAACCGGTTATGGGCTGTCTCCTCAGGTTTGTACCCTGTCTCATCCTCCCCTTTCTCGCACCGTCTGCGCACGGCGCTCACGCTATGACCACTCTGCTTCCCAACGGCGGATTTGAAGACGCGGCGGGCGGCGGGCCTTCCGGGTGGACGTACTCGGGCCCCGTGGCGCGGCGCGGCGAGACGTGGCCTGAAGGCGGGGCGCACGGGGGAGTGCGCAGCATCCGTTTTGCGGCACGAATGGATCGGCAGGCATGGACAAGCGAGCGCGTGCCGGTGCAGGGCGGATCGGCATACCGACTCGAATGGTGGGCCTTGCTGGCGGGCAGCACCCCGTGGCACTGGACGACGCACACGGGCTTCGTCGGGGTGCGGGTGACGTTCTTCGACGCTGCCGGGGACCGGTGCGGAATCTCCGAGCGGCGCATCCGCTCCATCGGAACAGATGGCTGGGTTCGGTGCTGGCTGGGCGTGAGCGCGCCACCGGAAGCCTCTTCGTGCACGGTGTCCCTCGTGTGTGAGGCCGATATCGAGACGGACGGCACCGTCGCGTTTGATGATGTGGCGCTGGTGCCGGCGGGGATGATCCGGACGCCCGCCGGGTGGGGCCGTGTGCGCGGAGTGGTGCGGGCGGGGGAGGATCAGGCACCGGGGTTCGCGCGGGTGCTGATCACCGCTGCCGATGGGCGCCACTACGCTCCGGAGGGCAGCTACCAGTTCCTCGACGGGTCGTTCCACGCGATGGGTGCGCCGTTCGAGCTTGCGCTGCCGGCGGGCCGTGCGGCGGTGTTCGTCACACGCGGGTTCGAGTATTCGATCTGGCGGGATACGGTGGACATCCGGGCCGGGCATACCACCGAGGTTGCTCCCCGGCTGGCGCACCGGTGGCCTCTTTCCGCCGAAGGGTGGCAAAGCGGAGACGCGCACATTCACCTGTTCTTCCACCGGTATTCGCTCCACCCGCAGATGGTTCCGGCAGACGTGTTCCAGATCGCCCGGGCGGAGGGGCTTGGGTGGCTTTCGTTCAAGGGGGAAGAGAAGGAGGCGCGGGAGTTCATTGCGCGTTCCGCTCCGCTTCACGTACCAGGGTTCGCCGGCGAAATCGGCATTGAGGCGGTAAGCGATTTCCACGGGCACGTGTACACCCTCAACGCGCGGACAATACCGGCGGATGGTTTTCCCATGAAGCTCGTACCGTGGCCGATGAACCTCGATCTGGGCGCCGCGCTGGATTCCGCCGGGGGCGCGCTTGTGTATGCGCACCCGTCGGGCGATCTGGCGGCGGACGGGTTGCTGGCGGGCATAGCCGACCCGGCGCGGCTTCTGCTGGCCCGTGAGTGGCCGGTGGATCTGGCGCTCGGGCAGAACCCCGCGTTCGACATCCTTGCACCGGACGGGCCCAACGCAACGGCGGAGAAGCTGCCGGTCTACTACCGCATGTTGAATGCCGGATTCCGTTCCGCCGTGGCTGCTTCCACGGACGCGTACGTTGATCAGGGGCGGATGCATCCCGGAGCGGCGCGGACTTATGTGTACGCTCCGTCGGGTGCGTGGGCGGAGATCGCCGACGCACATCGGAGAGGCGCGACGTTTGCGACAAACGGCCCCTTGATGTGGCTTTCGGTGAACGGGAAGCAGCCCGGTGACGAGGCGCGGGTTGCGCGGAATCGGAGCCTTGAGGTGAAGTTCCGGGCGGTATCCGGCCGGGGGCTTACGCGAGCGGAGGTGATCGTCAACGGGCGCGTCGCGTACGCGGTTCAACCGGGTGCGGATGGGGAGATACACGGGTCATTCATGCTCCCGGTGTCCGAGAGCTGCTGGGTTGCCCTGCGGGCGTTCGGGCCGAAGGGGGATGGGCTGGCGGATGAGCTGATTCCCGAGGAGTGGAAGGCAGAGGGAATCGGGCAGTTTGCGCACACGAGCCCGGTGTACGTGGCAGTGGATGGACGGACAATGAGGCCCGATCCGGAGGCGGCGCGTTACTTTGCGGAGTGGGTGGCGGCGTACCGGAACGCGGTCCTGAACCGTGCCGACCTTTTCGAGAACGAAAACGGCGCGTGGGGGGAGGACGTAAGGGCGCGCATCCTCGACCGGCTTGAACAGGCGGAGGAAGTGTACCGCGGGAGGGCGCTGGAGGGTCGTCTCGACACGCCGCACCGCGCACGATAGGGGACAGCGCCGCGCCAGACGACCGTGTTGCGACACTCAATCTGCCGGGGCAAAGGGGACCCGACGAAGCGGGCCCCTCCATGCGGCGTGTCGAGGAGAACCTCGCCTGCCCTGCGTTTCTACAGCTCCAGCCGGGTACGGTCGTTGGCGATCTGCACCCGGTCGCCCAGAATGCGCTGCGCCTTTTCCAGTTCGCCGGCGTAGTTGTAGAGAATCCGCCGCCCGTGGTGCACAAACACCAGCTTGCCGATCTGCTTACCGGATTCCTTCACCCATGCGCAGATCTCCTCCGGCGCATGGTGGCCGGTTTCCATGAGGAGGAGTTCGATCCCGTCCAGCAGGGGCGCAAGCTCGCTCACGTGTTTGACGTCTCCTGAGAACACAAACGCCTTCGGGCCGACATCCACGCGGAATGAGAACGACGCATGCGGTTCCACGGCACCGAGGTGGTCGTTGTGGAGCGCGGTCACCCGCACGCCGTCCCGGTCGAAGATCACGCCGTCGTCGAAGAGGTGCGGCATCAGCGTGAAAGGCCCGCGGTACTCGCCCGCGTCGTCGGCGATGAAGGTCATAAGGCCTTTCCACGGGCGCATCTCGGGCAGGAATATCTCGATATTTCGGCCGGTGAGGCGCCGTTTTCCCTCCTCTGTTGCCCGGGCGATCTTCTGGAATGTCCAGAGCAGGTGCGGCAGGCCGCCGACATGATCCATGTGTGCGTGGGAGATGAAAATGGCCTCGGTGCCGAACAGGTCCACTCCACCGGTGTACCCCGCATGGGCGCAGTTTTCGCCCGCGTCGAACCAGTAGGTCCGCCCGCAGTATTCCATGGCGATGGAGGTGTGATGCCGCCCCGGCATGGGTTCCGTGCCGCTGCACGAGCCGAGCACCGTCAGCACTGCGTGTTCGTTCATGATGATGTCTCCATCGGAACGCGGTCTGCTCAAAGCTGAGAAGCGTCCAGCGCCGGCTTCACCGCCGCCCTGTCCTGCTCCAGTTGGCGGATCACTGGCTGAGGGTCGAGCGTGTGAGGTGACGCTCCGGTGCGCACGCAGAGGGCCGCCGCCGTGCCGGCCGCCTGCCCGGTGGACATGCACGTTTGCTGGATGCGGAGGCTTGCCTGTGCAAGGTGGCTGGCGGAAATGCACCGCCCCGCCATGAACAGATTGTCTACCCCGTCCGCCACGATGGCACCGTAGGGAATGTCGAAGTAGTCGCCTCGCTCCATGCGCTCCTGCCGCCATTTGTAGCCATCCGTTCCGATCGGCACCGCGGCTTTGCTGTAGCTGTCGGCGGGCCAGACGTCCACGTCCCACGAAGCCCGGGCGATGCTGTCGGGATACTTGTTGAAGTTCCAGACGTCTTCATCCGACACGGTAGCGATGCCGCGCAGGCGCCGTGAGGAGCGCACCCCGATCTGGTTGGAGGTATCGAGCAGGTAGGCTTCCTCGAACCCGGGCACGAAGCGGCAGAGGGCATCCGCGGCCTGCCGGGCCTGTTCGCGCCCTTCACGTTCCGCGCGGGTGAGGTCGAACGGGTCGAGCGGGTTCACCTTCAGCACGCGGCCTATGAGCGAGAGGAACTCCGTGCGATTCTGGGGCATACCCCACGACCAGTTCCGCACGTATCCCATGAATCGCTTCTTCTCAACGATCACCGGCGCGGTGTATTCGCCCCGTTCGATGGCCGCCGTCAGTTCCCGTTCGATGCGGGCCAGCGCCTCTTCGTCCGGCCAGTTGGCGGGTTTGCGGACATTGCCCATGCGGAACATTTTCGTCAGCGCCATGGCCCAGAGGTGCTCGCCGTCGCCCGGCTCAAAGGGGATGCCGGTCTGCGCAGCGACAATGCCGTCCCCGGTGGCATCCACCACGCACTTCGCGAGAATCGCTTGCCGCCCGGCGCGGGTTTCCACGAAAACACCTTTCGCCACGCCGTCTTCCACGGAACACACCGCGCCGTACGAATGGTGGAGCATCTCCACGCCGGCTTCGGTAAGCAGTTCGTCCCATACGAACTTCACCTGTTCGGGGTCGGTGACGCTGCGGATGTGCCCGCCGGGGAACGGCCGCGAAAAGGGTCGCACAGCGTTGCGTGCCTGGAGCCGGGCAATGTATTCGTGCCAGATGCCCTGGAAATCCACGCCGTTGGTACTCAGGATTACGCACACAAGCTGCGTGCAGGGTGCTCCGCCGAGGTAGCCCTCTTTTTCCAGCACCAACGTCTTCGCGCCGTTACGCGCGGCGGCGATGGCAGCAGCACAGCCTGCCGGCCCGCCTCCGCACACGACGACGTCGTACGACGCAAGAACCGGCACGTCGTGTCCCGGTTCGCTGAGCGTTGTCGGCATCTTTTCGGCCACCGGCAGATTCACCTTTCCGTGCGATTCGATCAGCGGCAAAAGAGCGGAGAGATGGTGTTCAGCAGCGCCTTCCGGGCTGATCTGCCGTCGGGATATCCGAGCTCGCGCAGGCGGGAAAGGCTGGCGTGCGCCCCGTCGTTGTTCGAACCCGAACCCATCCACCAGACGCCGTCCGGCTGGAAGCGCTGGATGTCTTCCACGTCCATCCGCCAGTTCTCTTCGATGCGGATCGGCATGGGCCACTGGTCGCACCAGGTCATGACGCCGCGGGGCAGGTTGTAGACCTTCATGCCCAGTTCCTTTGGCGTGGCGACGTTCAGGTCCATGCAGGCGTACCGGTGGTTCCATTTGTCATGTTCGTAGGTGATTCCTGTCCACCCGGGACACTCCTTCTGGAACATGCGCAGGTTTACCTCCATGCCAACCGCGTACTGGATGGCGGAGTTCTCCCACAGCGTTGCCAGATCCCCCGTGAACCCCTTCGCACGGACAGCCCGCTCGATGGCGTGCAGCACCTCAATGCGCCGCGCGGTGGTGTAGTCCCGCCATTCGGGCACATCGAACACGCGCGGGTTGAAGGGATGCCCGATTTCCGCGAAGGGTTTTGCGCCGGTTTGCGCCGCCCAACGCTCATAGGCGGCGATGCGGTGGGGGGATTCGCGGCCGCAGCCTTCCATCTCGATTTCGAGGCCGTCGATGTCCGGGAACTGCTCTACGATCTCTTCCGCGATGGCCACGGCCCGCTCCTCGAACTCCGGCATGTCGGGGTCGTAGAGGCCGAACGGCACAATGGGATACCCGAGGGGGAGCCTGTCTGACGTTTCGTACGGCTGTCCGCCGTAGTTTTCGACGACAAAAATGCTCACCACCGCGCCCAGCCACACCTTGATGCCGCGTTCGTGCGCCGTCGAGATGGCCTCGCGAAGAAGCTGGTTGTCAGATTCGATCACCGGGTTCCCGGGGAGTTGGTCGAGAAACGGCAGGCGCGAGCGGTATCCCGTCGTCAGCCATTTGACACAGATCATGAGCGAGTTCATTCCGGCTTCGGCCATGTCATCCACAAGCCGGAGATAGTCATCCCGCCTGTACGCTTCCATGCCGCCGGCGAACGGCGTCGTGTAGTCCCAGAACCCGTGGTCGAGCAAATCCACGGTTATCTCCTGTCACATGTGTCTTCGTCACACACTCCGTGCCGGACGTTGGTGCGGCATTTTCAAAGTAGGCATGGGCCCGCGTCTCCGGCAACCGTGGCAACATCCCCCGGGCGGCGCCGGTTCGCGTGGGGATGGACGAAGCCCCGGTCCTCGGTATTTTTCTGACCGATCCTCTCGTTGTGCAAAGGAGCCTTCGTGAACCTGCTTTTCATCTTCGCCGACCAGATGCACCGGTACGCGCTGCGCTGCATGGGTACGCCAGATATCCGCACGCCGAACCTCGATTCGCTGGCACAGCGCGGGATGTTGTTCGAGCGGGCGTACTCCAACTGCCCCGTCTGCACGCCCTTTCGTATCAATCTTTTTACCGGTCTCTATTCCTCCCAGACCGGGACGATGAAGAACGCGGCGCGGATTCCTGCGGGCTGTGTGACGCTGGCTGATGCGCTGAACGGCGGTGGGTATGAAACCTGTTACGTGGGCAAATGGCACATCGGCGGCGCGGGAAATGGACCGATCCCGGAGGAGCTGCGCGGCGGGTTCTCCGACTTCATCGGCTACCAGTGTTACAACGGCTTCATCCACAACGTCTGTTTCTACGACAGGGACAACCGGGAACACTGCTTCGACCGCCACCGGACAGACGTGACGACGGACCTCACCATCGGAAAGCTGCGGGGCCTCGCGCCGAACCCGTTCGCGCTGTTTGTGTCGTACCAGGCGCCGCATTACCCGGTGCAGCCATCGCCGGAGTTCGAACGGATGTACGCGGGGGTCACCATCAGACGGAGACCGAACAGCCGGGAAATCGACCCTTACACCCGGACGTGGAGCCCGCCCAGCCCGTGGCCACCCGATTCGTGCCCCGATTATCAGCGGTACGGCAACAACCTGAACGAGTACCTGCGCCTTTACTATGCCCTTGTCAGTCAGATTGATGCCAACGTCGGACGGATTCTCGCGGAGCTGGAACGGCTGGGCAGGGCGGAAGACACCGTGGTCGTGTTTACGTCGGACCACGGGGACATGCAGGGCAGCCACGGCCTGAAGAACAAATCGCTGCCGTATGAGGAATCCAGCGGCATCCCGCTTATTGTGCGGGTACCGGGCGGCGCCGGCGGCGCGAGAACAAGAGCCCTTGTCTCAGGTATTGACTTCTTCCCCACGTGCCTTGAATGGCTGGGGCTCCCGCCGAGAGACGGACTGCCCGGGAGGTCATTTGCGCCGCTCACACGGGGTGAGGTGCAGGAGCTCAACGGCCCCGTCTTTTCGGAGATGCCGAACTGGAAGATGGTCTGCGAGGGGAACCTGAAGCTGGTGGTGGAGGGTGAGGAGTTCACGCCGACGCAGCTGTACGATTTCGCCGCGGACCCGTACGAAATGACAAACCTTGTGGACGGGGCCGAGCGCGCGGCGGAGGTTGCCGCCCTCAGGGAGCGAATAGTTGACTGGCAGAGGAGGTACGTGCGGTCGTGACCGTGGGACGCAGCGCGGGTCGGGGTTGGGGGCGAAGCTGGATTCCCGCCTGCGCGGGAACGACGGTGCGAGTTACAGGCGGGCGCCACCGGTCCCGGAGGGGCGTTCGTCTCCACTGGACCCGACGGAGCGGGTCCCTCCAGACACGTCAGAGGCAAGTACTGCCATGGAGCGGTAGTGTCGCGCGCGGGGTTTTTGCGAGAAAGCCAAATGAATACCAGGAAATCGCCAGTTCATAAGCCGACAGTCAGTCTCGCGGAAGGACCGATTATCGTCTTCCTGACGGTGTGCACGAAGGACCGGAAAAGGATCCTGGCTACCAGGGAGGCGCACCATACATTGCGTGAGGCGTGGGAAGCGACCCGGGGCTGGATCGTCGGCAGATATCTGATCATGCCGGATCATGTTCATCTGTTCTGTGCGCCTGCGGGTCCCGAATACCCCGAGTTGGCTGCATGGGTGAAGTGCTGGAAAACATTTGCCTCGATGCGCTGGCCGCGGCGGAGCGAGCAACCAATCTGGCAGAAGTCGTTCTGGGATACACAACTGAGGAGA
Source organism: Candidatus Latescibacterota bacterium (assembly GCA_022706085.1). Lineage (GTDB taxonomy): Bacteria > Latescibacterota > MWCZ01 > MWCZ01 > MWCZ01 > MWCZ01. The sequence goes on along the minus strand of JAKJDF010000011.1, from coordinate 99,312 downwards.
TCCGAGGGGTACGAGGACAAGTGGGACTACGTTGCCCAAAATCCCGTCCGCAAGGGTCTCCGCGGAAACCCAGACGAATGGCCGTTCCAAGGGGAGATCAATGTCCTGCCGTGGTAAAGCGAGCGGCTCCTCACGGAACCGCGCGAGATTCGAACGGGGCGAATGGCGCTTCCCGGGCGGAAGGTTCCATGCGGCGGAAGTTGGAGGGACCCGCTCTGTCGGGTCCTCGTTCCGACAGGATCAATTAAACCCGGAAGGTCACGACGGAGCGGGTTCCTGCGGGTCAGGAACCGGGAGTAACGAATTTGGAAACCCTTGAGCAACGCGTTGCCCGTGTGGTGAGGGAGGACGTGGCAATTGTGCCCTACGACCCGGCATGGCCGCGCATGTTCGAGGAGGAAAAGGCGTACCTGCTGGCGAGTTTGCCGGACGGCATCATACGGCGGGTGGAGCATTTCGGCAGCACGGCGGTGCCTGGCCTCGCGGCGAAGCCGATCGTGGACGTGCTGGTGGAGGTGCGCTCGCTGGAAGAGACAAAAACCCGCGTCGCTCCGGTGCTTGAGGCGCAGGGGTACGACTACTTCTGGCGCCCTTCGTTCGGCGATGACGTGCCGCCCTTCTACGCCTGGTTCATCAAACGCGACGGTGCCGGGATCCGCACGCACCATATCCACATGGTCGAAGCCGATTCCGTACTGTGGGAACGTCTTCTCTTCCGCGATTACCTCATCGCGCATCCAGAAACAGCAAAGGAATACGAGGACCTGAAACTGCGGCTTGCCCGTGAATACCCGGATGACCGCGTTGCGTACACGAATGGAAAGTCCGCGTTCTGCACCAGAATCACCCGCCTTGCGCGTGAGGGCGTCCGTCCGCATTGACCGCTCCCTCCGGCGTCTGTACCATGAGAACACGCGCCGCCCGGCACGCACTTCACGTCAAGCGGCAGCAGGCGGCCAGTTGACGAAGAGGCCCCGACCGACACCCGAAGGAGCACCGACCGATGAGTGACGCAACCCATATGCTGCTGCACAAGGCATTCCAGATCGGTTACGTGCCGATCCTCGGGAGCTATTCCGTACACACGGTTGAGGCAATTGAAAAAGCCGCGACGATGGGGATGAACACCATCATCGCGGGGCAGGCGCACATTGACCTTTCCACGCCGGAGGGGAAGGCGTGCCGCCGGCACGGAATCAGGGTGCTCTACCCGCTGGAGAAGTTCGTCTACCACGGTGTGAGCCTGCGCAACCAGACCTCCCCGGAACAGACTGAAATACCGCTGTTTCTGGCTCCCCGGCATCATCTGTCGGGTTCGCAGGTGATTGCGCTGGACGACGAGCTCATCCGCTACGAGACGTTAGAGGATGGCGTGCTGGTGGGCTGCCAGCGCGGCTGGAACGGCACCACGCCGGCACAACACCGCGAGGGGACGATTCTGTTCTGGCCGGGAGACTGCGAACAGGAAGTTGTGCGCATGAAAGACTCCCCGAATCTTCTCGGGTGGTATGTGCTGGACGACAGTCCGGGCGATGCGCGTTCGGCATTGCGGGCGATGTACCGCATCGTCCGGAAGTACGACCCTGAAATCCGCCAGCCGGTGTGTGCGGGGTACGGTGACGCCGGCTCTGTCCTCAACTTCGGCCCGGGAATCTGCGACATCATGATGATTTACTGGTACCCTGTGGAACCGGACAGGTATATGCGGGAAAGCACCGCAGAAGAGGTGCAATGGATTCTCGCGAAGGCGCGGGAACGGGTTCCGGGGGTTCCATTTATCGGTGTTTTCCAGTCGTTCGACGGCCGCCCGATAAACTCGGGACAGGGGCTGCCCACCTCCGAACAGGTGCGCGAGCAGATGGAGGATTTTGTCCGTGAGGGGGCATGCGGGCTCATCGCGTTCCAGTCGTCGAAATGGGGATGGATAGATACGCCGGAACTTGAGAAACCGATCGGCAAGGCGTACCGCGAGATCAGGCAAACCAGCGGGCTTTTCGTTCGGCCGGAAACAGAGGCGATGGCAAGGCGAAGAACACAGCCGCAGGGCTTCTGGACAACCCCGAACCGAGTTCCCGGGTACGTTCCGGCGTGGCGGCTGGCGGCTCCGTTTGATGTGCCCGAGGGCAAGACGCTTGACGCCATGTTCCCGCCGGACGAGGCGATTGATTTCGACGCCGTGTACGGCGGCCCGTTCGGCGAGATCCGGTGGCGCACGTGGGACACGGTTGGCGGCGAAATGGAGATCAGCAACCTGTTCAACCGCGGGTTGATCGTCCACAAAACCGCCTACGCGGTGAGCGATGTGGAAAACGACCGGGAGCGAGACGCGCTTATGGGTGTTTCGAGCGATGACGACTGCATCGTCCGCATCAACGACGCGGAAGTTTACCGGTATGAAGGAAGCGGCGGGGTTACCCGGGACAAGTACAAGATCAAGGTTCGCTTGCCGAAAGGGCACTTCCGGTTGTTCGTGAAGTGCCATAACCGGCTGGGAGGGTGGGGCTTTTCGCTCCGGTTCATGGATCTGGATGAGACGCCGCTTGAAGGCCTGCGGTTCGACCCCGGGCGGCAATAAGGAAAGGGATGCCAGATGGATGCCCCGCGCGATATTGGCGACCGGCTTGAGCTATTCGTGGACGAATGGCTCATTGACGAACTGCGCGGTGCCCGGCAGGTGCTTCACCAGCCTGTTCCGCGCGAACCAGCCCTCGTGACCGACAGGCCGTGGGAAGGCAATATGTGCCACTACGTCACCGTTTTGCGGGACGGCGCGCGGTGCCGAATGTATTACTCCACGTGGCACGCTGTGTTTGACCGGAACGCGGACGGGTCGGTGGTGCTCAGACAGACAAAGAGCGACATCGCCTGTGCGGAAAGTCTGGACGGCAAGCACTGGCACCGGCCCGATTTCGGGTTGTACGAGGCGGGCGGCTCGCGGCGGACAAACATCGTTTGGACTGGAGAAGGGGACGAGATTCGCGGCACGCACGGTTTTGCGCCGTTCATTGACACGAATCCTGCATGCCCCGCGGATCAGCGTTACAAGGCCGTGGGGCGGGCGGAGAAGAAGCGCGACCTCTGGGCGATGGCGTCGCCGGATGGCATTCACTGGCGGATTCTTCACGACCGGCCGATTTTTTCCGGCCTCCCCTGCGATTCACAGAACCTGGCGTTCTACGACGCTCTCCGGGGTGAGTATCGGGCGTATCTGCGCGATTTCGACAACGGGGTGCGCGGGATCAAGACCGCGACATCGCCCGATTTCGCCCGCTGGACGGAGCCGAAGTGGCTCGAGTACCCGGGTGCGCCGGTTCAACAGCTCTACACGAACCAGATTATGCCGTACCCCCGTGCCCCGCACCTCCTTCTGGGTTTCCCGACGCGCTACACGGAGCGCCCGTGGAGCCCGGCAATCGAGGCGTTGCCCGAGCTCGAGCACCGGAAGCTGCGGGCAGGTGCATCCGAACGGTACGGCGCGGCCGTTACCGACGGCCTCTTCATGTCGAGCCGCGACGGCAGGACCTTCCACCGGTGGAACGAGGCGTTTCTCCGTCCGGGGCTGCGCCCGGAAGGAAGCTGGGCGTACGGCGATATGTACCAGGCGTGGGGGCTTCTGGAAACGGAGTCCGACATTGCCGGCGCGCCACCCGAGCTTTCGCTTTACGCCGTGGAGGGCTACTGGCGGGGAAACAGCACCGTTTTTCGCCGGTACACTCTGCGCATGGACGGGTTTGTGTCGGTGAATGCGCCGTTTGCCGGCGGGGAGATGATTACGAAACCGTTTACGTTCGCCGGTTCGAGGCTTGCGCTGAACATGTCCACGGCGGCGGCAGGTGGCATCCGGGTGGAGATGCAGGATCCGGATGGCAGGCCGCTGGAAGGCTTTGCGCTGGACGACAGCATCGAGGTGATCGGCGACGAACTTGCGCGGACGGTGTCGTGGAGGTCTGGCGCTGACGTGTCGCGCTTCGCCGGGCAACCGGTGCGTCTGAGGTTCGTTCTCTCCGACGCCGATTTGTATGCGATGCAGTTTGCCGACGCCGGCTGACGGCGTGGCGCGTGGTCATCAATGTCTTACGAAGCGCGGTCGATCGTATGACCCATAAGTCCCACAAAATCTGTACCCGCAGTAAATGAACGCCGGAGGGTATCAGTGAAAACTCAATTCGATCTCTCAAAACTCCGCTGGCGCCTCGCCGGGTTCATGCCGTACGGGTGGCACTGCGCGAATTTTCCGGCCATCGTTCCGTTGCCGAGGATAGGCGTCGCGGGAACCGAGGTGGCGGCCATCCCCGCGCGGGTGCCGGGGTCAGTGCAAGGGGCGCTGCGGGAGGCCGGTGTTATCCCCGACTGGAACGTGGGGCTCGATTCGCGCGAGAGCGAGTGGGTAGAGAGCCGACACTGGGTGTACGAGACGTATCTTCCTGACGAGTGGCTCGCCGCGGGGCAGTCGTTTCGCCTTGTGTGCCTGGGGTTGGATTATTCGGGGTGGGTGGTGTTGAACGGGCGCGTGGTCGGCGAGTTCCGCGGTTCGCTGGTGCCCCACACGTTTGATTTGACCGGCCTGCTTGCTCCTTCAGGTAACCGCCTCCAGATTGCGTTCGACTGCCCGCCGAGGTGGCTCGGGCAGCTCGGGTACACCTCCCGGATGAAGGAATGGAAGCCGCGCTTCAACTACGGATGGGACTGGACCTGCCGGCTGGTGCAGATCGGCATCTGGGATGACATCTGTCTGGAAGTGACGGCAGGGCCGGTTCTGGAGCGCGTTCGGTGCTTCACCGAGCTGGACATGGAGAGCGGGCGCGGATCGGTCACCGTTTTCGCCGACGCGTCGACCGGCGTGGGAGAGACCGTTCGGCTAACACTGACGCGTGGTGACTCGGTCGTGGCGAAGAAAGATGTTCCCGCCGGCGAAATTCGCGGGGGGTACGTCTGGAAGGAGTTGCCGGTCGAACCGTGGTATCCCAACGGCCATGGCGATCAGCCGGTGTACATGCTGGCGGTCGAGCTGATCGGGAGCGACGGTTCGGTACTTGACACGGAGAGGCGAAACGTCGGGTTCAAGCATGTGGAGTGGCGGCGGTGTGAAGGCGCGCCGGACCATGCCGACCCCTGGATCTGCGTGGTCAACGGCGTTCCCGTGTTTCTTCAGGGAGTAAACTGGAGCCCCATCCGCCCGAATTTTGCGGACGTCACGGAACAGGACTACCGGAAACGCCTCGAGCACTACCGCGACATGGGCTGCACCATCATCCGTGTCTGGGGCGGAGGATTCCTCGAAAAGCCCTGGTTCCACGATATGTGTGATGAAATGGGGATGATGGTCTGGGGTGAGTTTCCGCTTTCGTCGTCAGGGCTGGATAACTGGCCGCCGGAGGACGAGCAGAGCATCGCCGAACTCGCGGAAATCGCAGAATCGTATATCCGACGGCGTCAGCACCATGTTTCGTTGCTTCTCTGGTGCGGCGGCAACGAGCTGTACGGCGGCCTCGACGGCGGCAAAGTCGGCTCGGAACGGCCGGTAGACACGTCTCACCCCCTGATTGGACGTCTCGCGCAAGTAGTAAAGCAGTTCGATCCCACGCGGCGCTTCCTGCCGGCATCGCCTTCCGGGCCGATTTCCCTGATGCGCGACGAGGACATCGGGAAGGGGCTTCACTGGGACATGCACGGCCCCTGGAAGCCTGAAGGCCGGCTTTCGGAAGGCTGGAGCGCGCTGTGGGCGACGCACGACGCGTACATGCACTCGGAGATAGGGTCGCCGGGTGCAAGCCCGGTCGAAATAATCCGGCGCTATCGGGGCGATCTCCCGGATTTCCCGGCGAGCTGGGATAACGCGCTCTGGCGGCGGACATCATGGTGGATCGAGTGGGACGCCTGCGTGGAGGAACTCGGGCGCGAACCGGCGAATCTCGAGGAGTATGTCGCATGGAGCCAGGCGCGGCAGCGGGAGGCGCTTACCATCGCGGCGCGTTCGTGCAAGGCGCGGTTCCCCCGGTGTGGCGGGTTCATCGTCTGGCACGGGCACGATTCGTTCCCCTGCACCGCGAACAACGCGTTGCTGGATTTTCACGGCGACCCGAAGCCTGCCACACACGGTCTTGCGGAGGTGTTCCACGCGAAGCCGGAGGAGTTGAGGTAGCGCTTCGGGGGAGTGCGAAAGGACTGCTCTGGATTCCCGCCTTCGCGGGAATGACGTGATTGGCGAGGGAATTCGAGAAGGCCGGTCGCCCCCGGCCGGCCCCGCGAAGCGGGCTCCGTTATTGCGTGCCGCCGGCGCTTCGCCGGTCCATAAGGCGCGATGAGGCCGGAAAAGCTGAATGACAGGTCGAAGGGCCAGCGTTGCTGCGCGAGGACTGCTCTGGATTCCCGCCTTCGCGGGAATGACGTGGGGAATTTCGTAAGGGCGGGGAACACATACCCCGATATTCGCGTTCGGGCAAAGTTTCCGCGTTCACAAACACATAGCGACGATTTGCACCGCCATTCCCGCGCAGGCGGGAATCCAGAACGCGCAGTTCGACTATTTTCTCTGCAAGGAACCTTCATGCACCTGCCGACAAACACCCCCCAGTACTTTTTCGATGACACGTGGATTGCGTCCTCGCGTTACCTCACGCGCCGGTGGATGTCCGCCACGGTGCACCCTGACCCCGCGCTTGTGCCGGACCAGCCATGGGAGGCAAACGAGTTGCTCCTTTTCGGCACGGTAGTCCGCCACGGGAACGAATGGTGGATGTACTATTCCCGGCGCGACGAGACCAACCACATGGTGATGCTCCTCGCCACCAGCACCGACGGCGTCCGCTGGTGGAAACCCGGTCTCGGAATCGTTGAACGGGCAGGCTTCACGGCGAACAACATCGTCCTCGACCCGCCGCGGAAAGCCGACTCGTTCTCTATCGTCCTCGACGACCGCGACGCCGATTACCCGTGGAAGTGCCTGGGCTCGATGCACGGGGAGAACGAATCCGGCTGGGGCCTGTTCGCGTGGAAAAGCCGTGATGGTCTCCACTGGGAAGAGATACCGGGAAGACGTCTGCGCACAGGCGACCGGACGAACGCCATGGTCGAGCGCGTGGACGGGAAATTCATCGCGTGGACACGACACCCCGACATGATGAAACGCGGCGCGGGACGCGTGGCGTACCGGACGGAGAGCGACGATTTCCTCGCGTGGACGGAACCGCAGGAAGTTCTGGCAGCCGATCTCGATGACGAACCCATGGCCGAGATCTACGGCATGAGCGCGTTCCGGCACAACGGGTGGTTCTTCGGCCTCGTCGAGTTCTGGCATTCCGTCCCCGACGTCATCGAGACGACTCTGGCCATCAGCCGCGACGGCCTGAAATGGCGGCGCCCGGTGCCGCGGAAACCCTTCATCGGGGCCACATACGACTGGAACAGGGCATGGACTTCGTGCGCGTCGAACGGGCCGATCATCGTGGACGGGCAGATGGTGTTCTACTTCAACGGCAGGAATTACGCCCACGGTTCGGCCTACCCGGAGCGCCACGGGGTGATCGGCATGGCGACGATGCCGGTGGACCGGTTCTGCGCACTCGAGGGGATCGCCGGGAGTTTTGAGACGCCCGTGTTCGCGTGGCCCGGCGGCGATCTCTTCCTCAACCTTGACGCGCGCGAGCACTTCGAATCGCACCAGTACCACACCCCGGGCCGTATCCGGGTGGAAGTTCTCGATCCGCACGGTGCGCCGTTGCCGGAATGGAGCGGAGAGAACGCCGCGTTGCTCTCCGGAAACACAAAGAAAGGCGGCGTGAAGTGCGCATGGCCGGATGGCCGGTCACTTGACGCGATGAAGGGCCGGGAAATCAGGCTGAGGTTCACGGTGGAGAGGGCGCGCCTGTTCACCTTCGAGGCAAGGAGTTAGGGAGCAACAGCTGCTGCCGGCGGGGCAGTTGCCGAAGTCAGCAGCAGGCATTTCTGCCTGCCCGGACTGGTGGCCTGCCCCGTAATAGACAGGAAGGGGCACGCGGGCGACGCCATTGCGTTGGGGTCGTGGCTGCGGTGTTTGTGTTTCGGCCCATGCGGCCCCCTGAGGCTGAAAAGCCGCCAGGCGCGGTTCCCTTTGTGCTGTTTCTGGATTCCCGCCTTCGCGGGAATGACGTTGCCGCCGCACTCCAAAGTGCGTTGCGGAGGCATACCCCTCTATCACCGGGAGAGGCGGGCTGCGCCGTGCGCAGCGTGAGGGGTGAGGGAGTCTTACCCCTCCGTCTCCCACACAAGGCGTGCGAGCGGCGGCACGTCTTCCTCAATGGGGGGGAATCGCGAGACGTCGTCCGCGGCAAAATAGTTGTCCGTTTTGTCGTCGTTGGCCGTGGACACTTCCCCGACCACGCAGTATTCGCCGACCGCCCAGAACTCGTGATACAGGCCCTGCGTCAGGGTTATCCGCTCGCCTGAGGTGATGTAGACGATATCCCCGGAGATAACTTCCCGCGGTACGCCGTTCACCCGCACCGTCAACGGTTTGCCGCATTTGAGTTCGGCGTTATCCCACAGGCGGATCGCCAGGGTGCCGAAACGGGCGATGATGTCCTCTTTCTTCTGTCTGTGGGTATGGGCACAGGTGATCTGGTTCTGCAGCACCAGCATGATTTTCTCGCAGTATTCCTTCTCCTCCGCGAGATTGACGAGCACAAGGCCGAATTTCTCGAAGTTGCCGTACCCGAAATCCACGATATCCCACTTCGGGTTGGGTGGCAGGATCCAGCCGTGGCGCTGGAAAATCTCTCTTGAACGTGCGATGATCGCGTTCATCTGCGAGCGTTTCATGGCATCTCCTTTCCCCGTTCCCTGCGATGGCGCGTTGTGGAGTTCCGGTGTTTCTCGCCTCCGTTACGGAATCGCCACCGTTTTTCCTTCTGTCGCCGAATGATATGCGGCTTCCGCGATTTCCAGCACCGCCTCTGCGTCCCGGGCGTCTACGGGCGCTTCTTTTTCACCGAGGCACGCCGCGAGGAAGTCGTTGAGGAAGGCCAGTCCCCAGCCGCTGCCATACGCTTTCGGCACGTCACTGTGCGTGAAAAATGTCTTCCGGTACGGTGTGCCGAGGAACGCGGGATGGTCGGAATAGACTTCAAGCGGCGCGGTTTCGTCGTCGCCGGGTTGGAGCTTCATCCACCCCAGTTCTCCCCAGAATGTGAGCTGGGATTGCTTGCCCGCGGCGACTTTTCCGGAGCCGAGATAGTACCCGAAGTTCGCCGCGCCGACGGCACCGCCGTCGAGCTTCATGGCGAGGCCCACCGCATCCTCTACGTCGAACTCCACCGGGCTTACCCGGCCATACTGGGCGGCCACGCTGGTAACCTCCTCGTTCGTGACGTACCGCAGGAGGTCGAGGTAGTGGCAACCCAGCCAGATTACGTACCCGCCGCCCGCCCGGTCGAACCGGAACATCCAGCTCCCCTTCGGGTCGCGCAAGACTGCCTGTGTGGCCACGGATTGCACGTAGAATCCGTACAGCCGCCCCAGATACCCCGCCCGCAGGATGCGTCTCGCCTCCTGTACGCTTGGCCGGTACCGGTTCGGATACGACATCCCCAGCAGGAGGCGTTTCTTCGCCGCTTTTTCTTTGAGTGGCCTCCACTCCGCCGCGGTGCGCGCGCCGGTTTTTTCGCTGAACACGTGGAAGCCCGCATCGAGCACCTGCGAAATTGCCGCGGGAGCCGAGAAGTTATCCAGCGCCACCAGCACAAAGGCGTACGGCCCCTGATTCAGGCACGCTTCCACGTCCGTGGAAGTGCCGACCAGCTTTTTCCCGAGAACCTGGGCCGCCTGGTCGAAAATCCTCCCGCTGGAATCGCACACGTGCACTGAATCCACGCGTTTCATCACCGAAAACGTGCCGAGATACGCGCCCGCGTGGGGGCCGTCGGCCATGGTGATCAGGGCGACAGAAGTGCCGGCCATGGAATCCTCCCTTGGAAAAACCTGGTGTGCATGTAAGAAAACTCTCTCCCGCGCTCTGACACAAGGACACGCCCCGCCCCACGCCTCAGGCAGACCTGCGCCCGCGTTGACGGAGTGCGCGCGCGCACGTACTTTCGTTAACCTCTGAAATCGGCCCTTCCCCGCGCCGACGAAAGGCGTACGTCGTGGTTGACCTGCATATCCATACGATCTGTTCCGATGGGAGGGAAACACCCGAAATCGTCGTGTACCGCGCCAGCCAGATCGGCCTTCTTGCCATCGCCGTCACTGATCATGACACGGTGGACGGGTCTATTCGTGCCGTGGCGGCTGCCCCGGACACCATGGCAGTGCTTTCGGGAATCGAATTGAGCGCCGCGGAAGGGGAGTCCGCAGTACACCTCCTCGGGTACGGCATCGATCCTTTCGACAGCGCTCTCGGCGCGTTGCTTGAAACGATGAGGCGCGATCGGCACGTCCGCGCGGGGGAAATCGTCAGCCGCCTGCAGGCGATGGATGTTCCTCTCACGCTGGAATCCGTGGAACACGTGGCGGCGGGCTCGCCGATCACGCGGGCGCACGTTGCGGAGGCGTTGAGAAGAGAGCAGATGGTCGCCACGTATACCGAGGCGTTCGAGCGTTACCTTTCCGACGCGCAACCGGCGTTCGTGCTGCAGGAAAGCCTCTCCGCTTCGGAAGCGATCGCCGCCATTCACCGGGCCGGTGGCGTGGCATTCATGGCCCATCCGGGGGTTACCCGCCGCGATGAAATCATTCCATCGCTCGTCAAAGCCGGGCTGGATGGTATCGAAGTTTATCACCCCAATCATGAACCGGCGGTGGAACGGTTTTACCTCAATCTTGCCGAGAAACACGGCATCCTCGTTTCCGGCGGTTCTGATTACCACGCCTCCTTCCGGGGAACCGATCGAATGGGAACGCCGTATGTACCGCGGGAAGTATTCGATCGCATCGTGGAAGCCATTGATCTCCGCGCGGGCACCCGGGGTTCCGGAGACGACGATTCCGGCGACGGCTCCCTCGTCGGGCGTCCGCCCGGCGCACGTGCCGAGGCACCCGGTCCGCATTCCGGGTAACCGGCAGGAGCTCTGCGTACGTGGCAAAAATCGCGTTCAGTCGCGCGGTTCTTGTTCCCGCCCTGCTCTCCGTGCTCTGCGCGAGGGCCGGCGCATCTTCCCCCGCGGACTCGGTTTCCCGCGCTCTGCGTGCGGGCCGGTGGCAGGTGGCGGAGCGCCTTCTGAACACCTCCGAGACCTCTCAGGACACGAATCTCTCGCGGATGCGTCGTGGAATCATCTATCTCGCGACGAACCGCCCGCGCGAAGCGGATTCTGTTCTCGCCGCGGTGGAGCTTCCCGCTTCGCTGGCGCCGTACCGGGAGTACTGGCGCGCCCAGGCATGGCAGCGCACGGGCAACCTCGATCAGGCGTGGGCGGCTTTCGACCGCCTCGCGGGAGCCGGCATACCTGCCGTCAGCGATTCCGCCCAGTTCGCCGCGTTGCAGGTGGCCACCGCCGCGGGCAACAGGCAACGGATCCTGCGTGCGGCCACCCGTCTGACGGAACGGAGCGACAATCTCGCGGCCGCAGGGTGGCTCTCCCTCATGGAGGCGGACTCTGCACGGTGGCGCGGGGCGTGGGATGCGCTCAGAACCCGGTACCCGCGCACCGTTGAGGCGTACCGCGCGGCGGAACAGGCGCAACAACGCGGTTGGCAACCCTCCGGCGCCGATAAGCTGGCGCTGGCCGACATTTACTCCCGGCGCGGGCAGGTTGCCGCAGCCATGCGCTGGTGGAACGATGCGCTTCAGGACTCCGCCCTTGCGGCCCGGCGAAACGAAATCCGGTTCACCGCCGCCGAGTATCTCGTCAACCGGCGCCAGTTCGACGACGGCGAAACGTATCTGACCGCGCTGATCGCCGATTCCGGCGGGAACTCATTCCTCCCTCGCGCGTTGCGCCTGTACGCGTCGTTGCACCTGAAGGCGAATAACGAGGCGCAGATGCGCGCGTGGGAGCGCACATTCGTAGACCGTTTCCCGCAGCACAGCCAGGTTCCCGCCGCCCTTCTGGCCATCGGCATGAGCTGGGAGCGGGAGGGCGATTTTTCCTCCGCCATCGCGACGTACGAAGAGATCATCAGCCGGTTCCCCGACAACGCGCAGACCGAGGAAGCGCGGTGGCGGCTTGGCTTCTGCCAGTTCCGCCTTGGACGCTACGATGCCGCCCGACGCTCCTTCTCCCCTCTCGCCCGCACCGCACGGGATTTTGTGGTCAAGGATCAGGCGGGGTACTGGCTTGCGCTGGCCCTGAAGGCGCAAGGGCGGGAAGACTCCGCGCGTGCCGTCTGGCGGCGCACCGCGGAGTTCTCTCCCCGGAGCTTCTATGCAGTCGCATCGGCGGTCGCCTGCGGAAAACCCGTCGTGAAGGGCAGGGCGGCCATTGATTCTGCGCGCCCTTCGACAGGCTCCCGCCCGGCGGGAGCAGGCTCAGGGACCGCGCAGAAGCCTCCGCCCGCTGCCCGGGGGTCAGTCGAAGCGCCCCAGCAGGTTCGAGGACGTGAAACCGCGTGGCCCGGCTACGCCGAGGCCGAATGGCTGGCCCTGCTGGGTCAGTGGCGCTTTGCACGGGCAGCGCTGGAGCAGCGCATTATCGGCGAGGCGAACACAATCGCTGAAATGGAATCGGCGGCCGATGCGTTCGAATGGCTTGCCGATTATGGAACCTCACTCAGATGGCGCTGGAAGGCAATGTGGAAGCGCACGACGGACGACCGGCATCACGAGCTTGCGCCCGAGCTTCTTGCGCGGATCTACCCCGACTTTTTCCATGACGAGGTGGTCGCGGCGGCACGCGAGAACGATATCGAGCCGGCGCTCGTCCGGGCGATCATCCGGCAGGAAAGCGTGTTCGACCCCGAATCGCGTTCCAGCGCTGACGCGCGCGGACTGATGCAGATCATCCCGCCAACAGGGGCGAAGCTGGCGCGCGAGGAAGGGCTCTCCGACTACACCGCGCAGGACCTCTACGACCCCGGGCTCAACATCCGCCTCGGTACGCGGTACGCCGCGCAGCAACTGCGGCAGTTCGGCAGCATTGACCTCATGGCGGCCGCCTACAATGCGGGCCCGCACAACGCCGTGCGGTGGAAAATGGACGACCCCGACGTCCAGCGCGAGGCCATCTCGTTTGGCGAGACGCGCAAATACGTAAAGCTTGTGCTCAGGAACTACTACGTCTACAAGGCCCTCTACGGGCAATAGACTTCGTTGCGCCGCGGTCCGTGCCCATCGCACGGTAGGGCTGTCTCGCCGAGACAGCCGCGATCGGCCGCAACTTTTCGGCGGCCTCGGCGAGGCCGCCCTACCTCACAACACCACGACCGCTTTCAACGCCACGCGGCGCGTCCACGTGTCTGCGCTGGGGTCACCGACGATGATGAACAGGTCGTAACCCCGGCGAAGCACCTGCTGGTATGTCGCGTAACCGTTTAGTCCCCTAGTGCCCTCAATCAACCTCCCGGACACTGCGTGCTCCGGGGTAATGTCGAACTGCGCCGTGCCGATCAACTGGTAGCGGTCGTCCGTGCCACCGAGAGGCCGATCAACATGCCCGACCGGGTACACGTGGCGAACGCCCTGCGCACTCAGGCTGAGGAAAGTCTGGCGGCCGATTCGCGTGTTCTGGTAGGCAGAGACGAACCGGTAATCGGTGCCTTTCACTTTGCCCGCGGTCGCTTCGATGCCGCCTTCATGGCCGAATGAACGGCGGTTCCAGCCCACCCACGCATACAGAGTCTTGTCCACGTACGGGGGGCGATCAATCGCCTTTCCGTTCAGGGCCATCGCGACGTCCGGCGTCACGTCTGCCCATCCCTCCAAGGTCGCATCTTTGTGGTAGAGATCACCGTTAAGCCGCTCGGAGTACTTGAGCTGCGCCCAGTATCCCACCTCGTTGAACCAGCTCCTTTCGCGCCTCTTCTCCCATTCGATGGACGCGGTGATATCCCGCTGACCCGCATCAGCCGGGTTCAGAAGCCCTTCTACAGGGATGAACCCGTTGCTCAGGATGCGCCCGCCCAGTGCATAACCGTGTGTCCCGTTCCCGACATGGCGGTTCCAGTGGAACTCGAAGTCATACCCGTTCGCCGTGTCGCTGGCAGTTTTTGTGAAGCCGCCCTGTGTGCTGTAATGTTCTTCGCGGTCTCCCACCTGCCGTGTGAACCGGGCAATAGACACAAACATGAGGTGGTCGGTTGCCATGGGTGTTCCGGGCGGGTGAGGGGCATCCGCGGGGCCATGCCGCCAGGCCATGTGCTGGTCGAAATTCCACGCGTCCGATTTCTGCCAGGACCATTTTCCGGCAGTATGCACCACGCGGTTCCGGTCGTAGGCGGTCAGGAGGCCGACGCGGCTCCTGCCAAGCTGGCCGAATACCTTCCCGCCGCCGTACATCTCCCCGATGCGCTGGCTGTAGAAGATCCAGCTTTCCGGGTAATAGGCTGCTCCCTCGGTGACAAACGGGCGATTATCGGCGCGCGCCTGCTCGTTGTAGGAGAAATCGAGACCCAGTACGCCAGATTCGATGTTGCGGTAATCAGGGTACGCGGTGGCGAGAAGGGTCAGACCGGAGCCGGTGGTGTATTTGATGTCCGCCCCGGCATACGTGCTCAGGTCTCCACCCACGCGCTCCGCCACGATGTACGGCATCAGCGCGGGCCTCCGGCGTTCGACCGGCCACACGATCCCTTCCCAGTTGCCCGTTTTCGTATCATCGCGGACGCGACCCATGTTCGGCCAGGTCATTTCCTCCTGCAGGCGCGGCAGCCACCTGTGGGCAGCCACCCCGATGGTGTGCGGGCCGGCCGGCCGGCCGAAAATCACCATGGGAATCACCATTTCCACCGACCACCCCGCGCTATCCACCCGGGCTGCGGCGAGCCAGTCGCCCTGCCATTCGACTTTGCTCGGGCTGCCGTCAGGGATCGTCGTCGCCTGCGTGCCACGCGGCGTGACTATGAACAGGTAGCTGTTGGCATGGAGGTGCTGAATGTCGAAGTGGATCGCGAAGTGGTCGTCGTTGGTGTACTGGCCGTCGCGTTTCGTCTCCGCCATGCGGACCTGCCCGGGGTATCTGTCGCCCATCCGCGCGGCCACATAGAGATTGGCGGAATCACATGCGAGGAACACCGTGGTGGGTTCGCTGGGGGGGCGGTCGTAATCCACCACGTAGAAATCATCGAGGCGGACGGCCTCCATCCAGACCGGATCGTCCAGGATACCGTCAAGGCGGGGCGGGGCGGACGCCCAAACCGCCCGGATGACGGGAGCCCCGAGCGAATCCCGCGGGATGGACTCCGCCTCCGGGCTGGCCACAAAGAGGAGGATCGACGCCGGGATGTATACCGCACACGCCCTGCTGATGCGCATAAAACCCCTGTGAACGCGGAGAATCTACGCGAAACCGTTTTCCGCGTGTTTCTTCGCTATCGCTTCCGCCAGGGCGTCCACTGCTGCAAGATCGTCCGCCGATGGTGCGCCTTTCACCATCACCGGCTCCAGGACCTCCGCCTTCAAACCCGCCAGCGTTTCCGCCAGCATGTCCACCGTTTTGCCGCCCCACCCGTACGAGCCCACCACGGAGATGAACCGCGCCTTCGGCTTCAGGGCGTTCGCAAGATATGCGGCATACAGGGCAAGCGGGTGGGGGCCGTTCAGCACGGTGGAGGTGCCTACCACGATTGTTCCCGCATCCACGAGCGCCATGGCAAGTTTTCCAACGTCCGTGACCGCGAGGTTGAAAAGCTCCACGCGCACCCCGCGATCTACCAGCGATGCGGCGAGATGTTTCACCATGCGCTCAACACTGGCGTGCATGGACACGTAAGGGACCACCACCACGTTGCCGGGGGCGCCGGAAACCCATTGCCGGTAGGCCTCAACGATCCATTCCGGCTTGTCGTACACCGGCCCGTGGCTTGGCGCGATGACTTGCGCATCCAGCCCCCCGATCTTTTCAAGGTTCTTCTGGATGATCGTGCGGAACGGCATCATGATTTCCGCATAATACCGCTTGGCGGCCTCGTATACGCGCGCCTGGTCTTTTGCGAAAAGATCGCCGGTTGCCAGGTGTGAGCCGAACAGGTCGCAACTGAAGAGGATTCTGTCCTCCTCGAGGTATGTCACCATCGTTTCCGGCCAGTGCACCCACGGCGTGTGGATGAATTTGAGCGTCTTGTCCCCGAGGGAGAGAGTCTCCCCGTCGGTGACCGTCGTGATGGCGGTTTCCGGAAGGTCCAGAAGGTCCAGCAGCATGCCTTTGGCTTTCGGCGAGGCGAGGATTTTTGCCCCGGGGAACTGCTTTGCCAAAAGGGGCAGGGTGCCCGAGTGATCCTGCTCCGCGTGGTGGCTGATGAGGTAATCCACCCGTGCAACGCCATCGAGCTGGCGCAACAGTTCGTCGGCCATGGCGGGGTCAACCGCATCCAGCAGGGCCGTTTTTTCACTTCCTTCCACGAGGTAGGCGTTGTACGACGTCCCGTCAGGCAGCGGTATCAGTGAATCAAACAGACGCCGGTCCCAGTCGATGGCGCCCATCCAGTACACGCGATCGGCAATCATCCTTTTTTTCACGTACTCGGTCTCCTGTTATTCGAGAGCATCAATACTGACTTTCCGCTCTAAATTTCCAACCCGCCGCCGCACGTACGCAACCACCGAACCGTCGCGCCTCGCTCCGTTGGCGCGCGCGTAGGCGGGATGCAGCCCTGCAGATGGCTTCTCAACGTTGCGTCTGCGCCACCTCCCGAGCGATACTTTCCACTGTGTGTACCTGTTCGCTCCCACGCTTCCTTCACGGAATACCAGACCGCACATGACAACGTCTGAAACCCGCCTGACACCGATGCTTGAGCAGTACATGGCGGTGAAGCGGAAGCACCAGGACAAGCTCATCCTGTTCCGCATGGGCGATTTCTACGAAACGTTCTTTGACGACGCGGTCGAAGTGTCGAAAATCCTTGGCATTACGCTCACCTCCCGCAACCACGGCAAGGAGGGGGATGTTCCGCTGGCCGGAATCCCCCACCACGCGCTGGGAAGCTACAGCGACAAACTCACCCGCGCCGGGCGCAGTTTCGTCATCGTCGAGCAACTTGAAGACCCGCGAAAAGCGAAGGGGATTGTCAAGCGCGGGGTGACGGAGGTTGTCACCCCCGGCACGACGCTCTCCGAGACACTGCTGGAGGAAAAACGGAACAACTTCCTGATCGGTATTTCGGTGAACGGCGGGTTCGCCGGAATTGCGGAGGCTGATCTTTCCACCGGCGAGTTCCGCGTCACCGAAGTATCCGCGAACGAGTTGTTCGCGGAAGTGCGCCGTATCGGGCCGGCGGAGGTTCTGGCGGCGCGCTCGTGGATTGCGGAACACCGGCAGGCTTTTTCGCGGCAGGTACCCGGTCCGGTTCTGACGCCGATGGAGGACTGGGCATTCGGCATCGCGGTTGCGCGGGAGCGGCTGCTGGAGCATTTCAAGGTCACATCGCTCAAGGGGTTCGGCGCGGAGGAGCTGACGGCCGGTACGGCGGCGGCGGGGGCGGTGCTCGCATACCTGCAGGAAAACCAGCTTACCAGCCTTGACCACATCCGCCGGCTGAATGTCATCCAGCGTGCGCACCATTTGATTCTGGACGAAACCACGCAGCGAAACCTGGAGCTGTTTTCGTCGCTTTCCGCCTCCAACCCGAGGGCGACGCTGATCGGCGCCATAGACCAGACGCTCACCCCGATGGGCGGACGGCTGCTTCGCCAGTGGATGATGCGGCCATTGAAGGACATCCCGCAAATCAGTGCCCGGCTCGACGGCGTAGGATGGTTTGTGGAGAGGAGCATGGAGCGCGGTCAGGTGCGCGACATGCTCGCCAGGGTGCGCGATATCGAGCGAATCATGGCAAAGGTATGCTGCGGGCGCGCGGCACCACGCGAGCTTGCCACGCTGGCAGCCAGTCTGGAGGCGGCGCAGCCGCTTTCCGCCACGTTGAGGGACGCGGAGGTGGACCTCGTCCGCCATGCCGCCGGGGAAATGGGCGATACCTCCGAAGTCAGCACGCTCATACGGCAGACACTGGAGGATGATCCCCCGGCAACGCTTTCGGACGGGGGCGTGATACGGCGGGGGGTGAGCGCCGACCTGGATGAATTGCGCGAGATCGGGCACGGGGGCAAGGAGTGGCTGCTCAAACTGCAGGCGGCGGAACGGGAGCGAACTGGCATCCCGTCGCTGAAGGTTGCCTTCAACAGGGCATTCGGGTACTACATCGAAATCAGCAACGCGCACCGCGAGAAGGCCCCGCCGGATTACATCCGCAAACAGACGCTCGTGAATGCAGAACGCTACATCACGCCGGAGCTCAAGGAGTGGGAATCGCGCGTTATTGGTGCGGAGGAGCGGGCGATCAGTCTGGAATACGAGCTGTTCACCCGTCTCAGGGATTCCGTTGCAGCCCGCGCGGACGCCGTGCTCCAGCAGGCGCGGGCCATCGCGCTGGTGGATGTGCTGGCAGCCCTCGCCGAGACGGCGTCGCGGAACAACTACCATCGGCCTGCCGTGGCGCTGGACGACGTAATCTCGATCGAAAACGGCCGCCACCCGGTGGTGGAGATGCTGCTTCCGAAGGGGTCGTTTGTACCGAACGACACCTACCTCGCCAATCCCACGGACCAGATCATGATTATCACCGGCCCCAACATGGCGGGGAAGTCCACGTACCTGCGGCAGACGGGGCATATTGTCATTCTGGCGCACATGGGCTCGTGGGTTCCCGCCGATAAGGCACACATCGGCGTGGTGGACCGGTTGTTCACCAGGGTCGGTGCCCACGACAACCTTGCCGGCGGGGAAAGCACCTTCCTTGTGGAAATGCACGAGACCGCGAACATTCTCAACAACGCAACCCCGCGCAGCCTTCTTCTGTTCGACGAGGTGGGCCGGGGTACAAGCACATTCGACGGGCTTTCTCTGGCGTGGGCGATCGTCGAGTATCTTCACGGAACTCCGCACAAAGCGGCGAAAACGATGTTCGCCACGCACTACCACGAACTGGTGGAGCTTGAGGACATCCTTCCCCGCGTGAAGAATTACAACGTCACGGTGCGTGAGTGGCAGGACGAGGTGATCTTCCTGCGGAAAATCGTGCGGGGCGGGTGCGACCACAGCTACGGCATTCACGTCGCTCAGATGGCGGGGTTGCCGGAGAAGGTCATTCAGCGCGCGCGGGAAGTGCTCGCCTCCCTTGAGGAGAAAGACGACTCCCTCCACCGGGAGCTGGGCGCGCCCGGCGGATCGGAAGCCGAGGGAGCCTCATCCGGCGGGGATGCCGACGCGGAACAGATCGGGCTGTTTGCTCCCAAACCGCCGCCTGAGCACCCCGTCCTGGAGGAGATACGCCAGCTCGACCTGATGAACATGACGCCGCTTGAGGTGATGCGGGCGGTGGATACGTGGCAGCGGAGGCTTGACGGGCAGCGAGATCGCGGTTCGGGTTGACATGCCCGGCAGAAATGAGCTACATTCGTTCACTTTTGCGGAGTCTGGATTGGAAGGCCACGCGTACCACCGGGCGGAGGGGAGAGACGATGGTAGGAGAGAAGCTGCTGGCTGCCGGCGTAATTACGCAGTCGCAACTGGAACGGGCGCTCATGGAGGCCAAGAAGAACGGGGAACGGGTGGGCGACACGGTAGTTCGCCTCGGATTTGCCACGCGCGATCAGGTGGAAGCCGCCCTCAAATAACCGGCCGCCGGCGGCGCTCATTTCCGACGGAGACACATCTATGCCCGGTTCGGTGGTGGTGGTGGACAGAGATGACGAGATGCGCGACCTTTTCCACGCGGTGTTGACCCGGGCCGGTCATTCGGTTCGTACGTATTCCCGTCTGGATGAGCTTTCCGCCGCGCCGGAGGCGCCGCCCGACGTGCTCATGGTGGACGCCGCATGCGCTCCGAATGGCGATCTGTCGGCGCTTGCGAGCCATTTGCCGGCGCACTACTCCACCAGTGAAGTCGTCTATCTTGTCAATTCCTCGGAGAGTGCCCTCAAACGTCAACTCGAACGGGGAAGGATGCGTCACTTCGTCCGTCCGTTTCAGATCGAGGACCTCAGGGAACTTGTCAGCACGCTGCTTGAACGCAGATCCCCCGCGCGGAGATGAGGAATATGGCGTCGCCGACGTTTCAGACGTCTGCTTCCGAGCCTCCTCCACGACGCATCCGCGTCCTGCCGAGTCAACTTGCCAATCTGATTGCCGCCGGCGAGGTGGTGGAGCGTCCGTCCGCGGTGCTCAAGGAACTGCTCGAGAACGCGCTGGACGCAGGCGCCCGGCGGGTTGTTGTGGAGCTGGTGGCCGGCGGGCGTCGGCTCGTTCAGGTAAGCGACGACGGCCACGGCATGAACCCCGACGACGCCGTGCTGTGTTTTGAGCGCCATGCGACGTCGAAGATCGCCGCCCCCGGGGACCTGAACGCGATCCACACCTACGGGTTCCGCGGTGAGGCGCTTCCCAGTATTGCGGCGGTAAGCCGAACCACGCTCCAGACATGCGCGGACGACAGCGGCCTCGGCACCGAAGTGATTATCGAAGGCGGCCAGTTGCGCGCGGTGCGCGAAGTCGGCCGCACGAGAGGCACCACCGTTACGGTGCGGGACCTGTTCTTCAACACGCCCGCGCGGCGCAAGTTTCTTCGCACTGACGCCACCGAACTCCGCCATATTCTGCGCGAAATGACCGGCCTCGCGTTGACGAAACCCGATCTTGGGTTCACCCTGTCGCACGGCGGGCGCGTGCTGCTGGAATGCAATCCCGTTTCAACCTGGCAGGAGCGTGTACGGACGGTGTTTGGCCGCGAGATGCTGCTGCGGAGTATTCCCGTGGATAAATCGGACGGCACCGGCCGATTGTACGGTCTCCTTGGGCGGCCGGGTGATTCGGGAGGCGGGTATACCGAGCAATTCCTTCTCGTGAACGGCCGTTCAGTTCAGTCGCGCGTATTTCGCAAAGCGGTGGTCGACGGCTTCGAAACCACCACGGAGAGCGGCAGGCAGCCGTTTTTTGTGCTGTTTCTGGAACTGGACCCGGCGGCGGTGGATGTCAATGTGCACCCGCAGAAGCGCGAAGTACGGTTTCGGGATGACCGCGCCGTGTACGACCTCATCTTCTCCGCAGTCCGCAGCGCCTTCTCGGATACTGCGTCCCGCGAACGCGGCGCCTCGCCTGAAAGGCCCGCGGAGGAACACACCCGGCCCCTTACCGCGGGCGACCAAACCCGCGAGGAAGCTCCCTCCGCCGAACCGGCCCCGAGCGGGATCCCGAGTTTCTGGAACGCACCACCGGACCGCCCGTATGTTCCCGCGATGGCAAAAGGTGCCGACCGGTTCCATCGGCTGTCGGATGGCGACGCGATCTACCTGCCAGGCACCGGTTCCGCCCGGGCCGCGTTCTTTGCGCTTCCCGACATCAAACCGAGCCCGAAAGAACGCGCGGAGGATGCCCGGACGGCCCAGGTAGCCCTGGACCTCGTGAGCAAGAGCCCCGGATCGTTCAGCGCCTCGGAAGGGCTGGAAGCGATCGCGGCATCGGAACTGAAGGAAACGGTCTGGCAATTTCAGCGGAAGTACATCTTCGTCAACACGCGGGACGGCCTCTGGATCATTGATCAGCACGTGGCGCATGAGAGGATTCTGTACGAAGAAGCAATGGCAGGGTTCGCCGGCGATGTACCGGCATCGCAGCAGTTACTTTTCCCCACAGTGATTGAACTGACTCCCGAACAGGACGCGGTGTTCGATGAGGTGGAGGAGATATTCACCTCTCTGGGCTTCGGCATTCGCCGCCTTTCGGACCGGAAAATCGAAGCGGACGCCTACCCCGGAGCACTCCACAACTGGGAAGACGGCAATGTCATCCGGCGTATGATTGACGAGATGAGGGAACTCGGCTTCAGACGCACGGGGTTGAAAGAACAGATCGCAATTGCGTATTCGTGTCATGCCGCGGTGAAATCGGGGGAGCATCTCCCGCCGGCAACGATGCGCTGGCTCATCGAACGGCTGTTTGCAACCTCTATGCCCTACGTCTGCCCGCACGGGCGGCCGATCATCGTGAAAATCGAGACGGCCGAGCTGGATCAGCGGTTTGGGCGCGTGTAGACGCGGACGCAAAAGGAAACGCATGGAACGGGTGCTGTTCATTTGCACGGGGAACTCCTGCCGGAGCCCCATGGCCGCCGGGATTTTCAACCGTCTCGCGAAACAGAGGAAAATCCGCGACATTGTAGCCGAGTCCGCAGGGGTGTTTGCGATGGAGGGCCTGCGGGCATCCGCCTCGGCGATTACGGTGGCCCACCGGCACGGGATCAACCTCAGCCGGCACCGTACCCGTCCGTATACTCCGGAAATCGGTGAACAGGCGTCCCTCATCCTTACCATGACGGCCGAACAGTGGTATTGTGTAACAGAGTCCACCCCGCGTGAGAAGACGTTCCTCCTCACCAATTTCGCCACGGTGGACAACCCCGGTATTGACATCGTAGATCCCTACGGCGGGTCGCTGGAGACGTACGAAGAAGTGTTCGCGGAACTGGAGCGCGAGATTCTCCGCGCGTTCGACGCTATCGTGGAATGGGTGGAGGCCCACCCGACGGGATGAGAGTACGCGGAACTCGTCGGACCGGTGATCGACCAGGAGTCCGCCTGATCAGGCTCGCAATATTCCTTTGTGTCCTCGCCGCGCGCGCGGCGGCCGCTCCGTTCGGCCCCGGCGAACTCCTGGTATTCGATCTCAAATGGCAATTCGTCAGGGGCGGGATGGCAACCATGAGCATCCACCCCGTTCCGGGCGACACGAGCCTGTGGCAGATCCGCACCCGGGCGCGTTCCGTGGGGGTGCTGGACGTGTTCTACACAGTCCGTGATACCCTGAGTTCAACGGTCCGGCGATCAACGCTCCTGCCTGTCCGTTACGAGAAGCTCCAGCACGAAGGGTGGTATCACCGCGACAGCACGTACGTCTTTGACCAAGACCGGAACACCGTTGCACGGTTTTCCCGAGGGAGGCATGTGGGCGTGCTCTCGTTGCCGGGAGAAGTGCACGATATCCTGTCCTCGCTCTACCGCGTCCGCAGTTCGCCCCTGCCCGTGGGATCCTCTGTGTCCGTTCGCGTGTACGAGGGCGGAAAACTATACAATGCGCGGGTGAATGTGCTTCGGCGGGAACAGGTCACCGTTCCTGCCGGCACCTTTTCCTGTATCGTTGTCGAACCGATATTACAGTCTGAAGCGATTTTCGTTCAGAGAGGGCGACTGTGGATCTGGCTTACCGAAGACGCACGAAGGCTCCCTGTGTTGATGGAAAGCGCGATTCCGGTAGGAACCATTCGCGCGGAACTTGTTTCGTTCCTGCCGGCGTCAGGCACGTCGCCGTCCTCTTCCTCGCCGTGATAACCGGGCTCGCACTTGCGGCCTGCGGCGCACCCCGGTCCCCCGAAACCGCGCCCGCGGTAGGAGAACGCCCCTTTTCCTTCGACCCGGCGGAGCATGGTCCCGGCCCGTTGCCCGAAGATGTGGAAGAGACAATCCGGTCGCTCCGCCCCCCGCCCGCCCAGGTGGATACCCCTGCAGTAGTTGCCGCCCCGGCAAAGCGCGACACGTTGTGGACGACGGCCAACGGGTACCGCATCCAGATATTCACCTCCACCACGCGGGAGCTTGCGGAAGCGGAAGCATTGAAAGCGCGGGAGCGGTTCCCGGCGGATTCCGTCTATATCCTGTTCCAGTCGCCGTGGCACCGCGTTCGCGTGGGCGACTTCGCCACCAGGCAGGAGGCCGAGGACAAGATCGTCGAGGCGAAGGAGAAGGGGTACCCCGACGCATTCTGGGTCCGCAGCCAGATACGCGTGATGAGCCGGTAGCATAACGCACCCACCGCGAACAAGAGGTTCCTCGCCTTCGCTCACTGCGTTCGTTCGGCCCAGAATGACGGTTCTCTCAGGAGGGCGCTCAAACGGCGTCATTCTGAGCGCAGCGAAGAGTCTCTCCGGTCCCCCACCAGCCCGCCGTCATTCCCGCGTCCTCTTCCGAGCACGAAGTGCACCGGGAACCCGGAGAAGCGACACCGAGGATTCGGTGCCGTCCGTTTCAGCCGTCATTCGCGCGAAAGCGGGAATCCAGAAGTTGCCCAACCGGTTGCACCAATCGTTGCTCATTGCCGGCGCGGGGCCTTTGCGCTCCCAGGTGAGGTTCGCCTGAAAACCGAACCACCAGCAGGAGATTCTTCGCCTTCTCTCACTGCGTTCCCTCGGCTCAGAATGACGCCCTTCTGCCTTTTTCCCCCTGATTGGCTGTCATTCTGAGCGCAGCGAAGAATCTCTCAATTTGTGCGCCGCGTTTCGCTTGCGCAGGCCCTGTGCGGCATCGCCAGAGTGCCGGGGGACACCGCCTTGAAGAGGTCCGGCCGTTCGTCGTACGGGCGCATGCGTTCGAACAACGGCACCTGTGCCGGCAACAAGCCGTCGGGCTCGGCAATGCGAACGGAGTAGGCCGGCAAACCGGTGTACCCCCGATCGCTCTGCAGGATGCGGATGATCACCGTGTCGCCTGTTTTCTCAATCAGCTCATCCACTGCAGCTACGGTTCGCGGATCGTTATCCACGCATATCAGGCTCAGAGTGTTGATCACTTTGAGCCAGTAGGTTGTGTAGTAGTCGGTGCCGCCTGCCCCCCTCAAGCCAGTACCAGTTCCACACGCCGTCGAACGTGGCGAACGTCTCCACCTTTGTCGTGTCCGGGTAACGCACGGTGTAGTGGTAGAACGTCGTATCCCCGCGGGTGCCGTCAGGTTCCGCGACGCTTGTTTCGTCTGAAAGAAACGGCAGATCGGGCAGGTTGCAGCTTGCCGCGAACATCGCCGCCATGCTCACTGCGAGCAGAGAGAACCCCGTTACGAAGCGCAAACCACGTTTGGGCATCGTACTCCTCCGGTGCAATACTGCCCGTGTCATCTGCCGTGAATAATGCGCACTTGGGTCAGCATTGTCAAGACCCGAAGCAATCGGGGTAATGACCACCTTTCGCTGCGCGCCCAAGCGCGGGTGGTCCTCTCCCCGATTGCCACTGCGGAATCCCGCCTGCGCTATGCCCCGGGGGGCTTGGCACGGCGCGCGTCCCGCCTCACTCTTTCACTCAGAACACGTCACCCCTCCCTTTTCGGAGACCGCATGGACACCACCACTGCATGCATCGAATGCGTGGACGACAACCTCATCCGCGCGCGTCTTTTCCACATTGCCAGAGACCCTATCCCCTGTCGGACGCTGGTGTACACTCTGCCTGGCCACCAGAAATGCACGCTGCACGAAGCCGACGACTTCATCGCGCAGTCGCTTGAGGGCTGGGGGTACTCGGTCATACGTGAACCGGTGCAGGTGCAGGCCTACCGCAGGAACTGGGACGTGGAGGGCCACGCCACGTATGCCTCACCGCGGCCTTCCGACCCGTGGTACACCGCGTACAACGTATACGGGATGGTGCAGGGCTCGGCGATTCCGAAGGAACTTATCGTCGTCATCTCGCACAAGGACTCCCAGAGCTGGATGGTGAACACCGCCGGCGCATATGACAACGGCATTGGTACCGTGGCCAACCTCGAAATCGCCCGGGTGTTGCAGGGGTACACGCCGAAGCGCACCCTCTGGTTTGTGTTCTGCAACGAAGAGCACACGCCGTGGACAAGCGCGGTGACGGCGCAGCGCGTGAAAGACGAAGGGTACACGCTGGTGGCAGCGTTGAACGTGGACAGCCTCGGCGGAAGATCGGCAGAAGACCAGAGAGCCGGGATCAGAACCAACGCCACGAGGTTCGTAACCGACGAGGGCGAGCGCATCGCCGATCTCATGGCGCGGCTGAACGAAGAACTCGGCATTGGCCTGCGGCAGACGAAGCATCGGGGCGAATTCCCGAATGACGACGACGGCTCATTCATCAAGGCAGGCATGCCGGCCGCGGTGGCGATGGTGGGCTCGTTCCCGTATGCGGAACCGAACTATCATCTGGCCTGGGATGTGGCGGAGCTGGTGGATATCGAAAATGCCCGGATGGCCACGCAACTGGCCCTTGCCACGCTGCTCCATCTGGATGAAAACGGCCCTGTGTAGGCCACCGGCGACCGTTAACTTGACAAGTATGCCCCGCGCGGGTATGTTTAGGGAGGGTTTGGCACTCCAAGGTGGAGAGTGCTAAACCGGATGCTGAAATCCGGTAGCCCGCCCCGCCGGTGCCGGGCCACAACGACCGGAGGGTAAATGGCGATGCGACCACTTACTCCACGAGAAATCGCGGTGCTGACGGCGGTTGTGCATGCGCACACCGAGTCGGCGGAACCGGTGGGCTCCCGCACGATTGCGCGGCAGTACCTGCACGATCTCAGCCCGGCGACCATCCGCAACACCATGATGGATCTGGAGGACATCGGATTCCTTCATTCGCCGCACACCTCGGCCGGCAGGGAACCGACGGCCCGGGCATACCGGTACTACCTCGACGAAGTCATGGAACCGGCGCGCCTTGGGCGTTCCGATAAATCGGTGTTCGACGAGCTCCTGACAGAACGCCAGTGCGCGCGGGACGCGGATGTGGTCCTTTCGTGCGTCTCCAGAGCGCTCGCGCGGGTTTCTCGCCTCATCACGGTGGCGTTTCTCCCGACGTTTGACAACGGCGTGTTGCGGCGGATCGAGCTGGTTTCGCTGGGAGAAAGCCGAATCCTGGTGGCTCTTGAGATCAAAGGCGGCCCCGTTCACACGCTGACGCTGGAAATGGACGAACCCGTTGCGCAGGGCCTGATCGGCGAAACGGCACGCATCCTGAACGAACGGCTCAGCGGCCTGACCATCGGCCAGATACGCACGTCCATCACGGAACGGTTGAGCGGCATTTCCGGTGGCGAACAGCACGTGATCAACGTGTTCCTGCGCGAAGGCTCGGACATTTTCGACCTCGATTCGCGGACGAACGTTCACCTGGAAGGCCGCCCGAACATCCTTGCACAGCCGGAGTTCAGCGACCACACCCGCCTGATGCAATTCATGCGCCTTCTCGACGAGAAAGCACTGATTCAGGAACTCCGCCGCCGCGGCGCCTCGCGCAGGACGCATGTGTCCATCGGAACCGAAAACAGTCTGCCGGAGCTTGCCGATTGCAGCCTCCTGACGCGAGGGTACCGGGCGGGGTCCCTCTCTGGCACGCTGGCCATTGTCGGGCCGATGCGCATGCCGTACCGCCGCCTTGTCGCGGTTCTGGAGCACGCCGGAGGTGTTGCCGAAACACTCATGAGCTGACCGCGCGATCCGGCGGCCCGGCAGCACGCTCACCCCGGCGGAAAGGACTCCCGTGAAACGGTCGTCGCGCACCCTCTGCGGCATTCTGCTCGCGGCCCCGCTCCTGTGGCCCGGTTGCTGTGGCGATTGCATCGTGGGCTTCAACCGCCGGTGCCCGGAAGTGATCGCCGATGTTCCCCGACACACCCCGAACGCGTTTTTCGCCTGGGCATACGGTGGCCACGCCGGGTTCGAACGCGCACCCGCCCAGCCCGTTACCATCCTCTTCCAGAAAAAAGCCGATGCCGACTCCGGTTATTTCCAGCTGTCGTGTTCCCCCGGCGGTGACGCAAATTACTGCGGCGTAGTGAACCGTTTCTGCGTGGACGCCGTTGCCTTCGACACCGCGTACGGCCTCGCGCGCTACCGCACCCCCGATTCCCGGGGAAGCCCCGCGAATGACCCGGCCTATTACATTGCCCTCCCCACCGACTCTGTCACCATCACCTCCAACCGCATCCAGTCGGCCATATCCAGTTCTCCGACGGTGTACGACACGACGCTCGTGACGCTCTACGCGAACACCACCGCCGATCCGCCCACTCTGACGCCCGACAGAACGCCGCTTGTGACGCTGGCGTGGTGGAAGTACCCTCTTGCGACGCAGGCGGTGCTGTTGACGAACGACGCGCAGGGTAATCTCCTTTCAGGCGTGGTGATACTGGCTGGAACCACCGCCAGCCCCACCACGTGGACGTACGGCACGCCGGGCGCGAGGACCCTCCGTTCCAGCCAGCCGCTGCAGGCGGGCACGCCCTGCACGCTGACGGCCTGGCTCCTGAACGATGCACACTGGAGCCTCGCCGTGGATCAGGTCACCTTCACGCCGCAGTGACTCCGCCGCGAGGCCCGCATGACAAAACGCGAAGTGGTTCGGATTGCCCTCGAAGGCCGAAAACCTCCCTATGTGCCCTGGTCATTCGGTTTCACGGTTGAAGCCGGGGCGAAGCTGCGCGCGCGCTACGCTGCCACCGACCTCGACCCCTTCCTCCAGAACCACATCCTCAGCCTCGGCGAAGGAGTGGGTTACTTTACCGATGTGGGAAACGGATGTGTCAGAGACGTGTTCGGTGTCGTCTGGAACCGCACCGTGGATAAGGACATCGGCGTGGTCGCCAACTGCCTGCTGCCGGAACCCACGCTGGCAGGATTCGAGCTCCCCGATCCGCTCCACCCGCGCTTCTTCGAAAACATCCCGGCCCAGATAGAGCGTTTCGGCGATCGGTTCCGCCTGTTCTGCATCGGCTTCTCCCTCTACGAACGCGCGTGGACCATGCGCGGCACCGCGAACCTGCTCATGGACATGATCGAGCACCCGGGTTTCGTTCGCGACCTCCTGCGGATGATCGCGGACTACAACATCGCCCAGGTGCGGGAAGCCTTGCGGTACGATATTGACGCCGTTTGTTTCGGCGACGACTGGGGTCAGCAGCGCGGCCTGCAGATGGGCTACCCGCTCTGGCGCGAGTTCATCTACCCCGAACTGAAACGCATGTACGGCGTGGTGCGCGAGGCAGGCAAATTCGTGGTGATCCACTCCTGCGGCGATGTGGACGAGCTGTTCGACGATCTCGTCGGCATCGGGCTGAACTGCTTCAATCCGTTCCAGCCGGAAGTGATGGACGTGGAGCGCCTGATGAACCGGTACCGGGGGCGGTTATCCTTCTTCGGCGGGCTGTCCACACAGAAGACACTGCCCTACGGCACCGTGGACGAGGTGAGAGCAGAAACTCGGCGCCTGCTGGAACTGGGCCGTGACGGCGGCTACATCTTCGCCCCGGCCCACGCCGTGGAAGGCGACGTGCCGCTGGGGAACATGCAGGCGTTCATCGAAACCGTGCAGGCGCAGGAGGGGTTTGCGCCGGGATAGAGCGGACTTTGGAGTGCGGGCGGCGGCCGCCGCAAGCGATTGCATTCGCGGGGGCTACGCACGGTCTTTCAGGAGACCTCGGAACGGAGGAGAAGACCATGGACGGGGAGAATCAGGTTCATCAGCCTCCCTTGTTGCAGGCCAACTTACGCGCTATCAATGGGCAAACAATCGCGGCTGGGCTCATCGGCGTGCTTGTTGCAGTTATCCTGATGGGGGTCGGATTCATCGCGGGAGTGATGTGGAAACCAGTGTCGCCGACGGGGCAAACCGAACGATTTGATTTCATTTCGGCCCCGCTGCAGAACAGTTCTGTTTTCCCCGGAGTGTGTCTGTGGCGCGTAAATCGAGCGACCGGGAACGTAGAGCTCTTCGTTGGTTCTCTTGGCTATCGGAAGTCGTTGACGGTGCTCAAAGAGGGAATGACATCACTTCCAACCCACACCTCAAGCGACTCCGAAAACCCTTTCGTCGAGCAGCTCCGCAGAGCAGGCCTGTTGACGCATTAGGGTAAGCTCCCTGAGAGCAACCCACTGCCGTGCATCGGAGATGGCGACGCTTTCTGGGTGGAACGGCACAAAGACCCGAAATGGAGGGGCCGGGTCTCCCGGCCCTGCGTGCAGTGCAGTGGCAGGCTGGGCCGGCGGAACCCCGGGATGCGCAAGTGTCCGAAAGGTAGGGCTGTCTCGCCGAGACAGTCGATCGGTCGGCACGAAACCAGTCCTGAACGGTGGGAAACGGTGACCGCGATAAAATGACTTCGCCCTCCCCCGCCCGCCGCCTTCTGTATCGCGCGTACAACCGCGCGATCCGGTACATCCGATCGAACGCGGCCTTGCATCGGCGGTTGTTTGGCTACCGGCCCGTGCCGGGCAGCGAGGAGTTGGGGCCGTTCTGGGATTGGACCACGCTTGCGTTGCGGGGTGCACTGCGAGATTACCTTCGCCCGGGGCACTCATTCCTCGACATGGGCACTGGTGCCGTGGCGGCGCTTGCGGTCCACTCATACCTTCACATCGGGTGCAGGACCATCGTCGCGACGGATCATGTCCCTAGGGTGCTGGATACGGCGCGTCAGAACGCCGTCGCCCTGCACGTACCGGTCGATTTCCGGGTGAGCGATTTGTTTACGTGCGTCGGTGAGCGTTTCGACCTGATCGCATTCAATGCCCCGTATCTTGATGAAGACACGGGCCGAGACCTTGGGATCATAAGGGACACGATGTCAGAGGTGAGATTCAGCGGGGGCAAAGGCGGGGGTGAGACCATCGAGCGGTTTCTGGCGGACGCGCCGGATCACCTCAACCCCGATGGCAGAGCCCTCATTGGCGTGAACCACTACCACATAGGCCGCGAAACCGTGGGGGTGGCCATCGGGCAGTCACGCCTCAATCTCGAAACTTGTGTCCGGAGTCGGCTCACGGGCTCGGCGGTGTATGTCCTACGAGTTGACCGGCGCGCCCACGGCTATGCGGAGCAGACGCCATGATGCCAACTCGATGCGCGAAATGCGTCCTCCCATCGTCCTTGCCCGGTAGCGACTTCGACGCGAATGGCATGTGCTCGTGGTGCCGTTCGGGCTTCCCGAACTACGTGCCGAAGGGCCAGGCGGCGTTGGAAACCTTTCTGGCGAAGAACCTGCGCAAAGATGGCGCCGCCGACTGCATGGTCGGGATCAGCGGCGGCAAGGACAGCAGCTACGTCGTGATGCAAATGAAGCGCCAGTTTGGCCTTCGCGTTGAGGCATTCACCTATGCGCACGACGGAACGACCGATTTCGCCATGGAAAACGCCAAACGGGTGTGCGCCACGCTGGGTGTGCCGCACCACGTGGTTTCACTGCCCGATCACGAGCATCTCAAGTCTTTTCGCGCGTTCTTTCAGGCGTGGCTCAAAGGGGAGGACCCTGTCGCAGCCGCCATGACGTGCGTCGCATGCAAACACCTGCACATCCTCGGCACAAAACTGGCGAAAGAGCGGAACATCCCCGTCGTCGTCTGGTCGTTGTGTCCGCTAGAAACGCCGCCCTTCATTCCGACGCAGGCACGCGGCACAGGAAAAGCTGCATCCAGCGGGATGATCGGTCTCGCCGGTTCCCTCGCGAAAACCGCTTTTGCTGAACCGGCGTTTCTCCGCGGTCTTGCTTCGCATTTCCCCACTTGCTTGTTTGGCTGCCTCGCATTCCGCCCGGATAGCGGTTACCTGCAGAAACGCTATCCGTCAGTCGGACACCTCCATTTCTTCGACTATATGGGATGGAACGGGGCGCAGATTGTGGAGACGCTCAAAGCTCAGACCGGGTGGGGCGTTCCATCGCACATCAAGAGCGATTGGCACTCGGACTGTGTGTTCAACGTGTTCAAAGAGTTCATGTTCCAAAAAATGCTCGGTGCGTCCTACACGGATGCCTTCGTCAGCAACCAGATACGTTACGGGCTCTTGACGCGGGACCGGGCGTGGGCGGAGCTGGTGAGGAGCAAGCGGTACTACTCGGAAGCGTTGCCAAAGGCGCTGGAAATCGTCGGGTTGCCGCACCTGCTACCGCAGTGCGACCGGACGTGCTTCGAGATCGGTGCTGCCCCACGCTAACTGAAGGGGATGTTCCACTAGAAAACGTGCTCGCGTTCATCGACGCCGTGCAGCAGCAGGCAATATTCCCGGAGCACCTGAACGGTAGCATCAGTCGCCAAAGTTGATTTGTCGCGCAAATATCGTGCGAATGCGCTTTTGGTATCCTCCACGTTTCGGGAATCTTCCTTGACGTTTAATCCGCAAGACTAGGTCTTCTGAAAGGATGATTTTCCTCGATCTCTTGTCAACCACAGCTGCTTGGAGGTCCAACAGAAGATTCTGAAAGCCACCCAATCCTCTTCTCGGCGGCACGTCGGCGAAGAGTTCAGGGAATTCCATTTTGTTGAGTGCCACCGTTTTCCTACTCTGACCGAATCCAAGCCTGTCTTCAGGATTCGGAGAGAAGGCCTCTCGAAGCCCCCGTATGGTTTGGGAGATGGGAGGAAGGGAGGCCCGTATCCCGTTTGGGGTGATTTCGATTTCGCCGCCTGATACGATTACCGCGGCACTGAGGAAGTAACCCACGGCTTCCATGGAGATTTCGAGGGGACTTGAACGTTTTACTGTCCGGATCCAGATCTGACAACCTCGTTCTTCGCTCCGGAAAAGGGAATTGGTGTGCATCAAGTCCGAAGAAGAGAGGGCCTTTCGAACTCTCGTAGCAAGCGCTGCCGGGCCGATATCGGCTGATTCCCCAGCTGAAAGGGCACATTGTGCGTAAACCCCTCTGAACAGGAACAGGAAATCCGCCACCTCGCACAAGTCGACGGCACCGGGTGGTCCCTCGCTCCCCATCACAAGCGTGCAATGATCATTTCCCATCTGGTACCTCTGTGTCAAGCCAGTGACGTGCACCCTCCTCCGTGCAGCCCAAACATTATTAACCTTAGGGCCCGGCATCGTCAAGGGACGTTGCCGCAG
This sequence comes from Candidatus Latescibacterota bacterium, assembly GCA_022706085.1. Classification (GTDB taxonomy): domain Bacteria; phylum Latescibacterota; class MWCZ01; order MWCZ01; family MWCZ01; genus MWCZ01. The sequence continues at coordinate 66,578 of JAKJDF010000011.1, read as the reverse complement.
AGACGAGCCGCCTTCAGGATGCGTACCGGCGATTCGCCGGTCTGGTCGGCCTTCACGCTCCAGAGACGCCGCTACGGGACCACCTCACACGTCCACACGTCGTTCAGGCTGTGGCCCACCCGTTCCGGCCAATCGCGGTGGTGGCCGCCCATGATCCAGACCCTGTCGCGGAACACCGCGCTGCCGCAGATCGTCCGCCCCGTCCATGGCGCTTCGTCCGCCTCCCGTTCCCAGCGGACTCCGTCCTCGGTCCACCAGATGTCATTCCCGTACAACCTCGACTGCAATTCACCGCCCGTAAGCCACAGTCTATCGCGATATGCGAACAGCACGGAGGCCGCTCGACCCGCCCACGGCGCGTGCGGCGCGTCGCATCGCCACTCTGAGCCGGTTTCGGACGACCAGACGTCATCGAGGTACCGTCCCCCGTAAGGCTGTGAGTCGTCGTTGATCACACCGGCCGCAACGTACAGCCTGCCATCAAACGATGCCGCCGCGTGATACTTCCGCTCGCAGAACCAGGGGTCGCGCGTGCGCTCCTGCCGCCAGTGCCTCCCGTCCTCAGACGACAACACGTCCCGGTACGTGTGCGAACCGTCGGTGGCGCCACCGATGATGAACATTCGCCTCTGGTGGCTTGTCCACGCCCACACATGCCGGGCCGTCCAGGAAGCTTCCGGCACCTCGAGCGTCCAGTGTATCCCGTCCGGGCTGGACCAGATGTCGTTCAGGTTCTGCAGGGGATCCACCGACGCCAGGCCGCCGATCACCCAGAGCTTCCCGCCGTGAGAGAACGTTACATGGTTCCACCGTGGTTGCCATGGCGCGGCGGCCAATTCGCGCCGCCATGACGCGCCATCTTCCGTTGACCACACGTCGTTGAACTGCGTGCCGTTCCTCGCGGTGCCGGTTCCTCCCAGCACCCACAGACGGCCGGCACACGCGACGACGCCGTGGCCGTACCGGGGCTCCCACGGGGCCGAATCGAGCACCTGTTCGAAGGTAATTCCCACGCTCAGCCTTCCACTGGCACAGCCTGGAACCCGTACAGGTCAACCTCGCCGCGCATGACAAACTCCAGCCGGACCGCCTGCCCTTTGAGCTGCCCGATATCGCCATTCCGCCACACCACCTCATGGCGGATACGGTCGCCGGTGACCGGCACGCTGGGTTCCGGGTCGAATCCCTCAATGGGTTTTCGGTCGTACCCGGTGGCCGAGACGGCAAACTCCCCCTTCCCCGCGTTGGCGTTGACACAAAGCCTGCCGCCGGGCCAGCGGAGCAGTTTCGTCACCACCGTGCCGCCGCCCGCCGGGCTGCGCAGGGAAACAAACCCCTCCTTGCGGACGCGCGCAAGGCCTATTCCGGGAACATTCTCGCGCGAATTGTGCCCTCCGTCCGTGCCGGAGTAATACAGCCACCATTCGTCGCCTACCTCGAGCCACGTGGAGGCGAACACCATGCCGGCATCCCAGGAGCCCTCCGGGCCCCGGTCAACCAGACGCGGCCGTTCGGGCAGTCGCTGGAAACTCCATCCGTCGCGGCTGAACGCAAGTTCGGTATGGATGTCCCCGCCGTACGCGTACGGCCAGAGGAAACCCCAGTAGATGCCGGCGTAATGCTGCGTCGGCATGCCATAGAACAGCGGGTGGCCCGAGCGTTCGTCGAGTTCGTCCGGAATCAACACGTTCTCCGGAAAGATCGGCCATTTATCCCACAGAGTGGGATGTTCGAGCCGTGCTACTCTCCTGCGCAGGCCGTTCGTGTCATCGTACAGGTTCGTGGCGCGGGTGAAGCAGACATACATCCGGCGGGCCGGGTCCCAGAGGATGCTCGAGTGCGTATCAGGGCGGTAGCTCGGGAAAATGAGCAGGCTGCTGGCCGGGTCCCACTGGATACCGTCGTGGGTGCCGATGAGATGCATTCCGTAGCCCTCCGAACTGCGGGCAGCGTGGAGCATCACATAGCGGTACCCCCGGTGGTCTTCCTCCGGCGCGTCAACGATATACTGGCACGATGCGTGCTCGCCAGAGGGGCCGGCATACACGATGTTGTTGTCCACGGTGTTCTTGAACGAGTGCCGCCCGATGCGTGGCAGTGTCCAGCGGATGCCGTCCGGTGATTCCGCGTACGCGATAGCATACGTGTATTTGCGCGGTTCGTAGCTGATATCCCAGTACGCCTGATACCACATGCGGAACAGGCCGGCTTCTGCATCGCGCACGACGTTCACATACCCGCCGTCTCCGGCAATGACTGGATTCGCCGCGTGCTTCACGGGCTGGTGGAATACCCGCCGCACGGACTCAGACCGGGGGTTTTCCGCCCACCGGTTGTCCACGAGGAAATCATCCACGAAAAGCTGGGGATCGTGGCGAATCTCCGTCACACGGGGCAGTCGCTGCGTTCCCATCTCTGCTTCCTTTCCTGCGGGCCGAACAGGACCGGGTGGTGGCCCGGCACGGCTCAAGGCTCCGGCGTTTCTTCGCCGGAACCGTTGCCGTTTGCCGCCCGTGTCTCGTTCTCCAGCATCTTCTCATACGCCGCCCTCTGCGTGCTCAACTCCAGCCCATTTTCCTGCGCGTACCGGATCAGCCCATCGATGTGCGCCATGTCGGTAGCGCCCCGGATGACCGACCAGTCGCACGCCCAGTACGACCAGACAAAGTTCTCTCGGCGCGCGGCGTCATCCACGTCGGCCTTCACGTAGTCGAGGTAGCCGTGCGCGTCGTCCCACCCGTAGATCTTCCGGATGATCGGCTCCTGCCAGCCCTGGCTCGGGAACTCGGCAATGTGCGAAAAGCCCTGATATGTGTACCAGAACGGCTCTACCGAGAACTCCACCGGCTGCCAGTCGTTCTGGTCGCGGGCATACGTTCGGCAGAACTTGATTCCGTGCCGGTCGAGCACAGCCAGCACGTCTGGCCGGTCCTGCAGGCCACGGTACGCACCAAGCGGGCTGCTGATGCCGGTCGGACGACTGCCGAAGCACTCAACGAACGCACCCACCGCTTCCGCGACCTCCGTTTCGATTTCCTCCAGCGACGCCCCCGGCCAGACGATGGTCTTCCCCTCGGCATGCTGGCATACGCTTTTCAGCAGCTTTTTGGTGGCGATCTGCATATCAAACAGAGGATTTTCGCCGATGTCCCGCAGCTGCTCCCTGTGCCGGGCGATGACATCGGCAACGCAGTAAAGCGTGCAGGGCGCCCTGGCGTCCTCGTGTATGCGGCGCATCTGGGTCAGAAATTGCGCCGTGACCACGTCATCCTTCGTCCATTCAACGAGATACCCGATGACCATAGTAGCCATGAACACTGTCCTTGTGCAGAAATCCCACCATTGCCACGATTATCGACAGGAAACCCTTCACTTCGCTCGAAGCGGCTCGCTCCGTTCAGAATGACACTACCTGCGTGAAACGAACACTCGCCCTTTGATCGAGCATCGTTCGGCGGAGGAGGAAAGCAAGGGGTTTCGCCCCCAAACGGCTCCGCGCACAGGCCCCGCTTTCGAAAGGTCTCCTCTTGAATCGTCATTCCCGCGCAGGCGGGAATCCACGCGCACCTTGCCGGTTTCCCCGATCAGAGGCGCGGAACGCGAGGTGTTCCCCGCGCCACTCGGAAACCATGCGCCGTTCGCCACACCGGTCGTCGAGTGCCGGCCCGCCGCCAAGGGCAGCACCCCGAAGGGGGGCAGGTGTATCGAGACGACCGGGCGCTCACACACCCCTCCGCGTCCTCATGAACTCCGCGATATGCTCTATCGCTTCCCGGCCCTCCGGCAGCAACGGATCGTGCGACTGAAACACGTGAAACATCCCGGGCCACACCTCCAGTGTCACGTCCACCCCGTCCGCACGGGCCTTTGCCGCCGTTCGGATGCTGTCGTCCCGGATGATCTCGTGTTCGCCCACCTGAATGAGCAACGGCGGGATTCCGGTGTAGTCGCCGAACACGGGCGAAGCGAGCGGGTTGCGCACGTCTCCCCCGCCAATATACCGGCTCACGAAATCCGGCAGGCACTTCGGGTGCATGATGGGATCGAGCCCTGCCTCGGAACGCAGCGAATCGCCGCTCAGCGTCAGATCGGCGAAGGGCGACAGCGCGATCCCGCCTTCGGGCATCGCCATGCCCCGGTCGCGAAGCGCCAGCAGAGTGGACAATGTCAGCCCGCCGCCCGCGGAATCTCCCGCGATGAACGTCGCCGTAACCGCCTCTTCGTCTTCCGGCTCTATCTCCATCAACGCCTGGTAGACGTTGAGGCAGTCCTCCAGCGCCGCGGGGAAGGGATGCTCGGGTGCAAGGCGGTAGTCCGGAAGCAGCACCATGCACTTCGCCGCGGCGGAAATGTGCGCGGCAAGCGGAAGATAGAACGCCCCGGATCCCGAAATGAACCCGCCGCCGTGGAGGTAGAGCAGGCGCACTGCGGGATCGGCGCCCTTCGCCAGCACCCACTCGCACGGTATCCGGTTGATTTCAATCCGCGTGCACTGCACGTCGGGGATAGTGGGCTCGCGCCGCGTCGCCATTCCCCTGCGAAGGCCGTCGAAATCGAACCCGGTGGCGCCAAAGGGCGGGATTTCACGCAGCTTCTGGTAGTAGTCGCGCCCTTCCTGTGACGTCACCATTCGCACACCTTCTCCCGCACCCTTCATACCTCAATTCGCCTCATCGCTTCGATCATGTGCGCGAAATGCGCCAGCGGCACCTCCGCAGGCGGCATGTCGTCCAGCGCCGGAATGAACCCGCCGTCCCTGACCACCGGCATCAACTGCTCAATCTCCCGGTCAATCGCTTCCGGCCCGGCAATGAGCGCCTCCTTCGAGATGCCGCCCGCGAGCCTGAGCTCCCGCCCGAACCGCTTTCTCAGCATTGCCGGGTCCATGCCGGCCACCCGCTCCAGCGGCCACGTGCAGTTGATGCCGTTCCGCATTGCAAGCGGCACCAGGGGCACGATGTTCCCTGCTGTCCAGAGGCACACAAGCTCCACCCCGTGCCGGCGGCACTCCTCGATGATCGGGTTCTGATACGGCAACCAGAACTGTTCGTACATCCGGGGCGACACATGCGGCGCATTCTTATAGGCGAGGTCTTCCGTCAGATACAGGACATCCACCTTCACCTTTTCCACCACGGGCCGGATAGTGTGCAGCACCAGATCGCTCCAGAATCCGAACATCTCGTGGATGAGCGCCGGCTGCTCATAGAACGCCGCAAGAAAGCCTTCCATCCCCAGTGCGTAGAAACCGAGCCGGAAGAAATAGGGAAACAGGCGGATTCCCACCGGCTCGTTGCACGCGTTCAACTCCGCGACGATGGCATCGAGGTTTTCCGGCACCCTTCCCGGCGCGTACGGGTCGTAGTGCCGCGAATACGCCCTCCAGTCGGCGATCGTCTTCACCGGATGCGCGATGTTGCCGCAGTACATCAGCGGCGAGTCCTTTTTGCGCCGGAGCACGTTCCCGAACCGGTCCACCTGCACGTAATCGGTGTCGGTTTCCGACAGGATCGCCTGCTCGATTCGCGGAATCGGAAACAGGTCCACCGGGGCATCAACGATACGGCAGATGCCGAAGTAGTCGTCCGGGTCAACGTCTGCGGGCAGGCCTTCGGTGCGCCAGCGCTCCACGGCGTACACCTGATGCGGTTCGAACAGCATCAAGGGCAGCCGGTCCACCGGCTCGTACCGCATCACGCCGTTGAATCGTTCGCGGTTGGTCATGAAGCGCCTTTCGCCAGATTTTGGCCCGCCCTGCGCCGGTCACTGAGCCCGCGCGGCCCCTGAGCTTGTCGAAGGGCGCGCGGCAAGCCTGTCGAAGTGCCGTTGCGCGCACTGTCCGGTCGTCGAGTGGCGAACCGGAAAGGAACGAGTATCAACAACGTCCCTTTCGGTTCGTTGTATCGAGACGACCGGACGCCCAGCCGTTCCCCACGCTCCTGGATTCCCGCCTGCGCGGGAATGACGTGGGTCTGCGCGGCACTGCAGACCCAAAAGACCGACAAAACTACACCATTTCAACGACAGAAACCTGCTTCCGTCGTGCATTCCTTACTTCCTTCGCCACTCCTGTAGAAAAACTGCACTCCCAGAAGAATGCGTCATCCCCGCGGAGGCGGGGATCCAGAACCATCGCCCGCGGTCTCCTCGATACAACGCGTCCGTGCGCCCGGCGCACGCCACGTCGCTCGGAGACCGTCCGCAAATCGCCAAACGCGCCGGCGCTTCGACAAGCTCCTGCGCGATACGCAAGCTCAGCGACCGGCGCGGTGCATTGAGACGACCCACGTCCGCCTCACACCCTCTCGACATACACGTAATACGCCCCGCGCTCCTCGCCGTCGGCGTCCAAGAACCACGCTTCCAGCACCGTCACGCCGGTCTGCGTCAGGTCAAGCCCGAACGTCACCTCCACCGCGTCCGGGTCCACCGGCAGCACCCACTCCCGGTCGAAGAGCCGCAGCCGCGCGCGGGAGGGCTGAATCGTCGCGCAGCGGCCGGATCCATCGGCGAAGGTAATAGTCCGAGCTTCCTCGGGCGAAATAGCGGCGGAAATCGGCAATCCGACTTCCTTCGGCCATCGCCGGAGAGAGAAACGGTACGCGCCGGGCTGCTCGACGTCCACCGTCCACTTCCCGGTGCTCTTCTTCGCCAGCACGATGTAGTTCTGGCTGAACGCCATGTCGCCCATCACGTCCATGGCGTCGAGGAGCGTGGGGTTCTCGGCGTCGTTCCCGAGGCTGATGGGGGAGTACTCCTCGAGGCGGGGACTGATCTCCTCCCACCACCGTTCGTGCGCCGCGCGGAGCCGGGCCACGACGTCCGGATGCTCCGCCGCGACGTCGTTCTCCTGCCCAGGATCGGCCTTTATGTTATACAGCTCCACGCCGCGGACGAGCCGCCACTGCTTCGTAACCACGGCGTTCGTCCACTTTTGCGGCGGCACGGTGTCCTGCCGGTACTGCAGAAACTGCGTGCGATCGGGCAGCGCGGCCTCGCTGCCATGGATAAGCCCGGCAAGGCTGATCCCGTCGAACACCACGCCCTCCGGCGCTTTCAGACCGCACAGGTCGATGAACGTCGGGAGCAGATCCACATGGAACGCCATTTCGCTAATATCCCTGCCTCCGCCGATGCAGCCGTTCGGCCACCGGATGAAAAACGGCACGCGGTGCCCGCCGTCGTAGTAAGATCCCTTTTTCCCGCGCATTCCCGCATTGTAGCCTTTGACAATCCGCTCGCCCTCGCCAACGACGAGCCCGCCATCGCTGCCGTTATCCGTCATGAAAATCAGGATCGTATTGTCGGCAATGCCGAGTTCCCCGAGCCTCGCCTCCAGCCTGCCGAAGTTCTCGTCAATGTTCGTCACCATTCCGCAGAACGCCGCGTTCGGGATGCCGGGGTTCCCCTCATACATCCGGAGGTACTGTTCTGCCACCAGAAACGGCGCGTGCGGCGCGTTCGTGGCGATGTACGCGAAAAACGGCCGGTCCCTGTTCGCCTCAATGAATTTCGTCGCCTCGGCAAACCAGACATCGGTGCAGTAGCCCTCGTGGGCAACGGGTTGGCCGTTGTGAAAATACGTGTCGTCGAAGTAGTTGTTGCCCCAGAAGTCGGGCGTCTGTCCCACACCTCCGCCCTTGTGCGCCACCACGTGCTGGAAGCCGCGGTCCATGGGGCGGTAGGGGTAGTTGTCACCAAGGTGCCATTTCCCGAACATGCCCGTGCGGTACCCGCTGGCGGCGAACACGTCCGCCATGGTCACTTCATCCCGCCGCAGAATCGAACGCCCCCAGCAGGTGGCCCAGGCCCCGTTGCGCACCGGGTGGTGCCCCGTCATGATGGCCCCGCGCGTGGGGGTGCAGAGCGGCGAGACGTGGAAATCGCGCAGGCGGAGCGACTCGCCGTAAAACCGGTCGATGTTCGGCGTCTTCATCCACGGGCTGCCAGTGCAGCCGAGATCGCCGTACCCCTGATCATCGGTGATAACGAGGATCACGTTGGGTTGTTTCATCGTTCCTCCACGGTGTATCCACTCCCATCAACACGGGATTTCCACGGCTCCCACGACTTGACCGCCGCAAGGTCAATCGTCGCAACGGCAAGCGCCTCTTCGTCGGGCGGCAGTATTACCAGAGGCTCCGCGTGCGGAGAAGCGATAATGCTCGTGCCGGAGGCATTTTCTGCCACGCAGTTGCAGCACACGACCCACATATTGTTCGCCTGCGCGTGCGCCTGACTGTGGTGGATCCGGTGGCTTGTGCCGAACCGGGAGTCGCCGCACGCCGCGTTGCACCAGAGCAGGATTTCCGCCCCCGCCAGCCGCATCCGCCGGATGGATTCCGGGAACTCGCCGTCAAAGCAGTTGGAAATGCCGACCGTGGCGTACTCCGTGCGAAACACGACCGACCGGTGTTCCGGCCCCGGCTCTGCGAAGCTCTCGAGTTCGTACGGCCATGGATAGAGCGGCGCCTTCCGGCGCTTTCCGAGCCACGTCCCGTCCGCATCAATGACGCCGATGGAATTGTAGGTGACCCCGTCCGCCCTTTCCGCGAATCCGAACGCGAGCGCCATGTGTACATCGCGAGCTTCGCTCTGCAGGGCCTCGAGGTACGGGCTTTCTCCCACCGCATCGGCCAGCGTGTGATTCGCGGCGGTTGCTTCCTCCACTGTTCCCGACACCGGCGTAAAGTACCCCGGCAGGCACATTTCCGGGAAGGCGAGCATCCGGACGCCCTTCTCCGCCGCCGCGCCGATGGCCGAACGCATCCGTTCCAGATTCTGTCGTTTCCCGGTCTCCCCGCCGCACCGGTTCCTCATCTGGAATGCGCCGACGGTGAGCGGCAGGGCACCTTCCTCCGCCAACCCGGCGGCGATTTCTTCTCGCACCCGCCGGCTCCGTTCCAGCGCCAGCGCCGCGTGCCCGTCGAAAATGGAGTCGTAGATTTTCATTTACTCCCTCGCCCACTCCGAATCGTCATTCCCGCGCAGGCGGGAATCCAGACCAGTCTGTCCCCTGTCCCACACCTGAACTCCTGTGTTTCGCCTGCACACCTGAGTTAATGTTCCACGCCGCCCCGCGAAGGTTCCCCGTGCTGCTGGATTCCCGCCTGCGCGGGAATGACGGCCGCGTCTTTGGGGTGTTGCAGGTCGTCCCGGGGCCCCAGGCAGTTGCGTTTCTCACGGCTCCTGAGCGGGGTCACGCCCCGACCATAGACCTGATTCCCACCGTCGCTTCGACAGGCTCAGCGACCGTTCAGACCCTGCTTCTTCGCAAGGTTGATGACATTCCCGATGGACGCCGCGTGCACCTCCGGACACCGGGGAAAATACCCTCCCGCCAGCACCATGACGAACGGGATGCCACGTTTCCGCGCGTGCCTCCAGACGTACGCGTCCCGTTGCACGATGCCCGCCGCAGTCAATTCTGCTGCGGCAAGCGGGTCATCGGCGTGCACGTCGCTGCCGGCGACGTAAAAGACGATATCCGGCCGGTGGGCATCCAGCACATCCGGCACATGCTCCCGCAAAAGCGCCATGTAGATCTCGTCGCCGGTTCCGGCCGGGAAGGGAACATCGCGCGTACTGGTGGCTTTCTCAAACGGAAATATGTCTTCCTGGTGAAACGACAGCGTGAACACGGCGGGATCGCCGGCGAAAATGGTCGCGTTGCCGTCCCCCTGATGGACGTCACAATCCACGATTGCCGCGCGTTGAATCAGCTTCTCGCGCATCAGCAGACGGATAGCCACCGCCACATCCGCCACAAAGCAGAATCCGGACCCGTGGTCGGCGTGCGCGTGGTGGAATCCGCCGCCGATGTTGAACGCGGTCCCGCACTGCAGTGCTTCACGCGCCGCCCGAACCGTGCCGCCCGCCATCGCGAAATAGGGCGGGAGATAGCGTGTGCGAATCGTGTCGGGCGATACGTTCCGCAGGTAATCAACCTCGAAAATCTCCGCCATGGTCTCGGGATCGGTCCAGAGACGCATGTAATCGGAGGTATGGACCGAAGCGGCCTCCGGTTCCGTCAGGGGGTCCGGCTCAATGATCGTCCCGCCGTCTAGCAGCCCGTCGGCATGCAGCAGATCGGCTATTTTCCTGTACTTGTGCACGTCAAACGGATGGAGAGATTCCTGCCCCGACATGTCGAGGGTGTATCCGGGGCTATGCACGACGGCCCATGGAGCGCGCAGAACACTCATCATTCAACCCCGATCAAGAAACGATTCACGGTACCTTCCGCGGAAGCGGCGCGGAGTCCGGACGCGTTCCCTCGCGAAAACGCTCCTCCATCAGCAATTTTCGCCGGTGCTGCCGGTCCGGAGGTCTTCTTCAAAGATACGACGAAGCCCCGTTCACTCGTACGAACATTGACCCATCGCACCCTGTTTGACACCTTTCACCGTAATGCAATGCCGCTACGCATCCTTCACCAGAAACGTTCGCTCTGTGAGCGGGTTCTCTTCCGCGTTGCGGCGCTCCTCCTTGCGTTCGTGCCGAACATGGAGGGTCCGATGAACACGCATGCCCCGATACGAACCGCTGCCGTAGCCGGTCAGTTCTATCCGGCGGCCCCGGAGGTTCTTCGCGAAGAGGTTGACGCCCTTCTGGCGGCAGCGCCAAAGGATGACCGGATCACCGGCGACATCGTGGCGATCGTGGCGCCGCATGCGGGGTACATCTACAGCGGGCGGATCGCCGCCGTCGCCTACCGGCAGGTTCAGGGCAGACAGTACGACGCCGTCGTCATTCTGGCACCGTCCCACCGCGAAGGATTTGCCGGCGTCTCCCTCATGCCGGCGGGGGGATACGAGACCCCCCTCGGGATCGCGGCGATCCATGAGGGGATTGCCCGAAAACTGCTGGAGCAAGGCGGCTGCATCCACGAAACCCGAAAAGGGCACGGCCCCGAGCATGCCGTGGAGGTGCAGATTCCCTTCATTCAACGCGCGCTGGGAAATGTGCCGATCGTCCCCCTGGTGATGGGGGAGCACTCGTGGCCGGTATGCAATTCCGTGGCACGTGCGATCGCCACGGCGATCGAGGGCATGACCGTGCTTGTCGTGGCGTCCAGCGACCTCTACCACGGCGAATCGGAAGCGGAGTGCGAAACCATCGACCGCGTGACACTGGTAGCCGCTGAATCCCGTCCACCGCAGCAGTTCTGCGCCGATCTGGATGCGGGACGGGCGCAGGCCTGCGGGGGCGCCCCGATCGCGGTGGCGAAGGAGTACGCCCGTCTCCTTGGCGCTTCCGGTGTCCGTGTGCTGGCGCACGCCACCTCCGCCGACGTCACCGGCCACCGCGGCGGATACGTGGTCGGTTACGGCGCAATCGCGTATTTCCGGGACGGCGCCGCGGTGGAGCAGTCCACCCTCAGCGAAGAAGACCGCGCCCTGCTGCTGAAACTTGCGCGGGAATCCGTTCGCGCGGCGGCTACCGGCGGGCCGTTGCCTCAACCTCCGGAAGGCCACCCCGCACTGGAAGAACCGAAAGGCGCCTTCGTTACGCTGCACAAGGAGGGCGACCTTCGTGGGTGCATCGGACTGCTGCAGGCATATCAGCCCCTCGCGGCCACCGTTATCGAAATGGCACAGGCCGCGGCAATCAACGACCCGCGCTTCCCCCCTCTGCGGGAGCATGAACTGGACAGGACGACGCTGGAAATATCCATTCTTTCGCCGTTTGAGGTAACGAAGCCGGAACATGTCGAGGTCGGCAGACACGGCATCTTCATCACCGGTCGCGGGCGGCGCGGCGTTCTGCTGCCGCAGGTGGCCACCGAACAGGGGTGGGACCGCGAGACCTTCCTCGAACACGTGTGTCTGAAAGCGGGGCTTCCGCGCAACGCGTGGCAGAGCAGCGACGTGGTGCTGGAACGCTTCTCGGCGGAGATCATTCACGACACGGGGCCCATCGGCCGCGAAGAAACCCGGCGGAACTAGGTGTCTGCGATGCCGATCACCATTCTGCTCGTGGAAGACGAGCCCGGTATCCGCAGCGTGACGGCGAAGTGGCTCGCCCACAACGGATACGCCGTCGACGAGGCGGAAAACGGCAGAGCGGGGTGGGAGCACGTGCAACAGAGCCCGCCCGACCTCGTCATCACCGACGTCGCCATGCCGGAGATGGACGGCGTGGAGCTCTGCCGGTTGATCAAAACGACGGAATCCACCGCCGATATCCCGGTGCTCATGTTCACGAGCCATGCGGAAGCAGACCTCCAGCTTGCCGGCACCAAAGCGGGTGCGGACGCATATATTCCCAAAAATGGCGACCTTCGTGTGCTGAACGCACGCATCGAAGCGCTCGCGGCCGCGCGGTCCCGCGTGCAGCGGGAAGCAGAGAAAACACGGCGACTCACGCTGAGCCAGAGCGTTACCACCCTCGCCCACCACATCAACAACAGCGTGATCGCCATCCACGCCACTGCCTCCGTGGTTGATCCGAACAACCCGCAGCAGGCTCAAAAGCTTCGGCAGGTCTGCCAGACGGAAGCGCGGAAGATGCTCCTCGTGCTGAAAGCGCTGAAAGAGATGGCCGAACGCGAGGAACTCAAAACCACCGTCTACGTCGGCAACGAACTGATGTTCGACCTCGAAGCGGCCCTCAAACGGCTCGACGCAGGGACTGGATTCCCGCCTGCGCGGGAATGACGTTCCTGCCAACGTGGTCTCCTCGATACGACGCTTCGTCCGCTGCGCGTCCGCCTCGTCACTCGGAGACCTCCCTGGTGGCGCGCGTGATCATGCTGCCGCGAAGATCACCGCCCCTGTTCCCGTCTTTCCGAACCACCCCACCTGTCACGCTGAACGACCTGTTTTCGTCATTCCGGCTGCCCTTCGGCCAGCACGCCGGGAGCCCGAACGTGTCCGGGAGCCTGAACCGGGCAGGCAGGAATGCCTGTCCCACCACAGCACCGGTGCCGCGTGCGGAAACGGTGGGGCGGACATTCCTGTCTGCCCATGGCTGCCCTTCCGCCAGCACGCGAAGGAGATTCGTTGACCGCCGGGGGTGAGATGACTACATTCCCATGCGTGCCCGGCCATGGGTGATGGGGTTTCGTCGAGGTTTTTCAGCGTTTCGGGATGATTTGTCGCATGACACCGCATGATGTTCTCCGCGAGAAGCGGGAATGTATCCTCCAGGTGGCGGCACGCCATGGCGCCCGCAACATACGGGTGTTTGGGTCAGTTGCACGTGGTGAGGCGGACGAACACAGCGACATCGACCTCTTGGTGGAAATGGAGCCAGGGCGCACGTTGCTCGACCGCGTCGCCCTCTGGCTCGAGCTCCAGGAACTACTCTCCTGCAAAGTAGATGTGGTCAGCGACCATGGCATCAAACCGCGGATCCGGGACCGGGTCCTCCGAGAGGCAAGGCCCATATGAGGGACTCCAGGGAGCGCCTGCTGGACATCCTCGACGCCATCGCGCTGATCGAGCGTTACGCAGCGCGGGGCCGGGAAGCGTTCGAACGGGACGAGCTGGTACAGACGTGGATTGTTCACCACTTGCTGATCATCGGCGAAGCGGCAGCCAGCCTCGGTCCTGACTTCCACGCGCAACACCCCGCGGTCTCCTGGAAAGAAATCGTTGCCATGAGGAACGTGCTCGTACACCACTATTTCGGCATAGACTGCGAAGAGGTGTGGGGAGTTGTCGAACGTGACCTGCCGGTTCTCAAAGAGCGCGTTACCGCTCTCTTGAACCAGACCGCGCCGCCCCGGTAACCACGCCGGCCTCTTTCTGAACCACCCCAACTGTCCCCCTGAACGACCTGTTTCCGTCATTCCGGCTGCCCTTCGGCCAGCACGCCGGGAGCCGGAACGCGTCCGGGAGCCGGAACCGGACGGGCAGGAATGCCTGTCCCACCACAGCACCGGAGCCGCGTGCGGAAACGGTGGGGCGGACATTTTTGTCTGCCTACGGCTGGCCGGCGGGCAGCGGGCGAAGTGCAGAATATCCCGCTCGTTTGTCCCGTTCCTTCCGCTTTCTTACTCAGTGCACATGCCCGTGCGTCTCGATGCGTCCCCCGGCTGTCCGGGGGACGCATCGAGATGACCGCGAAAAGCCGCTGCGTTCCTGTGGAGCTTTTGGAGCGACCAGGGTGCGGATTTTCCGAAAAAACAGTACCCAACCACCTTCGCCCGTTGTCTCCGGCGTTTTGGCGTCGAGACGAGACCGCAGAGTGGCTCCCGCCAGCCAGTCTGGATTCCCGCCTGCGCGGGAATGACGTTCGCTTCTTCGCGATGACCAGCACAAACGGCGCGCTGACGGTAATGACGAAGGGGAAATCCCTGGTCGTTTCTTTCCAAAGGATGAGCAACGCGCCCACAATCCGTCATTCCCGCGCAGGCGGGAATCCAGCCGAATGTGATGTTCCCTGACAGGCTGTTCCCATCCACCTTCGCCACTTGACCCCCCCGAATGACTATACTCCCGTGCGATAGACAAGCCGCTCGTTGTTGACAACCCGTGCTGACGCGGCTACATTCAGCGTGTTATGCAATGTGCGCGTCAGGCATCGGCTTCACAACCAGGGCAATTGAGCCCTGCGAGGGGAGGTGCGCCATGCTTCGATCTCGCGTTGTCCTTTTGCTCCTGCTCGCCCTCGCCACAGGCGGCCTCGTCGAGGTCGCCGACGCCACGAACGTGTCCGGTAACCTGACGACACAGACGTGGACGAAAGCAAATAGCCCGTACCGCGTGACCGGATCTATCGCGGTCCCCTCAGGCAACACCCTCACCATCGAACCCGGTGTGGATGTGCTGTTCGACTCCACCGCGCAGATTTTTGTGAGCGGCCGCATTGTCGCAATCGGCACGGAGACGGACTCCATCAGGTTCCTGAAGGGAACAACCGACTGGCGCGGCATCCGGATCTCCGGCGGCGATACGAGCACGCTTGCGTACGTGCGGATCAGCGGCTCGATTTCCACGGTGTTCAGCGGCCCAAACGGCGCAGGGATAGGGCTCACGGGGGCCAACACGCGTCTCGGGGTCGCTCACTCCGTCATTTCGGGCAACCAGAACGGGATGTCCGGCGGCGGGATCGCAGTGGGGGACAGCGCCCGGCTCACCATGGTGCGCTCTGCCATCCGCGACAATTACTGCCAGTACGCCGGGGGCGGCATCCTCAACGCCGGGTACACGTCGCTCTCGGATTGCCTCATCAGCGGTAATGTGCCCTCTGGCGGGTTCTACGGCGGCGGCATCTACAACACCGGGACGCTCGCGGCGAAAGGGTGCACCATCACTGCGAACCGCGCGGGACACGGGGGAGCCGGTATTTACAACGAGCCCGGCGGTACGGTGGACCTTGACAACAGCGTTGTTTCTGCCAACCGGTCGTGGATTCAGGGTGGTGGTTTCGCGAACTACGGCACCATGCGGGTGACGCGGTGCCTCGTGATCAACAACCTCGCGAACGAGGACTGGCCAGAAGGGGCGGGCGCACGGAACGGCGGCTCGCTCACCGTGGCCAACTGCACCTTCTACGGCAACAGCGGCGGCAACGGGAATGCGATTACTCACGCCGGGGGCACTACGGAACTGGTGAACACGATCATCTGGGGGAACGCGGCCCCGCAACTCAAGGGCTTCGACCAGCCCGGCGTCACTGTGACCTACTCCAATATCCAGCAGGACGCGGGCGTCTTCCCCGGCACGGGCAACATCAACGTGGACCCCCAGTTCGCCGACCCGGCGAACCAGGACTTCCGCCTCTGGCCCGGCTCGCCGTGTATCGATGCCGGTGACCCTGCGTCGCCGCTGGACCCAGATGGTTCCCCCGCCGACATGGGTGGTGCGCCTGTGTTCCAGTGGAGTAGCGAGATCACCACCACGACGTGGAGAAAAGCGCGCAGCCCGTACCGCATTCCCGGCACGGTCACGGTTCCCGCCGGGCATACCTTGACCATCGAGCCGGGCGTGGATGTGCTGTTTGATGCGGACGTTCCGTTCGCCGTCCGCGGAAGATTACAGGCCATCGGCACGGAAACCGACAGCATCCGCTTTCTTCCGGGAACGGCGGCAAGCTGGCGCGGCATTCGCTTCTCGGACGCGGACAGCAGCACGCTGGCGTATGTGCGGGTGAGCGGTGCCTACGCGCGGGAAAGTGACCCGGGAGGACACGGAATTGAGGTGGTGGATTCTGGCACGCGGATATGGCTGTCCAACTCCGTTCTGTCGCACAATGATGCGGGCACAGGAGGAGGACTCGCGACCGGGAGCGGCACATTCGTCACCCTCCAGAACGTCACGATATCGGATAACCACGCCGTTGCGCGGGGCGGCGGCATCCAAAATCGTGGCGAGATGGTTGCGATTGGCTCCCGGATCACCCGCAACGTGGCCTCTGGCGGGGATGATTGGCCGGACAGCGGGGGATTCGGCAACTTCGGCACCATGACGCTCACGAACTGTGCCATCTACGGGAACACCGGGCAATCGGGCGGAGGTGCGTTCACGAATGTGGGCGCACTTTCGCTGGTCAATTGTACGGTCACCGGCAACCATCCCGCCTCGCGTGCTCTTTGGTTGACGTATTCGGGAGCCTCGGCCACGTTCCAGAACAGCATCGTATGGGGCGACCGTGTGGAGAACTGGGGTGGCAGCATCGCTGCCACCTACTCCAACATCCAGCAGGACGCGGGCGTGTTCCCCGGCACGGGCAACATCAACGCCGACCCGCTATTCGTGGATGCGGCGAACGGCGACTTTCGCCTTCAGCCGGGCTCGCCCTGCATTGATGCAGGAGACCCCGCGTCGCCGATGGACCCCGACTGGTCACGCGTTGACATGGGCGCGTTCCCGTTTGTCAAAACCGGGACCACGGTCGCCGGGCAGGTTGCCACCGCCACATGGACGAACGCAGCCAGCCCGTACCGAGTGACGGGCGCCGTCACGGTTCCTTCCGGGGCCACGCTGACGATGGAACCCGGGGTCGCGGTGCTATTCGACTCCACTGCTCCGTTCCTCGTACAGGGAGCTCTCCGGGCCATCGGCACCGAAGCCGACAGCATCCGGTTTGTGCCGGGCGTGGCGGCAGAGTGGCGAGGGCTGCGTTTCTCCGGCGGGGACAGCAGTGCGCTTGCGTTCGTGCGGGTGAGTGGTGGCTACGCGCGCGGCGAAACCCGGGAGGACAGTTGCGGCGGCGGCTTCCACCTGAGCGGAGCGGGAACCCGGGTGACGGTATCGCGGAGCGTCATCAGCGGCAATGCCTCAGCCTGGAGCGGCGCCGGCATCAAGGGCACCGCCGGGGCAAAGGGCGTCTTCACCGACTGCGTCATCACGGATAACCATGCGGAACACGACGGAGGCGGCCTCTACAACACCGAGCTGGCCGACATCACGTTTGCCAACTGCCTCATCTCGCGCAACACCGCGGGCGATGACGGCGGCGGCATGGATAACTCCAACGGTATCATCACCCTTACCGGTTGCACGGTCACGCACAACTCCGCGTTTGACGACGCGGGCGGCGTCGGCAACCATGGCACACAGGGGCGCGCGACGATCACCCGGTGCGTGATCGCGAAAAACACGTGCGGCGTGGATGGCGGCGGCCTCCGCCCCACCGGCGGGGCGATACTCACCATGACGAACTGCACCGTGGCGGACAACGTCTCGACGAACGGCGGGGGGCTCTACAACGAAAGCGGCGCGGTGAACACGCTGGTAAACTGCATCCTGTGGGGAAACACGACACCCGGCATCTTCAATCAATCCGGTACTGTCGGAGCGCAATATTCGTGCATCGCCGGCGGATGGACAGGCTTCGGGAACATCGCGTCCGACCCGCTGTTCGTGGACGCGGCGAACGACGACTACCGGCTGCTCAACAACTCGCCCTGCGTGGATACGGGGGACCCTGCGTCACCGCCGGACCCGGACGGCTCACGGGCCAACATGGGCGCGTGCCCCGCGCGGCGGGAAGTCGGCGTTGCGTTCGATCCGCGCCCGGTGGCACTCTCCCTCTCTCAGAACGCGCCGAACCCGTTCAACCCGTCCACGACGATCCGGTTCTCGCTGCCGGAAGCGGGGTACGTGACGCTGATGGTGTACGATATCAACGGCCGCCTCGTGCGCACGTTGGTGGGCCCCGCCGCCTCGGCGGCGCAGACATTCTCGTCTGGCCATCATGAGGTTATCTGGGACGGCCGTGACGCCAACGGCCGCGACGTTGCCAGCGGCGTATACATCTACCGGCTGGCGGCGAAGCAGGGGACGGTGACGAGGAGGATGGTGCTGGCTCGCTGAGGCTCGCTGGGGCGCGCTGGGGCTCGCTGAGGCGCAGCAGGGGCGACGCATGCGTCGCCTTTACGCGCCTGTTTCCCCCCGCGCGGCGTTTTGACAGGCTTCCGCTCGCGGGCGCACGCTCAACGACCGCGAGTACCACGGGAATTTCGCGGGGAGGGGCGGTTCGCGAACCGCCCCTGCAATGGCACAAATGCGGCGTTTCCTGTACATCCCATACGACCCGACAGGACCAATGAGGAGGCATGACAGAGCAGGCGCCGCCCGCATGGCGTCGCTGCGCACATGCCGGCTTCGCACTTGAGCGGCGCCCACCCGCACCGGCGCTTCAGGTGATCAGCATGGCGTCGCCGTAGCTGTACAGGCGGTATCGCAGACGCACTGCCTCGGCGTACAGCGCAAGGGTCTGCTCGCGCCCTGCGAAGGCGCTCACCAGCATGATGAGGGTTGACTCCGGCAGGTGGAAGTTCGTGATGAGGGCGTCCACCACGCGGAAGCGGTACGGCGGGTGGATGAAGATGCGCGTCCAGCCCGCCACCGTATCACGCGCATCAATCTGACCGGTATCCGCGAGGGTTTCGAGTGTCCGCACGGTGGTCGTTCCGACGGCGATAATCCGTCCGCCCGAGGCCCGGGTCGTGCGTATCCGTTCCAGTGTATCCGGAGAAACCTCGTAGTATTCGCTCTCCATGGCGTGCTGGCGGATGTCCTCCGCCCGCACGGGACGGAAGGTGCCGATGCCTACGTGGAGGACGAGTTCCGCTTTGTGCACCCCTCCGGCGGCAAGGCGCTCCATGAGCGACTCGGTGAAGTGGAGGCCGGCGGTGGGTGCAGCCGCCGCCCCGGGCGCGGTGGCATAGATGGTCTGGTAACGTTCCCGGTCTTCGTCATTCGCCTCGCGTCTGATGTACGGCGGCAACGGTGTCTTCCCGTGCCCTTCGAGCCAATCCGGCGTTACTTCGCGCGAAAACTCGACCACCCGCGAGCCGTCGGGCAGGCGCTCGATTACCGTTGCAACCGTCCCGTCATCCCATTCGAGGCTGCTGTCGCGGCGGATTCTCCTGCCGGGCTTCACCAGCGCCTCCCAGAAGCGCGGTGAACGCGCCCGCAGAAGAAAAAGCTCCACGGGTCGGCCGGACGCTCGTTCTCGTGGGAACAACCGCACCGGCATCACGCGCGTGGTGTTGACGATGAGGAGGTCGCCCGGCCGGAGGAACTTATCGAGTTCGCGGAATACCTCATGGTGAATGGCGCGGGTTGTTCTGTCGAACACCAGGAGGTGGGAGGAATCCCGCGGCACCGCGGGTGTCTGCGCGATCAGCGCGGGATCGAAGTCATACGAATACGCGGTGCGCTGAAAGTCAATCGGTACGCTCACGAGTCGTTGCCCCGATCGCGTTGCAGAAGATTGACGTACACCGTCAGCACGAGCGCTCCGAGGCCGATGGTGCCGAACGGGAGGACGAGTCGTTCGCGGCCACTGCGCAAAACGAGGTCACCGGGCAGCTTCCCCGCAGGGTGATGGCGTTTGAGCAGGACCAGTATGATCCCGAAGAGCATGAGAAAAAAGCCTGTTTTGAGGAACCATTTCGCGAGGGTATCCATAACGATCCTCCTTCACCTGCTTTT
Source organism: Candidatus Latescibacterota bacterium (assembly GCA_022706085.1). Classification (GTDB taxonomy): domain Bacteria; phylum Latescibacterota; class MWCZ01; order MWCZ01; family MWCZ01; genus MWCZ01. The sequence goes on along the minus strand of JAKJDF010000011.1, from coordinate 46,686 downwards.
TCTGCGCCGTCGGCGGGGAAACGGGAGTACGTGCGCCGGTTCGTCCTGGTCGTCGTCGCTCTTTTCGGGAAGAACGAAGGCTTCGAACTCCTCGAACAGCTCGAAACAATGGCGCCCCGGTTCACCAAACTCCCGGCACCGGTAACGCGGGATGGGACACCGGTCCTCTATCCCGGCCGGGCAGGGCTCGGGTTTCTTTTTTCCGTCCGATCTTGCCGGGCGAGCGGCGCTGGCGCCCGCGGTGTTATCTGCCTCCATGGTTGACCTCTTTCGTTGCCAGATTGATCTTGTACACGAATATAACGAGCACGCGTTATTCGGCGCGGGAAAAGGACCCTGTGGCAAGACGACAATTGTGGCTTCTGGCGGCGCTTTCGTTGTTCACCGGCGTTGAGCTGTGGGTGATGCGGATTCTTCTGCCGGTTCTTCGCCGCCGCGTTGGCGTGTTTCCCGGAATGGGCGTAACGGAAATCCTTCAGCCTGTCTTTGCGGCAGTGTTGATGGCGGGCACCGCCGTGCTTCTCCTCTGGATGGTGTTCGGCCGGCGTTCTGAAGGGAGCGAAGTCCCGGCGGTCCGGAAGGCGGTGGCCGGGTTGGCGCTTCTGGTGGGGCTGACGCAGGTGCTTCGTGTGACCGCCGGAATTGATGATCCGTGGCTTGATACCGCGCGCCACGTGATCGCGATGGTTACCATCGTGCTTATCGCAATGGATGCACTCACCCGTGGAACCACGTTCGGGCGCGCCAGTGCGGGAATCGGTTCGCTCGCACTTTTCTCCAGCACGTTGTATCAGAGCGTCGTACTCTTCTACCCCACAAGCATCACCGCGCGCTGGCTGGCGACATTCGCGGAGACGATGAGCCTTTTTATGCCGTGGGCGCTCTCGGTGGTGGTGACACGCCGCTACATGGACGACCTGGTGGCGGTTGCCGGGTTCGCGTCCGCGGTAGTCGTTTCCGTCGCGCTTGCCATCGCCGCCGCCCCGGCGATCCACCTCATTTTCGCTCAGGCAACGGGGTTCCGCCATGCTGTCAACCCGGTTCTGAATGTGCTGACCGTAGGTGCATCCGTCTATTTTGTGATCAGGAGTTTCCGTTCCGAGGAACTGCCTTCACAGGTTCCCTGGGCATACATGTGGCTTGCGGGGTCGGGCATCCAGATGCTGCAGGCACACCTCCAGATGGCCGGACTGGCGGCGCTGGCCGTGCTGGCGTGGACGCCGCCCCTCGTTTTGCCCGGGCAGACCAGACGCTGGCGCTTCGAGAAGCCTGAGCCCGTTCCTGCCGCCGCGTCTGTTCCCCGCGAAGATGAACCCCCAACCCCGTAAGGATGGTCAAAAAGAATGATAGCTCTTGTTGTGCTTGCGAGCATGGTGTTTTTCGCCGCTGCGTATCGTGTGTACGGGCGCTTTTTGTCGCGTTCGCTGGGAATTGATGACACCCAGACCACCCCGGCAGTAGAGGTGAACGACGGGGTGGATTTCGTTCCGGCAAAATCCTCTCTGCTGATCGGCCAGCATTTTTCGGCCATCGCCGCCGCGGGCCCCATCGTTGGCCCGATACTGGCCGGGCTCTGGTTCGGCTGGTTGCCGGCGCTCCTGTGGGTTGCGGTGGGGGCGGTGTTTGTCGGCGGCGTGCACGATTTTGCGAGCCTCATCGCGTCGGTGCGGCACGGTTCTGCCTCGATCGGTGAACTCCTGAAGCAGTATCTCTCGCCGACCGCACACGCGCTGTTCCTCGGGTTCGTCTGGCTCACGCTGGTGTATGTGATCATCGCATTCACGGATATCACAGCGCAGACCTTCCGCGTGGTGGCGCAGGGGGAAGCGTTCGGGCCCGGTGTTGCCGTCAGTTCCGTGTTGTATCTGGTCCTCGGCGTGCTGATGGGGGTGCTGCTCTACCGGTTCAAGCTCAACCTGACCGTCGCCACGGCGATTTTCCTCCCGCTTCTCGTGTTTATCGTCTGGAGTGGCGGCCATCTTCCGCCCTCCGTGGCGACCTTCATGTCTTCCATCTCCTCCGCGCAATGGAACGTAGTCCTGCTGGCGTACTGCTTCGTGGCGTCGCTCCTGCCCATGTGGCTGTTGCTCCAACCGCGCGGTTATCTCGGGGGATGGTTCCTCTATCTCACCATCGCCACGGGCCTTATCGGAGCGCTTTTCGGCGGCTTCTCGATCCAGTATCCCGCGATCAACATGGAAGGCCTGCGCAGCCTCGAGACGGGCCGCATGATGTTCCCGGTGCTCTTCATCACCATCGCCTGCGGGGCCTGCTCCGGGTTCCATGCCATCGTAAGCTCGGGAACCACGTCCAAGCAACTCCGCCGCGAGTCGGACGCGCGGGTGGTCGGGTACGGCGCCATGTTGCTCGAGGGCCTTGTTGCCGTGCTGGCGCTGGCCACCGTCATGATGCTGCCCAGAGGCGACGCCATGTTGAAGAGCGACCCCAACCTCATCTACGCCAACGGACTGGCCCGGTACCTCGGGCTGGTGGGGGTGGATTTCAGCGTCGCGCTTGCGTTCGCACTGCTGGCGTTCTCCACATTCGTGTACGACACGCTGGATGTCTGCACCCGCCTCGCGCGGTACATCCTGCAGGAACTCCTCGGCTGGAAATCCAGGACAGGCGCGTACGTGGCCACGTTTGTCACCCTTCTGGTGCCGTTCCTGTTCCTCATGGCAACCGGAGAGAAGGGGTACCTTGTTGCCTGGCCGATTTTCGGCACAAGTAACCAGTTGCTCGCCAGTCTGTCTCTTCTCGCGCTTTCCGTCTGGCTTTACAAAACGGGCAAACCATACCTGTATGCAGCCATCCCGATGCTGTTCATGCTGGTGACGACGCTGTGGTCTCTCGTGCAGCTCTTCACGCCGTTCTTGGCGGGGTTGCCCGGTCTTCTGAGCGGAGCCGGAATGAAGACGCCCGTTCTTGTTGCCGGCTGTTGCGGCCTGCCGCTCTTTGTCCTGACTCTCTGGCTCGTGTACGAGTCCTACTCCGTTCTTGTGCTGAAACGAGCGAGGGAAAACCCCTCGCGCTAGGAGGCCTTTCGTGCAACCGAATCACGTGAAAGAAGTGCTCAAAACCGGCGGATGTGCGGTGGGAACAATGATCCACCGGTTCGTGTACGCCGACGTCGGAGCACTCGTGAAACGCGCAGGCGTTGACTTCGTACTGATCGACACCGAGCACGCCCCGCTGGGGATGGAGTCGGCGTCTCTTCTCTGCATCAGCACGCGCGCCGCCGGGGTGGTGCCGATTGTCCGCGTGCCGGATTCGCAGTACCACCTGATCGCGCGCCGTCTCGACGCAGGTGCGCTGGGGATCATGATGCCGCGCGTGAGAACCCGCGCCGAGGTGGAGCTGATCGTGGAATCAGCGAAATACCCGCCGCTTGGCGGCCGTGGATGCGGCATCCGGCCGGTGATGCTCGATTTTGAGTCCACGGGAACCCTGTCAGGCGACATGGACTGGATCAACGAGAACACGCTCATCTGCATCCAGATCGAAACGCGCGAAGCAATGGAGAACCTCGAAGAGATCCTCAGCGTGCCGGGGGTAGATGCGACCATCATGGGCCCGCAGGACCTTTCCATTGCGCTCGGAACACCGGGAAACCACCGGTCCCGCGCAATGGAACTGGCGGTGGACCGGATGATTGAGGTGTGCGACAAGTATGGCGTCGCGCCCGGCATTCACATCCGCAATATCGAGCTGTTGCTCGATATGAAGCGCCGCGGAATGCGCCTGCTCGCGTGTGGATTCGACGAAGGATTCATGCTCGAGGCGATGTCGCAGACCATGAATCTCCTGCGAGGGGGCGAAGGCGCGAAAGCGCGTGAAACAACCGTCTGAAGCAGGACGGACTGCTTTCCCCGCATGGACACGCGCAGGCTCCTGCGCGGCGGGGATGGACCGAAGGCAAGCGAAACCACCGTGTGACCCGCGGGTTCGATGGGAATTCCTGCAACAGGAAAGCGAGGAACTTACCAGGCAATGAGGAGTAGGGCGTTGACAACAGCGTTGCACGGACAAACGCGCGTCTGGAGTGTCTGGCTTGTTGCTCTGTCCTCGGCACTTTGCGTCAACGATGCAACGGCAGGCAACGGACAACTTGTGCTTGTCGAACGCGGCGCACCCCGCTGTGTGATTGTCGTCGATCAGAACGCCTCCCCGGTGGTGCTCGAAACCGCGCACGATCTTTCGGACATCCTGTGGAAGATGTCGGGTGCCCGCGTGCCCGTGGCATCCGAGCGGCCTCGAGGGCGGGTTATCCTGCTGGGCAAGGACGAACAGGATCGCAATCTGACGCGGCTGGAGTACCACGCCTGGCGCGACGGGAATGTTCTCCATCTGTCCGGCTCGACTGATTACGGTACCGTGAACGCCGTATATGCGTTTCTCGAAAACGAACTCGGGTGCAGGTGGTACACGCCAGACTCGCTGGGAGAACACATTCCGACGCGTCGCACGGTCGCCGTCAAAAATCTGGACATGCGCGATGCCCCGGATTTCGCTACCATAGGCCGCTTCGGTTCCCATCGTCAACCGGGGGCCGGTGTTCGGTGGCTCCGGCGTAACCGACTTCTCGGATTCCCGGTCTATTTCGCCTCTCACAACTGGGACAACATCGTCCCGCGGGACCTGTTCGATTCGCACCCGGAGTACTTCGCGCTCCTGGGATCGGGCAGGAGCACCAAACAGCTCTGCACAACGAACCCTGCCGTCATAGAATCCGCGGTAGTCCGCGTCCGCCGGTTTTTCGATGAAAGGCCCGATTACGCCAGTTACTCACTCAGCCCGAATGATAACACGAGCTTCTGCCGCTGCCCGAATTGCCTCGCGCTGGATGCCGAGCTCGGAGTCGACCCGTTCGCCGAAGGGGGCTCCATTACCGACCGGTTAATGGTTTTTTTTAACCGCGTCGCCGAACAGGTCGCGGTGACGCACCCGGACAGGCGCCTCAGCAGCTACATGTACCTCAACTACACAGCGCCACCACGAGTGGTGATACCGCACCCGATGGTGCTTCCCGAACTGGTGCACACGCCGTGGGAGTTCTGCCAGCATCACTCCATTGACGATCCGGAATGCGAACGCAACCGGCGTTTTGCCAAATACGTCCGGGGATGGTGCAAGGCGACGGACAGCTTCACGTGGTACGACTATTGGGGGCATTGGTATCTTTGCGGATTCATGGGACTGGTCGGAAATATCCGGCGCGATATCGGGTACATGGACCGCTACGGCCTCATGGGCATTCAGGCCGAGAGTCACGAGCAATGGTGGACGCAAACGCTCAACATCTACGTCCCGGTCAAGCTCGGATGGGACAGGAACGCGGACGTTGATGCAATCGTGTCGGGGTTCTACCGGAACATGTTTGGTCCTGCGGCGGCTTCCGTAGCGCGTTTCGGCGCCATGTTCGAGCACCTCGTAACTTCGGTGCCGAAGGACGCAGCCCGGGATTTCGAGCAGGCTTTTCTTCTCGGTTTCACGCCGGCGTTCCACGCTCAGGCCAGAGGGCTTCTCGATGAGGCGAACCGGGCGCTTGCCACCGCATCGATCGCGCCGGGGGAGCGGCAGAAAATCACCGAACGGCTCCGTCGGTACCGGTACGGGCTTCTCCTAACGGAGATGCAAGCCCGGGAGGTTCAGGACCGCCGCGCGGGCAGGATGGAACGCGTTTTCGCCGACCTTGACTCCCTGCGTACGCTCTTTAGCGCCATGGAGGCAGATTCCGGGCTGAGCGACGCTGTGGACGTGAGGCTGGCCGTGCTACAGAATAGAACGTGGCTCGAACGTACGCGCCAGTTCCGTGACATCTGGGAAGACCCGGTGCGGACTCCCGAACGTCGGGTGGAGTTGAGCCTCATGCTGGACGCAGGCGAAACACGCAGGGTTGCGAAGGAACTTGGTTTCGTGCTGGATTGGCACATCATCGGCCTCTGGCCGAATCCCGGAGGGCCGGCTTCTCTCACGCACTACGAACCCGAGGACACGCGCACTCCTTTCCAAGGCCACTACGGGCGGAGTGGCCTTGTCCCGTGGCGCGAGTGTCGGAGTGAGGATCCCTTCGGCACGGTTGATCTGCGGGCGTTTTTTCGCCCGGAGAATGTCGAGTCCACGGTGGCGTACGCGTACACTGAGTTTACACTATCCGCGCCGCGGCAAGCCCGGATACAGCTTTTCGCCGACGACGACATTGCGATCTGGGTGAATGATAGGATCGCTTTCGGCGGGAAAGATTCGAGGACAACTGACGTTATCGTCGCCGATATTCCGCTGCGAACTGGGAAGAACGTGCTGTTCGTGAAAATTCTGAATCGCACCCTCGCCTTCAAGTTCTCAGTGCGGATAACGACACCGGACGGCGCAGCTCTGCCGGAGCTTCAGGGGGAGTAGACGCCGACCACCAGAATCTGTGCCCCCAGCGCGGTTTTCCACACGCATGATGAGAAAGGACTCCATGAGATACGTTCGGTTTACGAGGGGCGGGAAGGTCGGTTATGGGGCTCTTTCCGGCAAGACTGTCCGCCTGCTTGACCGCTCATTCCTCCAGAACGCCCGACTCACCGGGGAGAAAGTGCGGCTGTCGGAGGTGCGGTTGCTTGCTCCGGTGGTGCCGCGCACCGTGATGGCGATCGGGCTGAACTACGCCGATCACGCGAAGGAATCCAATATGCCGATCCCGGAGGAGCCGTTCCTGTTCCTGAAAACTCCGGGGTGCATCATCGGGCCGGGGGACCCCATCCGCCTCGTCGTTCCGGAACACCGCAACGACTACGAGGCCGAACTGGTGGTGGTAATCCGGAAACGCGCGCACGCCGTGCCGGCGGAGAAAGCGCACGAGTTCATCCTCGGGTACACCTGCGGAAACGACGTGTCGGACCGCGATTACCAGAAATCCGACTCCCAGTGGACGCGGTCCAAGGGGTGTGACACGTACGGCCCGATCGGGCCCGTCGTCACCGATGAGATTGACCCCCATAACGTTCGCATCCAGACGCGGTTGAACGGGGTGGTGAAACAGGATTCCCATACCAGTCAGATGATCTTTCCGGTGCAACGTCTGATTGAGCACGTAACCCGGTACGTGACGCTGGTTCCGGGAGATGTGGTGTTCACGGGAACGCCTCCCGGCATCGGCCCGATGAAAGCCGGCGACACCGTGGAGGTGGAAATCGAGGGTATCGGCGTATTGAAAAACCCCGTGGCGAACGCGTAGGAGGAGAGGCGTGAACACGCTACCAGAGCTGATCGAGAACGAACCCGCGCTGGATGAACTGTTGACCATCCCTTCGCCGGAGCTCGTGGAGAGCGTACGGGGAATTTCGGGGGACGTCATGGTGCTGGGCGTGGGCGGCAAAATGGGGCCGACGCTGGCGATTCTCCTGCGCCGTGCACTGGACGCTGCGGGCTCCCCGGCACGCGTAATCGGCGTATCGCGGTTTTCCGGCCCGGGGTTGCGCGAGAGACTGCACACCCGCGGGGTGGAGACGATACCATGTGACCTGCTCGACCCCGCCCGACTGGCCGCCCTGCCGAAGGCCGATACGGTGATCTACCTCGTCGGCATGAAGTTCGGCTCCACCGGTGCAGAGAACCTCACGTGGGCAATGAACACCTACCTCCCCGGCATGGTGGCGCAGCACTTCGCAGGGGCGCGAATTGTGGCTCTTTCCACGGGGAACGTGTATCCCCTGACACCGGTGATGGGCGGGGGAAGCAGGGAAACCGACCCCGTGGGCCCGGTGGGCGAATACGCGCAGTCCTGCCTTGGAAGGGAGCGGATCTTCTCGTACTGGACGGAGAAAACGGGCAGTCCGCTGACTCTGGTGCGCCTCAACTATGCCGCCGAATTGCGATACGGCGTGCTGCTGGATATCGCGCAGAAGGTGCACGCGGGCGAGCCGGTTGACCTTGCCACAGGCAATTTCAACTGCATCTGGCAGGGCGACGCAAACAGCATCGTGATCCGTGCGCTGGAAATTGCCGGTTCCCCTCCGGCGGTGCTGAATCTCACGGGGCCGGAAACGCTGTCCGTCCGGCGTGTCGCCCGGCAGTTCGGCGATCTTCTTGGTATGGAAGTGACGTATTCGGGCGAGGAAGCACCCACGGCGCTCCTTTCCAACGCGGGGTTTTGTTTCCGGCGGTTCGGGTACCCGCGCGTGCCGGCGCAGCAAATTATCGAGTGGACGGCTCACTGGGTAAAAATCGGCGGCCCGACGCTGAACAAACCGACGCACTTCGAAACGCGGGACGGGAAGTTTTGAGCCCCGTTTCACAAAGAAATCCGGTATGCGGGATGATTGACACCGTTCTCGACCAGATAAGCCCCGAAGACCTGGAATGGGTGTATCCGCACGAGCACCTTCTCATTTGCATGCGCGAGTTCGCCGGGGAGTCCATCGGGGATTACCCGGGCAATCTGGAGTACGCACGTCGCGACATCGTCAGGATGCTTCAGGAGGTACGCGGGTACGGCGTGAACGGCTTCGCTGACCCGACACCCATTGGGATCGGACGGGATGACGCGTATGTGAGGCTGGCACGATCGGTTTCCCAGGCCACGGGCGTGCACATCTTCCTGAGCACGGGCTTGTACGTTTCCCGGAACTGGCCGCGATGGGCGATGGAGGAAACGGCGGCGCAGATTGGCGAGCGATTCTGCGCCGAGTTCGAGCGCGGAATAGGGGAAACCGGCGCGCGTCCGACATTTCTCAAGGCCGCGGTGGACGGGGAGGTCGGCGCCAACGAGGAAAAGGCGCTGACCGCGTGCGCGTACGCGCATTGCCGCACCGGGGCGGCGGTGCATGTTCACGCAACCTGCTCACGACGGGCCGTTTTCGACGTATTGACCGGATCCGGCGTGAATCCTTCCCGGATCTATATCGCGCATGCCGACATGAATACGTCTGAATCGGAGTTCCTGTGGCTCGCCGAACGCGGCGTGCGGCTCGTCATGACAAACTGGGACTTTCCCTATCACATGGATCAGGAAGAGGCGAGGCGCCTTGTAAGGGTGCTGATAGACGCCGGGCATATCGACAAAATACTGATCAGCATAGATTTTGCGCTTACTCTGGAAAGTCGCTGGACCGTCGGGAGATTCACCTGGGATAACCCTGATCGCACCTCGTATGGGTATCTTCACACGGGTGTGCTGCCCAGGCTGAGGAATGCGGGGATCAGCGACGCGGAGCTGCAGGTTATCATGCATGACAACCCCATCGAGATGGTGAGGCGAAAATGACGAAGCTTTCCATGCAGGCAAGCGCAGTACTCCGGCACGGGATCGCCATCCCGGCGCATCCGCTTGCGCTGACAAGAGACCGCCGGCTCGACGAGCGGCGTCAGAGAGCACTCAGCCGGTACTATCTGGCCGCCGGAGCCGGCGGGCTAGCCGTTGCCGTGCACACCACGCAGTTCGCCATCCGCAAGCCGAAAATCGGCCTTCTTGAGCCGGTGCTCACGCTGGCTGCCGAAGAGGCAGCGAGGGCACAGCAGGGCCGTGACGAACCCATCATCAAGATCGCCGGCGTCGTCGGGCGGACGGATCAGGCGCTTTCCGAGGCGGCCCTCGCACAGCGTCTGGGGTACGACATTGCACTGGTAAGTCTCGCCGCGTTCCGCCGCGCGAGTGACGACACCCTCATTACCCACTGCCGCGCCATTGCCGACGTGATGCCGATCATGGGCTTCTACCTCCAGCCCGCAGTCGGCGGCCGGCCGCTGGGGCAGAGATTCTGGGCGCGTTTCGCCGAAATCCCCGGCGTGGTGGCGGTCAAAGTAGCGCCCTTCAACCGGTATCACACACTGGATGTGGTCAAGGGCGTCGCCGGATCGGGGCGGCTGCACGAAATCGCGCTCTACACCGGAAATGATGACAACATTCTGGTTGACCTGCTCACCCCCTTCCGTGTTGCCACCCCGTCCGGAGGGATGACCACGGCGCGATTCGTCGGTGGTCTTCTCGGACACTGGGCGGTGTGGACGAAGCGGGCGGTTCACCTGCTGGAAGTGGCCCACAAACTCTCCACCCTCGATACTATTCCGCGCGATGTACTGACCCTCGCGGCGCAGGTAACGGAGGCGAACGCAGCGGTGTTTGACGCGGCCAACGGGTACGCCGGTGTCATCGCGGGCGTGCATGAGGTGTTGAGGAGGCAGGGGCTTCTCGCGGGTACGTGGTGCCTGGACCCGAACGAAACGCTTTCGCCCGGTCAGGCGAAGGAAATTGACCGCATCTACCGCCTGTTCCCGCATCTGACGGACGATGAGTTCGTCAGAGATCACCTCGATGAGTGGCTGAGGTAGTACGGCAGACAAAGGGTGCTGCCTCACGCTCTGGATACCCGCCTTCGCGGGAATGACGGAGGCTTTGTGTCGGAGCGCCGGAAGCGCCATCCTCCCGTCCACCTTCGCCCCTGCGTCCGCCGGTGGGGCCGCTGCAGATTCGCGTAGCGCAGGCATCCCGCAGGAGCCCTGGCCGGGCACCCCCTCACTGGACGCGTCATTCCCGCGAAGGCGGGAATCCAGCCGGGCGCGCGACAGATGCGGACCCGCACGGGTGAGGCCGGCGGTAGACGAAACCCCCTTATTCGGCTCCGTACCGCTTTAGGAGCCGGTGGACTTCCTCCTCCTCCGAGATGTCCGACCGCCCCATTACGATAAGGCGTTCCGTGCTGCCGATCTGCTCGGAAATGACGTCTATGTGCCACCTGCCGTCGTCCGTACGGCGGTGCTCGAGCTGGATGAACTTCCCCGCCTCGTGGATTCTGCGGTACACATCAGGCCACCCGTCGTGCATCGGGCCGACCGGCGGCGGAACCCACTGGAAACCCTTCAATTCCGCAATCTCCAGCATCGCGTCGAGGTGGGGCAGTTCACCCGGGCCGTCGAGGTGGTAGAACGCGTGGTCGAGGCGCCTGCATGACGCCGCAAGCTCGGGCATGACGAACTCCCGGAACATCTTCGGGCCGATCATGTAACAGAAGTCGCACTGGAGCAGGTAGTATGGAGTCTCGGAGAAAATAGGCGTCCAGCACGTGTATCCCGGGTTTGCTGGCTGCAGGATGTCGTTGAAATGGTCAAACGCGCGGAACCAGAGGTCATGAATGCGCCAGGTCAGGCGCCGGACTTCCTCCGGTTTGTCCAGAAGATCGAACAGGAGGCCGGTGCCGGGTCGGAAGCTTGACAGCACATCCAGCGTGCCGCCGAGGTCCGTCATGCCGATCTGCACCAGTCCGTTCCAGCGCGTCGTTGCGGCCCGTATCAAATCCTTGCAACGCCGCACCCACTGGTTTTCCGGGTTCCAGGAAAGGTCGATCTCCTCAATCGGCCTGCCAGAAGGGCCCCATTCCGGGGGAGGTTCGTACCAGATGGTTTCTGGAGTTGCGTGCAACTGCGCGCCCAGCATGGCTGCCAGCACGCCGGGGCCGAGATTCGGCCAGGCGATGGGGAACGCGTCACCCAGCCACTCCCAGCGGGATACCTCCCAGTCCCACGCGTCCGCCACCTCCTCCGCCGGAATGGAAAGGTCGGCGCAGGGCTCGAGCGGGTGCCGGCGGAGCGCTGGTTCCGGGCGGCCCGGGTCGTACCCGCTCACCGCGATGTGAAAGAGCGGGCGGTCCATCTTGCCTGCCCACCAGTCGCGGTACAGACAGCGGACTCTTTCCCACCGGGCGTTGTCAAAGCGTACGGGCATTCGAGTTACTCCTGCCTGACGAGGTTCCTCATGGGAGGCGTTTTTCTGGATTCCCGCCTTCGCGGGAATGACGGAATCAGGTCGTCGTGCGGACACGCGCCACCGGCGAGACGCTTGAGGTCGGTTGTGACGAAATGCTCGTTCTTCTCGCTGCGGGTACGACGCCCACACTGGCGTTGCGCGCGTGCACCTCCAGAACCACGCCTTCGCGGGAATGACGGAATCGGGTCGTCGTGCGGAGACGCGGCGTCGGCGAGACGCTCGCCCAACGGCTCGACCTTACCCGACGGACCAGAACTCGTGCGTTGCCTGCACGTTCACGATGCGGCTGTAATGCCATACCAGCGCCGTTCTGTTCCCCGGAATACGTGTCGGCTCGCGCAGGACGAATTCGGTGTAGCCTTCCATCACGTTGAAACAGACAAACGCCATGGCGAACTGCTCCACGAAGCGGCTGCCCCGGGCGGCGCCGCCGTACGCCCACACAGGGATGATGACCGGGCCCGTATCCACCTGAAACCAGCGCTTCGCCTGCATGATGTTCATCGTTTTCACGGGATACTCGATTTCGGCGATGCGCGCCCCGTCCGCGTCTAGAACCCTGGTGCGGGCAACGATATGCCGGTTTTCCAGTGTGGCGTCCACCACTTCGCCGGGGGTTGCGAGGCGGTCGGCTTTCGGGAAGGTGCGGATATCGATGCGAACCTCGTCGAACCGCGGGAGATTGGGGCCCGATTCCGCCTCACGGTCCCGGTCACGGAGGTGTTCCACGTACGTGCGCAGGATCAGATACTCGTCCCGTGACCATATGCCGCAGAAGTCGTAGTTCGGGTCCTGAAACAGCTTCGTCTGGCCGTACATGAGTTCCGATTTGCACGGAGTGATCAGCACGGCTTCCCGTGTCGACCCCGCTTCGGTAACCCGGCAAAGGGCGTCGAGCTGGATGCGGGCGGTGTTTTCGCCGTTTGGCACGGTGAACGTCATGTAGGAGTTGGTGAAATCAGTGGCTGGCATCGGCCAATCCTCCTTTTCACGTGCCGGACCTGCTCACGCCGGGATGACGTCAGCCGACGCGGGACTGATCGTTACACCGTCAATCGCCCGCCCGGCTTCATCGGTGATTCGGAGCGACGCGCCCCACATATCGCGGCGATTGTACAGCTTCATCAGGAACACGTTCCGTCCCTTCGCAATTGTTACCCGCGCGGTATCCTGATCGCGCAGGATGCCCCGCTCGCCGTCGTGTCGCCAGACCTCGCGGCCGTTGATCCACAGGATTGCGTCGTCGTCGCTGCCGACGCGAAGCACAACTTCCTGCTCGCGGGGGCTTGTCACCGTGCAGGTCAGGTAGGCGGTTACGTTCATCAGTTCCTGTTGCCATTCCTCGGGGTAAATCGGATCGCCGCCCAGGACACCATTGAGCTGGTAGACATCCTCGTGCGAAAAGACCTGCCACCGAAGCGGCCCTTTCGCGGTGTCGTACGTCGCGTCAAGGTTGATTTCGCGCTCCGGGGGAAACGCCGCCTCCAGCATCTTCTTTTCGACATCCTTGAACGGCCCGATTACGTGCCACGCCGTGACGAGGCCGGGAATCGGAAGGGGCCTTTCCCAGAAACCGACGGGCTGGATTCGAAGGCTGGCAAGTTCCGGCGGCTCCGGCGGCACCGTGAGCCCTCCAGTGGCGCGGATTTCGTCGTTGATTCTGCGCATTTCCTCGCGCAGGTCCGCCCGCGCATTCCATCCGTCAAATGAGTCGCCACGTGCCTTCGACCGGGCGGTGAATGCCACGAGGCCCGCCGCCCCGTCCCGGACAAAATCCTCCATCTGCTCGCGAAGCTGATGCGGGGTAACGGGGATGTCCGGATACCCGGCGATGCCCCAGAACCCCTGGTAGACACCGATAAACGGAATGCCGGGGACGCGTTCCCGCGCCCGGCTGAGCAGCCACTGCGTTTCCTGAGTGACGAACGACCTGACGTACCCGCCTTCCATGCACGGGTAGAAGTAAATGAGCATCATGTCGCACACGCCGGGTCCGAAATTGTGAATGGCGGCAGCCCCGCCGTACCCCGCGCAGACCGGATGCGCTGCCGTGTCCACACGTTTGATGGCGCGATACATTCCCCGCAGGGCAGAGATGGAGTCGCCGGGGCTGTCGTCCAGCACATAATAACCCCACAGGTTCGGGGAGTCCTTCACCCGCGCTACTTCCGCCTCCAGCGGCTCCGGCCAGAAGAGGATGATGCCCCTGTGATGAGGCGCCGCGGCAGTGCCGTCAACGCCCCGTTCGCAGCCCACAAGCGCCGAATCCGTCATCTCCCGGTAGCGGATGCGTTCACCTTCGATTTCGATGAGGTGCGAATCACGCCGAGCCTGCGGTACGCGGGCCAACGGGATGGTAGTCTGCGCCGCGTCTATCGCTTCCGCGAGCTGCGGGTTGCCGTACAGATGCTGCGTCAGGTGGTACATGACTTTGATACCGTTCTCGCGGCAGAACCTCCCTTCCGGCGTGCTCAGATCAACCTGCGCATGCGCCCCCAGAATCAGGTTCATGCGACATTCTTTCAGCTCCGCGAGCTCTGCGAGCGAACCGGTTCCGTAGGTGCCGAGGGGTGGAACGCCATCAACCGTGAACGGCGCGTAAATCTGCATGACTGGATTCCTTCCGAGATGGTGGTACGCCTGTTCAACGAACAGCCTCACATACGATCAATTCCGACGCGAGCGCGCGGTCGATTTGCAGCCGGACGCCATCGGTGACCAGGTCTCTGCCCGTCGCCCGGAACGACTGGTTGCGGTTATCCAGCACGACGCGGTACGTGGTTGACAGATCCAGCCCGCGCGGGCGGAAGAGGTACTCTCCCGTTCCTTCTGCGGACGTTCTGAACACCGCCGCGACCGCGCGGGTGCGGTCCGGCGATGCGTACTCCAGCACGCACCACGGAGTGATTTCCTGGTGAGAAAGGAACGGCGTATGGTGAAATACCAGTCCATCCCGCATGACTGGCCGGATTTGCTTCCGGAATATATCGAGATAGTGAGTGATGCGGTCGCGGAGGCAGGGAGCCAGAGCGTCCGTCGATGGCGCGATGCCGCGGAAGATCGGGCGACAGAAGCACAGCCGGAGCTGGGTATCCACGTCGCCCTCGAGCGCGTGCTCGCCCACCTCCGTGCCAAACGTGCGCAGCAGTATCTCCGGGGGAAGCGACATGGTGACGCCATTGAGGATTTTCAAGCCGCGCGGCATGCGCATCCAGTCGGAAAGCTCCGTGTTGTGGAACCGCGCCAGCGTGCCCCAGTCAAGCCGCCCGCCGCCGCCGGCACAGTTCTGAAACACGACATTCGGGAACCGTTTGCGCAGGCGGTCAAATATCCCGTACAGCACATCGTAGTACCGCCACATCAGGTCTTCCGTGAACCCGTGAAGGTTCCTGTTCCCCGCCGGCTGGATGCAGTGGTTGTGGTCTATGCGGAACATGTCGAGGTCGTATGTTCGGATGAGTCGTTCGATTTCGCTTTCGACGAACCCGGCAACCTCCGGCTTAGTCAGGTCCAGCGCCCGTCCTCCGGCAACCGGGTCCCCGTCCCGTGTCATCAGCCAGTCCGGATGCTCCTTCTTGAGCGTACTGTGTGCGCCGGCAGCCTCGATTTCGACCCACAGTCCGAACTTCATGCATTTTCTGTGGACGTAGTCCGCGACCGCCTTCAGGCCGCCGCCTTCCTTCATCCACGGCCCGTCGTGCCAGTCCCCGACGTTGTTTCCCCACTGGTTCGGTTCATTGCCGTACCAGCCGGCGTCTATTACGTACATCTCCGCGCCGATCGCCGCCGCCACGTCCACGTCCTTCAGGATATCGGGAACATTCTCCCGGTCGCACAGATAGCCGCGGTGGTTCGCTTCGATTTCCACCTCCCGCCCGGGGATCTGCGCCGGCATCACAACACTGCGCACGTGCTCATGCGTCGCCTGCACGATGTCGTCGGTATCCGCGTGGAACAGCGCCGCGTGTACGGCCGGCGTGGTCACGGTTTCTCCCGGTTCAACGACGCGGAGTGCTTCGTCATACCCCGAGAGCCCCATGCGGAAGTACAGTTCCGCCCGTGGCGTGTCGAGCCGGGTGGGGTCCTGCGCCGCACGCGGGTGGAACCGGCAGTCCAGTGCGAATTCGTAATTCCCGCCCCACGCGAGCTCGCACACGAACGTCTGTCCATTGCACAGGTTGCGCGCCCAGAAGGCCGGCCTGCCCCATCCGCTGCGGCCTTTCCTGCCTCCGTCAACGGCAAGCACGCCCGGCATGAGCGGCTGGAACCAGAAATCACCTTCATGGCCCCACTCGAAGGCGTGGTTGTACGCCACCTCGAACGGGCTCTCGCGGGAGGGCGGCAGGTGCTCTTCATACCGGTGCGCCCAGAGCGCTCCGGCGAAGGGAGATACCGCAGATATGGCAACAGAAGCAGAATCGCGGTTGGTGATCTCTAGCCAGCGGACGATGAACGGACCGCCGTCGATACGCGTGTGCACGGCAACCTCTACTCGCGCCTCAGCATGGGCGAGGCGAACGACGCCGTGCGTGACCGGCAGTTCATCCCGGTCGCTCAGCCTCCGCCGGTACGGCGATGGGTCGGGCGTTGCCTCCGCGCCCAGCCACGAATACCCGCCGGCGAGATCGTGCCGGTTGATGGCGAGGTGGAACGTGTCGGCGGGCTGATTTGCCGCCCATGACGTGTTTTCGAAGTGCATTTCAGGCCATATCTGCCCGTTCGCGTTCCAGTACCGGCACATCAGACGACCATCGCGGAACATCTCGTCGAACACCGCGCTGCCGGAACGCCAACAGACACCCGGAATTGTGCCGGCGCGAAAGGAAGCATGGGAACAGGGCCGGTTGAGAGAGTTCTGGGCCGCGGATTGCATGGGTTTGCCCCGGGAAGCGGAACGACGTGGTTATCTCAGACACTGTGCAAAGTGTAGCGCGGCGAGCTTCGGGAACAAACGCGGTGGGGGACGGACGAGCCTGTTCTGCCGGGAAGGTGCGCCATCCGTCGCAGAGGACCGACTGCGGAGCTGGATGCGCGGGAACGCGGCGCTACGCCTGGCGCGCGGGAGTCTGGGGAGCCATCCTGATCGCCAGGCAGTCATGCGCGACGCGTCCCCCCTGATACAGCGTGGAACTGCGCTTCAGCACGCGCCACCCGCCATTCTGAAACACACCTCCGGCGTCCAGCCGCTCGGCAAGCCCGTTCACGGACCGGAGTTGTTCGAAAAGAACGGGATTCTGAGCCAGAACAACGTCGTTCATTCCCGGGCCGGCGATAATCGTCACGGGTTCCACGATCAGGTTTGAAAGGTCCTGAACGGCCGCCGCTTCCCGTGCCGGTCTGGTTTGAAGGCGGATCATCCGCGCGCGCGTATCCGGGACTACCGTCTTTTCGCCTGTTTCGATGAGGTCGAGCAGATACCCGCGGATATCATCAAGGTCCGTGGCTTCCCGCAGCTTCTCTCCGCCGGAATAGCTCTCGATCGCCTTTGCCAGCGAGGAAATCTCGCGCAGGTAGTGGTTCCTCTGGTTATCCGGAACGAGGTACATAACGACGAGCGAAACGGGTGCGCCGTCCGGCGAGCCATAGTCAATCCCGGCCGGGCTCCACCCCACCACGCACATAAGGTCCTCGTCGCCGGGAATTCGCGCATGAGGGCAGGCCCAGCCTTTGCCGATGGCTGTGGTGGCCACCTGCTCTCTTTTCATGACGCTTTCCACCACGTCGGTTCCCGCGGGCGTTTCGGGAAACGCCTCGATGATGTGCGCCAGAAACTGCAGCGCATGCGATTTGTCGTTTTCAGGCAGCTCGAACAACCGGCCTTCCTGCAGCGCGTCCAGCAGAGTATCCATTGTCAATCACCTCCATACCGGTTGAAGAACCATGTCTTCACCAGATGCGTCAGAATCCCGTAGGACACGAGGAACGCCGCAATCCACGCCCAGTACACGGGGGGTAGCGGAGTCATTCCCAGACCGGGGGCGAAGGGTGAGTAGGGCAGCCACGCCCCGACCGCCACGACAGCGAGCGTGGTCAGCGTCATGTGGAGGGAAGCCCGACTTCCGAAAAAGGGGATTCTTCTCGTCCTGATGATATGGACGATCAGCGTCTGCGTGAGGAGCGACTCAACGAACCATCCCGTCTGGAACAGGCTTGCCAGAGCGTTCTTCTCCGCTCCTCCGAGGGAGGGATTCAGGAACTCGCTGGACCTGAAGAAAAACCACATCAGCGCGAACGTGGCGTAATCGAAGATGGAGCTGATGGGCCCCACGAACATCATGAATCGCTTTACGTTCGAGATGTTCCATTTGAGCGGTTTTGCGAGTAATTCCTCGTCCACATTGTCCGCGGGGATGCCGGTCTGCGAGAAGTCGTACAGCAGGTTGTTCGTAAGAATCTGTACCGGCTTCATCGGCAGGAACGGCAACAGGTAACTCGCCCCGAGCACGCTGAACATGTTGCCGAAGTTGGAGCTGGCGCCCATGCGGATGTATTTGACGATGTTGGCGAAAACCCGCCGCCCCTCCATGATGCCTTCTTCCAGCACGAGAAGGCTTTTCTCGAGCAGCACAATATCCGCAGATTCCTTGGCCACGTCCACCGCGGAATCCACCGAAATACCGACGTCCGCTGCCTTCAGGGCGGGTGCATCGTTGATACCGTCTCCCATGAAACCGACAACGTTCCCGTTCCTCCGCAGCACCCTCACGATCTGCTCTTTCTGCGCCGGAGACAACTTGACGAAAACGTCATTGGTCTGCACGGTCTCCACGAAATCAGCGGGTGAGAGCTCCGAAAGCTCTGTTCCGGTGACGATTCTATCAACTTCCAGCTCCACGTTGCGGCAGACCTTTTCAGTGACAAGACCGTTGTCGCCTGTCAGCACTTTCACTTTGACTCCCGCCTTTTTCAGCAGCTCAATGGCTTCGGTCGCTGAGGGCTTTGGCGGGTCGAAGAAGGCAATGTACCCGAGCAGGATGAGCTCGCGTTCATCCGCGACCGTGAACACCGTCTTCGTTCGCGGGAATTCGCGATAGGCAATGCCAAGGACCCGGAAGCCATCGCGGTTGAGCCTTTCCACCTCCTCGAAGAGATCCGTGCGGATCATGTCGATCAGCGGGTAAACCTCGTCATCGATCTGATAGCTGCCGCAGCACGCGTAGATCTCCTCCACCGCACCCTTGCAGATCAACACGTGATCCCCCTCGTAATCCACCACGACGGACATGCGCCGGCGCTGAAAATCAAAGGGCAGTTCGTCCACCAGGCGGCACTGCAGGTCCGCGTCCAGATCCGCAGAGTCAATCACCGCGCGATCTATCAGGTTGCGAAGCCCGGTCTGGAAATAGCTGTTGAGGTACGCGTAGTTCAGGACGTCTTCAGTGGTGTTTCCGAGAACATCAACATGGCGTTCAAGAACCACCCTATCCTGCGTCAGAGTCCCGGTTTTGTCCGTGCAGAGGATGTCAATGGCGCCGAAGTTCTGAATTGCCGGGAGCCTCTTCACGATGACCTTCTTTTTCGCCATCGTGAGCGCGCCTTTGGCCAGGTTTACCGTGACGATCATCGGGAGCATTTCCGGGGTGAGCCCGACGGCGACGGAGAGGCCGAAGAGCAGCGCCTCAATCCAGTTTCCCTTGGTCAGACCGACGATGAAAAACACCACGCACACCATCACCACCATGAACCGGATCATCAACCAGGTGAACGAACGCACGCCCCGGTCAAAACTCGTTTCTTCGCTTCTCTCGGAGAGCCGTGCGGAAATTGCCCCGTACAAGGTCCGGGAGCCGGTATTGACCACGAGTCCCCGTGCCGTTCCGCTGGTGACCGAGGTGCCGAGAAAACAGGCGTTCGGCATCTCCAGCGCCGATTGCACGGAGGTACCGGGGGTCCCAACCGTCTTCTCGACGGCCATGGACTCGCCGGTCAGACTCGATTCGCTGACGAAGAAATCCTTGGCGACTATCAGCCGCAGATCAGCAGGAACAATGGTGCCGGCATGCAGGAGTACTACGTCGCCGGGAACGATCTCTGAGCTTTTGATTTCCTTCTCCAGCCCGTCCCTCAGCACGAAGGTGCGCGATTGAACGCGCTTCCCGAGCGATTCCACTGCACGACTCGACCGCCGGTCCAGTGCATACGACAGCCCGACGCTGAGAAAAATCATGGCGCTCACAATGATGGTGGACTTCGTTTCGCCAATAAGAGCGGAGACGAACGCGATCACGAGAAGCTGTATGACCAGCGGGCTTTTCAGGCGGTTGAGGATGTCCACCCACAGGCCGGGGCGATGGCGGTCCGGCAGTTCGTTGGCGCCGTACTCCTCCAGGCGATGTTCTGCCTGTTCCGAGCTCAGCCCGCGGGGCGATGTGTCGAGTTCGGCGAAGACGTCCCGAAGGGGTTTCGTACAGAAGGCAACCAGCCTTCTCTCGTTCTCGTTCGATGTGCCGCGGTCCGTTGTCGGGACCGGAGTTACCCCGGCAAATCGCGCAAAGATTCCCCGTTTCATACCGCCCTCCTTCCTGTGCGGAGATACGCGGAGGGATTCAACTCAACAAACGAGGAGAACCTGCCGCGAAACGACAGGGCGGCATCACCGCTAACTTCACCGCGCGTCTGCCGTGAGGTTACCGATCGTAAGGTGGGAAGGATTCGCAGAAAGAGAGATTGAATGGATGATGTGCCATGATTCGCCTCTTTTTGACCGCACAGGGGCAACAGCGGTCAGAGGCGAACACCGTTTCACATCATCAGAGGAGAAATGGGTACGCCACCGCTGCCGCCCACGCCCGCAAAGGAGGAACGTCGGCCTGTTGTTCTTCGATTGCGGCGGATTGGATGATGCTCGGGCTACTGTTGCCGTCCGGGCTACTCATATACTCCTCACGACAAGGAGAAATCTCCTGGAGCACCGGGCTCCAGCGCGAATTACTTTCAAAAATAGCTCGCTACCCCGTTGCGTCGCAAGTGTTGCTGGTGCGCTTCCACGGGGCAACGGACGGCCACCGTACTCACAAGGACGCGTGCACACGGCGGTTGAGCCTGCGCGGCCGAAGCGTGATCATTGAGTGTACATCATCCTTCACACTCAACGCTCGCTTTCCGCAGAAGGAACCACGGTATGGCACGCATCATCCGCATGAAAAGGCTCGAAGAGACCGTCTGGCGGTCCGGCGGCTCAGGTGACAACTGGCACATGACCTGGGCGAACGATGACAAAGTCTACGCCGGGCTGTGCGATGGAAGGGGATGGGACCATGTGCCTGGCTACACCGGCAAAGACTACAACACCCGCGTGTATGCAATCAACGGCGCGCCGCCGAACCATTCCTTCGAGCATCTGCCGGGGTTTCCCGACCTTCTCACTGAACCATTACCCAACCGTAATCGCTACTACGGCTTCGGCATCCTGGCGCTTGATGGGGCGATCTATCATTTCCTCAGCACGCCCAACCGGCCGTTCGAGGAGGTAGAACCGCGTTTTGTGGGAATCAAGCTCATTTACTCCCCCGACAACGGTCGCACATGGCGAAATCAGGACGGTGGCCCGGTACGGTGGGAGCCCTGGGAGGAGCGGAGCCGCCAGAACATGCTCTTCTTCAATGAACCAGACGAGGCGTTTCAGCTCATCACTGTGCTCCAGATGGGCCGAAACTACGAGCACAACCGGGATGGATTCGTCTACCTCTATGCACCCAACGGTAACACCGAAGGCACCATGAACCAGACGGTTCTCTGCCGAGTGCCGAAACAGCGCATACTCGACCGATCGGCGTACGAGTTCTTCGGTGGGCGAAAGGCTGACGGAAGCGCCACATGGTCCGCCAACATTAACGAACGTGTTCCTGTCCATACATTCCCCTCCGGCTGGGTGAACACAAAGATCCACCCGTATGCGTGGCATCCGAGCGTGGTTTACTATTGGCCGCTTGGCGTTTACCTGATGGCCAACTGGGGCATGGGATGCGCGCCCGACGGCATGTGGTTCGGCAAGCCCAGTTACCTGGGTTTCTGGACTTCACCCACTCCGTGGGGTCCGTGGGAACAGGTGCATGAAGAAACCGCCTGGACGCCTGCCTGCGATGAAAAGGCGCGCGCCTATCAGCCGCAGATATCCCCGAAATGGATCGCGCCCGACGGCACTTCTTTCTGGCTCGTCTGGACAGACTTTCAGTCAGGCGGCATGTACTATTGCTTCAACACGCAGAAGGTGGAGGTCACCATCCGGTAAGCGCGGAAGGTCCCGGTTTCGCTGAGCTGGGGGCAGTGGTGCAGACATGATATGCGGCGCCACGAAAACTACTACGTGACAAGTCAGGATCTTTGGCATTTGCGCTTAGTAATAGGTGTGGTTTATGACACACCTGTTTGAGGAGTCAATTTCACGTAAGGCATTCGAGAATAATATCTTGCAAATTGTTCCAGGTGTATGGAAAACTGGTGAATAAGTGGTGAATAACTTTACTGCCGCGGTGAATAAGTGGGGTCAAATGTCGGGTAGTCCACCTCTCTTCACCACTACTCTCCACGCCGGGGAATAACTGGTGGAAAACGCTGATCGTGTTCCGTATTATCATGTGGTGCAGTGATTTACCGCGTGGCCCCGGAAGTGTCTCCCGGCATGCGCCCTGGATCGGTCAGCGCAGGTTCGTACTTCCACCCGGACCTTGTCCGCCTGACGCGGCGGAGGGCGCCCATGTGGAAAAGTGTGTAAAGGATCTGCTGGGCGCGGGAGAGGGAAGTTCCCGCTGCATCCGCGAGATCACGGGTGCAGAAAGGGAATTCGACAGTGGGGGGTAGCAACTGAAGGCCGTCCGCGGGAGTATCCAGCCGCACGCGTCCGCGTGTGGCGGTAAGGCGGCGGTTCACCGTTGTCCATTCTGAATGCCTGCGGCGTCGCCGTCTTCTTCTTGTTGCCGCGTGTGGATCCCCCTTCACGCGGATATCCTCAGTGTCAACCAGCACTATCTCCAGCGCCATGTTGGGGTGCGCCAGCAGGTGCGCGAGATACACCGTCTCACTGAAGGCATCCAGCGCGTGACCCTGTTTCGGGGACGGACGGCGGTCACATTCGCGAAGGTCCACCCCGTCGCAATGGACAATGGTGGTATTGACCGAGATGGGGTAGACAATGACGATCGGGGTTGTTTCGAGAAGGGAGGCGATCTTGTTCTTGATATTGCTCAGCCTTCGCGTCTGAATTTCGTAGATGACTCCGTGCCGCACCACGTCGGCAACAAAGGAGCCATTGATTCGTACCTCGCGCTGACCATCTTCGCCGGCGTAAAGCTCCTGCAACTGTCGATGAAGGTCAAAAGGCATGCCGGGAACCGCAGCCTAGTGCAACAGCACAACGGCGGCAAGAGCGCACACGAACCCGACCAGCTTCCTCAACGTCATCGGCTCACCGAGCAGCAGAAACCCGAGCGCTACCGGAATCACCACGTTCAGGCTGCCGATCGGCGCGATCGCACTGATATCCTCGCGCTGCGCGAGCCGCAGATAGGCGTAGTTGCCGCCAATATAGAGAGCCCCGACGGCAAGCGCGCCGAGGTACCCGACGCCAGTGCCGATCCTGCCGCCGCCGGAGAGAGCAATCCAGAGGCCGATGGCGGAGTACCCTATCACGATTCCCAGCACGCCGCTGGCGCTTGAAATGCGGGAGCCTACCACCTTCATGAGAAAGTTGGCCGTCCCCCACATCGCAACGACCATGAGCAGCCAGCCAGCTCGTCCCACGGCGCTATCCTTTTCCGTGGAGCAGGATACTGTGCAGATGCCCGTTGAAGTGCGCCACGCGGTACATCAAACGGGCGACCGTCTCGTCGCCGGTATACGCGGCGCCCCACCACGTCCGGAACTCTTTCGTGCGCATGGCGGGGCTCATCTCCATCAGTTGTGCGCTGAGAAGCGCGATCACCTCATCTGTCCGTTCAAGGAGAGTATCCTGATCGCACGGCATACTGTCCGGGAAATGCCCGGGCGCGTACTTGTCCAGCGCGGCCTGGAGAAGGTCCAGCGCGGCGGGGTCCATGGTGATCGCCTCTTCCAGTGTTTTTGCGCCGCTCAGCACGACAGACCAGAGGTATCCTACTCCAAGCGCGCGCCACGCGGTCTCCGCGAACGAATACGTCTCTGGTGTGATGCGCCAGCCGAGTTGCTCCGGCGCCGCGCGAGAAATGGTATCGCGGAATTCCTGAGCGATGTAGTCCCAGATCTCGCTCATGATTTTTTGTGGCATGAGTTGGTTCTCCTGTGCGGTTGGCATGCGCCGGGGAAGAAAGCGCTGAGAAAGATACTTACGAAACGGTTCCGGTTCCCACAGGATGGAGCGGTTCCTGTCCGATGAGAACGCGCGCTACATCCTCGGCGACGAGAGCCATGCGCACCATGCTGTCCCTGGAATGCGAAGCCATGTGCGGACTTACGATCACTTCCGGCATCGCCAGCAGGGGATGATCGGCGGGAAACGGCTCGTCCGCAAACACATCCAGCGCCGCCCCGGCGATCCGCCCTGAGGTAATACTGCGGGCAAGCGCGTCAATCTCCACCACTTCTCCCCGGGATGCGTTGACGAGATACGCGCCCTGCTTCATGAGCGCCAGCGTGCCCCCGTTCATCATCCCGCGGGTTGCCTCCGTGAGAGGCGTGTGCAGCGTCAGGAAATCCGCCTGGCGCAGGACCTCCTCAAAGGGCGCGAATTCCACCCCGAGTGCTGCCTCAGTCTCGTGCTTGCGGATGATGTCGAAGTAGAGCACGCGCATCTGGAACCCCAGCACGGCGATCCGGGCAACACGCGTGCCGACCCGGCCCAGCCCTATGATTCCCAGAGTGTGGCGGAATAACTCGTCCCCGATGAGTTCCTCCCGCTGCGCCCAGCGTCCCTCACGAACCGCCCGGTTGCCCCTCGGGATGAAACGGCAGGCGGAAAGCATGAGCCCGATCGTGTATTCGGCGACACCCTGCGAGTTGGCCAGCGGCGTGTTCACCACGGTGATTCCCCGGGCTTCCGCGGCCACGAGGTCAATGTGGTCCACCCCTACCCCGTGCCGGCCAATCACCTTCAACCGCGGGGAGGCATCCATCACTTCCGCGTCAATGCGGTACTGAGTGGTGCGGACAATAAGCCCGTCCGCCTCCGGAATCAGCCTGAGCAGAGTCTCGCGGGTCGCGTCGGGCGCATGGACGATTTCCAGCCCGGCGTTCCTGAGCGCCGTCAGGCCGGCTTCGTGAATGGGTTGCAGGATGAGAACGCGTCTGGGGGATGACACCGGGCTATTCCTCGTTTTCTAGTACTCGTTGCACGTTGTTCCTTACCTGCGGAACATCGATCCGGGCGGTTCCCCACACGATGCTCCAGTTGATGCTGAAATACGCATGAACTGCGATGTTGCGGAATCCTGTCATTTCAGCCCACGGAACACCGGGATGCCGCGCACGAAGCTCGGGCGAGACTCTGGCAGCCGCTTCACCAATGACAATGAGTTTCTGAAGAACCGCGCTTTGGAGCATTTTGTTCGCCAGAAACGCGTCACGGGACACCCCTTCGAGGAACGCGCCGATGTCGTCGGCAGCGGAGCAGATGTCAGTGAGGAATAAGCGGTCACGCCGCATACAACACCCTGGTGGTCGCGAGAATCTCCTCGCGCACGAGCGGCTTCAGATCTGTTTTGGGAACAAGGTCCACCGGGCGACCGATTGCCGCGGAGAGCTGGGCGGCCATGCGCGAAAGTGTGAAGAAGGTTACCGTCGCATCCGGCCTGAACGTTACGAGCAGGTCCACGTCGCTTTCCGGCGAAAAATCATCACGTGCTGCAGACCCGAACAGGCAGAGCTCGGTTACGCCATAGCGTGCGCAAATGTCTCGAATACTGGCGAGCGGCAGTTCAAGAGCCATGGTAGCACCTCCCTTCTGCACCCACTCAGACGTACCCGGATCTGGCGCCTGAGTTCAAGGAAAGGTACAAAGAATCGGGCGCGTTTGTTGAGGCGCAAACTCGCTTAGAGGCGACAGACGAGCGTGCGCGTGAACGGGCGTGCCCGCCCTATTTTCCCATGCTGAACGCGAACAGGCCGCCGTTGCGGATGCGGAACCGAAGATACACCGGCTGCCCGTCCAGAAAGCTGAGGTCCGGATTGCCGTGCCACGCCACTGTCTGCACCGGCGAATTCGAGCGGATGAGGTCGCAGTCCTCCACCCCGTGCCCCGGCACAACCTGCCCCATGCGCCCGGCGGGGTCGGCGTCGTTCGGCCGCTTCACCACCTCGACGCGCATGTCGCCGTACGTGCGGAAGTCGCCGTTGTTCATCCGGCAGTTTATTGTGAGCGTCTTCCCGCGCCAGATGAACTCCTTCGTCAGCAGCCACCCGAAATCCTCCGGACCGCCCAGAGACGGCTCCGGTGCCTCAAGCGACAGGAATCGGTCCACCATCATCTTCACGATGCCGATTCCGCTCTCCTGCTCGAACACCTTCTGCGGCATCGGAAAACCGGACATCGGGAACCAGAGCTCCCACCCGACACGGATCGGATCCGAGCCTATTGACACGCACCCGCCGTCAAAATCACCCTCGCGGCCACGCGGCAGCCACACCTGCCTCGGCAGCGGTTTCTCCCACGCGAGACCATCGCGGCTCGTGGCCAGCATCAACTCGTTCGCGCCGCCCGTGGTGCCGTCCAGCGTGGTGACGAACGCGATGTAGTGCCCCGCGTACGGGAACACGTGCACCGAATCTATGTGCGGCGTCGGGTCGAGTTCATCGGGGTACAGCACCGTGCGCGGCACGGACCAGTTCAGCAGATCATCGCTGAACGACACCGCGGTGCGCCGCCGGTGGTGCTCCACACCGGGGCCTTCGGGGCGGCCCGAGGAGAACATCGGCGGCCGCATGTACAGCACCCATTTGCCCGCCCGCTCATTCCAACGCACGTGGTTCATCGTGTCGCTGTGGTAGGCAAACAGCGGCTCCGGACGCGCCGCGGTCCAGTGGATACCGTCCGGCGAATACGCCAGCCGCAGCCCCGCGGAGTTGTAGATCATCTTCCATGCGTGGGCCGGGTCGGCGTCGTTCGGATCGAAAAACACCCACGGCGCCTGAATTCGTGCGCCCCGCTCATCGTCCACATGGAGAACATTTGTCGCGGGGTGCGGATCGAACGGCAGATTCGCCCGCTCGGGCTTTTCCCAGCGGATACCGTCCATGCTCTCGGCGTAGCACGCGTAATACGAAGGCCCTTTTCGCGACCAGTAGTTCGTTCCGCTGAAACACTGGTAGTACATGCGCCAGCCGCCGGTTTCCGGGTTCCGGACGACCTGCGGGCGGTACGGCCGCTCCTCCCACGGCCGGTCGGCCACGATGACCGGGTTGCCCGGGTGCCGGAAGGGAGGGTTCACGCGGCGCGAGAGCTGGCGCCGGTCCTCAACGAGGTAGTCGTCCAGAAACAGGTGCGGGCCCGGCCCGATTTCAAGCGGTTGGCCCTGGAGGTACTCAAGCATCGGGTTGTCTCCGTTTTGTTTTTGGAGTGCGGCGCTGTAACAAACCGGCGCGGCGTTTCGACAGGCTCAACGACCGCGCCGTGCATCCACCCCGGTCCACTTTGTCCACCGGGGCGCCGTGTGGGCTTTGTGGACACTATGGACGCAGGAGGAGCGGCAGGAAGCCCCTCGATTCGTCGCACCCGGCTCGACAGAGCGCGCCGGTCCCTGAGCCTGCTCCCGGAGAGCGGGAGCCTGTCGAAGGGCCGGCCCGCTGTCCGCCGGGCGGCAAGCCCTACTCAGAATACCAGCGTGCCGAATTGCCGGCGACGCGGCGGCTTGGGGACAAGCCGCCCTACCCTAACGTCCCCTCGCTGTTGCCCGCAGCATGTCCCCCGCCAGCGCGGCGGCGGCCTGGGGCACCGAATCCTGCAGCAACCGCCCCAGCTCGCACCCGCCGCACGTCTGCGACGCCATCGCCGGAATGTGCGACATTTCCACGTCCACCACGTTCAGCGTCACGCTCCACGTATCCCCCACCTTGCCCACCCGGCCGGTGATGATGAACGGCGCGGCAAGGATCTCGCCCACCTCAATGGCGCAGCTGGTGGAGACGCAGGGGGACAGGAAAAACGACTGCTCCTGCATGATCGCTTCCATCCGGGCCCGCTCCATCACGCGGAATACGCCGGTCTGGTGAAGCGAGAGCCGCAGGTGGTCGGTCAGGGTGAGCCCGGAATTGGAGTCCAGCCCCGGGCACTCCAGCGGCAGCACGGCCGCGTAGAAACTCGTATCGGGGCGGGAAACCTCCCGGGAGGAACCGGCTCGCTGACGCTCGGGCGGCAATTGTACAAGCCCGGCTGACCGCTCCGCCGCCGCCTGAACCCGCAGCGTCTGCACCGTCGCCGTGCGGGCGCCAAGGGAGATGCCGATCGGGAGGTTCTCCCATTTGTACCGGGCGCGGCGGTCGGAAAGCGAAATCGTCACCGGCAGCGCGTTCGGGCCGCGGTACGCCGGGGCCACCGTCACCACCACCGGCACCTCGCGGTATTCGCCCGCCGGAATGTCGCCCACGGTGAAGCGCCCGTCCTGCGGCGAAAGGATATACACATACTGCGCCGTGGTGCTGACCGTGCCGGTGACGGCCTCCGCCGCGCCGGTGCCGGTGTTCTGCACAAAAAGCGTCAGCTCTGCCGTCTCACCGGCTTGAAACGTGTTGTCGCCGTTCCCGAAGCTCTGCCCCGTCTGGTCGTCATCCAGCGCCACACGGGCGATAGCGAGCGCCGGCGGCCGCTCCGCCCGCGTCTCGAACTCCACCAGCACCGTATCGCTGTTGAACCCCCGCGCCTCTTCCACCACCCCGCGCAGCCGAACCGTGCCGTCCCGCACCGTGCCGTCCGCTTTGACGGGAATCCGCAGAGTGGCTTCGGCGTTCGGCTGAAGGGTCTGCACGACCTCAGACGGACCCACCGTAACGCGTCGCGCGCTTCCCGTGGCCACCCCGCGCAGCCGCGCCGCCGGGCCCCGCCCCGTGTTCCGCACGCGCAGCACCAGCGCCGCTTCCTCAAACGCGTCCAGCGCCCGGTTGCCGGAAAGTTCCTCAAACGAAGCAGTGCAGGAAAGCGAAGGAGGGAGAGTGAGGGGCGGAACCGCAGGGGTGTCTGACAGCCGCCAGACCTTGATTGTGCCATCCGAACTCCCTGACACGATGGAGTGCCCATCCGGCGTTACTGCCACGCTGTTGACAAGCGACGTATCGCCCCTTAACGTTCGCAGCAGTGTGCCGTCCGCAAGCTGCCACACCCTGATCGTTTTGTCGTCGCTTCCCGACACAACCGTTTGCCCGTCGGGCACTACGGCAACACTGTTCACGGCACCATTGTGCCCCCTGAGCGTGCGCAGGAGCTTGCCGTCCGACAGTCGCCACACCTTGATCGTGCCGTCCCCGCTCCCCGACACGGCGGCCTGCCCGTGTGGCGTCACCGCAACACTCGATACCTCACTCGTATGTCCCGTGAGCGTGCGCAGGAGTGCACCATCCGAGAAACGCCACACCCTGATTGTCTTGTCCAAACCTCCGGAGACAACGGTCTGTCCGTCTGGCGTCACCGCCACTGCTGGCACCGAACTCCTGTGTCCCCTGAGCGTCCGCAGCAGCATCCCGTCCGACAGACGCCAAACCTTGATAGTGTTGTCACAACTCCCCGACACGATCGTCTGCCCGTCTGGCGTCACGGCAACACTCGATACCTCACTCGTATGTCCCGTGAGCGTGCGCAGGAGCGTACCGTCGGAGAGCCGCCACACTTTGATCGCTGGCCCACTGCTTGAAACGACCAATCGGCCGTTTGGTGTTACGCTGGCTGTACGATGAAGCAACTCAATGAACGCCAGCAGCTCCTGGGAAAGGTGCGTTCCCCGGAACGACGCAACATTGGGCGGATCCATTAATGTCCTGATCCTTACTCCGTCGGAAAGCTGCCATACCCGAACGGTGCTGTCCAGCCCCGCAGACACGATCGTCTGCCCGTCCATTGTAACTGCAACGCTGTTCACACTGTTTGTATGACCGATTAGCGTGCGAATTAGTAGGTCTTCGCTGATAACGAACTCCATGAAGGAATCCAGATCGGCGAATCTATCGTTTTGCCCGATCGGCCGAGTGTTACGAGCGGGTTGCTGCGCGTGTGTTGGCGCGGCAATGCCCGCGCAGGCGGCAAAAAGGAGGCCGTACAACCATCGCATGGCGGTGTCTCCAGGCACTGGTTGGTTGGGGGGGGGATCAATATGAGCGAAAAGATAGAGGCGGGAGATAACGTATGGGAAGGGGCGTCACTTTGGAGTGCGGCGGCGCGCCGACCGGCGTGCCGCCGGTACGCGCTTTCAAAGCGCAAGCTCGCTTGCGCACGCCAAAGAAACCGGCCCTGCAAGGCAGTGTACCACCCGGGGCAGGGTTCGCCCGTCTGCTGTCCGCCGGGCTCCTCGATACAGCGTGTCGACACGCCACTCGGAGACCGGCTCTTCCGCGTCCACCCGGGTGCGGGGAGGCCGCGTGGTGTTTCAAGCCGCGTGTTTTGGAGTGCGGCGGCGAGCCGCCGCTTTCAAAGCGCAAGCCCGCTTGCGCACGCCAAAGACCGCCCTGCAGGGCAGTGTACCACCCGGGGCAGGGCGGTTTGGGGACAAACCGCCGCCGGGTTGCCCCGTCTGCTGTCCGCCGGCTCCTCGATACAGCGCACCGGTCCTTCGACAGGCTCCCGCTCTCCGGGAGCAGGCTCAGGGGCCGGCACGCCACTCGACGACCATCGTGCTAGATCCACTTGTCCTTCGGGCGGTCGAGCTCCCCGGCGATGATGCTCTGGCGGAACTCCTCCGTCACATGGGCTACGTACACCTGCGGGCAGCCCGTGCGGTCGGAGCGGAACACCACCAGCCGGCCGTCGTTGCTGATGAGCGGGTGTGAATGCCCGAATTCGTAGTGTTCAAGCGTCGCGCCGGTGTGGCACAGGGTCCGGAAGTGCCCCGTCGGCACGTGAACAAGCTGCAGGCCGCTATCCGGCCAGTTCGTATCGGCAACGATCCATTCCCCGTCGTACGACGCGCCGGAATGCCAGAAATAGGGTCCCGAGCAGAGTTTGCGCGGCTCGCTGCACTCTTCCGCGATCCAGATGCACCGCTCCGGCGGCAGGCCGCAGCCCTGCACCTTCGACGTTTTGCCCAGCAGTGTGCAGTGCGCGAAGATATTCGGGCCGATGAGCCGCCGGTCGCTGCCATCCTCCGCCACGCTGTACAGCACCGGTTTGGAGCCGAGGTTGGTGACCCGGCGCCCGCCATCGGGGGTGGGTTCCGAGCCCCAGATGATCTCCCCTGCCTGCACCATCACCCGTGGTTCGGTCTGCATGGCGCCCATGGCGATGCCGCCGAGTTCCACGTTCTCTGCCTGCCCCGTCCGCAGATCGAGTCGCACCGATGTTACAAACGACGACACTTTCCGGAAAAAGATGTAACGTCCTTCGTACGAAAGCACGCTATAGCTCAACGCGTCTCCCTCGCCGACGAGGTGGTCCATGCAGGCGATGAGTTCTTCTTTTCCGGTTTCGACGTCAACGGCGTACAGGGTATTGCTCCAGAGGACGTACAGCGTCTTTCCGTCGTGCGAAAGCAGGGCGTACTGCCGGCCGTAATAGCCGTGTGTTTCCTGCACGTCGTTCCGTTCGGTAAGCTGGAACAGATTCAGGCCGTCGGCATCCACGCGGAAGATATCCCACGGCGCGTCCCGCTGGAGAAACCGCTGGGAGTAGAATAGAATCCACCGATTGTCCGGCGTGATGCTGGGCCAGTAGTACGGAAAATGGGCGGAAGGGAGCGGATAACTGGAAAGCTGAATGACCCTGATACCCGTGGTCGGGTCGGTCATGGATATTCGTTCGCTGGCAAATGGCGTGCGGAGCATGGATGCCTTCTCCTTCGGGTTGAAATCGGTTGACAAATCCCTTGTGCAACGGGGTGTCCGCCCGTACGTTTACGATGTATACCGGTGCGCGTGGATAACTCCTGTTCGACGGGTCTGCTTCCCGACCGTCCTGCTCAAGGAGCGCCTCATGGCTCTCGACCAGACTACCCTGTCAATCGTTCACTTCATGGCGTTTCCCGGTCCGGGGAACACCAACAGCGTCTCCCGCTCGGAGGCCGACCCGGCGTACCTCCTCGGCTCCATCCGCACGGTGCTTTCTGATTCCTACTTCGGCGGCATCGAGATTACGCACATCAAAAGCCACGAAGACCGCCGCGCCGTTGCCGATCTGATCAAGGAAATGCGCCCGAACGGCATGGAAATTACGTTTGCGTGCCAGCCGGTGCAACTCATCAACGAGGAGAACCTGATCGCGCCGTCGGATATCTCCTCCGTGGACGACAACGAGCGCGAGAAGGCGGTGGCGCGCATCCTGTCTCTTCTCGAGGAAGCCGCGGAAGTCGGCGCCACGAAGCTGACACTGCTCAGCGGGCGCGACCCCGCCTACGGCATTGAAGACGCGAAACAGGCCGCCGAAATCAGGGAAATGGGTCGCGTGGGAATCGTGCGGAGCCTCGACACCATCTGCCGCGTGGCCAAGCCGCTCGGGATCACCATCGTGCTCGAGATTTTTGATAACCGCACGGAAGCCGACGGCCCGAAGGCCTTCAAGGGGCAGTTCATAGGGCCGACGCCGGAGGCCGTCCGCCTGGCGGAGAACATCCGGTACGAGCGCAACTACCAGAATTTCGGCCTCCTCTACGATTCCAGCCACATGGTGCTCATGCAGGAGACCCCGGAGGCACTGAAAGCGCTCAAGCCCTACCTTGCCCATGTTCACGTGGCCAACTGCGTCACCAGCCGCACCGCGAAAGACGCCGACCTCAGGTACGGCGACCGGCACCCGAAGTTCGGCACTCCGGGGAGCGCGGTGGATAGCGCGGTGCTTGCCGAGTTCGTGCAGGCGCTGGTTGAGATTGATTACCGCGGGACGATCGGCTTCGAGGTGGCGCCGGTCGGCTCGGAATCCCCCACCGACGTCATCGCCACGGCGAAAGCCTTTTTCGACGAAGCGCGGAATTCGGTCAATGTGGCGTACGCGCGCCCCTCGGGCTACGCGTTCCGGTCGCACCGGTTTTTTCCGGAAGCCGCCCTTGCCAGGGTGAACGAGATCCGGGTTGAGCAGCCGGAACTGGTGGAGGAGCTGCTTTCCGTCCGTCCGCGCAGGGAGAAACTTACCGCGGACGGACACCTCACCATCCTGGCGGCGGACCACCCGGCCCGCAACGTGACCCAGGTGGGCGACGACCCGGTGGCCATGGGGAACCGCCTCGATTATCTCGGCCGGATCATGCGGGTGCTGGTGGCCAGCGAAATTGACGGCCTGATGGCGACATCGGACGTGATAGACGACGTGGTGCTGGCCGACTACGTTCTGCAGGAGTGCGGGAAACCCTCGGTGCTGGAAAAGAGGCTTCTCATCGCCAGCATGAACCGGACCGGACTTGCCGGCGCCGAGTACGAAATGATGGACAAGATGTCCAGTTACCGCTCGGCCAAACGTATCGCCCAGATGAATCTTGACGGCGCCAAGCTGTTGCTGCGGATCTCAGCGCCTGACAAGTATGACCGGTATGTGTTGCAGACCATTGACTGGTGCGCGGAAGCGATCGAGCAGTGCAACGACCTCAAGCTGCCGGTATTCCTCGAGCCGCTGCCCGTGGAGCGAACGGAAACCGGCTACCGCACCATCAAGCAGCCGGATCCTATGATCCGGGTGATCGGTGTTGCACAGGCGCTGAGCCACTCCACCGCCCGCACGTGGCTGAAGATTCCGTATACGGACGAGTTTGACCGCGTTGCAAAGGCGACCACCCTGCCGTTGCTGCTCCTTGGCGGTGAGGCGACGGGACGGCCGTGGCTGACGGTGGAGGAGTTCGTGCGCGGTCTCGGGGCGGGCGCGAATGTCCGCGGCGCGCTTGTGGGCCGGAACGTGCTGTTCCCCGGCGACGAAGACCCGGCCGTGGTGGCGCAGGCCATTCACAGCGTGGTGCACGAGCACGCGGACGCCGTATCCGCGATGAATGCCGCGCGGGAACGGCGCGGTTCCATGATGGACTTTTTCGCTCTGTAATTGCGTATTTTTTGTGAGAAGGATGCAGGTCCACGTTGTTCCGGCAAACAGCCGGTGCTCCGGCAGAACGTCGGAGTCAGGTAACCACCTCAGGACCGAAAGGAGGGAATGATGACGAAAAACGAGGGTTCCGTTGACCGGATCGTTCGCGTCGTTCTCGGTGTGGTTCTGATTGTCGTGGCGTACGTGATCGGGCAAGGCCAGTGCTCCACGTGGTGCTGGATCCTTGGAATCGTGGGTTTGATCGCGCTCATCACCGGCATCATCGGCTGGTGCGGTCTGTATGCCGTGCTCGGCATCAACACGTGTAAGGTGCCGAAGAAAGAGGGATAACGCCGGGACGCGAACAACCGGCGACGAATCCGGAAGGGCGGGGCGTGTACTGGACGCGCCCCGCCCTTTTTTTGCGTACGCGGGTGGTGGGGAACACAAGAACACCTAGCTGCCCGCCGCACCAGCAGAAAATCCGTTTTGGCGTTGAGTGCGCGGAGATTCTTCGCTCCGCTCAGAATGACGGTGGTTGCGGGAGGAGTGCCAAGGACGGCGTCATTCTGAACGGAGTGAAGAATCTCTTCCCCATCGAGCCGTGTTCCCCGCGCTCTACTTATGCCGCGTGCCGGTGCCGCCTTTCTGGTGGATTTTCGGCTTCGTCTGCGCGTGGGGTGCCTTCCCGGCAGGGGGAAGCGGAGCGCCGTGGCGATCCTGCCCCGGAATGCGCGGCCCCTGTTTCTCTCTCATAGCTCTGCCCTTCCATAATCACGAAGAATGACGAATCACCCTTCCCCGGTTCTTGTTGCTTCCCGCATCGCCCGCACAACCGAATTCAGGCGCGGAACCTCATTCCTGCACATCCAGTACACCGTCTCCGCGTCAATGTCGAAGTAGTGGTGGGCGATGATATCACGGAACCCCTTCACGCCCGTCCAGTCTATCTCCGGGTAACGCGACAGGAGTTCCCCTCTGGTGATCTTGTCGAGGTTCTTCAGGCTTTCGCCCAGAGCGATGAAGAGCATGCAGATGCCGTCGAGTCTTTCTTTGCCCTCCGGCGTTTCGGTGAACTCGCGGGAGGACTTCATGTGGCGCGTTCGCGCGAGGATTACGTCGAGAGTCTCGGAGATCTGGCCCAGCACGGCCGACACGAGCTCGCGGTCAAACACGGATGCCCTCTTTCTCTATCCGAGACCTCAGAAACGGGTTCATGGAATCCCGCAGGCGAACGATGTCAACCCGCCTGCCCACCCGGCGTTCCAGCTCCCGCTTCGCGTGAACAAGAGGGAATGGGTTTGGTGTATTCGTCCTCACAAAAACATCCACGTCGCTGTCTTCCCTGAGCTCGTCTCGCGAAACAGAGCCGAACACCCCGATCTCCGTGATTCCGAAATCACCCGCTCGTTCCGCCTTGAAATCGCGCAATTCTCTCAGGATTTCCTCTTTGTCCATGCCGTACTCCTGCCGAACCATCATAAACCGATTCCCGTTTCACCCAAATATAACCGCATCCGAGGCGATCTCCAGCGCTGCACGGGCAGGATGCCCGTGCTACGAGTTCCGACGGTCATCCCAGCACCTTCAGCACCGTCTCCAGCGCCGGGTGCCGGAAAACGAAGCCCGAAGACACGAGCTTCTCCGGACAGGCTCGTGTGCTGGAAAGCAGCGTTGCGTCGGCCATTTCGCCGTACGCGAGGCGGAGCGCGAAGCGCGGAACGGCGAAAAAGGTCGGGCGCCCCAATGCCGCGCCGAGGGCTTTTGTGAACTCGCGGTTGGTGACCGGGTTCGGCGCGACGACGTTCACCGGCCCCCGCAATGTGTCGGTGGTCAGCGCGAGCACGATTGCGGCGGTGGCGTCCTCAAGGGCG
Organism: Candidatus Latescibacterota bacterium; assembly: GCA_022706085.1. Classification (GTDB taxonomy): domain Bacteria; phylum Latescibacterota; class MWCZ01; order MWCZ01; family MWCZ01; genus MWCZ01. Next base: position 10,964 of record JAKJDF010000011.1, on the reverse strand, counting down.
ACCCAGCTCATGAATTGGTTCCCGGAACCGAGCCGGCCGCCAACGCCGGCGCGGAACAGGGGGAGCATCTTCGCCAGCGCGCCGCCGCGGGGGGAAAGCACCACCCCGAACCGCGTGTGTACCACTCTGACGCCCGCCTCCGCGGCGGGTTTCGCGGCTGCCTCCCAGTCCTGCACCACCTGCGCGAGGAAATCGGTTCCCGGCGCCGAGTTTTCGCTCAGCAGTTCGTCCCCGCGGTCGCCATAGTACCCGACGGCCGACGCAACGATGAACACCGCCGGCGGCTGTGGGGCGCGCGCGATCGCCTCGGCAAGCAGGCGCGTGGAGACGACGCGGCTCGACCGGATGCGCTCCCTGCGCGCGGCAGTCCACCTTCCGGCGCTGATGTTTTCCCCGGCGAGGTGAATGACCGCGTCAATCGGGCTGAGTTCCGCCGGGTCGAAGGGACCGTTTCGGTAATCCCACACAACGACGGGTTCCGGAAATGGTGCGGGCGACCGCACGAGACGGGTAACGTGGTGGCCTTCCGCTTTCAGCCGCCACAGCAGTTCGCCGCCTATCAATCCGGTGGAGCCGCTCAGCAGAACACGCACGACAGCCTCCTTACGGATTCATCCGCCAGATTGCGGCGTTCAGCACCACGGCGAAGCTCACCCACGCGAGGTATGGCACCAGAAGCAGCGCCGCCGCCGTGCTGACCGGCCAGAACATCGCGATGGTGCCGACGATGGCGAACCAGAGAGCCACAATGACGACGAGGCCGCCGCCGAGGCTCTGCGCGCCGAAGAACACCGGCGACCAGATGCCATTGATCAGCAGTTGAACGGCGAACATTAACAGCGCCGCGCCGAATCCCGCTTTTCTCCATACCAGCCACGCGGAAACCGCCATCATGGCGTAGAGTATCGTCCACACGGGGCCGAACAGCCAGTTGGGCGGTCGCCACGAAGGTTTGGCCAGGCCGGCGTACCACGTTCCGACCGACGAGGCGGTAAACGCACCACCCACACCGGAAACCAGGTACACGGCGATGAGGAACAGAACAAGCGTTGCCCAGGATGGCAGTTTCACAGAAGCTCCCCCCGGTTGTGTGCCCGCGGTCGGGGTTTCGGACGCTTTTTTTGACCCGGTTGGCCGACGGGCTATCTTTGTGTACGCGGCACCCGCGCCGCACGGCTCAACACCTGCACAAGGAATATCGAACGATGCTGTCTCTTGGAGAAGTCCTCCACTTCACTGCGGTGAAGATGCCCGAGAAAACGGCGGTCGTGTTTCGGTCGCGGAACACCACGTACCGCGCGCTCGACCTCATGAGTGACGGTCTCGCCGCGTACCTCCGGAACGCGGGGATTGAACCGGGCGACCGCGTGGCGCTGGTCTGCATCAACTGCACGGCGTTTGTGGTGGCGTATTACGGGATTCTCAAGGCGGGGGCGGTGGTGGTGCCGATCAACGTGTTGCTGAACGCCGATGAGGTGCGCCATATCATCGCGGACTCGGGATCGCGGGGCATCATCTACCACGAGCTGTTTGCGCCGATGGTGGACGGGCTGGGAACGGCACGGGAAGAGATGCGCGTGAGAATTCGCCTGAGCGATGACGATGACGCCAACGCCGGGTTTTTCGCCCCGCCGAAGCGGGCGTGGAGGATGCCCGCCATCAACCCCGTGGAAGACCTCGCCGCGGTGATGTATACCTCCGGCACGACCGGACGCGCGAAGGGCGCGATGATGACGCACGCGAACCTCATTTCGAACGCGGCAGCGTACACCGTGCATATGGGGGTAACGCCGGACGATGTGACGATCGTCGTGTTGCCGATGTTCCACACATTTGCGGCGACGGTGGGCACGAACGCGAGCATCTCCATCGGCGCAACCATCACGGTGCTGGTGCGGTTCACACCGGATGAAGTCGCACGGGTGATGGAGGAAGACCGCGCGACGGTGTTCATGGGCGTGCCTTCGATGTACACGATTTTCTGCAACCTTCCGGAGGGGAAGGCGCCGCCGCTCGAGCGCCTGCGCGTGGCGGTTTCGGGCGGCGCGGCGCTGCCGGTGGACATTCACCGGCGCTTCGAGGCGCGGTTCGGCGTCGGCATCCGCGAAGGGTACGGACTTACCGAGTGCAGCCCCATCACCACCATGACACCGATCAACGGCGTGATCAAGCCGGGCTCCATCGGTCCGGCGCTCGAAGGGGTGGAGGTCCGCCTGGTGGATGACCGTGGGAACGACGTTCCGACCGGTGAAGTGGGAGAGATTGTGGTGCGCGGCTCGAACGTGATGAAGGGGTACTGGGAGAACGAAAAGGCGACGCGGGAGGCGTTTTTCGGCGAGTGGTTCCGCACGGGGGACCTCGCCCGGGTGGATGAAGACGGGTATTACTACATCGTTGACCGCAAAAAGGACCTCATTATCGTGAACGGCCTGAACGTGTACCCACGGCACGTGGAGGAGGTGATTTACCAGCACCCGGCGGTGGCCGAGGTGGCGGTGGTGCCGGAGAAGGATGACCTGCACGGAGAGGTGCCGCGCGCGGTTGTTGCACTGAAGGAAGGCACGACCGCCACGGAGCGGGAGATCATCGCCTTCTGCCGGAAGCGCCTTGGCAGATTCCAGGTGCCCCGCATCGTGGAGTTTGTGCCTGCCCTGCCGAAGAACGCCACGGGGAAGATCCTGAAGAGGGCCATACCGCCGAGGGGAAAGTGATCGGTGGACGGGGTGGACGGAGTGGACCAGGTGGACGGCAAGCAGGCGCAGGGGACCCTATGATGTCCAAAGGAGAAGCGCTGATACCGGCGCACGGGGGGTACCGCCATCTGAAGAGCTTCCGGGTGGGCCAGCTTGTGTACGACCTTACCGTGAGATTCTGCGACACGTACATCGAAAGGCAGAGTCGAGCACACGATCAGATGGTGCAGGCAGCCCGCAGTGGGGTGCAGAACGTCGCCGAAGGGAGCCAGGCGTCCGGCGCCTCGAAGAAGATGGAGCTGAAGCTCACGAATGTTGTCCGTGCCAGGCTGGAGGAGCTGCGCCTCGATTACGAAGACTTCCTCAGCCAGCGCGATCTGCCGTTGTGGGAACGAACAGACCAGCGCCGCCAGAGCCTCGTGGACGCCCGCCCGGCCACGGCGGACGACGTGGGGCGGTGGGCGAAGAGGGTGCGCGAAGGGAGCGAACACAGTGGACGTAATGGACCTGGCAGATGCCTTGAGCGTCCGCGGTGCGTCCCGCCTTGCCGAAGAACGCCGCGGGTTTCCCGCGCCCTCGGAGCTTCGACAGGCTCAGCTACCTCGTGGGCGCGGGCGGCGCCACCTCACGCGCAAAATGCTGCCACGCTGACGTCTTTCGCGGCCCATCCTCCTCCTTTTCCCCAGCCAGGGACTCCGATGAAAAAACCTCGCGCACACCCTTGACACGAAGACGCCTCCTTGCCATAGCTGATAGTGCCCGGGCCAGATGCGAAATCAGTGCGAGGAGTTGGGCCGCGCGTACAGATTCGCGATTATGAGCACGCACCGGGAACTGGGAACGGGCCCGTCAGGAGGGTACTCGGGATGGAACGATTGCGGTTCGGCGATGGCACAGGCTGGCATTTTGAGAACGGCGCATGGGTGGATGTTGAGGGCGCACTGAAGGCCGCGGTGCCGCGCCAGGACGGGGACGGGCTTCAGGGCCACCACTACGCCTTCCACCTCGGCGCGGATTACGGCGATTTCCGTGCAAGGATGCGCTTCTCCCTGACACCACACAGCGACGCGGGCCTCGTCTTCCACGCCGTGGCGCCGGACGACTTCTTCGTGCTGCACTTCCCCGAATGCGGGCAGGCCGACCGCGCGCAGCACTTCTGGGCGGCAGTATCGCGCATGTCGGGCGATGGCTGGCTGCGCATCGTGCAGATGGACCTCGTCCGCCGTGTATCCAGCACCACGGTGGCGTCGCACGAAGCTGACATCCAGCTTGCCGGCGATCGTCTTTTCGTGCGGATTGACGGCCGGGGTGTGTTCGAGGTGGCCGACCCGTCGTTCGTCGGATACGGCAGGATGGGTCTTTTTCTCTTCAACAACGCGTCCATTGTCGAAGCTTCAGTCGGCGGGGCAAAGAGAAGCGCGAAGTTGTGGCCTGCGGGGAAATCGCCCCGGACGTCCTGGTTCCACCCGGTGAGCGGGATGGAGCCCGGCACCTGGCAGCGCCCCGGGCAGCTTGTCCGTGCGGGCGATGATCTGCTCCTCAGCTTCACGACGCAGAAGCCCGCGTACAGCGGCACCACGGCGGAGTTTGTCAGCCGGTCATCGGATAATGGCCGGAACTGGTCACCCCCGGAACGTGTCACCACGCACGAAGCGGAGGCGTGGGACGGCTGGGGCTACCTGCACCGCTGGCCGGACGGAACCGTGCGCATGTTGATATCGAGCGAGAAAGGAGCCCGTATTGCTGACGGGGGCGCGGATGGGAAGCTCTGGCACGCGCCGAAGCCGATTTCGATGCCATCTGCCCCCGGGGGGCTGAAGCGCGTGTATCCGGCTCCCCTCGTCAACCTCTCTGATGGCTCGGTGCTGGCGTTTGGCTACGGCGGGCACGAAAGCACGATCGAGGGCGCCAGCATCTTCACCTGGGGTTCCCACCACTGCCAGGCGTTTGCGGCCAGAACAGCCGACAATGGCGCCACGTGGTCGGACTGGGTGAACATTGACGGCACGCGCGATTCGACGGGGAAGCCGGTGGACGGAAGCCTCGACCTGACGGAAATCTGCGCGGCCGAAGTCAGTCCGGGCCGCATTGTCGCGCTGATCCGGCCGATCTATTCGCCATGGATGTGGGAGACGTGGTCGGAGGACGGCGGGCGGTCGTGGACGCCCTGCGTGCGGGGACCCTTCCCCGGCTACGCGACCTCGAACATGCTGCGCACGGCGTCGGGAGTGCTGCTGGTTGCGCATCGTCTGCCCGGCTGCACGATTCACGCAAGTTTCGACGATGGCATTTCGTGGGATTCCGGCGTGCAGATTGATTCCGCGATCTGGGCAATGGGCAGTATGATCGAGGTGGAGCCCGACCGCGTGCTGTACGTCTACTGGGATTCGTTCGAGTCGTCCATGCGGGCGCAGTTTATCCGCGTGACCCGGCGGGGCATCCTCCCCGAAGCCCCATGAGGAGCAACACCATGGCAGGATTGCGCGACAAACTCTGGCTCTGGGGCACCGGTGTCAACTGCCTCGCGAAGGACTACGGATTCCCCGAATCCCGCATGACGATCGGCGGCGGGCTGCGCGAACTCGGCATTGATCAGGCGATGATGTGCGGGTTCATCCCGCCGACGGAGGAGGAGTACCGCGACGTCGCCTTCTGCCGTAATCTGCTCTGGGAGATGAGCTTTGACGACGGGTTCCAGTTCGAGCGTCCGCTGGCGCCCATTATTGCGCTGCACAACGCGCATCCCAACGTGCGCGGGGTGCTACTTGACGACTTCAGCACGACGGAGATCAGCAAGGGCGCGCAGCCGGACCTCCTCGCTCGCATGCGGGAAGCGCTTCCGCCGGGCATGGAGCTCTGGATCGTGATCTACTCCATGAGCCTCGACATACCCAACCTTGCGGACTACCTGCAGTACGTGGACGGCGTGAGTTTCTGGGTGTGGCACGCGCGGCAGTTGCCCAATCTGGCGGAGTATGTTGCACGGTCGAACGAGCTTTGCGGTGGCAAACCGACGGTGGTGGGGCTCTACTTCCACGATTTCGGGGAGAACCGGCGGCTTACCGCGGGGGAGATGGCCGCGCAGGTGGAAAGCGGAGTCCGGCTGCTGGATGAGGGCGCCTGCGAGGGGCTCTGCTTCCTCAGTTCCTCCATCATGGATATCGGACTGGAGGCGGTGGAGTGGACGAAACAGTGGGTGCGGGGGCTGGGGTAGGGGAACGCGGCAGGCCGTTCTACCGCGGCGCTTCGACAGGCTCAGCGACCGCGGGGACAGCCTGTCCACTAGGTCCACAGGGCGGCTGGCTGAACCGGACGGGTGGGGAATGGCATTGCCCGCGCGCGGCCACGCGGTCCACCGTATCCACGAAAAAGTCCAGACCGATTGCGGTGTTTGAGCGGCGCTTTCGGCGAACGCGCCCTACGCTGACAACGCGTGCGAAAGCTTCGTCACTCGAATCCGCACCGCAAACACGGCATCCACGGGGCCGTTGGGGCCGGGGGCACCGTCCAGGCCGTTGCCAAGCCGGTCGTGGGAAATGAGGAGACGGCCGTCCGGCAGGCTGATATTGGATGCCCCGGGAATGATTTGCTCCGGGTGCTCGCGCCAGGTTTCGCCGCGGTCGTCTGAAAAAAGGACGCGGGCGGAGTGCCCGGGATCAGCCGGTTTGTCTGGCAGCGTGCCCACGCAGCAGAGAACGCGGCCCGAGGCCATGCGCTTGAGGTCAGAGAACCAGAAATGCCCCGCTGACGCGCCGACAAGGACCGGCCTGCCGGCGGAAATGCTGCAGAGCGGGAGCGGGGTTGCACGCACGGTGCCTCCGGAGAAACGCGCAACGCCGTGCCTGCCTGGACACACGGCGGATATTGAAACCTACGGGTCTGCGCATAGCAGCCCGAACCCACGGTGTCGGGGAACGCAACCGGACGGTGAAGATGCACGGGAAATGGGCCAGTATCCTACCCCTGCCTCCGCTCCGGTCTTACATTTTGTCACAGCCGATGGAACGTTTCACGATCCCACCACCGTAACGCAAGGCGGGTGCGTATGGCAACGGAAGTGAAGATACCCGATCTGGGTGAAAACGTGCAGGGCGGGCAGATTGTCAACGTTTTCGCTGTCCAGGGCGAGATGATCGAAATTGACCAGCCGATGGTGGAGCTGGAGACGGACAAGGCGACGATTGAGGTGCCGTGTCCTGTGGGCGGGAAGGTCGTCGGGGTGCTGGTGAAGCCTGGCGACAAGGTGACGGTGGGGCAGACGGTGCTTTCCGTGGATGAAACGGAGGTGCCGAAAGAGGACGCAAAGCCGGAACCGCCGCCGAAGGAAGCCGCCCCCCCACCGGTACCACCGAAACCGGCGCCGGCCGCGGCGCCGGCGGCACCTGTGGCCACACCGGAGCCGGAAGTCGGCCTGCTGGCGCCGTCTCCCGACACCGCACCGGCAACCCCGTCCGTGCGCCGGTTTGCGCGGGAAATCGGGATAGACATCACGAAAGTGCCGGGGACAGGTGAGGGCGGCCGCATCACCCATGACGACGTGAAGGCGTTTTCGCGCGCGCAGAACGAGGCGAGGGTTGTGGCGACCGCGGGGAGTGGAATTCCGGCGGCGGCGCTGCCTGATTTCGAGAAATGGGGCGCCGTGGAGAGGGTGGAGATGTCCAACGTGCGCCGGAAGACCGCCGAGCACATGGCGTTTTGCTGGGCGACGATTCCCCATGTGACGCAGTTCGACACGGCCGACATCACTGTGTTGGAGGACTGGCGCAAGCGCGCGGCAAAACAGGTGGAAGCGGCGGGCGGGAAGCTGACGGTGACCGCGGTGGCGCTGAAGATCGTGGGCGCGGCGCTGAAGGCGTTCCCGCAGTTCAATGCCAGCGTTGACGTGGCGAACAACCAGATCGTGCGGAAGAAGTACGTCAACGTCGGCATAGCGGTGGCAACAGACCGCGGACTGCTGGTGCCTGTGATCAGGGATGTGGACAAGAAGAGCATCACGGAGCTTTCGGTGGAGTTGAGCGAGGTGTCGGAGAAGGCAAGGAACCGCAAACTCGGCGTTGAGGACATGCAGGGCGGGTGTTTCACCATCTCGAACCTCGGCGGCATCGGGGGAACGTACTTCACGCCCATCGTAAACTGGCCGGAAGTTGCCATTCTAGGCCTCTCCCGCGCACAGGTGCAACCGGTGTACGTGGACGGCGAGCTGAAACCGAGGCTCATCATGCCGCTTTCCCTTTCGTACGACCATCGCGTGGTGGACGGCGTGGATGGGGCGGCGTTCGTGCGGTGGATTGCCCGGGCTCTGGAAAATCCGCTGACGATTCTTCTGTAGGTGCGATACCGGTTCACGCTATGACCCTTCGGGGAGGGATCAGATGTCGAAGCCGAATATTCTGATCATCATGCCGGATCAGCAGAGAGCCGATGGAATGGGATGCGCCGGGCGTTTTCCGATCCGCACGCCGAATATGGACCGGCTCTGCGCGGAGGGAACGAGGTTTGCCCAGGCCACCACCGTGTGCCCCGTATGTATGCCGGCGCGAGCGTCGTTCATCAACGGCCTGTATCCGCATAACCACGGCATGTGGGTCAACCACGGGGAAATGCCGGCGGAGGATGAGACGTTTTTTCATCACCTGCAGCGGGCGGGGTACTACACCGCGCATGTGGGAAAATCCCATTATCATGAACACCGCAGCGGAGAGCACCTGCGGGAACGCGAGCCGTATATGCATGCCCGCGGGTTCGATTATGTGCACGAGACTACCGGACCCTACGCCACGTGCCGGACGCCGTCGTACCTGACGGACAGCTGGGCCGGCACGAATTACTGGGAGCTGTTCAAGCAGGATTACCTCGAGCGGGCGAAACTGGGCGGGGCGATGGTGCGCCCGAGCCCGTTGCCGGTGGACGCATTTCCGGACAGCTACGTGGGCAAACAGGCGGTGAAATTCGTGAACGAATACGGCGGCAACCAGCCGTTCTGCATGTTTGTCGGGTTCGGAGGGCCGCACGATCCGTGGGATGCTCCGGGCGAGTACGCAACGATGTACGACCCGGCCAGCATGCCGCCGCCGATTCCGCACTCCACGCAGGTGGATCAGTTCCCCGGCTGGATGCGCAATTTGGTGGACTTCCGGACCTTCGGCCCGGAGGTGCAGGCGCAGGCGGCAGCCATCCGCGCGAATTATTTCGGGAAAATCTCGCTTATAGACTACTGGGTGGGCGAGATACTGAACGCCTGTGCTTCGCGCGGCTGGCTGGACGATCTCCTGGTGGTGTTCTGGTCGGACCACGGCGAGATGGCGGGCGACCACGGCCGGATCCAGAAGTGCACGTTCCATGAATCGAGCCTGCGGGTGCCGCTGGTGATCCGCTGGCCGGGGAGGGTTCCGGCAGGCATCGTCTCGAACGCCCTTGCGGAGATTATTGACGTTTTCCCGACACTGCTGGAGGCGGTGGGGTGCGAGCCTTCGCGGCGAAATCAGGGGAAGAGCCTCTGGCCGCTCTTCAAGGGGGAACAGGAAGACCTGCGCGAGTTCCAGTTGAGCGAGATTGACTGGCAGGGCCGGAAGATCATGATACGGTCCCGCAGGTACAAATACGCGGTGGATGAACTCGGGCGGGGGTACATGCTGTATGATCTGGAGAAGGACCCCGACGAGCAGAACAACCTGGTTGCGGACGCCGCCAGCAGGCCGCTGGAAGCGTACCTGCGGGACGTGCTTCTGACGCGGCTTGTCGGAGCGCAGTATACGATGTAGGAGAGCGGCGCACCGGAAAAGGGGAAGAGACATGGCGCACACTCAGGTTGCCGTAATCGGAGGGGGGCCCGGCGGGTACGTCGCGGCGTTCCATGCGGCCGATCTCGGCCTGCAGGTGACACTGATCGACACGGATGCAAACCCCGGCGGGGTGTGCCTCTACCGGGGCTGCATCCCTTCCAAGGCGTTGCTTCATGTTGCCGCGCTCATCAACGAGGCGGAACATGCGGCGGCATGGGGCGTGACGTTTGCCAGGCCGACCGTGGAGCTGGACAGGCTGCGCGCCTGGAAACAGAGCGTGGTGCAGAAGCTGACCGGTGGCCTGGGTGAGCTGGTGAAGCGCCGCAAGATCACTCACATTCAGGGGCGCGCCCGGTTTTCCGGCCCGACAACACTCCGTGTGGACAAAACGGCCGGTGGAGCGGAAGAGGTGACGTTCGAGCATGCGATCCTGGCCACCGGATCGCGGCCCACCAGCATCACCGCGCTTTCCATCCCGAGCCCACGGGTGCTGGATTCCACCGGCGCGCTGGAGCTTGCCGGCGTGCCGGAGAGCCTGCTTGTGGTCGGTGGCGGGTACATCGGGCTGGAGCTCGGCACGGTGTACCACGCGCTGGGTTCACGGGTCAGCGTGGTCGAAATGACGCCGGGGCTGCTACCGGGCGTGGATCGTGACCTTATCGGCCCTCTGGCGCGGCGAATCGAGAAGAAGTTCGAAAAGGTGATGCTGGAGACCACCGTTACGACGCTTGCGGAAGAGGGAGACGGCATTCGGGCGCGGTTCAGGGACAAAACCGGCGCGGAGAGCGACGCGTTGTTCAGCAAAGTTCTGATCGCGGTGGGGCGGAGGCCAAACAGCGCGGACCTCGGTCTCGAAACGACGAAGGCAGTGGTGAACGCGCGCGGATTTGTCGAGGCGGATGCTCAACGGCGCACCGCAGAGCCGACAATCTTCGCGATCGGGGACGTTGCCGGGGAGCCGATGCTGGCGCACAAGGCCTCGCACGAGGGGATGGTTGCGGCGGAGGTGATCGCGGGGGAGAAGTCCGTGTTCGCGCCCTATGCCATCCCGGCAGTGGTATTCACCGATCCCGAGATCGCGTGGTGCGGACTGACGGAAACGCAGGCGGCCAAAGAGGGGCGGGAGATCAAGGTTGCGCGGTTCCCGTGGGCGGCATCGGGCAGGGCCACAACCCTCGACCGGAACGACGGCGTGACGAAGATTATCGTGGACCCGAAAACCGGGCGTGTTCTGGGTGTAGGAATGACAGGGGCGGGCGCGGGGGAATTGATTGCCGAGGGAACGCTCGCCGTGGAGATGTCGGCGCTGGCCAGTGACCTGAAGCTCACCATTCATCCGCATCCCACGCTCTCAGAGACACTCATGGAGGCTGCGGACGTGTATTTCGGTCAGAGCCCGCACCTCTGGGCGCCTGTATAGACCGGAGACATAGTATACGGGTGTATGGGGACATGGTATACGGTTCATGTTGCTACCCGATTGCGCAGA
>JAKJDF010000010.1:47500-117030 GCA_022706085.1 Candidatus Latescibacterota bacterium | reverse complement strand
TCTGCGCAATCGGGTAGCAACATGAACCGTATACCATGTCCCCATACACCCGTATACTATGTCTCCGGTCTATACAACCCCCGGGAGAGGGGAGACCTCCGCGGACACGGAGGAGGGGTGAGGGAGGAACGTGGCGCCGTGCGGACGGAAAAGGGCGCGCCGCAGAACGTGACACGTTCTCGGCGCGCCCTTCCAATCCGGTGTTCGCCCGATTGCTACGCCTCGCTCAGCAGCCTGTGCCCCGGGCCAAGCTGCTGCCGCGGTTCGCCTTCGAACTTGAGCTCGATGGGGGTAGAAAGGGCGTCCGGTGCCTTTTCCGGCATTCCCTTGATCACCAGCCGGTCGGCCTTTTGCGTGAATTTCAGGGCCGCTCCGCCCATGATTTTCGCCGAGAGGATTTTACACCGCAGGCCACCGATGGCAAGTTCCTTCCCCGGCCAGCGGTTGCAGTGATAGTACAGCGTATCGCCCTTGCGGGTGAACGCGCCGGTAATCATCCATTCCTGCTCCATCGGGTCCGTGGCCTCGTAGATGCTCTTGCCGTACTTCTTCATCCACCTGCCGACGCGCTCCAGTTCAGTATCGCACGGGTGGTAGAGGCTTCCGTCGGGCATGGGGCCGATATTAAGCAGGAGGTTGCCGCCGCCGGCCGCGCACTGCCGCAGCATGGAGATGACCTCCCACGCGGACTTGTAGTTCGTATCGATCGGCGTGTAGCCCCAGCTGTGGTTGAACGTCATGCAGGCTTCCCACATGCGCGTTTTCTCAGGGACAATCCTGTTCTCCGGTGTTCCGAAGTCCCCTTCGAGGCCGGTGCGGTTGTTGATGATGCAATCCGGCTGCAGATCGAGAATCATGTTGATCAGTTCGTGGGAGCGCCACCCCTCGGCGGAAAGCGGCCAACCCCCATCGAACCACATGATATCCACTTTGCCGTAGTTCGTGCAGAGATCTCGCACGACACCGTGGGTGAACTCGGTGAAACGCGCCCAGGATGCATCGTTCTTCATGCACTTCACGCCGTCGGGGTGGTGCCAGTCCATGAGCGAGTAGTAGAACCCGACTTTCAGTCCTTCCGCGCGGCATGCCTCGACGTACTCGGCGACGAGATCGCGTCCGGGTGAGCGTTTGACGGCGTTGTAATCCGTGTGCTTCGTGTTGAACAGGCAGAAGCCCTCATGATGCTTGGTCGTCATCACCATGTAGCGCATGCCGGCTTTTTTCGCCAGCTTTGCCCAGTCGCGCATGCAATTGGGCTTCGGCTGCCACTTGCCGGCGAGTTTCTCGTATTCCTTCAGCGGGATGCGCTCGCGGTTCATCACCCATTCGTGCCGGCCCAGCATTGAATAGAGGCCCCAGTGGATGAACATGCCGAATCGGGCATCGCGGAACCATTTGAGCCTTCGCTCGCGGTCTGTCATCGGGTTTTTCAGCATGGCGTGACCCTCCTGTGGATGAATCAGTGTGTCTGCCTGCGTGGTGGAAGCGGTTCGCCGTAGAGGCGCTCCGACCACCGGCTGAACTCGTCGTATTCGAACTCCTTGATGGATTCGTCGTTGACGCCTATGGCGGCCCCCTGCCCGTAATCGCTGAAGTAGAAGCCGCCTTCGGGGGAGGCCCAGTGCGTCATCAGGGCCTCGATGTCGGCCGCGATCAGGTCCCGGTTGCCCGTCGGCAGCGTCACCTGAATATCGGCGACGCTTTCGAACGAAATCCGTCCGCGGTAGCGTCTGCCGATTTCTTCGATGCCCAGCGCGCGGGGCTGGCAGAGGTTCACGATGTTCGCCCCGGCGCGGATGTAACCTTCAATGATCTCGTTGACTTTCCCGCATGAGTGCACCCAGACGTCGCACCCGGCGGCATGCATGGCGTCGAAAATTCGGGAGTAACGCGGGAAGAAGAAGTCCATCCAGAGGTCGAAGCTGACAAACGCGCTCTGCTGCGTACCCCAGTCGTCGGTCATGGTCCAGCCGTCGATTTTCCCCGGAAATCGCCTTGCCATTTCGCGAACAAGCGTCACGTGCGTCTCTACGATGCCGTCGGCGAGGGCTTCCATGGCGGGGCGGTCGTGGTAAAGGTCCACGAGAGTGTTTTCGAAGCCGTGGAGCATGTGCATGCGCTCAAACAGCACGAGAAAGATGCCGGCGATGACGTACTTCTCTTCGCGGTTTGCCTGCTCCAGAGCGGCCTCGACGTCGGTGTAGCGTCGGTCGTCGGTGTAGTCCGGAAATTGGTACGAATCGAGTTTCGAAATATCCTCGAGAGGGTGGACCTTCACCTGGCCCATTCCCGGCACATCGGTGTGCTCCCAGACGCACCCCCATTCGTCCACCCGCCGGTTGCCGTCTTCTTCCTGGTGCAGGCTGTGGATCGGCACGCCGTAGCGATCCTCCACCCCGAGCGCTCCCGCCGAAACGGGAAGCCGGGGCGGCTTCTCTCTGTGCACTGCCCTCCAGACGACCTCTTTCGGTGTCATTCAGTGCCCTTTCCCGCAGTGCGGGTGTCTTTCAGCCTTCCTCCGGCATCGCGGGCTCGCCTTTCCACGTTCGTGCGGCCTTCGCGTCCTGCCAGGGGTTCGTGTCGAGTTTGAAAAGGTTCGGAGTGGCGCCGGCGCCGCAGCCGCATACGTACGTTGCCGGGGTGAAGCCGAGGTCCCTGCCCATGTGTTTCCACATGTCGAGGCTTTCCGTGGAGATCGTCACGGGAACGTCGGCGTCTCGGTCCCGGATGGCCCTCAAGTAGTGCCGGTAGATCTGCTCGCGCACCGCATGGGGATACGGCCCGACGCGCGAGTCCTTCATCTCCTCGTGCGCGTCGCGCGCCGCCTGCAGGGACTCCGCGTCGAGCAGATCTTCAGGGATGCAACGTGTCAATTCCGCTGAGTCCATCCACATGAGCGTCGTCATGCTGAGGTTGTCCGGTTTCGTCCTGCTCAGCGCCAGATCAACCGTGTATTCGGCTTCTTCTCGCCAGGTTTTGATCGGGACGATGGGCTTGAACTTGTAACGGACCGTCATCCCGGCCTGTTGACACTGCCGAGCGGCCTCTATACGGCTTTCAGTGGTGCCGGCAACGGGTTCCAACCGGCCGGACTGCGTCGGTCCGCTCAGGCTCCATGCGATGATGGTGTTGCGCGGGGCACTCGCTTCGATCAGGCCGTGCACGCGGTCGCTTTTGGTGTGGAGGATAAGGTAGCGATCGTGCGTGCGCTCGAAGAAGCGCATGAGCGGCGCCAGCGTGTCGAGCTCGGGCTCCAGGGTGAGGACGTCCATTACGTCGTCATAGAGCCATGTTTTCTGCCACGGATTCTGCGCAAGAAGGTCCGCCAGCCGCTCGATGTAGTCCTCGGTGTTCACGTGGGTGATGAGGAACCCGCCAAGGGAGCAGTACGCGCACTGGTGCGGGCAACCGCGGCCCTGATGGAGACGCCACTGCGGCCGGCAGACGTGTTCCGGGCACGGCTTGACATCGTTCAGTGTCTTGACCGGGAAATTGCGCGTGCTGGAGCAGAAGAAGACGAACGCGCCATCGCCCGCGGCAAGGCCGAAGGGGAAGCTGCCGTTGCCTTTGTACGCGTCGCGCATGCGCTTCACATCCGCGGCGATGGCGTCACGATCGAACCGGAACAGCCCGAGGACGGGAATGGGCGGGGGAACATGGACCATCGTCCCCATCTTCGCGCCGTGATCCCACCCCTCTTCGACGACGATGTCGGGCAGCGTGTCGCACGTGAAGGTGCGAACCTCCACCCCGGGCCACGACGCGGCAAGCCGCTCCGCACACCGTGCCGCCTGAGGGCGCTCCCAGACGTCTTTGAGGACGTACATCCGGGGTGGGGTAAAGATTGGGGGGGGCACCGACGAGATCTCCTCATTGCATACACAGATTCCAAAGGTGTTCTCATGGCGAGTTATAGCTTACCCAAACCTGAACCGCCGCCAAAGACGCCAATAACAGAGTGACGACAACGAGCGACCATTGTACCCAGAGACCTTGTTTGTGTTTCCGCTCTTGTTCCTCGTATTCCTCGACCAGACGTAGCGCCTTTCCAGTCAGAACGTAGCCATCATTGCCTGAGCGTTTCAATTCTCCGGTGTCAACGAGCGAATTGAGGTGGAATTCGATGCGGAGGTGTGGCGACGAAAGGCCGGGATGCCGAAGCCACCGATCGCTGTAGAGGCCGAGCATAATCTCCACAAGCGTGAATGCTTCTTTCTTTCGGTCACCATGAGTGCTGCTTTCGATCATGTAGTTTAGGATTTCGACAGTCTGTTTTGTGACAACCTTTCTTCTGTTGAACAAAAACTGAACAGCACCGTCCGCTACGCGCGCAAAATGGACTCGAATGTAAGGCCAAAGGGTTAACCTGCCGAGTGCAAGGTCTCCGATCCCTTCGTACTCGATCGTCGCGAGCCCGTAGTAGTGTCTGACAACGAGATCGGCTGCGTCAATCTTCTCTAGTGGAACGGTTGTTTGGCCTTCGTAACGCTCTTTTGTTTCGTCCCATTTTTCACAGGTCAAGTCCGTTCCACGGATCCCACAGACTCGCAGATGGGGGCGTTTCTGTCTATCGACGAATAACGAGAAGCAATTTACCCGCTTTGCCTCCTCTCCCGATCGCGGAATCCTTGCTTCACAGGGTCGCTCGAGCAGGGGTGGAAGGAGTCGCGTGCAAAGGAACTTGTCAAAACGAGTCACGGCTGTTCTTTCCAGCGATGGATCGGGACACGGTACGTTGCCCCGTTGTTCCAGTCACCTTCGCACATAAAGCACCTCTGATTCGTCAACGACACGTTGCCGGAAGTACCGGCTCAGATCCTCCCGCGTGCGGATATCCACCTTCCTCCCGGCAAGGTATCCAGACAGTTCCCGTTCCATTCGTGCTATTCCAAGCAGCCCCGGAACTGACTCCGGGTCGAAATCGACCAGGACATCGACATCACTCTCGGGACCAAAATCGGGACGCAGGACCGAGCCGAAAAACGCGAAACGCCGGATTCCGTTCCTCTTGCAGAAAGCCGTGATTCTTGTTTCATCGACATGGATTCGTACGAGCATCGCGCTCTTCCTCAACTCAACGGCCAGCAAAGTCTGAGTACTGATGGAAATGTACCGCCCCCACCCCCAGTCAACTCAACCTCCCTGCGTCGCCGTTCGCCCGTCAAACTCCTCCCTGCTCAGCACCACCGGCTCTGTTTCCCCCGCATGCACCATGCGGCGTTTGAGCCGCGCCGCCATCTCGGCCCGGACATCCGCCAGCGACGGCTCATCCACCAGATTCGTGCGTTCGTGCGGGTCGGCTTCGAGGTCATACAGGCACTCCTCCACGTACAGGTGGCTGGAGGGATCGTGCCCGGTCTTGTCCGGCGCCACGACGCTGTATTTCCACCGTTTCGTCCTGACAGCCCGCCCGCACTGGCTCTCGCTGATCTGCAGGAATACGTCATCCTGCCAGTCGGCCACATCCCCCGCGACCACCTTCTGCACCGGTGTTCCCCGCATGGCCTCGGGCGGGGCGACCCCCGCGGCCGTCAGAATCGTGGGCGGCAGGTCGATCAGGCTGACGAGCTCCGTCGGTGCCAGCCCGCCCCTGAATCCGGGGCCGTACATGATCAGCGGCACCCGGATGCATCCATCGTGCGGCGAGCGCTTGTATTCGGCGTTCCGTGTGCGGAAGTGCGAGCCGTGGTCGCTGGTGTAGATGACGAGCGTGTTTTCGGCCATGCCCAGCCGCTCCAGCGCC
Organism: Candidatus Latescibacterota bacterium; assembly: GCA_022706085.1. GTDB lineage: Bacteria > Latescibacterota > MWCZ01 > MWCZ01 > MWCZ01 > MWCZ01. Next base: position 111,287 of record JAKJDF010000010.1, on the reverse strand, counting down.
GCGCGGATCCGCCCGACGTTCTCGTCCAGGCTGGCGATGCACCCGAGGTAGTCGGGGTATTCCTCGCGCCAGTCGCCTTCGGTGCCCACGAGGTCGCCCGGCACGACGAAGGCCCTGAACCGCTCCTTTGACCCGTGCGGCCCCTCGTAGTGCCCGTGGTCGTTCTGGTGGTGCGGTTCAATGTAGGACGCGAACAGGAAAAACGGGCGCTTCCCGTCGCGGGTTTCGAGATACTCGATCACCCAGTCGGTTTCGGCATCCACGCGGTAGCGTCCGGGCGGAAAATCGCGCCGGTTGCCATCCGCGTCGAACATGTGCCCGTCGTAGCTGTGGGAGGTGTATTCCAGGGTATCCGACGCCAGCCAGTAATCCCTGTAGCCACCGCGCCGTTCCGGAGGCACCGGGCGCTCGCGGAAGTCATCCGGTCCGCCCCGTGGCCCGAACGCCGACAGGTGCCACTTGCCGATGTAGCCGACCTCATACCCCGCCGCGGAGAGGTGGTGTGCGATCGTGGTGGAATCGAGCGGCAGCATGCAGTGGTTGGTCGGGCACCGGTTCTGCGTGGCATAGAGCCCGGTCTGCAGGCACGACCGCGCGGGCCCGCATACCGGCTGGCAGGTGAAGGTGTTCTCGAACCGCACGCCTTCAGCGGCCATGCGGTCGAGATTCGGCGTGGTGTTCAGCGCTTGACCATAACAGCCGAGGGTGTCCCAGCGCTGCTGGTCGCTGAACAGGAAAAGGATGTTGGGTTGTGGCATGTGCGAAGAACGCCTCCCGTCAGTTTCGAATTGCCCGCAGCGCGGCCAGCGCTTCTGCGATTTCCCGACCCTTCTGCTCAATAACGCCGATCAACTCCTCCGGTGTGCGAGTATCAACCTCCACCTTCCGGTTCGGGTTCACCGCTTTCAGGTCATACCCGCGTTCCTCAATTTCCGCCCGGGTGACAGTCCAACTCCTTTCGCTCTCGGCACGCTCCGGAAGCAGCCGGAAGAACTCCTCGAAATGCGCCAGCGTAAGCGGCGTTTTCTTGCCGACCTTGATATCTGACAGATCGTAGTACCAGATGCGTTCCGTCGGTTTCCCGCGCGTGAAGAAGAGCAGGTTCGTCTTCACGCCGGCCCCCGCCGCGGTGAACACGCCGCCCGGCAGGCTGACAATGCACCACAGGTCGCAGTCGTCGAGCAACTTCCGTTTTGTTTTAACGAACGCCTCCTCGTTGGTGCGGAACAGCGATCCCTCGTCAATCACCATGCCACAACGCCCGCCATCGCGCAGGCTACGGATCACGTGCTGCAGAAACAGAATCTGGGTCGCCCCGGTCTTGTAATCGAAGTTGGTCTGCGCCTCTTTGCTCTCCTTGCCGCCAAACGGAGGATTCGTCAGGATCACGTCAAACGCATGCGGCGCGCCCTCGAACAGGCCACCGTAGATTTCCTGCCCCGTCAGGGTGTTCCCGTGCCAGAGGTTAGGTTTGTCAACCCCGTGCAGCACGAGATTTGCCAGCGCGATGGGGTAGATGAGGTTCTCCTTCTCACGCCCCCAGAACGCCCGCTGCTTGAGCGTTTCGAGCTGTTCCGCGGTGGCGGAATTCCCCAGTCTTGCCATGATGTATTCAAAACTCTGCGCAAGGAACCCGCCCGTGCCGCAGCCGGGGTCGTATATCGTCTCGCCCGGTTTCGGGTCTATCACCTGTACCATCGCCTTGATCACCTGACGCGGCGTGAAGAACTGCCCGCCATCGTTCCCTTTCTCCCCCATTTTCAGGAGCAAGCCTTCGTACACCTGCGAGAGGGTAAACACGTGCGTCGGATCAACCGCCTCCAGCGAAAGCTGATGCACCTTGTCCAGCACGTCGAGGAAATTGCGCTCGGTATCAATCCGCACCCTTTCCACGCCCGACATGATCTCGCTGATGACCTTCTGCCTGGCGGATGCGCCGGGGCGGCTCTTCAGGTTCTTCAGGTGAGGAAGGAGTTCCGTATTCACGAAACTGAAAAAGGCGTATTGCGGCGCGTTCTGAAGCTCTACGCGCTTATTCGTCCGCCCGGGCGGCAGCGTCTCCGGCGGGGCGGCCCAGTCCCGCCAGCGGAACGGTGCTTCCAGCGACGGCCGGAACGGAATGCCCAGCGCCGCTGCCTCTTCCTGCTCGCGTTCCTCCTTCTCATCCAGAATCCGGAGGAAAAGAATCCACGTCAGTTCCGGCACGTACTGCAGCGCGCCCGCGCAGTTGCCCCGCCGCATGATGTCGCAGATGCCCTTGACCGCGTGATCCACCGATTGCTGCGTTACCAGCCGTTTCCCATTACCGTTGCGTGCCATGGGGGTTTTCCTCGTCCTCCGCCCACCGGGCGGGTTTGTTGCGATGTATTCCCGCGCGCGCATCAATTCGTCGCCGTCGCGGATCACGTGTTCGTAATAATTGCGTTGCCAGACCGGCCAGCCTGGCGTACCACGCAGAACATTGATGCGTCGGGCCGACACGGTTTTGAACGCACCCACCAACCGGCCCAACGATTTCCTCGTAGGGGCGGTTCGCGAACCGCCCTCATTGCCCGGCGAATTGGGGTACCGGGTGGTTAATGGCGTATTGGACGGTTCCGCGTGCACAGGGCGCACGGAGACCACCCCTACGAGACACGATTTACAATTCCCCGTTGAACGCACGCCTTAACAACGCCGCCGGCAACGCCTCAATCGTCGCCAGCTCCGCCTCCGCCGCCGCCCGCACCCGCTCCGCCGCCGCCATCTGCTCGGTCAGGATTGCCACAATGCGCTTCTGCTCCGAAAGAGGAGGGAGGGGGATGGGGAGGGCGAGCATGTCCTCCGTGCGAAGATTCGATATGTTTGTCGTCTCTGACGATTTGGTGAAGAAATAGCTTCTGGCGCGCTCCGTACGGAGCAACCGAAACAGGAACTCTGGTTCTGCGGCCTCCAGAGGTCGGACGACAGTCGTAAATGCGCCGAATGTGACGTTCCCGGGAACGTCCCGCACGCGCGCGAGTTTGCCCACGAGCGGTTTGCTATTGGCTGTGGACACTAGCATATCGCCTTTGTAGAGGAACTGATCGGCGTCTCGGACGAACTGGACGGGTACAAATTGCGCCGTATCCCATTCGATTTCTTCTTGTACCCCGCTCGTGGTAAGACATGGAACGCTACCGTCAAACGGCTGCGATCTGGCCGCTCCCTTCGGGAAGGTGATACCGCGAATGGCACGACACACCTCCCCCAGCCGCACCCACCGCCAACCGGCGGGCAATGGCTGTAGGGGCGACGCATGCGTCGCCCCTACAGTGGTGTCGCGAACTGGTTGTGCGGGCCCGGGGGCCGGCCCCTGCGGAAACACCCGCCGCAACAACGCCGCGGGCAACGCCTTCGCCGCCTCCAGCCGTGCCTCCGCCGCCGCCCGCGCCTTTTCCACCGCCGCCATCTGCTCGGTCAGGATTGCCACAATCCGCTTCTGCTCCGAAAGAGGCGGGAGGGGGATGGGGACGCGGGCAACGAGGGCGGGACGCGCGCGCAAGAGCGATCCGCCCACACCTGACGCTGTCGCCATGAATTGCTGATGGAACACGTCTTCGTTGAGACGGAATCTGAGGAAGTGCGGGTCGATGTCGGAGGCGCGGAAAACAATCCATTCCGTGGAAGCGATCATCCTGTGCCCGGTCTGGTTCCCTACCACCCAGGTTCTTCGAATATGAGGCACGATTTTCGACAACAACACGTCCCCGGGCAAGACAGCCTGTTTGTTCGAACCAACCGACCTTCCGGGAAGGGACTCTGGTTGACCGGCATCGTAGGCAGGTATGCTGAAGAGAGAAAACACCTCATCCGGGAACGCCGAGGGGTCAACAGACGCGACGTTGTCTGGCATCACCTCCCCCAGCCGCACCCACCGCCAACCGGCGGGCAGATTGCGCAGGGGCGTTTGTCGTAGGGGCGACGCATGCGTCGCCCCTACATCGGCCGCACCACCGTTTTTCACCTGTTCATCCATTGCCGCACCATCCATTCACGTCGTTTGCCGCTGGACGTGTACCGTCCGTCCCACCGTTTGCCGTAGGGGCAGACCTGCGTGTCTGCCCTGGTGACGTTACCTCGACGACGGAATAGGGCGCACACGCAGGTGCGCCCCTACGATGTGGTCGGTTACCGGGTCGTTCACGCGGCGAACATCCTCGCCTTGGTTTCGTGCAACAATTCGGCCGGTGTGCCACCTATGCGCAACGCCGCCAATCCGCCCGCGGCGCGCACCTCGGGTGTCTGGAAAATCTGCGGGTTTTCCAGTTCCTCCGTGCCGCCCCGCTCGAACTGGCTCGCAATCGCCCGCACCGTTGCGGCGGTTTTCTCCGGCAGACCGTTGATCCAATCCTCGTGTTTGTACGTGAACGCCAGCGTGCGCTCGCGCCGCGTGCGGGGGTTCATGCCCCAACCGAGTTCGGCCAGCACGTCGTACAGGTCATATTCCTCCCGGTTATCCACCATCTGCACAAGCTTCGGCGAGTATCCCGCCTGCACAAGAGCGTTCAGCAAATCCAGCCGCTCCTGCGCGTTGATCCACCGTTCGCGGAACCCTGTCAGCGTCTGCACCTCTTCCATCAGTCGCGCGGCAAGCTTCGCCTTGTACTCCTCCACCGGCACCGGCATCGCCTTCCCGTCCACATCGGCAAGGATGAATCGCCCGGCGTCGGTGACGTGGACGTCAAATCCTTCCACGCTGATGATCGGCGGAGAAGGAGGTGGGTCGCCGCCTTCGTGCCGGCGTTGAGCCCTTGTGACGAAATCCAGCCCGAACAACCGCGTGGCGTTGGTGTAGTCGTACACGCGGAACATGAGTTTGCCGCTGGGCGCGTCGATGCGGGTGCCCCGGCCGACCATCTGGTGGAACGCGATGGGCGAGCGGAGGTACCGGAAAAAGACGATATTCCGCACGCACGGAACGTCTACCCCCGTCGTCAAGAGCTCCACCGTAGTGGCTACGAAATGGCTGCGGGAGGAGCCGCGCAGATCGGGAAGCTGGTCGTTGCCGCTCGCCGCAGCGGTGCACTTGAACGCGTAGTCGTTGAGCCGCTGTCTTCCCGTTTCGGCGCACCATTTCGCGTAGAGGTTGTTCATGCACGCGGCCACATCGTCGGCGTGGGTATCCCGCACGCAGAAGATGATGGTTTTCTGCTCCGGGCCGCCCGTCTCCCGCAGGTAGGCGAACAGATCGGCGCACATCGCCTGCACGCGGTCGGGCAGCATTATACGGTCTTCATACTGCGTGCTGGTGTACCGCTGCTGTACCTCCTCTCGCGCCATTTCCTCCCCGGTCACTGCGTTCTTCGGGTGTCGCGCCATGATCTCGTCTATTGTAATGCCCGTGTCGTCGAGGTCTACCCGCCCCTTCTGGATTTCACATGCCGCGAGATACCCGTCTTCAATCGCCTGCGCCATGTCGTATTCGTACGCCGGTTCGCCGAAGTAGCGCAGGTTATTGGCCGTGATCTCCTCATCCTGCTGCGCTTCCGGTGTCTTCTCGTCGCATTTCAGCCTGCGTGGTGTCGCGGTCAGGCCGATCTGCACGGCGTCTGGATTACGCGTGAGCACCTGCGACCACTTGCCCCACGCCGAGCGGTGGCATTCGTCAATGACGATATGGGTAAAATAGTTTTCGGGGTAATAAGTGGTCAGGAAACTGGCGTCCGCGTCTTCCCTGTCGACACCGAGTGTTTGGTACGTGGCGACATGTACGCGTGCGTTTTTGGCGTTGTTCACGCCGTCGGACGTGCGGAACACCTCCGCCGCGTCAGAACCGAAAACGTTCTGGAACGCGCCTAGCGCCTGCTTGCGGAGCTCGTCGCGGTCGCACACGAACAATGCGCGCGTAAGCTGTCCGGCGTCGGAGATACGCTTGAGGAGATTGACGGCGATGAAAGTTTTGCCCGCACCGGTGGCGAGGGAGAGGAGCGCACGCTTCGGCTGTCCGGAAACGTGACACCGGGCAATCTTCTCCATAACGGCGCGGATCGCGGCGTCCTGATAATAGCGTCGGGTGCCTTCCCCTCCCGGATACGGCTGAAGCAGCGGCCGGGCGATGGGGGAATCGAGGGTGAATCCCATGCCGCGCTCGTACCGGGTGCGAAGATCCGCCGGCCCGGGAAACTCCTCCATCGGGCGCGGAGATGATGTCAGGCCCGTAAACGTGTCGAATTCGACGAATTGATGCCCGTTGGAGGTGAAGACGAACCGGACATTCAGGCGTTTGCAGGCGGCATATCCTTTCGCCTGTGTCAACCCGTGGCCGGGTGGGAGCCCTTCGCGTTTCGCCTCCACCAGTGCCAGTGCCACTGGTTGTGTATCCGCGTTCACCTTCACGCGAAGCACATAGTCTATTCTGCCGCGCGGCCGGCGGCGTGCTCGGCCGTCGAAAACCTCGATGGCGCCGGCTGTTTCCTCGCGGCGGATGAGGTCTTCCGTCCACCCGCGCCGGTGGAGTGCCGGGTCAATAAGTTTGGCTCTGGTGTCGGCTTCGCTCAGACTCATGAGCCTGTGCACCGTCTCGTGTCGGCGTACCATGAAGGAATCGCCGAAAATTTCGCGAAAACAAGCCGAAAATACAACGGGTTATGCGTGAGCCAACCGGGCCGACACGCGGGCGGCACGACGCGCCTGATCAGTCCTCCACTCGCACCTTGCGCGTGCCGCCCATCTCCGCAGGCAGCCAGGGGATGACCTCCCGGAAGTTGTTTTTCGCCTCCGCGATGCGTTCCGGGCTGAGGATGTGCCCCGGCACGATCACCGACCAGGCGAACCCGCCGGGGTACACGCTCACCCACGTGTAGTGCACCACCCCGCCGATTTCCGGCGCGTCGTTGATCTCTCCCCCCGCGCCGCCGGTGACGACGTGCGGCACGCCATGGCGGTGTTCGAACTCGAACCGGTGCTTGTGGCCGCAGAAGATGGCCTGAAGGTCGTACCGCCGGAGGATCGGGTCGACGATGTCGTTCCAGTCGTTGCGGCCGCCCGGGTGTTTCCACGTGGCAGTATGGAGGGGGTAGTCGAACCACCAGGGGCGGTGGAGGCTGATGAAGAGGCGCTTGCCAACGGCGTAGGTGGCGAGGTCGCGTTCGAGCCACTCGAGCTGCTCGCCGGCAACGCTCTCGGTGTCCTTCGAGATCTCGGCGTCCAGCACGACAAAGTGGCAGTCGGCGTAGTCGAAGGAGTAGTACCGCCCGCCCCAGATATCCCGCCACACGCGCTCGCTGACAGGTTCGCGGACGTCGTGGTTGCCGATGCAGGGGTAGAACGGCATGGCAAGCGACCGGTAGGCGCGCACCGCACCGGAGTGTTCCAGACGCAGACGTCTTTCCAGCGTGGGTGAATCGCCCGTGGCCTCGATCTCAGCCTTTTCCGTCTCGTTCACGTACCCGCGGATGAGATCGCCGGCCGACACCGTAAATGCGGGACGGAGGAGATTCAGCTCTTCGATGATGCGCAGAAGCTCCGGAGCCGGGTCGTCCGGATTGGCCGTCCGGTGGCTGTGCGAATCGCCAAGAACGGCAAAGCTGAACGACGGCATCTCCCCGGTTTTTCCGAGATACGCGCCATCGTGCGGAATAAATACCACGAAGACCCCCTCGGTGCGAGAAGGGCGCCTGCAGCGGAGGAGGCCTCAGTGTTTGACGACGACCTGTCCCTTGCTGGTGAAGCGCGCCATCTCGTAGTTCATGTTCGAAAGGAAGCGGATTTCCGGTGCCGGACGGAAGCCCATTTGTTGAGCCGCGGCGCGCCACGCAGTGCCTATCTGGCCTACAACTTCCTGCTTCTGCGCCGTTGTCAGGTCCCTCCACGCGAGGTCGAGGCTCACCTTGAGGATGTTATCCTCGTAAAACACCGCGGAGAATAACGTGTCCGCGCCGAAATTCGGCCGCGCCATATCAAGCGCCGCGCCGAAGCGATCCTCCCGGGTGAGGTTGAGCAGCGGTCCCCACATCCATCCGGTCGCCCCTGATACCGAATCCACCATGACGTTGAACCACCCGTTGTGCACCGCGATCAGACCTACCGAGGCACCCGGGTGGAGCACGCGTATCACATCGGCGCTGGTGGAGGGCTGGGTGCGGACATTGGCCCGCGTGCGCACCAGACGCGTGCCGTAGACATCAGGTCGGGCCGGAGTGGTAACGAGCGTATCGGCGCCCGGTGCGTACACCGTCGTTTCCGGCTCCTCGCGGACATCGGCCACTTTGGCCGCGCAGCCGGCAAGCAGTCCGACAAAAAGAAACGTTCCGCCGATACGTCCAGCAGAGCGCATCCAGAGTGCTGTTTTCATGGCTTCCCTTCGTGCTTCCTCATTGCTATGTGTGTTTGACGCGAATCGCCGCCGCGCGGGCGTGGGCGGAAAGCCCTTCCCCTTCGGCCAGCGTGACAATATGGGCGGCGGTTTTCGCGAGCCGCTGCCCGGTATACGCAACCAGACTGGTCGCGCGAAGAAACGTATCAACCCCGACGCTTGAGGCAAAACGAGCCGCTCTGCCGGTCGGGAGAATATGGTTCGTGCCGGCGTAGTAGTCGCCCACCGGTTCCGGCGAGTTTTCACCTATGAAAATGGCTCCCGCGCACCGTATGCTGTCCACAAGCGCCCATGGATCGGCGGTGTGGAGCTCCACATGTTCGGGGGCGATGCGGTTTGCCAGTTCGCACGCAGTTTGCAGGTCCGGAACAACGAAAATCGTCCCGTAGGCGTTAAGCGCCTTCTCCGCCATGGCGGAGCGCGGCAGAAGACGCACCTGCGTATCTACTTCCGTGGCGATGCGTTCGCCGAGGCCTTCCGAGGTGACAATCGCGACCGACGCTTCCGCCCCGCTGCCATGTTCGGCCTGGGAAAGCAGGTCGGCGGCAATCCACGCCGGGTTCGCGGTTTCGTCGGCGATCACGACGATTTCGCTCGGACCGGCCACCATATCGATTCCGACCGTGCCCGCAAGCTGACGCTTCGCTTCCTGCACGAACGCATTTCCCGGGCCCGCAATGACGTCCACCGGAGCAATCGTTCCGGTTCCGTACGCCATCGCCGCGATCGCCTGAATGCCACCTATCCGGTACACCTCGTCCACGCCGGCCAGCGCGCAGGCGGCAAGTGTTGCCGGCGCGGGCAACCCGGCGGAGGATGGCGGGGTACAAAGGGCGATTCGGGGGACTCTCGCAACTTTGGCAGGCACCACACTCATAAGAACACTGGAGAAGAGCGGCGCAGTTCCCCCCGGAACGTACAGCCCTGCCGCGGCCACCGGGGCATAGCGTTTGCCCAGCACTACGCCGTCGCCGTCATCTACCGTCCAGGACGCCGGGCGGTGGTGCTCATGAAAGCGGCGGATGTTTTCGTGCGCGGCGCAAAGCGCCTCGGCGAGGGTTGGTTCAAGCTCTTCGAGGGCCTGTTCGCACACGCCCATCGGAACCCGGAATTCCTCCGGCGAAAGGCGCACGTGGTCGAACTGCTCCGTGTACTCCACTACCGCGGCATCGCCCCAGGTGCGCACTGCCTCCAGCACGGTGGAGACGCTCGCCCGGATCGCGGCAGAAGCGGAATCTCCACGGGCGCAGATGGCCGCGAGGCGCTCCGGAGAATCGCCGGTTCGGTACGGAATGCAGGGAATACGCACGGGAACCTCTTCTGCCGTTTTTTCCGTTGCCCTCACGCCTTCTTCCATGAGCGCCACGCACCCAGCGCGCACGCAACCGCAGCCACGGCGAGCAGGATGTTGGCCATATCCCACACTCTCGGCTCTTTCACCACGCGGAACGACCCGGAACGAATGACGGGAGCCAGGCGGTACGGCGGGGACTCCGGATTCACGATGTCGCGCGTTCTGATAATTGCCGAATCAAGACCAAGCCACACGAAACCGCCCGGCCCGTGCAGATCCGACCATCCCGCCTGCCAGAAATGCGCGAGATGCGCCAGCGGAGTGGAGCGCGGGTTATCGTGAGGCCCGAGTACCGATCGCGGGAGTAACGTCAGCTCCACCCAGTCGGAACCGTCCTCGTCAAGGCGGCGGAGCAGGACGATCCGATGCCCGGTGAGAGAGTCCGCCAGAAAGATGAGACCCTCGGGAACCGGGATCGTATCCGTGGATGTGGCGATCGGCCGCACCGTTCTGATAGTGTCGAGCACCAGAATCGGACCCGAGAGGAGCACACGGCGGCCGGGCATCGGGGGCTTTTCGTACAGACCGGCGATGGTCGCCTCGAGGGGAGGCAACGCGGCGATATCGTCCGGCGCCCGCGTGGTGTCAAGCGCCGACCGCGCACACCATGCCCGCTCGATACGGATACCTGCCGCTGCCGCCGCAAGAATCGATGCGGTGCCCAGAATCATCGTGGTCCGACGAAGCACGGCAATTCTCCCCCGGTGGCGCGAGCTTTTTCAGGCTTTCGCCTTCACGTACTCCAGCAGACCGCCCGCCTGCATGATCTCGACCGCGAAATCGGCCATCGGAACGAAGGTGTAGGTTTCTTTTCTGGTGACGTTGGTAATGCTGCCCGCCTTGAGATCGATCTCCAGTTCGTCACCCGTCTGCACCTTCTGCGCGATGTCCTGGCACTCGATGGCCGGAAACCCGTTGTTGATGCTGTTCCGGAAATAGATACGCGCGAAGTTGTTCGCAATCACGGCGCTGACTTTCGCCCCGCGCAGCGCCCAGACGGCGTGTTCGCGCGAGGAGCCGCATCCGAAATCGTCGCCTGCGATGATGATATCGCCGGGTTGCACCCTTTTCACGAACTCGGCGTCAATGTCCTCCATCGCGTGCTTCGCGAGCTCCGCTTCGGAGTGGACGTTCAGGTACCGCGCCGGTATGATTTCGTCGGTGTTGATGTGTGCGCGGGGATAGACATGGGCGCGTCCACGCATGGCAATACTCCTTGTATCTGTCGATACTTTCGTCGGTGCTTATTCTGCCGCCGCCCTTTTTGTGAGGTAGGGCCGAGGGTCCACGATTCTCCCCTCAATTGCCGATGCCGCCACCGTGGCAGGGCTTGCGAGATACACCTTCGCTTTCGGGCTCCCCATGCGTCCGACGAAGTTGCGGTTGGTGGTGGAGATGCACACTTCATCGGCTGCCAGAACACCCATATGCCCCCCGAGACAGGCCCCGCACGTCGGCGTGGAGATGACGCATTCGGCGTCGTAAAAGATGTCGAACAGGCCTTCGTCGCTTGCCTGTTTCCAGATGGCGGTAGTTGCCGGAACCACCATGGTCCGGGCTTTCACCTTGCGCCCTTTGAGGATTGCCGCGGCAATGCGCAGATCCTCGATGCGCCCGTTAGTGCAGGAGCCGATGTACGCCTGGTCTATACCGATATCCGAGCGCACGTCGCCAATGTAATGAGCGTTCGACGGCAGGTTCGGAAACGCCACCATCGGTTCCATGGCCGCCACATCAATGGTGTGGTGGGCAACGTACTTCGCGTCCGGGTCCGAATGATACACCTCGTATTTCGGCCTGTCGTGCCGCCGCTCACGGATGTACGCCTCCGTGACGTTGTCCGCCGGAATGATGCCCGATTTCGCCCCCGCCTCGATCGCCATGTTGGTGATGGTCATTCGGGCTTCCATGCTCAGGTGGGAAAGCGTGCTGCCGTCGTATTCCATCGCCATGTAACGCGCGCCATCCACCCCGATGCGGCGGATGATTTCGAGAATGATGTCCTTCGAATACACGCCCTCCGGAGGCGCGCCGTTCAGTGTGAACTTCATGGTTTCAGGCACGCGAAACCAGAGCTCCCCCGCATACAGCGCAGCTGCGAGATCGGTGCTGCCGATTCCGGCGGAAAACGCCCCGAATGCACCGTACGTGCAGGTGTGCGAATCACCCCCTACGATGATTTCCCCGGGCAGAATGTGTCCCTTTTCCGGAAGAATCGCGTGGCAAACCCCGTGGCGACCGAGGGGATAGTAGTGCCTGATGTGGTGCCGTTTCACCCACCGGTCCAGACTCCTGTGTAATTCCGCGCTGAGGATGTCTTTCGCCGGCACGAAATGGTCCGGCGTTACGACAACCCTGTCGGGATCCCACACCCTGTCCATGCCGCGTTTTTCGAGCATCTCCACCGCGGGCGGGGTGGTAACGTCGTGGCACATCACGAGATCGAGTTTCGCGTTGACCAGTTCGCCCGGCACCACGCGTTTCTTGCCACAGTGTGCGGCAAATATCTTCTCAGTAATCGTCATTCCCATCGTGATGCCCTTCCTTCTCTCTCCAAAACCGCCGTGGCACGTGGGTCCCGTTTTCACGAGGGTCCGGTTCCCCGGCGCGCCCGGAGCCGTCATTCTGAACGAAGTGAAAAATCTCCTGTCAGCGTCTTGCGATACGTCTGCTGCCACGATGGTCTGCGGTGCAGGAGATTCTTCGCAGCGCTCGCAGGCGCTCGCGGCTCAGAATGACGTGCCATTCGGACGGACACCTGTCCATTGGAAGCCTCACTGAACGGCCCGTCATTCCAACCAACCCGTCATTCTGAACGAAGTGAAGAATCTCCTGTCGGCGTTCTGCGACAACGTCGCAATCAGACCACATCTTCGACGTTATCCGCGCCCTGTTCGGCCACTCGGGCGTGCCATGCGGCAAGTTTGTTGAGGCCATCCACATACGCCCGCGCGGAGGCCTCCACGATGTCGGTGCTGGCACCTCTCCCGGTGACCGTATGGCCGTTATCCCGCACGCGCAGGGTTACCTCGCCTATGGCGTCCGTTCCCGCCGTTACCGCGCGGATGGTGTAGTTATCCAGCGTGATGGCGAAACCGGACACCTTGGAGATTGCGCGAAATACCGCATCCACCGGTCCGTCGCCCCATTCCGATTCCTGATGCACCTCGCCGTTCACGATAACGCGCACGGTCGCCGACGGCAGGATCTTGCTTCCGCTGATGCAGTGCATGTAGTCGAGTTTGTACACCTCGGGCACATCACGGAACTCGTCACCCACGATGGCGGCCAGATCCTCGTCGAAAACTTCCTTTTTCCGGTCGGCGATGGCGAGGAACCGCTCGTACGCGCGTTCCAGCGCATCCTTATCCAGCCGGTACCCGAGTTTCTCCAGCCGCGCTTTGAAACCGTGCCGGCCCGAATGCCGGCCCAGCACCAGCCGGGTTGAATCGAGGCCAACGGACTCCGGCGTCATGATCTCGTACGTCTGCCGCGCCTTGAGAACGCCATCCTGATGAATGCCGGACTCGTGCGCGAAGGCGTTCGCGCCCACAATTGCCTTGTTCGCCTGCACGGGCAGGCCGGTGCACCGGGCAACCATGCGGCTCGTCCGGGTGATTTCGGTAGTAACGATGTTCGTACGGAGCCTGAACACATCCTGCCGGGTGCGCAGCGCCATGACGATCTCTTCCATGGCGGCGTTGCCGGCGCGTTCGCCGAGGCCGTTGATGGTGCATTCGACCTGTCGCGCGCCGTTCATCACGCCGGCGATGCTGTTGGCAACCGCAAGGCCAAGGTCGTTGTGGCAGTGGGTGCTGTAGATCACCTTCCCGCTGCCCGGGACGTGCGCGATGAGGTGCGCGATCATCCGCCCGTACTCTTCCGGCATCATGTAGCCGACGGTATCCGGGATGTTCAGCGTTGTCGCGCCGGCTTCGATGGCTGCGGTAAGCACCTCCACCAGGAACGGCCACTCGCTGCGCCCGGCATCTTCCGGGGAAAACTCCACGTCGTCGCAGAAGGACTTCGCCAGCCGCACCGCCTCGCCGGTAAGTGTAAGCACTTCCGCGGGCGTCTTTTTGAGCTTGCGCTCCATGTGAATCGGGCTGGTGGCGATGAAGGTGTGAATTCGCTTCTTCTTCGCCGGCTTCACTGCCCGGGCCGCCGTTTCAATATCCAGCGGCACCGCACGTGCCAGCGCGGCGATTGTGGGGCCGTCCACTTCTTCGGAGATCCGTTCCACCGCTTCGAACTGCGCCGGGCTGCTGACGGGGAACCCCGCCTCGATGATGTCTACCCCCAGCCGCTTGAGCTGATGGGCGATGTCGATCTTTTCCTGAACACTCAGCGACGCGCCAGGCGATTGCTCGCCATCCCGCAGCGTGGTGTCGAATATGCGGACTACTGATGAGTCGTCACTCATGGTGCTGTCTCGTTTCACGTCGGCATCCGGTTATTCGTGGATCGGGAAAGAGACGCTGCCGACGAGTGCGCTCTTCCCCGAATAAGGGACAGAAGGTCGCTGAGATCGGCAAGGCCGTCGTCCATTTCCCATCACCACCTTTCGCCGTCACCACCGGGCCGTTCTGCGTGCGCCGGCGGAAAAAGGTTCGTACCACTCACTTCCATTGCCCTGTCGGAAGACCGCGCGTGCGGAGCATGGTGTTCAGCACCGCGTAATGATGCTGGTTGTGACGCAACATGTAAACCCATTGTTCACACACGGTGCCACCGGCCCACGGAAACACGCTCGGTGCCTCCAGTTCGGCATCCGTCGCCTGTCGCAGGCGGTCGTCCACGGCGCGCGCCGTGTCGTCGAGGTACGCCAGCAACTCGCTCTTCGCGGGCAGTTGCTCCACCGGCGACTGCTCCGGGTCCACGGGGAAACGGCGGCGACGAAGTGCTTCAGGGCCAAACGCTTCCTCTTTTGATCTGTGCAGGTATGCATGCGCCGCGTTGACTGCATGAAGTGCCTGCCGAACCGGGGTCAGGTAGTGATGGCCACACGGATCGGGGTTTCTCCATTCATCATCCGGCGTCAGTTCGATCGCTTCGCGCAGCTCCGCCCACGTTCTCGCAAACTGGTCTGCAAGGACCACACCGATGCGTGACATTGGCAGTCCTTTCCGCGCTTTGCAGGGATGCCAGCCCGTCTCATGTGTTCGCTGTTACCAGACATCCCGCAGCAAAGGAGAAACCAAGCTCAAGACGGATGGTTGAGCGGGTTCTCTGCATCCTGGGCCCAATCAGCAACGTTGACTTGAATGTATCCGCGCGCCCGGTTCAGTTCGTGTTCGTCGCGGATTATGCGCTCATAGTAATTCCGTTGCCAGACGCGGTCTCCCGGTGTTCCGCGCAGGACGTTGATGCGTTTTGTGACCGCCGACTTGACCGATCCAACGACAGCACCAACGGATCCGCACAACGGTCCGCGTGGCGACGGCGGCAATCGGTGTTCTGGTAGTAGGGGCGACGCATGCGTCGCCCCTACGATGAAAATCACACCGTGGATGTGGTTCGGCATAACCGCGAATTCATCCAGTTCCACACGCGGGAAATGCGACGGCGTTTCCAACCAGCATGAACGTGCAATTCGTCCTGCGTCGTTCAGCCGCATCGCCCCGTCCACAACATCGCCAAACAGGCATTCACGCCGGTGTGTCACAATCGTGACGAAATACATTCCCGGAAGCGAGTAGTCATATCCCGTCAACCGAACCGAACGACGATGACGTTTCTCCGGGTCGTACCCCACGCGTCGTCAACTCCCGGCAGGAGCGGGGGCAATTCATGAACTGCCCCTACCTCCAGATGCCACCCTCACAGGTCTTCCGCAGGCTCAAGCGTACCATGAAAAACCATTTCCGCCACCTCCTGCTGCCGCCGGTGGACACTTGTTGGCCTCATCGCGCAGGTACCACTGGTCATATCCGACCGATTGGGTGCCCCTCAACCCTGCCCTACTTATCCGACAAAAACTTCTCCGTTCCGCCGCCTTCGAGTTTCAGCGCGCCCTTCATCATTTCGCGCAGCGGAGCACCCGTCTGCTCAATCAGATGCTGCGCCTGTTCCTCGCGTATTCGCTTGAAATTGGGCAGGCCGGCTTTGTACTCGGCAACCCATTCCTTCGCGAATTTGCCGCTCTGGATCTCCGCCAGAACCCTGCGCATCTCGTTCCTGGTCTCTTCGGTGATGATGCGCTTGCCAATGACGTAATCGCCCCACTCCGCAGTATCGGAGATGGAGTACCGCATGGTCGAGATGCCACCCACGTAGATGAGGTCGGTGATCAGCTTCACCTCGTGCAGGCATTCGAAGTAGGCAATTTCCGGCTGATACCCCGCCTCAACCAGCGTCTCGAACGCCGTCTGGATCAGCTTCGACAGGCCACCGCACAGCACCACCTGCTCGCCGAAAAGGTCAGTTTCCGTCTCTTCCTTGAACGTCGTTTCGATCACCCCGACGCGGGTTCCGCCGATACCCTTGGCATACGCCAGCGCTATGTCCTTCGCGTTGCCGGACGGATTCTGGTAGATGGCGATCAGGTTCGGAACGCCACTGCCACGGGTGTACGTCGCCCGGACGAGATGGCCCGGACCTTTTGGCGCCACCATGAACACATCCACGTTCGTCGGCGGGACGATGGTTTTGAAATGGATGTTGAACCCGTGGGCAAATGCCAGCGATTTTCCGGGGGTCAGGTTCGCGGCGATGTAGCGCTCGTAGATCTCCGACGCGGCGGTGTCGGGAACCAGCATCATGATGATGTCGCCCTGCTTCGCCGCTTCCGCAGTTTCCAGCACTTTCAGGCCCGCTGCTTCGGCTTTCGCCCACGTCTTCGACCCCTGCCGCAGGCCGACCACCACCTTCACGCCCGAATCCTGCAGGTTCAGCGCGTGGGCGTGGCCCTGCGAACCGCAACCGATGACGGCAACGGTTTTGTCTTTGAGAAGATCCAGATTCGCGTCGTCATCGTAGTACATACGGGCGCGGGTTTCAGTGGCAAGGGTGGTGGTTTCTTCTTTCTGCGTGCTCATCTGTCACGAATCCTTCCGGGAAAACACTCACGTTGCACGATCAAACAGACTGGCGAAAAACAGAGGGCTGCCCCGATGTGCCGGGGTGGCCCCCCTGTGAATTTACGCAACTCTGGTTTCTGCTCCACGGCTGGCTCTGCCGTTCCGTTCACGCCCCATGGCGACAGAACCGGTGCGCGCCATTTCCTTGATGCCGAACGGTTCGATCATCTCGATGAACGCGTCCACTTTCTCCGAATCACCGGTAATTTCGATGGTGAGCGTCGCGGTGCTCATATCCACGACGCGGGCGCGGAACACGTCCACCACCTGCACGACTTCAGTGCGCGTCTGCGCGGTCGGCGCCGCCACTTTGATCAGCACCAGTTCGCGCTCGACGTGCGCGCATTCGGTCATGTCGGTGACCTTGATGACGTCAATCAGACGGTTCAACTGCTTGGTTATCTGCTCAATGATCTGCTCGTCGCCACGCGTCACGATGGTCATGCGGGAGACGGTGGGGTCTTCCGTCTCCCCGACGGTGAGGCTGTCAATGTTGAACCCGCGTCCGGCGATCAGACTGCTGATGCGCGCCAGGACGCCGAAATGGTTCTCCACAAGCACACTGATGATGTGTCGGCGGTTCATTTATGCCCACTCCTCTTCCTGCATCTCGTCCAGAGCCTTGCCCGCGGGAACCATCGGAAACACGTTCTCTTCCGGGTTGATGTGGAAATCCATGAACACCGGGCCCGGATGCGCCAGCCCTTCTTCAAGCACCGGCACGACGTCGTCATGAGTGCGCGCGGTCAGACCTTTCGCGCCGAACGCATCCGCAACTTTCGCGAAATCAGGCAACCCGCCGATCACGCTGCTCGAATAGTGCCGGTCGTAGAAGAACTCCTGCCACTGACGCACCATCCCGAGATATCCGTTGTTCAGGATCACGACTTTGACCGGCAGCCGGTTCTCCACCACCGTGGTGAGTTCCTGGATGTTCATCTGAATGGACCCGTCGCCCGCGATGTCGATCACCATGGCGTCCGGCGCGGCAAACTGGGCGCCGATCGCCGCGGGGAAGCCGTACCCCATGGTGCCGAGCCCGCCTGAGGTGAGCCACCGGCGCGGCTTATCGAACTTGTAGAACTGCGCCGCCCACATCTGGATCTGCCCGACTTCCGTGGAGATGATCGCGTCGCCTTTCGTCATCTCGTAGATCTTCTCGATCACGTACTGAGGCCGCATCACTTCGGTGCTCGGCCTGTACCGGAACCAGTGCGTTTCCTTCATTTCCGCGAACATGCGGTTCCACTCGTTGGGCTGGCGGGGTTTCACCACCTTGTTCAGCTCGCGCAGCACCCAGTGTGCGTCGCCCACCACGGGGTAATCCACCTTCACCGTCTTTTTGATGGAGGAAGGGTCAATGTCCACGTGGGCGATTTTCGCCTTTGGCGCGAACGCCGACAGCTTGCCCGTCACGCGGTCGTCAAACCGGGCGCCGACGGCGATCACGAGATCGCATTCCTGAAAACAGATGTTGGCCAGCTTGCTGCCATGCATCCCCGGCATTCCGGCAAACAGCGGATGCGTGCCGGGGAAGGCACCGAGCGCCATCAATGTGGTGGTGACGGGAATGTTGGTCTTGTTCACCAGCTCGAGCAGGTGATCGGAGGCATTCGCCATGACGACGCCGCCGCCGACATACAGGTACGGCCGCTTCGATTCGGCGATGGCGTCCGCCAGCCGCTGTATGGATTTCGGATGCCCCTCGGTGGTCGGCTTATAACTTCGAATACTCACGGTCTCAGGCCATTCGAACACCGCCTTTTCGAACGTCACGTTCTTCGGCACGTCCACCAGAACCACCCCGGGGCGCCCGGTGGAGGCGATGTAATACGCCTGTCGGACGATCCGGGCGATATCCTGCGGGCGCTCGATCATGTAACTGTGCTTCACAATCGGCCGCGTAACGCCGATGGCATCCGTCTCCTGGAACGCGTCAGAACCAATGAGATCGCGCGACACCTGACCGGTGAACACCACCAGCGGAACGGAATCCATCTGCGCCGTGGCGATGCCGGTAACTGCGTTCGTGACGCCGGGACCACTCGTAACGAACACCGTCCCGACTTTCCCTGTCACCTTCGCCCAGCCGTCGGCGGCGTGGACACCCGCCTGTTCGTGGCGCGGCAGTACCACGCGGATCTGATCGCGCCGTGCGTACAGTTCGTCGAATACCTTCAGCACCACCCCGCCGGGGTACCCGAACATGAGATCCACGCCTTCACGGATGATGCATTCAACCAGTATCTCCGCGCCGGTGCACTCTTTGCCTTCCATATCGCGCCGCCAGAAGGCTCTGTTGTCGGCGGTTTTCACAGTACCGGAATCAGCCATTGTTCTCGGCTCCTTTGCTGTCAATTGACGAAGTGAATTCACCTGATTGTCCTGCCGGGTCAATGGTTTTCCCGTACCGTTCCGCCGGCGAACGGCGCGTGCGTGAATGTGCGCGGCGTGCGACCGGCGTGTGTTCCTGATTCGTCCATCGTGTGTATCCTGCCTGTCAAACTGGACTTATGCGCTGTTTCCAACGTACGAGCGCCCCAAACACAACATCGCTCCCCGCGGATCGCCGATCCGAGGCTCCATTCGTCTGTGTCCGCGGGGAGAACTGACGGCGAACGGGGCCTCGTTACCGGCTGACCGGTACGAGTAGCCCCAGTACGAGTACAAGGAGGGCGATAAGAGAGGTGACAATCTGATCCCTGGCCGACACCGCATACGTGCGCCGTGTATGCGATGCCGCAGCCGCGGCCGGAGCCGGAATCAGACTGGTGCGCATTCTTGCTACCCTGAAACGGGATTATCGATCCTGCTGTGGAATGATAAAAATAGAGAACGCCGGCACGCGATGTCAAGAGCGTTGCAGGTAGCAGGTCAGCGCCCATCGCGATAGACGCCTCCTGGAATGTGGCGCTGAGCGGGCGCATTCGGCGGGAGATTCATCGCTTCGCCATCGACGGCACCGTTCAGAATGACGGCATGGCACCCGTGCAGAGATGCCGCATCAAGGCAGACAGGAATGACCGCCCCACGCCCAGGCGGGCAGGAAGACCCTGCTGCACCGGGTGCGGCCCGTGTCGACGGCACCGCAACACCGCGCAGATCCGTCATTCCGCGTGCCCGGGGAGCAGCGTTTCCGCCGCGCACACAAGGCGGATAGTCGTCATTCCCGCGGAGGCGGGAATCCAGAAGGCGCCAGCAATCCATCCGCATCCTGCTTCCGACGTGAGACTCCGAACGGCCCAAAGAACCGGCGGGCAGAGGCGCCGTTCCAGCCTCGACGCCGCGTCCCGGAAACGGGCGTGGATTCCCGCCTCCGCGGGAATGACGGATGCAACGGTGCCGCGTTGACTGGCCGGGTCGGCCACCGCAACCACAAAGCGTGAAAGAGGCGCGCACCCGGCGAGAGATTCTTCGCTTCGCTCAGAAACACCCGTGGCCCCAGAAGCGAGTGTCATCCTGAGCGGCGGCCGCGTGTTGTGCGGCCGAAGCGAAGGATCTCATGGCGCCGATTCGGGCGTGCTCCGTCAGGGCAGACAGGAATGTCCGCCCCACCACGCAAGGCTGGCACACGGCATACGTCCCGCCCCACAGGCCGCTGCGCAGAGTATGCGGCCCGTCTTCCCCCGCGCCGCCCACCGTGGTACCGTTGAGACGGGAAAACAAACGGTTAATCGTGAAAGGACCATGCCATGTCTGCGCCATGGTACGAGCAATTCTTCGGGCGCGACTACGCCCGGTTCGACCGGCACCCTGACACGGGGCGGGAAATCGCGTTCCTGCACCAGGTACTTCCGGAGCCTCCCGCGCGGGTGCTGGACCTCGCGTGCGGCACCGGGCGGCACGCTGCTCCACTGTCGCGCGGCGGGTACGACGTTGTCGGGCTGGACCTTTCCCCCGTCCTGCTTTCCCGGGCCCGGCGAAGGCCTTCGACCGTGCGGTGGCTTCGCGCGGATATGTCCCGCATTCCTCTCCGCAATGGCTCGTGCGACGCAGTGATCTCCCTGTTCAGCAGCATCGGATATTTCGACGACGAATCGGACAACTACCGCGTGCTGAGCGAGGCGGCGCGGGTGCTGCGGAAAGGCGGCCGGCTCGTCATCGAAACAGTGAACCGGGATTTCTTCATCAAGCACGCGCCCCCGCAGTCATGGTTCTGGCAGGGCACGCTGACCGTGCTCGAGGAGCGGCGGCTGGACCCGCTCACCAGCCGCTCCGAAGTGGACGTCGTGGTGCTGGAGGGCGGCCGCCACCGCGCGTACCACCACTCGATTCGGCTCTACACCGCGGCGGAACTGGCGATGTTGCTGGCGTCGGTGGGCGTGGAAGTGCTGGACGTGTTCGGCGACTACGATGGGTCGGCGCTTTCATTTGATGCCTCGCGCATGATTGTGGTGGGGGAGAGACTTTAGGCCGGGTGAGGTCGTCTCGATACAGCGAACTCCGCTGCGCTGTGTTCGCCACTCGACGACCGGCGCCGGGAATGCGTGTCCCTCCAGATGGGTTCATGTGCTTGCCTTTGCGCGGCGCTTGCGCTTCCGGGAGGCGCGGGCGCAGGGGCGGCTGCAAAAGCGCTGGACCTTGCTGCTTGCCCGGAACGGATCGCCGCAACGGGCGCACACGCGGTAGTATTCGTCGCTCCGCCGGGAGGCCGCGCCACACCCGATGGAACAGCACACCTGCTCCGGCCGCTCGGCGATGAATTCCACGCCGCAGACGGGGCAGACGCCGATGTGAAGCCGGCTCTGCCACGCGCATCGGCGGGAACAAAACCGATGGTTATACCGATTGGCGAGAAACAGCCCTCCACACGTGCCGCACTCCCGCAAACGATCTCGCACATCCCACGTGTGCACATCCTCCAGCGGATCGGTATCGGAAGCCGGCTCCGGCGGGGGGCGGTTGGGAATCGGATGCGGGCGGCCTCGATCGGCGTTCTGCCGGGTCAGGATCTCGTCGGGCACCACCTCTTTCGGCACGTAGTCGGCCGGGTCGATGCGGCGAGCGCGGGAGAGGCGGCGCCAGGAGCCCGGCGGGCGGGAGGGGGTCTCCGGCAAGCCAGATATAGCCCCGGGTGCGCTGGATGGGATCCTGTCCCGTGGCGCGGGAGGCTCCGCCCGTTGGGGGAAATCTGGCCTCAAAAGCCGGTCGAGGTCCATGGGCGCGGTGACGACGTCGCGGCAGAAGTCGGACAAGCCGGTTCGGCGTTGCGTACGCTGCGCACTGCTGCGCTGGCACCGCTGCGCGTTGCTTTGGCGCTGCGGACGAAGCTCAGAATGACGGTCCCCGGTGGGCGGTTGTGTGGTCATGCGTGTCTCCTTGCTCTGGCTCCAGAGGGCTGCAGCGGGCTGAAGTCCGCCGGAGCTGGTTGGAAATATGTGCGATTACCCGTAATGTTGAGTGTATGCTGGTATACTCAACCATGGCGAGGAGGCGTGACCATGTCAACGATTTCGGCGAAGAAGTTGCAAATTTGTCGCGGGGCGCCGAACAATGCCCGAAAAAAGGGCGTTTTGACGTTAGAGCAGCGGCTTCAGGTTTTGCGCGGCGGGATGACGTTCCGGCAGTTCGCGGACCGGGTGGGGGTGAGGCCCTACACCGTGCGGCGGTACGAGCAGGGGAGGTCCCGGGTGCCGCTGGAGTACGTCGAGGCGGTGTGCGGGGCGCTCGGAGTGTCGGCGGACTGGCTTATTTTCGGCGTGGAGGCGGCTGCGGTGCCGATGGAGCCGCTTGCCCGTGCGGTCCGGGAGGACATCGCGCCGGTGAAACGGAGTGTGGTGATCAACGGGGAGCGGGTGCGGATTGTCTGCGTTCCGGTGCTGAACCGCGTGCCGGCGGGCGCTCCGGCGGAGATGCTGGACGACATGCCGGTGGGGTTCGGGCTGGAGGGGGTCATCCGGGTGCCCGACCCCGGCGATGCGAACGCGTATGCGCTGACGGCGTGGGGGGATTCCATGGAGCCGCTGATCCACGACGGGGAGCGGATTGTTGTCAGCCCGCGGCGGGCGCACGGGTTTTCCGCCGGGATTGCCGTGGTCAGGATCGCGGGGGGCCAAAACTCGCCGGGAGGCCAAAGTTCGCCGGTGGGCCAAAACTCGCCGGGAGGCGAGTTATGCGTGAAGCATGTGCGGATGCGGGGTGGCCGGGTGGAGATTACGCCGGCGAACCCGCGGTATCCGGGGATGGTGCTGGCGGCGGAGGAGGGCGGGTGGTGGACGTCTCGATACAGCGAGCCGCCCGCCGGGCGGCCCGCCACTCGACGACCGGCAGGGGTGGAGGCGGGAAGCAGGGCGAAACCGACCTAAATATTTAATATCCCGCGCGCTACACGTGCGAAAAATATTTTTTGTTCGATGCTGCGTGGTGAATTCGCGCAAACGGGAGCGGCTTTGTGACCCGACTGGTGGGGCATAGGGAACTTCCGGGACACCGACAGGGTAGTGGCGTTTGGCGTGGGGGGTGTACGAGTTTTTGAGTGATACCCCTTGACCAAAAATGTGAAATGCCTATTTTCGTATGCGCCCTGTTCTGCTGTTCTTGAACACGGCGCTCTTGCGGTAGTGGTAAAAACGAAGGTGCGAAGACTATTACGAAAACTCTTGTAAATAAACAGATTATCACAACACAATGCCAGTTGCGCCGGGGTTGCGGCGCCGGCACCTCCGCCGGGGGCGGAAAAACGATGAAAAAACTGCTGACGATTCTGGGTGCCGTTGTGATGTTCGCGACTGGCGAGGCGTGGGCGGCGTCCGCGGCCAAAGTGACGATCGCCGTGGCGAGTACGCCTGGAGCGGGCGAACTGGACGCCAATACCAGCAACCTCGCGGTGTTTCGGTTTCGCCTCTACAGATCGTCAGGCGGCGATGCGGTAACTGCCACGTCGATCAGGTTTACCGCAGGCGGGACCGCCGTTGTGCCGACAGAGGTAGATCAGGTCAAGCTGTATCAAGATAGTGATAACGACGCGGTTTTTGACGTCGAGACCGACGCTCCGTTGGGATCCGCCCAGGTGTTCACCTCGGGCAACAACACCGTCAATTTTACCGGCCTGTCGTTGAACATCGATAACACAGGGCTCTACTTCTGGGGAGTGGTGCGCACGACCGCGAACGCCGCCGTGGGCAACACCTTCACCCTCGGAATCGCGGCGGCGAGTGACGTGAGTGTGGTAGGCGCGACCAAAACGGCGAGCACTACCGGCACGGCCTCCTCGAATACGTTCACTTTTTATGGCCTGAAGGTCGCGCTGGGCGCGAACACCCCGCCCGGGGACAGTGCGTGGACGAGTTCTCTTTACAAGGATATCCTGCAGTTTCAGCTCAACGCGTACGGCGAGAACGTGAACGTTACGTCGGTGAAGCTGACTGCCGGCGGCACGGCGGCTCTGGGCCCAAGTGGCGACATCACGCAGTTCAAGCTGTACCTCGACGCGAACAACAACGGCCGTTATGACAGCGGAGAGACGCAGCTCGGGTTAACACAAACGGCGGCGAGCACGGTCACCTTCTCCGGTTTCAGCCAGAGCGTGACTGCCGGCGGGTCAGTGAACCTTGTGGCGGTGTCCGTAGCCAACACGAGCGTGACGGCGGGGCGGACGTTCAGTTTGCGGGTGGCGGCCAGCGGCGATGTATCGGGCACAGGCGCCACCACCTCGAAGACGCGTTCAGGGCAGGGAACCGCACAGGGTAACACAATGACGTTCTCGCAGGGCAACCCCGCGCTGAACATCGCACTGGGGCAGAACAGCAGGCCCACAAGCGCACTTCAATGGAACGTCACGAACCAACCGGTCTTGCAGGTGAAGTTCAACGCGTTCATTGACGGAGTGAAGATCACCAGCATCAAGCTCACGCACGGCGGGACGACGGCACCGTCCGATTTCGGCACGGTGAGCCTTTATGTGGACGCTGACAGCAGCGGCACGGTGACCGGTGGAGAAACCGCGTTCGCCACCGCAACTCTCGGAGCCACGAACACCTTCAGCGGCCTTTCCATCGTCGCTCCAAGCGGAGGGCAGGGGCTGTATGTACTGGCCACGGTGAACAGCAGCACGACCGCATCGCCGGGTGAGACCCTGACACTGAGTATCGCCACGGAAACTGACGTGGTTGGAGAGGATGATGACACCCCTTCGATGGCGGCGTACGTGTCCGGTTCCGCCACGTCCAACACGATGCGGTTCCCGAAACTCTCGGTCGCGCTGGGTCCGAGTTCGCCGGTCGGGGGCACCGTGAAAAAAAACACGTATTACACCATGCTTCAGGCGCGGATCAGCGCGGCCGACACCAACATGTCAGTTACGAGCATCAAATTGACTCTCACGGGGACAATCCCGCTGAACGCATCTCCCGGGGTCGGCAATGTAGCAGTGTATCTGGACGCCAACAGCAACGGATTGTACGATACCGGCGAAACGATCTTCGGCACCAGTACGGCCTCGGCCAGTACCATCACCTACACGGGTACGGCGGCGGTGGCCAAAAACGGGTACATTGACGTCGTTGCGTACGTGTACATCAACAACAGCAAACTCACCGCGGGGCAAACGCTCCGGGTGAGCATCGCCGCCGACGCGGATGTCTCGGGTACCGCGGCGGGGTACCCGATCACGTCCCTCGGGACCGCCACCGGGAATTTGTTCACAACAGGGAACGACCCGAACAACATCCTTATCGAACCGGGCCTCGCACCGCCGGCCGCGGGACCCATCTACATCAGCACGAACGACCAAGCAATTTTCCAGTTCTCCATCTCAGCAACGAGCAACAGCGCTGCCAGCGTAACCAGCATCACGCTAACGGCGGGCGGCAGCGGCACCGTTCCCTCCAGCGACATAGCCGAGGTGCGGTTGTACGAGGACCTCAACGAGAGCGGAACGCTGGACGCAAACGACGGTGTGGCGCTGGGTACGCAGAGCTTCGCGGCGCCGTCGGGAACCACGGTCACCTTCGGTTCCCTCACTATATCGGTTCCCATCAACAGCCGGAAGGTGTTCCTCGCGGTGGTGCGGACCACAGCGACCGGCGGCAGTGGGAACACCTTCACCCTCGGGATCGCCAGCACGGCGGGTGTGACAGCGACCGGTGGCACCGTGACCCTGTCCACGACGCCGCTGAATTCCAGCACGTTTACGTTCCCCGGGTATCTGACGACGGCGCTGGGGGCGAACACGGCGGCGGCCGACACGATGCACACGTTTAACGGGGCCCATACAAAGGGCATTTTCCAGTTCGCGGTGACGGCGGTCGGGGAGAACATGAACCTGACCAGCGTGAAGCTGACGGCCGGTGGAACGGCGACGCTGCCCACGGAAATCGCGCAGATAAGCCTTTACAGCGATGCGAACAACAACGGGCAATTTGATGTCGGCGAGACGCAGCGCGGCACGACGCAGACCGCCGCGAGTACGGTGACCTTCACGATTTCCGGCCTCACGATCACGGCGGGGGCTACAGAACGATTTGTGGCGGTGGCCCATATTCCCAGCGACATATCGGCGTCGGCGAACGGGAAGACGTTCAGCCTGAGTATCGCCGCGGCGAGTGACGTCGCGGGGGCGAACGCTTCGGGGTATTACCGCGCGAGCGAAGGAACGGCGACCTCCAACACGATGACGTTTTACGATGGCACCAAGGGTGTGTTGAACGTTTCGAACAGCACGTCGAACCCGGGTGCGGGCAGACTGGAAAACAGCGGCACATTCACGGTGTTTCAGTTCAAGTTGTCGCCACTGGGCGAGGCGTTTGACCTGTCGAAGTCCGACTTGAGTTACAACAAGGTGGCGATCCAGCTTGGCGGTACGGCGACGTTTGGCGCCGGTTCCGATATCGTCTCGATGAGTCTTTACAAAAGCGATGGGACCACCCAGCTTGGTTCCACCCAGACCACCGCATCGTCGGGTGTGGTGACGTTCACGTGGACCTCCCCGGCGATCCAGATCGCCAGCGGAGGGAACGAAGAACTGATCGTAAAAGTCACCGCAGGAACCGGCGCGCAGGGGAGGACACTCACCCTCAGCATACCGGATACCGGGTACGTCGTTGGGCGGGGCGTCACGTCGGGCAAATGGATCGGGTCGGCGGGTACTGCCAGTTCGGCAACGTGGTCATTCTCCGACCTGACGGTTGCGCTGGGGCCGCACACCCCGGCGGCTGCGGTCCTGAGCAATTCCGCGACGAAAGTTTCGGTACTCCAGGTGAAACTGGGGGCGGTTGCGGAGAACGTGAATATAGACGGCGCGAGCAACTACCTGAAGGTGACGTTGAGCGGCCTTGCCGGAACGACCGGGTTCGGCACGCAGATTACCGGCGTCAGCCTGTGGGAAGACGCGAACAACGACGGCGTAGCGGACGCAACGCAACTTGGCTCGACGCAGACAACTGCTACGGCGAACGTCGTCACGTTTTCGTGGACAACACCGACGACCCAGGTCACAGGCGGGGGTTACAGTTATGTGGTTGTGGCGGTGAACACGGGCACGGGTGTCGCCGGGAACACGCTCGGATTGACCGTGGAAGCGGGGCAGGTGCAGGGAACCGGTGCCAGTACGAGCCGGACGCTGAGTTCCACCGGTACTGCGGTGTCCAACGTGTTCAACTTCGCCAACCCGACGGATGTCGTAGGCGTGAGCAGAGGGAACGCGCCGGTCACCGCCGGGCAGATCAACATCAATCAGGACAACATCCCGATGATGCAGCTCCGATTGGCCGGCCCCGGGAACAAGGCGGCGACGGTTACGGGCATCACGTTCACCAACGCGGGGACATCGTGGGGCGCGTATGAAACGGCCGAGGTCCGGTTGTACTACGACAACAACACGGACGGGCAACTCGATGTCAACGATAACCTGATCGACACGCGATCGTTTGCGACCACGACCAGCAACACGGTCGCATTTACGGGCTTGAATATCCCGCTGGCACAGAACGGGAGCAAGACCGTGCTGGCCGTGCTGAAAACGAATTCGAACGGCATCAGTGGCAACACGATCGCCCTGCAATTGCCAACTAACACGGCAGTCACCGCCATTTCTTCAGTAACTACGTCACTTTCCGAAACGCCGTTGACGGCGGCAACCAAGACGTTCGCCACGGGCCAGGTGACGGTTTCCAAGGACGCCGAACTGGCTCCCGCGGGGGTCAGCCCGGGCGCAAGGAACGTGGCGCTGATGCGCCTCAAGTTCACCGTCAGCGGTCCTGCCGTGAAGGTGAGCAGCATCAAGGTGGACAACACGTACTGCATCGGAACCTACGACGAAGCCGACATTGACTCTGTGGAGATATATCGCGACGGTGGAGATTTGAGCTTCAGCGCGACCGGAGATCTGCTGGTTGCCGCCGCCGGTGTGACGGGTTTGAACGGCGGATCGGGAACAGCCTCGTTCACCGCGGGAGTCGGGGACACCGTGCGCGCCAGCGCCGAGGGGTATTTCTACGTTGTGTACGATGTGGCAACAACAGCTGTCTCAACCCGGCAGTTCGGGGCAACGCTGGCGGACAACACGTACATCGGCACCAACAGCATCGGCACAATCGCGGCGACGAACTTCCCGATCCAGATCGGTGCGGAGCACTCCCTCCCGGTGGAGTTCGCGTCGTTCACGGCGGAAGCGGTGGGGCAGGCAGTGAAGCTGTTGTGGGCAACGGAGAGCGAAACTGACAACCTCTACTGGATCGTGGAGAGGAAGGAAGCCAGCGCTACCGACGCAACGTATGTGCAGATCCACCGGCTGGACGGCATGGGCTCGACGCCGTACCGCACGGACTACGAGTTCGTGGACCGGAGCGTGGTGCCGGGTACGCGGTATGCCTACCGCCTGACGGACGTGAGCCGGTACGGGGTGCGCAAAACACACG
The DNA here is from genome assembly GCA_022706085.1 of Candidatus Latescibacterota bacterium. Lineage (GTDB taxonomy): Bacteria > Latescibacterota > MWCZ01 > MWCZ01 > MWCZ01 > MWCZ01. The sequence goes on along the minus strand of JAKJDF010000010.1, from coordinate 82,664 downwards.
ACCCGGTGGAGGTGACGGCCGGTGCGGCGCTGGCTCTGGCGCTGGGCAACGCCTTCCCGAACCCGGCGAACCCGGCGACGGTGTGGGCGTATTCGCTGCCGGATGAGCAGTCGGTGCGGCTGGCGGTGTACAACACACTGGGTCAGCAGGTGCGGGTGCTGGTAAATGGCCGGGTTGCGGCGGGCACGCATCAGGCGCGGTGGGACATCACGGACGACAATGGCCGCGCAATGGCATCCGGCGTCTACTTCGCGGTGATGGAGACGCCCACGAGCCGGCTGGTGAGCAGAGTGACAGTAGTGAGGTAAGCACGCGTCTCCGGTTAAAGGGGGGCGAGCAGAAAAGGGTGGCCTCTGTGCGGGGAACCGCACGGGTGGGTCGCCCTTTTTTGTTGGGTGGCGGCGGGCGCCTTGGACAGGCAGGAATGCCTGTCCCACCGAGTCTGTCCGCTGCGCCAAGGGCGCCGGCGTCACTGAGCCTGCTCCCGCCGCTCGGGAGCCTGTCGAAGTGCCCGGCGCGCAACAGCGTTCGCAGCCCGGGTGGCGGGATGCGTGGTTGGTGATCTCGATACACCGAACCGGCAGACAATGTCACTTCCCCTCCGTTCCTCGCCGGTTCGCCACTCGATGACCGTGAAGGCGCGCGGGTCTCCGAGTGACGCGGCCGACCGGACGCGTTGTATCGAGGAGCCCGGCTGGACTGTGGCGGCCCGCTGCGTATACTTATCATGTGTCGTGAGCGGGCTTTGTTCGGGCATCACCCACGAGGATGGACATATGAGCGCTGCGTTGCCGATCACCGAATTCATGCTGAAGAACTACCGCAACTTCAACGCACGGGCCACGCGGGACGCATTCATCGCGTACTGGAGGCACCGCGAGCGCGGGGGAAAGATGTTCTGGGCGGTGGCCGGGGCGATGTCGTCCGCGCAGCTCGGGATTACTCTGGCGCCGGCGATCCGGGCGGGGCTGATCCACGGGATGTCGGTGACCGGGGCGAACCTCGAGGAATCGCTGTTCCGGCTGGTGGCGCACGAGCATTACCGCGATTTCCCCGATTACCGCTATTTCCGGAAAGAGGACGACACGCGCATCCTGAACGACCGCATGCGCCGCGTGACCGACACCAGTATCCCCGAAGACGAGGCCTTCCGCGCCGTGGAAAAAATCATCGTGCCGATGTGGACGGAAGCGACACGCAAGGGCGAGCGGCGGCTCTGGCACGAGTATTTCTACGATCTCGTGCGTGAGGTGGGGCCTGAGCTGTGTTCCGGCCCGCGGGAGGAGTGCTGGCTGGTGGCGGCGGCGGAGGCGCGGTTACCCATCGTGGTGCCGGGGTACGAGGATTCGACCTTCGGGAACATCTTCGCGTCGTATGTGAAGACCGGCGAATGCAGCGCGAGCATCGTGAAGTCGGGCATCGAGTACATGGCGTGGTTCTACGACGAGTACACAAAGCTTTCCGAGGGGGCGGGGGTCGGGTTTTTCCAGATCGGTGGCGGGATCGCGGGGGATTTTCCGATCTGCGTGGTGCCGTCCATCAAATACGACCTGCAGCGGCCCGTGAAGCCGTGGGCGTACTTTTGCCAGATATCGGATTCGACCACGTCGTACGGGTCGTATTCCGGTGCAACGCCGAACGAGAAGATCACCTGGGATAAGCTGACCGAGGATACGCCCATGTTCGTCATCGAGTCGGACGCCACCATCGTCGCGCCTTTGATGCTGCGGGCACTGCTTGAGTGCGTGGCGCACCCGGCCGAGGCAAACGCGATGATTGCCGCGGCGGGGTAACGCGTTTCGAACGGCAGGCGAGCGAACGAGCCCCGCGCCCCTCCTCACCGACAAATCCTTCCCTCGCACCTGCGCAAACAACTATCGGCGCCATTTGACATTGTACGCGCGTGCGGTATTTTTGACTGTTGTACAACGCGTTGCTCGTTCGGTCAGGGCGAGCAGCCCGCCTTGTCCCCTTTCCGATCTACGATTCGCGTAATCTGCTGATACACGGTCTCGTCACACCTGCGCTGTGCGGCGCGTACACGAGCCGCACGGAAAGGGGAGCCACCATGCGCACGAAATCCTTCGGTTTTGCACTTCTCTTCGCAGCCTTGGCGCTGGGCGTCGCCTCAAGCCACGCTGAGACACCGGTGAGCGGCGACATTGCCACCACAACATGGCTCGCTTCAGGTTCGCCCTACCGCGTCACGGGCACGGTCACTGTCCCCGCAGGTAACACGCTCACCATCGAGCCCGGTGTGGACGTCCTGTTTGATGCCGATGTGCAGTTCGTCGTCAACGGCAACCTGCAAGCCCTCGGCACGGAAGCGCAGAATATCCGCTTCATGAAGGGCACGGCGGCGGAGTGGGGCGGAATCCGGCTTTCCGGCGGGCAGGCGAACAGCATCGCATTCGCCCAGGTGAGCGGCGGACATGCCGATGGTGCGAGTGAACCCGACAACCGCGGTGGTGGGATCCACGCGAGTGGAACGGGGACGACACTTTTCCTTGACCACGTGGCTATAGTCGCCAACCGTGCGGAAAACGATGGCGGCGGTGTTTTTGTCACCGAATCGGCCTCGGTGAATGCGACGAAATGCGTTTTCCGTGACAATGTGGTTGGGGATTCCGGAGGTGGTCTAGATGCGCGAAATGGCGCAACCATTTATGTTAGCGAATGCGTTTTCCAAAACAATGTTGCCGAAAATGGCGGGGGGAGCGCGATCCTCCTCGTTGATGACGGAGCGGCTTCTAGTGCTGCAATTGCCAAATGCACCGTCGTCGGCAACAGCGTACTGACAGGTCACGGCGCTGTCTGGGTTGGCGGGTCCTCTTCCGCCAACGTTTCGAACTGTATCTTTTGGGGCAACGCACCCGACCAGGTGTTCCTCTACGGGGGGACGGTATCGGTTGCATACTCCGACATCCAAGGAGGCTACGCCGGTGACGGCAACATCAACGCCGATCCGCTTTTTGTGAACGCGGCGACGGGTGACTTCCGCCTCATGGCCGGTTCGCCCTGCATTGACGCAGGTGACCCGGCGTCGCCGCTCGACCCCGACGGAACGCGGGCCGAGATGGGGGCCTTCTTCTTCGACAAGAGGACCGATCCGTACCACGTCGGTGGAACGATAGAAACGACGTCTTGGCCGGCGGGCGGCACGTACCACGTGATAGGGAACGTCTTCGTTCAGGAAGGCGCCACGTTGACCATCGGACAGGGCACGGACGTGCTGTTCGATTCCGACGCGCAGATTCACGTCTACGGAGCCATGCAGGCAGTCGGACAGGAAGGGAGCCCCATACGCTTCATGCAGGGGACGTCACCTCAGTGGGGTGGAATCCGGTTCTGGTCGGGGAACAACACGCTGGCGTACGTGGAAGTGACGGGCGTGAGCGTGACGTCCGATATGACGAGTTACGCGAAGGCCGCCCTGAACACCGCGGACGGGGAATCGGAAGGGCGGCTTACGCGGGCGGAACGGCGGGCGCAGCTTTCGAACGCGAGCAGGCTCCGCCAGGCCCAGGCGGCACGGGCGGCCCGGCCCACAGCCGCAGCCAAGGCGGCTTTCACCGACGATGAGTTCCCCGCCGGCGCGGTGGTGGTTTCGGGTGAAGGCACCACCCTTGATCTCTCGAATTCGTCCATCCACGGCAACACCGCAGTGTATGGCGCGGGCATCTACGTGGATTTCTACGCGCAACTCACCGCGACGTCCTGTATCATTTCGGACAACCACGCGACGCATCCGACGGAGGAACCTTTCTACCGTGAAGGCGGCGGCGTCGCCATCTATGACGCGCAGGCCCAGTTCACCAACTGCACCTTCGCCGGCAACACGGCAGACGACGACGGCGGGGGGGTGTATGTGGAAAACTACTCCACCCAGACCCCTGTGCCGTTCGTCAACTGCGTCTTTTCCGGGAATGTCGCGGAAACGTGGGGCGGGGGCGCCATCGAATCCACCGCCGGCGTTCTTGACCTCAACGGCTGCACCTTCACTAGCAACAGCGCGGGGGAAGCAGGCGGGGGGGTGGATGCCTGGAACTGGGACGCCCAAGTCGCCGGCGCCACGATAACGGGATGCGAGTTCCGAAACAACGCGGCGGTTCAGGGTGGCGCTGTGTGGGTGGGGATCGGGGTGAATGCGGAACTCGACCGCTCGCTGTTTGCCGGCAACACCGCACGGCCGGACGCAACAACGGGAAACTACGCGTCCCTTGGCGGCGCGGTGTACAACGAGAGCAATTCATTGTTTATCGCCAACTGCACGTTTTCGGGGAACCACGTTCAACCCGGCAGCGGGTACGACGGGTACTATTCCGAGTACGGCGGCGCGGTGTTCACGTATGAGGTTCTCTCCATTGGCAACTCGATTCTCTGGGGCAATTCCCCGGAAGAGGTCGGGCGGTTCAACGGAGAAGGCCTGCCGATGTTGACCGTCCGCTACAGCGACTTTCAAGGCTACGCGGCCTATGTTGACCCGTATTCCTGGAACGGAACGGCCGTTATCGACGAGGATCCCCTTTTTGTGAACCCGGCGGGGGGAGATTTCACGTTGCAGAAAACTTCTCCCTGCGTGGACGCGGGTGACCCTGAGTCGGCTCGCGACCCGGACGGCACTCTTGCCGATATGGGCGCGTTCCCCACCACGCAGACCACGGTTTCCGGCGATATCAGCGAGGACACAATTTGGTACAAGAGCATGTCCCCGTACCGGGTGCTTGGCCCTGTCAACGTGTTCCCGGGTGTGACGCTGACCATCGAACCGGGAGTGGATGTGCTGTTTGACGACGACTTAGAACTCACCATCGCAGGCAGTTTGCAGGCGGTCGGCACGCCGCAGGACAGCATCAGGTTCCTGCGAGGCCATGCTGCGGAATGGGGCGGGATATCCATTCGCGGCAGCAGCAGTACCCTATCGTACGCCCGTATCAGCGGGGCTGTGACCCCGGGAGGTGCGGGGCGCAGCGACGGGGGAGGGCTGTACGTTTCATACGGGACGGCACTCATTTCCCACTGCACGATTTCCGGAAACCATGCGGCGCGATGGGGCGGGGGTGTCGGCGCCACTTACAATGCCTGGACCACCCTCGACAGATGCCTGATCACCGGCAACACCGCGGATGTGAACGGCAGCGGCGCGAGCTACTACATGGGCGGCGAGGGGGACGGTGCCCTCACCATCACCAACAGCACTATCGCGAACAACACCACGCCCGTCGGTGGGGCCGCGCTGTACACCAACTGGCCTATCCACGTCACTGTCAGAAACTCAGTTTTGTGGGCCGATGTTCCGACAGGGCAGATCGAAGTAACAGAGGACTGGGCAACCGTTCCCGTTCCGGTGACTTACTCCAACATCCAAGGCGGCTACACCGGCGCGGGCAACTTCTCCGAGGACCCGCAGTTCGTGGCTCCCTGGGGCGGCGACTTCCGCCTGCAGCCGAGTTCGCCCTGCATCAATACGGGCGATCCCGCAGGCGCATTGGATGCAGACGGCACGGTGGCGGACATTGGCGCATTCTGGTTCGATACGCGACCGGACAAAGTGCTCACGGGTATCCAGCTCACGCAGACACTGCCGGAAGGCGTATACCGCGTGACGAACGACATCCTCATTCCGGCGGGGCAAACGCTCACTCTGAGTGACACGGACCTGCGGTTTGATGCGCCGGTCGGCATCGCGGTGCTGGGGAACCTTCAAGCCATGGGGGCGGAACTCGACAGCGTGCGTTTCCTCCCCGGATTGGCCGAGACGTGGGCGGGTATCGTGTTTGACGAGGCAGAAGGGCTGAACCGGCTGCACTATGCTCGTGTCAGCGGGGTGCATTCCGGTGAAATCCACGTCGGCGCGTACCATTACTACGGGTCGGAAGGGGCGATCACGCTCTACAGCTCCTCAGTGGAGTTCAACAACACTGTCATATCGGGGAACTCGGCGTCCGGCTCCACCGCCGGGGTTTCGGTTGATTCCTGGTGGGGTGGCCAGGTCAACTTCAGCCACTGCACGATCGCGGACAACATCGCCTACGGAGGCGGCTGGGGCGGCGGCGGCATGGCAGTGGCGTACGGCAGCGTCAACATCAGCCGCTCGCTCATCGCGCGCAACTCCGCGTACGACGGTGGTGGTGTGTTTGTCGGGCCTTCCGGACAGGTGAATCTCGAGAACTGCACCATCGCGGATAACACCGCCTCCGGGGCGGCCAACGGCGGCGGCAGGGGAGCGGGGGTGTTTGTCACAACCGGACTTCCGGAAAACCCTGATGGCGTTGCCAGCCTCCACAACTGCATCGTCTGGGGCATGTCCGGCCAGCTTTCCACCGGCACGATCTCGAAGCCGGCGGTGAACCGGCAGACAGAACGACCCGGCAGAGCGGCCAGGGCCGCCCGGACGGCAGACACAGGATTGACGGGGCTGATCGTCACGTACACCGACGTGAACGACGAGGCGTACCTCATCCCCGAAAGCGGCAACATCATCGACGACCCGCTCTTCGTGGATGCGCCGAATGGGGACTACCACCTGTCGGCCGGTTCGCCGTGCATTGATGCCGGCGACACCGGCAGCCCGTACGACCCGGATAACACGATCGCGGATATGGGCGCGTTCCCGTTCTTCCACGCCGCCGTTGCGCTTCCGACGCTCGCGCAGAACACGGGTAACTGGGTAGAGGGTGCAATCACGGGCACCGTGACGGGGCGCAGCCTCGACCTGGCGTTCACGGTGGACCCAAGCGTGGTGGAAACGGTGGCGTTTGTATCCACGGTATTTGAGGTGTTTTCCTTCAACCCGGCGGGCGCAAACAACACGGTGTACATCGGCCTTTCGAACGCGGCGCCCCTCACGATCAACGACGATATTCTCGCACGGATCAAGTTCAAGATCCGGGCCGACGCGATCCCGCAGCCTCCGTTGCCGCTTGCATGGGTCGGCTACCCCGAAACCGCGGTGGACGAAGCCGGAGTGACGCTCATCAACGGCTCTCTGCAGGTGCTGAACCGCGCGCCGGAGTGGATGGCGATCGAAACCCAGCAGGCCGACCCGAAACCAACCGCGGACCCGCTTACGTTTGTCCTTCAGGCGACGGATGGTGACAACCACGGGCTTGTGTTCTCGATGGTCGAAGGGCCGCCCAGTGCGCAGTTCCAGACCTCGACGCAGACCTTCACGTGGAAGCCCACCTACCAGGACGCGGGCACCGCGCAGGTGATCTTCCGCGTGACCGACGGGTATGATGCGGTGGACAAAGAAGTGACGATCAACGTGGTGGATTACTATGGCGACCCCACGCTGGACGGCACGATCTCCACGCAGGACGCCTCGCAGGTTCTGAAGTACTCCGTGCATCTGGAGCCGAATGACGTGACCACCAATGGCACGTTCGAGGTCGGGGACGTGTCAGACAACGGCTTTGTGACGGCATACGATGCAGGGATGATTCTGTACAAGGCGATCGTGAATTGGAACTTCATCTTCCCGGCTCGCGCTCAAGGTCTCAATCACAGACCGGCGGAGGTAGCCGCCCAGCGCACCATCGGGTTCGTGCAGGAGGGAGATGGGTGGGACCTGATGGTGAGCGACCCGGACGGAATCATGGGGTGTGATTTGACCGTGACGTTGCCAGAAGGCGCCTTGGCTGCATTCTCCGGCGATGGCGTTGTAGAATTCTCGACGGACGGGAACACCGCGCTGGTCGGCATCGCCCGGGCGGAGTTCTCGAACCCGGTGCTGTTGCATGTCTCGGGAACAACCGGCGCGCCGGGGCTGAACAGCGTGTCGCTGAACGAGGGCGCGATACCGGCGATGATCATCGTTCCGGTTCAGTTCTCCCTCGCGCAGAACGCGCCGAACCCGTTCAACCCCTCGACGACGATCATGTTTGGGCTGCCGGGGGCCGAACACGTGCGTCTGGCAGTGTATGACGTTAACGGGCGTCTCGTCCGAACGCTGATCGACGGGCAGGTGGCAGCGGGCTCCCACGAAGTGCTGTGGGATGGGAGCGACGGGAACGGACGGGCCGTTGCCAGCGGGGTGTATGTGTATCGCCTGACCGCGAAGCAGGACGTGGTGACGCGACGGATGACCTTGGTGCGCTGACCCAAGCTGACGGCAGGGGGCGGTCTTCGTGCGCCCCGCGCATGCGGAACCGCCCCCTACTCTTCCAGAGCGACGGTGATGGTGCGGGGGTTTTCCCCTTCCCGCACGTCACGCACCAGTACGGCGAGGGCAGAGCGGGTCCGCCAGACATGGCAGGGCCGGCCAGCGTTGTCCATTCCCTCGAGCAATCCCTCCGGAACGTTGTTCAGCGGCTCGTTCCAGAACACCACCGGCAATGCCTCAATGGCGGCACTTGCGTCGAACGAGAGGGCGATGGTGAGAGTGCCGGCCACGTTCTGCTGCCGGACTTCCACCCGGGAAAGCGCGGGAACCGTCTCCTCAGGGTATTCCCCGTCTTCCGCGAAGGGGTACGCATCGGATTTCGTGTAGTTGTAAAGAATCTTCGGCACAGGAGCCGGCTGTTCGCAAATCCACATGAAATCCTCACCATAGTAGGCAAGATGCGGCGGATTGGGTCTGCCGCCGCGACCCCACAAGGGATTCTTCGCAAACCGCCGCGGAATGTCCCCCACCAGCGACGCGGCCTGCATTTCGGCGTGGCAGGTGAGCGGGTCGTCCATTTCGATGAGCTGGTACGGATGTTCCTCAGGCGCGAACCGGCGATTGAGCCACGCGGCGATTTCGTCCATGGTGGCGAACGTTTCCATCCCATGAACCTGATCCACGAATGCCTCCAGCACGTCGTTGCTGCCGTGGATGTGGGAGTCGTGGTCTTCCTGGTGAACGAGGAAGACGTTGACATCGTGATGGGGGAGGTTCCTGCGGTATTCCTGCAGGAGGCGCGCATAGTAATCATCCTGAAAGCGTGGTATTCCGTTGTACCGGATGTCGTCGGCGTCCGTGGAGAAGGTGGTGGAGCCGACCGTGGGGCGGAAGTAGGAGGTATTCACGATATCACGCGTGGTCCACTGGAAGCACCAGAATGCGCTGCCGGCTCCGGGGATGCGAAAGTTGCCCGCCTTCGGCTTGAATACGTCCCACGGCGCGCCCATGTGGTACATACTGGTGTCGCAGGTCTGGTGGTCGTATCCGATGCCCCAGATTCCCTCGAATCCCATCTGCTGAGCTGCTTCGACAAACACCCCGCCCGGGGACCCGACCCACTGGTCTGCTCCCATGGTCCGGCAGTACACCGGCCATCCTGCGCGTTCGAACGCATCGAGGAGCGCGGCATACTGCGGTACGAGGATTTCCCGCGTTTCGTCCGGCGTCCGAGTAAGGTTGTAATTGCGTTTGTTGTAGTAGAAATACGAACGCGGCAGGAAGGAGACCCCGTCCCCGTATTTCCCGTGCCATTCGGCGATCTGCGGTGCCTGCTCGGCCGCCACGGTGTCATCTATCAGCCAGGTGACCGGGGTACCGTGTTTGTGGAAGATGCGTTCCAGTTTGCGGGCGTGTACCCAGGCATGGTTGCCGCTTGTGTCGTCGTCATAGAGGACGAGGTCTTCATCGAGCCGGCGGTAGTACTGTGCCATGGGGCGGGGATCCCATCCCACGTGCGTGTTGCTCGACTGCACGAGACAGATGAAGCTCATCCGCGGCCCCCAGACCCGCACGGGAAGGGAGATCTCGCCGGTGTCACCAGTCGTCTCGTCCGTTACGCGGAGTCGCAGCGTCCCCTTTTCGATCCGCCTGGTTGCCGCGAAGTGAACGGGCACCTCCCCGGTGCCTCTGGTGGTTGCCTCGCGCGGGCGCAGACCATCGGGCACCGCGGCTGGTTCGACGCGGAGGGTGTCGGGGGAGCGGAGGGTTACCGTAGCGCCGCGGCCGATGATGCCGACAACGGACTGGGGAACGCGAACAGCATTCATGGGGCCAAACCCTTTGTGTGTTCTGGCAAGGGATGAACGGGAATTCAGGGGGCGTGTTGAGGATTAAGAATCGGGCACTCGGTGGTGTGCGTCAACGGGAGCGGCACGCCGTGGGACGCACCTTCGATGTCGGCGAATTGACGCGAAGGGATGAATGCAACATGTTTGCAGCAAGTACTGCCGCCGCGGTTGCCGCCGGCAGCCGACACAAACAACTGAGAGCATGCCAGCGTGCCGTGCGGTAACACGCCGGGGACTTCAGTGCCGCATTGTTGCGGAACATTCGGGCTCTTCAGGCGCTCAAAATAATAGTCGGCCGGCGAACTCAGCCTCGCGGATCGCGAGCGCTGTGCCTCCGTCGCCTGATTTCTCTCTCGTCTGTTTCGTTCTGCGATGTCCTATGGTTGTCTGCCACAGTGGAGGAAGTGCCATGCTTGACACAACGTGGTACAAGATTTCCAACGGGGCACGAGCGGTACGGCGCTGGGTGGTCCCCTACATCAACTCGCGCATCCACAACGATGACTTTCGTCCGATACTCGCGTATCTGTACACCGACTGGAAGTGCAATATTGACTGCCATTACTGCTTCCAGTATAACAACGCCCTTCCGGGCATGTCTTTGGAAACCGCGAAGTCATCAATTGATTGGCTCAAATCGATCGGCTGCCGTGTTCTCGCCATCATGGGCGGTGAACCGCTCATCCGAAAGGATTTCATCCTGGATGTCGTTCGTTACGGCAGTCAGAATGGCTTTTTCGTGTATCTCCCGACCAACGGTTATCCGATGGATCGGCAGTTCGTTGACGAAGTGGGAAAGGCAGGCGTGGCTGCCATCAATCTTGCGGTGGACTGCATTGCCCCGAAAAAGGGGCTGCCAAAAGCACTCATGACTATCGAGCCACAGTTCCGGTATCTGGTGGAGCGCCAGAAGGAATACGGCTACATCCTGTTTTTCAACATCAACATCTGCAAAACGAACATCAAAGACGCAAAGATGCTTACGGAAATTGCGCACCAGAACAGGATCGCCACGGATTACCACCTGAACGAAGCGCCTCAGAACTTCGTGGACGTGAATCACTTCGCGCACCGTTCTTTTGATCTTGCCGTGGGACCGGAACAATTCGATGAGGTGGATGCGCTGCTGGACTGGTTGATAGAGAAGCAGAAAGAGGGTTGGCCGATGGTGAATTCCATCAAGCACCTGCAAACCTTCAAAAAACGGATGCGAGGCATCCCGTTGGAATGGGATTGCCGTGCCGGCCACAACGGCTGTCTCATCCGTCCTGACGGGACACTGTCCCCTTGCTTTGATCTTATCGGGTTCAGCAACGACTGGGGGCGTATCTGGGAGCCGAAATTTGACGAATCTGCACTGCGTGAGACGAAGAAGCGGTGCATTCCTCATTGTTCCTCGACCTGTTTCCATACGATGGGAGACTATTACAACCCCCGCATGGTCTCGCAATGGGTTCGAAAACACGTTCTCGTAGGCTGATACCGGTGCAACGCGAGACGAATCTCGAGGACACCGCAAACTGCTGCGCCCCCGACATTCTGGCGCCTCGCCGGAAGTGCGAGAGGGGTATCGCTTGCGCGCAAAGGCTGCTAGTTCACACATACCTCCCCTGTTATGCAGGACTTATGGGCATTCTCCTCACGGTGCCCTCACTGTGGAAGGGTCTGGTTGCAGATGACCTGATGCACAGGACGAAACTCCTCACGATGCCACTGACGCGGGTGATGCGGGATCTTTTTGTTTTCGTGGACCAGCGGAACGGTGCGCGACTGCTTGACTCTGGCGCGGGGCCGTGGTGGAGCCTGAAAACTCTTCATATCGCCTTTTTCAGGCCGGTGACGGCGCTTACCCACTCGCTCGATTACCAGCTCTGGCCCCATTCCCCGATGGTGATGCATGCGCACAGCATAGCCTGGTACGGGGCAGTCTGCGTTGTCGCGGCGCTTCTCTACCGGCGGTTTTTGGGGGGGACGTGGGTTGCCGGACTGGCGACACTGTTGTTTGTCTTTGACGACGCACACGTGGTTCCCGTGGCGTGGCTTGCCAATCGTAACGCATTGGTGGCGGCATTTTTCGGTCTCCTGGCTCTGTTGGCGCACGATCGGTGGCGTCGGAACGGCTGGCGGCCCGGCGAGTTTCTGGCCCCCTGCTGTCTCGCGCTTGCGGTGTTATCGGCGGAGATCGGGGTGGCGGTCGGTGCGTACTTTGTCGCGTACGCCCTGTTCATTGACAGCGGTACGTGCCGGCAACGCACGCGCGGCCTCCTTCCGGGCGTCACGGTGCTCGGAATCTGGTGGTGGGCCTACCACCAGATGGGGTTTGGGACCTGGGGATCCGAATACTACGTCGATCCGGGGCGAGAACCACTGCGCTTCGCCACCGCACTGCTCGAGCGTGTCCCGATTCTGCTTCTCAACCAACTGGTGGGCCCCGCCGCCCGGCTTTACGTCATGCTGTCCGAGCCGGCAGGTTATGCGCTGTGGGGATTCAGCCTCTTGGTGATTGCGTGGCTGGCCTTCGTGGTGTTTCCCCTCCTCCGTCGAGATCGTGTCGGCGTTTCTGGGTTGCCGGCGCGGCGCTGGCCGTCATCCCGGTCTCGGCCAAGGACGCAACGACGGGGGCGACCCTCATTTTCGTCGGGATCGGCGTTACCGGCATCGTTGCGCAATTTCTCGCCGGAGTGCTGGACGGATCTGAGTGGGTGCTGTCTCCCGGCGCCCGGCGGGTATCCGCACACGCGGCTTCTGTGCTTCTGACGGGTATCGGGCTTGTCTGGGCTCCCATTCAAATGGTCGGGGATACAGTGGGTTCAGACCCGGTCGGAACTGCGGTGGAGCGGTTTTCGGATCTTGGTCTGCTGCCACACGCAGCCCGGCAGGATGTGATCATCGTCAACGCGCCGAGCCCGCTGAGCTTTGGCTATCTGCAGGACCTGAGAAGCCTCCACAACCAGCAAGTGCCGGCCCACATACGAACCCTGGCACCCGGATACTTCTCCGTAGAGATTTCGGTTGTGGATTCGCACACCGTGGTCGTCCGCCCCGAAGACGGCTACCTTCCTCCGCCCGGAGGAGGAAGAAGGTGGGATAAGCAACCCCCGATGCATCTGGTGTACACGATTCAGCGAATGGACCGACTGTGTCGGAGCAGCGCATTCCCGCTGGCGCTGCACGAAAAGGTCCGGTTGACCGGTATGTGTGCAGAGGTGACCGCGCTGACGGAGGACGGCCGCCCCGCCGAAGCCACCATGCGATTTGATCGCCCTCTCGACGATCAATCCCTCGTGTGGCTCCAATGGAACTGGGAGCGGTGGGCGTACGAGCCGTTCGCACTTCCCCCCATCGGGCACACTGTGCGGCTGAAAGGGCTTTTGTAACCGGGTCGCGCGGGTTATGCCGGCGCACAGAAAAAGGGCTCCCGATCAACGACCGGGAGCCCTCAGAACTGGTTGCCCCCCAGGGATTCGAACCCCGATACCATGATCCAGAGTCATGTGTCTTGCCGTTGGACGAGGGGGCAGAGATACAAAATATACCGCCGCCGCCGGGTTCGGTCAACTGAACTCCGCTCCAGACCGTAACCCTTCGCAGTTTGGCCGGGTGTGTAACACTTGCCCGCAAAGTTGTAGTAATTTAATAGCTAAGCACTCAAGGCACGCGCACAAACCTCGTTGCGGGGAACCGGTTGACGGAGTGCAGCATGGCGAAAGTCCTTGTCATTGACGACAATGAGTCGTTGCTGGATTATTACGGCAAAATCCTGAAGGACATCGGCTGCGAGGTTCTCACCACATCGCTGGGTGAAGAGGGAATCCGGCTGGCGCGTGAACATACGCCGGATTGCATAATGCTGGACATCATGATGTCGGATATGGACGGACTCGATGTCCTGCAGGAGCTGGTGGACTTCGATTCCACCGTCCCGGTTATTGTGGTGACAGGTATGCCGAGCGCCGAAAGCGCAATTGAAGCGCTCAAACGGGGAGCGTTCGACTTCCTTACGAAGGGGTGCACGGTAGAGGAAATCATCGCGACGGCACGGCGCGCGCTGGACCGGCGAAGGCTTTACCTGGAAAACCAGGAACTGGTCGGCAGGCTGAGGGAGGCCAACTCCCGCCTGGAACAGCAAATCAGTGAAGCGACCGAGCAGGTTCGGGAACTGAACAACTTCAACCAGAGCCTTCTGGAAGGCATTGACGCAGGATTGCTGGCGGCGAGCGAATCCGGGGTGATTCTGTTCGCGAACGCTGCTGCGCGCAGGATGTTGTCGCTGAGCCCCCACCAGGTTATCGGATCCAATCTCCAGGATTTCGGATTTGAGATCGCCCGGGCGGCTCACGCAGTACGGCGGAGTGAGACCCCCCATATCGTGAACGGGCACTTCGAAGACAGCCTCGACTCCGTGGAGCAGAAGCTCGAGCGCGTGCAGAAGCGCACGACGTACCGCCTGCCTGACGGGTCCGTTCGCGTATTCGGGTATTCCGTTTCCACAACGCGGGACGACGACCCGACCGGTTCAGGCCGGCGTTCGATCGTCCTGTTCCGTGACATGACCGACATGGAAGAGCTCCGCAACCAGATGCAACGGCTGCAGAAGCTGGAAGCCCTGAACGTGGTGGTGGCCGGTGTGGCGCACGAAATCAAGAACCCGATCGCCGGGATCAAAAGCGTGGCGTCGATTCTTGTGGAAACCATGAAAGAAGACGACCCGCTCCGGGACCACGTCCTGCGCATTCTCGAGGAATCACGCCGCGTAACACGTCTTGTGGAGGAGTTTTTCTCGTTTTCGCGTCCATCGAAACCGAAACTCGAAGCTGCGGATGTTTCCGATATTATCGGCCGCGTGGTGCGGCTCACCCATGAAGCCGCCACGCAACGAAGGGCCGATATTGCTACCGTTGTGGCGCTCGACATCCCGCGCGTGCCGATGGACAAGGATCAGATCCAGCAGGTGATCCTGAATCTCGTCCTCAACGCCCTTGAAGCGATCGGACAGAATGGCAGGATCGAGATCTCCGCCGATGTGGTCGATTACCACGTCCTTGGCCGGCGATGCGCGCGCGTTCAGGTGCGGGATTCCGGTCCCGGTTTTCCCGCGGACGTGTTCCACCGCCTGTTCGATCCGTTCTTCACAACGAAGCCCTCCGGAACGGGGCTGGGCCTTCACATCTCCCAGAATATCGTGCTGGAGCACGGCGGGCGCATCGAGGCGGCAAATCGCCCGGACGGGGGCGCGGTGCTGAGCGTGTATCTTCCGCTGGAAGGCCCGTCTCCGGCCGCCGTTGCGGCCGCCTGACCACATGGTACGACGTTTCGTACCCCGCGATTCGTACGCCCGGAAGGCGTTAGAACAGGGTTACCTTGCCCGCAGCGCCTTCAAGCTGGAGCGCATCAACGAGAAGTTCCACATCCTGCGTCCTGCCTTCCACGTTCTGGATCTCGGCGCGGCGCCCGGAAGCTGGCTTCAGGTCGCCAGCCGCGAAGCGGGGCCGCGTGGACTGGTGGTGGGTGTTGATCTGACCCCGGTCTCGTTCTCCGCGCCGAATGTGGTGGCGTTGACGGCAGACATCCTGAGTCCGGACTTCCCTGACCGAGTTCTCCCGTTTGCGCCGTTCGATACGGTTCTCAGCGATGCAGCCCCCCGCACGACAGGGATTCGTGACCGGGACCAGGCTGGCTCGCTGGCGCTTGTGGAGGCTGCGGTGGAGACGGCGCGCTCATTCATGAAGCGTGGGGGCGCGCTGGTGGCAAAGGCATTCGAGAGCGAGGACATTCACCGGCTGGTGCGCGTGCTGGCAAATGAATACGAGAGCGTCCGTACGTTCAAACCGCCCGCCTCGCGAGACCGGAGCTACGAAACCTACCTCATTGCGCGGGGAAAAAAGGAACAAGCGGCTTTGGTAAATCGTGGCTAGGTTTTGAGCCGACTGGCAACGCGCGCGAACCAGCTCGTGGTCCCGGCAACTTTCCTGCGGTGTTCCCCGAGCCGTTCCTCTTCGCTTTTCTGTGCCGCCTTCCGCAGCGCCTCGAGCGGCTCCCAGGTCCCGTCCGCAGAACGGCGAAACACTTTCTGAAACACGTTGCCGGTGTGCGATGCGCGGTGCGGCTCGTAGCGCTCGGAAATCAACGAATAGGCATGGTTGAGGCTGCGAGCCTGGATATCCAGCCGGGGGATGTAGCAGGGGCAGGAAGAGAGAATCGGGGGCTTCGTTCCGCGGAGGAGAATTGTGAGGTCCTCCTGCAGCTCAACCTCCACGAACGCTCCGTCCACGGGGATGGCAAATGCCTCGGAGGAAGGTATCAACAATTCGTCGGCAAATACGGTTGCCTGCACCAGAACCAGAAGACGGGTGCCCTTCGGGAGCAGACGCTCGGTGTGAAGCTTCTCGAACGCGGCGCGATCCTCGGGGTTGAGTGAATCCAGCGGCACAATGAGGTACCCCTTCGTGCCGTCGCGAATTTCCGGCAGGCTGCCGCCGTACAGAAACTCGAAGGTGGAACCCCTTTTCTGCACGGGGATGTGGACACTTCTGGATGACGACTCTGGAGGCATACGCACCACCCTTTCGCGCACCCGAAGCTCACCCTGAAACTGCTGCTCCTTTAAGTTCATGCACGCGCGGCGAAGATGCAAATCCTGACCGCGGGATACGGAGAACCGGCGCTACTGGTTCCCCCGTTCCATCGTCCGGCCCGCCGCCGTAACCAGTTCCCCGAAAAGCGTGACTGCATCGAAAAGCCTTCTCTTCGCCTCCTCCGGATCACTGTGAGCGACGATGATATCTACGGGAAGACGATCCTCAGGAGCCGACCTCATGGCGATATACCCCTTGAGAAATGAACCGGGGAAGCGCCGCATGACTTCCTGGAACAGCCCCGAAGCTTCTGACTCCCACATGTCAATCGTCACTCGTTCCGCAAGGCGGCATATCCCCGTGGCTTTCGCGATCTCCGGCGCGATGTGCGCGGTAAACACGCCCTGCATTTCATTGGGGGGACCGGGAACCGCGAACACCGTTGTTTTGCCGGTGCCGTTACCGATTTGCAGCTTCACGCAGGGCGCCCAGCCGATCGGATTTGGCAGAACGGTGGCGGTTTTGGGAACCGTCGCCATGCGCACCAGGTTCCAGGTGAGTTCCTCGCGGCCTTTCAGGTTCCGTCGGCGGACGAATTCGTCCAGTGTTGGCTCGTGCGGAACAGGTATCGTTCCGGCGATGTCGGCCAGACATTCGGAGGTGAGGTCGTCGGGGGTGGGCCCCAGCCCTCCCGTGGTGATAACGAAGGCCGTGCGCCGCGAAATTGCGCTTCTCACCGCATCAATGATCTCTTCCCGGTCGTCCTCCACCATCAGGGCGCGGCGGACGTGCCCTCCGAGAGGAACAATCTGCTGTTCCATCCAGAAGGTATTGGTATCTTGGATCCGCCCCATGACGAGTTCCGTGCCGATGGCAATGATCTCGACGGTGACGTCGTTCAGGGGCCCTGCGATTTCATCGGGCATGTGTTTCACGGTTGTGAAGGCGGAACAATCAGAACGATGACGGGGACGCGGTTGTCACATGTGAAATGATACCGGTGCACGAGACGAGGGGACAAGAGCGTGTTCCGACGTGCCCCGGGGCGGATTGCCCCTTTCGACCTGCAGAATGAACTTATAGGCGATCCTGACTGGGTGTGGCCGGGGCGGGAGGACCGGTTATGGTCCGGCGAGCCCTCCGGTGCGATGTTTCGGGCCGGGATTCGTGTCCCGAAACCATAATGCCTGCGCGTGAGGAGGACGAGATGGTTTGCCGAATGTCTCCTTGTCGTATCTGGTGCGCAGTACTGGCAATCACCCTGCTGGCCGTTTTCTCCGCACTACGTGCGGGAACAACGGGGAAAATCACCGGGGTGGTGCGGGACGAACGGGGACGGCCGCTTCCGGGGGTTGCGGTCCAGATCACCGGCCTGCGGCTTGGCGGCGTTACGGATGCTGACGGAACGTATTCCATCCTGCAGGTGCCGCCGGGTAGTCATGAAGTTCAGGCGAACATGGTGGGGTTCCGCACGCTTATTTCACGCGGCGTGGTGGTATCTGCGGACCGGACGACCACTCTGAATCTTTCGCTCCGTGAGGAGGCCATTCAGGTGGACGCGGTGGTGGTGACGGCGGCTCGCCCGGCGATCGAGGCCGACGTCACATCCTCCCGGACCACCGTGAATGCAAGCCGCGCCGCGGAAGTGCCGGTGAACCAGATTCTTGATGCGCTGGCGTACGAGCCCGGCGTATCGCTCTCGCGCGATAACGAGCTGAACGTTCGCGGAGGCGGGGCAACGCAGATCAGATTTCAGGTGGACGGGCTCGATCGGACGGATGGGCTCACGAACAAACCCTACACCCAACTGAACCAGACGCTGGTGGCAGAGGTTACGCTGCTGACGGGAGGCTTCAACCCGGAATACGGCAATGTGCGCTCGGGTGTCGTCAATGTGGTGACAAAAGACGGCAGGGAGCGGGGCCCGAACCGCGGGTGGGTCGCGGGAGTGTACAGCGTAACCCCGACGGCGCGCAAAGCCCATTACGGGCCAAGCGCCTACAGCGAGGACCAGTTCGACTACCGCACGGTGTTGATGTCGGATTCGACGACAATTGGCGCCAACGGGCTGCCAGACCCGTACGGCGCGATCTACTGGCCGAATGTGTACGAGCAGACGCGCAACGATACCGCGTTCAGGCGTATCTGGACGACGGCTCCGTCAGTGTACAAGATTTTCGATGGCTGGGCTGCGCGGACCGCGCTGGCGAATGCGAACAACCGGGGTGCCGGGGTGTACGGGAAAGGCACCCGGACAAAATCGTGGACGCCGCAGCAGTTGATCGAGGCGTGGAAATACGAGGCGAATCTGAACGAGCAGGTCTGGGGATACGGCGACGAGCGCAGCTGGAGTGTGGACGTGGCGGCGGGCTGGGGACTCCCCAGGCAACTGGGCGGTATTGTAGTGGGGCTGGTGACCAACAAAGAGATGACGCCGACACCCGCGCTTCGTCCGTATTACCGCGATCAGACGTTCGATGCGAAGCTTACCCTCACGCCGCTGGACAGGCTCCGGGTGAGCGTATCCTACATGCACGGGACCGGGGTTTCCACAGGGTCCGGGTACGCACCGTATGACCCTGAGATGGCTTCGACCGCCGGATACGTTGCGACGGGATCAGATGCGGTTTCGCTCCGCACTGCCGGCGACTTGATAGGGACGGTTGTGCAGTCGAAGACGTCCGATGGCAACAACCGGCTCAATCTCTCCTACAGCGATCTTCTGGACGCGGTTTTCTGGCAATGGGGAACGTCGGCCACCTACACGGTGAACCCGGCGACATTCATCACGGCTGCATTCGGACAGACGCGCACCAGGTACGACCTTCGAAAAGACGCACCGCGGGCTGACGCGACGGATTTCTCGCCAACCTCCAGCTACAAACCTCCAAGCACGTACGGGTACCGGGCGTGGCTGTTGATGCTGTCATCCGACTGGTCGGACGTGGATGGGAACGGCACATCTGACCCGCCGACCAGTCTGGCGGACGCGTTGACGCCGGGACGCGTGTACCTTGCCAATCCGTTCGGGCTTCCCGCTGCGTACCATGAAGTACCGGCCAACCCCGTGTTTGTAACGCGTCAGATTGTGTTCGCCCCGGGCGACACCGCCAGGGTGGTTTCCCCGCAGGGGTGGCTTCAGGACGGCACGTATGATCTGAGCGGTACGTTCTGGCTGGGTGGCGGGGGCCAGTGGTGGATGAACTCCCGGTCTGTGCAGACTTCAGCCCGCGCCGATCTTACCCGCGTGATGGGGGCGCATACGGTCAAAACAGGTGTGGAGTATATTGGCGGCGACCTCGAGTTCCACTCGGAAGAGGACTCGCGCCTGTTTGGCGGGCGCCATCTGTGCAACTACCGCGACTACGGTGGAGCGCATCCGGTTCAACCAGGTATCCTCGGCCTGTTCGTCCAGGACAAGTTCGAGTCCGAGGGGATGGTGATGAACTTCGGCGTGCGCGCGGAGCGGTTTGACGGCGGCGCGCCGTTCTACATGCCGGACATGATGTTCGACAGCCGTCTTTTCGGGCCTAACAACGGGAAATACTGGTTTGACAGCCTCTGTGTTGCTTCCGGGTGGGACGTTACGGACCCTGCGTGGGGCCCGTTGCCGGGCACGCCGGTTGAGGCGTGGATGAAGTTTGTTGCCAATGGAGTTCCCGACAAGTTCCCGATGCCGTCGGACGTGATGGCGGCGCTCCCTCAGCGCGACGCGAAGGTGCACTGGCGTCTCGCTCCCCGTTTCGGCATTTCGCATCCGGTGAGCCAGAACACGAAGTTTTTCTTCAACTACGGCATCTTCTATTCGATGGCCAAACCCGCGCAGATGTACGGCGTCGGAACCCATATGAGGCGCGTAGGTTCGACTGGACGATTCGAGCACATGTTCAACCCGGAGCTGCGACCGGCCAGGACCGCCGCGTACGAGGTCGGGTTCGAACATGTGTTCCCGCAGAATTTCGTGTTACGGGCGACGGGGTATGCGAAACACAACGTCGACCAGGTTACCGGCCTGCAGGTGATCACGGGAACCGGGGACGGGTACCGCACGTACAGGAATGCCAATTACGAGGATATCCGCGGGCTTGAGATGAAGCTGACGCGCACCGGCAGGTTTGTGAGCGCGTGGGCGACGTACGAGATTATCGCGACGCGGACGGGCCAGACCGGACTCGACAGGCTTCACCAGAACATTGCGATGGTGACGTATTACACGCCGCTCGTTTCCACCAACTCTCCCGCAGGTTCCGTCACGGCGTCTGTGCGGGTCGGCACGCCGCTCGACTGGGGGCTTATCAGGGGAGGCTGGGGCGCCACCATGCTGCAGAGTTACTCGGAAAGCACGGGCGAGATCCTGTACAACCCGAACGGTGTGCCGAGGCGCGAGCTTCCGCCGGAGTATGTTCTACGGGGGCGGGATTACTGGGGCACCAGCGCCAAGTTCACCAAAGACGCGTTGGTTGGCCGCAACAGGCGAGTGTCCGTGTATCTCGACATCACGAATCTGTTCAACCGGAAATACCTCAACGGCACCTACATGAACAGCGGCGACTACGTGGCGTACATCGTGGAACGACGCGCGCAGGGAGAGCCGGACCTGCGCGTCGGCGACCCTTCCACATGGTATGTGCTGACGGAGCCATACCGAATTCGGAAGGCGGATGGCACGTATACTGCCTGGAAGCCGCCAATCAGCCCCCGCACGGAGTGGCTGGCGTTCCTGTATCCGCGCGCCTACCGTGCCGGGATTCGCTTCGAGCTGTAACCGGTCAGGCGAAACGTCGTGAGCAGAAAGGGAAAGGCGCCCGACGGCAATCCGGGCGCTTTTCTGCTTCGCTGACTTACGCTGGAGGCTCTTCAGGTTCCTCGCCCCGGCTGCCCCAGCCAGTGTGCCAGAAAGCGTATATCCCGCGGTGTGACGCCAAGGGTGGCGGCGGGGAAGAACGGCGTGCAGGCCGGGTGTTCGACGTTGTGCATGTCGCTGCCCAGCACGACGGAGACGCCCGCGTCGATCAATGACCTGTAGAAGAGGAAATAACGGTCGAGGAACGACTGGTGGTTCTGGCCGAGGATGCGGCCGAAATCGGATTCGTTGATCTCCACCGGCACGTCGAGCCGCACACACGTCTCCGCGAGCCGGCCGATGTCCACGCCCAGAACCTCCTCCGTGTGGGCGCGCGGGTCAGCGAATGATTCCAGCGGCGGGAACTGCGGGTGCTTTGGGTGCGCCGGGCTGGGACCCGTTTTGCCGCATATCCGGTTGATCACGTCGCGGAGGGGATGCACGAGAAAACCGGGGATTTTGTAACGATCCCTGCAGCGTGCGATGTCTTCGACACCCGCGATGAGGTAGTCGCCGTGGCTCATCCCTTCCGGCGCAACGCCCGGCTCACCGAGGAACAGGTCCACTCCCGGCGCTTCGAACAGCGGCGCGAACGCATCTGACGTCAACCCGCCGAAGCCCGTTTCGGGGCCGAACAGGATGATTGTGTCGGGGAAACGTTCCCGGACCTCCTGCACTTCCCCGGCAAACCTGCGCCATCCCTCGATCGAACCTTCGTAGTGCGCCAGCGGCTTCCGCGAAAACCCCAGAAACCGCCCGGAGTGGTCGGTCAGGCACATGATCCGACGGCCGGTCGCCACTGCGTAGCCGACGAGATCAAGCAAGGTGTACGCTTCCGGGCGCTCGGTGCCCGCGTGGATGTGCAGGTCAAGCGCGTGGAGTTCAAGATCATTCCATGTGGGTCGCAAATGGAGCCTTTCGGTAGTCGGTGACAGTTGGCAGAAGGAGGTATTCGAAAGGTACCTTCGCGGGCTTTCCGACGCACCTCAATCCGGCGGTCGCGGCCCGAGCCAGTGCTCGAGGAACCGCATATCGCGGGGTTTCATTCCGAGAAGCATGGCGGGGAAAAAGGCGGTGGGCTCGCCGTCCACCAGGTTATGCCAATCGCTTCCGAGGACGATCTGCACTCCGCGCTCGATAAGCGTGCGGTAGAAGAACAGGTATCGCTCGGCAAAAGACTGGTGGTTGTGCGCCAGTACCCTCTTGAAATCCAGCATGTTGATCTCCACCGGCACGTCAAGGCGGATGCAGGCATCCGCAAGACGGCCGATATTGACGTCGAGCAACTCCTCGACGCGAGCCAGTGGGTCGGCGAAGGAATCGAGCGGCTCGAATTGCGGCGTTTTCGGGTGCAAGGGCCCGGGACCGGCGTCCCCGCACACGTGCTTGATAGCCGCACGGATGGGATGCACCAGCACACCCGGCCGCCCGAACCGGTCGCGGCACCGCGCGATGCCTTCCAGCCCGGCAATGAGATAGTCCCCGAGGTGCATGCCCGCCGGAGCGCCACCCGGCTCGCCGAGGAACATATCCACGCCGGGGACCGCGAACGCCTGTCCGAGTTCTTCGGACCCGAAGCTCCCAAACCCGACCTCCGGCCCGAAAAGAAGGCACACGTCGGGAAACATGGCGCGCATTTCGTTCGCATCGGCGGCGAACCGGCGGTACCCTTCCAATGTTGGCGCGTAGTGCGGCTGTGGTTTGTTTGGTGTGCGGGTGAATTTCCACCAGTGGTCGGTCAGGCAGATGACACGCCGTCCCGTTGCCACGGCGTAGCTGACCACGTCGAGCATGCTGTTCTCTTCGGGTCGCGCCGTGCCGACGTGAAAGTGAAGGTCCACTGCATGCAGTTCAAGGTCATTCCATGTGGGGAGCAAAACCACCTCGCTATCTGCTCTTGCACAAAGCTGCTGGCTTAGGGCTGTCGGTCATCTCGATACCGCGAACCGCAGACGCACGAAATGCGCCCTGCGTTCGCCACTCGATGACCGGATGGGTAACTGTGTGCTGACAAACCTGCTCCGTTACCTCATTTTCATCGGGATGATCGTGAGAAGCGGCGGAGCAGTGCTGGTTATGCGCACCGTGTCGCCGACGCTCAGCACGAGCTCGCGTTCCGTTGCCGGGGGATAGGACACGTGATCGTCCCCGCGAACAAGGACGACACTGGACACATTGCCGCCCACGATGCGGAGAACTGCCGGGAAAAGGCGTTGGACGTAGACGAACTCCCCCGCCGTCGCGTCTATCTCCCGGATCGGTGGCGGTGCCCCTGCCCATGTCACCTGGTTCGTCGGGGTTACCGCGCGGTCGGTGAGGAATTTGTGCGGGATGAACACCGTATCCCGGTGGGACAGATTCAGCTGATTCCCCCATGCCGATTCCTCGAACACCACGTGCCGGCCATCGGAGAAGCCACCGCGCGTGTTGACGCGGAGCTCGTTGTTGCGGCCCTGGACGCGTACCCCGGTGACATCCGCTGCGCCCTGATCCACGCCGATGCGCATGTCGAACACGTTCTGCCGGCTCTGGCGGCCGATGTCGAGCAGGGTACTGGAGTCGGCGTTGGTGTGGAGATGCGCGCATGAGACGCTGTTCAGGGTGAAGCCTCTGCCCGCGTCCGGCGTGACGACGCACGTGGCGAAATTGAGCACGGCGCTGAACGCGAAATCCGCGTGGGTAATCTGCGCCTTCTCCGTGTCGAACACCACACCGGCACCACCCTCGCGCCTTCCGCGCTCAAACGGCCGCGGGTCGGCGATGGACGACACGCGGATGTCTGAATCCACGAACGCCGCGAAGTTGTCAATGGGGACAGGGTGTTCCGGCCTCACCCGCAGCGCCGCGCCGTTGCCACCGTAGACGAGGATACCGAAGCTGAAGTGGCAGTCCATGCCGGAGTCAACAACCAGCAGGTCCCTGTCGGCTGGACCCGTCCAGTTGACGACGTACACCCCGCCGTCGATGTGGAAATCCTGCGTGGGCGGGATGCGGATGGTTTCGCCCACGTGGTAGATGGCGTCGCGCCCTCCCCAGCCGCCTTTGACGTAGAGGTCGCGCCTCTGCGCCACGCAGGCGTCCAGGGCCTCCTGCCAGCCGGCGGTCCGGGTACCCGGGGTTGCGGGGCCGAAATCGCCGGAGTTATCCCATGCCAGAATGATCTCAGGCCGGGAGGTGGCAGTCGAGGAATCCGTGCACATGGCAACACCCGGAGCAAGAAGAAACAGGGCCAAGGTGACGATGAAGGGCAACGGTGCCAACATGGCGATCAGGGTACGATGCCTCATCCTACACTCCTCCCTTCGTCGGCGCGTCTCGATGCAGCAAGCTGCCCTGCGGGCAGCAGGCTGCCCGGGGGCGGCTCGCCACTCGACGACCTTGTCGGGCCCGCCCTATGCGGGCTTGTACATCCACACCGCGCCGCTGCGGACGGGCTGCTTCAACGTGAACCCTGTCACCCGGAGCGCCGCTCCGGAGACTTCCCGCTTCTCGCCGGTTTCCGCGTCCTCGAACACATACCGCTTCGTGTCATCCAGCCCCTGCGGGAAGACGGTGATGCTGTCGTCCGGGCACTTCTGCAGCCGGATGCCCTGTACGAACCCGGTGTCGTCCGCGGCGCGGTGGAACTGGCGTACGACCCACTTGTCTTCTGCGCGCGCAAACGGGGTGAGCGGGTAGTAGTCGCCGTGGATGAAATACTCGCCCGTTTTGAACGCAAGCTCCGTCAACTTCGCCGCCTGCGCGTAGTCGTAGTCGTCGCGGTTGATATCCACTGCCGGTGTCGTCATGGCGGCGATGCCGCAGTGGAACGCGAACCGGTCGATCTGCTCCTCAAAGCGCTGGAAGGTGGCGTAATCCTTATCCCACGAGAGCGTGCATTCCTTGATGTAGGGAATCCACTGGTAGAGCGTGTGGTGGAAGGAGAGCTTGACGTAGTGGATGCCATAGCCGAAATCGGTGTAGTGCAACGGCACCGACCGGCGCATGGTTTCGAGGTCGTTCCGGCGGCCGCCTGAGGCGCAGGAATCTATCCAGAGGCCGGGGTTGCGGGCGAGGAGGTCGTCCCAGTACTGCAGATAGCCCTGCACGTGGAGGTTCTCGTTCGCGCCCTGCCGGTCTTCCGCGTCGTTCTGCCGCCAGAACTCCAGCGGATCGAAGTTGTGGTCCTGCCGGTAGATGTCTATCCCGCCTTCCTGAATGAGCGTGCTGACGTGATCCGTCAACCACTGGCGGCATGCGGGGTTGCCGAGGTTCAGGCATTTGTCGAGGTTGTCAGGGTTGCTCTTCAGCGCGAGGAGCCATTCCGGGTGTTCTCTGTCAATCTGCGTGCCCTTCCGGACGCGCTCCGGCTCGAACCAGATGAGCAGATCCGCGCCGTGTCTGTGGGCGGCGTCCGACACCGGCTTGAAGCCGCGCGGGAAGCGAGGCGGATCGGGAATCCATGTGCCCGTGGTGGGCCAATCGCCCTTGCCGTTCGGCATACGGCAGGGGTACCAGCCGGCGTCAATCCACCACACGCTGAACCTGTAGCCCTTCTGCGCGAACTTCTCCATGTAGGCGATCTGGTTTTCTTCCGTCGCCTCCGTGAACTCATCGCCGAACGGCACCGCGTGCGCCACCAGCTTCTGCGGGAGCGGCTGCCCGTCCGCGCGCGGCAGCACGTGCGCCTGATACCAGCGCCGCCAGACGTTGATCGAGCGCTGCATATCGCCCGTCGCGGCGAGCAGGGTGATGCGTGGCGTGCGGATGGTCTCGCCGGGCAGGAGCTTCATACGGGTGAGCTGCTGCCCCGCCGTGATGTGCGCGCCCGTAGCGGTACCCGAAAAGGTCGCGCTCCACTGCGCGGGCCAGCCGACGGCGAAGGTGAGCACTGCGTCCTTCGTCATCACGCGGAAATAGGGGAACGCACCGTTGCACGAGCGCCCGCCGTTCGGGGCAACAGTAACGCTGGCACCCTCGTTCAACGGCGTCTCATATGGAGTGTAGCCGTCAATGCTGTAGTAGTCGCCGTTCGAGTGCCAGAGTACCGGGTCCGTGCCGACGAAATCGGCGTCGAGACCCTGTACGTCGCTCAGGATAGGCGTGTCCGCCGTGCCTTCGTTGGTGAAGTACACCGTCCACTCCACGACCGGGAAATCGAGGTAGCGCACGATTTCCGCCCGCACGAGCAGGCCGGTTGCGCGGTCGCGGCCTTCGATGGAGGTGGCAATGATGCAGGCGTCTATACGGCGCGTACGGACTTTCGGTGCGAATTCCGCCGGGATACCACGGTACTGCTTCCCGCCGTAGGTGAATGAAATTGGCAGCGCCGCCGGACTGGCGAGGAAGCCGCCGGTCCAGTCCATGCACTGCTGCATATCCGCTTTGGTGACGTCCGGAGATTGCGTTCTGGCCATCTGACACCTCTCTCAAAGCAGGGAAAGCGGAAGACTGTACAACGAAAAAAGCCTTCTGTAAGGATAATCCAGAAGGCTCTTCGGGGCTATATTGGGGCATCACAGACGGCGTAAATTCCTACCTCACCAGAACCATGCGCTTTGTTGAGGTTCCCCGCGATGTTGTGATGGTGTACAGATACGCGCCACTCGCCGCATTCCTTCCCAGAGCATCCCGCCCGTCCCACACGACGGAATGCGTCCCCGCCAGCATCGGCCGGTCAACGAGCGTTCGAACGACACGTCCGTTCAGATCGAACACCACCAGGCGCACGGATGATTGTTCGGGCAATGTAAACCGTATAGTAGTGGCCGGGTTGAACGGGTTGGGGTAGGCGGCAAGCACGGCGCCGGCAGGACGGGGCATCTCCTCACTTACGGCAACCGGTTTGTCCGCCGGGCGGACACGGTCGCCCCACTCGCGGCGGATGAAGCACGCGATGTTCGGGTCCACGCCATCGGCGAGAACATGCGACAGGGCCGCATTGACTAACGCACTGTCTCCTTTCTCGTCCGCAAGGCGAACGATCCGGTACCAAGCCTTCCACCGCCCGTCCGGGCTTTCGGAATTGTCTTCCGCCACCGCTCGATACGCGGTTATTGCCCTGTCGAGATCGCCATGGAATGCCATGGCGCGACGTTGGAGTTCCGCCGCGGTGGACCGGGCAAAGGCGCTGAGGGAAGTTGTGTCCCTGCTCACCGCCGCGAAATAGGGCTCCATCTCGACCATCGAAGCGCCGGCCTTCGTCATCGTCGCATAGGCACGCTCCAAGGCCTGATGGACAAACGGAGAGTTCGGATAGTCGGCCACGATTTTCTGATATGACATAAGCGCCTGGGAAAAGTCGCCGCTCAGTTCGGCCGCGACTCCCTGTTGTATCACGCTCCGGTCCGACGATAGCGCTTCCGCCGTACTTCGCGCAGGTTTCGTCGGCGGGCTGAAGGCCGGCGGGCTGCTCAGGGGCCAATCCGTGACAACGTAATCCGGGTCGCTCAGAATGCTCTCGAAGTCCCATTCGTACATGGGATATTTGCCCCACCAGTTGCTCTCAGCGTAGATCGAGTTCGCATTGTTGTAGTAACCGAACAGGATCGCGTAGGTTGCCCGACCGACCGCAGGTTGGCCGCCAACAGAGCCGCCGTTGTCAAACGCCGCCGTATGGATACCATTGTTCCCTACATCGTACTGGATCAGCGTGGGATACGAACTGTACGAGAGGTAAAGCTCCGCGTTCATCGCCCCGTAGAACCAGGTATCGGTGATGTACGGCGAGCTTCCCACAAACGTCGCATCGTAGCTCGGATCGTTGTTTTCATCGCGGTAGCAGATCGTGTTGGAGCTCATGGTCGGGCCTGAGGATTCCAGCCAGACGTTGGTCGTCGTATCGAACATGGCGATTTCGTTTTCGTTGTCGTAGACCTTGTTGTACGAGAACGTGCCGGAGTAGTTGATGAGGGTCATGCCCCGTTCGTTGTCATGGATGAGGTTGTACACCACCTGAGGGTAAGAGTACCCGCCGATCGTCATCGCGCTGTTCAGGACGCGCACGCCTTCCAGGTAGTCCGTGCCCTCGATGGTAACACCTCTGATGAACGACGCGCCTGAAGCGCGGTTGATGTAAATACCGTAACGGTCGTTGTCGCTGTAATTCCCGCCCAAAATCTGGACGAGTGGCCCGACGGTAGGCGCGTTTACGGTCACCCCGGCAAAGTTCGCCCGGCTGACGGTGCAGTTGGTGAGCTGGAGCGTGCCGGTGCTGTTCCCCTTGTAGATGCCGCCCCAGAGGTAACCGTAGCCGGTGTTGAGCGTGAAGTTCGCGTACGTGGCGGCGAGACTGCCGACGACGTTGACCGCGGACCCGCCGTCGAACTTCAACGTGACCGGGCTGTTCTGCGTGCCGTTGATCGTGACCGAGCCGTCCACCTGTAGACCGTCCTTGAACGTGAGCGCGCACCCGGCCCCAACAGTGAACGAGCCACTGCTGCCGACGGTCAGGCTGCCGCCGGTTATCGTGAGCGTCTTGTCACTGGCTAACGTATTTGCACTGTTCAGAACGAGCGAACCACCGCCACTGAAACTGAACGTGACCGGGTTGGCCTGCGTGCCGTTGATCGTGACCGAGCCGTTACTGACAAGGTCGGCACCGTCGGTGAATGTCAGCGCGGCCCCGGCCTCAATAGTGAACGAGCCACTGCTGCCCACGGTCAGGTCACCGCCGGTTATCGTGAGCGTCTTGCCACTGCCTAACGTATTTGCACTGTTCAGAACGAGCGAACCACCGTTGTTGAAACTGAGGGCATTGTTGCCCTGAAAGACGAGTGTGCCGTTCACGGTGAGGCTTTTTCCTGAATAGAAGGCCAGGCTCGCACCATCCGCGAGGGTCACTGTTACACCGGCGGGAACGGTGAGGTTGCCGTAGATTGGCGTTGACGCGGCGTACCACGTCACGGCAGTGCTGATGCTGGCAGTTCCGGTTTGTGCGGCGAGGACCGCTTTGTAGGCATTCAGACGGCCGTAGCCCATCTCATTGTTCCAGCCGCCGTAGCCGCGAGGTCCCGAGCCGGTGTAGCTATACGTTCCGGGGTTCGCCTTGTCGGCGGTCTGGAGCAGGATTTCGCGTATCTGAGTGTGAGTGAGATTCGGGTTGACAGAGAGCAATAGCCCGGCGGTGGCAGCAGCGTGCGGAGCGGCGGCGGATGTGCCGCCAAAGGAGCTAAAGTATTCCGTGGAGCTGTACCCGTTGGTGCCCCACCGATCCAACGTGTAAATCTGGTGTCCTGGGGCCATCATATCCAGATTCGAACCATGGCTGCTTCCCTGCTGGTACCACTCGTTATCGATATAGTCCCATGCCAAACCCCAATCATTGTAGTTGGCACGAAAGTCGTTCGACTTTGTCGCGCCGACCGCGATAGTCTCCGCCATTCTGGCCGGCCAGCCCACGTCTGATGCCTCCTCCCAGTTGCCGGCGGAAAAAACGCATACGATGCCGGCGCTGTATGCATCTTCAATCGCTTCGCGGACGATGTCAATTACCGTGCCTTTTCGAACACCCCAACTACAGCTCAGGATGTCGCTCCCATTCAGTCGCGCTTTGTCAATCGCGGCTGCGAGTTCGTCACTTTCAAGGTTCGTCTTGATCATTGTGACATCTACGCCGAGATCGTAGCTGTCATTCCCGCCCGCCAGCCCGGCGATGCCGCGCGTGGTTCCGCCGCTCGTAACGCCGTTAGTAATCGCCCCGATGATTCCGATGCACGCCGTACCATGGCTGTCTGTATCACCCGTCGCTGTGGCCCATGGGCCATCCTGACCGTTCGGCCAGTTGACCGTGTAGTCCCAGTCGGCGCTCGCGCGGTAGTTCTTCCACATGTCTCCGCTGCTGTTGGTGGCATGGGTCTCGTCGACGCCGTCATCAATCACCGTGATGAGAATGTCATCCAGACCGGTGGTAATTCGCCACGCCTGCTCTGCCATTACTTTCGGCAGATTCCACTGGCTTGCATAATACTGGTCAGCCGGCGGGTCGTCAGGAAAGGCGAAGGACTCAAGCATTATGACAGGTTCGACGTGCTTCAATTCCTTGGCAGCCCGGAGGGAAAGCAGTGCCGACATGATGTCGACGGAATCAGGGACATGAACGGTGTACCAGTTTCTGAAGAATGGCCGCTCGGAGATGGCGAACCCATTCGAAGACAGGGACACAGCGGCGGCAGACCGGCTGACGCCATCCTTCAGGAGCACGCTCAGCCGGGCCGGGTTGACGCTGTAGGCACCCCGCTTGTTCGGAGCGGATGTGGGTACAGCGCCGCGATTCACAGCGTCGGCGAGGTAGTAGAACTGGCCGATTCTGACAAAACGATCCGGTGACCATTGTTGGTTTTCGGTAAGAGGTTCAGCACGGATGAGACATACGTTTACCGCGAGTACGGTCATCAGAACGACCCACCCGTAACGCAGGTGCCTTGACAGCGCATTCATTGTCATTCCCCGCGAGACGAATAGAACGTTGGTCGTTGCAACGCCTGCCCTGAGCGAGGATGCGTAGCAAACGGACGTCGGAAGCCAAAAGCTCGCCACCAAGTTACGGCGTAAGCCCGTTTGTCATGGGTGTTACTGGCAGTCTCGGAACGACCGTTCGGAACAGGTCGGGGCGGGAGAGGTACGCGTCCAGTACATCGAGGTACGGCTTATCCCCGGCAGCGGGGAATACCAGTTTGTCGTAGTCAGCGGGCATCCGTACCTCACCCCAGTGTGCAACGCTATAGCCGGACCGAAAACTGTTCACAATATATCCACCTGCCGAAGTAATGAACTCTTGCGCCTCCGCGCGCGTGGCGAAATCGGGGCACGTGACCTCAAACTTATTGTAGAGCGGGATCACAGAGAGTTGCGGACCGACGCGGCTTGGTACCTCGAACCGCGCGTACCAGTAACCGTCTATGACTGCGAACTCCCATTCCTCATGAACGACCGAATCCCCGTCGGATAGACGCACAGTGCGAACCGCCGCGTCCTCCCACGATGCTGGATACCGGTCGAGCTTGCTGGAATCCACACCGCCTCCCTGCTGGCAACCAGCCAAAAGCAAAACGGCCCAAACAAACCACTTCTTCATCTCCCGCCTCCTTCGTCCGGACGTAGCAACTCCGGAGCGTTCCCTTCAGGGGTACGTACTCTGGGCTTTTTAATACTAAAAAAACAGTTCTGGGTCAAGCGTTGGGTGGACAAAACAGGGCTTCGCTGATCTCACGATCAAGAAACCCCTGTGAGGCGCCGGAGAGGTATCGTGCCGCCGGCGCTCACCCCCTCCAGAACGGGTGGTAGTGCGGCAGGGATTTCAGGTAGTCGTCGGCGCTTGCGGGTTCGGCCGGGAACATGCCGGGGAAGAACTGGCTGCGCGCTGCGCGGACTGCGTCCGCGAACTGCGCGACGCGTTCCGAGGCAAGGCGGTAGTCCGGGTTCTTCCGCGCGGCGGCGTAGTCGGCGCCCAGTATCACGTCCCACCCCGCGGCCACCATTGCCGCGCCGGCCTGTATGTATCCCTCGATCTTGTCCAGTGTCACCCCGCCGACGATGAAGAGCGGGAAGATGCCGTGCACCGGGTCGCCATTCACCTTCTTCAGGTCGTCTTTCGTGAGGTAGCAGAACTTGGTGAAGTGCGCGCCCATCTGGAGCATGTCGTACGCTTCCTTGATGGTCGTCACGCCGGGCGCGAGGATGTGCGTCGCGGCGTATTTCTCGAACGTCTCCCGCTTGAACGGCAACTGCGCGACGAAACCGTCCGCTCCCGCGGCGGCGAGTTCGTCCAGCGACGGCATGCCGGGCTTTTTCGACTTGATGAACGCCACGATTTCCGGGTCGTCCACCGTGCTGCCCGCCAGGACGATCATGTCCGGGTATGCGCGCTTGACGGCGGCCACTTCGTCGAGGACGCCGTCCCGCCGGCAGGTGATTTCGATGGCGCTGATGCCGGCCTCCCGGCATGCCCCGGCGAGCTTCACGGCGTCGAGTTCGTCCCGCACGAAGATCGGCATGAAGCCCTGCCGGTGGATGCGGACGTAGGTGTCTTTCAGTGTGGTGGTGTTCACTGGTCTGCCCTTTCGAAGAGGTTGACGAGGCTTCCATTGGTGCCGCGCTGGTCGGCGGATGCGCCAGTTGCCGCGGAGGAGTGCGCGCGGCAAGAGATTCTTCGCTTTGCGTCCGCGTTGCGGACGCCGCTCAGAATGACTCCCTTCTACGCACTCCTGTCACTGGCGTCATTCTGAACGAAGTGAAGAATCTCCCGGCGCCGGTGCAAGCCACGCTCTTTTTGCTCTGGATTCCCGCCCGCGCGGGAATGACGGTGGTTTTGCGTGCATTCCTTCACCGGTTGAGCTTGGTTGAGCGCTTCCGCACTTGCGCCATAAATCCCGGCTGACTCCTTCACGCCTTGCCGGACACCATCGAGCCCGCGGACACCACGGTGCACGTACAGAGCCGTCATTCCCGCGAAGGCGGGAATCCACGTTCCCACTTGTCCGCCTGCCCCCAACGTGGTGAACGATCCGACACCACCCTGGCCATACCCGAGGCACGAGATTCTTCGCTTTGCGTCCGCGTTGCGGACGCCGCTCAGAATGACTCCCTTCTACGCACTCCTGTCACTGGCGTCATTCTGAACGAAGTGAAGAATCTCCCGGCGCCGGTGCAAGCCACGCCTTCTATTCTGGATTCCTGCGCGCACGTGGTGCGCGACGCCTTCGCCTCGTGCTCGTGTGAGCACGCGGGAATGACGGCAATTTCGGCATTGCCGCCGCGCGTCGACCGCCCGTGATGTCGCCAGTCTGTCGCCTTCTTCCACAAATGGAAAGAGCCTCCCCGATCGACTGATCGAGAAGGCTCTTTGAAAAAAACCGGGTGACGACCTACTCTCCCACAAGGTCTCCCAAGTAGTACCATCGGCGTTGGCGGGCTTAACGGCTCTGTTCGGAATGGGAAGAGGTGTGTCCCCGCCGCTATGGTCACCCGGATCTCGTTGTTTGCCCTTCCAACCCTGATGGGTTGTTGGCAACCGAAGACAGCAACGTTGGTAGAGGAACGGATTGAGCGCCGTGGGAAAGAAATGCGTCATCTCGTTGAACAAAGTGTCTGGTCAAGCCGCACACCCTATTAGTACCGCTCGGCTGAGCACGTCACCGTGCGTAGACCTGCGGCCTATCAACCTGATAGTCTTTCAGGGGGTGTCAGCACTCGAAGTGCGGGATACCTAATCTTGAGGGGGGCTTCTCACTTAGATGCTTTCAGCGATTATCCCTACCGAACATAGCTACCCAGCGGTGCCACTGGCGTGACAACTGGTGCACCAGAGGTTCGTCCATCCCGGTCCTCTCGTACTAAGGACAGCTCCTCTCAAGTATCCTGACGCCCACAGTGGATAGGGACCGAACTGTCTCACGACGTTCTGAACCCAGCTCACGTACCGCTTTAATTGGCGAACAGCCAAACCCTTGGGACCTGCTCCAGCCCCAGGATGCGATGAGCCGACATCGAGGTGCCAAACCTCGCCGTGGATGTGAACTCCCGGGCGAGATCAGCCTGTTATCCCCGGAGTACCTTTTATCCTTTAAGTCATGGCGGTTCCACAACCAACCACAAGATCACTAATCCCAGCTTTCGCTCCTGATCGACGTGTGTGTCTCACAGTCAAGCACCCTTATGCATTTACACTCAACGGCTGATTACCGACCAGCCTGAGGGTACCTTTGGGAGCCTCCGTTACTCTTTGGGAGGCGACCGCCCCAGTCAAACTACCCACCAGCCACTGTCCCAGCACCGGATAACGGTGCAAAGTTAGAATTTCAACACACCAAGGGTGGTATTTCAAGGTTGGCTCCCTGGAAGCCGGAGCTCCCAGTTCAAAGCCTCCCACCTATCCTACGCATGATGAGTCAAAACCCAATGGCAAGCTGCAGTAAAGGTTCACGGGGTCTTTCCGTCCAGCTGCGGGTATCCGGCATCTTCACCGGAATTACAATTTCGCCGAGCACGCGGTCGAGACAGTGCCCTGATCGTTACACCATTCGTGCAGGTCGGAACTTACCCGACAAGGAATTTCGCTCACTCTGTTGCCCCTCACCATAGGATGAGGCGGGATGGTCATTTCTGCCACCCTCTGCATGTCGCCATGCAGGTCGGACTGTCTCATCTCCTTTCGGAGTCTGGCGTACAGTCTCTGAGGATTTCGAACCAGCTTTCGGTTCGATCTTTCCTGCGGATTGTCCGCACCCCAAGCGTTGTTACTGCCGTTGATACGGCGAGTAGCCGGGGATTCTCGGAGTTTCCCGCATATAGCCAGATTTTACTAAGGCTGCGGATTCAACCTTAGGACCGTTATAGTTACGGCCGCCGTTTACTGGTGCTTCGGTTTAGTGCGTCGCTTGCGCTAACACCACCCCTTAACATCCCAGCACCGGGCAGGTGTCAGTCCCTATACGTCCACTTACGTGTTCGCAGAGACCTGTGTTTTTGGTAAACAGTCGCCAGGGCCGATTCTCTGCGGCCTGCTTGCGCAGGCTCTCCTTCTCCCGAAGTTACGGAGACAATTGGCCGAGTTCCTTGACCGCGCATCACTCGTGCACCTTAGGATTCTCTCCCCGTCTACCTGTGTCGGTTTGCGGTACGGTTTGAAAACGGACTCTCGTGCGAGGCTTTTCTTGGCAGCACGTTTAGGGTCAGTTGGCTTGCCCGAAGGCTCACTTCCCTATCACCCTTCAGAGTTAAGACCGGACGGATTTGCCTACCCGGTCCTCCTATAGGCTTCGACCACCATTTCCAATCGGTGGCTGACCTTTCACCTCTGCGTCCCCCCTCACGA
>JAKJDF010000010.1:0-42500 GCA_022706085.1 Candidatus Latescibacterota bacterium | reverse complement strand
ATGTTCAAACGAGGGACCGGCAGCGCTCTTGCGATAACCGGAGCGGCTTCCGCAGGGGCGTCGCTTCTGGTGCCTCCTCTTGTCGGATACGTTTCAGAAGTAACCGGTTCGCTCGTAACCGCGATGATGCTTCCCCCCGCTCTGCTTCTGCTGCTCGCGCTTCTCGCCTTCTTGAGGAAACTCACCGAGGCACGGGGAAGAGCACCAACATGATGGACCGCGATACCGTGCGGCCGCTGCGCACCATTGTCGTCGTGGCAGTGGTTACCGCGCTGACAAACGCGACGGGGATCGGGGTGCTCGTGATTTCCCCGGCCATACGGCGGGTGCTGGACCTCCGCGCGGATGCATTCGGATTGCTGCTCTCCGTCGGTCTGGGATTCGGAATTCTGGGCAGCCTCGCATTCGGGTGGCTCGCGGATCGCGGTTACCTGAAAGCGAGTTTCAGCACGGCATTCGGGATTCTCGTGGCGAGTTATGCGGCGTGCATGCTTCCGGCTTCGTATCCCGTGTACCTCCTCGCGCTGGCATGCGCGGGACTGGCGAACTCGGGCGCGCTCACGCTGGCCAATGTCACTGCCGCCCGCGCGTTCCCGGACGGGTCACGAAAAGCCCTTACCGGGATCATGCTGGCCCATTCCACTGGCGGTGTGATTGCGGCCCCTCTCTGGCAGATGCTGTTTGAAGTGTTCGACACCCGTTTCCCGACCGAATCGGCGCTTCAGCTTGTGTTCCTTGCCGCGGCCTGCGTGTGCGCGGCGGCCGGCGTGCTCTTTTTCGCATTTCCTTTTCCGGCACACCTCACAGGAAGAAAAGCGCCCGCAGCAGCCGCACCGGGAGATCGGGCGCCGCTCTGGGGCCTCCCGCTGGTGGTGGTCTGCGCGTTCGCGGCGCTTCAGGCCGGGGCCTACAATTCGTTGTTCGGGTGGATACCTGATTTCGCCACGCGAACCTTCGCCCCAAACCCCTTCCCTGTTTCGTGGATCCTGTCCGGTATATCACTTTCGTACGTCATCGGCAGGCTCATCCTGCTCCGCCTTCCGGAACGGCTGCCGGACCTGAGGATTATCTTCGTCTGCGCCGGCGCGGGAGCGCTGCTTTTCGGTACCGCGTTCGGCAGCACGAGCCAGTACACCATGGGGACCCTGTGCGTCGCGGGTGGTCTGGTTCTCTCCGCGGACTGGCCCTCCATTTTCTCGCACACCGCCAGCCTTTTTCCCGCAAACTCCGGAAAGGCGATCGCCATGGCGGGGGCTTCAGCGGGCGTCATGTCGTTCGTGCTACCGCCGTTCATGGGGTTCATTGCCGAGCAGACAGGTTCTTTGAGGGCCGGGATGATGGTGCCGCCTCTGCTTTTCGCAGTGCTCTCTGTTTCTGCGTTATCCTGGGAGAGGTACCTGCGTCGCGCACGAAGTCACTCGCTTCACACAGGAAGTTGAGCTGCGGGATTCCGGTTCACGCAACGCCGTTTCGTACATTTCTTCCGCTCGAAACGGGCCGGAATGACGTTGACAGGAAACAAACAATGCGCAGACCGGGTACGAAGGTCCTGATCAGCCTGGGTCTCATCACCGCGGCGATCGCTATTCTGGTGGTTGCCGCCACGATGCGACAGGGCACCACCATCCATTACTATACCACTACCTCAGAATTCCTGGACCGCGCACGGGACTACGTCAACAAGCCCGTGCGCGTAAACGGGAAGGTGGTGCCGGGCACCCTGGAAAGAGCAGGGAGCAATGGATCCACCGATCTCAGGTTCGCGCTGGGGGACTCCCTGCAGCGCACTCTGCCGGTTCACTACCGGGGCAACGCGGTTCCCGACGCGTTTCGGGAAGGGGCTGACGCAGTCGTCGAAGGGGTGTATCTGCCCTCCGGCGTGCTGGAAGCTCGGCAGATTCTTGCGAAATGCCCGTCCAAATACGAGGCTGCACCTGCGAACAGGTAACATCGGGATACGGCAGACTGGCGGTCTCCGCGGTACATTTACTGCCCTGTATGCCAGAACACCGCGCCGCGATCGCCGAGGCACCATCTTGCCCCGTTGAAACGAGACCTTTATGGCGGAAATCGGTCACTACTCCCTTCTCATAGCCTTTTTTCTCGCACTCTATTCCACGATCGCCTCGTTTGCGGGCACTCGTGTTCCGGATCTGGGCGAATCCGCCAGGCGCGCCGCGCTGGCTCTGTTCTGGTTGCTGACCATTGCTGCGTGTACGCTTGTGTACCTCCTGGCCGTGAGGGACCTCACCGTCGAGTACGTTGCGCGGTACACCAGCACTGTACTGCCGATGTCGTACGCCATCTCCGCGTTCTGGGCCGGCAATGCGGGATCGCTGCTGTTCTGGGTGTGGCTGCTCTCCGCGTATGCTGCTCTTGTGGTGCGGGGGACCCGGAAGTCGCCGTCGCGGCTTGTCATTCCGGCACTCGGCGTCATGATGCTGATCGCACTGTTTTTCCTCGGCCTCATTCTGTTCCTCTACAGGATTGACCCCGAGATGACACCGGGCATGGTGCGCGACCCGTTCTACGCTACCCTGCAGGTTCTTTTCGGCAGTCCGGAGGGAGGCCTTCATCCCGCGTGCAATCCCTTCTGGCGCCTGCCGCTCCGCCCCGCAGAAGGGCTCGGTCTGAACCCTCAGCTTCAGAACCCCGGGATGATGTTCCATCCTCCGACTCTTTACCTCGGGTACGTGGGGATGGCCGTCCCGTATGCCTTCGCGATGGCGGCCCTTCTCACCGGGCGCGTGGGCAACGAATGGCTTTCGTTGACCCGACGGTGGACGCTGGTCGCATGGTTCTTCCTTTCCATCGGGAACATCCTGGGCGGCTGGTGGGCGTATGTTACGCTCGGATGGGGTGGGTACTGGGGGTGGGATCCGGTGGAAAACGCCGCATTCATCCCCTGGTTGCTCGCAACGGCGTTCCTCCACTCGGTTATCATGCAGGAAAAGCGCGGAATGTTCCGCACGTGGAACATGGTGCTGGTTCTGATCACATTCGTCTCGACCATTTTCGGCACCTACCTCACACGCAGCGGGGTGATCTCTTCCGTGCATGCCTTCGCGCGAAATGAAGCATTCAACATCGCGTTCCTGGCGTTCATGGCGGTTGCGCTTGTCGTGTCGTTCGCCCTCCTGTTCGCACGCCGTAACCAGCTTGCGTCAGAAAATCCTATCGAAGCGGTTCTTTCCCGAGAAGCTGCGTTCCTGTTCAACAACGTCGTGCTGGTCGGCA
Source organism: Candidatus Latescibacterota bacterium (assembly GCA_022706085.1). GTDB lineage: Bacteria > Latescibacterota > MWCZ01 > MWCZ01 > MWCZ01 > MWCZ01. The sequence goes on along the minus strand of JAKJDF010000010.1, from coordinate 39,263 downwards.
TCGCGCTCGTGGTGCTGTTCGGAACGGTCTTTCCGGCGATCAGCAGTGCGTTCACCGGCGTGCAGGTGAGTATGGGACCGGCGTGGTTCAACAACGTGCTGTGGCCATTGTGGGCGATGCTGCTCCTTTTGACGGGCGTCGGCCCGGTGATCTCTTGGCGTCGCGCACGCAGAAACGAGTTTCGGCGGGGTTTCGCGATCCCGTTCGCGGTGGGAATTGTGGTGGCGGCAGCTCTTGTTCTTGCGGGTATGCGTAACGGATACGCGCTGGCGTTTTTCGCGATCTGCGCGTTCGTTCTGGGCACGATCGCGCAGGAAGTGTTCCGCATGCTCCGCACTCGCACCGGCACACTCGATTCACCACCTGCCCGGAAGGCACCGGTGGCGGCGTTCACCCGGAATCGTCGGTTTGGCTCGTACATCGTGCATCTCGGCGTCATCATTGTTGCGGTCGGAGTTACCGGTTCCTCGCTGTTTGAGCGGCAGTCGGACCTGGTGCTTCGGCAGGGCGAAGCCAGACCGTTCGAAGACCACGTCTTCCGGTACACTTCCTTTCGCCGGGCGCAAGAGCCAAACCGCGACGTCTATGCGGCGGGGGTTGAGGTGGCAAGGGCGGGCGAGGTGCGTGCCAAGGTCGAAGTCGTGAAAGAGGATTACCACGCGGAGCAGATGCGCTGGACGAAAGCCCGCATCCTTTCCAGCGTGGTGGAGGATGTGTATCTCACGCTCGCGGCGTTTCAGGAAGACGGGAGCGCAATTATTCTCTCGGTGCGACGGATTCCGCTCGTGGTGTGGCTGTGGATCGGTGGCGCGGTACTCGTGCTGGGAAGCCTGATTGCCATGCTGCCGGACACGCGGGAACGTGTTCGACGTGCCCGCCCGGCGTCGCGGACCGGCGAAAGGTAGTCGCGGATGCTTGCAGCGCTCGTCGTGTTCGTAATGGCCCTCGCCGTGGGGGCATATGTGGGCTATCCGCTTCTGTTTCCGGGCCGGAACCCGCAGGTAGAAGACTCTGAACGGCGTGAGTTCGAACTGCGCGGCGCACAGCTTGCCGGTGCCCTGCGGGAACTCGAAACAGACCACTCACTGGGCAAGGTTGCGGACGACGATTTTGCGGAACGACACGCCCGACTCGCGCGTGAGATCGAATTCGTCGAGCAACGGCTGGCCGGCGCGGAGCCATCAGACCAGACTGACGTGGACGAGCTTGCCGAGAGACTCGTGAAGGCACGCAGAGCGGCCAGAAAACACGCCCGGTCCGGATTGTGCCCCGGATGCGGGCGATCAAACCCGCCCGCCGCCCGCTTCTGCATGAACTGCGGCAGCCGACTTGAAGAGCGGGAGCCGACATCATGAGCACGCGATCCCTGTTCCTTGGAGCCGCCGCCGTTGCAAGCCTGCTCTCGATCCCGGCGGCCCGCGAACGAACCGCGCCCGCCATCGAGGGCACGGTTGTTCTGGCATCGGATTCCCTTGCCCGCGTCCGTGGCGTTGATGTGAGGCTCGTGGCGTTCAGTGATACCGGCGTCTCCCTTGTAGCAACCGGCACGAGTGATACACAGGGGCGTTTCCGCTTTCCCGCCGTGCCGGCGGATTCCAGCGTGTACTACCGCATGGAAACGCTCTACGCAGGCGTCTGGCAGCCCGGTGAACCATTTGTCACGGCACCCGCCGGTGCGCGGCTCGCCGTTTTTGACACAACCTCCTCAGCTGCGCGCGTGGCGGTGGAGAAGCTTCACCTCATCCTCAATCCACTCGAATCGGGCGTCGCCGTCACGGCCATCTACATCCTGCGCAACGACGGACCGATTTACCTCGGCGCACCCCGGGCCGCGTACGACCGTCCGCGTGTAGCGCTCGAGTTCTTCCTCCCTACGGGGGCGGAAGACGTGCAGGTGTTCGATGGATCGCTGGCGGGCCACCGCATACCCACCCAACGCGGCTTCGGATCGCTTGTACCGTTCTACCCGGGAATCGATACGCTCGTGTTTGGCTACACACTTCCGTGGGATGGAAAGCGGCTGCGGTTCCCCGTGGAATCACCCTACCCGATCTCGTCGCTCAGTGTCATCACGATGCAGGGTACAGCCCAGCTTTCCGTCGAGGGAGCTGAGCGGGTCTCATCGGAGGAAGCACCTGATCTCGTCGCGTACGGCCGCCGCGCAGTGCCCGCCGGTACGCCGGTGATGGTTGAGATTCGCGCACCCGGCGTGGGACGTTTCCCCCTGTCGTGGGCCATCGTCATCGCCCTCGGGGTCGCGCTGATCGGTGGAGCCGCCGCGATTGCGTGGCGCCGCCGAACGGTGCGTCCGGCACCAACCCCGCCAGCCGGAGCCGGCGGCAACGGGAGTGCTGCCACGCCGGAAAGTCCCGCGGACGCTCTGGTGGACGAAATCGCCCGGCTCGACGACGAATACGAAGCAGGCACACTTCCGGAGGCGGACTATGTGCCCAGACGGCGAGAGTTGAAAGAGCGCCTCGTTCAGGCGCTCCGGGAGGAGAAAGGCAGCGGATAGGGACACGGCGAAACCCGGCGCGCCTCACAAAACACGCTGCTGGGGGAACCGTAGAGGCGACGCATGCGTCGCCCCTACCCACAAATCGCCTGCCTCATCAGACTCCGCCCTAGCGCAGCAGCACCATCCGCCTCGTTACCACGCCCTGTTTCGCCGTAAGGCGATAGACATACACTCCGCTTGCAACCTCGCGGCCGGTGGCATCGCGCCCGTCCCAGACCACTTCATGCTGGCCGGCCTCAAAATGGCTGGCGGCCAGATTACGGACGAGTCGGCCCGTGACGTCATACACCGCCAGGGTCACGTGTCCGGCCTCCGGCAGGCCAAAGCGTATCGTCGTGATCGGGTTGAACGGATTGGGCACATTCTGCGACAGGGAGAAAGCCGCCGGTCCGTTCAGTGCCACAGGAATCATGCCCTCATTCAGCGCCACGTTGACGATCCGCGGCGGGCTGGTCGTTTCCGAGACGTGCAGCAGCACGGGGTTCGTGAACTCCGTCCGGGCGATGCTGACCAGCGCCGTCAGTCCTTCCATCGCATGCTCAATGCCGCCGTCGCCGGAGAATTCTCTCTGCGCCCCTTCGGGCAGCAGGAGAGTCAGGTCGCACCCGATGATGCCGTCCGGATTGCTCACGACAAGGTTCCACCCGCCGTCTGCGGGTACAAATGCAAGCGACCGGGGCACCGCGCGCGAAGGTCGGATGAGCTGCCCGCCACGCACCGGAAACAGGTAATCGGAGTGAAGCACCTTGAACAGCACAAGAGCTGCGTCGTACGCGGTGACTGCGCCGTTGTCCGAAACGTCCGCAGTCTCCACATCCACCGCGGACCGGAGACCGACAACCGACTGCAGAATCCACGTCGCGTCCTGCGCGGTGATGGACCCGTCCTCCGTGACGTCGCCGTACCGGATGAAGGAGACACGAAACTCTCCATCCACCAGGTTCACGCCTTCTTCGTCCGCGTTGGTGAAGGGATAGGGTAGCCAGGCGAGCCGGGTGGTCCCGGAATCCGCATCCGCACGAATAGTCACGCTCAGCACAACGAGCGGCTGATTACTCAGGGAAACCTCCTCGCCTCCCGAAATGGCAACCCGCACGGTGTCACCGCTGAGGTTGGCGAACGCCTGTGCGTTCTGTTGCCCGCCAAACGCGTGGCTGAGGATCGAGACGTCCTGAATTACATTCGCCCCCACGCGAAACATGAGCTGCGCCGAACGCGCCGCCTGCAGGGTCGCCGTGACGGGCAGCGTTACTACATCCCGGCGGTTCGCCGTAATGACCGGAAGCTCCATCGAGCTTGCGGCCGGTGCGCGAATGGTGCGGTATTCAAATACGTCGTCCGGGTTGACCGCAAGGTAGGGGGTGATTGCCCACACGTCGCCCGCGGGCGGATCCACGCCTTCCTTCGCAACGATCCAGCTTCCAGTCATTATCGGGAACTGGGATGCGTCCGCGAGAAGGCACTTGCTTCGGAAGAAGTCCCACTCGGCCGACATCGTGTCCGGGTTGTACGGTTGCGCGAGAACAAACAAGTACTCGCGTCCGCCGTCCGCCGCAGTACTCGGCAACCAGTTTCCATCGCGGGAAGCGGCGCCGTTCTGCTCAACGAACGCGGCGGCGAGGCGACGGTTGTTGCTCACGTCCCAGATTTCGGCGGGGATCGTGCCGGCTCCGGCATAGGCGTAGTTCGGTGTGCCGCCGCGCAGATACACCGGCGCCAGAGTTGATCCGCCGTTGAACCGGACCTCCACGCGCACGTAATCCCCCGCCGTAACGGTGGTTCCCCAGCCCCATTCCTGGCCCGTCAGCGCCTCATAGCCCGCCGAGCGTTCAACGAACCATTTGTTCTCCGGCGGGGAGTACGACGTGGACTTGATGCCGACGGGCGGCGCGGTCACCCTTACAACGACCCCGTCGACAATCGGGTAATTCAGGTCACCCGAGAGATTTGTCTGGTGGTCGATCAGGATGTCCTGCCCGGCAGGTAGATTCGTGTCCCGCACGAACCACGTCCCGTCGTTGTTGAACCCGACCTGGTAGGTGTGGCCGGTCAGAGCCAGCGGATCAACAACCTGCACATCCACGGAACCGTCGCCCGCTCCGCTTGAGTGTACCGCGGCGGTAACCCTCGTGGTGTCTGACGGATCGTGACGCGGCGAAATGGACGTCATGCTCAACGATTTCGCGCTTTCGAGGCTCCTCGGAGAGGAAAGCTGGAAGTCGTACGCCGTCACCGCGTAGTAATAGGTCTGACCGTTTCTGAGGCCTCCATCTATGTAGCTGTGGGCGACAGACGTATTTCCCCCGAAGTTCTCCTCCTTGGACGAAACGACCCGCCAGATCTCCGTGCCGGCGGGAGCCGGTATGTCGGCGAAGCGGAGCGCCATACCGCCCACATACATCACCATTCCGGGGACGTACTGGTCATACGTTCCGTTCGCGTTTCGTTCCGGGTCGCTGCTGAGGTAACCGAGGTCTGCGTCAAACAGCTCAAATCTGCTGTTGTCGCCAACATGGAGCCACCAGTCCGCGCCGTCCGAGGCGGTGTTGCAGGGAATCTCCTGCCCGCCGAGGCTCACGTCGTAGACCTTTACCCTCTGCGTTCCGCCTTCCACCATCACGAGGTATTCGTGGCCGTTGAAAAGCTCCGTGCCGCCGCGGTTGAGGAAATAGCCTTCCGTGGTGGCGGCATCATACACGAGCGCTCCGCCATAACCGCCCGCCTGCAGGCTGATGACGGCATCGCGCGGCACCACCGACACCACGTCGTAATCAGCGAGCAACTGCCAGTCGTTCGGGTTTCCCGTGGAACTTCTCCACACGCGGTACCCCTCGAAATCGAACTGCCGGTACCGCGGATCGTACAGCGTCGAAGCCGGATCTGAGGCAACCGCGAAGAACGGGTCGGGGGTGGTTTCCGCTGCAGTATCCCACGAAAGATAGATCCGCCCGTCACCAGCACGCGCGGTCAATTTCGGCGCCACCGGCGGCCGGGAAAGCACGAAGTTGTTATCGAAAATGGACTGCGCAACATCGGACGTGCGCAACAGCTCCGCAACGCGGGTTTCAACGGGGTCGCCTTGATTGCCCGCGGCTTTTGCCACCATGATGGCAAGCACGATGCGCACCGTCTGGCCGGGTTGCAACGTGAACGGGCCGGTGGATTGAAGGAAGCGCTGGTCGTTCGGCGTGTTCGAAATATCGAAAGGCTGATAGGTTTGCGCCCGGTCCTCGCGGTAGTTGTGCCCCGCCATGGCCAGGTACCATTCCCATTCGGAGTCCGGGTCGCCAATGGCCTGGTTGTAGGATTTGCACGCGTGCAATCCGATCTCGGAACCGGCATGCACGTCCTTCACCTGCACGCCGTTGATTGTGACGGGGTTGTCATCAATCACACCGTCGCCGTTCCTGTCAATATCGTAGTCCGCCACGGGACTCTTGAGGAAACGGTACCCGATGAAACCTGGCACGCGGCGAAATCCGCTTTCGGAAAAGTCGCCGTCATACGCATAGGCAAGGTTGCGCGCGATGTCGAATCCCGTCATGTCATCCGCGGCGTTGCTCCCGATGTCGGGGTCGGCAACCATTCCGACAAAGCAGTTGTTGATCGCCCTGCCGTCCGCCCTGATGTTCTCCACGTCGTACACGATGAAGTGGATGTCAGAGTTGTTGGCGTAGTTCCACGAGTACGTCGTCTGCCGGACTTTCACTCCGAGGCCATACGTCGCGATTGTGGCTTCGTCAGGGGTTCCCGACCATTCGCCGGTTTCGGCGCCTGAGTTGGACCCCTCTCCAGTGTCCCACCTCGTTGGGTCCTGATCGTCGTATTCGGCGTAGGTATCGAGTACCGAGGTGGGAACACCCAGCGGCCAGTCAGGTTCGGCGCTGACGAACACCTTCGTCAGCGGTGACATCTCGACAGCCCGGCCGGAAGGGTTGTACCCGACCGCCACGCGAGGATCGGTGAGGACAGCGCGGCTTCCGGGCCCGCTTTCGGTGGCCCCGAAGCCTTGCCAGCCCAGGGGGTTCGTCTCGGAAGAACGGAACGAGTATGCGGTGTTCTCCCCGAGCGTCTCCGTGAACGGGGCCTGATCCACCGTTCCTGCGATCAGGATGCCACTGCCGAACAGGTACTGCTCCCCCGAACCTGCCGGCCATTCCCCTCCAGCACGGTTATCAACTTCGTTTTTCCCGATGAATGCGTAGTTAGTGATGGGACATCGGAAGTTGTTGACGTCAAGCCACCGCATGGAGAGCGGGGCATGATCCGACGCTGCCCGTGCGGTACGGGCCACCCGCGGCGCATTCTGCTGCAAAGCGGACGCCGCAGACCCGGCTACACCCGGCAAAAGAGGGAGGACGGAAAACCAGAGGGCACCCAGGCTTGCGGCGCGCATTTCTGTCTCCTCTCTGCCGGATCGGCGGGACCGCGTCCCCCCGGGCAAAAGGAATTGTCTATGGCGACGAACAGGAAATGGCGCTGAAAAATCAAGAACGCAATGAATGGTACACCGGGCGGAACGAAACACAACACCCGGCCCCGCCGGAACCACTGAAGCGGAGACTGTGCGGAAAAAAAGAGGCGCGTCACACGCGCCTCCCGGGTTTCACAACGCGCCGCGATCGGGCGTGTTCATTCGTTTTCCGCGAGGAACCGTTCGGCATCAAGCGCCGCCATGCAGCCGGTTCCCGCGGCCGTGATTGCCTGCCGGTAATAGGAATCCATCACATCGCCGCACGCGAACACGCCCGTGACGTTTGTTTTCGTCGAATGCGGCTGGGTTCTGATGTACCCCTTTTCGTCCAGGTCCAGCTTTCCTTTGAACACTTCGGTGTTCGGCGAGTGCCCTATCGCCACGAACACGCCCTGGCACGGTTCCTCTGTAAGCGCGTTCGTCTTCACATTCCGCAGCAAAGCCGCGGTCACTCCGGTGGCCGGGTCGCCGAGGATGTCCTCCACGACTGAATTCCAGATCATGCGGATTTTCGGGTTCGCGAGCACGCGTTTCTGCATGATCTGGGAGCCCCGAAGTTCGTCCCTTCGGTGAACGATGCAAACTTCCGACGCGAACCTGGTCAGGAAGTTGGCTTCTTCCAGCGCGGAATCGCCGCCACCGACGACGAGCACCTTCTGGTTTCGGAAAAACGCCCCGTCGCACGTGGCGCAGGCGGAAACGCCGTGGCCCATGAGCCGCGCCTCCGATTCCAACCCGAGCAGGCGCGCCGAAGCCCCCGTGCTGATAATCAGTGTATCCGCCGTGTAGTTCGTGCCCTCGACGTCCACCGCGAAAGGCCGCCGCGAGAGATCCACTTCCGTTGCCACGCCATACACGAAACGCGCACCAAAACGCTCGGCCTGGCGGTGCATGTTATCCATAAGCTCCGGCCCCATGATTCCCTCCGGGAAGCCGGGGAAGTTCTCCACTTCCGTCGTGATGATAAGCTGCCCCCCCGGTTGCCCACCCTCAACGACAAGCGGCGCAAGGTCGGCGCGTGCCGCGTAGATGGCGGCAGTAAGCCCGGCGGGACCGGATCCGAGGATAAGAACTTTCGCGTGATTTTCCGTGGTACTCACCAAAAGACTCCTTTGAGATGACGTCCGTTTCGGCGTGCAAATCAACGGGCCCGCACCGCGAAACGTACCCGTGGCGGAACCATTTGTCTGTTCATCTAGTATACGAAACCAGGGGGGTCGCCGGCACAGTTCGGCAGGTGCCGTCTTCCTCCTGGTACTGCCGTGTGTATTCGCGGAACACAATAACGCACCGCGCTAGCCCGTTCATTCCTGTGAGACGGCGCCGGTAAATGGCTTCAATTTTCTCTGGAGGTTTGGAACGTGAAAAAGAACCTGTGGATTTTCGGATCGCTCGCGGCTCTCAGCCTCGCCGCGGTGGCAGTGGTTGCGCAGACGCCTTCGCCTTCCCCCGCGGACGACGAAGATGGCACCCCCGCGATGGAGATGTTCGCCACGAGGCGAATGGGCGCCGGGATGGGGCCCGGCATGTGTCCGCCCGGAACCGGTATGGGCATGGCGGCACCGGGTGGTCAGGCGATGATGTGCGGCCGCCGCGGCATGGGCGCAGGAATGGCCGGCCGTGGTATGGGTTTGATGCGCCTGCAAGCGCTGAATTTGACCTCCGACCAGTGGGCGCGTGTGCGGAGGATTCAGGAGGATTTCCAGAAGCAGATCATCCCGAAGCAGAGCGACATCCGCGTCGCACAGATTGAGCTGCAACAACTGCTTCAGGCCACTCAGCCCAACATGAATCAGGTCAACGCGAAATTGACCGCCATCGGCAACCTGCGCACGCAGATTCAGACGCTGCGAACGCAGGAGTTGGTCCAGATACGCGGCGTACTCACACAGGAGCAACTCACCAAGTTCCTCGATCCATCCTGGCAGCCGCCGTGCGCCATGCAGGGAATGCAGGGACCGACTCCTGGAGCTGGCCGCAGGCCGATGATGAATCGCTGATCCACCACCGATACGAGAATCGTGGGGCGCCTTCTGCCGGAACGCAGGAGGCGCCTTTTTGTATACGCCGTTTCGGTTTCCTCCGCTCCCCTCCCGCCTTACATTTCATACGCATTCCCGAAGTGAAAACCTGCATATGACCCGTCGCCCCGGGAGAAACCGCGGTGGAAACCCCAGCCCCATCAGGGGTCGAACTGCCCGACCCTTTCATGTTCGATAACGGCACCCCGGTCACCGAGCCCGGCCAGTGGCCGCAGCGCCGGTTGGACATGCTGTACACGATCGTTGAGACCGAATACGGCGGTCTTCCACCCACCCCTGCCGGCGTTCGGGGGGAGCGCCTGAGCACCAGCAGGATGGCTCGCTTCCTTGATGCGCAGTACTCCCAGTACCGCATCACCCTCACCGATCATCCCGAATTCCACATCCGTCTTGACCTCGTCGTCCCGCCGGGCAAGGGGCCGTTTCCGGTAATCCTCAACGGGGACGGATGCTGGCGCACGTTGACGGACGAGATCCTGCTTGCCATCATGCGGCGTGGATTCATCTCGGCGCAGTTCAGCCGGGTGGAAGTGGCGCCGGATATCGCGCTCCCGGAACGGAATTCGGGGTTGTACTCGATCTACCCCGAAGCGCGGTTCGGCGCTCTTGCCGCGTGGGCGTGGGGGTATCACCGGTGCATCGACTTCCTGACTACCCTGGAAATCGTGGACCCGCACGCCATCGCGGTAACAGGGCATTCCCGCGGAGGCAAAGCCGCACTGCTTGCCGGCGCCACTGACGAAAGGGTTGCCCTCACCGCTCCCAACGGCTCCGGGTGCGGGGGCGCAGGATGTTATCGCTGGCAGGGCCCGAAATCGGAAACCATGGCGATCATCCGCGGACCCTTCGAGTTCTGGTTCGGACCCGACCTGTGGCAGTGGATAGGCAGAGAACACGAGATGCCGTTTGATCAGCACTTCCTCAAGGCTGCGTGCGCCCCCCGCGCCATGCTTTCCACCGAAGGTCTGGGCGACCTCTGGGCAAATCCGGAAGGAACCTGGCAGACGTATCTGGCAGCGCGTGAGGTGTTCCGCTTCCTCGGCGTCGAAGACAACATCGGCATCCATTTCCGCGAGGGCGGACACGAACACGGAATCGCAGACTGGACTGCCCTGCTGGACTTCGCGCAATGGAAATTCCGTGGATACCCGCTTCCTTACCGGTTCGACACGAGTCCATTCACAGACCTCCCGAAGGCGTACTCATGGACGTGCCCGGCTGCCTGACGCCGAAAGGATCAGAGAGCAGTGACTGAACGCGTGACCGTCGCCCCGGTGAACCTGTTGTGCGATATGGACGGCACCCTTGTGGATACCGAGGGGCTCAAAGATGAAGCTCTTCGGCGCGCAATCGCGGATGCCAGGGGAAGCGATCTGGACCCGGAGGAACAGACGAGGATTTACTCCCGGTATGTCGGCATGCCGGGAATCGACATCGCCAGGGCGATGATCCGTCACTACCGCCTTGTCGTTTCGGCGGATGAGCTCTGGGAATTGCGGGAACAGCACCGGAGGGTCCTGTATTCGGACGTCGAGGCTCTGCAGGCGCGCGTGGTGTCGCCAGTTGTGGCCCTGGTAGACCGTTTCCGCGAGGGAATTGCCGTGACGGGCAGGGGGAAGACGGTTCTCGTCACCACTGCCGGAGGAGATCAGGTGCACGCCGTGCTGGGTGCAACGAAACTCGGCCACCTTTTCGATCTGGTCGTTTCTGGACGGGAAAAAAGCAGGGACAACCCGGCGTGTTACCGTGCGGCGCTGGAAGCCTGCGGGGCTCGTCCGGAGGAGTGCCTTGCTCTGGAGGACAGCGTTGTCGGGTACGAAGCCGCCCGTTCCCTCGACATCCCCTGCCTCCTGCTTCCCAACTCCTATACCCGGCACCAGCGTCTGGAGAACAGGCCGTGAACGAGGTACTGAACTGGATTCAGGCCGTTTTCGCGGAATACAATCTCCTCTTCGCAAAGCTTCTCGTCCATGTCGCAATTGTCGCCATGGTCGCCAGCCTGCTTCTGCGTTTCCGAAAGTTTGTTGCCCTGCTCCTGCACGAACACCCCGGCACCAGGGAACGGACGGAGTTCGGGCTCGTACTCGGCGTGATCGCGGCAGCGGGCGCGTGGACACGAATCAATCTTGGTTACACCAGCGCGGACCTGCTTGTCGTGGCTCCCCTGCTGTCCGGCTTCATCATGGGTACCGCGGCGGGGGTGTGGACCGGAATTATCGGTGGTCTGGTTCCCCTGCGGCACGGCGAGTTGCTGGCCCCTGTCGTTGGCAGCATCGTCGGAATCGGCGCCGGCATTACGCGCGCATCGTTGAAGGACCCCGGCAGCATCTGGTTCTTCTCCCCCGTGCCGTTCAGCGATACGGTTGCCACATGGCGCCGGTGGAGAACGGAACGCGTGCTCGACCCGCGCCTCGTCGTGCTCCTTGCAGGTGCGGGCGCGGAGATATTCCGAACCGAGTGCGCGCGGTGGACGAACCCCCGATGGTTGTTCAGCTACAACCCGACCGAACCGGTTGCCTACTACATCATCGTGCTGATGTGTCTCACATCCCTCGGTGTGTCACTCAAAATCTGGAACACCCCGCGCATTGAGGCGCGACTCCGCCGGCAGGAGGCCCTCCTTGCGGAGGCGCGGCTGGATGCGCTGCGCGACCAGATCAATCCTCATTTCCTGTTCAACACCTTGAGCACCATCAACTCGCTCATCCGCACCCATCCTGACCAGGCCCGAATCGTAATCATCAAGCTCTCCGCGATCCTGTGGCGGTTGCTTTACTCCCGGGAAAACCTCTGCCCCCTGAAAGCGGAACTCGACTTTGTCGAGGACTACCTCAACATCGAGCGCATCAGATTCGGAGCCGAACGGCTGCGCCTGCGGAAGGAGATCTCGCCGGACGTCGCCAATGCCCGTGTTCCGATGATGCTGCTTCAGCCCATCGTGGAAAACGCGGTGAAACACGGCATAGGAGGGCGGGAACAGGGCGGCACCGTTACAATCCGCGCACGCGCGGAAGCAGAAACGCTTGCCATCGAGGTGGAAGACGATGGGGTCGGAATGACGGGCAGGCAACTTGAGCAGTCAATCCGGAAAGGAATCGGCCTGAGCAACATCCGCGAGAGGATCACCTCACTCTACGGCGAAAGCGGCCACCTGTCGCTGCAAAGCGAACTTGGCAAAGGGACTCTTGTCAAGATCCTCCTGCCACTCGATACTTCCACCGGCTTCCCTGAACACCAGCGTCAGGCGCCTGCCGTACCTCGTGTGGCTTTCCATTCCCGGTAGCGCCGCTTGCTCACGGCCTTCGCCGCGTTGTGCTCTCCGAGCGTTCTCGAGAACGCGTGCGTTCCATCCCAGTTGGCCACGAAATAGAGAAAGTCCGTGTCTGCCGGATACAGCGCGGCTTCCAGAGCCGCTTTTCCGGGGTTGCAGATCGGTCCCGGCGGGAGACCGCGATAGCGATACGTATTGTAGGGGGAATCCAGCTTGATATCCCGAAGACTCAGGTTCACCGGCCCTGAACCCATCGCGTACTTCACCGTCGGGTCGGATTCCAGCCCCATGCCCATCTGGAGACGCTTGTGGAACACCTGCGCGATGACCGCCCGTTCCGATGCAACTGCCGCCTCCTTCTCAACAACGGATGCCAGCGTGATAGCCTCGAGTGGCGTCATGCCGAGTTGCTCAGCACGCCTGACCATCGCCGGCGTGAAAACCCGGTGGAATTGCTGCGTCAGCACACGTACGACATGCCCTGCAGTCGCCCCGGAATCGATAAAGTAGGTATCGGGGAAGAGAAATCCTTCGAGCGATGGCGCGCCCTTCAGCGCATACCGCCGCACGAGCGCCGTGTCCCGCGAAAGGGCGAGCAGGCTGTCCCGCGGAATGCCAAGCGTGCGCTCGACAACGCCGGCAATTTCCGCAACGGTGTAGCCCTCAGGGATCGTTAACCGCCGGATGGGGCGCCCGCCGCGCGCGATTTGATCGAGCACGCGGAACACATTCTGCCCCCCGTCCAGCCAGTACTCTCCGCCACGGAACGCCTTCGCAAACCCTCTGCGCCAGGAAGCGTACGCAAAGATCCCCGCGGATCGGACAATTCCGTGCGATTCAAGTATCCGTCCGATCTCGCGCGGTGTCGCGCCGGCGGGTATCTCCACGCGGTGGAGACCGGCGCCCCGCGGTGGTGTGTACAGGAATCGTACCGTATCGAGAGCCACCCATCCCGCGCTCACCACCGCCGCGAACAACGCCAGCACACCTGCGAGCTGTGCGAGTGCTTTCACGGTGAGGGCGTCCGTGCGTCCGTTTTCTCGCCCGCGTCCTTCTGTCACGCGCGGGGAGGAGTTCCCCGGGTCGTTCCGCATTCAATCTCTCCAAAGCCGCAGGATGCGGGCGAAAAGCCACGCGATCGCCCCGATGACACCGAGCGCGTAGGCGCCCCCCAGAAATCGGCTCCGTCTGCGAAGGCGGTAGTATCCGGTCGCGACGAGAAGGAGAGCACGGAACACAACGCTGAGCGGAAGCAAAATGACCAGCCACCCCACATCCGTCACTGCCACGTGGATGATGGTGGGCCAGCGTAAGCGATCTGCTCCTTTGCGGGTATCATCCGTCATGGCTGCCCTCTGTCGCCGATTGTGCGGAAAGGTAATCCTGCAGAAGCACCGTGGCCGATACTCTGTCCACCTTTGCCCGCTGACTCCGTTCTCTCAATCCCTGCTCGCGCAGAGCGGCCCGCGCACGCATCGTGGTCAGACGCTCATCCAGCATTACGATCCGAACCTCAGACCGTTCCGCGGCGAGTACCTCTTCACACTCGCGCCCGAACTCCCGTGTCACCAGTGCCCGGGGCCCTTCTGTTCCGTCCATGTTCAGCGGAAGGCCGATCACGATGAGTGAAACGCCGTGCTCCTTCGCCACGTGAACGACCGCTCGCGCCGCCTCTTTCCGCGATTTCACCTGCAGGGTGGGAAGACCGTGCGCGGCAATCCCGAGTTCGTCGGAAACCGCCAGCCCGACGCGCCGGTCCCCGTAATCTACCGCCAGAACTCTCACAGGCCGAGCCACTCCCGCGCCTTCTCCACCACGCGCACGTGGTTCTGCCACGCCATCTGCGGAAGATTGTCCACCGGCCACCACCGCACTTCGGAAGCGTCGTCTCCCGGACGCGGTTCGCCCTCCCACTCATCGGCGATGAAAGCGATCAGGAGTGCATGAGTGCGCGGGTCGTCCGCCGCATCCTCCACAGAAAGCAGTGTTGCCGCGCGAATTTCGAGTCCCGTCTCCTCCCGGACCTCCCGCGCCAGAGCATCCAGTTGCTTCTCTCCAAACTCCATGAAACCGGCGGGCAGGCTCCAGAGGCCTTCCTTCGGCGGATGAGCCCGCTTCACCAGCAGGATCTCGCCCTCACGCGTAATCACCGCGCCAACCGCCGGCGCGGGATTGTAGTACACGATGAATCCGCACTCCGGGCAGGTCGGGCGGGTGACGTCGTGCTCGAGAGCAGGCTCAAGCAGCGTTCCACAGCGAGGGCAGAAGCGATACTCGGGCTTCTGAAACTCCGGCGTGCCGTCCTCAAAGGGCTCTCCAACCTTCTGCTGTCTCCGCGTGCGGCCATGCACGCGCGATGGCGGCGCCGAAAAGGGCGCACGCGGTACGCGCGGGGTAATCCTGATTGTCGTTCGCTTCGCCACCCTCTGAATGCTCCTTCCCTGCCGCTCCGGACCCCTGCTGCGGAGTCACCCGCTCCGCGGTGTGCTTCTGCCCTCGCCGGCGCCCGCCGATTTGCGTATCTTAATCCTCAAACGGCGCCAGCGGGCACCCCATCCACACGCGTGGCCGGGAACGACGAATGATTGATCTCGTGAACCTGCACAAATCGTTTGGCGATCTCCATGTTCTGCGCGGCGTAACCTTTTCGGTTCGCAAAGGTGAAACGCACGTCGTCCTCGGAAGATCCGGAACCGGCAAGAGCGTTTCCCTGAAATGCATCGTCGGGTTGCTCGACCCGGACGAAGGCGCCGTACTGGCCGAGGGCGTCGAGGTCGCACAGATGAACCAGACCACGCTGGAGGCCTGGCGCAGCCGCGTCGGCTTTCTTTTCCAGGGCGGCGCGCTGTACGACTCCATGAGCGTGCTCGAAAACATGGTCTTCCCGCTGCGCTCGCGCAAAGACCTGAGTGAAGAAGATAAGACCGACCTTGCGCACGAGAAACTCCGTTGGGTTGGTCTGGAGGGAGCTGTCGACAAGAACCCTTCCGACCTCTCGGGCGGAATGCGCAAACGCTGTGCCCTCGCTCGCACGCTGATGACAGAGCCCGAAGTCATACTCTACGATGAACCGACGACCGGACTGGATCCCGTTACCTCAAACGAGATCAGCCAGCTCATAGCCCGCCTGAAAGACGAACGCGGCGTTACCGGTATCGTCGTTACCCACGACATGCCGTGCGCCCGCCTCGTGGCGGATTCCGTCACCTTCCTGCACAGAGGAAGTGTGCTCGTGTCGGGAACCTGGGATACTATCAGGAGTTGCGACAAACCGCTGGTCCAGTTCTTCATGGCCTCGGAGTTCACGCGTGAACCGCTGGACATTGGTGAGGAATAGGCAACCATGGCGTCGAAAAAAGGCTCAGGGACGGCGATCCGCACGGGAGTTTTCGTGATTCTGGGGTTCGCGGTGTTTGTCGGCGCGCTGTTCGTTCTGGGCGCTCGTAAGCAGCTTTTCGAGGATGTCTACGAGATCTACTCCACTTACGAAGACGTCGGCGGCCTGCAGGAGGGTGCATTCGTCCGCATCGCAGGAATCAATGTCGGTACGGTCAAGAAAATTGCACTCCCGGAGCTGTCGCAGAACCGTGTCGTCGTCACGTTCAGGATCCGCGGCGACGCCCGCCGGCTTATCAGGAGGGATTCCAAAGCCATCATCGACACCGAAGGCCTGCTCGGCGCCCGTATCGTCATTATCGTGCCCGGTTCACCTGACGAACCAGAAGTGCCGGAAGGCGGAACAATTCAGGGCCAGTCGCCCATTCAGCTCCACCGTTTCAGCGCAAACATCGACCGCGCACTGGAACATCTTGATGCCGTTGTCATCAATAGCGCGGACCTGCTCGCGGCCGGCTCGTCAATCCTCCAGAAGGTGGACGCCGGACAGGGAACCCTCGGCGAGCTGGTCAACAACCCCGCGCTGTACGATACCGTGATCTCCTCCCTTGCGCAATTTCGCCGCGTGGCCGCAACCGCAGACGGAACGCTCCGGAACGTCCAGGGACTCGCCGGGGAGATCGCCGGCAGTGTCGACCGCACACTCACGCACTACAGCGTCGCGGCGGATACCCTGCGTGATGCCGGTTCCGAATTCCGGCGAACCGCGAAAGCAACCAACGCCATCTTGCAGGACCTTCAGGAGGGGCGAGGCACCCTCGGCAAGCTGATGACCGATGACTCCGCCTATGTTGCCCTCAACAGCACCATCGCAAGCAGCAGACAGATGCTCGACCGTGGAACCGAGGCCATCGCCGAAATCACTCGCGCCGCCAATTCCATCGCCCGTTCGGCCGAACAGACCCGCGCCACCATCGACCTCGTATCCCGCAACGTCATGCAGGGCCAGGGAACCGTCGGGAGGCTTCTAAACGACGACTCGGTCTACACCAAACTTGACAGGGTGCTGGCGAACCTCGACATCTCATCCCAGAAACTTGCCGTGAATATGGAAGCGCTGCGAACGAACTGGCTTTTCCGGGGATACTTCGAGGACGCGGGGTACTGGGAAAACACAAAGCGCACAATGGAACTGGTGGAGCAGCGCAACATCCGGCTCAACGAGTGGGAACGGCGGCTTCAGCGCATTCAGGCCGATCTGGAAGCAAGGGAACGCCGGCTGGAAGCCCAGTCACGGCAGGCAGCACCCGCGCGGCGCGATACAAGCCAGGAAAGTCGCTGATACACGGCTGATCCCCCGCTCAGCCTTTCCCCCTTTGCGCCGTCACCAGGCCCACAATCCCCTTGATCTGCTCCTCCATGACGCGCTCCGCAAGGGCGGGGTCATAGGTATCCAGCGCTTTGCGATTGAAGAAATCGAACCCGATATCCACGAGAGAGTCGCGGTATATCCGGTAGTTGATGTCGCTGATCGTCCGGCTGATCGTTTCCCGCCCGATTCCGGCTTCAATCGCGATGCGGAACACCATCTCGTGAAGCATTCTCATCGCTTTCAGGTCCCCGCGTCGCTTGTCAATGACACTCTCCACGGACCCTGTGGACTCAACGACATCCAGGATGTGCTGCTTTTCCGCGTCCATTCCCCTTTTCACATCGTCCTGGAACACGGAGGCGAACAGCTCCCGGACGGCACGCATCTCAATGTTCAGCATGCCGAGGTTGGCACGCGGACCGATGAACACCAACAGCCAGATCCCGTCGTGCTGGCAAACCCTCAGCGCCCCGCGAACAGTCTGGATGGTCAGGTCGCTGACGGGGCCCATTTTGAGCCTGTTCGCGGCCTTCATCAAATCGAACGGCAGCGTGGTGCCGATGGCGGAAGCGCGTTTCAGGTCGTCGTCCGAACGGAAATCCTGCGCAATGGTTGACCCGTCGGGATCAATAAGCAACGCCCCCGTAACGCCCTTCAACCGCGTAACGGCATCAACAACCTGAAAGGCCTTGTCCAGCGCCTGAGGAGTCGCCCCGCTCATGGAAAACCTCGTTTCAGGAGTTGTCCCGCGCACAATCCGGCCGGATTGCGCCCGACGCGGTCCGGCCAATACTTATGAGTATCGTTCCACACGATTGTCGCGTCAACAGAATGTACGCACTCGTGTTGTCCGTACCGCTGTTACGGATCAAAAACCCATTAATTGGAGCAGGGGCACGCTGTGAATCCGCAGGATGCGTTTCTCCCCGGTGATCCGCGATGTGTCATCGCCGGTGATTCGCGATGCGTCATCGCGATTGTTGACATCCGGGGCTTCGGGGATTACGTTCGAACACACCCCGGCGGCGACGTTCTCCGCCTGGTTGATGCGTTCTGCCGGCAGGTCGAACGCGCCGTCTCGCCGGCGGGGGGCGAGGTTGTCAAAATGTGTGGCGACGCCGCCCTTCTCGTGTTTGCCGAGACCCCGGTCAGCCAGTCAGTCAACGCGTTGCGCACGCTTCGATCCGGTGGGGAGGCACTGCATCTGGCCACCGGCGAATCCGTGCGCGTTACCGTGCGCGCGCACTACGCGAGCGTGACGTGCGGGTTCATCGGCACCCGTGGGATGCGCGATGTTGCCGGCGTCGGCGTGAATGAGCTGTTCTGCCTGCCCGCCGGCGAGTTCGTCCTGTCTGACGCCCTTCAACACGCCTTGCATGAGGACACACCGTGAGCACGCACCCCCACATCCCGGAAGAACAACTCGACGCCCTCGCAATCGGGCCCCACCGCGACGACGTGGAACTGAGCTGCGGCGCCACACTCGTGAAACTGCGAAAGCTAGGATACCGGGTCGGAATCGCCGACCTGACCGCCGGAGAGATGGGCACCCGCGGAACCGCGAAGGAACGCGCTGAAGAGGCCCGGTGCGCGGCACGCGCCCTCGGTATCACCTACCGCGTCAATCTCGGCCTGCCGGACGCCCGCATCCAGCCCGACGCCCACACCATGGATGCCGTCATCCGGCTCATCCGCGCAACCCGCCCCACACTGGTGCTCGCACCGCACCCGGAGGAAGGCCGCCACCCCGACCACGGCGCCACCGGACGCCTGGTGCCCGACGCTGCCTTCCGCGCCGGACTCGCCAAATGGGATACCGGACAGCCGCACCACCGCCCCTTGCGCGTCATCCACTATATGATGCACAGCCTCTTTCTGCCAACGTTTGTGGTGGATGTCTCCGACGAATGGGAAGAAAAAATGGCGGCAATCCGCTGCTACGCATCGCAACTGAACGTCCCCGGGGCGGACCCGGGCGGGGAGCCGACCTACATCTCCTCGCCGCACTTCCTCGGCACCATCGAAGCGCGCGGACGATACTACGGTGCCCAGATCGCCGCTACCTACGGAGAAGCATTCTACCAGCGGGAAACCATGCGGGTGGACGACCCCATGAGCCTGGCGCTGGGCTCCGTGGAACGGTTCGCGCAAAAAAACGGGTGACCTCGCCCCCCAAAAGAAACAGGCGGCGGAATTGCTCCCGCCGCCTGCCCGCAACGCACTCAAACCGTGAATCAGTCCATCGTGAGGCTCAACCCGACACGGTTCGCGGTAAGTCCGGGGCCGTAATCGTTGTACGCGTAATCAAAGCGCGCGTTGTAGCCCGACATCCCGAACTGCACACTGCCACCGAAGCTCAGCCAGCCGTCCTGGTTCACCGCCGCGCGACGTCCGGCCCGCAGGCCCACCTTCACACCCGGCACGAACTGGGAAAGATCCGCGAGGTACTCTGCCCCCACCGCCACATCGAGCGACACGTCCTTCTGGTCCATGCCGTCCGCGTACAGCATCACGCGCTGGCCGGCCAACTCGTTGCCCGTCACCAGTTCGAAGAGCTCCGCCGAAAGGCCGACACGATAGGTAACCGGCAGGTCGAACTTGACTTCCACGTACTTCTGCGGCTGGGCAAAGTTCTGGAGCGACATGTTCAGCGCGATGTTCCGCAGGCCCGTCACATACTGCGTCCCCAGATCCACGGCGAACGTTCCCACGCGGTTCCTGTTCTCCGTGGCAAGGTAATCTCTGGTTGAGAACGAGTAGATCCTGCTGGGGCTGAAGTCCTGCACGCAGTACTTCACATGCACGCCGGTGCTGAAGCGGTCCGTCATCTGGATGGCGCCAAACACACCCGCCGACCACGTCTCCGGCGAGAGATTCCCGGTGCTCTGGTATCCGCGCGGGTCAACCGTGCTGGAAACGATTTGCGCGCCCGCAATATCGCCGTAATCCATGTTGATGAACGTCGCGCCCACGATTGCCGGCCCGACCCTCCCCGCGCCGACGAAATGCGTCACCTTCATATCGGCCAGCCAGTTCGTCTGATTCGCGTACACGGCGGCCATCCCGAGGGACGCCATGCCGGCCGGATTGTAGAAGATCGCCGATGGATCCCCTTTGATCCCGTTGAAGGCGCCTCCCATCCCCTCAGCACGGGCACTGCCGCCAATCTGAAGGAACGTCATGCCGGCCTGACCCTTCCACTTCGGCGTCGGCGGGTCATAGTTGGTGCCGGTGTACCCCGGAACGGTCGTCTGCGCGGACGCAGTCGCTGCCACCACACAGGCGGCAAACCCGATCACCCAACTCGCTTTCAAACTGTTCATCCAGAAGCTCCTTCTCAGCGCACCGAGAGCCAGTCCGCTGCACATCATCTATCTGTGCCGTCAGCCTGCTGACCAAGGGTCAGCCACCAAGGGTCCGCCAGGCTAACGAATCACGATGAACTTGCCAATTCTCCGCCCGAGTGTGGGTGATTCCACCACATAGATATACACGTCGCTGACGATATACTGGTTATCCGCGTTGCGCCCGCTCCAGTAGTAGTTCTCAAGATCCGACACCGCCGTAACCGCCCCTGTGTGCTGAATCGTGGACACAAGGTTCCCTGCGGAGGTGTAAATCTTGATCGTACAGGGCGCCGGCAGGTTGGCGAAACGAATACGCTCGTTTGCCTCGATTGAACCGCCGGGAGGCTGCGGACCGTACGTGCGCCCCGACAGGTTATACGGATTCGGGATGACGATAACGCTGTCGAGCGTGCTCACCGCACTGTGCGACACCCGCGGTAATGCGATCAGCACGAATGCAAACGCGACTCCGGCTATCCACCAGTGGCGTAATCGGGTATTCATCTCACCAATTCCTTTCCGGTGCGTCTTCGCGGGCACAATACGAACGTTCCGCCGGCCACCCGCCCGGCCACGGTCACATTTCGTACCGGAGAAGCTCACGCGCCGCCCGCTCTCCGATCTGCTCACTCGCCTCAGCTCAACCACGCATCTGTCGGTATCGGGGACGGCTCTCTGCCGCCCCCGATACCGGTGCTCCGCCAACTCCGGACTAACGCACCAGCGTCATCCGCTTCGTAATCTCATTGTTCGCATTGGTCAGACGATAGATGTACACGCCGCTCGCAACCGGGCGACCGGTCATGTCCATACCGTCCCACACCACTTCGTGGCTGCCGGCAAGAACGCTGCCATCAACCAGCGTGCGAACGATGCGGCCGTTTACGTCGTAGATCGTCAGACGAACATTGCCATTCGTCGGAACGGCAAAACGAATCGTCGTGGACGGGTTGAACGGGTTCGGCGCATTCTGCTCGAGCGCAAAACGATTCGCGCGCGCAACATCAACACCCACACCGTTCAGCGTCGGAGCGGTCACGCCCTTCGAGGTGAACCCGGTCCAGCACCAGAAATACGCGCTTTCCAGTGACTTGCCCGGTTCCGCCCAGTTCTGCGTTCCGTCGTCGTACGCCGTCACGGCATACCAGTAATCCGTACCGGTGGTAACCTGATCGTCTATGAACATGAGGCCAGCCGGACCTTCGGGACGTAGTTCGGCGCCACCAGCCGGATCGGCAGGCACTGCCCAGAACGAGCCCGCGGGGCCCTGCTTCACGATGGTGGGCTTCGTCAAGCGGGAGGCTTCCCAGCGGTACACGCGATAACCCGCGAAGTCCGCAACCTTCGTATCAAAGTCAACGTCGGCTTCGGATTCACGAGTCCAGCGAACCGCGATGCCACCCTTCGCCAGCGCTTTCACGCTGAAGTAAGCCGGCGGACGCGGAGGATCGGGAACGTTGAACGGCTGATTGTACGCACTCGGCTTCGAATTCACGTAGTTCGGAATACCCCATGCGGCCTTCTTCGCGGCGTCAACATTGGCCGGGAAGGAACCGTAGAAGTTCCAGTACGCAAGCGCGAGGGCCTTCTTCACCGTGTCCATACCGGTCTGCACGAGAGCCTGATCCGCGGCGCTCATCCAGGTATCCGGAGCGGCACTGGCAGCCTTCTGCGCGTTCCAGTACTGGCCGATACGCTGACCTTCGTACGCGTCAATACCACCACCCGCAACCACCTGAACCAGACGAACCGAATCGCCGAACGCGAGGTCCCAACCGTGAACCTTCACATTCGCCGGCGAAAGCGTCTTGTCGCCGCCCAGCGGGCCGTAGCCCAGAATGGCGGTAGCGCCCGGATCCTCGTCCTTGATCGCGGCGGTCGGAGCATACGTGCGGAAGCTCTGATCAATCGGCATCTGGAGCGCGCCATCGGTCAGGAACTCACGCAATTCCTGCGAGTTGGCCGGGGAATACGCCTTACCGGCGAAATCCAGACCACGCTCGTTGTGCATCATCCGGAACGCCGGCTGATCGGGATCATTCGTACCGTACAGGCTGCCCGGGCCTTTGCTGCAGAACACCGGCCCCATCGCCATGTACGCGTTGCCCACCAGATGGCCTTCCATCGCTGCGTTCTCGCTCGGGTCGCCCCAGTCGGGTCCGGGAGCGGCGGCATCGTCGCTATCCAGGTCGTAGAACAGGGCGACCGAGTTCAACGCGGCGCCCCACGGCTGGACATACATGCCTTCGTTATCCTTGCCGACCTGTTTCGCGCCGGGGGCGTGGTTGTTCCGGTAGTCGTACGCCTGCCCGAAGATCATCTTGTGAATGGTCTGGCCCGTCATCGTAAAAGGTGCCGGATCGGCAAGAACCGTGTCGCCATAGCACTTGCCGTTGTTCACGAAGCGGGTGTCGAACAGCACGTAGTCCTGATGAGCAGTGGTGATGCCGTACCCATACTGACGACGGCGATACTCGACGCCCTGGCTGAACCGCCATACTGCGTCAATCGCCTCTTCCGTCACAAGGGTCGGATCCACCACCGGGGTCGGACGCGGGCCCACACCCGAGTTATCCGGGTACGCAGCCGGACCGGGACCGGGGAAGAACTTCAGCGTGGAATCGCCCGCCACAATCGTCGGACGCGTCCAGCGGAAAACTTCCTGGCACCCGACCGGGAAGTTGTAGTCACCCTTTTCGGTGACATACACGCGATAGTACGCGTAATCCATGCTGCGGAAGCAGTAGGACGACGTGTACTCCAGTGCGGTGTTCAACGGGCTTGTCCAGTCCGTTGTGGTGAGATACACGCCGAACTTCTGCACCTGGCCGATCCACCCGCGCTTCACCGAATTGTCACCATCGGCAGCCGTGGGGATGCCGGCGGGGTAGATCGGGCCCGAGCCCGACCAGCCCTCGGCTCCGTCGTACTCCGGATGGTGCCAGATTCGGCCAAGGTGCATGACCGATTGCGGCGTGTTTGCCATTACCGTTGACGAGAACGTCAGAACCAACGCCCCCATCAAACCGGCCCACGTGAACCAACGACGCATAGTAGCCGTCATTATTGGCCTCCTTTCTGATGCGTCAACCCAGTTGGCGGTGCTACAGATCAAACCTGATACCGGCACGGTACGCTCTGGGATACAGGAACATGATCCAGTCCGTGCGCGGGCTGATAGGCGCTTTCCACTGCGTGTACGTGCCGTCCGCCTTCTTGATGCGGTACGGCTGCGTCAACGCGTCCCACGTGGAGGGATCTCCCACACGCAGGCTTGTTTCGCCCTGTGCTCTCCGTTCGACCACGTAGGCAAGATAATCGTTGCCATTCATGTAGGTGCCGTTCAGATACTTCCGGTTCAGGAAATTGGTCACGTCCAGATACACCGACACACGCCGCTGGCGGCCGATCGCCATGTCCTTCGTGAACTTCAGATCCGCGCCCCAGTAATCCCGACCGCGCATGATCCACTCGGGCGGAAGCTCACGCCGCGGCTGGTTGTTCGGGTTGTAAATCACTTCGCCCGTGTTCTCGTTGTACCGCCCGATAATACTGGCGCCCCAGCCGCCGGTCAACAGGCCCCATTCAACCGGCGTGCCCAGGCGCACGGAAGCCGCAATGTTGCTCGCCGGCGAATTGGTCGTCACCAGCGGCGTGTAATATATGTTCATCGTCGGATTCGGATAGAGATCCGTCAGACCCGTCTGGCCGCTTCGCGTGGCGATGATCTGGTAGGTCGCCCACCCGCTGACAAACCGCCCGCTCCGCGTAAGCTTCATCTCAAGACCACGGATATCCTGGTAGTTCGCGTTGCGATACGTACGATACGAATCCGTCGCACCGGCGTGAATTTGCACCCCGGTAACCTGATCCACGTTGTACTTCGCGTACCCGGTCGTTTTGAACACGAAATTGAACGGGA
Source organism: Candidatus Latescibacterota bacterium (assembly GCA_022706085.1). GTDB lineage: Bacteria > Latescibacterota > MWCZ01 > MWCZ01 > MWCZ01 > MWCZ01. Next base: position 14,981 of record JAKJDF010000010.1, on the reverse strand, counting down.
GCACCTGCTCGAACCCGACTTCGTACATCGTGGTTTTCGCCGGCCGCAGTTCGGGGTTGTACAACTGCTCGAAACGACCCAGCGCACCGACGCGGCCATCATGAACGCCAAGACCGTACATCTGCGCCGGTTTGGCCATGGAGTAGAAGATGCCGTAGTTGAAGAAGAACTTCGTCCGAACGCTCACCGGGTGAGAGATGCCAAATCGCGGCGCCAGACGCCACTGCGCCTTCGCCGGGCGCTGCGGCAGGGCCGCCACCACGTCATACGGCATCGGGAATTTGTCCAGGATCCCATTCTTCTCGAACTTGCTCCAGGCCTCTCCAATTGACCCGGGCAACGCACCCCATGCCGGGTCGTTCACGTTCCAGCCATTCGCCACACAGAGGCTGTCAAACCAGAACTTCCCGTTATTCGGGCTGAACAGCCGCGTGTCGTAAATCATGTCCGCCATGAACGCCGGAGCCCCGCCGTCAAATCGCTCCGCCCGCAGGCCGAAGTTCATGATCATGCCTTGCGATTCGAACTTGTCCTGCAGGAAAATCCCGAGAATTGACGGCTTCGACGCCGGGAATTTCCCGCCGTAATCACGATAGTTGGAGTTGCTCCGCGAACCGATGATCCGGGACGCCTCCTCCGCGTGGTACTCGAGGTCCGCAAGCAAATACTCCGCGCCCGTCTTCAGGGTGTGGCTGCCAATCACATGAGTGATGTCGGCACGGGCCGCCGTCTGCACCGCGTTCGAAAGCATGCGCTGTTGACCGCCTTCGCCCAGCCAGAACGTTCCGCTCAGATCATAATACCCTTCCTGAACCCACCCCTGCGGGGACACCACCACCGCCGTGTCGCCAGGGGCGAACACGAACTGCCGGTTCACATACACGGTCTGCGAGGGAACTGACTTGTACGCGGAAGGGAACCCGTACGGATACTCAAGGAACGCGCGGCCCGGCGTCAACGCGTCACTCAGATCGGTGGGAAGATCGCCCCGGCCATCGCCGTTGACATCCGACCAGCTCAGCGCGAACATCTGAAGCCATGCGCGATACGAAAACGTGCTGGAGGGCTTATAGGTCCCTGTTGTGCTGAAATCGTTGATGTCCGCGCGCGGCCAGTTCCGAAGAAGCTCATATTTCGTGTGCGTCTGTCCGAACGCCGCCGTGGCGAATGTCGCGGGGCTCAGGGTGTACGTGACGGCTGTGCCCCATTGCCAGAACTTGGAATCCAGATAACTGTTGTACGAAAGGTTCAGCCTGTTGTTGCCATAGCTCCCCTTCGACATGTACACCGTGCCGAGCAGGTCACCCGCCGTGCGCAACGATACCGCATCGCCGCCAATACCGATTGAGCCGGCCGTCTCCGCCATTTCGGGATCGTAACTTGCAGTTCCGTTGCCAGTCGAAACCCCCGTCCCGTACATGTAGGAGAAGCTCCACTTAAGCCTGTCTACCGGCGTAAGAGTAAGCTTCACGTCAAACGTTTCATCCCGGTAGTACGGACGAAGCGCCGGCGTGATTGTCATCTCTTTGTTTGTCACATACCCGACGACAATGCCGCCAAGCTTGCGGGGAAGCCCCCACCCCGCCGAAAGATCAAGGCTCCAGTCCGGCTCGTTGCTGTATCCCCACACATTCTCGTTCAGGTTAGCTTCGTATTCCCACGCCTCGATCAGTTGTGGTGCGGTCCAGGGCACCGTCCGGGTGCCCTTGCCATATACACCCGCACCGCGGTTCGTTGCGTTCGCCGCGGTCACGCGGCTCGCCCACCCGTCAAATATCTTGTACGTATTCGGCGCCGCCGTCCAGATTCGCCGGAACGCGGTGTCGGTCCGCGTGGATTCATACAGGTTCGGCCAGTAAATTGCCCCATAAGGGTCCGCCGCACCGGTCGGGCCGAGAGTGTTCGCATCGGATAGAAGCGCGGTCCGGTAATCGTACTGGTCCTCGCTGTAGCCGCCCGGGCCGAAGTGCTTCTTCGCGGCGGTCGGCGTCATGCTGTACACACCGGAAATCCAGCCGCGGTTTGGCCCGCGCTCGTTTCCGGCCTTCGTCACCACGTTCACCATACCCGACCGAACGTTTCCATATTCCGCGTTGAAACCACCCGTCAGCAGCGTCACCTCGGCGACCAGCGTCTGGTTCAACTGGGTGTACGGCTTGTTCGTCAATCCGTCGGTGCGGTCCAGTCCGTCCACCTGGAACCGAATCTGCGTCGCGCCGCCTCCGCGGATATTCAGCTCGTTGTCGCGCGAGATCGACACACCCGGCTCATACGCCAGCACATCCAGCATCTGGTTGACCGGAACCTCCGCGACGCGGGCGCTGTTTACCGTTGTCTGCGAAGACGTTACGTCAACCTCGATGGGGGGCCTCCCCGCCGTAACGACCACCGCCTCAACCTCAATGGTCTCCTCACGAAGGGTGAAGTTGAGCGTCGTGGTGCGGTCAGCGCCCACCAGCACGTCACGCGTGATCGAAGTGCGGTACCCGACCATGTTGGCCTGCACTTCGTGCGTGCCGGGAGGAACCTGGAGGATGAAATACCGCCCGTCGGCATCCGTCACACCGCCGAGCCGCAGGCCGCTGATCTGCACCGCGACACCCGGCAGGGGTTGCCCGCTCTGATCGCGGACGATACCCGTAATCTTCCCGGTCGTCCCTGCGCGAAGGAGAGACACGGCGCTGAGGAATGCGATTCCTGCCGCTACGAACCACCGCTGATACGAAGACATGCTACGGGGCATCACGTCCCCTCCTCGGAAACAGGTGATCAGAACCAGAAATAATCCAACCGGGCCCTGTTCCCTGCAGAAAAAAACACCACCTCTGCGCGGGATCGCGCCCTGTCTGCCACACAAATGCCGAAAAAATGGTGACGAATACTCGTGGAAAGTTCCGCTTCACACGGGTGTTCTTTCGTGATTTCCCTCCTGCACGAAACTCACTGGCATCCCATGTGTCTGCATTTAGTATCGCACACTCATTTCAGACTGTCAAGCCTGCGGTTGCGATTTATTATTCTGCCGTCCTCAGCGAAACAATCGGTCGGATTCCCGCTCCCCGGGTTCCCCTCCTTCCGACGTACAACCGGTAACAAAATCACCTCCTCCAAGTCAAGCCCCGTCCCCCGACAATCACCCCTCCCCTCGCCCGACACCGGTCTCTCCACTCGAACAGGCCGGCCGGCGAATTGACCCAAAACCGGCCGGGCCCTTACATTAGTAATAGATTGCCGTCATGCGCCCGTAGCTCAGCTGGATAGAGCGTCGGACTTCGAATCCGCAGGTCGCGCGTTCGAATCGCGCCGGGCGTATATCAGCAAAAACAGCGGTTTACACGCACATGTGAGCCGCTGTTTTCCGTCGTGCCGGTCGTCGAGTGGCGGGAGACGCGGAGCGGAGAACGGTGTATCGAGACGGACCGGCACAACATCGCGGCCCAAACACTAAAGCTGGCACAATTGCGGCACACCTGCGTTCCAGGCGGTCCGTGTCAGGAACCCGGGGAACCTGGTGAACCCGGGGAACCCGGGGAACCTGTTCGTCTCACAGCCACTCCCCGTCGCGCCACAGGAACGCCTGTCCGCCATACGGTCCCACCGGCGCAAGACCATCCGGCCCCTCCCATCCGAAGAACACCAGCGTCCTCCGCAGCACCTCCCCGGCGGCCGCCTCCACCGGCTTCGGGTTGTTGCATACCAGCCCCGGCCCCGGAATGATGTTCCCAGCCTGCGACCACGATTCCCCGTGGTCGCAGGTACGCCATTCCTGCAGCACGCCTCCCCCGTACGGAAGATTCCCCGCCCGCGCCGGTTTGCCGATCAGAAACGCGTTGATGCCGCCCTGCCCGTCCTCCTCCAGATGGGATCCGGCCCATGTGCTGTTCGTGTCGGTTACACGAAACCGTTCCCAGCCCCGTTGCGCCCGTCGAACAAACCAGAACGCGCAGTCATCCACCCGTGTGTCCGACACCGGCATCAGGAACGCGGGTTGGTCGTCGGCCCCCACCAGAATGGACGGCATGTTCGTCAGCCGCGTTCCGGTATCCCACACGAGGCACTTCTCCGCCTCACGCCGGTTTGCCGGGCATCGGAGGCGCCTGCCCGACGCGGTGTACAACCGGCCCGACCCGATATCCACGCGCGCGTAATAGAGATGGTACCGATCCATGTGCGCCAGCCGGATGCCGTACACCGGGTGCACCTGCTTCCGCTCGTCCCAGTAGACAAATGCGATGTGGAGCGACTCCCCGTCCTTTCCCGGCGCCACGCTGTGGTAGCTTCCCGCCCATTCGTCCCCCGGTATCTCCGGGCGCTGGTCGAAATCCACCAGCGGCGTCGCCCGGCGCCTCCAGGTGAACCCCCCGTCATCGGAGACCTGATATGTCCAGTACCCCATATGCCCCAGCACACGATGGTAGAGGAGCAGACGTCCCCCCGGCAGCTTCACTATCCGCGGGTAGCTGATGGACGGCGCCACCTCGGGCGCCTCCCGCCACTCGGTGATGGAGAACGGGGTGGCCGAAACCACATGCCGCGACCCGTGCAGCGACGCGTGGCAGTGCGAGAGCACATGCACATGTCCGTCCGCATCCACCCACAGCACCGGCGCGAAGTGATGGTCGAACTTCGGCACGTCGCCCAGCGCAACCGGCTCTCCCCACGCCCCGCTCCTGTCCCTTCTGATGATGTGCGGGAGCGCCTTCCCGCCCGCCGCCGGGCCGGCAAGATACGCCGCGAAATGCATCCCGTCCGCCTCGACGCACTGCGGCCCCATGCGGATATCGTAGATCATCTTTTCGCAGCCGTGCCGCGCGAACGGAGTTGCATGGTTCATCAGGTTTTCACCGTGTATCCCCGGCGTGGTCGCATCCCACGCTCCTTTTTCTTCATCTGCCGCCCGCCGCCCTCCAACCCGTCCCGGGGGAACGCTACCGCCACACGTACAACACAGGCGGAACGGCGTCCTCGTGTCAAGGTTGTTCGCGAAAATGGTCCTGTCGGGAGACGGGTTTTTTCGGGGATTGGAGAACAATGACGCGCGTGAAGGACACGAAGAGGGCGCACCTGCCCACACAAACACGCACCCCACCGCGCCCTGAGCATCGGCGCTGACACACCCGGTTCGTACATTTCCAACATGACGTTTCTCAACCCCGCGTTCCTGTTCGCCCTCGCGGCCGCCGGCATTCCGCTGGCCATTCATTTCCTCGGGAAGCGTCGCCCGCGCCGCGTACCGTTCAGCGCCATGATATTCCTCGAAGAGGTCCGGCGCCAGCAATTCCGTCGCCTCAAGTTCCGCAACGCCACCCTGCTCATCCTCCGCACCGCCACCATCGTGTGCATCGTGCTGGCCTTCGCGCGCCCGACGATCAAAACCAACGCCGGAGCGTTTGGCCACGAAGGCGCCAGCACCATCGTGGTGGTGCTGGACGACGGACCCGGCATGGGGTACGAAAGCTCATACGGCAGGCGAATTGACTGGGCGCGCCGCCAGCTCAGCGATATGCTCTCCGTCGTGCGACCCGGCGACTGGGCAGTGCTTGTCCGCACCTCCCGGCCCGACCTCGTGCTCCCCTTCAACCGCGCGACGCTGGAGAACCTGAAATCGGTGTCGGATTGGTCAGGTGACGGCGTCGCCGCCCTCCAGCACGCCGCGGATATCCTCGGACGAAGCGACGCGGCCAACCGCGAGGTGTGCGTCGTCAGCGACCTCGCCGGCCCGCCGTGGCAGGCGCTCCGCCCCGTAGAGTGGCCCGACCGCACCGCAGGGTACCTCCTCGCGCCGCCGGATGAACCCACCACGAACCTCGCCGTGGATTCGGTTGCGGCGGGAAACCAGTTCGTCCGCGCGGGGCGGCCCTTCTCAGTGCGCGCTATTGTCAGGAATACCGGAACGGTGGACGTCACCGATGCGGGAGCGGATCTCTGGTTCGATAACCGGCGCATGCAGCGGCAGGTCGTATCGGTTCCCGCCGGGGGTGTTGCCGCCGTCACATTCTCCGCCGTCGTGCCGGCGCCGGGGTGGTTGACGGGCAGAATCGAGCTCTCCGACGACCCGCTCATCGCCGACAACACCCGCCATTTCGCGGTATTTGTGCCGGCGGAAACCCGCCTCGCCATTATCGGTGATGAGTCGCCCTCGCGCGCATTCCTCTCCGCCCTTTTCACCGCCGCCGATTCGACAAATCCGTATTCCGTCGCAGTCGGCACCGAGCGCACTATTCCGCGCGATTCCGTGGAGCAGGCGGACGTGATCATCGTGAACGAACGCGTGCCCGCCGGAGCGAATGTGCGCGGATGGATTTCTGAAGCCACGCACCGCGCGTCGGCGCATTCCGCCATACGTCAGGGCGCCGGCATCCTCTTCCTCGCAGGCCCCGGAACCGACCTCACCGCCGCGAATCAGTTGTTGCTGCCCCTGTTCACGGGCGACCGGTTCGCGGGCCTATCCACCCTCTCCGCGGGCAACGGCGGGTATTACTCGCTGGATTCGCGCAGCGTATCCGACCCCGTTCTGACCAACCTGCTCGGCTCCTCGACCAGAGCGAGTCAGCCTCGGTTTTTCACCTTCGCCCGTCTGACCGGAGGCGCGGCGCACCGCGAGGTGTCGTTCACCACCGGCGACCCATGGCTCGTGCGCGGCGAACAGGAGCCCGTCCGGGGCATGGTTCTCACCGCGGGCCTTTCTCCCGGGTGGACGGACCTGGCCTACCGCGGCGTGGTGGTTCCCCTGATGCACCACCTCGTGCACTCGCTGGCGCGCACGTCCCCGGTTGCAGGGGAATACCCGGCGGGGGCTTCCGTGAGGAGGCCACTCGTCGCCGCCGGGGAAACAATAACCCTCACGGCCCCGGATGGCCTCCAGAGACGGGTGGTGCCTGCCGGCGACCAGATTCCCTACCTCGATCTCGGGATTTTGACTCCCCGCGGGTGCTGGAGCATCTCCGCCGACGGGAACGTAACCGACATGATCGCGGTCAACCTGCACCGCGATGAATCTGAACTCCAGCGGCTCTCCGCGGGAGCGTTCGCCGGCGCCGTCGGACTCAAATCACTGACCAGACTGGGTGCCCGACCGGCGGACGACATTATCTCGGCGCGCATCGGAACGGAGCTGGCGGTGCCGTTTCTTCTCGCGGCCATGGCATGCATCGCGGCTGAGCTCCTGCTCATGCGCGGCATCGCGAGGGGAAAACGTGACGCCGCGGCCGCACCCCCTCCGTCAGTTTGAATGCGCCCTTCAAAAACTGATATTATGTAGTTAACCCTGTTCTGCAGGTTGCATCTCAGTTGCGTGTCCCGCCTTTATGAGGAGCGCGATCTCACGTTGACAGACGCCGAACAGCAGGCCGCCCTGAAAGCGCGCGGAAACCTCCCCCGGCACATCGCCGTCATCATGGACGGCAACGGGCGATGGGCGAAACAGAATGGATTCTCCCGGATTACCGGCCACCGCCACGGAGTGGAATCCGTGCGCGAGCTGGTGCGCGCCTCCGCGGAGCTTGGCATCGAAGTGCTGTCGCTGTACGTCTTCTCCACGGAAAACTGGAACCGCCCCCGGCATGAAGTGATCGGGCTGATGCGCCTTCTCAGGCAAACCATCCTGCGGGAAACGGACGAGCTGAATCAGAACAACGTCCGCCTGCGCGCTTCCGGCCGGATTGATGATCTCCCGCCCGCCGCGGCAAAGGCCCTGCGGGACGCAATCACGACGACCGGAACAAACACGGGACTCATTCTCAACCTGTGCATCAACTACTCCGGCAAGGCTGAGCTCGTGGACGCCATCAGGGAGATCGTCCGAAGCGGGATTCCTGCCGAGGCGATCACGCCGGAAACAGTCGCCGGGTACCTCTACACGGCCGATCTGCCCGAACCCGACCTGCTGATTCGCACGAGCGGCGAGATGCGCCTCAGCAACTTTCTCCTCTGGCAGACCGCGTATACCGAGCTCTGGTTCACGCCGGTGCTCTGGCCGGATTTCCGCCGCCCTCATCTGTACGAAGCTATCGGCGCGTTCCAGCAGCGGCAGCGGCGGTTTGGAAAAACACAGGACCAGCTTTTTGTGGAACTCCGGGAGATCGGCCCCGAATGAGCCTCGACGGAAGAAACCTCGCACTGCGCGTCCTCGTAGCAATCATCGGCATTCCGCTTATTCTCTTTCTGCTTCTCGCGGGTACCTGGGGAGTGGTGGCGCTGGCGACGGTCCTCAGTTGCCTCGGCGCGATCGAATGGGCCGACATGACCGGGTTGCGGAAAACCCCCGTGCTGTACGCGCTCGCGGTGATTGGCACAATCGCCCTCGTCGTGGTGGGATATATCCAGCGAGCCAATCTCTGGAGCGCCACGGTGGCGGCAATCACCGTCCTCGCGTTCATTGGAACGCTTGTGAGCCGCTGGAAGGAACACGGCGTGGTGCGTCCTCTCGGCGCCACAATCGCAGGCGTCGTGTACGTAGGTTTTTTCGCCCTCATGATACCGATCCGCCGCCTTCAGGATGGCGACGCACTTCTCGTCTCCCTGCTCTTCATGATCTGGGCGTGCGACACGGTGGCTTACTTCGGCGGGTCACTGCTTGGCCGGCACCCTCTCGCGCCTTCAATCAGCCCGAAGAAGTCTTTTGAAGGGGCCATATTCGGCTTCTTTGGCTCCATCGCCGGCGGAATCGTGGGCTGGCTGGTGTTCCAGCCGAAAACCTTCATCATCGCCGAATTCGCGTTCCTCGGCGCCGCAATCGGAATCGTCGGACAGGTGGGTGACCTCGCGGAGTCAGCCGTCAAGCGGGAAACCGGCATCAAGGATTCCTCACGCCTTCTTCCCGGCCACGGAGGCATTCTCGACAGGTTCGACAGCCTCCTTTTCGCGTTGCCTGCCGTCTGGTTCTGGCTACAGACCCGCGCCATGCTCTGGGGCCTCGTAATCACCCCTTCGTTCTGAATGAAAAGACGCCTCTCCATACTCGGTTCCACGGGGTCCATAGGCCGGGCGGCGCTGGCAGTCGCGGCGCGGCAACCCGAGCGTTTTGAGGTGGTCGCACTGGCCGCCGGGAACCAGTGGCAACTGCTGGTGGAGCAAATCCGAGATTTCCGGCCGGCGCTGGTCTCCGTCTCCGCGGATTCGTCAGCGCAGGAAATCCGCCGCGCCCTCGGCGATGAATGTCCCTCCATCCTCTCCGGCAGCGAAGGGCTCGAAGCGGTCGCCACGTTCGAACCCGCCGACATCGTGGTCAGCAGCCTCACCGGCGGCGTGGGCGTGCGCCCCACCTATGCCGCCGTGTGCGCCGGCAAGGACGTTGCCCTCGCCAACAAGGAAGCCATCGTGGTGGCCGGGGAAATCATCTCCCGCGAAGCAGCACGACGCGGAACCCGGCTCCTGCCGGTTGACAGCGAAATCAGCGCCATTTGGCAGTGCCTGCAGGCAGGCCGCAAACAGGATGTCCGGCGCATCCTCCTCACCGCGTCCGGCGGCCCTTTCCGGTCAATGCCGGCGGAAGCGTTCGCCACCATCACTCCGGAGCGCGCGCTTGCCCACCCCACGTGGGTTATGGGGCAGAAAGTGACCATAGACTCGGCAACACTGATGAACAAAGGTTTCGAAATCCTCGAAGTCCGATGGCTGTTCGACATCCCGCTGGACAAAATCGAGGTCCTGATCCATCATCAATCCGTCATCCACTCGCTGGTGGAGTACGAGGACGGGTCAGTCATCGCGCAGCTCGGCATCCCCGACATGACATTGCCGATTCAATACGCGCTCACCTTCCCGGAACGCGCGGATACGGGCAGGAAACCACTCAGTCTTGCGGACGTGGGGCAGTTGACGTTTGGCAGGCCGGACGTCGCCCGCTTTCCCGCGCTCGCACTCGCCCGCGAAGCGACGCGGATCGGCGGCACAATGCCGGCAGTGCTCAGCGGAGCCGATGAGGTGGCGGTGCACGCCTTTCTCTCCGGACGGTTGCCCTTCGCCGGCATCCCGCGCCTGGTCGAGGACACCATGGCGCGCCACACTCCCGTTCCGCACCCCACGCTGGACGATGCCCTTTCCGCGGAGTCATGGGCACGGGAAACCGCGTCTTCCCTCCTTCCCGGTGACGCACAGAAAGGTCCCTCATGAACATCCAGGGCACATTCGCCTTCATTCTGGCCCTCAGCGTCCTCGTCTTCGTCCACGAACTCGGTCACTTCCTCGTGGCGAAATGGGCCGGCGTGCGCGTCGAAACCTTCTCCCTGTTCTTCGGCAGACCGCTCTTCTCCGTTCGCAGGGCGAAAGGAAAAGGCTGGCAGTTCCGCTCCCTCTTCTGGAAATGGGGGCTTCCAGACGACGCATTCACGGGCGACGAGACGGAATACGCGGTCCGCTGGATCCCGTTCGGCGGCTACGTGAAGATGAGCGGACAGAGCGATTTCGGCGACGCCGAGGATTCCGGGGCTCCCTGGGAGTTCACCTCCAAGCCCGTAGGAGCCCGTGCCGCGGTGATCTTCGCCGGCCCACTCATGAACTTCATCCTCGCCGTCATCGTGTTCACCTGGCTCAACATGACCTACGGCGTCGTCGGACGCATCGGCATCACGCCCGCGCCCCACATGTGGGTGAGCGCAGTGAAGCCCGGTTCACGCGCTGACAGCCTCGGCGTTCCCGTGGGAGCGCGCTGGGTCTCGCTCAACGATTCGCCGCTCACGAGCTGGAAAAACGTGGCGCAACTCCTCGAAAAGAGCACCCGTCCCGTGATCGCGCTTCAGACACCCGCCGGCGATACGCTGCGCGTTTCCATGCAGAAAAACCTGGCCGATCTTCACGATTTCGGTGTCGAATGGGAGAACGGTGCGGTAGTCGGCGGGGTGGTGCCTATCGAACCGGCAAACGAGGCCGGTATGCGCGAAGGCGACACCGTCCGCGCGGTGAATGGCCAACCGGTGGCGTCGTGGGCAGAAATGAGCCGGACCATCCGCCGCAACGCGGGAAGGGAAACCATAATTGAAGTGAAGCGGGATGCCGTCACCACGGTGCTCACCGTCACCCCGTCCGTTGATATCGGCGTGGACATTCCCGAAGGAGGCGTCAGGCTCTCCTTCGTGCCCGCGGTCAGAACCGCCTTCGTCCAGACCTGGGTAGTCACCGTCAAAATCGTGAAATTCATCGAACGGCTGGTGACGCGCGCCATTTCCCCCACCTATATTGCCGGCCCGCTGGGCATTTTCCAGATGACCGGCATCGCCGCGCAACAGGGATTGGGCACCTACCTGATGCTGGTGGGAACACTCAGCGCCAACCTCGGTTTCATCAACCTTCTGCCGCTCGCGGTCCTGGATGGCGGCTTGCTGGTCTTCCTCGCCTTCGAGGCCATCACGAAGCGGCGGCCAAGCGCGAAACAGCAGGGCTACATCCAGCGCATCGGCATGGCGCTGCTGATAGCCCTGATGATCCTCGTCACCATCATGGACATCCAGCGCATCTTCTGAGAAGTCTCGTTACACTCGACTTCTTTTGGGGCAGGCGGGCGTGTCCTGGAGCCCGCCTGCCCCTTTCTCCTCGCATCCGAGTCCTGTCCGGGCCCTCCTTATAGGTCCTGTTCCTCCCACAGGGTGTCTACCGCAGCCATCTGCTCACCAACCCGGGGCGAAGCGGAACTCCCGCGCGGAGTCCTCCACCGCACAGTAGAGCTGCCAGTTGGAGCCAAGGTTGGTCAGCTTCACCAGAATCCTGTTTTCCCCGGCGCGCAGTGGCACCGGGAATTGGTTCTGGTGGCGCACGGCTTTCCTCCCACGGGAAACCGGCAGCTCGAACGCGAGTTCTCCGTTCGCCCACGCCTTGATGCCGTCATTGCTGCCGACGCTGAAGGTCACGGTAGTATCGCGCGGAACAATGATACGGCACCGGGCGTACGCAAGGACGTTCTCGGTGGTGTCGAAGTACTGCAGGAAATCCAGCCTGCCCGAGAGATCCGCCCGCGCATAACGCCACTCGGACGGGCCACCGACGCAATCAAACACACCGTGCCGTTCCGCGCTGGTTTCGGGCGGGTATAGCCGGTCAAAACCCTCCGGCACCGCGTCCAGATCGTTCCAGTCCCGGTCAAGCGGAAACGGGCCGACCACCTCCCATTCGCGCACAAACCGCCACCGGTCGCCCGGCGGGGAAGCAAACGCCAGCGCCGGGATGTTATGGAGACCGTACGGGGTGAGCAGATGCCGCCGCTCGTCCGCAGTCAGTTGATTCACCCGCGCGCCGGCATACCGCATGACACTGTCCAGCGCCGCCCTGCACAGCCGGTGCGCCGTTTTCCACTCGGTCACGGCGTCGGCGTAACGCCGTTCATCCAGCGCTCGGTTGCATCGCTCCACGGCCTCAATGGGAGCCCGGCTGATGGTCGTGTTCTGCATGTCACACGCCCCCGCCTGCCAGACCACCTGGTTCACCTTCTGCACCTGTGCCATCGCACCGGGAACCAGAAGCGTGCGTACCTCGCGGGGGATTGCGGCGACGCGGCTCCGCACGCGGCCCAGTTCGCGCGAATCACTCGAAACGAGGACGAACCCCGCGAGCTCCAGTGAAGGGATCGTTATGCGCACCGTTTCCGGACTTGCCCTGACCACGCGGCAATCCACCACGCCCGGGGTGGCGACAAGGAGCGCTTCCGGCAGACGCGCGCCGGCCCACGGCACCTCCACGGAGACATCCCGGGTAATCCCTTCCCCGATCCAGTACTGATACCGTTCCCGCAGAAGCGCCAGGGAAACCAGCGTTGACCCCCGGTACGAGAACGCCGCTGCATCGAGCGTGGTGTCGGACGTTGCGAGTCGCCGCCTGATCTCCCCCGCCGCAAGGAAGTCATTGAAAATCGAGATTTCGCGGAACGTCACGGCAATCTCCGCCGCGAGGTTCGGCTGGAGGGCTATCTCCCGGTGCGAAAAACAGAACAACCCACGGAGGCCGGTGTTGATTTCCGAGAAGAGCAGCAACCTCACCTGCTCCGGCTCCGGATACGGCCCTGCCGCCTCCGGGCTCACATTCAGGTCCTGCCCCGTCCAGTGCCACATGTAGGTCTGCGTCCACGTCCACCGTGGTTCTCCGAACATCCGGCGTTGCTCGTCAAAAAACGCCTGGTGCCGTCGGAACGCGTTGCCGCCGAGCGGGTATTCGGCGTCCGGGATCGGGTAATCGTAGTTCATCGTGATGTCAACGAATTCGCCAAACGTGCGCTTCACGCCGTCGAGACGACCGAGTGATGGGATGCAATCCGCCAGGGTGGGGGTTCCCAGGGCAGCCTCCCTCAATCGCCGGGCGACTTCGCTCAGCGGCTCCATGCCCCTGAGGGGAACGTCATCACCTATGTTCCACGCAAGCAGATTCGGTTCGCCGGCCAGCCTTGCCGCCGTCTGCACCGTTGCCGAATCAGAACCCCATGGGACGTACTGCATCACCTGCACGCCGTGCCGCCTGCACTCCCGCATGTACGCCCGCGCGTCGTCGAGGGCTCCTTCACTCGAAGGCGCCATGAGGAAGGTGGCGTTCATGCCCAGCCGGGCGATTTCCTCCGGCGCAACAGCCCTTCCGCCCCAGCTTCCCAGCGGAAAGAACGGCTTCCCATCCACGAAAAGAACACCGCCCTCGAGGCGGGCCGCCGCGCCCGCTCGGACCGCACACGCGGCGAGAAGAGCTCCGAAAACCGTCACCCATCGCCTGTTCAGCGCCATGCATCACCTTCCCGCGAAGAATTCCCTGTGGAGCCGCAATCTCCACCAAACTGAAGCCCGAGTTGTTCCTGGGGCAACCGTTCCCTCCTCTTTTCCCGGAACGCAAATCCCGTTCTATTTCATTCGCAGCAGATGAGCGGAACCCGAGGTGTGCCGCCGCGGACAACAGGGAGACGGCCCCATGGCCATTGCACACATGCGTTTCTCCGGCACGCGCCGGGAGATTGGCAGAGCGCAGGGCTATCGTATCCGCGCCCTCAGGCTTCCGCCCGTCTCACCCCGGGATAGTGCGTTCGGCAACCGTTGCCGCGCCGTCGCCGCGCGCCTGCATCCCGGTATCGAAGACGAGTTCGAAGGCATGTGCGAAACCAGCGGCCTGCCCGTGGAGGAATTCACTAGCTATTACTTCGGCCGAACCGCGCCTGCCGCCGGCGGCTGCACTAATATCGCGGTAACCGGCACGCGAACGCGCGATGGTCACACGCTCGTCGGACGGAATTACGACTGGGACTACGCCGACCGCCGCTGGTGCGAGGCGCGAACCATTTCTCCGGATGGCGAACCGGCGCGCATCGGATATACGCACCACTGGGGCGGCCTGTGCGACGTGATGAACGATGCCGGGCTCACGCTCTGCATCGCCAGCCTGCCGCCGGAAGGCGAGCCCCGGCCCGGCATCCAGTGGCATATCGCCGTGGATCTCGTAGCCGCCACCTGCCGCACCGCCACGGAAGCAGCCGACCTCCTCGCCGGTCTCCCGCACGTGCGCTCTCTCGCGTATCTCGTCGCCGACCGCGACACCGCACGCCTGGTCGAAACCTCCCCCCGGAACGCACGGGTGTTCGAACCGGACGACGGGATCCTGGTGGGCACCAACACACGGACCGACGCACTCGCGGGACACGCTGAAACCGCCTCCGTCCGGAGAAGAAGACGCGCGGAGGACCTGCTGCGAGCCACGAAAGAACCGGTGACAACGGATACCCTGATCCGCGTTCTTTCGGATCACGAGGGCGGCATCTGCGCCGGACAGCACGGACCGGACGCACCCGGCGGCGGAACGATCTGGTCGCTTGTTGCCGAGCCGACACCGCGGCGCGTCCGGGTCGCGCCGGGCCACCCGTGCGATACCCCGTTCGAGGACATCCTCTGGTAAACCACAGCCCGCGCGCTGCCCCGCCGGGCAGCCAGCCTACCCCCTCTTTGGCGCTGTATAGACCGGTGAGATGGTAAACAGACGTAAGGAGACATAGTATACACTTTTTGCTGGGTATCATAGGCCTCGGG